>NZ_JACJVJ010000001.1:0-110000 GCF_014237875.1 Parasphingopyxis marina
CACGGCTCTCCGGATCCTTCGACAGGAACAGGTCAACCACCGCATCCGATATCTGGTCCGATACCTTGTCCGGATGACCCTCCGAAACACTCTCCGATGTAAACAAATAACTCTCGCGCATAGCTCTCCTGCTTTCTCTTTTTGTTGTTGACTGGTTGGATTTCTGAAAGTCGGGCGCGGCGTTATGCCTCGCGCGCGATGATGTAGCTCTCGTCGTTGAACCACAGCTCGCCATGCTTGCGCAGGGCGGCGCGCGTCGCTTCGAGATAGTTCGAATTGCCCATTGCCTCTGTCAGGCGTTCATCCTCGATCTGCGCCACATAGGTCGCCGCGTTCCACGCCGCGAGCAGAGTCGAGGTCCCGATCGACGCGTCCCCGCTATCGATCTCGTCCGGCATGGTGTGCATTTCGTAGCGAAAGACCGCCTGCCGATTGGGCAGGGGATCGAAGAGGAAATGTTTCGCCTCTTCGCCCAGCGCCTCGCGCGTCGCATCCAGCAGGTCGCGCCGCGAGGTCGTGAAGGGATCTTCGCCGGGCCACACTTTCTGGACGATCTCGACCCCCGGGTCGCTGCCCGCCGAATGGATGCCGAGCAACCGGCCGCCCGGCCCCAACGCCCGGGCCAGCGGCGCAAGCACGCGCCTCGCCTTGAACTGGGTTTCCGCGCGCAGCCGGAATGGCTGGCTGGCGAGGATCAGGTCGAAATCCGCTTCGGGCTTGCCCTGGCGTGGAATCACGCCATCCAGGAGGAAGCGGCAATCCTTGCGATAGAGGACAAGCACCGTCGGCGTTTCGGGCAGAAGGCTGCCATTTTTTTCGCTGACCTTGGTGCGCCAGCTATTGGCAAGAAACGGCTGTAGGTCGAGGATCTGCCGCTCGAAATCGGCCGTCGTCGATCCTTCGAGCGCCGCTTCCTTCCACACCACCTTGGCGGCCAATGCCGGGTTTTTGGGGCGAAGCCAGGGCGCATCGGCATAGGAAATATTGGTAACCGCGAACACGGTTTCGGGATGTTCGAGGAAGCGGTCGGGCAGCTTGTCGAGCGTCAGCCGAACATCCTCGAGGCTGATTTCCTTACCCGCGACATAGAAGGGAAAACGTTCGAACTTGCTGTGCATTGCGCGCAACACACGGGCCAGCACCGTGCCGTCGCCCATTCCCGCATCGAAGAAGCGCAGGGCTGGCGGACGCGGCGTGAGCGACGACAGTTCCTTGGCCACACGCTCGGCCACGATCCACTTCTCCGAGCAGGTGTTCACGAACATCAGATATTTCTGGCGGTTATCGTAGAATCGGAAATTCTGATCCGACTGTTCGGTATCGCTACCCTCTGTAGCGTCCGATTCCGGGGCCGGTTTTACGATTTGCTGTTCTGCGGAAGCGGCAGCCATGGGTCAGGGTCCTATCCAATATTTTATCTTTATCGACGGCCCATTCCGAGAAAGCGGAGAGCCTTGCCTTATATTGATGTTGGACGAAGCGTCTGGGCGTAAACCACAATCGGACCCACTTCCGATGTGGGGTATATCCCACTTTAAGCGATAACCCCGCGTCGTCGTTCGATTTGCGGCCGGGGCTGTTCGGCAGACAAGGGCTAATCTACGCTGGCCCGATTACGATCGGTGCCCCCGCGTTCGGGAGGGCTGCCGCCAATGGCCGACCATGGGAATAGGGAGAGCGTTCCATCGTTTGCATTTTGATCGGGCCCAGCCCGCTGGGGAATGTCGGCCGAACGGCATTCGGCCGCCCTTCCATCCGGCCGGACGAAAAGAGCGAGGGCTAACCATGCGCGCCATGCGATATTTCGTCGCGATCGCGAGATCGGGAAGCCTCAGGGCAGCCAGCGAGGTGCTCAATATCTCTCAGCCGGCACTGGGCATGCAGTTGCGACAGCTGGAGGACCGGCTGGGCGTGACCCTGTTCGATCGCCATTCGCGCGGCGTCACGCTCACTCGCGCAGGCGCGGTTTTCCTTGAGGAGGCCGAACAGGTCATGGTGGCCTATGCCAAGGCCGAGGCTTCGATCGCCCCCTTCCGCCGCCCGGTCACCGAGGTGCTGCGCATCGGCGTTTCGTCTACCGTGGCGCGCCTGCTGATCCCGGAGATGATCGCCGAGAAGTCCGATTCTTCCGGTATCGAGATCAAGGTACGCGTCGGCTATGATGCCGAGCTTCGCAGCAACATCCTTACCGACGAACTCGATGTCGCGCTATTCGATTCCCATCTTCCACTGAATCTCCCCAATACGCGCATCCTGGCGACCGAAGACCTCTGGCTCATCGGTCCGCCGAGCCGCGTCGACCCCGAGCTCGGCCCGATCAAGTTGCAGGCGCTTCAATCGATTCCGATCGTGATGGACAGCATCCGTGCGCCCGATCGGGCCTTTGCGGAATATCTCGCTACCACCCACGATATCCGGTTCGATCTGGTCGCAGAGGTCGAGCCAATCAGCTCGCGACGGCAGCTCATGCTCGAGCATGAAATGTGCTGCATCTCGACCTACCCAACCTTTCTCAACGAGTTGGGCGATGGCCGCCTCGTCGCGCGCCCGATCGACGCAGAGGGGGCGAGTTTGCGTTTATATCTGCTGACCCGATCGGGGCTCAATGGGCAGGTTTTGGAGCCATTCGAAGCGCTGATCGAAAAGGCGATTCGGCGCCTCGTAGCTGCCAACCAGGCTCCTTGGAAAGTGCTTTAGCTGTAAGTTATTCTTATACCTGTATCTCAAAAATAGTATTATTCAACCGCTCCAAATTACCTCCAAAGGGTCCGCAACAGGCGGTTCCTCAAGGAATCTCCATAAAAACAGACAACAGGGAGAGGGTAGCCATGGAGCAAACCAAAAATTCGCGCGATTCCAGAACCAAAGCAAAACTTATAGTCGGTGCCAGTCTGGCGGCGATGATCGCGTCCGTCGGCGTCCCTGCAGCGGCACAAACGACGGAGGATGACAGCGCGACGGAACAATCGGGCGGGCAGCCCATCGTCGTTACCGGCAGCCGTATTGCCCGTGGCGGTTTCGATTCGCCCACGCCGCTCACCGTGATCGGCGCCGAACGCATCGCCGAACTGGGCCAGACGAATATTGGCGAGGCGCTCTCGCAAACACCTGCTTTTCGCGCGACCAATAATCCGACGACCGCCAATCTCTTCGCGAATAATATCGGCGCGCGCTTCGCCGATCTGCGTGGCCTGGGCAACCAGCGCACGCTGGTTCTCGTCGATGGCCGCCGCTTCGCACCGAGTACGGATCTCGGAATCGTCGATCTCAATCTCATCCCGGCAGGCATCATCAGCCGGACCGAAATCGTCACCGGTGGCGCGTCCGCGGCCTACGGTTCGGACGCTGTAGCCGGCGTCATCAACATCATTCTCGAAAACGAGATCGACGGCATCCGCGGCACCGTCCAGGGTGGTATTTCCTCACGCGGCGACGATGGCGAAATTCTCGTTTCGCTGGCCGGCGGTCAGGACATCATGAACGGCAGTGGCCATTTCACGGTCGCCGCCGAATATAACCGCTATTTTGGAATCGGCGACTGCTACACACGGCCCGCTTGCAGGCTTGAACCCGGCACGATCACCAATCCCAATCCCGGGGTAAACGGCCTGCCCGCCATCCTTCTGCTCCCCAATGCCAAGGGTGCCACGATCCGCCCCGGCGGCGTCATCAACACGCCGGAAGCACTGGCCGGTATCCAGTTCGATTCCGCCGGCAATCCGATCCCGTTTAACCGCGGCGAATATTGGTCACCCACCAGCACCTTCATGATCGGCGGCGATGGCTATGATCCCTATTTCACCGGGATCAGAATTGCCCCGGAATATGAACGCTATTCGCTCTACGGCCATCTGACGGCGGATCTGACCGACAGCATTTCAGGCTTTCTCGACCTTTCCTACGGCCGCGTCGAAGGCTGGTCGATCTCCGCCCAGTCGCGCGATTCCAACCTTCCCATCCAGATCGACAACCCGTTTATTCCGGCGCCCATCCTCCAGATGATGGTCGACCAGAATATCCCTTCCTTCACGCTGGGCCGGGAAGGACTCGACCTTGGCCGCGCGATGAACCGTTCGAGCACGGGAACCTTCCGTCTCGCCGCCGGCCTGAACGGCGATCTGGGCGATAACTGGCGGTGGGATGCATATTACCAGTTCGGCACAACCCGCTATCGGCAGCGCACGACCAATGTACAGATCCCCGCCGCCTTCCGGCGGGCCGCCGACGTGACGACGCAGGGCGGTGTGCCGGTCTGCCGGGTCAATGCCGATGCGGACCCTAGCAACGACGATCCCGCCTGCGCGCCGCTGAACCTGTTCGGCGAAAATATGTGGTCGCAAGCCGCGAAGGATTATTCCTACGGCGCGACCCGGCAGCGGACGCGCTTCGAGCAGCATGTCGTTGCCGCCAATATCCAGGGGGAACCTTTCTCGACCTGGGCAGGGCCGGTCTCGGTCGCCGGCGGCATCGAATATCGGACCGACTCGGCCTCTGGCGACGCCGATCCGATATCCCTCGCCCGCGGCTTCCTGACGGGCAACGCGGTTGCGATCAACGGCGATAGCGAAGTGTTCGAAGGTTATGCCGAAACCGTGGTTCCGCTGTTGCGGTCAGACGATGGCGGCCCGACCCTGGACCTCAACGGCGCCATCCGCCGGACGGCTTATGAATTCGACGGCGCGAGCGGATCCAGCAGTTTCTCGGCCACCACCTGGAAAATCGGCGGTGTGTTCGAGCCGGTGGAAGGCCTCTTGTTCCGCGTGACGCGTTCGCGCGATATCCGGGCGCCCAACGTCAACGAGCTCTTTTCGTCGGCGCGCCAGACGCAGACGATCGTTCTCGATCCGGTCCAGAACACGACGATCAGCACACCGACGATTATCGCTGCGAACCCAGATCTCAGCGCCGAAGTCGCAAACAGCTGGACGGCCGGCGTCACGATCCAGCCGGGCGGCGCCTTGCAGGGCTTCAGCTTCTCGGCCGACTATTTCGACATCGATGTGAGCAACGCGATCACCCGTCCGGGCACGCAGACCGTGGTCAACCGTTGCGTAGCGGGCGCAACCGAATTCTGCCCGTTTATCGTCCGCGATACGAACGGCATCATAACCCAGGTCACTGATCCGCTGTTTAATTTCGCTTCACTGCAAACGAGCGGGATCGATTTCGAGCTGGCCTATAATACGGAAATGCCCGGCTTCGGGGACGAGATCGGCAACCTCAACATTCGTCTGCTCGCCACCTATGTCGAGCATCTGACGACCGAGGACAGCGGCGGACGGATCGATCGGGCAGGCCAGACCGGCTACCCCCCCGGGCAGCTGCCGGGCATGCCGCGCTGGCTGGCGGATCTAGTCGTCACCTATGCAACCGGTCCCTTGTCGGTAACCGCGCAGCTTCGCTACATCCACAAGGGCATCAACAACGTGACCCGCGTGGGCCCGGAGGACGACGGCTATGATCCGACGCTCCCCAACAGCGTCAATTTCAACCGCCTGCCAGCGGAAACCTATGTGAATCTTTTCGCCCATTACCGGATACCGATGGGTGGGAATGAAGACGCACTGGAGCTGTTTGGCGGTGTCGAGAACCTTTTCGACAACGGCCCGACTTCGGTTCACAGCAACAATTATGGCAGCAACAACGTACTGTTCGACCTGATCGGTACGCGTTTCACCTTCGGCGCCAGATTTGCATTCTGAGCGACCGAAGCGAAACGACCAGACCATGGGAGCGACAATGCCGGAAGAGCCTTTTACGCCTGCGGAGATGGAACGCCTGCGCGATCTCCTCGTTCGCGACGAGATCATGCAGTGTCTTTACCGCTACGCGCGCGGGCTCGACCGGCACGACGACGATCTGATCGCGAGCGCCTTCTGGCCGGATGCCGAGGTCAACTATCTGGAAGATTTCAGCGGACCGCGTGATCCGTTCGTCGACTGGGGCAACGAACTCCACGAAAGCAAGTACGAGATCCACCAGCATCATCTGACGACACAAAATATCGATGTCGACGGCGATGTGGCGCATGTCGAATCCTATGTCATCTATATGCTGCGATCGCCCGAGAAGCTCCAATATCTCGGCAGCGGCCGCTATATCGACAAATGCGAGCGGCGCGATGGGGTATGGCGGATTGCGCTGCGCGAATTCGTTCCCGAAATGCGCATCGCCGTCGAGGATGGCAGCTCCTACGAGCGCGCCGACCCGCCGGGCCCGAGTTTTTGGGACAGGCGGGACATTTCCTATCAACGCCCCATGCGCCGCCGAAACGGCGAGGAATAGGGCCCTGTATCCACACCTGCTTTCGGAAGGCCGGGTCGGCGGGTTCGCGGTGCGTAATCGCATTGTGATGGCACCCCTCACCCGTGCCCGTTCGCCGGATACCGTCCCCAACGCGCTCAACGTGGAATATTACCGGCAACGTGCCGGCGCCGGCATGATCATATCCGAAGCGACGGCCATCTGCCTACAGGGAACCGGCGCCTATAAGGGGCCCGGCCTATATGACGAGCGCCAAGTCGCGGGCTGGCAAAATGTGACCAGCGCGGTTCACGCGCAAGGCGGCCTGATCATCGCCCAGCTATGGCATGCGGGGCGCATGGCGCATCCCGACTTCCTGCCGGACGGCCTTTGGCCGGTGTCATCTTCGGCCATCACCGCCGACGCCATCGTAGCGACTCCCAACGGGCGGCAGCACCTCGTCAAGCCACGCCAGCTCGAAGCTGCCGAGATCGAGGAAATTCCTGGCCGGTATGCCGCCGCGGCCAAGGCCGCGGTGGATGCAGGCTTCGACGGTGTCGAGCTGCACGGCGCCAATGGCTATCTGATAGACCAGTTCTTGCGCAGCTGCGCCAACGAACGAACCGACGGTTGGGGCGGCACGATCGCGAAGCGCTGCCGCTTCCTGTTCGAAGTCGCCGCTGCCGTGGCCGCGGTAGCAGGACCTCAAAAAACGGGCGTGCGGCTTTCGCCCACCAGCCCCATTGGCGACATGCAGGACGAAAACCCGTTGGCCCTCTATACCCATGCCGTCCGGGGACTCGACGATCTGTCAATCGGCTATCTCCATATCGTCGAAGGCAATACGAGCGGCGAGCCGCAGGCCGAGGACCGGATCCTGACCCAGGCGCTGCGCCGCTCGTTCAAGGGCGACGTCATCGTCAACAACGGCTACGATCTGGACACTGCAGAAGACGCCATCGCAGACGGCATGGCGACGGCGGTTTCGTTCGGACGGCCATTTATAGCCAACCCCGATCTTCCCGCGCGCGCGCGGCAGGGCCTGCCACTGGCGGCGGTAAATCGCGCAACGCTCTATATCGACGGGGAGACCGGCTATACCGACTATCCGGCGGCGGGAGGGGCAACATCGTGACCGCCGACTCCGCCGCCCTCGACACTGGCCCGTCGCCAGCAGAACCGCGGAATTTTTCGAAGGGCTATCTCCGCGTCGTCATCGGGATCCTGTTCCTGATCGAAGCCGTGGCCTTCATGGAACGGGTCGTCATCCATACGATCGGGCAATCGATCAAGGCGGATCTCGGGCTAAGCGATCTTCAGCTTGGCATATTGAGCGGCTTCAGTTTCGTCGTTTTCTATTCTACGATGGGGCTGCCCATTGCCCGAATGGTGGAACGCTACAGCCGCAAGACGATCCTCGTCACATCGGTCGGCCTGTTTTCGGTCTTCGCGGCGCTGTGCGCGGCGGCCGGCAACTATGTGCAGCTTCTTGCCTTTCGTTCGGGGGTCGGTATCGGCGAGGCCGGAGTTCAGCCGACGGTCGTGTCGATGGTCGCCGATTATTTCGAAAAGCACAAACGCGGCGCAATACTCACCATCATCATGCTCGGCATCCCGTTCGGGTCTCTGATCGGCGCGGTCGGCGGCGGCATGCTCGCCGAACATCTCAACTGGAGAACCGCGTTCATCGTCGTCGCTGCGCCGGGCCTCCTCATCACGTTAATTGCAGCGATCGTGCTACGCGAACCGCGGCGCGGCGCGCAGGACGCGGTGGTCGCCACCGGCAAGCCGCCGCCCTTTGTCGAGGTACTGCGTTTCCTCGCTGCGAAAAGCTCGTTCCTTTTCGCGATTGCGGGAGTCGCCTTCGCGACCATGGGCATCGGGTCCATGGGCGCGTTCACCCATCCCTATCTGGTGCGCGAATACGGCACGAGCGTATCGGACGCGGCCGTGATGTTCGGCATATCGAGCGTCGTTGCCGTCACTTTCGGCATGTCGATCAGCGGCTTCGGATCGAACTGGCTCGCGCGCCAGGATACCCGCTGGTACGTCTTTGCCCCCGCAATCGGCACGCTGCTTTCGGCCCCGCTCTATTTCTCGGCATTCCAGGCTTCCACGGCGATAGCCTCCATGGCGCTGATCACGGCGGCGAGCATGTGTTCTATCTGCTATTCGATGCCGACCCTGTCCTTCGTGCAAAATCTCGCGACATCGCAGATGCGCGCGACGACCACTTTCTTCTTCTATTTCGTCGGCACGCTGGTCGGTCACGGACTGGGGCCGATCCTGTTCGGCTGGATCAGCGATATCGTCACCGTGTCCAGCTTTGCGGGCGGCAACTATATGGCGTTATGCACCACGGGCGAGGAGATTGCCGGCGCGTTGCATGACCGATGCCTCGCCGCCTCCTCGTCTGGGGCGCGTGGCGGAACCGTGCTCGTTGCGAGTTTCATGGTCCTGTCGTCGCTCTGTTTCCTGCTGGCGTCCCGCACGATCAAGGACGACATCGCCATTACCGAAGCGCAGGAAGCCGGGGCCTAGCCAGCGCACTGATGCCGGACACCAATGTCCGTTGCCTTGCCTGCATCCATATTGCTTAAGCGGCACAATCGTGGCTAGGTGACTCGGCGACAGCAGCTTCGGGAAGGTTGATTTTGGCGACGAACAGGAAAGCGGCAGCGAAAGACGCTGGTTCGATCACCGATGCCTGGCAGATTTTCGGGCCGAAACACATTCTCTACCGGATATTGATGGTCGGCAAGGCGCTCGACCGGATCGGCGCGCAACAGGTTCGTGATTCTGCCGATATCAGCCTCGCCGAGTGGCGGGTCATGGCGCATCTGGGGCGCCTCGGCGAAACCAGCGCCAGCGAGCTTTCGGCCGCAGCCCAGGTGGATCGGGCCGAAGTGAGCCGCGCTGTCAACTCGCTTGCGAAGCGCGACTTTATCCGCAAGCGTCCCAACCCGGCCAACCGGTTAAGCCAGCTTCTAAGTCTGACAGAGACCGGAGAGGAGGTCTTCGACCGGGTTTTCGCCGAACGGCAACAATTCTTCCAAAGCATCACGGCCGACCTCAGCCGCGAGGAGTTACGCGAGCTGGATGACCGGCTCTACCGGATCGCTGGCAAGATCGACGAGTTCGTCGAGAACCAGTAATCTCTCGGTTCCGATATATTAAGAATCCACGCGTTAGGCATTCCCCGCCGAAGGCGATGCAATGCGCAGCTGTGACCCAAAATCCACTTCCGTCAATTTCTTGACAAATCAACATTGCCAAGAAAGAGACGATCAGCCAATAAAGAACGACCTCGTACGAGTTCGCGGCACCCCCTGCCACGGATGCGGCAGGCCGGATGCAGGGTTATCACCGTCGCCGAAACCAAGGCGGCACCGATGGAGCACCGGGCAAGCGCGGCGAACGCCAAGAACAGAATATATGTTCGGGGCCGTGATCAGATTTTGGGGATGGAGAGATGCAAATGAAAGCGAAGAACAACTCCCGTGGAAACGGGTTCCTTATCAATGGTGGCGGTAGCCTGACGGCACTCGGCGTCGCCCTTTTCTGGAGCGCGACGCCCGCGCTGGCACAGGATCTGGACGACGACGAAGTCGTCGAGGCAAGCGCCGACCAGAACACCAACGACCAAGCGATCGTCGTCACCGGCTCGCGCATCGCGCGTTCCGGCTTCGACACGCCGACGCCGGTCACCTTTATCGGCGAAGATCAGATCGCCCGTCAGGGTACGACGAACGTCGCCGAAGTCCTGAACGACATTCCGGCGTTCCGCCCGCAGGCGACATCCTCGACCTCCGCGATCTTCTTCAGCAATATCGGCGCGAGCACCGCCGATCTTCGCGGCCTCGGTGCCAACCGGACGCTGGTGCTTATCGACGGCCGGCGCGTGGTTCCGGCAACGGTCGCCGGCGGCGGCTTTGCTGCGGCGGGCACCGTCGACCTCAACATGATCCCGACTTCGCTGGTCCGGCGCGTGGAAGTCGTCACCGGAGGCGCTTCGGCGGCCTATGGTTCTGACGCCGTTGCCGGCGTCGTCAACCTGATCCTCGATACCGATCTCGAGGGTATTCGCGCCAACGTCCAGTACGGTTTCGCCGATGCGGGCGACGACGACGAATGGTCCGCCTCCTTCGCCGCCGGGACGAGCTTCGCTGACGGCCGCGGCCATGCGATCTTCGGTATCGACTATGTCAACGACGAGGGCACGGGCGATTGCTATTCGCGCGATTGGTGTTCGCAGACCTGGAACACGGTCAGCAACCCGGGCAATGTCGACGGTCTCGCCAACACGCTGATCCTGCCGGACATCTCGGTCGCGCTCGGCACGTTCAACGGCATCATCATCGGCGGGCCGCTCCGTGGCACCGAGTTCAATGTCGACGGAACGACCTTCCAGCACGACTATGGCCAATATTACGGCGCGGGCATCTTCCAGTCGGGCGGTGCCGCCGGTCAGCGCGACGAACAACTCGCCTTCTACCAGTTTTTCCCGCTGGCAAGCCCGAGCGAACGCGTCAACGCCTTCGGCCATGTCGAATATGAATTTTCCGACGTCTTCACCGGTTTCATCGAGGCGTCCTACAGCCATGTGGAGGCCGACACCCTCGGTGCCCAACGTCGCGATATCGCCAGCATCGTGATCACTCGCGACAACGCCTTCCTGCCGGCAGGCGTGGCCGCGCAGATGGACTTTTTCGGACTGCCGGCTTTCCCGATGGGCAAGATGTGGAATGACATCGGCCCGTCGCGTGGCCATGTCGAACGCGAGACCTTCCGGATCGTCACGGGTTTCGAAGCCGATATCGACGATAACTGGAGCGTGAACGGCTATTATCAATATGGTCAGACCAACTATCACCAGATCGGCGAGAATACGACGATCAACTCGAATCGGGCCTTTGCTCTCGACGCGGTAATCGATCCGGGAACCGGCGATCCGGTCTGCCGCGCCGTACTGCTCGGCAACCCGGCCGCGGCCGGCTGCCAGCCGCTCAATCCGTTCGGCAATGGCAGCCCGTCTGCCGCCGCGATCGACTATGTCACCGGCACGTCCGAGCAGACCACCCGTCTCGCCCAGCATGTCGCCTCGATCACCCTCCAAGGCGATCTTCTCGACCTGTGGGCCGGCCCGCTCGCGATCGCAACCGGCGTGGAATTCCGCCAGGACGAAGCCAGCGGCACCGCCGACCCGATCTCGACGGCGCTCGACTTTTACACTTCGCCGGGCGCGCCGATCGACGGCGAAGTCGATGTGTTCGAAGGCTTTGTGGAAGCGGTGTTGCCGCTGTCAGACGATGCCGAGCTCAACGGCGCGGTCCGCGTCACTGATTATAGCACGTCTGGCAGGGTCACGACCTGGAAAATCGGTGCCGACTGGTCGCCGCTCGACTGGCTCCGCCTGCGCGCCACGCGGTCGCGGGACATTCGCGCACCCAATGTGTTCGAACTGTTCTCGCCGGCGCAGAGCTCGTTCCAGTCAATCAACGATCCGAATTTCGGGGGGACGCAGTTCCTGATTCCGGTGCTTCTCGCCGGTAACAATACGCTCCAGCCGGAGACTGCCGATACTTGGACCGCAGGCTTCGTGCTGCAGCCCGATTTCGGCTTCGGAGACCTGCGTTTCTCGGCCGACTATTTCGACATTACGCTCGACGGTGCCGTTGCGACGCTGGGCGGACAGGTAATCGTTGATCGGTGCGCCGCCGGTGCAACGGATCTCTGCTCGCTGGTCAGCCGCAATGCGACCACCGGCGAACTTACCCAGGTTCGCAATTTCAACTTGAACCTGAATACGCTGATCACGCGCGGTTTCGATCTCGAGGCCTCTTACAGCGTACCGGTCAGCACGGGCAGCGTGACGTTGCGCGTCCTCAGCACGATCGTCGACGACCTGATCACGGTGGATTCGAGCGGAACCTCCGTCGACCGCGCGGGCCAGAACGGTTCGCCGGTATCGCAGCCTTCGGGCGTTCCGCGATACATCGTGAACACCTATCTGACCTATGACGTCGAGCCGTTTGCAGCGCAAATTCAGGTTCGCCACGTATCGGGCGGCCGTTACAACAATACGCTGATCGGGCCCGACGAGGACGGCTATGATCCGGCGCTACCGAACAGCATCAGCGACAATCGCATCGGCGCCTTTACCTATGTCAACCTGAACGCGTCCTACGATATCTGGAGCGAGGGCGATCGCAACTTTGAGATCTACGGCGTCGTCAACAACCTGTTCGACAAGAATCCGCCCGTCGCGCCGTCCAGCTTCGGCCCGACCAATAACGTTCTCTACGACGTTGTCGGGCGGACCTACCGGGTCGGTCTGCGGCTCCGCTACTAACGAGACTCCTCCCTCGGCGAATTCTTCAAGCCGTTGGGTTTAACTGGGGCCGGAGATTATCTCCGGCCCTTTTTTTGGATTGGTGTTCAGGCTGCCGAGGCGAGGCCTTCCCGTACCTCTTCGCGCGGAAGGGACGTGCCGCGAATAAGATCAGCCGCCTTTTCACCGACCATGATCGACGGCGCGTTGGTGTTGCCACCGGGCACGGTCGGCATGATCGACGCGTCACAGACGCGCAGGCCCTCGATCCCGCGCACTCGCAGTTGCGGGTCGACAACCGATTGAGACCCGATGCCCATCGCGCAGGTGCCGACCGCATGATGCGTGACGATCAGCGTATTGCGCAGCCATTGTTCGATCGCCGCCTTGCCGCGGACCTCGGGGCCCGGAACCACCTCATGCGAAATCAGACTCGCGAGCGGATCGGTTTCATACACTTCGCGGACCATTTCCACGCTGCGCACAAGCGCATCGACGTCGCTTCGTTCAGACATCAGGTTCAGGCTGATTCGCGGCTTGTCCCTGGGATCCGCCGAACGGAGCTCCATCCACCCCCGGCTATCGGGCTGGACGAGACAGGCAACGACGCTCAATCGGTGCTCTTGCCGTTCACCGATCCCAGGGAACCAGGGCTTGGCGTCGCCGCGGGCCGGATTGAAATAGAGCTGGAGATCGGGCTGTTCGAGCTCCGGCCGGGACCGGACCTCCGCGTGGCAGCTGTTGCTCTGCGACGCGAGGACGCCGGTGCCGAACATCGCCCACCGTGCGAGTGAAATAGCCAGTCTGTCGGCACGCAGCTCGCGCAACAGGGTGATAGGCTCACGCGTCGCATGTTCGGTCCAATAGCCGGCATGTTCGGAAAGGTTGCGGCCGACCCCTGGTAGATCGCAGATCGGTTCAATGCCGATCGAGCGCAAATCATCGGCCGGACCGATGCCCGATAGCATCAAGAGCTGCGGGGAATTGTAAACGCCGCCGGCGAGAATCACTTCGCGCTCGGCACGGACGGTTTTGCTTTTTCCATCCTGCACATAGTCGAGCCCAGTCACCCGGCCGTTCTCCACGCGAATGCGCGTCGCATAGGCCCCGGTTGCGATAGTGAGGTTCGGCCGCGAGCGTACCGGATCGAGATAGGCCCGCGACGCGCTCGATCGCCGCCCCCGGCGATCGGTCGTCGTGTCCCCGCCGCCAAAGCCTTCATGGAGTTCGCCGTGGTGATCGTCGGTGATCGGATAGCCGAGCTTGCGCGCCGCTTCCATCACCGGCTCGTGGACGAGCTTGCGCGTATCGATCCGGCTGACCTGAAGCGGTCCCGATCCGCCATGATAGGTGCCTTCGCCGCGCCAATTGGTTTCCGAGCGTTTGAAATAGGGGAGTACATCGGCATAACCCCAGCCCTCGCAGCCCATTTGCCGCCAGCGGTCGTAATCGAGCGGATGGCCACGCGAATAGAGCATGCCGTTGATCGTCGAGGAACCGCCGAGCACCTTGCCGCGCGGTAGCGGGATTCGCCGGTCGCCCAGATGCGGTTCGGGTTCGGTCTCATATTGCCAGTTGGTCTCGGGATAGCGCCAGCTGTGGAAGCCGAGCGCAAGGCGGTAGAAGAACTGCCGATCGCGTCCGCCCGCTTCCAAGAGCAGCACCGAAACATCCGGATTCTCGGTCAGCCGGTGGGCGATCACGCACCCGGCAGAACCTGCCCCGACGATCACATAATCATAGCTTTGGGTCATCGAATATCAGCTCCTGCGGATCGGCAATCGCCCCACGGCACCGACATCGTTATTTGATTTATCAACATCCTTGCGTCGCCTCAACCCGCTGCTATCACACGAGCAGAAACAGGAATCCGGGGTGCGCGCAAGCCTTGTGCTGCCGCAGGAACCGGGAGCGACGAGGGGACAGAATGGCCGACGGAAATCAGGAATTCGAACTTATCATGCGCGATGGCGTCGATCCTTCTACGGCACCGAACAAGCCACCCTTGCCCCCGCGCGGTTATACGAAGCGCGAAGAAGACGGTCTGTTGATAGAACGCAATGTCGAAGTCCCGATGCGCGACGGGATCACGATCCTCGTCGATATCTACCGGCCCGCCAACGCGCCCGATGCGGACCTGCCGATCCTGCTCGGCTGGAGCCCCTATGGCAAGCACGGCCTGTCCGACACGCTTTGGCCGCCTTCGGGAGTCCAGGACGGCTGGATGTCGCGCTTCACCGCTTTCGAAGCGCCCGACCCCGCCTTCTGGTGCCCGGCCGGCTATGCGGTGGTTTTTGCCGATCCGCGCGGCGCCTGGCTGTCCGAAGGCGATCTTCGCCACAATGGCATCGGCGAGGGCGAGGACTGCTACGATTGCATCGAATGGCTGGCACAATTGCCATGGACCAATGGCAAGGTCGGGATGACCGGCGTCTCCTATCTCGCCGCGATCCAGTATCTCGTCGCCGCGCTGAAGCCGCCACACCTCGCTGCGCTCAATCCCTGGGAGGGCTTTTCGGATTGGTATCGCGAATTCGCCTATCATGGCGGCATCCGCGAAACCGGCTTCGTGCCGCGCGGCTCCGACAACCTCCGCTTCTCCCTGAACCGCACCGAAGACACCAACGCCAATGTCCAGGCGCACCCGCTCTACGACGCCTATTGGGAGAGCAAGGAACTCGATCTCGAGGCAATCGACATCCCCGCCTATGTCGTCGCAAGCTGGTCCGATCACGGCCTCCACACGCGCGGCACGATCGAGGCGTTCCGGCGCATGGCATCCGAAGAAAAATGGCTGGAGATCCACGGCCAGAAGAAATGGGCGCATTATTACATGCCCGAGAGCCGCGCAAAGCAGCGCATCTTTTTCGACCATTTCCTGAAGGGTGAGGACACCGCCGTCACCGAATGGCCGCGCGTCCAGATCGAAGTTCGCGAGAGCGCGCAGGTCCGCGCGACCCGCACCGAAGACGAATGGCCGCTCGCGCGCACTGACTACAGAAAACTTCATCTCGACGCCGCCAAACACGCGCTGTCCGAAACGGCACCGACAACCAGCTCGGCCGCGCGTTACGACCCGCTCGACGTGCTGGGCGAGGCGGTGTTCGATCACCGTTTCGAAGGGGACACCGAACTCACCGGCTATATGAAGCTCAAACTCTGGGTCGAGGCCGAGGGTGCTGACGACATGGATCTCTTCGTCGCGCTCCAGAAGCTTGACGCGGAGGGCGAGCCGGTCGGCATGACCTTTTACGCCTTTTACGAGAACGGTCCCGTCGCGCTGGGCTGGCTCCGCGCGAGCCACCGCGCGCTCGACGCCGCGCGCTCGACCCCCGAGCAACCGGTCCACAGCCATACCGAGGAACAGATGCTGCACCCGGGTGAAATCGTCCCGGTCGAGATCGAGCTATGGCCGTCCTCGACGTTGTTCCGTGCGGGTGAGACCCTGCGTGTCGTCGTGAAGGGCATGGATATCTATCGCGATGCCTTGCCCAACCTGCCCTTTGCGCGGCACGAAGATCTGCGCAACGCGGGAACGCACGTGATCCACACCGGCGGCGAGCATGACAGCCACCTGCTCGTCCCGGCGATCCCGGAAAAATAGGGAGCGCAACGCCCCTCCTACTTGTGGGAGGAGAGCCGTCAAGTCACCGCATAATAGGTGAAGATCGAGTGATCGGGATTGGTGCAGCGGCGCCCGGCACCCACGATCAGCGTTTTTCCCATCCAGTCGTGCGGCCCTTCGGGAACGACGAAGGTCGGCGAAAATTTGAAGTAGCCGGGCTGCAGCACGCCGTCGACGACCTCGTCGACGCCCTCCTTACCCGGCACCAGATAGCCGTTGTTGTTGATGTAGATCTTGGTGCCGTCATCGGCCTCAAGCATATAGTGCGACTTGACCACGACCACGCCGTCGCCGCGCACATCGGCGAAGTCGGCGCCGCTGTCGGGCACGATTTTGCCGCTCAGCCGCGGCCCGTAAATCTCGCCGCTCGAACAGGGCGTATAGCCCTTGTGGCCGCCGCCGGGCAGGGGCCCGAAGATACAGCGCTCGGGCCGGAAAAAGACTTTCATCTCGAACACATATTCGAGGCCGGCCGGTACCTGGGGGTCGTTATCGCTCATCCTGATTCTCCTTCGCCGACCGTCAAAGCACCATGAAATAATGGATGCGATTGGCTTTCGGAATCTTTTCCGCGACGCCGACGAAGATGTGCTTGCCCATCCATTCATAGGGGCCTTCGGGCACGTCGAACTTCGGCGATACGCGCATATAATATTCGTGCGGTTCGACCGGCTCGTTGCGCGCCATCTTCTCCATCGCATCGCCTTCGGCCCAGCGATAGCCGCGGCTCTGCAGATAGATCGGCACGCCGTCATCGGTTTCGAGAAAATAGCGGGCGTCGAAATCGATGACACCGTTGGGGCGTACGAGCGGAAAGTCTCCGCCACTCATCGGGATGACGCGACCCTTTATACGCGGGCCCTCAAACGTCCCTTCCTTGGCCCACACGCCGGCGCGCGTCTGCCCCATGCTGCTGGGCTCCAGCCAGACGGCCGGAGTCAGATCGATGCTGACGGTGAAAGCGAATTCGAATTTCGGTGCGAACGGATGCTCGGCCTGATCGGCTGCGGTCATGAAATCTCTCCTCAAGGGGTGCCGAACGACGTCAGGCCTGTGCGGGAACGGTAGGCAGCGTCTTGTAACGCGCGCCCATTATCTCGGCGAATTTGCCGTCTTTCAGATAATAATAGCCCAGGCTCTCTATATTGATCGCTTCGCCCTTCATCAGCGGCCCCGCGATGAAATCAGGCCAGTCCTCAAGGCCGAAAAACTCGGTGCGGACATGGACGGCAAGGAAATCCTCGTTGCCGACGGAGCTCACTACATCGAGCGTCTCGCGAACCTTGGATTTTACGTCGCGATAGAAATCGAGAATATTCTCGCGACCGATGATCTGCTTCTTGTCGCCAAGATTGAACACCACGTCGTCATGATAATATTTGCCGAAGCCATCGAAATCATTGGCGTTGAAACAGGCGATATAGTCTTCATAATCCGTAGCGTTCACGGGCAGCCTCTCTCTGTTATCTTCTTGCCGCCTCGGGCCCAAGGCACCGCCGCGGCACTACCGGCCTATCCTATTATTGTTGATCTATCAACTAATGGGCGAAGTTTATGGCGTTTCCCGGCCGATGAGACAAATGGCGGCCCGAAAACACTGGCACTGGGGGGGCAAAACCTTATGGTCAGAGCATGGGGAAGAGGAAAATGCATGCCGATGACGAGGGCCGATACCGTCGAAACTGATCGATTGTCAGGCGCGCGGCCTGTCTGGACCAATCTGGCGAGCACAGCGATTCATGGCTGAGGTAGCGACCGTCGCCGCATCCCGAACCGGACTGCTTCCGGCTTCGCCGAAAACGGCCGCTGCGCCCACCGATCGCGAGATCATGCAGGTTTTCCTCACGAAACCGGCCTTTCTGCTTGGCCGATTCGACCAGATTTGCACTGCCTTTTACGCCGAACTCTCATCGGGTGAAACGCTGGCCCAGGCAGAAATCCTGCTGCTGCTCGATTGGCTGGACGATTGCGACCAGATATCGCTGGCGCGCGCGGCCGGCATCGACACGTCGACCATGGCGCTCATTATCGATAATCTCGAAACCGCCGGCCTTGCCGAACGTCGTCCCGATCCGGTCGACAGGCGCCGGGTGCGGCCGCGGCTTACAGGGGCCGGCGTCCACCGAATTGGGCAGGTCCGCGCTTCCTTCAGTGCATTGCAGAAAGGGCTCATTGCCCCGCTCGAAACACGCGAGGAGAAAGAACTTCAAGCGTTGCTCTGGCCGCTGGCAACCAGCACAGACGGCCCCGCGCCGGCATGGAGCGCCGACCCTGAGAATCCGCTGTCCGGCTCGCCGAGCTTTTTGGGCCGCCGGGCGCTGCAAATGGCGCAGGCGCTGTTTATTGCCAGCACGGCGGAGCTGAAGCTCACGCCGCGGCAGTTTTCGGCACTTTTCATCCTGGCCCTGCGACCCGCCACCAGCCAGGTCGAATTCGCCCGAATCTTCGGTCTCGATCCCTCGACCTGCGGGGTGATCCTGCGCAACCTGCTGGCGCGGCAGTTGATAACGGGCAGGCTTTCACGTCGCGACCGGCGCAAGCGGCTCTATTCGGCAACCGATGCGGGACGCGAAACGCTGGCATTGGCCCAGCCGCTAGTCGATCAATCGGAGGCGCTCACGCTCGTCCCGTTCAGCACGGCTCGGGTCTCCCGACTTGTTGCGATCCTGAGAGAGGTTGTACTCGTGCACAGCGTGCATCTGCGCTTCCCCGGCAAACTGGGCTTTGACGAAGAATAAACGCGAAGGGTTTCGCTGGTTGAAAGCCCGCCCCGAGGCGCGCTTGACAGGGCGCGGGCGCAAGATACAACGATGTCTGACTATTGAAGAATCAGCGTATTTGAAACGCTGATCGCAGAGAGGATGAAATGGCCGACATGGACCTCCGGACGCTTCCCGTGCGCAACCCGCGCACCGGCGCAGTTGATTTCGAACTGACGGTCGCGACGTCCGCAGAGGTTTCCGCCAAGGCCGCCCGATTACGCGCGAACCAAAAGGCCTGGGCGGCGATGCCGCTTGCGGCGCGGATCGGCGTGATGGCGCGCTGGCTCGGCGAAGTGCAGAAGCGCGCGAACGACATCGCCGAAGCCGATGCCGTCGATACCGGGGGCTGCCACACCTCCTATCTCCAGGGTTTCATCACCATGGGTAATATCGGCGGCTGGATGGAGGACGCGCAGACGGGCCTCGACATGGCCGCGTATAACGGCCCGTCCAAAGCGATGCCGGACGTCGAGGTTCGTACCCAGTTCGTGCCTTATCCGCTGGTAAGCGTGATCGGACCGTGGAACGCGCCTGCGATGCTGGTGCTGCTCGACGCGATTCCGGCGCTTTTCGCCGGCTGTGCAGTACTGATCAAACCTTCGGAAATCACCCCGCGCTGGGTGGAGCCGCTATTCGAGGCGGTTGCCGCCGTGCCGGAGCTGGCCGGCGTGTTCGACTATGTGCAAGGCGATGGATCGACCGGTCAGGCGATGATCGACGAGGCCGACCTCGTTTGCTTCACCGGCAGCGTCCCGACCGGACGCAAAATTGCGGTGCAATGCGCCGAGCGGCTAATCCCCTGCTATCTGGAGCTTGGCGGCAAGGATCCGGTGATCGTTGCCGAAACCGCCGATATCGAGCGCGCGACCACTGCCGTGCTGCGCGGCGCGGTCCACGCCAACGGCATGGTCTGCTTTTCGATCGAGCGCATCTATGTGCATGAAAGCATCCACGACGCCTTTGTCGAGACGCTCGTCGAAAAGGCAAAAAAGGTCCGCCTGAACAGCGACGACCCGCGCGCCGGCCATTCCCACCCGTTCACCTTCGCGCCGCAGGCCGAGATTGTCGCAGGGCACGTCGCCGAAGCGAAGGAGAAGGGTGCGACCGTGCTCACCGGCGGCGAGATCGAGGAGATCGATGGCGGACTCTATATGCGGCCGACCGTGCTGACCGGTGTCGATCACGAGATGGCGATCATGCGCGACGAAACCTTCGGCCCGTGCCTGCCCGTCATGAAATACAAGACGATTGAGGAGGCCATCGCGCTCGCCAATGACACGATCTTCGGGCTCACGGCCTCGGTGATCGCGGGCAGCGAGGAAGAGGCGCTCGAGATTGCGCGCCAAATCAATGCCGGCGCGCTATTCGTGCAGGATACCTTCCTCACCTTTGCCAAGAACCGCACGGTCGGCAGCACCGCGTTCGGCGCGTCGGGCGTCGGCGGTGGCTCACGGACCGGGCCCGAGGCGATCCTGCGCTATGTCCGCCGCAAGGCGATACTGGTCCAGCGTGGCGAGGTCGCCGATATCCAGAACGATCATCATCTCGGAAAGCCGGGAGGGGAGGAATAATATTATGGCCGATTGGCAGATTACGCCGGAAGACCGGTGGGAAATACAGGATCTCTATGCGCGATACGCTTGGGGCATCGATCTCGCCGATACCGAGATGGCACTCTCCGCCTTTTCTAAGGAGGCGTTTTTCGATCATCTCTGGCAAGGCCGCGTCCATGGGCATGAGGCGATCCGCAAGAACCTGGAATCGCTTTGGTACGACCGGCAAAGCTGGTGGTACGGTCGCCAGCACATCATGAACACGCACCTGATGACGCCGCGCGACGACGGCAAGATCGATTGCAAATGCTTCTTCCAGATCCTCCAGTTCAACGTCGAATATCGGAACAATTTCGTCTTCGGCATCGGCACGCGGCAGGATGTGATCATCAAGGAAGACGGCAAGTGGCTGTTCGAGCAACTCCACGTCAACGCCTGGACCGACATGAGCGAAGTTCCCTGGCAGGGCGAGTTGACGATGAAGAGCAAGACCGGCGCTCCGGCGACCAAAGAGACCGCCCAGTGAAAATCGAAGCTGCCGTCAGCCGACCGGGCACACCGGCGCCCGCGTTCGAGGAACTCGAGCTCGAAGCACCGCGCGCCGGCGAGATGCGCGTGCGTATCGTTGCCACCGGCATCTGCCATACCGATGTCCACGAACATCCCGGCCGCCATTCGCCCCAGCCGATCGTGCTTGGCCATGAAGGCGCGGGCGTGGTCGAGGAGGTCGGCGAAGGCGTGCGCGATTTTGCGGCCGGCGACCATGTCATCCTCAGCGGCGCCTCCTGCGGCGCCTGCCCCAGCTGCGCGAACAACCGGCCAACCTATTGCGACCAGGCGATGCCGCGCTGTTTCGGCGGCCAGCGCATGGACGGCAGCACCGCGCTGTGCGCCGGCGACGAAACCATCCATTCGCATTTCTTCGGCCAATCGAGCTTTGCAAGCCATGTCATCGCCACCGATCGCACGGCAGTAAAGGTCGACAAGGACCTTCCACTCGAAAAACTCGGCCCGCTCGGCTGCGGGGTGATCACCGGAGCGGGATCGGTCATCGAAGCGCTGAAGGTCGGCTATGGCGACACGATCGCGATTTTCGGCGTCGGCGGCGTGGGCCTGAGCGCGGTGATGGCGGCGAACCTTGTCGGTGCGCGGCGCATCGTGGCGGTCGATCTCGCCGAGGACCGGCTGGAATTGGCGCGAGAACTTGGCGCAACCGATACCATCCTGGCGAGCGAAGACGATATCGCCGGAAAGCTCCGCGCGATCACCGGGCGCGGCCTCGATTATACGCTCAACACGACCAACGTTCCCGCGGTCCACACCACCGCGCTTGACTGCCTGGCGATGAACGGCACGGCCGCCTTCGTCGCCGCGCCGCTCGGCCAATGGGCGCCGGCGATGTTTCCGATGCTGGCAGGCGGCAAGATGCTGCGCGGCATTCTCGGCGGCGACGCATCGCCCAGCCTCTTCCTGCCTAAGCTGATCGACTATTGGCGGCAAGGCCGTTTCCCGTTCGACCGGCTTTTGACCTTCTACCCCTTTCACGACATCGCGCGCGCCTTCGAAGATATCGAAGCCGGCAAGGTGATCAAACCGGTGCTGATGATGGAGGCGAACGATGCTGCCTAAAGCGATTCGCAATCAGATCGAGGCCCTCGGCCCCGATCTCAACCCCGACATGATGCATGGCACGCAGGGGCTGATCGCCGGCCTTCATGGCGAACCCGACCCGGCGACCAAGATCGTCCGCGATCTCGCCTATGGCCCCGACGAGCGGCACAAGGTCGATATTTTCGCGAAAGACGGCGCTGCCGATGCCCCTGTCCTCGTCTTCGTCCATGGCGGGGGCTTCGTGATGGGCGACAAGCGCAGCGAAGGCACGCCCTTTTACGATAATATCGGCCAGTTCGCGGCGGCGAACGGCTGGATCGGCGCGACGATCACCTATCGGCTCGCCCCCGCCAATCCCTGGCCCGCCGGGCCCGAGGACCTGGCGACGCTCGTCGGATGGCTGCGCGCAAATATCGCCGATCATGGCGGTAATCCGGATAAAATTTTCCTAATGGGCCAGTCGGCCGGCGCGGTGCATGTCGCAAGCTACGCGGCGTTAAGCCGATTCCATGGGGCCGACGGCGCCGGAATCGCCGGCGCGTTGATGATCTCGTGCATCTACGATGTCGAGGCAGCGCACGCCAACCAGTTCCACATCGCCTATTATGGCGAGGACAAGGCGGCTTATGCCGAATGCTCGACAGTCGAAGGGCTGATCGAAGCCGATATCCCCTTCCTCGCTTCGGTCTCAGAATTCGATATCGAGGATTTCCAGAAACAGGCAGCCGATTTCGTCGGCCGCTATGGCAAAGCGCGCGGCGCCTATCCGCGCATGCTCTATCTGGAAGGCCATAACCATTTGTCCCCCGCGCTCGCGGTCGGTTCGTCCGCCGATTCGCTGGGCCCCGAAATTCGCGCCTTTGTTGAGGCGCATAGCTAGCGGCGCGCGGCAAGCCTGCCCCGAAAATCGAAGGAGAACCCCATGGTTGAACCGGTCAAATTTCCCGAAGTCGAACTCTATGAAGGTTGGGGCGAACCGATGCGTACCGAATGCACCATCCGGGGTCTCGAGCTGATTGAGGGCGAGATCCCGGCCGATCTGGAAGGCGCGCTCTACAAGGTAGGCGCCGATCGCCAATATCCATCGGGACGGACCGACGATATCTTTATCGACGGCGAGGGCATGATGCACATGTTCCGCTTCAAGGATCAGCAGGTCGACTATGTGAACCGCTGGGTGCAAACGACGCGCTACGAAATGCAGAAGGACGCGAAACGCAGCCTCTTCGGCCGCTACCGTAACCGTTACACCAACGATCCCAGTGTCGATCACAGCGTGTCCATGGGCACGGGCAACACGACCGCGATGTTCCATGCCGGCCATCTCTATGCGCTGAAGGAAGACGATCTCCCCTATGAGATCGACCCGGAAACGCTGGCGACGATCGGCAAGTCCGATATGGACGGCCAGATCGGATCGGTGAGCTTTACCGCGCATCCGAAGGTCGATCCGGTTACCGACGAACTGCTCGGCTTCTCCTATCAGGCAAAGGGCGACGCGACGAAGGACATCGCCTTTTACGTGTTCGGGCCGGACGGCAAGCTGGTTAACGAAATCTGGTTCGAGATGCCCTATCCCGGCATGGTCCACGATTTCGCGATCACCGACGAATGGGTGATCTTCCCCTTCTTCCCGATGATGACCGATCTCGATCATGTAAAAGAAGGCGGCGCCTATTACGAATATCACCCCGACAAGCCGACCCATGTCGCCCTCGTGCCGCGCTACGGCAAGGCTGAGGATATTCGCTGGTTCAAAGGGCCCAACGCCACCGCCGGCCATATGATGAATGCGACCCGCGAGGGCAGCAAGGTGATGCTCGACCTGTGCTATTATGACGGCAATTGCTTCGATTTCTTTCCCACACCAAGCGGCGAAATCACGCCCGAAGTACCACCCTTCCTGACCCGGCTGACCTTCGATCTCGAGCGCAATGACGATAGTTATGAGATCGAGCGGCTGCTTAATGTGCCCTGCGAAATGCCTCGCACCGACGACCGCTATCAGGGCCGTCCCTATAAGCACGGCTATTGCATCGTACGCGGAATGGACGGATCGAGCGGCACGGGCCATATCAATCTCGAAACCGGCGAGCTCCATGTCTGGAAGCCCGGCCCCGGCGATACCGTGCAGGAAGCGCAATTCGTGCCGCGTTCTCCGGATTCGGCTGAAGGCGATGGCTGGTTGCTTGTGCCGGTGTGCCGCGTTTCGCGAGTCCGCAGCGATCTGGCCGTTCTCGATGCGCAGAATGTCGAAGCGGGGCCGGTAGCACTGCTCAAACTGCCGGTCCGCGTCAGGGCGACCTTCCACGGCACCTGGGTGCCGGAAGAAGCGTTCACGACCGGCCGCTACAATTTCAAATTGCAGGCGGTATAGAGCCCTTGGCGACGGGCGCCGCGCCCTCTCCCGCCGATACGGCCCGAAGCGCAACCCCGCGCTTCGGGCCGCTCTATCGTGGGTGGCTATTGACGCTTGTCCTGCTGACGGCGGCTTTTGGCTATGTCGACCGGGTCATCGTCCAGACCTTGGCCCAACCGATCAAGGAAGATCTCGGGCTCTCCGACTTCCAGCTCGGAATGCTGAGCGGGCTCGGCTTCGCCATCCTCTATTCGGTACTCGGGCTGCCGATCGCGCGACTCGCCGAGCGGCACAGCCGAATCACGATCATTTCGGTTTCAGTGGCGCTCTTTTCGGGCTTTACCGCGCTGTGCGGCATGGCCGGCAATTTCACTCAGCTTTTTCTGTGCCGCATCGGCGTCGGTATCGGCGAGGCTGGAGTTCAGTCACCCAGCGTCTCGCTGCTCGGCGATCATTTCCCGGCCCATCAACGCGGCCGGGCGATGACCATCATGAAGCTGGGCGCGCCGGTTGGGTCCTTCTGCGGCGCCCTCGCCGCCGGCTGGCTCGCCCATCATTATGGCTGGCGGGTCGCGATTATGGCGATAGCCGGCCCGGGCCTCATCGTGGCGCTGCTGTTCCGGCTGACCTTGCGGGAACCGGAACGCGGCATGTGCGACGAAATCCCGCCTGCCAAAGGTGAGCGCCCGCCCTCCTTCAGCGCCGTGTTGAAAATGATGTGGCTGCGCCCCGAATTCCGCCACATGATCATCGCGCTGGCGCTGGTGACGATGGGCCTGTTCGGCGGCGGCGCTTTCGTCACGCCCTTCTTCATGCGCGTTCACGATCTGCCACTCGACCAAGCAGCGGTTTATATCGCGATCCTCACCGGCGTCGCCGCGTCTGCCGGCTTCGTGTTCGGCGGCTTCACGATCGATTTTATCGGTCGGCGGTCGCCTCGCTGGTACGGACTCTTGCCGGCGACCGGCGTAGCCATGGCGGTGCCCTTCTATCTGCTCGGCTATTGGGTTGGCGATCCGCGTCTCGGTCTCTTTTTCCAGATATTCGGCGGCGCCAGCCTCTTCTTCCATCAGATTCCGACGCTTGTCGCCTTCCAGAATATGGTGACCGCCCGGATGCGCGCGACAGCCGCTTTCGTCTTCTTCTTCGTCTCCTCGTTACTGGGAATCGGGCTGGGCCCGCCGCTGATGGGCTTTATCAGCGACCTGTACGCCAGCATGTTCTATGCTGGCGACTTCGCGGCGAGTTGCTCAGCCCAAGCCATGACGGCCGATTGCGCAAGCGCCTCGGCGCAGGGCGTGCGCTATGCCCTGATGACCAGTATGGTGCTTTATCTCTGGGCCGCGACGCATTTCTTTCTCGCCTCGCGCCGGTTTACGACACAGAATGAGTTGGCATGAAGGCAGATTATATCATCGTAGGCGCCGGTTCGGCCGGCTGCGTTCTCGCCAACCGGCTGAGCGCGGATCCCAAGAATCGCGTTTTGCTGGTCGAAGCCGGCGGCAAGGACAATCACTGGCTGCTGCGCATGCCGCTGGGCTTCATGCGCGCCTACAAGACGCCGCATTTCCTTTGGCATTATGAGACCGAGCCCGAGCCGAGCCTGAACAATCGCCGGATAGCGATACCGCGCGGCCGCGTCCTCGGCGGCTCCTCCTCGATCAACGGCCTGTTCTTCATGCGCGGCCACAGCCTCGATTTCGATACCTGGCGGCAGATGGGTTGCGAGGGTTGGGGCCATGCCGACGTCCTCCCCTATTTCAAGAAGATGGAGCGGAGCTGGCGCGGTGCGGGACCCTATCATGGCGATAGCGGGCCCCTGCCCGTGGTGCCCGTCGATACTTCGCGCCTCCTTCATGAACCGCTGATGCAGACGGCCGAGGCCGCCGGCTTCGGCACGACCGAGGATCTCCACGGAGAGGTCGAAGAGGGCTTCGCCCGCGGCGAACTGACCATCGACGAGAAAGGCCGCCGCGCCAGCACGTCACGGGCCTATCTGACCCCGGCCCTTGCCCGCCCGAACCTGACCGTCGTCACCGGTGCGCTGACCCGGCGCGTCGTTATCGAGAACGGCCGCGCAACCGGCATCGAAGTGCATCGCGACGGCAAGACCGAGCAGTATCACGCCGAAAAGGAAGTGATCCTGTGTGGCGGCAGTTACAATTCTCCACAATTGCTGATGCTTTCGGGAATCGGCCCCGGCGATCATCTGCGCGAACATGGAATCGAACCCGTTGCCGACCGGCCGATGGTCGGCCGCAACCTGCAAGAACATCCGCGCGTGCCTGTGCATTTCGCCATGAGCAAGCCGGCGAGCTTCCTCAACGAATTGCGGTTTGACAAGGTCGCGCTTTCGGTGATCCGCTGGGCGCTGACCGGCAGGGGGGCGTTCGCGACCCAAGTGAACAGCGCCAATCCGATCCTGAAATCGCAGCCCGACCTCGCCCAGCCCGATCTGCAGATCTGGGCGAACCCGATCCGCATGGACGCGAAAATCTGGTTTCCGGGTTTCGGCGAACGGCAGGAACACCGGATGACAGCGGACGTGATCCTGCTCCACCCGCGCAGCGCGGGCTGGGTACGCCTGCGCTCCGCCGATCCCGGAGATTCCCCGGCGGTGACGCTGAACATCTTTTCCGAGCCCGAGGATTTTGAAACCGCGAGGCGCGGAATTGAGATCGTCCGCCGCATCTATTCGACACCACCCCAGTCCGAGTTTACAGGCCGCGAAATCGTGCCCGGCGCGGAACTCGACGATCCGTCCGCGCTGGACACCTATATCCGCGAAAACGCGATGGTGACCCAGCACCCGGTTGGCACCTGCGCGATGGGCGCTTCGCCGGACACGGTATGCGACCCGCAATTACGCGTCCGCGGCGTAGCGGGCTTGCGCGTCGTCGACGCGTCGGTGATGCCGACCGTGCCTGGCGCCAACACCAACGGCCCGACGATCATGATCGCCGAAAAGGCCGCCGACCTGATATTGGGGCGCCCCTCGCTCCCCGCCGAAGACCCACGCACATTGAAAGAGGCTGCAGCATGACCAAGGAAGACTGGCTGGAAAATTATATCGGCGCGTTCAACCGCAGCGATTTCGATGCCTTCACCAGCTATTATGACGAGGATGTCGAGTTCGATCTCGGCGGAAAGCATTTCATTAAGGGCCGCCAGGGCATTCGCGACTTCTACACCGGCGTCTTCGCGAAGGTGGAGGAAACGCTCGAAGTGACGCAGGTCGTGCTCGACGACAAAGGTCTTGCCTGCATTATAGAGACCGAGTTCAAGGCCCTCGAAGACTGGCCAGATTTCATCGCCGGCCCGATGAAGAAGGGCGAGAGCATCTTCATCGAGAGCTTCATTTTCTACACGATCGGCGAGAACGGCAAGTTCACGAAGATCCGCACAACCCGCTCGAAAGGCTAGAGCCATGAATGCACCCTTTTCCTCTGATGCGCTTGGCGCGCTGCGCAACGATCTTGGCGCCGGAGCGCGCAAGCTCTTCATCGCCAACGAGTTCGTCGACGCCGTTTCCGGAGAAACCTTCGACGTCGTCGATCCGGCAACCGGCGAGATTTTTGCAAGCGCCGCTTCGGGCGGCGCTGCGGATATCGACGAGGCGGTAAAGGCCGCCCGCGCCGCTTTTCCCGGCTGGGCCGCGACCCCGCCTGCCGCGCGCGCAGACATTTTGCTGAAGCTCGCCGATCTCATCGTCGCCAATGGCGAACGGATCGCGCTAACCGAATCACTCGACAATGGCATGCCGTTCATGATGGCGAAGTTCGGCGGCGTGATGGGTGCCGCCGGCGTCCTCAAATATAACGCCGGCTGGGCGACCAAAATCGCGGGAGAAACGCTCACCCCATCCTCGCCCGGCGAATGGCACGCCTTCACCCTGCGCGAGCCGGTTGGCGTGGTCGGATCGATCGTGCCGTGGAATTTCCCCTTCATCATGGCGGTGGCCAAGATCGCGCCCGCACTCGCGGCGGGCTGCACGGTGGTGCTGAAACCCGCCGAACAAACGCCGCTCAGCGCCGTGATTCTCGGCGAATTGCTGCAGGAAGCGGGGCTGCCCGAAGGCGTCGTCAACATCGTTACAGGTTTCGGCGAGACGGCGGGCGCCGCACTCGCGGCCCATCCCGATGTCGACAAAGTCGCGTTTACCGGCTCGACCTCGGTCGGCAAGGCGATCGTCCATGCCTCGACCGGAAACCTCAAGCGCCTTTCGCTCGAACTCGGCGGCAAATCGCCCACCGTGATCTTCGAGGATGCCGATCTCGACAAGGCGATCCCGGCCGCCGCGATGGGCATATTCGGCAATGCCGGTCAGGTCTGCGCCGCCGGATCGCGCCTCTTCGTCCATGAGAAAATCGCCGATCAGGTGATCGACGGCATCGTCGAGCGTGCCAAATCCCTGCAGGTCGGCGCCGGCCTTGCGCCGGGCACCGAGATGGGCCCGCTGGTCAGCCAGGAGCAGCTCGAGCGCGTCATGGGCTATATCGAAAGCGGCGCGGGTGAAGGCGCGGAAATCACCGTCGGCGGCGAGCGGATCGACGGCTCGGGCTATTTCGTCCAGCCGACCGTGCTGACCGGCACGGCCTCGGGGATGAAAGTTGTCGACGAAGAGATTTTCGGCCCCGTGCTCTGCGCGATGCGCTTCGGCGACGAGGAGATCGACGCCATCGCCGCACAGGCCAACGCGACCGACTATGGCCTGTCCTCGGCAATCTGGACGCGTGACATTTCCAACGCGCTCAAGCTTGCCAAGCGATTGAAGGCGGGTTCGGTGCGGATCAACGGCGGCTCCGGCGTCGATCCGGCGATGCCGCTCGGCGGCTACAAGCAATCGGGCTGGGGACGTGAAAACGGCAGCGCTGGCATCTTGGCCTATACCGAGCTCAAGGCCGTGACGGTTGCGCTCTAGGCGGCTGGAGAGAGAGAAAATCGATGTTCGACTATAACGAATATATCCGCGTCTTCTGCACAGGCGACGACGAAGCGCTCGTCGATCGTTTCTTCAACGACAATCTCGTCTTCACCGGCGGAACGCGCATCCATCACGGCAAGCAAGGGCTGAAGGAGTTTCTCGACTGGGCGCATGACGGCGTCCGCGAGGTTCCGCGCGTCCAGCACTGGGCGCGCGACGGCGACATGTTGTTCGCCGATGTCGACATGGATTTCCATGCGACCAAAGAGCGACCGGACTTTCCGTTCGGCCACCTCCATCCTGGCGATTCGGTGACCGTGAAGTTCCACGTCACCTACCGGCTGGAAGACGAGAAGATTTCTGCGCTGAACTCAATGACCTGGGCGCCGGAATATGGCGTGACCAAGCTGCCCAAGCTTGGCGGCCATCCCAGCCAGGTCGCCGCTTACATGGCCTATGGTTCCGCCTTCTCGAACGCGGACCATGAACGCTATTCGCAATTCTACACCGACGATGCCACGCTCCAGCTCAGCACCATGCCGCTGATAGAGGGCAAGCAGGGCATCATCGATTTCTACACGCCGATGTTCCAGCGGGTGCGCGAACATCTGACGATCCACAAGCTGCTGGCGGACGACGAGGCGATATTCGGCGACACGACCAGCCGGTTCACTGCGGTGGAGGATTCGCCCGAATTCGTCGTTGCGCCGCTCGCCAAGGGCGAATCCGTCGAGGTCCGCGTTTTCGTGCTGTACACCCTGCGCGAGGGCCTGATCTCGTCGATCAAGGTCGCGCGCGCCGGCGAACTGGAACGTCTTACTTAGGCGATCCGTGCGAAACCGGCCGAGCGGATACGCGTGAACTTGCCGTCTGCGATATCATAGAAAGCGAAATTTATGCTCTGCCGTAACTCGCCCGCCTTGAGCGGTCCGGTAGGGAAATCGAGCCAGTCCTCATAGGGCCGAAGCGTGGTACGAACCTCGACGGCTACCCGGTCCGGCGAACCGACAAAGGTCAGCAGCTCCAGATTTTCTTCCAGCCGTTCCTTCACGCCGCGATAGAAATCGAGGATCGCGTTGCGCCCGGTCAGGGTCGCCGCCCGGCCATGAAAGGCGACGTCGTCTGCGTAATAGGCGCCGAAGCCGTCGAAATCGTCGCCGTTGAAGGCGGCAAGATAGGCTTCGAACCAGGCGCGCGAACCCGGCTGTTTCATATCAGGCTCTCTTCGCCTCGATGACCGAGAATTCGGTATCCGTCGGAAAAATACCGGTGAGTTCCAGCCCGGACTCGGCGAGCAACGTTCGATATTCCGATTCCGTGCGTTCCTTGCCGCCAACGCGCAGCATCACGAGATCGCCCTGGATCACGGACAAGGTGCCCGCCGCGGGTTCGACGATGTCGGGCACGATCCGTTCGACCAGAAGAACGACGCCATTTTCGTCGATCGCTTCGCGACAATTGCGCAGGATGGTGCGCGAATGTTCGTCGCCCCAATCGTGGATGATATATTTGAGGAGCAGGCAATCCGCCTTGGCCGGCACGGCCTCGAAGAAGCTGCCCGGCAGGAACTCGATCGCATCCCCCTTACCCAATTCGCTCCGATAGCGATTCCCGGGCTCGCCCAGCCCTTCGAGATCAAACACGCAACCTTTTAATTGCGGATGGGCATCGAGGATACCGATCAACAGCGCGCCATAGCCGCCGCCAACGTCCATCGCCGTCTCGAAACGGGAGAAATCATAGGCCCCTGCAACGACATGCCCGACCTTGAGCGTTGTCTCGGCCATGGCCCGGTTGAAGATATCCGACTGTACCGGATCGTTATTCTGCATCTCGGCAAAATGCTCCGGACCGGACTCGACCGAGGGCTCGCCCGTTTCGACGACATGGCCGAGTTCGGTAAACCCGTCCCAGAGCCGGCCCGACCAGTGTTGCGCCATGCCGCTCAACGAATCCGGATGGTCGCGCCGCAGAGTCTGGCCGATCGCGGTCAGCGCAAAGGTCCGCTCGTCGGTCTGCTGCAAGAGACCGAGCACGGCGAGCGCCCGCATCACACGGTGCAGGCCATCGGTCTGCACGCCGGCCACAGCCGCGATCTCGCTCGCGCTTTTCGGCCCTTCGGCAAGTTGGTCGAAGACGCCGAAACGGACCCCCTCACCGATTACTTTGGTCGACCAGCACGCACTGATCATATGCATCAATTCCTGCCTGTCCGGCGACAGGATCGCGGTTTCCTTGTTCACTATGCCGTTCCTCTCTGTGTAACCACCGACGCTATCACGGCCTGGCGTGCATAACTGTTCCGTCCGAGCATAAAGACTAGCACGGCAACGATCAGCGGGACGACGGCGATGCAGGTAAGCGTCAGCTGTAGCGAAAAATTCTGGGCGATAGCGACGCCGCCGAAGATCGGCGAGATGACGCCGCCGATCCTTCCGGCGCCGCCCGACCAGCCCAGCGCGGTCGAGCGCATGCGCGGCGGATAGACTTGGGTGATAAGCGTGTTGAGACCGCCTTGCCCGCCGGTTTGCGCGAAGCTCCAGAAGAGCAGAATGCCGATAAAGATCGGCGCCTCGAACGATACCTGGCCCATGGCGAAGAGCGCCACCGAGATGCCGATATAGTAAAACGGAATCAGCGTTGTCGCGCGGATGCGGTCCATAAGATAGCCGATCGTCAACGTACCGACCACGCCGCCGCCATAGGCGATCAGCGCTATGATCGCGAAGCGCTGGATCGGGATGCCCGCCATTTCCTGGAAAAAACTCGGAAGCCAGGCGGCGAGCAATGCGATATTGGCCATGCTCAGGAAGCATGCGGCCCACAGGATCGACGTCATCCATGTGCGGCCCTCTAGGAACACATCGAGCAGCTTGGCCTTCCGCGCAGTACCGTCCGCCTCCCCAAGCACGAAAACCTCGTCGCCGGCCAGCACGACCGAGCGGTCCATACGCTGGATCGTCCGCGCGATGCCGGGATCTTTCGGATTCCGTTCGGTTCGGTATTTGAGCGATTCGGGAACGAAGAACAGCAATAGCGGAATGCACAGGATTGGTACGATTCCACCGATCCAGAAGCCGCTCTGCCAACCATATATATCGATCAACCACGCAGCGACGGCGCCCGATGCGGCGCTGCCCGTCGAATAGCCGGCCAGCGCAATGGCGATGAAGGTCGAGCGACGGTGCCTCGGCGTCGCTTCCGAGATCATCGCCAGCGCCATCGGCAAGCCTGCCGACATGAAGACACCCGCTATGCCGCGCATGATCGACAGCTGGAAAAGCGTCTGAGCATAAACGCTCGCCAGGGTGACGGCACCGAAGGTCGCGCAGGCGAATATCAGCATGGAGCGCCGACCGAAGCGGTCCGCCAGCGGCGCGACGACGAAAGCGCCAACGGCAAGGCCGATCTGCTGGCAAAGGAAGAGCAGGGTCATGGCTTCTACCGGCTCGCCGAAACCTTCGGCGATCGCCGGGGCAATCTTGCCGACCATGAAAATATCGAAGCCGTCGATAAAGCAGACGAGCAGACAGACGAGCAGCACCGCCAGCTGTGGCCGGCCGATTTTCTGCCGATCGACAAAGGCCTCGACGTCGAATTGCGCCATTCGCTACTCTCCTCTGCGGGGCTCTCGATACGAAACTATGCCCGACGCCCGCTTGCGCCGCGAGTAAGCCATGTTTTTGTTGCGAGATCAACAAATCGAATCCGCGGGACACAAGCCAAATCGCGGACAGCCCCGGGGCCGAGGAAGAATTTCTCCGTCAGGAAACCATCTTCGAATATGTTGCCGGAAGCGGCCGTTAAAGTATAAAATCTCCCACAACGAGAGTGACAGTATCCTCGATCCGGATAGCGAAGTCGGCCACCATGTCGCCATCGGTATCGCCGAAGATCCGCGTTTCGCCGCCGATCTGCTGATAGCGCAGCTCGCCCGCAGCGCCGGAAAAGGCATCTGTTCCGATAAAGGTAAAATCCTGCGTGCCGCCGACTGTCGTGTCGGCGTCAATGCCGACAAGCTGGATGCGATCGCTCTCTGCCTGACTGAAATCGGTGATCCTGTCGGTCTGGCTCAGCGTCGCCGACAAATCCCCATCGACAAAAGCAAAGCGGTCGGCGCCGCCCCCGCCGGTCAAGGTATCCCGACCCGCGCCGCCGAACAGCGTATCGGCCCCCGCATCGCCGTTGAGGATGTCGTTGTCGGCTTCGCCCTGAAGCCGGTCATTGTCCGCGCCGCCGAACAAGGTGTCCGCGCCGTCCGAGCCCAGCAGCCGGTCATCGCCATTATCGCCATGGAGTTCGTCGCCGCCGCCATTGCCGGCCAGCGTGTCGTTGCCGTCGCCGCCGTGCAGCGTGTCGGACCCGCCGCCGCCGGCCAAAATATTATCGAGCGCATTGCCAAAACCTTCGCGCGCCACCGGGCCGACCAGCCGCAGCTCCTCGACATTGTCCGGCGCGGTGATTCCGTCGAGATAGACGAAGACGCGGTCCCAGCCCTCGCCCGCCGCTTCGATGATCTCGTCGCCCGCCTGTTGCAGGAAATAGGTGTCGTCCCCAGCGCCGCCGACCATGCTGTCGTTGCCGGACGATCCCGCCAGCGTGTCGTTTCCATCGCCGCCGGCCAACGTGTCATTGCCTGCTTCGCCGGATAGCCTGTCATTGCCGTTTCCACCGTTGACGGAATCATCGTCCCGCCCCCCGCGCAATGTGTCGTTCCCGTCATCGCCGCTGATATTGTCGGCACCCGAACCGCCGATCACGGAATCATTGTCGGCACCGCCGATAATGCTGTCAGCACCGTTGCCGCCGCGAATGAAGTCGTCACCGGCTCCGCCGTCGAGCGTGTCGTTACCACCCAAACCGTCCAGCGTATCGTTTCCGGAAAGTGCAAAAAGATCGTCAGCGCCTGCCGTTCCCCTGAGGTCATTGTCGGTGATGTCGAGTAGAGCGAGCAAAGCAGCCGCTGCCTGGATCAACCCTGCCCCGGTCAATGCGTCGGTGCCCGCCGCCTCCATGTCGATCGCGGTGCTCTTCAACACGCTGTCGATCTGCGCCCACGTCGCATTGGGCGCCGCCTGGAGAAGCAACGCCACGACAGCGGCGGCCGCTGGCGCGGCCGCCGAGGTGCCGAAGAAGTTGGGAAAGCCGTCCGGCTCCACGTCGCTGCCAAAAAAGGTCGTATTGCCGCCGTCAACCGCGACGAAATCGACATTCATCCTGTCGATGGCGGTCGCTAACCGGTTCCCAAATATATCGAACAGGATCGGTGTTCCGCCGAGTGACGTGTAGCTGTTGGCAAGCGGCGGATTTTGCCCGAATTCCGGCGTGAAGAAATAGGCCGAAGCACCGACCGCAAAGGCGCCGTCCGCATTGGGATGACCAAAAACCGTCGAAGCATCGACATCATATTCGAGCCAATTGGCATCGCCGACAAAATCGACGAACTTCATCAAGCCGGGCGCGGCGCCGCTGAACAGCACGATCCCCAGATCAAATTGCGCGGTGGCGCCGGTCGTGTTCGTGAAGGTGAAAATTTCGACCGCATCGCCGCCAAGATTATTGTCGAACGAACCGCCGATAATGTTGGTCGTCCCGGCTTCGTAGATAACGATATCGACATCGCTTTGCGATCCTGCTCCACCCGACACCGAGAAAAAGGGCTGATCCCATTGGAAGCTGAGCTGGATCGATTCGCCGGCTCCGAGCTCGAAGGTCAGGCTGGTATCGACACCGGCCGTGGGATCGAAATCGTGCAGCTCGCCGCCGAAATTGACCTCCGTCACGCCGGAAGCGGTAAAGGCGGATTCGTAGGAATCGTCTGCGCTGTTGCCGGCCGCAGAAAAATAGAAGGCGCCGCCGGCCGTGACCGTATCGACCGCCTGCGAGATGATGCCGTCCTGGAACATCGGGCTGTTCAGATAGCCGACATCGTCGACGATGACCGTCGCGCCGGCATTGGCGAGGTCGATGATGCCCTGAGCAAATGCCGCGATGCCTGTGAAAGCAGTGTGAAAATAGAGATCGGCACCTGGCGCGATATCGTGGACGATCTGAAGCATGGCTCGACCTTCGTCGGTCTCGCCAACCGTGGAATCGTCAAGCACGATGATGCCCGCCGGAAGATCGCCTGTACCGATATCGGTCGCATAGCCACCAAGATCGTTGAAACTGTCGGACAGCACGCCAATGCCGATGCCAGTTCCGTCGAGCGCGAAATCGCCGCGCACATCGTCGGCGGTCAGCGCGGAATCGGCCTGGTTCGTGGTTGATCCCCCGCGCGTGACCATCTGGGACGCTTGCGCAAAACGAAGTCCGTCGATCGCCTCAAGCGCCGAAATCGACGCCACCGGCAGCAGCCCTGACACGATATTGCCGAACATGGAGCCTTTTTGCAGACCCAGCGCTTCGAGTGCCGCCAGAGCCGCGGCGGGATCTTCGGCGGCGATATCGACCACCACCATATCGCCGGTAAAGGCGAGGCTCGGGAAAAGCGTCTGCAGCGCAGCCTGCGCCGTGGACGCCGTGTATGATTGCAATCCCGTACCAAAGGCAGAAAGCGCGCGGAGCGATCCATCGAGGATCGATGCCTTGGAGACCATCAGGCTTTGCATGAAGGGGGCGGGACCGCCCTCTACGCCGCCGCCCCCCGGCGACAATGCGGCCAGTCCCGGCCCCGCGGAGTGGGGGCCTGGAAGGTCGGTATATCGCAGATCCGGCAGGGTGAGATCAGGAGCGGAATCGTCCGGACCGGAGAGGCGGGGAACAGAGATATCGGGGGCGGAATATTCCGGTGTGCCCAGCCATTGCTGGCTTAGCCGGCCGAGATCGAACTCTTCCGATCTATCGTCCTCCGACCGTTTGGCCTCCCGACCATCGCCATTGGTTTCAAAAGGAATATCAGCCATTCCGTGTCCCCTCGTCGCGGAATGCGAAATGCTGCAAAGCATCGCGCCAACGTTTTCTAGCGGCCCTGTGTTACGATATCGGATGCAGGTGACCGCCACAAGACAATGGGCAGTCACCCTGGACAAAGGGTTACCCGCAGCTTTCGACCAGCGCCTTCCACTTCTCCAATGCATCAGGCAGCGAGTACCGTTCCACGATCCGGCTGCGCGCATTTGCGCCCAGCTCGGCTGCCAGCCCGGGATCTTTCAACAAGATATCGGCTTGGCGTGCGAGCTCTTCGGGATCGAAGAAATCGAACAGCAGCCCCTGCTCTTCATGCGTCACGACCTCTTCCACCGGCGCCGTCCGGCTGCCGATGATCGGGACACCGCACGCCATCGCCTCGAAACAGGACCAACTGAGCACAAAGGGATAGGTAAGATAGATATGCGCCCTCGAGCTCTGCAGAATTGCCATGTAGCGCGCATAGGGCACTCGACCGAGGAAATGGACGCGCGAGGCGTCATATTCGACTTCGGCATCCATCTGTTCGCGCCACGTCTCGAAGCGCTCGTTCTGCGGTGGCGCGCCGTAACTTACCTCGTCGCCGCCGACGATCACCAGATGCGCTTCCGGCTGGAGGCGCTGGATTTCGGGGATTGCCCGGGCCAGAATATGATAGCCGCGATAGGGTTCGAGATTGCGGGCGACGAAGGTCAGAACTTTGTCTTCGCGGGTCAACCTTCGGCCATCGCCAAGCGCGATTGAGGCTTCCGAATTGGGCGCAAGGCGATCCGTGTCGATACCGTCGAAAATGACGCGTATCCGGTCGAGATAGGGTTCGGGATGCGTGCTCTTTTGCCATTCGGTCGGACTGACGCCTATGTCGCAGGCTTCAAGGCTTAGCAGTAGCCCGCTGCTCCGCGTCCGTGTGCGGCAGATGGAATCGATATCGGCAGGCATCTCGGGATCGAAATCGACGTCGAGCCCGCGCCCCCGGTAGAAGAATTCGCAATAGTTGATCAGCGGCACCGCCGGAAAGACGTCCTTGCAATAAAGCGCCTCACCCCAGCCCGGATGGGCGATGATCAGATCGGGAACGAAATCCTTGCGTTGCAGTTCGATCAGTCCCCGAGCGACCTGTTGGCCATAGCGCACTGCATTTTCGAGCCTGTGCAGATATTGATGGGTTTGCACGCTTGACGGTTTTGGCTCTTTATACTGGAGCTTGAGGACGTTAGGGATCGTGACGTCTTCACGCTTGGTGAGAAAGGCGATTGTGTTATTCGGATTTTTCGCGAGTTCCGGCGCAAGATATTTGAATTGGCCCGGCATGTTCTGATGAATGAAGAGTATCTTCATGCTAGGCCATTTCCGCTGGTTTTATGACGCAAGCTTTAAACCTTTCTATCAATCCCGAGCCGCGACGATATCGACGCGGCCGACTAAACGGAACGCCTGAAAGAGCCAAGATGCCCCACTCCGTTCCAATCTTGAACCCTGCGGCCGGGAACAGGCGTATAAACTATTGTCGAGTACAAGAGTGACCTATCGGAAAGTGGGACTGGGCGGAATAATGCTTGCGACGGCGACAGCCATATACGCACAGACACCGATCACCGACCCCAGCCCCTTACCGTCGTTCAGGCTCGCGGAACCGGTCGCCGATCCGCTCAACGAACGTTTCGACGACGATCCGATCGTCCGGCATCTGAACGAGACCGCGGAAACGGCGCTGTTCCGGCAACAGCTGGGCGATGCCGTACGGCGCAACACCCGGATCGATCAGGCGCGCGCGCTCCGCGACGAGGCCGAGGCGGCACGGCGGGAGGCGCGATCCGACCTGTTCCCGACACTCGACCTGGGAGTGTCCACGCGCACGTCCTTTGCAAGAGAATTCTCCAACGATCCCGACAATCTCATCGAACGCTCGCGATCGACGAGCCGCACCGACGCGACCTTCAGCCTCCAGCAAAGGGTTCTCGATTTCGGGGCGGCTTCGATGCGGATCGCCGCCGCACGCCAACGGATCATCTCGGCAAGCCACGAACTCGAAAATCAGGCCGAGCAGGTCGCCCTGCGCGCGATTGCGGCCTGGTACGACGTCTTCGCCTATCGTTCGCTCGTCATGCTTGCCGGTCAGGTGCTCGAAAATTACGAAACGCTGCGCGAAGCGTTGCAGGAACGGATATCCCGCGGCGTGTCCGCCGCCGGTGATCTCGCACAGATCGACAGCTATATCGCCAATATCGAGACGCAGCTCGCCGGCGCGCGGCGCGAGCTCGCAAATGCTGAGGTCCGCTATATCGATTTCTTCGGCGCGCCGGCACCCCGGGGCCTGACCCGGGCCCCTCTTATCGGCGGGAGATTCGCGAGTATGGAAGCCGTTCAGTCGGCCGCGCTCGCCAACCCTCAGGTCGATATCGCGGCGGCCGACGCCCGGGCGGCACTGCAGGAAGCGCGCGCGGCGCGCGCGGAAACGCTGCCGACCGTCACCGCCGGGGTCGAAGGCGGCCGCTTCGGCATTTTCGAAAACGACAACGATTATGACGTTCGAGGCACGATAACGGTCCGCCACCGCTTTTTCGGCGGCGGCGACGCCCGCGCCGACGGTGCCGCAGCGCGCGCACGAGGCGCCGAAGCGCGCGCGGCCGGGATCCGGGAGGAAGCGGTACGCCAGGCCGTGATAGCCTGGACCGATCTCAATGCGCTTGAGGACCAGCTGGGCGCAGCGAGCGATGCCTATTTCGCGGGCCGCCAGTCACGCGACGTGGTCCTTGAACGTTTCCGCTATTCGCGCGGTTCGCTGTTCGAGGTCATCAGCGCGGAAGACACGTTTTTTGCTGCCGCGAACAGCTATCTGCGCACGGTCAACGAATATGACGTGGCCCATTATCTGCTGCTCGCCCGTACCGGCAGGCTGCTTTCGGCGCTCGACATCGATCCCGGCACCCTGGCGGAACCGCGATGACCGAGGAAACGATTATTCCAGAACGCGAAGGCCGGTTCGCGAATTGGCTGGCCGAACCGATGCTCGCCAACAAATCGACCTATTTCAAGGTCGCGTGCGCAGCCATGATGATCAATATTTTCGGGCTCGCAACATCGCTGTTCACGATGACCGTCTACGACCGGGTCGTCCCCAACAACGCGACAGCCTCGCTGATCGCGCTATCGATCGGACTGTTCATCGTCATCGTGTTCGATTTCGTGCTGCGTACGCTACGGGCCTATTTCCTGGATATCGCGGGCGCGCAGATCGACAAGGAGATTGGGGACACGATCTTCCAGCGGATGCTGCGGATCAGACTCGATCTCAAAAAGGGGTCGACCGGGATGCTGACCGGGCTGATGCGCGAACTTGAAACGCTGCGCGATTTCTTCGCATCGGCAACCATTACCGCGATCGTCGACGTTCCGTTCATCCTCCTGACCTTGCTGGTGATCTTCCTGATCGGCGGACCGGTCGTCCTCGTCCCCGCTATCCTGGTGCCGATCGTGATCGGCGTCGGCCTCGCCACCCAGCCCGCGCTCGATCGGATGTCGCGCAAGGCAATGACCCAAGGACTGCTCAAGCAGACCGTGCTCGTCGAAACCATTGGCGGGCTCGAGACCGTGAAGGCGACGAGCGCCGGCGATCTCCTTTCGAAACGCTGGCTGGAATCGATCCGCCAGCATTCGGACTTCTCGCTCCGGCAAAGACTGGTCGGCGCGATCAGCGTCAACGCCGCCGCAGCGGCCCAGATGCTGTCCTATGCCGGCGTCGTCATTATCGGCGTCAACATGATCCAGAGCCAGTCGCTCTCACTCGGCGGGCTGATCGCCTGCTCGATATTGTCCGGCCGCTGCGTCGCCCCGCTCGGGCAGATCGCCTCGCTGCTCTCGCGCATCACCATGACGCGCACCGCCTATCGCCAGATTAACGAGGTGATGCAGGTGCCCTCCGAGGGGCCGGAAACCGGAGCCCTTTCACTGAAGGAGATCAAGGGTGCGATCGAGTTCAAGGATGTCAGTTTCCGCTATCCGGACGCAGCCGAGCGCGCGCTCCACAATATCAGCTTTTCAATAAAGCCGGGTGAGCGGGTCGCGCTGCTAGGCCGGGTGGGTTCCGGCAAATCCACCGTCGCGCGGCTGGTACTTGGGCTCTTCCCGCCGGAAGACGGCCTCGTCATGATCGATGGTATCGACATCCGTCAGCTCGAACCACACAAGCTGCGCGAACATGTCGGTGCAGCCCTGCAGGAGAGCGTTCTGCTTTCCGGAACGGTTCGCGAGAATATCGGCCTTGGCCGCGCGGATGTCGATGACAGCGAGATCGTTCGCGCCGCGACAATATCCGGCACCCATCAGTTCATGGGCAAGATTACCAATGGATATGACCTTCGCCTCGCCGACCGCGGCGAAGGGCTTTCGGGCGGGCAGCGCCAGTCGATCGCAATTGCACGGGCGATCGCCGGACGCCCGCCGGTCTTCGTGCTCGACGAACCGACCAGCGCCATGGATGCCCAAACCGAGGCGGCGCTGCTCGAGCGGCTCGAGAAGGAAATGGCAGGCAAGACGCTGATATTGGTTACACATCGGCCGCCAATGATGCGGCTCGTCAACCGGATCATCTTGCTCGACGGCGGACGGGTCGTTGCCGACGGCCCTCGCGATGCGGTGCTCGAAAAGATCCAGGGTACGGGCCAAGCCTCTTCCAAGATAGTCGCGACCCGGAGCGGACGTAAAAAGCCGGACACGCCCCCGCCTTCCGACGTCATCAGCTCGGTGCAGGACGAGAAATGAGCGACATCGACAATCGTAATCAGGGCGACACGCCCCAGATCGAGGCCGAACCGGAGGATGAGTATTTCCTCGACACTCTCGGCGCGCGGCTCAATCCCAGCCGGGCATCGAATCTGCTGCTCTGGCTGATCGTCGGATTTTTTCTGCTTTTCTTGATCTGGGCCGCGCTAACCGAGGTCGACCGCACAGTGCGGGCGCAGGGCCGCGTCATTCCCAGTTCGCGCATGCAGGTCGCGTCCAATCTCGAAGGCGGAATCGTCTCGCGGATCCATGTCAATGTCGGCGACACCGTCGAACTCGGCGACGCGCTGGTCGAACTCGACACGACAATGTCGGGATCGGAGCTGGGATCGAACCGCGCACAGCTGACCGCGCTCAATTTACGCATGCTTCGCCTGTCCGCCGAGATCACCGGCCGACCGCCCCGATTTCCCGCTCCGGCAAGCCAGTCCGACGCCGAACAGATCGCGATCGAGCGCGCGCTCTACGCTGCGCGGACCGAGCAGTTGCAAAGCCTCAACGCCGCCTCCCAGGCGCGCATCAGCCAGACGCACCGCGCAGTATCGGAAGCGCGGTCGATGCTCGCCGCGCGCAACGCTTCGCTTTCCGCCGCCCGACATGAGGTCGATATCCTCCGCCCCCTTGTCGAGCGCGGGATCGAGCCGCGGCTCTCGCTGATTCGCGCAGAGGATGCGGCCGCCATCGCCGCAAGCGAAGTGCAGGCCGCGATGGCGACGCTGTCACGCGCCCAGGCTTCGGTATCCGAGTATCAGGCTACCGCCGTGCAAAATCGGCAGGAATGGCGCTCGATCGCCGCCGACGAACTGGCCAGGGTCCAGACCGAACGAGCCGCATTGCGGCGGCGTATGCCCGCGCTTCAGGATCGGGTCGAGCGATCGGTGGTTCGAGCGCCGCTCACCGGCCGCGTCAATCGCGTCTTCACGGCCACTGTCGGAGGCACCGTACGCGCCGGCGAACCGATAGCCGAAATCGTGCCGTCCGAAGAGGGCTTGGTCATCGAAGCGGCTGTACGGCCCAGCGATATCGGTCAGATTCGGATCGGACAGGTGGCGCGGGTCGGCATTACCGCCTATGACGCGACCGTTTACGGCCGTCTCGAAGGAACCGTCGTCACCATATCGCCCGACACGTTCGAGGAAGAACGCAGCGGGGCAACTTTTTACACTGTTCGCGTGGTGACGCGCGGCGAACTGTTCGACGGAAACGGCGATCCGGTAACGATCGGGCCGGGCATGACCACCGAGGTCAGCCTGTTGGGCGACAAGCAGTCGATCCTCGGTTATATCCTGACCCCAATCACGCGGCTCGGCCGCAGCGCACTCCGCGAATAGACCGAAACAGAGACGAAGGGCGCAGCCGCGCCTCCTTTACGCTCTGGCAGTCCCCGTTCAGGCAACGAACGACGCATAGGCCGCTTCAAGCCGCTTTGCATGATGGTCCCAGGAATGATTCTTTATGACCCAGCGCCGGGCCGCCTTGCCCATTGCGATGCTGGCTTCAGGATTCTCATACAATTCCTCGACGACGCGTGCGAGGTCCAACGGATCGCCCGGTCGGCAGATCCGTCCGGTTACACCATCCTCTACAATCTCCCTCAGCGCGCGCAGATCGCTAACAATCACCGCCTTTTCCATGGACATCGCCTCGAAAGGCTTCAGCGGCGAGACGAGCTCGCAGACGCGAAATGGCTTGCGAACGATCGGAACTGCATCGGCCAGCGACAGGTAGGAACGAATCTTGTCGGGCTTCACCTTGCCCTGGAAGGTGACCGCGCCGCAGGCGACCAGATCCTTTGCCTGGCTCTTAAGTTCGTCTGCGGCCCGCCCGGCGCCGACCACGACCAGCTTTGCCGGTATGTTTCGCTGGCGTAACAGGCCGACAGCCTCGATAACGTCATCCAATCCTTCATATTCGAGTAGCGAACCGGCATAGACGAGAACGAAATCCTGGGGTTCGATGCCGATTTTGGCGGCAAGCTTCTCGTCCCGCTCGGCAGGTTCGAATGCACCGGGATCGATCGCATTGCTGAGCAGCTCAAATCGGCCGGCATCGACTTCGCCCTCATCGAAACCAGCCAGTAGCTCGTCGCGAACCGCGACGGTAATCGTGAACACGAGATCCGCTTCCCTGACGATCAGCCGTTCGATCTGCCGCTCATAATCGAACCGCTCCGTCGCCTCCCAGCCGCGGCGGCGCGAAGCGGCCGTGAGTTCCCAAAGGCCGCGCACTTCGTAGATGAAAGGCAGGCCAAGCGATCGCGCCGCAATCAATGCGGGCAGGCCGTTACGATAATTTGACGCCGCATGCACAATCGTCCGCCCTTCGGCCTTGATGCGATCCCCCAATATGCGGGCGGCATTCTGCATATAATTTTCCGGATCGGCTTCTACGAACGGTGTCTGGCAATGCAGATAGGTGACGTCGCCGACCTGCAACTGCTCCGATTCCAGCGCATCCGGATCACTCACGATATCGGGACGATCCCAGGGAAAGCCGGGGCGCGTGAAGCAGCTGATATCGACATCGCGTCGCATCATCGTCGTCAGCATTTCCTGGGTCCGGATGGCATATCCGGCAACCGACCAGGGCTGCGAGCTCGACGCGACATAGGCAACCGAAACGCTTTTCTGCATCTGGGGGCCGGCTTTCGGCGGAATCAGGCGCTGCGCCGTGGCGCGCAGGTGCAACGCCAATCGCAACTCCCCGATAAACCGCGTGACCTCTTCGCCCTTCGCGTCCTCGAGCAACCGACCGGCAGAGGTCAATGCGCCCCATTTGAACAGTTTTGCCGAGGCATAATGGGCACGCTTCGCCTGGGGATCGAGGCCCAGCGAAAGGACCAGGCATTGATGCGCCATTGCCGGGTCGTCTTCGCTCAGTATCTCCGCCAGTTCGACGAGAATGATCTTGAACTCGACGAACTCGACCTGGCGCCAGAGATTCGTCAGCGCGCCGAACAGACCTATTTTCCGCATCGATTTTGCCGCTTCCAGTGCGATCTCCCGCCGCCACGATGGCGAGGATGTGACCCGCGAATATTTGGGCACTTGGACAAGCGATTTGTCCTCGGCCGCATCGCAGCCCAGCAACGGCGTGAGCGACGCCCGCGCTCTCGCCATGCGCATCTGGGACAGGGTCAGGGTATTGAGCCCCTCATCGATCGCTTCATAGAATTTCGCGAATTCATCGAGATGATCATCGCGGGAGCCCGCCAGTTCCGCAGCCAGTTCATCGGCTTGACGCCGAACGATAGCGAGATGCTTCGCCGTGTCCTGCAATCGCGCGCTGATGACTTGCGACTGGCTCGCCAGGGTCGCGGCCATGGCATGGGCCCGCTGGCCCGGATCAAGATGATCGTGCCAGGCGAAACCGTCTCCCCGCTGTAGCTTCTGGATACGCGCCCTTATATCGGATCGCATCTTGGGACCGATCGCCGAAAAGCTTGACGGTACGCCCATGCAAAGCTGCAGAGGCGCCAGTTTGCCGCTCCCTGCAAGCCGCACGCCGAGGTTGAGATGCGAAAAATCCGGCGGCAGCATGATAACGACCGGACGCGGACGTTTCAGCCCAATCCGATAGCTTTGCGGTTCGGCGGCAGATTTGGCGTAAACCCGAATGACGACCGCGCATTCCGGATGAAGATCGCCAAAGTCATCAAACAGGTCGAACACGAGAAAGGCGGGCTGTTCGCCCTCGCCGGTCAGTGTCGAGAGATCGAGCGGATTTCTCGCCCGCAACAGGCGACGCTCGCCCGGTCGCATGGCAAAATCGAGCGTGTTTTCATGGGGATCGATCTGCCAGCGCCCGGCAGCGGCCCGCGCAATGGCATCATCGAGCGCGAAGGAAAACGACGCGTCACCAACGCACAGTTCCAGACCGAGAAATGTCTCGCCTTCGTGATTGAGCCGGTATCTTCCGGCCCTGCGCCAGCGGAGATTCGCGCCCCAGAACGCCTTCAGCCGAGCGAGTAGCGATCGCGGTTCGACTGTTCGGGACGATCCGGGGGTGATCTCTCCCATGCGCATAACTGGGTCTCCTCGCTCGTTCCCGCCACCGCGTAAATTGCTGTGATTGGAATTGAAAAGCCGAACATCGTGACCCCCCCGGATCGTGCACAATCTCTTGCATAGCACCACATCCCATTGATCGAATGGGAACTTCTATGGCAATCGATCGGTTAACCGATCCGATGATACGGGATACGGCGTTGCCGCCGTCCCGTAAATAGCGGCAAACTGTTACACGGTGTGGATCGATTCACGAGGCTGGGAGGAAATGCGTGCCCGAAAACCCTTCGAAGCGGGAAATCGGCGAAAGGTTCGACGCCGAGTTCGCGAAGTTCAAGCGCCAGCATCCCGAGGCCACTGTCGCAACCTACTATACCCGTCGTCACGTCCTGAAGAATTGGGCGTTGGAAAAAGGCCATAACAGCCTTGGCGGAAAAATCGTCAAGCAGGACGGCGAGCAGATCGAATTCTGGGAGGCCGGCAGGCAAAAAGCCGAAAACTGGATCGATCGATACAACGTCGCCCCGACGGCGAAAGTCGTCGAATATGGCTGCGGAACGCTGCGCCTTGCCGCCCATTTCATCGCTTATCTTCCCGAGCGCCATTTTTTCGGACTCGACGTCATTCCGGAATTTCTCGAAAAAGGCCGGGACCTGATCGGCGCGGAACTGATCGGCGAAAAGGCGCCGGTCCTTGCGGTGATCGACGATGCAAGCATTGCCGCCGCCCGCGATTTCGCGCCGGATTTCGTCTTCAGCCACGCCGTAATGCATCACGTGCATCCCGACGAACTGAAAATCTATGCAGCGAATATCGCATCGATCGCATCGAAACCCGGGTGCCGGGTCGCTCTCAATGCGACGTGCCACCCGACACCCATTCGCTATGGCAATCTCGGCTGGGCGCAACCCGAAGCCCAAATCGTGGAACTGTTTCGACCGCTCGAATTCGCCGGCGTGCGAAAAGGCAAGGCAGTGAAAAGGGGGCGCTTCGACGTGCAGCCCGCAGCGTTCGAATTTGTTCGGACCTCGACCGAAGCCTAAAGCATCGCCTCCCGCCATTCGGAAAGGATGCCGCGTGTACGTCAACGATACCATTCTCGCCCGGGCGCATGAACCGCGATCGCTGATGCTGTTCATCCATTCGCAGCGAACCGGCGGATCGAACACCCTGCGTTGGCTGCGCACGCATTTCGGGGACGAGAGATCCTATACGTCGCGTACGGTCGACGATTTTCGCCATTGGCGACAGATCGAGGACCTGCACACGCTTGACAGCTTCGACCTCTATGGCGGGTTCTCCCGCTTCATCGAGCGCGACATATTCGATCGGCCGATCTACGCCATGGCCAATGTCCGTCACCCGTTTTACCGGATCGCCTCGCTTTACGGAATGAGCCGCGGACACCAAACACACTGGCTGCACGAAGTTTCGCTCAAACACAGCTTCGAAGACTATTACCGTATCGGTAGCGAAGCGAAGCCCGACTATTTCCACAATGTGACGACCCGCCGACTCGGAGGGCAACCCGATTTCGATGCCGCCAAGACAATAATCGAAAAATATTTCGGCCTGGTCGCGCTCACCAACTACCTGCCGGAAGCGACGAGGGTGCTGGTCGATACGCTCGGCTGGGACGACGCGCCGATGGAGGCGACTCCGGCACCGCCCGATCACATTCACTATGCGCGCTACGACGACAGCCCGGTCCGCGACGAGATTGTCGCGAACAACCGCGAAGACCTGCGCCTGTTCGAATTCATCAATGGCCTGAACGGGTTCGGCACAGACTAGTCCCGAGGCCCGACGCCACATTCTGCAGTTGAACCGCCCCGGCCCCGGTCCTACGCTCAATCGTCAACGAGCCGCAGCGCACCGAGGAGAGACCGTGTTTTCCAATCCCCGAAATCTTGAATCGGGAAATGCCGAGAACGCACTGCTCGCCTTCTTCCAGTCCCAGCGGAGCGGCTCGCATGCCGTCAACCGATGGCTGCACACGATCTTCGACAAAGACGACGTCTATTTTTTCCGGAATGTCGAAAATTTCGTTCACTGGCGCGACCAGAATTCGGAATTGCTCGCAGACTATCGTGTCTATTCCGGCTTTTCCGACTTCAAACCGATCGATCTCGGCGGCCGGCCCTTCGTCGCCTTCGCCTCGGTTCGCCACCCCGTGCACCGCCTGATCTCACTCTACGGTATGAGCAAGCGCGAAGAATCGCACGTCTATCACCAGCTGGCGATGGAGAATGATATCGAGGGCTATTATCGCAAGGGCTCGGAGGAGCGCCCCTATTATTTCCGCAACCTGTGCACGCAGCGAGTATCGGGTACCGATAGTTTCGACGCAGCGCAGGAAATGATGGAGCGCTTTTTTGGTGCGGTCGCCACGATCGACGAATTAAATCCCTTCACCAAGCTTTTGAGCGATACATATGGCATCGGCACCGATCCCGTCGAAGCCAAGTCAATGGATGCAGAACAACATCCCGAACTTTTGAACTCGCCGTTCGCCGAGCAGATTTTGGAGGAAAATAGCGCAGATCTGGCACTGTTCGAGTTTGTAGCCGGATTCGACCGCGGCAAAGCCTTAACTGATTGCAAGTTGGAACTTGCGATACTGGCAAAGACGGAAATGGAAGCTGAGGCCCATACCGAATCTACTGCGCGAGCCAAAGCGGAGGCTAAGGCCGAAACGGAAGCCGCAGCACGAGCCAAAGCGGAGGCCAAGGCCGAAACCGAAGCCGCAGCACGAGCCAAGGCAGAGGCCAAGGCCGAAACCGAAGCCGCAGCACGAGCCAAGGCGGAGGCCAAGGCCGAAGCCGAAGCCGCAGCACGAACCAAGGCGGAGGCCAAGGCCGAAACGGAAGCCGCAGCGCGAGCCAAGGCGGAGGCCAAAGTCAGAGCGGAGAACAAGGAAAAGGCGGCTGCCGCAGCAAGGGCGGAAGCCGACGCCAGAGCACGCGCAATAGCCCGAGAAAAGGCCACTTGCCAGCCTTGCCCTATCTGCGGCGATCCGATGAAATCGCTCAAGAAGGGAGATTATTGTCCCGGTTGCAATATGCCGGCCCGGGGCCGCTCGCTCGTCCCGCTGATCGACGAAATTCTCAATCCCTGGGTGCAAACCGAGGGTGCAACCGATCTTCCCATCCTAGCCTTTGCCGCCACATCGGCCGAGAAGAATGTGCTTGCGCGCATCTGGCCGATGATCAAATCCGTCTCGCTCTACGGAAGCTATGGCAGGGATCACGAAGAGGGCGTCGATGTTCGCGCGATGGCCGGTTATGCCGATGGAAGCTTTTCGGCAGCTATGGGAATTCTCCTGTTCGATTATTTCCCGGAGCATGAGGCCGCACTGGCCGAACTCTATCGCGTACTCGCCCCGGGATCGGTAATGTTCACCCTGATCCTGAGCGGCCGTGTGTTGCCCGGATATGCGCCACCAATCGTAACCAAGCGGATCGAACCCAAACCCGGCTATTTTGACTATATCCCGGAAGGCGGAGAGCTTTCGAGTGTTAAGGTGGGTCAGGACTGGCTGCTCGACGCCATCGCGCGCGCAGGCTTCGTGCCGCAGCAAGCGAGATTGTTCGACGAGGCATCCGGCCATACGCTCGAATGGTTTATCGGGTATAAGCCCAAGACCACCCCTCGCCTCCCTGTACAAAAGCGCGGCGATCCCACGGAAGTGGCGGCCGAACCACTGCGCGACAGTATTGCATCTGGCGCCGAAACCGAAGCGGAAGGCAAGACAGCCATCATCCCGGCCGCAACTCGCAACGGCATAGATTATATCGAAGGCTTTCGGCGCGAATATCGCCGCGATGTCGATCCAGCTTTCGGGTTCAGCTCCATAAAACTGACACTGACCATCCCGTCCGTGCCCGCGGCTGGACGCCTAGCAAGTTTCGCCGAACATATTGCGGGCACGGGCACGGTTGTCGGAACTATGCCCGGCGGCGTCCTGGTAAGCGAAGACATGGGCGAAAACTGGCGGGCAATCACCTTTCCCGAAGTGCCCGATGTCGAGTTCGAAAATTGTTTCACGACCCGCTCCGGCATTCACCTGCTTCAAACCAAGACAGACGACGCTTTCGACGGCAAACCCGGAACACCATCCGTCATTCATCGATTCGCGCCGGACTGGAGCTATCTCGACGCGGTTCCGATCGGCGATCATCGCTGGCACGGAACCTCGTCAATCGGCCAGCATGGCGACACAATTATCTGGGCCGAATATCCGCACAACGCGGGCAATCATACGCCGGGCAAGGAGGATCAGGCGATTTCTCCGCGCGTTTTCCGTTCACGCGATGAGGGCGCGACCTGGGAAACCGTCTTCTCCCAAAGCGGCGAGAATATCCGCCATTTTCACACTCTGCTCGCCGATCCGCACGTGCCGGGCCAATGGTGGCTTTCCTCCGGAGATCGGCCGCATGAATGCCGCGTCTGGCTAAGCCGGGACGATGGCGACAACTGGATCGACATCACCAACATCAAACCCGATGTCGATCTCAACGCGCAAGCCTATCCCCAGTCGGTGCAGCGCTACACGGATCTCTGGCTTGACAAGGATCGCGTTATTTGGGGCAGCGACGACTGGCTGGGATCTCCAAGAAATGCCATGCTTTCCGATGCGCCCGATATCGGCAACCAGCGCCGCAGCGGATCGCGGATGTTCGTCTCGGACCGCGTCGTGCCGCTCCAGCCCCGTAATTTGGGCTGGGTGGGCAATCCGGTCCGCTCGATCATCGATGTCGGCCCCGCGCTGATCGCGACCACAGAGGCGAAATATGATGTCCTCACCCGCCCCCAGATTTGTCTCGTCGCCAAGGATGGGCGGCCGCTCGTTCAGGAACTGCTGGCGGTCGATGTGGCGGAAGACGAGAAGAGCGGATTCACCTATTCGCGCTCCAGCCATGCCGCTGTGAACGGCACTTTCTTCACCTTCCGATCGAGCCGCGATCTTGGCCAGTACGCCACCCGCATCCTGCAATGGCATGTCGAGTTCGACTGAGACCAAAACCGCAGCCGAGCCGTTGACCTCGGCGCAGGTTTGCGCGCGCCCGCTGCGTCCGTTCGAATATCTGGAGATCAAGCCGAAGCCCGGCCGCCACCGCGCATTGCGCGACGCCTATAGTTTGCTCGCCGACGGCTTTGAACTCCAGGGCGAGCGCCTGCCATCGATTGCCGCGCCTATCGATTGGGGATTCGGCGCGCGATCGTTCAACTTCCACCTGCATGCCTTCCTGCCGCTCAACGCACTGCTTTCGGCCTATGATGCGACCAGCGATGCCGAATTGCTCGAGGCTTCCCTAGACTTGGCGCTCGACTGGATCGAGGTGAATATGAGGGGCTTGGCGCCGCCCCTCAGGCCGGAGACGGTCGATGCCTGCCTTGCCCAAAACGCCGGCAATCGCTGGTACGATATGGCGATCGGCCAGCGGCTCTACAAATTTGCCTATCTTCTGGATGCGGGCGTGCGGCTCGACATCGATCGGCCGGGCTGGTTCGAAAAAATTGCAGACGCGATCCGGCTCCACCATCGGCTGCTCGCCGACGATCGCGTTTATCAGGATCACAATAATCACGGCTTTTACCAGGCAATCGACCAATATGCCGCGTCAACCCGGCTACCGGAACTCGACGAAGGCGATTACCGCGCGCTGTCCCGTGCCCGCCTTGCCGAGATGATCGACCGGCAGTTTTGCGAGGACGGCGTTCATATCGAACATTCGCCCGGCTATCATCTGATGGTCACCACTACCCTGATCAACGCGCGCAATGCCGGAATGCTCGACAAAAAGCTGGCGCGAAAAATCGCCCGGCTGGAAAGCAATCTCGGGCTGTTCATTACTCCCGCCGGCGATATCGCGACGATCGGCGATACGGACCCGCGCAGCCTGTGGGGCGACACGAAATATACGGGGTTCTTCGCCGATCCTGCGCTGCAATATATCGTTTCGGCTGGCGTGGAGGGCACCGCTCCGGAACCCGGTGTTCAGGCAATGGCCGCAAGCGGTTATGCCATCGCCCGGCTGGACCCGGAACAGGGCGCGGACGAGGCCGAGCGGAAGAATTCCCGCGAACGCTCCTATCTGATCCAGCATGCCGGCTTTCACAGCCGCACGCACAAACATGCCGACCATATGAGCTTCATCTGGCACGATGCCGGCCGCGATATCCTGGCCGATCCCGGCCGCTACGGCTATGTCGGCACGGTTGAAAAGGGTTCGGATCTTCATGATCAGGGCTTCTTTTATTCAGCGCCCGAACGGATCTATTGCGAAAGCACCAGGGCCCATAATTGCGTCGAGATCGACGGTGCGAGCTATCCGCGGCGCGGCGTAAAGCCGTGGGGCTCGGCGCTGACACAGGCCGATTCCCAAGGGGAACTTGCCGTATTCAACGCATCAACGGCTCATATGCGAACGGTGAGCCATCGGCGATCGCTGGTGACGCGGCCCGGGCATTTCCTGCTCGTGCTCGACTGGCTCAGGGACCGGGAAACCGAACGCGACTATCGTCAATGGTTCTGCTTCGATCCGGCCTGGGATGTCGAAATCGCCGACGGGCAGGTTCGCGCCTCGGCTAACAGCCCCAACGGGAAAGAGACCCAAGAACTCGTTGCAGTCTCACTGGTTGATGACAGCGTCGCCGACCGGGTCGCGTCGGGCGAAACCGAGCCCGATCTTCTGGGGTGGCTGTCGGATCGCGCCAATCATCTCGAACCTGCGACCAGCCTGTCCTTCAAAACGCCGCGGGGAGAGTTCGGACGGTTTGCGACATTGTTCATACTTTCACCAAGGGCGGAGCCCGACCGGGCGAAGATCCGTTTCAACAGCTCCATGCGCGCGGGCCGGATCGTCTGGCATGACGATCGCGGCATCCATCAGGTCGATCTCAATACCGAGGAAGATGGGCGGTTAATGGCCGCCTATCGCCCTGTGGTGGTGCCCTCCGATGGCGAGACTGAAGTCAACATCGCGGCGTTCCGGGCCGCAATTGCCGAACAGCCGCAGGCGCGCATTGCCGCAATCGAGCATCAGCCGCTGCCCGACGCGACCGTGCTGAAAGACCGTGTCGATGGCGCTCTCAAAAATGGCTGGCATTTCGACGGCCTGGATCTCGACAGGTTTGACGCACCGATCGATTTCGACGCCGGGAGCCGTTCGGAACGCTATCTGCGCCATGCCTGGGCACCGATCGGGCCACTGCTGGTCCTCGCAGACCAGGTAGAGGACGGCACAGCCTATCTGGAGGCGGCACGCGCCTACACGTTACAATGGCTGACTCTTCACGCCCGGCCCTATCTACGATCGAGTTCGGCTGAGTTCGTCGACCAGCAATTGTTCGGCAAGGACGAAGGCGAAGAAGAATTCGCGTGGTACGATATGGGCGTCGGCCTGCGGTGCCACCTGCTCGCCTGCCTGCTCGATATTCTCTCCCGCAATCCGTCCGTTCCCGACGACGAGATCGCGCTGTTGCATGACAGCCTCGAAAAGCATCTCGCCCTTTTGGCGGAAGCCGGCTTCCAGCTGGACCACAATAATCACGGCCTTTATCAGGCGCTCGGCCGCTATGCCGCAGCCCGGCGCTTCGCCTGGTACCCGCTCTTCGCGCGCCACATCGCCCCGGCGCGCGACCAGCTGGCCGACATCGCACAGTCCCAGTTTTTCGCCGACGGAATGCACGCCGAACATTCGCCCGGCTATCATCTCAAGATCCTGCTGACGTTACTCGGCGCGCGGCAGGCAGGATTGATTGACGGCGCCGAGTTCGACGAAATGCTGGCGAAAGCCAGCGATGCGCTCACCTGGTTGATCACGCCGACAGGCGGATTGGCGGCGATCGGCGATACCGATCCGGGAGACTGGCGAGACCAGCCGGGGTTCGTGGCTTGGCCCGATGCGCGCATTGCGGATCTCTTCGCAGGTAAGGATAATTCGGCCCCGACCGGCCTCCGCCGGTTCGAGGATGCTGGCTACGCCATCGTCCGGCACGGCGACAGCCATCTCGTCCAAGCCTGCGGCTTTCACAGCCGCACGCACAAACATGCCGATCATCTCGGATTCGTCTGGCAGGAAGGGGAGAGCCCGATATTCATCGATCCCGGCCGGTTCGAATATCGGGGCCGGATGCCGCGCGAAGACCCGATGTTCGATCGCGGCTTCTGGTATGCCGACGAGCGCCGACGTTATGTGGAAGCGACGCGAGCCCATAATTGCGTAGAGATCGACGGTCTGAGTTACAACCGGCGCGTCGTACCCAACGGATCGAGCCTCACAGGCGCATCATTCAACGGAGACGCCTATACGATCTCGAGCGAGACGACCCATGAGGATACTATTCGTCACCGCCGGAAACTGGTCTTCCGGCCGGGGGAATGGCTCCTTATTCTCGACTGGCTCGACGATAGCGAAGGCCGGTCTCACGACTATCGCCAATATTTCCAGCTGGCTCCACAATGGAGGGCAAAAGCCGGTAGCCGCGGATATATGGCGCATTCAGAGGCGGGGAAAATCGTACTCGTCGACATACTCGGCAACAGCGTTGCGGAACCCGTTCGTCGGGGGCGGAAGACGCCCGAACTTCAGGGTTGGCACGCGCCGGGCGACGAGCGTTTCGAACCTTCGCCGAGCCTCTGCCTAGCGCAGATCGGCAAGGAATCGGCGCGTTTCGCCACGCTGGCGCTGCTCGGCAACACGCCGTTTTTCGGTCTGGCGGGGTCGGCCATGACGGCAGAAGGCGCGTCCATTCACTGGAAATGGGGACTAAAAACCGTCTCGATCACCTTGGCCGGTGAAACGATGGAAATGGCGCTGGGCGAGCAAGAGCCGGCATGAAGGGCCTCACAGACCTGTTCCGGCCCGGTGGCGGAGAAGACGATGACGGCTCTATCGTCGTTGCCGCAATCCTTTCCGAGGATTTCCAGGCCCAGGTCGATCATCTCGCCGTCACCGGACATCTGCCGCATTGGGAAAAGCTGGCCCAACGCGATTTCCGGCGATTGAAAGAAAACGTGCGTGCCTGTTTCAATCCGGGCTCGTCACCGGCCCGGGCCACCTCCCTGCTGCTCTTCCCGGATTGGGGGGCGCTGCTTTTCATGGGGCTGCGTGCCGCGGCGGGCGCCGCCGATCAGTCATTCGCCCGCCTGCTGCGCCGCTGTGCGGACTATCTTGGCAATGACGCGCTGCGCCGCCCATTCGACGCGTTGTTATATGGGGGGAATTTGCGACTCGACGGAGAGGAGAATCTCGAACAGGCAGTGGTAGAGATCGGCGCGCCCGATTCCGGCCTCGATGCCTATCTGGACGCGGCCGCCGCCTTCCTCGGCGAACATGGCCTGAAACGCCCTTTCAATCGCGGCACGGCAGAAGGATGGACGCCGTTCGATTCGGGATTTTACACCCGGTTGCTGCAGCATTTCGGATTGGCCGAACCGAGCCGGGAATTAGGTCGCAACGCGCTGCTACATTATCTTTTCATCGGTGTGCCCGAAAAGATCAGGCCCAACCCCCTTTTCGCTCCAGCATTCATGCCCGGCTCCGAAGCGCCAGGCACCGGCTATTTTGAGCGTTTATACAGCCAACGCGATTTCGATACCGCGCCATCTCTAATGTTCGACCCGGCGCACTATGCCGCCTTTGCGGGCCGGGAAGGCGACACGGACGGTGCGCTGTACGAGGATTTTCTACGCAACGGCCTGGACCGGCAGGCCCCTTTCAGCCCGCTGTTCGATGGCGACTATTATCGCGCCCATTATCTGGATCCGCTGGCCGAAGAGGGCGGCAAACGATTCGGCAACGCGGTCCGGCACTATCTCTTCACCGGCGCCTTGCAGGGTTGGAATCCCAATCCGGATTTCGACAGCGACTGGTATTTGCGCGAATATCCGACCGCGCGGACCGATATCAAGGCGCAGAAGCTGCTCGGCGCATTCGAGCATTTCCTGCTTGCGGGGAAAAGTGCCGGTTTTCACCCCACGGCACCGCTCCAGACCTTGCCTGTCGGTGAGCGCGAGGCAAAGATTCTGTTTCTGCGCCGCGCGATCAGGGCCGCCAAAACATTTGATCCCGCCGCACTTTCCTTTGAACCCCGTGGCTCGTCCGATATCTCCGTAATCGTTCCCGTCAGCGGGCGGTTCGCCTTTACCGCCAGCCTGTTGCGGCAGGCGTATTTCGCCAAGCTCCACAGCGAAAAGGTGGACGGGCTTAACGTCGAGATCATCATGGTCAGCAACGGTTCCACCGACGAAACCGATAGCGTGGTGAGCGAAGTCGCTGGCCTAAACCTTGTCGTCTTCCCGAAAGCGATCGGATTTCCCCGCGCGGTCAACGCCGGCGCGGCGGTGGCGAAAGGCGATACGCTGATCATTCTCAACAACGACATCTTCTTCGAACCCGACCTCTTCTCCCGGCTGGCGAAGGGGCTGCGCGCCGATCCCGGGCTGGGGCTGTTCGGTGCAGCCATACTCCTTCCCGACCAGCGCTTGCAGGAACTGGGTAGCCTCATATTCGCGGACGGATCGGGCTTCGGTATCGCGCGCGGCGAGGATCCGACCAGCGATTTTGCGCAAGCCCAGATGGAGGTCGACTATTGCTCCGCCTGCGCCGTAGCGATTGCACGCGCCGACTTCGAAGCCTTCGACGGCCTCGATGAACGTTTTTCGCCAGGCTATTATGAAGAGACGGACCTGTGTGCCCGGTTGAAGGCTGCGGGTCGGCGGATCGCCGTCGACGGCACCATCCAGATCGAACATTTCGAGCATGGCAGCTTTGCCAGCGGCGCGGCGGGCGAAGCAGTGCAGACTCTGATCGCCCGCCACCGGGAAGTGTTTCGCGAACGCCACGCCGAGATGCTGACCCGCCAACCCGATCGCGCGCAAGTGACTAGGGGCGCAACCCTCGATCCGCGGACGATCGGGCGGTACAGGATTTTCCTGATCACCAGGCAGGTTCCGGCAGCTCCGCCCTCGGGCCCGATGCCGGCGGCACTGAGGATCGCCGAAAAGGCTCGCATGCTGGGGGCCGATGTCGAATTCGGCGTCTTCGAGCCCAGCCGTGAAGACGGGCGCTTCGACGAGATGTCCCACCGACTGGTGAAGGACTGGACCGCTGAAGAGGGTCTGGCCGGCCATATCGCGAAGAATGCGCGCCGCTACAGCCATCTGCTGCTGTGCGAAGCCCCAGGCGCCGAACGTTTCGCGGACGCGATCCGGGCCGCCCGCGCCGAAAATCCACGATTGATCGTAGCCGGCGACGAAATGGCAAGCGCCGAAGACGGGCCAATAGGCGATCTCGTGGACGTTCGCATGATCGACCCCGACGAAGCGATGCTGCGATCGATCCTCGACCAGGAACCGCCGCGGCGATGACTGCATCCGCGCACCGCGAAATCCGCCATGCTGATCTTGAGGAAAGCGGCACGGCCTGCGCCCGTTCGATCGCTGCGCAGCTTGCCACGGCGATCACCGCGCGCGGCACGGCAACGCTAGCGCTGTCGGGCGGGCGAACGCCGGTGGCGTTGTTCGAAGCGCTTGCCAAAACCGCTATCGACTGGAGCAGGGTCACCGTGCTGCAGGTCGACGAACGCTGGGTCGCGCCCGAAAGCGCCGACAGCAATCAAAGCGCGATCCGCCGGCACCTGCTGCAAGGCAAGGCGGAGCGCGCCCGGTTCCTGCCGATGAAGACCGGCGACGCAACGCCTGTAGAAGGTCAACCCGCATATGAAGCGTTGCTCCGCACACTCGATTGGCCGATCGACGTCACCATGCTCGGCATCGGCGAGGATGGCCACACAGCTTCGCTTTTCCCCGGAGCACCCGAACTCGCCGAAGCGCTAACGACCGAAGCCTTGTGCCTTGCAGTCACGCCGAAAGCTGCACCACATGGGCGGCTCTCGCTATCACTTCGCGCCATTTTCGACAGTCGCCAAATCCACGTTCAGCTGTCCGGAGCCGCGAAGGAAGCGACCTATCGGCGAGCACTTGGCGAGGGGCCGGTCGAGGCCATGCCGATCCGCGCGATCCTGCGGCAACACAGGGTACCCGTCGAACTCTGGATAACGCCCTGATCGCGATCCGGACTTGGGCACCGGGCAGTTGAGCGCTATGGGGAGTGCGCGCTTGCTGGCTCGCGGCCGGCGGACACGAAATGGCTATCCGCCGCAAAGGTTTATGACATGAGTATCAACATCGGCATCTGCGGTTTCGGCAAGATGGGGCAGATCCGCGCAGAGGCGATCGAAGATCACGACGGCGACCTCGTCGTCCGCAAGATTTTCGACGATGCGTTGCCTCCCAATCCGCCCTATTCGGCCGCCGCCTCCGTCGACGAGATCGTCGACGATCCCGATATCGACGCCGTCATTATCTGCCTGCCCAATTTCCTCAACTATCCCACGACCTTGGCGGCGCTCAAAGCCGGCAAGCATGTCTTTTGCGAAAAGCCGCCGGCCTTCACGGCAGCGCAGGTCGAGGAAATTCGCGCCGCCGAACGCGAGGCGGGAACCGTGCTGATGTACGGTTTCAACCATCGCCACCATGACGCCGTCGTCGAAATGCACAAGCAGATATCGCGAGGCGAACACGGTCGCTTGCTGTGGATGCGGGGCCGCTACGGCAAGAGCGTCGACGCGGACTTCCTGAGCACATGGCGCGCCGACCCTGCACTCGCCGGCGGCGGGATCCTGCTCGACCAGGGCATACACATGCTCGATCTGATGCTGTTCCTCTCGGGCAAGCCGTTCGACGAAGTGAACGCGATGGTTTCCAATCTCTATTGGAAAACGCCGGGCATCGAGGACAATGTCTTCGCGATTTTCCGAAACAGCGAGACCGGCCTTTGCGCTTCGATCCATTCCACGATGACGCAATGGCGGCACCTCTTCTCGCTCGAAGTGTTTCTAGAACGCGGCTATATGGTGCTCAACGGACTCAAGACGTCGTCGGGCACTTATGGCGAGGAGGTACTCGCAATCGCCAAGAACCGGGCGAAGGCGCCGGCGGCAACATGGGACGACGAAGAACGCCTTCATTATGAGGTCGATACGAGCTGGGGCCGGGAGATCGAGCATTTCGCGACCTGCATCGCGACGGGCACGCCGGTCGAATATGGCAGTTCACTTCATGCACTCGAAGTGATGCAACTGGTCGATCGGGTCTATGCACACGAGCGGCATATCGGCCAAAACCTGCATACCGATCTTGGCGGCAGCGCGTGATCGGGCTAGGCGCGCAGCTATCGCACTATAGGGGACGGCGACAAAATGACCGACAGCACCGGCACCTTCGGCGCCGATAATCCTCGGGTTCGCCAGCTGTGCGCCAATGTGCTGCGCCTGCTTCGCGGCGAGGAATTTTCCGGCGCCCGGTTCGAGGAGCGGAAAAAGATCGTTATCTGCATGACGCCGCGATCGGGCAGCAGCTATCTTTCCTCGGTCCTTTCGGAAAATGGTCTCGGCAAGGTGCAGGAACATTTCCGCGTCGTGAAGGGCGCGCTGGAAGCACTGTGCGAGAAGCGCAAGCTCGAGACGGTCGAACAATGGGTCGCCGAACGGATCGCCAATCTCAGCACGGGGGGCATTTACGGCTTCAAGGCTGATTGGCCGCAATTCGTGCCGATCTACTATCTCGGCGGGTACGACTATTTCTTTCGTGACGCGGCCTTCGTCTATCTGACCCGCAACGACGTTATGGCGCAGGCGATATCGCGTTATATCTCCACCGAGACCGGCTATTTTCATTCGGTCCAGGCCGACTTGGCCCATACCGTCGAAAAGGATATCGAACTCGACTTCGACAAGCTGCAGGGCCATCTCGACCGGATCGTCGACATGCAGGGCGATTGGGAGCGCTTTTTCGCCCATGAGGGAATCTCGCCGCTGCGCATCAGCTATGAAGAGATTGACGCCGATGCCGGGGCCGTCGTCCGCAAGATCGGCAGTTATGCGGGATTGCAGCTACCGGAGGATCTGAAACTCGAAACCGACTATCGCAAGGTGAGTACAGAGCGGAACGACCGGATTCGGACTATGGCGATCGCCGAGGCGAAAGTGCGGCGCACAGGCGCTAACAGGCCCGGCGCGACAACGTAGGCCGACGCTCGGCTATTTACCGATTTGAAGCTTCATCGCATGGAGCGCCACGCCAAGCGGCCGCTGATCGGTGACCCTGTTGTCGACTTTGCGGAACTGCATCGCTTTATCCATGTAAAGATCGATTCGGCATTCGGTCCGATCGCCCGCCGCCAGGGGAATCTCTATAGAAGTGCGCTTGCCGCCGCGTTTCACCGCGAAATGCTGCAGGAAAGCGCCGTCAAGGTAGGCGCGGCCCGTCTGTTCCTCGTCGAGAGCATTGGGCGCTGCATGGGTCGATAGCGTTAGCGTTGCCGCCTCGTTCGGCGGAAGGCCGCCGACCCTCAGCCGGGAATGGTTGCCGACCGACCAGGCACCCCAAGCCTGGACCTTCGCCCAGCCGCTGCCGAAAATATTTCCGATGGGCCGGAGATCCCGGATCTGGACCTCCTCGCCGGGCGGCAAAAGGAATACCGGATCGAAGTCCGCGTCTCCAAAGTGCACGCCCAATTCCGGCGGAAGGTCAATGCCGGGCACAGCGAGCCGCGCAAGGTTCGCTACCTGCCGGGCATCGGCTTCCGCTTCGCCTATCCCCGCAAAGGCATCGATGGCCAGGCTCCAGGCCGCCGGATCGCTGCGATCGGCATCGAGGCAGCGCAATGCGGCGTCAATGGCAAGGCTCGGCAATCCCTCGGCGAGTGCCAACCGCCCACTTTCGCGCAGGACCGCAGGCGATGCATCGGCCCCTGCGCCGACCCTGTCGAGCAATTTGGCCGCCGCGTCCGCCAGATCGAGCGTTTCGAACTCGGCAGCCATCGCGAGGGCTGGCGATGGCGACGCGTCGCTTCGCGCCAAAACCGCATCGTGCCGGTCCATCGCTTCGGCGAACATATCGAGGCCGGCATAGACAGCGGCGCGCGAAAACCGGTCCCGCGCCAGGGCCAGCGCCTTTTCCCGCCGTTCGGCCCACAACACCCTGTCGGTCAACAGCGCGATGCAGCCGTCACTGAATTCCGCTGCGCTTTGCGCGACGATCCCGAGCGCATCGGCGACGGCTTCCAGGCCCTCGACCGCTGGAGGCAGGCAGACGCTCGGCAAGCCGATGGCCGCGGCCTCCACCGTCTTGATCTTGAGCCCGGTGCCGGCGACGGTCGGATTGATGGCAATCGCACTCTGCCCCAGCGCGCCAAGCAGCTGGTGGCGGGTCATCTCGCCAAGCGCGACCGCGCCCTCCGGCAGCGCGTCGAATTCGTTGCAGATACGCCCTCCGATCCGGAGCTCGGCATGCGGCAGGGCTTCGTGGATCCGCGGCCAACAATTCTCGAGAAACCAGTTCAGCGCCGCGACGTTCATCGAATTGCCGCTGGCGTGGAAGATCAGCGCACTGCTGCCGAAGGCTTCCTCGTCGGTTCGATAGGGCCAGACCTCTTCCAGCGCGTCATATTCGCACAGCATGACGGGATTGGTGACGCCGATCGACGGGAAATAGACCCTCTCGCTTTCCGAAATGGCGAGCACCGTCGCGCCGGGCACCGCGTTCAGCACATCGCGTTCCAGTTCCGGGCTCGTCTTGCGATACATGAGGTCGAGTTTGCGGCCGTCAAATTCGGTAGGCAGGCGTGAAAGTGCGTCATGGGTGACGATAGCCACCGGCGGCAAAGCGACCGTATCGGCAAGCTCTTCGGCAACCCTCACCATATGGGTGTAATTGCAGACCAATCCCGCATAGGCGTTGGCGCCCATCAAGGTGCGTGCCATTTCGACCGCAGCATCCGGAACGATCGTATAGGGGTGGAAGAGGTCGCTATCGGCGGCCTCGCCCTCGAAGAACTGCCGTTCTTGGGGCAGCAATGCATCGCTTTCGATCATCTGGCCGATGCGGCCCCTGGCGTTCACCGAAGGCGCGGCACGCCAGTCGGGAAAGCCCACCGGGAAGACGCGCACCCGCTCGCCGAATTCCTTCGCCAGCGCCTTGGCGTTGACATTGCCGACCAGCAGCAGATCGACGAGATATCCCTGGCGCAGGAAATGGTGGATCAGATTGCGCGTCACGACGCGGTTGCCCTGATCGGCGGGAAGCGGCGGGACGAGGCTCGCTACGAGCACTCGCCGTTCGGCCACGGCAGAGGCCTGCCCGTCCGGTTGTGGAGCCGAGCGTCCACCGGGCGCATAAAAGGCTGAAACAGAATCCCCGCCGGCAAATCGGACATCGCTCGGATAGCGATATTCCGCCGACCAGACGGGATCGCCGCTTTCGATCACAATGCGCGGGTCCGCCGTCTCGGCATCCCCGACCGCCCGGTCCAGCCAGACCATATGATGGGTCTTGTCCGCAAAAGCACTGCGCACGCGCCGCATTTCACCATTGCCGAAGCGGAATATTTCGCCGGCAACCGGCAACGCGCCATCCTTCCTGATCGCCAGCCCGCAACGCTGAAGCGCGGTTGCGCCGTTCCACACGCCCTCTTCCCACTGGCCGTCGTCGATGCGCTTCAAACTCCCGGTCCGGGCGCCAGGCTTGACGATTCGGACGCTGCGGGGATGGCCGTGTCGCCACGGGCTAAGGCCGCGTTCGACGGTCAGCCGATCGAGGCGCCGCTTGCGCCGGATACCCGTCACGCGATGACTACTGCCATCGCCAAGTTCGATCATTGCGCCGGGATAGACACTTTCAGAACGGCTGCCCGGCGCCAGCAGGATCGCCCCCAAACCCTGCTTGAGGGGATGGCGAGCAACGCCGCGGCAATATTTTTTATCGGAAAGCATCGCCACCCGGCGGCTCGGTATAGCCCCGGCGAGCCGGACGTCCGCGCGCGAAGGCGGATAGCCCGAGAAACACGCCACGACGCCGTGCACGCCGCGGGCATAGATGACGGACCCGGTTTCAACGAATGGCCGATCCCTGCACTCAAGCGCAAAGCCCGTGCCATCTGCGGTCGCCGTGCGCCATTGCTGACCATCGCCGCTATAGAGCACGCGATCGATATCTTCCGCGCCCTTGCCGTCCAGCACGATCGTCAGCCCGCCCCCTTCGCCGTCGTCCTTGCCGATCCGGACATCGAAGCCGGGAACCCGTTTGGGTTTGCCTTCCACCCGGAATTCAAATTCATAATCCTGGGCGTCGTCTTCGAACCGAACGCGCCAGCCGAGCATGGCATCGGGGCTTTTGGGGCGAGGCAGCGTCGCAAAGAGCCTGGAAAGGACGGTATCGCCTTCTCTGCCTTCTTCCTGAAGGCAGCAATGGATAAAGCTCGGCGTGCCATCGAGCGGTTCGACGGCGCGGACCGGACTTGGCCCCGCCAGTTGAAGATCGATCAACCATCGCTTGCCGGTCGCCCGTCGCAACTGAACGATCGTCGGCGGCCGCCACCAGCTTTCGAAGCGCTTGCCTGTATCCATCGCCTCACGGCCAGAGGGTTCCCAGAGCATTCTCGCGGATCGCGGGGTGGGGCCAACGGCATCCATCGAGCGCACAAAGGCCTCGAGCGCGGCGCGACCGACGCTATCGATGTCCGCACGGCCCCGCACCGCGTTTCGCAACGCTTCGGCGCGCTCAGACTCGGCGAAGGCGCGCTCGACGGCTTCGGCCAGCGCTTCGACATCGAAAGCCGGGGCCAAATGCGCGACCTTGCCGACCGTTTCCTGCAACACCGGCAAATCGTAACACGCCGTTTCCACGCCCATATAGGCCGCTTCGACCGGAGGATATCCATAGCCTTCGAAGTGACTGGGAAACAGCAGGACGCGCGACCGCGCGAGCAAGGCAAATTTCTGCTCGTCGCTGATCGCCGAATAGGTTTCGAGCCGGGCATTCTCCGCTTCGGCCAGCCGCTCGCGCAATTGGGCTTCGAATTCTTTATCGAGACCGCCACCGGCAACGATGCGCAATATCCGGTTGTTCCATGTCGAGGGCGCCAGCGCGAGGAGATCGGCACCGCCCTTGTGCTGGTCAGCGCTGCGCACAAAGGCGATGATCGCGTCATCGCGCTCCTGTACCGGCACGGCATCGGCCGCGGCGCTGTTGATCGGCGGCGGCACCGTTTCGAAGCGAACCCCCGCCACCGGACTGGTGTAGAAATCCTTGGCGTATTTCTGAGATTCCAGCGCGCTCGACACGACGAGCCCACCCTTATCCACAATGCGCCGCCACCCGTCCCACAGCCGCAGGTCTCGGGGTTCCGGCGCGAGCGCGTTGAACCAATCGCCGCTTTCGAAATTGAGCAGCGCCAGCCGCGCTTTGCGCTTGCCGGCGAAGGCAAGCGCCGCCGCGTAGAAAGCGGAATGGAAGACGCCGGTCGGGACGACCCAGACGAAATCGAACCGCCCCTTGGGCATTTCGTCCCGGAAATCTTCCGTGATCGCAAATGTCACGCCGCCCGGGCAAAGCGGCTCCAGGTCGGAAACGAAGACCGGCCGGTTGTTGGTTACGAAATGCACATCGGCCCCGGCCCGGGCCAGTGCATAGGCCATGATCAGCGCATGATAACGCCCGCCCGAATAGGCGGTGCTATTGTTGGTGCTGACGATCGCAATGCGCAACGGGCGCTGCTCTGCCCCATCCGTCATCGCGCATCCGTCCTGTGCGCGCCGGATCCCTCTGCCCCGACCGCATCCCGCTTAAGGGCGTCGTCGAAATCGATCCGGTCGAAGGTTTCCAGCGCGCCGCCGCGGGTCGCATTACGGATGAAGCCGCCTTCGCCCTCAATCAGCGCGCGAGCGGCGAGAAAAGACGTCATGATGTTCAGGATGGCCGGCGGACACCAGGGCTTGCCCGAACGGTAATTCTTGATGAAATGATTCCCGTCGCCGGTCGCGGTGCGCATCGAGTCCCCTGTCTTGCTGTTGCGATCGAACGCAAAGGTGAAATCGGCCCCATAGACGTAGAAGTTCCGAATCCCGAGCCAATATGCAACCTGCATCGCAACATAGACCGAAGAACCGCCGGGCGTGACCCGCGCAGCCGCGTTCTTCGAAAAAAGCGAAGGAAAGCCGATCACCTGTCGCAGCCAGCAATAATCGCCGGTCAGTTCGGGCGGCTCATCCTGAGCGAAACAGAGCGTACCGCCGGAACGTTCCAGCATCTCATCGCCGAAATCCTCGATCATCTGCCGGTCCCCGCTGATCGTGAATTGCGGGCGCAGCCGGGTATCGCCATAGGCGAGATAGAAGCGATTGAACGCGAAACAAAGCCGGCCCTCAAGCCGATCGAGGTCCTCGATCCGGACGCTCGGCCCATTGCCGATCAGCCATGCCGTCTCGCCGGCGAATTTATCCTTCATCGCATGAAGCCGGGGCGAAGAAGGTTGGGCGAACGGCCCGACGGTATCGAGGTGACGAAAGGCCTGACCGATACCGGCACTCTGTCCGGTGGCGATGGCCGTCGCTGGTAACGGCCAGGGTACGCTTGTCCGGGCGAAACTGATACCGCCGGCAAGCGGGCGGACGGCGGCGTTGCCGTAATGCACCGAGCCGCACCGGGCGCGTGGCTCCGCACTACCCCAATGTTCCACAACGGCCTCGTCCCCTGAGACAACCTCAAGACTGACAAGACCGGCCGTTTGACGATCGAGATCGTCGGGAATGTCGATCGGAAAGACGGGAATGCCGTCAACCGCTATCTCCGCCCGCAACAGGCCGGGCGCAACACCGGGCGGAAGCACCGCCGTAACGCGCAGGCGCACCGCCGACTCGTCACTGGATGCCGGACGCTCGACCCAGCCATTGGGAAGTGGGCCGCCATCGGTACGATACACCTCCCCCGACAGATCCAGCATCGCGATCAGGGGACTATCGAACCGCACGATCATTTCGAGCAGACGATTATGGTCGTTGAACCACATCGCCTCAATGGCATAGCTGAGCTGGCTGGCCTTTCGCATTCGCTCGGCGACCACCGCATCCTCGGCGGGTTTCACCTTGAGGGCGCGGGCGATCATGCCGGTCAATTCGGCCTGATCGGCAGCTTCGGTTTCAGGCAACGATAGCGCCGCCTTTTTGCCGGCGTGCCCGGGCGAACCGCCTTCCCAGCGCCACAGCAGCGCCCGGCGCCATGGTAACGGCTCCTCGGAATCGGCCGGCGGTGCCCAGATCCGCTTGTGGGCAAGCGCGGCAACTGCGTGGGCGGCGGGCGCCGGATCGACGAGGCACACGATCACCACATCGGCCTTCCCGGAGGTGGCTTCGCTGCTCGCCATGAGGGCCCCGGACTCGCCGACGGGAATTGTCGCGACGTCGCCCAAAGGCAGAAGCGCCCGCCAAAGCGACCGGATCCGCCGCGTTTCAACGGCGTTTCTGCCCAGCAGGGCAGGTGGCGCTACGAAAAGAATTTTCATAAAATCAGTTAGTTGACGGAATATTCAGCGCGGCCGACGATCATGTCAATCACTGTCGTCAACCACAGCATGTGAACCGCCTCGACGACATTATAGGCTTGGGAATCCATCCAGAAATTCACATCGCCCAGTTGGCGCAACGCGTTGTCGGGAGATTTTCCGGTAAAGGTGACGAGCTTGAGGCCACGGTCGCGCGCATATTTGCCAGCGTTCACAACATTGGGCGACATGCCGCTCGCCGAAATCAACACGACCGCATCGCCATCGTCGCCATGGCATTCGATCGCCCGGGCGATCCAGTTTTCGTACCCATAATCGTTCGCATAAGCGGTGATGAAATTGGGTTCGTTGAAATCGATCGAACGGACCTTGGCCTGTTTGGCGAAATCGACCGCACCGTGCGAGGAAATCGATGCGCTGGCGCCGTTGCCGGCCAGCATCATTTTGTTGCCGCTGTCGCGGATGCCTTCGGCAAGTTCCTTGAAGGCGATGAGATTGGCATGGTGGTCCGGCGCGAAGGCCGGAGCAAAACGCTCAAAATAGTCATTGAGCCAAGCGGTCCACTCCACGCCACATTCTCCCAATCTCTGTCCGGTGCTCCGCGGGCATTGCCCGAAACGCGGCCCGTCCCAAAGCGGGTATCCGCCTAACAGACCGACTGCGGGGCACACAAGGTGCCCCATGGCTAAGCATCTGACTTTTTCGGCATTTCGCCGAATGTTCCTTAGTCAACGCCGCCGGCGAGAAATCGTTCGGCAGCCGCATAAAATTCCTCGGGCTGCGACAGTTTGTACAGTTCGTTTCGTGCATCCGCCACGCCAAGATTGTCATAGGTCTGATATTCGCCGCCCATGGCGTAGGTTAAACGCTTGAAGGTGACGTTGCCCGTGCGATTGGGCGTGAAAATTTCAAAAATCGAAGGCTTGCGGACATTGTAGATCAGGTTGGTGAGCGCGGCGCCGTGCAGGGCGACAATCTGTTCGGCGCCTTCGAACATCCGCACCTGCTCCGCTACCGGAAAATCGCCGGGATCGACGGTCGCGAAGCCAAGTTGCCCCAGCCGGCCCTCGACCTCGTCGCCATCCGCGAGCGAACGGCGGCAGTTGCGCCGCGTCAGGAAGAGTTTCGCCGGGCGATCAACTCGATCCCCGTCTTCGTTGCAAAGCGCAGCGATCCGTCGAAATTCGGGTATGATTTCCGGATAGTTGGTAACGATCTTCTTCACGAGGCACGACGAAAACAGGATTTCGGGCGCTTCGTAGATCGTCTGCTTGTCGATCTCGACAAAATCCAGCCGGGGATCGAGCCGGCCCAGCAACTCGACATATTCCCGCACGAAGCGCGTGTGCGGATCCACGAAAACCGTAAGTTTCACGTCTTCCTTCACATGTCGGATCGCGTGAAGGATCGCCGCGACATTGCCGAGCACGAAATGACAATAATTCCTTTGAGAAAGGTTCGTCAGGATGACCGGATTATCGACCCGGCGCTTTTGTCGATATGTTCGGAACCCGTTGCTATAGGCGGACAACAGCTTCGGGGTCATGAAACGCTGCCGCATCAGGCGATGCATCGTTTCGAAAACGACCCGCTTTTCGTCATCGACGACGATTAAATCGCCTCCCAAGATCGAGGAGCCGTTCAAAATTTTCATGGCGAGCGGATATTCGGCATTGGCGACACGCTTGTCGGGCCAGAGACAGGTGAAATCCTTGTCTATGGATAGATTGTCCGCGATGAAGCCGGAAAGCGGATCCGGTTCGATTCCATCGAGCAATTCCGCTATTCTCTCGTTCTGCGGTCGCATCTTTTCGGCGAAACTGAGGAAATAGAAGCCCCGCTGGAATCGCCGTTGCGCGAACAGAATATCGGCCAGGGCAATCGCCAAGGAAAAGGCCCGGTCCCGGTCCGTCACCCCGATCACGTTGATCTCGGCTTCCAGTATGCGTGCAGCCTCGGCTATTCCATGCTCGCGCTCGAGCCGTTGTGCCATGCGTGTACGAAGCGTCATGCGTGTCGATCAGGTCGGGAAAGCTGTGGGGTGAGAATGGCCGAATAGCCCATAACCGGGTGCCTTCCCACCCCTTTCCGCAGCTGCTCGCGTGCCGACTCCATGTCGCCCGTCAGCCGTCCGGAGCGGCCGAAAGGCCGATCATCGCCTCGGCGATATCGAGATCGTCCTGCGTCTTGATCACATGGCCGGCCATCCGGTTGACGCTGACATAGCCGATCTTGCCGGCATAGGTGGCGCAGCCGCCCGCCGCCTTCGCTTCCAGGAAGGTCGCGCGGCGCCAGGCGGTGATCGCCCAGACGATGCGGCGTACGGGCTCCAGATCCTGCGAATTGGTCTTCTCGGCAAAAGTGAAATTCACCGGCTCGCCCTCGAACACGCATTCGAGATTTTCATCGACGACGCTCATCACCGCATCATGATTGCCGGCCGCGACCGTGTCGCAAAAGCTGCGGACATCCTCCACCGTCAGCAGCGGCGCGATCGAATGGACCTGGACCAGGAAATCGCAGGGATGCACGCCCAGAAATTCCTCGACGAAATCCTCGCTCGTCGCCTGGTTGCCGCCCAGCGCCTCCGGACGCCGATGGAAATAAGCGCCTTCGGCCTCGGCGATCGGGCCGAAATCGGGATGTTCGCTGTTGACCCAGATCTCGTCGAAGCGCCCGGATTTCAGGCATTTGCGGATCGCGTGGACGATCAGCGGCTGGCCGGCGAGCGGCGCGAGATTCTTCTTCTGCAGCCGCTGGCTGCCCATCCGGGCCGGGATCATCGCGATCATCTTCATGCCGCGCTTTCCCTGGCGAGATAATCGGGAATATGGCTTTCCGCATCGCGCGCGTCGAACAGCCCCTCGATCGCCGCCTCGCCCATCGCGAGCACGGCTTCGGCCGAGCTGCCGCCGATATGCGGTGTCGATATGAAATTGGGCAGTTCGAGAAGCGCCCGGTCTGTCGGCGGCTCGGGATCGAACACATCGAAGGCGGCGGCGGAGAGGTGCCCCTCAACGAGCGCGCGCTTCATCGCCGCTTCGTCGACCAGGCCGCCGCGCGCGGTGTTGATCAGGATCGCGCCGCTCTTCATCCGGGCCATTTCTTCCGCCGCGATCATCCCTGCCGTCGCCGGGGTCATCGGGACATGCAGCGAGACGATATCGGCGGTCGCGAGCAGCTCGTCGAACGTCGCCCGCTCCACCAGCCCTTCGGCGAAGGCAGGGACATCCCGGATATCATGGCCGATCACCCGCGCGCCGAATGCGCGGAGCAGCCCGGCCAGATCGCGCCCGACATGCCCGCAACCAACAAGGCCGACCGTCTGGCTGCCAAGCTGCCGCCCCAGATGCTGCCGGAACGTCCCGGCGAGAATCTCGCGCCCGGCGGGTTGGACGCGACGCAGCGCCATGATCATCAGCGATACCGCGAGTTCGCTGACCGAACGCCGGTTGACCCCGCCCGTCCAGCCGACTTTCACGCCGCGCGCCTGGCAGGCTTCCAGGTCGACATTGTCGAGCCCCACGCCATATTTGCTGATGATGGCGAGGCCGGGCAGGCGATCGAGCAACGCTCCGTCGATCCGTTCGAGCGCGACGATCGCGGCATCGCGGTCTGCGAGGAATTCGACAAGCGCCTCGCCGTTCAGCGATTGCCCGCTTTCGTTGAACCGAACGTCGTCGATCCTTGCGCTCAGCCGCTCCCGAAGCGCTTCATTGGCCGAAAAGGAACGCGACAACACCCCCAGTTTGAGACCCGTCTCGCTCGGCAAATGTCGCTCTCCCGTCCATGGCGCGCCCCGCGCCGTTTCCACATCGTCTCTACCGGCATAACCCGGAAGAGGCCATGCGCAAGCCGCACGCTTTCCGCCGGTGGGCGGATCCTGCGCTTTGACGGCGATATGCCGCCCGACTAAGAACGCCGGATGCAAACAAACGGCGCGTTTCGGCGTATCTTTCGGTGGGAACCATGAACCACGATCACGCGCCGCTCGACGCTGCCCTTGTCGCGCTCGCCCGCCGCGCGGCGACCGCCAGCGGCGACCTGCTGCGCCAGAATTTCGGCCAGGCCGAGCTGCTCTCGCAACAGGGCCGCGACATCAAGCTGGGCGAAGATCATCGCGCGCAACAGCTGATCGTCGAGACCATCCGGTCGGGCAGCGATCTTCCGATCCTGACCGAGGAAGCCGGATGGATCGGCGAGCCGCCGCCGGGCGAGGGCCTTTACTGGGTTGTCGATCCGCTCGACGGGTCGTTCAACTATCGCACCGGAACGCCGCTGTGCGGCACGGCCGTCGCGCTATGCGCGGGGCTGACCCCGCTCGCCGGCTGTATCCACGATTTCCTGCGCGACGCGCTCTACTGGGGCGGGCCGGGCATCGGGCTATATTGCAACGACGATCCCCTCGGCGACTTGCCGCAGCCGCACGGCATCCTCGCCACCGGCTTCCCGGTCGGCGGGGACTTTTCCGATCAGGGCATCGCGGCGATCGTCCGCCAGATTTCCGACTATAAGAAAGTCCGCATGATCGGTTCGGCGGCGCTGTCGCTCGCCTGGGTCGCGAGCGGGCGGTTCGACGCCTATGCCGAGAGCGGCATCCGCTGGTGGGACGTCGCCGCGGGGCTGGCGCTGGTCGCGGCCACCGGCGGGCGGGTGGCGATCGCCGGCGAAAGCCCGGACGGAACGTTCGAAATCTTCGCGTCCCGCCACCCGGAATGATATCGCTGCCGGGGGAGAGGATGCGATGACCGCCGACCATGCCGATATCCGCCAGCAAGTCGCCAGGCTGTGCGCCGATTTTCCGGGAGACTATTGGCGGGCGAAGGACAAGGCGCGCGCCTATCCCGGCGAATTCGTCGAGGCGCTGACCCGGTCCGGCTTTCTCGCCGCGCTGATCCCCGAAGTCTTTGGCGGCGCGGGGCTCCCGCTTTCGGCGGCGGCGGCGATCCTCGAGGAGATCCAGCTGCAGGGCTGCAATGGCGGCGCGTGCCATGCGCAAATGTATATCATGGGCACATTGCTGCGACACGGTTCGGATGAACAAAAGGCCGAATATCTGCCGAAAATCGCCAGCGGCGAACTGCGGCTCCAGGCGTTCGGCGTCACCGAACCGGGCAGCGGCACCGACACGCTGTCGCTGAAGACCACGGCGAAACGCGACGGCGACGATTATATCGTCAACGGCCAGAAAATCTGGACGAGCCGCGCCGAACATTCGGACCTGATGCTGCTGCTCGCCCGCACGACCCCGCGCGAGGAAGCCGCCAAACGCACCGACGGGCTCTCGGTGTTGCTCGTCGATATGCGCGCGGCAATCGGCAACGGGCTCTCCATCCGCCCCATCGACACGATGATGAACCATGCGACGACCGAGATCTTCTTCGATGACATGCGTGTGCCCGCGGCGAACCTGATCGGCGAAGAAGGACAGGGTTTCCGCTACATCCTTTCCGGCATGAACGCCGAGCGCATATTGATCGCCGCCGAGTGCATCGGCGATGCGAAATGGTTCATCGGCCGTGCAACCGATTATGCGAGGGAGCGGGAGGTGTTCGGCCGGCCGATCGGCCAGAATCAGGGCGTCCAGTTCCCGATCGCCAAGGCCTATGCGCAGATGCGCGCGGCCGAACTGATGGTCCGCGAGGCGCTTGCCCGATATGACGCCGGCGACAATGCCGGGGCCGAGGCCAATATGGCGAAGATGCTCGCGGCGGACGCAAGCTGGGCGGCGGGCGAAGCCTGCGTCCAGACGTTCGGCGGCTTCGGCTTTGCCGCCGAATACGATGTCGAACGCAAGTTCCGCGAAACCCGGCTCTACCAGGTCGCGCCGATCTCGACGAACCTCATCCTTTCCTATCTCGCCGAACATATTCTCGGCCTGCCGCGTTCCTATTGATGGCCGCGCTCGAGGACTGGATCGGCCGCGAGGAACGGCGCGGCGACCGGGTGACCGGCGGCCTGCTGCACCGTTTTCGCGCGACTATCGGCAATCCGCCGGAGCCGGCCGTCCCGCTGGGCCTTCACTGGTGCCTGTGCACGCCCGACACGCCAATGGCGGATCTGCAGGAGGACGGACATCAGCGGCTTGGCACATTCCTTCCGCCGATAGGGCTGCCACGCCGGATGTGGGCGGGAAGCGCCATCCGCTTTTTTGCGCCGATTGCCGCCAGCGCGGTTATCGAGCGCGTCTCGACCGTCGCCTCCGTCGCCGAGAAAACGGGAAAGAGCGGCGCGCTGGTTTTCGTGGAGATCGACCATCTTATCCGCGCGGACGGGATCGATGCGGTGCAGGAGCGCCAGACGCTCGTCTATCGGGAAACCGGCACGGCCCCCATATCGCTGCCTGTAACGGGGACCGCCGACCTGTCGGACTGGCCGGTTTGCCGCTCGCTGATCCCCGACGAAGCGTTGCTGTTCCGCTATTCGGCGCTCACCTTCAACACGCACCGCATCCATTACGATCTCGGCTATGTGCGAGACGTGGAAGGCTATCCCGGCCTCGTCGTCCACGGGCCGCTGATCGCGACCTTGCTGCTCGATCTCGCGACCCGGGAGATCGGCGCAGAGGCGATCGGCGCCTTTTCGTTTCGCGCGACCTCCCCCGCCTTTGCCGGCCAGCCGTTGCACCTCGTCGCGCGCGAGGCGGATACCGGCCTTGCCCTCGCGGCCCTCGGCGACGACGGTCGCTTCGTCATGGAGGCCGGGGCTACCCCGCGCTGACCCCGAAAAAAGCGGCGCGGCCGTAGCGATTTTCGGCCGTTTGACGAGCGCTGTAGCCAATATATCGAAACGAGTGGATGCTCGTCGATACGGAACGCATCTTCGGCGAAAACGACACCATATTTCGCCCGATCGTGACAAGATCGGCGCATTCTAACGATTTGATGCAATATTTTGAAACGACAGGGGCGCGATCGCAACCAGGCCGGACGGCCGTTTGCGGGATTTGGGAGCGTGTATGAAGTTTCAGTTTGGGAGGATATTGCATGAAAATCGGCTTCCTGCTCTTTCCGCATAGCGCGGAACCGGATGTTGCGGGCCCGAGCCGGCTGCTCGCCGCGCTGCCGGGCGTCACCGTGAGCCTCGCCGCGGCGGAGCAAGCGCCGGTCGTCATGGATTGCGGCTGCTCGATCCGGCCGACGGCCAGTTTCGCCGATGCGCCGGCTTTCGACGCGATCTGCGTTCCCGGCGGCAGCGGGGTCGCCGCCGCGCTGCAATCGCCGGAATTTCTCGACTATCTGTGCGAGGCGGCGGAGCGCGCACATTGGATCGGCGCGATCGGTACGGGCGCGTTCGTCCTCGGCGGGGCGGGCCTGCTTGTCGGGCGGTACGCGACCACCCACCCCGCCTATGCGGATTTGCTTTCGGGGGTTGGCGCCGAATATCGGGCCGGGCCGATCGTACGGGACGGCAATGTGCTGACCTGCGACGGCGCCGAGGCTGCGCTCGACTTCGCCGCCGGTCTCGCCGAAGCCGCAAGGGGACAGGATGCCGCAGCCGGTTTGCGGCATCTGGCCGCTCGCGATCCCGGCTATGCCGCGGCGGCGTGCGACCGCACGGCGCCGTGCACCGGCCATCTGCCGGAGGCGGGCACCGGCTACGCTGCGCATATCGAGGCCGTGCAGAGCGCGATTAGCGCCAACGTGATCGGCTCCGAGTATACGCTTTAAAACATCCCTTTTATTCAGTATGTTATGGAAGAATTCCGTGTGATCGCGCGCGCCTGGGCGCCCGCCCCCAGCCGCAAGAAAATTTCGCGTCGCTTGTAGAAAGCTGTCGAACGTGATTATAGCCCTAATTGTCCTGCTGCCTTTCGGGGGCAGTGGGCCGAACAGGGGCACAGTTCGAACTGAGAATGGCTAAGAAGGCGACGCCGAAATCCTTGTCCGATCACGAAGGGTCGTTGTTGTCGCTCGTCTACCGGTTCCAGCCGATAACCGCATATAAAGTCGCAAAATATTACCAGTCCTCGCCGGTCGCCAGCTTCAACAAGAGCATGGGGCAGGTATATCCGATGATCGCCCGCTTCGCGAAGGAGGGGCTGATCGAAAGCAAACGGATCGAAGGCGATGCCCGCGGGACCGAGCTCTGGTCGATTACCCGGAAGGGCGAAGGCGCGCTCAAGACCTGGGTCCAGACATTCCGGTCCGCCCAGCTGGTCGCCAGCGACTCGCTCAGCACCAAGGTGATGGCGTTCGGCCTGCTCCAGCCGCAGGAGCGGATCGACTGGGTGATCGAAGCGAAAGCGGAACTCGAAAAGAAGCGGGCAGAACTCGACGCGTTCAACGCGCAGACGGACCTGCCCTTCCAGGCCTTCGCCTATGACAATGCCGCCAGCACGCTGAAAGCCCGGATGGACTGGCTTGATCGCGTGCATCTCGAGCTCGTCACCAACAAAGACAAATATTGATTCGGCAGAAAAGAAAATGGCGGGGGTGGGACTTCCAATACCACCCCCGCCAGAAATCTAGACCGTGAGCATTTAGTCTAGAATCTGATCCGGCCCGTCACCGAATAGCGACGCCCGAGCGCGTCATAGGTCGACGGGAAGGTGTTGCCGGAATTCTGCGTGCTCGTGCCGAGGAACGAGGTGATGTTCGGCGGATCGCGATCGAGAAGATTGAAGATCGAGAAGGTCACGTCGAAATTTTCGCTGACGTTCGAACGCACGCTCAGATCGAAATAGCTGGCATCGTCGATCGCCAGAAATTCGGGAAGAATGCCCGTCGTCGTCGCGGCGAATTCATATTCCACGCCGTCAATCCAGCGCCACAGCAGCGAAACATCGACAAGATCGTCGACGCTCAGGGTCGTGCGGAAGTTGAACGACCATTCCGGTTGAACGGCGCCGGTGCTGAAATCGCAGTTGGAGCTGTACAGGCCGATACAATCGCGATTGATACCGCCCGGCACCGCGCGAAATTCGGCCCGCTCGGTCCAGTTGCCGTTGAGATCGAAATTCACCGAGCCGAAGCTGACCGGCAAATTATAGGCAATGCGGAAATCGACGCCCGACGTATGCAGCCTGCCCTGGTTGGTCAGCGGCGGGGCGAGGCCCGGCGTATCGCCGCCACCGTTGAGCGTACCGTTGAGCGGGTTGCGGATGATCAGCGAACAGACCGTCGGATCGCTGCCATTGCCATCGCCGTTCGGCCCGTAGCACGGGTTGAGAACGTCTCCCGGCGTACGCGTCGTGATCGCGTCGTTCACGATGATATCGTAATAGTCGATCGTCAGCGCGAGCCCCGGAACCTGCCGCGGCGTCACGATCACGCCGATCGTGTAGCTGTCGGAAACCTCCGGATCGAGATCGGGATTGCCGCCGGTGGTCAGGTTGGCCTGCGCCGCCGAAGGCTGCGAAATCGTGCCGATCAAGGCGGCCGGCGCGCCCTGCGCGATGCAGATCGCGGTCAGCGTCGCATTGCCGACCGGGTTGGTCCCGGCGCACGGATCGGTCGTCAGGCCCGTGAGTCCGGTGGTTACCGGCAGGAACAATTCGCCGATATTCGGCGAACGCACGGCCCGCTGGTAGATGCCGCGGATACGGAAACCTTCGAACGGCTCCCAGGTACCACCGGCCTTCCAGGTGACGCTCGTCCCGGTGTTCGAATAGTCGGACACGCGGATGCCGCCTTCGGCCGTCAGGCTGTAGAAACCGGGCGTATCTTCGACGATCGGGACGATCAGTTCGGCGAAGCCCTCGATCACGTCATATTGGCCGGCAAAGGTCGGCGACGGTGCGCCGGTGCCCAAAACCTCGTCCTGCGTGCCTTCCGACACATCGGCGACGCGGCTGGCATTATATTCGCGATATTCGACGCCGACGGCGAACCCGATCGGCGTTTCGGAAAACAGGCCGCTCTCGCCAAGTTCGCCATTGATCGACGCGTTGACCGTGGCCAGCGAGGTCGTATCGGTGAAGCTCGACGGCTGGTTGAAAAATGCCACGGCCTGCGGATCGATATTGGTGCCGACGCCGCCACCGAACAGGTTGATCGGGTAGCAACCGTTAGACGGATCGACGCAGTTGGTGGCATCGAGCGCGCGCAACGCCTGTTGGACGCGGGACTTGAGGCCCCAGCCCGAACGCGTCGTTACCCGGTCCGATTCGCCATAGGATGCCGAGACGTCATATTCGATCGTCTCGCTGAGATTGCCCCGCAGACCGGCCCAGACCTGAAACTGGGTGATGCCGATATCCGTATTGCGCGCACCCTGCTCGACGAGCCGGCGGTTGATCGTGACCGGAACCTCGAGATAGTTCGGATCGGTCGGATCCGTCGCCGCACCGGCCGCCGTGCACGTCGCGGCATCGATGCCGACGATCGGCGAAGCGCAAATCTGCTGACGGATAGTCTCATTGATGAAAGGGTTGTTGAGCGGGAAGATATAGGTGTCGCCGAACAGACCGGACGGCGCCAGCTGGAGGCTCACCGTCGTCTTGGTGAACATCGCGCGGGTATAGGCCTCGATATCGGGCGTTACCTCATACCGTGCGGCACCATAGATATTGTAGCGTTCGAGCGGCGTCTGGAAATAGTTGAACGGCGCATAGTTGAACGATGAATAGGTCGGGACCAGCGCCGTACCGTCGCTATTGATCTGATTGACCCCGCCGCCGCCGGCCACAAGGCTCGTGATCCGGGTAGGAACGCCGGTCGCCGACCCGGCAAAGCTGCCGTCGACGAAAACCGCGTTTTGCGAAATCAGGCGGTTCGACTGAAGGACGTCGTCGACCTCCTGATAGCCGATGCTGAGAACCGCATTGCCACGGCCGCCGTCGAAATTCGCACCGATCGTCAGATCGCCGCGAAGCCGTTCGCCATCGCCGCGTTCGGTAATGCCATAGGAAACGGCCGCCTCGACGCCCTCGAAATCGCGGCGCGTCACGAAGTTTGCGACGCCGGTAATGGCATCGGCGCCATAGACCGAGGACGCGCCCCCGGTGACGACTTCGACACGCTCGACCAGCGCGACCGGCACGACGTTGAGATCGGTCTGGCTGAACAGGGTTGCCGGGACGATACGGTTGCCGTCGAGCAGGATCAGGTTGCGGGTCGAGCCGAGGCCGCGAAGGTTGAGCGAACCGATACCGGTGCTGCCATTGTTGACCGAATTGTTGAGGCCCGGAACGATGCCGGGAAGCTCGCCGATCAGCTCTTCGGCGTTGGTCGCCTGGCGCAGATCGATCTCGTCCTGGCCGACCACCTGCACCGGGCTCGACTGTTCGAGGTTCGGATTGGTGATGCGCGAACCGGTAACGACGATCGCGGGCTGGTCGGCGCTGGCGAGTTCGTCCTGCGCGAGGGCCGGCGAAGCGATGAAAGTGCCGGCCGCGCCCCCCATCAACACGCAGCGAAGTGCCTGCTTACGTGCCGAAAAAGCGGTGCCCTTATATGTCTTGCTCATTGAATTCTAACCCCTTTGATGTCGTGGCAACCGCGTCGAAACCGGATGGAATATGCGTTCCCGATCATTCCGGCGCTTCCATTGCCTCCAAAGATTTCTGTCTGGCAGGTCATGCGCCTGCCCTTCACCATGGGTCGGGCTTATGCCGAGCCGGACTTTTCTCCACAATGGTTTTTTGCCTCGATTCGTAGGTTATTAGCTCTGTGTGGCAATCGGGCTACACATGGAAATGGCGTTTTTTCGATATTGTTACGCGTGTGGCCCATATTTGCACCGGCATTTTTATTCCGGTAAAGACTATTATATTACGAATCGAGTTATTGAATGGCGGCGGAGGATGGCGATGTCCCGACACGGAAAACGGCCGACAGGCACGATCGTCGATTGGCGGAAGCGGCGCGGGGAGATCGCGGCCGGCGCGCTGGCACTCTATCTGGAACGCCCCTGGCCCAATGTCGGCATCGAGGAGATCGCCGAGCGGCTCGGCATCAGCTATTGGCAGGTCTATTATTCGTTCGACGGCCAGGAAGACGTCTACAAGGCGGCGGTCGACCGGCTGATCGACCGGCTGGCGCGCCGGATCGCCGAAGCCCCGGCTTCCTGTACCTCGGTCAACCGGACCATCCACGCCTATGTCCGCCATGCCGCCGCGATCGTCGGCAGCGAGGATTATGCCCGGCTCGTCTTCCTCGCGATGCGGGACGAGCATACCGACCTCTGGGTAAAAGCCGCCTATGAGAAGAAGATCGCCATTCCGCTTCGCCAGGGGTTGGAGATCGCGGTCAAGCATGCGGGGCGCAAGGCCGGGCTCGACATGATCGTCCTCCACGGAGCCAGCGAGCGCTATCTGACCATGCTGGAAACGGCGCTGGCCCTACCGCGCCTGCTACGCCGCGATGCATTTGCCGACGGCAATTTCGAAAAGACGATAGCGGAAACCGCGAAGGAGGTGTGGTCGGCAACCTGCACGTTCGACGGCTTCGGAACCGATCCGGGAAGCGCGCAAGCCGCGGCCTGACGGCTTCATGTTCCCAAAGGACACAGCGAACGGCTAAATCGGCCGCTTTCCCGCCTTCCCTCTTGTCGCCCGCACGACATTCGTTCATTTCGGCTAGCATGCTTTGCGCGCGCGAAAATTTCAGTTCCGAGGCGCTTGCCGGCAATATTTCTCTCTTTCTCGATTTCGACGGGACGCTCGTCCCGCTCGCCGACCATCCCGACGCGATCGAACCGGCGCCCGGCCTTGCCCCCCTGCTCGAACGGGTCGGCATCCGGCTCGACGGACGGCTGATGCTGGTGAGCGGCCGGACGATCGCCGATCTCGACAGCCATCTCGGCGATCATCGGCTCGCACTGTACGGTTCGCACGGGATGGAACGCCGCCTTCCCGGAAAGCCGCGCGAGGACATGGCCGAAGCCGGCGATCTCGTCGCCCTGCGCGCGGCGGTCGACGAAGCGGTGGATGCGCTGCCGCCGCTCCTGATCGAGGAGAAGCGGTTCGGCCTTGCGCTGCATTATCGGCAGGCGCCCGAAGCCGAAGGCGCGGTGCTGCAAATCGCCGAGGATATGGCGAAGCGATTCGGCATGGCCGTAAAGCTAGGCAAGATGGTCGCCGAATTGCTGCCGCGCGGCTTCGACAAGGGTAGCGCGGTGGAAGCCGCCATGGCGCTTTCCGGCTTTGCCGGGACGACCCCGCTGTTCGTGGGCGACGACATCACCGACGAGGACGGCTTCCTCGCCGCGCAACGGCTGGGCGGTACCGGCATACTCGTCGGCGATCGCATCGGCAGCGCCGCGACGGCCGCACTTCCCGACACCGGGGCGGTCCTCGACTGGCTCCACACGCTGGCAGCGGAGGCACCATGACGGCGGATCTCAACCTCTGGCCGGTCGGCAATTGCCAGGTCAGTGGCCTGGTCGACACGCAAGGGTCGCTGGTCTGGGGCTGCGCGCCCCAGGTGGACGGAGACCCGGTCTTCTGCGCGCTGCTCGACGATCCGGCCGAAGGCGAAGAACCGCGCGGCATCTGGAGCCTCGAACTCGTCGATCAGGTGAGCGCGAGGCAGCGCTATCTGCGCAACTCGCCGATCCTCGCCACGGTGCTGACCGATGCCCATGGCGGCGAGGTCGAGATATTGACCTTCTGCCCGCGCTACGAGCGATCGGGCCGCATGTACCGCCCGGTCGCCTGGTCCCGCATCGTGACCCCGCTCGCCGGATCGCCGAGACTGCGGGTGCGCCTTTCGCCGGCCAAGAACTGGGGCGACCCGGCGGTCGAAAAGACCAACGGCACCAACCATATCCGCTATCTGGTGGGCGGGCAGACGCTGCGGCTGAGCACCGATGCGCCGATCGGCTATCTGCTCGATTCGCGGCCTTTTCGCGTCGAAAAGCCGCACCATTTCTTCCTCGGCCCCGATGAGCCGTTCGTCGGCAATGTCGGCCGCGAAGTCGCCTCGATGCGGGACCTGACGCTCGACTATTGGCGGACCTGGGTACGCGGCCTGGCGACGCCCTTCGAATGGCAGGATGCGGTGATCCGCGCCGCGATCACGCTCAAGCTCTGCCAGCATGAGGAAACCGGCGCGATCGTCGCGGCGCTGACGACGTCGATCCCCGAAGCGCCGCATTCGGAGCGCAATTGGGACTATCGCTATTGCTGGATCCGGGACGCCTATTACACGGTGCAGGCCCTGAACCGGCTCGGCGCGCTCGACGTGCTCGAAAAATATCTCGGCTATCTGCGCAATCTCGTCGACGAAATGAAAGAAGGCGCGATCCAGCCGCTGTTCGGCGTCAGCGGCGATACCGATCTCACCGAATGGACCGCCGAAACCCTGCCCGGCTATCGCGGCATGGGGCCGGTACGCGTCGGCAACGCCGCCTATACCCAGCGCCAGCACGATGTGTACGGCCAGATCATCATGCCCAACATCCAGGCCTTTTGCGACCGGCGGATGATGCGCATGTCCGGGCCGGCCGATTTCGAAAAACTGGAAGCGGTCGGCGAGATCGCCTGGGCGAGCTACGACCAGCCCGATGCGGGCCTGTGGGAGTTCCGCACCCGCACCGCCGTCCACACCTATAGCGCGGTGATGTGCTGGGCGGCCTGCGACCGGCTCTCCAACGCCGCGAGCATGTTGGGGCTCGCCGACAAGGTGGATTTCTGGGCCGAGCGCGCGAACACGATCCGCGAGGCGATCGAGGAGCAGAGCTGGAGCAAGGAGGCCGGCCGCTACGGCGCGAGCTTTGGCGGCGACGATGTCGATGCCAGCCTGTTGCAACTCGTCGACATGCGCTTCCTGACGCCGGACGATCCGCGCTTCCTCGCCACTTTCGACGCGGTCGAGCAGAGGCTGCGCCGCGAAAATCACCTGCTGCGCTATGACAGCGAAGACGATTTCGGACTGCCCGAAACCGCGTTCAACTTCTGCACCTTCTGGATGATCGAAGCGCTGCATCTGGTCGGCCGGTCGGAAGAAGCCCGGGCCTGGTTCGAAGAAATGCTGGCCCATCGCACCCAGTCTGGGCTGCTGTCCGAAGACATGGATTTCGAAACGGGCGAGCTTTGGGGCAACTTCCCGCAGACCTATTCGTTGGTCGGCATAATCAATTGTGCGGGACTTCTTTCGATCCCCTGGAACAAGGTCCGATGAGCCGACTGATCGTCATCTCCAACCGCGTATCCGCGCCCAAGGCCAAGAGTGCGGCCGGCGCACAGGGCGGCCTTGCCGTCGCGCTATCGGCGGCCTTGCGGGAAAATCGCGGCATCTGGTTCGGCTGGTCGGGCAACGAGACCGAACAATATGAGGGCAAGCTCGATATGCAGCGCCATGACGGCGTGACGACCGTGACGATCGACCTCGAGCGGCAGGATATCGACGAATATTATAATGGCTATGCCAATCGAACCTTGTGGCCGCTGTTTCACTACCGGATCGATCTCGCCGAATATGAACGTACCTTCGGCAGCGGCTATGAACGGGTCAACGAACTGTTCGCCGAGGCCGCCGCGCCCCTGATCGAGCCCGACGATCTCGTCTGGATCCATGACTATCACATGATCCCGCTCGGCAAGATGCTGCGCGACCGGGGCATCAAGAACCGGATCGGTTTCTTCCTCCATATTCCCTGGCCGCCGACCCGGCTGTTCGTCTCGCTGCCCTATCACGAGCGGCTCGTGCGCACGATGCTCGATTATGACGTGATCGGCTTCCAGACCCAGGAATGGCTCGAAAGTTTCGTCCATTATATCGAGAAGGAGCTCGGCGGGACGGTGGACGCCGACGGCACGGTCCATTGCGAAGGCAAGACCGTGCTCGCCCGGGCCTTTCCGATCGGCGTCGATTTCGACGAGTTCACGGCCGCGACGAAAAGCCCTGAAGCGAAGGCGGCGCACGACCAGCTCAAGGCGAGTTCGCTCGACAAGAAGGTGCTGATCGGCGTCGACCGGCTCGATTATTCGAAAGGCGTGGAAGAGCGCTTCCACGGCTATGAACGCTTTCTCACGCGCAACCCCGACCAGCGCGAGGATGTCGTGCTTCTCCAGATCGCGCCCCCTTCGCGCGGCGAGGTCCATACCTATCGGGAGATACGCGAGCGGCTCGAAACCTTGTCCGGCCATATCAACGGCGCCTTTGCCGAGGTCGATTGGGTGCCGATACGCTATGTGAACCAGGGCTATCCGCGCGCGGCGCTTGCCGGGCTCTATCGCGCGTCGGCGATCGCGCTGATCACCCCGCTGCGCGACGGCATGAACCTCGTCGCCAAGGAATATGTGGCGGCGCAGGACCCGGACGATCCCGGCGTCCTCATCCTCTCGCGCTTCGCGGGCGCGGCGCTGCAACTGAAAGACGCGCTGCTCATCAATCCCTACAGCAATGACGAGATCGCCGAGGCCATCGCCCAGGCGCTCGCCATGCCGCTCGCGGAACGCAAGCGCCGCTGGCAATCGATGTACGAGAATGTCCGCGACGAGGATGTGATCTGGTGGCGGCACGACTTTGTCGATGCGCTGAAGGGCTGACGCGCGGCGCCGTCCATGGCTTCGGAACAATATCCCGGGCTTTCGGGGTTCCTGAAGGCCGAAGGCCTTCCCGCCAGCTATGCCACGTTAGTCGAGAAAGTGGGCCAGCCGATCGCCGCGGCGATTGCCAAGCGCCGTCGCGCACGGGGCGGCCCGATCCTTGTCGGGATCAACGGCGCGCAGGGGACGGGGAAGACGACTCTCTGCAGGCTGCTGGAAACACTGCTGCTCCCCGAATTTGGCATCGGCGCGGCGACGCTCTCGCTCGACGATCTCTATTTGTCGCGCGCCGAGCGCACGGCGATGGCGCAGACCGTCCATCCGCTCTTCGCGACCCGCGGCGTCCCCGGCACCCATGACGTGGCTCTCGGCCAGCGGCTGATCGCCGCGCTGCTTGACGGCGAAGGACCGGTGGCGGTTCCGTCCTTCGACAAGAGCCGCGACGATCGCGCGCCGAAAAGCGAATGGCGCTCCGTCGATGCGCCGGTCGACGTGCTGCTCTTCGAAGGCTGGTGCGTCGGCGCCGAGCCGCAGGAGCGGGATGCGCTCGCCGTTCCCGTCAATCCGCTGGAAGCCGACGAGGATACGGACGGCCTGTGGCGGCGCCATGCCAACGCGATGCTGGCCGGCCCCTATCGCGCGCTGTTTGCGCGGATCGACCTTCTCGTCATGCTTCGCCCGCCCGGTTTCGAGAACGTCCTCGCCAATCGCCGGTTGCAGGAGGAAAAGCTCCGCGCGCGGCCGGACGCCGGCGGCGCGGTGATGGACGATGCCGCGATCGGACGCTTCGTGCAGCATTATGAACGGATCACCCGGCACATGCTGGCGACGCTGCCGGACAAGGCCGATATTCTCGTCGATTTCGCCGCCGACAGGTCGCTCGCGCGCTTGCGCGCACCCTAAGCCGGGGTGGTTTCCAGCCGGTCCGTCGAGGCGCGCTCCGGCCCATATTCGTTGATCGTCGTGCGGCGCATGTCGCGCTTGTACTTCAGATCCTCGAATCCGGTCGCCCGGTGCAAGGTGCAGCGATTGTCCCAGATGACGAGATCGCCGAGCCGCCATTCGTGCGAATAGATATAGTGCGGCTGCGTCGCGAAGACGTAGAGATCGTCGAGCAATGCGCGTCCCTCCGCCTCGTCCAGTTCGACGATGCTCGCCGCATGGGCGCCGATATAGAGGCACGGCCGGCCGCTTTCAGACGTGCGGACGAGCGGGTGGCGGACCGCCGGCATCGCCGCCTTCATCTCTTCGGAAATCTCGCTCATCCCGCCCTTTTTGCGCGAGTGCCAGAGATTATGCTCCACCGTGAGCCCCTCGATCCGTTGCTTCATCGCATCGGGAAGGTCGTCATAGACGGCACGGGTATCGACGAATTCGGTATTCCCGCCCTCCGGCGGCACGACATGGGCGAGCAGCAGCGACCATTTGGTCGGCAGGTCGTTGAACGAGCTGTCGGTGTGGAACAGTTCGTTGCCCTTGCTGTATTTATAGCGGGCGCTGTCCGCCTGAACGATATTGCCCTGCGCATCGAGATTGGACGCGTCGTACAAGCCGTGCGCAAGCCGCGGCGTGAAGGTGCCCGCATTTATCTTGAGATCGGGGGGAAATTCCAGCGGGCCGAAGGCGCGGCTGAACGCGATATGGGCCTCGTCATCCGGCTGCGATCCGCGCAGGGCCACGACCGCATATTCGGCCATCGCCTGCTCGACGATGCGGACCGTTTCCGCGCTCGGCGGATCGCCGATATCGATGCCGGTGATAATCGCCGCGAAGCGCGGATGTTCCTGTTGGATATCGACAGCCATTCCCCGCCCCGTCCTCCCGGTTCAGCCGTTCACGCCGCGCAGTTCCACATGGCCCGTCGTCACCCGTTCGAGATAGCGATACTGGCCCTGATAATCGGCGATCGCGCTGTGCTGCGCCGCCCAATTGTCCCAGACGAGCACCGTATCCTTTTCCCAGCGCACACGGCCCGTGAACGCCATCTGCTTGATATGATCGTGCAGGAAACGAAGGATGAGCTGGCTTTCCGCCTCGGAAAATCCCTTGAGCCGCCGTGTATAGACGGGGTTGAGGAACAGGTGCCTGAGCCCGGTACGCGGATGGACGCAGACGATCGGATGCTCGACCTCGGCATCGCCTTCGCTCGCGTCCATTTCCTTCATCATCACGCGCTTCTGGTCGGCACCGGAACCGAACAACACCGACGCGCTGTTGACGCCGACCAGCGTGTCGCAAAAGGCGCGCATCGGTTCCGACAGCGCTTCATAGGCAAGGTAGAGGTTCGCAAAGGCGGTATCGCCGCCATGGTCCGGCACCTCCACGGCCCGCATCGTTACCGATGTCGGCGGCGTTTCCAGATAAGTGGAATCGTTGTGAAAGCCGTTGCCCACGACCATGCGGGTGTCGTCCGGCTTGCGCTCGACGATCTGGACATCGGGATAATCGTCGACGCTGAAGATATGCGGAATTTTCTGGAGCGGCCCGAACATCTCCGCGCAGGCGATATGCTGTTCGCGCGTCAGTCCCGTCTGGCCGCGAAAGAAGATGACGAGATTCTCGGCAAAGGCGCGCATGATTTCCTCGCGCACCTCGTCGGGCACCGGCTTTGTCAGGTCGACGCCGCGGATCTCCGCCAGGACAGCCCCGTTAAGCGGCAGAACCTCGATATGCTCATAGCCGGAAGCCCGGTCATAGTCGCGCCAGCTGCGGGTGGTGGTCGTGTCCAGCATATATGCAAGGCTACATAAATAGCCGCTTCGACACAAGCATGGTTTATCGACGAAACACCTCATTTGGTGCGATGCAGCATGTATGGTGCTTGCGATATTCGCTCCGCCTGCACATAAAATGCGAAAGCGTCGGGGAGGGGATATATGGCGGAACAGCAAGCCATCGGGCAGCCTTCCCGGGGATATGCCAATTACGTCCTGTTCATACTGTTCCTCGGCTATGTGATGAATGCGCTCGACCGCGCGATCCTCAACATCCTGTTGCCGCCGATCCAGGAAGAGTTTGATCTCAGCTTTACCCAGCTCGGTCTTCTCGGCGGATTGGCCTTCGCGCTCTTCTACGCGACCATGGGCATACCGATCGCCAGCCTGGCCGATCGCACCAGCCGCAAATGGGTGCTGACCGCCTCGATCACCTTGTGGAGCGGCATGACGGCGCTGTGCGGCGCGGCGTCCAATTTCGCGATGCTGCTGACGTTCCGGGTCGGCACCGCGGTGGGCGAGGCCGGCGGCAGCCCGCCCTCCCATTCGCTGATCGCCGATTATTTTCCGCTTTCCCGGCGCGGCACCGCGCTTTCCATCTACGCGCTGGGCGTGTCGGTCGGCGGGATGATCGGGCTGGCGCTCGGCGGCTGGGGCAATGACTGGTGGGGCTGGCGTACGGCTTTCGTCGTCGCCGGCGCGCCCGGCCTGTTGATTGCGCTGCTCGTCGCCTTCACCGTCAGGGAACCGCAACGCGGCCTTTCGGACGGAATCGCGATCACGGCCCAGAAGGGCAATCCGTTTCGCGCGGTCGGCTATCTCTGGAAGCGCGCCGCCTTTCGCAACATGGCGCTCGCCGCCGCGCTTCATGCCTTTGTCTGGTACGGAGCCGGCACCTTCAATTCGGTGTTCCTCGTCAACACGCACGGCCTGACGACCAGCCAGGTCGGCACATGGCTCTCGGGCTTCGCGCTGCTCGGCGCGCTCGGCACCTTTCTCGGCGGCATTCTCTCCGACCGGCTGGCGACCCGGCACAAGGATGCGCGCTATTATATGTGGGTTCCCGGCGCCGCGGCCATCGCGGGCATTCCCTTCCAGATCATCGGATATATGGCCGGCGCCGTGCCGATCGCCATGTTCGGCTTTGCGATGAGCGCCTTTTTCGCGTCCTTCTTTTTCGGCCCCTCCTTCGCCATGGCGCAGGGCCTCGCCAGTCCCAGCCGCCGCGCCGTCGCCGCTTCGGTGCTGCTGTTCATCCAGACGATGATCGGGCTCGGCCTCGGGCCGCTCGTCGCGGGCTGGATCGCCGACCGGCTCATCCCGGCGCTGGGCGACGAGGCGCTCCGCTACGCGCTCGTCTTCGTCGCGCTCATCAATCTCTGGTCGGGTCTTCACTATTGGCTGGCGAGCCGTACAGTGCGCCGCGACATCGAACAGGCGCGCAACGAGACATGACCAAGCAGCGATCAGGCTGGCCCCGGCCGGGACGGGCAGGCGGCAACGATCCGGACCGGCCGCGCCTGCCCCGCGTGCTCGAGTCCAGCGAAAAGGACATCCAGGCGCAGCGCGAATTCGCCTGGCGGCTGATCGCGCTGGCCCGTCGCTGGACGGCGCGGCTCGACGAACGGCTCGCCGAGAACGGGCTCACCTCGGCGCGCTGGCAAGCCCTGTTCTGGATCTCCGAACAGGACGGCACGGTGACGCAGCAGCAGATCGCCGACCGTATCGGCGTCGCCTCCTCCACCATGGTGCGCACGATCGACGGCCTCGAACAACACGGCCTCGTCAAACGCGCGGGCAGCAAGGAAGACAAGCGCGCCAATACGCTCAGCATCACACCGGCCGCGGCCGCCATTCTCGACGATATCCGAGAGGGCGCCGATGCCGTCCGCAAGGAAGTGCTCGGCGAGATCCATCCCGCTGAAATCGCCATGTGCGACATGGTGACGGAGAAGATGCTTACCAACCTCCTCGCCGCCAAGAATGGCGCGAAAGACGCTGGGGACTAGCCGCCGAGGCTGTCGGACAGCCGCTCGCAGGCGGCGGCGAACTCTTCCTTGAACTGCTGGACGACCTGCCCCGAAGACATTGGCTGGTTCATGAGCCCGACCCCCTGCCCCACCCAATAGGTGGCGAGGTCCTTAGCGCCCTGATGGCCGCCCTGGCTGAGCTTGTCGATCTGGCGCAGCGCGGGTTCGCTCACCATGGACTGGAGAGGCATAGGCAGCGGCTCGGGGGCGCCTTTCGCTTCCCAGGCATCGGTCCAGGGAGACCGCAACTGGCGCGAAGGCTTGCCGGTGCGCGACCGCGAGCGGACGGTATCGCGCGAGCTCGCCGCGAGCATCTTTTCCTTCACGATCGGATTGGTTTCCGCCTCGGCCGTGGTCAGCCACACCGAGCCGCACCAGGCGCCGGCCGCGCCCATCGCCATCGCGGCCGCCATCTGTTCCCCGGTCGTGATGCCGCCGGCGGCGAGAACCGGAGTCTCCGCGCCGATCTCCCGCAGCGCTCGGGCAACCTCTGGCACGAGCACCATCGTCGAAACCTCCCCGCAATGGCCGCCGGCCTCGCCGCCCGCGACGACGAGGATATCGACCCCGGCATTGACCTGCGCCACCGCATGTTCCTTCGCGCCGACCAGGGCGGCAACCGGAATATCGTGATGGCGCCCGAGATCGAGCATCGCCTGCGGCGGCACGCCGAGCGCATTCGCGATCAGCTTGATCGGATATTCGAACGCGACCTCGAGGCTGGTCGCTGCGCCTTCCTCCCGCAGATTTTTCGCGAAATTGGCGGACATGCCGCGCGATTTTTCCAGATCGCCGGTTTCGATGTCATGATCGGCCAGGATGCCGGCGGCGAAATCCTTATGCTCCTGCGGGATCGAGGAGATCAGCGTGCCGGTGTCGTGCTTCTCGCCTTTGCCCTGAAACGTGTTCGGCACGATCAGGTCGACGCCATAGGGCTTGCCGCCCGCATGCGCGTCGATCCAGTCGAGTTCCTCGCGCAGCCGGTCCGGGGACAGGTTGACGGCCCCGAACACGCCCATCCCGCCCGCCTTCGACACTGCCGCGACGACATCCCGGCAATGCGAAAAGGCGAGCAGCGGAAACTCGATATCGAGCATCGCGCATATCGGCGAATTCATCATGGCACGCTCTCCTTTTTCTTATCACTCTATAGCGGTTTTCGGCCTTTCTAAATGGCGCAAAACTCCGCTAGGCATGGCGGGATGAGCAAGAAAACAGACATAGCGATCGTGGGTGCGGGCCATGGCGGCGCGCAGGCGGCGATCATGCTGCGCCAGCAGAAATATGAAGGCGAAATCACGCTGATCGGCGACGAGCCGGAATTTCCCTATGAGCGCCCTCCGCTCTCCAAGGAATATTTCGCCGGAGAAAAGCCGTTCGAACGGATCATGATCCGGCCCGAGAAATTCTGGGCAGAGCGCGATATCACGATGATGCTGGGACACCGCGTGGCCGCGGTCGATGCCGAGGCGCATCGGTTGATCTTCGCCGACGGCGCTGCCCTCGACTATGGCAAGCTGATCTGGGCGACGGGCGGCTCGCCGCGAGCACTGCCGGTGCCGGGCGCGGAGCTTGAGGGCGTGCATTTCGTCCGCAGCCGGGCCGACGCCGATGCGATGATGGTCAGGCTCGACAGTATCGAGCGCGTCGTCATCGTCGGTGGCGGCTATATCGGGCTCGAGGCGGCGGCCGTGCTGACGAAGCTCGGCAAGAAGGTCGTGCTGCTCGAAGCGCTGGACCGGGTGCTGGCGCGCGTCGCCGGCGACGCGCTGTCGCGCTTCTATGAGGGCGAGCACCGTGCACGCGGCGTCGACCTGCGGACCAATGTCGGCGTCAAGGCGATCGAAGGCGAAAGCGGCAGGGCGACGGGCGTGCGCCTCGTGGACGGCGAGACCGTTCCCGCCGACCTCGTCATTATCGGCATCGGCGTAATCCCGGCGGTCGAGCCGCTGATCGTGGCGGGCGCCGAGGGCGGCAACGGCGTGATCGTCGACGAATTTTGCCGCACGAGCCTGCCCGATATCTACGCGATCGGCGATTGCGCGGCGCATGCGAGCGGCTTTGCCGGCGGCGCGACGATCCGGCTGGAATCGGTGCAGAATGCCAACGACCAGGCGACCGTCGCCGCGAAACATATTGTCGGGCACGACGCGCCCTATGATGCCGTTCCGTGGTTCTGGTCCAACCAGTACGACCTCAAGCTGCAGACGGTGGGGCTGTCTTCCGGCCATGATGCGGCGGTGCTGCGCGGCGATCCGGCGACGCGCAGCTTCTCGGTCGTCTATCTGAAGGACGGCAAGGTGATCGCGCTCGACTGCGTCAACGCGACCAAGGATTATGTGCAGGGGCGCAAGCTCGTCATCGAGGGCGCGGCGATCGACCCCGACAAACTCGCCGACGCGGCAACGCCGCTGAAAGAACTCGCCGGATAGAGCGGGAGCGCCAAGGGAGAGGATAATGACCGACAGCAAGAGCGGCCCGCTGGCCGGATGCCGGATCGTCGAATTCGACGCGATCGGCCCGGTGCCGCTGGCGGGCATGATCCTGTCCGATCTGGGCGCCGAGATCGTACGGATCGGGCGACCCGGAAAAAGCGGCGTCGATGCGCCCGGCAACAAGGTGCTGCTGCGCGGCCGCAGCCATGTGGCGCTCGATCTGAAAGACGAAGCCCAGCGAGACCGGGCACTCGACCTTGTCGCCCGTGCCGACGGCCTGATCGAAGGCGCGCGGCCCGGCGTCATGGAACGGCTGGGCCTGGGCCCCGAAGACTGTTTCGCGCGCAACCCGAAGCTGGCCTATGGCCGGATGACGGGCTGGGGACAGGAAGGGCCGCTGTCGCAAAGCGCCGGCCATGATCTCGACTACATCGCGATCACCGGCGCGCTCGGCGCAATGGGCAAAAAAGGCGAGCCGCCAATGCCGCCGCTCAACCTTGTCGGCGATTATGGCGGCGGCACGATGTTTCTGTGCCTCGGCCTCGTTTCGGCGATCCTGTCCGCGCGGCAGACGGGCAAGGGGCAGGTGATCGATGCGGCGATGACCGATGGCGCGTCGGTGCTGATGAGCATGTTCTACGCCTTTCATGATGCCGGATTCTGGACGGCGGAGCGCGAGGCGAACCTGCTCGACGGCGGCACGCCCTTTTACCGTTGCTATGAATGTTCGGATGGGCACCATGTCGCGGTCGGGCCGCTGGAGCCGCAATTTTTCGCGGTTTTACTGGAGAAACTGGGGCTCGACCCGGCCGAATTCCCGCAGCATGACCGCGCGCGCTGGCCAGCGATGACCGCGGCCCTTACCGAGAAATTCGCCAGCCGCACGCGCGACGCATGGGCCGCGCATTTCGAGGGCAGCGACGCCTGCGTCGCGCCGGTGCTCTCTATCGCCGAAGCCCCGGCGCACCCCCACAATGTCGCGCGCAAGACCTTCGCCGAGCATGACGGAACGATGCAGCCGATGCCCGCGCCGCGCTTTTCCGAAACGCCCGCCGCCATCGGGACGAGCGAAACCATCGCTATCGAGGACGCGCTCGCCCGTTGGGGCTGATCAGCTCTCGCGCGTAAAGCTCAGCCCGGCATGGGCCGTCAGCCGCGCGATCAGCGGCTCGGCCATCACCGCACCCGGCGTCGTCACGCCGCCCGGTGCATCGGGCACATCGCGAACCAGGCAGAGCGCGCTCTCGGCAATCATCTTCGATGTCGAGCCATAGCCGGGATCCTTGTCGCCCTTGACGCCCGCCGTCACCCGCCCGCCATCGGGCATTTCGGCGACGAACAGCACATCGTAAAAGCCCGCTTCGCGCTCCTCGGCGCTGGGGCCCTCCCCGGGCTTCGGCCCGCCTTCCGCGCCCAGCGAATTATCGCCCGCCACCGCCTTGGCCGCCGCTTCCCCGGCATCGCCCGGCCCGGTCAGCACCATTTCGTCATAGACGAAATCCTCGCCCCAGGGATGGCCGAGCAGGAAGTTGCTGCGATGGACGTTGCGGGTGTTGATCGCCGCCATGATGAAGGGTGCGACCCAGCTATCCAGCGAGGCTTCGAAATCGACCGCGTCGCCGCGCGGCTGCTGGGGCCCGGTGAAGCCCGGCGTCAGCGCGAAGGGGTTGATCAGCAGCTGGAGAACCGCCGGATCCTTGGCGGCGGCGGCGAGCGTGGCCTTGAGGCTGGCCGCCGTACCGCCCGAAAACGTCCCCTGCATCGCGCGCACGCGGCCGCGGACCCGGCGCGCCACTTCGCCGAATTCTTCCTTCGCCGCCTGCTGGACGAACCAGACGCCAAGATCGAAAGGGATCGAATCGAAGCCGCAGGAAAAGACGATGCGCGCGCCGCTTGCCTTGGCCTTGGCATCATATTTGTCGATCATCTGGCGCATCCAGGCGGGCTCGCCGCACAGATCGACATAATCGGTGCCGGCTTCGGCGCAGACCGCGATCAGCGGCTCGCCGTAAAGCTGGTACGGCCCGACCGTGGTCAGCACGACCTTCGTGCGCCCGGCCATGGCGGCAAGCGATGCCGGATCGTCGGCATTGGCGACGACGAGCGGCGTATCGGCGGGCGCGCCGATCTCGTCCCGTACCGCGGCGAGCTTGTCGGCGCTGCGCCCGGCCATCGCCCATTCAAGATCGCCATGGCCGCTCTTCGCCAGATATTCGGCGACCAGCCGGCCGGTATAGCCGGTCGCTCCATAGACGATGACGTCGAATTCCCGGCTGCCGCTCATGGCGCTACTCCTTCAATGATGACCAACGAAAAAGGGCGCCGCGACGACCGCGGCGCCCCTTCCGTCCCTTCCCTACCCTTAGAACCGGAAGCCGGCGGCAAGGCCGTAGCGGCGGGGCTCCAGGGTGAAGACGTTGGTGAACAGGCCCGAAGACGGGTCGGTAAGATAATGGCCCGTGATCGCGTCGTTATCGAAAATATTCTGGATGAAGGCGCGGACGAACCAGCGATCGTCGGCCCCGTTCAGCTGCACCTGCGCATTGGCGATGCCGAAGGTTTCGATCCGGTCGACCGCCCGGTTGAAGCTGCGGGCATATTGCTGGCCCGTCAGCGAATAATCGGCACGCAGCACGAGGCTCATGCCGTTATCGAAGTCCGCCGTATACTGGCCGCCGACCGTGATCTTATAGTCGGGCGCAAGCGGCAGTTCGTTGCCGGAAAGATCGACCGGAACGCCGTCGGCGATGCTGAACGCGCCGAAGCTGTCGAGCAGCGGCTGCAACGCGGCGAGCGCCGGGTTGACCGCCGCGATCTGGCCGGCAGCACCCGCCTGCAGGATCGAGCAGATCGAATAGGCGCCGGTCGTGTTGGTACCGGGCACCGGCACCGTCGGCTGGAGGCCGAGGGCGTTGGCGTTGATCGCATTGACGAAGGCGTTCGCGCCGGCGGCGTTGCCCACCGCCTGCGGGATCACGGCGCAGTTCGCGCCGTTGGAAAGATCCTTGATGATCACCGTATCGCTGCGGCCGCCCGAAGGATCGCGGGTATCGACGAGCTGGGTGTTGCCGATGCTCGTGCTCAGCGTCGATGCGCTGATGTTGAACAGCCATGCCGGATCGGGCGAGATGATCGCCTCGAGCTCGAGACCCCAGACCGTGGCATCCGTATTGTCGTTGAACGAGGTCCGGTTGAGAATGCGGCTGAGCTGCAGATCCTGATAATCGTACATGAAGGCCGTCGCGTTGATCTGGACGGCGCCGTTCGCGAGCGTGTTCTTCGAGCCGACTTCGAAGGCGTTGATGATCTCCGGATTGAAGGTCGCCGGAACGCTGAAGATCGGATCGAAGGGCGGGTTGATACCGCCCGATTTATAGCCGCGCGACCAGGAGGCATAGACCAGATTATTGGGCGACCACTGCCAGTCCAGCACGATACGGCCGGTAACCTCGTCGAAGCTCGCATTGAACTCCCGATAGGCCTGCTGGCCCGCGGTTACGCCATCGGCATCGAAGCCGGCGCTGATCGTCGGGTTGGCGTCGGTCGTGCCGATGGGCACGGGCACGGCGAGAATCGGCGAGCGCGAACGTACATATTTGTCGTCGTTCGAATAGCGGATACCGCCGGTCAGCCGCAGATTATCGGTGATGTCGAAATAGACTTCGCCGAACAGGCCGTAGGATTCGAGCGTGAAGCTGTCCGTTTCGCTGTTGAAGAAAGGCGGCCCGAGGAAGCTCGGCGGAAGCGCTCCGGCGGCGCCCAGCGTGGTGAAGCCGCCCAACACGCCCGCGGCATAATCGAGGCCGAACGCGTTGACGAAATAATCGTTCTGGTAGGTGCGCGTGTTGACGTAGATCGCGCCGAGCAGGAAGTTGAACGGGCCGTCGAGATCGGAGTCGATATGCGCCTCGACCGAATATTGACGCCCGCTGATGCTCGAGCGGTCATATTCGATGCTCTGCGGCGCGCAGCCATAGACGTTGCCGCCATAAATGCCCGAATAGGCGAGGCTCGCCTCCGAAACGCAGGCATTGCCGGTCGGGCCGTTGGGGATCAGCGCCGCGGCAACCGGTGCGAACACCGCCTGCAGGGCCGGGCCGCCGGCGCCGCCGGCAAGCGCGGCCAGGGTGAACAGGCCGGTGTTGACGCCGAACGGATCGGCCGCGGAAAGATTGTAGTCGGTGCGGGAATCGACTTCGCTTTCGCCATAGCCGCCGATCAGGGTCAGCGCGACCGGGCCGAAATCATGTTCGAGCCGCCCCTGGATCAGCCATTCCTCGGCATAATAGGTCGGATCGAAATCGGCGCGGATGCGGCGCAGATCGGACGGGTTGGTCGCGTTGGCATATTGGTCCGTCCCGTAGATGCTGGTGAGGCCGAGCGCGGTGAGCGTCGCGGGGAGCCCCGGATCGACCGCCGCAAAAGGCGCCGACTGGATGGCGAACAGTTCGTTCGAGGAAAGCACCGCGGCGAGCGTCGAATTGCCGTTCACCACTTCGTTGGCGAGGGCATCGGGGCGGCAGCCCAGAACGCCGGTATCGTCGCGCGCGCAAAGCTGCTTCTGGATGCGCGAGCGGTTGTCGTCTTCCTCGAAATAGGTGCCGATGATGTCGATCGTCGTGTCGGGGCCGGGCTCGAGGCGGAGCGAACCGCGAATGCTGTACTGATCGCGGCCGTCGACATCGGTGTCGTTATATTCGTTATAGGTATAGCCGTCGCGGTTTAGATAATAGCCGGCGATGCGGATACCCGCCCAGTCGCCGATCGGCACGTTGACCATGCCTTCGGCGCGCATCGAATCGAAATTGCCATATTCGAACGAGCCGCGTGCCGCGAACTCGCTGAGATCGGGCCGCGCGGTGATGAAGTTGACGACGCCGGAGGTCGCGTTGCGCCCGAACAGCGTGCCCTGCGGCCCGCGCAGCACCTCGATCCGCTCGAGATCGTAATATTCCTGTTCGAACAAGCGGCTGCCGAGCAGCGGCTGGTCGTTGAGATGGATGCCCGTGGCGCTGTCGCACGAGGTGCCGACGCACAGATCGCCGACGCCGCGAATGGTGAAGCTGGAGCTGGTGAAGTTCGTCTTGGTGAACGAGACGTTGGGAAGCGAGAGCTGAAGATCGCTGGCATTTTCGATCTGCTGGCGTTCCAGCGCTTCGGCGGTAAAGGCCGAAACCGCGATCGGAACTTCCTGCAGGGTTTGCGCCTGGCGCTGGGCGGTAACGATGATCGGCGCGTTGGCGTTGTTATCCTGCGCCATAGCGGGGGTGACGAACCCCGCGGCAAGGCTGGTCGCAATCAGCAGCTCAAACTTTTTCACGGCATTCTCTCCCCATATGACATGCCGGTTGGCCCGGCCTTATCTTGCGGGCGGCTTGGGCCGCCTCTCAATTGTGCGGGAGAATATCGTTCTGGAGTTCGGCCCGGATTCCGGCGAGCAATTGGCGCGGCATGACGGGTCGGTATTCGCCCAGTGACATCATCCCTAAAGTTTTATTGTTCTGTTTTGATGAAGGCTAAGCCTCACCTGAATTTCCGTCAACCGCAATTGACGTAAAGGTAACGCTAAGCGCTTCGGGACGTGCAACGCTGCAACAGTGGCCAAGACCCGCTTGTTCCGCCGACGTTACGGCACGCTAGGCTGAGCGGATGATGTCGGCCGCCTTTTCGGCGATCATGATGACCGGGGCATTGGTGTTGCCGCCGACCAGCGCCGGCATCGCCGAGGCGTCGATCACCCGCAGGCCGGCCATGCCGCGCACGGCGAGATCGCCGTCGAGCGGCGAGTCGGCATCGCTACCCATCCGGACGCTGCCGACCGGGTGATAGATGGTTTCGGCGGTATCGCGGACATAGGCGTCGATCGCGTCATCGCCCGCCACCCCCTCGCCCGGCGCGATCTCGGGCCCGCGCAAAAAGGCGAGATCCTCGCCCCCGCAGATCGCCCGCATCATCTTCACCGCTTCGCGCATGACGCGGCGATCCTCCGTGCTGTCGAGATAGTTGGGATCGATACGCGGCGGCGCCAGCGGATCGGGCGAGCCGAGGCCGATCCGCCCCCGGCTTTCGGGCCGCAGCTGACAGGCATGGACGGTAAAGCCGTCCTTTTCGATCTCGGTCATGCCGTGATTGATCATGATCGCGTTGACGAGGTGGAGCTGGACGTCGGGCCGGTCCAGCCCTTCGCGCGATTTGAGGAAGGCGCCGGCCTGGAGGAAATTGTCGGTGCCCGCGCCCTTGCGCCGGGCAATAAAGTCGAGCGCGACGAGCAGCTTTTTCAGCCCCTTCTGCCTGGAATGGGCCGAGACGGGCTGGGTCATTTCATGCGCCAGCACGACATCGAGATGGTCCTGCAGATTCTTGCCGATCTGGGGCGAGGCATGGACGAGATCGATCCCCTGCGCCTTGATCTCCTCCGGATCGCCGATCCCCGAGAGCATCAGGAGTTGCGGCGACTGGACCGCGCCGCAGCAGACCAGCACCTCGCGGCGCGCGTGAATCGTGCGGCTTTCGCCGCGCTTGCCCGATACCGCCTCGACCCCGATAGCGCGCCTGCCCTCGGTCAGGATGCGGGTGACATGGCCGGTCGAGAGGATGGCGAGATTGTCGCGCTTCCCGGCGATGGGGCGCAGATAGGCGCGCGCGGCGCTGAACCGTTCTCCGTCCGCAATGGTGCGCTGATAGGGGCCGAAGCCTTCCTGCTCCGCGCCGTTGAAATCCTCGGTCGTCGGATAGCCGGCGGCGACACCGGCGCCGATAAAGGCGCGGTAGACGGGGTCTTCCATCGCGCTGTTGGTGACGCCGAGCGGCCCCTCGCGGCCGTGATAGGCCTCGTCGCCTTCCTCATAGCGTTCGGATTTCTTGAAATAGGGGAGCAGGTCGTCATAGCCCCAGCCGGCCAGACCCATCTGCCGCCATTGGTCGTAATCGCGGGCATGGCCGCGGATGTAGATCATGCCGTTGATGCTCGAAGACCCGCCCCAGCCGCGCCCGCGCGGCCAATAGAGCTTGCGGTCGTTCAGATGCTTTTGCGGTTCGGTATAGAAGAACCAGTTATGCGGATTGGGCTGTTTGAGCAGCGCGCCGACACCCGCCGGCATCTTCACCAGCAGGCTCTTGTCCTCCTTGCCCGCCTCGATCAGGCACACAGAGACTTTGGGATCGGCGGACAGCCGGTTGGCGAGCACGCAGCCCGCGCTCCCCGCGCCGACGATCACATAATCGAACGCGGCGGTATCGGCGGCCATCGCCTAAAGGCTCCGCCCGATCACTTCCTTCATGATCTCGTTGGTCCCGCCATAGATGCGCTGGACGCGAGCATCCCGCCAGATCCGCGCGATCGGATATTCGTTCATATAGCCCGCCCCGCCATGGAGCTGGAGCGCGGCATCGCAGCATTTCCACTGGACCTCGGTATGCCAGAGCTTGGCCGCGGACCCCTCGGTCGCCGTCAGTTCGCCCGCCAGGTGCCGCTTGATCGCCCAGTCGAGATGCGCCCAGCCGACCTGCAAATCGGTCGCGAGATCGGCGAGCGTGAAGCGCGTATTCTGAAAATCGAACACCGTCTTGCCGAAGGCCGCGCGTTCCTTGGTGAACGTGACCGCTTCGTCGAAGGCGCGCTGGGCCGAAGCCTGGGCGCCGACCGCGATCGACAGCCGCTCCTGCGGCAGCTGGTTCATCAGGTAGAAAAAGCCGTGCCCTTCCTCGCCGAGGCAATTGGTGATCGGCACGCGGACATCCTCGAAAAAGAGTTCCGAGGTATCGGCCGAATGCTGGCCGATCTTGTCGAGGTTGCGGCCGCGGGCGAAGCCCTCGCGCGTCGCCTCCACCAGGATCAGCGAAACGCCCTTGGCGCGCTCGTTCGGATCGGTCTTGGCGACGAGGACGATCAGGTCGGCATTCTGGCCGTTGGTGATATAGGTTTTCGACCCGTTGATCACATAATGATTGCCGTCGCGCTTCGCCGTCGTCTTCACATTCTGGAGATCGGAGCCCGTGCCCGGCTCGGTCATCGCGATGGCGGTGATCGCCTCGCCCGAGATCATCTTGGGCAGCCATTCCTGCTTCTGCTCTTCCGAGCCATAGGCGAGGATATAGTCGGCGACGATGTCCGATTGCAGCGTGATGCCCGCCGAAGACCCGGCATAGGCCAGTTCCTCGTTGATCACCGCATTATAGCCGAAATCCGCGCCCAGCCCGCCATATTCCTCCGGCATGGTCGGGCAGAGCAGCCCGGCCTCTCCGCAAGCCCGCCAGAATTCGCGGTCGACAATCTCTTCCTTCTCCCAGCGATCGAGATTGGGGTGCAATTCCTTGTCGAAGAATTTGCGCACCTGATCGCGAAGGAGTTCGTGCCCCTCGTCGAAAGCGGTGCGGTTGGCGGTATCCAGCATCGAGCGTCTCTCCCCAGGGGCGCCGACTCGCAGCATCGGCCCCGTCTCCGTTTCGGGCCATCTGATAGCAGGTTGACGCGAACGTCAACCTTCATGCACAAGCGCCGGCAACGAGACAAAAGCCCGACTCGCGGAACATGAGGAGAGAGACGATGGCGGACGCCTTTATCGTGGATGCAGTGCGCACGGCCGGCGGCCGGCGCGGCGGCAAGCTGGCCGGGGTTCACCCGGTCGATCTCGGCGCCGCGGTGTTCGACGCCATTGCCGAGCGCAGCGATTTCGATCCCGCCGCCATCGAGGATGTCGTGACCGGCTGCGTGATGCAGGGCGGCGAACAGACGATGGATGTCGGCCGCAACGCCGTGCTCGCCTCCAAGCTGCCCGACAGCGTCCCGGCCGTGTCGATCGACCGCCAGTGCGGCTCCTCCCAACAGGCGATGCAGTTCGCCGCGCAGGCGGTGATGAGCGGGACGCAGGATATCGTGCTGGCGTCCGGCATCGAGAGCATGACGCGCGTGCCGATGGGCTCGACGGCGACGCTCTACATGAAGGAAGGCATGGGCAATTATAAGAGCCCCCGCCTCGAGGAAGCCTATCCGAACGTCATGTTCAGCCAGTTCATGGGCGCCGAGATGCTGGTCAAGAAGCACGGCTTCACCCGGGACGATCTCGACGCCTTCGCGCTGGAATCCCACCAGAAGGCGATCGCCGCGACCGAGGCCGGCGCGTTCGACAACGAGATCGTGCCGCTGGAGATCGAAACGCCCGAGGGCGCGGAAACGCACAAGACCGACGAAGGCATCCGTTTCGACGCGACGATGGAATCGATCCAGTCGGTCAAGCTGCTGCAGGAAGGCGGGTCGATCACCGCCGCCAATGCCAGCCAGATCTGCGACGGCGCCTCGGCCGCGCTGATCGTGTCCGAACAGGCGCTCAAGGATCATGCCCTCACCCCCCGCGCGCGCATCCACACGCTGAAGGTGACCGCGGGCGATCCCGTCATCATGCTCGAAGAGCCGCTGTTCGCGACCGAAAAGGCGCTGGAGCGCGCCGGGCTGAATATCGGCGATATCGACATTTACGAGGTCAACGAGGCGTTCGCGCCGGTGCCGCTCGCCTGGATCAAATATCTCGGCGCGGACCGCGACAAGCTCAACGTCCATGGCGGCGCAATCGCGCTCGGCCACCCGCTCGGCGCTTCGGGCACCAAGCTCATGGCGACGATGCTCAATGCGCTCGAGCAGCGTAAGGGCAAATATGCGCTGCAGACGATGTGCGAAGGCGGCGGCCAGGCCAATGTCACGATCATCGAACGGGTGTAATCCCTAGCAATCAATCCGCCGTCACCCCAGCCAAGGCTGGGGTCCATCCCAGCGATGCCATCGCGACACCGACAGCCGGGATGGATTCCAGCCTTCGCTGGATCGACGAAGAGAAGAGGAAGGAAAGACCATGGAACTCAACGCAAACATCTCGGCCGTCGTCACCGGCGGGGCTTCGGGCCTCGGCGCGGCGACCGCGAAGGCGCTGGCCGCCAAGGGCGTCAAGGTCGCGATTTTCGACCTGCAGGAAGGCAAGGGCACGGCCATGGCCGAGGAAATCGGCGGCACCTTCTGCGAAGTGAATGTGACCGACGACGCCAGCGTCGATGCGGGCTTCGAGAAAGCGCGCGCGGCCAACGGCCAGGAGCGTATCCTCGTCAATTGCGCGGGCACCGGCAATGCGATCAAGACCGCCAGCCGCTCCAAGGAAGACGGCTCGATCCGCCACTTCCCGCTCGATGCGTTCAACTGGCTGATCCAGATCAACCTTGTCGGCACCTTCCGCTGCATCGCCAAATCGGCGGCCGGCATGATGACGCTCGATTCGCTGGACGACGGCGAACGCGGCGCCATCGTCAACACCGCTTCGGTCGCCGCCGAAGACGGCCAGATCGGCCAGGCGGCCTATTCCGCCTCGAAAGGCGGCGTCGTCGGCATGACCTTGCCGATCGCGCGCGACCTGATGAACGAGGGCATTCGCGTCAACACGATCCTGCCGGGCATTTTCGATACGCCCTTGCTCGCCGCCGCGCCGCCCAATGTGCGCGAAGCGCTGGCCGCTTCGGTGCCCTTCCCGAAACGGCTCGGCCAGCCCGAAGAATATGCGGGCCTCGCGCTGACGATGATCGAAAACGGCTATTTCAACGGCGAGGATGTCCGCCTCGACGGCGCGATCCGGATGGCCCCGCGCTAGGGCAAGTCCATGGGCTAGGGCGCTTCGGCGGCCGCCCAATATTCGTCGCGCAGCAAGCGCTTGTAGAGCTTCCCCGTCGCCTGGCGGGGGAGCTCTTTGCGAAAATCGATCTGGCGCGGCAGCTTGATGCTTGAGAGATGCTCGCGCATCCAGTCGCTGAGTTCCGCCGCGAAGCGTTCGTTGGCATCGGCCCAGTCGATCGGCTGGACGATGGCGACGACCTTCTCGCCCATTTCCGGATCCGGCGCGCCGATCACCGCGGCATCCATCACCTTGTCGTGCGTGATCAGGAGATTCTCGATCTCCTGCGGATAGATGTTCACGCCGCCCGAGATGATCATGAAGCTCTTGCGGTCGGTCAGGTAGAGATAGCCCTCCTCGTCGAGCCGCCCGATATCGCCGAGCGTCGCCCAGCCCTTGGCGTTGCGCGCATCGGCCGTCTTCTCGGCGTCATTATGGTAGCTGAAGGTGCTCGCGCTTTCGAAATAGACCATGCCGGTCTCGCCCTGGGGCAGTTCCTCGCCCGCTTCGTCGCAGATATGGATGGCGCAGCCGACCGGCCGGCCCACCGAGCCGGGATGGGCGAGCCAATCCTGGCTGTTGATGATCGTCGTCCCGGCGCCTTCGCTGCCGGCATAATATTCCCAGATGATTTCGCCCCACCAGTCGATCATCGCCTGTTTGACCGGAACCGGGCAGGGCGCCGCGGCATGGATTGCGACCTTGAGCGAGGTCATGTCGTAGCGCGCGCGCACCTCTTCGGGCAGTTTCAGCATCCGCACGAAATGGGTCGGCACGAACTGGCCCGCGGTGATCTTGTGGCGGTCTATGGCCCGGAGCGTGCCCTCAGCATCGAATTTCTCCATCACCACCACCGTGCCGCCGAGCCGGTGCACCGATAGCGAATAATGGAGCGGCGCGGCGTGATAGAGCGGCGCGGGGCACAGATAGACGGCATTCTCGTCGATCCCGAACACGTTGCGGCAGACCTCGACCAGCATATTGCCGGCGACGATCTCGCGGTCCTCGGAGAGCGGCAGGCGCACGCCCTTGGGCCGGCCGGTGGTTCCCGAGGAATAGAGCATCGGGGAACCCGCGCACTCGTCGGCGATCGGCGTGACCGGCTTTTCGGCAACCGCGGCCTGCCAGCTTGCAAAGCCGGGCACCGGATCGCCGAACATCGCCAGCGCCACATCGCCGCCGAGCCGCTCGGCAATGTCGCGCGGCGTTGCCGATATCCAGGCCGAGACGATCAGCAGCTTCGCGCCGCTGTCCCGCACGATATAGTCGACCTCCTCGGCCGTGAGCTTGGACGATACCGGGACCACGAACAGCCCGGCGCGCAGCGCGCCCCACATGATCGCGAAATAATCGGGCCGGTTCTCGATACACAGCGCGATCGTGTCGCGATCCTCGATGCCCAGCGAGCGGAAATAATGCGCCGCCTTGTTCGACGCCCGGTCGAGCTCGGCATAGCTCATCGTCTCGCCGCTCTGCGCCATGATGATGGCCGGCTTGCCGGGCTGGGTCTGCGCGTGGACGCTGGGATGCATGGCTGCCTCTTCCGAATCTTTTCTTTGCAGGTTTACGCAAAGGGAAAGCGGAAAGCGAGAGGCGCCCGATATGGGAGGTGCCGTTTAGAAAAAGGCGAAGCGCAGGCCGGCCCAGACGCTGCGCGGAGCCCCGCGCTCGACAAGGCCCGCGCCCGATATCGCCGCCTCGACACGGGCATCGAAGATATTCTCGACGCGCAGTTCCGCCTGGAAGGGCCCGTAGATCGGAACGAGCGCGCGCGCGCCGACGGTCAGCGCGTCGTCGAGCCGCTGCTGGTTGAGATCGTCTTCGAACCGCGCGCCGATATAGCGCACCGTAACCGCCGCCTCGCCGCCCATGGCGCGCATATAGCTGAGCGTCGCCGAGCCATTGTGGCGGGCGACCTGCGCGGGACGCAGCCCGTTAAGCGCCGCAGCGAGCCCCGAGGCGTCGACCTCGGCATCGGTAAAGGCGTAGGAGAGGCGCAGGCTCCACTGGGCGAATTGCGCCTGCGCGTCGAGTTCGATCCCCGCGGCCGCGATCCCGTCCAGATTCTGGCGCTGGCTGGCCACGCCGGGCACGAAGCCGATGCCGGGGAAGAAACCGGGGCCCTGGCCGACCGTGACATTGGCGATGGCATCGTCGAGCCGGTTGTAGAAGAGCGTGCCGGAAAGCCGGAGAAAGGAGGCGGGCGTGTAATCGATGCCCGCTTCGATCCCCTGCAGATCCTCTGGCCGCAGCGCGGCATTGGCGCCCGTCACATCGTCGCCGACCCGGAACGCGCGATACAGCTCGTTGAGCGTCGGCAGCCGCCAGCCCGTATAGCCCGCCGCGCGGATCGTCAGCGGATTGTCCGGCCGCCAGGCCAGCCCCGCGCGCCCGGTGAAGCGCCAGCCATCGCGATCGGGATAGAGCGTCTCGTCGTTGAGCGGCCCGCCGAGATCGCCCTGGCGGAAAAAACCGTTGTCGATCCACCAGCGATCGAGCCGCGCGCTGCCGGTAAAGGTCAGCGCGTCGGCGGCGCGAACCGTGGCGTCGGCGAAGGCGCCGGTGGTGCGCGTGGTGCCGCCGGCCTCGCGTTCGCGGGTCGGCGCGCCGGCGACGAAGAAGAAACGTTCGCGCGTGCGGCCCACCGTCTCGCGATAATCGCCGCCCAGGCGCAGCTCCACGGCATCGCCGGGAATCGGCGGGCGGATTTCGAAGCGTGCGCCGAACCCGCGCGCGGGCACGCTGAACTGGTCGAGCACCTGGGTCGCCGTGGTGCGGGCATCGTCGACGCTGGCGAAGCTCGAACGGAAATTGCGATCCTGATAATAGAACAGCCCTTCCCATTGCCAGCTGCCCCGGCCGAGCAGCCGGACGCTGGTGTCGAAGCCGCGCGTGCGGTTGTCGCTCATCGGGAAGCCGCGATTGCGTTCGTCCTCGAAAAACCGCCCGGCCAGCTGGATCTCGGCATTGCCGATGGGCGCGGAATAGCGGACCGTGCCGCCATAGCTCTTATAGGCCGCCGGCTCGTCGATCGGTCCGCGCTGCGAGGCGATAACGGGCACGAACCCGTCGCCGCGCCCATAATGGCCCGAAATGTCGATCAGCGAATTTTCCGTCGGCGGCAGCATGATGCCTGCGGAAAACTCAGACGCATCGCGATTGCCATAGGCGAGATTCGCCCGGGCCGGCTGGAAATTCTCGACCGACCGGCTTTCGAGCTCGATCGTCCCGGCCAGCGCGCCGGGCCCGTAAACGCCGCTGCCGCCGCCGCGCGTGACGCGAATGCGCCCCAGCGCCTGGGTGTCGAAGCCGGGCCAGCTGATCCACCCGCCGAAGGGATCGCTCTGCGGCACCCCATCGAGGACGAGCAGCGCCCGGCTCGACGCATTGCCGCCAAGCCCGCGCAGGGTCGCGCCCTGGCCGGTGGGGTGGCCCGAACGCGCGTCCGACGCGCGAAACAGCTGGAACCCGGCGACCTGGCCGAGGATATTCTCAAGCCGCCCGCTCGGCTCCCGCGCCAGCGCCTCCTGGTCGATCGTCACGACATTATAGGCGACATCGCCCAGCGGATCTTTGAGCCCGGCGGCGGTGACGACGATCTGTTGCTCCTGCGCGAGGGCCGGCACCGAGGTGGCGGCGAGAAGCAAGGCGATGGATTTGCGCATGGACATACTCGTTACTGAAGGGAGCGGTTAGCTGTTGCGATCGGGATGCGCCGCCTGGAACGCCTCGAGCTGGTTGGCCTTGGCATCATAGGCGACGAGATTGGGATAATCGTCGAGCGCGATATCGAAACGGCGCGCGTTGAACATCTGCGGCACGAGGCAGATATCGGCAACGCCGGGCAGGTCCCCGGACAGATAGGTGCCGCCATAGCGGATCGCGAGCGCTTCGAGCGCGGCGAACCCTTCGCGCACCCAATGCGCATACCAGGCATCGATTTCGTCCTGCGGATGGCCGAGATCCTGCTTCAGATATTTGAGCACGCGCAGATTGTTGAGCGGATGGATATCGCACGCGACCAGCTGCGCCATCGCGCGCACCTGCGCGCGCGCCACGAGATCGTCGGGCAGGAAGGAGGGGATCGGACAGGCTTCTTCGAGATAATCGACGATCGCCATCGACTGGATGAGATCGCCGCCCGTCACTTCCAGGGTCGGCACCAGCCCCTGCGGGTTGCGCGCGCGATACTCGCTATTTTTCTGCCCGTCCTCGAGCAGGTTCACCGGGATCCGCTCATAGTCATAGCCCTTGAGGTTGAGCGCGATGCGGACGCGATAGGCGGCCGAGGACCGGAAATAATCGTAGAGGCGGACCATCAGGCGGCCTTTCCTGCTTTGCGCCCTGGCTTTCGTTCGGCCACTTCGCGCCTTATGTCTGCGCCATGTTCGTCGAGCCGGGGCGCCGGACGGATATCGGAATCCGGCCGCGCGCCGAATTTGACCGGTGGCTGCATCTCGACATAGGCGCCCTCGCTCGGATGATCGCACCGCTTGAAGAAACCCGTCGCTTCGAGATGCGGATCCTCGAAAATCTCCTCGACGTCGCGGCAGGCGATGCACGGGATCCCGGCAGCGTTGAGGATATCGGTCCACTCGGCGCTCGTTTTCGCCGGCGTCAGTTCGGCGATCCGGCGATAGAGCGCGGGCTGGTTGCGGAACCGGCCGATCGGCGTGTCGAACGGCTCGCGCTTCAGCATCTCCGGATCGCCGAGCAGTTCGAACAGCGTCACCCAATTGGGATCGACATAGGGAACGAGGCTGACATGCCCGTCCGCAGTCGGGAAGGGCTGGCGGTCGGGATCGACCTGGCGCCGGTAGAGGATCGGCTCTTGCGGCGGATCGAAGGTCGCGCCGAACAGATGCTCTTCATAGAGAAACTGGGTGAAGGCCTCGAACATCGGCACTTCGACGCACTGTCCCTCGCCGGTGCGCAGCTTGTGGATCAGCGCCGCCATCGTCGCATAGGCGCCGTGAAGCCCGGCAACCTTGTCGGCGATCGCGGAGGGGATGTAGCGCGGCGCGGGATCGCCATCGACGCGGCTCATCAGCGAGGTCGCCCCGCTCGCCGCCTGGACGAGATCGTCATAGCATTGCAGCGGTTCATAGGGGCCGCCGGGGCCGAAGCCGGTGCAATGGACATATACGATGTCGGGCTTGATCGCCTTCACATCCTCATAGCCGAAGCCGAGCCTCTCGATGCCCGACTTCCTAACATTGTGAATGAAAACGTCGGCATCGGCGAGCAGGCCCTGCATCACCTCCCGGTCTTCCTCGCTGCGCAGGTCGAGCGCGATCGAACGCTTGCCGCGATTGAGCGTCATATGGCAGGCGCCCATGCCCTTGGTGACGGCGGGCTTGCCGGCGCTGCGAAAATGGTCGCCCTGCGGGGTTTCCACCTTGATGACATCGGCGCCGCAATCGGCGAGCGTCTGCGTCGCATAGGGACCGAAAATCACGCTCGTCATATCGACGATGCGCAGCCCTTCCAGCAATTTGGGACCTGCCATCGACGCCTCCTCCGGGAGCCTCCATATCGAAGCCCGCACGGTTTCGCCATGGCCCACGCCACCTTGCTTGCCGCTACTTTGGCAAGGGGAATCCGCCGCCGGTTCCGCCCAGGCTCGGCGCACCGGCATTCACGGACCTGCGCATAGAATAGCCAAGCAGTTCGTAAATACTTTCTTAATACCCGTTAACGAATACTGGTATTTTATAAGTAAAATTCCATTTACCATGCCTTTATTGGAACCAACCCAGCATTATGACGTTTGTGCAGAATGATATTTCTGGGGAAGAGCCATGATTAGCAATAACGGGGCGACCGAATTCACGACATTCTCGGTTGCCGATTCCGGGCCGGTTCCGATCGATCGCCGGACCGGGCAGCGCTATATGAGCGTGTTGCAGGCCGGCAAGATCATCACCAGCACGATGCAGGAACTCTGCCTGATCCGGAACATCTCTTCCGGCGGCATGATGGCCGAGGTTTTCGCCCCGCTCGACGATAACGAACATGTGGAGATCGAGTTCAAGGCCGGCAAGATCGTCAGCGGCATCGTCCGCTGGGTCGTCGACGGCCGCGCCGGCGTCGAGTTCGTCGAAAAGATCGACGTGCACGAGGTGCTTGCGCCCCATGGCGGCGCGATGGCGCCGCGCGCACCGCGCCTCAACATCCATGGCCAGGCGAGGATCGCGATCGGCGACAAGCACGAAACCGTACAGGTGATCGATATCTCGCAGGGCGGAGTGAAGGTAAGCGTTTCCGCAATGCTCGAGCGCGGCGCCGATGTCGTCGTCGAGATCGACGGCCTGCCGGTCCGCGCCAGCGTCGTGCGCTGGGTCGAGGGCGGCTATGCCGGCATCTCGTTCAACCGCACCATGCCGCTCGACCAGGTGGCTTTCTGGGCCGCCCAGCAGGAAACGCAGCGCGGCTTCGCCGGCTCTCCCTCGGTGCCGCCCATGGCCGCCGCCCACTAATTTCTCGCTCCAATGCGGTTGGTCCCGCACGCCGCGGCGTCGTACGATGCCGCGGCGTTTTTTGTGCGCGGCCCGAGGCGGCGAGGGCCGCGCGATCGCGCTGGCCGGGGACGGGCGATCGGGCGTGGCGCCGGGGGGATCCGGCGATGCTCCGCGAAACGGCCGGCGCTCCGCCAGGTTCGCCATCGCAGCGCATAAAAAAACCCCGCCGAAGCGGGGTCTCTTTTGGTGTCAGGCTGGTTGCGGGGGCAGGATTTGAACCTGCGACCTTCAGGTTATGAGCCTGACGAGCTACCGGGCTGCTCCACCCCGCGCCAACTTGAGGCCGGTGCGGCCAAAGGCTCTGACAATCGTAAATGGGCTTTCCCTGACCGTTTTCCACGCCGGCTACAAAGCCTGGCGGCGACCTACTCTTCCGTGCCTTAAGACACAGTACCATCGGCGCTGTCAGGTTTCACGGCCGAGTTCGGGATGGGATCGGGTGGGTCACTGACGCCATAGCCACCAAGCTATGAAGCCGGCGTAGAAAGGGGAAAGAAATCGATACCCGTCATGGGCTAAGACTCTTGATTATCCAGAACCAACGGACAAGTGCTCGGCACTGTCGTCGATGGTGGAACTCTCGAGTGTAAAAAGAGCTATTAGGACCGGTTAGCTACACGCATTACTGCGCTTCCACACCCGGCCTATCAACGTGGTGGTCTTCCACGGCTCGATGATATCTTATCTTGAGGGAGGCTTCCCGCTTAGATGCTTTCAGCGGTTATCCCGTCCATGCATAGCTACCCTGCTGCGCGGCTGGCGCCACGACAGGTCCACCAGAGGCATGTTCACCCCGGTCCTCTCGTACTAGGGGCAACTCCTCTCAAATATCGACGCCCACGGCAGATAGGGACCAAACTGTCTCGCGACGTTCTGAACCCAGCTCACGTACCACTTTAATTGGCGAACAGCCAAACCCTTGGGACCTGCTCCAGCCCCAGGATGTGATGAGCCGACATCGAGGTGCCAAACAACCCCGTCGATATGAGCTCTTGGGGGTTATCAGCCTGTTATCCCCGGCGTACCTTTTATCCGTTGAGCGATGGCCCTTCCACGAGGGACCACCGGATCACTATGACCGACTTTCGTCTCTGCTCGACCTGTCGGTCTCGCAGTCAGGCAGGCTTATGCCATTGCACTCTCGCAGTCGATTTCCAACCGACCTGAGCCTACCATCGCGCGCCTCCGTTACTCTTTAGGAGGCGACCGCCCCAGTCAAACTACCCGCCACAGAGGGTCCCTGATCCAGATTCATGGATCTAGGTTAGACATCAAAAAACAGCAGGGTGGTATTTCACTTGTTGGCTCCACGACATCTGGCGACGTCGCTTCAAAGCCTCCCACCTATTCTACACAGTTGTTTCCTAATGCCACTCTGAAGCTGCAGTAAAGGTGCACGGGGTCTTTCCGTCTAACCGCGGGTACTCCGCATCTTCACGGAGAATTCAATTTCGCTGAGTTGGTGTTGGAGACAGTGGGGAAGTCGTTACGCCATTCGTGCAGGTCGGAACTTACCCGACAAGGAATTTCGCTACCTTAGGACCGTTATAGTTACGGCCGCCGTTCACCGGGGCTTCAATTCGGAGCTTGCACTCCTCCTTTTAACCTTCCGGCACCGGGCAGGCGTCAGACCCTATACGTCGTCTTGAAGCCGACTTAGCAGAGCCCTGTGTTTTTGATAAACAGTCGCTACCCCCCAGCTTGTGCCCCCTGTCAAAAGTTGCCTTCTGACAGGGCCTCCTTCTCCCGAAGTTACGGAGGCAATTTGCCGAGTTCCTTCAACACCATTCTCTCAAGCGCCTTGGTATACTCTACCTGCCCACCTGTGTCGGTTTAGGGTACGGTCTATACGGTGGGGCTATTTCCTGGAACCTCTTCGAAGCCTGTTCAATCCAATAAGAACAGACAACACACGAGATCCGTCACACACCACCAGGCCCACGAATATTAACGTGGTTCCCATCGACTACCCCCTTCGGGCTCGTCTTAGGGGCCGGCTTACCCTGCTCAGATTAGCTTTAAGCAGGAACCCTTGGGCTTTCGGCGACAGGGCATCTCACCCTGTTTATCGCTACTCATGTCAGCATTCGCACTTCCGATACGTCCACGGTCCATTACCAGACCGCTTCATCCGCCTACGGAACGCTCCGCTACCGCGTGGATAAATCCACACCCTAAGCTTCGGTACATATCTTTAGCCCCGTTACATCTTCGCCGCAGAAACCCTTATTTAGACCAGTGAGCTGTTACGCTTTCTTTAAAGGATGGCTGCTTCTAAGCCAACCTCCTGGTTGTTTTGGGATTTCCACATGCTTTCACACTTAGATATGATTTGGGGACCTTAGCTGTAGGTTAGGGCTGTTTCCCTTTCGACGACGGACCTTAGCACCCGCCGTCTGTCTCCCGGATAGTATTCTTGGGTATTCGGAGTTTGGTTAGGTTTGGTAGATCTCGCGACCCCCTAGCCCATCCAGTGCTCTACCCCCCAAGATATTCGTCCGAGGCACTACCTAAATAGTTTTCGCGGAGAACCAGCTATTTCCCGGCTTGATTGGCCTTTCACCCCTAAACACAGCTCATCCGATAATTTTTCAACATTATACGGTTCGGCCCTCCAGTGCGTGTTACCGCACCTTCAGCCTGGCCATGCCTAGATCGCCGGGGTTCGGGTCTAATGCATCATACTCAGTCGCGCTATTAACACTCGCTTTCGCTTCGCCTCCGCCTAACGGCTTAAGCTTGCATGATACATTAAGTCACTGACCCATTATGCAAGAGGTACGCTGTCACCCCGCAAGGGGGCTCCAACTGATTGTAAGCATTCGGTTTCAGGAACTGTTTCACTCCCCTCATCGGGGTGCTTTTCACCTTTCCCTCACGGTACTTGTTCACTATCGGTCATACACGAGTATTTAGGCTTGGAGGGTGGTCCCCCCATGTTCAGACAGGATTTCACGTGTCCCGCCCTACTCGATTCACAAGTTTCGTTTACGCATACGGGGCTGTCACCCGCTATGGCCAAACTTTCCAGAATGTTCTGCTGACTACGCTTGCTTAATAGGCCTGGTCCGCGTTCGCTCGCCACTACTAACGGAATCTCGGTTGATGTCTTTTCCTCCGGTTACTGAGATGTTTCAGTTCGCCGGGTTCGCTTCACCAAAGCTATATATTCACTTCGGTGATATCCTTTCCACCTCTTTCCGAGCCCGGCCGTTCCGAAGAACGATCGAGAGCGAAAAGAAATGGTGAGGATGGGTTTCCCCATTCGGAAATCTGCGGATCAAAGGTTGCTCACACCTCCCCGCAGCTTATCGCAGCGTGCCACGTCCTTCATCGCCTGTGTATGCCAAGGCATCCACCAAATGCTCTTACCTCACACTTGAGAGTCCGCACCATCAACGACAATGCCGGGTCACCAGGACTTCAGAAAAGCCCCGATTACCACTCGACATGCACTGCCGCATGATACGGATAATCATTAATCTCAGCCTTTATTCATACACCCCCTCGAGGATAAGGAGGGGGTGCGATATTGCAGTAACATTTTGAGCGTTTCGGTCATATCAAACCGAAACAAATGCTACCGCGGCATCGATTTCTAAAACCCATTTACGATGTCAAAGAGGCGGGCAATTCCCGCCATTATCCGCGCCGAAGCGCGGAATTACGTGTCTTCATATCTGGAGGATGGTGGAGCCTATC
>NZ_JACJVJ010000001.1:112500-1744606 GCF_014237875.1 Parasphingopyxis marina
TACGGCCTGTTCGCCATGGCCTCGCTGGTCGTCGTCTTCCTGAGCCTGCTCGAAGGCTATGGCTTTGCGAGTTCGCTGATCCAGCGCGAAACGGTCGGTAAAAAACAGATTCGCCAGGTCTTCGGGCTGCTGATTCTCCTCAATATAGCGCTGGCGGCGATTCAACTCGCGCTCGCGCCGCTCGCCGCCGCCTATTTCCGCGAACCGCGAGTCACGGACATATTGCGCGTCCAGGCGCTTCTGTATCTGACGACGCCGTTCATCGCCCTGCCGTTCGCGCTGCTCAGCCGCGAACTCGAATATAAGAAGCAGGCGCTGGCCAATCTCGCCGGCTCGATCTCCGGCGCCGCGACCGCGCTGACGCTCGCCCTGCTGGGATTCGGCGTGTGGACGCTCGTTTACGCGCCGATCGTGATGTTCATGGTGCGCGGCATCGGGCTGACCTGGGCGGCGCGCTCGCTCGTCATGCCCAGCTTCGCCTTCAAGGGCGCGGGCGCGATGATCGGATTCGGCGGCGCGATGACGGCGATCCAGTTCTTCTGGTTCCTGCAGAGCCAGTCCGACGTGTTCATCGCCGGCCGCGCCTTCGACGCGCACATGCTGGGCGTCTATACGACCGCCCTGTTCCTGACGCAGATCCTGGTCGCGAAATTCGTGCCGCCGCTCAACGACGTCGCGTTCGCCACCTATTCGCGCATGCACCGCGACGGGGCGGCGATCGCCCCGGCCTTCGCCAATGCGGTGCGGCTGATCATGCTGATCGCGCTGCCCTTCTATCTAGGGCTCGCGATCACCGCCGAACCGCTCGTCACCGCGATGCTCGGCGATCAGTGGCTGGAAACCATCCCGCTCGTCCGCCTGCTGGCGCTGGCGATGCCCTTCATGACCCTGCAGATCCTGTTCGCCCCGGCGACCAACGCGCTCGGCCGCCCCTGGATCGCGGTTCGCGTCAACATGATCGGAGCGGCGATCATGGCCGCATCCTTCGCGATCGGCGTCGATTACGGGATCGAGGGCATGGCGCGGGTCTGGCTGATCGGCTTCCCGATCCTCACCGCCGTCACCATGCTGGCCTCGATGCCGGTGATCGGCATCGGTATCGGCGCGCTCGGCCGCGCGCTCCTGCCGGGCCTCGCCGCCTCGCTCGCCATGGCCGGAATCGTCGAGGGCGTGGAACTGATGCTGCCGCCGATGCCGCTGATCGGCCATCTGGCGCTGCTCGTCCTGCTGGGCATCGCCAGCTATGCGCTGCTGCTGATCGTCTTCGCGCGGCCGCTCGTCGTCGAGCTGCGCGATCTGCTCGTCCGCCGCAAGCCGCTGATCGCCGAAGCCTGAGCTTCAGACCTGCTGGATATAGTCGCGCATCGCCGCGGCGTCCTGCTCGATCCGGTCCATCCGGTATTTGACGAGATCGCCGATCGACACGAAGCCGATCAGTTCGCCGCCGTCGAGCACCGGCAGATGCCGGATGCGCCGCCGCGTCATCAGGCCGAGCGCGCCCAAAATGCTGTGATCCTTTTCGACGGTGATCGGCGGCGAAGTCATCACCTCGCCGACATTCTTGTCCAGCGCCGCGGCGCCGAATGCGGCGACGATATGGACGAGATCGCGTTCGGACATGATGCCGACAACCGTGTCGCCGTCGAGCACCGGCACCGCGCCGATCCGCCTTTCGGCGAACAGGCGCACCGCGTCGGACACGCTCATATCCGGCGTGGCGACAATCGTCTCGCCGCCCTTGCTCTCCAGGATGCTGCTGATCGTCATAGCGCCTCTCCCAATTCGCTATCTGAATCGGGTGCAATAATGCGCCTTTTCGAAGCCGAAGGAAAGAAAGGCGGAATTCAGCGCCTTAGCCGACAGATCACGGTTTCGCCGAGGCGATGCTGTCGCTGAACGAAGCGGCGGCGGCCTTGATGAGGGCGTGCCGAACGCCCAAAGGAAGGCGATGCCCGATACCAAAAACTCGCTCGACGATCCCGACTATGCCCGCTTCGCCTGGGCGCGCTATCGCCGCATCCTGAAATGGATGGCGCTGGCCGCAATCGCGGCGACGATGGTGGCGCTGGGCTGGTTCCATTTCTTCGGCGCCGGGCTGAGCATCCATATCGTGCTGGCGACATCCGTGGGCGTCGGCGGGACGATCTTCGTCGCGGGCCTGTTGATGGGCCTGGCCTTTCTGAGCTCCGGCACCGGCCATGACGAGGATGTCGCGCATTTCGACGGCAGGGACTAGGCGTCCGGCGCGTTCACCCGTAGCGAGCGCTCGCCATTGGCCGGGACGGTGACCCGCCAGATCCGCTCGCCCTCGCGCTCTCGCGTCCGCCCGCCCGAAAAGCGCAAAGGCGTATCGGCCGGGCCCAGCACGAGCTCGATTTCGGCGGGACGAGGATTGGCGTTGGTCACGGTCAGCTGCCAGCGGTGCCGGTCGCCATCGCCTTCATAGGCGGTGGTCAGGATCACCTGCGCGCTCGGGACGACCTGCAGTTCGACCTCCTGCCCGATGGCGCGATCCGCAAGCCGGGTCTCGGACACCGGAAGGCGGCGCCCGGCGGCCTGCTCGAACACTGTTACCGTGCCCGAGGGTAAAGGCACGCCGAGCCCTTCGGATAGTTCGTTCTCGGTACGGAAGGTGATGAACAGCGGCTCGGGCTCGCTGTCGCCGCGATAATTGGCGAAGCGGCCGGTATAGAGCCGTTCGAAGCGCACGGCGGGCTGGACGAGCAGCGCCACCTGTTTCTGCGCATTGGCGGCGACGGTCACCTGCTCGGGAATACGATAGAGCTTGAGATCGCCGAGATCCTCCTGCTCGGCGACGATGCCGGCGATCGCCATATCCATCTCCGCCGCTCCCCGGCGCTGAGCCGTGACGACGATCGCTCCTGGTGATTCCGAATAGCTCATCATCCCGGTCGTCTGCTCGGTGCTCAAGCCCGGATGGGTCGCCGTCGTGTCCATGGGCCAGCAACTGAGGCGCAGCTGGAGCTGCTGCCAGGCATCGGCAATATCGCTCGCCGCCTCACGGTTGAGCGTTCCTGCGACCGCCTGGACATCGGCATCGGGAAAGCTTTGCGGGTTCGAATTGGCCAGCGTCAGCCACGCGAAAAGGCGCAATTCGTCGCCATCGTCCGACAGATCGGCGACATAATGGGCGGTCCAGTCGAAGCCCGAGGCGAGATAGGAGAGTGTGACCGTCACCGTCGCGGCTTCCTCGCTCACCGTTTCGACCGAAAGCGTCGGTCGCGCCGACAGTCCTTCGGGCACCCCGTCATAGACGAGGGTTTCGGGGAGACCCGAACAACGCAGCGCCTCGATCCCCTCGGCGGTTTCGAAGATCACGCCGTTGTTCGGACCGACCCGGATGGTCGCCGGCTGCTCGCGCATCCCGCCGGTCTCGGAATCCGCGCGGCGGATGGTGACGCGATTGCCGAGCGATCCATCGACCAGCGAAGCCGGCGAAAGCAGCCGCGCATCGCGGTTGCGCTGGATCGTGCCGCCGGGCAGCCCGGTAACGATGGCGCTGACGGGCACGATGCCTTCGGCCACGCCTTCGAAGCGGATCGTCGCCGCGCCGGCCGGCAGCGCGATCTGTCGCGTCTCGGTGATCAGCGCAAAGCCGCCCAGAGCGTTGAGGTTGATGCCGCCGCCCTCGCCCCGCCCCGGATCCCGGTACAGGGTGACGGCCACGCTCTCCGGCCCGTCCGAAACGATCACCTGCGCCGCCGCGGGCGACGCCGCGAACAGGGTGAGAAGGATCAGCGCGAGGCGGCGCATGGCGGGCGGGCTCAGTAGCGCGTGTCGAACGTGGCGCTGACGATCGTCTCGCCATTGGCCGGCACGTCGACGAGCCAGCGCACGCCATCGGCCGACAGCCGCTCGCTTTGCAGACTCTCCTCGGTCACCCGCGTTTCGGGCCACCACCAGGGCAGCTGCATCTGATCCAGCTGCACGGTCACCGCTTCGGAGCGGGCATTGGTGAGCGTGTAGCGCATCTGGGTGCGCCAGTGATACATCGCGAGCCGGGTCCGTTGGACCACCGTGGAGGCGACATTCACGTCGAACGCCTCGCCGGTGACGATCGCCAGCTGCGAGCCCATCGGCGTGTGCGGGATCGCGTTCTCGCCGATGAATTGCGGATCGCCGCGCGCGTCGCGCATATAGACGCGCACCGTGCCCGCGGGCAGCGCATCGCCGAGCCCGCCCTCGCTGCTCGACGAGAAACGCAGCACGCTGTTGGCGCTGGCGGCATCGGCGGTCCGCAAGCTGTCGACGCGAAACGCATAATCGTTGGATGCGCGCGCGCCCTGCACGTCGAGGAAATTGACCTGCTTCGTCTGCCGGTCGGCGATCGTCGTGCGGTGGCCGAGCGGATAGAGATAGAAATCGCCGAGCTGTTCGCGGTCGGCGGTTTCGGTACCCGGCCGGGTGATCGGCGAGCTTTGGGGGGGGCCGCGATAGCGACTGTTATTATTACCGCCCTGGTTCACCGCGCCGGCCACGAGCAGGGTATCGGCATTGTCGAAGGTCGTGCCCGTGGTGTTGCGCAGGGTGATCCAGCCCTGGACGTCTATCGTCCCGTCCTCCTGGTCGTAGAGCGCGACATAATCGGCGTTCCAGCCGAGCCCCGGCGTCAGATAGCTGAGCGACAGCGGCCGGGTACCCGCGCGGTTGCTGTCCAGGGTTACCGAAAGCGTCGGGCGGGCGCGCAGGTTGGGCGGGATCGTATCGAAGACGACGCGCGCGGGCCGGCCATCGTCGCGCAAAACCTCGATCCGACCGGCAATTTCCAGCACCACGCCGCCATTGACGGCGAGCACCCGGGCGCGCTCGCGCGTTTCCTGGCCGGTCGCCGGGTTGAAGCGGACGATGGTGACGAGTTCGCCGACCGCATTTTCCATCAACGCGTCGGGCGAGAGCAGGTCGTAATCGAAATTCTGCTCGACGATCGCGATGCCGCTGCCGCCGATGGTTACCGTTTCGGGCCGGATCTGCGCGGAGACCTCGGGAAATTCCTGCCGCGAACGGCCGGTCGGCAGGGCGACCTGCCGGATATCCTGCACGAGCGCGAGATTGTTGTTGTAGATGGTGACCGAAACATCGCCCTGTCCCTGCGCCGACGCGGCGGCGGGGACAAAAGCGGCGGCCAGGGCGAACAAGACGACGGGCTTCATGGCACTCTCCCTCAGGCGGGAGAGTGGCAGCGATCGGCCCGGTTGGAAAGCCTCTAGGCTTCGGCGACGGCTCCGTCGCCATCGTCGCTCTTGCGCGAACGGCGGGCGGGCTTCTTTTCGGCAGCGGCTTCCGGCTCGTCATCGTCGGCGTCATTGCCGCCGATCGAGATGGAACCGGGCAGGCGATCGGCCTCGATCCGCTCTTCGTCCGAATCATGGCCTTCGCCCGAGCCATTGGCTTTCGCCGGCTGTTCGGCCTTGGCGGCACGCGGGCGGGGTTTGCGCTTTTTCGGCGCTTCCTTTTCGGCCTCGGCTTCGGTTTCGGTTTCCGGCTCGTCGCGATCCGCAGCATTATTGTCGCCGCCGTCGTCCTTGGCACGCTGGCCCTGACGATTGTCGTCGCGACCGCGATTCTGCTCGTCCTTGCGCTGGTTGCTCTCGGTGAGCACCCGGAAATAATGATCCGCGAACTGCAGGTAATATTCGTTCATTACCCGATCGCCCTGCTGATGGGCGTCGCGCGCCATCGCCTTGTACTTTTCGCAAAGCTGGTTGGCGTTGCCGCGTGCGCGGTTGTCGAGACGGTTACCGTCATTGGGCCCGCGGTTGCTGGAACGATTGCTCCGGCTCCGGCGACGGCCCGAACTTCTATTGTTCATCAAGGTCTGTAGATCCTCAGTCCATTGTTTCCGGGAAAAGCACGCCCCCGCGCGCCGCTTTCATCGGCCAGGCCCATCCTGGCCGCTCGGATAGCTTTCTCCGCAAGGGCCAGCCGCAGCCGGTCCAATGCCAGCACCGCCGGACATCAGCGGTTTGACGATGGAGATCGTGGGGCGAAGGTTTCAGTGCTGTTGTGCTGCCGGAACCCTCGTTCCACCCCTGCCCATATCCGTTCCGTTTTGCCAAATGCAAGTGAAAATATGGTTAGGGCATGGTCCTATATGTGGATAAAAAGGCATCGCTCTATGCCCAAAAGGTCCCGCCAGCGGCGGGTTTCAAAGCCTTCGGCCCGGCAAATCTTATCCACATTATCCATCTGGCCCTTGCCCAATTCGATGGCCGCGCCGCCCCCTTTGGCGATAAATGGAGCCAGCCGCGGCACGATTTCGCGATAGGGGCCAAGGCCCTGGGCATCGCCGAACAGCGCCAGATGCGGTTCGAAATCGCGCACGTCCGCCATGATGTCGTCCTCGCTATCGAGATAGGGCGGATTGCACAGGATCAGGTCGAACGTGCCCGAAAGCCCCTCCACCCAGTTGCCGATCCGGAATTCCGCGCGCTCGGCCAGGCCCAGCGCTTCGGCATTGCCGCGCGCATAGGCCAGCGCCTCTTCCGACGCATCGATGCCCAACCCGCGCGCATCGGGCCATTCGGACAGCGCCGCCAGAAGCAGGGTGCCGGGCCCGGTCCCGAGATCGAGGATCGTTTCGGGCGCCTCGTTCCCGAACCAGCTTTGCGCCGCCTCGATCAGCGTTTCGCTTTCGGATCGCGGCACCAGCACGCCGGGGCCGACTTTCAGGTCCAGGCTCCAGAATTCCTGCCGGCCGATAATATAGGCGACGGGTTCATGGGCGAGCCGCCGTTCGACCAGCGCGCCAAAGCCCTCCGGCGCGTCGCTGTCGAGGCGGCCGAGCAGCATCGCTTCCCGGGTCAGCCCCAGCGCCTCGGCCATCAGCACTTCGGCGTCCAGCCGCGGCGTTTCCGACACCGGTGCCAGCCGCGCCGCCGCCTCGCGCAGCGCTTCGCGCACAACCGTCATGCCTTACTCCTCGATATGGGCGAGCCGCTCGGCCTCGTCCTCGGCGATCAGCGCGGTGACGAGTTCCTCGAGCCCCGGCCCTTCGAGGATCTGCGGCAGCTGGTGCAGGGTCAGGTTGATCCGGTGATCGGTCACCCGGCCCTGCGGGAAATTATAGGTGCGGATGCGCTCGGACCGGTCGCCCGAGCCGACCATCGACTTGCGCGCGCCCGAACGCTCGGCATCGACGATCGCGCGCTGATGCTCGTAGAGCCGCGCGCGCAACACCTTCATCGCCTTTTCGCGATTCTTGTGCTGTGATTTCTCGTCCTGCTGGGTGACGACGAGCCCGGTCGGGATATGGGTGATGCGCACCGCGCTATCGGTGGTGTTGACCGATTGCCCGCCGGGGCCGGACGAGCGATAGACGTCGATCCGCAGGTCGTTCTCGTCGATGCTGACATCCACCTCTTCGGGTTCGGGCAGCACCGCCACCGTCGCGGCGGAGGTATGGATGCGCCCGCCGCTCTCCGTCGCCGGAACGCGCTGGACGCGGTGGACGCCGCTTTCGAATTTCAGCTTGGCGAACACGCCCTTGCCTTTGACGTTGACGACCGCCTCCTTGTAGCCGCCGGCGTCCGACGCGCTGGCCGACATCAGTTCGAAGCCCCAGCCCTGTTCCTCGGCATAGCGCTGGTACATGCGCAGGAGATCGCCGGCGAACAACGCCGCCTCGTCGCCGCCCGTGCCGGCCCGCACTTCGAGTACCGCCGGGCGCTCGTCGGCGCTGTCGCGGGGCAGCAGCTTCACCGCCAGCGCGCGTTCGGCCTCGGGGATCGCCGCCTTCAGCTCTTCGGCTTCGGCCTCGGCCATTTCCTTCATTTCCGGATCGGCGAGCATTTCGGCCAGCGCCGCCAGCTCCTCACGCAGCCGCCGCAGCTCCTTTGCGGTTTCCGCAACGGGTTCGAGCTCGGCATATTCCTTGGAAAGCTCGACAAACTTGTCGGGCGCGAGATCGCCGGTCGCCATCTGGCCCTGCAGGTCTTCCTGCCGGGACAGGATGGCGTCGATACGTTCGGGGGAGATGGTGGTCATTTTCGTTGGGCCAGTATCCACGAGTGGGCGTCTGCAATTGTTTCTTCCCGAAAATGAAAACGCTGCTCAAGGGCCTTGGTTATCCTGGTTCGAACTGGCTTTGCTCTATCAATATTGAGGTCTCGCAGTCGCACGACGCAGTTTCCATCATCGTGAAATTCAACGGCTAGGCAACGCCAAGCGCCCGACGCTTTCGCTTTATCAAATCGTTTGCGTCTTGATCCGGCGGCAAAAATTTCGGTGCGAATAGCGGCTGGCGGCCTTCGAAGCAGACTGGCCAGTTCCAATACAAAACCATCTAGCTCCGGGTTTGTAGTAAACACTGCTATTTCGGTCACCGAATCCGGCCATTCGTCAAGCAACATAGCCAGCCGCTCAATCCCGGCCGCCCAGCCCACCGCCGGCGTCTCGGGTCCGCCGAGCGCCTCGATCAGCCCGTCATAGCGGCCGCCGCCGAGCACCGTGCCCTGCGCGCCGAGCCGGTCGGTGACGAATTCGAAGGCGGTATGGCGATAGTAATCGAGGCCGCGGACGAGCCGGGGATTGCGTTCCCAGGCGACGCCTGCCGCATTGAGCCCGACGGTCACGTCTTCGAAGAAAGCCGCCGCCTCGTTGCTCATCACATCGTCGATACCCGGCGCGGCATCGGCGATGGGGCGGTCGCGCGGGTCCTTGCTGTCGAGGATGCGCAGCGGGTTGCGGGAAAGCCGGTCGATGCTGTCTTCGGAAAGCTCGCCTTTATGCGCCTCGAAATGCGCGACCAGCGCATCGCGCCAGGCGTCGCGCGTCGCGGCATCGCCGAGCGTGTTCAGCTGCAAGGTCACGCCCTCGGCGATGCCCAATTCCTTCAGCAGCTGATCGGCCATCACCAGCAGCTCGACGTCCGCCGCCGGTTCGCCCGCGCCGATAATCTCGGCGTCGAGCTGGTGGAACTGGCGGAAGCGGCCCTTTTGCGGGCGCTCGTAGCGGAAGAGCGGCCCGTCGGTGGCGAGCTTCATCGGCGCATATTGCTGCCAGCCGTTCGTCAGGTACGCGCGCGCGATACCGGCGGTGAATTCCGGGCGCAGCGTCAGCGAATCCCCGCCCTTGTCCTCGAAACTGTACATTTCCTTGGACACGACATCGGTGGTCTCGCCGAGCGAGCGCGCGAAGACGGCGGTCGCCTCGAACACCGGCACCTCGACCCGGCCGAAGCCGTAAAGCCGCCGGACCCGGTCGAACGTGTCGACGACATGCTGGAAGCGCTCGGCCTCTTCGCCGATCATGTCCTGCGTGCCGCGGATCGCCTTGGGTGTCTCGCTCTTGGCCATGGCAGGGGCCTCTAGCGGCATTTGCGGGAAACGGAAATAGCGGATGGGCGCGCTGGCCCGCCCGCCGGGGAAATCGGCCTTCCTATTCGGCGGCCTCGAGGAAGCGGTCGTCGATCGAGGCTTCGGCTTCCCAGCTTTTGAGTTCCGGCAGCACCTTTTCGGCGAAGAGATGCATATTCTTCAGCGCCTCTTCCTGCGGCATCCCGCCATAATGGACGTGCGGGAAGAAGCCCTGCGGCTTGTAGATTTCCTTCAGCTCCCACATCCGCTCGAGGATCATCTGCGGCGTGCCGGTGACCGCCGAGTGGCTGAAATTTTCGACATAGGGTTCGATCTCGTCGGGCTCGAGCGTCATATTCTCGTAGCTCTCATAGCCCTTGATGTTCTTGAAGATGCCGGGCTTGTCGAGGCTGTAATTGGTGACCGCGGCGCGCATCGTGTTGGCCAGATATTTGCGGCCCTGCACCTCGGCAAGCTCCGCACTTTCGTCGATATAATAATTGCCCCCCAGCATCGGCGGCGGCGGTTCGCTGCCGTCGCCGCGTTCTTCCTGCCACACTTCCTTGTAGAGATCCGGCGGCGTCTCCTTGCCGCGCTGGGGCAGCATCAGCACCATATTGCCGAAGCCGTGCCGGGCCGCGGCGCGCATCGAGGAGCCGCTGAGCGAGCCGCAGAATTTGCGGCCCTCGAAGCTCTTGATCGGGCGCGGCCGCAGCTCGGTGCGCGGCTGCACGCCATAGGCGCCCTCGCCCTCCAATATCCCGGTTTCGAGCGCGGGGATCAGCACGTCGAGAATATCGGTATAGAGATCGCGCGACAGGTTCTGGTCGATTCCCAGCCCGGTAAATTCTTTCGGCCCGAGCCCGCCGCCGAAACCCAATATCGCTCGCCCGCCCGACATGATGTCGAGATTGACGATCTTCTCCGCGAGCCGCGCGGGATTGTGCCAGGGAACGATGATGCACTGGGTGCCGAGCTTCACGCGACTGGTGCGGCCCGCAAGATAGGTCAGCAGCTGCAAGGGATCGTTGGACAGCGAATAGCTGCCGAAATGATGTTCGGTGATCCAGACCGAATCGAAACCGAGTTCTTCGGCGAGGACGCAATTTTCCAGTTCCTCGCGCAGGAACTTCTCATCGGGATAACTGTCGTCGCGCTGATGCGCGAAGCCCGTGGCGAAACCTACATGCATGCCCGCTCTCCTGTTCGCCGCCTTGTGCGCCGCCGCATGATTCAGGCAGGCGACTCCGGCGTGTCGACTCGACGGTAACATTTGTTATTCTTTTCCCGCAAGCGGAACTGTGCCTTGCGCTGCGCCGTCATTTGATAGAATTTCACCCCATGAACATCGACCTCATCCCCATCGGCGACGACCCGCCCGACAGCATCAACGTGATCATCGAGGTGCCGGTCGGCGGCGAGCCGGTAAAATATGAATTCGACAAGGTGTCCGGCGCGCTGTTCGTCGACCGCATCCTGCACACGCCGATGCGCTATCCGGCCAATTACGGCTTCGTTCCGCATACCTTGTCGCCCGATGGCGACCCGCTCGACGCGCTGGTCGTGGCGCGCTCGCCCTTCATGCCGGGCTGCGTCGTGCGCTGCCGGCCGATCGCGGTGCTCAACCTGGAAGACGAGCATGGCGGCGACGAGAAGCTGCTCTGCGTCCCGATCGACGCGACCTTCCCCTATTATCGCAAGATCGACGAGGGCAACGACCTGCCCGAAATCGTGATGCAGCAGATCGAGCATTTCTTCACCCATTACAAAGACCTGGAGCCCGAAAAATGGGTGCGGGTCGGCAAATGGGGCGACCGCGAAGAGGCCTGCCGGATCGTTCTGGAAAGCATCGAGCGGGCCAGGGAATAGCCGAAAAAGAGAAACGGGGACGGGGATGAAAGACGAAGCGAAATGGTGGTGGCGCTGCGCGGGCGCCGGGCTCGTGACGACGATCATTTCCTTCTATTTCGGGATGATCCCCAACATCGAAAGCTGCGCGGAAACCGGCGGCAATCTCGGCTCGATCATCGCCTTCGAAATCGTCCGCACGCCGGCCGATGTCGCCACCCTGTTCGGCGAGGAACCGTGCCGGAGCCAGTTCCTCGCCGCGATGCGCCACGCGACCTGGGTCGATGCGCTCGCCTTCATCCCGGCCTATGCCGCCTTCCTGATCTGCGGGCTGATCGCGCTCAGGTCGCGCGGGCCGAAGATCGCCGCGGCGGGCGTCGCCGCCGTCCTGCTCGCCGCGCTGTTCGACGAGATCGAGGGCATGCAGCTGTTCGCGATCATGGCCGACCTGCCGGGCGGGCAATCGACCATCGACCTGCTGATCCCGATGGTGCGCGGCAAGTTCGCGCTGCTGAGCCTCGCCGCGCTCGCGATCGGCTGGCTGATCGCCCGGATCGGCGGCTTCTGGCCGATGGCAGGGCTGATCGTGACGGCGGGCGGGGCGATCATGCTGTTCGGCGCGACCGAAGACGCCCGGTCGGCGCTTCTCGGCCTTGGCGGGCTGATTTCCTGGACGGTGCTGCTGGCTATGGCGATCGCCCGGATCCTGGTCTTGCGCGCGGGAAAACACCCCCAGGCCGGCTGACCCGGGCCCGGCACGCGGCGGCCGCGCACTGGATTTCGGCGCGCGCTTGCGCCACTCTCCCCCGGTATTGACCAAGGGATATTTCATGCGACCGATCCTCCTTGCGGCTTTCGCCGTTCTCGCCATGCCCGTTGCGGCACAGGCCCAGAATCCGGTGCAGAACAGCGCCCCCGAAGCGACGCCGGTCGTCGATGCGATCCCGGCGGCGCGCGACATTCCCTATCCCGGCACGATGGCGATCCATGTCGATGCCACCGATACCGAGCGCGCGATCTTCCGCGTCGAGCAGACGATACCCGTCGCCCAGGCCGGGCCGATGGTGCTGCTCTATCCCGAATGGCTGCCGGGCAACCATGCGCCGCGCGGGCCGATCCGCCATCTCGCCGGGCTGACGATCGAGGCGAACGGCCAGCGGATCGACTGGACCCGCGATCCGCTCGACGTCTACGCCTTCCATATCGACGTGCCCGAGGGCGCGACCGAACTGCGCCTGCGCTTCCAGTTCCTTTCGGCGACCGAACGCAACCAGGGCCGGATCGTGATGACGGCCGAAATGCTGAACCTGCAATGGGAGAAGATGTCCTTCTATCCCGCGGGCTATTATGTCCGGAACATCATGGTCGCGCCTTCGGTGACCCTGCCCGCGGGGTGGAACAGCGCGGTCGCGCTGCGCGGCGCGCGGCCCGGCGCCGACGGGCGGATCAGCTACGATACGGTGAGCTACGAAACCCTTGTCGACAGCCCGATGTTCGCGGGCGCGCACTACCGGCAGGACGATCTCGGCAACGGGCTGTGGCTCAACACCTTCGCCGACCGCGCCTCCGAGCTCGCCGCGACCGACGAACAGATCGCCGCGCACCGCCGCCTTTCCGACCAGGCCGTGCGATTGTTCGGCGCGCGCCATTTCGATCGCTACGATTTCCTGTTCGCGATCACCGACACGATGTCGGGCATCGGGCTCGAACATCAGCGCTCCTCGGAAAATGCGGTGCCCAGCGGCTATTTCCTCGAATGGGACGAGGGCCCGGGCCGCCGCTCGCTGCTCCCGCATGAGCTTACCCATAGCTGGAACGGCAAGTTCCGCCGTCCCGCAGGCCTGTGGACGCCCGATTATCGCACGCCGATGCAGGACAATCTGCTCTGGGTCTATGAGGGCCAGACGACCTTCTGGGACACCGTCCTCGCCGCCCGCTCCGGCCTCTACACGCCCGAACAGTTCCGCGAACAGCTCGCGCTGCGGGTCGCCGGGCTGGAGCTTCGCGCGGGGCGCGCCTGGCGCGATCTTCAGGATACGGCCCATGATCCGATCATCGCCGCGCGCCAGCCCAATCCCTGGACGAGCTGGCAGCGCAGCGAGGATTATTATCGCGAGGGCGCGCTCGTCTGGCTGGAGATCGACCAGATCCTGCGCCGCGAAACCCGCGGACGGCGCTCGCTTGACGATTTCGCGCGGCGCTTTTTCGGCGTCAATGACGGCGACTGGGGGCAGCTTACCTATACGCTGGACGATATCGTCGAGACCCTGGAGGGCATTCACGCCCATGACTGGCGCGGCCTGATCGAGCGGCGGCTCGACGAAAATGCGCAGGGCGCGCCCACGAACGGCCTTGAGCTCGGCAGCTATCGCCTCGCCTATCGCAACGAACCGAGCGAGAGCCTGCGCCAGGCGCAGCAGGCGAACGACTATATCGACCTCAGCTGGTCGGGCGGACTTGCCGTCGGCAATGACGGCCGCGTCCAGAGCGTGATCTGGGAGGGCGCGGCCTATCAGGCGGGGCTGACGGTCGGCACCGAGATCGTCGCGATCAACAGTTACAGCTTCTCGACCGGTCTGCTGGCGGATGCGATCGCCGCGGCGGCCGACGACGGCACCGATGTCGAGCTGCTGGTCAAGAATGGCGACCGCTATCGCACGGTGACGCTGAACTGGCAGCAGGGCCTGCGCTACCCCTATCTGGAACGGGTCGGGAGCGGGCGGGCCGGGCTCGACGCGCTGATCCAGCCGCTGCGCTAGACCGGGCGGGGCTAGGCGACCGCCGCTTCGACGATCTCCGCCTTTTCGGGCCTTCGCCAGGCGACGATCAGGCAGCCCGACACGATCAGCGCGGTGCCGATAAAGGTCGCCCAGGTCACTGCCTCGTCGAAGAACAGCCAGCCGAGGATCGCCGCCCAGATGAAGGCCGTATATTCGAGGCTGACGAGATGCTGCGCCTCGGCCCGGGCATAGCCCCAGATGATCAGCATCAGCGAAACCATCGCGACCGCCGCCGCCGCGACGATGAACGGCCAGTTCTCCGCCGGCGGCAGGGCCGCGAACCAGGGCGCGAGCGCAAGATAGAGCAGGGTGACGATGCCGGTCTGGAAGAACACCACTTCGGCCGAGGACGCGATCTGCGCGAGCTGGCGCTGGAGGATGAGATTATAGGCGTAGAGCAAGGCCGAGCCGAGGATCGCCGCAACGCCCCATTGCGCGTCCGGGGGGAAACTGCCCTGCATCTTGCCGACAAGGATCACCACCACCCCGGCGATGCCGAGCAGCGAGGCGAGGATCGCGCTCTTCCCGATCACCTCCCCGAGCAGCAGGACGGCGAGATACAGCGCGATCAGCGGCGCGATGAAGGAGAGCGCAATGCCTTCGGCCAGCGGCACCCGGCCGAGCCCCCAAAAGAACAGATAGCCCATGACGAAGGTCACGCCGCCGCGGATCAGATGGACCTTGAGCGCCGCCCGCCCGGGCCAGCGCCGCCGCTGAGCGAAAAACAGCGCAGCCGCCATCACGAAGCCCACGGCCATGCGCCAGAAGATCGCGTTATAGGCGCCGAGCGCGAGCACCAGCCCCTTCATGATCGCGTCCATGCCCGAATAGCAGGCAAGCCCCAGCAGAACCGCGGCAATCGCGGGCAGGTTCGAAGAGGGCGACGCGTTCGACATGGCCCCCTTTCGTCCGGCGCATTCCAGCGATCAACCACTTTCCGGCGAACGACAGGCGATTATCGCTGCCGGGGATTTCCGCTCTCTCGAAGCGCCGCCGGTTAGGCTGCATTCAGCTTGGCTGGCCTATGGAAGGCCCAAGGTCGCCCGGCATGAAGAGGGAGATTGCCATGACGATCGTGAAACCCGCCGCGCTGGCGCTGTTGGCGCTGACGGCACTCCAGCCCGCAACCGCGCGGACCCTGGTGGTTCCCCCGGCCGAGCAGACCGTGGTCGAAAGCGCAGCGATGCTGGCCCGGCTGCGCGGCAATAGCGGCATCAGCCTCCAATGGATCAGCTGGGACTATCGCGGCCATGTCCGGGTCAGCGACCGGGACGGGCTCGTCCGGCTCTCCGGCGAACAGGAAGAGCGCACCGGGCCGGGGCGGCTGACCCTGGACGGCGATGTGCTGGCGATCGATGCCGACAGCTTCACCTTTCGCGGCCATATCTCGATTATCGGCGCGCCGGACGAAGGCCGGGTGTGCGAGCGCGACGGCACATTCGAATTCCTGATCACCCAGAACCGGCGGTATTGGCGTCTGCAGGACATGCAAGCCTGTGACGGCCTGACCGACTATGTCGACATCTATTTTTAACGGCCGGCTCTAGCGCCGCGCCGCGCCTTCGGGCTCGAACGCGGAGAAATAGGCGAAGATATCGTCTTCGGCGCGGCTGGCTGCGTCGTTCCAGGTCCGCGCCGTATCGGCGTTGAGCAGCGCACCCTCGGGCGAGAGCAGCAGCACCGTCGGCGTGCCGGTGATCTCCGCGATGCCGAAGGTTTCGGCGATATCGAGATTGCGGCCTTCGCCGCGCTGCGGATGGCCGACATCGACATAGACGATTTCGTACCGGTGCGAGAGCATTTCGGCGAAGCGCGGCGTTTCGAACCAGCCGGCAAGACCGCGGCTGTCGTGGCACCAATTGGCGCCGAGGACGAGGATCACGCGCTTGCGGGTCAGCGCCGCCCGCCCGAGCGCCAGCGCCACATCGACGCGCGCCGTGCGGGCCTCGTCGAAGGGGCTCGCTTCAGGGTGGCTCGCCGATTGTTCGATGCCCTCGCCCACATTGATCCGAATATTCTCGAATCCGGCCTGTTGAATGACGAATATCGGACCACCTACACACCGCCACCGAGTCAGCGCTTCCGCCGTGATATTCACCGTGACAGCCTTGTCTTCGACATCGTCCAGAAAGGCATAGAGCGCCGAACTGTCGACAGCTTCTCCATTCAGATCGATAGTGCATGGCGGCCCGGCAAGCTCGATCTCAATTGCCGCTTCCGAAGCTGCACTCGTAGCAAGCGCGAGTACAAGGATAGCCGCACGCACTTTAATCGCGCTCGGCGGCGCTTTCGCGATCGCCGGAAGAGGCGAGCGGCAGGCCGCCGGTTCCCGTGACGCTGCCGATTTCCAGTTCGTCGATGCGCAATTTGCGGATTCGCGCCCTGCCGATCCATAGCCGCCCGATCGCCAGCGCGCCGAGCGCGAGCGCACCGGTCGCGAGTGCGCCGATGGCGGCCGCGCCCATGGCCGAGACCCCGGTCGAGGATGCGCCGGTCGAGGATGCGCCGGTGGTGGCGACATAAGTGGCCCTGGAGCGGCGCGCCTCGGACAGGGCGGCCTTGCGTTTCATTCGGCCGCTTCCATCGCGCCGCCGGCCTTGCCCTCGTCGATCATCCCGGCCTCGATCTCGGCGGCCTTGGCCTCGACGAGCCTGACGATATGCTCGACCATGTCGGCATCCTCGACATGGTGGTCGGTGACGCCCGACAGGTAGACCATATGCTTGCCCTTGCCGCCGCCGGTGATGCCGATATCGGTCTCGCGCGCCTCGCCCGGGCCGTTGACGACGCAGCCGAGCACCGAGAGCGAAAGCGGCGTGTTGATATGCTGCAAGCGCTCCTCGAGCGTCTGGACGGTGCGGATCACGTCGAAGCCTTGCCGGGCGCAGGAGGGGCAGCTCACCACGCGGACGCCGCGCGTCCGGATGCCCAGGCTTTTCAGGATTTCATAGCCGACGCGCACTTCTTCCTCGGGCTCCGCCGAGAGCGAGACGCGGATCGTGTCGCCGATACCCGCCCAGAGCAGGTTGCCGATGCCGATGGCGCTCTTCACCGATCCGCCGACGAAACCGCCCGCCTCGGTAATCCCGAGATGCAGCGGGCAATCGACGGCATCGGCCAGCCCCATATAGGCGGAGACGGCGAGGAAGACGTCGGACGCCTTCACCGCGACCTTGAACTCGTGAAAATCATGGTCCTGCAGGATCTTGATATGATCGAGCGCGCTTTCGACCAGCGCCTCGGGGCAGGGCTCGCCATATTTTTCCAGCAGATCCTTTTCGAGGCTGCCGGCGTTGACGCCGATCCGGATCGCGCAGCCATTGGCCTTGGCCGCCGCGATCACTTCCTGCACGCGGCTTTCGGCGCCGATATTGCCGGGATTGATGCGCAGGCAGGCCGCGCCCGCATCGGCGGCTTCGAGCGCGCGCTTATAGTGGAAATGGATATCGGCGACGATCGGCACGCGCGCCGCGCGGACGATCTGTTTCAGCGCGGCGGTCGACTCCTCGTCGGGGCAGGAGACGCGGATGATATCGACCCCGGCCTCCTCGCAGCGACGGATCTGGTCGATCGTCGCCCTGGCGTCGGAGGTCGGCGTGTTGGTCATCGTCTGCACGGTGACGGGCGCATCGCCGCCGACCGGCACATTGCCGACCATGATCTGCCGCGAGGTGCGACGGGCGATATCTCTCCAGGGGCGTACGGACATGGCCGCGATATAGGCGCTTGCGGTTACAAGGGGAAGTCGCCGGGAAAGCCCGGGGAAAAGGCGCCTAAAGCGCCCGCGTCATGCACATCGAGAAAGCGTCGGGCCCATAGTCGGCGAAGGGCGGACATTCTTCAAAGCCGTGCTTGCGGTAGAGGGCATGGGCGGGGTGAAAGGGCGCGGGCCGCCCGGTTTCGAGACTCAGGCGCGCATAGCCGCGCCGCCGCGCTTCGGCGATCATATGGAGCAGCACCGCCTCGGCGACCCCGCGGCGGAGGAATTCGGGCGCCGTCCGCATCGATTTGAGCTCGCCATGATCCGGTTCGAGCGCCTTCATCGCGCCGCAACCGGCCAGCGCCCCGCCCTGCCAGGCGGACCAGAAAGTAACGTCGGGCTGGCGCAGCCGCGCGACAGGCATGGCGTGAACGCTTTCGATCGGCGAATGGCGCATCATTTCGGCAAGATGGAATTCGAGCAGCGCCGTGATTTCCACGCCCGACAGATCGTCTTCGCGTATCTCGAATTCCGCCATACCCGCCCTATGACGGCACGAAATCGGATCGCCAAGCCCTCAATCGAAGGTGCCTGTTGCAGGAGCGGCGGACGACGGCGATCGAACCGCAGGCTGCGCGATCATGGCATAATCCGCCTTGCGGGAAACGCCAGATTGCCGCTTCAGCCCGCGTCCTTGTCCCAGCTGAGGCCATCGACCCGCCGGATAGCGGCATCCTCGATGACAGCGGGATCGAGCAGCCGCACATTGACCCCCATCCTCGCATATGTCGGATCGAGCGGCGCCCAGTGCGTGATCGCCCCGCAGCGCGCGCAATGATGCGTCGCGAGACCGGGCTTCGCCATATCGCCGCGGACATAGGCAATGGTCTCGCCGACCAGCGCGACATCGGCAGGCGCATAATAGGCCCAGCGCCCGCCGAGCTTGGTGCACAATGTGCAATTGCATTCGGTGACCTCGTCCGGCGCCTGCGCGACGGTGTATCCCGCCGCGCCGCAGGCGCAGCGGCCCTCGACCGCGCTCAACCGAACGGCTCGTCGATCGAGGGCGGCGGGACGGAGAACCATTGCGGCCCCGCCTCGGTCATGTGGAAACAGTCTTCCAGCCGTATGCCGAAGCTGCCGGGAAGATAGATGCCGGGTTCGTTGGAGAAGCACATGCCGGGCGCGAGCGGGGTTTCCTCGCCGCGCACAAGGTTGATCGGCTCATGCCCCTCCATGCCGATGCCGTGGCCGGTGCGGTGCGACAGGCCGGGCAGCGCATAATCCGGGCCATAGCCGAGGCCCTCATAATAAGCGCGCACGGCATCGTCGACGCTGCCCGCCGGGCGGCCGACCTGCGCGGCTTCCATCGCGATATCCTGGCCGCGCCGCATCTGCTCCCACACGCGGCGCTGGTCGGCATTGGGGTCGCCATAGACGAAGCTGCGCGAAATATCGGACTGATAGCCATGGACGTTGCAGCCGCTGTCGAGCAGCACGACCTCTCCCTCGCGGACATGCTGGGGCTGGCCCGATCCGTGCGGATAGGCGCTCGCCTCGCCGAGCAGGATCAACCCGCCGGCGCGCTGCGCGCCGAGCGCAAGACAGGCCGAGACGTACATCGCCTCGATATCGGCGGGCGTCATCCCGGCCTCGATGCGGGGGTGAATATGGCGATAGGCGGCGATGGTGACGTCCGACGCCTTCTGCATCAGCGCGATCTCATGCGCCGACTTGATCATCCGGCAGCCGCGCACGACCGGCGCGCCGGGCACGATCTCGACCGCGGGCATCGCGCGGCGCAGGCCGTCGGTCGCGAAGAAGCGTACCGTTTCCTCGACCCCCACCGGGCCGGCGACGCCGCGATCGGCAAGGAAGCCCGCGACGATATCGAGCGGGTTCACATGTTCGTGCCAGATGCGGACTTCGGCCGGCACCTTCAGGCTTTCGCGCACCGAGGGTTCTTCGAAATGCGGGGTGACGATACAGGGTTCGCCCTCGACGGGGACGATCGCGGCGGTCAGCCGCTCGCTGCGCCACCATTGGACGCCGGTAAAATAGGTCATCGAGGCGCCGGGCTCGATCATCAGCGCGCCGATCCCCGCTTCGCGCATCAGCTGCTGCGCGCGGACGACGCGCGCCAGATGTTCGGCCGGCGCAATCGGCTCGACATCGCCGGTGATCGGAGAAAGGGCCGGATCGGCTCCGGACTGGGCCAGCGCGCGCCAGGGAGACAGGGCGGCAAACCCGGCCACCGCGCCCATCGCGACAAATGCTCGTCTGTCTATCTGCATGCGTGGAAACTGAACCGGGCCGGGCATTTTGGCAAGCCTCGGCGCGGCGGCAGGAGGGGCCGCCCGCGCCTTCGCGCTGTCCTACAGGGGTCGCTTTGCGCTATGCTCGATCCCGCGATGGCGATGGACAGGATATCGCAGCCGGCCTCCCCTTTCCGGAAGGTCACAACCGGGGCCGGGAACAGGCTTTCCCGATGGCGCTTTTCCGGGCCCGGGCGGCAAAGGTCACAGCCCCGAAAAACCGCGCCGCGTGTCAACCATCCGCCCGCCGCGCCTTGCCGGCCGGAGTCGCGCCTAGGGCTTCACCGCCTCGACCAGCGAATAATAGCCGCAGCTGTGCGTCGCGCGCACGTCCTCAAAACCCGCGCTTTCGAGGATCGCGGTCAGCTCGCCCAGGCTGTATTGCTTGCCCCGCGTGCCGCGCAGCATCAGCACCGAGAAGGAGGCCGTGGTTACCGGCCCGTCCAGCGTGTCCGCCATCAGCTGTTCGTGGAGGAAGATGCGGCCGCCCGACGGCAGCGCGGCAAAGGCCTTGGCCGACAGCTCCCGGTTCGTGGCCTCGTTCCAGTCATGATAGATGTTGGAGAAGAACAGCGCGTCATGCCCGGTCGGCCAGTCCTCGCGGAACATGTCGACCGAAGTCGTGCCGACCCGATCGGCGACATCGGCCTTGTCGATATAATCCTGCGCCGCCTCGCACATCGCCGGCAGCTCCATGATCGTCGCCTTGAGGCCCGGCTGCGCCAGCGCGGCGGCGATCGAAAAGACGCCCGATCCCCCCCCGACATCCATCAGGCTGGTAACGCCTTCGAACCGCCCCGTGCGGGACGCGCCGATCGCGGCGGGCAGCGAATGGGCGTGCATGAACTGGGCGATGCTGCGGGCCTGCTCGATTTCCAGCTGGCCGCTTTCCCAGCTCTCGACCGGGCGTCCCTCGGTGGGATCGGCTTTTTCGCTGGGCCGCAACATCCCCATCAGCGCCGCATGGATCGGATCATTGTCGCGGCCGCCCGTGATCAGCGGGCCCCAATAAAACGTCCCGTCGGGCAGCAGATAGGTGCGCGACACGCTCGTCAGGTTCCAGTCGCCTTCGCGGCGGACGACGAAGCCGAGCGCCGCGATCAGGCCCAGCACGATGCCCAGCGCGCGCCCCTCGACATTGCAGGCCGCCGCGAGCGTAGCGGTATCGCGCGGCCCCGCTTCGAGCGCGGCGAACAGCCCGATCTCGTCGGCGACGGTGATCGCGGGAAGATGATGCTGGCTGAGCCAGAGATCCCAGATAGCGCGATCGTCGACCACGGGCATTTGATAGGCATTCATGAACGGCATCCCCTCACTCTGTTCGTTATTCGTTGGCCTTACATACTAACCGCGGCGCGGCGCGGGTCCAGCGTAAAGGCGAGCGCGCTGGCCTTTCGGCGCCATGCCGATCGGCCTATGAGGGGCCATTCCCACCGAGTGGAGAGACATTATGCGTCTCACGGCAATTTTGACGATTGGAGCTTTGTTGATGGCAAGTCAGGCATCGGGCCAGCCGGCGGTCGAAGGCCGCTGGACGCTCGTGATCCATGGCGGTGCGGGCGTGATCGAGCGCGACCGGCTGACCGCGCAGCAGGATGCGGATATCCGCGCGGCGCTGTCCCATGCGCTCGAAACCGGGAGCGCGGTGCTGCGCGATGGCGGCAGTTCGCTCGACGCGGTCGAGGCGGCGATCCGCGAGCTGGAGGACGATCCGCATTTCAACGCCGGGCGCGGCGCCGTCTTCACCTATGACGGCGCGATCGAGCATGACGCCTCGATCATGGACGGTTCCACGCGTGCGGCCGGGGCGATTACCGGGACCTCGCACACCCGCCATCCCGTGACATTGGCGCGGCGGGTGATGGAGAACAGCCCCCATGTCTTCCTGCGCGGGCTCGGCGCCGACCAGTTTTCGGTCGAGCAGGGGCTGGAGCAGGTCGAGAACAGCTGGTTCGAGACCGAGGAACGCCGCCGCCAGCTCGACGAGATGCTGGCGCGCGAAGCCGAGGGGCTGTCGGCCTATGACGTCGATCTCAAATACGGCACGGTGGGGGCGGTCGCGGTCGATCTCGAAGGCAATGTCGCCGCCGCGACCTCGACCGGCGGGCTGACGGGCAAGCGCTGGGGCCGGATCGGCGATTCCCCGGTGATCGGCGCGGGCACCTATGCCGACAATCGCGGCTGCGCGGTGTCGGCGACGGGGGCCGGCGAATATTTCATCCGGGTGGGCGTGGCGCACGAGATCTGCGCCCAGATCCGCTTCCGGTTCCAGCAGCGGCTGGAAGAGGCGCAAGCCTCGGTGCCGCTCGATAGCGAGGGCATCCCCGAATATTATGTCCATGCGAGCGAGTTCGGCCTCGAAGCCTCCGACATCCAGGAAATCGCCGACGGCGTGATCGGGGAAATGGAAAGCCTGGGCGGATCGGGCGGCGTGATCGTCGCCACGCCCTGGGGCACCGGCACCTATTCGTTCAACACGCCGGGCATGTATCGCGGCATGGCATCGAGCGAAGCCGGAGCGAACGTCGCCATTTACGGCGACGAATAGCCCCTCCCCGAAGGGAGGGGCTGGAAGGGCCTAGATCGGCGCGCTTTACATCGGCACGACGGTGACGGCGCGGCGGTTCTGCGCCCAGCTCGCCTGGTCGGAACCCAGCGCCACCGGGCGCTCCTTGCCGTAGCTGATGACGGTCATCCGCGACGAGGCAACGCCGCGCTGGGCCAGATAGTTGGCCGCCGCATTGGCGCGCCGCTCGCCGAGCGCGAGGTTATATTCGCGCGTGCCCCGCTCGTCGCAATGGCCCTCGATCGTGACGCGAACCGACGGATTGGCGATGAGCCAAGCCGCCTGCGCATCGAGGACCGCGCGATCGTCCGCATCGACATCGTGCATATTGGTGTCGAAATAGATCGTGTCGGTGCCGGCCTGGGCAATGAAATCGGCACGACTGCCGGGCACGGGACCCGTGGGCCCGGTATCATAGTCATTCGATCCGACCGGAGGCGGCGGAAGTTCGTCGGGTGCGCTTCGCGAACAGGCGCCGAGCGCCAGCAGCGAACCCGCGGCCAGCAAAATCGCGGTTTTGGAAATCTTAGTCATCATTCCATCCTCTTCTTTGTTCATGCGATGCGGCCCCGCAAACGCCGCCTGTTAAACGCGCGGGTATAAAGCCTGTTTCGTCAATCCAGCAAAGGCGACCATGACGGATCGGATGCGCCGACCGGTGTCGGCAGCCGGCGGATCATCCGTCCGGTCACGTCCACCGACCACAATGAAGGCAGCCCCTCGCCGCGCGGCGACCGAAAGAAATGGATAACCCGCCCGTTGGGCGCCCAGCTCGGCGATTCGTCCTGCCAGCCATTGGTCAGGATGCGCCGGCCCGACCCGTCGGGCCGCATCACCCCGACATTGAAGCTGCCGGTTTGCGTGAAGGCGATCAGATTGCCGCGCGGGCTCCATTCGGGCGTTGCATAGCCGCCGCCCCCGAAACTGATCCGGCGCTGATTCGAACCGTCGGCGTTCATGATGTAAAGCTGCTGCGATCCTGAGCGGTCGCTCTCGAATACGATCGAGCGGCCGTCGGGCGAGAAACTGCCGCCGGTATCGATGCCCGGCGAATTGGTAAGCCGCTCCGCCTGTCCGCCCGACACCGCAACACGATAGATATCGGTATTGCCGTTGGCGGCCATCGAAAAGACGATGTGGCGGCTGTCCGGTGAATAGCGGGCAGCGAAAGTCATATAGCGGGAATCGACGATCGTGCGCTGGCGGCCCGTCTGCAGATCGTAGAGATAGACGCGCGGCTCGTCGTTCTGATAGCTCATATAGGTAATCGTGCGGCCATCGGGCGCATAGCGCGGCGTCAGCACGATCGACTGGCCGTTGGTGAGGAAACGGTGGTTGGCGCCGTCGGTATCCATCACCGCGATCCGGCGCGTGCGGTTATCCTTGGGGCCGCTTTCCGCGACATAGACGATGCGGCTGTCGAAATAGGCGCCCTCGCCGGTCAGCCGGGCGTAGACCATGTCGGCGCAGCGATGCGCGGCGCGGCGCCAGTCGGCATAATCGACCTCATACCCGGCGCGTTCGAGCGGGGCCTGGGCAAAGACATCATAGAGATAGCAGCCGACCGTGAGCCGGCCGTTCGTTCCCGCCTGGACATAGCCCTGGACCAGATTCTGCGCGCCGACCTGGTTCCAGGACTGATAATCGGGCGACGTTACCTGCGGCATATCGACACGGCGCAGAAGCTGGCGCGCGACCGGATTGAAAAAGCCCGAATTCCGCAAATCCGCCTCGACGACCTGGGCCACCTGCCGCCCGAGATCGGCCGTGTTGCCGGCCGGCGTGTCCACGCCCCTCGGCGTCGGCATGTCGGGAATGGCGATCGAGGTCGGGTTGGCGATACCGCCGACGACATCGCCTTCGATCGGACCTGAGCCTTCGTCCTGCGCGAGCGCTGGCGTCGCAAGTGCACCCAGGCAAAGGACCAGCGCGAACCGGCGCAAGGCGGAAGACAGGAAAATCGGGGTTGCCATCGTTCGGGGCTCCTCAGGTCAACTGGGCGGGGATGAAGTTTAGCACGACATCGCTCCAGCCATTCTCGTAAAGCGCCGCAGGTAGCGGCGGCAGCGGGCAGCGCGGGTTGAGGACGGCGCTACGGGCGGCCTCCACCATCTGCGATTCATATTGGCGGTTCGATCCATCGACACCGCGCGTTCCCAATACGCTCACCTGGCCGCGGCCCAGCGAGCCATCGCGCGATGGCTGTATCCGAAGCCGCACCACGATATCCTCGGCCGCCGTGCCCGAGAGTGAGCCGAGATTGTAGCACGGCCGGATCGCATTGGTGATACGGCTGATGAGGTTGGATCTGTCGGACGAACTGACCGGCGCCGCCGACGCGGACGTGCCGGTGTCGTTCGCCTGGCCGATGCCCTCGGTGATGCCGTTCATCCGTGAGGACTGGCTTCGGGGCTGGGTGCGTTCGGGCTGCCGCTCCCGCGGCGGGGTCGGGGTCCGCCGTTCGGTCTGGCGAGGCGCCGGAGTTGGTTCGACCCGCGGCTGGGGGAGCGGCTCGACTATATCCGGGACCATCGAATCGAGATCCTGTTGCAGCGTACTATCCTGGGCGGCCGGGGCGGGACGGTCCGTCGCGGACGGCTGGAGACCTATCTCGTCGGCCAGCGTGACGGCCACCGCTTCGCGGCGCGGCGGCTCGTCGCGCGCGACGAGGGCGATCGAGAGCAGCGCGAACAGCAGCAGATGCGCGACGATCGCGGCGCCCAGGCCGATACGCTCGATCCGGTCCATCAGATCGGCTCCACCTCGGACGGCGTAAGAAGCGCTTCGCCGCCTTCGCCGGCCGGCGTTTCGGCATCGGCCTCCTCATCGCCCGGCGCGCCCGCCTCGCCCGGCGATGTCGTCACCAACGAGATACGATTGAGACCGGCGCGGTTGAGTTCACCCATCACCAGCATCACCCGGCCATAATCGAGGCTGGTATCGGCGCGCAGGAACACCGCATGGCCATCGGCGCCCGCCGGCTGCGACGCGATGGCGGCGAAGGTTGCCGCAAGCTCCACATCGGTCACCGGTACGTCATCGACGTAGATCTGCCCATTATTGTCGATCGCGATCTGGGTCGGCTCCTGCTCCTGGTCGAGCGCCCCGGCCCGGCTTTCCGGCAGTTGCACGGGAACCCCGGAAGCGAGCAACGGCGCCGTCACCATGAAGATGATCAGCAGCACGAGCATCACGTCGACGAACGGCGTGACGTTGATCTCCGCCATCGGGGCGCGGCGGCCGCGCGTCGCTTGGGAGGGCAATTGGATCGCCATCTAGCTGTCGCTCTCCAGCTCGCGGCTCAGCGTCGAATGGAAACCGTCCGCAAAGCGCGTAAGCCGCGCCTCGAGGCGATTGAGCCCATGCGTCAGCCGGTTATAGGCGATCACGGCGGGAATCGCGGCGAACAGGCCAAGCGCCGTCGCGAACAGGGCTTCCGCGATGCCCGGAGCCACAACATCGAGGCTTGTCGAAGACATGCCGGCGATATCGGTAAAGGCGCGCATGATGCCCCAGACGGTGCCGAACAGGCCGACGAACGGCGCCACCGCACCAACCGTGGCCAGAATATTGAGCCGGTCGGACAGCTTGTCCATTTCCGCCGCGATCGCAGCGCCCATCGCGGTCGATAACCGCTCGCGGGTGCCATCGCGATCGACATGGCTGTTCTTCGTCGAGCGCCGCCATTCGGAGAGCCCCGCGGAAAAGACGCGCGCCGCGGGCACTTCGTCATCGCCGCGTGCCTGGTAGAAACGGTCGATATCCTCGGCGCGCCAGAAATCGCGCTCGTAGCGCTCGCTCTTCTTGCGCATGGCGCCAATTTTCATGCCGTGACTGATGATGATCGCCCAGGTCCAGACACTGGCGAGCAAGAGCCCGACCATGACCATCTTCACGATGATATCGGCCTGCAAGAACAAGGTTAGCGGGTTCATCAGCGATTCGTTCGCGCCGATTTCGATTCCACCCATAGCGGTCAATTATCCCCTTTAATCAGCCGCTTGAATGTATCGACCCAAGCGCGCGGCTGGCGCTGGGGGCGTCCTTCTGGCGATACGAGCGCCGCTGTCACCGTCGCTTCGACCAGTATTTCGTTCATCCGCATGACTCGTTGATGAATGAAACAGCTGGCGGCGCGAACCTCGGTGACATGGCTGACAACGAGGAGGTCGTCTTCGAGTTTCGCCGGCCGGCGATATTTTATCGTCAGGTCCACGACCGCATAGGCGCCACCGCCGGATTCCATCGTCGCGCGCTGATCGATACCGGCAAGCCGCAACATGTCCGAACGCGCCCGCTCCATATAGCGCAGATAATTGGCGTGATAGACGATGCCCGTAAGGTCCGTATCTTCGAAATAGACGCGGACGGGAAAGCGGTGCTCGCTCCCGTCGAAACGGCCGGAAACCGGCTGATCGAGCATTTCGTTACGCATCCGCACTGCCTTAGCCGGGCGCGAGTCGCCGTTAAAGCGCGGATTTGCGAGCCATCCCGGTTCGGCAACCGGTCAGCGCTCGCGCTTGCTAGTCGAAAAGCCCGCTATCGCTGTCGGGCGGCGGGTTGAGACCGAGATGCTTCCAGCCCCTGGCGTTGAGCGCCCGGCCGCGCGCCGTGCGGGCGACAAGACCAAGCTGGATCAGATAGGGTTCGATCACTTCCTCGATCGTGTCGCGCGGTTCGGAGAGCCCGGCGGCGAGCGTTTCGACGCCGACCGGCCCGCCTTTGTAGATATCGGCGATCATCGTCAGATAGCGCCGATCCATCATGTCGAGGCCAAGCCTATCGACTTCCAGGCGCGTCAGCGCAGCATCGGCCGCCTTGGCATCGACCTGTTGCGATCCATCGACATGGGCGAAATCGCGGACCCGGCGCAGCAACCGCCCGGCGATCCGCGGCGTACCCCGGGCGCGGGCGGCGATCTCGTGCGCGCCATCGTCGGTAATGGGAAGATCGAGCAGGGAGGCGGCGCGCCGCACGACCAGTTCCAGCTCCTCGATGCTGTAGAAGGTGAGGCGAACGGGAATGCCGAAGCGGTCGCGCAGCGGCGTCGTGATCAGCCCCTGACGCGTCGTCGCGCCGACCAGGGTGAAGCGCGGCAGGTCGATCCGCACGCTGCGCGCGGATGGCCCCTCGCCGATGATGAGATCGAGCGCACGGTCCTCCATCGCCGGATAGAGAATTTCCTCGACCGTGGGGTTCAGCCGGTGAATCTCGTCGATGAACAGGACGTCGCCATCCTCCAGGTTCGTGAGCAGCGCCGCGAGATCGCCGGCCTTGGCGATGACCGGGCCGGAGGTGGCGCGGAAACCGACGCCGAGCTCGCGCGCGACGATCTGCGCCAAGGTCGTCTTGCCGAGACCCGGCGGGCCGAACAGCATGACATGATCGAGCGCATCGTCGCGGCCCTTGGCCGCCTCGATAAACACGCGCAGGTTATCGCAGGCCGCCTTCTGCCCGATAAACTCGGCGAGCGTCTTGGGCCGCAGCGCCGCATCGGCATCCTCGGCCTTGCGCTCGGGCGCGATCATGCGGTCGGCGTCGGTCATCGCATCAGGAACCCGATGACGACGCCGATCAGTAGGATGACTGTCAGCAGCGGCAGGAAGGAAAGAGGGCGCGGCACGGTTATCCGCGCGCGGGCCGCTTCGATTTCTTCCGGCGTCAATTCCTCAAGTTCCTCTTTCATTTCGCCGCCTTTTTCAGCGCCGTCCGCACCAGTGCGTCGAGCGTTGCGTCATCGCCGAGCTCGCCCTGCGCTGCCGCCACCGCCCGGCTCGCTTCGGCGGGCTTGAAGCCGAGGTTGAGCAGCGCGGAAACGGCGTCGGCCGAGGCGCTGCCCGCTGCCGGAACCGCGACGCCGCCCGGGGCCGCCGCGATGCCGCCGACCTTGTCCTTCAATTCATTGACGATGCGCGAAGCGAGTTTCGGGCCGACACCGGGCGAGCGGGCGACCATCGCTGCATCGCCCACTGCAATCGCGCTTTGCAGCTCTACCGTCTCGAGCGTCGAGAGGATCGCGAGCGCGACCTTGCTGCCGACGCCCTGCACGCTGCCGAGCAGCCGGAACCAGTCCCGCTCCGATGCGCTGGCAAAGCCGATCAGCCGGATAAAATCGTCGCCGACCAGCATTTCAGTATGGATCGTCACCTCGCCGCCGACCGGGCCGAGCGCCTGCAAAGTGCGCGAGGACGCGGAAACCAGATAGCCGACGCCGTTCACGTCGATCACGGCATGATCGCTGGCACTTGCTTCGAGCACACCCTTCAGCTTGGCGATCACGCGGCTTGCTCCCCAAGCGATTTCGCCCCGGCATGGTGGGCATGGGTGATCGCCACCGCCAGCGCATCGGCGGCGTCCGCGCCTACGATTTTCGCGCCGGGTAACAGGATGGCGAGCATCGCTTGGATCTGGGTCTTGTCCGCCTTGCCGACGCCAACGACGCTCTTCTTCACCTGCCGCGCCGCATATTCGCCGATCTCCACCCCCGCCCGCGCAGCTCCCAGCAGCACGACGCCGCGCGCCTGGCCGAGTTTCAATGTGCTTTGCGGATTGACGTTGACGAACACCTCCTCGACCGCCGCGGCATCGGGATCGTGTGCCTCAATAACCTCCCGGAGCGCGAGATCGAGCATATGGAGACGGCTCGCCAACGGCGATTTAGCATCCGTGCGGATTTCGCCATTGGCGATATGGCTGAGCCGGTTGCCTTGCGACCGGATAACGCCCCAGCCGGTCGTGCCGAGACCGGGGTCGAGACCAAGAATAATCATGGGCGAAACTCTAGCCCGCGCGCGTCAAGCGAGGAAGGGGGCGGATCAGCGCTTTTGGGGGCGGGATTCGAATTGCGGGCGTTTCACGTTCCAGATCAGCCCCAGCTTTTCCATGGCGACGATTACCCAGCCCGTCATATCGACCTCGAACCGGCCGACCCTGGTGAAGGCAGAGCGCGGATGCGCGTGATGGTTATTGTGCCAGCCCTCGCCGAGCGAGATCAGCGCGATGAACCAGTTGTTGCGCGCTTCGCCCTGCCCCTCGAACCGCTTGTAGCCGTAACGATGGCCGAAGCTGTTGACCGCGGCGATGGCGTGCAGAGCGAGCGCCATGCGCAGGAAGCCGGCGACCATGACGGTGCCGATCACCGCACCGGCGCCGCCGATGGCGTAACCCCAAAGTGCCGGCAACAGCAGCAACGACACCGCAAACCACAGATAGCGCGTCTTGTGCGACCATTCGATCACCGGATCGCCGACCACGCCTTTGCCGTACACATCCATGTCGGTCATGCAGTCGTCATAAGCCCAGCCGAGATGCGAATGTTTGAGGCCCTTGCGCCCGTCAAGCGCGCGGCCGTGCCCGTCATAATAGGGACTGTGGATGTCGCCGGGCTTGTCGGACAGCGCATGGTGGCGGCGATGATCGGCGACCCAGCGCTTGAGCGACCCGTAAACGCCCATCTGCGCGAGCGCGCCCAGCGCATAGCGCATCGGCGTCGATGTCTCGAAGCTCTTATGCGTGAAATAGCGATGATAGGCGATCGACATGCCGAGAATATTGAGCACGTAGAACAGAGCGAAGCCCGTCCATTCGACCCAGCCTGTCGGAAAGAGAATGATATAGGCGATCGCGGCCATCGCCCCGCCCTGTTTAACGGCAGCGTAAAAGAGATGCTCGCGCCGCCGCGACAGCGCCTCGCGCGTGCCGAAGCGCACGCCGACGAGCCCGCGCTCGATCAGCAGATCTTCGGTGGGAGAGCCGGGTGCGGGGGAAAGGGGCGCGCGCAATTGCGGGGCCTCCACGAGACCCTGCTTGCCGTTCCTGTCGATATATCGCGTTGCCATTGCCTGTCCGCCTCCGAAGCCGGATCAAGCAATAAAAATACACGAATTTTTAACTATTGCAAAAGCGTAAAATTATTACGTCAACGCCCGTTAACTATTTATCCGAGCTTCTCCATGATCTCGTCGGACACATCATAATTACCCCAGACGGTCTGGACGTCGTCATTATCGTCGAGCGCGTCGATCAGGTTCATCAGAGTCGCGGCGTCCTTTTCATTGACCTCGACTTCGACCGAGGGCCGCCAGGCGAGCTTCGCACCTTCCGGTTCCCCGACCGATTTTTCCAGTTCGCCGACCACGGCGTGGAGATCGTCGGCGGCCGTCCAGATCTCATGGCTTTCGCTATCGGACTGGATATCCTCCGCGCCGGCCTCCAGCGCAGCCTCCAGCATCTTCTCGGAATTACCGGCGCTCGCCGGATAGGTGATCAGGCCGAGCCGTTCGAAACCGTGCGCGACGGAACCCGATTCGCCCATATTGCCGCCATTCTTCGAAAAGATCGTGCGGACATCGGTGACCGTGCGGTTGCGGTTGTCGGTCAGGGTTTCGACGATCAGGCTGACGCCGCCGGGGCCGAAGCCCTCGAAACGAATTTCCTCGTAATTGTCCGCATCGCCCATGCTCGCCTTGTCGATAGCGCGCTGGATATTGTCCTTGGGCATGGACTGGCCGCGCGCCGTGTTGACCGCGAGGCGGAGGCGCGGGTTCATGTCGGGATCGGGCGTGCCCATCTTGGCCGCGACGGTGATCTCGCGGCTCAGCTTGGAAAATAGCGCCGCGCGCTTTTTATCCTGTGCGCCCTTGCGGTGCATGATGTTCTTGAATTTGGAATGGCCTGCCATGGTCTCGTTTTTTGCTACTTTTGAAGGAATGCGGGGGCCTTAGCTTAGCGGGACGCCCATCTGCAACGTCAAAGCCGCTTCTGCCACCAGCCGACATCGCGCCAGCCGCCGAATTTCCAGCCGACCTCGCGATAGACGCCGATCTTCTCGAAGCCCACAGCTTCGTGGAGCGCGATGCTGGCATCGTTGGGAAGCGCGATACCGGCAAAGGCGGCGTGCATCTCATGCCGCGCCAGCAGCGGCAGCAATTCGGCATAAAGCGCCCGACCGATGCCCTCGCCGGCGCGGTTTTGCGGCACATAGATCGCAACGTCGCAGGAAAAGCGATAGGCTTCGCGCAGCCGGTGCGGCGAACCATAGGCATAGCCTGCGACACGACCGTTGCGTACCGCCACGACCCATCCATGCGAGGCCCCATAGCCTTCGATCCGCCGCTTCATCTCGCGAACCGAGGGCACTTCTTCCTCGAAGCTGACCCAGGTTTCCTCGACGAAAGGCGCGTAGATGTCGCGGCACGCCTCCGCGTCTTCGGGCCGGCCGGGGCGGACCCCGATCGTCACCCGAGCTTTACGGCGGTGCCCGAGACCGAAACCATCAGCATCGATCCCGTTTCGCCGATCACCTCATAATCGAGATCGACGCCGACAATCGCATCGGCATCCGCATCCTCGGCCTCATGTTCGAGATCGGCAAAGGCTTCGCGCCGGGCGGTCTTCAGCGCCTTTTCATAGGCGCCCGCGCGTCCACCAACGATATCGCGAACCTTGGCGAACATATCCGAAAAGATATTGGCGCCGATAATCGCCTCGCCCGTCACGACACCGCAATAGCGCGTGATCGGACGGCCTTCGATGGTCGGCGTGGTGGTGATGATCATCTATGGCAGCTCCTCGAAACAAGACGCTCCCTATAGACCTATTCGATGCCGAGCGCAGCCTTGTAGGTTTCCAGCAGGTCGTCCTGCTCGCGCCTGTCCTGAGTGTCCATTTTCCTGAGGCGAACGACCTGGCGCATGACCTTGGGATCATAGCCGACGGCCTTGGCCTCGGCATAAACATCGCGAATATCGTCGGCCATGGCCTTCTTTTCTTCCTCGAGCCTTTCGATTCGCTCGATCAGCAGCCGCAACCTGTCCGCCTGTACCGCGCCTTCCGCCATGATATGATCTTTCTTGCCTGGATGGGAGAGCGGGAGGCTCTAGGCGAGCCGCTCCCCGGGCTCAAGCATTCTTCGCTATGCTGTCCTGCATCCGCTGCAATTGTTCTTCAGTGGCCTCGCCCTGGAAGCAGCTTTTCCATTCGTCATAAGGCATGCCGTAGATCGCCGCGCGCGCCGCATCCTTCGACAATTCCACGCCGCGGTCGGTCGACGCCTCGGCGATCCAGTCCGACAGACAATTGCGACAAAAGCCGGCCAGACCCATCAAATCGATATTCTCGGCATCGCTGCGGTGCCGCAGATGCGCAACGAGACGCCGAAAGGCCGCCGCCGCCACGGCATCGTCGATTTCGGGCATGATCGGTTGGTCGCTCATCGATTGGCTCCTGTTCGCGCGGGAGGCCCCTCACGCGGTTTCGCTGTGCGCAGTTGCACTGTAACGATAAGATTGTAGAGCCCCGAAGAGAAGGCAAGCCGTCTAGTACACGCCAAAGGGAGGCTTAGTGGCCGCAGATACCGCTCCGCGCCAGCGCAAGGTTCGCATCCTCGCAACCCTCGGTCCGTCCAGCGCGAATCCGGAAATGATCGGGAAGCTCTACCGCGCCGGGGCCGACGCCTTCCGGCTGAATATGAGCCATGGCAAGCATGAGGATCTCGAAGTCGCGATCGCAGCGATCCGCGCGCTTGAGCGCGATGTCCGGCGGCCGATGACGATTCTGGCCGATCTTCAGGGGCCAAAGCTCCGGGTCGGGCAATTCGCCGACGGGCTCGTCCAGCTCGAGCCCGGTTCGGCGTTCATAGTCGACCGCGACGAAACGCCCGGCGACAGGAGTCGCGTCACCCTACCGCATCCTGAGGTCTTCGAGGCGATCGAAACGGGCGCGCGGCTGCTGCTCGACGACGGCAAGATCGTACTGCGGGTAACCGCCGCCGGAGCCGAGCGAATCGAGACCATCGTCGAGGTCGGCGGTCCGCTTTCAAACAATAAGGGCCTCAACGTCCCCGATGTGATCGTGCCGATGGCCGCGCTCACCGACAAGGATCGCGCGGACCTGACCTTTGCGCTCGACAATGGCGTCGACTGGATCGCTCTATCCTTCGTCCAGAAGCCCGAGGATGTGGCCGAGGCCCGGCAACTGATCCAGGGGCGCGCCGCACTGCTCGCCAAGATCGAAAAGCCCTCGGCGGTCAGGCGGATCGACGAAATCCTCGAAACCGCCGATGCGGTCATGGTCGCGCGCGGCGATCTCGGCGTCGAACTGCCGCCCGAGGATGTGCCGCCCCTCCAGAAGCAGATCGTCGAAAAGGCGCGGATGCTGGGCCGACCGGTGGTGGTCGCAACGCAGATGCTCGAATCGATGATCCGCTCGCCGACCCCGACGCGCGCCGAAGTCTCGGACGTCGCGACCGCCGTCTATGACGGCGCCGATGCGATCATGCTCTCGGCGGAAAGCGCGGCCGGCGACTGGCCCGAGGAAGCGGTGCGGATGATGGATAAGATCGCGACCGCGGTCGAAGCCGATCCCTCGCACTGGGCGCGCGTCCATTTCACCGAGACCAAGCCCGACGCGACAAGCGCCGACGCGCTGGCCGAAGCCTCGAACGGGATCGCACAGACGGTGTCGGCGAGCGCGATCATCTGTTTCACGACCTCGGGCTCGACCGCGCGGCGCGTCTCGCGCGAACGCCCCTCGGTGCCGCTGCTCGTGCTGACGCCGAAGCTGAAGACCGCGCGGCGTCTGGGCCTCCTCTGGGGCGCACATTCGGTGCACACCCGCGACGTCGCAAATTTCGAAGAGATGGTCGCCAAGTCGAAACGCATGGCACTACGCGCGCAGATCGCCAAGGGCGGCGACCGGGTGATCGTGATGGCGGGCGTTCCCTTCGGCACGCCGGGGTCTACCAACGTGCTGCACATCGTTCGCCTTCTCGGCGACGAGCTGGAACGGCATACAGAGGACGAGATCGAACGGGACGACTAGGCTAAAGCTCTAGTCCAGCACGCCCCAATCGGCGAGCGCGGCTTCCAACCGCGCGGCATCCTGAAAATGATGGCCGGCAAAGCCTTCCGCCTCGGCCGCGCGGATATTCTCCTCGCGATCGTCGATGAACAGGCCTTCACCGGGTGCCAGCCCGAAGCGCTTAAGCGCAAGCCGATAGATGGCCGGATCGGGCTTCAGCAGTTTCTCCTCGCCCGAAATCACGATGTCGCGGAAATGATCGATGACCGGCGCGGTCGGCCGGAACAGCGCCCAGAATTCGGTGCCGAAATTGGTGATCGCGTAGAGCGGCACATCGCGTTCGGCGAGCCGGCCGACCAGCGCATGGACGCCGGGCACCGGGCCGGGGATGGTTTCCATCCAGCGATCAACATAGGCCTCGATCAGCGGCGCATGGTGGGGAAATTCGGCGCTCCGCTCCTCGACCATGGCCGCGAGCGGACGCCCGGCATCGTGCTGGGCATGCCAGTCGAAGGTTACGACGTTTTCAAGAACCCAGTCGCGCTCGTCCTCGTCCTCGATCAGTTTCTCGAAGAGGAAGCGGGGATCCCAGCGGTAAAGGACGTTGCCGACATCGAAGACGACGGCGCGTGCAGCCATTAGCCCTGGCGCGCTTTGAACCTGCGATTGGTCTTGTTGATCACATAGGTGCGGCCACGACGGCGAATCACGCGATTGTCGCGATGGCGGCCCTTGAGCGATTTCAGTGAATTACGGACTTTCATGGCGCTGCCCGGCCTTTTTCGTTAGTTCGGTTGTCGGAATTGAAGCGCGCAACTAGGTGGGCGCCACTTCAAAGTCAAGCTTTTACGGCCTTTTCGCCGGTTTTGGAGAGGATGAGAGAGATGAAGCGGTTATTGCCTCTTTTCGCGGTGCTGGCCGCCTGTGCGGCCCCGGCCACGAGCGCCGAACCACCCTTTTCCGGCGATCTCCTGATTACCGGCAACAAGGCCGAGGACACCGTAAGCATCATCGATCTGGGCAGCGGCGAGGAACTCGCCCGCCTCGAAACCGGCGACCAGCCGCATGAAATTGCGATTTCTCCGGATGGCGCGCGCGCCGCGGTGGTTTCCTATGGCGGAACTACGGTCGACATCTTCGATATCGCTACGGCCAGCCGCGTGGACCGGATAGACCTTTCGCCCAACAGCCGACCGCACGGCCTGCTCTGGCTCGCCGACAACCGGCTCGTCGCAACCACCGAAGGCAGCGGCACGCTGACCATCGTGGATATGGATGATGGCGCAATTTCGGCGATCGAGACCGGCCAGCAGGTTTCGCACATGGTCGCCGTCAATCCGGAACGCACGCGCGCTTATGTCACCAATATGGGATCGGGCACCGTCACGGCGATCGATCTGGAGGCAGGCGCAAAGATTCGCGATCTCGATGCCGGCGAATCGCCCGAGGGGCTGGCGCTGTCGCCGGATGGCGCCACACTCTGGGTGGCGGACCGCGACAATGCGATGCTCTATGCCTTCGATACGGCGAACTTTGCGCGCACCGCCGAAATCCCGGTCGGCAATTTCCCCATCCGCGTCGCCGTGAGCCCCGATGGCGCGACCGTCGTCACCTCCAACTATGCCGATGGCGGCTTGACGCTCGTCGATGCGGAAACCCGCGATGTACGCCGGATCCTGACGATTTCCGGCAGCGCAAGCGCCGCACAGGTGACGATTCTCTTCTCGCCCGACGGACGGACGCTCTACGCCGCCGAGACCGGACGGGCGCGAGTCGCTGCCATCAATATGGATAGCGGCGAGGTAATCCGGCGCTATGATGCCGGCGAGGGAAGCGACGGGCTTGCGGTGACCCGGATCGAACCGACCGACTAGAGCCGCCTAGTCGAGCCGCCTTTCCCAGGCGAGCGCATGGGCGACGATCGTATCGAGATCGTCGAGCTTCGGCCGCCAGGGCAGGGTTTCAAGGATCGCGCTATTGTCCGCGGTCAGCGCATCGGGATCGCCGGCGCGGCGCGCCTCCATCACGCGCTTTATCGGCTTGTTGGTGGCCCGGTCGATCGCATCAAGCACCTCAAGCACAGAAAAGCCCCGGCCATAGCCGCAATTGAGCGTGTAGCTTTCGGCCGGATCGGCGATCAGCTTTTCCAGCGCATGGACATGCGCGGCGGCAAGATCGCCGACATGGATATAATCACGCACACCCGTCCCGTCCGGCGTGTCGTAATCGGTGCCGTAGACCGCCACGCTCTCTCGCTTGCCAAGCGCCGCCTCGACGGCAACCTTGATCAGGTGCGTCGCCCCGGCGGTCGACTGGCCCGAACGACCTTCGGGATCGGCGCCGGCGACGTTGAAATAGCGCAGCGCGCAGTAGTTGATCGGATGCGCCGCGGCGGTGTCGCGCAGCATCCATTCGGTCATCAGCTTGGAACGGCCATAGGGATTGATCGGCACGGTAGGCATATCTTCGCGCACCGGGATCGTATCGGGAACGCCGTAGGTCGCGGCGGTCGAAGAAAAGATGAAATGCGGGACGCCGAGCGAGACCGCCGTCTCGATCAATGCCCGGCTCTTTGCCGTGTTGTTGTCATAATATTTGAGCGGGTCTTCGACCGATTCGGGAACGACGACCGACCCGGCAAAATGCATGATCGCCTTGATTCCATGGTTTTCGATCAGCCCCCCGACGAGCGCCGCGTCGGCCACATCGCCCTTGGCGAAGGTCGCGCGTTCGGGAACCGCCGAGCGAAACCCGGTGACGAGATTATCGAGCACAATAACCGGCCAGCCGGCATCGAGCAGCGCCAGCGCCGCGTGGCTGCCGATATAGCCGGCTCCGCCGGTCACCAGAACCGCCGGCTTTTCGCTCGTCTCGTTCACCTTGCGTTGACTCCCTTTCGCAGCCTTTTCGTGCGACAATCGTTGATAGGGTAGCGCCCGTTATAGCGCCCCGGGTCGTGTTATGGAGAGAGTATATGAAAAACTTGGCTTTTCGCGTCTCCGCCCTGGCGGGCCTCGCGCTCGTTGCCGGCTGCATGACCCCCGCCGAGCGCGGCACAGAGGTCACCCGCTTCCATCTCGGCGACGTCATCCCGGTGCAGGCCGTGACCATGGAGCCCGCCGATCCGGAAGATGCCAACAGCCTCGAATATACCCAATATTCGGCGATCGTCGCGGATGCGCTGGCCGGGATCGGCTTTACCCCGGCGCAGCTGGACGAGGCCGAGATGGTCGCCGTGATCGGCGTAGAACGCGGCACGCGCGACGAGCCGCCGCGCCGATCGCCCTTCTCGATCGGCATCGGCGGCGCCTCGTTCGGCCGCAGCACGGGCGTCGGCCTCGGCACCAGTGTCGGGCTTGGCGGTTCGCGCGGCGGCGAGGTGAATGTCACCGAGCTCAACGTGGCGCTGAAGCGCCGGTCCGAGGGCACTGTCGTATGGGAAGGCCGCGCCATCCGCGCCAGCGAACCGGGTACCGAAGACCCCACAACCACCGTCCAGCGGCTGGCCTCCGCCCTCTTTCAGGACTTCCCAGGCGAGTCGGGCCGCACTATCACCGTCGAATGACCCTCAGCATCACGAGCGCTTTCGATAGCGGCAACATCAAGCTTCTTTCGGTATCCGGCGGCGAAGCCGAGCTGGAAATCGTCAAGGATCACCAGTCGGACTTCTACCAGTGGTTCTATTTCCGCGTCACCGGCTGCGCCGGACGCGAGCTCGTTCTCCGGATCACCAACTGCGCCGAGGCCGCCTATCCCAAGGGCTGGGAGAATTATCAGGCGCGCGTTTCCGCGAACCGCGAAGACTGGCTGCTCTCCGATACGGACTATGCAAACGGCGTGCTCACCATCCGCCACACGCCCGAGGCCAACAGCGTCTGGTTCGCCTATTTCGCGCCCTATACGATGGAACGCCATCACGATCTGGTCGCCGAGATCGCGTCGCGCGACGGCGTATCGCATGCTTCGCTCGGCCATACGCTGGACGGGCAGGAACTCGACTATTTCACCTTGGGCAAAGGCGATGTGCAGGTCTGGCTCTATGCCCGCCAGCATCCCGGCGAGAGCATGGCCGAATGGTGGATGGAGGGCGCGCTCGACCGGCTGACCGACCTGTCGGATCCCGTTACGCGTGTTTTGCGTGAGAAGGCGACCTTCCACATCGTGCCCAATATGAACCCGGACGGATCGAAGCGCGGCCATCTGCGCACGAATGCCGTTGGCACCAACCTCAATCGTGCATGGCACGAACCCACCGCCGAAAAGAGCCCCGAAGTGCTCTGGGTGCGCAATCGCATGGACGAGACCGGCGTCGATTTCGCGATGGACGTGCATGGCGACGAGGCGATCCCGGCGAACTTCATCGCGGGCTTCGAGGGCATACCCAGCCTGAAGGACCGGCAGATCGAACTCTATCAGGCCTATCTGGCGGCCCTACTGAAGGCGACGCCCGATTTCCAGACGACACTCGGCTATCCGGTCGCCGAACCGCGCAAGAGCAATCTTTCCATGTCGACCAACCAGGTCGCCGAGCGTTTCGGCTGCGTCGCGATGACCCTGGAAATGCCGTTCAAGGACAATGCCGAACTGCCCGATCCCGATTTCGGCTGGTCGCCCGAACGCTGCGCGCTGCTCGGCCGCGCCTGCCTGTCGGCGCTGCTCGACATTATCGACGAATTGCCGGCCTAGTCACGTCGCCTAGGCGAACAGCTCCTCGAGGAAATCCTGCATTGCCTTCCAGCTCCGCCGGTCGGAATCGGGGTGATAGACGACGCCGCGCTCGGGCAGGTTGGCGCTTTTGTCGGTAAAGCCATGGCCGGTATGGCCATAGGCATGGATCTGCCAGTCGGCGCCGCCCTCGGTCAGCTCCTTCGCCAGGGCGACCGTCGCATCGGGCGGCGCGAGCGGATCTTCCCAGCCATGGCAGACGAGCAGCTTCGCCGCGATCCGATCGACATTGGGGAAAGGCGGCGGCTCGTAGACGCCGTGAAAGCTGACACCGCCCAGAAACTCGGCACCGCAGCGCGCGAGATCGAGAACGGACTTGCCGCCGAAGCAATAGCCGATCGCCGCGACCTTCGCCTCGTCCACTTCGGGCAACGCCTTGGTCGCGGCCAACGAGGCGAGCAGGCGATCCCGAAGCAACCCGCGATCGGCATTGAGCAAGTTCATGAAACGCGCCGGATCCTCGTCCTCGCGCGTCGCCCGGTTTCCCTCGCCATAGAGATCGGCAACCATCGCCGCATAGCCGAGCCCGGCGACGCGTTCGGCCGTCCGATAGTCGGCCTCTTTCGGCCCCAGCACATTGGGGATCACCATAACGCCGGGGCGCGGACCTTCCCAATCGGTATCGACCGCCGCGACGCCTTCGAACGCGCCGCCGGGGCCTTCATACATTACCGTCCGCCGTTCGATCGCCATGGGGCCTCCTCTCTCCTGCGAATCCCTGTCGCCCCATTGTATCGCGGCACAGGGGCGCTAAGGAAAGCGCCGACTTCAAAGAGAAGGAATACCGCCCATGCCCCACCTCGTCCTCATCCGGCACGGCCAGTCGCAATGGAATCTGGAAAATCGCTTCACCGGTTGGTGGGACGTCGACCTGACCGACAAGGGCATCGAGGAGGCAAAGGCGGCGGGCGTGCTGATGCGCGAAAAGGGCATCGATCACGATCTGTGCTTCACCAGCGTGCAGAAGCGCGCGATCCGCACCCTCTACATCGCGCAGCGCGAAATGGAGCGGCTGTGGCTCCCGGTCGAGAAGGATTGGCGGCTGAACGAGCGCCATTATGGCGGACTGACCGGCCTCAACAAGGCGGAAACGGCGGACAGGCATGGCGACGAACAGGTTCATATCTGGCGCCGCAGCTTCGATACGCCCCCGCCCCCGATGGAAGCGGGCAGCAAATACGACCTGTCCGCAGACCGCCGCTATGAAGGCATCGACATTCCGCAGACGGAGAGCCTGAAGGACACGATCGCCCGCGTGCTACCCTATTGGGAAGAACGGATCGCACCGGCGCTGCGCGAGGGCAAACGCGTGTTGATCTCCGCCCATGGCAATTCCCTGCGTGCGCTCGTCAAGCATCTCTCCGCGATTCCCGACGACGAGATAACCGGACTCGAAATCCCGACCGGCCAGCCAATTGTCTACGATCTCGCCGACGATCTGAGCGCCCGGGACCGCTACTACCTCTCCGAACGCTAGGTCTTCCGCGCCATTGCGCGCCGGGCGGGTTCGCATTAGAAGAACCCGCTTCTCCGGCCCTTTGGGGACTAGGCACAGGACGAAGCATGACCGACACACCGCTTATCGGCATCATCATGGGCTCGACGTCGGACTGGGACACGATGCGGCACGGCGCCGACATCCTTTCCGAGCTCGGCATAGCGCATGAGTGCAAGATCGTCTCCGCCCATCGCACGCCCGAACGGCTCTACGAGTATGCGAAATCAGCCGTCGATCGTGGCCTGAAGGCGATCATCGCCGGGGCCGGCGGCGCCGCGCATCTGCCCGGCATGACGGCATCGATGACCCGATTGCCCGTGCTCGGCGTTCCAGTGGAATCGAAAGCGCTCAGCGGTATGGACAGCCTGCTCTCGATCGCGCAGATGCCCGCCGGGGTGCCCGTCGGCACCCTTGCAATCGGCGTTGCAGGCGCAAAAAATGCTGCGCTTCTTGCTGCAGCAATTGTTGCAACATCGGACGAGGCCCTCGCCGAACGTCTCGACGCCTGGAGGCGGGCGCAAACCGACGCCGTCGGGGAAGATCCAAAAGGATGAGTGCAGTCCCATGACCAATGAGTCCGGGCCCCTGCCCCCCGGTTCGATCATCGGCATTATAGGCGGCGGCCAGCTCGGCCGGATGCTCGCCATTGCCGCCGCGCAGATCGGCTATCGCTGCCATATCTACGCGCCGGAGGATACGCCGTGCGCCGCCGATGTGGCCCTCCGCCATGTTCGCGGCGATTATGCGGATATCGATGCACTGACGGCTTTCGCCCGCAATGTCGACGTCCTGACCTACGAATTCGAGAATATCCCGGCCGACCCGCTCCACGCGCTCGCGGCCTTCGACCTGCACCCGAATGCAACGGCGTTGGAGCTGGCGCAGGACCGGCTCAGCGAGAAGGATTATATCCTCGGCCATGGAGGAAGACCCGCCGATTATAGGGCGATATCAACACTGGCCGATCTGGAAACCGCACTGGCTGAAATCGGGACACCCGCGATTCTGAAGACGCGCCGCTTCGGCTATGACGGCAAGGGCCAGGCGCGCATCGGGGATTCAGACGGAGCCGCGGCCGCCTGGGCGAAGATCGGCGAACAGCCCGCCGTGCTCGAAGCCTTTGTGCCGTTCGGCATGGAATTCTCGATCCTGCTGGTGCGGGGCCGGGACGGCGAGATACGGCTCTGGGACGCGCCGGAAAACCGGCACGAACATGGCATCCTTGCCCATTCGCGGGTTCCCGGCGGCGGCATAATCGCCGAACAGAAGGCGGCCGCCGGCGATCTCGCCCGCACCGTCGCCGAAGCGCTCGACTATGTCGGCCTGCTGACCTTCGAATTCTTCGCCGGGGCGGACGGACCGGTATTCAACGAGATGGCGCCGCGCGTCCATAATAGCGGTCACTGGACGATCGAGGGCGCCTTCACCTCGCAGTTCGAAAACCACATCCGCGCTATTTGCGGCCTGCCGCTCGGCGATACCAACCTTGCCGCATCGCGCGTCGAGATGGACAATCTGATCGGGGCGGAGGCCGAAGACTGGATGCGCTGGCTGAAAACGGACCGAGCGCACCTCCACCTTTATGGAAAGGGAGAAGCGCGCCCGGGCCGCAAAATGGGGCATGTGACGCGACTCTATTTCGATTGAGCCGCGTCTCGTCGAGCCGGTTTAGCCGGTTTTGGTCGCCTTGAAGGGCATGTCGCCGAATGCGCCGGCCTTGATGGAGCCGGTCATCTCATCACCTTCGACCGTCGCCGTACCTTCGAGCGTCAGGGGCATCGGAACGGTGATGTCCATCTTCCAGGTAAGCGTATTGCCGTCGACCTTGCCTTCCTGAACGTCGGCGGAGCCGGTCGCCCCGGCATTGGTGCCGGTCACAGTGTCGCCTTCCTGGTTGAGCGTCATCGTCGACTTCTGTTCGCCCATCGGTGAGTTGACCACCGCATCCCATGTGCCGGTTACGTCCGTCATATCCTGTCCTTCCTTACATTGATGTCAGTTATTGAGCTTCGACTGTTTCGACGTCCAGACCGAGCGCGTCAAGCTGCGGTCTTACCAGTTCGGCATCACCCACGATCACCCAGATGAACGCGTCGGGATCGATCGCCGAACGCGCTGCGGCATCGAGCTGATTCGCATCCAGCGCACGGTACATTTGTGCGATCCCGTCATAATAATCGTCGGGCCGGTCGTAGAGTTCGTTGTTCGCAAGGCCCCCGGCAACGCCGCCCGAAGTCTCGAACCGTCCCGGCAGACTGCGTATGCTGCCGGTCACCGCGCGCGTTACTTCTTCGGGCCGGATACCGTCGGTCGTCAGGAAGGCCTCGATCTGTTCACGCAGCGCAACGATCGAATCGCCGGTGCGATCGGCCTGGACCGGCGCATAGATGGTATAGCTGACCGGCCCCCGGAACCGGTTGAGCGATCCGCGCACACCGTAAGACCAGCCGCGCACCTCGCGCAGCTCCATATTGATCCGCGAGAGGAAACTGCCGCCCAGCGCCTCGTTTACCGTCAAGAGCGGCAAGAGTTCGTCGGTGCCGTCGATATCCAGCACCTGCCCCGCATAGATAACCGATTGCGGCGAATCGGGACGGTTCACGAGGATGATGCGCGGCTCGACCTCGGGAATTGCGACATCGAGCGATTTGGCGCCCGGCTCGCCCTCGCCGGTCCAGTCTCCGAAACGCGGCTCCAGCATGGCGACAACCTCGTCCAGCGTCGAATCGCCAACGACCATGATCGAAAGCTTTTCCGGCCGGATCCAGCGGCGATGGAAATCGACAAGATCGTCGCGCGTGATCGCGGTCACTGTATCGGGAGTACCGAGACCGCTGGTCGGGCGGCCATAGGGATGGGCCTCGCCGAACAGCCGCGGCCAGAGGTTGAGGCTCGCAAGACCCGGCGGCGAGGTCCGTTCGGCGGCGATCGCAGCCAGCCTTGACGCACGCAGCCGCTCGATCTCGTCCGGCGCAAAGGCCGGGTTGCGCACGACATCGGCCAGCAGGTCGAGCGACGGGCCGTAATTGGGGGCCAGGGCGAAGATGCTGAAGGTCGTGCGGTCGACCGAGGCCCCGGAACCGAGCGCGGCGCCGAGCCGTTCCTCAGCTTCGGCGATCTCGGTCGAATTGAGACTCGTGGTCCCCTCGTCCATGAGCCCCAGCATCAACGTTTGGGTGCCCAGCCGATCGGCGCGGTCCGCCGAATTGCCGGCATCGAAACTCAGCATGGTGAGGATCGTCGGGACCGCACTCCGGCGCACGAAACGGATGGTGACGCCGTTCGATAACGTCGCGCGCTCGACTTCCGGAAAGTCGAGATCGTCGATCGTCCCGACCGGCGGCCGCGGTACCGAACGCGTACCAAGATCGTCGCCCGACGCCGCTGAAACGGCCGCTTCTTCACCCGGCTGGAGATAATAGGCGGGGTGGCGCCTGGTGCCGGTTCTTTCGCCGGCCGAAACCGAGGAGGATTCTTCGTACGCGCCGCGCTCGCCGGGCTCGATGCGCATCGCCAGCACAGGTCGGGTCAGCCAGCGCTGCATGGCCGCGACCGCGCTTTCGGGGGTCGCCGCGCCAATCCGTTCCAGCTGCGTGCGGTAAAAAGCGGGATCGTTCGAATAGAGCGCGCCAGTGGCGAGCACGGTAGCCTTGCCGCCAAATCCGCCAACCTGTTCGAGGCCGGCGATTCGCCCCGACACTTCGCTCATCGCGACGCGGTTTACCTCGTCCGCCGTCGGGCCGGTTGTAATATAGTCCGCGATCAGCTCATCCAGCCGCGCTGAAACGGCATCGGCATCGGCGGTCGGCGCTACATTCACCTGTATTTCGAACAGGCTCATATATTCGAACTGCTGGACGGAAGCGCTCACGCTCACCGCGGTCTGCTCGCCGCGGACGAGGATATTGTCGAGCCGGGAACTGGCGAGACCGCCGAACACGCTCGCCGCCACGTCCAGATCGGCGGTCACCGGATCGTTGAGGCCGGGCACGACCCAGGTCCGGGTCAGCCGCGTCGTCGCGACCGCATCGTGCATCAGTATGTCCTGGCGTTCAGCGAGGGTCGGGACGCCGGGATCAACCTGCTCGGTTTCCGGGCCGCGCGGGATGTCGCCGAAATAGCGTTCGACGAGCGGACGCGCCGTCGCCGCGTCGATATCGCCGGCAAGCACGAGGACGGCATTGTTCGGCCCGTAATGCCGGCGGAACCAGGCCTGGACGTCTTCCAGGCTCGCGGCGTCGAGATCGGCCATCGAACCGATCGTCGAATGCCGATAGGGATGACCCTCGGGAAAAAGCGCGTCCATCTGCACATAATCGACCAGGCCGTAGGGCTGGTTGTCGCCCTGGCGCTTTTCGTTCTGGACGACGCCGCGCTGATTATCGAGCTTCTCCTGCGTCACCGCGCCGAGCAAATGCCCCATGCGATCGGATTCCAGATACAGCGCGAGTTCGAGGCCCTGGACCGGAACGGTCTGAAAATAGTTGGTACGATCGAACCAGGTCGTGCCGTTATAGTCGGTTGCACCGATTTCCCGCAGCGGTTCGAAAAAGTCGCCGGGAGCGTTTTCGGAGCCGTTGAACATCAGATGTTCGAAGAGATGGGCGAAACCGGTCTGCCCGACGGGCTCGTTCCGCGATCCGACATGGTACCAGATCGATACCGCGACCACCGGCGCCTTGCGGTCTTCATGGACGATGACCCGAAGGCCGTTGTCGAGCGTGAATTCCTCGAAGGGGATGGTTATATCGTCAACGAGATCGGCCGCCGTGACATTGGGCTGGGGCCCGGCCGGCGCCGTTTGGTGATGATCGAGCGCTATTGCGGGTGCGGCGATCAAGGCAAGCGGCATCAACAGGGCGGATATCAGGCGGCGCATCGGCGGTTCCCCTAGAAAATACGAGCGCGAACCATAACGCTGGGCGGCTTGCGCGCAAGCGGCGCTTGCGCCTTGTCGACCAATGCCTAGTTAGGTCGATGAACACAACGCGCAGACCCTTGTGTGGTATTTTCGCAACACTATATCGTGACAGACCAAGGAGCAGGGAGCAGTCATGAATCTCGAAAAGTTCACCGATCGTGCCAAGGGTTTTCTTCAATCTGGCCAGACGGTTGCGATCCGCATGAGCCATCAGCAGGTGGCGCCCGAACATCTCACCAAGGCGCTGCTGGAAGACGAACAGGGCATGGCGGCCGGGCTGATTGGGCGAGCGGGCGGCAGTGCCGAGGCTGCAATACGCGAAATCGACGAAGCGCTCGCCAAGGTTCCGCAAGTTTCCGGCGGCGGCGCGCAACAGACACCGCAGCTCAACAATGATTCCGTCCGCGTCCTCGACCAGGCCGAGCAGATTGCGACCAAGGCCGGCGACTCGTACGTCACCGTCGAACGATTGCTCCTCGCCCTGACCCTTGCCAAGGGCACTGCGGCAGGCGACGCCCTCGCCAATGCCGGGCTCAAGGCAGAAGCGCTCAATGCAGCGATCAACGAATTGCGCGGCGGCCGCACGGCCGATACCGCGAGCGCCGAAGACCGCTACGATGCCCTGAAGAAGTTCGCGGACGACCTCACCGCGCGCGCGCGCGCTGGGAAGATCGATCCGATCATCGGCCGCGACGAGGAAATCCGCCGCACGATCCAGATCCTGGCCCGGCGCACCAAGAATAACCCCGTCCTCATCGGCGAGGCCGGCGTCGGCAAGACCGCCGTCGCCGAAGGGCTTGCGCTGCGCATCGCCAATGGCGACGTGCCCGACGGCCTCCAGAACCGCACATTGCTGTCGCTCGATATGGGGGCGCTGATCGCCGGTGCGAAATATCGCGGCGAATTCGAGGAGCGGCTGAAGGGCGTGCTCGACGAAGTCAAAAGCTCGGACGGCGAGATCATCCTGTTCATCGACGAGATGCACACATTGGTCGGCGCCGGCGCATCAGAAGGCTCGATGGACGCGTCGAACCTGCTCAAGCCCGCGCTCGCGCGCGGCGAGTTGCATTGCATCGGGGCCACGACGCTCGATGAGTATCGCAAATATGTCGAGAAGGACCCCGCGCTGCAGCGGCGTTTCCAGCCCGTGTTCATCGAGGAACCGAGCGTAGAGGACACGATTTCGATCCTGCGCGGCATCAAGGAGAAATATGAGCTCCACCACGGTGTCCGGATCACCGATGGCGCACTGGTTTCCGCAGCGACGCTGTCCGAACGCTACATCACCGACCGCTTTCTGCCCGACAAGGCAATCGACCTGATGGACGAGGCGGCTTCGCGCATCCGCATGGAAGTGGAATCGAAGCCCGAGGAGATCGAAAATCTCGACCGGCGGATCATCCAGCTCAAGATCGAGCGCGAGGCGCTGTCCAAGGAAAGCGATACGGCCTCGAAGGACCGACTCGCCGCTCTCGAGGCGGAGCTTGCCAATCTCGAGGATGAGAGCGCAGCGTTGACGCAGCGCTGGCAGGCCGAGCGCGAGAAGATCAACGCCGAGGCAAAACTCAAGGAAGAGCTGGACGCCGCACGCATCCAGCTGGAACAGGCGCAGCGCGCCGGCGATCTCGCCAAGGCGGGCGAACTTTCTTACGGCGCCATTCCGGATCTTGAACGCAAGCTGGAAGAAGCCAGCCAGGCCAGCGAAGGCGCGATGCTGCGCGAGGAAGTGACGAGCGAGGATATCGCCTCGGTCGTGTCCCGCTGGACCGGCATTCCCGTCGATAGGATGCTCGAGGGCGAGCGCGAGAAGCTGCTCCAGATGGAAGAGCATATCGGCAAACGCGTGATCGGACAGGAAGATGCGGTGAAGGCCGTATCGACCGCGGTCCGCCGCGCCCGGGCGGGCCTCCAGGACCCGAACCGGCCGCTGGGCAGCTTCCTGTTTCTCGGGCCCACCGGCGTCGGCAAGACCGAATTGACCAAGGCGCTCGCCGAGTTCCTGTTCGACGATCAGAATGCGATGGTCCGCATCGACATGAGCGAATTCATGGAAAAGCACGCGGTATCGCGGCTGATCGGCGCGCCGCCCGGCTATGTCGGCTATGACGAAGGCGGCGTGCTGACCGAAGCGGTTCGCCGCAGGCCGTATCAGGTCGTGCTCTTCGACGAGGTTGAAAAGGCGCATAACGACGTCTTCAACGTTCTCTTGCAGGTACTCGACGACGGGCGACTGACCGATGGCCAGGGCCGTACGGTCGATTTCTCGAACACTCTCATCATCATGACCTCGAACCTTGGCAGCCAGTATCTGTCGTCGCTCGGCGACGAGCAGAAGGTGAGCGAGGTGGAGCCCCAGGTGATGGAGACCGTGCGCGGCCATTTCCGCCCGGAATTCCTGAACCGGCTCGACGAAATCATCCTGTTCCATCGGCTCAGCCAGGAGCATATGGCGCCGATCGTCGATATCCAGGTCGCTCGCGTCCAGAAGCTGCTCAGGGATCGTAAGATCGAAATCGAGCTTTCGGAGAAGGCGCGCGAATGGCTGGGCCGGGTCGGATACGACCCCGTCTATGGCGCGCGACCGCTGAAACGCGCTGTGCAGAAATATGTGCAGGACCCGCTCGCAGATGCCATTCTGCGCGGCGATATCGTCGATGGCATGACGGTGAAGATCGACGAAGGCGATGGTGCGCTTACGCTGAAGACAGACTAGCAATCGGCTTCCAGATGCGCGATGAAAGTGCGCGTTCGTGGAGACCGGATCGCAGATCGAAAGGCTGTTTATGCGCAAGTTCGTTACCGCCGGCGTATTGGGATGCGCTGTCTTCGCCCTCGGCCATAGCCCCGCCCTCGCGGACGACGATGACGAGGCGCTCGAACCGTTTCGCGCATGCGGCACCCTGACCGACAACACCGCCCGCCTCGCCTGTTTCGACCAGGCCCTTGCAGGCGCGGCCACCGCGCAAGCCGAACGACAGGCACGCCGGCAACGGCGGCGAGCCGAAGATTTCGGGCTTTCGGCCATACAGATCGAGGAACGTTACGATCGCGAAATCGAGCGCGCCGAGCGCAGCGGCGATGCGGACGCCCTGGCCGCAGCCGAAGCGCTGGAGCCCGCAGAACCCGAAGAGGTCACCTCTCCGATCACCGAGACCCTGGTCGATTCCACGCGCCGCCGCGTCTTCCTTCTGGAAAACGGGCAGATCTGGCGCGAAGGGAATAACAGCAGCCTGCGCGGGCGCATCCGGGTCGGGTCGATTGCGACCGTTTCGCGCGGCGGCCTTGGCGGATTTCGGCTACGCGTCGAAGGACGCACCGGCTTTATTTCGGTGTCGCGGATTCGCTAGCAAGCCGCGTTTACGGCTCCGCTCGCCCCGGGATTTCGGCAGCCCGAACGTGTGCCGTTGAATATCAGAGTATCGGCGTCCCGGTTTTCGGTGTCACGCAGGTCGGCCCATTGGGCATTGGTCATGCAAATCCTGACCGAACGCGCCCGTGAACCGGTGACGCCCCGGACCTGACAGACGATGTGATCGGGGTCGCGGTTGGCATTGGGCGGTCCGGAGCCGGGAGCTCCCGGCGCCCAGTTATCGCCGGGACGGAACGCCGTTGACGGCGCCGCAATCGCCACTGTGGCGAGCACCGCGATATAAATCTTCGTCATCTTCATAAGCGCCATCCTTTCGTGCCATCGCTTTTATCGACGTTCGCACGAAATAACTATTGCGATGCACCGGGATTACTCAGATTTGCGCGGAAAATTGCGCAACTGACGGCTTGGTAAGGCTTTTTTCTGCGTTTGCGCACTAGCATCCATCGGGATCGACGCCGGGGCGCCCGCAGCCCGTGATCGAGCCGCTATCCACCAGATTTCCCGCGTCCCGGTTACCGGCGTCGCGCAACGCGGCCCATTCGGCATTGGTCAGGCAAATGCGCACCCGTCGGACGCGCGACCCGGTAACCGCGCGCCTTTCGCAACGAAGCGCGTCCGGCGCATAGGGATCGAGTGCGGCGGATTCCTGCCCGGCCGCCTCGTCGGTCGCATAGGCCGGAAATAAGGATAGGGCTACCGTCATCGCGGCCACCAACGAGTATATACCCTCTTTCATCGGTACCTTCCGACGATGGAAATAGTTCCTATATTACGAAACGGTATATATAGATGCAATAGCCATGGCGGCGCAGGCGGTTGACCGGCTTTTTTTTCCCCTGCAGACCATTGCCATGGTCGAAGCAGAAAGCATCAACACCATTCTCCACGATCCGCATTGGTTCCCCGTTCGCTATGATGAGAAGCGAGACCAGTTTCGTCTCCGCAGGACGCTAAGGCAGGACCATCGAGACGCCGTTTTCCTGTCCGAAGAATATTTGGGCCCAGCCGGCGAATGGCGGGTTCTGGCACGCAAGGCAGTGACACGCGATGCGATCGGGGCACCGCCTTATTTCATATTCCATTCCGGCTTTTGCTGTTCGACCTTGATCGCCCGCGCCTTCGATCTTCCCGGAACAGCGATGGGCATTAAAGAGCCCCAGATGCTGCAGGACGTGACCGGGTATCGGATCCGCGGCGCATCGGAAACACAGGTCGACGCAGCGATGACGGCGGCGCTCGGGCTGCTCGCACGGCCGCTCGAGCCCGGGGAAGGGGTGATCGTCAAACCCTCCTGCATCGTCAATTCCGAGGCCGAACGGATCATGCGCCTTCGCCCCGACGCCCATGCCCTTTATCTCCACGCTCCGCTCCACGTCTTTCTCGGCTCGATCGCCCGCAAGGGGATCACGGGCCGCTTATGGGCGCGGGAACTGTTCGCGGGGTTGCAGCATTCAGGCCTGGCGAACCTCGGCTATACAGCGGAGGAACTGTTCGGCCAGACGGACCTCCAGATCGCCGGCCTTGCATGGCTGGCGCAACATATCCATTTCACGCGGCTCGCCGATCAGTTGGGCCCGGAGCGCTTGCGAATGCTCGACAGCGAAACGTTGCTCGCCCAGCCGCGCTACGCGATCGCGGCGCTGGGATCGTTTTTCGGGCTGAACCTCAACCCAACGCAGATCGAAGCCATACTCAATGGACCCGCCTTCACCTCCCATTCCAAGTTCGGCACCGAATTCGACGCCTCTCTGCGCGAAAGCGATCGGGCTGCGGAAAATCTCTATGCCGACGAGATCGGCAAGGTTGCCATATGGCTTGAGCATGTCGCGGATGGTCTCGGCGCGAATCTCGGCCAACGCCACGCACTGCTGGGTTGAGTATCCGGGCGGTCAGGCCGGCGTCGCGACATCGAAGGCGACCGTCAGCCGCTCGCCAGTCTCGAATGGGACCGTGCCGTGCCACATGATCGAAGGAAACAGGGTCAGCGATCCGATTCTCGGGCGAACGCTGTGATAGGGCTCGAGATCGAGCCCCAATTCCTCGGGCGGGCGGCCAAAGGTCAGCCATCCTGCCGGTTCAGTGCCCAACTCGGCGCTATCGGGCAGGGCGACATAGAGGGCGGAGCTTAGCCAGCCCTGCGGATGGATGTGGTCGGTATGACGGCCGCTCCCGGCGAGACGAACAGACCATGACCCCGCGAAGCGCACGAGCCCCGGCGCGTGACGGAGTACCGGGTGCGCTTTGTCGACCGGCAAAAGCGCACGCATATGGCTTTGGATCACTTCGGCAAGGCATTGGCGGAGCTCTTGAATTTCCGCCTCGGCGCGCGCGAATAGCGGGCCGTCCGTCTGCGTGCCGCCGCGCACCGACTGGCCGGGCATATCGGCCTTCAACACGTGAAGCGTCCGCAGATGAACGGCTAGCGCATCGAAATCGATCCTGTCGGAAATGTCATAGGTGTGGATCAGTCGCTCGTCGCGTTCGAGCCAGACCCAGCGCGGGTCTTCGAGAAGTCGCCATGCGAGGCCGAGATAAGGCCACATCTCGTTTTCCGCCGGGTTGCCGATCAGCGCCTCGCCGATACGCGCGGCTTCGTTAGGCCGCTCGGTCCGCAACATGTGGCGCATGGCGCGCACGGCAATGGCGATGTCGGGATAGGGCGCAAGGGCGGAAAACAGATGATCGGCGCGTTCCTTGTCGCCAAGTTCCGACGCTGCGATCGCCTCGAACATATCAAGCGACCGATTGTCGCCGAGATGACGGCGCGCCTTTTCAACGATAGCGCTAACATCGGCAAACTGGTCGACGCGAACATGCTGGTTCAGCAGCGCAATCCAGAGCGCCGGATCGCTGGGCCGGGCCGCAAGCGCCCGATCGAAGCCCTCGGTGAACCGATCCCGTTGCCCGGCCATCCAGCGAAACTCCGCAAGCGAATTCTGCCCCTGGACCCAGGCGGGGTTGGAGGCGAGCAAGATATCGAGGTCGGCGAGCGCCTGCTCTATATCGCCTTCGGCCGCTTGCGCGGCAGCGCGACCGATCAAGACGTCGCCATCGGCGGGAGCGGCGCTGCGCGCCACCTCATAAAGCGGAGTCGCCGGCAAGCCGGCCTCCATCGTGACGCGTGCGAGCGCATGTGTGACCTTGGGATCTCTCGGCGCAAGGGCCACCGCATGTTCGAAGGCATCTATTGCCGCAGCCGATTGCTCGAGCGCGCGGTGGAGCAGTCCAAGCACATGCCATAGCCGAAGATGATCAGGATGGCGCCTCAGCGCCTGCTTGACCAGCCGGACGGCCTCCGCTGCTTGTCCGCGATCACGCATCGCCATCGCAGTTTCGATAATTTGAGACGGAACCGGGCCGTCGCCGTCATCCTGACCGGAAGAAGCCTGCGCCGCAGGGCGATTGCCGTCGGTGCTCGTCACGCGCGCTCCTCAAATGCCTGCGAAGTAGGAGCGCCCTTGTTGCACAAAAAAAGGCGGCGAGGGAAACCCCTCGCCGCCCGTTTTTTGGCTCAGCCGGTCGCCTAGAAGCGAACGCGGCCGGTAACCGAGTAGGTGCGACCAAGAACGTCGTACGTCGTCGGATAGGTGTTACCCGAGTTGTAGGTCGACGAACCGATGAAGCCGCTGACATTCGGCGCATCGCGATCAAGCAGGTTGTTGACTGAGAAGGTGACGTCGAAATTCTCGCTGACGTTCGAACGGACCGAAAGGTCGAAGTAGGAAGCGTCGTCGATCGCGAGATACTCAGGCAGAATGCCCGTCGTGGTCGCGGCGAATTCATATTCGACACCGTCCGTCCAGCGCCACAGCAGCGAGACATCTACGAGATCATCGATGCTAAGCGTGGTGCGGAAGTTGAACGCCCATTCCGGGGTGATCGGCTCACAGTTGTTGCTGTAAAGACCGACGCACTCGCGGCCCAGGATCACGAGCTTTTCGGTCCAGTTGCCGTTCAGGTCGAAATTCACCGAACCGAAGCTGACGGGCAGCGAGTAATTCACCCGGAAGTCGATACCGCTGGTTTCCAGCGTACCGGCATTGGTGAGCTGCAGGATCAGGCCCGGCGTATCGCCACCGCCATTCAGCGAACCGTTGAGCGGGTTACGCTGGATGAGCGCGCATTCCGGAGCTGCCGGATTCGGCGTCGGAGCCGAAAGGTTCGGACCGAAGCACGGCGTGAGCACATCGCCCGGGTTCAGCGTCGTAATCGCGTCGGTGACCTCGATATTGTAGTAATCGACAGTCACGGCGAGCCCCGGAACCTGCGGCGGCGTCACGATCACGCCGAGCGTGAACGAATCGGCCTTTTCGACGTCGAGGTTCGGATTGCCGCCACCGGTGGCGTTCACCTGCGCCGCCGATGGTACGGGAATGCCGCCGATCGTGCCGGCAGGCGCACCCTGCGCGATGCAGATGCTTGTCAGCGCCGCGCTGAACGGACCGGGACCCGCACACGGATCAACCGTCAGGGCCGTCAGTCCGGTCGTGACCGGCGCAAACAGTTCGCCGATGTTCGGCGAACGCACCGAATGCTGGTAGATGCCGCGGATGCGGAAGCCCTGGAAGGGTTCCCAGCTACCGCCGGCTTTCCACGTAACGCTCGTACCCGAGTTCGAATAATCCGAAACGCGGATGCCGCCTTCAGCCGTCAGGCTGTAGAAGCCCGGAATGTCTTCGAGGATCGGAACGATGAGTTCGGCATAGCCCTCGATGACGTCATAGCTGCCGGAGAAGGTCGGCGACGGAGCACCGGTACCGAGAACTTCGTCCTGCGTGCCGGCCGAAATGTCCGAAACGCGGCTGGCGTTATATTCGCGATATTCCGCACCCAAAGAGAAGCCGACCGGCGTTTCGGTGAAGAAACCGCTCTCGCCGAGCTCGCCCGCCAGGAAGGCGGAGACGACGGCAAGCGACGTCGAGTCGGTGAAGGCCGCCGGCTGGTTGAAATAGGCAACCGCGCGGGGATCGATATTCTGGCCGATGCCGCCACCGAACAGGTTGACCGGGAAACAGCCGTTGGACGCGTCCTCACAGTTGTTCGCATCGAGAGCGCGCAACGCGTTCTGGACACGGGACTTGAGGCCCCAGCCCGTCCGGGTGTTGGTGCGCTGCGATTCGCCGTACGAAGCCGAAACATCGTAGCTGAGCGTATCGGTTAGATCGCCACGCAGGCCAGTCCAGACCTGGAACTGGTTGGTGATGATCGTGTTGTTGCGCGGACCCATTTCGACGAGGCGACGGTTGATGGTAACCGCAGCTTCGCGATAGAGCGGATCGTTCGAATCCGTCGCGGCACCCGCGGCGATACATTCCGCCGCGCCGCCCGCAAATTGCCCCGCGGTCGTACCCGCATTACAGATCTGCGTGCGCATCGCATCGGTCAGGAACGGATTGTTGAGCGGCAGCTGCCACGTGTCCCCGAACAGACCCGACGGAGCGAGCCGCAGTTCGACCGTCGTCTTGGTGAACATCGCCCGGGTATAGGCTTCGATACCCGGCGTGATTTCATAGCGCGCGGAACCGTAGATATTGTAGCGCTCGAGCGGAGTCTGGAAGAAGTTGAACGGGTTGTAGTTGAACGTAGTGTAGGTCGGGATGAAGGCATCGCCGGTCGGGTTCAACTGGTTGGTGCCGCTCGTAAGACCGCCGTCGAGGCTGCTCGTCACGCGGGTCGGCACTGCCGTGCCCGAACCGACGGCCGCGCCGTTCACGAAGATGGCGTTCTGCGAGATCAGGCGGTTCGACTGCAGGACGTCGTCGACCTGCTGATAGCCGATGCTGAGAACGGCGTTACCGCGACCGTCGGCGAAGTTCGCGCCGATCGTCACGTCGCCACGGAGACGCTCGCCGTCGCCGCGCTCGGTGATGCCATAAGTAACGGCAGCTTCGACACCCTCGAAATCGCGACGGGTGATGAAGTTCGCAACACCGGTGATGGCGTCCGCACCGTAGACCGAGGAAGCACCGCCGGTAACGACTTCGACGCGCTCGATGAGCGCGACCGGGATGATGTTAAGGTCGGTCTGCGAAGCGAGCGACGCCGGAACGAGGCGCTGGCCGTCGAGCAGGATAAGGTTACGCGTCGAACCCAGGTTACGCAGGTTCAGCGTGGCGATGCCGCCCGAACCGTTGTTGACCGAGTTGTTGATACCGGGAGCGATACCCGGAAGTTCACCGATCAGCTCTTCGGCGTTCGTCGCCTGGCGAAGATCGATTTCGTCCTGACCGACGACCTGGATCGGGCTCGACTGTTCGAGATTCGGGTTGGTGATACGCGAACCGGTGACGACGATCGCCGGCTGGCTCGCACTGGCTTCGGCAAGCTCGTCTTGCGCGAAGGCCGGCGTCGACAGCATCGCGACGCCGATCACGACAGGCGCAGCGCCCGCCTTGAGTTGTGAAAATTTGGAAGTCTTGCTCACGTTTCCAGCCCCTTATTTCTGGAGTTTAGGCACCGCACAATCGCGGCTTTATGTTTCTAGCCCTGCGGGTCGCAGATGCACGATGCGCGCACTTCGCCCATAGGCTTGTCGCGCTCACTGCATCCTGCCGAAGAGCCTGTAAAGCAAAGCTTCGGCCATTCTTACGGGTTCGGAAGGGATTGTCGCCAAAATGCAACAGTTTGGTTTGTGCGGCTTACAATATTGCTCGGGCGGCCTGATAACGCTTGCTTGATTGCTCGGAAAACCGCCCTGGAAAGACTCTGTTTACCGCAGTGCAGCAATCAGGAGCCGGGGTCCGGCATCGGGCCGGCCAGGAACCGGGGGTCGATTCGTTCGGTGCCCCATTTCATGCTCCAGTGAAGGTGAGGGCCCGTCGCACGGCCGCTGGACCCGATCGCACCTATTCGATCGCCGCGCGCCACGCGATCGCCTTCGGCAACGTCGATCCGCGACAGATGGAGAAAGGCGCTGTTGAGCCCCATTCCATGATCGATCATCAGCAAATAGCCCTCCAGCGTGAACGGCGTCTGCGCGGCGAGGATGACGACGCCGTCGGCCGGTGCAACGATCGGCGTGCCCGCCGGGCGGGCGATATCCACGCCCGAATGATAGGAACCGGGCTCTCCGCGATAGATGCGCTGCGATCCGAACAGGCCGCTTATCCGCCCCGTTACCGGCCACAGGAAGGCCTGCCGCCAGCCATCGACTTGCGAGCGCACGGCGCGCGCGGCGTTGATCCGCTCGAGCTCGGGTGCACGGCGGCGGCGGAATTCGGCGGAACTGCTGCCGCCGCGAGGCGCGGCGTTGACATGTTCGATACGCCAGCTGGTCGGCGCGATGGAGAGCGCCTCGGTTACACTGGTTCCGTCGTGAAGCGTCGCGACCAGTATCGCATCGCTGCCGTGATCCCGGCCGAACGCGATCAGGAAATGCCCATCGGCGGCAACCGCCACGGCTTCGCCGTCCAGGGTCAGCTGTCGCGTACCGCCCGGAACCTCGCCGCGCACGACGCCGCCTTGCCGGAAAATACCGTCAAAATGGAAGCCGGTTCGGCGGGCGACGCTGGCAGTGGCGCCCGGAACCTCGTCGGCCCTCGCTCCGGTGTCAGTGGCCTCAGCCGCCGGCACGGCGGGAGAGCATGCAAGCACCGCCGCGACAAAAGCCAGGATGCCCAGCGAGCGTTTCATCCGGCATCCTCTTCTGCCTGAACCGATATTTCGGCGGTTGCATAGGGCTCCTGACGCACGACGCTCCAATAGCGCAATTCGTCGAGGGGGATGGCCTGGCCGGTGATTGCGCACAGCACATGATCGCCGGGCGAGAGCATGCGGAAATTGTTCGCCATATAGTGAAGCCTGGCGGTTCGGCCGCCGCGCGAAGTCAACATACTCGTTTCAACTCCTCAATCGAACAGGCCGGGCTGCCCAGGTTTCTGCTTGCGTCCCGCCGCCGGCTTTGTTTTGCGAGAATAGGAACCGCCGCCCGGCTTCTCAACCCGCGCGTCTACGGTACCGTCGGCGAATTTGAGCGTCAGCGCCTCGGCCTTACCCGCTGCCGCCGCCGAAACCATGGTTGCGCCGTCCCGGTCCATCACCCGCGCATAGCCGCGCGCCAAAGGGCGTTCGGGGTGGAGCTGCTCGAGCAGCCGGGCGAGCCCGGCCAGCCGGCTCTTCGCGTCCGTGACGTTACGTTGCAGGAGCCGCGGATCGAACCGATCGCGAAACGGGCGGAGCGCGCCGGAGGCGAGCGCGTGGCGCCCCGTCAGCGCACGCAGCGCGCGCTCGCCGAGATCGTCGATCCGTTGCGCCTGCGGCGTGAACAGGCTTTCGGGTCGCGGCAACAGCCGGGCAAGACTGGAGAGCCGCTCGGCAAATCGGTTCGCCAGCCGACGAACCGCGCCGGTGGCCCGCAGCCCGCTCTGACCCAGGCTGGCGAGAAGTTCCGCGCGAACCGGCACCGCGATCTCCGCGGCTGCCGTCGGCGTCGGCGCGCGGCGGTCGGCCGCAAAGTCGCACAAGGTCGTATCGGTCTCATGCCCCACCGCCGAAATGACGGGGATCGAGCACTCCGCGACCGCGCGGACCACGACCTCTTCGTTGAACGCCCAGAGATCCTCGATCGACCCGCCGCCGCGCGCTACGATCAGCAGGTCGGGCCGCGCGATCGGGCCGCCTTCAACCGTCGCATCGAAACCGCGGACGGCGCGCGCAACCTGTTCGGCCGCGCCTTCGCCCTGCACGATGACCGGCCACAAGATCACATGGCTCGGCATCCGGTCCGCGAGCCGGTGAAGGATGTCGCGGATCACCGCGCCGGTCGGCGAGGTGACGACGCCGATCGTCCTAGGCAGATAGGGCAGGCGCTGCTTGCGTTCCTCGGCAAACAGCCCTTCGGCGGCGAGCGCCTTGCGGCGCTGTTCGAGCAGCTGCATCAACGCGCCTGCGCCGGCCACTTCCAGCCGGTCGATGACGATCTGATATTTGGAGCGGCCGGGATAGGTGGTGAGCTTGCCGGTAGCGATCACCTCCAGCCCGTCTTCCGGCTTGAAGGCCAGCCGCGCCGCCTGGCCTTTCCAGACGATGCCGTCGATCACCGCCTTCTCGTCCTTCAGCCCCATATAGCAATGACCCGAGGCGGCGCGCTTGAAGCCGGAAATTTCGCCGCGGATCCGGACATGGCCGAACTCCCGCTCCACGCTGCGCTTGAGCGCCGACGAGATTTCCGAAACGGTGAAGGGCTGCGCATTGTCGCCCGGGATCGTCTCGGCTACCAGCGCAGCTTCGCCATCGGCCTGTTCCTGGCCCGAAAAATTCTCGTCTGAAGAGGTAGGCTGCATGAATGTCCTGTTGCTAGGTTCCGGGGGTCGCGAACATGCGCTCGCCTGGAAGATCGCGCAATCGCCGAAACTGACCAAGCTGTTCGCATCGCCCGGCAATCCGGGAATAGCCGAGCATGCCGAGATCGTCGAGATCAAGGATGGCGATCATCGCGCAACGATCGATTTCTGTCTCAAAAATTCGATCGAGCTGGTGGTGGTCGGGCCCGAGGCGCCGCTCGTCGACGGGCTTGCCGACAATTTGCGAACCATGGGCTTTGCCGTGTTCGGCCCCGACAAGGAGGCGGCGCAGCTCGAAGGATCCAAGGGCTTCACGAAAGACCTGTGCGCCGAGGCCGGCATTCCCACCGCGCGCTATTCGCGCTTCACCTCGGCGGAAACCGCCATCCCGGCGCTCCAGGAGTTCGGCTTGCCGGTCGTCATCAAGGCGGACGGCCTCGCCGCGGGCAAGGGCGTCGTCATCGCCGAAACGCAGAAAGAGGCCGAAGCCGCCATCGAAGGGATGTTCGACGGCGATTTCGGCACGGCGGGCGCCGAAATCGTGATTGAGGAATTCCTGACCGGCGAGGAAGCAAGCTTCTTCGCGTTGGTCGACGGCACGACCGCCATACCCTTCGGTTCGGCCCAGGATCACAAGCGCGTCGGCGAGGGCGATACCGGCCCCAATACCGGCGGGATGGGTGCCTATAGCCCGGCGCCGATTCTCTATGACGGGTTACGCCAACGGGTGATGGACGAGATCATCACCCCCACCATCGAAACGCTCGCGGCGCGCGGCACGCCCTATAGCGGCATCCTGTTTGCCGGCCTAATGCTGACCGCCAAGGGCCCGGAACTGATCGAGTACAATGTCCGGTTCGGCGATCCCGAATGCCAGGTGTTGATGATGCGCCTTGAATCCGACCTTCTGGAGCTGATGGCGGCGACCGCCGAAGCCCGGCTTGCCGAGGCACAACCTCCAGCGATGAACCCCCAGAGCGCGATGACCGTGGTGATGGCCGCCAAGGGCTATCCCGGCACGCCCGAAAAGGGCTGCGCGATCATCGGCATCGACCAGGCCGATGCGACGGGCGCCAAGATCTTCCAGGCGGGCACCGCGCAGAAAGACGGCACGCTCGTTGCCGCCGGCGGCCGCGTGCTCAACGTGACGGCGACCGGCGATACGCTGCAAGCGGCGCGCGATGCCGCATACAAAGCCGTGGGTGAGATCGATTTTGCCGACGGCTTCTTTCGCTCCGACATTGGATGGCGCGAACTCGAACGTGGTTAACCATTTGCAAATTTCGTAATTCGCCGACACTATTCGCCCCCACAACAACGGGACGGGAGCGGGGCATGCCGGCATTGGCGAAATTCCTCCTCGGGTTATTGGGAGTGGTAGCGCTAACCTGGCTGTGGCTGGGCCCCTTGGGTAACGGCGGCGCGCAGGGCGATAGCGGCGCCAGCCCGGTCGCTGAAGCGTCGGCGGAAGAAACGATCGACAACACGGCAGAAGCGGCCGGCGAAACGGATGCGGGGGCGGATGCCCAAGTCGCCGCGGCGCCGTCCGGTGCCTGTGTCGACGCGCTCAACACCGCCATCGCCTCGGACCGTATCCAGTTCCGCAGCGGATCGCCCTATCTCAATCCCGACGCGCGCCGGCTGCTCGACCGGATCGCCGAAGCGGCAAGCGATTGCCCGGGCGTCCGCATCGATATCGCAGGCTATACGAGCGCGTCGGGCCGCGAAGGCGTCAACATGGAAATGTCGGCGTTTCGCGCAACGACGGTTCGCGACGCGCTCGTCGAACGCGGTGTTCCGGAAGGGATGCTGACCACCCAGGGCCGCGGCGCGGCCGATCCGATCGGCGGCAATCCGGCCGATCCGGCCAACCGCAGGGTCGAATTTACGGTGAGCGCGACGGACCGGGGAGATGCTTCATGACGGATTTCTGGACCCAGCCGCTGCTCATCAACCTCGCAGCGTTCCTGATCGGCCTCGGCATCGCCCGGCTGATCTGGGGCCGCAGGACGGTATAGGGGAGCGCGCATGATCGATCTGATCGCAAACCTCTGGCCCACCATCCTGATCGCGCTGGCGATCGGCCTTGCCACCGGTTGGTGGATCTGGGGCGGTGCCAAGGACGAGGGGCTGTTCGAGGCGGAGAATGACGAGCCCGTCGCGTTCGTGCCGCCACCGCTGGAACTGGAGCCCGAAACGGCCGTCCAACCCGCGCCGACACCCTTTCCCGCACCCGAACCGCCGGTCGAGGCCGACCCGGAGCCCGAACCGTCCATTGTCGCGAACGTCGCCGAACCGGAGCCTGAAGCCGAGCTGGAAGCTGAACCTGAAACCATGCCGGAACCGGCAACCCCGGTCGAGCCGGAGCCAGAAGCTGAACCCGAGCCTGAACCCGAGCTTGAACCCGAGCCGGTTTCCGAACCCGCCGCGCCCTCGCCCTTTCTCTCGGCTCCGGAAGGAGAGCCGGACAATCTTACCCGCATCAAGGGCGTCGGGCCCAAGCTCGCCGACCTGCTGAACAGTCTCGGCGTCTTCCATTTCCGGCAGATTGCGAGCTGGAACGACGCGCAGGTCACCGAGGTCGATTCGCACCTCGACACCTTCAAGGGGCGGATCGCGCGCGATCGCTGGGTCGACCAGGCGAAATTGCTCGACGCCCGCAATGTCGCGGCTTTCGAGCGGGAATTCGGCAAACTCAACGGCCCGATCTAGGGCCGCCGCGCTCCTCTCTACCGATCATTAAGCGCCCGTTCAGGCGCCAATGTGATTATGTCACATCGGGTCGGTAGCAGAGGGGAGAAATCCAGATGCGCCTAATAGCTTTCGCGCCAATGGCGGCAATGGTCCTGACGGGCCTCGTTTACGCCGTGCAGCCCAGCCAGGCGACGCAGAGGGAAATGACGCCGGCCACCGCCGACGAAATCTGCGCGCCGTTCCTGAACTACGATAACGACGAATATGACGGGCGGCGCTATCGTCCGTCGGCCGGTTCGGCCTATAGCGGCGCCTCGCCGGTTCCGCCTCCCCCGCCGCCGCCCCAGTCCCTCCAGCAACCCTCTCCGGTCGTCACCGGATCGCGTATGCAGCCCGCCCGGGAAGAGGCCGCCGATGCCATCGGCCGCGGCCGGGTCGGCGGCTATATCGTCCCGCGTCCGCCCGAGAATCGCGAACGCTATGACGGCGAGGAAGTCGCCGCGATTATGGCGGTCGCCGAAGAGCCGGTCTCGACCTTCTCGGTCGATGTCGACACGGGCAGCTATACCAATGTCCGGCGCATGCTGAACCAGGGCGGCATACCGCCCCAGGCGGCCGTGCGGACCGAGGAGATGCTCAACTATTTCCGCTACGATTACGCCACCCCTCGCGATCGCTCGCGGCCCTTCAGCATTACCACCGATGTCACCACGACGCCGTGGAACGGCGACACCCGCCTGTTGCGGGTCGGCCTGCGCGGCTATGATATCGACCGGCGCGAACGGCCGGCGGCGAACCTCGTCTTCCTCGTCGACGTATCGGGATCGATGCACAGCCGCGACAAGCTGCCGCTCGTCCAGTGCTCGATGGCAATGATGGCCGAACAGCTCAATCCGCGCGACCGCGTCTCGATCGTCACCTATGCCGGATCGACCAAGACGATCCTCACCGGTTCCAGCGACCGCGACGAGATCATCGACGCGCTCGGCGAGCTGCGTTCGGGCGGATCGACGGCGGGGGCGGCGGGCATCAGCCTCGCCTATGACGCGGCGCGCGCCAACATGATCGAGGGCGGCATCAACCGCATCATCCTCGCCACCGATGGCGATTTCAATGTCGGCACGACCAATCGCGACCAGCTCATCGAGATGGTCGAGCGCGAGCGGGAGGCCGGCATCTCGCTGACCACGCTCGGCTATGGCACCGGCAATTACAACGAAGCGATGATGGAGCAGATCGCCGATCACGGGAACGGCAACTATGCCTATATCGACAGCGCGATGGAGGCGCACCGGGCGCTCGTGCAGGAGCTGAGTTCGACGCTCTTCACCATTGCCTCGGACGTCAAGATCCAGGTCGAGTTCAACCCCGCCTTTGTCAGCGAATATCGCCTGATCGGCTATGAAAACCGGCTGCTGAACGAGGAGGATTTCGACAATGACACGGTCGATGCCGGCGAGATCGGCGCCGGGCACCAGGTAACGGCGCTCTACGAGATCGTGCCCGTCGGCAATGACGGCTGGCTGCCCGAGCGGCATTTCTCGGCCAACCGGACGGCGCCGCAGGGCAGCGATGCGACCGACCTGGCCCATCTGCGCCTGCGCTACAAGCTGCCGGGCGAAGACAGTTCGCGGCTGATCGAGCAGGCGATCGGCGCCGATGCCGTTGCCAATGCCCGGGCGCCGCAGGGCGATATGGCCTTCGTCGCCGCCGTCGCCGCCTTCGGGCAGCGGCTGCGCGGCGATACCTATCTCGGCACGTTCGACTTCGCCGATATCCGGCGGCTGGCGCGCTCCGCGGGCCGGCCCCGGGATTACTGGCGCGGCGAATTCGTCGCGCTCACCGAACTCGCCGAGGCGCGAAGCGCGCCAGGCGGGACCAGCGGGGGAAGCAAGCGCTAGCCCCGCGCTTCTTCCCCGCTCCGACAGGGCGGCCCGCGTTACCCTTGCGCGGGCCGCCCACCCCCGGCATAGGCCTCCGCCAGATTCGAACATCGACTTCGATCCGTCGATCATGGTCAACCGGAGGCCTTTCTCGTGTCCGACACGCTGCTCTACATCCTGATCGGCCTTGCCGCGCTGATCGTGCTATTCGTCCTCTTCCGCCTGTTCGGTTCCTCGAGCGCCGAAGCGAACAGCGATACAGCGGCGGCTACGCCCGCGGCCGATAGCGCCGCCCCGGCGAAAGCGGCCGAACCTGCCCCGCCCCCCGCCGCCGAACCCGTTCCGGCCACCGTACCGCCCGCGCCGGTTTCGAGCGGGACCGGCGACGAACTGACCCAGATCAAGGGCCTCGGCCCCAAGGCGGCCAAGGGCCTTGCCGCGATGGGCGTCACCCGTTTCGACCAGATCGCGGCCTGGAGCGCGGGCGATATCGAGGCGGCCGGCGCGAAGCTCGGCGGCAGCTTCGCCGACCGCATCGCGCGGGACCGTTGGGTCGAGCAGGCCGGTCTTCTCGCCCGCGGCGAGATCGCGGCCTTCGAGGAAAAATTCGGCAAGCTCGGCTAGGCGAAGCCCGTTCGACGGTTCCTCCAAAGGTCACGAACGACACGACGCGTCGGTTGAAACTGCCTCGCAAAATTCCGCCGGCGTGAAATTTTATTTCCCGGCACGGAGACCGGCTGCCGACCGTCGTCCTGGCGACGCAATCCGGACCGGCCTCGCGCATTGCCGATCGCGGCCTGACTGGGCCCTTCCTTACCCGATCCGCCCCGCTGTAGGACAGGAAAATCGGCCCTTCCGCGCAATCGCCGCTTGACCGGACGCGCACGATGTTCTCAATATGTTCTTGACAGAGGGAGGCGGGACGATGGCACTGACGGAAGGCAGCGACGGCAAATTGCGGTGCTTCGGCGGATCGCCGGGCAAGGAATTTTACGGCGTCTATCATGACGAGGAATGGGGCGTTCCCGTCCATGACGATCGCCTGCTGTTCGAGATGCTGATCCTGGAAGGCGCGCAGGCCGGGCTGAGCTGGGAGACGATCCTCAAGAAGCGCGAAGGCTATCGCGCCGCCTTTCACGGCTTCGACATCGCCAGGGTCGCTGCGATGACCGACGAGGAACTGGAGACGCTGCGCGAGGATCCGGGCATCGTCCGCAACCGGCTGAAAATCTATTCCACGCGCAAGAACGCGCTCGCCTTTATCGCCATGCAAAAGGAATATGGCAGCTTCGACGCCTGGCTCTGGGGCCATGTCGACGGCCAGCCGGTCGTGAGCCGCCCGAAAAGCTTCGCCGAGCTACCGGCCTCGACGCCGCTATCCGACACGATCTCGAAAGCGCTGAAGAAACGCGGCATGAGCTTTGTCGGCACGACGATCATCTACGCCTATCTGCAGGCGACCGGCGTGGTGAACGATCATATCAAGGGATGTCACCGCTATCCGGGCTAGGGCCTATTCCGGCTTGCGGAACCGCATCACGAACTGGTCGGTATGGCCGCGCACGCTGTCGTCGAAAACGGGCAGCGTGCGATCGTCCCCGGCGTTGCGCAGCACCCGGCTTTCGCCGACAAATTCGAAGCCCGCGGCCTCGACCTGCCGGCGCACCTCGGCCGCGTCGATGCGGTGCAGACTTTCGGTGTCCCGCATTCCCGATCCCTCCTCGGCGGCGTGATCGACGATGAACCAGGTGCCGCCGGGGCGCAGCATGGCAAACACCGCCGCGTTCAGCCGGGCGGGATCGTAATGGCCCATGAACTCGTCGGGATAGTCGTGATAATTTTGCGACGTCCAGACCATATCGAGCGGTTCGGGGGCGGACAGATCGGGGGTCGGCTGCACCTCGACGGTGATGTTGGTGAAGGGCGGGCTTTCGACTAGCTCGCGCAGGCGGCGGACGTCCGAGACCGCGACATCGGCATAGTTTTTCGGCCAGACCGCATAGACATGGCCCTCGGGCCCCACGATCAGGCTGAACAGCCGCGTCCAATATCCGCCGCCCGGGATGAGATCGAGCACCCGATCCCCGGGCCGGAGCCCCGAAAAGGCGATCAGCTCCCCGGGCCGGCGGCGCTCGTCGCGCCCGAAATGATAGGCGCGCGCGGGATCGGCGATGGCGGCACTGACATAATCGGGAACCGGGACGGGGTCGCTGATTTCTCCCGGCGCGAATTCGGTCTGCGGCTCGTCGCCCGGCGCCTCGCCCGTGCCGCCGCAACCGGCGAGCATCCCCGTCATCGCCAAAGCCAGCGCGGCACGCCCGATCCTGGATTTCATGGGTTCGCCTCCTCTTTGCAGGAAGCCTGGCAGGAAGACGGGGGCGAAGCAGCCGCGCTTCGACCAAGGCCGGAAAGCGTTCGATAGGGGCTAGGGGACCCGCTCCATCGAGAGGATTTCCTCGGCCGTGATCTGGCACTCATAGGCGCCGAGATGGCCATAGCCGCCCGCACCCTCTTCCCGCGTGCCGCGGATCCGCATCCGGTAGCGCCAATGGTCGCGCCGGTCGCGGAGCGCGGGATCGAGCTGGGCCGCGGCCTCGCTGGTGAAATCGAGCCAGCAGCCATTGTCTTCGCCGGGCTCGGGGCAATCGCTTTCCGACGCGCATCCGACGAAATTCGAGGTTTCGAAACCGATCGCCCAGATGCCCCACATCTCGGCCGGGCCGGCGCTCCCGGGGGTATCGCCGGTTTCGCTGCCGCCATCGCCCGCAGCGGGCTGCGCGCAGGCCGCCAGCAACGCCAGCGCCGCCCAGCCGCCGAGGCGGCTAGACGTCGAGATTGGCGACGTTGAGCGCATTGTCCTGGATGAATTCGCGCCGGGGTTCGACGACATCGCCCATGAGCTGGGTGAAAATCTCGTCGGCGACATCGGCCTGGTCGACCTGGACCTGCAGCAGCGAGCGATTGTCCGGATCGAGCGTGGTTTCCCAGAGCTGCTCGGCATTCATCTCGCCCAGCCCCTTGTAGCGCTGGATCGACAGGCCCTTGCGCCCGGCGGCGAGAATCGCGGCGAGCAGTTCGGACGGGCGGGTGATCGCGATGCGGCCCTTGCCGGTCGACGGCGCTTCTTCCTCGCCCTCCTCACCCTCCTCGCCAGTGTCAGCGGCTTCGGCCGCCTTCATGCTGACAAGGTGCGAGACCAGCGCGTAATTTTCGGCCTGTTCGGCCGCCACGCTCTGCAGTTTGCGGGCTTCGGCCGAGCGCACAAAGGCCGCGTCGATCCGGTGGACATCGGTCACGCCGCGCCAGCGCCGATGGAGTTCGAACCCGCCATCGGCGGAAATAATGCCGGTCCATTTGGCTTCGGGGTCATGGCCGGAAAGCCATTGGGCAACCAGTTCGACCGCCTGGACGCGCTGGTCCTCGGTCAGCGCCTCGTCGAGCGCGCCCATCAGCGCGAACGCCTCGACGATCGCCCAGTCATAGCGTTTGGGCACATAGTTCATCAGCGCGCGCATGCGCCGCGCATGATCGATCAGGACGCGCAGATCCTCGCCCGACCGCACCGATCCCTCGCCGGTTTCCAGCGCCATCGCCGAAAGCCCCGCATCGATCAGATAGGCGTCGAGCGCGATATCGTCCTTGACGTAGACCTCGCTCCGGCCCTTGGCGACCTTATAGAGCGGCGGCTGGGCGATATAGAGATGCCCACGCTCGATGATCTCGGGCATTTGCCGGTAGAAGAAGGTGAGCAGCAGCGTGCGGATATGCGCGCCATCGACATCGGCGTCGGTCATGATGACGACCTTGTGATAGCGCAGCTTCTCGATATTGAAATCTTCGCGCCCGATGCCGGTGCCCATCGCCTGGATGAGCGTGCCGACTTCCTTCGACGAGAGCATCCGATCGAAGCGCGCGCGCTCGACGTTGAGGATCTTGCCCTTGAGCGGCAGGATCGCCTGATAATGGCGATCGCGGCCCTGCTTGGCCGAGCCGCCGGCGCTGTCGCCCTCGACCAGGAACAGCTCGGATTTCGCCGGATCCTTTTCCTGGCAATCGGCAAGCTTGCCGGGCAGCGAGGCGATGTCCATCGCGCCCTTGCGGCGGGTGAGCTCGCGCGCCTTCTTCGCGGCTTCGCGCGCGGCGGCGGCGTCGATCACCTTCTGGATCACGGCGACCGCATAGGCGGGGTTTTCCTCGAGCCATTCGGCGAGCTTGTCGGCGATCAGGCTTTCGAGCGGCTGGCGCACTTCGGAACTGACGAGCTTGTCCTTGGTCTGCGAGGAGAACTTGGGATCGGGCAGTTTCACCGAAACGATCGCCGTCAGCCCTTCGCGCATATCGTCGCCGGTCAGCTTTACCTTTTCCTTTTTCAGCGCGCCCGAACGCTCGGCATAATTGTTGAGCGTCCGCGTCAGCGCCGCGCGGAAGGCCGCGATATGGGTGCCGCCGTCGCGCTGCGGGATGTTGTTGGTGAAGGCGAGAACATTCTCGTGATAGCTGTCATTCCATTCGAGCGCGACATCGATGCCGATATCGTCCCGGTCTCCGGTGATCGCGATCGGATCGCCGATGATCGGCGCCTTGTGGCGATCGAGATACTGGACGAAGGCCGACGTGCCGCCTTCATAGTACAGCTCGACCTCCTCGCGGTCGGCGTGGCGGGCGTCGGCGATGAACAGCCGGACGCCGGAATTGAGGAAGGCGAGCTCGCGATAGCGATGTTCGAGCTTCTCGAAATCGAAATCGGTGATCTTGAAGGTTTCCGCCGAGGGCATGAAGGTAACCTGGGTGCCCTTGCGCGGCGCGCCGTCGATCATCTCGGCATCGCCGGTGATCTCCAGCGGGGCGATCGCGACCCCGGCCTCGAAGCGCACGAAATGTTCCTTGCCGTCGCGCCAGACGCGCAGCTCCAGCCAGTCCGACAACGCATTGACGACCGAAACGCCCACGCCGTGCAGGCCGCCCGACACCTTGTAGGCGTTATCGTCCGACGCATTCTCGAACTTACCCCCGGCATGAAGCTGGGTCATGATGACCTCGGCCGCCGATACGCCCTCTTCCTTGTGGATGCCCACGGGAATCCCGCGGCCATTATCCTCCACCGTCACCGATCCATCGGCGTTCAATTGGATCAGGATCCGGTCGCAATGGCCGGCCAGCGCCTCGTCGATCGCATTGTCGGAAACCTCGAACACCATATGGTGGAGGCCCGAACCGTCATCGGTATCGCCGATATACATGCCGGGGCGTTTGCGGACGGCGTCCAGGCCCTTGAGAACCTTGATTGAATCGGCGCCATATTCGCCCTTCTGGGCGGCTTTTTCTTGGGGGATTTCGGGGTTTTCTGCCATCCTCAGTATATAGCGATTTTACCCCGAAAACCCAAGCAAATCGGGGTTTTTTTTGGGGATGACAGGCGGCGCTAGCCGAGCGCCAGACACGCGCCGAAATCGGCGGTTTCGGGGCGCCGGGCAGCCAACCAGCGAGCCGCGTCGAGCGTCGCGCCCTCAAAGGCGGGCGATGCGTCCAGATTATCGCCATCGCCAAGCGCCGCGGCATAGGCAAGGACGTAATTTTCAGGCGGCAGGGCGAGGAGGCAGGGGATCGCCGCCGGCGCCGCACTATGCTCGATCTCGGCGGCCATCTGTGCACCGGTATAATAGCCCAGCTCGCCAAAAGCGCCGTCGAAAGCCAGGCCGTAAATGCCCGGAAACCGCTCCGCGACCCCTTCCGGATCCCGGACCAGCGCTTCGGTCATATAATCGAACAAACGGAAATTATACCGGAGATGACGGAAATTCCGGCGCGCGAGATCCCGCGCGAAACGCGTATAGCGGCCCTCCCCGGAAAGTTGCCGCATATCGGCGATATGCGCCGCGCTGCCCTCAAGCGCCAGGCCGGCGAACATGTGATCCAGCGCCTGTTCAAGCGTCCCCACCTCCTCGAATTCGGCCATGGGCTGCATCGCGAACCGATGCTGGATCGCATGGTAGGTTTCATGTGCGATCAGCAGGACGACCGCTTCATACTCCTCGCCGATATTTGCAGCGAGGCAGGGAATATCGACGAAGAACACCCCGTCGCGGGAGAAGCCGCCGCAGGAGAAGCTCGCCCCGGCCAGCACGGCCTGGCCATCGAATACGAGGTCGGCCGGCATATACGGCTCCAATATCTCGGCCACGCGCTCGCCAATCTCTTCGTGGCGCTGCGCGAGATAGGCGATGGCCTCCACCATATCTTCCCGCCGCTCCACGAGCGCGGAGAAGCGGAAGGGATCGGGATCGGGCGCCTCGCAACGCGCGATCGAACGCAGTCCGGCCAGATAATTTTCCAGAGTGAATTGCGGGCCGAATTCGCGGTGATGGGCAAGCTGGGTCCGGAGCAGCGAAGAACTGGCAAACTCTGCTTCGTCGATCGCATCGCCCGAACAGGCGATCTCCAGCAGCCGTTCCGCGCTGGCAATGTCGATCGCGATCGATGGACGTTCGGCAGCGGCCGGCGCGAACCAGGCCAGGGCGATCAGGGCGAACGGAACCAAGCGCATAGATCTCTCCCAACTCGATGGGTCGGGCAGGCGCGCCCGGAACTCAACGGATTGCGATTGAGCTTCCGACGGATGTCGTAGTGATGTCAAGCCGGGTCGCGGCGGCCCCTGCCTCCGCGAACAGCGCCTCCTCGGTGCCCGTCATCCACACCTGCCCGCCGCCCGACAGCCGCTGGAACAACGCCGCGCGGCGCAGCGGATCGAGATGGGCGGCGACCTCGTCGAGCAGCAGGATCGGACGGCGGCCGGCGCGCGACGCGACGAGATCGGCATGGGCAAGGACGATGGCGAGCAGCAGCGCCTTCTGTTCGCCCGTGGAGCAATACTCCGCGGCCTGACCCTTGGCGACATGGGTGACGGCGAGATCGCTCCTGTGCGGGCCTTCCAAGGTGCGTCCGGCGGCCCGGTCCCGGTCTCGCCCCCGGGCAAGCGCGGCGGCAAGATCGTCGCTTCCCGCGCCGCCTTCGATCGCCAGCGCGGCGCGGGCGAACGGGCCTTCGGGCTGGGCGGCCAGAACATCGCCGAGCGCTTCGATGGTCCGCGCGCGCGCGGCGGCGAGCGGCGCGCCATGTTCGGCCATCTGCGCCTCGAGCGCCGTGCACCAGTCGGCATCGAGCGGCCCCTCGCCGGCAAGCAGCCGGTTGCGCGCGCGCATCGCCGCCTCGTAGCGCGAGGCGTGGCGGGCATGGCCGGGCTCCAGCGCCAGCACCAGCCGGTCCAGAAAGGCGCGGCGGCCCGAAGGCGCCTCCGCGAACAGCCGGTCCATCGCCGGGGTGAGCCAGAGGATCGAGAGCCATTCGGAGAGCGCCGTCGCCGGAGCATGGGCCCCGTTGATCCGCACCTGCCGCCGCTCGGGCGCCTGGGGGCTCGCCCCGGTGCCGATTTCGATCTCGCCGCCCTCCGCCACCGCGCGCACCGCGACCGCGAAACCGCCGGGCCCGCCCTGCCGCGCCATCTCGGAAAGCTTCGCGCGCCTGAGGCCGCGGCCGGGCGCGAGCAGCGATACCGCTTCGAGGATATTGGTCTTGCCCGCGCCATTCTCGCCGGTCAGCACGACAAAGCCGTCGCCCGGCTCGACCAGCGCTTGCGGGTAGGACCGGAAGTCGGTGAGGGCGAGGCGGGAGACGCTCATGGCGTAGCGTTAGCGGGCGCCGCGGCGCGAGCCTAGCCGCGATTCATGAATTCCCGCCACACGGCATCGGGCTCCCAGTCCCCGGGCAAAGGGTCCGCCGGATCCTCGCCCGCCCAATCCGGCCGCACTTTCCGGTACCGGTGGAGGAACGCCGAAACGCGGTAATTGGCAATGCAATGGACATGGGCCGTGCCGCCGCCCAGCGCGTCCATCGCCTCGCGAAAGGCCAGGAAATCATCTTCCCCGGGCGCCGCGAAATCGACCGGGATGGCGATATAGGCGATGCCCAGCCCGCCGAGAATCTCGGCTTCCTCGGGCACCGCATGGGGGCTGTCGGGCATAGCGAGATTGATCACGGTTTCGACCCCGGCCTCGCCGAGCAGGCGCAACTGATCGGGCGACGGCTGGCCCGACGTCGTCAGCTCCGGGCTCAGCCGGCGAAAATTATAGATGCCGGCTTCGTCGAGCATCGCGGGCTCACACCCGCATCGGCATCAGCACGTAGAGCGCGGCGGCCTTGTCGTTTTCGCGGATCAGGGTCGGCGCCGCGGCGTCCGCGAGATGCACCTCGATATCGTCGCCGTGAAGCTGGCCGAGGATATCGAGCAGGTAGCGGGCGTTGAAGCCGATTTCGAAACCGTCGGCGCCATAGGCTCCGGCGACCTCTTCCGATGCCGTGCCGTTTTCCGGCGAGGTGACGGTGAGCGTGATCTTGTCGGTGTCGAGCCCCATCTTCACGGCGCGGGTCTTTTCGGTGGCGATCGTCGCGACGCGATCGACGCCTTCCTCGAAGGCGCGCGGATCGATCTTCAGCAGCTTGTCGTTCCCGGTCGGGATGACCCGGTTATAATCGGGGAAGGTGCCGTCGATCAGCTTGGAGGTCATCACCGCCGTGCCGAGCCCGAAGCGGATCTTGCCGTCGGACAGCGCGACCTCGACCGTGCCGTCGAGCTCGTCGAGCATCTTGCGCAATTCGGCCACGCATTTGCGGGGGATGATCACGTCGGGCATGCCTTCGGCGCCGTCGGGCCGCGCGATCGTGTAGCGGGCGAGGCGGTGGCCGTCGGTCGCCGCCGCCTTCATCACCGGCTGATCGTCGTCCGATACGTGTACGAAAATGCCATTGAGATAGTAGCGGGTTTCCTCGGTCGAGATCGCGAAGCGCGTCTTGTCGATCATGTCGCGCAGCGTCGCCGCGGGCAGTTCGAACGTCGTCGGCAGCTCGCCCTCGGCGATCACCGGGAAATCGTCGCGCGGCAGGGTCGACAGGTTGAACCGGGCGCGGCCGGCATTGACGGCCATCTTGCCTTCGGCCGCTTCGAGCGAGACCTGGCTGCCCTCGGGCAGCTTGCGCGCGATATCGAACAATGTGTGCGCCGAAACCGTGGTCGCGCCGGCCTGCTCCACCTGCGCATCGACCGTCTCGACGATCTGGAGATCGAGGTCGGTCGCCATCAGCTTCAGTCCGCCGCCGTCGACAGCCTCTATCAGGACGTTCGAGAGGATCGGAATCGTGTTCCGCCGCTCGACCACCGATTGGACATGGCCAAGGCTTTTGAGAAGCACTGCCCGTTCAATCGTCGCTTTCATCGCAATCCCCTGCGCACCGCATCATCGTTGAAGAATGGACGAAATGTCCTGCCCTGCCTGCCGCGATATGGCAAGGAAAAGGGGCCGCGGCGCAAGTCCGCGGCCCCCGATTGAGCAAGATTCCTGTGGATAGGGCGGCTAGAAGCGCAGCCCCACCCCGGCGACGACCTGATGCCGGTCGGTATTCACATCAAAGTCGTTGAAGTTCGCCGTATTGCCGCCGACGGTGACGTCGAGATCGCTATAATTGGAATAGCGATATTCGACCTTGCCGTAGACATTGCTGCCGATCAGATATTCGACGCCGGCCCCGACGCGAAACCCGTCGAGCGTGGCATCGAAATCCTGGGCGAAGCCCGCGCCGTCATCGGCATCGAGGCCGAACCGGGCGTTGGTATAGCCGCCCTTGGCATAGAGCAGCGCATTGGGGCTGATCGCCGCGCCGATCCGCGCACCGACATAGAGATCGCGCTCCGCCTCGAAGGAGAGGCGGCTGCCTGCGCCGAGCGTATCATTCTCGCTCTCGCCGGCGGTGGAATCGGTCACTTCGCCCTCGATGCCGAACACGATCGTGTCGCTGACCGGCATGTCGTAACCGGCGCCGATGCCGTAGAGGAAGCCGTCGACTCCCTCGCCGCTGCCATCGTCGAACCGGTCCTGCGTGCCGGGCGAGAAATCGCCGTCATTATCGGCGCTGGTATTGTCGTAACCCCCAAGCGCTTCGATCCGGAAGCCGGAGAAATTCTCGGCATTCGATTGCGCCATCGCGGGCGCGGAAACGCCGGCCACGAGGACGGGAATGAGAAAAAGCGTACGCATTTTCATAAAGCTCCTTAAACTCTTACACGACCCCTTGATCGGGGCCTCCCACCAAGCGAACGACGCACCGGATTTGTTTCATGAACCCCAGATAAACGGCGGTTTTCTGTTGCTTTTGGAGCACGCTTTGCGGATGAGCCGTGGCATGAGCAGGCCCGGCCGTCTCTTTATCGCCCGTCATGGCGAAACCGTGTTCAATGCCGCCGCGCGGTTGCAGGGCGACAATCTTCATACGCCGCTGACGCGCGCCGGCTTCGCCCAGGCCGATCGGATGGGCGAGGCGCTGCGGGGCGTGCTGGGCGCGAAGCCGGATATCCGGCTCTGGGCGTCCGACAGCGGCCGCGCGCTCCAGACCCTGGCCGTGATTGCCGAACATCTGGAGCTCGACTGGCACGACGCGCGGCGCGACCCGCGGCTCGTCGAGATCGACATGGGAAGCTGGGGCGGGCGCTATTATGCCGATGTCGTTGCCGAGCATGGCGCCGTCGTCGATGCCGAGACCCGGCTGCTGAGGCCGGCGCCCGACGGCGAAATCTATCCCGCCATCGCCCGCCGCGTCTCGGCCTGGTTTGCCGAACATGGAGAGGCGCCCGGCGACAAGCTCGTCATCATGCACGGCATATCGAGCCGCGTCCTGCGCGGCGTGCTGCTGGGCCTCGATCCGCTCGCGGCCTATGACGCGCCGGTCGCCCCCGGGCTTCCCCAGGGCTCGGTCACCTGCATAGAGCAAGGCCGGGAAACGATCGTGGTCGAAGGAAGCGGCGGGGAACGCGCATGAAGCATATGGTGATTGCCCTGACGATCGCCGCGCTCGCCGTCCCGGCGATGGCGCGCGATTCGCTGGGCGTGTTCGCGGGCTGGGGCGCGTTTCGCGATCCCGAAACGCCGCGCTGCTATGCGATCGCCCGCCCCGAACGAACGCGCGCCGGCGACTGGGAGCCCTTCGCATCGATCGGCAACTGGCCCGGCCGCAATCTCAACGGCCAGGTCCATTTCCGGCTGCGGCGCGAAATGGCCGAGGGCGATACGCCGATCCTCACCATCGGCGATCAACGCTTCGAACTCACCGGACGCGGTCCGGACGCCTGGGCTATGGACGCGCGCGGCGACGCGGCCATCGTCGCCGCCATGCGCAGCGGCACCACCATGCGGATCGCCGCGCGCTCGGCCCGCCATGGCCGCTTCACCGAGGATTACAGCCTGCGCGGCGCGGCCACCGCCATCGACGCCGCCGCGCTGGGCTGCGCGCACCTCTAGCCGCCTCCCGGCTGGCAAAACCGGCGCCGAGCGCCTAAATGGCGCGGCATGAACGCATCTTCCGCCCCGATGGACCGTCCCGGCACGGTCGACCCCGTGCCCGTGCCGCGCGATATGCCCGTGCGCGCCGACGGCAAGGTCGATCTTCTCGGCCTGTCGCGCGCCCAGATCCGCGCGGCCTTCGTCGCGGCGGGCCTGCCCGAAAAGCAGGCGAAGCTGCGCGCCAAGCAGGTGTGGCACCAGATGTACAATCGCGGCGCGGCGGATTTCGCCGTGATGAGCGATATCGCCAAGGCGCAGCGCCCCTGGTTCGCCGAGCATTTCGTCGTCGGGCGGCCCGAGATCGTCGAGCATCTGGTATCGACCGACGGCACCCGCAAATGGCTGCTGCGGACCGCGGACGGGCAGGACTATGAAATGGTCTTCATCCCCGATGCCGACCGGGGAACGCTGTGCATTTCGAGCCAGATCGGCTGCACGCTCAATTGCCGCTTCTGCCATACCGGCACGATGCGGCTGGTGCGCAACCTCAACCCCGGCGAGATCGTCGGCCAGGTGATGCTGGCGCGCGACACGCTGGAGGAATGGCCCAGGCCCGGCGAGACGAGCAATTTCGATCTCGACGGGCGGATGCTGACCAACATCGTGCTGATGGGCATGGGCGAGCCGCTCTACAATTTCGACAATGTCCGCGATGCGATTCACATCGTCATGGACAAGGAGGGGCTGAGCCTGTCCCGCCGCCGGATCACGCTTTCCACGTCCGGCGTGGTGCCGATGATCGCGCGGGCCGGGGAGGAGATCAGCGTCAACCTCGCCGTCTCGCTCCACGCGGTGACCAAGGAGGTGCGCGACGAGATCGTCCCGCTCAACCGCAAATACGGGATCGAGGAACTGCTCCAGGCCTGCGCCGACTATCCGGGCGCCAACAACGCCCGGCGGATCACCTTCGAATATGTCATGCTCAAGGACAAGAATGACAGCGACGAGGACGCCCGCGAGCTCGTCCGCCTGATCAAGCGCTACAAGCTGCCGGCCAAGGTGAACCTGATTCCCTTCAACCCCTGGCCCGGTTCGGCCTATGACTGTTCGGAGCCCGAGCGGATCCGCAGCTTTTCCAATATCATCTTCGAAGCCGGCATCTCCGCGCCGGTGCGTACGCCGCGCGGACGCGACATCATGGCCGCCTGCGGCCAGCTGAAATCGGCGAGCGAGAAGAAGAGCCGGGCCGAGCTGGACCGGCTGGCGGAAGAGAAGCAGGCCGCGCTCGGCTAGTCAGTCGCAATCGTCGTGGCAGTCCCCGTCGCCGCGTTCGATCTGGATCGTCGAATGGCCGATATGGAAGCGCGCCGACAGCCGCTCCTGCACCATCACGAGAAACGGATCGCCGGGATGGCCGGCGGGCATCACGATATGCGCGGTCAGCGCGGTCTCGGTCGTGCTCATATTCCAGATGTGGAGATGGTGGACCTGCGCGACGCCCTCCATGCCCTCCAGCTCCTCCCGCACATCGTCGGTATCGATATGCTCGGGCACCGCGGCGAGCGACATCATCACCGCATCGCGCAGCAGGCCCCATGTCGAGAGCAGGATGACGAGGCCGATCAGCAGGCTGGTCGCCGGATCGATCCAGCTCGCGCCGGTCCACAGGATCAGCGCGCCCGCGATAACCACGCCGGCGGACACCGCGGCATCGGCGGCCATGTGGAGATAGGCGCCGCGAATATTGATATCGCCCTTGCGCCCGCGCGCGAACAGCATCGCGGTCGCGCCGTTGATGACGATCCCGATGGCGGCGACGAGCATGATCGTGCCGCCCGCGACCGGCGCGGGATAGACGATCCGCTGGATCGCTTCCTGCGCGATCAGGCCGACCGCGACGAGCAACAACACGCCGTTGAACAAGGCCGCGAGGATCGAGGAGCCGCGAAAGCCGAAGGTGAACCGTTTGGACGCCGGCCGCTTGGCCAGGGTCGCGCCCGTCCAGGCGATGATCAGGCCGAGAATGTCCGACAGATTGTGGCCGGCATCGGCGAGCAGCGCCATCGAGCCGATCCAGAAGCCATAGCCGGCCTCGATGGCGACATAGACCGTGTTGAGCGCGATCCCGATCGCGAAGGCGCGGCCGAAATCGTCGGGCGCATGGCTGTGCCCGCCATGCCCGTGACTGTGGCCGTGTCCATGGCCGTGATGACCGTGCGAATGCCCCGCGCTCATGAGCGCGACATAAGCGCAAATGGGCGGGTGATACTAGGACATAGGCACCGGACTATTCGGGTGGGGAAACGAAATCCGATCGGCCAATGGCGAGTGTCCCGGGATCGGCGTTGCATACGACCGCCCGCGCCTGCGTCCGCTGGATCTCTTCGCCGGTTTCCAGGTCGATCTTGCGCGTCCGCATCGCGCGCAAAACGCCGCAATGACGCTGGAAATCGCTCTCGATGGTCTCGGCCGGACGCTCTTCCGCATCGAGGTCGGGATGGAGCGCGCTGGTTTCCCGATGCCGCTCGATCAACCAGCTCTCGGGGTTGATATAGAAATAGCGGGTGAAGCCGTCGGCCAGCACCACCCGAACCACATAATAGGCAATCCCGTCCACGGTAGCGCGCCCGTCGAAGGACGCTTCGCCGCCGCGCGCCGCGAGATCGTGCAGGCCAAAGATATTGAACGCGATACCGTGATCCAGCGCGGCGGTGGCCGTCTCCGATGCCTCGGTGATCGCCGCGCCTTCGCCGCCCTGCTGCCAGCCGCCGAGCGCATCGATGCCCTCGCTGAACACGCGCTCGCCATCCGCGTAGATATCGACCCGCATCCGCCCGTCGCGCGTCGCCCGATAATCGCCCTCAATGGTGAAATCCGGCTCGACGACCTGCGGCCAGATGCGGATATTGCGCACCGCATCGACGGCCGCGGCACCCCCGATCGCATCGACATGACGGGCAAGGACATCGTCGACCGTCAGTTCAGGGGCATGCGTTTCGGTGGGCTGCGTCAGAATAGCCAGCGCCAGACCGAGCATCGCGGCGCTGCGAAACAGGATTTCCACCGGCCTTCTCCCAAAATGACAGTTGTAGTCATAACGAGCAGGCCCGCTGCGCCGAGCCTTTAGCTGCCAACGCAAACGCCCTTTCGACGAACGGATAGCCAAAAGGGCCGGCGCATCGCTGCGTCGGCCCTTCCTGTTCCGCTATGGGAGCGGGAACTAGTTGTCGCGCTGCTCGCGGCGTTCGGCATGCATGGCCCGCCGGACGGCGGCGCGGCGTTCTTCGGGCGTTACCGTGCCGTCGCTGTTCGCGTCGGCGCGATCGAACCGGGCGAGCGCGCGTTCGGAAATCTCGGCCAGGGTCACGCGGCCATCGCTATCGCTGTCCATCCGTTCGAAATGCGCGGCATGGCGCGCGCCGCGGCTACGGCCTTCGGTAGCGGCGCGATCCCCATGCGCGCGCATGCGGGCGGCGCGGGCTTCGCTCATCGCGTCATATTCGGCGCGGTTGAGCGAACCATTGCCATCGGCATCGGCCGACGACCAGGCTTCGTTGCGGTGCTCAAGCCAGCGCGCATGGCGCTCGGTCGGGGTTTCGGCGGCGGGCGCCTCGCCGCGCAGCTGCGCCATTTCCTCTCCGCCGACCCGGCCGCGCATATTGCGTTCTTCGGCCATCATCGCGTGGCGGCGCGCGCCGCGGCGCGCGCCCCGGCGTTCGGCGCGCATCGAGCGGGCGGCATCGCGCTCGGCAACGCTGATCTCGCCATCGCCATTGCTGTCGAGGCGGGCGAAATTCCGGTCTTCGCGTTCGGCGCGGCGCGCGGCGTGTCGGGCATCGGCTTCCTCGCGGCTGATCGCGCCGTCACCATCGGCATCGGCTTCGGCGAAATGGGCGGCGATGCGGCTTTCGACCTGGGCACGCGTCATCGGTTCGGCGCTGTCGCCGCGGCCATGGCTCTGCGCCACCGAGGGGATCGCCAGAATCGCCGCCGTTACGACGAAAGAGGTCAGTCCGATTGCAATTCCGCGGTCCATTCACTTCGCTCCTGCGGGCATCCCGGGCGCGGGCCTCAAGACACCGAAAACATCTTGCCCTCCATGTAGGGAGCGATCCCTGTCTCTGCGTTTAACGCACCCCTTCGTTTCGTCGCCGGAATCTCACGACACGTCGTACTTATCCCGCATATGGGCCAACGAAGCTGCAATCAGCTCCTCCAGCGCGCCCATATCGATGTCCGAAAGGCGTTTCACATACAGGCAGGCCTGGCCCGTCCTATGCTTGCCGAGCCTGGCCATGATCTCCTCGTGCCGGGGAAAGCCGGCCATGATGTAGAGCGTCAGCGCACTCTTGCGCGGGCTGAAGCCGGTCAGCATGGAATCGCCCTCACGGCCGCTCTCATAGGTATAGTGATACTGCCCGAAGCCGATAATCGACGGCCCCCACATTTTGGGCGGATGTCCGGACAGCCGCTCCATAAGTGCGCAGATCGTTTCGGCATCCTCGCGCTTCCAGTCCGGCTCGACCGCGGCGATAAAGGTCGCCGGATCGATCTTCGTCGGCTTCGTCTTGTTTTCGGCCATGGCGGATTCCTCCAATCGGGGCTTTCCGGCTTGCACCAAAGGAGCCGAAGGATAAACCCGCGCGATGCCACCGCCGCTCACCCGCCGCGCGATCTTCGCCCAGGCCTGGCCGATCATGATCGGCCAGGCGTCGGTGCCGCTCGTCGCGATCGTCGATACCGCGGTGATCGGGCAGACCGGCGATGCGATCGCGCTCGCCGGCGTGGCGCTCGGGTCTATCGTCATCACCTTCCTTTTCTGGACCTTCGGCTTCCTGCGGATGGGGATGACCGGGCTGACCGCGCAGGCCGAAGGGGCGGGCGACAAGGGCGAAGTCGATGCGATGCTGGTGCGCGGCGTTGCGGCGGGTTTCGTGATCGGCGCGGCGCTGTTCGCGTTGCAAGCGGTACTGACTCCGCTCGCACTCGCCCTGTTCGCCGGCGGCGGCGCGCTCGACGAGGCGGCGCGCGGCTATATCACGGCACGCTTTTTCGGTGCGCCGGCGGCGCTCGGCTATTTCGCGCTCGTCGGCTGGCTGTTCGGGCTCGGCGCGACCCGGCGGGCGCTGGCGCTGCAGGTCGTGATGAACCTGATCAACGCCGGGCTAGATATCCTGTTCGTCTGGCATTTCGATATGGGCGCGCGCGGCGTCGGCCTCGGCACGGCAATCGCCGAATGGTCGGCGCTCGTCCTCGGCATTGCGCTGTGTTGGGGCCTGTTGGCGCCGAACATCGCCGATCGGCTCAAAAGGCCGGCCAGACTGTTCGCGCGCGAAGCGATGGGGCGGCTGTTCTCGGTCAATTTCGATATCATGGTGCGGACGATCGCATTGCTGATGCTGTTCGCCTGGTTCACCAATGCCGGCGCGCGGCTGGGGCCCGTCCAGCTCGGCGCCAATCTCGTGCTCGACCAGTTCATCCTCGTCGCCGCCTATGTGCTCGACGCCTTCGCCTTTACCGCCGAATCCCGGGTCGGCATGGCGATCGGCCGGGGGTCGCGCGCCGAATTGCTGCGCGCGGCGCGGCTGACCGGCGAATTCTCGCTCGCCGCCGGCATCGTCTTTGCCGCCGCCATCTTGATTGCCGGCAATCCCGTGATCGACCTGCTGACCAGCAACGAAGCGGTGCGCGAAGCGGCCTATCCCTATATCTGGCTGGTCGCGCTGATCCCGCTGCTCGGCATGCCGGCCTGGCTGCTCGACGGGATCTTCATCGGTGCGACGCGCGGGGCGGCGCTGCGCAACGCCGCGATCCTCGCCACCGCCTGCTATATCGCGACCGACCTGCTGCTCAGGCCCTGGGGCGCGACCGGATTATGGGCGGCGATGCTCGCCAGCTATCTGTTCCGCGCGGCGTTTCTGGGCCTCTATCTGCCCGGGCTTTTGCGCAGCGTTCCGGATCGTCTTGCCGAAGCGCGCCGCGCGCTCTAGTCCCGCACCGCCAATCCAGTCGGAGAATCCTTCAATGCCCGAACAGATCAAACGCGTCGTCCTCGCCTATTCGGGCGGCCTCGACACCAGCGTGATCCTGAAATGGCTGCAGACCGAATATGGCTGCGAGGTGGTGACCTTCACCGCCGATCTCGGCCAGGGCGAAGAGCTGGAGCCGGTGCGCGGCAAGGCGCAGATGGCCGGCGTCAAGGACGAGCATATCTTCATCGACGATCTGCGCGAGGAGTTCGTGCGCGATTATGTCTTCCCGATGTTCCGCGCCAATGCGGTGTACGAGGGCCAGTATCTGCTCGGCACCTCGATCGCCCGGCCGCTGATCTCCAAGCGCCAGATCGAGATCGCGCACGAAGTCGGCGCCGACGCCGTCGCGCACGGCGCGACCGGCAAGGGCAACGACCAGGTGCGGTTCGAGCTCGGCTATTATGCGCTCGATCCGGACATCAAGGTGATCGCGCCGTGGCGCGAATGGGATCTTACCAGCCGCAGCCGCCTGATCGAGTTCGCCGAAGCCCACCAGATCCCGGTGACCAAGGACAAGCGCGGCGAGGCGCCCTTCTCGACCGATGCCAATCTTCTCCACACCTCGTCCGAGGGCAAGGTGCTCGAAGATCCGTGGGTGGAGACGCCCGACTATGTCTATTCGCGCACCGGCAATCCCGAAGACGCGCCCGATACGCCCGAATATATCGAGATCGATTTCGAAACCGGCGACGCCGTGGCGATCGACGGCACGGCGATGAGCCCGGCAACCTTGCTGGCCAGGCTCAACGATTATGGCCGCACCCACGGTATCGGCCGGCTCGATCTCGTCGAAAACCGGTTCGTGGGGATGAAGAGCCGCGGCATGTACGAAACGCCCGGCGGCACCATCCTGCTCGCCGCGCATCGCGGGATCGAGCAGCTGACCCTGGATCGCGGTGCCGCGCATCTGAAGGACGAGCTGATGCCGCGCTATGCCGAGCTCCTTTATAACGGCCTGTGGTTCAGCCCCGAACGCGAAATGCTGCAGGCGGCGATCGACCATAGCCAGCAGGGCGTGACCGGCACGGTGCGCCTGAAACTCTACAAGGGATCGGTGAATGTCGTCGGCCGCAAGGCGGACGTCGCCTATAATCTCTACAGCGAGGATGTCGTCACCTTCGAGGACGATGCCGGCGCCTATGACCAGCGCGATGCGGAAGGCTTCATCAAGCTCAACGCGCTGCGCCTGCGCCTGCTCGGCCGCCGCAAACGCCGCTGAGCAGCGCCTCTCCCCCGGCGAAACCAAAAAGGGTTAACCGAATTTTTCCGTCCACCCCCTAGAGCGGGCCAGGGACGCGCCTCACCGATATGGCGCGCGACGGAGAATTTCGCATGGAACCCGGTTTCAAAGGCGGTGCGATGGTGGGGAATAGCCGATGAGCGATCGCGACTGGCTGGTGCCGAGCACGCTGCTGACCTGTCTTTCGGGCGGCGTCGCGCTGGCCTTGATTCCCAGTTATCGCGGCATCATGCCGGCGGTCGGCGTGCTGCCCTACTGGATGCTCGCCGCCGCGATGATCGGCGCGATCTACGGCTTTTTCGTGATGGTCGCCGCCGGCGTCGACAGCCCGTTCCAGCGTATCCGCGAGGCCGTGATCGACGACCGGCGCCGCTTCCTGGTAATCGCCTTCGCGCTCTGCATCGCCGGTCTCAACCTCACCACCTTCATGTGGACGAAGCCGCTGCTCAATTATCTCGTGCCCTTCTGGGCCGATCCGCTGCTCGCCGACATGGATTACTGGCTGTTCCTCGGCCACGATCCCTGGACCTTCCTGACATGGCTGAACAGCAGCGCCTTCGCGCTCTTCTATCATCGCGGCTGGTTCGTCATGATGATCCTGACCCTGATCATCGTCCTCGCCAAGCCCGCTTCCCCGCAAAAATCGGCGCTGCTGGTGACCTATTTCCTGCTCTGGTCGGTCGCCGGACCGGTGATCCACAGCCTGCTGCCGGCCGCGGGCCCGATCTTCTACGCCGAGATGGGCTATGGCGACCGGTTCGCCGGGCTCCAGAATGTGTCGGAGACCAGCAATGTCGCCGAGTATCTCTGGAACGTCTTTTCGGGCCAGGGCTTCGCGCCGGGCGCCGGCATCTCCGCCATGCCGTCCCTGCACATCGCGACGACGGCGTGGATGCTGATGGCACTTCGTATCTTCAGGCACCGGATGATGGTGCCGATGGCCCTTGCCGGTTTCCTGATCTTCCTGCTCTCGATCGCGCTCGGCTGGCACTATGCGGTCGACGGCATCGTCGGCGGCGCGGTGGCCCTCCTCTTCTACAAAGGGCTGCTCGCTATTTACGCGCGGCAGCCACGCGCCCCGGCCAAGCCCGCCGTCGCGCTGAGCCAAAGTTAGCGAAGGGCCGCCACGATGTTCCGTTCCTCGATAGTCTTTGGCCGGGAAACGCGCGTCGCCGCGCTGGGCCTCGGCATAACCGCGGCCTATTTCATCGCCGTGCTGGCGAGCGGCTATGTCGCTCCGGCCCAGCTCTTGCAGCTGTTCCGCATGTATCTGTTCGGCCTGACGGCGGTCTGGCTGTTTCTCTTCTGCCTCTGGCTGATCGTCATCCTCTGGCAGGGCCGCCCGAAGGACGGCAAGGTCTCCTCCCCGCTCGCCGTGATCCGCGAGCGCATCGCCGAGCGGGTGAGCGGCGAGGGGGTCGTCACCATGCTTTGGCCGCTGCTGCTCTTCGCCGCGCTGATCTCCTCCTTCAACGCCTTCAAGCAGCAGATCCTCTCGACCCAGCCCTTCGCCCATGATCCCTGGCTCGTCGAGGCGGACCGCTGGCTGTTTTTCGGGAAGGACGGCTGGCGCTTCTTCCATGACTGGTTCGGCTCTCCGGCAGCGACCGATTTCATCGACACCTTCTACCATGTCTGGTTTCTGCCGATGGCGCTCGGCGTCGTCGCCTGCGCCTTTCTCGGCACGCGCTACTATCGGCTGCGCACCCAATATCTGCTGACCTATATCTTCGTGTGGATCGGGCTCGGCAGCGTCATGGCCTTCCTTCTGCCCTCGGCCGGGCCGTGCTTCTACACCGATCTCGTCGGCCCGCAGGAAAGCTATGCGGCGATGATGGAAACCCTGCGCGCGCACGATGCGGCGCTCGGCAATGGCGGCGGGAATCTCGTCGCGCTCAACAACATGCATCACCTACTCAACGCCTATAGCAGCGACACGCTGGCGATCGGCGGGGGTATTTCGGCGATGCCGTCGGTCCATAACGGGCTCGCGATATTGTTCGCGCTCGGCGCTTTCCGGATCAACCGCTGGCTCGGCTATCTGCTCGGCGCCTATGCGCTGCTGATCTGGGTCGGCTCGGTCTATCTCGGCTGGCATTACGGGCTCGACGGCGTCGTCGCCGCGATCGCGACCATCGGCTTCTGGAGGCTGGCGGGCCGCATCGCCGCCGCGTTCGACCGGCCGCCGCTCGAAAAACGGCCGCTCGCGCCCGCCGTCTAGATCAGCCGCCGAAGGTCCAGCGGCGGTTGAGGTAGAAGCTTAGCCAGGGCGTCACGAACACGATCGGCACCAGCGGCCAGGAGGGCGAGGCGCCGATGCGCTCGACGATCAGCCACACCCAGAAGCTGTTGAGCGCGAAACCGGCAAGGTTGACGGCGAGGAACAGGCTCCAGGCGCGCACCGGCCGGTCGCGCCGGCCATGGCCGGCAAAGCTCCAGCGCGAATGGACGACGAAGCCGATCGCCACCGTCGCCACAAAGGCGAGCGCATTGGCGACCAGCGCGTCGATGGCCATCGGCACCGCCGCGATCCAGTAGACCGCCGAATAGAAGAGGGTGAGCGCGCCGCCGCTGATCGCGTAGCGCACGAGCTGGCGGCGAAGATCGCTGGAGGAAACCATGGCTTTCATCATTGCTGACATAGCGATTAAGACAAGATGGTTAATCTTTCTTGGCTAGGACCGCCGGAAAGCAACGCCGGACGCGGCAACGGGCAGGGTAACGGGCAGGGTAACGGGCAAGGGGCGGATGAGCGAACAGAAAATCGATCTCAAGGATAGTCGCTGGCTCAACGATCGCTGGCTGCTCTGCACCCTGGCGGTCTGGCTGCTGGTCGCGACGCTGATGATCGCCGCGCGGCTGCCGGGTATCGAGGCGCTCGCCCTCGGCGATACCGACGATAATCTGCGGCTGGCGCAGGTACGCGCGATGCTGGGCGGCCAGCCCTGGTTCGATCTCACGCAATATCGCCTCGCGCCGCCGGCCGGCGCCGATATTCACTGGTCGCACCTGCCCGACCTGCCGATTGCCGGGCTGATCCTGCTGCTCGAACCGCTGCTCGGCCATGACGGGGCCGAACGCTGGGCTGTGGGGCTGGCGCCGCTGATCCCGTTCGCGATCGGCCTGGTCGCTATCGCGCTCACCGCGCGGCGCCTGATCGCACCGATCGCCTGGACGCTGGCGCTGCTCGCGACCCTGTGTGCCGGCATATTGATGCCGATGTGGATGCCGCTGCGGATCGATCATCATGGATGGCAGCTCGCCCTGCTTGCAGTGGCGATCGCAGGGCTGGCCGATCCGAAACCGGCGCGCGGCGGGACGACGAGCGGCCTCGCCACCGCCCTCTCGCTGACCATCGGCCTCGAAATGCTCGCCTTCCTCGCGCTGATCGGTGCCGCGACCGCCCTGTTCTGGGTCCGCGATCGCGCGCACGCGCCGCGCATCGCCGGCTATGGCGCGGCGCTGGGCGGCGGTTCGGCGCTCGGCTTTGCGCTCTTCGCATCGGCCGCGAACCGCGCGCCGGTATGCGATGCGCTTTCGCCGGTCTGGCTGTCGGCGGTGGCCGCGGCGGGCGGCGCGCTGGTGCTGCTCTCCCTGCTGCGCACGGAAAATTGGCGCATCCGCTTTGCGCTCGCCGCAGCGGCCGGGGCAATCCTCGCCATCGGCTTCGCCCTGCTCTGGCCGCACTGCCTCGGCCGGCCCGAAGGCGTAAGCCCCGAACTCCAGTCGCTCTGGCTCGACAATGTCCAAGAGGCGCGGCCGATCTACCGGCAGGGCTGGCGCAAGGCGCTGCTGATCGTGTCGCTGCCTTTGTCGGGTCTTGCCGGCTATGCCATCGCGCTGATCGGCGCGCGCAGGGCGCCCGAAAAATTCCTCCCCTGGCTCGCGCTCGCCGCCATGGCGCTGGCAAGCGTCGCGCTGCTCTTCTGGCAGGTGCGCACCGCACCGGCGGCCCAATTGCTCGCCATTCCGGGCGCAGCCATACTCGGCGGCTGGCTGCTTCCCCGCTTCCGCGCCTCGCAGCAGATGCTGGTCCGCGTTTTCGGATCGGTCGCGGCGATAGCGCTGATGACCGGGCTCTATGCGGTCATCCCGATCGCCGCCTTCCCCGAACCGCCCGGCGAGGACGAGACGCACGCGGACGCTTCGGGAGAAACGCTGGCCTGCTCCTCGCGCGAGGCTCTGGCACCGATTGCGGCGCTCCCCGCATCGACGATACTCACCCAAATCGATTTCGGGCCGCGGCTGATCGTGATGACCCCGCACAATGCCATCGCCGGCCCCTATCATCGCAACGGCGAAGCGATGCTCGACATATTCGACGCCTTTCGCGGAGACGAAGCACGGCTGCGAGAGACGGTCCAGCGCTATGATGTCGGCTATGTGCTGATCTGCCCCGATATGGGCGGGGACTGGCTCTATGGCGAGGAAGACGAGGCCAGCATGTTCTACCGGATGCGCGCGAGCCGCGCGCCGGCCTGGCTGGAACCGGTATCGCTGCCCGAGGATTCGCCCTTCCTGCTGTGGCGCGTCGCCCGTTAGCCCCCGAGCCCGAACGCGCCGTTCAGGCCGTTGATCACGAACTGGACGGCCAGCGCGCCGAGAATCACGCCCAGCAAGCGGGTGATCACCGCCTCGATGCGATCGCCGAGGAATTTCATGATCGCCCCCGCCCCCAGCAGGGCGATAAGCGTGAGCAGCAGGATCGTGCCCATCGCCGCCAGCACGACGAGCGATTGCTCGATCCCGCTGCTGCGCGCTTCCAGCAGCATGACCGACGCGATGGTGCCCGGTCCCGCGATCATCGGCATCGCCATCGGGAAGGCCGAGACGTCCTCAACCTCGGGCGTGTCGATGATTTTCTGCGCCCTGTCCTCGCGCCGCTGGGTGCGGCGTTCGAACACCATGTCGAAGGCGATGAGGAACAGCATGATGCCGCCGGCGATACGGAAGGCATCGAGGCTGACGCCGAGCGCGCCCAGCAGCTGCTCGCCGAGCAGCGCGAAGAACAGCAAGACGCCGGTCGCGATGACGACCGAGCGGATCGCCATCACCCGGCGCTCGGTCGGGGTCGCGCCGGTCGTCAGGCTGGCGAAGATCGGCGCACATCCCGGCGGATCGATGACCACGAAGAAGGTGATCAGCGCCGAGACGTACAGTTCGATCATAGATCCCGGGGCGGTGCGAGGCCCGCGCGCGCATGTGCGGCGACGAGCGTGTTGCGGAGGAGCACGGCGATCGTCATCGGTCCGACGCCGCCGGGCACCGGCGTGATCGCCTTCACATGGCCGAGCGCCTCTTCATAGGCGACGTCGCCGACCAGCCGGCCCTTCTTGCCTTCTTCGGTCGGCGCCAGCCGGTTGATGCCGACATCGATGACGGTGGCGCCATCCTTCAACCAGTCGCCCTTCACCATTTCGGCGCGGCCGACGGCGGCGACGACGATATCGGCGCGGCGGACGACGGCGGGCAGGTCCCTGGTGCGGCTATGCGCCAGGGTGACCGTGCAATTCTCGCCGAGCAGCAGCTGCGCCATCGGCTTGCCGACGATGTTCGAGCGGCCGACGACGACGGCGTCCATCCCCGAAAGGTCGCCAAGCGCATCTTTCAGCAGCATCAGGCAGCCGAGCGGCGTGCAGGGCACGAGCGCATCCTCGCCCACGGCGAGCTTGCCGGCATTGACCACGTGAAAGCCGTCGACATCCTTGGCCGGATCGATCGCCGCGATCACCGCCTTGTCGTCCATGCCCTCGGGCAGCGGCAGCTGGACGAGGATACCGTCGACGCTGTCATCGGCATTCAGTTGTTCGACCATCGCGATCAGCTCTTGCTGGGTCGCGGTTTCCGGCAGCCGGTGTTCGAAGCTGTTCATGCCCGCGGCAACCGTCGCCTTGCCCTTGGAGCCGACATAGACCTGGCTTGCCGGATCCTCGCCGACCAGCACGACGGCGAGGCCGGGTTTCCGGCCGGCGGCTTCGACGAACGCCGGCACGGCTTCGGCAATGCGCTCGCGCAATCCGGCGGCAAAGGCCTTGCCGTCGATAATTTCGGCAGTCATCCCTGTTCCCATCTCTTCCTAGAGCAACGCGCGATATTGCAGGTCGTAAATCAGCTGCAGCAGCAGGTTCAACACGATGAGCACGACCATCGGCGAGAAATCGAGCCCGCCGAAATCCGGCATGAAGCTGCGCACCGGGCGATAGAAGGGCTCGGTGATGCGATCCAGCCAATAGAGGAACTGGCGAACGCCGTTATTATAGGTGTTGATCACGTTGAACGCGACCAGCCAGCTGAAGATGATCTGCACGATCATCACGATGATCAGCGCCCAGACCGCGAAACCGGCGATGCTCAACAGGGTATGAGCGAGATTAGACATGCGACGCGTCCCGATCGAAATGAAGCCCGCATCTAGCGGTTGGGCGGCGGGGGTTCAACATGTGCTCGGGAAAATCCCGTTATGCGGAAAAGCGGCTAGATCGCCCGCACCATGGTGCCCGCGCCCTGGCGGGTGAAGACTTCGAGCAGCATCGCGTGCGGGATGCGCCCATCGAGGATGACGGCGGCCTCGACGCCATTCTCGACCGCCTTCACGCAGGTTTCGAGCTTCGGGATCATGCCGCCGGATACGGTGCCATCGGATGTCAGCGTGCCGATCGTGTCGGGCGACAGATCGGTCAGCAGCGCGCCTTCCTTGTCGAGCACGCCGGCAACGTCGGTCAGCAGGAACAGGCGCGCGGCGTTCATCGCGCTCGCCACCGCGCCGGCCATGGTATCGGCGTTGATATTGTAGGTATGGCCCTCGCCATCGATGCCGATCGGGGCGATCACCGGGATCATGCCGGCGTCCGAGATCGTATCCAGCACGGTGCGGTCCACCGCAGCCGGCTCGCCGACAAAGCCGAGATCGACGGCCCGCTCGATATTGCTTTCGGGATCGCGGACCGTGCGTTCGACCTTGGTTGCGCGGACGAAGCCGCCATCCTTGCCCGATATGCCGATGGCCCGGCCGCCGGCTTGACCGATCCAGCTGACCAGTTCCTTGTTGATCGCGCCGGAAAGGACCATTTCCGCAACCTTCGCGGTTTCGGCATCGGTAACCCGCAGCCCATCGACAAATTCGCTCTCGACGCCGAGCTTTTCGAGCATCGCGCCGATCTGCGGCCCGCCGCCATGAACGACGACGGGATTGATGCCGACCGCCTTCAGGAGCACGACATCCTCGGCGAAATCGCGCGCCGCCTTGGCATCGCCCATCGCATGGCCGCCATATTTGACGACGAAAGTCTTGCCGGAAAAGCGCTGCATATAGGGCAGCGCCTCGACGAGCGTTTCGGCCTTGGCGAGCTTCGCCGGATCGGGGGCGTGGTTCTCTGTCATCGAGGAAAAGCCTATGGGCGAGGCGGGGCGGGAAAGTAAAGCTTTGCGGGAAATCCGGCGCCTATAGCGTCATCGTGCGGAAGGCTGCGCGCACTTCCTCCACGAACGGCCCGGGTCGCTCCATCGCCGCAAAATGGCCGCCCCGCTCAAGCCGGTTCCAATAGGTTATCGTCTTGAACATCGATTCGGCCCAGCGCCGCGAGGGCGCGAAGATATCCATCGGAAAGACGCTGCCGCCCATCGGCAGGTGCACCGGCACCATGTCGCGGCCGCGGAAGCTCTCCCAGTAGAGCCGCGCCGATGAGGCCGCCGAATTGGTCAGCCAGTAAAGCGTGACATTGTCGAGCAGGCGATCGCGCGCGAAGACATTTTCGGGATGCCCGCCATTCTCCGCCCCGCAGTCAGACCAGCCGTGGAATTTCTCCATGATCCACGCCATCTGGCCGACCGGCGAATCGGCCAGGCCATAGCCGAGCGTCTGCGGACGCGTCGCCTGCTGCGTCGAATAGCCATTGTCCTTTTCCCGATACCAACCGAGCCGCGCGAGGCCCGCCTGCTCCTCCGCGGTCGGCGCCTCGAGCACCTCGGGCGGCGGCGGCGCGAAGATCATGTTGACGTGAATGCCCTTGCAGCCGCCCCTGTCCTGCGCGCCGATCGTCGCGGTGACCGCCGATCCCCAGTCGCCGCCCTGCGCATACCAACGGTCATAGCCGAGCGCGGCCATCAGTTCATGCCACGCCCCGGCAATCTTCTCGACGCCCCAGCCCGGCGCCGCCGGCTTTCCCGAAAACCCGTAACCGGGCAGCGAGGGCAAAATGAGATGAAAGGCATCCGCCGGATCGCCGCCATGGGCGGCGGGATCGGTCAGCGGCCCGACCACGTCAAGAAATTCGAGCACCGAGCCCGGCCAGCCATGCGTCATGATGAGCGGACGCGCATCGGGGTGCGGCGAGCGGATATGGAGGAAGTGGATGTCGAGCCCGTCAATCTCGACCATATGGTTCGGCAGGGCGTTGAGCGCCGCCTCGCAGCGCCGCCAGTCATAGCTTTCGCGCCAATAGTCGGCGAGTTCGCGAATATAGGCGAGCGGCGCGCCCTGCTCCCAATCCTCGACCGTTTCGGCTTCCGGGAAGCGCGTCGCCGCGAGCCGCGCCTTGAGATCGTCGAGCGCCGCATCGGGAATGGCGATTTCGAAATCGCGGATCTGTCCGGGCATATCTGCTCTCCCGTTAGCTCCCTATCCGGCCGGCCTTCTCACCGCGTCGGGACGGGCGTGTCGCCCGCATAATCGTAGAATCCCTTGCCGGTCTTGCGGCCCAGCCAGCCGGCCTCGACATATTTGACGAGCAGCGGGGCCGGGCGGAATTTGGGATCGCCGGTGCCCGAATAGAGCACGCTGCAGATATGCAGGCAGGTATCGAGGCCGATGAAATCGGCGAGGGTCAGCGGCCCCATCGGATGGTTGAGGCCGAGCTGGCAGGCGGCGTCGATATCGACGACATTCGCGACCCCCTCGCCCAGCGCGAAACAAGCCTCGTTGAGCATCGGCAACAGCACGCGGTTGACGATGAAGCCGGGCGCATCATTGGCATGGACCGTCTGCTTGCCGAGCGCCTTGGCATAGGTTTCGACCGTCTCGACCGTCGCGTCGGCGGTGGCAAGGCCGCGTATCACCTCGATCAGCCCCATCAGCGGCACCGGATTGAAGAAATGGACGCCGATAAAGCGTTCGGCATCGGGCGAGGCCTGGGCCAGCCGGGTGATGGATATCGACGAGGTATTCGAGGCCAGCACCGCCTTGTGGCCCAGAATCTTGCCGATCGCTTCGAAGATCTGGCGCTTGATATCCTCGCGCTCGGTCGCCGCCTCGATCACCAGGCCCGCGCTCGCCATCGGCGCGAGATCGGCGACCGGCTCGATCCGGCCGAGCGCGACATCGCGTGCCTGGGCGTCGAGCTTTTCCTTGTCGACGAGCCGGGTGAGCTGTTTCCCGATGCCGTCCTTTGCCTGCTGGGCGACCTCAAGGCTGACGTCCGACAGGAACACATGATAGCCGGCCTGCGCCGATACCTGCGCAATGCCGGCGCCCATCTGACCCGCCCCGATAACGCCGACTGACTGCATGATCTTTCTTCCCTGGCCTTGCTGCGTTGTGACCGAGATCACTACCGCGCCGCAGGACGCTCGGCTAGACTGGTCGGCATGACATTGGCCATTCTCGCCCTTGCCGCGGCATTAGCTGCCGTCCCCGATGCGGAGATCGGCGAAGAGACGAGTTTCGGCGACTGGGCCGTGGGCTGCGACAACGGCCTTGCCTGCGAGGCGCTGTCGCTCGATCCCGAGGACGAGATTGGATATTCGAGCGCGTCGCTCACCGTCCAGCGCGGTGCCGGGCCGGACGGCTATTACCGCGCCGGCCTTCGGATGTTCGAGGACAATCCCGGCAACAGCATCGCGCTGCATATCGACGGCGAACTTGCCGCAACGGCAACCGCGTCGCCCGGCTCCGAACTCCATCATTTCGATCCCGCCATCGTGCCGCACCTCGTCTGGCGGATCGCCAACGGATCCTCGGCCGAGATTTTCGACGCCGAGGGCGGATCGCTGGGGCCGATATCGCTGAGCGGTTCCTATGCGGCGCTGCTCTATATCGAGGACCGGCAGCAGCGTGCCGGCACGGTGACGGCGTCGGTCGTCATCGGCGACGAGCCCGAAAGCCGGGTGCCGCCCGCCCCGGCCCTGCCGATGATCGCGGCGATGCCGACACCCGGCTCCGAGGAGGGTCCGGCGCAAGCGCTGTCGCTGGCCGAGGCCAACGCAATCCGCGACGAGGCGCAATGCTATGAAGACGAGGACAATCCACGCCGCAACGAAGCCTTTCGCATTGCTCACGACACCGAGCTGATCCTGATTTCCTGCGGCGGCGGCGCCTATAATTTTTCGGACTTCGCTTTCGTGCGGCAGGGCGGCGGGTTGCGCCCCGCGACCTTCGACGCGCCGACCGGCTGGGGCGAAGGCACCGTGCCGCCGGTGCTGGTCAACGCCTGGTGGGACGCGGAATCGGGAGTGCTCGGCAGCTATATGAAAGGGCGCGGGATCGGCGATTGCGGCACCGCGCAGAGTTTCGTCTGGGACGGATCGGCCTTTCGCCTGACCGAGCAGCGGGTGATGAACAATTGCCGGGGCTCGCTCCACTGGATCACCGTCTACCGCGCGAACATTCGCTGGGTAGAGCCGTAGGGCCCTATCGTCAGGCTCGACCTGACGGTCGAGCGCCGCACCGGCTGACAACCTATGGCGCGGTCACCTCGGGCTGCGCTTCGGCGAGAATCAGCGCGAACTGGTCTTTCCGATCGCTCCATTCGCGGATCATCGTCCAGCCGCCGGCGCGCAGCAGGATGCGGGCATCGCGCGGGCCGTATTTATGGCTGTTTTCGGTATGGATGGTCTCGCCCTTCGCCATCGCGAAACGCTCGCCTTCGACGGTGAACTCCACGTCGCGCAGCGCCTCGATATGCATTTCGACACGCGCCAGCGGATCGTTCCATACGGCCCGGTGCCGGAACGCGTCTTCGGGGATCGTACCGCCAAGCTCGCGATTGATGCGGGTCAACAGGTTGAGGTTGAACGCCGCCGTTACGCCCGCCGCATCGTCATAGGCGGGGACGAGGATTTCCTCCCCCTTTACCCGGTCCATGCCGATCAGCAGCATCGCGCCGATGCCGAGCGTTTCCTTCATCGTCCGCAGGAAATCGACGGCGATCGGCGGCACCATATTGCCGATCGTCGAACCCGGGAAAAAGCCGAGCTTGGGCATATCGGCGACCGCTTCGGGCAGCGGCACCTTATGCGAGAAATCGGCTTCGACCGGAAAAACCGGAAGCTCCGGAAATTCGTCGCTGAGGCTTTCGGCGGAGTCGCGCAGAAATTCGCCCGATATATCGATCGGCACATAGGCCGCCGGATCGATCTGTTTCAGCAGCAGCGGCGTCTTGGCCGAGGAGCCGGAGCCGAATTCGATCACCGCGCGCCCCGCGCCGATCGCTGCGCCGGCCTCTCCCGAATAGGCGTCCAGCAGGCCGCGCTCGGTGCGGGTCGGATAATATTCGGGAAGATCGGTGATATCCTCGAACAGCTCCGATCCTTTCAGATCGTAGAGCCAGCGCGCGCCGATCGCGCGGCGATCCATTCTCAGCCCGTCGAGCACGGCCTTGCGGAAGGCGGGGTCGACGCCCGCATCGGTTTCGATCGTCGCCATATCAGAGGTCTCTCGCCAGTCTCAGCCCGGCGAACTGCCAGCGCATATGCGGATAGAAGAAATTGCGGTAGCTGGCCCGGCTATGGCCGCGCGGCGTCGCGCAGCACGCGCCCTTGAGGACATACTGCCCGACCATGAACTTGCCGTTATATTCGCCGACCGCGCCTTCGGCCGTGCGAAAGCCCGGATGCGGCAGATAGGCGCTGGCCGTCCATTCCCAGCAATCGCCGAACATCTGCTTCAAGCCGTCGCCCGATGCGCTGGCCGGGCGCGGCCGCACCTCGCCCGCGCCGTCAAGCTGGTTGCCCCCGGCAGGATCGAGATCGCGCGCGGCATTTTCCCACTCGCCCTCTGTGGGCAGGCGAAAGCCCGTCCAGTTGGCATAGGCATCGGCTTCATAATAGCTGATGTGACAGACCGGCGCCGAGAGATCGATCGGCTGCTTGCCGGCAAGGCCGAAACGGTACCAGCGTCCGTTCGGCTCCTTGCGCCAATAGAGCGGCGCCTCGATCCGGTTTTTCTGGATCCAGTCCCAACCTTCCATCAGCCAGTTTTCGTGGCTGCGATAGCCGCCGGCTTCGATGAACTCTATCCATTCGCCATTGGTGATCAGCCGATCGGCCAGCGCATGCGGGTTGAGATAGATTTTGTGGACCGGCCCTTCGCAATCGAAGGCGAAGGCGCCGCCGTTTTCCGGGCCATCTCTGAGCCCGTTCGATCCGATCGCGGTCTCGCCGACCCGGCCCTCGATCCATTGAATCGCGCCGGGCGCTTCGCCGGGCGACGCGGAAGCGGCATCGAACATTGCCGGTTCGAGTGGGTTTTCCGCGAAGAGATGCTGGATATCCATCAGCAGCAGCTCCTGGTGCTGCTGTTCGTGATGAAGGCCGAGTTCGGTCAGTTCGCGCGCCCGCTCACCCAGGCCGGGCAGCGCCGCCGCCAGCGCCGTGTCGACATGGCGGCGATAGGCGAGCACTTCATCGAGCGACGGCCGGGTGATCATCCCGCGCCGCGGCCGGGCATGGCGTTCGCCCTCCGCCTCATAATAGCTGTTGAAGAGGAACGGCCAGTCGGCGTCGAACAGTTCATAGCCCTCGACATGATCGCGCAGCACGAAGGTTTCGAAAAACCACGTCACATGGGCGAGATGCCATTTGGCGGGCGAGGCGTCGGTCATCGACTGGGCGGTCGCATCGGCGTCGGAAAGCGGCGCGGCGAGCGCGCCCGTCAGCCCGCGCACCTCGGCGAAGCGGCTTGCCAGCCAGTCGCCGGACCGGGTGGAAAGGGGGTGGGGATTTACGCGTGTCGCCATGAATAGCTCCTAAGCATCCTCATCCGGGCCGGTGGGGTCAACCGGCAGCGCCGAAAAGTTTTCGGCTTCCCGCTTTCTCGCCGGAACGTCTCGAACATCGCGCAGGCGCGAAACACAATAATGCGTTCGCGCGATCCTATTCGGCGGTTACGCGAAAGAACATAACACGAACACAGCGATTCGCAAATGCCCTTTGCAGGCACAGCTCAACGCGTCGCGCCCGGCTTCCACAGCACGTCGCCCCCGGCGCCCGCGTTGATCGCGCGGGCGAGGACGAAGAGGTGATCGGAGAGACGGTTGATATATGCGAGCGCCAGCGGATTGAGCGCAGCCACTTCGGCGGCCGCGACCGCCGCGCGTTCGGCCCGGCGCGCAACGGCGCGGGCCAGCATGATCGCCGCCGCGCCCTTGTCGCCGCCTGGAAGGATGAAGCTCGTCAGCGGCTCCAGCCCTTGGTTCATCGCATCGATTTCGCTTTCCAGCCGGGCGACCTGATCGGCGGTGATCCGCAAGACCATTTCGGACGGCTCGAAACCGCTTTCCCCGGCCGGGGTCGCAAGATCGGCGCCGAGATCGAACAATTCGTTCTGGATCCGGCCCAGCATCGCGCGAAATCCTTCGTCCGTGATATCGCCCAGCGCGACGCCGATCGCGCTGTTCGCCTCGTCGACATCGCCGATCGCCGCCATCAGCGGGGCCGCCTTGGAAACGCGCGAGCCATCGACGAGGCCGGTCTCTCCGCCGTCCCCGGTGCGCGTGTAGATCTTGTTGAGCCTGACCATGATCGTCAGGCCTTCGCGATGCTCAGGCGCGGCACGGGCCCTCTCCCCCACGCGGCGATCTCGCGATAGCGAGATTCTGACAAACTCAACGCCCCATCAGGAGCAGCAACAGCAGCACGATCACGACCGCGATCGCCTGCATCGCGATACGCCCCTGCATCGCCTTGTTCTGGAGCTGGCCCGAGCGGTTCGGCCCGTCACCGAGCAGGTCCTCCTCGGTGGTCTTCAGGAACTGGACGATCCCGCGAACCAGGAAGAATAGCGTGGCCGCCATGGCCGCAACGAGCAGGATGATGAGGAATATCTGCATGCCGGCAATGTAGGGCGCGGCGGCGCTAAATCCAGCATAATGTTTTCAATCGCCTTGATCGGCGGGCTCAATCGGCGGGTGACAATATCGAGATATCCGGCGGATCGGCGCGCAGCGCCGCGGCAACCTCCCCGCCCTCGATGCCTGCCTCGCGCAACGCCAGCAGCGAGCGCGCATCGTCGCGCTTGGCGAGCCGTTTCCCCTCCCCGTCCGCGATCAGCGCATGATGATGATAGCGCGGCGTGGGCCGCCCGAGCAGCGCCTGCAGCAGCCGGTGGACATGGGTCGCCTCGAACAGGTCCCTGCCGCGCACGACGTCGCTGATCCCCTGCGCCGCATCGTCGACGGTAACGGCGAGATGATAGGAGGTCGGCGCATCCTTGCGCGCCAGCACGACATCGCCATGGATCTCCGGGGTCGCTTCGACCAGCCCCGCCTCCGCATCCTCCCAGGAGAGCGGACCGGCCAGCGCCGCCGCTTCGCCCATATCGAGGCGCCAGCCATGGGGCTCGCGCGCCATGCGCCGCTGGCGTTCGGCCTCGCTCAGATGCCGGCAGGTACCGGGATAGAGAGCGCCGTCGGGGCCCGATGGAGGGGGGTGCGGCGCCGATGCGCTCGCCGCGATCTCGGCCGCAATTTCCTTGCGCGTGCAGAAGCAGGGATAGACGAGCCCGCGCATCTTGAGCGTTTCGAGCGTGTCTTCGTAGAGCGGCAGGCGGCGGGACTGGCGCACCGGCTCGCCGTCCCATTCCAGCCCCAGCCAGGCGAGATCCTCTTCGATCGCGTCGTAATATTCGGGGCGCACCCGGCCTGGATCGATATCCTCGAAACGCAGCAGGAAACGCCCGCCATTTTCCCGCGCGAAATCATGCGCGCGGATCGCCGAATAGGCATGGCCGAGGTGCAGCCGTCCGGTCGGGCTCGGTGCAAAACGTGTCGTGACGGACTCATTCATGTGTAAAATCCTGAAAACCGCTCTTGACCACGAGTCGCTGCTGGTGTTGTCATCATCGCGTCACGTTAATCTGTCTATGGGCGTGGCGACAGGAGGAGACCCGCATGCCGGTCTCTTTCGTCCTGAGTGCGACAGGCCGGGGGAACCAGCTTTGCGGATATCCGCGAAACTGGAGGCGTTTTCGGTTCATGTATCACCCCGATCTTATCCGGCATCCCGATAGCTGCCCGGCCCTGGTGCTCAACGCCGATTATACGCCGCTATCCTATTACCCGCTCAGCCTGTGGCCCTGGCAGACGGCGATCAAGGCTTTCTTCCTCGATCGCATCAATGTCGTCGAAAGCTATGAGCGCGAAGTCCATTCGGCTTCGCTGACGATGAAGATCCCGAGCGTCATCGCGCTCAAGCAATATGTGCGTCCCTCGGAATATCCGGCCTTCACCCGGTTCAACCTGTTCCTGCGCGATCGTTTTTCCTGCCAATATTGCGGCAGCCCGAAAGAACTGACCTTCGATCATGTCGTGCCGCGCCGGCTGGGCGGCAAGACCAGCTGGCAGAATGTCGCCACCGCCTGCGCGCCGTGCAATCTCAAAAAGGGCGGACGGACGCCGAAACAGGCGCGCATGCAGCTCGCCGTTACCCCGGTACGCCCGACCACCTGGCACCTGCAGCAGCATGGCAAGCTGTTCCCGCCCAACTATCTCCACGAAAGCTGGCACGACTGGCTCTATTGGGACATCGAGCTGGAGGAATAGGGCGCCGCGGCGGCCCGATCACTCGACCGGCGAGACGGTGATATAGACCGACAGTCCGGCGCCCGGATTATCGGGAAGCCCGCTGGCCCTGATCCGTTCGGCATCGGCGCGGGCGCGGTTGGCGATCGATTCGGGAACGCCGGGCGCAAGGAAGATACGGTCCGCGCGGCCCAGCAGCAGCATTTCGCCGATGGTGAGATCATGCGGGTCGGCCGAGCGCAGCTGGACGATTTCGAACTGGTCATGGCGCGACGGGCCGGCGCTGTCCTCGACGATCCATTCGTCGACATCGACCGGCGCATGCGGCGCCAGCGGATCGAGCCGCCCGCCCTCCGACAGCGCCTCGTCGATCGCGAGACGCCGCACCGCGCCATCGGGCCAGCGTTCGCGCATCGCTTCCTTCTTGTCCTTCAGCCGCCGGGCGAGCGCGCCGAGCCGCGCAGGCAGCAGCTGCTCCAGCCGCTGCCGCAGCGCCTTGGCGAGCCCGGCGGACGCGCCGCCGGTGCCGATGGCGACGATCACCGGATCGCGATCGACGATGGCGGGAACCATGAAGTCGCACAGATCGGGCCGGTCCACCGCGTTGACGAGGATGCCGCGCGCCTTCAGCCGCTCGACCGCGGCCTGCGCCTCGGCATCGTCCTCGATCGCGACGATGGCGAGTGCGACTTCGGCGTCCTCGCCGACAATTTCGGCGCCGACGCGTTCGAGCAGCCGGGCTTTCGCCTCGGCGGCCTCGCCCGTGCCGAGCAGGATGACGGATTTTCCGGTCAGCCGGAAGAAGAGGGGGAGCGTTTGCATGGCGTGTCTATAGCAAGGCCTTGGCCGCGCCTAAAGCGTCGCGATGAACGCCCGCACCTCATCGGCGATATCGGGGTGATCGAGCGCAAGGGCGATATTGGCGGAGATGAAGCCGGCCTTGGAGCCGCAATCGAAGCGGCGGCCGGCGAAGCGGTAGGCGTGGAAAGGCTGGGTGCCGATCATCCGGGCCATCGCGTCGGTCAGCTGAATCTCCCCGCCCGCGCCCGCTTCCTGATCCTCGAGCACCCGCATCACTTCGGGCTGGAGGATATAGCGGCCCGGGATCATCAGGTTGGACGGCGCGGTGCCGGGCGCAGGCTTTTCCACCAGCCCCTTCACCTCGACCAACGCGCCATCCTCCGCGCCCGGGTCGACGATGCCGTAGCTGTGCGTCTGGTCCTCGGGCACTTCATAGCCGCACACGATATTGCCGCCGGTCGTCCCATAGGCTTCGACCATCTGCTTCATGCAGCCCGGCTCGCCCACCATCAGTTCGTCGGCAAGGAAGATCGCGAAGGGCTCGTCGGCCACGAAATGCCGCGCGCACCATATCGCATGGCCAAGGCCGAGCGGCTCCTGCTGGCGGACATAGGCGACATTGCCGGGCTCGAAGCGGGTGCCGGCGATCACGCCGGTATCCTTGCCGCGTTCGCCCATCGTGGTTTCCAGCTCATAGGCGATATCGAAATGGTCCTCGATCGCCGATTTGCCGCGACCGGTGACGAAGATCATCTCCTCGATTCCCGCCTCGCGCGCCTCGTCCACCGCATACTGGATCAGCGGCCTATCGACGACCGGCAGCATTTCCTTGGGAATGGCCTTTGTCGCCGGAAGAAAGCGGGTGCCAAGACCCCCGACGGGAAAGACGGCTTTGCGGACGGGCTTCATGCTATTTTCCTTCGACATTCGGTTTGCGCCGAGCAGCGGAAAATTCAATCCTTCAAAAAATCCGGCACATGCTCGGCGGCGATCAGCGCTTCGGGCATGACCCGCTCGGCGACGATCGCGAATTTGTCGCCGTCGACCATCACCTCGGGCACCAGCGCGCGGCTGTTATAGGTGCTGGCCATGGTCGCGCCATAGGCGCCGGCGGTGCGGAAAACGGCAAGGTCGCCGGCCTGCACCGTGTCGATATCCCGGCCCATGGCGAAGGTATCGCCGCTCTCGCAGACCGGCCCGGCGATATTGGCGATCATGCGTTCGCCACCGGGCCTCACCGCCTCGAAATCGTGCCAGGCATCGTACATGGCCGGGCGCGCCAGATCGTTCATCGCCGCATCCACGATGACATAGGGGCGCAGGACGCCCGGCTTCACCCAGATGACGCGCGTCAGCAGGATGCCGGCATTGCCGGCGATGACGCGTCCGGGCTCGAACATCAGCGTGACGTCCCAGTCTTTCGTCACCCGCGCGACCATCTCGCCATAGACGGCCGGCGAGGGCGGAACCTTGTCGCGTTCATAGGGCACGCCGAGGCCGCCGCCGAGATCGACACGATCGATCTCGAAGCCCGCCGCACGCAGTTGCATGACGAGCGCGCCGACCTTGGCATAGGCCCGCTCGATGGGCGCAAGGTCGAAAATCTGGCTGCCGATATGAAGGGCGAGGCCGCGCATCGCGAGCCCGTCCAGCGCCGCGAGCCGCGCGAAAATGGGCGGCGCCTCGTCGATCGGCACGCCGAACTTGTTTTCCTTCATGCCGGTCGAGATCTTGGCATGGGTGCCGGCATCGACATCCGGATTGACGCGCAGCACGGCGGTCGCGGTCTTGCCCATTTCCCGGGCGATCTCGGCGATGGCGACGCCCTCCTGCTCCAGCTCGATATTGAACTGGCCGATGCCGGCCTCGAGCGCTTCGCGCAGCTCGGGGCGGGTCTTGCCGACGCCGGAAAAGACGATATCGGCCGCCTTCATGCCGGCCGCCAGCGCCCGCTTCATTTCGCCGATCGAAACGATATCGCCGCCAAAGCCCTCGCGCGCCAGCACGCGCAGCACCGCGAGATTGGGATTGGCCTTGATCGCAAAGGCGATGTGGATTCGCGGCAGGCCCGACAGCGCCTCGCGGAAGACGCGGGCATGGCGCTCCAGCGTCGCGCGCGAATAGACATAGACCGGGGTGCCGACCTCCTCGGCGATGGTCGCAAGCGGCACGTCTTCGGCGAACATCGCGCCGTCTCGGATTTCGAAATGGTCCATGGCCTAGCCCGGCGGCGGCAGATCGAAGGGGTCGTCCTCGCGTTCCTCGGAACGGCGAAGCAGTTCGTCGACGCGCTCGGGCCGCTGCTGGGTCGTCGGCTCCAGCAATTCGTCGGTCGTCGGCGTCGCGCGCGCCATCGCCGGGGCGACGGGCATGCTCTCGCCCTGGGCGGGCTGGAGCGGCTCGCGGCCGCCGCACGCAGTCAGGACGAGCGCGGGCGCGAGGAGGAACGCAGCGGAGAGAACGGGATTCGGCATCCGGCTCATCCTAGCGATTCTTTCGCTTCGGCGATACGGGCGCGGACCTGATCGGGCGCGGTGCCGCCATGGCTCGCGCGGCTCGCCACCGAAGCGTCTACCGAGAGCACGCCGAACACGCCCTCGCCGATGCGTTCGTCGATGCCCTTGAGATCCGCGAGCGAAAGCTCGGCGAGCAGCATGCCCTGGTCCTCGGCCATTTTTACCGCACTGCCGACGATATGGTGCGCCTCGCGGAACGGCACATTCGCCTCGCGGACCAGCCAGTCGGCGAGATCGGTCGCCGTCGAAAAGCCCGATTCCGCGAGCGCCCGCATCCGCCCGGTCGAAAAGCCCATGGTTTCCACCATCCCGGTCATCGCCGCGATCGAAAGGGCGAGCAGGTCGTGCGCCTCGAACACCGGCGGCTTGTCGTCCTGCATATCCTTCGCATAGGCGAGCGGCAGGCCCTTCATCGTCATCACCAGCGCCGTCATGCAGCCTGCGATCCGGCCGGAATGGCCACGCACGAGCTCGGCGGCATCGGGGTTGCGCTTTTGCGGCATGATCGAGCTGCCGGTCGAATAATCGTCGGGCAGGATCGCGAAGCCATAGGGCTGGCTGGCCCAAATGACGATTTCCTCGGCGAGCCGCGAAAGGTGCAGCGCGCACTGGGTGGCCGCCATCAGATAGTCGAGCGCGAAATCGCGATCCGACACGCTGTCGAGCGAGTTCGCGGTCGGGCCGTCGAAATGCAATGCCCTGGCGGTGGCCGCGCGGTCGATCGGGAAGCCGGTGCCGGCGAGCGCGGCGCTGCCGAGCGGGCATTGGTTCAGGCGCGCGCGCGCATCGGCGAAACGGCTGCGATCGCGCTTCGCCATCTCGTAATAGGCCATCAGGTGATGGCCGAGCGTGACCGGCTGGGCGGACTGCAAATGGGTGAAGCCCGGCATGATCGTATCGGCCTGCTCCTCGGCCCGCGCGACCAGCGCCTTCTGGAACGCCGCGAGCCCGGCATCGACGGCATCGATCGCATCGCGCACCCAGAGCCTGAAATCGGTCGCCACCTGGTCGTTGCGCGAGCGCGCCGTGTGCAGCCTTCCGGCGACTGGCCCGATCAGTTCGGCAAGCCGGCTCTCGACATGCATATGGATGTCTTCGAGATCGAGATCTTCGGGAACCCCGTTCTTTTCATATTCGGCGGCGACCTGTTCGAGACCGTCGGCGATCGCCTGCGCATCCTCGCCGTTGATGATGCCCTGCGCGGCGAGCATGACGACATGGGCGCGGCTCGCGGCGAGATCCTGGCGCCACAATCGCTTGTCGAACGGGATCGAGGCATTTATCTCGCGCATCACCGCGGCCGGGCCTTCGCCGAAGCGCCCGCCCCACATCTGGTTGGAGTTACCCGTGCGCCCTTTATCCGGCCCAGTAATCGCCTGTCTCCTTGGCTCCGCGCTGCTCTTCGCGGCTTGCGATAGGGAAAGCCGCGATGCCTCGCAAGACGCCGTTTCCGGGCAGCCGAGCCTCGAAGGCACCGAGACGATGGGCCGGGTGGTTATCGACTATCGCGGGACGGCGGCTCCCGATCTCGCCTTTACAAGCGAAGCGGGGCAGGAGATCCGCCTTTCCGATTTCGAAGGCCGGCCGCTGCTCGTCAATCTCTGGGCGACCTGGTGTGCGCCCTGCATCCGTGAAATGCCGACACTCGACGCGCTGGCGGAGCGCCGGGAAGGGAGCCTCAAGGTGCTGACGGTCAGCCAGGATTTTCAGGGTTCCGCCGTGGTCGCGCCCTTCTTCGCGGAAAACAGCTTCCGTCATCTCGAACCCTGGCTCGACGAAGACAATGCGATGCTGTCGGCACTCGAAAGCGACAGCCTGCCGATCACCATCCTCTATGACGAGGACGGCGCCGAGCTGTTTCGCGTCTATGGCGGGATGGACTGGTCCGGCGAGCGCGCGGAAACGCTGATATCGGGCGCAATCGGCGATTGACGATCCCGCGGCGCGGCGCCCTGAGCCGCTATCCCCGCAGCAGATCGTTGACGCTGGTTTTCGAACGGGTGCGTTCGTCGACACGCTTGATGATCACCGCGCAATACAGGCTGGGCGCCTGCGCGCCGTCGACGGTCTCGCGGTTGGGCGTGGAGCCCGCGACGACGACCGAATAGGCGGGGACCCGTCCGACGAAGGTTTCGCCGGTATAGCGATCGACGATCTTCGTCGATCCGGTGATGAACACCCCCATGCCGAGCACCGAGCCTTCCTCGACGATGACGCCTTCGACGACTTCCGAACGCGCGCCGATGAAGCAATTATCCTCGATGATCGTCGGGTTGGCCTGCAGCGGTTCCAGCACGCCGCCGATTCCGGCGCCCGCCGAAATGTGGCAATTCGCGCCGACCTGCGCGCAGCTGCCCACCGAAGCCCATGTGTCGACCATCGTTCCCTCGCCGACATAGGCACCGATATTGACGAAGCTCGGCATCAGCACGGCATTCTTCGCGACATGTGCGCCGCGGCGAACGATCGATCCGGGCACGGCCCGGAAACCAGCGGCGCGAAATTCTTCCTCGCCCCAATCGGCGAACTTGCTGGGCACCTTGTCCCACCAGTTGCCGCCGCCGTTGGAGCCCTGGATGATCTGCATGTCGTTGAGCGCGAAAGAGAGCAGAACGGCCTTTTTCAGCCATTGATGGACGACCCAGCCGGCCCCCGCCTTCGTCGCCACCCGCGCGGCCCCGCTATCGAGAAGCTGGATCGATTCCTCGATCGCATCGCGAAGCTCGCCCTGCGTGGCGGGGGAGACGCTTTCGCGCCGGTCCCAGCCTTTTTCTATGATCTGTTCGAGCTGCGATACGTTCATGCGACCTCCGATAATCCGGTGAGCCAGGGCGTCACCGCTTCTATTTCTATGTCGATATAGCGGGAATGGGCTTCGTGCGAAGCCTGCTCCGAACCGTTGTTCACCCACACCGTTGTCATCCCCAGCGCTTTTGCCGGCTCCAGATTGCGCGCCATGTCCTCAACGAACAGTGCGCGTTCAGGCTTAATATCGAGTGTGCGGCACATCGCCGCATAGCTGCGCGGATCGGGCTTGGGCACATAGCCGCAGGCGTGGATATCGTGAATCGTTTCGAAACTGGCGCCGAGGCCGAGCCGATCGAGAACGCGCTGCGCATAGGGCGTATCGCCGTTGGTGAAGACGAGCTTGCGGCCGGGCAGCGCGGCGATCGCCGCGACCAGCGCGCGATCTTCGGCAATCACCTCCAGGTCGATATCGTGCACATAATCGAGAAAATGCGACGGCTCCACGCCGTGGGTCTCCATCAGGCCGGACAGCGTCGTGCCGTGCGAATGAAAATAGCCTTTCTGGATTCGCCGCGCCTCGGCCCGGTCCACATCGAGCAGGCGCGCGATATATGCCCCCATTTTCACGTCGATCTGGTCGAATAACCGCGCGCTCGACGGGTAGAGCGTGTTATCCAGATCGAAGATCCAGCAAGCGATATGCGAAAGGGCGGGCGGCATGGTCGAGGCGCACCTAATCGGCACGACCCCGCGCCGTAAAGGCTCAATCCTTTTTTCATCGTGGACCTTAACGCTTCGGCAGGGCGCGCTATGCGATTGGGACGTCACGGGGTGGCGTCGCAGCCAGGGTAAATTGATGACGCGCCATAAGTCCCGCTTCCTGATAGCGAGCAGTATTCCCCTTTGCCTGATCGTTTCGGCCTGCGGAGGCGGCGGAGGCGCTGTCAGCTCCACGCCCTCGCCGCCGGCTTCGGTGCCGAACCCGCCCGCGCCACCGCCTCCCCCGCCGCCGCCCGCGACCGTGAACTACAACACGATGGAATTCGCCAATTCGGACGGCATCGCCCATGCCAATGCGACGGCGGCCTATGACGAGGGCATCACCGGCGACGGCATCACGGTCGCCGTCATCGACAGCGGCATCGACGAGGATAGCGACGAATTTGTCGGCCGCATCCACCCGGCCTCCCGGGACGTCGCCGGCAATCGCGGGATCGACGATATCGGCGGGCACGGCACTTCGGTGAGCGCGGTCATCGCCGCCAACCGCAACAATTCGGACGTTGTCGGCATGGCCTTCGATTCGCGGCTGCTCGTGCTTCGCACCGACGAGCCGGGCTCCTGCACGAACACCGATCCCGACGATGGCGGCTGCATGCACAATACCGGCGACATCGCCCAGGCGATCGACATCGCGCGGCAGAATGGCGCGCGTGCGATCAACATCTCGCTGGGCGGAGGCGGTTTCACCTCCTCGCTGCGCAATGCCGTCCGCCGTGCCGCCGATGCCGGCATCGTGATCGTGATCTCGGCCGGCAATGAGGGCGACACGCCCGAAGGCAGTGATCCGGATTCGCTGGCGCTCGTCGCATTGACGGCAGAAGCCAACGGGCATGTCATCATCGCCGGATCGGTCAACGCCAACGACGAGATCAGCGATTTTTCCAACCGCGCGGGTTCCGGCCAGCAATTCTACCTCGCCGCGCTCGGCAACCGGGTGCGCAGTTTCGACGAGACCGGCGCCAACTTCCTCTATAGCGGCACCAGCTATTCCGCGCCGCAGATTGCGGCGGCGGTGGCGTTGCTTGCCCAGGCCTTCCCCAATCTTTCGGGCGACGAGATTGTCCAGCTCCTGTTCCGGAGCGCACGCGATGGCGGCGTGGCCGGCGACGACGCGATCTACGGCCAGGGCATTCTCGACCTGTTCGAGGCCTTCCAGCCGCAGGGCCAGACGAGCCTCGCCGGCAGCCAGCAACCGGTGAGCCTTGCGACCAACGTCACCCTGTCCACGCCGATGGGCGATGCGACCCAGACCGGCATGGGCGCGATCGTGCTCGACAGCTTTGACCGCGCCTTCACCGTCGATCTTGCCGGAACCGTGCAGCGTACCGCGCCGCAACGGCATCTGGCGAACGCGCTGGAAGTCAATGAGGGCGGCAGCTTCGCGACCCCGGCGGGCGAGCGTGCCGTGCTCGCCTTCACCGTCGATGCCCGCGCCGACGGCGCCCGCGTCGCCCGGCTCAGGTTGCGCGGCGAGGACGCCGAACGCGCCCGGATCGCCGCCGGCATGATCGCCGCGCAAATCGACGGTTCGACCCGCATCGCCTTTGCCTTTTCGCAAAGCGGCGACAGCGTCGGCGCGCAGCTGGAGGGCCGCTATCGGCCCGCTTTCCTCGTCGCGCAGGATGCCGCGGGCGATACCGGCTTTGCCAGCCGCCCCGAAACCAGCTTCGCCGTGCGCCGCGATATGGCGGGCACCGGCCTGACCTTCTATGCCGAGCGGGGCGACGCGCTCTCGCCGCACGATCCCGATCATCTCCTCGCCCGCGAGGAATGGCGGCGATCGCGCTATGCGGCGTTCGGAATGGCCTTCGACCGCCAATGGGGCGGGCTGCGCATCGATGCCGGCATCAGCTATCTCGCCGAGGACGAAACCTTTCTCGGCGCGCGTTTCGGCGAGGCGCTGGGCGGCGGCGAGGGCGCATCGACGCTGTTCGCCGATCTCGGCGCCTCCTACGATGCCGGCGGCGGCTGGATGCTGGGCGCCCAGTTCCGCCATGGCTGGAGCCGGATGAGCGGCGGTAGCGACGTGCTGCGCGGCGGATCGCTGCGCAGCTATGCGGTGTCGGCCGATATCACCAAATGGGGAATGCTTGTGCAGGGCGACCGGCTGTCGCTCAGGATCGCGCAGCCGCTGCGCGTCTATGCGGGCGGTCTCAGCCTCTCGCTGCCGGCAAGCTATGACTATGCCACGCTGACGACCAGCTATGAGAACCGCTTCTTCAACCTCGCGCCGCAGGGTCGCCAGGTCGATATCGAAACGACCTATTCGCGGCCGTTCGCCGGCGGACGGCTGGGCGGTCATCTCTTCTATCGCCGCGATCCGGGCCATTATGCCGCGATCCAAGACGATATGGGCGCGGCGGTCCGCTTTACGCTGGGATTCTAGGCTGGGTTATTCGTCCGCATAGGGGACGAGGATCAGCACGCGCAGGTCGCGGTCCGGCCGCCAGTTCCTGTGGCGGACCTCGAACCGGGTGGGCGCGATCTTGCGCACGCCCTCGGCGCAGAAGCTGACGAGATTTTCCGGTTCGCCCTTGTCGACGACGAGCCGGAAATCGCCGATCGGCGCGCGCCAGTTGGCGCCCGTGGTCAGGATATAAGTGAGCACGCGTTCGCCGATCGCGAGATAGCGGCCGCTGGCGCGCATCCGCTCGACGCCGGCGAGAAAGTCCGCATCGATGCAATAGTCGGCGATCATCGCCTGGCCCCATTCGCTTTCGGCGAAACCGTCATGGATCAGCCCGGTATCGACCGATCCGCCAGTGCCCGGATGATAGCTATGCTCGACGACGATATCCTCGCCCGCAGGGAAGAGCTGCTGCCAATACCAGTTTTCGGAGACCTGCCACATCGGCTGAAGATGGCGCGCGCCGCGATGTTCCAGGACTTCGACGGCGTCGGCTTCGATCAACCGCTGCTGAGCCTCTTCCGGGAGCGCGTCGAGCAGGCTGCCAAAGTCCCAGGCGGCCACATCCGACGACAGCGAAACGCCGGTCTCCTCCAGGAGCCGAGTGATGTCCCTGCCATCGACGCTGGCCCGGCGTTCGACCTGCATCGGCACCGCCGCGCCATCGATGCGGGTCGTGAAATCGGACGGAAAGGCAACATCGCCGTCGCGCTCGATCGCGAGGTCGTGAACCGGCATCGGAAAGGCGACGAGGGTGCGGACATCCTCCGCGCTCTGGTTGCGGAAGACATACCGGACGCGGATCTGTTCGGCGGAAACGTAAAGATCCTCCGAAAGCATATCGATGCTGTCGCTCTGGGTGAGGACGAGCCCGCCGGCAGCGGTTTCGGCGGTGCTGTCATTGGCGGATGCGGGGACGGCGAGCGCCAGCCCGGCGAGCGCAAGGAGAGCCTGTTTCATCGCCCGATCATATCGCGGGCCGGGCGTTCCGCCTAGACGGTGAAACTTTCGCCGCAACCGCAGCTTCCCGTCGCGTTGGGATTGTCGAAGACGAAGCCGGCGGTGAAATCGTCCTCCTGCCAGTCCATCGTCGATCCTATCAGGTAGAGCACCGATCCGGCATCGACATAGAAATCGCCGCCCGGCGTGACGATCTTCTCGTCCATCGGATCGGCCTCGGTCACGTAATCGACCGAATAGGCGAGCCCCGAACAGCCGCGCTGCGGCGTCGAGAGCTTCACGCCGATAGCCCCTTCCGGCGCGCGCTCCATCAGCGCCGCGATCCGCGCCAGGGCGGTATCGGTCAGCGTCAGGGCGGCAGGTATCTCGCGGACTTTGGTGGCCATCACAGCATCCCCAGTTCGAGTTTCGCTTCGTCGGTCATCTTTTCCGGGCCCCAGGGCGGGTCCCAGACCAGATTGACCTCGGCATGGCCGACGCCGGGCACCGCGCCGACGCGCAATTCCACCTCGCCGGGCATGGATTCGGCGACCGGGCAATGCGGCGTCGTCAAGGTCATCATCACCACCGCTTCGCCATTGTCGGTTACCTCGACGCCGTAGATCAGGCCGAGATCGTAGATATTGACCGGGATTTCCGGATCGTAGATTTCCTTGATCGCCGCGATGATATCCTCGCGCAGGTCTCCGCTGCCTTCGCTATCGGCAGGCTTGTTCGCCAGAAAGCCTTCGAGATAGTCCTTTTTGCGTTCCAGGGTGTCGCGCGCGCTTTCTGCATCGGCAGCGGCATCCGCTTCGAAGGGCGAAGGCGCGGCGACATAGGATCGCTCCTGGGCCGGTTCCGGATCGTCGGCCCCGTCGCCGACGCCATGCTGAACCGCGTTGTCCACCCGGGCGCGCGGCGGTTTTTCGACCGCGTCCACTTGTTCGACCCTGATCTTGCTTTCGTTGTCCATGATCGCCTCTATCCGAAAATCCGGCTGACGCGCTCGATACCGCGGACCAAGGCCGCGACATCGTCGCTGGTGTTGTAAATCCCGAAACTCGCCCGCGCGGTCGCTTCCACCCCAAGATGGGCCATCAGCGGCTGGGCGCAATGGTGGCCGGCGCGGATCGCCACCCCCTCTTCGTCGAGGATCGTGCCGATATCGTGCGGATGCACGCCTTCAAGCGCGAAGCTGACAATGCCCGCCGAGTCCTCCGGCCCGAACAGCCGCACGCTGTTCAGCTGAGAAAGCGCATCGCGCGTCTCGGAGACGAGCGCCGCCTCATGCGCGTGGATTACGTCCAGCCCGAGAGCCGCCACATAGTCGATCGCCGCATGGAGCCCGAGCGCGCCCGCGATATGCGGCGTTCCGGCTTCGAAACGCTGCGGCGGCGGCGCATAGGTCGTGCCCGCGAAGGAAACCTTGTCGATCATCGATCCGCCGCCTTCCCAGGGCGGCATTTCGGCGAGAATATCGCCCCGCGCCCAGAGCGCGCCGATGCCGGTGGGGCCATAGAGCTTATGCCCCGAAAAGGCGTAGAAATCGCAATCGATCGCGGCGACATCGACCGCCATGCGCGGCACCGCCTGGCAGCCATCGAGCAGCAGCTTCGCGCCGACACCGTGGGCGAGGTCGGCCGCCCGCTTCGCGTCGAGCGTCGAGCCCAGCACGTTGGAAACATGGGCGAGCGCGACAAGCTTGTGCCGCTCGGTCAGCATCGCGGCGATGGCATCGAGGTCGATCTGCCCGTCCTCGGTCAGCGGCAGCACATCGATTTCGGCGCCGACCCGCTCGGCGAGCAGCTGCCAGGGAACGATGTTCGAATGATGTTCGAGGGTCGAGAGCAGGATGCGGTCGCCGGCGCCGACATGGCCATTGCCCCAGCTATTCGCAACGAGATTGATCGCTTCCGTCCCGCCGCGCACGAAGACGATCTCGTCCGCTGCGCCGCCGAGGAAATCGGCGACCCGCTTGCGCGCCGCTTCATAGGCGATCGTCATATCGGCCGAGCGCGCATAGACGCCGCGATGGACGGTCGCGTAGCGCGGGCCATAGGCGTCTGCGATCGCATCGATCACGGCCTGCGGCTTCTGCGCCGTCGCGGCCGTATCGAGATAGGACCAGCCCTCGGGCAGCCCGGGGAAATCGGCGCGGACGTCGAGCCGGGAAGGGGCGAGTGCTATGCTCACGGCGCCCCCCATCCCATTGGAGTGCCCACGGGACAGCGATGGTAAAACCAGATCGTTTTGTAGAAGGGTTCGCCCGGTTGCGGCATTGTTTCTGCGAAAAGGCGCTCGCCCGTCCGGTCGAGGACAAATCGCTTCTGGGCTCGCCATGTCTCGCCTTCGCCCGACATGGCAAACGTGACCAGAATGTCCTGTTCGCCGGCGCTGAAAATCTCGATCGGCCTGCCGTCCGATTCCCAATAGGCGATGCCCTCTTCGTCGATTTCAATCCGCATATCGCTTATGGGCGCTTCGCACGCCTGCGCGCTTACATCCCAAATTCCCTGAAACGCCTCGGGCAAAGGAAGCGCGGGTGCCGCCGAGGAACCGGACTGGAGGATCAAGATAGCGGCGGTCATCACGCTCATTGCATCGCCTCCAGCGCGGCGAGCGCCTTGGCTTCCATCGCTTCGCGCTCGGCATCGTCTGCCATCGAGACAAAGGCGTCGGCGATAAAGGCCTGCATCATCAGCCGCCGCGCTTCGCCGGGCGGGATGCCGCGCGAAGCCATGTAGAAGAGCGCCGCCTTGTCGAGCTCGCCCACCGTCGCGCCATGGGCGCATTTCACGTCGTCGGCGAAGATTTCGAGCTCGGGCTTGGCGTTGGCCGTCGCCGTCCGGTCGAGCAGCATCGCCTTCACCGATTGCGCGGCGTCGGTCTTCTGCGCGTGGCGCGCGACCGCGACCTTGCCGAGGAAGCTCCCGGTCGCCCTGCCACCGAGCACCGAACGCACGACCTGGTTGCTGGTGGCGTTCGGATGCTCGTGACGAACCTCGGTGACGATCTCCAGGGTCTGGCTGCCCATGCCGAGGATCGCGCCGCCCAGTTCGAAATGCGCGCCTTCCTCCAGCACGACCTCGACCGCGATCCGCCCGTAATCGGCGGCGATGGCGAGGCAGTGGAGATCGAACCGCGCGCCCTTGCCGATGGTCACCGCCAGCGTCTTCACCGCGACATTGGGGTCGGCGGTTTCGAGGACGATGGTCCGCCGCTCGGTTTCGCCCGGCGCGACGGAGATGGCCTCGCGCTGCCCGGCGATATCCGGCCAGACGGCCTTCAGCGCATCGAAATCGGCGTAGCGCCAGGCCTCGTCGCGCCAGGTGGGAAGGGTAGCGAGTTCGGTCACGCGGCCTCCGCTATCGCTTCATAGCCTTCGCTTTCGAGCTGGAGCGCAAGCTCCGGCCCGCCGGTCTTCACGATCCGACCGGCCGCGAGGACGTGGACGAAATCAGGCTTCACCACGTCGAGCAGGCGCTGATAATGGGTGATCAGCAGCACGCCTTTGTCGGCTTTCCTCATGATCGTGTTGATGCCGTCGCCCACGGTGCGCAGCGCATCGATATCGAGGCCGCTATCGGTTTCATCGAGAATGGCGAGCGTCGGATCGATGATCCCCATCTGCACCATCTCGTTGCGCTTCTTCTCGCCGCCCGAAAAGCCGACATTGACGGGGCGCTTCAGCATCTCGGCGTCCATCTTCAGCGCGGCAGCCTGTTCGCGCGCGAGCTTCAGGAAGTCGCCGGCCGAAAGTTCCTCGTCGCCGCGCGCCTTGCGCTGGGCGTTCACCGCGGAGCGCAGAAACTGGATGTTGGAGACGCCGGGAATCTCGACAGGATATTGGAAACCCAGGAACAGCCCCGCCGCAGCCCGCTCGTGCGGGTCCATCGCGAGCAGGTCCTCGCCCGCAAAGGAAACGCTGCCCTTGGTCACTTCATAGCCGGCGCGGCCGCCCAGCACATAGGCGAGCGTCGACTTGCCCGCGCCATTGGGGCCCATCACGGCGTGGATCTCTCCCGCGCCGATTTCGAGACTAAGCCCTTTGAGTATTTCCTTGCCGTCGATTTCGGCGTGGAGGTTTTCAATCTTCAACACGATGATTTCCGTTCAAATCCCAAAATGTTCCATCGGCCGCGATCCGGAGATCGACCTGTGCGAGCAGCGCCTGTAGCGCCTCGCTGTCGCCGCGCTCGGCCGCTTCGCGATATTTTTCCTCAAGCCCCGCCGCGAACAGCCGCTCGTTGACGCGAAGGCGCGAAAAATCCGGCTTGCTGGTCATTCGCTTTCCTCCTCTTCCGCCGGCGCATCGGCTTCGATCGCCTCGTCCTCGGCCGGCGCTTCTTCGGCAGCGGTTTCTGCCGCCGGCGGCGCTTCGGCGATTTCCCGCGCGACGAGCATCGCGATCGCATCGTCGGTTTGCGCGGCAAGCCGTTCGGCGCTGGCGCGCACCGCGGCCTCGGGCGTGTCGGGATAATTGGGCAGCAAGGTGAAATAGAAGGCGTTCACATAGGCCGCGCGCTGGCCGCCGCAGCGCAGCAGCGCCTCGCGCCCCGCCTGTTCGGGCGAAAAGCCCTGCTGCGCGAGCCCGGCGCCCGCTTCCGACGCGCAAATCTCATACCCGGCGAGCGCGCGTTCGAGATCGGTGGGCTCGCGCTCTTCCATGGCCTCGTCGACGACCTCTTCGGCCGCCTCTTCGGAATCCTCGGCAGCGTCTTCGCCTTCATCGACAACAACAGCGCCCTCTTCCGCCGCATCGCCGCCGGTCACGGCGCGATCGCCGAACAGCATATCGACGGCTTCGAGATTCACCTCGCCGTCGGCCTCGGGCTCAGCGGGCTGGGCGGCGATCGGGGCGGAAAGGTATAACACCGTACAAGCGGCCACGGGTACAATGTGCATTTTCATTTTTTTCGCCCAAATAGGCGTGAGAAAAGGCCACGCGATTTATCGGTATCAGGGAGTTCTGGCTTATCATCCTCGCCGATCAATCGAGAGGCATCTTCACGCTCTTTTCGCCGACGCTCTTGCCTAGCTTCGCGCTCTGATTTTCTTTGCTCTTCCTTCGTCCATTCCGAAAGGCACGCTGATATTTCGTTATCGAGATAGCCCCGAACCTCACCAGGTTTTTTCAGAATATCGTAGTTCGGGCAAAGGTACGCACCATTCGTCAGATCAGCCACTGAGTTCAGGAATATGAGCGCTACCGAAGCTTCGTGGAAATCACCGCGTGTGACCGTCATGCATCCACTATAATTCGCAAAATGAGAATCAAGCGACGTAAGATCATCACTACCCCTTGCGAGAAAATAATACTCGAAACCGGTATCGATGTCTTCGTGTCTGACAGGAAGAAAGCCGCTATGTGTCTTCAGGTCGCAGTCCGCAATACTGATCTGGTACCCAAGTTCTTTCGCTTTTCGTTCAATATCTGCTGTTGAAAGCGACCAGTCCTTTTCAACAACTATAATGTTCTCTAACGACATTACCCAACGCTCCCCTCGAGACTGATCCCGAGAAGCTTCTGCGCTTCGACGGCGAACTCCATCGGCAGCTGCTGCAGCACTTCCTTGGCGAAGCCGTTGACGATCAGCGCCACGGCTTCTTCTTCGTCGAGGCCGCGCTGCATCGCGTAGAAAAGCTGGTCGTCCGAAATCTTGCTCGTCGTCGCCTCATGCTCGATCTGCGCCGAGGGGTTCTTCACCTCGATATAGGGCACGGTGTGCGCGCCGCACTGGTCGCCGAGCAGCAGGGAATCGCATTGCGTGAAATTGCGCACGCCTTCGGCCGCCGGGCCGACGCGGACGAGGCCGCGATAGGTGTTGTCGCTCTTGCCCGCGCTGATGCCCTTCGAAATGATCGTCGAGCGGGTGTTCTTGCCCAGATGGATCATCTTGGTGCCGGTATCGGCTTGCTGGTAATTGTTGGTGAGCGCGACGGAGTAAAATTCGCCGACGCTGTTTTCGCCGGACAGCACGCAGCTGGGATATTTCCAGGTGACGGCGCTGCCGGTTTCCACCTGCGTCCAGCTGACCTTGCTGTTCTTGCCCTGGCAAAGGCCGCGCTTGGTGACGAAATTATAGATGCCGCCCTTGCCGTCCTTGTCGCCGGGATACCAGTTCTGGACGGTGCTGTACTTGATCTCGGCATCGTCGAGCGCGACCAGCTCGACCACGGCGGCGTGAAGCTGGTTTTCGTCGCGCATCGGCGCGGTGCAGCCTTCGAGATAGGAGACGTAGCTGCCCTTGTCGGCCACGATCAAAGTGCGTTCGAACTGGCCGGTATTTTCGGCGTTGATCCGGAAATAGGTGGAAAGTTCCATCGGGCAGCGCACGCCTTCGGGAATGTAGACGAAGGTGCCATCGGAAAAGACCGCCGAGTTGAGCGCGGCGAAATAATTGTCGCCGCGCGGCACGACCTTGCCGATCCATTTCTTCACGAGTTCGGGATGTTCGCGGATCGCTTCGGAGATCGACAGGAAGATCACCCCGGCCTTGGACAGTTCCTCGCGGAAGGTGGTCGCCACCGACACCGAATCGAACACCGCGTCGACGGCCACCTTGCGCGCGCCCTCGACGCCCGCGAGCACCTTCTGCTCCTCGATCGGAATGCCGAGTTTCTCGTAGACCCGCAGGATTTCGGGATCGACCTCGTCGAGGCTGCCAAGCTTTTCCTTCGCCTTGGGCTCGGCATAATAATAGGCGTCCTGATAATCGATCGGCGGGATCGACAGCTTGGCCCAGTCCGGCGTCTCCATTTCGAGCCAGCGGGAATAGGCCTTGAGCCGCCATTCCAGCATCCATTCCGGCTCCTTCTTCTTGGCCGAAATGAAGCGGACGGTATCCTCGCTGAGCCCCTTGGGCGCGAATTCCTGCTCGATATCGGACGAGAAGCCCCATTCATAGGTTTCCGCCTTTTCGGCGGCGGCGATGGCTTCTTCGTTGCGGGTGCGGGTATCGTCGGTCATGCGACCGCTCCTTCGTTCAGGACGGGGGCGTGAGGCACCGGAGCGATGGCGGCGAGGCTGGCGAGACTCACATTGTCGAGCGCGTCGCGCACCGCCGCGTTGACGGCGCGCCAATGCGGCTTCACCTGGCAGGCATTTTCGAGGCCGCAATCATGGCGCCCATGTTCGACGCACGCCGTCATCGCGATCGGGCCTTCGACGGCTTCGATGATGTCGGCAAGGCTGATCGCGGCCGCCGGGCGCGCAAGCTGGATGCCGCCGCCGGCACCGCGCATCGATTGCAGCAGCCCGCCGCGCGAGAGCAGGCTGACCAGCTTTTGCGCGGTCGGCAGCGGAATCCCGGTTTCCTCGGCCAGCTGCGTCGCGCTGGTCCGGCACCCGCCGCAATGCCGGGCGGCGGCGCCCATCATCACGACCGCATAATCTGCCATGCTCGAAAGCCGCATCATACTCCATTCCCGGTCCGTTAAATCGGATCGATTCGTTCCGATTGGGCATTTGGGCGTCGGAGCCGCCGAAATCAAGGGGGATTCAGAGACTTCGCGCCGAATTCCGGGTGGAAGCCGGACGCCGGAAGTCAGGCGTCGGATATCAGCGGATCGACCTTGCCGGCGAGCTTGCGGCGATGTTCGGCAACCGCCCTGATCAGCTCCGGCGGGGCCTTGCGCGCCTGGCCCGGCGTGATCCCGGTGAACTCCTTGATCTCGCGGATCAGGTGCGACTGATCGTAGAACGCATCTTCCACCGCTTCGCCGTCGGCCTCTTCGCGGCGAACGATTCGCGACGCGGCACGCAGCGCCCGGTATTTGCGCGCGAGCAGCTTGGGCGGCGCGCCGTAGAAACGCTTGGTCAGCCGCTCCACCTGGCGCTTGGAAAGCCCGCTCTCCTCGATCAGGTCGTTGATGTCGGGCGAAGCACTGCTCGTCAGCCATTTGTCGACGAGCCGGGTGAACCAGAAGGGCGCGGGCTCGGCCCGGCGCAGCAAGGCGCGGGCGAATTCGTTGCCGATGGCGACCTTTTCTTCCATCGTCTTGGCCATCTTGATCGTCTGGAACACATCGAGCAGGCCGTTGCCGAAAATCGCGGTCGCATCGATCAGCCGGTTCGAATATTGCTCGCCGGCCGCGCCCATCAACGTGCCCCAGCCCGCCGGCTGCAACCCGGCGCCGAAAATCTCAATCGGCCCCTTCACATGGCCGATAGTGGGGCCTGTCGTCGGCCCGATCACGGTGATCTTGGCCGAATCCATGTATACGCCGTCGGAAAATTCATAGCCGCCCGAACCTTCGAGCAGGAACCGGAACTGGGCGCGATCGGCGCGTTCGGTCTGCTGGGTCTCCTCGATATCCGCACGGAACCAGTAGAAGGAGGAAACCAGCTCCTTCAGGTCGTCCGCAGGCGCGGCATACTCCAAAGAGTATTTGGATAAATCGTTCAAATTGCGGCCCGACAATGTTGTTATTTGTCGTTTATGCCCGGCAGCTTATACGATTTTCACCGATAAAAAAAGCGGCCCCCGCCATAAAGACGAGGGCCGCCAGTTTTGTAGGGACCCACCTGGGTCCCTTCGGGTCGCAGGGGCCTGATACGGAACGGCCAAACCCCCGTATTGGACAGATGCGACAAATCGCCCCGATCAGTCGCCGGATCGTTCGGATTCGATCCAGGCATTTACCCGCTCTTCCAGCAGATCCAGGGGAACCGGGCCCGAAAGCAGCACCGCATTGTGAAAATCGCGATAGTCGAAATCGTCGCCCAGCGCGTCCATCGCCCGCTGGCGCAGCTCCATGATCCGGATCTTGCCGATCATATAGGCGGTCGCCTGGCCCGGATAGACGACATAGCGTTCGATAGCCTTGCGGATATCGCCTTCCGGATTGGGCGTGTTTTCCTGCAGATACTGAATTGCATCCTCGCGCGACCAGCGCAGGTTGTGAATGCCGGTGTCCACGACCAGCCGGCAGGCACGCCACAACTCCATGCCCAGCCGCCCGAAATCGGAATAGGGATTGCCATAGCCGCCCATGTCCCGGCCCAGCTCCTCCGCATAGAGGCCCCAGCCCTCGGTATAGGCGGTGAAGCCGCCGAAGCGCCGAAAGGGCGGCAGGCCCTGCATCTCGGTCTGGATCGCGCGCTGGAGATGGTGGCCCGGAATCCCCTCATGATAGGCGAGCGCTTCCAGTTCGGTGCGGGACATATCGCGCAGATTGTAGAGGTTCACATAATAGGTGCCGGGGCGCGATCCGTCCGGCGCCGGGGAGTTGTAAAAGGCCTTGCCCGCCGAACGCTCCCGGAACGCTTCGACCGGGCGGACGACGAGATCGGCCTCCGGAAGCGTGCCGAAATATTCGGGCAGCCGCTCGCGCATCGCATCGATCATCGCATTGGCATCGGCAAGATAGGCTTCGCGGGTTTCGTAGAAGAATTCGTCGCCTTCCCGCAGATGGGTGAAAAATTCCTGCAGGCTGCCCTCGAAACCGACCTGCTCCATGATCGCGCGCATTTCGCCATGGATGCGCGCGACATTGTCGAGGCCAATCTGGTGGATTTCCTCCGCCGAAAGGTCGGTCGTCGTATAATAGCGCAGCCGCTCGGCATAATAATCGGCGCCGTCTTCCAGCCGCCAGATACCGTCATCGGTGGGCGCGGACGCCTGCTGGGTTTCCAGCATCGCGACCAATCGTTCATAGGCCGGGCCGACCACGGTCAGCAGCGCCTGCCGCCCGCGCTCGATCAGCGCCGCCTTGTCGGCATCCGAAATCTCGAGCGCGTTCACCTTGGCCTGCAGGTCGGCGAACAGCGGCGCATCCTCGCCTTCGTCGAACGGCGCGCCGGCGATCACGTTGCGCGCATCGGACAATATATAGGGGAACACCCAGTCGGGGGGCATCACGCCATGCTGGGCGCGATAGCGGGCTTCCTCGATCAGCTGGTCCATCGCGGTTCCAAAGCCTTCGAGACGGCTGATATAGGCCTCGGCGTCCTCGACGCTCGATACGCGGTGGATATTGATCAGGAAGGCCGGAAGCTGGCTCTGTGCGCCGTTCATCTGGTCGAACACGTAACCGTTGCGCCGATAGGGGAAGGCGGCCGAACGGCGCGCCGCCATGCGCTCGAACAGATCATAGGAAAGCTGCGAATCCGGGCTGAGATCGGCCGCGCCGAAGCGCGCACGCATCTCGCTGAGCGCCGCCATCAGCCGGACCTGGGAGGCGATTTCCTCGGCATCGCTCATATCGCCCCAGCGGGCGTAATCCTCGTCGCGAATGCCGCGATAGGCCTTGGTGAGCGGCGAATGGGCTAGCTCCGCCTCGTCATAGGTTTCGAAAAAGGCGGCGAGCGCCGCATCGACGTCTTCGGCACCGGATTCCGGCGAAGGGGGCGCTTCGGCGACGGCCGGCTCGGCCTGTGCCAGAGCCGGGGCGGCGGCGAGCGCACCTCCGGCGAAAAGGATGGAGGTGGACAGCAGCAGCAGGCGGGACATAAGCGACTCCGTTCTTTCGAATGAGGGCTCAACAGTGCCGTATCGGCGGGGCTTTGACCAGCCACGCCGCCGCTGCCATAGCGCCGGGCATGGCGCTCTATCCGCTGATCCGCCCCTTCGCCTTCCTGCTCGATGCCGAGCGCGCGCACGGCATGACGATCGCCGCCCTGAAAGCCGCGCCGATCGGGAGCCCGCCGCCCTCTCCGGCGGGAGTAGCGATCAACGTGGCGGGCCTCGATTTCCCCAATCCGGTGGGCCTCGCCGCGGGCTTCGACAAGAATGCCGAAGTGCCCGCCAAGATGCTCGGCCTCGGCTTCGGCTTTGCGGAGGTCGGCACGCTGACCCCGCTGGCCCAGCCCGGCAACCCCAGGCCGCGCATCTTCCGGCTGGTCGCCGACCAGGCCGTGATCAACCGGCTCGGCTTCAACAATGGCGGGCAGGCGGAAGCGGCGAAGCGGCTGGCCGCACGCGACCGCAGCCGCGGCATCGTCGGCATCAATATCGGGGCCAACAAGGACAGCGCCGACCGGATCGCGGACTATGAGCTTGGCGTGCGCGCCATGGCGCCGCTCGCCGACTATCTGACGATCAACATTTCCTCGCCCAACACGCCGGGGCTGCGCGCGTTGCAGGACGAAAGCGCGCTCGATGCCTTGCTGGAACGGGCGATGGCCGCGAGAGGCCCGGACGGCCCGCCCGTTTTCCTGAAAGTCGCGCCCGATCTCGAACCCGCCGATATCGACGCGGTGGCGCGCATTGCGATGGCGCGAAAGATCGACGCGCTGATCATCGGCAACACCACGATCAGCCGCCCGTCGTTGCAATCGGCCCATGCCGGCGAAGCGGGCGGGCTATCGGGCGCCCCGCTTGCCGCGCTCGCACGCCAGCGCCTTGCCGATTTTCGCAGCGCAACCGGCGGCGATATGCCGCTCATCGCTGCCGGAGGCATCGATTCGGCGGAAGAAGCCTGGGCGCGCATCCGCACCGGGGCGAGCCTCGTCCAGCTTTACACGGCGCTCGCCTATAAGGGACCGGGGCTGGGCCGGCGGATCGCGCTGGGGCTCGACAGGCTGCGCGCGGAAGCCGGGTTCGCCTCCATCGCCGAGGCGGTCGGCACCGCCTAGGCCGCGGCGCGCCTTATTCGCCGACCAGCACCACGCCTTCGCGCCGCGGATCATAGCCGCCATCGACGTCGCCCTCTCGGATGAGGACGCCATGGACACCGGAATCCTCGCCCTGGCCGGGTTCGAGCTGGATACCGCGTTCGGCAAGGCCCGCCACGATCGCGGAATTGAAATCATCGACCTCGCCGCCGATCCGGCTGCCCCGCGCCACGAGATTGGGCAGCGCCAATGCGTCCTGCATCGGCAACCCCCAGTCGATGGCCGCGACAAGCGACTTTCCGACATAGGCGAGGATCGAATTGCCCCCTGCCGATCCGATCGCGCCGGCAAAATTTCCTTCGCTATCGAGCAGGATCAGCGGGATCATCGAAGAGCGCGGACGCTTGCCGGGCGCCACCGCATTGGGCGCTTGCGTGCCATCGGCATTGACCGGGCTGAACGAGAAATCGGTGAGCTGGTTGTTGAGGAAGAAGCCGTCGACCATCCGCCCCGTGCCGAAGATCGATTCGACCGTCGTCGTCATCGAGATGACATCGCCATGCGCGTCGCGGACGATGAAATGCGAGGTTCCGGCGGGTTCAAGCGTATTGTCCGCGGCGGGAAGCGTCGCCCCTTCGGGCACGCCCGCTTCGGGTGCCGCCATCGCGCTATCGCCTATCAGCGCGGCGCGACTGTCGAGATAGGCGGGATCGAGCAAGCCCTCGATCGGCACGGTCGGCACATCGCCGACATAGCGGTCGCGGTCCGCATACATCAGCCGGCTCGCCTCGGCGAACAGGAACCAGGCCTGGGGATCATCGGGCCCGCGCGCGGCGATATCGGTGCGCTCGAGCAGGCCGAGCAGCTGGAGGAAGCCGACCCCGCTGGACGGCGGCGGCGGCGCGCACACGCGATAGGCGCGATAGCCGCGGCAGATCGGATCGCGCTTGATGGGGCGGTAATTGGCGAGATCGGCCATCGTCATCGAGCCGCCAAGCGGCCCCTGCCGCGTGCGCTCCACGATCCGGGCGGCCGTACTGCCGCGATAGAGCGCGTCGGGCCCGGTTTCGGCCATCCGGCGGAGAAAGGCCGCATAATCGGGATTGCGCAAGCGGTCTCCCACCTGCAGCCGCGTTCCATCCGGCCGCGAGAAATAGGCGTCGGCATCGGGCACCGACAATTGCGGGAAGGGGATCGTCAAAAAGCGCCCGAGGCGCGGGCTGACGACAAAGCCCTCGTCCGCCGTGCGGATCGCCGCGCCGAACAGCTCTGACCAGGGCAGCGCGCCATGTTCTTCATGGGCCAGCGCCAGCGCGCCGACCGCGCCGGGAACGCCGGTGGCGCGGCCGCTGACGACGGCATCGCGAAAACCGATCGGTTCGCCGTCGCTATCGAGGAACATCGTCGACGTCGCCTGGGCCGGCGCAACCTCCCGCCCGTCATAAACGGTGAGCTCGCGCGACGAAGCGTCGTAATAATGGAGGAAAGCCCCGCCGCCGATGCCCGAGGATTGCGGTTCGACCAGCGACAGCATCGCCTGCACCGCGATCGCCGCGTCGGCGGCATTGCCGCCGCGTTCCAGCACATCCATGCCGGCCTGCGCAGCCAGCGGGTTGGCGGCGATCACGAAGGGTTCGACCGGTTCCGACGCGGCGGACGGCGCGGGCATCTGCGCGCAGGCGGCGAGGATCGAAAGGGCGAGCGGGGCGAGGAAACGGGGAAGGATCATCGTTCCACTTAGGCGAGCCGCGCCGGGATTGTCCATCTGGCGTTGCCGCCAATATCCGCTAAAAGCGGCAACCATAACAAGTCCGCCGAGCCCGAGAGGAGATCCCATGGCTGGCCGCTCGCGAACCGAGCTCGAATCCTTCCCCAATGTCGTGACGATGTTCTTCCGGCGCGCCCGCGAGAAGGGCGACGCGCCGTTCCTGTGGCGCAAGGCGGATGGCGCCTGGACGTCGATGAGCTGGCGCGAGGCCGCCGAACAGGTGACGCAGATGGCGTCCGCGCTCAAACGGCTGGGCCTGAAGCCCGGAGACCGGGTGATGCTGGTGTCCGAAAACCGGCCCGAATTCTGCATAGCCGACCATGCGATCATGGCGGCGGGCGGCGTTACCGTGCCGACCTACACGACCAATACCGAGCGCGATCATGCGCATATCCTGGAAGACAGCCGCGCGCGCATGGCCATCGTCTCGACGCAAAAGCTGGCGACCACCGTTACCCGCGCGGTCTTCAACTCCTCGCACTGCCGGGAGATTATCGGCATCGAACCGATGCGCATCGGCCAGGGCGGCGACGTGAATTTTCACGACTGGACCTCGCTGATGAGCGGCGAGACGCCCGACATTGACGGCTATGAGGCTTCCGCTGCCAAGATCGGGCGCGAGGATCTTGCCTGCCTCATCTATACGAGCGGCACCGGGGGCGCGCCGCGCGGCGTGATGCAGCCGCACCGCGCGCTCATTCACAATTGCGAGGGCGCCACGGCGATCATTTCGGAAGATTTCGGCTGGGACGACGAGATCTTCCTCTCCTTCCTGCCGCTTTCCCACGCCTATGAGCATACCGGCGGGCAATTCTTCCCGATCGGGCTCGGCGCGCAAATCTATTATGCCGAAGGCCTCGACAAGCTCGCCGCCAATATCGAGGAGGTCGGGCCGACGATCATGGTCGTCGTGCCGCGTCTCTTCGAAGTGCTGCGCATGCGCGTGCTCAAATCGATCGAGAAACAGGGCAAGGTTCCCAATTATCTGATGCGCCGCGCGCTGGAGATCGGCGAGAAGGATTATTACGGCAAGGTGCCGCTGAAGGACCGGCCGGCCGACATGCTGCTGAACGTCATGCTGCGGCCGAAGATCAGGAAGCGTTTCGGCGGACGGCTGAAGGCGATGGTATCGGGCGGCGCGCCGCTCAACCCCGAAATCGGCATCTTCTTCCATTCGCTGGGGCTGACCCTGCTCCAGGGCTATGGCCAAACCGAATCGGGCCCTATCGCCGCCTGCAACCGGCCGAGCGTGGGCCTGAAAATGGATACCGTCGGCCCGCCGCTGAAAAATATCGAGGTCAAAATCGCCGAGGATGGCGAGCTGCTGCTGAAGGGCGATCTCGTCATGCTCGGCTATTGGCGCAACGAGGAAGACACCGCCAAGGCGCTGGTCGACGGCTGGCTGCATACCGGCGATATCGGCCATCTCGACGAGAAGGGCCGGCTCGCGATCACCGACCGCAAGAAGGACATCATCGTCAACGACAAGGGCGACAATGTCGCGCCGCAGCGGGTGGAGGGCATGCTCACCCTGGAGCCCGAAATCCTGCAGGCGATGGTGGCGGGCGACAAGCGGCCCTATCTGGTGGGCCTGATCGTGCCCGATGCCGAATGGACACGCGAATGGGCGGCGGCCAACGGGGTGCCGAACGACGATGTCGCACTCAAGGAAAATCCCGATTATCTGAAGGCGATCTCCGCCGCGGTCGACCGGGTGAACAAGGATCTGGCGGCGGTCGAAAAGGTGCGGCGGGTGACGCTCGCCGACGAACCCTTCACCGTCGAGAACGGGCAGATGACGCCGTCGCTCAAGATCCGCCGCCATGTGCTGAAAGCCAGCTATGGCGAGCGCATGGACGCGCTCTACAAATAGGCGCCGCTAGCCGGGCCGGTAGGGCGTGAATTCCCCATAGGCGCAGCTGCCGAACGAGACGCCGCTATGCGGATCGCGAATCTCGGCGATATCGCCGCTGCACAGCCGGTTGGACGGCGTGCTGGTGACGATCGTCGAATCCGAGCGCAAGTTGGAGCATTGGCCGTCGAAATCATTGGCATAGACGGTCGTGCCGTTGCGGTAGAGCACCATCCGGTCGCCGATGATCGAGCTTTGCGTCGTCGGGCGCAGGGTGATGCAGCTTTCCGGTTCGCCGGGAACCTTGTCGTCGAGCAAGGCCGCCATTCGCCGCTGATCGCGTTCGGACAGATCGTCGCTTGAGGCGGATTCCATCGCGTTGGCGGCGCAGCCGGCAAGCAGCGGCAGGGCGAGAGCGAGGGGCATGAATCGAACCATGGTCCGTTCCTTTCTACTTCTGCCCCCTTGGCCTGCGCCTTGTATCATGAACGGTGTCAGAACGCATCCTTGGCGGCGCGGCGCTCGGCCAGTTGCTCCGCCGAAGAGGCGCGCATGAAAGGGTTGGTCGCCTTTTCGAGCGCGATCGTCGTCGGCACGGTCGGCTCGCCGCGACCGCGCATCTCGACCACTTCGGCCATGCGCTGGGCCAGCGCTGCATTGTCGGGTTCGGCGGTTACCGCATAGCGGCCATTCGCTTCGGTATATTCGTGGGCGCAATAGACATTGGTGTCGTCGGGCAGTTTTTCGAGCTTGCGCATGTTCGAAAACATCTGTTCGGCCGTGCCTTCGAACAGCCTTCCGCAGCCCATGGCGAACAGCGTGTCGCCCACGAACGCCACCTCCTTGCTCGGCAGGAAATAGGCGATATGGCCGGCGGTGTGCGCGGGCACATCGATGACATCGGCCTTCACCTCGCCCAGCATGACGCTGTCGCCTTCCTTGACCATGCGGTCGAGCGTCGGAATGCGCGCGCTTTCGGCTTCCGGGCCCGTGATCATGCAGCCGGTCGCGTCCTTGATCTCCTGGTTGCCCCCCGTGTGATCGGGGTGCCAATGGGTGTTCCAGATCTGGGTGATTTTCCAGCCGCGCCTGTCGGCCTCGGCCAGCACCGGCTCCGCCACCGCCGGATCGACGACCATCGTCTCGCCGGATTCCGGCTCGTGGACGAGCCAGACATAATTGTCGTTGAGAACGGCTATGCGAACGATTTCCAGAGTCATCCGCGAACGTTCCTCTCTTCAAAATCGGACAACATCGCCCATGCGGTCACGCGCATTTCCGGCTCCATGCTCTCCACGACATTCCTCAACGCATAATATTCGGTTTCGCTTCGCACCCGGCCGCGCGCCAAGATCGCCTGGAGCTTGCGGGAAAATTTAAGGCGTATGGACGACCATGTCGGAAGCGATTGCTCTTCAAGTGCTTGGTCTATGATGCCGATCCGCTTCGCTTCAAGGTTTTCAGTTGCTTCCAAAAGATCTCCTAACGCCATGGCGAGGCCTTGCCTCGCGCGAGCCGGAGATGTGACCTCAGACAATTCGAGCGCCGCGATGGGGTGCGCATCCAGGGGGAACCCGGGAGGCAAAGGCAATGCATTTTCAGTCATCCAGCCAAAGACTTGCTTTAGCTGGGCATAATTGTCGTTGGTAACCCGAACTACCATTCCCCCACATTCTCCATCGAGGCCCAGGGTTCGGCCGGCGCCAGCGCCTCGCCCTTTTGCAATAGCTCGATCGAAATATTGTCGGGTGTGCGGACAAAGGCCATATGGCCGTCGCGCGGCGGGCGGTTGATCGTCACCCCGCCGTCCATCAGCCGCTGGCAGCTTTCGTAGATATCGTCGACCGCATAGGCGAGATGGCCGAAATTGCGCCCGCCGTCATAATGCTCCGCCTCACCCTCTTCGGGCGGCCAGTTATAGGTGAGTTCGACCTGCGCCTCCTCGTCCCCGGGCGCGGCGAGGAAGACGAGCGTGAAGCGGGCTTGCTCGACATCGAACCGGCGCACTTCCTTCAGGCCGAGCAGATCGAAAAAAGCGAGCGTCTTGTCGATATCGGAGACGCGGATCATGGTGTGGAGGTATTTCATGCCCTCCTCCTATCACGGATCAGGAGGGCGGGTCAGCCTCTTCTTCGCCCGTTCCATCGTCCGAAAAGCCGGCGGGCGCATCGTCTTCCACCATATCCCCATCGGGCATCTCGACGGGTATCGAGGGCGCGGCGGCGATCAGCGCGGCGAGCCGATCGAGGTTGCGCTGCGCAGCCTGGCCGATCGGGCCACCGGGATCGGCGCTCACCGCCTGCGACCAGGCCTGGCGCGCGATATCGAAGGCGTTGAGGCCGATTGCGATATTGCCCGCTTCGAACAGGATCGCGGGATCGGTCTGGTCGAGCTCGAGCGCGCGGTCGATGAAATCGCCCGCGGTGTCGAGATCGCCCTGGCGCCGCGCGAGCGTCGCCGAGAGCAACCAGATACCGCTATCGTCGGGAAGCAGGGCCTGCGCGGCGATCAGATCGCCCTGCGCGCCGTTTCCATCGTCGAGCTCGACATAGGCGCGGGCACGTTCGGCCAGCACATTGCCGCGAATCTCGTCGCGAATCTCGGGATCGGCGAGGACGGTGGTGAAATCGCGGATCGCGCCCGCGGCGTCGCCGGCGCGCAATTCCATCCGCCCGACATTGGCGAGAATGCCGGTGGCCCGGCTGTCTTCGCGGGCCAGAGCAAGGTCGTGGCCCCGGCGATAGGCGTTGGCCGCCCCGTCCCAATCCTCTGCCGCTTCATAGCCTGAGCCCGTGCACAATTCCGCCTCGATACCGCCGTCGGCCACGCTCCAGCGGGCGCCTTCGGCGATCGCCGCCTGCGGATCGCTGCGCGCGACGCGCACGCAATCGAGCAGCCGCCGCGCGCGCGCCATCGGTTCGGAAGCTTCCGCCTGCTGGGGCTCGCGCGGCGGGATCAGGATCGGGTCGACAACCGGCGGCGCCACCTGCAGCGCGGCGGCAATGATCAGGAAACTCAAATTAACGGCCTTTCAGGCTTTCCAGCAGCCATTCGATCTGTGCCAGCAGGCGCGCGACATCCTCGATGCGCGAGAGGCGGTGATCGCCATCCTTTACGAGCATCACCTGCACGTCCGATGAACGCAGCTGGCGGGCAAGACGGACCGAATATTCCCAGGGCACATCCTGATCGGCCTGGCCATGGATGAGGCGGACCGGGCAATCGATGGCGATCTCGGTGCCGAGCAGCCGGCTTGCCTCGCCGCTTTCGAAAAAGGCGCGGCTCGTGACATAGGGCGCGTCGCTATATTCCGACGGCTCTTCGAGCTTGCCATCGCGCAGGATCGTGAGTTTCTCGTCCTGCGTAAAACCCCAGTCGGTGAAATCGGGCGCCGCGGCGATGCCGACCAGCGCCTGCACCCGCTCCGGCTGCGCCAGCGCGCACAGCAACATCAGCCAGCCGCCCATCGACGATCCGACCAGCACGACGGGGCCGAGTATCAGCGCGTTGATGAGATCGCTCACATCGTCGCGCCAGTCGGTCAGCTTCTGGGCCTCGAAATTGCCGTCGCTGGCGCCGCAGCCCGCATAGTCGAGCAGCAGGCAGGCCCGGTCCTCGGCCTCGGCATAGGCCCAGAGCGCGCTCGCCTTCGATCCGGTCATGTCGGACATATAGCCGGGCAGGAAAACGAGGGTCGGGCCGATCCCTTCCTTGTGGCGATAGGCGAGGCGCGGACGATCGGCGCGTTCGTGATAGCGGGTTTCGGTCATCCGGTGCAGTCATAGTGGGAGAGGCCGGGCGCGCAAACCCCGAACGCGAGTCTAGTCGCGCAGGAAAATCTCCTCGATCGCGAGGCCGAACAGATCGGCGATCCGGAAGGCGAGCGGCAGCGAAGGATCATATTTGCCGGTCTCGATCGCGTTGACGCTCTGGCGCGAAACTTCAAGCCTCGCGGCCAGCTCGGCCTGGCTCCAGTTTCGCTCGGCGCGCAGCACCTTGAGGCGGTTCTTCACCGATGCATGCCCCAGCTCCCGTGAATGGCCCGCGCGACGAGCGCGCCGATTCCGAAACCGAAGAACCACAGGACCACGATCCAGTAGAGCTCAAAATGGCCGACAAGGCCGTAATTTTCGAGAAACCCCCAGATCGCGGCGAAGGTCAGCGTCAAACCCGTCGCGATAAGTGCCTGGTGGACAGTGATCATGCGGATGAATTCATCGGTTTCCTCCACGATATAGAGGCCGAGCACATAGACGGCGGCGGCAATGGCGAGCCCCGGCAGCAAGGCGAAGAACCAGAGCAGGGGCCCGGCAACCCGCCCGCCGTCGATCAGATATTCGCCGGCCGCGATCGCCGCGAGATAGATCGTCATCGCCGCTGCCATGCGGCGGGTGTAGCGCCGGCTCGCGCCGCTCTTTCCGGCCATGGTCAGGCTCCCCCGCACGGTTGCGCACTGCCGGCCCGGCGAAGCTGCGAGACGGCAACGAAAGGCAGGACGAGCAGCATCAGCCCGGCAGCGCTGGGCGAAATCCATCCGCCGCGCGCGACCAGAGCGGTCGCCACGATCACCAGCGCCCAGATGATGGCCCTTCTTGAAATGGTCATGATCGAACTCCCTTGGATTATGTCAAGGAAACTAGACACGATTCGGCGAAATGTCAAGATACATTGACATAATATCGCGCACGCTTGTCAAAATGCAGCCTTTTCCGGCCTTAGTGACTTCGCAACATCGCCTCGCTATATGGACGGCATGGCACGCAACGCGACCATCACGACGACCACTACCACCCCGGCTTTCCGGGGGCGGTCGGTCGCGCGCTAGTCGCCTCCCGCCGCCGCCCGGGTTCGGGTGGCGCGCCGCCAGCTTCCCGAACTCTTCGTAGACCCGGCGTCACCCCTTCCGGCGCGCGCATCTCTGTGCCATTGCGCGACCGGCAACAGATAAGAGAGTGCGATGAGCGAGTTGTTGAAGATCAGCCTGCCCGACGGATCGGTGCGCGAAGTGGAACGCGGCGCGACCCCGGCCGATGTCGCGGCGGCGATCGGCCCGGGCCTCGCCAAGGCGGCGATGGCGGCGAAGGTCGATGGCGAGGTGCGCGATATCATGCGGCCCTTCGACGGCGATGCCGAACTGGCGCTCATCACTTCGCGCGACGAGGCCGAGGCGCTTGAACTCGTCCGCCACGATTATGCGCATGTTCTGGCCGAAGCCGTGCAGGCGCTGTGGCCGGGCACGCAGATCACCTTCGGCCCTTCGACGGAGGACGGCTTCTACTATGACGTGATGGCGCCCGAGGGCCGCGAGCCCTTCGGCATGGACGACCTTCCGGCGATCGAGGAAAAGATGCGGGAGATCATCAAGGCCGACAAGCCGCTGCGCCGCGAAGTCTGGGCGCGCGAAAAACTGATCGAGAAATGGCAGGCCGAGGGCGAGGCGTTCAAGGCCGAATGGGCCGCCGAGCTGCCCGAGAATGAGGAGCTGACGGTCTACTGGTCGGGAGACGACTGGCTCGACATGTGCCGCGGCCCGCATCTCGCCAGCACCGGCAAGCTCGATCCGCAGGCGTTCAAGCTGATGCGCGTCGCCGGCGCCTATTGGCGCGGCGACCAGAAGAACGCCCAGCTGACGCGCATCTACGGCACGGGATGGCTCAACAAGAAACAGCTGAACGCGCATCTCCACCGGCTCGAAGAGGCGGGCAAGCGCGATCACCGCAAGCTGGGACAGGAGATGGACCTGTTCCACCTTCAGCCCGAAGCGCAGGGCAGCGTCTTCTGGCATCCCAAAGGCTATATGATCTGGCGCGAGCTGGAGGCCTATATGCGTCGCCGGATCGACGAGGCCGGCTATCAGGAGGTCAAGACGCCGCAGCTGATGGACGCGCGGCAATGGCAGCAATCGGGCCATTGGGGCAAATATCGCGAGAATATGTTCGTCGTGCCGGACGAGATTCCGTCGACCGACGACGATGCGCCGATCGTTTCGAACGACGCCGACATGATGGCGTTGAAGCCGATGAACTGCCCGGCGCATGTGCTCATTTTCAAGCAGGGCATCAAAAGCTATCGCGACCTGCCCGTATTGATGGCCGAGATGGGCTGCTGCCACCGCAACGAACCGCATGGCGCGCTGCACGGCTTGCTCCGTGTCCGTCAGATGACGCAGGACGACGGCCATATCTTCGTGCGCGAGGACCAGCTCGTCGATGAAGTGCGCCGTTTCTGCGAGCTGACCGACCGGGTTTACAAGGATTTCGGCTTCGAAAGCTATGCGATCAAGCTCGCGCTGCGCCCCGAACAGCGCTTCGGATCGGACGAGGATTGGGACAAGGCCGAAGACGAACTGCGCAACGCCGTTGCCGAAGCCGGCATGGCGACCGAGGACTATGGCTGGGAGGAATTACCGGGCGAAGGGGCCTTTTACGCGCCCAAGCTCGAATGGCATCTGACCGACGCTATCGGGCGGACGTGGCAGGTCGGCACGATCCAGTCGGACCGGGTGCTGCCCGAACGGCTCGACGCGAGCTATGTTGGAGAGGATGGCGAGAAGCATCGCCCCGTGATGCTTCACCGCGCCGTGATCGGCACCTATGAACGCTTCATCGGCATCCTTATCGAACATTATGCCGGCAAATTGCCGCTCTGGCTGGCACCGGTGCAGGCCGTCGTCGCGACCATCGTTTCCGACGCGGACGATTATGCCGAAACTGTCGCCGCCCAATTGCGGGATGCGGGCATTCGCGTGGAAACCGATCTTCGCAACGAGAAGATCAACTACAAGGTGCGCGAACACAGCCTTGCCAAGGTTCCGCACCTGCTGGTTGTCGGCAAGCGCGAAGCCGAGGAAGGCACGATCGCGCTGCGCCGCCTCGGATCGGACGAACACCAGAAGGTCATGCCCCTCGACGAGGCGATCGCGATGCTGCGCGACGAGGCGCTGGCGCCCGACCAAAGACCGCAAAGCTAACGCGCCGCTTTAAATCGCCGCGCAACCACCGTATATTGAATGCCTCGATGCACAGACTCATCGCAACATAGGAGATACAGCTATACGTCCGCCAATGACCCGCCGCCCCGCGGCGCCGCCGATGAACGGCCCCCGTTACAATCAATTCATAGTGTCGCCAAAGGTCCGCGTGATCGACGAAAATGGCGATAATCTGGGCGTATTGCTGACCGAGGAAGCGATCGAACAGGCCGGCGAAGTCGGCCTCGATCTCGTCGAAGTGTCTCCCAATGCCGATCCGCCCGTGGCCAAGTTCCTCGATGTCGGCAAGTATAAGTACGAGGCCCAGAAAAAGGCCAATCTCGCGCGCAAGTCCCAAAAGACCCAGGACATCAAAGAGATCAAGATGCGCCCGAACATCGACGATCACGATTACGAAGTGAAGATGAAGAAGGTCTACAGCTTCATCGACGATGGCGACAAGGTGAAGATCACCCTGCGTTTCCGCGGCCGCGAACTCTCGCATCGCGAACTCGGCATGAACCTGCTTGTTCGCGTCCAGGAAGACACCAAGGAAACCGCCAAGGTGGAGGCCCAGCCCAAGATGGAAGGCCGCCAGATGCTGATGGTGCTCGCGCCCAAATAGGATCGGGCGAGGCCGCATCCCGGCTCATGAACAACTGCGGCCAGGCCGCGATTGATCCAGCAAAGCGATAAGGGCATGGGGCGGGCATGACGGCTCCGCGCTATGCCTTTCCGCTGTTCCTTCTCGGCAGCGCAATCCTCTCGGCCGGACCGCTGCTCGTGCGGCTGGCCGATGTCGGCCCCATGCAGTCGGCCTTTTGGCGCCTCGCCATCGGCGCCCCCTTTCTGATCCTGCTGGTTCGCGCGACCGAGGGGCGGTTTCCCTCCCTGCTGCCGCGCAAGGCGGCGGGTTGGCTGCTGCTCGCCGGCTTTTTCTTCGCGGCCGATCTCGCCAGTTGGCATCTCGGCATTCTGCGCACCACGCTCGCCAATTCGACCCTGCTCGCCAATTCGACGGCCTTCCTGTTTCCGATCTGGGGCTATGCGGTCGCCCGGCGCTGGCCGGCACCGCTCGCGGCGCTGGCGCTCCTGCTTGCGGCCACCGGCATCGGGGTGCTGGCGGGAAAATCGGCATCGCTCTCGGCGACGAACCTGCTGGGCGACATGCTGTGCCTGCTCGCCGCTATCTTCTACACCGTCTATCTCGTCGTGATGAGCCGGGCCCGGCAGGGCTTGAGCGCGCTCTCGGCCCTCGTTTCGGCCACCATAGTCGGCGCCGCCTTCCTTCTGCCGGTCGCGCTTTTGGGCGAGGGGGCGTTCTGGCCGCAAAACTGGACGCCGCTCATCATCCTGGCGCTGTCGAGCCAGGTCGCCGGGCAGGGATTGATCATCTACGCCCTGCCGCATCTCCCGCCGCTCGCCAGCGGGGTCGGCCTGCTCGTCCAGCCGCTGCTTTCGGCGCTACTCGGCTTTCTCTGGTTCGGCGAAATCCTGACCGGGATAGACATGACCGGGATGCTGCTGATCTTCGCGGCCATACTTATCGTGCGCCGGCCCAGCACCGCGCGGCCGGCCGTCGAAAAGCGCGTGCCGCCCTCGCTGGGCGGGGCGCAGGCCCCGGACTAACGGCTATTCCTCCGGCAGGACGGCCGGCGGCTCCCAGAGCTCGATGGCATTGCCTTCGGGGTCGTGAACCCGGGCGAACTGGCCATAGGCGCCATCGCCTTCATTCCATTCTTCCTTGCGGATAACCTCGATCCCCGCCGATTCGAGCTGCGCGGTCATCGCCGCCATATCGTCGATTCGCAGGTTGATCATGAACGCCTTGTCGGCCTCGAAATAGTCGCTTGCCTCGCGAAAAGGCGCGAACACGGTCGGCCCGGCGTCCTGAAACCACCAGCCATGGCCCCCCATACCGAAATGTTTCTGATACCAGGCCGTTAATGCGTCGGGGTCCTTCGCTCGGAAAAACAGCCCGCCCAATCCCGTGACAGCCATCCGCAATCCCCTTTTTGCCGTAGCGTTAAACGATTTATTGATAGCCCGTATCGCAGAAAGCCGCCAGTTCGCCCGGTGTTGCCAAAAGGCCGCAGGTCCGGGCCTCTCGCCGAAGGGGGTATTCGAAATACTAGCCTTTTCGCCTGCGGATTCCTAAACCGCGCACAATTATAAAAAAAAGAAAAAATGAAAACTGGAGACGAAGCCATGCGTAAATCGATATTGCTTGCGACCGCCGGTCTTGCGGCGATCGCATCCCCCGCCATTGCGCAAGACACCGAAACGGCAACCGCCGACACCGCCACGGACCAGAATGTCATCGTCGTTATCGCCCAAGGCCGCGAACAGCGGCTGCAGGACGTTCCGATCGCGGTCAGCGCGGTCAACGCCGAAAGCCTTCGCAATTCGGGTGCCAACGACATTCGCCAGCTCAACCAGCTGGCGCCGTCGCTGCTCGTCTCCTCGACGGGCTCGGAGGCCAATGGCTCGGCGCGTATCCGCGGCATCGGCACGGTCGGCGACAATCCCGGCCTCGAAAGCTCGGTCGCGGTGTTCATCGACGGCGTTTATCGTTCGCGCACCGGCTCGGGCCTTAACGAGCTTGGCGAGATCGAACGGATCGAAGTGCTGCGCGGCCCGCAAGGTACGCTGTTCGGCCGCAACGCGTCCGCCGGCCTCATCAACATCGTCAGCGCCTCGCCCGAATTCGATTTCGGCGGCAATGCCGAACTGACCTATGGCAATTTCGACCATATCCGCGCCTCCGCCGGCCTGACCGGCCCGATTGGCGATACGCTCGCCTTCCGCATGGACGGCGTCTATGTGAACCGCGACGGCTTTTACGACGACGTCACCAATGGCGGCACCGTCAACGATCGCGATCGCCTGTTCCTCCGCGGCCAGCTGCTCTGGGAAGCCACGCCCGATCTCTCCTTCCGCTTGATCGGCGATTACACGACCCGCGACGAAGCCTGCTGTGCGGCCGTCTATGCGACGACCGAAATCGCGCCGGCCAATGCGGGGCTGCTCGACCTTTCGAACCCGATCATCGGCGTGATGACGGCGCTGGGCTTCCAGATCCCCTCGCGGAACGACATTTACGAACGGCAGATTTCCGTGTCGCCGGGCCGAACCTATGCCGGCGAGACCGAGGATTACGGCATATCGCTGCAGATGGACTGGGATTTCAGCTGGGGCACGCTGACCTCGATCACCGCCTATCGCGAATATGACAGCAACCAGGCATCGGATACCGATTACGGTACGCTCGACATCCTGTATCGCGCCCCGGGCGACAATGCCTATGGACGCCAGTTCGAGACATTTTCGCAGGAACTCCGCCTTCAGGGCGAAGCGTTCGACGGTGCGCTCGACTGGTTGATCGGCGCCTATTACGCGAACGAAGATCTGACGCTGACCGACAATCTGCGCTTCGGTAACGATTACGGCGCCTTCGCGCCGTGCCGCGTCGTACTGGCCGTCAATGCCGCTCTCATCGATCCGAGCCAGTCGGGCTGTCTGAGTGCCGGCGGGCGCGCATTGTTGACCGGCGCGATGTCGCCGCTCGGCGCCGCGGGACCGCTGGTCGTCGCGGGCCTCGACAATCTCGGAATGATCAACGATCTCGGCGACAATGGATCGCGCTATCTGCAGAACAGCGAAAACTACGCCTTCTTCACGCATAATATCATCAGCATAACCGATAATCTCGATCTGACGATCGGCCTGCGCTACACCAATGAGAACAAGCGCTTCAGCGCAACCTTCAACAACGACAACACGATCTGCCCCGCACAGCGCGCCGCGTTTACGCCGCTGCTCGCCGGGCCGCTCGCGGCATTGGCAGGGGGCATTATCGGCCTTTCCTGCCAGGGCAACTCGTCGTCGGAATTGAACGGCCTTGTGCTCAACGACACGCGCAGCGAGGACGAGATTACCGGTACCGGTATCCTGTCCTATCGGCCTACCGACGACCTGCTGATCTATGGCAGCTATTCGCGCGGTTATAAGGCGGGCGGTTTCAACCTCGATCGTTCGGCGCTCAACAGCCCGCTGCTCAACCCGGCGGTAGCCGGCTCGACGGCGGCGCTGCAGTTCGATCCGGAAATCGTCGACGCCTTCGAAATCGGCGCGAAATACACGATCCCGGGCTTCAGCCTTTCGGCCGCAATCTTCCGGCAGGAATTCTCCAACTTCCAGCTGAATACGTTCAACGGCTCGGTCTTCCTGGTCCAGAATATCAACAGCTGCGGAACGAGCCTGAACGGGGCCGATCGCGACGGCAGCGCCGCCACCGGCGCCTGTGCGCCCGACGATGTCCAGCCCGGCGTCATCTCGCAGGGTATCGAGATCGAAGCGACGCTTTCGCCGATCGACTATGTCAACATGACGGCGGGCGTCACCTATGTCGATGCGAGCTATGAGAACGATCTCATTGGCAACGACAGCGGCGCGCCGCTCGATCCGGCCCTGAACCTGCTGCCCGGCGACAACCTTTCGAACGCACCCGACCTTGTCGTCACCGGCTCGTTCGCCTGGACCCCGCCGATCGGCAATAGCGGCATGAGCGGCCTCTTCTATGTCGATGCCCGCAACACCAGCGGCTTCAACACCGGCTCGGACCTCAGCCCGCAAAAGGAGCAGGAGAGCTTCACGGTCGTGAACGCCCGTATCGGCATCCGCGGCGAAGACCAGCGCTGGGCCCTCGAACTCTGGGCGCAGAACCTGTTCGACGAGAATTACACGCAGGTCGCGTTCAACTCTCCGTTCCAGGCGCCGGCGCAGATCTACTCGGCCTTCCTCGCCGAACCGCGCACCTATGGCATCACGGGCCGCTTCCGCTTCTAGGGCCTATCGCCGAAACCCCCATAGTAGGGGGATATGAAAAGCCCGCGCTCCTGCGAATAGGGAGCGCGGGTTTTTTCTTGGACCCAACAACCAGTTGATGCCCGGCCTCAACACCGGCATGGATATATGATGGCGCTCGATTCCCTGATGGTGAAGATTGCCGTGATCGGCGTGGCCGGTGTCGGCGCGCAGTGGATCGCCTGGCGTACGCAAAAGCCCGCGATCGCCCTGATGCTGATCGTCGGCATCCTGGTCGGCCCGGTCAGCGCGTTCATTCCACTCGAAATATTTCGTGGGGGCCTCATAAATCCCGAAAGAGATTTCGGGGCTCTGATGGAGCCCATCATCAAGCTCGCCGTTGCCGTGATCCTGTTCGAAGGGGGGCTGAGCCTCAACTTCCGGGAACTGCGCCAGGCGGGCTGGGCGGTGATGCGACTCGTTGTGATCGGCGTGCCGGTCGGCTGGGCGCTGGGGACGCTGGCCGGCCATTATGGCGCCGGACTGAGCTGGGGGGTCGCCGCGCTGTTCGGCGGCATTCTCGTCGTCACGGGGCCGACGGTCATCGGGCCGATGCTGCGCACCTTGCGTGTGGGCCCGCGCGTGTCGAACATCCTGAAATGGGAAGGGATCGTCAACGATCCGATCGGCGCGCTGCTCGCCGTCTTCATCTTCGCCTATATCACCTATGGCGGGTCGGGCACCAATATCGCCGCGATCAGCTTCGACGTGCTGGCCTCGACCTTCGTCGCAGCCCTGCTGGGCGCGGCGCTGGGCTGGGGCGTCACCTGGTTCTTTCCGCGCGGCTATGTGCCGGAATATTTGAAAGCGCCGATGCTGCTGATCCTCGTGATCGGCGGTTTCGTGCTCGCCGATATCATCCAGCATGAAACCGGCCTCGTCACCGTCACCATCATGGGCGTGGTGATGGCCAACCGGCCGATGTTCTCCAGCCATGCGCTGCGGCGTTTCAAGGAAGATCTCGCGGTCCTCCTGATCTCCGGCGTGTTCATCATCCTCTCGGCCACGCTCGATTGGGAAGTCATCACCAGCTTCCAGTCCAGCTCGGCCGATCCGCTGGTCGGCATCTTCCGCTTCGCCAGCTTCCTGATCCTGCTGCTGTTCGTCGTCCGCCCGGTGACGGTGCTGACGGCCCTGCTCTTTTCCAGCGTGCCCTGGCGCGAGCGCCTGTTCATCGCCTGGATCGCCCCGCGCGGCATCGTCGCCGTCGCGATCACCGGCCTCTTTGCCATCCGGCTCATCGACTATGGCGTCGAAGGCGCCGAATCGCTGATCCCGCTATCCTTCGGCGTCGTCATCGCCACCATCTTCGCCCATGGCTTCTCGGCGCGATACTGGGCAAGGCGGCTCGGCATCGACCAGGGCGAATCGAACGGCGTGCTTCTGGTCGGCGCCAATCGCTGGACGATCGATTTCGGCGAGCTTCTCCGGAAGATGGAAATTCCCGTCACCATCGCCGATCCGTCGCAATATGCGTTGCGCGCGGCGCGGCGCCGCGAGCTTGACGTCTATCGCGGCGATATCCTTGACGAGGTGACGCAGGAGCATCTCGATCTCGGCCAGTTCCAGGAGCTGATCGCGGCGACCGACAACGACGCATACAACGCGCTGATCTGCGACGATCTCGGCCCCGAAGTGGGGTATGACGCCGTCAGCCAGATCGGCGCCGACCGCGACCGGGCCCCCTATCATGCGCGCGGTCGCGTGCTGATGCGCACCGGACCGACGATCGACGACCTCCTCAAATGCGAAGACGATGGCTGGGTGTTCACCCGCACCAAGATCACCGAAAAATTCGGCATCGAGGATCTGAAGGCCAATCTCGACGAGGAAGCCTTGCTCGTTTGCGTGATGAAGCCGTCGAAAAAGCTGCTCTTCTTCTCGACCGATGCGCGGCCCGTGATCGAGCCGGGCGATATCGTCGTCAGCTACGCCCCGCCTGAAACCCCGGAAAAGATGCAGCGCGAACAGCGCGAAAAGCGGGACCAGCAATCCAAGCCGCTTCCGGGTTAGGGAAAAGCCTAGGCCGCTTCCTTTTCCTGCTGGCCCGGCTCGGCCGCCGCTTCGAGCAGACGCTTCTGCATTGCCTTGAGTTTGGCGGCGTTGGCGATCTTCTCGCCGAAAAGGTCCGTCAGGTAGAAGGTATCGACGGCGCGCTCGCCATAGGTGGCGATATGCGCGGAGCTGATCATAGCCTTGGACTGGAACAGCGCATGGGCGAGGCCGTTCAGCAGCGCGGGCCGATCGAGCGCGTTCACCTCGACGACCGTATAATGGTTCGACGCCTTGTTATCGATCAGCACCAACGGCTCGATATGGAAGGCATCGGCGCGCGGGCGGGGCAGCGGACGGGCCTCCAGCTTTTCCTTCAGCTTGTGCTTGTTCGCGATCGAATCACGGATCGCGGTTTCCAGGCGCTCGAGCTGGCCGGGATCCTGGAAGGTGCCGCCCAGCGGATCCTGGACGAGGATATTGTCGAGCGCCATGCCGTCACGGCTCGTATAGATGCGCGCATCGATGACATTGCCGCCGGCCATGTCGACCGCGCCGGCCAGCCGGAAGAAAAGCCCCGGATGATCGGCCGTGTAGACGGTGACGAGCGTCGCGCCGCGATCCTCGTCGGGCCGCATGACGATCGAAAGCTTGTCGCCCTCCGCATCGGCATCGGCCATCTGCTGCGCGTTGCGTGCCGCCGCCTCGTCATTCTCGGCGATCCAATACGCCTCGGGCATGCGCTTGAAGAGGCTGCTCAGTTTCGTAGCGGACCAGCCGAGCCGCTGCCCGACCGCATCCTGCGCCGCCGCGATCCGCTCTCTGCGTCCATCCTGTTTGTGGCCGAGCCGCAGCCTTTCCTCGGCCAGCTGGTAGAGGTCCGAAAGCAGCTGGCGCTTCCAGTCGTTCCAGACACCTGGCCCCACCGCGCGAATATCGACGACCGTGAGGACCAGCAGCAGTTTCAGGCGCTCGGGACTTTTCACGGCGAGGACGAAATCCTCGATCGCCTTGGGATCGGCAAGATCGCGTTTGAAAGCCGTTGCAGACATCAGCAGATGGTTGCGCACCAGCCAGGCGACCGTCTGCGTTTCCCCGGCATCGAGGCCAAGACGCGGGCAGAGCTTTTCGGCAACCTGGGCACCGAGGATCGAATGGTCGCCGCCGCGACCCTTGGCGATATCGTGGAGCAACACCGCGACATAGAGCACGCGGCGCGAAATCAGCTTCTGCATGATCGCGTGGGAAAGCGGATGATCCTCGATCAGGTCCCCGCTCTCGATCCGCGACAACAGGCCGATCGCGCGGATCGTGTGCTCGTCCACCGTATAGTGATGATACATGTCGAACTGCATCTGCGCGACGACCCGGCCGAAATCGGGAATGAAGCGGCCGAACACGCCGGCCTCGTTCATCCAGCGCAGCACCTTGCCCGGATCCCGCGGGCTGGAAAGGACATCGAGAAACAGCGCGTTCGCGCGCGGATTATCGCGAATCGTGCCGGCGAGTTTCTCGTCGCGATTGGCCTGGCGCATCGTCAGCGGATGGATTTCCAGATCATGCTTGTCGGCCAGCGCGAACAGCTCGATCAAACGCACCGGATCCTTTTTGAAGAAATCGTCGCGGGGCGCCGACAGGCGGCCGCGATCGATGACGAAACCGTGGAGCTTGCGCGGCTTGCGGCGCAGGGTCGGCATCGCAAAGCGGCGGCCGCGCGCACCATATTGTTCGTCGAGATGGGCGAGGAAGACACCGGTCAGGTCGCCCACCTGTTTCGCGACGAGGAAATAATGCTGCATGAAGCGCTCGACCGCCGATTTCCCCGTGCGTTCGGCATAGTGCATGCGGCCGGCGATTTCGGGCTGGACGTCGAAGGTCAGCCGTTCCTCGGGGCGCTTGGAAATGAGGTGCAGGTGACAACGCACGGCGAGCAGGAAATTGCGCGCCTTGCGGAACTGGCGGAGTTCTTCGGCGGTGAGCAGGCCATGTTCGACCAGTTCCCCGAGATCGCGGACCTTGTAGACATAGCGCCCGATCCAGAACAGCGTTTGGAGATCGCGAAGCCCGCCCTTGCCGTCCTTGACATTGGGTTCGACGACGTAGCGGCTGTCGCCCATCCGTGCATGCCGCGTATCGCGTTCCTCCAACTTGTCGCGGGTGAACTCGCGCGCCGTGCCTTCGACGACCTCGGCATAGAAACGGTGCGACGCCTCGTCATAGAGCGCTTCGTCGCCCCAGACATAGCGCGCCTCAAGCAATGCCGTGCGGATCGTGACGTCGCTCTTCGCCATCCGCACCATATCGTCGAGCGAGCGCGAGCTGTGGCCGACCTTCAACCCCAGATCCCAGAGCGTGTAGAGAATCGATTCGATGACCTGCTCGCACCAGCTGGTCTGTTTGTAAGGGGTGAGGAAGCCGATATCGAGATCGGAAAAGGGCGCCATTTCGCTGCGCCCATAGCCGCCGACCGCGATCAGCGAGAGCCGCTCGGCCGCCGAAGGGTTGCTGTTCGAATAGAGCCGCTGGACGGTGAAATCGTAGAGCAGGCGGAGCAGCTGATCGAAAAGAAAGGCATAGCTTTCGACGATCTCGGTGCCGCGGGACGGCTTTTCCGCGAGCCGCGCGGCAATCTGCGCACGCCCCGCATCCATTGCCTCGCGGAGCACGGCTACCGCCGCCTGGCGCAGCGCTGCCGTGCCTTCGGCATCGAGCGCATGCAGCGTCTCGGCGACTTCGCGCCGGTCGATGATCGCGCGGCGGTTGGGGATCGGGGTTTCGACCATGCGGGCTATCTAGGGGTGACCGCCGCGAACCGCCACCCTCATCCGCCTGCCTCGTCCGCCAGCCGTTTAAGCCGGTAGACCAGATCGAGCGCGTCGCGCGGGGTGAGGTCGTCGGCATGGACCGCGTCCAGCGCCTCGCGTAGCGGGTCGCCGGCATCCTCTTCCATCTGCGGCACATCGGCGGCGAAGAGAGGCAGATCGTCGAGCCCCGCGGCGATCCCGCCGGTCGCCTCGCGCCCGGCTTCGAGCTTGGCAAGCACCGCCTTGGCGCGGCCCACTGTTTCCTTCGGCAGCCCGGCCAGCTTGGCGACGGCGAGGCCGTAGCTGCGATCCGCCGGTCCTTCGGCCAGTTCGTGCAGCAACACGAGATCGCCCTGCCATTCACGCGCGCGGACATGGCGCAGCGAAAGCGCGTCGAGCCGTTCGGCGAGCCGGGTCAGTTCGTGATAATGGGTCGCGAACAGGCAGCGGCATTTGTTCACGTCATGCACGGCCTCGACCACCGCCCAGGCGATGGCGAGCCCATCATAGGTGGAGGTACCGCGCCCGACCTCGTCGAGGATGACGAAGCTGTGTTCGGTCGCCTGGGCGAGAATCGCCGCGGTCTCGACCATCTCGACCATGAAGGTGGACCGGCCGCGCGCGAGATTGTCCGACGCGCCGACGCGGCTGAAGAGCTTGTCGACGATGCCGAGCTTGGCCGATTGCGCCGGGACGTAGCTTCCCGCCTGGGCGAGCACGGCGATCAGCGCATTCTGCCGCAGGAAGGTCGATTTGCCGCCCATATTGGGACCGGTCACCAGCCAGAGCCGTTCCTCGGGCGCGAGCGCGCAATCATTGGCGACGAAGCGTTCGCCCTGCCGCTCGACCGCCATCTCGACTACCGGATGCCGCCCGCCTTCGACAGCGAAGCACGGTTCGGCCGTAAGCCGGGGCCGCGTCCAGCCGCGCAGAGCGGCCTGCTCGGCGAGCGCGGACGCCACATCGAGCCGGGCGAGCGCATCGGCGGTCGCCGCGATGGCATCCCTGTCCCTCAGCGTTCGGGCGATCAGCTCTTCGAGATGCGCGGCCTCGGCGGCAAGTGCGTGCGCTCCGGCCTGCATTACGCGCTGCGCTTCCTCGTGCAGCTCGGGCGCGTTGAAGCGCACGACACCGGCCAGGGTCTGGCGATGGGTGAAGCCCGAATCCGCCGCCATCAAGGCGTCGGCATGTTTCGAGGGCACTTCGATATGATAACCGAGGACGTTGTTGTGCTTGATCTTGAGGCTCGCAATGCCTCGCGCTTCCCGATAGCGCGCTTCGAGCGCGGCAATCGCGCGCCGCCCGTCGCCCGCCGTTTCACGCAGATCGTCCAGCGCCGCGTCGTACCCCTCGGCGATATAGCCACCCTGCGCGGTATCGATCGGCGGCGAAGGGACGAGCGCGCGCGCCAGATGATCGCTGAGCGCGCCATGGCCGGTGAGCCGGGGCAGCGTTTCGGCGAGCAGGGCGGGAGGCTCGTCGATCCGCGCAAGCGCCTCATGAAGGTCGCGCGCGGCGTAAAGACCGTCGCGGAGCAGGCCGAGATCGCGGGGGCTGCCGCGACCGGCAACCAGCCGGCCAAGCGCGCGGCCGATATCCGGGAGCGCCTTCAGCGCCGCGCGCAGATGGTCGCGCCGCCCGGCATCGCTTTCGAACAGCGCAACGAGATCGAGCCGCGCCTCGATGGCATCGGTCGTTGTAAGTGGCGCGGCGATATCGACGGCGAGCAGCCGCGCGCCGGCGCCCGTTACCGTCCGGTCGATGGCGGACAGCAGGCTGCCACCGCGATTGCCGCTGGCCGAATGGGTGAGCTCCAGGCTCTCGCGCGTCGCCGCGTCGATCAGCATATAGTCGCCCGCGCGGTGGTGGCGCGGCGGCTGAAGGAAGGGCAGCGCACCCTGGCCCGCGCTATCGAGATAGGCGAGGAGGCCGCCGGCCGCGGCGAGCTCGGCGCGGTCGAACTGGCCGAAACCATCCAGCGTCGCGACGCCGAACACGGTTTTCAGCCGCCGCTCGGCCTCGATGCTGCTGAAATCGCTCCTGGCGCAGATATGGGCGTCGTCGGGCGCGCGTTCGAAGCCCTCGGGCGCGATGATCTCGGCCGCGCCGAGGCGCGCGAGTTCGGCGTCGAGCATCGCTATTGGTGCCGATGAAAGTTCGAACCGCCCGGTAGAGATGTCGGCGGCGGCGATACCGATATCGCCGCCCGCTTCGGCGACCGCGACCAGCCAGTTGGAAGCGCGGGCATCGAGCAGCGTCTCTTCGGTCAGGGTCCCCGCGGTGACAATGCGAACGATCGCGCGGGCGACCAGCGCCTTGGCGGCCCTCCCCTCTTTCCTGGCGCGTTTCTTCGCTTCTTCGGGCGTTTCGGTCTGGTCGGCGATGGCGACCCGGTGCCCCGCCTTGATCAGCCGCGCGAGATAGGCCTCATGGCTGTGCGCGGGGACGCCGCACATCGGAATCGGCTCGCCGTCATGCTCGCCGCGCGCGGTGAGCGCGATATCGAGCGTCGCCGCCGCCCGTTTCGCATCCTCGAAAAACAGCTCGAAAAAATCGCCCATCCGGTAGAAGAGCAGGCAATCGGGCACGCTTTCCTTGAGCGCCAGATACTGCGCCATCATCGGCGTCGGCCCGTCCTTTTTCGCGGACCCGGCCTCGCCGCGCGATTTTACCCGTGTTGCCATTGGATTCGCAGGGATAGCGACTTGCCGCCGCCGCCGCCATGCCTCAAAAGGCGGCACCGGGGAAACCCGCGCCTTATCCACCGCTTCGTCCACAGGGGAAGACAATGAGCGAGAAGAGCAATGTCGAGTTTTCGGAACGCGAGGCCCTGCTTTTCCACTCCTATGGACGCCCCGGCAAGATCGAGATCGTCGCCTCGAAGCCGATGGCGACCCAGCGCGACCTGGCGCTCGCCTATTCGCCGGGCGTCGCCGTCCCGGTAAAGGCGATCGCCGAAGATCCTGCCAAGGCCTATGACTATACCGCCAAGGGCAATCTGGTCGCCGTCATCTCCAACGGCACGGCGATACTCGGGCTCGGCAATCTCGGCGCGCTCGCCTCGAAACCGGTGATGGAGGGCAAAGCCGTGCTCTTCAAGCGTTTCGCCGATGTCGATTCGATCGATATCGAGCTCGATACCGAGGATGTCGACAAGTTCATTTCCGCCGTCGAGATCATGGAGCCGAGCTTCGGTGGCATCAATCTGGAAGATATCGGCGCGCCGGCCTGCTTCATCATCGAGCAGACGCTGAAGGAGCGGATGAACATCCCGGTCTTTCACGACGACCAGCACGGCACCGCGATCATCTCGGCGGCGGGCCTCATCAACGCGCTGCACCTGACCGGGCGGGACATCAAGAACGCCCGCATGGTGGTGAACGGCGCGGGCGCGGCGGCCATCGCCTGCACGGAGCTGATCAAGGCGATGGGCATGCCGCACGACAATGTCATCATGTGCGATCGCAAGGGCGTCATCTACCAGGGACGCGAGGAAGGGATGGACCAGTGGAAATCCGCCCATGCCGCGAATACCGACGCCCGCACATTGGAAGAGGCCCTGTCCGGCGCCGATATCTTCCTCGGCCTGTCCGCGGCGGGCGCCTTGGAGCCGTCCATGGTCATGGAGATGGCCAAGCAGCCGATCATTTTCGCCATGGCCAATCCCGATCCCGAAATCACGCCGCCCGAGGCGAAGGAAGCGCGGCCCGACGCGATCATCGCGACCGGCCGCTCGGATTATCCCAACCAGGTCAACAATGTTCTCGGCTTTCCCTTCATTTTCCGCGGCGCGCTGGATGTGCGGGCCACCACGATCAACGACGAGATGAAGATTGCCGCGGCCCAGGCCATTGCCGCACTGGCGCGCCAGCAGGTGCCCGAAGAAGTCGCCGCCGCCTACGGCACGTCGCACAGCTTCGGCCCCGATTACATCATACCCGCGCCCTTCGATCCCCGGCTGATGGAAATCGTTCCGGCCGCGGTCGCGCAGGCGGCGATGGATTCGGGTGTCGCCCGCTTGCCGATCCTCGACATGGACGAATATCGCCACACGCTCAAAGCGCGGCTGAACCCGACGACATCGGTGCTGACGCTGGCCTATGAGCAGGCGCGCGCGCAGCCGCGCCGGGTGCTGTTCGCCGAGGGCGAGGAGGAAGTGGTGATGCGCGCCGCAATCCAGTTCCGCGACGGCGGGTATGGCGTGCCGGTGCTGGTCGGCCGCGACGACGTGCCGGACCGGCTGCGCGCGCTCGGCGTCGAAGACCCGGAAAGCATCGAATACCACAACAGCCGCAATTCGCCGCTCGTCCCGCAGATGGTCGACTATCTCTACGAGCGGCTCCAGCGGCGCGGTTATCTGCGGCGCGATTGCGAACGGCTGGTGAACCAGGATCGCAACATCTTCGCCGCGCTGCTGCTGGAACTCGGCGAGGCCGATGTGATGATCACCGGCGTCACCCGCCAGTACAGCCAGTCGCTAAGCCAGGTGATGAAGGTGATCGACCCGGCGGCAGGCCGCCGCCCCTTCGGCATCCATGTTCTCGTCGGCAAGCATCATACCGTGTTCATGGCCGACACCACGGTGAACGAGCGCCCCTCGCCCGAACTGCTAGCCGACATCGCCGAACAGACGGCCGCGGTGGCCCGGCGCATGGGCCACGAGCCGCGCGTCGCCTTTCTCTCCTATTCGACCTTCGGCAACCCATCGGGCAACTGGCTGGAGAATATCCGCGAGGCGGTGGCGCTGCTCGACGCGCGCGGCGTGAGCTTCGAATATGAAGGGGAAATGGCGCCGGACGTCGCGCTAAACCCCAGGCTGATGGAAAATTATCCGTTCAGCCGCCTGTCGCAGCCCGCCAATGTGCTGGTGATGCCCGGCCTGCAATCGGCCAATCTCAGCGCCAAGCTGCTGCGCGAACTGGGCGGCGACCATGTCATCGGGCCGATGCTGATCGGCATGGAAAAGCCGGTTCAGATCGCCACCATGTCGGCGGCGGCAAGCGAGCTGGTAACTCTGGCCGTACTCGCGGCGGGCGGAATAGCGCGGTAGCCCGTCAGGTTGGTCTGTCGGCCGGGCTCGACCAACCGACCCCCTAACCCTGCGGGTTATCGGCCGTACCGCCGCCCTGGTTGGAGCGGCCGACCTGGCCGATATTGCCGAACAGTTCCTGGAAGAAGCTGCGGTTGCGGCCCAGGGTCGGCGTTTCCTCGCCCCACGGATTCACAAAGGCGACCTGCTCCATGCCGATATGATCGACGGTGGCGACATTGCCCTGGGGATCGAAGCGCACGGCAATAATATCCTGCGCGACCGGGCGGGGATTGGCGAAGGCGAGCTGGCGGGTGTCGCGCGCCACATAATACCAGACCGGGGTTTCGCCGGGCTGGGTGAACTGGCTGGTAAAGGTCGGCCGGCCCAGGGTCGCTTCGACCGAGGCGCGGTTGTCGATCCCCGGTTCCACCGAATTGATCAGCAGCTGTTCGCCGATATAGCCTTGATGATAGCGAACCCGCGCGCAGCCGCTCGTCACGACGCTCGTCGCCATCAGCGCCGCCAGCGTGGCGATCATCGGGATAAGCCGCACATTCCGGGCCATTACAGTCTCCTTACGCGCAACGGCCCGTTACATCCGGCCATTGCAACTTGAAATCGGGCGCTCAATATGCGGAAGGAGGCCGCGATAGCAAGGCCGCATCGCAACGGGAGCCCCGCGCAAACCATGTCTTTCCTTACCCGCCTGTTCGGCCGCGACCGGCCCCGCGAGGCCCTTGCACCGCTTTACCGCGCTATCGTCGGCCATGCGCGCGATCCGCGCTGGTATAGCGAGGGCGGCGTCCCCGACACGCAGGACGGCCGGTTCGACATGATCGCCGCGATTCTCTCGCTCGTGCTCATCCGTATCGAAGCCGAGGGCGAAGCGCATGCATCGGAAAGCGCGCTGCTGACCGAAGTCTTCATCGACGATATGGACAGCCAGCTGCGGCAGCTCGGCATCGGCGACGTCATCGTCGGCAAGCATATCGGCAAGATGATGGGCGCGCTCGGCGGCCGGATGGCGGCCTATCGCGAAGGTTTCGCGCCGGGCGGCGATCCGAGCGAGGCGCTGGCGCGCAATCTCTACCGGGGCGAGGCCCCCGGCGCTGCGGAGCAGGCATTTGCCGCCGCGCGGCTCGAGGGCTTTGCCGCCGACCTCAAGACGACGGCCGCCGACGCAGTGCTGGCCGGGGCGCTGCCGGCACTGGCATGAGCGCGCCGCCCGAATTTTCCCGCCCGCTGCCGCTCGACGCGCTGGGCGCAGGCGAGATCGAAAGGACGATCGAGGCCGATGCGGGCGAATGCGCGGCGCTGGCGACGCGATTCGGGCTCGAGGCGATCGAGAGGCTGGCCGCGCGCGCCATTGTGCGGCGCGACGGCCCGGCGGTGTTCGCGAAGGGGCAGGTAGAGGCCAGCGTCGTGCAGGCCTGTGTGGTGACCGGGGATCCGGTGCCCGGCGAGATCGCGGAGCCCTTCGACCTGCGCTTCGTGCCCGAGGGGCAGGCCGATGGCGCGGAGGAAGAGATCGAACTCAGCGCCGAGGAATGCGAGACGCTTTTCTATGACGGCAATGCCGTCGATCTCGGCGAAGCCGCCGCGCAGACCATGGCGCTGGCGCTCGACCCGTTTCCGCGGAGCGGGGACGCCGGCGATGCACTGCGCGAAGCCGGCGTGATCAGCGAGGAAGAGGCCGGGCCCTTCGGCGCGCTGAAGGGCTTGCGGGACAAGCTGGCCGGGAAGGACTGACCGCCGCGCCCCGGGCGGGGCCGACGCCTAAAACGGAACGTCGTCGTCGAGATCGTCGTCGAAGGCGCCGCCGGCCGGGGCCGAGCCCGAGCTCTGGCCGCCGCCATAACCATCGTCCGACTGGCCGCCGCCCCAGGCGCCCGCGCCGCCGGACGCCGCGCCGCCGCCGCCTCCACCGCCGCCGTCCCGGCCGTCGAGCATCGTCATGCTGCCGTTGAAGCCGTCGATCACGATTTCGGTCGAATAGCGGTCGTTACCCGACTGGTCCTGCCATTTGCGGGTCCGCAGCTGGCCTTCGATATAGACTTTGGAACCCTTGCGCAGATAGCGTTCGGCGACATTGGCCAGCCCTTCGGAGAAGATCGCGACGCTGTGCCATTCGGTGCGCTCCTTGCGCTCGCCGGTCTGCTTGTCCTTCCAGCTTTCCGAGGTCGCGATGCGCAGGTTGCAGACCTTGCCGCCGTTCGAAAAGGTCCGGCTTTCGGGGTCCCGGCCCAGATTGCCGATCAGGATTACCTTGTTGACGCTGCCCGCCATTATCGTCTCCGAGTCTCTTGGTTGAGGCTTTCGCCTACAACCCGGCGGCGGTTGCTGTCCAATAGGTTATTCCCGCCGCGGCATAGGCAAGGGCAAACAGGTAAAGCAGCATGAATCCCGGCCATCGCCAGCTGTTGGTTTCGCGCCGCGTGACCGCGATCGTCGACAGGCATTGCGGCGCGAAAACGAACCAGGCGAGGAAGGCGAGGGCGGTCGGCAGGCTCCACCGGGCCTGCAGCCGCTGGGAGAGCGATTGTTCGGCCTGCGCCTCGTCGCTCTCGTCGATCGAATAGGTGGTCGCGAGCGCCGACACGGCAACCTCGCGCGCCGCCATCGCCGGGATCAGCGCGAGGCTGATCTCCTCGTTGAAACCGATCGGCGCCATGACGACGTTGAGGCCCTTGGCGACGCGGCCGGCGGCCGAATATTCGCTTTGCGTCATCGTGCTGCCCTCGGGCACCTGCGGGAAAGAGAGCAGCACCCACAGGACGATGGTCGTCGCGAAGATGATCGTGCCCGCGCGCCTCAGGAAGATATAGCCGCGCTGCCACAGGCCGATCAGCAGGTCGCGCAGCGAGGGCAGCTGATATTTCGGCATTTCCATGATGAAGCTCGCCGCCGCACCCTTGGCGACCGTGCGCCGGAGGACCAGCGCGGCGAGCATCGCGCCGATGACGCCGGCGACATACAGGCCGAACAGCACCAGCCCCTGCCGCCCGATGCCCGGCCCCACCGTATCGTTGGCGATAAACGCGCCGATGATGATCGTGTAGACCGGCAGCCGCGCCGAGCAGGTCATCAGCGGGGCGATGAGGATCGTCGTCAGCCGGTCCTTGGGATCGGCGATCGTCCGCGTCGCCATGATCCCGGGGATCGCGCAGGCGAAGGAGGAGAGGAGCGGGATGAAGGAGGATCCCGACAGGCCGAAACGGCTCATCATCCGGTCCATGAGGAAGGCCGCGCGCGTCATATAGCCCGTGCCTTCGAGCAGCAGGATGAAGAAGAAGAGGATCAGGATCTGCGGCAGGAAGACGATGACCGAACCGACGCCGTTGATCACGCCGTCGATCAGCAGGGATTTCGCGAATCCGTCGGGCAGGCCCGCATCGACGCCGCCGGCGATCCAGCCCTGCGCGGCCTCTATCCCGTCCATCATCGGCGTCGCCCAGGCGAACACCGCCTGGAAGATCAGGAACAGCAGCGCCAGGAGCACCACGAGGCCGATCACCGGGTGCAGCAATATCCTGTCGATCCGCCGCGTCCATTGCCGGCCCGGCGCCTCGCTGAGAATCGCCCGGCGGGCGAGATCGCGCGCGCGCCGAGTATCGAGGATCGTGTCATATTCGTCGCCATCGCCGCGGCCCGGCTCGATTTTGCGCAGATTGCCCTGCGCCACCGCCTCGCCGACCGCGGCCTTGAGCTCCGCCATGCCGCGCTTGCGCACGGCGACGGTGGGGATCACCGGCACGCCAAGTTCGCGCGAAAGGATCTCGGGGTCGATCTCCAGCCCGTCGCGGGTCGCAAGGTCGATCATGTTGAGCGCGACGACCATCGGCAAGCCGAGCTCGGCCAGCTGGAGCGCGAAGCGCAGGTGATTTTCGAGATTGGCCGCATCGACGACGACGATCAGCGCGTCGGGCAGTCGCTCGCCCTCCTGCTTGCCGATGACGACATCGCGCGTCACCGCTTCGTCGGGGCTCGAGGGATCGAGGCTGTAGGCGCCGGGCAGGTCGATCAGTTCGACCGGCCGCCCGTCCTCCAGCGCCAGCCGCCCGGCATGGCGCTCCACGGTGACGCCGGGATAATTGCCGACCTTCTGCCGCGCGCCGGTCAGCGCGTTGAACAGGGCGCTCTTGCCGGCATTGGGATTGCCGACCAGCGCAACCAGCGGGATCGTCGTCACGCCGCTTCGACTTCCGGTTCCGAAACGTCCACCTGGATGACAAGGGCATGGGCCCGGCGCACGGCGACCGTCATCCGCCCGACCTTGCAGGCGACGGGATCGCGGCCGAACGGCGCGCGGTGCAGCGGCTCTATCGTAACGCCTTCGTCGAAGCCGAGTTCGCGCAGGCGCTTGGCGTCGCCGGGCGCGAGGGCGGCCCAGTCGATCGCGGCAATGCGCGCGGCCTGGTTTAGCGGCAAATCATCGAGAATCACGCGACTCATCCATTCAAAGTTCGTTGCTGCGAGTGATTATCAATAACGAAAGCGAAAGGCCAGCCTTTGCTGCTATCGCCCCGGATAGCGCAAGCGGCCCAGGAAGCGCGTGACGCTGAACCGCTGGTCGGGATCGCCGGCCAGCCGCTTCTTGAAGGTTTCGAAATCGGCGACATTGCCGAGCCGCCGGTCGAGAAAGGCGATGGTTTCCGCCTCGCCCTCGCTCTCGTCGTCGAGCCAGGCCATGATCGTGGACCCGTAGACTCCGGCCAATATGCCCCGTTTGCTATAATGGTTGAAATCGGTCGCGGTATCGCCGGCCAACCGCCACATCGCATCGGCCGAACGCCAGGAGAGTTTCGCGGCAAGCGGCATGTTCTGCGGCATGGCGAGGATCGCCAGCGCGCGGCGCAGCGCTTCCCTGGCCGGCCGGGCGATCTCGATACGCTTGAGCACCGCTGCGCGGATACGCTTGTGCACGGGCATCGCCGCCAGCTCTTGGGCGGAGAAAGCCGCCGCCATTTCCGCGTCGATTCCGGCGAACCAGGCATCGATCATGTCGGCCGCGCCTTTCGGAAAGGCGAGCCTCGCCTGATCCGGATCGATCTCCAGCTCCTCCGCCGCGCGTTCCACCGCGGCATCGCTCCAGCCGTCGAACGCGGCATGGGCGGCGATACGCGGCGCGAGATGCGTCCTCATTTCGTCGAGTGTCGGGTCCTGGGGAAGCGGTTCGGCCATGCGCCCGTCCATAGGCCGATCGGCGGTGCGCGCCAAGCCATGCGGCGCGTGGGGAGGAGATGCGCAGATGACAGGCAGCCACGCTTTTGGTAGTTCAGGCGCGCAATGCGGCCCTTGGGCGGGCCGCCAATAAAAGAGGGGACGCAAATGGCAAAATTATTCGGGAATCTGAACCTTGTGCTGGCCGTCGGCGTGGTCGTGCTGCTGGCGATCATGTTCGGCCTTCATGGCGATGTGATGGGCGAAGGCTATGCCAATGCCTTCATGCGTTATCTCCACGTGCTGTGCGGCATCATGTGGATCGGCCTGCTCTATTATTTCAACTTCGTGCAGGTGCCGGCGATGCCGGGCATCCCCGCCGAACAGAAAGGCGCGGTGACCGGCCATATCGCCCCCAAGGCGCTGTTCTGGTTCCGCTGGGCGGCCGCCTTCACGGTGCTGACCGGGCTCACCGTCGCGCATCTTTCGGGCTATGTTACCGAGGCGCTGACCTTGCAGCCGGGCGTTCGCCTGATCGGCATCGGCATGTGGATGGCGCTGATCATGGCGTTCAACGTCTGGTTCATCATCTGGCCTGCCCAGAAGAAGATCCTCGGCATCGTCGAGGCGGATGACGCCGCCAAGGCCGCAGCCGCGCCGCGCGCCTTGATCGCATCGCGGCTCAACACGCTGCTTTCGATCCCCATGCTCTACTGCATGGTGACGCAGGGCATGCTCGGCAGCTAGCCGCGCGCGTCGGCCCGGCTTTAGGCGGGCCTAGAAAAGCTTGGACGCCGCGCTCTGGTCAAGGGCGCGGCGTCTCTTATTTACAGCCAAGACATTCTTGCAGGGGACCCCTTCATGGCTTCGCTTTTCGATCCCATTACGCTTGGCGCGATAGAGGCGCCCAACCGCATCCTGATGGCGCCGCTCACGCGCGCCCGCGCGACGCGAGACCATGTGCCGACGCCGGTCATGGCCGAATATTACAGCCAGCGCGCCGGCGCGGGCCTGATCATTTCCGAAGCGACCGGCATGTCCCGCCAGGGGCTGGGCTGGCCCTTTGCCCCGGGCCTGTGGACCGACGAGCAGACCGAAGCCTGGAAGCCGATCACCGCCGCCGTCCACGATGCCGGCGGACGGATCGTCTCCCAGCTCTGGCATATGGGGCGGATCGTCCATCCTTCCTTTCTCGGCGGCGGACAGCCGGTTTCCGCCTCGGCGACGACCGCGCCCGGACAGGCGCACACCTATGACGGCAAGCAGGACTATGCCGAGGCCCGGCCGCTGCGCGCGGACGAAATTCCCGGGTTGCTTGACGATTATGCCCGGGCCGCGCGCAACGCCATGCTGGCCGGCTTCGATGGCGTTCAGATCCATGCCGCTAACGGCTATCTGATCGACCAGTTCCTGCGCGACGGCACCAATCTGCGCGACGATGCCTATGGCGGATCGCCGGACAACCGCACGCGGCTGCTCGACGAGATCGCCCGCACCGTCGTCCGCGAAGTCGGGGGCGACCGCACCTCGGTCCGCCTCTCGCCCAATGGCGATTCGCAAGGGACCAACGACAGCCATCCCGAAAATGTGTTTCCGCTGGCCGCGCAGAAGCTTGCCGATGCCGGCATCGCCTTTCTCGAACTGCGCGAACCCGGGCCGGACGGCACTTTCGGGCAAACCGACGTGCCGAAGCTCTCGCCGCTGATCCGCAAGGCCTTTAGCGGCCCGCTGATCCTCAATTCCGACTATGGCAAGGAAGATGGGCAGGCTGCGCTCGACAGCGGCATCGCCGATGCGATCACCTATGGCCGGCCGTTCATTTCCAACCCCGATCTGCCGTGCCGCTTCGCCGAGAACATCCCGCTCGCCGAGGGCGATTACCAGACCTGGTACAGCCAGGGCCGCGAAGGCTATGTCGATTATCCCTTCGCTGCGGCAACCGCCGCCGCAGCGGGATAGCGGCTAGCCGGCGAAACGCTGGCCGAGATCGAACATGGCGATGGCGGCCTTGGCCGCCTCCCCGCCCTTGTCCTTCTGGTCCGGCCGCGCGCGGACTTCCGCCTGATCGCCATTTTCGACCGTGAGGATGCCGTTGCCGATGGGAATGCCGTCCATCGTCAGCGCCATCAGCGCGCGCGCGCTTTCGTTCGAAACGATCTCGAAATGATAGGTTTCGCCGCGGATGACGACGCCGATCGCGACGAACCCGTCATATTGGCCGGTTTCCGCGGCCATCGCGACCGCGCCCGGAATTTCGAGCGCGCCGGGAACCGTGATCACCTCATGGCCATGCCCGGCCTCGTCCAGCGCCGCTTTCGCGCCCTCGATCAGCCAGTCATTATATTGGTCGTAGAAGCGCGCTTCGACGATCAGGAATTTGGCCATGGGTCTAATCCTCGCTGTCGATCGCGCGTTCGCCGACGACCGACAGGCCATAGGCATCGAGGCCCACCATGCTGTGATGGGTGTTGGTGAGCAGGATCATGTCCTGCACGCCAAGCTCGGTGAGGATCTGCGCGCCGACGCCATAATCGCGCAATTCTTCCATATTGGGCCGCTCCTGCCCGGACTTGAACTTCAGCGCGCGGGTGAGCGGGGAATTGGTCTCGCGGTTGATGACGACGACGACGCCCGAGCCCTCCTCGCCGATGATTTCCATCGAGCGCGATAGCATCGAACCGCGCGGGCCCTCCTCTCCCAGCATATCCGCAAAGGCCGAAATGGCGTGCATGCGGACGAGCGTGGGCTTTTCGGGATCGACCTTGCCCTTGACCAGCGCCACCTGTTCGGTGCCCGTCGCCTTGTTGCGGAAGGACATCGCCTTCCAGTCGCCGCCCCAGCGGCTCGTGAAGGGCGCTTCGCCGGTCGGCTCGACGAGATGATCGTGCTTGCGGCGATAGGCGATCAGATCGCGGATCGTGCCGATCTTGAGATTGTGGAGCTGCGCGAACGCGACGAGGTCGGTCATCCGCGCCATCGTGCCGTCTTCGTTCATGATCTCGCAGATCACGCCCGAGGGATTGAGCCCGGCGAGGCGGGAGATATCGACCGCCGCCTCGGTATGGCCGGCGCGTACCAGCACGCCGCCGGGCCGGGCGACGAGCGGGAAGACATGGCCGGGGGTGACGATCTCCTCCTTGCCCTTGGACGCATCGATCGCGACCGAAACGGTGCGCGCGCGATCCGCCGCGGAGATTCCGGTGGTGACGCCCTCGCGCGCCTCGATCGAAACGGTAAAGGCGGTTTCGTGCCGGGTCTCGTTGTTGCGGGTCATCAGGTCGAGGCCGAGTTGCTCGGTGCGATCCTTGGTCAGCGCGAGGCAGATCAGGCCGCGGCCATATTTGGCCATGAAGTTGATCGCATCGGGCGTCGCCATCTGCGCGGGGATCACGAGATCGCCCTCATTTTCCCGGTCCTCGTCGTCGACAAGGATGAACATCCGCCCGTTGCGCGCCGCCTCGATAATCTCTTCGGGAGAGGCGAGCGCCGCGCCGCCGCCCGTCACCAGATAGGTTTCGAGCTTTTTCAGCGTGTCGGCGGTCGGGTTCCACTCCTCCTCGTCGAGCTGGCGCAGCGAATTGGGGTGCAGGCCGACGGCCTTGGCGAGGCCCGCCTTGGTGACTTCGCCCGAGGCGACGAGATCGCGGATATTGCGGATGAGCGGTGTAGACATGGCGGCCGATTATCACAATACAATGTGACGATCAACTGAGGAATCACATTATAGGGTGGAAACCTGTTTCATGCGACCCAGGTAACGCGCCAGGACATCGATTTCTATGTTCATCTTCCGGCCGGGCGCCAGTTTGTCGAAGGTCGTCATCGCCGCCGTATGGGGGATGATATTGACCGTGAACTCGGTGGGGCCGTCGGTATCAGTCACACTGTTAACCGTCAGCGACACACCGTCAAGGGCGATCGATCCCTTGGCCGCGATATAGGGCGCAAGCTCGGCAGGCGCGCGAAGGGTGACGACCGTCGAATCGCCGTCGGCCTCGGCCGAGACGATCTCGCCGATCCCGTCGACATGGCCGGTGACGATATGTCCGCCCAGCTCGTCGCCCACTTTGAGCGCGCGCTCGAGGTTGAGCCGCGCGCCCTCGTCCCACTGGCCGGGCGCCGTGCGGGCCACGGTCTCGGCGGACAGATCGACGGCGAACCAGCCGTCCGGTCCCTCTGCGCCCTTGTCCACGACCGTCAGGCAAGCGCCCGAACAGGCGATCGACGCACCGAGATCGACGCCGTCCATAGCGTAGGAACAGGCGATTTCGAGGCGCAGGTCGCCGCGCTGCTCGGCTTTGCGGATCGTGCCGATATCGGTGATGATTCCGGTAAACATCAGCTATCCTCTTGGCGCCTCATGCGGGCGGAAAACCGGTTCCCGTTTTTCCTCATGAGGCGCGCTCGTATACTTCGAACCGGTCCTTGCCAAGCATCCGGCTGTCGGCAAGCCGCCAGCGGCCATGCGCATTCTCCAGATTTCCGAGCCCGATATCGCCGAGCGCGGAGAGGCCCCGGCCGATCAGGATCGGCGCGCGATAGAGGATCAGCCTGTCGACCAGGTCGGCGCCGGCAAAGGCGGCGGCCGCCCCCGCTCCGCCTTCGACGAGCAGATAATCGATGCCCTCCAGATCGCGTATCGCCTCCGGGCTCGGGAGATGCCGCCAGTCGGGCTGCTCGGCGCGCAGATCGAGCTTGGAAAAATTGCTCCAGTCATGGGTCAGCACCGCGCGGACCGGCGACCGGTTCCCGAGCCCCGAAAGCCGGACATCGAGCGTCGGGTGATCGGCCTCCACCGTCGCCCGGCCGACGACGATCATGTCGGCAAGCGCGCGCTCGACATGGCCGTGCGCGCGCGCTTCGGGGCCCGTGATCCACTGACTGGAACCGTCGGGCAGCGCGACCTGCCCGTCGAGCGAGGTTGCGAGCTTCAAGGTGACGTGCGGCCGCCCCTTTTCGAGCCGCGTGAAAAAACCCGCCATCGCGCGCCGGGCCTCGTCCGCCATCACGCCTTCGACCACCTCTATCCCGGCGGCGCGCAGCCGCGCCACGCCCTTGCCATCGGTACGCGGATCGGGATCGGGCGCGGCGACGATAACCCGGGCGGGCCGGGCGGCGGCCAGCAGATCGGCGCAGGCCGGGCCGCGCGCGCTTTCATGCGCGCAGGGTTCCAAGGTCACATAGACATCCGCGCCTGCCGCATCGGCGCCGTCCAGCGCGTCGGCCTCGGCATGGGGCCGGCCGCCGGGGCGGGTCCAGCCGCGCGAGACGATCTTGCCGTCGCGCACGATGACGCAGCCGACATTGGGATTGGGCGCGGTGCGGCCGCGGCCGCGCATCGACAGGGCGATGGCGGCGGCCATGAAGCGCGGATCAGCTATCCTCGTCACCATTGCCGACGGTCGCCGCGCCGTCGCCGGGCCGGGCCAGCCGTTCGCGATTATCCTCGGTGATGCGATCGGCCTCGGCCGCCGCCTCGCGGTCATAGTCGATGCCCATCCGGTCGGCCATTTCCTGAAAACGCTGGCGGCGCAGCGCCCGCTGCTCGTTGGCGTCGAGCGCGAGCTCCCGCTGCCGTTCGATGATTTCCTCGTCGGTGCGATCGGCCGACCAGCTTTCGGCGTAGATGATCACGGGCTCGGTCGGCATGATATTGGTCCGCCCGTCGAGCACGAACAGCCAGATGATGAAGCAGGGAATCGCCATCGCCGGGATCAGCGCAAGCCAGTTGTGGCGTTCGCGGCGCGACACGAACGACCGGATATCGCGCCAGATCGTCCGGGGTTTGGGCGGGATCATCACCATCCGCACCAGATAGGCGATGCGGCGGCCTTTCGCCAGAGGACCGCCGAACCGCCGGACACCGGCGCCTAGCCGTTGATCTGGAACACCACCGTGTGCTGTTGCCAGCTATCGACCGGCCGGCCGCCGCGCGTTGCCGGTTCGAACCGCCAGCGGCGCAGCGCATGGCCGGTCGTCGCCTCGCAGAACGCCGGGTTGGTGCTGCGCACCGCTTCGGCGGCATCGACCCGGCCGTTAGCCGCGACGTGCACCCGCACCGTGCACGTCCCCTCCACCTCCTGGCGCAGCAACCGGCTCGGATAGGGTGGCTGAAGCCCGGAAGGATGGATCTGCGCCTGCAGAAATTCCGGTTCGGGCGGCGGAGGCGGGGGGGGCGCCGGCGGCAGTTGCGGGAGATCGTTGAAAGCCGTTTCCACCCGCTGCACCGGCCGCAAGGGCAGCGGTTCGATAACCAAGTCGGTCGCCATCGGCGTTGCGGGCGGATTTTCGGGCGGGGTCGGCGGCTCTATCGGGGGGGGTATGACGTCCGGCTCGACATTGATCACATCGATCGGAATCATCTCCTGAATCGGAATCGCCCCTGATTTCACGAGAAACGCCGCCGTGATCGCCGCGCCGTGCAGCGCGATAACGATCGCTATGGCCGACGGGCTGTGCCGCGACTGGCGCAGGAAGCCCGAATTTTCTTGCCGATATACAGTCATCCTCTTCCTCCTTCGGCTTGTTGATATCAGGTATGATACAACATTACATGAACGAGGTCCAGAGAAACGGGTGCAGGGCTCGGCAGCCCCGGCGGCATCGATCGAGAAGCTGGCGGAAATGCGCGCTCAGTCGCGCAGGCGCATCAGCCCTTCCTGGGCCACGCTGGCGACGAGCTTGCCGTCCTGCGTGAAAATCTGCCCGCGGTTGAAACCGCGCGCATGGCCGGTCCAGGGCGAATCGGTTGCGTAGAGCAGCCATTCGTCGGCGCGGAAATCCTCGTGCAGCCACAGCGAATGATCGAGGCTCGCCATTTGAAGCCCCGGATGGCTCATCCAGTTGATCCCGTGGACCAGGGTGCTGGTGCCGAGCAGGGTCATGTCGGACGCATACGCGAGCACCGCCTGGTGCAACCTTCGGTCGCCATTGAGCGGCGCCACGGTACGAAACCAGGTCGCGCTGGCCGGCGCCGATTTTTCCGGCTTTGTCGGGTGCCGCCGCTCGGTGGGGCGCAATTCTATCGAACGCTGGCGCAGCACGCGCTTGCGAAACGCTTCGGGAATGTCGGCGGCATGTTCGCGCCAGTACTCGGCCTCGCTCTGCAAATCTTCCGGCGGCGGCACATCGGGCATGGCGAACTGGTGCGAGAGCCCGTCTTCGGGCCGCTGGAAATTTGCCGCCATGTTGAGGATCGGCTGGCCCTTTTGCAGCGCGATGATCCGGCGCGTCGAGAAACTGCGTCCGTCGCGATCCCGCTCGATCCTATAGATGATCGGGAAATCCTCATTGCCCGGCCGCATGAAATAGGCGTGGAGCGAATGGGCGATCAGATCCTCGTCGACCGAGAGATTCGCCGCAACCAGCGCCTGGGCGATCACCTGACCGCCGAACACGCGACCGACCCCGCCGGGAAGCCGGGGGCCCCGGTAAAGATCGGTATCGAGCTCTTCCACCGTGAGCAGGTCGACCAGCTTGCCGACCAGCTCTTGCGGAGTCTTCAGCCCCTGGCCGAACGAATCGTCTTCTTTCTCCAAACCCTGTTCCTTGTTCGTGCAATTCGGTTTCGCGCGGCTTTGCTATGCCGCTTCTTCCTGGTCGGCCTGGCCGGAATCGAGGCTCGCGTAAACCGCCTGGGTCGCTTCCTGGGTGAAAGTCGTCGCGGGCGAGGGCATCAGCTGGATATAGCCGCCGATGCGCAGCCCGTTGCCGCGATCGGCGGTGCCGACGGTGCTCGCCGCGCCGCCCCAGCCATAGGTGCCCGCGCCCTCGCCGCCCGGCACCGCTTCGGCCCGCATCCGGCCGGCCGCGCCGAAGCCCTGCCCGGCAAGCCCGGCCGGCATTTCGACGCCTTCGGGCAAAAGATTGGACATGGCGAGCCGCGCGGTTTCGCTTGCCATGACGCGCGCGCCGGGGATCGCGCCTTCGCCCAGGCACATCGCGAGGAAGCGATCATAGTCGCGCGCGCTGGAAACCAGCCCGGCGCCGCCATAGAGGAATTGCGGCGGATCGGCGTAGACCGAGTTCGCCGCCGGATCGAGGACCACCGGCGGGGAATCCTCGACCACGCCGTGATTGTCGGTAAGCAGCGCAAGCTTGTCGTCGGGCACCTGGAAAAAGGTGTTCGCCATGCCGAGCGGATCGAACAGCCGTTGCTGCAGGAACGCATCGAAGCCCATGCCCGAAACCGTTTCGATGACATGCCCCATCAGGTCGAGCGAAACCGAATAGCTCCATACCGAGCCCGGATCGGCGATCAGCGGCAAGGTCGCCAGCCGCTCGGAAAATTCGGCAAGGCTCGACGGGCGGCTTTCGACATTGGGGGTCGGCTCGTTGCGGATAACCCCCGGCTCCAGCCCCAGCCGCTGATATTCGCCGAGCAACGGCCCGGTGGTGACGATCGTATAGCCAAGGCCCGCGGTATGGGTGAGCAGGTTGCGGATGGTGATCGGCCGCGCGGCGGGACGCGCCTCGAGGCTCGCCTGCGGATCGACCAGCACCTGCGGATCGGAAAATTCGGGCAGGATGTCAGCGATATTCTGGTCGAGGCTCATCGCCCCGTCCTCGATCAGCATCATCGCCGCCATGCCGGTGATCGGCTTGGTCATCGAATAGACGCGCCAGAGCGAATCCTGGTCGATCGCGCGCGATTCGACACGGCTCGCGGTGCCGGAAGCGAAATAGCGCGGCGCTTCCTGTCCCCGGCCGATAGCGATGATGCCGCCCGGCAGCGAGGTGCGTTCGAGATAGGCCTCGAGAAATGCCTGCACGCCGGCCCAGTCCCCGGCTTCCGCCAGCGCAGCAATCGCTTTCGTCGCCGCGCCGCCGAGCCCCATTATGGCCGCGCCTGCCCCCAGCGAAGCGAGAAAATTGCGGCGATCCATCACTGCCTTGCCCATCATGCCATCCCCTTTTTCGATTCGTTTTTGGTTTTCCTTTGCAACCAGCATTGCCGGACAAGCCCGATTCGGCAATCCCGAACCCCCGGCATTTCATGCCGGGAAATTACGCCGGACGCTTAAGAATGGCGGCCCAGCCGGGCGAGGGCGCGCTCGCGCCCGATCAGCGGCAGCAGCGCTGCCATTTCCGGGCCATGATCGCGCCCGGTGAGCGCCTGGCGCAGCGGCAGGAACAGCGCGCGGCCCTTGCGGCCGGTTTCGGCCTTCAGCGCATCGGTAAGCGCGTGCCAGACATCGCCCGACCAATCGAGATCCGCCGCCACGGCTTCCGCCCGATCGAGAAAGGCTGCGGTCTCTTCGTCGAAAGCGACCGCGTCGACCGGCCCCTCGACGACATGCCACCAGTCGGCGGCCTCGGCGAGCGTCGCGAGATTCGGGCGGATCGCCTCCCAGCCGCCGGCGTCCACGCCCTCGGGCAAGCGGTCGCGCACGGCCCCGAAATCGAGCTGATGGACGATCTTGGTGTTGAGGCCCTTGAGCTCCTCCAGATCGAACCGCGCCGGGGCGCGGCCGAAATGGGCGAAATCGAAACCGGCAACGAGCGGCGCGGTATCGACGAACGGCTCGACGGAATCGCTGGTGCCGATCCGCGCGAGCAAGGAGAGGACGGCCATCGGCTCGATCCCCTCCTCACGGAAACTCTCGACGCCGAGCGAACCGAGGCGTTTCGAGAGCTTGCCCTCGCTGCCGACGAGCAGCGCCTCATGCGCAAAGGCCGGAGGCGAGGCGCCCATCGCTTCGAACATCTGCAGCTGCAACCCGGTATTGGTGACATGATCCTCGCCGCGCACGACATGAGTGGTGCCCATCTCCGCATCGTCGACGGCGCTCGGCAGCATGTAAAGCCAGCTCCCGTCTTCGCGCCGAATGACGGGATCGGAGAGCAGGGCAGGATCGAAATGCTGCGGGCCGCGAACAAGATCGTCCCATGCGATCGGTGAGCCATGATCGAGCTTGAAGCGCCAATGCGGCTGCCGCCCCTCGGCTTCGAACGCGGCGATTTGCGCCTCGGTCAGCCCAAGCGCCGCTCGATCGTAGACGGGCGGCTTGCCGCGGCCGAGCAGGACCTTGCGCTTGAGCTCCAGCTCCTGCGGCGTTTCGTAGCAGGGATAGACGCGCCCGGCCGAGCGCAACCGCGCGAACGCGGCCTCATAGTGATCGAAACGGGCGGACTGGCGCTCCTCGCCATCCATATCGAGCCCGAGCCAGACGAGATCGGCGCGGATCGCCTCGGCGAAGGCCTCGGTGGAGCGCTCGGTATCGGTATCGTCGAGCCGCAACAGGAAGCGCCCGCCCTCTTTGCGCGCATACAGCCAATTGTGGAGCGCCGTGCGGATATTGCCGACATGAAGCCGTCCGGTCGGCGAGGGGGCGAAGCGGGTAACGATAGTCATGGCTGGGCTAGTAGACTAAGAAGCGCTTTCGGTAAGCCCGAAATGAGACAGAGAACGATGAAATCTTCGACGCTCCCGTCTTTCGCATTGTCGATCGGCGTTATCTGGATCATTGCGTTCGCGCCCAAAGCAGCGGCAACAACCTTTTTTGAACAGGCGTTTGTCTGTCCGATCGGCGGAGAAGAATTCACGGCGGCCGTCGTCGGCAGCAATACGACTTTCGGGTCGAGGCCCGATGGCCGGCCCTATAGTCCGCTCCCCGTTTACCCGATCACCGAATGCCCGGGAAACGGTTTCCTGATCTTTCAGGACGAGTGGACGGATGAAGAGCTGGCGATTTTGGAGGCCGCCGTCGAAACTCGCGAATATCAGCAGATGCGGGCGGAAGAGACCCCCTATTACCGACTTTGGTGGCTCGCTGGCCAAGTCGATGCGCCCGCCCATATCCTTGCGCGTCATCTGATGGTGGCGAGCTGGGAAACTGACGGAAATATTGCCAGGAAGACGCGCTATCAGCAGGCCTTTGCCGATGCGGTGGCCAGTCTCGACCGAACCGCCGAAACCGGAAACTGGTTCTGGCTCTCTTTACGCGCAGCGAATGCGCGGCGCGAACTGGGACAGTTCGAAGCTGCAGAAACCGAATTTGCGGCGGTCGAGCAGAGCCTCCCCGCCATATCCGAGGAACGCGAACGGGAATATACCGTTGAGTTCCTGACGGTGCAGAGGCAATTGATTGCCGAGGGAAACGCCGCCTCGGAGCCGGTTACGCTCGTGCCAGCAATGTCGGCCATTTTCCGATGCGTACTGGCCGGCAACGATCTGACCGAAAGCGAAGTGCAAGCCTGCCAATCCGACGACGTCCAGGAAGCGATCGCGGGATATACTGCTCGGACATCCGACGGGGCGCGGTTGTCAGGGGTCGAGGCGATTCGCCATGTGGCGGCACGTAACCAGAACAATCACTAGCGAGTTTCTTACATCGAGCGAAAGGCGTTGGTGATCGGATAGCGGCGGTCGCGGCCGAAATTGCGGGCGCCGATCTTGACGCCGGGCGGCGACTGGCGGCGCTTATATTCGGCGATATAGAGCAGTCGCTCGATCCGCTGCACGGTTTCCCGGTCATGGCCGCGCGCGATGATCTCCTCGCCGCTGACTTCCTCCTCGACCAGCGCCTTCAGGATCGCGTCGAGTATCTCGTATTCGGGCAGCGAATCGGAATCCTTCTGGTCCTCGCGCAGTTCGGCCGAGGGCGGTTTCGTGATCACATTGCCCGGCATCACCGGCCCTTCGGGGCCCATCGCAAGGCTGGGCCGCGTCTGGTTGCGGAAATGCGAAAGCGCGAACACGGTGGTCTTATAAACGTCCTTCAGCACCGAATAGCCGCCCGCCATATCGCCATAGATGGTCGCGTAGCCGACCGCCATTTCGGACTTGTTGCCGGTGGTCAGCAGCATGTGGCCGAACTTGTTGGAGAGCGCCATCAGGGTGACGCCGCGGATGCGCGACTGGATATTTTCCTCGGTGATATCGACATCGGCATCGGCGAAGCTGCCCTCGAGCATCGCGTCGAAACCCTCGACCGCCGGGTTGATCGGGATCGTATCGAGCTTGCAGCCCAGGAGCCGCGCGCATTCCGCGGCATCGTCGAGGCTTTCCTGGCTGGTGAAGCGCGAGGGCATCATGATGCACCACACCCGGTCCGCGCCCAGCGCATCGACGGCGACGGCAGCCGAAAGCGCGCTGTCGATCCCGCCGGACAGGCCGAGCACGACACCGGGGAAACGGTTGCGGTTCACATAATCGCGCAGGCCCACGAGCATCGCATGGTAGATATCGGCCGGATTTGCGTCGAGCTGATGCTGCGGCCCGTCCGTGCATTCCCAACCGCGACCGCGCCGCTCCCAGATCGTCGTCGCGATCTCTTCTTCCCAGTCGGCGAACTGCCAGGCGATATCGCCGTCGGAATTGAGGATGAAGGAAGAGCCGTCGAAGACGATCTCGTCCTGCCCGCCGACCCGGTTGAGATAGGCGAGCGGCAGGCCGGTCGTCGCGACGCGCCCCTTGGCGAGCGCGAGGCGGACATCGTCCTTGTCGACCTCATAGGGGCTGCCATTGGGCACGATCAGCAATTCCGCGCCGCGCTGCGCCAGATGCGCGCAGACGCCGTCGATCCAGATATCCTCGCAGATCGGCACGCCGAGCTTCACCCCGCGAAAATCGATCGGTTCGGGCAGCGGACCGGCATCGAACAGGCGCAGTTCGTCGAACGTGCCGTAATTGGGCAGTTCGCGCTTGCGGGTGATCGCCGCGACCTCGCCGCCCTCGAGCAGCGCCATCGCGTTATAGAGCTTGCCCTGTTCGGCGATCGCGGTGCCGACGAGCATCGCCGGCCCGTCCTTGGCGGTGGACTTCGCCATCCGCTGGAGCTCGGCCCAGGCGCGTTCGATGAGGACGGGCTTCAGCACCAGATCCTCGGGCGGATAGCCGATCAGCTGGAGTTCGGGAAAAACCACCAGATCGGCATCCGGGCAATCGGCCCGCACGCCCAGCATCGCATCGGCATTGCCGGGCAAATCGCCCATTACCTGGTTGAGTTGCGCGAAAGCGATGGCGAGCCGGTCGGTCATGGCCCGCTCTTAGGCGGAGCCGTCGGTTGCGGCAACGCCTTCAGCCGAAGAGCAGGACACCCAACAACCGGCCGGGCACAAAGGTGAAAGCCCCCGCAACGACCAGCCCGATATAGACGGCCTCCATGGCGCGGCGGTGCCCCCGGACATCGCCGACCCGGATCCGCCAGATCGCCAGCGGAATGGAAATCAATGTCGTCACCGAAAAGATATGGATGAAGGAAAGGCCGTCGCCGACCCCGAAACTGGCGATCGCCGTGACGACCATCAGCATCGCCCAGATCCGGCCGAGCCTTTTGTGGAGACGGTCTCCCTTGCGCCGCAACAGCAGATAAGCGCCCAGCGGCAGCGCCGGAAGGAAGGTCGCCAGATGGATGATCAGCGGCAGCGGCAGGTTCGGCTGCACGGCTTTCGCCTCGCCGGGCCCGAAACTGAGCGCGGTGAGCACCGCGGTCAGCACCGCGATGCCCAGGCCGATCGTCAGGACGGGGACGATGCCGAGCCCCGATGCGGCGGCGATTTTCGAGTCTTCGATGGTGGTCATGGCCGGTCTTTCCGTTCGCGATTGCGGTGTCCGGCCCCTTGTGCCGGGCTGCCGATGGCGGGCAATGCGAACTGCGTCAGGGGCGCATTTTCTTCGCCAAAGCCGCCGATTTGCGCTACTTGCCCATTCACGAAGCGCGAAAGGAACAGGGGGATGATGTCCTGGCGGCGGCTGGCCATCGAAATTTTCATCATCGTGGCGATCAGCGCGCTGCTCGGCGCGATCGGCCCTTTCGGCACGTCCGTCCTGCCCCTGCCGGTCCGGCTTCTCTACTGGATCGGGGTCGCGCTGGTCGGTTATATCTTCTACCGGCCGGTGCTTGCGGTCGCCCGCTGGCTTTCGGAAGAAACCGCCATTCCGCTCTGGCTGGCGCTTGTTCTCGCCGCCGCCCTGGCGTCGCTGCCGCTGACCTTCGTCGTCGGTTTCGTCTTCTCCGGAATGCGGAGCGAGGGCTTTTCCGGGCTACGCTATAACCCGGCGATTTTCGGCGACGCCTTCCCATTGCTCTATCTGCAGGTCTTCGGGATCGGCATCGCGATCCAGATCGCCATGCGGCTGCTGTTCGGCGATGTCCGGGCCGAGAATAGCGAGCCAGCCCTGCCGCCTCCGGCGCCGCGCACGCCGCTCGACATCAACGAGCTGGCATTCGCCGGACGCCCCGACGCCGCCTTCTTCCGCCGCCTGCCTCCCGAACTCGGCAACCATCTGGTCTGCCTCGAAATGCAGGATCACTATGTGAAAGCCCATACGCTGAAGGGGAGCACGATGCTGCTGATGCGGCTCAAGGATGCCATCGCCGAGCTGGGCGGGCTGGAAGGCATGCAGGTCCATCGCAGCTGGTGGGTCGCGCGCAGCGAAGTGCGCGCGATCCGGCGCGAGGGACGCAATATCCGGCTGGAGCTCGCCAACGGCATCCTCGCCCCGGTTTCGCGCAACCGGCAGGAGGCGCTGAAGCGCGAAGGCTGGCTGTGACGCTTTCTCGCCGCGCTATCCCCTAAATGCGGGGTTGATCCTGTTCCGTTTTTTTCGGACAGGCCCTAAGGATAGCCGCAAAGGGGACAAGCGTTCATGAAATTGTTGTCGGGCAATTCCAACCTGCCGTTGGCCAGTGCGATCTCGCAATATCTGGAGATTCCGCTCACCGAGGCCAATGTCCGCCGGTTTGCCGATGAGGAAATCTTCGTCGAGATCCTGGAAAATGTGCGCGGCGAGGATGTCTTCGTCGTCCAGTCGACAAGCTATCCCGCGAACGACAATCTGATGGAATTGCTGATCGTCATCGATGCGCTCAAACGCGCCTCGGCCAAGCGGATCACCGCCGTCATGCCCTATTTCGGCTATGCCCGGCAGGACCGCAAACCCGGCCCCCGTACGCCGATTTCTTCCAAACTCGTCGCCAACCTGATCACCGTCGCCGGCGCCAACCGCGTGCTGACCATGGATCTGCATGCCGGCCAGATTCAGGGCTTCTTCGATATCCCGACCGACAATCTCTATGGCGCGCCGGTGATGGCGGCGGACATATCCGCGCGCTTTTCGAGCAAGGACATCACGGTCGTCTCGCCCGATGTCGGCGGCGTCGTCCGCGCCCGTGCGCTGGCCAAGCGGCTCGACAATGCGCCGCTGGCGATCATCGACAAACGCCGCGAACGGCCCGGCGAATCGGAAGTCATGAACATCATCGGCAATGTCGAGGGGCGCTTCTGCATCATCGTCGACGATATCGTCGATTCGGCCGGAACGCTGTGCAACGCCGCCGCGGCGATGAAGGAGGCCGGCGCGGAAGAAGTCGTCGCTTATTGCACCCATGGCGTCCTTTCCGGCGGCGCGGTCGCACGGGTCGACGGATCGGTGATGAAGGAACTGGTGATCACCGATTCGATCGGCAATCACGATGCGATCGCCGAATCGGCCAATATCCGGCACCTCCCCATCGCCCCGCTGTTCGCCGAAGCGATCCGCCGCATCGCCGACGAAAGCTCGGTTTCGAGTCTGTTCGACTAGCGCCAGCCGTGATACCGGCGAACGCGTGAAAGCCGATTTGTTCACCCATCCCCTGCATCTCGGCCTCGGCGCGACCGCCGTGCCGCAGCCTGCATTCACCGGCATGGACTGGTATGCCGATTATGGCACGCGCAATGCCGGCGACGGCAAGGAAGGCCGGCTCGTCAGCATGCACCGCTTTTCCGAAAACTGGGATGTGTGGGAAATGCACCCGGTTGGCGACGAGGCCGTGATCTGCCTGGAAGGCGCGATGACCCTGCATCAGGAATTGGCGGACGGCGGCACGGCGACGGTCACGCTCGGCCCGGGCGAATATACGGTCAATCCGCCCGGATGCTGGCACACGGCGGATGTCGAAGGGAATGCGACGGCGCTGTTCATCACCGCCGGCGAAGGCACGGAGCATCGGCCGCGACCATGACCCCCAAGGATATCGATCTGGCAAACCGCCTCGCCGAAGCGGCGGGCGAAGCGATCCGGCCTTTTTTCCGCGCCGCGTTCACGCTCGAGGACAAGGCGGACGCGACCCCGGTGACCGAGGCCGACAAGGCCGCCGAAACCGCGATTCGTGCGATCCTGGAAAAGGAACGCCCCGAGGACGGCATTGTCGGCGAGGAATATGGCGCGGTCCGCCAAGGCGCGGCGCGGCAATGGATACTCGATCCGATCGACGGCACGACCAGCTTTATCGCCGGGCGCCCCATCTTCGGCACGCTGATCGCGCTGTTGCAGGATGGCTGGCCGGTACTCGGCATCATCGACCAACCGATCGCCCGCGAACGCTGGGTCGGCGCGATCGGCGCGGCGACGACCTTCAACGGAGAGCCCGTCCGCACGCGACCGTGCCGCGCGCTCGCCCAGGCTTCGCTCGCGACGACCAGCCCGCACGCCTTCGATTCGCACGAGGGCGAACATTTCCTGCATCTCGCCGGCAAGGTCGCGCCGCGCCGCATCATCTATGGCGGCGATTGCTATAATTACGGGCTCGTCGCCTCGGGCCATATCGACATCGTCGTCGAGGCCAATCTCGCGCTTCACGATTTTGCCGCCCTCGCCCCTATCATCGAGGGCGCAGGCGGGCAGATGGCGGACTGGAACGGCGAACCGCTATCGGGCGACACCGACGGCCGCGTCATCGCGCTCGGCGATCCCGCGCGGCTCGACGATGTGCTCGAGGCGCTCCATGCGGATCACGGGCACCGGCATTAGGCGCAAAAACCGTTGCCTTTGAGGGGCCGCATCGTTATACGCGCCGACTTCCAACGATTTCGAAGGAACTGTCCGGCCAGTATGGGCTGCCGAGGCCGTTCGCAGATCGTCAGACTTTAAGGAGACGAAAATGCCCAAGCTGAAGACCAAGAGCGGTGTGAAGAAGCGCTTCAAGATCACCGCAACAGGCAAGGTTTTGCACGGCGTCGCAGGTAAGCGGCACCGGCTGATCAGCCATAATTCGAAATATATCCGCCAGAATCGCGGCACCACCCAAGTGGCCGACGCCGATGCGAAAACGGTCAAAAAATGGGCGCCCTACGGGCTGAGGAAATAGCGATATGGCACGCATCAAACGCGGGACGACCACGAAGGCCCGCCACAAAAACCTTCTGAAACAGGCCAAGGGCTATTGGGGCCGCCGCAAGAACACCGTTCGCGTGGCGCGCCAGGCAGTCGAAAAAGCCGGGCAGTACGCCTATCGCGACCGCAAGGTGAACAAGCGCAATTTCCGTGCGCTCTGGATCCAGCGGATCAACGCGGCGGTGCGCGCCGAGGATCTGACCTATGCGCGCTTCATGCACGGGCTGAAGCTCGCCGAGATCGAACTCGACCGCAAGGTGCTCGCCGATCTCGCGATGAACGAGCCGGAGGCGTTTAGCGCCGTCGTTGCCCAGAGCAAGGATGCGCTCGCTAAAGCCTGAGGCTGCGACACAAGAAACCCGGTAGCACCACCGGAATTTCGCATTATGAAAGGGCGCGCGGAGCTACAGGCTCCCCGCGCCCTTTTGTGTTTTCAGCCAGCACCCCCTACCGGACCCCATGACCATGACAGAACAAGAACCCGATCTGGAGCAGCTGGAAACCGACCTGCTCGCCGCGCTCGAAACCACGGCGGGGCTCGACGGGCTCGATGCGGTCCGCGTCCATGCGCTCGGCAAGAATGGCGTAATCACGGGGCTGCTGAAAACGCTGGGCGGCATGACCCCCGAACAGCGGCAGGTCGAAGGCCCGAAGATCAACGGCCTGCGTTCGCGGCTTGCCGATGCCATCGCGGCAAAGAAGGCCGCGCTCGAAACCGCCGACCTCGACGCCCGGCTCGCTTCCGAAACGCTCGACCTGTCGCTGCCGCCGGCCGCCGCCCCGCAAGGCACCGTCCACCCGGTTTCCCAGGTGATGGACGAGCTGGCCGAGATCTTCGCCGATCTCGGCTTCGCGGTCGCGACGGGCCCGGAGATCGAGGATGACTGGCACAATTTCACCGCGCTCAACATCCCCGCGAGCCATCCCGCGCGGGCGATGCACGACACATTCTATTTCCCGGAAAACCAGCAGCGCGATGGCAAACCGACCCTGCTGCGCACCCACACCTCTCCGGTCCAGATCCGCACCATGACCTCGCAAGAGCCGCCGATCCGGATCATCGCGCCCGGCCGCACCTATCGCAGCGACAGCGACGCGACCCACACGCCGATGTTCCACCAGGTCGAGGGCCTCGTCATCGACCGCGACATCCATATGGGCCATCTCAAATGGACGCTGGAAACCTTCGTGAAGGCGTTTTTCGAGCGCGACGATATCGTCCTGCGCTTCCGCCCCAGCTATTTTCCCTTCACCGAGCCCTCGGCCGAAGTCGATGTCGGCTATAGCCTCGAAAACGGCCGGCGGATCATCGGCGGCGATCCGAACGCCGAAGAAGGCGGCTGGATGGAAATTCTGGGCTCCGGCATGGTCAACCGCCATGTCATCGAAGCCTGCGGGCTCGACCCCGACGAATGGCAGGGCTTCGCCTTTGGCTGCGGCATCGACCGGCTCGCCATGCTCAAATACGGGATGGACGATCTGCGGGCGTTCTTCGACGGCGATCTGCGCTGGCTCCGCCATTACGGCTTCTCGGCGCTCGACGTGCCGACGCTCAGCGAGGGAGTCGGCCGATGAAATTCACCGTCTCCTGGCTCAAGGACCATCTCGACACCGATGCCGATCTCGATGGCATCCTCGACACGCTGACCGCGATCGGGCTCGAGGTCGAGGGCGTCGAAAATCCGGGCGAAAAGCTCGCCGATTTCAGAATCGCCAAGGTGATTTCGGCGGCCAAGCATCCCAATGCCGACAAGCTGCAATTGCTGACCGTCGATACCGGCGAGGGCGATCCGGTGCAGGTGGTGTGCGGCGCGCCCAATGCGCGGGCCGGGATGACCGGCGTGTTCGCGGCGCCGGGCACCTATGTGCCGGGCATCGACATGACCCTGAAACCCGCCAAGATCCGCGACGTGGAAAGCTTCGGCATGATGTGTTCGGAGCGGGAGCTGGAACTGTCGGACGCGCATGAAGGGATCATCGATCTCGGCGAAGATTCGGGCGCGGAAGTTGGCGAAGCTTATGCACACTGGGCAGGGCTCGACGATCCGGTAATCGACATCGCGATTACCCCCAACCGGCAGGATTGCATGGGGGTAAGGGGCGTGGCGCGGGATCTCGCGGCGGCCGGGCTCGGGACGCTGAAGCCCTTGCAAGTTCCTGACATCGAAGGGGAAGGCGCGGCCGATATTGCGATTCGCACCGACGACCCCGAAGGCTGCCCGGCCTTTTTCGGGCGCACGGTTTCAGGCGTGATGAACGGCGCCTCGCCGGCCTGGATGCAGAAGCGCCTGCGCGCGATCGGGCAGAAGCCGATCTCCGCGCTGGTCGACATCACCAACTATATCATGATCGATCATGGCCGCCCGCTGCACGTCTATGACCGCGCGAAACTCGGCGCGGCGCTGTTCGCCCGCCGCGCGAGCGATGGCGAAAATGTGCTCGCGCTCAATGGCAAAAGCTATCGCCTCGACGCGACGATGACGGTGATCGCGGACGATGAAGGCGTCCACGATATCGGCGGCATCATGGGCGGCGAACATAGCTCGGTGCAGCCGGAAACCACGGAAATCGTGATCGAATGCGCTTATTTCGATCCCGAAACGATCGCGCTGACCGGCCAGCGGCTCGGCCTTGCCAGCGACGCCCGCACCCGCTTCGAACGCGGCGTCGATCCGGCGTTCCTCGACGACGGCCTCGCCATCGCGACGCAGATGGTTCTCGATATATGCGGCGGCAGCGCGAGCGAAGTCGTGCGCGCCGGCACCCCGCCCGAAGGCACGAAGACGCTTCGCTACGACCCGCAACTTTGCGCAACCTTGGGCGGCCTCGACGTCCCCATCGACAGGCAGCGCGCATCGCTCGAATCCCTCGGCTTCACCGTCGAGGGAGACGGGCCGTTCACCGTTACGGTGCCGAGCTGGCGCCGCGATATCGACGGCGCGCCCGATTTCGTCGAGGAAGTGCTGCGCCTCGAACGCTTCGATTCCATCCCCTCGGTCGCCCTGCCCCGCGCCGAAGGCGTGGCGAGACCGACCGCTTCGCCCGAACAGAAACGCGAACGCACGGTGCGCCGCGCCGCCGCCGCACGCGGGCTGAACGAAGCGGTAACCTGGAGCTTCATTTCGCAAGACGAAGCCGCGCTTTCGGGCGATAGTTCAGATTCGGGAGCGCCCTGGGCGCTCGCCAACCCGATCAGCGAAGAGATGAAGGTGATGCGCACCTCGATGATCCCGGGCCTCGCCGCTGCGGCCAAGCGCAACGCGGATCGCGGCGCCGCGTCCATCCAGCTGTTCGAGGTCGGCCGCCGCTATCTGGAGGATGCCGAACACCCGACGCTCGGCCTTATACTCGCCGGCGCGCGCAGCCCGCGCCACTGGCAGGGCGGCGGCGCGCCCTTCGATGCGTTCGACGCCAAGGCCGAGGCGCTGGCGATCCTCGACGCGGCCGGCGCGCCGGTCGACAAGCTGCAGCTGTTCGGCGAAACCTCCGGTCTTTATCATCCGGGCCGTTCGGGCCGGCTGTGCCTCGGGCCGAAAAACACGCTCGCCGAATTCGGCGAACTCCACCCGGCGACCCTGAAGGCGCTCGATCTCGACGGACCTGCCATGGCCGCCGAGATCTTCCTCGACGCGATCCCGATGCCCAAGGCGACAGGCGGCCATATGCGCGCGGCCTATGCGCCGCCGGCGCTGCAGGCGGTGACCCGCGACTTCGCCTTCCTGATCGACGCCGACGCCCCGGCGGGAGACCTGCTGCGCGCGGTGAAGAATGCCGAGAAACAGCATCTGGCCGAAGCCCGCATTTTCGATATCTTCGAGGGCGAGCATGTGCCCGAGGGCAAGAAATCGGTCGCGATCGAGCTTACCCTCCAGCCCGGCGAGCGCAGCTTCACCGATGAGGAGCTAAAGGCGATTTCCGACACGGTGGTCGCCGCCGCGCAGAAAGCGGGAGGCGAACTCCGAGGATAATCCCGCCTTTGGGCCATAGGGTCGAGCGCCGCGGATGAGACAGCCCAAGATTCTCACCACGATGCGCGATTACAGCTGGGCCTTGCTGCGCGCCGACGTCATGGCCGGAGCGACCGTTGCGATGGTCGCCCTGCCGCTGAGCCTTGCCATCGCCATCGCCTCGGGCGCGGACCCCGCCGCCGGGCTCGTCACCGCGATTGTCGGCGGTTTCTTCATCTCGCTGCTCGGCGGCAGCCGGGTACAGATCGGCGGGCCGACCGGCGCCTTCATCGTCGTCGTCTTCGGGGTGATCGCCCATCATGGCTATGACGGGCTCGTCCTCGCCACCCTGATGGCCGGGATCATCCTGCTCGTCGCCGGTTTCCTGCGCCTGGGCCGGATGATCGCCTTCGTACCGGAAGCGGTGGTCCATGGCTTCACCATCGGCATCGCGATCATCATAGCGGTCAGCCAGATCGCGGATTTCTTCGGGCTTTCCGCCGCCAACCTGCCGGCCGAATTTTTCGCGAAGATCGCGGCGCTCTGGGCGGCGCGCGGCACCGTATCGCTCCCCGCGCTCGCCGTGGCGGTGACAACGCTCACCCTGATCGTCGCGTTGCGCCGCTTCGCGCCCCGTTTTCCGGGGCTGATCGTCGCGGTCGCGGCAGGCTCAGCGCTGGTCCTGTGGGGCGGCCTTCCGGCGGACACCATCGCCTCGCGCTTCGGCGAACTGCCCTCTACCCTGCCCGTGCCCGCCTTTCCCGAGATTACGGGCGCGCGGTTGCTGGAACTCTTCCCCTCGGCGCTGATCATCGCCTTCCTCGCCGGGGTCGAATCGCTGCTCTCGGCGATGGTCGCGGACCGGATGATCGGCACCAGCCACCGCTCCAATGCCGAGCTGATCGCGCAAGGGTCGGGCAATATCGCCTCCTCGCTGTTCGGCGGCCTGCCGGTGACCGGCGCCATCGCCCGCACCGCAACCAATATCCGCGCCGGCGGCAAGACGCCGATTGCAGGCATCGTCCATGCGCTGGTGATCCTGCTCGTCATGCTCGTCGCCGCGCCGCTGGCCGGCCATCTCGCCATGCCGGCCCTGGCCGCGCTGCTGATGATCACGGCGTGGAATATGAGCGAGCCATCGAAGTGGCGCGGCTTTGCCAGCCTGCCAGGCCGGGACCGGCTGCTGCTGCTGGTGACTTTGGTGCTGACGGTCGCCGTGGATCTGACCGTGGCGATCGGCGTCGGCGTTGCGCTCGGCATGGTCTTCAAGTTCCGCGACCGGAAGATCGAGCCCGAAGAGTGGGAAGCGCCGGAGCGGTGACGGAGAACGGTGCGCCACCAAATGCCGTGCCGGGCATCCGCATCAGGACGGCCGAAACGCCGTCGGACATCGCGACGATTGCCGAACTGTTCCGCGCTTACGCGGCATCGCTGGATGTCGACCTCGACTATCAGGATTTCGCGTCCGAACTGGCCGGGCTTCCCGGTGCCTATTCGCGGCCGCGCGGCGCGCTCCTGCTTGCCGAAACCGAAGCCGGAACGCCGTCCGGCTGCGCGGCCCTGCGGCCGCTTCGCGACGAGGGATGCTGCGAAATGAAGCGGCTTTACGTCGTACCCGAAAGCCGCGGCACGGGGCTCGGCCGAAACCTTATGGCGCATATCGTCGAAACCGCGCGGACCATCGGATACCGGGAAATGCGGCTGGACACGCTTTCCTCGATGGTGGCCGCGCAGGCCATGTACCGGGACGCCGGCTTCAAGCCTTGCGAGCCCTATTATGCCGGGGCGCCGCCGGGGACCGTTTTTCTCTCCTTGCGGCTTGGCGGGACGGCCGACGCCTGACGAGGGCCCTACCGGCCCAGCAGGAACACCGCCTGATCGGCCATCAGATTTGCCGCCGCGGCGCTGCGCTGCCGGTTGCCCGACAGATACCAGGCCTTTTCCACGGCAATCCCCTTGTCGCGGATCAGCGTGCGGAAATCGTGGATCGTGACATGGTGGATATTCTCGGTCTCGTACCAGTTGAGCGGCAGCGCGCCCGTCACGGGCATCCGCCCGCCGAACAGCAGCCCGGCCCGCACCCGCCAATAGGCGAAGTTCGGGAAGGAGACGAAGGCCTTGGGGGCGATGCGCAGCAATTCCTCGACGATCCGGTCGGGCGCGCGCGTCGTCTGCAACGTCTGGCTGAGGATGGCATAATCGAAGGCGGCGTCCGGATAGTCGGAAAGATCGGTATCGGCATCGCCCTGCATCACCGAAAGCCCGCGCGCCATCGCGGTGGCGACCTGCGCGGCATCCAGCTCCACCCCGCGCGCGTCGATCCGTTTCGCATCGCGCAGCGCGGCCATCAGATCGCCCTCGCCGCAGCCGATATCGAGCACGCGCACCCCTTCGGGCACATGGTTGGCGATGATTTCGAGATCGGGGCGAAGCGCGCTCATGCGGCAAAGGCCTCCGGATTGTCGTGCAGCATCAGCCGATCGGGATGCTCGGCCACGCGCCAGCCGAACTGTTCGTAAAGGCCGTGCGCATCTTGGGTGAACAGCGCCCAGCGGCGCAACCCCTTCAGCCGTTCATCGGCATGGAGATGGGCGAGCATGGCTTTCGAAAGCCCCCGCCCGCGATGATCCTCCAGCACATAGACATCGGCGAGATAGGCGAAAGTCGCCCAGTCGGTAATCACCCGCGCCATCGCGACCTGATCCGAGCCGTGCCCGATCGCGACGCAATGGCTGTTGGCGATGGCGCGCGCGACGATATCCGCCGATATCCCCGGCGACCAATAGGCGCGCGTCAGATAGGCATGGGCCGCGGCCGCATCGATCCGTGCCTGGTCATCGGTCAGGGTATAGCCCTCGGCCAGCATCACGCCCCCTCTCCCGCGCGCAGGAAGCCGTCCACCGTTGCGTTCAACTCCGGCACGTCGAGCAGGAAGGCGTCATGGCCGAACGGGCTGGAAAGCTCGACAAAGCTGACTTCGGCCCCCGCCGCGTTCAAGGCGCGGACGATGATCCGCGCTTCGGCGGTGGGATAGAGCCAGTCGCTGTCGAAGCTGATCATGCAGAAGCGGGTGCGCGTTCCGGCAAAGGCGTTGGCAAGCAGGCCGCCATGTTCCTCGGCGAGATCGAAATAATCCATCGCCCGGGTGATATAGAGATAGGAATTGGCGTCGAACCGGTCGACGAAGCTGATCCCCTGGTGGCGGAGATAGGATTCGATCTGGAAATCGGCATCGAAGCCGAAGCTTTTCGAATCGCGGGCCTGTAGCCGGCGCCCGAATTTCTCGGTCAGCCCCTCTTCGGAAAGATAGGTGATATGCGCGGCCATGCGGGCGACGGCGAGGCCCTTGGTGGGCGCATCGCCATTGGCGTAATAGTCTCCGCCATGCCAGTTGGGATCGGCCATGATCGCCTGACGGCCGACTTCGTGAAAGGCGATATTCTGGGCCGAATGGCGCGCGGCGGTGGCGATGGCAATCGCGCTCTTCACCCTTTCGGGATAGCAGGCCGCCCATTCGAGCACCTGCATCCCGCCCATCGATCCGCCGATCACCGCGGCGAGCGTCTCGATGCCGAGACGATCGAGCAGCATCGCCTGGGCGCGCACCATGTCGCGGATGGTGATGACCGGGAAGCGCATCGCATAGGGCTGGCCGTCCTCCGCCTCGCTCGCCGGACCGGAACTGCCCATGCAGCTGCCGAGCACATTGATGCAGATAACGAAATGGCGGGCGGGATCGATCGGCTTCCCCTCGCCCACCATCCTCGTCCACCAGCCCGGCTTGCCGGTCAGCGGATGGGCCGAGGCGACGAACTGGTCCAGAGTCAGCGCGTGGCAGATCAGGATCGCGTTGGATTTGTCTTCGTTCAGCTCGCCATAGGTTTCATAGGCGAAGTCGAGCGGCGCGAGGCTCGCCCCGCCATCGAGCGCGAGCGGGCCCGGCAAGGTCAGGGTGCGCGCGGCACCGAAAGGCGAAGTATCGTCGGCCATGGCCTCCATTCCCGCAAGTCCAGCGGCGCTAGGGCCGGAAGGCGCGGCTTGTCAACGCGCGCGCGCTGTCGCAAGGGATCGCCCATGACCGGACCGAACCCCAAGCTCAGGCCCAAGCCGTGGATCGACGCGATCACGCCCTATACACCCGGCAGTTCCAGGGGGCCGCGCGGCGAGGCGCTGACCAAGCTCTCCTCCAACGAAAACCCGCTCGGCACGAGCGAAAAGGCCGCCGAAGCGCTGGCGAACGCGAAGGGCCGGCTTTCCCGCTATCCCGACGGTGCGTCCGAAACATTGCGCGCGGCGATCGGCGAACGCTACGGGCTCGATCCCGCGCGGATCGTCTGCGGCACCGGGTCCGACGAGATCCTGCACCTCGCCGCGGGCGCCTATGCCGGGGTCGGCGACGAAATCCTCTATTCGCGGTTCGGATTCTCGGTCTATCCGGCCGCCGCCCAAAGGGTCGGCGCGACGCCGGTGGAAGCGCCGGACACCGATTATGCGACCGATATCGACGCGCTGATCGCGGCGATCACGCCCAATACACGCGTCCTCTTTCTCGCCAACCCCAACAACCCGACCGGGACCTTCTGCGCGGCCGCCGATGTCGCGCGACTTCATGACGCCACGCCGCCCGATTGCCTGCTCGTCGTCGACCAGGCCTATGCCGAATATCTGGAGCCGGGCGAGGGGGACGGCGCGCTGGAACTGGCGCACGCCGCAGACAACATATTGATAACACGTACTTTTTCGAAGATTTACGGGCTCGCGGCGGAGCGGATCGGCTGGGCCTATGGCCCGCCGCCGGTGATCGAGGCGCTCAACCGCATCCGCGGGCCCTTCAACGTAACGACCGGCGGGCAGGAAGCGGCGATCGCGGCGCTCGGCGACCGGGAATTCATCGAAAAGAGCCGGCTGCACAACACGATGTGGCGCGCCTGGCTCGCCGAACGGATCGGCAAGCTCGGCAATGCCGGCCTGCGCGCGATTCCCTCCAAGGCCAATTTCCTGCTCGTCCTGTTCGAAGGCCCGCTTTCGGCCGAAGCCGCCTATGAAGGGCTGGTCGAGCGCGGCTATATCACCCGCTGGCTGCCCGGGCAGGAATTGCCGCACGGCCTGCGCATCTCGATCGGCACCGAACAGGAAGTGCGCGGCCTCGCCGAAGCGCTGGAAGAGCTCGTCTCAGCCGCGCTCTAGCGTGTTGATCGCCTCATGGACCCGCCGCTCGATCTCCTCGCGGTCGAGCCCGGGCGGAATCGGATCGAAAAACCGGTAGGTGACGGTGCCCGGCCGCTTGATCCAGCTGTCGCGCGGCCAGACATGCCCGCTTTCCACCGCCACCGGCACCACCGGCAGCCCGACCATCTTGTAGAGCCCGGCAAAGCCGGATTGCAGCGGTGGCGTGGTGCCCGGCCGCACGCGCGTGCCTTCGGGAAAGATCACGATCGAGCGGCCGCTCGCCACCATGGCGCGCGTCCGCTTCAGCATCGCGCGCAGGGTTTTCGCCCCGCCCTTGCGATCGACCGAGATCCCGCCATAGCGATGGGCGAGCCAGCCCCAGGCGGGAATATCGGTGAGTTCCTTCTTCAGAACCGGCACCGGCGTATCGAGGCGATTGAGCAGATCGAGCGTTTCGAACATCGCCTGGTGCTTGGCGGCGAAGAACACCTGCTCTTCGGGAATGACGCCCTCGACCCGCGTGCGAATGCCGAGGATCCAGCGCGCGCAATGCCCGTGAAAGGCGACCCAGGCATGGATCACCGCGTGCATGGGCCGCTCGCCGAGCACGGCGCCGATCAGCGCCGCCATCACGAACGGCACGGTTATTCCATAGAAAACGAGCGTATAGACGGCTGTCCGGAGTGCCGCCATCGCGTCAAATGCCGATCAGCGCGCCGATCCGGCGCAGTAGATACTTGTTATATTCGAGAAACAGCTGGGTGAAGCTCGGCTCGCTCGCCACCGCATCGGTGATGAGGTCGACGCCGTCGTCCAGCTCGCGCGCCAGCTCGAAGCGCGCGCGCGGCATATGCCAGTCGGTGGTGACGAGGCGCACGCTGGTAAAGCGGTTTTCACGCATCCAGCGGGCGGCTTCGGCGCCGTTGCTGCGCGTATCGACCGCGTCCTGGCCCAGATCGATGCAGCATTCGAACAGGTCTTCGGGCTCTCCGGTTTCCGCGGCGAGCTCGGCCGGGCGCACCGTGCGGTTGACGCCGGAGACCAGCATCCGTTCGGCATGGCCGTCCTTCAGCAGCGCGATTCCACGGTCGATGCGGTTCTCGCCGCCGGTCAGCACGATGATGGCATCGGTTTCCGACGGCGCCGCCGGGCCGGGCAGCAGGACGACAAAGGCCGCAAACCCGAGCGCCCACAGGAGCAGGATGGCAGCGAGAATACGGCGGATCATGGCGCGATTGTCATTATGGCGGTTACAGCATCTTCCGGAGCACGCCGATCACCGTAAAGCGCGCGACGAGCGTCGCCAACACCGCACCGGCGAGCGGCAGGACGAACAGGACGAGCCACGCCGTCCAGGGCAGCGAGGCCGAGCCGAGCAGTTCGGAGCCGACCGCGCCGATCCGCTGGCCGAGCAGCAGCAGCACGATCACCGCCGAAAGGAAGCCGACCGCCCCGCCGAACAGCGCATCGAGAGCGATCCGCCGCTGGAAAAGCCGGGCAATCTGGATATCGGTCGCCCCCATCAGGTGGAGCACCTCGATCGTCGAGCGGTGGGTGTTGAGCGCGGCGCGCGCGGCGAGGATCACCGAGGCGGCCAGCGCACTGCCGATCAGGAGCACCAGCCCGAGCGCGAGCCAGCTCAGCGAACGGATCAGCCCGGCGAGCGGCGCGAGGAATTGCGCGTGATCGTCCACCCGCGCCGCCGGTGCGACGGCGGCGATATCCGCCTCCACCTCCCCGAGCTGCGCGTGCAGCGCTTCGCTGAGATCGGCATCGATCATCGTCGGCACCGGTATGCCCTCCTCCTCGGCCGCGGTGCCGAGAAAGGGTTCGATCAGCCGGTCGATCTCCTCGTCGGGCACGCGCGCGACATGACTGACCCCGTCCATCGCGGCGAGCGCCGCCATCGCCGCGCGCGTCTGTTCCTCGCGCAGGTCCGGATTGGCCTCGACAATCTGGACGGTGATCCGGTTGGCGATGCCGCCGGTCACATTGCGCGCGGCATTGGCGAGCGCAAGCCCGCTCGCCGCGGCAAGCACGGTGAGGAACATCATGATCGCGATCACCCAGGGCATCGGCCCCGACAGCCGCCCTTCGGTCAGCAGCCGGCGTTCGGCGGGGGTGGCGGAAAAAGGAAAGATCATGCGCCGGGCTTGGGGCGTCGCCCGCGCCCCGCTTCGCGCGGCGGATTGCGGAGCAGCCCGGTCGGATCGGCCAGCCGCCCGCTATCGAGCCGCATCATCTGCGCATTCGACACCCGGCTCAGCAGATGGATGTCATGGGTCGCCACCACCATCGTCGTGCCGAGCTTGTTGAGCGCATCGAACAGATGGAGCAACCGCGCCGCCATTTCAGGATCGACATTGCCGGTCGGCTCGTCGGCGATCAGGATTTCCGGCCGGTGGATCACCGCGCGCGCGATCGCCACCCGCTGCTGCTCGCCGCCCGACAGCGTCGCCGGCCTTGCGCTCGCCCGGTCGGCGAGCCCGACCCAGGCCAGCATCTCGTTGACCGGCGAGACGAGCTCGCTTTCCTCGACACCGGCGACGCGCAGCGGCAGCGCGATATTGTCGAAGGTCGAAAGGTGCGGGACGAGGCGGAAATCCTGGAAAACCACGCCGATCCGGCGGCGGAAGCCGGGCAGCCGATCGCGCGCCAGCGTCACCACATCGGTGTCGAACAGCCGGATCAACCCGCGGCTGGGCCGCTGGGACAGATAGAGCAGCTTCAGGAGTGACGTCTTGCCCGCACCCGAAGGTCCGGTCAGAAAATAGAAACCGCCCGTATCCAGAGAAAAGGAAACATCGGACAGGGTTTCCGCGCCGGTCCCGTAGCGCAGCCCGACATTTTCGAACTGGGCAATTGTCGTCGCCATGATCGCCGAGCCATGGCACAGCGCGCTATCCGCCGTAAAGCACACAATGCAAGGCGGTTAGCGGCTTGCCAGCAAGGGCCCTGCGCGCGTAGATCGGGCGAGGCTTAGAACCCTGTTTTGCAACGAGTTGGCGTCCCTTTCGCATGATCCTCCAGTGCCCGGCCTGTTCGACCCGCTATCTGGTTCCCGATACGGCGATCGGCGTCGACGGGAGACAGGTGCGCTGCGCCAGTTGCAAGCATAGCTGGTTCGCCGAAGGCGCCGCGCTCGCGCCGCCCCCTGCCCCGGCTCCTTCACCGCCGCCGCCACCCCCCGCGCCGCCGCCCGCCGAGCCCGTGCAGCGGGAATTTCCCGATACCCCGCCGCCCGTCGCCGAAGAGCCGGTGCGCGAGGAAGTGGCGAGCACGCGGCGAGTGCGCGATTTCGTACGCCATGACGCGGAGGAGGCGGATACCGATCCTTTCGGCTACGAACCGCCCTTCAAGCCGCGGCGCAACCCGGCGAAAATGTGGACGGCGATCGCGATCGGCCTCTTCCTCATCCTGGGATCGGCGATCGGCGCGCTCGCCTGGTTTGGCCCCCCCGGCTTCCTTTCGGGGATCGGAATCGGCGAGGACGCCGCCGAGAGCGCGCTCGACGTCCAGCTCGTGCGTGCGCCCGAGCGGCGAACGCTCGCGAGCGGGCATGAGCTGCTGTCGATCTCCGGCCGCATCGTCAACATGACCGACGAGGAACAGCAGGTCCCCGATATCCGCGCCGAGCTGCGCAACGCCCAGGGCACCGTCGTTTATGACTGGACGATCCAGGCGCCACAGCGCACATTGCCGGCGCGGGAAATGGTAGAGTTCAATTCGGCGGAAATCGACATTCCAAGAAGCGCCGAAGAATTGAACCTCAAATTCGTGCCTTTCGACGGGGCTTCCTGAACGGGAACCGGTGAGGGGCACCCAGCCATGGGAGACCCGCAATCCATATCGGCATTTTAACAGGGGGCGGAGACGTTCCGGGGCTCAATGCGTGTATCCGCGCGATCACGCTCGGCGCCATCGATCTCGGCTGGCAGGTCACCGGCTTTCGCCGGGGCTGGGAAGGGTTTCTGCGGATCGACCCGTCCGATCCCGAAACCATCGCCCATCAGAGCTGGACGCTCGACCGGGAAAGGGTGCGCGGCATCGATCGCACCGGCGGCACCATCCTCCATACTTCGCGCACCGATCCGCGCACGCAGGAAGCGGGCGACCGTACCGGCCATGTGCTCGACGTGCTCGACAAGCTCGGCATCGACGCGATGGTGACCTTGGGCGGCGACGGCACCCTGCGCTTTTCGGCCCATCTTTCGGGCCAGGGCTTTCCCGTCATCTCGGTGCCCAAGACGATGGACAATGACGTGTTCGGCACCGATTATTGCATCGGCTTCTCGACCGCGATCTCGCGCTCGGTCGAGGCGATCAACGCGTTGCGCACCACCACCGGCAGCCATGAACGGATCGGCATCGTCGAACTGTTCGGCCGGCGCTCGGGCGAGACCGCGCTGCTCGCCGGTTTTCTTGCCCAGGTCGATCGCACCGTCATCGCCGAAGTGCCCGCCGATCCGGGCGCGCTGCTCCCGCTGCTCGTCGAGGATCGGCACCATAGCGGCGCCAATTACGCGATGTGCGTGATTTCCGAAGGCGCGCGCATCCAGGGCGAAGAGAAGAATGCCGAGCTGGGCATGACCGGGACGCAGCGGTCCGACGAAGGCGTCGGCCACAGGCTGGCGCGGACGATCGAGGAGGAAACCGGCGTCGGCACCGTCGTCCAGGAACTCGCCTATCTGATGCGGGCGGGCGAGCCCGATGCGATGGACCGGATGGTCGGCTTCGCGTTCGGCGGGCTCGCCGTGCAACTGCTGCGCGACAAGAATGCCGGGCGGATGGTGGCGCTGAAGGACGGCAATTATTGCCATGTCCCGATCGCGACGCTGCTCGAAGGTTCGAAGACCGTCGACGTGCGCAACCTTTACGACCGCGAGGCCTATCGCGCCAAGCTGATGCGCGTCGAAGGGATGCCGATGTTCCTCTACTAGGCGCGCCCGGCGACCTAGTGGAATTCGAACAGGCGCAGCTCGCGGCGTTCCCCGGCCGGGGCGGCGCGATCCCGATAGCGGGCGAGATGGGGGACGCGATCCGCGCGCCGCTGCTCGCGGCCGAAATCCGTGAAATCGATCTCTTCGCCGGGCAGGATGACCGCGCTCGCCCGGGCCCGCGCCTCTGCGCCCGGCCGGCGCGGCGAATCCGCGACGAGAATCGCGAGGGCGAGAGCGAAAGCGGCGGCCATTGCCCCTCGCTAACCCCCGGAAAAGCGCGAAAGAAGGTTAAGAAATGGTTAACAGCAGCGAAAAGGCGTGGAAAAGAGCGTTAATTCGCGGCGTTTGCCGGTTTTTCGTCCTGCGCGTCCGTCCGGGCGCGTTCTTGTGTTGCGCGCGCCCAACCGCTTTGCTAGAGGCACGCGCCTGCCAGGGCCGGTCTGCACCGGCCTTTTTTGAAAATGTGCGGTCGTGGCGGAACTGGTAGACGCGCAACGTTGAGGTCGTTGTGGGCGAAAGCCCGTGGAAGTTCGAGTCTTCTCGACCGCACCATTTTCAAACAGTTTCAGAGATTTACGGGAAAATCGGCAAAGTCGCGCGGCGCGACTTTGTAGCGGTCAGAATTTCCCTGGCAGGAAATCGCCGCGCCAGCCCGAATAGGTCGAGTCTGACAAATCGAAGCCTTATTCGGCCGCGGCGACCGGGGCCGGGGCGGCGCTGCCGACGGCGATCGTGCCGAGGCGCACCGTGTCGTCCTCGTCGGTCACGAAGGCGCGGCGGCCGAGCTGGGCCGGGGCGCCGATCGCATCGGCAGAAAGCCGGGCGAGGCGCACCGAGTATTCGCCATAGGGCACGCCTTCGAACAGAAAGAAGCCGTCGAAATCGCTCCGCGCCGTCTTCACGACCATGCCTTCGACATCGACCAGCTCCAGATCGACGCCCTCGAGCGCACCGCCACCCGCACGGACCAGGATTCCCTCGATTTCGCCGGCGCTGACCAGCGGCAGTTCGACGACCGCCGAGATTCCGGGGCGCGGCGTCACGACCACGCCGGGTCCGCGCGGCTGGACGAAGGGATCGGACAGCGACGAGGTATCGATGCCGACGAGAACGGGGCGATAGGGCGCAAGGCCGGTGACGATCGCAAAGCCGTTTGCATCGGTCGGCTCGTTGGACGGCGCCCGGCCGGTGGTGATCTGCACGCCTTCCTCATAGGGTTCGTTCGGCTGGCGGGTGCCGTCATTGTTGAGATCGCGGAAGACCCGCGCAACCGCCTGGCCGCCGCTCGCCAGCTTGTCGGCGGTCATCTGCACGCCGCCGCGCGGGCTCGGGCCGATCGAAAAAACGAGATTGAGCCCCGCCGCCACCGATCCGTCGGTCGCCGCTTCGGCCGATGCCGTCACCGCGAGCCGGCGGAAATGCCGGACATAGCCGACGCTGGCGCGCGCGCGATCGAGATCCGCCTGATAGCCGAGCTCCGCGCGCCACGAACTGTTTTCGCCATTGCCCCATTCGGCCGTCAGCGCCGCGCTTTCAAAGGCGGTGGACGGCGCAAGCCGCCAGCGCGCTTCCCCGCGCAGGCGAACCCGTCCGATCCGGCCATTGGCCAGCATGCCGGCTATGGTTTCGGTCGGCGGATCGGCGCTGCCGGCAATCGTCTGGCGCCGGAAGCCGAATTCGCCGGTCACCGCGAAACGGCGCAGATTGGCGGAAATCCGGGCCGCGACGTCGATCTGGTCGACCCCGCCCGCGCGCGTCAGATAAGTGCCCTGCACGCGTAGCGGCATGACGGCACGCCCGAGTTGGATGCTGTGATCGACCGAAAGGCTGTGCCGGCCGGTCACATTGGTGCCGTAGCGCTCGGTACGGAAATCGCGGGCAAAAATCGATTCCGCGCTCACATAGGCGCGCCCGAAACGCCCGAGAAACTGCGCCCGCGCCGCATAACCGCCATTGTCGGACCAGGCGCCCGTCATCTCGACCAGCGCGGGGCCGACCGCCCGGCGCACCGACCCTTCGAGAACCGTGACCCGTTCGTCGGCGATCACCAGGCTGTTGACGTGAAAGGCGAGCGAGGTTTTCGCGTTGAGCCCGCGTTCGACCGCGAAACCAGCCCGCCAATTGGCCGCGCGCACGAACGCATTGGCGTCAAGATTGACGAGATCGCGATTGTCCTGGCTGACGCCCGCCCAATACCAGGTCTGGCGCGGCGGAATGCTCTCCACGCCGACATTGACGATTTCGGTTTCGCGCCGGACCTGGCCCTGGGGGCCGTACAGCACGATTTCGAAGCGGTTGATCCCGTAGCGCAGCTCGACATCGACAAATTCGTACCGGCCATCGCCGCGATCCATCGAAAAGGCCAGCAATTGGCCGTTGCGATAGAGTTCGGCCTCCCATCCGCTGGGCAATTCGCCGCGAAAGGTCCGCCGGTCGAAACTGTCGGGCTGGTCGAGCGGCCGGTTGGTGACGACCGCGCCGCGGCCCGGGGTCGGCTGGATCGCGATCGGCGAATACTGGCTCGTGACGTCACCGATCGCGAAATGGGTCGCGCCGAGCGGCCCCAGCAAATTGCCCGCCGGCGAACTGCGGAAAGCCCGCATTCTCAGCGATTGCGGCGTTCCGCGATCGTCCGAAGCGAGCCGCGCATCGACCGATGCCGTCAAGACTTCACCGGCGGCATAAATCTCGTAGCGGCGCTCGATACCGCTGCGATTGCGTTGCCGATCACGCAAACCGCCCAATGTCAGCACGACATCGACCGACGGCGTGCGCCACATCCGGTAGGGCATATCGGCCTGGGGAAGGGTCGAAAGATCGAAATCGAGGCGCGGGCGCAGCCGGGAGGCGCGCGCCTGGCGCTCGAGCGCCATTTGCACGGGCAAAGGCTGGTCGGAGCTCAGCACCAGCAGCGCGTTGCGCATATCGGCTTCCATCTCGATGCCAAGCCAGCTCGCCAGCGCCTGGGTGGCCACGCACCAGCCCTCGGGCGTGTCGTAAATGACGCCTTCGGGCAGATTCTCGCTGGCCTCGCCGAACCGGACGCGGCCCCGGCCCCTGTCTATAACTATTTGGTTTTCTTCGTTAAAAGCCCAACCTTCGGCGCGATTCGTATCCTCATCGATGGAAACGGGCACGTCCAGCGCGGCGATCGTATCGGCAAGATCGATGCAGATGCTGCCGGGCGTCTGATAGCCGCGAACCCCGTCGCCGAGCCGATATTCGCCGAGACGGACGTCGAAAAGCAGGGAATCGTCGGGATTGGGCTCCCATCCGCCGCCGCCGGCCTGGGCGTGACCGGTCGAGACGGCGAAAAACGCCGCCAGTCCGGCCAGGAAAATCTGTGTTTTACGCCCCCAGCGAAGCATGATCGCCCCGCCACCCGGATGCCGCGCCTAGCGCAGCACCGCCTGGGTTTCGGCAATCAGGCCACCGCCATCGCCATCGGGCTCGCGATACTGGATCCGTACCGGGCCGGCGAGCGTGCCCTGAAATTCCTCGCTGACCGGCACGATCACCGTGCGCTGGCCGATTTCGGTGTAAACGGCGATGCCGCGCGCCCGGGCGATCGGCAGGTCGATGCCCGGCCGGGTGACGATGACCTCGCCATAGGTCGATCGTTCCCCCTGGCGCGAAAGATCGAACTGGATCGCGCGCACGCCGTTATCCTCGACGATCCGGGGATTGGCGATGGCCGCGGTCGCCGTCAGATTGCCCTGGCGGACGATGATCGGGATGGTGACGCCGTAAACCGGGATCAGGCGGATCGCGAAGCCTTCGCTAGGCCCTTGATTTTCCTCGGCAACCGGGCGCGGGCGCGGAATCGCGCGAAACAGCATATGGACGCGATATTCGCCGTCCGGCAGGTCCTGCGGCGGCCGCACGCCGATCCGCACCGCCTGGGGCTGGTTCGGCGGCAACACCACGCGGCGCGGCGCATAGCGGATCATGTCCAGCGCCGCTTGTTCGGCTTCGTTCGCGTTTTCAATCTCTTCGAGACCGCCGTCCGGCGTCATCCGCCGCAGTTCGAGCGAAATCCGGTAGGTCGCCTCTTCGGTGCCGATATTGTTGAGGATCACCTCGGTCCCCCGCGATCCGTTGAGCACGACGCGGGTCGGCGCGACGAGCAGGTCGTTGGCATGCGCCGGGGCCGGGGCAACGGCGGCAGCGACCGCGAGGGCGGCGGCCGTGCAGGCAAAACGGGCACTTTTGGAAAGAAAGGCGAGTGTCATTATGGGATCTCCGTCGGTATCGGCCGGGCAGGAAGATGAGCGCCCGGAAACACGCGAAGAACCTCGCAAATTTTGGTTATTATTCCGTCAAAATGCCGATTTGGGACGAAGAAAATCCCGGTGGCGCCAAGGCGTCACCGGGATAGTTCAGGAAAACAGCGCCGGGGCCGAGGCCCCGGCTACCGGTTTACCGGCAAATTACTGGTAGTTCGCGCTAACCGCGATCGTACCGGTATATACGCCGGTCGGCTGAGAAATGCCGACGTTGAGCGTGCCGCCGACATACAGCGGAACCGCCGCGCCGGTCATCGCCAGCGTGGCCGACGAGAAGTTGAACGCAACGCCCATGGTGTCGCCACCGCTGGTCAGAACGGCGCTCGAACCATTGTCGGTGATGTCGACGGTCTGGCCGTTCGAACCCGTGACGTTGAACTGGCCCGACGCATTGGTGCCGGCACAGGTGAGGCCGGCGCCGCAGGTGCGCGTACCGGCGGCGTTCGCCGCGATGGCGACCGTGCTGGCAGCCGTCGTGCTCGGAACGATCGTGCCGAAATCGAGATCGGCAGCCTGAACGATCGTGACCTGCTCGAGAATCTCGGCCGTCGCGGTCGCCGTAGCATCGGCAGCCTGGGCAGCGCTGGCACCGAGGCCAAGCGCGGCAACCGCCGAACCGGCGGCGATAGCGTTAAACAGTTTGTTCATTATCTGGTCCCTTTTTTTCACATTTCCGAATTTTCGACTGAACGGAACGTGTCCCCCGCGCCATTCGGGGGCCTTTTTGGCGGGACCTGCTTCAGATTTTGCTGATGGAACTGGTTAACGCGCGATTATTTTCCAATAACGGAAATTCACTCATATTCGGCGTGGATCCGCATCCGGCCGTGAAACCGGCCGATATCGTCGCCGTCGACGAGGATCCTGCCGCCGAAGGAAAAGCGCAATTCGCCATTATTGCCGATTCTCGGCTGGCCGGGGAGGTCGGTGCGCATGTCGACAAGTTCGAGCCGGCGGCCGCCGGGCGCGTGCATCACGATCTCGTCGGGCATGTCGATGCGCACGGCGCGGCCCTGATCGCCGCGGATCAGCACTTCGCCGCGCATATACATGCCGCCGACGCTGGCGAGCCGGTCCAGCCGCCGCGCGCCGGTCACCGGATCGATTTCCGCCGCGCCGCCATTGGAATCGATAAGCGCCATGCGATCGAAATCGATGGCCGTCGTTATATCGATGCTGATCGGCCGGCGCGGACGCGCCTGGTCGACGATCGGCGCCGCTTCCTGGCATAGCCTGCAACCCTGCGCCGCCGCCTGCGAAGCAGGGGCCGCGGGAAGCAGGCAAAACGGCAGGATCGCCAGAGGAAGGGCGCGCATGTCCATCATTCCATTTTCGGCTGCAACCGTTCAATATTTCGTTAACGATCAAAGCCTGCCATAGAAGCAGGACAGCCGTGATATGCGCCTGCAAAACAGAAGCACGATCCTTCCGACGCGCCTGGAAAGGGCCTTTCTTGCCATCAGCAACGCCCCACATAAATGCGATCGGCACTGCGACGCCCACGCACGACATCCACACCGCCTTTATCGACTGGGTCGCGGCGCGGCTCGACAATAGCCGCGAACGCGGGCTGTTCGAACGCATGGTGAAGCGCGCCGGGATCGGCCATCGCTGGTCGGTATTGCCGAAAACCGCCGGCGGTGGATCGCCGGTCGCGGAGGGCGGCTTCTACGAAAACGGCATGCCGCCGACCTCCCAGCGCATGGCGATCTATGCGCAAGCCGCGCCGCAACTGGCGATGGAGGCGATCGCCGCCCTGCCCGAAGCGCCCGACCCCGCCGGCATCACCCATCTCGTGGTCGCCAGCTGCACGGGCTTCACCGCGCCGGGCCTCGACCAGCTGATCGCGAGCCGGCTGGGCCTGTCGGGCAGCGTCGAGCGGACGCTGGTCGGCTTCATGGGCTGCTATGGCGCGGTAACCGCGCTGCGCTCGGCCTGGCATATCGTCCGTTCCGAGCCCGAAGCGCGCGTGCTCGTCGTCGCGACCGAGCTTTCGACGCTGCATCTGCAGACCGGCGGATCGATCGACGAATTTCTCGCCATGCTGCTGTTCGGCGACGGCGCGGCGGCGGCGATCGTCAGCGCGGAGCCCAGCGGCCTGGCCATCGACCGGCAATTTGCCGCGACACTCCCGGAATCGGGCGATCTTATCCGCTGGCATATCGGCGATACCGGCTTTGCCATGCATCTTTCGGGCGAAGTGCCGGGACGAATCGGCGAAGCGCTCGGCACCGACGGCTTTCGCGGCGCGGTGTGCGGCGGCGCGGATCCGCAGACGGTGGACGGCTGGGCCGTCCATGCCGGCGGCCGTTCGATCCTCGATGCGGTGGAAAAGGCGCTGGGGCTCGGCACCGATGCGCTCGCCGCGTCGCGTGCGATCCTCGCCGAAAGCGGCAACATGTCGTCGGCGACACTGATGTTCGTGCTCCGCCGGCTGATGGCCGGGCCCGGCATCGACAATGGCGTCGCCATCGCCTTCGGGCCGGGGCTCGCTGCCGAAGGCTTCGGCTTCCGGAGCGCCTGATGGTCCGCCTTTCCGAGCGGACCATCGCCGAGGAGCAGATGGACGCGGCGGACCTGCCCCCCGAAACCTATGCCGCCGTGCTGGCCGATCTCGAAAAGGCCAATCGCTGGACCTTTTCGGCGCGGCCGACGCTCGGCTTTCTCCAGCGCGCGGTGGGAAGCAGGCGCAGCTTCAGCCTGCTCGATGTCGGCTTCGGCGAAGGCGGGATGCTTCGGGCGATCGCGCATTGGGCGCAAAAGCGCGGCATCGAAGCGCGGCTCGTCGGCATCGATCTCAACGCCAAGAGCCGCGCCGCGGCGCAAGCCAAAACCCCGCCCGGGCTCGGCATCGACTATCGCAGCGGCGATTATGCCGATTGCGAACCGTTCGACTGCATCCTTTCCAACCTCGTCGCCCATCATATGACCCATGACCAGCTCGTCGCCTTCCTGAAACATATGGAAGCGAAGGCATCGGCCGGCTGGCTGGTCAACGATCTTCACCGCCACGGCTTTGCCCATAGGGGCTATCCGATCCTCGCGCGGATCATGGGCTGGCACCGGATCGTGCGCGAGGACGGCACCCTGTCGATCGCCCGGTCCTACCGGCCCGGCGAATGGCCGCCGATCCTCGAAGAGGCAGGGGTTGCAAATGCCGCGCGGATATTCCGCGCCTTCCCCTTCAGGCTGTGCGTCGAACGGCTGCGCTGATCGTCGGCGGCGGGCCGGCCGGCGCGGCGGCGGCGATCACGCTGGCGCGCGGCGGCGCGGCGGCGCTGGTCGTCGAGCGCGACGCTGAAACCCGCGACCATCTGTGCGGCGGCTTTGTCAGCTGGCGGACCCTGGAAACGCTCGCGCGGTTAGGACTCTCCGCCCCGAAGATCGGCGGCTACGGGATCGACCGGGTCAGGCTGTTCGCCGGAAACAGGGCGGCGCGCGCGCGCCTGCCCTCGCCGGGCATCGGCGTGTCCCGGCGGCGGCTCGACGAGCTGTTGCTCGGCGAAGCGGAAGCGGCGGGGGCGGAGGTGATCCGCGGCATGGCGGTGCGCGAAGCCCTGCCGGGCGCGGCGCGGCTCGCCGATGACAGCGAGATCGCGGCCGAGGCGCTGTTCCTCGCCACCGGCAAATATGAGCTGCGCGGGGCCAAGCGCGCGGCATCGCCCGCCCAATGGATGGGCCTGCGCTATCGCTACGCCGCAACCCCGTCGCTCGCCGAGGCGCTGGCCGGGACGATCGAACTCCATTTCTTCGAGGGCGGCTATGCCGGGCTTTTGCTGCAGGAAGACGGAACCGCCAATCTCTGCATGGCCGTGCGCCGCGAGCGGCTGGCCGAGGCCGGCAGCGATCCCGGCGCGATGCTCGACCGGCTGGCGGCCGAAACGCCGAGCCTGGCGGAACGGCTGGGCCGGGCGGGAGACCTGGTCGCCCATGATGCGGTGGGGCTCGTCCCCTATGGCTGGTGCGCGCGGCAGGGCGAGGCCGGGCTGTTCCGGATCGGCGACCAGGCCGCCGTCATCCCCTCGCTGGCCGGCGAGGGAATCGGCATCGCGATCGCCAGCGGCATCCTTGCGGCGCGCGCCTATGCGCAAGGCGGGCCGGCGGCCGCGCCCGCCTATCAGCGGGCCTTCGCCCGGCGCGCCCGGCGGCCGCTGGCGGTGGCGGGGCGGCTGATGCGGATGGCCGAAAGCCCGCGCGCCGCCGGCCCTGCGATGCGCCTGGCGCAGATACCGGGCCTTGTCGCGCTTCTCGGCCGGTTGACGCGGATCGCCGCCTAATTCGGTTGATTTGGCGGCGCAGGCGATTCATATGCTCGAACCATGGAAAAGCTCGACCTCAGCGAGGCCGAATGGCGCGAACGGCTGACGCCCGAACGGTATCATGTGCTGCGCGAAGGCGGCACCGAACGCGCCTTTGCCGGCGATCTCTACGGAAATCACGAAACCGGCACCTATCTATGCGCGGGCTGCCAGCTCCCGCTGTTTTCGAGCAGCGCCAAATATGACAGCGGTTCGGGCTGGCCGAGCTTCACCAAGCCGCTGAGCGACGAGGTCGTCACCGATCATGTCGATACCGGCCATGGCATGGTTCGCACCGAAAGCCGCTGCGCCCGCTGCGACGGGCATCTCGGCCATGTTTTCCCGGATGGCCCGCCGCCGACTGGCCTGCGCTATTGCATCAACAGCCTGTCGCTCGAATTCGAGCCCGAGAAATGAGGTGGCCGCGGCGCGTCACGAGAGGTGACGGCTCGCCGCCAGCCGGTATCCCGACCGGCGATTCAGCATTGGTTCAGTCGCAAATCGGGCTTGGTGGGGCCATCGTGAGAATGGACAAGGCGCGCACTTAGGGCGGGACGGTATATGGCGAGAAGCAAAGCGGCGCGCGGACCATTTTGGCGGTTCACGATCGGCTTCATCAAATATGGGCTTTATGCCGCCTTGCTCGGCTTCATCGCGCTCGCCGTCGCGGTCGGCATCGCGATGTCCTCGCTGCCCGATTTCGAGACGCTGCAATCCTCGCCCAACGGCCAGACGGTACGCGTGCGCGCGGCCGACGGCACGGTGATCTTCGCGATGGGGCCGAGCTACGGCCAGTGGCTCAGCCATGACGATATCCCGCCGGTGATGCGCGACGCGATGATTTCGGTCGAGGATCGGCGCTTCAACTATCATCTGGGCATCGATCCGATCGGCATCGCCCGGTCCGGCTGGGTGCGAATCCAGCGCGGCAGCTGGGCGCAGGGCGGATCGACCATAACCCAGCAGCTCGCCCGCAACCTGTTCCTTACCAACACGCGCACCTTCGGCCGCAAGATCCGCGAGATGATTCTCGCCATCGCGATGGAGATACGCTTTTCCAAGGACGAGATCCTCGAACTCTATCTCAACCGCGTCTATTTCGGCGGCGGCGCCTATGGCATCGACGCCGCTTCGCGCCGCTTCTTCGGCCATTCGGCGCGCGAGCTCGACCTGAACGAGGCCGCCGTCATTGCGGGGCTGGTGAAGGCGCCCTCGCGCTATTCGCCGACCGCCGACGCCGAGGCCGCGATCGGCCGGGCATCGGTGGTGCTCGACCTGATGGTCGAAACCGGGCGGATCAGCGCGGCCGAAGCTGCGCAGGCGGCGCCGACCGAGGTTCGCCTGGCCGCGCAGCCGCGCCAGAATTCGGTCCGCTATTTTACCGACTGGGCGCTCAACCAGCTCGATTTCATGATCGACGAAACGCGCGCGCCGATCGACGTCTGGACGACGCTCGATCTCGACATGCAGGCGCGCGCCGTCGCCTCGATCCGCACCCATACGCCCCAGGGCGCGCAGGGCGCGCTCGTCGCGCTGGATCGGGACGGCGCGGTGCGCGCGATGGTCGGCGGCACCGATTATGTAACCTCCAACTATAATCGCGCGGTCACATCGGTGCGCCAGCCGGGATCCTCCTGGAAGCTGTTCGTCTATCTCGCCGCGCTCGAAAACGGCTATACACCGGGCGACCGCGTGGTCGACGAACCCGTCGAATGGAATGGCTGGCAGCCGCGCAACAGCTCCGGGCGGTTTGCGGGCGAAATGGATGTGCGGTCGGCCTTTGCCTATTCGGTGAACACCGTCGCGGCCCAGCTTGGCGCCGAGGTCGGCCTGCACAATGTCGCCAATATGGCGCAGCGCTTCGGCATATCGACGCCGATCAACACCCACCCTTCGATGGTGCTCGGCACCTCCGAAGTGCGTGTGATCGACATGGCGCGTGCCTTCGCCTCGGTGCAGGCACAGGGCATCGCCGTCGAACCCTATGGCATCGTGCGGGTGACGATGGAGGATCCGCGCACCCATGAGGAACGCGAACTCTACCGCGCCGAAGTGGACCAGTCCCGGGTGCTGGTCGCCCCCTATGTCGCGGCCGAAATGACCGACCTGCTGCAGACCGCCGTCGCCACCGGCACCGGCCGGGCCGCGCAGATCGGCCGGCCGGTCGCGGGCAAGACGGGGACGACCAGCTCCAACAAGGATGGCTGGTTCATCGGCTTTTCCTCCGGGCTGACCACGGCCGTGTGGATGGGGCGCGACGATGCCCGGGCGGTTCCCGGCCTGCAGGGCGGCCGCGCGCCGGCCCGCGCCTTTGCCGATTTCATGCGCTACGCCGTCGCCAGCCGCCCGGTGGAGGAATTCGATACCGAGGTGACCCTGCCCGAATGGCAGCTGGAGGACGAGGACGACGCCTATTTCGGCAATCCGCTGGACGAGCCGGAAGTGTTCGTCGACGAGAATGGCATGCCCGTGGGGGGCGGCGGCTATGGCCAGGCCCCCGGCTATGAAGATGTGCCGGTACCGGGCAATGCCGACGAGGCCTGGCTGGACGAGGTGCTGCGCCGGAGCGAAGGCGAACGCCGGGCCGAACAGCGGCGCGACCCCGAACCCGGTTTTCCGGGCGAAGGAGGCCAGCGCCAGCCCGCGCTACGCCCTCAGGAAGACCGGCCGATCCGGTAGAGCGCCGCGCCGTTTTCCTTCAGCCATCGGCGCTCGGGCGCGGGATCGGCGCCGAATATCTCTTCGACCAGCGCATGGAAACGCGGCCCGTGATTCATATGGACGCGGTGCGCGACCTCGTGCGCGGCGGTCGCCGAAAGCACCCGTGGCGGCGCCATGACGAGCCGCCAGTTATAGCGGATCGCGCCCGATGACGAACAGCTGCCCCAGCGCGTCCGGGGATCGCCGATCGACACCTTCGCCACCGGCACGCCGGCAAGCGCGGCATAATGGGCGGTTTCTTCGGAAAGATGGCGGCGGGCCTCGGCCTTGAGCCAGCGGATCGCCCGTGTCTCGACCGCCTCTTCGGGTCCGCCGAAGCACAGCCGCTCATCTTCCAGCCGCGGGGTGCGGGGGCGCGAAGCCTCCCAGTCGATCAGGATGGTGGCGCCGCGATAGGGGAGCGGCGCGCCGGGCAGGACCGGCCGTTCGGGCGCGACGCGCGAAAGTTGGGCCTCCACCCAGTCGCGCTGGCCCTCGGCCCAGCGTTCGGCGCGGGCGAGACTGGCGCGCGGCGGCAGGCTGAGCACCACCGCACCGTCGCGCGGATCGACCCGCAGCTTCATTCCCCGGGCGCGGGGATGGCGGCGGACGACAAGCGCGCGGCGATGGCCCCCACCTTCGAAGACCACGCCTTCGGAGACGACGCCGGCGCGGGTTTCAGAGCCGGCGATCGACAATGTGATGCTCGAGCGATCCGGCATCGACTTCCGACACCGTCCAGCCGCGCGTCGATTCGCCGGCGCGGTGAACGGCCTCGGGATCGCCGCAGACCAGATAATGCCAGTCGGGCAGGGGCTCGCCATTGGCGAGCAGCCGATAGGCACAGGTTTCCGGTAGCCAGGGATGCCTGTTCACGTTGCGCGCGGTGAGGCGCAGGCAATCGGGCACCCGGGCCTTGCGGTGGCGATAGTCGCTGCAGCGCGCGCTATCCCGGTCCAGCAATTTGCACGCGACATTGGTCGGCAGCACTTCGTCGGTATCGGCATCCTGGATCTTGTGCAGGCAGCATTTGCCGCAGCCGTCGCACAGCGATTCCCATTCGGCCCGCGTCATCCGGTCCAGCGTCTTGGTTTCCCAGAAATTTCCGGTCATCGCACCCAGCGGCGCAGCGTATCGACGATGGTTTCGGTTGAATCCTGGAGCGGCAGGATGGCGAGCGGTTCGCCGTCGGGGCCGAACAGGGTGGCGTTGTTGGTGTGGTTGACGAGATAGCGGCCCGACCCGTCATCCTCCTCGATCTCGTACCAGGCGCCATAGGCTTCGACCATAGCGTCCAGCTGTTCGCGCGTGCCCGTCATGCCGATCAGGCGGGGATGAAAATTCGCGGTATATTCGGCCAGGACCTCGGGCGTGTCGCGACCGGGATCGACGCTGACGAAGATGGGCACCAGTTTCCCCGCCGCCTCCGCATCGTCGGCTTCGAAGGCCCGCAGCGCGCGGCCCAGATTCTGCATATCGACCGGGCAGACGTCCGGGCAGAAGGTATAGCCGAAATAGACGATCCGGTAGTCGCCCGCGAAATCGCTTTCCTGCGCGGTTTGGCCGCTTTCGTCGGTCAGCGTGAAATCGCCGCCGATCGCCGCGCCCTGGAGCGGCGGAGCCTCCTGCGCCGCCGTATCGCCGCCGGGCGAGCAAGCGGTGAGCGCAGCGGCAAGCAGCAGCGGGAGAAAACGGATTTTGGGGAAGGGGAGATCGTTCATGACAGCGCCAGTCATGCTTTGCTAAAGGGGTGCTGGCAAGTATCGATACGGGGTGCCCAGTTCCATGTCCTTTTCTGTTTTCCGGAAGATTTCCGCCGCCGCGATCATGGCGGTGCTGGCCGCCTTGCTCGTGGCCGAGCCGGTCGCCGCGCAATTTTCCAACCATTACAATTATCTGCGGGGCGTGCGGAATCGCAGCTACGAGGAAGTCAGCGAGATCATCGAGCAGCCGGGCGGCGCCGCGATCATCAACGCCCGCGAACGCGCCACCGGGCTCGGCGCGCTCCACATCGTGACGCGCGACCGCGATACCCAATGGCTGCTCTACCTGCTGCGTCACGAGGCCGATCCCAATATCCGCGACAATGACGGCAACACGCCGCTGCACATCGCCGCGCAGATCGATTTCGCCGAAGCCGTGCGCTGGCTGCTCGTGGTCCGGGCCGATGCGAACGCTCGCAACAGCCGCGGCGAGACGCCGCTGATCCTGGCCGTGCAGCATCGCAATCCCGATATCGTCCGCCAGCTGATCGACGCCGGCGCCAATCCCGAAGTCGCCGACAGCGTGATCGGCCTTTCGGCGCGCGATTACGCGGTTCGCGACGGCCGCTCGCAGCATATCATCGATATTCTCGACACCGCCCAGCCGGTCGCCGAACAGGCGCCCGTCGTCGGCCCGACGCCCTGACCGGCAGCCGAAGGGCGTTCAATCGAAGCCGGCGAGATGCGGGTCCGACAGCGCCAGCAGGCGCGCCGCGGCGCGCCGCCCGAAGCGCAAGGTTTCCGACTTTCGCCGGGCGGGCGCCATTTTTTGCGCCGTCGCCTCGCGAACGATCGCCGCGTCATAGGGATCGGCGACGATCAGCCCGGCAATGTCGGGCCGTAGTTCTTCGCGGGCGCACAGATCGAGATCGAACCCGGCCGGCACCGCCCAGAAATAGCGGTCGCAATAATCGAGATAATCGGGCCATTTGCGATCGCCGAGCAGATCGGCCCGGCTGACCTTGATCTCGACGATCACGATCTCGCCCTTGGCGTCGATCGCCATGATATCGGCGCGCCGGCCGTTCCCGAGCGGCACTTCGCTCAGCGTGACCAGTTCCTGCCGGTAAAAGAGGCGCGATACCCCGCGCGCGACATCCATCGCCGCCAGCGAATCGGTTTCCAGGGACATGTGCGAATCCGTCATCGCGCAAGGCTAGAACAAAGAACGAACGCTTGGAAGGCCCCGCGGGGCGCGTTCAGGATTGGCCGATAAATTCCGCGAGCCAATCGTCGGGCGGGGGGCTGTCGATCTCGACGACCCAGATATCGGGATCGAATTTGCGGCGGCGCTCCAGATATTCGGCCATCGCCGCCGGGTCTGCGGGATCGGCGGGGCCGGCTTCGACCCAGTGATAGCCGCCATCGGGCGCAAGCCCTCGTTCGCGAAGCCCGCGCGTCACGCCACGATCGGTGAGTACGAGCAGCACCGCCCCCGAAATCTCGTCGCCATGGGTCATCACCATCGCATGGCCGCCGGCCGCTTCCACCGTGCGGCGCAGGGCGCCGATCAGCATCCGGCTTGTGAGCCGCGTGTTCATGCCGGCAGGCGATAGCCGTCGAGCGAAGACAGCGCGATGCGCGATTTCATGAAGGTGCCGGTTCCGCGCGCGGCTTCTTCGCCCTCGGCATCGATGAGCCGCGCTTCGGCGACGAACACGCGGCGCTGGCCCGATACCCAGCGCCCCTCGGCCGTGACCGGCCCCGCCGTCAGCGGCCGGGTGAACAACAGGTTGAAGCCGGTCGTGAGCAGGAAGCGGTCCGAGACCAGGCTGTTCGCGGCATAAAAAGCGGCATCGTCAAGCATCTTGAAATAGCTGGTGCCATGAACCGCCCCGGCGGCGTGATAATAGCGCTCGTCGAGATCGAAGCTGATCCGCGCATGGCCGCTTTCCGGGATTTCCAGCCGGGAATCCCAGATGCGGTTGATCGGCGCGGCGGCATAAAGCGCCTCGAGCGCCCGAAAATGCGCTTCGGCGCCGGCGAGCGGCGCGCCGCTCTCGCCCAGCTCAGGCAGCGTGCGCCGCCTCGATATCGGTGAGCAGCGCAAAGAGCGCATCCTGCGAGCGCGCGCCGCGCAGCTTGGCAACGAACGCCTTGTCGCGCATCCGCCGGCTGATCTTGGCGAGCAGCCGCAAATGCACCGCGCCGTCGCCATCGGGCGAAAACAGCGCGAAGACGAGATCGACCGGAAGGTCGTCCGCCGCGTCATAATCGACCGGTTCGGCAAGGCGCAGGAACACCGTGAAGGGCTTTTCGAGACCGGGAATGCGGCCGTGCGGAATCGCGACCCCGTCCCCGAACCCCGTCGAGCCCAGGGATTCGCGCGCCTCGAGCTGGCGCGTCAGGATTTCGGAATCGATCCCGGTCAGCTCGGCGGCATGACCGGCGATCAGCCCGAACAGCGCCTTCTTGTCGGCCGCGCTCTGGCCGAACAGAATGAAGGCGGGATCTGGAAACGCGTCAAACTCGCTCATGGAACACCTTGATATCGCACGGGCGGCCGGGCCGAAGCCGGCGCCCATGCTGATGATTTTCTTCAAACGGGACGTTCTGGTTCTACCCACCCGATCGAGCCGTCCCGGCGTCGATAGACCATGTTATATATACCGGTGTCGGTATTTTTGAAGAGCAGCGCATTGGTGTTCCGCAAATCCAGCATCCAGACGGCGCTCGAGACGCTGGCATCCGGAATATCGACCTTCAGTTCGGCGATGATGGGCGGATTGTCTTCCGGCGTTTCCTCGTCTTCGCTGCCCTTGAACACCGTATAGCCGGCATTGGGCTCCGGCATGATCGCCGGCATGTCGCCATTGGCCTGTTTGTGATGGTCCTTGAGCCGGTTCATATGGCGGCGCAGCTGCTTTTCGACATGGCCGGCCGCTTCCTCGAAGGCGGCATGGGCATCGCCGGCGCTGCCGGCCTCGCCCTTCAGGATCACGCCCTGCATGACATGGGCGACGATCGTGCAGTGAAAACCGTGATCGTGCGGTCCCTTGCCGAAGGTCACCTGCGCCGAAATGGTGCGCGAGAAATATTTGTCGGCGATCGCGGTGAGCCGCTCCTCGACATGCTCCTTCAGCGCCTCGCCGGTTTCGACCTGATGACCCGATACACGAATATCCATCGCTTTATCCTTCACAATTCAGGCGCCGGAGGGGATCCGGCACCGCCACATTCAACCCGCCTTGTCCGGTTCGGCCGGCCATAACGGGTCGTCGATCCCGGCAACGAAAGCCGCGTGCCGGGCCAGTTCTTCGGCGCTCGCGCGATGCGGGCGGGGTTCGCGACGCGGACGCCGCGGCGCGCGTTGCGCCCCGTCGGCTTCGGCGCCGGCAACGACGCGCGCGGCCTCGTCATCGGCCAGCACGAGCCCGATCTGGCGGCCGCCGGTCAGTTCGACATAGACCTGGGCCAGCAACTGCGCATCGAGCAGCGCGCCGTGCAGGACGCGCTGGGAACGATCGACGCCGTAGCGCGAGCAGAGCGCGTCCAGGCTGTGCTTGGCGCCGGGATGCTTCGTGCGGGCGATCGCCAGCGTATCGACCATCCGTTCCCGGGTGAGGATGCCATGGCCGCAGCGTTCGAGCTCGGCATTGACGAAGCCGAAATCGAATTGCGCATTATGCGCGACAAGCGGGCTATCCTCCAGAAAATCGAGAAAGCCGGGCGCTTCGTCGGCAAACAGGGGCTTGTTCGAAAGAAAGGCTTCGGAAAGCCCGTGCACGGCAAAGGCTTCGCCGGGCATGTCGCGCTCGGGATTGAGATAGACGTGGAAGGTGCGCCCCGTTTCGACCCGATTGACCATCTCGATGGCGCCGATTTCCACGAGCCGGTGGCCATCGGTTGGGCTGAGGCCGGTCGTTTCCGTGTCGAAAACTATCTCACGCATTGTTGGCAATATCGGACGTCGTGATCCCTTAAGCAAGTCACGAGTGCGTCAATCTGTGCCCGCGTATCGGCCAGCGGCGTGCCCGTATCGACGATGAAATCGGCGCGTTTCCGCTTTTCCTCGTCGGGCATCTGCAACGCGAGAATATGTTCGAATTTTTCTTCGCTCATGCCCGGACGCGCCAGCACACGCTTGCGCTGGACGTCGGCCGGAGCGGAAACGACGAGCACGGCGTCGAGTCCCGCCCGGCCGGTCTTTTCGAACAGCAGCGGGATATCGAAGACCACCAGCGGCGCATCGGCATGTTCCTCGAGAAACGCCGTGCGGCCGAGGCCGACCGCCGGGTGGATCAGCTCCTCGAGCGCGGCGAGCTTTTCCGCATCGCCGAGCACGGCTTTCGAGAGTTTGGCGCGATCGACGCCGTCCGGCCCGGTGGTGCCGGGAAACAGCGTCTCGATGGCCTGGACGAGCTCGCCGCCCGGGCCCTGCAGGCGGTGCACCTCGGCATCGGCATCGAACACGGGCACGCCAAGCGCCGCGAACATCGCCGCAACGGTCGATTTGCCCATGCCGATCGATCCGGTGAGGCCCAAAATGATCATCGCGCAACCGTCACCGCGTCAACAACTCCCTGAGTTCCCCGTCATGTTCGCGCGGCGCGGCTTCACCGAAAAACGCCTCGAACGCGATTCCCGCCTGGCCGATCAGCATATGGAGCCCGTCGACGGCGCGCAATTTCGCCGCCCGCGCCGCGGCGAGCAGCGGCGTTTCAAGCGGGGCATAGACGACATCGCAGACCGTCGCGCCCGCGGGAAGCGCCGCGATATCCATCGGCAAGGGTGGATAGCCCTCCATCCCGAGCGCGCTTGCGTTGACGAGAAGGTCCGCCGCGATCCATGGCGCATCAAGCGGCCGCGCCTCGCCGCGCATGCCCAGCCCGGCAAGCAGGGCCGCCGCTTTCTCGACATCGCGGTTGTAGAGATGGACCCGGCCATAGCCGTGCAGCGCCAGCGCGATCAGCACCGCGCGGCTTGCCCCGCCCGCGCCGATGACGATCACGTCGCTATCCTCGAAATCGACATCGGCAAAGGGTTCGAGAAAACCGAAAACATCGGTGTTGGTGGCAACGAGTTCGCCCTGAATGGGGGTGACGCAATTGGCTGCTCCGGCTTTTTTCGCCGCGCCCTCGCAGCGGTCCGCAATCTCGATCACCGCCGATTTATGGGGGATGGTGACGTTGCAGCCGCGCCAAAGAGGGTCGGCCCGCCGCCCGGCGAAATAGGCGCGCAGTTCCTCCGCCTTGACATGGGCCAGCCGATATTCGGCATCGATGCCGAGCTTTTCGAGCCAGAATCCGTGAATCAGCGGCGATTTCGAATGGGCGATCGGATCGCCGATCACCTCTGCATAGGCTTTGGTCATGCGCGCATCACCCCCCGGACGCGAAGATAGTCGAGCAGCGGGAGCAGCGGCAGCCCGAGAACGGTGAAATGGCTGCCGTCGATCCGCGTGAAAAGCTGCGCGCCCGGGCCCTCGATCCGGTAGCCACCGGCGCAGCCGCCGACGGCCGGCCATTCCTCATCGAGATAGGCGTCGAGGAAATCGCCGGAAAAATCGCGCATCGCGAGCTTGGCGACATCGATATGGCGCCAGACCGGCTGGCCGCCTTCGCAGATCACCGCGGCGCTCGTCTGGCTATGGGTTTCCCCGGCGAGCGCGCGCAGCTGTTCGGCCGCTTCCTCGCGGGAGCCTGCCTTGTCGAAGATGCGGGCGCCGAGCGAGGCGACCTGGTCGCAGCCGAGAACCAGGTCCTGCGGGAAGCGCCGAGAGAGCTTGGTCGCCTTGAGCTCGGCCAGCGCATCGGCGAGGTTGCGCGCGGAGATGCCCTCGGCGGTAAGCGCGGCCTTGGCGGCCTCCTCGTCGATACCGGCGGCCATCGGGGTAAACGGCACGCCCGCCGCCTCCAGCATGGCCCGCCGCGAAGCACTTTGCGATGCGAGGATCAGACCGATGGCGCCTGCTCCTCCTTCTCATTGTTGCCCGGCGCGTCTTCGGCGTTTTCACGCGAGGAAACGATGTTGAGGATCGCCGCGGCGCTTTCCTCGATCGACCGGCGCGTCACATCGATCACCGGCCATTCATTGTCGGCGAAGATGCGGCGGGCAAAGGCGACCTCTGCCTTGACGCGCTCCTCGTCGACATAATCGGTTTCGGGCGCCTGGTTCAGCGTCAAGAGCCGGTTGCGGCGAACCTGGACGAGCCGGTCCGGGCTGGTCGTCAGGCCGACGATGATCGGGTTTTTCAGGCGGTAGAGCGTATCGGGCGGCGGCGCTTCGGGCACCAGCGGAACATTGGCGACCTTGTAGCCGCGATTGGCGAGATAGATGCTGGTCGGCGTCTTCGAGGTGCGCGAAACCCCGGCAAGGACGATATCGGCGGCGTCCCAATCTTCCGCGCCGACGCCGTCGTCATGCGCAATCGTATAGTGGATCGCCTCGACGCGCCGGAAATAGGCCGCGTCGAGCGTATGCTGGCCGCCCGGCCGCTCCTTGGCTTCCATGCCGAGCAGGCGCGAGAGCGCGTCGATCACCGGATCGAGCGCGGAAACCGCGGGCAGGCCCATCGCCCGGCAACGCATTTCCAGCCGCCGGCGGACATTGTGATCGACCAGAGTATAGAGGACGAGGCCCGGCTGTTTCCCGACATCGTCGAGCACCCGGTCGATATGGCCTTCCGAGCGCACCATCGGCCAGAAATGCTTGATCGTCTCGACATCGTCGAACTGGGCAAGCCCGGCCTTGGCGATATTCTCCAGCGTCTCGCCCGTGGAGTCCGAGATCAGATGGAGGTGAAGGCGGATCATCGAATGGAAGACTTTCCAGCAGCGGTGCGACGCGGACAAGCCTGTGGACAAGCCTGCGCGTCAAGCTAGCGGAAAGCGCGGGATAGAGGCAAGCCATCGATTCGGCCCCGCAATGCGATTTTCGATCCCGAACCTCTTCCACAGGGAATGGAATCCGTGCACAGCCTGTGAATCACCGGGATAAGCAAGGCGACTCCGGCCCGGCTGGCGGCCTATCGCGAGTCAAGCTGTTGGCATTCCCGGCAACCGCGCATAAACCCCGCTCTCAAGCCTCCAACTGACTCCATCAATTTAAGATTCTTATAAGTATAGATAGTGATAGAAGAGCCCTCCGAGACGATCGAACCTCTGACCGGCGAGCGCAAGCTGCTCGGCGTGCTGAAGGGCGAACGGCGCGATCCGCCCCCGCTCTGGCTGATGCGCCAGGCCGGCCGCTATCTTCCCGAATATCGCGAGCTCAGGGCGAAGAAGGGCGGCTTTCTCGATCTCGTCCATGACAGCGAAGCGGCCGCGGAGGTGACCCTGCAGCCGATCCGCCGTTTCGGCTTCGACGGTGCGATCCTGTTTTCCGACATTCTCGTCATTCCCCATGCGCTCGGCCAGGATCTCTGGTTCGTGGAAGGGGAAGGGCCGCGGCTCGCGCCCCCGCTCGTCGATGCGGCGCTCACCTCGCTGGAGCGCGCGCCCGAACGGCTCGATCCGGTCTACGGGACGGTCGAGACGGTGGCCGGGCTGCTGCCCGATGAAACGACGTTTCTGGGTTTTGCCGGTAGCCCCTGGACGGTGGCGACCTACATGGTAGCCGGGCGCGGCAGCCGGGACCAGGGCGAGACGCGGCGCGCGGCCTATGGCGATCCGCAGGCCTTCGGCGCGATCATCGACGCGATCGCCGAGATCACGATCGGCTATCTTTCGCGCCAGATCGAAGCGGGCGTCCATGCCGTGCAGCTGTTCGACAGCTGGGCGGGCAGCCTCTCGCCCGCGCAGTTCGAACGCTGGGTGATCGCGCCCAATGCGCGGATCGTAGCCGCGCTCAAGGATCGCCACCCGGACGTTCCGGTGATCGGTTTCCCCAAGGGATCGGGCGAGAAGCTGCCCGCCTATGCGCGCGAGACCGGGGTCGATGCGCTGGGCCTCGACGAGACGGTCGATCCCGTATGGGCGAATGCCGCCCTGCCCGACGATCTCCCGGTGCAGGGCAATCTCGATCCCCTCGCGCTGATCGCCGGCGGCGCGGCGCTCGATGCCGCGACCGACCATATCCTTCGCGCCTTTGCCGGCCGGCCGCATATCTTCAATCTCGGCCATGGCATCCTGCCCGACACGCCGATTTCTCATGTTGAACGGCTGGTCGGCCATGAGCGAAAAGGCTGAGCGATGACGACCATGCTTGCCCTTGCCTATCCCTGGATCAAGGCCGCCCATATCATCTTCGTGATCTTCTGGATGGCGGGATTGTTCATGCTGCCGCGCTTCTTCGTCTATCACCAGGAAGCGCCCGAAGGATCCGAAGAGGCGCGGCGCTGGATCGAGCGCGAGGACAAGCTGGCGACGATCATCATGAACCCCTCGATGCTGATCGTCTGGGTGCTCGGCTTCACGCTCGTCTATCTGCTCGATCTCTGGCTGCAGCCCTGGCTGATCGCCAAGCTCGCCATCGTCATCGGGCTGTCGGGCTATCAGGGCTGGCTGATGGGATACCGGAAAAAACTGGCGCGCGGCGAACGGCCGCTCTCGTCGAAAAAGCTGCGGATGATCAACGAGATTCCGGGCGTCGCGGCGGCGATCATCGTGATCCTGGTGGTCGTGAAGCCCTTTTCCTGAAGGGGCGCTGGCCCATCCAACAGCTTGACTCAGCGGCCATGCTTACCTAATTCGCTGGCCAAGCACCCGCTGCCTATCCTTGCGCAGCGCGAAACCATTCCAGCGCCAATTTCCTGACATCGACGCTCGAATACCCCCATATTTTCCGCCGGGAATCCGACAATGCATCTCAAAGACCTGAAACAGAAAAAGCCCGCCGAACTCGTCAAGATGGCCGAGGATCTGGGCGTCGAGGGCGCTTCGACCCTGCGCAAACAGGATCTTCTGTTCGGCATCCTCAAGGCCGAGAGCGAAGAGGGCGAGGAAATCTTCGGCATGGGCACGATCGAGGTGCTGCCCGACGGTTTCGGCTTCCTGCGCAGCCCCGAGGCCAATTATCTCGCCGGCCCCGACGATATCTATGTTTCACCCAACCAGGTTCGCAAATTCGGCCTGCGCACCGGCGACACGGTCGAGGGCGAGATTCGCGGGCCCAAGGACGGCGAACGCTATTTTGCGCTGACCAAGCTCAACCAGATAAATTTCGACGATCCCGAATATCTGCGCACCCGCGTCAATTTCGACAATCTGACGCCGCTCTATCCCGACGAGAAGCTGACGCTCGACAGCGACGATCCGACCGTGAAGGACAAGTCGGCGCGCGTCATCGATATCATCTCGCCCCAGGGCAAGGGCCAGCGCGCGCTGATCGTCGCGCCGCCGCGGACCGGCAAGACCGTGCTTCTGCAGAATATCGCCCGCGCGATCACCGACAATCATCCCGAGGTCTATCTGATCGTGCTGCTCATCGACGAGCGCCCCGAGGAAGTGACCGACATGCAGCGTTCGGTGAATGGCGAGGTCATCTCCTCGACCTTCGACGAACCCGCCCAGCGCCACGTCCAGGTCGCCGAGATGGTGATCGAAAAGGCCAAGCGCCTCGTCGAGCACAAGAAGGACGTCGTGATCCTGCTCGATTCGATCACGCGCCTCGGCCGCGCCTACAACACCGTCGTGCCGAGCTCCGGCAAGGTGCTGACCGGCGGCGTCGACGCCAATGCGCTGCAGCGTCCGAAGCGGTTCTTCGGCGCCGCGCGTAACATCGAGGAAGGCGGATCGCTCTCGATCATCGCCACCGCGCTGATCGATACCGGCAGCCGCATGGACGAGGTGATCTTCGAAGAGTTCAAGGGCACCGGCAACTCGGAAATCGTTCTCGATCGCAAGGTTTCCGACAAGCGCATCTTCCCGGCGCTCGATGTCGGCAAGTCCGGCACCCGCAAGGAAGAGCTGCTCGTCGACAAGGACAATCTGGCCAAGATGTGGGTGCTGCGCCGCATCCTCATGCAGATGGGCACCGTCGATGCGATGGAATTCCTGCTCGACAAGATGAAGGATTCCAAGACCAACGAGGATTTCTTCGATTCGATGAATCAGTAGGCTTTCGGGCGCGCGATGGTTCTCGAGCACGCCCTTCTCCATGTCCGGCCCGGCGAAGCCGAGGCCTTCCAGGCCGCGATGCGCGAAGCGAAGCCACTGATCGAAGCCTCGCCCGGATTCCGCTCCATCGAACTGCGCCCCGCCGCCGAACAGCCGGAACTGTTCCTGCTGCTCGTCGGTTGGGACGATATCGCCAGTCATCGCGATGGATTTCGCGGTTCTGATCGCTACAAGGCGTGGAGCGATATCCTCCATCGCTTTTATGAGCCGATGCCCTCGATAACCTATTTCGGAGCCAGCCTGTTCGATGCTTGACCTGATCGCCTTCGTTTCCCACGCGGCACCGCCCTCAGGGCTCGGCTCGCTGGCCGAAATCTGGCAGGCGATCGTCACCGATTTCAGCAATATCGGCTCTCCGGCGGCGATGGCGGCCTTTGGCCAGGTCGTGCTGATCGATCTGGTTTTCGCCGCCGACAACGCGATCGTCGTCGGCGCGCTCGCCGCCGGGCTTCCGGCCGAACAGCGCCGCAAGGTCATCCTGATCGGGATCGGCGCGGCGCTCGTCCTGCGCATCATTTTCGCGCTGATCGTCACCGTGCTGCTCGGCATCGTCGGGCTTATTTTCGCGGGCGGCCTGCTGCTGCTCTGGGTCGCCTGGAAATTCTGGCGCGAGCTGCGTCATGAGGGCGAATCGGGCGGTTCGGACGAGGTCATGGGCGACGAACATTCGGGCCTGAAGCCCGCGCGCAGCTTCTGGGGCGCCGTCTGGGCCGTGACCGCGGCCGATGTCAGCATGAGCCTCGACAATGTGCTGGGCGTCGCCGGCGCGGCCCGCGAACATCCGGGCATCCTGGTGATCGGCCTGTTGCTCTCGGTGGCGCTGATGGGCCTCGCGGCCAATGTCATCGCCCGCTATATCGAGCGCTACAAATGGATCGCCTATCTCGGCCTGCTCGTCATCCTCTGGGTTGCGGCGCGGATGATCTACGAAGGTATCATCAATCCCCAGGTCGGGGTGATGACGCTGCTCGGCTAGCGCGTTCGATCAGCAGCCTGTTGCGCGGATAATCGATCACGAAGCGGTGATTGGAGAGCGCTTCGGCGCTCAGCAGCATCGCCGGTCCGTCGCCGATGCCCAGCGTATCGAAAATGGCGAGATCGGTTACGCCGAGCCGCGAGCGGCCGAATGTCGCGCCGCCGATGCTGAACTGGCTGACGGTAAGCTGCGCCATATCCTGGACATGGCCCGAAGCGCCGGTGATCGGTTCGCTGCCTTCGCTACCGGGGAAGGGGCGCAAGCCGATTTGCCGGGCGGCTTCGTGATTGACGATATTCTGGACAGCGCCGGTATCGAGCAGGGCGGGTATCCTGAGGCGGCCGATCCGCACCTCGATCAGGATCAGCCCGTCGCGGCGTTCGTAAAAGGGAATGATCGCCCAGTCGGCGCCCGAGCGCGCGAAATCCGCACGCGGATCGAACAGCCGCAGGCGTCGTCCGGCAAGATCGAACTCCACGACATGGCGGCGCAGGAGATCCGCGCCAATCAGCCCGTCGGCTTCGACGGGCGAGGCGAGGCGCGGGAAACCGAAGGCGCCGACGCGCTGGAAACGCCGTTCGCCCAGCCGCAGGCTGGCAAGGCGGTAGAAAAGGATCGCAGAGCTGCCGGTCGCGCCCTCGACCTCCGCCGGTTCGCCGCTACCCGCAAGGCCCAGCCGGGCGATGGTGGCGTCGGTCAGCACGGTTTCACTAGCCGCGGTATCGACGATGAACCGGCCGGTCACCCGGTCGTTGAGTGTCACCGGAACCTGCGGCAGGCCGAGCCAGGGCGCGTCGAGCGGCAGGCTGGTGACGCGCTGGGCCTGGGCCGGGGCGAAGGCCGAAGCGGCAAGGCCGAGCGCGAGGAAAAGGGCTATGAGACGGGAAAGCATGGCGCGTACTTGTAGCCCGGCCCGTGAACGCGTGTTGAATAATGATACGGAAAAGAGCGTTAACTCGCGGCCTTTTCAAGCTGGGCCGCCATCATTTCCCATAATTTGTTGATCGCTTTGAGCGGCCGCACCATCACCTTGAAATCCGCGATCTCGCCCGCCGCGTTCCAGCGGATGATGTCGATGCCGTTGATATGAACGCCGTCGATCTCGGCGGTGAATTCGAGCATCGCATTATCGCCCGCGGCGATCGTGCGGACATAGGCGAAGTTCGCATCGCCAAACACCTGGTCGGCGGCGCGAAGATAGGCAGCGGCGCGTTCGCGCCCTGCTTGCGGCGTATGGACGACCGGCGAGTGGAAAACGGCATCCTCGGCCAGCAGGCCGAGCAGCGTTTCGGGCGCATGATCGCCAGTTGCATAATCGAGCCAGCGCTGGAGCCGGGGGTCGGTCATCGATAAACCTCCATTCCGATTGGTCAAAGCAGATGTGTTCCCTGCCATTCGACGCCGACGGGGCCGGGATCGTGGGCCAGCGAATCCATGCCCACTATGTCGCCGGGTTCGAGCATGTCCGCCGTCTTGGTTCGCCACCTGAGCGTTTGACCTTGCGCGATGGGTGCCCGTTCGTAGATGAGTTTGGGTTCGCCTGCGATTTCGAAGCTGTCGAGCCGGGAACGGCTAACATATCCGGCTTCCAGCGCGACCAAGGTAAGGATTGAGCCGCCGAAAACGCGCCTGCGTTTTCCGACGAGCTCGAACCGCATCTAGAGATGCTCGGCGAAAAAGGCTTCTGTGCGGCTGTCGGCGAGCGTTGCGCCCGCCTCGTCGCGGCGGTTGCCGGTTTCGGTCGCAAAGCCGTGATCGAGGCCTTCATAATCGTAGAGCGTCACCTTGGGATGATCGTCGAGCCCTGCATGCATTGCGGCCTGCGCTTCGGGCAGGACGAAATGATCGCCGGTCGGGACGTGCAGCAGAACGGGATGGGCGATGGCATGGGATTCGCCGATCAGCCCGTCGATACCGACGCCGTAATAGCCGACGCTCGCATCGATATCGGTGCGCGCGGCGGTCATGAAGGCGAGGCGGCCGCCGAGGCAATAACCGACACAGCCGACCTTGGGCCGTCCTTCGCCGCCATCCAGTTCTTCACGCGCGGCATGGATTGTCGCCTCGATATCGCGGATCCCTTCGTCCTGATCGAACTTGCCCATCAGCGCGAGCGCGGTCTTGAACTCCTCCTCGACATCGGGATCGAGCTCGACCCCGGGCTTCAGCCGCCAGAAGAGATCGGGGGCAAGCGCCAGATAGCCGAGCGACGCCCAATGGTCGCACTTCGAACGGATGCCAGGATTCACGCCGAATATCTCCTGTATGACGATGATCGCGGCCTTCGCTTCGCCCTCCGGCGCGGCGCGATAGGCACCGAACATCTGATCGCCTTCCAGGGTTTCTATCTTGGTCATGCCGCCCATCTTCGTCCTTCCTTTCCTGCTTCGTGGTTGAGCAGTGCTGCTTTGGTGTCGATCCCGCTGCCGCCCGAATAATAGCCGATCGTACCGCCGCTCGCGATGACCCGGTGGCACGGGACGATCAGCGGCAGCGGATTGCGACGGCAGGCCTGGCCGATGGCGCGCGGGCCCGACGAAGCGCGCCGGGCCAGCTCGCCATAGCTTTGGGTTTCACCGTAGGGCACGGCAATAATCGCCGCGCGCAGCTCCTCGCCGCGCTGCGTCGAGCAGGGCGCGAGCGGCAGGTCGAAGCGGGTCAGTCGCCCGGCGAAATAGGCGCCGATCTGCCTGGCCGCCTCGTCGAGCAAGGGGTGGTCGGCGGCTTCCGGGTCCGCGTCGGCGGCCAGCAGCCGGACTTGCTCGATCGCCTCGGCGCCGGCCGAGATGGCGATCGCGCCGATCGGACTTGCGATAATCCGGCAGGTCATGGACGGGGTTTCGCGCATCTCCTAAAGAAAGACCAGCCTTTTGAGGAGCCAAGCCCGATGAAAGTCACCGTCGATGTCGATTGCACGCCCGAGGAAGCCCGGCGCTTTCTGGGTCTTCCCGATCTGGGGCCCGTCCATGACGTCTATCTGGACAAGATCAAGGAGACGATGAAGGACGGGATCACGCCCGACACCATCGAGACGCTGGTCAAGAGCTGGGGCCCGATGAGCGATGCCGGGCTTTCGATGTGGACGCGTTTCTTCGATCAGCTCGGCAACGCGGGCTCCTCCTCCAAAAAATAGCGGCGGCGGCGTGGCGATATTATCGGACGATGGCGCGACGATCTTCGCGCTGTCGACGGCGGGCCTGCCGAGCGCGATCGCGATCGTGCGCACCAGCGGGCCGGCAAGCCGGAGTGCGCTCGAAGCGCTGGCGGGCCGCGTGCCCGAGCCGCGCTACGCGGCGCTGATGTCGCTGCGCGATCCCGCGGACGGGACGCCGATAGACCGCGCGCTCATTCTCTGGCTCCCCGGGCCGGCGAGTGAAACCGGCGAGGATATGGTGGAGTATCACCTTCATGGCAGCCGCGCCGTAGCGTCCAAGTTACTGGAAACACTCGGTAAATATGATGAAATGCGGCCTGCGGAAGCGGGCGAGTTTCTGCGCCGCGCCTTTTTGAATGGCAAGATGGACCTGACCGCGGCGGAGGGGCTGGGCGATCTTCTCGACGCGGAAACCGAAAGCCAGCGCCGCCACGCGCTGGCGATAGCCGAAGGCGGGTTGGCCGCGCGGATTGCCGGCTGGCGCGAACGGCTGCTGGGCGCCGAGGCGCGGCTGGAGGCGGTGCTCAATTTTTCCGACGAGGGTGATGTCGGCGAGGGGGATGAAAGCTTCGCGCTGGACGCCGCGGACGATGTTCACGGTGAAATTATGGAAACGCTCGCGGCGCCGCCGGCCGAGCGGTTGCGCGACGGAATCCGGGTTGCGCTCGCCGGGCCGCCCAATGCCGGCAAGTCGACCCTGTTCAACGCGCTAGTCGCGCGGGAGGCGGCGATCGTCTCGCCGGTCGCGGGCACGACGCGCGATGTGATCGAGGCGCCGGTCGATATCGACGGGATCGCCTTCGTCTTCAGCGATACCGCAGGGCTGCGCGACAGCGGCGAGGCGATCGAGGAAGAAGGGGTTCGGCGGGCGCGCAGCGTATCCGAGCGATCCGATATCCTTTTCTGGATGGGCGAGACGGCCGACGCGCCGAAGGGGGATCATATCATTATCCTGCATCCGCGCGCGGACGAGCCGCGGCGGGCAGCCAAACCCGCCGAGGCCGCCCTGTCGGTTTCCGCCACGACAGGAGAGGGGATGGCGGCCTTGCGCGCATTGCTGCTGGAACGCGCACGATCGCTTCTGCCGCGCGAAGATCAGCTCGCGCTGAACCAAAGGCAGCGCCTGGCGTTGCGGGAAGCCGCGGATGCGCTGGCCGAGGCGCGGGCGGGGGACTGGATCCTCCTCGTAGAAGCCCTGCGTGGCGCGCGGATGGCGCTGGAGCGGCTGGGTGGGGGCGGCGGTGTCGAGACGATGCTCGACGCGCTGTTCGGCCGATTCTGCATCGGCAAATAGCACTTCGCGTCGAAATTCGCGGGGGTGTTTCACGTGAAACATCTTGGAGTCGGATGCGCGCGCTGATACAGGCGCGCCATGGCAACATCGCTATCATCGGACCGCTATGACGTGATCGTCGTGGGCGGCGGCCATGCCGGCTGCGAAGCGGCGGCCTCGGCCGCGCGGATTGGCGCGAAAACCGCTTTGGTCTCGATGCGGCGCGACATGATCGGGGCGATGTCCTGCAATCCGGCGATCGGCGGGCTCGGCAAGGGCCATCTCGTGCGCGAGGTCGACGCATTCGACGGCTTGATCGGTCGCGCTTCGGATGCGGCGGCGATCCATTACCGGATGCTCAACCAGAGCAAAGGGGCGGCGGTGCGCGGCCCGCGCATCCAGGCGGATCGCGCCAAATATCGCGCGGCGATTCATGCGCTGCTCGGTGCCGAACCGCAGCTCGACATCGTCGAGGCCGAGGCGACGGCGCTGGATCTCGCCAGTGAGGGCCGGACGGTGCGCGGCCTGGTCCTCGATGGGGGCGACCGGGCGCTGGCCGGGAAGGCGGTCATCCTGGCGACCGGAACCTTTCTCGGCGCGAAGCTGCATTTCGGCATGTCCAACCATGCCGGCGGCCGGGCCGGGGAACGCGCGGCGACGGCACTGGCACAGCAGCTCTATGCGGCCGACCTTCCGATGGCCCGACTCAAGACGGGGACGCCGCCCCGTTTGGATGGCCGCACCATAGACTGGGCGTCGCTCGCGATGCAGCCTTCGGACGGGGGCGACTGGACCATGGCGCTGGCGACAGAAAAGCGCGAGAATCCGGCGCTTTTCTGCGCGATAACCCGCACCAATGCGGTGGCCCACGATATCATCCGTGCCTCGCTGGACCGCTCGCCCTTGTTCGCCGGGGAGATTACCGGGCAGGGCCCGCGCTACTGTCCCTCGATCGAGGACAAGATCCACCGCTTCGGCGATCGCGACGGGCACCAGATATTTCTCGAGCCCGAAGGTCTCGGCGATCCTCTTGTCTATCCCAACGGTATCTCGACCTCGCTGCCCGAAGACGTCCAGCTGGCCTTTTTGCGCGCGACCGACGGGCTGGAGCAGGTCGAGATCGTCCAGCCCGGCTATGCGGTCGAATATGATCATGTCGACCCGCGCATCCTGGGTCATGATCTTGGCGTGCGGACGATGCCGGGGCTTTACCTGGCCGGGCAGATCAACGGGACCACCGGCTATGAGGAGGCGGCGGCGCAGGGGCTGGTCGCGGGCATCAATGCGGCGCGACTGGCCGCGGGCCAGGATCCCGTCCGGTTCGACCGCGACGACAGCTATATCGGGGTGATGATCGACGACCTCGTCCTGCAGGGCGTGACCGAACCCTATCGGATGCTCACGGCGCGCGCCGAATATCGGTTGCGACTGCGCGCCGACAATGCAGTAACCCGGCTAACGGACAAGGCGGAGCGCTGGGGCTGCCTTTCCTCCCGCCATCGCGCGTTTGCCAAGCTCCGCCTCGCCAAACTCGATACAGTTCGCGGCGTCATGACGTCGAAAATCGATGCCGATGCCGCGGAAAAGGCGGGGATCGCGATCGGCCAGCATCGCGAGACGCGGAGCCTCGCCGAATGGCTGCGTTTGCCGGGAGCAACCGCCGGAGCGGTTCGCGCGATGGCGCCGGAGCTTAGGGCGATATCCGATGATATTCTCGACGAGGCGATCGAGGATGTGCGCTATGCGCCCTATCTTGAACGGCAGGACCGGGAGATCGCGCGGGTCGGCGCCGACGAACGCATCCGCATTCCCGAAACGCTCGACTATGCGGCGATAGCCGGCCTGTCGAACGAGATGATAGAACGGCTGGAGACGGCCCGGCCCGCGACCCTGGGCGAGGCCGGGCGCATTCCCGGCATTACGCCCGCAGCGCTGGCTGCGATTCTCGTCCATGCCCGCCGCCGCGCGGCCTGAGCCGATGGACGAGCTAGCTGTCAAACAATGGTTGGTCGATCGGCTGGATGTTTCACGTGAAACATTGGGGGCGCTGGACCGCTTCGTTGCGCTGCTGCTGGCCGAAGCCCGGCAGCAGAACCTGATTTCGCGCGCGACGATAGAGGATGTCTGGAGCCGCCATATCCTTGATTCCGCGCAGCTCCTGCTGCTCGCGCGCGAATATGGGGCCGGGGACGGCGATTGGCTGGATCTCGGGTCGGGTCCCGGGCTTCCGGGTATCGTTCTGGCACTGGCCGGGAATATGTCGATAACCCTTGTCGAGGAGCGCGCGCGCCGGGCGGCGTTTCTGGAACAGGCGGTACGCGCGCTCGGGCTGGACGACCGCGTGACGGTAGAAGGCAAGAAGGTGCAGCGCGTCGAAAACCGGGGCTATAGCGTGATCACGGCCCGGGCCTTCGCGCCGCTGCCCAAGCTCTTCGATCTCGCCTATCGCTTTGCGCGGCCGGGCAGCTTGTGGATATTACCCAAGGGTAAGTCTGTGGAAGAGGAACTGGCCGCGGTGCGCGGGGCGTGGCAAGGTCGATTCGAAACTGTGCAAAGTGTGACCGACTCGGAGTCCTTCATACTCCTCGCACAAGATGTGAAGCCGGAGAGACGCCGATGATTCGACTGGCCGTCGCCAATCAAAAAGGGGGAGTGGGCAAAACCACGACCGCGATCAATCTCGCGACGGCTCTGGCCGCTTCGGGGTGGAAGGTGCTGCTGATCGACCTCGATCCGCAGGGCAATGCGTCGACCGGCCTGGGCATCAGCCATAGCGAACGCAAGCTTTCGAGCTACGATCTGCTGACCGGCGAGGCCGGAATCGAGGAGGCGGCGATCCCGACCCGGGTTCCGCGGCTCGATATCGTGCCTGCGACGGTGGACCTGTCGGGCGCCGAGATCGAACTTGTCGACTATGAACAGCGCACCGAACGGCTGAACATGGCGGTGGCCGAAGCGCCGCCGGGCCGCTGGGACGTCTGTCTGACCGATTGCCCGCCTTCGCTGGGCCTGTTGACGATCAACGCGCTGGTCGCGTCGCCCTCGCTGCTGGTGCCGCTCCAATGTGAGTTTTTCGCGCTGGAAGGGCTCAGCCAGCTATTGCAGACTGTGGAGCGGGTGCGCGAGCGTTTCAATCCCGATATCTCGATCTTCGGCGTCGTGCTGACGATGTACGACCGGCGCAACAACCTCTCCGAACAGGTGGCGGCGGACGTTCGCGCGGTACTCGGCAAGCTCGTCTTCGATACGGTTATCCCGCGCAACGTGCGGCTTTCCGAAGCGCCGAGCCACGGGCTTCCGGCGCTGATCTACGATTATCGCTGCCCGGGCTCCGAAGCCTATATGGCGCTGGCCCGCGAAACGATCGCGCGGCTGCCCAAGGCAGCGCGGGCAGCGTGAGAGGCGATACGATGAGCGCAGCAGATCCCGACAAGAAGAGCCCGCTGAAGAAGAAGCCGAGCGGCCTTGGTCGCGGGCTTTCCGCGCTGATGGGCGATGTCGAACAGGAGGCGCCGGTCAATGTCGCGCCCGACGACGGCGCCGTCCAGCTGCTGCCGGTCAGCAAGCTCGCGCCGCATCCCGATCAGCCGCGCCGCCATTTCGACGAGGAGGCGCTCGGCGAACTCGCCCGCTCGATCGAGGCGCGCGGCGTTATCCAGCCGATCGTCGTCCGGCCGCAGGGATCGGCCTATCAGATCGTCGCCGGTGAGCGGCGCTGGCGCGCGGCGCAGATCGCGCATCTTCATCAGGTCCCGGTCATCGTCCGCGATTTCGACGATGCCGAGACCCTGGAAATCGCGCTGGTCGAGAATATCCAGCGCGAGGATCTCAACGCGATGGAAGAGGCCGAAGCCTATAAAAGGCTGATCGACGATTTCGGGCACAGCCAGGCGGCGCTCGCGCGGCTCGTTCACAAGTCACGCAGCCATGTCGCCAACCTGTTGCGGCTGCTCGACCTGCCGAAGCGGGTACGCGATCTCGTCGTCGACGGGCGGCTCGACATGGGCCATGCGCGCGCGATCATCTCGGCACCCGATCCCGAAAGCCTGGCGCTGACCATCGTCAGCCGCGGTCTTTCGGTCCGCGAGGCGGAAGATCTGGCGCGTCGGGCCAAGTCGGGCGGCGGCAAGCCGAGCGCGGCGCCCAAGGAACGCGATCCCGATATCGTCGCGCTCGAAAAGCAGCTTGGCGAGGCGGTCGGCCTTGCGGTCAAGATCGATTTTTCCGGCAAGGCGGGCAATGTGACGGTCGGCTTCAGCTCGCTCGACCAGCTGGACATGATCTGCCAGCGGCTGTCCGGCGAGAAGATCTAGCGCAGCATCCGTGCCTTGCGGGCGATCGCGAACAATTCGTCATTCGCGGCGAGCAAGCCCGGCCCGCCCGAACTTTTCACCATCCGCTCGGCCTGGCTGGCCCGGCCGATCGCGGTGGCCAGCGCGTCGCTCGGCCAGCGCTGCAGCTGGTCGGTCACCACGCCCTTTTCTTTCCAGAAAATCGCGCGCCCGGCCTTGGCGATCACCGCCTGGGCGCTGTTGCCCTGCTCGACCTCGGCGCGGAGCGAGGCGAGCAGAATCAGGCGGCGCAGCACCGCGCGGAGCAGCGGCACGCCGACCATGCCTTCGCTCGCCAATTGGGTCAGCTCGCTGTCGAGCGCCGCGAGATCGCCGGACAGTACGACATTGGCAAGGCGGGAAAGATCGCCCTCATCGGCATTGGCGGCGACAGCGTCGAGCGTATCATGCTCGGCGCGGCGCGGCCGATCCGGCGCGGCATCGAGATAGAGCGCGATCTTGCCGATCTCGTTGGCCAGGATCGCGCGATCGCCATGGCAAGCGCGCGCCAGCCGATGGGCGATATCGGGCGCTACCTGCAGCCCCTGTTCCTGCGCAATCTCGATCACCAGCCGGTCGGCATCCCGCCCTTCGGGCGCGTAGCTCGCAAAGGCCATCGCCGCATCGCTGCCAAAGGCGAGCTTGACGAGCTTGTTGGTCGGCCGGAGCGCGCCGGCGATCGCGACCACCGGATTGCCGGCCTTTTCCGCCTCCAGCAGCGCCTCGACCGACGCGGCGATCTCATCGCCGGCGGGATCGATGCGGATATAGCGCGCGCCGCCGAACAGCGAGATCGCGGCGGCTTCGTCGGAGAGCAAGGCGGGATCGGATTTCAGATCGGCACCGGTCAGGTCGATCCGCTCGGCCTCTTCGCCCATCGTCCTGGCGAGCAGCGCGGCGAGCGCATCGGAGCCGGAGCGGTCCGGGCCGTAGAGAAGGAAAAACCGCACATCCTCGCCCGGCGAGGAAAGCGCGCGGGCGATCTGGTTGCGGTTCGCTTTCACCTTACGGCCCTTCGGATGCGGCGCCGGGGGCTTGTCCTTCGCCGGGCTCGTCCGCGGTGCGGGTCGCATAGAGCGCGATGCGCGCCACGATCTGGTCGGCGACCTGCTGGGTGAGATTTTCGAGCGCCGAATCCTCGGCGGCGATCGTCGCATATTCGGAAGATACGACGTCGACGCCGGCATCGGCGCCGGCGGTCGCATCGAGCAACACGGTGCCGCGATCGGCGGCGACCAGCTGGAAGCGCGCGCGCAGGGTGCGGCGTTCGCGCGTCACGGCATTGTCGGCGCGCACGCCGAAGCCGGTAATCTGGTCGTCGAGCTCCACCTCGAGCCGGTAGCGCGGCGGGGTGCTGCCTGCCGCGCCGAGCCGCTGTTCCAGCGCGCCGCGCATCAGATAGCCGGCCCGCCCCGGAATCTCGCCGACCTCGACCGAACCGAGTGCGGCGCGCGCCGGCGAGGATGCGCCGCCGTAAAGCGGGCGCAGTCCGCAGGCGGACAGGGACGTCAGCAGGAGGAAACACAGGGCGAAGGTGCGGATCACGCGACGATGTTTACCAGACGATCGGGGACCACGATAATCTTTTTGGGTTCGGCGCCGTCGAGTTGCCGCATGATCTTGTCGGACGCCAGCGCCAGCGATTCCAGATCGGCCTTGCCCGCGCCCTTGGCGACCGAGAGCGTATCGCGCAGCTTGCCGTTGATCTGGACGGCGATCGTCACCTCGTCTTCGACGAGCAGCGCGGGATCGGCCTCGGGCCATTGCGCATCGGCGACCAGGCCTTGCTCGCCGAACTGCGCCCAGCCCTCCTCGGCGAGATGCGGCGCCATCGGCGCGACGAGGCGTACCAGGATACGCACGGCGGCGTCCCGGCTGGCGGAGGCGTCGGCCTTTTCGATGGCGTTGGCGAGTTCGTGGATCTTGGCGACCGCCTTGTTGAAGGACAGGTCCTCGATATCCTCGGCGACCCCGGCGATCGTCTGATGGAGCTTGCGGTCCAGGGCCTTGTCCTCGCCTTCGCCGGGCTGGTTGCCGTCGATCAGCCGCCAGAGCCGCTGGACGAAGCGCCAGGCGCCCTCGATGCCGGCCTCGCTCCACGGCAGGTCGCGTTCGGGCGGGCTGTCGGACAGCATGAACCAGCGCACGGCGTCGGCGCCATATTGATCGATGATCGGATCGGGATCGACGGTGTTCTTCTTCGATTTCGACATTTTCTCGACACGGCCCGGCGTAACCGGCTCCCCGCCTTCGATCGCCACCCAGTCCTCGCCGTCCTTCGTCACCTCGCCGGGCGAAAGCCAGCTGCCGTCCCCGGCCTGATAGGTTTCGTGGGTCACCATGCCCTGGGTGAAAAGGCCGGCGAAGGGCTCCTTCACGTCGAGCATGCCCATACGGTTGAGTGCGCGCGTCCAGAAACGGGCATAGAGAAGGTGCAGGATCGCATGCTCGACCCCGCCGATATACTGGCCGACCGGCAGCCAGGCCTCGGCTTCGGCCCGGTCGAACGGCGCATCATCGGGCTGGCTGGCGAAACGGATGAAATACCAGCTCGAATCGACGAAGGTGTCGAGCGTGTCGGTCTCGCGCCGCGCGGGTTCGCCGCATTGCGGGCAATCAACATGCTTCCATGTCGGATGGCGATCGAGCGGGTTGCCGGGCGTTTCGAAATCGATGTCTTCGGGCAGGACGACGGGAAGCTGGTCCTTGGGCACGCCCACCGGCCCGCATTCCTCGCAATGGATGATCGGGATCGGCGTGCCCCAATAGCGCTGGCGCGAAACGCCCCAGTCGCGCAGCCGCCATTCGGTCGTGCCTTCGCCCCAGCCTTCTTCCTCGGCGCGCTCGATGACGGCAGCCTTGGCCGCTTCGATGGTCATGCCGTCGAGGAAACGGGAATTGACGAGCGTGCCCTCGCCCGACCAGGCCTCGTCGCCCGCGAATTCGGCTTCGCTATCGTCGCCATCAGCGACCACGCGGCGGACGGGAAGATCGTATTTTCGCGCGAAATCCATGTCGCGCTGGTCGTGTGCGGGCACCCCGAAAATCGCGCCGGTGCCATAGTCCATCAGCACGAAATTGGCGATATAGACCGGTAGTTCCCATTCGGGCTGGAACGGGTGGGCGACCGTCAGCCCGGTGTCGAAGCCCAGCTTTTCCGCGCTCTCGATATCGGCGGCCGATGTCCCGCCGGACTGGCATTGTGCGACGAAGCGCTGCGCCTCGGCGCTGTTCTCGGCCACCGCGGCGGCCAGCGGATGATCGGCGGCGACCGCGACGAAGCTGGCGCCGAAGATCGTGTCGGGACGGGTCGTGAACACCTGCAGGTTGGTCTGGCCGGTCACCGGCTGGGAAAGCTTGAAGCGGAAGCGCAGGCCGCGGCTCTTGCCGATCCAGTTTTCCTGCATCAGCTTCACTTTGTCGGGCCACTGGTCGAGCTCGCCCAGGCCCGAAAGCAGGTCTTCGGCGAAATCGGTGATCTTCAGGAACCATTGCGACAGCTTGCGGCGTTCGACGGTCGCGCCCGAGCGCCAGCCCTTGCCGTCGATCACCTGCTCATTGGCGAGCACGGTCATGTCGACCGGGTCCCAGTTGACCGCCGATTCCTTGCGATAGACGAGGCCGGCTTCGAACAGGTCGAGGAACAGCGCCTGCTCCTGACCGTAATAATCGGGTTCGCAGGTGGCGAGCTCGCGGCTCCAGTCGAGCGCGAAGCCGAGCCGCTTCAGCTGGTCGCGCATCGCGGCGATATTGGCGCGCGTCCATTCGCCCGGATGCACCTTCTTTTCCATCGCCGCATTCTCGGCGGGCATGCCGAAGGCGTCCCAGCCCATCGGGTGCAGCACTTCATGGCCGGTCATCCGCTTGAAGCGCGCCAGCACGTCGCCCATCGTATAGTTGCGGACATGGCCCATATGGATGCGCCCCGAAGGATAGGGGAACATCTCCAGGACGTAGGATTTCGGTTTGGCCGCGGCGTTGTCGGCGGCGAATGTCTGGGCGTCGTCCCAGGTCTTTTGCCAACGCGCGTCGGCCGCTTTCGGATTGAAGCGTGACGCCATGGGTAGGGGCCTTTAACCGATCACGGTGCTGCGGCGAAGCTCGCGGGCACGCGTCAGGATGATTTCCTCGAGCCGCTGGACGGTCGCGGCCTGGACCGGCGCCTCCAGCCATTGCGAGCCGTTGTAAAGCTGGCGCGAGGCGGCGACGCGCAGCGCATCGGCGCGCAGGTCCGCATCGAGGATGGTGACGGTCAGCTTCATCCGTTCGGTCGGGGCCGAAGGGTTCGCATACCAGTCGGTCACGATCACGCCGCCGGCGGAATCGACCTGCGCCATCGGAATGAAGGAGAGCGTCTCGAGGCTCGCGCGCCAGAGATAGCTGTTGACCCCGATCGTCGTGACCTGGGCGGGCGCGAGCGTTTCGCTGGGCCGATCGTTGCCGCCGCCGCACGCGGCAAGCGCCAACGGCAGAAGGGCTGCAAAAACGGCGGGACGCGAAAATGACATGATACTCACCTAAGAACGATGGGCTGTACGGGTTCGAGGCTGCGTTATAGCCGGTTGGGCTGGCCCGGCAAGCAGCGTTTTCCCGCTCGGGAGACGGCGATTGTTGAGGTTACGCAACAGTTGACGGGATTCGACTCAAGGATGTGGTGCGACTCGACGGCTTCATGCTAGGGCAAGGCCGCAGGGAGAAGAATAGAGTAATGTTTGGGCGAATTTCATTGGCAGCATTGGCGGGGACCGCCTTGGCTGCGGCCGCTTTGACGGCCATGCCCGGTGCCGCCGAATCGCAGGCGCGCTCCCTGTCCTTGCGCGAGGCGCCGGCGCTTGGAACCTTCACGCCCGCTTCCGCCGATCCTCGCATGGCGCGCGCTTTGCGCCGCGCCGGCATTTCCAGCCGCGGCCTGCGCTTCACGCCTTCGGCCTCGCGACAGGGCGATCGCCCGATCACCGTCGCGGTCCGCAGCCGCGCCTCGACCTCGGCCCGTGCCGATCGCGCCGCGGAATTCGCGATGGGAACGACATCGAGCGGCGCGACGGCGATCACGCCTTCGGCCTATAATCTGGGCGTCTCGCTCGGCTGGCGGCGGTTCGCCCTGTCCGGCGACATGACGCGGGTCGATAACGCCATAATCCCCGGCAGAAGCCGCGAATCGACCGATGTCGGCGTCAGCTATTCGGGCCGCCGCTGGTCGACCCGGGTCCAGGTTTCCGCCGACCGGCCGACGCCCGAATCGGCGCCGAGCATCGTCGACAATGAAGAGCGCGTGGCGCTCGATGTCGGCGGGTCCTACTCGATCGCCCGCAATCTCGATATCACCGGCGGCGTCCGCTATCAGCGCCAGCACCGGATCGAGCAGCAGGCCGATGAGCCGCAGGACAGCCAGGCCGTCTATATCGGCACGGCCTTCCGCTTCTAGAATTCCTTCGGCGTCAGCGCGCCGATCCCCGCCCAGCCATAAATGCCCATGCCGCGCAGGCCTTTCGCGCGCCGCGCGTCCATGCCGCCGAGCGCGATCACCGATATCCGGGTCCGCCGCGCGAGGAGGCCGAATCGCACGCGGCCCAGCATCTTTGCGCCCCGATGCGACTCGGTCGCGAAAACCGGCGACAGGAAGACGAGATCGGCGCGGGCCTGTTCGGCGATCCGCAATTCGGCCGGATTATGGGCGGCCACCGTGCGAATCATCTCTCTGGCGCCGATGCGGCGCGAGCGGTGATGGAAGCCGTCGGCCCGAACGCGCCGGGCCAGCCGCTGATCGCCGGCCATGACCATGATGAGCCCGCGCGCGCGCGCGATCCGGCGAATGCGCGCGGCCAGCCGGCGCCGGTCGTCGATCGGCAGGGAATGATGCCGCACGATCACGCCGCTGCCGCGCGGCAGGCGGGCGAGCGACGGCCATAGCCGGTCGCCCTGCCGTTCGTCGGTCATCAGCCAGAGCGTCGGGAGAGGGTGGCGGCGCGGCACGCGGCTTTCTATAGCAAGCCGCATGGCAGGCGACATCCCCGATAACCCCGAAGCCCGGCTCGCGTCCGTCCGCGAGGAGATCGCGCGCATGGCCAAAAAGGCCGGGCGCGAACCCGGCGACGTGACGCTGGTCGCAATCTCCAAAACCCATGATGCGGAGGCGGTCCGCCCGCTGATCGCCGCCGGGCAGCGGGTCTTCGGCGAAAACCGGGTGCAGGAAGCACAGGACAAATGGCCGCCGCTCAAGGCGGCGGTGCCGGATATCGAACTCCATCTTGTCGGCCAGCTCCAGTCCAACAAGGCCGAGGATGCGGTCGCCCTGTTCGACGCGATCCACGGCGTCGACCGGCCGTCGCTGATAAAGGCGCTCGCCAAAGCGCTCGCAAAGATGGAGCGGCGGCCGCTGCTTTTCGTCCAGGTCAATATCGGGGAGGAGGAGCAGAAGGGCGGCTGCGCCATCGCCGATCTGCCCGCGCTATTGGAAAAGGCCGCGGATGCCGGGCTCGGCATATCCGGGCTGATGTGCATCCCGCCTGCGGATGTCGAGCCGGCGCCCTATTTCGCGCTGCTCGCCAAGCTCGCTAAGGAAAGCGGCATCGACCGGCTCTCGATGGGCATGTCGGGCGATTATGGCACCGCCGTGATGTGCGGCGCGACCCATGTTCGCGTCGGCACCGCGCTGTTCGGGAGGCGCTAGGGGCCCTGGCTAAAGCTGGTGGCCGGTCCGGTCGCGCTTGGTCGAGAGATAATGCGCATTGTGCGGGTTCTCGCCATGTTTGTGCGGCACGCGCTCGGTGACGGTGATTCCCGCCGCTTCCAGCCCTGCCACCTTTTCCGGATTATTGGTGAGCAGGCGCACGCCGGACTGGCCGAGCAGTTCCAGCATCCGCGCCGCGACCCGGAAATCGCGTTCGTCGATCGCGAAGCCGAGCCGGGTATTGGCGTCGACCGTATCGAAGCCCTGATCCTGCAGCGCATAGGCGCGCAGCTTGTTGACGAGCCCGATGCCGCGCCCTTCCTGCCGCAGATAGAGAAGAATACCCCAGCCCTCCTCCGCCATCGCCGCGAGCGCGCCCTGGAGCTGCGGACCGCAATCGCATTTCAGCGAAGCGAGCACGTCGCCGGTCAGGCATTCGCTGTGCAGACGCACGAGCGGCGGCGTGCCGCTTGGCGAGCCGATCAGCAGCGCGATATGTTCGGCGGCATCGGCCTGGTGGCGAAAGGCGACGATCTCGGCCTTTTCGGCCGTGGCCACCGGCAGCTTCGCCCGCGCGGCGATCGTCAGTCCGGCGGGATCGTCATAGGCCTCGATATCGGCGGCGGTCACCGCGTCCGCAGCCTCGCCCGCAGTGACGAACACCGCCGGCAGCAGTCCGGCGAGCCGCGCGAGCTTGAGCGCGGCGGCCGATGCTTCCGGATACTGCACGGCGAGCGCGCGGAACGGGCCTTTCAACGGTTCTTTCAGGTCGAAGGCCGGATCGGCGATGGCGGTCGCGGCGGACAGATCGTGCCAGGCTTCGCGCCGCACGCGCACCGGCGCGCCGGGCCTTGCTGCTTCGAGCTGATTGGCGAGCTTGAGCGTTTCCGCGCGGCCCGCGCCGATCATGATGTCGGCGAGCGCCGAGCCATCGAACGCGGCGAGGCTCTCAGCGGTCGCCGTCTCGATCGCAAGCACCCGGATCGCCCCGGTTTCGTCGGCCAGCGCGGCCGGCCAGCCACGCCGCAGCGCGTCGATCGCGCGCGCGACCTTGCGGCTCTCGCCGGGAGGAGCAGATCCGTCAGACACGGAATTCGGTCACCAGCGGCACATGGTCGGAGGGCTTGAACCAGCCCCGGCAGGGTTCGTGGATACTGTGGGCAATCGCCTTTTCGGCGAGTTCGGGGCTGGCCCACATATGATCGAGCCGCCGGCCGCGGTCCGACGTTTCCCAGTCCTTCGCGCGGTAGCTCCACCAGCTGTAATAGCGTTCGGGCGGGGGAATGAAGCGGCGGCCGAGATCGACCCAGTCATGGGCTTTCCGGAGCGTATCGAGCGCCTCGACCTCGATCGGGGTGTGGCTGACGACTTTCAGCAATTGTTTGTGGCTCCAGACGTCGGATTCGAGCGGCGCGACATTGAAATCGCCCACCAGCAAGGTCGGCCGGTCAAGGCCTTTCGACCATTCGGTCATCCGCTCGAGGAAATCGAGCTTCTGGCCGAATTTGGGATTTTCGTCGCGATCGGGAATGTCGCCGCCTGCCGGCACATAGACATTTTCGAGGTGGAAGCCGCAATCGAGCTGGACGCCGACATGACGCGCCTCGCCATTGGCCTGCCAGTCGAGCCTGTCGTCCTCGCGGAACGGCACCTTGCTGACGATCGCCACGCCATGATGCATTTTCTGCCCGTGCAGCGCCTGATGTTCATAGCCCAGGGCCTTCAGCGCCTCGACGGGAAAGGTGTCGTCGACGGTCTTGGTTTCCTGCAGGCACAATATGTCCGGCGCTTCGTCTTTCAGGAACTGCTCGACGATGCCGATGCGGAAACGGACGGAATTGATGTTCCAGGTCGCGATCTTGAGGGTCTGGGCCATGAATGAGCGTCTAGCGGGCGCGGGCGGCAAGCGCCACAGCGTGTTTGATCGTCAGAATGTTGCTGACGCGGGGCTCGGCCGAACGGTCGAGTCTGAACATGGAATCAAAAGGCCCCTGCTCCGGGGGCATATATGGAGCAGGGGCCGAACCTAGCAATTCGTCACGCTAGGCGGGAGGCTGGGCGGTTTGCGGGTAACAGGGGAAATCCCGCAAGGCCTTTGGCGCCTCCACGAAACCGGTTTACCGCCGATTACCTGACGCCCGGATGAATGAATCGCGGCAATTTGACGGCGAGAGGAACCGGACCGGCCCCGAAACGCCCGTGCGCCGGGACGAACCGATGGGCGTCAGCGCCGCCGGTTGCGCGGCCGGGGGTCGCGATAGCGGAACGTGCTGTCGGCGATCGCCATGCCGAAGCGCTGATTGGCAAGATTGATCGTCGTCTGGTTGTTCTGCGAATCCAGCACCGTCCAGCCCTGCAGCATCAGCCCGCCCGGCGCGGAGGCCATGCGGCGGAAGGTGATGGTGATCGTGCCATATTCGGGATGTTCGGGATCGTGCGCGCGGATGCGGATCTCGCTGCCGGTCGCCGAGACGACGCGGGCGAAGCGCGAAATATCCCGTTCGGGGTTGAGCAGCACCGAAAGCGGCGAATCGCCGATCGGCCATCGCTGCACCTGGCGTACGTCATAATCGACGAAGGTCAGCGCGCGCCCGTCGGACACGACGAGCATGTTGACGCCGGGTTCGTACTGGAAGCGAATCTTGCCGGGGCGCTTCAGGGACATGCGGCCGCGCACGGCCTGTCCGCCGCGCCCGCTTTCGACGAAATCGGCTTCCATGGTATTCACGGCGCGCAGGTGGCGCTGGACCTGGGCGAGCGTGTCCTGCTGCGCCTCGGCGGGCGCGGGGGCAAGAAGCACGCTGCCGGCGATCGCGATCGGCGCGGCGGCAAGCATCAGGGTCGCAAGGGTGGGGGCGGCAAGGCGGTGCATATGTCTATCCGTCTTTCGTTCGTAAGGTTCGCGGCGGTTACTGCCGATCGCCCATTGAACGCAAACTGAACCTCATGGTTGCATCCGGTTCAGCTGGCGGGGCGCGTCAGGCCGGATTGCCCTCGAGATCGATCAGCACTTCGCGCCGGCCGACATGGTTGGCCTGGGACACCTTGCCCTCGGTCTCCATCCGCTCGATCAGGCGCGCCGCATTGTTGTAGCCGACCCGCAGCTGGCGCTGCAGATAGCTGGTCGAGGCCTTCTGGCTCTCGGCGACGATCTGGCAGGCCTTGCGATACAGCTGGTCTTCGGCCGAATCCTCGCCCGCCGGCTGGCCGTCGAACGTATAGCCGCCGTCCTCGGGCTCTTCGGTCACGGCCTGGATGTAATCGGGCTGGCCCTGTTCGCGCCAGTGATCGGCGACCCTGCGGACTTCCTCATCGGAAACGAAGGGGCAATGCACGCGGGCGATCTGCTTGCCGCCGGGCATGTAGAGCATGTCGCCCTTGCCGAGCAATTGTTCGGCGCCCTGTTCGCCCAGGATCGTCCGGCTGTCGATCTTGGAGGTCACCTGATAGCTGATCCGCGTCGGCAGGTTCGCCTTGATCACGCCGGTGATGACGTCGACCGAGGGGCGCTGGGTGGCCATGATCAGGTGGATGCCGGCGGCGCGGGCCTTCTGCGCCAGCCGCTGGATCAGGAATTCGACCTCCTTGCCCGCCGTCATCATCAGGTCGGCAAGCTCGTCGACCACCACCACGATCTGCGGCAGCGGCTCGAATTCCAGCTCTTCTTCCTCGTAGATCGGCTGGCCGCTATCGGCGTCATAACCGGTCTGCACGCGGCGGCCGAGCGGCTTGCCCTTGGCCTTGGCCTGGCGGACCTTGTCGTTGAAGCCCTGCAGAGAGCGCACCGAAAGCGAGGCCATCATCCGGTAGCGATCCTCCATCTGCTCGACCGCCCATTTGAGCGCGCGAATGGCTTTCGCGGGTTCGGTGACGACCGGCGAGAGCAGATGCGGGATATCGTCGTAGATCGAGAGTTCCAGCATCTTCGGATCGATCATGATCAGCCGGCATTCCTCCGGCGTCATCCGGTAGAGCAGCGAGAGGATCATGCAGTTGAGACCGACCGACTTGCCCGAACCGGTGGTGCCCGCGACGAGCAGATGCGGCATCGGCGCGAGATCGGCGATTACCGGGTCGCCGGCGATATTCTTGCCGAGGATGATCGGCAGCTTCGCGGTATTGTCCTCATAGGCGGCGCTGCCGATCATTTCGCTGAGCACGACCATTTCGCGCTTGGCGTTGGGCAGCTCGATGCCGATCACGCTGCGGCCGGGGATCACGGCGACGCGCGCCGAAATCGCGCTCATGTTGCGGGCGATATCGTCGGCGAGCTGGATGACGCGGCTGGCCTTGATGCCGCTTTCCGGTTCGAGTTCGTACATCGTCACGACGGGGCCGGGGCGGACCTCGACGATTTCGCCTTTTACCTTGAAATCGTCGAGCACGGATTCGAGCAGCCGGGCGTTCCGCTCGAGCGCTGCCTTGTCGAGCGCCACGCCGCGCTGTTCGGCGGGCGGCGTGAGCAGTTCGATGCCCGGCAGGTCATAGGCGAGGTTGAGCGAACGCTGGCGCGGCTTCTGTCCCGCCGCCGCCGGACGCTGCGAGCGCGGATCGCTGATGATCGGCGCGCGCGCTTCGGTTTCGGGCGGCGCGACCTTCTTGCGCGGTTGCGGTTTCTGGGGATCGGCGAGCTTCGCCTTGGGGGCTTCGGTGATCTTCACCGGCTTGCGGCCATCGCCCCGGCGGAACAGGAAGGCGCGCTCGCTCTCGTCGAGAGCCAGGCCGCGATACCAGAGATAGGCGCCGCCGGTGAAGGCGAGCGCGGCCAGCGCCCAGCCGGCATAGCGGGCGATGTCGGCATTGCCGAACAGGCCGGTGAGCCCGCCGAGCAGCGCGCCGCCCGCATAGCCGAGCACGCCGCCAAAGCCGAGCGGCAGGCCGCGAACGCCGGGCCCTGAAATCAGGGTGAAGGCCGATCCGATCAGCATGATCGCGACGCCGATGACCAGCGCGGAGCGCGCCCAGTTGCCGAGCGGGGCATCGCGCCAGAGCCGCAGCGCGACGAGCGCCATGAGCGGCAGCAACAGCCCGGCCAGCGGGCCGAAGAAGAGCAGCAGGAATTCCGAACCATAGGCGCCGACGCTGCCCAGCCAGTTCTGGGCGGGGCCCGGCGCGGAGGTGTTGAAGGCCGGGTCGCTGGGCCGATAGCTGACCAGCGCGAGCCCGATCAGGAGGGTCAGCAGCATCAGGCCGAGCGAAACCAGCAGCGCCGTCGACCGCTGGGCCGCTCGCCGCATTGCGTCTCGCCAGGCCGGCATTTGTGCCGCCAGACCGCTACTCGCCATCTGCGCCTCCCCGTTTGTGCGCCAAATGTTCCACTTTCGCCCGTAATGCGCTGCCCGCGGACTCGGCGTCAAGCTTTGGGCGCTGTTCGGGCGGCTTTTCGTGCGTTAAAGCGAGTCCCCATGGCGACGAACGGTATCAAAAGCAGCGATGTGATCATTTTGGGCGGCGGGCTGGTCGGCCAGACCCTGGCGCTGGCGCTCGACGCGCATGGTCTTTCCTGCGCGGTGGTGGACCGGATGCCGGCCGAAGCGCTGCTCGATACGAGCTATGATGGCCGGGTTTCCGCGGTGGCGAGCGCGAGCTGGAAGATGCTCCAGGCGATCGGGCTCGGCGAGGCGCTGGAGGGCAAGGGCTGCCCGATATCGACGATCCGGGTCAGCGAAGGGATGGAGCCCGGCGCGCTCGATTTCGAACCGGCGGAGGACGAAGGCCCGCTCGGCATCATGTTCGAAAACCGGCTGTTGCGCGCGACCCTGTTCGAAGCCGCGCAAAAGGCCGAGCATGTGGCGCTCTATATGGGGCGGAGCGCCGCGGATGTGGAACGCGGCGCCGGCGGGGTCACGGTCACTTTGGACGACGGCACGCTATTGTCCGCGCCGCTGCTGGTCGGCGCCGAAGGACGCAACTCTTCGACGCGGGAGGCGGCGGGGCTCAAAATTGCGCGCTGGCGCTATCCCCATCATGCGATCGTCGCCTGTCTCAACCATGAAAAGCCGCACGGCAATATCGCCTATGAGATTTTCTACGCCGAAGGGCCGTTTGCCATCCTGCCGATGCTCGGCGATACAAACGGCCACCGTTCGGCGCTGGTCTGGAGCGTACCCGAAAAGGACGGTCCGGCGACCCTGGCGATGAACGAGCGCGCTTTTCTGGCCGAAGTGCACAAGCGGATGGACGGCTTTCTGGGCGAAGTTTCGCTCGCCGCGCCGCGCTCGGCCTATCCGCTGGGTTTCCATAATGCCGCCAAGATCACCGCCGACCGGCTGGCGCTGGTCGGCGACAGCGCCCACGGCATGCACCCGATCGCCGGGCAAGGGCTCAATGTCGGCTTTCGCGACGTCGCGGCGCTGACGCAGGTGCTGGTCGAGGGCGCGCGGCTCGGCATGGATCTCGGCGATGCGCAGCTGATGGAGCGGTACGAACGCTGGCGCGGGCTCGACACCCTGATGGTGGCGATGGCGACCGACGGGCTCACCCGGCTGTTCGGCGTGCCCGGGAAAACGGCCTCGCGCATCCGCCGCTTCGGCCTCGGCGCGGTCGGCCGGATCCCGCCGCTCAAGCGCAAATTCGTCGACGAGGCGCGCGGATCGAGCGGAAAACTGCCGCTGCTGTTGCAGGGCGTCACCGTCTAGCGAAAAAAGCCGCCGCCCCGGGGGAGGGACGGCGGCTGAGGAGAGCCCTGGAGACGGGCTTTGGGCTATTCGGCCGAAGCGAGGGCGCTCGGCTGGGGCAGGGCAACGCTTTGCACGGTCAGCGCGACACATTCGCGGGCCTGGTTGCGGCCGCGAAGATCGAAGCTGTAGCCGGTGCCGCACACCTCCTGCGCCGCGGCGCGCACGCGGCGCTGCAATATGCTGCGATCGGCCGGATCGTTGAGGTTGAGGTCGTCAAAGCTCACCGCTGCCGAGGCGGGGTCTGCCGATACGGGCTCGGCGAGCGCGGGCGAAGGGGAGAGGGCCCCGAGGAGCATGGCTCCGGGGATCAGGATGGTAATCAGGGCTTTCATGGCTTGGTCCTTTTGTCCTTGGGGAGGAAAAGCGTCGACGCGAATTATGGAATAGCATAAGTTTCAAAACGCAACTAACAACGATGTTGCACATGCGTTCTGCAAAAATGCAGAATGGCGGTCCCCAACCGGATACCGAGATAGGCCGATATGCTTGACTGGAACGATCTTCGTTATTTCCTCGCGGTTGCCGAAACCGGCAGCACGCGCGGCGCCGGGCAGATGCTGCGGGTCAGCCAGACAACCGCCGCGCGGCGGATCGCGGCGCTGGAGGAAGAGCTGGGCCTGGCGCTCTTCGAAAAACGGCAAACCGGCTATGTGCTGACCCCGGTCGGCGAGGCGCTGATCGCGCGGGCGCGCGGCGTTGGCGAGGCCGCCGCAGATTTTGCGGACCTTGCGGCGTCGCAATCGCGCGAAGTCAGCGGTACCGTCCGCTTCACGACCGGCGATATCTATGCGGTGACGGTGCTGGTGCCGATACTCGGCCGTTTACGCGATGCCTTTCCCGGCATCACGATCGAGGTCGATACGTCGGGGGAGGTGCTCGACCTCGCTGCCGGCGCCGCCGATATCGCGCTGCGCACCAGCAAGGGCCCGCCCGAAGGCGCGGGGCTTGTCGGCCGGCGGATCGCCGACGATCCCTGGACCGTCTATTGCAGCCGATCCTATGCCGAGGCCCATGGCGCGCCCCATAGCCGCGCCGAGCTTTTGGCGCACAGCTTCGTCGGCGGCGGCGGCACCCGGGTGTGGCCCGCCTATCGCGACTGGTTGCAGCACAATAATCTCGAGGGCCGGGTCTCGATGCATCACAGTTCGGCGACCGGCATGCTTTCGGCGGTGCGCGCCGGGCTCGGCCTTGCCGTGCTGCCGATGTTCATCGCCGAAGGCGATCCCGAGCTGGTCCGTTGCCTGCCGCCGCGTTCGGACAAGGATCACGGCCTGTGGCTGCTCACCCATGAGCGGCTGCGCCATACCCCGCGGGTCCGCGCGGTGATCGATTTTCTCGCGGCGGAACTCAAGCGCGCGGCGCTGTCAATCGAGGCGGGTCAATCCGAAGCCGCCGCCAGCTGACGCGCCTCTTCGGCGATCATAACGGGCACGCCGCCTCGCACCGGATAGGCGAGCCCTGCCGCGTCCGAGACGAGCTCTCGCGTTGCCGGGTCATAGCGCAGCCGGGTGCGGGTGAGCGGGCAAACCAGGATTTCCAGCAGCGCCTGATCGAAGCCGGGTTCCGTCCCGCGCTCGCTCATGGCCTCAGCTTCACTGCAATGTCGCGCGGTCGTCGCCGCCCGTGGCCTGGTGCATACGGAAAAATTCCATGAACTGGATCAGCATTTCGGACCGTTCTTCCATGCTTGCCGCTTCGAGCAGCGCCTGTTTCGAGGCGATGTCGAACGGCGCGACCTGGGTGATCATGTTGACCAGCGCCTCGTCGTCCAGCTCCTGCACCGCGTCCCAGTCCACTGCATAGCCGAGCGCGGTCGCGAATTTACGGGATTCGTCGAACAATCCCCCGCGCATGGCGATCGACAGCGGATCGGGTTCGATATCGTCGCCAAAGCCCTCGATGCTGCCTTCGATCTGACGAAAGGGGGTCGTCACATCGAGTTCGCGGATCACCCGGAAACGCGAAACGCCTTCGAGGATGACGTTGAACCGTCCATCGTCCAGCGCCTCGACCTCGGCGACCTTGCCGACGCAGCCGACTTCGAAGAGCGGCGGATTCTCGTTGTCATCCTCTTCGGGTTCGCGCGGCTGGATCATGGCGATCCGCCGGTCCCGGGCCATCGCGTCCTTGACGAGCGCGCGGTAGCGCATCTCGAAGATATGGAGCGGCAGCTGCGCACGGGGCAGCAGGATCGCCCCGGCCAGCGGGAAGATCGAAAGCCGGACGCGGGTTTCGCCCATCAGCCGAAAAGGATCGCGGAAAGCCGGCGTCGCTGCTGGGCGACCCAGGGATCTTCAAGCCCGGTAACCTCGAACAGCTGGAGCAGCTTTTGCCGCGCCGCGCCCTCGTTCCAGTCGCGGTCGGCCTCAATGATATGGAACAGATGGTCGGCCGCCGCGTCGCGATCGCCATTGGCGATCAGCGCGCCGGCGAGCGCGAGCCGAGCCTCATGATCGCCGGGATCGGCGTCGACCTTGGCCTGAAGCGGCCCGGTATCTTCCTTGGCCGCCGCGTCACCGGCGAGGTCGAGCGCGGATTGCGCGCGCTGGATTTCGGGATCGGTGGCAACTTCTTCGGGAATCTGCGCCAGCATCTCCCTCGCGTCCTCGGTCTTGCCCATCGCCACGAGCGCACGGACGAACCCCGAAATCGCCTTGGTTTCGGTCGGCGCCATTTCCATGATCTGGCCGAAAATGTTGAGCGCGCGTTCGGCATCGCCCTCGGCCAGCACATTTTCGCCCATCTCGATCAGCGGCTCGATCTCGGCCTGTTTCTGCTGCGCCTCGCCTTCGATCGGAATCTGCGTCAGGATCTGGTCGAGCGCCTGTTTCAGCGCGGTTTCGGTGCGCGCCGGTCCGAGATCGGCGACCGGCTTGCCCTGGTACATCGCATAGACGGTCGGGATCGACTGGATCTGGAACTGCGCGGCGATGAACTTGTCTTCCTCGACATTCACCTTTTTCAGCACCACGCCCTTGTCGGCATAGTCGGCGGCGACCTTTTCGAGGATCGGCGTCAGCTGCTTGCACGGCCCGCACCATTCCGCCCAGAAATCGAGGATCACGAGCTGCGTCATCGAGGGTTCGACAACGTCCTTGCGGAATTTTTCGACTTCCGCCTTCTGGTCTTCGGTCATGCCCAATTGCGTAGCCACGGGGTATCGACTCCTGCTGGATGATTTTGCCCTATATGGGCGAGCGGATGGCAGAACCCAAGGGGTGGCTAGGAGATCGCCCGCGCGGCGGAGGCCGCGTCGAGGATCTGCCGCAATTGCACGGCGCCATAATCGGGGTTCATATGGGTATGGTCGCGGGCTTCGTGCGGCACGTCCAGATCGCCGATCATCCGGACGGAGCCGGCCGAATAGATGTCCCGGGTCATGCCGTTTTCCGTACGCGTTTCCGGGTCTTGCGCCAGGATTTCCACGCCGAAGGGGTCGAGCAACGCGGCGATAGCGGCAAATGCCTCGCGATAGGCGGTTTCGATCGCGTTCCCGTCGAGCGCGCGATAGGCGGCCCGTTTCGCAAAGCGCTCCGAAGGCATGGCCTGGGGCAGCACGAAGATCGGCCTGTCGGTCGCGCCGCGGAGCGTTTCCGCGATCGAAACCGCTGCGGCGTGCTGCAGATAATCGCGCATCGCCGCCCGCATGGCCGCCGCGCTGACCAGCCTTCGTCCTTCGCCCGCGCCATGGACCGCGAAGGTCAGGGCCGTGGCGAGCGCGGTTTGAAACCGCAAGCCCAGGCCGATCAGGACGAAGCCGTCGAACTGCCGCGTGTCGAGACGGTCGGCGCCGTCCAGCTGGCTGTTGAACTGCCCGGCCACCACCCTGTCGCGCGGGTGCAGGCAGCCGGCGCGCGCCTCGATCATCGTCAAAGTGTCGCGCACGCCGGCGATGAAGGTGAGATCGACCGGCCGGTCGGGACTGGCGATGTCGAGCCAGTGGCGCTTCAGCGCCGCCAGATGCGAATCGCCGAACAGGCAAAGGCGCAGCCGCTTCTTGCGGAACAGGCTCATCATCGCGGGCGGATCATCGCGGGGCGAAGGCGTCGAGCAGGATTTCCTCGCAGACCGCATCGTCTTCGTCGTCGGCCGGATCGAGCGCATCCGTCCGTCCGGTCGCGTCTTCGCCTTCGGCGGGCCCGGATCCAGGGTGTTCGGCGAAAAACAGGCGCATCACGGCGGCGACGCCGCCGGGGTTCACCGCGCGCAGATTGGGTTCGTAGAACATGCCGCGCGCGAAGGGCGAGGCGACCATCTCGTAGGACGGGAAATAGTCGACATTGTCGAAACGCTGCTCGAGCGTACCCGCGACCGCGCGCAGCACGGATTTCGAATAGGTCGTCGCCGCGAGCACATGCGCGTCGGAGGCCGTCGCGGTGAGCGGCACCGGCGATACGGTGAGCAGGAACTTGATGTCGGGATTATGCGCTTCGATCAGCTGTTTGAAGGCCAGGAACTCGTCGAGCACTTCGCCTGCCTCGGCGTTGCGAAAATGATGATGATCGGCATTGTAGCGGCCGGCGATCGTGCCCGGGGCGGTCGGATAGGCCAGGCCGAAGCGCGTATCTTCCCAATATTCGGTCAGCCCGAAGGTGAACACGAACAGCCGCGCCTCGCGAAACGCCTCGCGCACCGCGTCGAGATGCTGGGCGCGATGCGCGAAAAGCTCCTCCGCGCTTTCCAGTCCCTCGGGCTCGACGCCGGGCCGCATCGCATCGAAATACCGGCCCTCGCGCTGCCAGATCAACGCTTCGGGATCGTCGATCGCCAGTTCGCCAAAGGCTTCGCGCGCGATCTGCAGCAGCTGGCGGGTCGTATAGATGTTGCCGTAGCGCGCCGAAAATAGGCCATAGCCGAAGCGCGCCGCGGTATCGGGTGTCATCGCGCCGGGCGGTGGTTCCTTGTCGATCACGGTAAAGCCGCGAGCCCGCATGAAACGCGCAATATGCTGGGCGAAACAGCTCCCCGCCGTGACGACCGGCATGTCGGGCGCGATATCGAATTTCTTGCGGTAGAGGTTCCGGATCGTCAGCGGGTGCTGGGCGGCGACGCCGGTTCGCCAGAATGCGCGCTCCTCGAGATTTTCATAGGGCGAATCCATGGGCATGATCCTTACCCGGCGGATCCGGCGGCTGTCATCCTTAAAGGCTTGCCCCCTTCCCGATCCCGTGCTAGCTGCGCCGCCTCTTCACAGGGTGGCAAGCATTGGCCGCTACCGACGAAGGGCGCTTAAGCGGGCGTAGCTCAGGGGTAGAGCACAACCTTGCCAAGGTTGGGGTCGGGCGTTCGAATCGCCTCGCCCGCTCCATTTTCTTCTCGAGATTTTCTTCCAGAAGCACGGCGAAGGCCGCGGCGCGCGGTCAGCAGCGCTCGTCCTTCGGCGATTCCATGACGATATAGGAAATCATCGTCGCGACCTGCGGGATCGCGCCGATCACCTCTGTGTGGAAATGCTTATAGGCGGCGAGATCGGCGGTCTCGACGCGCAGAAGATATTCCACCGTTCCGGTGACATTATGGCATTCGCGCACTTCGGGCGCATTGGCGATGGCGCGCTCGAACGCCTCCTGTTCGGCCTTGGTGTGACGGGAAAGGCCGACGGTGAGATAGGCGATAAAGTTCACGCCGCGCGCTTCCGGGCTGACGATGGCGCGGTAGCCGCGAATGGCGCCCGATTGTTCGAGCGCCTGGACGCGGCGCAGGCAGGCCGAGGGCGAGAGCGCCACCTTGGCCGCGAGCTCGACATTGCTGATTCGCCCGTCCTTTTCGAGCGCGTGCAATATATTGCGGTCAATACGGTCGAAATCGGTCATCTATTGTCGATTATGCGCGTAATTACGCAAAAAATGCAACCATTCATCTGTGTAATGCAACTATTATGCACCCATGACCTTGCTCGATACGCTTCTGGGCCTCACCGCCTTTGCTTTCGTCTCGTCGATCACGCCGGGGCCGAACAATCTGATGCTGATGGCATCGGGGATGAATTTCGGCTTCCGGCGCACCATCCCCCATATGCTGGGCGTGTCGGGCGGTTTCGTGCTGATGGTCTGCCTTGTCGGACTCGGCCTTGCCGGGCTGTTCGAAGCCTATCCGGCGGCGCGCACGGTGCTGCAGGTCGCGAGCATCGGCTATCTGCTCTATCTCGCATACCGCATCGCGACGGCGGAAGGATCGGCCGACGCGCCCGAAGCGGCCGGCGAGGATGCGAAGCCCTTCACCTTCCTCCAAGCCGCGCTCTTTCAATGGGTGAATCCCAAGGCCTGGACGATGGCGCTGACGGCGATCACCGTCTACGCCTCGCCCGCCGATCCGATCGTCGGGCTGGCGCTGATTGCCCTGGTCTTCGGGGCGGTCAACCTGCCCTCGGTCGGCCTCTGGGCAGCGGCCGGAACGCGATTGCGGCTGTTGCTGCGCAATTCCGCGCGGCGGCGGATCTTCAACGTGGCGATCGCCGCGCTGCTCGTCGGATCGCTCTATCCGGTGGTGTTTCCCTCGGTCTGAACCGTGCCGCAAACACACCCTGTCCATTCGCGCTTGCTTCCCTATGAAGGGCGCGAGGAGGCGGATGCTATGGGACATCGGGATATTCTTGCGGCCTGCGGGCTGGCCGAAGGCGCGCTTTCGGGCGGCGACCTTGCCGTGACGACCCCGGTCGACGGCAGCGTGATCGCGCAACTTTCCACCGACGATGCGGCCGCGCTCGCCGCGAAGATCGAGCGCGCGAGGGCGGCGTTTCGCGCCTGGCGCGATGTACCTGCGCCGCGGCGGGGCGAGCTTGTCCGGCTGCTCGGCGAGGAATTGCGCGCGGAGAAGGACAATCTCGGCGCGCTGGTGACGCTCGAATGCGGGAAGATCCTGCCCGAAGGGCTGGGCGAAGTGCAGGAGATGATCGACATCTGCGATTTCGCGGTCGGGCTCTCCCGCCAGCTCCATGGCCTCACCATCGTGTCCGAACGGCCCGGCCATGCGATGCGCGAAACCTGGCTGCCGATGGGCGTCTGCGGGATCATCAGCGCGTTCAACTTCCCGGTCGCGGTCTGGAGCTGGAATGCGGCGCTGGCATTGGTTTGCGGCGATCCCGTCATCTGGAAGCCGTCGGAAAAGACGCCGTTGACGGCGCTCGCGGTGCAGAAGATCTGCGAGCGCGCGCTGGCGCGCTTCGGCGATGACGCGCCCGAGGGACTGATCCAGCTTGCCCTTGGCGGGCGCGATATCGGGGAGGCGCTGGCCGCGAGCCCGGACGTCGCGATTGTCTCGGCAACGGGATCGGTGCCGATGGGTCGGGCGGTCGCCGAAAGCGTGGCGAAGCGGCTGGGGCGCTCGATCCTCGAACTCGGCGGCAACAATGCGATGATCGTCGCGCCTTCGGCGGACCTCGATCTTGCCCTGCGCGCGATCACTTTCTCGGCGGTCGGCACCTGCGGCCAGCGCTGCACGAGCCTGCGCCGGCTGATCGTGCACGAGGAGGTTTACTCCGCCCTGCTGCCCAAGCTGAAGGCGGTGTATGACGGGCTCGCCATCGGCGATCCGCTGGCCGGCGGCACGCTGGTCGGCCCGCTGATCGACGGAGATGCGCTGGCGGCCATGGCGGCGGCGCTGGAAGAGGCCGAGGCGCAGGGCGGCACCGTGCATGGCGGCGGGCGGGCGCTCGAAGACGAATATCCCGATGCCGCCTATGTCCGCCCGGCGATCGTCGAGATGCCCGGGCAGAGCGATATCGTGCGTAGCGAGACCTTCGCGCCGATCCTCTACGCGCTCAGATATCGCGATCTGGATGAGGCGATCGCGCTCCAGAACGGCGTGCCGCAGGGGCTCTCCTCCTGCATCTTTTCGACCGATGTCCGCGAGACCGAGGCGTTTCTCGCCGCTTCGGGCTCGGATTGCGGCATCGCCAACGTCAATATCGGCCCCTCGGGTGCGGAGATTGGCGGGGCGTTCGGCGGCGAAAAGGAAACCGGGGGCGGGCGCGAAAGCGGCTCGGACGCCTGGAAAGCCTATATGCGCCGCCAGACCGCGACCGTGAACTGGTCGCGCGACCTGCCGCTGGCGCAAGGGATCACGTTCGACGTTTGAGGTGTGTTTGTCAGAATTTCCCTAGCGGGAAATCGCCGTACCGGCCCGCACCCCCACCCGGCCTCCCACGAGTGTATCCTGATGGGAGGCCGGGTGGGGGTGCGGGCCGGTGCGGCGCTCGACCGCAAGGTCGAGTCTGACAAAAATCACCCCGCCGCGAAGAACATCAGATGCACGAGCCGCCCGGTTTCCGGCGAACTGCCGAAACCCGGCCCGGCATTGTGGAACTGCCAGGGCTTGAACAGGATCAGCCGGTTGAAGCGCATCGGGACGCGCGTCGTCCGCTCCCATCTGGCGGCGTTGGTCGTGTCCCGGTTGACGACATCCTCGATCAGCGCGTTGGCGTCGGCATAGCCGGTCGCGGCGATCCTGGCGGGATCGCCGGGCACCGCGTCGAGCCCGGTGCGGCGATGGCGGAAGAAATCGGTGCCCCCCCGGCAATGCTCGTCGAGGCTCAGATAGAGGATCCCCGAATAGAAGCAGGGATCGACATGGACGCCGCTCTTTCCCTTGTCGGCCTTCAGGGTCAGCCGGCAATGATTGTGGGTGGTATCGGGCGCCGGGGCGACGGGGCGGCCGACGATCTTCGAAACGCTCGCTTCGAGCCCCTGGATCGGCAGCGGGTTCGTCGAAAGCAGGCCGGGATAGTTTCCGCGCTTGAACTTCGGATCGTAATCAAGCGCCAGCGCCCGGCGCCGCGCGGCGTGCGGATCGGCAAGGAAATCGTCGAGAACGATCAGCGAAGGGAGCATGGCGGCGGTTCCCGGTGCGCGGTCATCCGCGCGGGGTGTTGCAATCGCCCGCTCCTGTCAACTTGGCGATCCTGCGGGCCGGGCGTTCGGCGCGGAGTTTCATTTGCCAGCCCGCATCGCATCCGGCATCATTCGCCGACTCGATCCGGGAGGATGCCATGAACCGACTTTCGCTATTCCCTATCGCCCTTGCCCTGCCGCTCGGCCTTGCCGCCTGCACCAGCGCGCCCGAAGCCGGCGATTTCGCGGCGGCCTGCAACGCGACCGGCAATCTCAACGAAGAGCTGTGCGACTGCCTCGACGCGCAGGCGCAGAATCTTTCGCCCGAAACCCATGAATTCGTGATCGCGACGATCGCCGAGGACGAGGACCGCGCCCGCGAACTGGCGCTCGGCCTCGATAGCGCCCAGCAGCTTGAGGCCGGGCAGTATCTGTCGATCGCCATCCAGCAGTGCATCATCGAGCTGCCCGAGACGAGCTAGCCGGAAGACCGCCGCGACATGACCGAACCGAGAAGCTGGCTGTTCGTGCCGGCCGACAGCGAAAAGAAGATCGCCAAGGCGCTGGCCGGCGATGCCGATGCGATCATCCTCGATCTGGAAGATTCGGTGGCCGAGGCGAACAAGCCTGCGGCGCGCGACCTGGTCGTCGAAACGCTGCGCGATGCCGCGCCGTCCGCGCAGCAACGCTGGGTGCGGGTAAACCCGCTGGGCGGGGGCGGCGCGGAGGCCGATCTCGCGGTGGTGATCGCCGCGCGGCCCGACGGCATCGTCCTGCCCAAGAGCGAGAATGGCGAGGATGTGCGCACGCTGGCGCGGCTTCTGGAGATTCACGAGGGCGTCGAACGGGTCGATCCGGGTATCCGCATCGCGGCGATCGTTACCGAGACGCCGAAAAGCCTGTTCGGGCTCGATCGATATGCCGGGGCGAGCCCGCGTCTCGCCGCGATGACCTGGGGCGCGGAAGACCTGTCGGCGGCACTAGGCGCGTCGAGCAAGTTCGATGCCTCGGGAGAGCTCAGCTTTACCTACAAGCTCGCCCGGTCGCTGTGCCTCGCCGGTGCGGTGATGGCGGGCGTCCAGCCCGTCGATAGTCTCTACGCCGATTTCCGCGACGAAGACGGGCTCAAGGCGGACTGCGAGGCGGGGCGCCGCGAGGGCTTTACCGGCAAGCTCGCCATCCATCCCGCGCAAGTGCCGGTCATCAACGCGGCCTTTACGCCCAGCGATGCGGAAGTGGCGCATGCGCGCGAGATTGTCGCGCTGTTCGCCGCCCATCCCGATGCCGGGACGATCGGCCTCGATGGCAAGATGCTGGATCGCCCGCACCTGGTGCAGGCGCAGCGCGTGCTGGCGCGGGCGGAAAAAGGCTAGGCGCTAGTCGCGGCTCTCGCCATGCGCTTCCTCGGCGGCGGTTTCGGCCGGAGCGCTTGACCGGCTTGCGGCAGACGCCCGTTCGCGCTGCCGTTCGGCAATGCGCGGTTCCATCAGCGCGATCGTCTCGATCCGGTCCAGCGCGTTGCGCGCCGCGATATAGCGCCGGGCATCGGTGATCCACTGATCGGCGGCTTCGCGCCCCGGCAGGCGCAGCACCTCGGCGAGCGCGGTATCGACCTGACCGACCGCCAGCTTGTCGCGCGCCCGCTGGAAACGCTGGCGCGGTGCGGGCGACGGCGTGCCTTCCTGGCGCAATATGAAAAGCTCGGACATTTCGCGCCGGGCGGCATCCCACCAGCTTTCGTCCTCGCCGATGCCGATCAGCGCGGGCTCGAGTTCGTTGAGGCGCGATTGCAGGCCGTCGAGCGTCACCGGTTGCTGCGAAGCGGCGATCACCCGGGCAACGGCCTCGGGCGCGGACCGGCCGAAGCGTTCGCGCAGCAGGCCTTCGATATAGCCGAGCGCGACCCCGCGATCGAGCGCGCGGCGCGCGGCAAAGGCGACCAGCAGTCCTTCGGCGCGGTCGGCATTGCCCGCGGCGGCGCCGGCGCGGGTGCCGATCCGGTCGATCCGCTGTTCGAGTTCGGCGACGCGGCGCGACAGGGTCACCCGTTCGGCTTCGATCTCCGCGGTGCCGGGCGCTTCGCCGACCGGGGCGCCGGGGGTTCCCGGTTCGGCAGCGTTGAGCTGGCGTTCGAGCGCGGCGACCGCATCCTGGCTTACTTCGGACGGCGCCGCTTCTTCCTCGACGGCCAGCACGCCCATCGTGCCGCCATAATTGACGAGAAACCAGCCCATCGCGATCAGCCCGCCGAGAAAGGCGACGCCGGCGATCACCAGCACGCGGACGAGCGAGCGTTGCGGGGTTTCTTCGCGTTCGATGGGTTCATAGTCGCGCGGCATGGGACGAGGGTACTTTCTGGGCTACCTTCTGGCGGTTTTCGCCGCCGCTTTACCCGATCGCTTTGGCCGCGCCTAGAGCGAGGATGCAAGCCTCGCGGCGGCGGCGAGCATGGCGTCATCGCGGGGTCGCTCGGCGGAAACCGCCCGTTTCCAGCCCGATCCGGCTTCGGCGAGCGCGGCCTTGCTGATCGCGGCGAGCGATATTCCGCGCCGCGCGATACCCAGCCGGTCGCAGTGGGCGGCAAAGAGACGCGCGGCGCGCGGCGAATGGAGCAGGGCGATGACACTCTCGCCGATCGCGTCTCGCAGCGCCCCCGGCTCGGCCGGCTCGGCGGCGTAGACGGGCAAATGGAGGATTTCGAGCCCGCTTTCGTCGAAGGGCCGGGTTTCCGCGCCGCAGGGATGAAAGATTCGCTTTCGCCCGTCCCGCCGCAGCATCTCCGCAATCGCCTCCGCCCCGCCCGATCCGGTGACGATGGTCTCGAACCCCGCTTCGCGCGCGGCGGCGGCGGTCCGCTCGCCGACCGCATAGAGCGGCAGGTCGCGGAAAGCCGCGAGCCCGCCAAGCCGCGCGGCATGGGCTGACGTCATGACGGCAGCATCGAAACCCGCCGGGTCCGGCGCGTCCCAGTCGAGGGGCAAGACGTTGAAAAGCGGGACCTTGTCGACGGCCCATCCGGCGGCTTGCGCGCGCGCGGCGGTTTCCGAGGCGCCGGGTTCCGGCCGCAGGATCAGCAGGCGTGACGTCACGCCATGCTCACCAGGCGAACAGGGCGCGCAGGGCGGGGCTCGCGCCCTCGTAAAGTGTAACCGCCAGATCCTGCGCGATTTTTTCCGGATCGTCGCCGGCCTGCGCGCTGGCGGCGCGCGCCACCGCGTCACTGCCGTCGGGCGTCAGGATCTGGGCCCTTACTGTCATGACGCCATCGGCGATTTCCGCGAGCGCGGCGACCGGCGAATGGCAATCGGCGCCGAGCGCGAACAGGAAGGCGCGCTCCGCGGCGACGCAAAGGGCGCTGGCCTGGTCGTCGAGCGCGCCGAGCAAGGCCCGGATTTCGGCCCTTTCGGCCAGCGTCTCGATGCCGATCGCGCCTTGCTGCGCCGCCGGCAGCAAGGTTTCGGTCGCGATCGCGGCGCCGATTTCGCCATGGCCGAGCCGGTCGAGCCCGGCCGCTGCCAGCAAGGTCGCATCGACCGCGCCCGTTTCGACCGCGGCGAGGCGGGTGGCGACATTGCCCCGCAAGGTCTTGATCCGGCAGTCGGGCCGCAGCGCCAGCATCTGCGCGGCGCGGCGCGGCGAGGACGTGCCGATCCGCGCGCCTTCGGACAGATCTTCGACGCCCTGCGCGCCGATCAGCCGATCGCGGACATCGGCGCGGGGCAGGATCGCGGCGATCGCGATTTCGGCGGGCCGGATCGTCTCGACATCCTTCATCGAATGCACGGCGAAATCGATGTCTCCGGCGGCGAGCGCCCGATCGAGCTCCTTGGTCCAGAGCGCCTTACCGCCGATTTCGGCGAGCGGCCGGTCCTGCACCTTGTCCCCGGTCGTTTTCACCGGAACGATCAGGATATCGGCGGGATCGAGCCCGTGCGCCGCGATCAGCGCGGCCTTGGTCAGCTCCGCCTGCGCCAGGGCAAGCGGCGATCCACGGGTGCCGAGGCGCAGGGGCAGGGCTGGCGGCGGGTTCATCGGGCTTGTGCTAGCCGGTGGCGCGGTGGCAGGGAAGGGGGATGGCGATCATCCTCGGCCTCGAATCGAGCTGCGACGAAACCGCGGCCGCGCTGGTGACTTCCGAGCGCGAAATCCTCGCCCATTGTCTGGCGGGGCAGGAAGAGGCGCATCGCCGGTTCGGCGGCGTCGTGCCCGAAATCGCGGCGCGCGCGCATGTTGACGTCATGACCCCGCTCGTCGCGCAAGCGCTTGAAGAAGCGGGGCTTTCGCTCGACCAGGTGGACGCGGTCGCGGCGACGGCGGGCCCCGGGTTGATCGGCGGCGTGATGGTCGGGCTGATGACGGGCAAGGCGCTGGCGCTCGCGGGCGGCAAGCCGCTGGTCGCGGTCAACCATCTCGAAGGCCATGCGCTCTCGCCGCGGCTTGCCGATCCCGGCCTCGCCTTTCCCTATCTGCTGCTGCTGGTTTCGGGCGGCCATTGCCAGCTGCTGCTGGTCGAGGGCGTCGGCCAGTATCGGCGATTGGCGACGACGATCGACGATGCGCTCGGCGAAGCTTTCGACAAGACGGCCAAGGCGTTGGGCTTCGGCTATCCCGGCGGGCCGGCGGTCGAAGCGGCGGCGAAGCGGGGCGATCCGGGCGCGGTGCCGCTGCCCCGGCCGCTGCTGGGTTCGGCCGAGCCGCATTTCTCCTTTGCGGGCCTCAAGTCCGCCGTGCTGCGCGCCCGCGACAGCGGCGACCATGCGGCGGACGATATCGCGGCCGGTTTCCAGGCAGCGGCGATCGACTGCCTGATAGACCGGACACGCAAAGCGCTGGAAATCGCGGGGGATGTCGCCGCGCTCGTGGTCGCCGGCGGGGTCGCATCCAATGCTTCGGTGCGCGCAAGCCTGCAGGCGCTGGCGGCGGAGGAAAAAATTCCCTTTGTCGCGCCGCCGCCCTGGCTGTGCACCGACAATGCGGCGATGATCGCCTGGGCGGGCGCCGAGCGCTTTGCCGCGGGCCTTGTCGATCCGCTCGATTTTCCGGCCCGCGCGCGCTGGCCGCTCGATCCGGATGCCGCTAAGGCTCGCGGGGCAGGAGTGAAGGCATGACGATGGAAAAGATCGGCGTGATCGGCGGCGGCGCCTGGGGCACGGCGCTCGCGCAAACCGCGGCTTCGGAGGGCGAGCCGGTGTTGATCTGGGCGCGCGAGGGCGAGGTCGTCCGCGCGATCAACGATCATTGCGAAAACCCGCTCTTCCTCCCCAATGTCCCGCTGTCGCGCAAGATCCGGGCGACGAGCCAGCTCGACGATCTCGCCGATTGCGACGCGATTCTCGTCGTCGCCCCGGCCCAGCATATGCGCGAAACGCTGGGTTCGGCCTCGATCGGCTTCGCGCCGCTGATCCTCTGCGCCAAGGGCATCGAGGCGGGCAGCAAGAAATTGATGAGCGAGGTCGCGGCCGAGGTCTATCCGGGCGCGCCGATCGCCGTGCTTTCCGGGCCGACCTTCGCGCACGAGGTCGCCAAGGGGCTGCCGGCGGCCGTTACCCTGGCCTGCGAGGATGCCGAACTCGGCGCGTCGATCGCCCAGCGGCTCGCCCGTCCCAATTTCCGGCCCTATCTCTCCAGCGACGTGGTCGGCGCCGAAATCGGCGGCGCGGTCAAGAATGTCCTCGCCATCGCCTGCGGCGTCGTCGAGGGGCGCGGTCTGGGCCAGAATGCGCGCGCCGCGCTGATTTCGCGCGGCTTTGCCGAAATGACGCGCTTCGGCCTGGCACGCGGCGCGCAGGCCGAAACCCTGGCCGGGCTTTCCGGGCTCGGCGATCTCGTGCTGACCTGTTCCTCGGTCAATTCGCGCAATTTTTCGCTGGGCAAGGGGCTCGGCGAAGGAAAGTCGGCCGAAGACCTGCTCGCCGACCGGGCGACGGTGGCCGAAGGCGCGTTCACCGCGCCGGTGCTGCGCGAGGCGGCGGTCGATGCCGGCGTCGAAATGCCGATCACCGAAGCGGTGTGCGCGCTCATCGACGGCCATGTCTCGGTCGACTTCGCGGTGGAGGCGCTAATGGCGCGGCCGCTCAAGAGCGAGGTGCGCTGAGGAGGGCGCTATGGCCGCAAGCGACGATGCCGAACAGCAGCTCGCGGCGTTCCTCGCCAAATATTCGCCGGAGATAGCGGAGCAGGGGCGCGCGGCGGTCGATCGGCTGGCGGTGCGCCTGCCCTGGGCCGACCGGCTGGTCTATGACAATTACAACGCGCTGGCGGTGGGCTTCGGCCCCGGCGAACGGCCGTCCGACGCCATCTTCTCGATTGCCCTGTTCCCGAAATGGGTGACGCTGTTCTTTCTGAAGGGCGCGGCTCTGCCCGATCCGGATGGCCTTCTCGAAGGCAAGGGATCGACGGTGCGTTCGATCCGGCTGATCGACGGCGCGCCGGATCTTGAACGACCGGATGTGCAGGCGATGATCGACCTTGCGCTCGCCAGCGAAGGTCAGCCCGCGGATCCGGTGCGCAAGGGGCGGCTTGTCATCAAGTCGATTTCGGCGAAACAGCGGCCGAGAAAACCCGCCTAGAACGCAGGTTTCCGGGCGTTTCGCGGGCATGACGCCACCGATGATGTCAGAAATCCCAGCAGATTCCCTTATGCTCCCAGTCGCCGTACCGGGTCGGCTCGAGCATCTCCTTGCCGCTATGCTCATGCGCATATTCTATCGGTTTCGGCTCGGGAACCGGCGGGTTTTCCGAAAGATGCGCGGGCGGTTTCACCCAGTCGGGCCGTTTGCCTGCCATTCCTCGCGCTCCTCGATTGCCAAAAGCGGCTTCGCACCCCATTTTGTCACGAGGAGGCGAAGACGCAAGATGAATCAGTTCAAGACCCTCATGATGCTGGCGGTTATGACGGCGCTCTTCATGGGCGTCGGGCTGCTGCTCGGCGGCCGCACGGGGATGATCCTGGCCTTTGTCGTGGCGGCGGGCATGAACCTTTTCACCTATTGGAACGCCGACAAGATCGTCCTGCGCATGCACAGCGCGCGCGAGGTCGACGCGCGCACGGCGCCGGAATTCTACGCGATCGTTCAAAGGCTTGCCCAGCAGGCCGGGCTGCCCATGCCCAAGGTCTATATCGTCGATTCCCCGCATCCCAACGCCTTTGCCACGGGCCGCAACCCCCAAAATGCCGCCGTCGCCGCGACCAGCGGGCTGCTGCAGATCCTGACCCCCGACGAGGTCGCCGGGGTGATGGCGCACGAGCTTGCCCATGTCCGCAATCGCGACACCCTGATCATGACGATGACGGCGACGATCGCCGGCGCGATCTCGATGCTGGCAAGCTATGGCTATTTCTTCCGCGGCAATGACAGGAGCGCCGGGATTGCGGGGCTCGCCGCGGTGTTCCTCGCGCCCTTTGCCGCGATGATCGTCCAGATGGCGATCAGCCGCACCCGCGAATTCGGTGCGGACCGGGGCGGCGCGGAGATTTCCGGCAATCCGCGCGCGCTGGCGACCGCGCTCGACAAGCTCGCCAATGGCGCGGCGCGGATCCACAATCCCGTCGTCGACCGCAACCCGGCGACCGCGCAGCTCTATATCGTGCCCGCGCTGTTCGGCCGCGCGCGCAGCCTGTTCTCGACCCACCCGCCGACGGGGGACCGGATCGCCGAGCTCGAAAAGATGGCGGCGGTCATCGATGTCGGCGGGCCGGGCGGCAGTGTTGGCTCCTCCGCGCGGCGCGGCGGCAGCGCGCTCGATCCGCTCGGGCCCGGCCGCTGACCGAAAACCGCCAAAAACCGGCCCAAAATCCCGAAGGCCTGGAAAGCCGGCAGGCCGCGCTGCGCCTGCTCGATGCGGTGCTGCGCCAAGGCAAGGCGCTGGACGCCGCGGCGCCGCGCGCGGTGCGCGCCCTCAAGCGCGAGGACGACAAAAGGCTGGCGACGGCAATTGCCGGCGAAGTGTTGCGCCGCCTGCCCGATTATGACGCGCTGATCGACAGCGCGACCCGGCAGAATCTGCCCCATGACGCCAAGGTGCGCACGGTGTTGCGGATGGCGCTGGCGCAGACGCTGGCGCTGGGAACCCCGCCGCATGCGGCGATTTCCACCGCCTTGCCGCTGCTCGCCGGCGGTCCGCGGCGGCTGGCACATGGCGTGTTCGGCACGCTGTCGCGCAACGGCGCGGTTTTGCCGGACATTCCGACCCTGCCCGATGCGGTGGCGAAGCGCTGGCGGAGAAACTGGGGCGAGCCGGTTGTCGCGGCGGCGGCCGCCGCCATCGCCGCTCCGCCGCCGCTCGATCTGACGCTCAAGGCGTCCGCCGAAACGGCGGCCTGGGCGAAAAAGCTCGGCGGCAAGAGCCTGCTTCCCGGCCATGTCCGCTGCGAACGCGCCTCGGTCACCGGCCTGCCGGGCTATGAGGACGGCGCCTGGTGGGTGCAGGATATCGCGGCGTCGATCCCGGCGCGGCTGATGGGTTCCGGAGAAGGCCGCCGGGCGCTCGATCTGTGCGCGGCGCCGGGCGGCAAGACGTTGCAGCTGGCCGCGCAGGGCTGGCAGGTGACGGCCGTCGACCGCGCCGAAAGTCGTCTGGCGCGACTTTCCGACAATCTCGCGCGAACCGGGCTTTCGGCGGAAGCGGTTGTCGGCGATGCGCTCGATTGGGCGCCGGATGCGCCGTTCGACGCGATCCTGCTCGACGCGCCCTGTTCCGCGACCGGCATTTTCCGGCGCCATCCCGATGTCCTCTATCGCGCGCATCCGCCTATCATCGCCGAATGCGCGGAGATCCAGGCCGCGATGCTGGGCCGCGCCGCCGGCTGGATCAAGCCGGGCGGCATCCTCGTCTATGCCGTTTGCTCGCTCGAACCCGAGGAAGGCGAGGCGGTTGCCGCCGCTTTCCTCGAAACCCATCCCGGTTTTGCCGTGGAGCCTCCGCAAAGCGCCGACCTGCCGGACGGAATCGCGCCCGCCGCCGCCGGCTTCGTGCGCGTGCTGCCCGGCGCGATCGCCGATCCGGGCGGCGCGGACGGCTTCTTCATTGCCCGATTTCGGCACAGTTGATCGCGCCTGAGCGGTTTATCCCCAAATTCTCGCGGCTTGCCGCCTTCGCTGCTTGCCCGATTCCAAGGCCTCTCCTAAGCCTGCCGGATTATGGGCCACCCCGTCCGAATTGCGCCATCGATCCTTTCCGCTGACTTTGCGAAGCTCGGGGAAGAAGTCCGTGCGGTCGACGAAGCCGGCGCGGACTGGATCCATATCGACGTGATGGACGGGCATTTCGTGCCGAATCTCACGATCGGTGCTGGCGTCGTGAAGTCATTGCGTCCCCACACCCAGAAGCCCTTCGACGTGCATCTGATGATATCGCCGGTCGATCCGTTTCTCGAAGGGTTTGCCGAAGCGGGCGCGGATACGATCACCGTTCACCCCGAAGCCGGACCGCATGTCCACCGCACGGTGCAGCGGATCAAGGCGCTCGGCTGCCGCGCCGGAATCTCGCTCAATCCTGCCACGCCTGCGAAAACGCTCGATTATCTGCTCGAGGATATCGATCTCGTGCTCGTCATGAGCGTCAATCCCGGCTTTGGCGGCCAGAGTTTCATCGAGAGCCAGCTCAGGAAGATCGAGGCGATCCGCACCCGCATCGACAAGCTGGGCAAGCCGATCGATCTCGAGGTGGATGGCGGCATCGATGCGGACACCGCGCCGCGCGCGATTGCCGCGGGCGCCGACGCGCTGGTTGCCGGAACCGCAACCTTCCGGGGCGGGCCCGAACGCTATGCCGCCAATATCGCGGCGTTGCGGGGCGAGGCATGACGATCACCGGACGCATCGCCATGCCCGATGCCGCGACGGGCGACAGCATTGATGCCGGCCGCCGGTTGGTCCGGCTCGGCGATGGCGGGCTTTCGCTTTCGGAAAAGATGGCGACGCGGTTTCGCCGTTTCGTCTGGCGCACCCCGCTCCACCGGCTGCGGCTGCGCGGCAAGTTCCCGCTCAAGCTCGTTGCCGTCCCCGAAGATCCGATCCCCGGCGATCGTACGCGCGGCCAGGCGCTGCTTGAAGGCCGCGCGCTCTATCATGGCGCCCAGATCGGGCTCGCCGATCTCGATTTCGGCGCGCTCGACGTGCCCCATGGCCTCGCCGATTACCTGCAGAGCTTCGAATGGCTGCGCGATCTCGCCGCGGTGGCCGGGCGCGACGAAACCGCGCCCATCGCCGAAAAGCTGATGCGCAACTGGCTGGAAGCCTATGCGCCGAAAGTCGCCGAATCCGGCTGGGGCCCGGATATGTGGGGGCAGCGGATCTTCTTCTGGACGGCCTATGCGCCGCTGATCCTTTCGTCGACCGATCTCGTCTATCGCTCGACGGTGCTCAACACCCTGGCGCGCGGCGCCCGGCATCTCGATCGCGCGGCCACCAAGGAATCCCCCGGGCTCACCCAGGTGCGCGCCTGGGCCGGGATCGTCGGCGCCGGACTGCTCGTCCAGGGCGGCGAACCGCGCGTCGCGCGCGGAGAGGCCGGGCTCGCCCGTGCGCTCGCCCAGACATTGACGTCAGACGGTGGCGTCATCTGCCGCTCGCCGGTCTCCCAGCTTGCGCTGGTCGAGACGCTCGGCATGCTCCGCGCCGCCTATGATGTCCGGCGGATCGAATTTCCCCAGCCTTTTCAGAATGCTGTGAGCTTCGCCGTGCCGGCGCTGCTTGGCGTCACAATGGGCGATGGCGGGCTTTCGAGCTGGCAGGGCGGATTGCCGGTGCCGGCTGGGCGCGTCGCCGCCGCGGTCGAAGCGTCGGGCCATCGCGCGCTGCCGCTGCGCCATGCGCGCGACTGGGGCTATCAGCGGCTTGCGGCCGAAGACACGATCGCGATCGTCGACGCCGCGCCGCCGCCCTCGATGCGGCTCGAAACCGGGGGCTGCGCCTCGACCCTGGCCTTCGAAATGTCGCACGGGCCGCACCGGATCGTCGTCAATTGCGGCGGCGCCGGCGGCAGCCTGCTTCCGCCGGCGCTCGCCGAAGGCCTGCGGACCACCGCGGCCCATTCGACATTGGCGCTGGCCGACAGCAATTCGACCGCGCTCAACGGCGATGGATCGCTGGGCCGCGGTGTCGTCGAGATCGAAATGAGCCGGCGCGACAGGAACGGGATCGCCCGGCTGGAAGCGAGCCATGACGGCTATGTCCAGCGCTACGGCTTTGTGCACCGCCGGCAAATCGGGCTTTCGAAGGAAGGCGACGAGCTGCGCGGCGAGGATGTGCTGCTACCCGGCGGCCGACACAAGGCGGAAAGCGCGGCCTTCGCAATCCGTTTCCATCTTGGCCCGGACGTCGACGTCACGCCGACTGCGGACAATCGCGGCGCGCTGCTGCGGATCGAGGGCGGCCCGGCCTGGCATTTCCGCTGCCGCGGGACGGGGCTGATGATCGACGAAAGCATCTGGATCGACGAGAAATCCCGCATCACCGAGACGAAGCAGCTCGTCCTTGCCGGCGAAACCGCGCCCGGCGGCGCGACGATCGGTTGGCTCTTCCGCCGCGCGGGCTAGGCCGCTAACAGGGCGGCCGATCCCGCCCCGTCAGACAATCAGGATTCTCCCATGAGCGACGTCAAAGTCACCCGCGCCCTGCTTTCGGTTTCGGACAAGAGCGGCCTTGCCGATCTCGGCCAGGCGCTCGCCCGCCACGGCGTCGAGCTGGTTTCGACCGGCGGCACCGCCAAGGCGCTGCGCGATGCCGGGCTCGACGTGCGGGATATTTCGGATCTCACCGGCTTTCCCGAGATGATGGATGGCCGGGTGAAGACCTTGCACCCCAAGGTGCATGGCGGTCTGCTCGCCGTGCGCGACAATGCCGAGCATGTCGCGGCGATGGAAGCGCACGATATCGGCGCGATCGATCTGGTGATCGTCAATCTCTATCCCTTTGCCGCGACCGTCGCGCGCGGCGCGGACCGGCCCGACATCATCGAGAATATCGATATCGGCGGCCCGTCCATGGTCCGCTCGGCGGCGAAGAACCATGCCCATGTCGCGATCGTCACCGATCCCGCCGATTATGGCGAGCTGGTCGAGGCGCTGGATGCGAGCGGCGGCATGACGTCACTCGATTTCCGCAAGCGATTGGCCGCCAAGGCTTTTTCCGCGACGGCGACCTATGATTCGATGATCGCCAGCTGGTTTTCCTTCGCCGACCAGGCGCAGATGTTCCCCGAGCGGCTGCAACTGCCGCTGCGTCACAAGCAGGAATTGCGCTACGGCGAAAACCCGCACCAGGTCGCGGCGCTCTACGTCCCGGAAATGCCGGGCGCGCCGGGGATCGCCCAGGCCGAGCAGCTGCAGGGCAAGGAACTCAGCTATAATAATTTCAACGATGCCGATGCCGCGCTCGAGCTGGTCGCCGAATTCGACGCCGCAACCCCGGCCTGCGTGATCGTCAAACACGCCAATCCCTGCGGCGTGGCCGTCGCGGGCTCGCTGCGCGAGGCCTATGAGCAGGCCTTTGCCTGCGACACGGTTTCGGCGTTCGGCGGGATCGTCGCGCTCAATCGGCCGCTTGATGCGGAAACCGCGCGGGCGATCACCGAGATCTTCACCGAAGTCGTGATCGCGCCCGAGGCCGACGAGGCGGCGAAGGAAATTTTCGCGGCGAAGAAGAATCTTCGCCTGATGCTGACCGGCGGCTTCGCCGATCCGAAGCGGCCGGGGCTGCAGATCAAGACGATCGCCGGCGGCGTCCTCATCCAGTCGCGCGACAATGGCTCGATTTCGAAGGACGATCTCCAGGTCGTCACCGAACGTCAGCCGAGCGAGCAGGAACTGGCCGATTGCCTGTTCGCCTGGACGGTGGCCAAGCACGTCAAGTCGAACGCGATCGTTTACGCCAGGGACGGCGCGACCGCGGGCGTCGGCGCCGGGCAGATGAACCGCATGGAATCGGCGCGCATCGCCGCGTGGAAAGCCCGGGATGCCGCCGAGAAGGCCGGCTGGGCGGAATCGCGGACGATCGGCTCGGCCGTCGCGTCGGATGCGTTTTTCCCCTTCGCGGACGGCCTCATGACGGCAGTCGAAGCCGGCGCGACCGCGGTGATCCAGCCCGGCGGCTCGATCCGCGACGACGAGGTGATCGCTGCGGCCAACGAGGCCGGGCTCGCCATGGTCTTCACCGGCATGCGGCATTTCCGGCACTAGCTTGTCAGGCCTTCGCTAGCGCTCGACCGCCCGGTCGAGTCTGACAAACACATCGCCGCCTGAAATCAGCTCTTCTTCCCGGCGCCGAGCTTGAAGAGCATCCGGTCTTCCGGGCCGAAGCCGCGATACCAGATGATCAGGCAATAGACCGAGAGCACGACCGGCACGCCGATCACGAGTTCGCTCCATTCGGGGATCAGGGTCGCGAGCCAGCCGAGCAGGGTCGCTGCGGCGGTCGCCCAGACCAGCGCCCAGCGCCACGGGCTGACCGGCGCGCCCAGCAGCCGCGAGAGCAGCCGTGCCTTGGCGATCGAGGCGAGGCCCAGCGCCAGCATCAGCGCGATCGCCGGGCCGGTCGCCTGATAGAGCGGCGGGAGCGCGAACTGGCGCATGATCAGGATGATCGCGACGCTGAGCGCCGCCTGGATCGCCAGCATGGCGCAGGAAATCATGAGGTTGCGGTGCCGGGCGACGTAGATCAGCGCCGCTTCGGATACCGCGGCGGTCGCCGCCACGACCTCGGCCGCGAGCAGGAAGGCGAGCACGCCGGTGCCGCCGACGAACGTCGCGCCGACCAGGCCCATCCAGGCCTCGCCCGGAATGCCGAGCGCCAGCGCCACGCCGGCTTGCGCGGCGATGATCCAGAATCCGGCCTGCCGCACCTGCTTCGCCACCGCCGCCTTGTTGCCGTCGCGCAAATTCTGGGTGATCACCGGGCCGAGAATGGGATCGAAGCTGGTCTTCAGTTTTTGCGGCAATGACGCCAGTTGCTGCGCAACATAATAGATGCCGACGATCGCCGGCGAAAAGAACAGGCCGAGGATCGCGATGTCGATGCGGCGCGACACCCATTCGATGGCGTCGGCGCCGGCCATCGGCAGGTTGCGCCAGGCGAGCTTCAGGATCCGCACGGGATTGGGCCGCCATCCGCGCGGCAGGCCATAGCTTCGCAGCAGCGGCCAGAGCGAGGCGATGAGCGCCGCGAGCATCGAAAGCACATAGGCGAGGATCAGCCCGTCGCGCAGCGAATAGAAGGCGAGCGCGAAGGCGGCGATGCTGATCGTCCAGGGTTCGACGATCGCCCGGGCGCGCACCGTGGAGGCGATATCGTGGCGATAGGCGAGCGCGGCGAGCGCGATATCCGAGGCCGCGAGCGCGAAGATGGTCAGCGGCAGCAGCCGCTCGAAGCCGACGATCGGGCTGTTGGGGAACATCGCCTGGGGAAAGGCGAACAGGATCGATGCGGCGATGGCCGAGGCCACGAAACCCGCGACCATCGCGTCCCATACGACATCGACATGCGGCCGCGAGGTCGTCGAAAGCTGCTCCGCCAGCCCGCGCTTCAGGCCGAGCGTGGCGAGCTGCGCGGAAAATTCGACGACGATCACCGCATAGGCGAACACGCCGAGCGCCTCGGCGCCGTACCAGCGGCCGGCGATGAACAGGAACGGGATACGGGCGGCGAGCCGCAGCACGAAACCGAACAGATTGGTTTGCCCGCCCTTGGCGAGCGCGGCGATATCGGACGATTGGGTCATCGCGCGGCCTTCGTCCGATCCAGCCTTTCCATGGCGGGCGTGACGCTGACGCCATGCAGCAGGATAGAGATGAGGATTACCAGGCCGATCGTTCCCCACATGCGGCTCGGTTCCTCGAAGCTGCCATGGTTGATGCCGTAGGCGAAATAGAAAACCGAGCCCAGTCCGCGAATGCCGAAAAAGGAGATCACGGCGCGTTCCGCCCGGGGGATGGCGCTACCGGCCAGCGAAAGCCAGCCGACCGCCGGCCGTATGAGGAAGATCGCGGCAAGAGCGAAGGCGATATCGGCCCAGCCGAGAAGTGCGAACAGGCCGCCGGCGGTCATCATGCCGCCGAACACGACGAGCAGGCCCATCATCAGCAGCCGTTCGGTCTCGTCGGCGAAGTCGTGCAGTCGGACGTTGAACGCGTCGTCCGGGGCTGCGTGCCGGAGCATGAGCCCCGCGACGAACACGGCCAGAAAACCGTAGCCGTGCAGCATCTCGGTGCCCGCATAGATGGTCAGCGTGGCGGCCAACGCGACGAAGCCGTCGCCGGATTGCGAGAGCCGCCCGGTCTTGGGCAGCCGGTATATGATCCATCCCAGCAGGCGCCCGCCCCCCCATCCCAGCGCGCCGCCGATCACGAGTTTGAGGATGAGGGCGTCGAGCACCCATTCGCCCACCGCCGCGACCGTGGCGCCGCTTGCCGCCAGCGCGATCGCCAGGTGCACGAAGGGAAAGGCGAGGGCATCGTTGAGTCCGGCCTCCGAGGTCAGCGCGAACCGCGCCTCGTCATCCTGCGGGCTGTCGGGCTTTTCGATCTGGATGTCGGCGGCAAGCACGGGGTCGGTCGGCGCGAGCGCGGCGCCGAGCAGCAGCGCGGTCGCCGCGCCCACGCCGAACAGCAAATGCGCCGTCACGGCCAGCGCGACGATGGTCAGCGGCATGGCGATGCCGAGCAACCGCGCCGGTATCGCCCAGCTTCGCCAGTTCAGGGCGCGGTCGATCTTGAGGCCGGCGCCCATCAGCGAAATGATGACGATGAACTCCGCCGCCTTCTCGACCAGGATCGGCTGTTCGAGGGGATGGAGCGCATAAGGGGCGAACCGGTCGAACGAATAGATGCCCATGCCGATACCGACGCAGATGATCGGCAACGACAAGGGCAGGTGCCGGACGATCAGCGGCAGCCAGGCGACGAGGAAAATGAGCAGCCCGACGCCCATCAGAAAAGGAATGTAGAGCTGCTGGAAATCCTCTGACAGCGTGAAGAGCGTCAATGCGCCGCGCCCCAGCTTGGCCCCGTTCCGATATCGACGCCCAGCGGCACGCTGATCTTCACCAGCGGCTCGGCGGCTGACGCCATGACGTCACGAATCACGGAAGTGGCTGATTCTACGTCCTTTTCCGGAAGTTCGAAGACGAGTTCGTCATGCACCTGGAGCAGCATCTTCACGCTGCCAAGCCCGGCCTTGTCGAGCGCCGGGCCCATCCGCGCCATCGCCCGCTTGATGATGTCCGCGCTCGTGCCCTGGATCGGCGCGTTGATCGCAGCGCGTTCGCTGCCCTGGCGCTCATGCTGCGTCTTGCTTTTCAGGCGCGGGAAATGCGTCTTCCGCCCGAACAGGGTTTCGGTGAAGCCGGTTTCGCGCGCCATGGTCAGCGTGTCGGTGATATAGCGGCTGATCCCGGGGAAACGCTCGAAATAGCGGTCGATAATCTCCTGCGCTTCGTCCGGCGATATTTCGAGCCGTCCGGCGAGCCCCCAGCGCGAAATGCCGTAGAGAATCGCGAAATTGACGGTTTTCGCCCGGCCGCGCGTTTCGCGGTTGACCGCGCCGAACAGTTCCTCGGCGGTGCGGTTGTGAATGTCCTCGCCGGCTTCGAACGCCGTCTTCAATTGCGGCACGTCCGCCATATGCGCGGCGAGGCGCAGCTCGATCTGGCTGTAATCCGCGGCAAGGATCACATTGCCGGGCTCGGCGACGAAGGCGTGGCGGATCTGGCGGCCGATCTCGGTGCGGATCGGGATATTCTGGAGATTGGGTTCGGTCGAGGCGAGCCGGCCGGTCTGCGCGCCGGTCAGGCTGTAGCTGGTATGGACGCGGCCGGTCTTCGGGTTGATCTGCGCCTGCAGCGCGTCGGTATAGGTGGATTTCAGCTTCGAAAGCTGGCGCCAGTCGAGAATCTTCTGCGCGATCGGTTCGCCGTCGCGCGCCAGCCGCTCCATCTCGTTGACATCGGTGGACCAGACGCCGGACTTGCCCTTGCGCCCGCCCTTCAGGCCCATCTTGTCGAACAGGATCTCGCCCAGCTGCTTGGGGCTGCCGATCGTGAACTTCTCGCCGGCGATATCGTGGATCTCGCCCTCGGTGACGTCCATCTGCTCGGCGAATTCGGCCGAAAGCCGGGCCAGCTCCTCGCGGTCGACCTTGATGCCCGCGCATTCCATGCCCGCGATCACCGGCACCAGCGGCCGGTCGACAAGCTCATAGACCCGCGTCACCCGGTCCGCCGACAGCCGCGGCTTCAGCCGTTTCCACAGGCGCAGGGTAACGTCGGCATCCTCGCCCGCATATTCGGTCGCCCGGTCCAGCGGCACTTCGGAAAATTCGATCTTCTTCTTGCCGGTGCCGACCATGTCCTTGAACTTCAGGCATGTGTGGCCGAGGAACAGTTCGGCGATCTCGTCCATGCCATGGCCGTGCAGCCCGGCCTCGAGGTCGAAGCTCATGACGATCGTGTCGTCGAGCGGCGCGATGCGGATATCGTGCTGGGCGAGCACGCCGATATCATATTTGAGATTCTGGCCGATTTTGAGGACCGCCGGGTCTTCGAAGAGCGCCTTCAGCTTGGCGAGCGCGGTATCGAGCGGAACCTGGTCGGGATTTTCGCCGAGCAGGTCGCCGCCGCCATGGCCGAGCGGAATATAGCAGGCCTTGCCCGGCGCCGTCGCCAGGCTGACGCCGACCAGCCGCGCGGTCACCGATTCGAGGCTGTCGGTTTCGGTGTCGACGGCGACATAGCCGCTATGCCGGGCGTCCGCGATCCAGCGGTCGAGCGCGGCTTCGTCGGTCACGGTTTCATAGGCGCTGCGATCGACCGGCGGTTCGTCCCCGGTTTCGGCGCCGTCGGCTTCCACCGAATGCTGGGCCCTTTCGGGGGCGGCGTCGGCCGCGCCGAGCCGGGTCAGCAGCGATTTGAAGCCGTGATGCTGGAGAAAGGCCTTGAGCGGATCTTCGGGGATGCCCTTGAGCGCGAAATCCTCGAGCGGTTCGGGAAGCTCGCAATCTTCCTTCAAGGTGACGAGGATGCGCGAGAGCCGGGCATTCTCGGCATGCTCGATCAGATTGTCGCGCATCTTGGATTTCTTCATCTCGGGTGCGGCGGCGAGCACGGCTTCGACATCGCCATATTCGATGATCAGCTTGGACGCGGTTTTCGGCCCGATGCCCGGCACGCCGGGAATATTGTCCGAACTGTCGCCCATCAGCGCCAGCACATCGCCGAGCTTGTCCGGCTCGACGCCGAATTTCTCGAGCACATGCTCGCGGCCGAGCTTGCGGTCGTTCATCGTGTCGTAGAGATCGAGCCCCGGTTCTATGAGCTGCATCAGATCCTTGTCGGAACTGACGATGGTGACCTTCCAGCCCTCTTTCAGCGCTTCCTTGGCATAGGTGGCGATGATGTCGTCGGCCTCGACGCCATCCTCTTCGAGGCAGGGCAAGGAAAAGGCGCGGGTCGCATCCCGGATCATCGGGAATTGCGGGACGAGATCCTCGGGCGGCGGCGGCCGGTGCGCCTTGTACTGGTCGTAAAGATCGTTGCGGAAGGTGTGCGATCCCGCGTCGAGGATCACCGCCATGTGCGTCGGCCCGTCCTCGGCGTTGAGCTGGTCGACAAGCTTCCAGAGCATCGTCGTATAGCCATAGACCGCGCCGACCGGTTCGCCATGCTGGTTGGTCAGCGGCGGCAGCCGGTGATAGGCGCGGAAAATATAGCTCGACCCGTCGACGAGATAGAGATGCTTCTCTTCAGACACCGAGCGGCTCTAGCCGATGGGGCGCGCCGGGCAAAGACTTTCAGGGCGCGAGAACCGTGTCCTCGGCGGCGGGGAGCGTGTCGGGAAAGTCGGTCGTGAAATGCAGGCCGCGGCTCTCGTGCCGGGAAAGCGCGGATTCGACGATCAGCGCGGCGACTTCGATCAGGTTGCGCAATTCGATCAGATCGGGCGTGACGCGGAAATTGCCGTAATATTCGTCGACTTCGCTGCGCAGCAATTCCACACGGTGCTGGGCGCGCTGCAGGCGTTTCGTGGTCCGGACGATGCCGACATAATCCCACATGAAGCGGCGGATTTCGCGCCAGTTATGCTGCACCACGACTTCCTCGTCGGAATCGGTGACGCGGCTTTCGTCCCAGGGCTGCACCTCGGGCGGCGCGGGCAGTTCGTCCCAGTGCGCGGCGATATGGCGGGCCGCCGCCTCGCCGAACACGAAACATTCGAGCAGCGAGTTGGAGGCGAGGCGATTGGCGCCGTGGAGCCCCGATTCGCTGACCTCGCCCGCGGCATAGAGGCCCGGCAGGTCGGTCCGCCCGTCGAGATCGATCAGCACGCCGCCGCAGGTATAATGTTGCGCGGGGACGACCGGGATCGGCCCCTTGGTCATGTCGATACCGAGCCCGAGCAGCTTTTCATGGATGTTCGGGAAATGCTCCTTCACGAATTCCGGCTCGCGGTGCGAGATATCGAGATGGACGTAATCGAGGCCCAGCCGCTTGATCTCATGGTCGATGGCGCGGGCGACGACGTCGCGCGGCGCGAGCTCGGCGCGCTCGTCGAAATCGGGCATGAAGCGATAGCCGGGATCGGGCGCGTCGCCGGGCAGTTTCAGCTGCCCGCCCTCGCCGCGCACGGCCTCGGTGATGAGGAAGTTCTTGACCTCCAGATTATAGAGGCAGGTCGGGTGGAACTGCATGAATTCCATGTTCGATACGCGGCAGCCGGCGCGCCAGGCCATGGCGATGCCGTCTCCGGTGGCGCCGCGCGGCGCGGTGCTGAACAGATAGGTGCGGCCCGCCCCGCCGGTGGCGAGGATCGTCGCGCGCGCGGTATGCGCCTCGACATGGCCGGTCGCCTTGTTGAAGGCATAGGCGCCCCAGACATGGTCTTCGCCCCTGGGGCTCGCGACGTGACGGTCGATGATCAGGTCGATCGCCACCATGTCCGGAACGAGCGTGATGTTGGGATTGGCCTCGGCCGCGCGCTCCAGCGCCTCCTGCACGGCCCAGCCGGTGGCGTCGTCGACATGGACGATACGGCGGTGCGAATGCCCGCCTTCGCGCGTCAGATGCAGGTCGCCGTCATCTTCATGGGTGAAGGGAACGCCGAGCCGGATCAGCCGGCCGATCGCCTCGGGCGCGTTTTCGACCACGAACTCGACCGTCTCCCTGCGGTTGAGCCCGGCGCCCGCGACCATCGTGTCCTCGATATGGCTGTCGAACGTATCGCCGGGTTCCAGCACCGCCGCGATCCCGCCCTGCGCCCAGGCCGTCGACCCGCCCGAGAGCGCGCCCTTGGCCATGACGAGAACCTTGTGCGTTTCCGCCAGCGTGATCGCCGCCGTCAGTCCTGCCGCGCCCGAGCCGATGATCAGGACGTCGTGGTCGTTCACCCGCTGCCCTCGAAATCGCAGCTGAAGCTTGCCCGGTCGGCATCGCCATAGGCTTCGTGCAGGCTGTAGACGGGGACGTAGTCCTGTTCGGCATTGTAAGGCCCTTCGACGCTTTCGCCGGCCCGCACCGGGAAGCCGGCCGCCCGAAGCGCGGGCGCGGCCTCTGCGGGCGGCACGTCGAAAACGATGCTCAGATCCCAATTATATCCGACATGCCAGGAGGCGATTTCGCCGACCGGCAGGCCCAGCCATGTGCCCTGGACCGGAATGCGCAACAAGGTGCTGCCGTCGTCGAGCCGCTCCGCCGCTGCTTCGCCAAAGGCCGGGCGATAGGCGTCGGGGATGACGATTTCGCCGGTGCGCGCTTCGGCGAGGGGATCGTCCGACCGGGCCCACAGGCTCTGATCGAGGGCGTCCAGCGCGGCGGCGCGGACGCAATTGGCCGGATCGCTATAGGCGAACAGATCGTCGAGCGCCGGTGCCGCAGGCGATGCGTCGCCGGTATTGGCCGCCGGTGCCGTGTCGCCGGCCCCGTCGCCGGTATCGGCGGACGTGCCGCTGCCGCAGGCGGCGACGAGCAGAAAAGCGGATGTCAGAAGAACGGCCCGTTTCATGCGCTTGCCTTTTCGCGGGTCAGGTTCAGGAACACGTCCTCGAGATCGGCCTCGCGCGTCGTCACGTCGATGATCGTGTGGCCCGCCTCGCCGAGCGCGGTGAGCACCTCGCCGGCATTCACCTTGTCCTTGCGATAGGTGATCGTCATCGTGTTGCGATCGACCTTCTCGACCTTCTCGAAACAGCTCTGGGCGGGCAGCGTTTCGATATCCTTTTCGACGGTGACGACCACCGCCTTTTCCTGCGCCATGTTGACGAGCTCGCGGGTCGGCTGGTCGGCGATCACCTTGCCATGGTTGATGATCGCGATTCGGTCGCAAAGCTCCTCGGCTTCTTCCAGATAGTGCGTCGTCAGCACGACCGTGATTCCCGAGGCGTGCAGCTCGCGCACATATTCCCACAGCTGCTGGCGCAGATCGATATCGACGCCCGCGGTCGGCTCGTCGAGGACCAGCACCGGCGGCGAGTGGACCATCGCCTTGGCGACCATCAGCCGCCTTTTCATGCCGCCCGAAAGCGTCCGCGAATAGGCCCGGGCCTTGTCCTCCAGATGCACGGCGCGCAGCAGCTCCATCGTCCGCCGCTTCGCCCTGGGCACCGCGTACATGCCGGCCTGGATGTCGAGCGTCTCGGCGGGCGTGAAGAAGGGATCGAAGGTGATTTCCTGGTTGACGATGCCGATCGAGGCCTTGGCGTTGCGAGGATTCTCGTCGATGTCGAACCCCCAGACCGAGGCCTTGCCCTCGGTCTTGTTGACCAGCCCGCCCAGGATATTGATCAGCGTCGATTTGCCCGCGCCGTTGGGGCCGAGCAGCCCGTAGATCGCGCCGCGCGGTACGGTGAGGTCGACGGTATCGAGGGCCTTGAAGCCGCCTTGATATATCTTGGTGACGGCTTCGATCTTGATGGCAGCTTCGCTCATGGGGTGTGCGCATAGCGCGTTGCGGGAACTTCGCAAAGCGGCGCCGCGCCAGTTTTTCCTTGGGGTTCGTTAATCATGAGTTTCAGGACTTTATTTGCCCTGGCCGTGCCATACGGCTTTTGTGGGAATGGGCATTATCTTGTCGCGCCGTGGCGCGTGGATTTCTTGTGCAGCATTGGCATTGCTGGCCGCCGCGCCCGCGCGGGCCGGTGACGGCGCCAGCACGGGCCGCGCGGAAATTTCGAGCGGGCTGACGGTCGTCCGGATCGCCGATCTGGATTTCGGCACGATCATCCCGAGCGGCGCCAACGGGCGCGTGACGATCAACCGCAACACCGGGGCCTGCGCCGCGCAGGCCGGGGCCACCCTGATCGGTTCCGATTGCCGCCGCGCCGAGTTTCTCGTCACCGGCGCGCCCTCCGCTTCGGTCAGCGTCGGTATCGATCCGGCGCCGATCACGCTGACGCGCATCGGCGGCGGCGCGACGATGGAGATGGATCAGCTGCGCGTGAATGCGGGCCCCAACAAATCGATCGGGGCGGCCGGAACGCTCACCTTTTACGCCGGCGGACGGCTGCAGGTCGGCGCCGGCCAGATGCCCGGCGTCTACGAAGCGACCTTCGCGGTTTCCGTCGACTATCAATAGCAGGGGCGGGCGCGCCATCGCGGCGCACGCGCGGCAATCGTCCTAGAAATAGGTGACGATGATCGTGAACTCGCCCTCATACAGGCCCGGCTGCTGATTCGCGCCGACCTGAAGCGTGCCGCCGACCCGGAGATCGAGCAGGCCCGCCGATGTGAGGAAGCGGTTGACCGGGCCGTTGAGCGTCAGCTGGCTGACATTCATGCTCGCGCCGCCGCCGACGCGATCGAGCACGGGCAGCGGCCCGCGATTGACCCGGACGAATTGCAGCGGCCCGCCATAGGTCCAGAATTGCGCGGCCTGGCCGCCCGCGCCCACCGGCGTGACGCCGCCGGTCGTGGTGCGGGCGTCGGTATAGGCGTTGATGACGACGGTGCCGGGCGCGCCGCCGGAAAGCATGGCGCCGAATTCGAGGTCGCTGACATTGACGAGCTGGAGCGGCAGCACGATCACGGCGCCCGCTTCGGCGTCGTCGTCCGCCGCGTGCACGGCGGCGACCGGGCCGAAAGCCAGAATGGAGGCCATGACGGCCTTGTGCCAAAAACGTTTCATCTATCCCCCCGGATCAGATCGCCCTTTTTGCGGATCAGACTGAAGATCATGTGAAATGCTGTGGTTAACGCGGGTGTAATGATCGCCGCTTTGTAAAGATCGTCTTAAGCACGTCCTTCAAAACGGATTTAAGGACCGCCCCGCTATCCCTTGCCCATGATGTGGAAAGGTTTTTCAGGGTTCTGGCGCGCGATCGCCCATGATTTCGTCGCTGCGGCGGCGCAGGCGGCGGACACGTTCAAGTCCGGCCCGGCCTGATCGCCGCGCGAGGCGCTGCATATCCGACATTGCGAAAAGCGGCGCGTGAGCGATTGCGCGGCCCGGCGGCTGTTGCTATTCGCTCGCCCGTCATGATCGATCCGCCCGAAACCCTGCGTGTCACCACCTCGCGCGTCGCTTGCGACGGCGCGAGCGATATTCCCGGCGGCGCCGCGCTCGGCCATCCGCGCGTCTGGCTGGAGATCGACGAGGCGGGTTTCGTCGATTGCGGCTATTGCGACCGGCGCTTCGTGCTGATCGGCGGTCCGGCCGATACCGCGCCGCCTCCCGCGGCCGAAACCGACAAGGGTGTATCCGCGGAATAAACGCCTTATATCCGGTGGCATGACATTCGCACCCGATCCCCGCTCGCTCCTTTATCGTCCCGATGCTCTCGATCCCGATGCCGCCAAGCGGCTGACGGCGGATATCCTGGGCACCGCCGACGATGGCGAACTCTATCTCCAATATAGCGCCAGCGAGGCCTTCGCCTTCGACGACGGACGCCTGAAAACGGCCGATTATTCGACCGATGCCGGATTCGGCCTGCGCGGCGTATCGGGGGAAACCACGGCCTTCGCCCATGCCAACGAGATCAGCGAAGCCGCGATCCGGCGCGCGGGGGAAACCATGCAGTTGCTGGATCCGGCGAACCAGCCGCGCCAGGCGCCGCCGCGGCCGACCAACCGGCATCTCTATACCGAGGCCGATCCGCTCGCCCTGGTTCCCTTCGCGAAGAAGGTCGCGCTGTGCGAAGAAATCGATGCCGCGGCCCGCGCCCGCGATCCCCGCGTCGTGCAGGTCACGGCGGGGCTGTCGGGATCGTGGAGCGTCGTCGAGATCGTCCGCCCGGACGGCTATGTCGCCACCGATATCCGCCCGCTCGTCCGGCTCAATGTCAGCCTCGTCGTCGAGGAAAATGGCCGGCGCGAAACCGGCTTTTTCGGCATGGGCGGGCGCTATGTCTACGATCGGCTGTTCGAGCCGGAAAACTGGAACCGGGCGATCGACGAGGCGCTGGCCCAGGCGATCGTCAATCTTTCCTCCGAGGCCGCTCCGGCCGGCGAGATGCAGGTGGTGCTCGGCCCGGGCTGGCCCGGCGTGTTGCTGCACGAAGCCGTCGGCCATGGCCTCGAGGGCGATTTCAACCGCAAGGGCACGTCCGCCTTTTCCGGCCGGATCGGCGATCAGGTGGCTGCCTCTGGCGTGACCGTGGTCGATGACGGATCGATCGGGGAGCGGCGCGGCTCGCTGACCATCGACGATGAAGGCACGCCGACCGGCGAGACCGTGCTGATCGAGGACGGCATCCTCAAGGGCTATATGCAGGATCGGATGAACGCCCGGCTGATGGGCGTCGAGCCGACCGGCAATGGCCGCCGCGAAAGCTTCGCCTATGCGCCGATGCCGCGCATGACCAACACCTTCATGCGTGCCGGGGAGGACGATCCGGAAGAAATCCTGTCGCGCGTCAGGAACGGCATTTTCGCCAAAAGCTTCGGCGGCGGGCAGGTCGATATCACGAGCGGCAAATTCGTGTTCAGCTGCACCGAGGCCTATCGCGTGAAGAACGGCAAGCTCGGCACCCCGATCAAGGGCGCGACCCTGATCGGCGACGGGCCGAGCGTGCTCACCAAGGTGGCCGCGATCGGCAACGATCTCGCGCTCGACGAAGGCATCGGCATCTGCGGCAAGGCCGGCCAATCGATCCCCGCCGGCGTCGGGCAGCCGACCCTGCTGATCGACGGGCTCACGGTTGGGGGTACCGCCGCAGCTTAGTTATGTGGCTATGTCATAGAGAAATATGATTGTGGCGACCGCTGCAAGGATGGGTGACCAGCCTTCCATTGGTATGCTCATCGTGCGGTGCCGCGCCGGATAAACGAGCAGCTTGCGAAGCGCATATTTGGGGGACGCACGCTTTCTGGCGTTGTAGCGACAGCCGACATACCAGTTTATGGCTGCGGCCGAGGCCAAAGCGATGGCCCAATAATATGGGGTATCTTCAATGAGCGGCACAGCTTGGAGAATGATCCCGAAAACAGTGGCCGTTGAGAGCAAAATGACGAAGGTCAGATATCCCTTACCTTGCCACCAGACTATCATCATGACTTTGGCCTCCCCGGCGAAATGTTCTAACAAGGTGAGGTGAAAAGGCGAGGAAAGGCTTCGACGGCGGCTTGTCCGAGGATCGCCGCCAGTTTCTCTATATGCCCTTCATGCACAGCGAGGCGCTCGCCGACCAGGAACGGTCGCTCGCGCTCTTCGCGACGCTGGCCGACGGCAAGCCGCTCGCCTTCGCGCGCGAGCATCACGCGCTGATCGAGCGCTTCGGCCGCTTCCCGCATCGCAATGCCGCGCTCGGCCGCGAAACGCGGCCCGCGGAAAAAGAGGCTGTCGAGAAAGGCGCGGATTGGTAATGTCGGGCTGAAAGGATCGACCATGGCCGAATTCTTCGACGCGCTGACCGACAAGCATATCGCTTTCATCGAAAAGCAGCCGATGTTCTTCGTCGCGACGGCGGCGAAGGATGGGCGGATCAACCTGTCGCCCAAGGGCTATGATGCGTTTCGCGTGCTCGCGCCACGCCGCGTCGCCTATCTCGATCTCGGCGGGTCGGGCAACGAGACGCATGCGCATCTCGCCGCCGACGGCCGGATCACCATCATGTTCTGCGCCTTCGAAAATCCCGCGCTGATCTTCCGCATCTACGGCCGCGGCGTCCCTGTCTTGCCGCAGGATAAGGGCTGGGCCGATCTCGCGCCGCATTTCACCCTGCTCCCCGGCACGCGCCAGATTTTCGATATCCAGATCGAGAGCTGCCAGACGAGCTGCGGATGGGGCGTGCCGATGATGGAGCTTGTCCATGATCGGGAAACGCTCGCCAAATATCATGCGCAGTCGGACCCCGAAACCTGGACGGAAAAGATGCAGGATCGCACGACCAGTATAGACGGCCTGCCGACCCGGCCGACCGATCGCTATATCGGCGCGGAAAGCTAGGCCGTGGCGCTCGTCGAACTGGGCCGGTTTCCCAGCGGCATCGAGGCCGCGATCATCAGCGCGCGGCTGGAGGCGGACGGCATTCCCACCGCCTGTTTCGATACCGGGATGAACATTGCCGAAAGCGTCGGCATCATGATCCCGGTGCGGATCATGGTCGACGAGGAGGATCTCGAAGCGGCGCGCACAATTATCCGGGAGGCCGAGGCGCAATGAAGATCGCCCTGGCCCTGGGCGGCGGCGCCGGGCTCGGCTGGGCCCATATCGGGGTATTGCGGGCGCTCGAGGAAGCGGAGATCGAGGTCGGCGCGCTGGCCGGCACGTCGATCGGCGGCATCGTCGCGATCGCCCATGCAGCCGGCCGGCTCGATACGCTGGAAGAGCTCGCCCATTCGGCGTCCTCGGTGCGCGCGGTGCTGCGCTATCTCGGGCCGAACTGGCGCCCGGGCTCGGTGCTCAGCGGCAAGGCGATCGCCAAGCTCATCGAAGAGCATCTCGGCGATCTCAGTTTCGACACCCTCTCTATCCCGACCGCGGTGGTCGCGGCCGATCTCATCTCGGGCGATCCGGTCGTCCTCGATAGCGGCCCGGTCTGCGATGCGATCCATGCGACGATCGCGCTGCCGGGAATTTTCCAGCCGGTCGTGCGCGACGGCCAGGTGCTGTCGGATGGCGGCGCCGTGATGCCGGTGCCCGTGCGCCCGGCGCGCGATCTCGGCCCCGGCCTGCCGGTCATCGCGATCAACCTGCAGGGCGATTATGGTGCGCGCCGTGCTGCGGTCGGCCTGGCCGACGGCGAAGCCCCGCGCGTGACGACGCTTTCCATTGTGCGCAGCGCGACCGGCCTGATGCTTTCCAACCTCGCGCGGCTTTCCATCGATCGCGATCCCCCCGATTTCGAGCTGGCCTTGCCGGTGGGCCATATCGACGTCTCCAACTTCACCCGCGCGGAGGAACTGATCGGCATCGGCCGCCGGGCCGTATCCGATTCGCTGGAAGACATCGAAGCCTTGGCTAACATTTGATTGAAAATTTTTCGATTGCCGAAGCGCAAGGAAAACAGCCGGTTCCCGGGAAAAATATAATTTTGTTATAAGGAATACGGCTTTTTTATAGCCTTTCCCATTTGACAGATATGTTGCGATGCAGCAATCTTCGGTCAGACAGGGAGGCAGTATGAAACTTATCATAGCAATCATAAAACCATTTAAGCTGGACGAGGTGCGAGAAGCCTTGTCCGAAGTGGGCGTCCAGGGGATGACCGCGATCGAGGCCAAGGGGTTCGGTCGGCAAAAGGGTCAAACCGAGGTTTACCGCGGCGCCGAGTATGAAACCAACATGGTTCCCAAGATCCGGATCGAGACGGTGGTGGCCGACGACCTTGCCCCGCGCGTGGTCGAGGCGATCGCCGCGGCCGCCAAGACCGACTCGATCGGCGACGGCAAGATTTTCACGCTCGATGTCGGTGGTGCGCTGCGAATTCGCACCGGCGAAACAGACGACACGGCTCTGTAAGGGGGATTATGATGCGATTTCTTACCAAAATGACGGCTCTCGGCGTGGCAGCGCTCGCTGCCGCGCCAGCATGGGCACAGGAAGCGGCGGAGGCTGCGGCCGAAGCGGCTCCCGCGGTGCCCAATCCCGGTAACAATGCCTGGATGATGACGGCGACGATCCTCGTCCTGCTCATGATCCTCCCGGGCCTCGCTTTGTTCTACGGCGGCCTTACCCGCACCAAGAACATGCTCTCGACGATGACGCAGGTCGGCGCGGTTTCCGCGCTCGCGATGATCATCTGGGTTATCTACGGCTACAGCACGGCCTTCGGCCCCGAAGGCAATGCCTATTTCAGCTGGGGCAACCTGTTCCTCGCCCAGACGACGCCGGACAGCACGGCGGCGACATTCTCGGACGAGGTTATTTCCGAATATGTCTTCATCAGCTTCCAGATGACCTTCGCGGCGATCACCGCGGCCCTCGTGCTCGGCGGTATCGTCGAACGCACGAAATTCGCCGCGGTCATGCTGTTCACGGCGATCTGGCTGACCATCGTCTATTTCCCGATCGCGCACATGGTGTGGGCGGGCGGCGGCCTTCTCTTCGAGATGGGCGCTCTCGACTTCGCCGGCGGCACCGTGGTTCACATCAATGCCGGTGTCTCGGCGCTGGTGGCCGCGATGATCTTCGGCAAGCGCACCGGCTATCCGAAAGAGCCGATGCCTCCGCACTCGCTGACGATGACGATGATCGGCACCGGTCTGCTCTGGGTCGGCTGGTTCGGCTTCAACGCCGGGTCGGAACTCGAAGCCGACGGCACCGCCGGTCTCGCGATGATCAACACCTTCGTCGCCACCGCCTCGGCGGGCCTGTTCTGGATGCTTGCGGAAGCCCTTTCGGGCCGCAAGGGTTCGGCGCTGGGCTTCTGCTCGGGCGTTATCGCCGGCCTCGTCGCGGTCACACCGGCCGCCGGAAACTCCGGCCCGTTCGGTGCCCTCGTCCTCGGCGCCGTGGCGGCCATCGTCTGCTACTTCGCCGTGGCGGTCATCAAGCCCAAGCTCGGCTATGACGACTCGCTCGACGCCTTCGGCATCCACGGCATCGGCGGCATGATCGGCGCCATCGGCACCGGCATCGTCTACCAGCCGATGTTCGGCGGACCCGGCGACGGTTCCACGGCCATGGGCGCCCAGGTGACGACGCAGATCATCGCCGTGCTGGTTGCCATTGTCTGGGCAGCCGTGGGCACCGCAATCGCCGCCTTCATCGCCAAGATCGTCACCGGCGGTCGGGTCAGCGAAGAAGCCGAACGCGAGGGTCTCGACCTCGCCGAACATGGCGAACGCGCTTACAATTACTAAGAGGTTCGTTCCCGCGAATAACTGGGCCGGTGGAGCAATCCACCGGCCCATTTTTTATGGGGTCGCCGCGCCGTCCGGCTGGCGGCTTTCTTCCTTCTCGCCCTGGCTATCCTCGCGCCACCGCGCCTTGATCGTGTCGCTGGTATCGCGCGACCCATCATGGCTCCAGCCGGGCGGGCCGAACATATAGCCGAGCTTGTTCCTGAGCCCCCGCACGGTGAACACGTCCTTCGCGATGCCGACCCATTCATGGATCGCCGCCCAGATCAGGTTGAAGCTCCCGAGATTCTTGATGATGCCGTAGCGCGGCCGGTCTTCGTCGCGCTCGGCCTCGAAGGTGCCGAACATCCTGTCCCAGATGATGAAGGTGCCGGCATAATTCTTGTCGAGATAGCGCGGGTTGGTCGCATGGTGGACGCGGTGGTGCGAGGGCGTGTTCATCACCGCCTCGATCCAGCGCGGGAAACGGCCGATCGCCTCGGTATGGATCCAGAACTGGTAGACGAGGTTCAGCCCCGCGCAGAAGAACACCATTTCGGGCGGAAAGATGAAGAACAGCGGCAGGCGGAAGATGAAGGAGACGCTGATAAAGCCTGTCCATGTCTGCCGGAGCGCGGTCGAGAGATTATAATGCTGGCTCGAATGGTGGATGACATGGCTCGCCCAGAACCAACGCACCCGGTGCGCCGAGCGGTGGAAGACATAGTAAGCGAGATCGTCGAGCAGGAAGCAGAGCGGCCAGGCCCACCAGACGAAGCCGATATCGAACAGTTGGTATTGTGCGATCCACAACGACAGCGCGAACACGCTCGCTCCGGTCAGCGCCCCGGCCACCGTCGATCCGGTGCCGAGCATCATCGATGTCAGCGTGTCCTTCGGCTCGTAGCGTGAGGGATCGACCCGCCAGGATATCAGCATCTCGACGAGCACGAGGATGACGAAGGCCGGCACCGCGACCTGGGTGGGGCTCGGAAGGTCAGGCATCGGCGCTCTCCCCGCCTTGGTTTTCCCATCGCGCGGCCCAGCGGGCGGCTTCCGCCTCGTCCAGTTGCAGCGCGACGTCTCCGAACATGCGTTCGCCGGTCGCGATTTTCAATTCTCCGCCCGCGCGCGTGATCGGCGGCGCGGCGCGAAACACGCGCGCGGCGATCTGCGCGCCATGCGGGCGCAGCAGCACGATATCGCCATTTTCGCCGAGCAGCAGCGCGGCGCGGCCGTCCCGGCCCAGCGCGATGTCGATCGGGCGAAAGCCGCTATGGGCGTCGCGCGCAAGCCGGGCGGCGGCCTCTTCGCTCTCGATTTGCGGCGTCGCGCCGAGCTTCAACAACCAGGCGAATCCGGCGAGGATCAGCACCGCGGCGATCGATCCGGCGAGGACGACCCAGTTCAAGGGACTATCCAGTTCATGGGAGCCGGCTCATCCGCGCCGGCTCATTTCGCCGCGGCGAAGGCGTCCATCAGCGATCGCACCGGGCCGACATCATAGCCGCCGGCCGCGGCTTCCTCGGCAATCGCGTGCGGATCGCGCCCGCCATGCGCTTCGGCCAGGGCCCAGAGCAAGGTCGATCGCGTGCCCGAACGGCAATAGGCCAGCACCTTCCCGTCATTGCCGTCGAGCGCCGCGCGCATCGCTTCGACCTGCGGCATCGAAAAGCCGGCATGGGTAACGGGGATCGCCGCATAATCGAGCCCCGCCTCGCGCGCCGCCGCCTCGATCGCCGCGCCCTCGGGCTGGCCGGGATCTTCGCCGTCGGGCCGGTTGTTGATGACAAGCGTCACGCCCTGCTTCGCGGCCTCGGCGATTTCGGCAATGGCGATCTGCGGCGAGGCCAGGAACTTGTCGGTTATGGTGCGGAACATGGGCGCTCTCCTTCGAGGCGCTCTTATGGCGATAAGGGGGCGGGGGGCAAGCGGGGAGGGCTGTGAGTAGCTGGAAGGCCAAGCTGTTCTTTGCGCTTGTCGCCGGCATAGAATTGGGGCATTCAAAGCCAATGAGACAAAATATCATTCTTGTCGTGTTTGGCATTTTCATTGTGTTTTTGCTTTCGCCAGACGCCGCCCATGCGGACAGCTGGGTACCGCCAACTGAACGAGTCTATTTATCCACTGACGAAACGGTGCGATTTACTGTGACACCTCGGTCAATCGACAACGTGCTCAATTACTTCGAAGATCAGATCGAAGGACGGGCATTGGACGGTTCCGAACCGCGCGGGCAGCTCGCGCGGCGTGGTCCGGATCATGAATGGATAACCATCTGGGAAGTCGCTTTGATCAACGACGTTGCACCAGTCAGTGCATTGGTGACCAATTCCGCAGATTACGTCGTGACTTTCGACAACTGGCATTCGGTAGGTTACGGCGACGATGTCGTGGTCATTTACGGCAGTGGGGGCGAAGTTGTCCGGTCGTTTAGATTGACCGACTTACTAAGCGAAGACCATCTGATCTCCCTGCCTCACTCCGTCAGCTCGATCTGGTGGGGCGGCGAACATCATTTTTCAGCAGACGAAACCCAGCTCATTCTGAAGGTCGTTGCGCCGGGCGCGGGCATACAGGCAGAGACCCGCGAATATCTCGATCTTGCTGTAAACCTGTCGGATGGTTCGATTGTCGAGCGGCGGGCTTCTGATTGGGCGGGAGTCGAGCAATCGGCTCGACACATTTCCGAGGAACGGCAAGCTGCGGAACGAGAAAGAGAGGAAGCCTTTGTGCGCCCTCTTCTGGCGCCGATCGACGGCACCGTGACCGATTGGCATCAATATCTGAACGAGGCATTCAATCGGGTCGATCCGGACTGGCCCTACAGCAGTGCTTCGACCACTGTATTTTATCCCCCAGATCATGAGCGGCATGAACAGTCCATCGGTTGGGCTCGCGAGAATCTGCACGATATGCATTTCGAAGGCGATTCGATGATGTTCGCTTCGCCTTCGCAGACGGCGCTGGCCGACATCCTTATCGAACTGGCGGGCGAAATTGCGCCCGATGACCTTGATGGCGTGCAAATTTATGTCGCGGCCGATAACGAGCATAGCGAGAGTATTGAAGCGGCGTTTCAATATACCGGCGCGCAATATGTCCAACTTGACCCTGCACGAGAAATCGAACAGCGGCCTGAACGGATGACTGCAGAGGGCCGTGCGAGGGCGGCGGAACAAATGATGGAAGCGATAATGGGCGAATTGGACGCCATGGTCGACGAAGTTGCTCACGAGGAATAGGCTGGAGCGAGTCGGGGCTTAACCGTCGCGCTCGCGCCCGCTGAAAACGCTGCCAGACAAAATCCCTGTCCTATTTGGAAATACTCTGTTTCATCCTGCCGGATGACGCCCGATCCCTCGCTTCCCGAGTCGCCCGGACCGCCGCGCGCTAAGGTCACATCCGAAGCGCCTATTCGGCGCGGCCCGGACCCCGTAACGCGCACTTTTCGGGGCTTTTCGCCCGAAGGCCGCACACCGGCAAAAAGGGCGTTTCGTGTCAACCGGGGCGGGCCGGTGGCCAAGAGAACCGTCGTTGCGAGGAGCCGAAGGCGACGCGGCAATCCAGTTCAACCGGCTCGTATATGCTCACTGTCGGGACTGGATTGGTTGGCCTGCGGCCGCCTTCGGCCCGCTACGCTCGCAATGACGGTAGAGGGAGCAATGCCTATGAACTAACCCGCGCCGCCGCTCAGCCGTGCGCGGCGATCACTTCGAGGAAATCCTCGCCATAGCGGGCGAGCTTGGCTTCGCCGACGCCGGAGATCCGGGAGAGCGCGCCCAGCGAGCCGGGGCGGATCGCGGCCATCTCGCGCAGGGTCGCGTCGTGGAAGACGACATAGGGCGGCACGGCGTTTTCGGTGGCGATCGCCTTGCGCTTCTCGCGCAGCGCATCGAACAGCGGATCGCCGACCGGGTTGGGGGTGGCGTTGCGGCGGCGGCGCGCCGGTTTCGCGGGCGGCAGGACGAGCGCAACCTCCTCCTCGCCCTTGAGGATCGCCCGCGCGGCGGGGCCGAGGGCAAGGCCGCCATGGTCCGTCTGGACCAGCGCCTCGCGGGTCTGCAGCGCGCGGGAAACGGGGCGGATCATCGGCGCTTCGTCGGCATCGACGATGCCGAAGACGGAGAGCCGGTCATGGCCGAGTTTCTCGATCCGCTCGGTCGTGTTGCCCATCAGCACGTCGCCGACATGGCCCATGCCGTAGCGCTGGCCGGTGCGATAGACGGCGGAGAGGAATTTGCGGGCCGTCTCGGTCGCGTCGACGGCCTTGGGCGGATCGAGGCAATTGTCGCAATTGCCGCAGCGCTCGGGCGGGCTTTCGCCGAAATGGCGGAGCAGGATGGCGCGGCGGCAGGTCGCGGTTTCGACGAGCCCGCCCAGCGCGTTCAGCCGCGTGCGTTCGCCGGCGCGGCGTTCGGGCTCGACCTCTTCCTCGATGCGCCGCCGTGCGCGGGAGAAATCCTCCGCGCCCCAGAAGAGATGCGCCTCGGCCGGATCGCCGTCGCGCCCGGCGCGGCCGGTCTCCTGGTAATAGGCCTCGATCGATTTGGGGATGCCGGCATGGGCGACGAAGCGGACATCGGGCTTGTCGATGCCCATGCCGAAGGCGATCGTCGCGCACATCACCATGTCTTCGGAGGCGACGAAGGCGGCCTGGTTGGCGGCGCGTTCTTCGGCAGGAAGCCCGGCATGATAGGCGCGCGCGCTCCGTCCGGTCGCCGCGATCTGGGCGGAGAGCTTTTCGGCGGCGGCGCGGCTGGTCGTGTAGACGATGCCCGCGCCCGGCTGTTCGTCGGTCAGCGCCTTGATCTGTTTCGGCAGCCCGGCGCGCGGCTGGACGATATAGCGGATATTGGGCCGGTCGAACCCCGCGACGATCAGGCCCTCGTCCGGAATGCCGAGATGGGCGAGGATATCCTCGCGGGTGTGCCTGTCGGCGGTGGCGGTGAGTGCGATGCGCGGCACATCGGCGAAGCGATCGAGCATCGGGCGCAGCAACCGGTAGTCGGGGCGGAAATCATGCCCCCATTCGGACACGCAATGCGCCTCGTCGATGGCGATCAGGGAGAGCGGCGTCGCCTCCAGCATCGCCTGGAAGCCGTCGCCGCTGGCGCGTTCGGGGGCGACGTAAAGGAGGTCGAGATCGCCGGCGCGGAAGCGGTCCTGCGTCGCCGCCCAGTCGGCATCGGCGGAGGTCAAGGTCGCCGCCTTGATCCCCGCGGCCTCGGCGGCGCGCACCTGGTCGTGCATCAGCGCGATCAGCGGCGAGATGACCAGCCCGGTGCCGGGCCGGGCGAGCGCCGGGATCTGGTAGCAGAGCGACTTGCCCGCCCCGGTCGGCATCACGGCAAGGCTGTGCGCGCCCGCCATCACCCGGTCGATCACGTCGCGCTGGACGCTGCGAAAGCCGGAAAAGCCGAAGGTTTCGCGCAGGATGGAATCGAGATCAGCCACGGGCGGCCACGCTATGCAGTCTCGTCCGCTTCGCCAAGGCGCGCGGGGCTGCCGGCGGCGCGCTCCTCGCGCTGGCGGGCCCACATCTCGGCGTAGAGGCCGCCCTGTTCGAGCAGCGCCGCATGGCTGCCGCGCTCGGCGATGCGGCCATGGTCGAGCACGACGATCTCGTCGGCATCGACGATGGTCGAGAGGCGGTGGGCGATGACGATGGTCGTGCGGCCCTGTTCGGCGCGCTCGAGCGTCGCCTGGATCTCGGCCTCGGTGCGGCTGTCGAGCGCGCTCGTGGCCTCGTCGAGAATCAGGATCGGCGGATCTTTCAGGAGCGCGCGGGCGACGGCGACCCTTTGCTTCTCGCCGCCCGAAAGCTTGAGCCCGCGTTCGCCGACGCGGGTGGCATAGCCTTCGGACAGGCTCTCGATGAAGCTGTGGATCGCCGCGCCCTTCGCGGCCTCGCGGATCTCGGCCTCGCTCGCGCCTTCGCGGCCATAGGCGATATTATAACCGATCGTGTCGTTGAACAGCACGGTATCCTGCGGGACGATGCCGATCGCGGCGCGCAGCGTTTCCTGTCGCGCTTTCGCGATATCCTGCCCGTCCACCAGAATACGCCCGCCGGTCACATCGTAGAAGCGGAACAGCAGCCGCGCGATCGTCGATTTGCCGGCGCCCGACGGGCCGACGATGGCGAGCTTCGAACCCGGCGCGACGACAAGATCGATGCCGTTGAGGATCGGCCGGTCGGCGTCATAGCCGAAGCGGACATTCTCGAAGCGGATTTCGCCGCGCGGCACGGCGAGCGCGCGCGCATCCTGCGCGTCGACAATCTCGGACGGGGTGTCGAGCAGCTCGAACATCGCCTCCATGTCGATCAGCCCCTGCTGCACGGTGCGGTAGACGGTGCCGAGAAAATCGAGCGGCCGGAAGAACTGCATGAGCAGCGCATTCACCAGCACGACATCGCCGGTCGTGAACATGCCCTGGCTCCAGCCCCAGACGGTATAGCCCATCGCGCCGGCCATCATGCCGTTGGTGAGCAGCGCCTGGCCGACATTCAGGAAGGCGAGGCTGTTCTCGCTCTTCACGGCGGCGCTCGCCCAGCTGGAAACGGCGCGACTGAAGCGCTGGGCTTCGCGGGCCTCGGCGTTGAAATATTTCACCGTCTCGAAGTTGAGCAGGGAATCGACGGCATGGCTGTAGGCGGTGGTGTCGAGATCGACCATGTTCCGGCGCAACTGGGTGCGCCAGCGCGTCACCAGCCGGGTGAAGACGATATAGACGGCGACCACGCCCAGGGTGACCGCGACCAGCCCCCCGCCGAACTTGACGAAGAAGATGATGCACACCGCGATCAGTTCGATCGCCGTCGGCGCGATGTTGAAGAGCAGGAAATAGAGCATCGTGTCGATGCTTTTGGTGCCGCGCTCGATGATCTTGGTGACGCCGCCGGTCTTGCGCTCGAGATGGAAGCGTAGCGAAAGATCGTGGAGATGCGCGAAGACATTTTCGGTGAGGCGCTGCGCCGCGCGCTGGCCGACCTTTTCGAAAACGACGTTGCGCAGATTATCGAACAGGACGCCGCCGAACCGCGCGCCCGCATAGGCGACGACCAGCGCGATCGCGAGCATGACGGCGGGATCGGCCGCGTCGCCCGCCGTTCCCGGCTCGCTCATATTGTCGATTACCGCCTTATAGGCGAACGGCATGATGAGGATCACCGCCTTCGCCACGAGGACGAGGGCAAAGGCGCCGATCACCCGCGCCTTCAGCCCCGAATCGTGCCTCGGCCACAGCAGCGGCAGGAAGCGGCGCAGTACGGCGAAGCCGGGCTGGCGGGAGGCTTGGTCTGTCGAGAGGCTTTCGGGCGGCATGCGCGGCCTAGATAGTGTATTTTCGCGAAACGGCCAGCGCCGTGCGCCTTCTGTGATCTGCCGCACAGCGGGAACCATCTGCCGCAGCTAATCATTGGTGATAGGAAGGGAAGGAAAGTCCAATGGGTCCGGTTTTTTACGTCATGGCAATCATGGGATGCGGCGACGGCGCGACTATGTGTGAGCAGGTTGCGCGCGGCGGCGATGTCTATCGCAGCGAGGCGGCCTGTTATGCCCAGTCGGAACAGGCGCTGATCCGCGCGAGCAGCGAGCCCTATCCGCTGATCATGGCGGAATGCCAGCAGGTTTCACGGCAAGTGGCGGAACGCATCGAAAGCCGGCGCGGCTGGTTCACCGCCAGCTGAGCGCAAAATCCGCGCGCCCCGAGCCAAGAAGATAACAGGATTGCGGGCGGTTCGCCCGATCAGGGCATGTCGAGGATGACCAGCCGGCACCGGGCTTCAGCCTCATTTTCCGAACAGTTGCGATGCGAAATGCCGATCGGCCGCACGGACAGGCCATCGGCCTCGGCATAGCGATCGCCAAGCGCGAACAGTTCTTCACTGCGAAGCTCCGTGGCATTGGCGATGGTGGCGCTTGCGCGCGCAACGGCGGTTACGCCGCCCCGCCCGGCGCCATCCTGGGCGCTGGCGGGGCTGCTGAGCACTGCAAAACCGGCAAACAGGGCCGCCCCGGCAAGCCGGAACGGGAGATTGGCCGGTCGCGCACGGGGGAAAATGCTGCGGACCATGTGGCCGCTAGACGCATCGGCGCGCAAAAAGTTTCGTCTCGCCAGCGACCCCGGTCTGGGCCCAACTGGGGGTAACATCGCCGATTTCCGGACTTTTGCGGGGGGTTACACCCTTCAAAAGCTCGGCCGGGTTTACCGTTACATAACGCTTGCGCGCTACAAGATGGTGCGAACGGGACAGGGACGGGGCGGGAATGGCGCGATTCACGAAGGATTTGCCGCAAATAGCGATGCGCGACGATGTTCGCGCCGAACTGCTGCGCGCCTTTGCGGCACCGCAGTTCGAACGCTCGCCCGTGATGCGCCGACTGCTGTCCTTTCTCGTCGAAAAAGCGGCCCAGGGCGAAGGCGCGCGGCTCAAGGCCTATACCATCGCCGTCGATGCGCTCGGCCGCCCGCCCAATTTCGATACCCAGGCCGACAGCTATCCGCGCGTGCAAGTGGGCCGGCTGCGCAAACTGCTCGACGCCTATTATGCCGAATGCGGAATTGCCGGCGATGTCCGCTTCCATATTCCCAAGGGCGGCTATGAAATGCGCTTCGAGGCTTCGGCGGTGCCCGAGCCGGCGCCGTCCGTGCCCGCCGCCCCCGAATCGCAGGATCCGCCTCCGCCCTTTGCCGGCTGGACAGGCTGGGAGATTTTCCGCTTCGCCGCCGTCGCCTTTCTGGCCGTCATCATCGGCCTGCTCGCCTGGCAGGGGCTCGAAGCGACGGGGTTCCGCGGCTAACCCGCATCCACAGGGCGTCGCTTAGAAACTGCCGCTTATCGTAAAAGTGAAGATCGGGCCGATCCGGCGGTGCCGGTCTTCGATAAAGGCGATCGGTCCGTCGCGCCGGTCGACATAGGCGATCCGCATGAAATCGTCATGGGCGTCGATCAGATTGTAGACGCTGCCGCGAACCCGCAGGCCCAGCACATCCTTATGTTCGATATAGGCGCCGAGAAAGGCAGGCTGCGTTACGAATTGCGAGAACTCGTTAAGCCGATACCCGGCTGCCTGGCGATAGCGTTCATATTCAAGCCCCCATGCAATCTCGGTGCCGGGCACGTCGTGACGGAATTCGGCTTCGATATAGCTTTGATCGTTTTCGCTGAGTGCACGCGGCACGCCGGTCAGCGGATCGTCGAGGCGGGTCTTTTCGAGCGTGAATTCGAGATCGAGCCGCGCGCCGGTAAAGCCGACCGGATCGAAATTGATCGTGCTGTTCCATTCCAGACCGTAGCGGCGGGCGCTGTCGATATTGCCCGGGGCCTCGGTGGTCGGGCTCAGCGGGACCTGGTCAACGACATCGCTGATCGATTCGTAGAAGAGGCGCGCGGTGATCGATCCCCAGGGACCGAGCGTCTTTGTCGCTTCGAGCTCCGCGTTCCAGCTCTGCGGCGGGACGAGATTGGGGTTCGACCCATTTTGGTTGTTGGTGCTGACATTCACGCTCGACACGAAATCGCCGAAATCGAGCTGGCCGACTTCGCGTTCGATACGGGCCCGGATATCGAGCGTCTCGCTGGCCCCCCAAGCGAGCGAAAGAAACCCTTTCGGCCTGTAGAAGCTGCGGGTCAGGCCACCGGTGCCGGTCTGGCTGATCTCCGAATATTCCAGGCCGATCGATGTCTGGAGAGTCAGGTTTTCGGTGAGCGGGCGCCCATAGGTGATATTGCCTTCATAGCGATCCTCGCTGACCACGGACGCGCCGCCGGGGAGCGGCACTTCCTGAAAGTCGCCACCGGGATCGAGCTGGAAGAGACGGTTCTCAATATCGAGCGAGTTGCGCGCGCCTTCGAACGATAGCTGCCAGTCGCCGCCCATCGCCCAGCGATATTCGCTGCGCAGGATAGTTTCCGCCTCGTCCGCGTCCCGCGTGAAGCGCGTCCCGGTGGAGGGAGAGCCGTCGGCGAACTCGAAGACGGCGCTTTGCTGATAGGGGCTGCGCTCGAAGCGGCGAAGGCCGATCAGCTTCAACCGGCCCGGGCCCAGCGCGAACTCGAAATCGCCGCCGATCTCGTAATTCCATTCGTCTTCGCGTTCCCGGAACCGGCGGAACCGGTCCACCATGCCCGGAAAGGAGCGGTCGGAATCCTCTCGGCCGCGGAAGATATATTCCTCATAGGAGAGGTTGAGGTTGCCGATCGAACTTCCCGGCCCGTCGAGACGGAAGCTGCCGGCAACGCGCGGCCGGTCGCCGTCGAAAGTTGCGACTTCGTACCGCCGGTCGATGATCGTCCCGGTCGCATCGGTCACGATCTCGATCCCGTCATTGCCGCTGCGGTATGAATCGTCGAGGTTGGAAAGGCTGACGGTATAATCGACCGGGCCCTGGCTGCCATTGACCGAAATCTCGCCGGTGAAGAGCCGGGGGTCGGTGTTGTGGGCGCGGAATTGCGGGCGCCAGGTGAAATTACCGCTGACACCTGTGGTTTCCGCGACGACGTTGACGACCTGTCCCGAAAGCCCTGGAATATCGAGCGTTGCCGCATCGCGGACTTCGAGCCGCGTGACGTTGCCGGCCGAGATGCGGCCGAGCGCGGTGACGGCATCGTTCGATTTTCCCGAAATCCGCTCGCCGTTGATCAGCACATTGGCGCCGCCCTGGCCAAGCCCGCGCCGGTCTTCGGCTTCGGTTATCGTAAAGCCGGGGATCTGGCGCACCATATCGAGCGCGCTGGTCGGTGAAAAACGGGCGAAATCGGCCGGCGTATAGGTTTGTCCGGTCAGCTGGGCCGCGCCCGTTTCCGCGGTTTCCGCTGTTGCCGCCGTATCGGCCGTTTCGGTTGTGCTCGCTTCCGCCGGAACGGCGAAAAACGGTACCGAGGCCAGCAAATAGGTCGTTCGCCGCATATTCCCACACACACTCTTGTTTTGTTGTCGTGCGGCGGCCTTCGCCGATTTTCGGGCATTCATCCAGAGCGGCCAGACCCGTTTCCGACCAGTCGGCTCTATTTTTCGACAAGTGTCGTAAAAGTGGGTCCGGGGCTATCGGTCCTGTGGATCGACCTCTGCAGCGCCGGAGTCCGGGTTCTGGATCGGGAGCGACCAGACGATCTGGAGCCGCAGAAAGCGTTCAAGCGTGCCCATGCCTGCGCGGTGGGCTGCGGCGCGCTTCGATAGAAGCCTCGCCAAAACGGCTTCGCGGCTGGCGGGACGCCCCCCCCGGGTACGCCCCCTGGCCACGGCCTGGGCAAACTTGAACGAGTCTGCGGTCTCCATCACATTCCCCCCCGGGAAGCACCGTCTGCGCTGCGGTGCGAAGCCCGATTACGCTGCACAACGTAACTTTGGTCTTGAAGAACACGGCTAACACGGGCTTTACGGAAAAGGTCTCGGCAAGCGCGCCTTACGGGCAGCGCATGCGGATCGAGAGGCTGCCGTCGACGGTTTCGACGGTCAACCGCTGGCCGTTCTCGCTCAATTCATAGGCGAGCCGTTCGTCCCAGGTTTCGCCTTCACCGGTAAAACGGTGATCCGCGATTACCGCTTGTGCGCCCTGCGCTTCGACGCCCGTGATCTCGGCGCGGCTTTCATAGAAGGTCGCGGTGTTCGCGGCGATAAGGAGCCGCATTTCGCTGTTCTCGTCGGCGCAGCCTTCCTCCGAAAGGTCCCAATGGCCGCGAAAACTCTCGGGCATGGCATTCAGCGCTTGCGCCGCCGGCCCGGTATCGTCCTGCGCGGGCACTGGCGCAGGATCTTCGGACCCGGGGGCGCATCCGGCAAGGGCGATCAAGGCGGAAAGCAGTAAAGGGGTGCGCATGGTCTTCTCCGGTTTGGCTAGGCCGCGTCCAGCCGCGCGATCAGCGCCTCGGCCGCGGCGGGCGCGCGAACCTTGGCGCCGTTGATGAAGAACAGATAGACGTCGCGGTTCGTTCCCACCGCCGTTTGCGGCGCCGCATAGTCCGGTCCCTCGGGTTGTTTGCCGTCGCGCCAGGCGCGCACCGTCGCCGCCCACTCACCGAGTTCGGCGTCGGGATAGCCGGTCGCCACATCTTCGCGCGCGCCCAGCAGCCGGGCATAGGAGAAGTCGGCCGTCTGGTCCGGGATATGGGGATAGGCCTCGCTGTGTGCGGTTACGATCGCCGCGTTGTGCTTGCGGGCCAGCGCGACGAATTCCGGACAGACGAAGCTTTCATGGCGCACTTCCAGCGCATGGCGCAGCGGGACACCGTCCTGCTTGCCGGGCAGCATGGCGAGGAAATCGGCGAATTCCTCCGCGTCGAATTTCTTGGTCGGCATGAACTGCCAGAAGATCGGCCCGAGCTTGTCGCCCAATTCGACGATCCCCTGGCCGAGAAAGCGGCCGATGCTCTCTTCGGCTTCGCGCAGGTCTCGGCGGTTGGTGCAATAGCGCGAAGCCTTCAGCGTGAAGCGGAATCCGTCGGGCGTCGCGTCGCGCCATTTGGCGAAGCTTTCGGGCTTTTGCAGGCGATAATAGGTGCCGTTGATCTCGATCGCGCCGAGCCGGCCCGCGGCGTGGGAAAGCTCGTCGGCCTGGCGCAGGCCTTTCGGATAGAAGGTTCCGCGCCATGGCTTGTAGGTCCATCCGCCAATGCCGACGCGTATCGCCGCCTTGTCCATATCGATCCCTTTCCTTGCCTCGCTTCTGCCATGCACCGACGATCCGCGAAAGCGCCAATGGCGCCGGGCCGTGCGAGCGGTTAGGCGATTTGCATGCGAAGACTGCGCGCCATCGCCGATATCCTCCTTGCGCTCGGCCTCATGGTCGCGCTGATACTCGCTGCCCGCTGGACTCGCGAAACCTTCGATCCACCCGAGCGGATGGGCGGCGCGGGTGAAGCGGTGCGCATTGTCGATGGCGACAGCCTGACGATCGATGGGCGCGCGGCGCGGTTGATCGGGATCGATGCGCCGGAACTGCGCCAAAATTGCACCGGGGCGGACGGCGCGGCCTGGCCGTGCGGTCGCGAGGCGCAGGCCGCGCTGGGACGACTCGTGGGGTCCGGACCGATCACCTGCGAAAGCCGGGCGCAGGACCGCTATCGGCGGGCCCTGGTCCGCTGCCGAAATGGCGAGGATCGCGATATCGGAAAAGCCATGCTGCGCCAGGGCTGGGCGGTCGCGCTGCCGCGTTATGCGTCGCCCGGCTATGAGCTGGCGGAGAGTGCCGCCCAGGCGGCGGCGCGCGGCGTGTGGCGCGGCGATTTCACACGCCCCGCCGAGTGGCGTGCGGCCCAAAGCCGCGATTAGCCGAAAAACACGCCAATTCATGGCGCATTTCGCAGACTATTCGGCTGATAGAAAGCTGTCCGCGCTCCAGCTTTCGTTATAAGCATCTGATTTATAACGATATCGAAAAACTGGCACGACTGATGCTTAATTGGAAATATACCGGGGAATGGTCTCCGGAAAGTTTCAGGAGCAAACACAATGTCGATCAATTCCATTAACGTTCAGTCCGCCTTTTCCGTCCTCGCCGCGCTCGCCATCAGCGCCCTGTGCATCACCGCGGCCGTCGGTCCGGTTGTCCCGCTCGCCTAAGGCGCAGCGGGGCATCCGCCCCGGCCTTCAACGGAGAAAAAGGAAATCATGATGACCGAGCGTTTTGCCATCGATCGCAGCAACGCCAAATTGATGGGCGTCTGCGCCGGCTTCGCCAATTGGACGGGCTGGAATGTCCTCGCCGTGCGGCTGGGGCTGACGGCGCTGACGCTGTTCCTTCTCGGTCCGGTCGCCATTCTCGCTTATGTGCTGGTAGGCTGGGTTGCGCAGCCCTGATCGCGACGATCCCCGAGACCATTCGAATTCGTTTCGCGGCCTAACGATAATTTTACCATCGGCTGTCAATAGGGCATGGTAGTCGGGATACCATGTTCCGGCACGGGGATGGATGTCGAGGGGGACTTGCGCCGATGTTTGATGAAATCCGCGCCATATATCGAGAGCTGGGCGATATCACGACGCAATTGGATGCCGCTGCCAATTCGGACTCCGAGGAAAAGGCGCGCCATCTTGTAGGCCTGCGCCGCCGTTATGCCGAGCAGAGCGCTAAGGTTGCGACGATGGTCGAAGAGCAGGTATGCGCGCCGCTCACCGGCAAGCCCGAGGCGCAGGACGTGCTGCGGAAATATCGTGAACTGACGAATGAGGCGCGCAGCGCCATAGCCTATCACCAGGCGAGCTGGCCGGCATCGATGCTCGGCACGAAGCCCGACGAATATCGCGAAGCGAGCAACAAGCTTACCGCGTTGCACAGCGCCCACCGTCAATGGGTCGTCGGCACCTTTTTGGCTGACGCCGAGCGCCTGATCGGCTGATCCCGCCGCGGGCGGGGCGCCAAGCCCGTTCCGATAGCCCATCCTTAATGTTTTAGCGGCAATGATGGCGGCTCATCGCCTCGCCGGACGGCGTGGAATAGTGGGGAAAGACAGATGTTCGACGAAATCCGCACGCTGTTTACGGAAATGCTGGATATCAACAACAGGACGGCCGAGCTCGCCCAGTCCGATGCGCCCGATCTGGCGCGAGAAATGCTGGGTCTGCGCAAACGTTATTCAGACCTTTCCTTCCGTGCCGCGGCGATGGTCGATACCGATATCTGTACAGCCTATGGCGACCACGAGCCGGCTCGCGAGACCATTCGCGAATATCGCCAGCGGAATGCGGATTTGCGCCGTGCGCTCGCCGACCACCATGCCAAATGGCCGACTTCGCTGATCGGCCAGGATCCCGAGGGCTATAACGAGGACGGGCGCAAGCTGTGTCTGCTGCAAACCGCAACCCTGGAATGGGTGCTCGCCGCCTTCCTCCCGGAAATGAGCCGGCTCGCGCAAACCCGGCCAAAGGCCGCGACAGGTTAGAGCCGCAGCGCCGCGACCAGCAATTCCGAAAACGCAATCACGATTGCCGAATAGGTTTGATCGCCGTCTGTCGATGGCAGTCTTGCCTTGGCGGCTATTTGTGCGGACAGTGCGGGCATGGCGATGGCAGGCGAAGACGGCATCAAGCTGGAGAAAAGCTGGAAGGGGCCGCTCGCGGGCGAGTTCGCTGCGCCCTATATGGCTGAGCTTCGCGCCTTCCTTCTGGCCGAGCGGGCGAACGGCAAACGCATCTTCCCGGCCGGCTCGCTGTGGTTTCATGCGCTCGATGCGACGCCGCTGGATGAGGTTCGCGTCGTCATATTGGGCCAAGATCCCTATCATGGGCCTGGCCAGGCGCATGGCCTGTGTTTTAGCGTGCGCCCGGGCGTCCGTCCCCCGCCCAGCCTCGTCAATATCTACAAGGAGATGGAGAGCGATCTCGGCATTGCCCGTGCGCGCCACGGCCATCTCGAACATTGGGCGAAACAGGGCGTCCTGCTGCTGAACTCGGTGCTGACGGTCGAACAGCATCAGGCGGCGTCGCATCGCGGCAAGGGATGGGAGCAGTTCACCGATGCAATCGTCCGCCTGGTAGCGGAGAAGGAGCAACCCGTCGTGTTCATGCTCTGGGGCAGCTATGCGCAGAAAAAGGCGGCGTTCGTGCAAAGCGTGGAGCAGGGCGGGCGCCATCTTGTGCTGAAAGCGCCTCACCCCTCGCCGCTTTCCGCCCATAACGGCTTTTTCGGCTGTCGGCATTTTTCGAAGGCGAACGCTTTTCTGGAAGAACAGGGCCGAGCGCCGATCGACTGGGCGTTACCGGCAGAGGCGTGACCCACCGGCTGGGATTCGGACCCGAAATAAACTATACTCGCCATCGCAATCCGGCCTCCAGAAGCCGGAGCCTCATCGAGCCGGGTCGTCGGGAGAATGCGCATGCCGACCATACTCGGAAATATCGAACTCTATACCGGCCCCCAGGAACTCGGCGGCGCGGATTCGCTGATCGATCCGATCGTCGACTTCATCAATCAGGCCGGTCATCGCCAGAAGTTGATGATCGCCGTGCAGGAGATCGACAATCAGCGGATCGCCGAGGCGATCATCGAAGCGCGCATCCGCGGCGCGACGATCGACCTTGTCATCGAACAGAGCTATCTGCTGAACACGAGGCGGCCCAAGCTGCTGGAGGAAGTCTGGGAGGCGGTCGGCGAACGGGAGATCAACCGGACATTGTTCGCCGCCATCCTGCGTTCGACGACCGATGTGAAGGTCGATTTCAATCCGGCGATATTCCACCAGAAATTCATGGTGCTCGGCAATTCGGTGCTGACCGGATCGACCAATTTCACCGACACCGGGGTGACGCGAAACCTGAACCATGTCCTGATCGTGCATGACGCATCGGTCGCCAACGCCTTCAAGCGGGAATTCGCCGAAATCCGCCTTGGCCGTTTCGGGAAGGAGAGCATCGGCCACAAGGAAAAGCCGCGCGAGGTAACGGTGTCGGGCATCCGGGTAAAACCGCTCTTCGCCCCCGATCATGGCCCCGAAATGGAAATCATGAAGCAGATCCTGAAAGCCAAGGATCGCATCGACTTTGCCTGTTTCACTTTCGCCCAGTCGTCGGGGATAGACGATGCGCTGATCGCCGCGCACGATCGCGGGGTCAAGGTGCGCGGCGTGCTCGACAAGCGGCAGGCCAACCAGAAATGGGCGGCGAAATCGACGCTCCAGGATGCCGGCATCGATCTCAAGATTGCAGGCAATTCGGGGCCGCTCGGCAAGGTGCACCACAAGATGATGGCGATTGACGACCAGCTCTCCATCTATGGCAGCTTCAACTATACCGGCCCGGCCAACCTCCTGAACGACGAGAATATCGTGATCGTCGGCGATCTCGAAGAAACCGCCACCGCCGCGAAGAAGAAGCAGGGCAAGATCGCGGTGGCCGCGCGCGAAGAGATCGACCGGATCATCACGGCCTTCGGCGAATAGGTGGCCGTTCCCGCGATCGTTAGCGCCCGCCGCTACCGGGTCTCGAGCAGGAACCAGAAGGCGACGCCGGCAAGCAGGACCGCGAAGGTCCGCCGCGCGAGCCGCTGGCGGCCGGGGTCGGACAGCTGACGCTGGGCGGTTCCCGCCAGGGCGACGATGGTAAGATGGATGGCGGTTGCCAGCACGACGTACAGAATGGTGAGAAGGGCGGTTTGCGGGGCGATGGCGCGCGTCGGATCGATAAAGCCCGGCAGGATGGCGATGAAGAATATCCCGGCCTTGGGATTGAGCAGGTTGACGATCAGCCCCCGCCGGAAATGGCGCGCCGCGCTTTGCCGATGGTTGGCGCGGCTCGGCGAGAGTTCGGTCGCACTGGTCCAGGCTTCATAGGCGAGCCACAGCAGATAGGCGACGCCGCCCCAGCGCAACAGCGCGAAGGCGAGCGGCGAGGCGGCGAGCAGCGCGGCCAGGCCGAAGGCAGCGGCCAGCCCTACGATCGCCAGCCCCAATGCAATGCCGGCGGTTGCCGATAGCCCCTCGCGTCGGCCCTCGACAGCCGAAACCAGCGCCAGATAGCCCATATTGGGTCCCGGGGTCAGTTCGATGACGAGCGCCGTCAGCAGAAAGGCGGCAACGAGTCCGGTCACGCTTTATCGACCCTCCATGTGGCTGCCTGCCTATGTGCAAGCCGCGTCATGGTTCTGACCATGCCATGATTGGGCGCCGGCGCGACAGTCCTGTGTTCCTCTGCTCGCAGCTGGATGGGAGGAAAGCGCGATACTGGCCCGCTTCCTGAGGATGCGATAAGGCTTGGCCATGCAACCGATGCTTGCCCGATCGACCGCCTTCGTCACGGCGCTTCTGATTTGGGCGGCGCTCGGCATACAGCTTGCGATTCTGATCCGGCAATTCGCCGATCAAGACCTTGGGTTGGCCGCGGCGGTCTGGCGCTTCTCAGGCTTCTTCACCATCCTCACCAATATGGCAGTCGCGATCGTCGCCTCGGCGATGGCGCTGCGGCCGGAGAGCCGGCTCGCCGGTCCGCGTCTCCGGCTCGCGGTCGCCGTGTCCATCGCGCTCGTCGGCATCGTCTATTCGCTGGCGCTGCGAAGCGTCTGGAATCCGCAGGGCTGGCAGGCTGTGGTGGATCATGCGCTGCACGACGCTTCGCCGTTGCTCTTCCTGCTCGCATGGGCCTTGTTCCCCCATGGCCGGCTGGGCTGGCGCGATGCGATATGGGGGATCGTCTTCCCGCTCGCTTATGTCTGCTATGCGATGGCGCGCGGCGCGGCGGATGGCTGGTATGCCTATTGGTTTCTCGATCCGGCGGCGCTTCCGGCCGGAGACTTCGTCCGCAACATCGCCCTTCTGCTGGCCGGCTTTGCGGCGGCTTCGCTGCTGCTGATCGCGATCGACAGGATATTTGCGAAACGAGTAGCGGCGATATGACCGAACAACTCCGAGGCGGATTCCACCATATCGACCTTTCCGTTTCGGATGTCGCGGCATCGAAGGCGGTTTATGGCCCGATCCTCGAATTTCTCGGCTATCGGCAGGTGACCGATAAGCCGCATCAATGCGAATGGGATCTCGGCCCCGAAGGCCGGGGCGCTTCGCTCGGCATCAAGGCCTGCGCGCCGGAAGAGGCGGGCCATGCGCATCGCCGCTATGCCCCCGGTCTCCACCATCTTGCCTGGCGCGCGGAGAGCCGCGCGGATGTCGACCGGTTCCACGCGATGCTGGTCGAGCGCGGTGTCCCCATACTCGATCCCCCCGCGCACTATCCCGAATATTCGGGCGACTATTATGCCGTCTTCTTCGAGGATCCCGACGGTATCAAGCTTGAGCTGGTCTATGCGCCCGGCTGGATTTGACGGCTATCGATCCACTTCCGCCAGCAACAGCCGGGTCAACCCTTCGGGATCGTCGAGCATCACGATATGCCCGGTAGCGATCTCATGGACGCGCCACTGGGGCGCGTCTTTCACGGTTTCGTAAAACTGGGTGAAGATCGTCGGCGCGTCGCGGGTTGCGTAGATATAGGTGCGGTTTTTCACCTGTGCTTCTTTGCCGGTGAAATGCACGGGCTCCAGCAAGGTCAGCAGCGGGTGACGGTTCATGGTGCGCAGCGGCTTCACGCCCGGCGGCATCGGGAGCGGAGCGACGAACCCGGGCTCGTCCTTCTGCGCATCGATATAATGTTTGCGCGCCGCTTCGTCGGCGATGTCCCACAGCGCCTCGCCATCGCCGGGCAGGAAAGCATCGAGATAGACGAGCGACCGGATCTTCGCGCCGATCTTCGTCGCCACGCCGGTAACGACCATGCCGCCATAGCTGTGGCCGACAAGCACGATGTCGTCGAGATCTTCGCTCTCGATCATTCCGAGGACATCGGCCACATGGGTCGAGAGCGTAATCGCCGGCGAGGCGAGATGCGCGCGATCGCCCAGCCCGGTCATCGTCGGCACGTGCACCTCGTGCCCCGCCGCGCGCAGTTTCGCCGCGACCTCCCTATAGCCCCAGCCGCCGCTCCACGCGCCGTGCACCAGCACAAAAACTGCCATCGCCTGTCCTCTCCGCTTCACTTTGTATGTCTTGCATAAGATGGCCGCACGCCTTGCGCTACATTTTCATCGGCTAACCTTTGGGTAACCCTGTTTCGCTACGGTTCGCCGCTTACCGGCACGGATATCCCGCATGGAATTTCTTTCGACCTTTAGCGCGCCTTACGCTTCGATCGCCGCTGCGCTGCTTGCCCTTGGCCTGGCGGCGATTGTGTCTGTGCGAGACCGGCGCGGGAATAGACGGCGCGCTTTGACGGAGGGGGATTTTGGCGAACAGGGCTTTCGCCTGAAGCCCATGCCCGGCGGCAAGGTTGTTGCGGTACCCGCCTTTGGCCCGTCCGAGCAGCTGAACGCCGTGATCGAGGCGCGCTTCGGCAGGAAAAGGCTTTTCGGCAAAGAGGATGCCATCGCTCTGGGAGCCGCCGAAGCGGCGCTTCGCGAGATCGGCCTTCCCTGGCGCGCCGTGGCGCGGGTGGCGGTCGGCAATATCCTCACATGCGGAGATCCGCGCGCTCTTGCCGCGGTCGAGATGAAACATCTTGCCGTCCTGCTCGTCACCCCGGCCGGAGACCCGGTTGCGGTCATCGATAGCGGTTGCGACGCGGCGGTGCGCGAAGCGTTGCGCCGGGCCGGGATCGCGCTGATCGGCGACGACGCTGCCGACCTTCGCCGCGAATTGTCAGGGCTTTCACGGCGCAAGCCGTTTATCGCCGCCTCCGCCTGACAGGCAGCAGCGGATCGATTTTGCGCGCTTTTGCGGACCGGAACGCCTAGCATTCCGGGCACGGGTCTTTCGCCCGGCAGGAGAAGATCATGGCCAAGGGTCAGAAAAAATCGAACAAGGAAATCCGCAAACCCAAGGCGGAAAAGGCAAAAAAGACCAACGCCTCCAATCCTTCGCAAAAGCCGGGCGTCGTTTCCGGGCTCGAGCATATGAAGAAATAGGCACGGGAGGTTCGGCGGATGGCCCATGATGGCGACGCGGATGCCTATGTCTATGACGAGGCTAGCGGTGAATGGATCAGCCCGGAACAGGCCGCCGCGGGCGGCGACGCCGGGGACTCACCGGGCCTGGATGTGCGCGATGCAAACGGCACGCCGCTTGCCGATGGCGACAGCGTCGTCCTCGTCAAGGATCTCAAGGTCAAGGGTGCGGGGCAGACGCTGAAGCGCGGCACCGTCGTCAAGACGATCCGCCTGACCGCCGATCCTGAAGAGATCGATTGCCGTACCGAGGGCATCTAGGGCCTCGTCCTGCGCACCGAGTTCGTCAAGAAGCGGTAGCCGCCGTGGACGATAACGAAGCGATGATGGCTGGGCTCGCAGCGGTCGGCGAAGCGGGCGTCGATATCGTGCCGGCCCTGTTCGATCGCTTCTTCGCGCGCTTCCCCGAAACCCGTGAGCTGTTCCTCAGCCTGGAAGCGGCAACCGGGCGGATGACCAACGAGACGCTGGAGGCGATGATCGGCCTCGCGACCGACGAATATTGGGTCGAAACGACCGTCATCAATTTCGTCGATCTCCATCGCAATTATGGCGCAATCCCGATGGCGCAATATGCCGCCTTTATCGACATGACCGTCAACGCGCTGGCCGAAGCGGCGGGCACGGGATGGAGCGCGCAGGCCGGTGCCGCATGGCGGCGGCAGGCCGAGCGGCTGAAGGCGATGGTCGAAGAGGCCACCGCTTTTTGAACGGTTGCGCTCAGCCGCCGGCCGCCGCGATCGCCTGGTCGATATCGGCGATGATGTCGTCGATATGCTCAAGCCCGATGGAGAGGCGCACATAGCCGGGCGACACGCCGGTCGCGATCTGCTCTTCTTCCGAAAGCTGGCTGTGCGTCGTCGAGGCCGGATGGATGGCAAGGCTGCGCGCATCGCCGATATTGGCGACATGGTAGAGCAGTTCCAGCGCGTCGATAAACGCCTTGCCCGCTTCGACCCCGCCTTCAAGCTCGAACCCGAGCAGGCCGCCAAGCCCGCCGGTCAGCACGGCTTCGGCGCGTGCCTTCGCTTCGCCTTCAAGGCAGGAGGGATGGATGACGCGCGTCACTCCCGCGCGGGTCTTCAGCCAGTCGGCGACCTTTTGCGTGTTTTCGCAATGGCGCGGCATGCGCAACGCCAGCGTCTCTATGCCCTGGATGAACTGGAAGGCGTTCATCGGGCTCATCGCCGCGCCCAGATCCCGCAGCACCACGGTGCGCGCGCGCAGGATATAGGCGATCGGGCCGAGCGGTTTCGCCGCGTCGGTCCACACCGCGCCATGATAGCTGGGATCGGGCGTGTTGAGCAGCGGCTGGCGCTCGGCATGCGCTTCCCAGTCGAAATTGCCGCCATCGATGATCAGCCCGCCGATCGAAGTGCCATGGCCGCCGATATATTTCGTCGTGGAGTAAACCACGATCGCCGCGCCATGATCGAAGGGCCGTGCGATCAGCGGCGCGGCGGTATTGTCGACGATCAGCGGAATGCCCATCGCCCGTCCCGACGCCGCGATTTCGGCCATCGGCGCAACGACGAGTTTCGGATTGGGCAGGGTTTCGGCATACCAGGCGCGCGTCCTGTCGTCGCTGGCATTCACGAAAGCCTGCGGATCGGACGGATCGACGAAGCGCGTTTCGATGCCGAGATCTTTCAGCGTGTTGGCGAACAGGTTCCAGGTGCCGCCATACAGATCCGTGCCCGAAACGATGTTATCGCCGGAGCGCGCGAGATTCTGCACCGAAAAGGCCGAAGCCGCTTGGCCCGATGCCACGGCGAGCGCCGCCGCGCCGCCTTCGAGCGCGGCCATCCGGTCTTCGAGGATCGCCGTCGTCGGGTTGCCGATGCGGGTATAGATATTGCCGAGCTCGGCCAGTGCGAAAAGGTTGGCGGCATGTTCGGTGCTGTCGAACTGATAGCTGGTCGTCTGGTAGATCGGCGGCGCAACCGCGCCGGTGGCCGGGTCCGCCCGCCATCCCGCATGAAGCGCCAGCGTTTCGGGGTGCAGTTGCTTGTCGGCCATGATCGCGAATCCTTCTTCTCGTTCCGGTCTTTGGTTCCAAGGGTCCAAGCTTAGCGGATAAGATCGCCCGGCGGGTAGCCCCCGGCGTCGCTACCTGGCGCGGGGCGCGCGCAAAGCTATCGAATGCGCGGCTCGGCATTGCCGCAACGCGCCCGACAATGTCCTGCAGCGCGCAATACCTGTTTTATGTCCTATAGCGTCATCACCCCCGGTCGCGGCGCCTTCATTCCCATCGTTTCTTCGCTGAGCGGCGCGCCCGCCTCGATCAGCGCGGCGCGGCGGCCCTTGGCATCGGTCGATAGCTGAACCGCCTCGAACGGCGCGAGACGCGCAAAGGCCGAATGGGCCAGCGCGCGCGCAACGAAGGCAGCGGTCACCGGCCAGCGCCCGGCATCGATCTCGAACCCCGCATAGCGGCCGTTCGGGAAGAAGGTCGCGATGGCGATGTCGGCGAGCCCGATATCGCCGAACAGGAAGCCGTCCTTCGGCAGTTCGTTCTCAAGATACGCGAGCAGGCGCGGCATGTCCTCGGCCAGTGTGCGCTCGATCCGCGCTTCATCGCCCGGCTCGCCCCAGACGGCGGGGTGAACGCGGCGCTGGTAGAACAGCCCCCAGATGAAAACGTCGCCCATCCGCGTATCGGCGAATTCCTCGAGCCAGCGGGCACGCGCCCGGTCTTCCGGCGAAGCGGGCAGCAGCGGATGGACGTCCGGATAGGCCTCGTCGAGCCAGGCGCAGATCACCGAACTGTCGGTGAGCACGAGATCGCCCTCGATCAGCACGGGAATGCGGCGCAGGGGCGAGAGCTTCGCGAATGCGTCGTTGCCGTAAAAGGGCGTGATCGGATCGATCTCGTAATCGAGCCCCTTCAGCCCGAGGCAGGCGAGCACTTTGCGCACATAGGGGCTGACATAACTGCCGACGATCTTCATCGCCCGCTTATGCCATGGCACGCGGGCTGTAGGACAGGGAAAACGCGGTTTCGAATCGCTTGACCGGCCATCGCAACGCCTTAGTCTTCCCGCTTTCGAGGAGGGCGTCGTCATGCAGCAATCCCGTTCTCTTGCCTATTGGCTTTGCATCGGCTGGGTCGTCCTGGTCGTGCTCTGGGTCGGCTGGGAGGCGTACAGCTATTCCGGCCTCTATCGCTGGCTTGCCGAATGGCAGATCGAACGCTGGGGCGAATATCAGCAATTCTGGACGGCGCTGGGGCCGCTCGTCCTGCTCACCATGTTCCCGCTCTCCTGGATCGGCCGGCAGGAACGCGCCCGCAAGGCGCAGGTGGACGCCGCGACGATCGCCGAAACCGGCGCGCCCCCCGATCCGCTCGATCAACTGGTGCGCACACGGCGCTTCGGGCTCCTGTTCAGCGGCCTGGCCGCGCTGGTCGCGGTCGGCGCCTATGGCTGGTCCCAGACCCTGCCCGATGCATCCGATCCGCCCGCGGAGATCGATCTGGCAACCCTGGGCGATGGCGATGTGCCGGCCGGCCCGGTCCTGTTGACCGCCGCCATCGACACCGAGAACAGCGTCACCCAGCAATCCTCCTATTCGCGGGTCGGGAGCTCGGACGAGATCAGCTATGCGACGCTCTATGTGCCGCTGATTGCCGAGGGCGCGGCGAAGGAAGGCGAGCGAGCGCCGGTCCGCGTGTTCCTCGATCGTTCGGTCTCGAACCCGACGATGCCGCAGGGCGGCGCGAGACAGGTGTTCATGGGCAACCAGTTTCGCGGTACCCTGGTAGAAAACGGCCTGCCGGGCCCGGTGCGCGCCGAGTTCGAAAATGCCGGCATCGCCATCGCCAGCCCGCATTACCTGTTGACGAGCGATAGCGCGGGCGGCCGCAAACCCTTTTACATCACCGCCGCGATTGCGGGCTTGCTTGCCTTTGCGATGCTGGCGATGGTCCCGGCGATGCAATTGCGTATATGGCGGGAACGGCGACAGCGCCGCGATTGAACAAGACGGGAGAGAGCCGTGAACGAGACGAGTGAGACGAACCAAGCGATGGTCGGCGGCTGCCTGTGCGGCGCGATCCGGTACCGGATCACCGGCGCCCCTTTGTTCGTCAGCCAGTGCGCGTGCAAGGATTGCCAGAAGGCGACCGGCACCGGCCACACGACGATCGTCGGCGTCGAGGAGGCGGACCTTCATGTCGAGGGCGAACCGAAAATCTATACCAATAGCGGCGATACCGGCGGCGCGGTGTCGCGCCATTTCTGCGGCACCTGCGGCGGGCGGCTCTACACGACGGGCGACCTGCCGGGATCGGTGCATATCGTCCAGGCCGGTTCGCTCGACGATCCGAACCTGGTGACGCCGACCAGCGCCATCTACCTCAAGGACGCGCCGCACTGGGACCGGTTCGATCCCGCAATCGAACAGTTTCAGGAGATGCGCCCGCGCCCGGCGGCGCAATAGCAGGAGGTTGAGCCGATGACCGAGGAGACGCAGCCGACGATCGCAGGCCATTGCCTGTGCGGCGCGGTAACGGTGAGAACAGCGCCGCCTGAGCCGCATGTCGACGCCTGCCATTGCGGCATGTGCCGCCGCTGGGGCGGAGGCGCGTTTCTCTCGCTCAAGCTCGTTACCGATCCGCAGATCGACGGCGCCGGGCATATCGCGCGCTATGCTTCCTCCGATTGGGCCGAGCGCGGCTTTTGCCGGGAATGCGGCACGCACCTTTTCTTCTTCTTCAAGCCCTCGAACGGCTATTCCTTCACGCCCGGCCTGTTCGACGACGCCGAAAAGTTCGAACTCGTCGAAGAGATCTTCATCGACGAAAAGCCCGCTTATTACAGCTTCGCCGGCGACGCGGCGAAGAAGACCGGCGCCGAGGTGATCGAGGAAGCGAAAGCCGCGGGCTTCAGCTTCGATTAGCCCGCCGCATCCCGCGCCGCGCGCGCGGCGGCAAGGAAGGGCGCATAATCGGCATAGTCGCGATGCTCGACGACCAGCCCGTCCTCGATGCGCAGCAGGGTGACGAACGGCATCACGCTCTCCACGATCCTGCCCTCCCCGCTGCCGTCGCCCATGTCCAGCGCCCAATCCAGCTCGCCCTCGAAGATCGCATAATGGCCGGCATGGAGCGTGCGCAGCGGGCGGAATTCCATGCGCGTAATCCCGGCATAGCCCTGGCGGAACAGGGTCATCATCGCGGCCTTGCCGTCGGCCAGCGCGCCCCCGAAGACGAGCTCCGCCGTCGGATCGCGAAAGCTTGCGGCATCGGCGAGCAGCGGCTCCAGCGCGTCCCAGTCGCGCGCAATATAGGCGGCGAAATAGGCCTCGCCGACGGGCGCGGTTTCGGCCGAGGTCGCATCGAAGTTCGGCCGCTGCTGCGCGGCGAGCGGCGCGGCGGGCAGGGCGAGGGCCAGCGCGGCCAGCGACAGGGTGGCGGTAAATGCTTTCATGGCGATGCGGGGCTCCTCTCTTCCGGGCGCGCGGCGCCCTGTATCGTCGGTTGCCGCCTCGTGGCGCCGCGCGGCCCGGCCGTCACCCGGCTTTCGACGAAGGTTCCCCGGCAAGCGGCAGACGGGCCGGTTGACACTAAAGCCCCCTTTTGCGGCGCGGCGCCCTTGCCCGGATCGCCGCGCACGGGGCGATCCCCGGTCAGCCGGTCGGCGCGCGAAAGGGCGGCGCAAAGCGCGGAAATATCGGCCTTTCGCTCGGTTCCGACATAGCGGCCGCCGCGCAGCACCGGGCGATAAAGATCGGCGCAGAGGCGCTGGGACAGCGGAGCGGGTGTGACCTTAGCGCGCGGCCCGCGCATCCCCTCGCCGGCCGGCGCGCCCATGATCGCATCCCATGCGGCGGCAAAGCCCGCCGCGCCGCGCCGGGCGCGCAGCCGATAAGCGCTCTCCCGGCTCATGCCGACGCGGTTAGCGGCGGATGTCACGCACCGCGTCTCGGCCAGCAGCCCGAGAAACGCCGCCTGCCGCCGCGGCGTCCACCCGTCGCGGCGGGGGCGCACGGGGACGGGGGTAAAGAAGGGGATGCGCGAGAGGCGGCGCTGCTGGACGGCGGCGCTACGCGGGTGCGGGGCGGGCGACTCAGGCGGAGGGGAACCGTGCGTCATCCGACAGGATGGAACACAAGATTTCCAAATAGGACAGGAAAACTTAGTGTGCAGGATGCGAAGATATCCGTCAGTATGAGGCAGAGTGGAGGGGAGTAGGAAATCGCTTCAGCCCTATTTCATACCCTTTCCAATAACACCTAAACCATGGAAAATTTCAGCCCGCTGGCATCTAAAAATTGGACAAAGAGTGGCGATTCTGAGATTGGTTAACATTCAGGAGGACCGAGATGACACGACCGGAACAAATCGCTCAAAGGGCTAGAGAACACTCAATGCAAAAGACAAGTTTGCTGAGAGTTGTGGTAACGGAAAGAGTCGCCGGAGGGAACGCTCCTCCAAAGTCCGCGCCCCACCCTTCAAATGCAGATAGAAAACCCAATAGATAGCGTTCATAGGTGAGTTTATGGAAAATAGACTCTACCAAACCTCTGATGTCTCTCGCTTCGTTCCAGAAGACAAGGACGAAGAAACTTGGAGAGACGCGTTCAGGAGGGACTACGCGAGAGTAATACACAGCCCTTCTTTCAGACGACAGCAAGGAAAGACTCAGATATTCCCGGGGCACGAGTCTGATTTCTTTCGGAACAGGCTCACGCACTCACTTGAGGTCGCGCAGATCGCGGAATCAATCGCGCACCGGCTCAACGCCACCAGTGAGTTTCTTACAAACAACCCAATCGATCCTCGGATTTGCTTCACAGCTGCACACCTGCATGACATTGGACACCCTCCATTCGGCCACAATGGGGAAGAAGCCCTAGATGAATGCATGCGAAAATACGGAGGGTTTGAAGGCAATGCCCAGACACTGAGAATCGTTTCACAGCTTGAAAAGAAACGCTATCGACCGGGGATCGAAGATGCCTTGGAACGTCGGGCTGGCTTAAATCTAACCTATCGAACACTAGCGGCAATCTTAAAATATGACGATGAAATCGCGGAGGATCGAAGCAAAGACACCAAGATTCGTAAGGGCTACTACTTCTGTGACAAAGAAATAGTTCAAGACATAAAGAGATCTGTTTGTCCAGGCATTGATTTTTCTAAAAGGAAATTCAAAACAATAGAATGTCAAATCATGGATATTGCGGATGATATCGCATATTCGACGTATGATATCGAGGACACGTTTAAGGCAGGATTTCTTTGCCCCTCAACGATTCTTACCTATGATTCGAGTGTGATGGATGCGGTTGCTGAAGAGGTCAGCAAGAAGACTGGCGATGCAGAATTCAGCGCATCGGGCGTGCTGGGGGTCTTCTTAGATATTTTTAGCCAACTGGTTATACCGACCGAGGATTTGAGCCCTGGAGTGGAAGACTCGATTGGCGAAAGAGTCTTGGCGGCACTAACCTATCAACATGATCTAGACTCGATCGCTCAGGATGGAAATCTGCGGACCTCATTTACGTCGTATTTGGTGGGACGTTTCATAAGCGGTGTTCAGCTCCAGATCGATGAGGAGCTCCCTCAACTGAGTCAGGTCTCGATTGAACCTAATACGTTTCAAGAGATCGAAGTTCTCAAGAACTTTACATATCAAGCGACAATACGGTCCAACAGAGTGGCAGTTTCCGAGTTTCGCGGAAAAGATATTGTAAGGGAACTGTTTGAAGCCCTAGATGGTAAAAAGGGAAGACTCCTGCTTCCTGACGACTTTCAAAAACTCTACGACGCAGCCGAAGGGAATGTTCCCGCTCGGAAGCGAGTCCTTTGCGATTTTATCGCTGGAATGACAGACCGCTACGCAATGGAGTTTTGGGCGCGCTTATATAGTGACACCGGAGAAACGATCTTCAAACCACTTTAGAGCCAGCGCTCCGCCTCCACATAAATTTCTCCCCCCTCTTCCCTGAACTTTGCGTTCATCTCTTCTATGCCTTTCTCGACATTCTCGCCGCTTGCCGCGATGAATTCCTCGCCCGCCGCTATGCCGCCCGCTGCACCATCGCGAGGACCAGCAGCGCGAGCGACAGCGTCGAGGCCAGCGTGCGGATATGGTTCCAGCGCGTCCATCGCGTCAGATAGTCGGCCCAGATGCGCGCGCCATCGTCGCTGGCCGGATCGGCGGCGGCGAGGGCGTTGTTGAGCGGGACGTTGCGGGCAATCGTGACGAGGAACATACCGGCGAAATAGAGCGCGCCGCCGACGGCCATCGCCGCCGCTCCGGCCGCGCCCCATGCGAGCGCGCCGATCACGGCGAGCGCGAGGCAGGACGCGCTGCTGCCGAAGAAGAGCGGCAGGAACAGCGAGCGGACGATCACGACGTTGATCGCGTTCATCGCCGCGATGCCGGCCGCCCGGTCGATGCTGCCCAGCGCGGCCATGCCGAACGCCGAAAAGGTGAAATAGACCCCGGCCATCAGCCCCACCGACAGGACCGAAAACCAGAGCAGGATCGTCGTTACCATTGCCATGTCGCGCTTCCCCCTTTGCGCGGCGCGTGCCTAGCGGGAGGCGGGCAGGTAGATTTCCCCGCCTTCTTCCCTGAATTTCTCGGCATTCTCTCTGCTCACAGCTTCGGTCCATGCCCGTAATAGGCGAAAATTTCCAGCACACGTTCGGGCGTGATGCCCTGATCCTGCGCAACGGCGAGAGGATGGCCGTCTTCCTGAACCCATAGCAACGCCCGCTGCCGGTCCTTACGCGGTTCGACCGAGACGGCCAGCGGATCGGGCCCGACATAGTCGGCGAGTTGGTTGCATAGCCAGCCGCTCCATGGCCCCCAATCCGGGTAGGTGCCGTCGTCGAACCCTTCGATATATTTCTCGAAATTGGTGCGCGACAGGGTGGACCAACAGCCGATGCCGAACGGTTCCTCAAGGCCCTGGACCGGGATGAGCAGTACAGCGCGGATCATGAAATATTCCCCGCCGAGGACGCAGAAATCCTCCGAAAGGAAATCGCCTTTCATCCGGAGGCCCGCATTGTCCTCATAGGAAACGGGGCCCGTCCACGGATCGGGAGCGAATGCCGCCAGATCGAACGGCCAGCCATGATCTGCGCCGCACTGCGCGCAATGCCAGCTACCGCTCTTCAGCTGGTCGGCTGCCGAACGCCGTTTCCTCCCCAGGCCGAACAGCGTCAGTCCTCCGCGGCCACGTAAAGATCGCCGCCCTTGCGATATTTCTCGGCCATCTCTTCCATGCCCTTCTCGGCCTCCTCGCCACTGGCGGCGATGAAACTGTCCGCGCCGCTATTCTGCTTCGCCGCGAACTCGCGCACTTCCTGCGAAATCTGCATCGAGCAGAATTTCGGTCCGCACATCGAGCAGAAATGCGCGGTCTTTGCGCCTTCGGCGGGCAAGGTCTGGTCGTGATATTGCTCGGCGGTGTCTGGGTCCAAGGAAAGATTGAACTGGTCGCGCCAGCGGAATTCGAAGCGCGCCTTTGACAGCGCGTCATCCCGCACTTGCGCGGCCGGGTGGCCTTTCGCCAGATCGGCGGCATGGGCGGCAAGCTTGTAGGTGACGACGCCGACCTTCACATCGTCCCGGTCGGGCAGGCCGAGATGCTCCTTGGGGGTGACGTAGCAGAGCATCGCCGTGCCGTACCAGCCGATCTGCGCGGCGCCGATGCCGCTGGTGATATGGTCATACCCCGGCGCGATGTCCGTGGTGAGCGGGCCCAATGTATAGAAGGGCGCTTCTCCGCACGCTTCGAGCTGCTTTTCCATATTCTCCTTGATCTTGTGCATCGGGACGTGCCCGGGGCCCTCGATCATCACCTGCACGTCCTGCTCCCACGCCAGCTTGGTAAGCTCGCCCAGGGTATAGAGCTCGGCGAACTGGGCTTCGTCGTTGGCGTCGGCGATGCTGCCGGGGCGCAGGCCGTCGCCAAGCGAAAAGGCGATGTCATAGGCCTTCATGATCTCGCAGATTTCGGGGAAGCGTTCGTAGAGGAAGCTCTCCTTGTGGTGGCTGAGGCACCATTTCGCCATGATGCTGCCGCCGCGGCTGACGATGCCGGTCACGCGTTTCGCGGCGAGCGGAACGTAAGCCAGCCGCACGCCGGCATGGATGGTGAAATAGTCGACGCCCTGCTCGGCCTGCTCGATCAGGGTGTCCCGGAAAATTTCCCAGGTCAGGTCCTCCGCGACGCCGCCGGTCTTCTCCAAGGCCTGATAGATCGGCACCGTGCCGATGGGGACGGGCGAGTTGCGGATGATCCATTCGCGGGTGTCGTGGATATTGCGGCCGGTGGAGAGATCCATGACGGTGTCCGCGCCCCAGCGGATCGACCAGACCATCTTGTCGACCTCGTTGGCGACGTCCGAGGCGACCGCCGAATTGCCGATATTGGCGTTGACCTTGACGAGGAAGTTGCGCCCGATCGCCATCGGTTCGCTTTCCGGATGGTTGATATTGCTGGGGATGATCGCGCGGCCGCGCGCCACCTCGTCGCGGACGAATTCGGGGGTGACGTAATCGGGGATGCTCGCGCCGAAATCCTCGCCGTCGCGCCTATATTCGGCCAGCCGTTCGCGGCCGAGATTCTCGCGCTCGGCGACATATTCCATCTCCGGCGTGACGATGCCCTTGCGGGCATAATGCATCTGGCTGACATTCATGCCGGGCTTGGCGCGCAGCGGGCGCTTGATGACGTTCGGGAAGCGCGCGACGCCGCCCGAGCGGTCCGGCCCGAGCTGGCCGTTATCCTCGGGCTTCAGTTCGCGCGCGTCATAGCTTTCCACGTCATCGCGCGCCATGATCCAGTCGCGCCGCAGCGCCGGCAGGCCCGCCATGATGTCGATATGCGCATTGTCGTCGGTATAGGGCCCGGACGTGTCATAGACGCGCACCGGGGCTTCGCCGCCTTCCAGGTGGATCTCGCGCATCGCGACGCGGATGCCGCTGCCCGAATGCGCGGCGACATGGATTTTCTTCGATCCGCGAATGGCGCCGGTGGTAACGCCGATTTCGGTTTTTGCGGGAACGTCTGCCATGATGAACAGGCCTTTCTGGAAGCTGGAAAAAAATGCGAACTAGACGAGCGTGACGGTGGAATTCCGGACTTCGCACCAGCCGAAAACGACCAGCGCGATGCCGAGGAGAAGCGCGATGATGCCCCAGAGGCGCGTGTTGGCCTTCAGGAAGGGCCGGGCGATGGCCCACATCACGTTCGGCACGGCGAGGAACAGCAGCCCTTCGACCAGCGCCCCCCAGCCCATGATCGCGACGAGGATCTCGGGCCAGCGGGCGCTCGACGGGTGGACGAGCAGGATCGCGGTGCCGATCGAGAAGACGAGCAGGCCGGTGATGAAGTTGATCCCGGGCGAAGCTTCGATATCGGCGAACATGCGCTGGAAGCGTTCGGGGGAAAAGGCCATGCCGAATCCGGCCGCGGCGCTGTAAAGCCCCATCGCCATGATCAGCCATCCGGTCAGTGTCAGGGAATCGGCCATCGTCTCTCTCCTCCTATGGAAGAGGGGCGGATGGCTGCTCTCGGGCCTCTAGCCGCTCCCTCCCTCCGCCGGTAAGTCCCTGTTTGAAGAGGGGCCGGATCAGGTTCTGCGGGTCGCGCGGACTTGCACCGCACCTCTCAGCCTAAGGGCTCCCCGGGGATGCGGACGATCTAGCAGCTTTGTCCGGCGTGCGAAAGCGTCAGAATGCGAGACCCAGCTGTGCGGCCTCGTCTTCGCTGTCCACCGCGATCTCCGGCTCGCCGAAACCCGACATGGTGAGGCCGAGCAGGCGCACCCCGCGTTCGTCCGGGATCAGCGTGTCGAGCAGCGCGATGCCGGTGGCGAGAAGTTCGTCGCGGCTGGCGACCGGGCGATCGAGGGACCGGGCGCGGGTCGGCGTGTCGAAATCGGCGTAGCGCAGCTTCAGCGTGACCGTGCGACCGAAGCTTTGGGATTTTTCGGCGCGCTCCCAGACCGTGTCCGCAATCTCTTCCAGCCGGGCGATCATCGCATCGCGATCGTGCAGGTCCTCGAAATAGGTGCGTTCGGCGCCCAGCGACTTGCGCTCTCGGTTCGGGCGCACCGCCCGGTTGTCGATGCCGCGCGCCGCGCCGTGAAAATAGCCCGCGCTCTTGCCGAAATGGGCGGCGAGGAATTCCAGGCTCTGCGCGGCGAGATCAGCGCCCGTCTCAATGCCCAGCCGCTGCATCTTCGCTTCGGTCGCCGGGCCGACGCCGTGGAAACGGCGCACCGGCAGCCGCGCGACAAAGGCCGCGCCCTGTTTCGGCGTGACGACGCAGATGCCGTCGGGCTTGTTCTGGTCGGATGCGATCTTGGCGATAAATTTGTTGTAGGAGACGCCCGCCGAGGCGGTGAGGCCCGTGGCTTCGTTGATGCGCGCGCGGATTTCCTCGGCGATGGCCGTCGCGGTCGGCAGTTTGCGGCAGCGCGTGACGTCGAGATAGGCCTCGTCGAGCGACAGCGGCTCCACGAGATCAGTATAGTCGCGGAAGATGGCCCGGATCTGGTTGGAAACGGCCCGGTAGACATCGAAGCGCGCGCGCACGAAGATCAGCTCCGGGCAGCGCCGTTTCGCGGTAACCGATGGCATGGCGGAGCGCACGCCGAATTGCCGCGCCTCATAGCTTGCCGCCGCGACGACGCCGCGCCCGGTCGATCCGCCGACCGCGACCGGCTTCCCGCGCAGCTCCGGGTTGTCGCGCTGTTCGACCGACGCATAGAAGGCGTCCATGTCGATATGGATGATCTTGCGCGCAGGCGGGGTTTCGGGGGCATCGGGCACGGTGGCCGTTTGGTACTCCTTCAATAAAAGGAGTCCAGTGGGGCGATGGAGCCGGGGGTATCCCGGCTCTTACAGGAAGTAGCGCATCCGGATGCGCTGGGTTCCGCCGGCGCTGTCGAGATGGAAGACGGCGGCGGCGAAGGAAGGCGGGCCGAAGGAGAAGCGCGGGTTGCGCGAAAAGCCGATGCCTTCGCGCGGGATGCCGGCGAACCGGTCGAGCTGCCGGTTCGAATTCTCGTCATGGATGATCGAGACGGCATAATTGCCCGAAGGCAGGTTGGAAAAGCGGATCGAGTGGGTGTCGGCGGCGCGGATGCTGTTGCGCGTCGCGGCCGGATCATTCTCGCAATCGGGGAAATAGTCGGCCTCGCGCGTCACGCAGACATGGATCAACCCCTGGTTGGAGCGCAATTGCTCGACATCGATCTCGAGCGTGCCGCCGCCGCTCATGCCGCCAAGCGAGAGAAAAGCGAGCGCGGCGAGCGCGGCCTTAGGTGTTGAAATGCCCGAGCCCCTTGTCGGTCCCGCAGAGCCGGTCCCAGAAACGGAAATAAAGTCCATAATTACACCTGTAATCCGCATGGTGCCGTTGATGATGGCTTGCCGTTATCAGCCAGCGCCCTGCTGCCCCCTGAACGATTATCCTCGGGAAAATCTCCCACCCCATATGGTTGGTTACTCCCATTATCGTCATGATGGCCAGCACAATAGCGAGCGCGCCGATATGGATGGGGATGAGGAAAACCAGCGCCGGAATCACGACCGCGCCGGTTACCGCCTCGATCGGGTGAAAGCTCATCGCGGCCCAGGCGGTGGGCGGGCGGCTGGCATGATGGACGGCATGGGCGATGCGGAAGAGTTTCGGCTCGTGCATCCAGCGGTGCGTCCAGTAGAACCAGCAGTCGTGCGCGAAGAGATAGGCGAGGATCGAGAGCGGCAGGTACCAGAGGGGATAGGCGGCGATATCGGCATAGATCAGCGTCCAGCCGCGGGTGTCCCAGCCCCAGGCGACGATGCCGGCGGGAACGCCGTAGATCGCGGCGCTCAGCAGCGACCAGTAGATCTCCTTGCCGATCTGCGGGCGCAGGCCCTGATACAGCCCGGGCCTTACCTTGGCCGTCAGCCAGGCGAAGCCGCCGCTCGAGAGCAGATAGCGTATGCCGACGATCGCCGTCATGGCGAACGCGGAGAGGAGGATGGCGGGGCCGGGCTGCATGAGCCTTCTCTAGACGCCCGCCCGCGTCCGATAAAGCGTTGCCGCAGTGGCGTTGGCGCGCGGGCTCGGCTAGCGATGGCGGCCGATGGACGGGTTGCATCACGATCTGGCGATTGCCGGCGGCGGGCTGGCGGGCGGACTGACCGCGCTCGCGGTTCATCGAGCGCGTCCCGATCTCAAGCTGCTGCTCGTCGAGGGCGAGACGCGCCTCGGTGGCAACCATGTCTGGTCCTTCTTTTCAAGCGATGTCGATGCGGAGGGGCTGGCGCTTCTGCAGCCGATGATCGCGCAGAGCTGGGACGGCTATGATGTCCGCTTTCCGGCGCGCGAGCGGCGGCTTTCGACGCGCTATCATTCGATCCGCTCGGCGGATTTCGACCGGGTGGTGCGCGCTGCGTTGCCGGTGGAAACGGTGCGACTGGGTGCCGAGATTGCCGATGTCGCGCCCGATGCCATCATGCTCGCTTCGGGCGAAACGATCGCAGCGCGCGCGGTGCTCGATTGCCGGGGCGGCGGCGATCTCTCGGCGCTCGATTGCGGCTGGCAGAAATTCGCCGGGCTGGAGCTGGAGCTGGCCGCGCCGCACGGGCTCGCCCGGCCGATCGTGATGGATGCGGGCGTCGAGCAGATCGACGGCTATCGCTTCGTCTATGTCCTGCCGTTCGGCGAAAAGCGCCTGTTCGTCGAGGACACCTATTATAGCGATGGCCCGGAGCTCGACGCCGACGCCATCGAAGCGCGTATTCTGGCCTATGCGCAGGCGCAGGGCTGGGCGGTCGATCGGGTTGCGGCGCGCGAGACCGGCGTGCTGCCGGTCGTAATCGGCGGCGATTTCGAGCGCTATTGGCAAGCGGGCGGGAAGGCGGCCAAGGCGGGGGTGCGCGCCGGGCTTTTCCATCCGGTGACCGGCTACAGCCTGCCCGATGCCGTGGCCGCCGCGCATTTCATCGCGCGACTTTTGCCGCTGGATGGGGTGGCGCTTGCCGAGAAGCTGCATAGATATGCCAAGGACCGCTGGACCGAGAGAGGCTATTACCGGATGCTCGACACCATGCTCTTCCGCGCTGCGGAGCCCGATGAGCGCTACCGCATCTTCGAACGCTTTTACGGCCTCGGCGAACCGCTGATCGAGCGTTTCTATTCCGCCTCCTCCACCCTGGCGGACAAGATCCGCATCCTTTCCGGCAGGCCGCCGGTTCCCGTCCACCGCGCCGTAAGAGCCTTGGCGAGTTCCAGAGGGGCAGGCAAGCGATGAGCAAGGCAGCGGTCATCGGTTCGGGTTTCGGCGGGCTCGCGCTCGCCATCCGCCTGCAATCGGCGGGCATCGACACGACCGTGATCGAGGCGCGCGACAAGCCCGGCGGGCGAGCCTATTATTGGGAGCGCGACGGCTTCACCTTCGATGCCGGGCCCACGGTGATCACCGATCCCAATTGCCTTGCGGAACTGTGGGAGCTGACCGGCGCGGACATCAAGGACGATGTCACGCTCGATCCGGTCATGCCCTTCTACCGGCTCAACTGGCCCGACGGGACGAGCTTCGACTATTCGAACGACGAGGTGGAGCTGACGCGCGAAATCGCCAAGCTCAACCCCGCCGATGTCGAGGGCTATCGCCGCTTCCTCGAATATTCGGCCGGGGTGTATGAAGAAGGCTATGTGAAGCTGGGCGCGGTGCCGTTCCTCGATTTCAAATCGATGCTGAAGGCCGCGCCGCAGCTCGCCCGCAAACAGGCCTGGCGCTCGGTCTATTCGGTCGTTTCCGGCTTTGTCGAGAATGAGAAGCTGCGCGAGGCATTATCCTTCCACACCTTGCTGGTCGGCGGCAATCCGATGAAGACGAGCGCCCTTTATGCGCTCATTCACAAGCTCGAAAAGGATGGCGGCGTCTGGTTCGCGCGCGGCGGCACCAACACGCTGGTCGCGGGCATGGTCGCGCATTTCGAGCGGCTCGGCGGCATCGTGCGGCTCGGCGATGCGGTCACCGAGATCGAGACCAAGGGCGACCGGGTGACGGGCCTCGCATGCGCCAGCGGCTGGCGCGACGATTTCGACGCGGTCGCTTCGAACGGCGATATCGTCCACACCTATCGCGATCTGCTCACCGGCACGCGGCGCGGCGACCGCGCGGCGAAGGCGCTGGAGAAGAAGCGCTTTTCGCCCTCGCTGTTCGTCGTCCATTTCGGGATAGAGGGCCGCTGGCCGGGCATCCCCCACCATATGATCCTGTTCGGCCCGCGCTATGAAGGGCTGCTTACCGATATCTACGATCATGGCGTCGTGCCGGAAGATTTCTCGCTCTATCTCCACCATCCCACGGTCACCGATCCCTCGATGGCGCCCGAGGGCCATTCGACCTTTTACGCGCTCGCACCGGTGCCGCATCTCGGCAAATTCCCGGCGGATTGGGATACGATCGGCGAGGATTGTGCCAACCGCATCCTTTCGCATATCGAGGCGCGGCTGATCCCGGAGCTGCGCCAGCGCATCGTCACCAAATTCTGGTACACGCCGAAGGATTTCGCGCAGGACCTGAATGCCTATCAGGGCAGCGCCTTCAGCCTGGAGCCGATCCTGACGCAAAGCGCCTGGTTCCGCGTCCATAATCGCGACGATATCGTGCCCAATCTCTATTTCGTCGGCGCGGGCACCCATCCGGGCGCGGGCATTCCCGGCGTCGTCGGCAGTGCGAAAGCCACCGCCGGGCTGATGCTCGACGATCTGAGGCCGTGACGGCAGCGACGGCCGATCGCGCCGCGCTCGTCGCCGCCGCGCGGGACAGTATCGCCCGCGGTTCGCAAAGCTTCGCCATGGCCTCGAAGCTGTTCGACCGGCGGACGCGGGAGCGGGCCTGGCTGCTCTATGCCTGGTGCCGGCGCTGCGACGATCTCGCCGACGGGCAGGCGCTCGGGCACGATATGCACGGGGCCGACGATCCGGCGGCGCGGCTTGCCGAGATCCGGACGAAGACCGATGCGGCATTGGCGGGCGCAGCGACCGGCGACCCGGCCTTTGACGGGCTTGCCCTGGTCACCGCCGAATGCCGCATCCCGCGCGCCCTTATCGAGGATCATATCGCCGGCTTCGCGCTCGATGCCGAAGGCTGGGCGCCCCAGACCGAGACCGACCTTCTCCAATATTGTCACCATGTCGCGGGCGTCGTCGGGATGATGATGGCGCTCGTCATGGGAGTATCGCCGAAGGAGGAAGAGACGCTGCAGCGCGCCCGCGATCTCGGCCTTGCCTTCCAGCTTGCCAATATCGCGCGGGACATCGGCGAGGACGCACGCAACGGCCGCTGCTACCTGCCGCGCACCTGGCTCGCGGAAAAGGGCGTCGATCCGCACAATCTCGGCGATCCCGCCAGCCGCCCGGCGCTGGTCCGCCTCGCACGCCGCCTCGCGGAGCTGGCCCAGCGCTACGAGGAAAGCGCGCGGCGCGGCACGGCGGCACTACCCTTCCGATCGGCCTGGGCGGTGCTCGCCGCCGCCGGCATCTATGGCGATATCGCCCGCAAGGTCGTGGCGCGCGGCGAAGCGGCGCTCGACGAGCGGGTGTTCACGACGCGCCGCGAAAAGCTCGGCTGGCTGTTCAAAAGCTGGCGGCAGGCGCTGGGCCGCTCCGGCTATGCGGGCAGGGGCTGACATGGAATTTTCCGGCCGCCTCACCATAGACAGGCCCGGCCTGGTCGACAGCCTCCGCGCTGCGCTGCCCGACAAGCTCGCCCGGGACGGTTTCCTGATCGCCGCCGCCGTGCCGTTGCGGGCGAAGCGCAATCTGGGCTGGTTCCGGCGGCTGCGGCGCGAATTGCGACGGGCGGGCGGGCGGCGCGATTTTTCGCTGCGGATGGCCAGCGCGGTGCGCTTCGAATTTCCGTTCGGGCCGGTCGGCGAGATTTCCTACTCGGTGAGCATTCCGCACCACGGGCGGGTGCTGTCGCTGTTCGTCATCGCGGCGACCCTGCTTGCCTATTGGTGGGACGGCGTGATGCCGGCGACGCTGGTCCTGCTGCTCGGCAGCGGCGCACTCGGCATCGCGCTCCACTACGCGATGCGCAAAAGCGTGATCCGCTATCTCGGCCTCTTGCCGAGCCAATATTCCGATCACCGGCTTTCTATGGGGTGACTTGCGGGGGCTGGCCGGCCGGTGCGCGCACGCCTTCATGGCCGCGCCGCTTGAGCTCCGCCTTCAGCACTTCCGGCTTCGGTGCATAGAGAAAGCCGAAGCTTACCGTGCCGTGCTTGGTCTCGACGACATGGTGGATGCGGTGCGCCTGGACGATGCGTTTCATGTAATTCCAGCGCGGGACGTAACGGTGCCTCACCCGCTGGTGCACGATCACGTCGTGAAAGCCGAAATAGATCGCGCCATAGCCGGCGATACCCGCGCCGATCCAGGTGCAGCCCGGCCACCAGCCCAGTTGCACCCCGCCGAGCAGCAGCACGAAGGAGGGGATGGCGAAGATCAGCGCATAGAGATCGTTGAGCTCCCAGTTCCCCGTGCGCGGCTCGTGATGGCTCTTGTGCAGGAACCAGCCGAAACCGTGCATCACCCAGCGATGCGCGACATAGGCGACGCCCTCCATGAACAGGATGGTGCCGAAGAACAGGAAAAGGCCGAGCGACCAGTGCATGGGGGCGATATAGCGCTGCGGGAGCGGGAGTGCGAGCAAATGCGAGGTGGCGCTCCCTTTTCTTGCGCGCGCGACTATGCTTTAGCGCTTCGCGAATTCACCCGACTCAACCGACCCAAAGAGAAGGAGCGCGCCCGCGCCATGAACATCCACGAATATCAGGCGAAGGAATTGCTGGCGAAATTCGGTGTCGGCGTGCCGACGGGCTATGCGGCCGAGAATGTCGACGATGCGGTCGCCGCGGCCGAGAAGCTGCCCGGGCCGCTTTACGTCGTGAAGGCGCAGATCCATGCCGGCGGACGCGGCAAGGGCAAGTTCAAGGAATTGGGGCCGGACGCCAAGGGCGGCGTGCGGCTGGCGAAATCGGTCGACGATGTCCGCGCCGATGCGCAGGAGATGCTCCACAATACGCTGGTCACCGTGCAGACGGGCGAGGCGGGCAAGGAAGTGAACCGCCTCTACGTCACCGACGGCGTCGACATCAAAGAGGAATATTATCTCGCGATGCTCGTCGACCGGGCTTCGGGTCGGGTCGCGATGGTCGTTTCGACCGAGGGCGGCATGGATATCGAAACGGTCGCGCATGACACGCCCGAAAAGATCGCGACGATCACCATCGATCCGCTGGCCGGCTTTACCGAGGCCGACGGACGCAAGGCGGCCGAGGCGCTGGCGCTCGACGGCGATCTCGCCCAAGCGTGCGTCGATCTGACGGGACGGCTCTACGAAGCCTTCACCAAGCTCGATTGCGAGATGCTCGAAATCAATCCGCTGGTCGAAACCGATGACGGCCAGTTGCTGGTGCTCGACACCAAGATGAGCTTCGACGGCAATGCCGAGTTCCGCCATCCCGACTGGGCCGCGCTGCGCGACGAGAGCGAAGAGGATCCGATGGAGCTCGAAGCCTCGAAGCACGACCTCGCGTACATCAAGCTCGACGGCAATATCGGCTGCATGGTCAACGGCGCCGGGCTCGCCATGGCGACGATGGACATCATCAAGCTGAACGGCGCTTTCCCGGCGAACTTCCTCGATGTCGGCGGCGGCGCGACCAAGGAAAAGGTCACCGCCGCGTTCAAGATCATCCTCTCCGATCCGGCGGTCGAGGGCATTCTCGTCAACATCTTCGGCGGCATCATGCGCTGCGACATCATCGCCGACGGCATCGTCGCGGCGGCCAAGGAAGTGGAACTCGACGTGCCGCTGGTGGTTCGTCTGGAAGGAACCAATGTGGCGCAGGGCAAGGAAATCCTTGCCAATAGCGGCCTGCCGATCGTTTCGGCGGACGATCTCGGCGATGCCGCGCGCAAGATCGTCGCCGAGGTGAAGAAATAAGGCTGCCCGGCTGGTCAGGCGCCAGCCCGGGGGTTGGCATATTACGGCGCAGCCTGTATTGACGTTTACGTGAACGTAAGGGCAAATCGAAGAACAAGCCCAGGAGGAATGAAACCATGAAGATATTGGTCCCGGTGAAACGGGTGATCGATTACAATGTGAAGCCGCGGGTGAAGGCCGATGGCTCGGGCGTCGATCTCGCCAATGTGAAAATGTCGATGAACCCGTTCGACGAGATTTCCGTCGAAGAGGCGATCCGGCTGAAAGAGGCCGGCAAGGCGGACGAAATCGTCGCCGTGTCGATCGGCCCGGTCAAGGCGACCGAAACGCTGCGCACCGCGCTCGCCATGGGCGCGGACCGCGCGATCCTGGTCGAGACCGATGACGAGATCGAGCCGCTCGCCGTCGCCAAGATCCTCAAGGCCATTGTCGACGAGGAGCAGCCGGGGCTGGTGATCCTCGGCAAGCAGGCGATCGACGATGACAGCAACCAGACCGGCCAGATGCTCGCCGCCCTGCTGGGCTGGGGCCAGGGCACCTTCGCCAATACCGTGGAGGTCGGCGACGGTTCGGTCGAGGTGAAGCGCGAAGTCGATGGCGGCCTGCAGACGGTGAAGCTCAGCCTTCCGGCGATCGTCACCACCGATCTTCGCCTGAACGAGCCGCGCTACGCTTCGCTGCCCAATATCATGAAGGCGAAGTCCAAGCCGCTCGATACCAAAACGCCCGGCGACTATTCGGTCGATATTTCGCCGCGCCTGACCACCAGCAATGTCAGCGAGCCGCCCAAGCGCGAGGCCGGGGAAATCCTTCCCGATGTCGATGCGCTGGTCGCCAAGCTTAAAGAAATGGGAGTCGCCTGATGAAGACGCTCGTCTGGGTTGAACATGAGGGCGGCGATCTGAAAGACGCCACCCTTTCCGCCGTTACCGCCGCCGCCAAGCTCGGCGAGGTTCATTTGCTCGTCGCCGGGTCCGATGTCGGCGGCGTCGCCGAAGCCGCCGCGAAAATCGCCGGCGCGGGCAAGGTCCATGTCGCCGACGATGCGGCCTATGACCACGCCCTGCCGGAAAATGTCGCGCCGCTGGTCGCCGCGCTGATGGCCGATCACGACGCCTTCGTCGCGCCCGCCACCACCACCGGCAAGAATATCGCGCCGCGCGTCGCGGCAATGCTGGACGTGATGCAGATTTCGGACATCCTCTCGGTCGAGGGCGAGAAGAGCTTCACCCGGCCCATCTATGCGGGCAACGCGATCGCCACGGTGACGAGTTCGGATAGCAAGCTCGTCATCACGGTCCGCGGCACGGCTTTCGAAAAGGCGGCCGCCGAGGGCGGTTCGGGCACGATCGAGGCGGTCGGCAGCACCGGCGATGCCGGGCTTTCGAGCTTCGTTTCCGAGGAAATCGCGCAGAGCGACCGGCCGGAGCTGACATCGGCCAAGATCATCGTCTCGGGCGGCCGCGCGCTCGGCTCTTCGGAAAAGTTCGAGGAAGTCATCACGCCGCTCGCCGACAAGCTGGGCGCGGGTATCGGCGCGTCGCGCGCCGCCGTCGACGCCGGCTATGTGCCGAACGACTATCAGGTCGGCCAGACCGGCAAGATCGTCGCGCCGGAGCTGTATATCGCGATCGGCATTTCCGGGGCGATCCAGCATCTCGCGGGCATGAAGGACAGCAAGACGATCGTCGCGATCAACAAGGATGAGGACGCTCCGATCTTCCAGGTCGCCGATTACGGTATCGTCGCCGATCTCTTCAACGCCGTGCCGGAACTGACCGGAAAGCTGTAACGCTTTTGCCCGATTTGCGGGCAGCACAGCATGGGGAAAGGGCCGCTTTTGCGGCCCTTTTTCGTGCGCGGGCGGATGCCCGTCCGCCGCGGTTCCGGGCGAAACGGAAAATCCAGCAAAATGAAGCGGTAACAATCAGATCGCGCGGCAATTCGGAATGAAATTTTTTATCTCCAACCCGTTGACCCGGATACTAATAAAAGCCTAACCCCGCATTCAGGTTGCGGCCCCGGACAATTTCGGGGCCGTCCATGCTGTGGTCGCACCGTAGCTTGTACCTTTTAGGGGGAAAATAAATGCCGATCGAACGTCCTAGCGTTATTTCCAGCGCCGAAGCAGCCATGGCTGCAAAGCCGCGAAAAGCGCGAACCGCGATCCGCAACAGCACGGCACTTGTCGGCGTTGCCGCGGCGATGTTCTTTGCCTCTCCGGCCTCGGCCGCGGACGAATGCGGCGTGCTTCCGGGTGGCGGCGGCACCGTTACCTGCGATCCGGGCAATAACGATTTCCCCGACGGCATCCTCTACATCACCCCGACCGATCCGATCACCGTCGTTCTCGGCAGCACGGTCGTCGTCGATACCGACGCGAATGGCGAGCATGGCGTCAACATCCAGGGCGGCACGGGCGCGGCGGCCGTTCAGCACGACGGTTCGATCACGACCGCGGGCGATAACGCCCAGGGCATCCGCGTCACCACGAGCGACGGCGATATCACCGTCACCGGCGCGGGCACCATCTCGACGAGCGGCGACTATTCCGAGGCCGTGGCGCTCTACTCCACTGGCACGGGCAACATCCTCGTCAACATGACGGGCGATATTTACGCCGGCGGCGCCCTGTCCGAAGGCGTTCTCGGCTTTGCCTCTGGCGACGGTTCGGTCGATATCACCGTCAACAATGTCACCGTCACGGGTAACGATGGCACGGGTGTCATCGGGATCGCCGCCGGCAATGGCGACATCACCCTCACCAGCACCGGCGCGATTTCGACGACGGGCGGCAATTTCAGCCATGGCCTGAGGGGTCTTGCCCAGGGCACCGGCAACGTCACGGTCAACGCCGTTGATATTTCGACGACGGGCGGCGGCTCGGATGCTGTCGAGGCGCGCGCCTATGGCGGTGGCGACGTCGCGGTTACCGTCACCGGTTCGATCTCGACCCAGGGCTATGACAGCGAAGGCGTCACCGCCTCGGCGGTCGGCGACGGCACCGTCACGGTTTCGACCGCCGACATAACGACGGTCGGCGACGGCGCCGAAGGCATCTATGCGCGCAGCGAGGACGGCGCGATCAGCGTCACCGCGACGGGCGCGATCTCGACGACCGGCAACGGTGCCGAGGGCGTCGATGCGGTCAGCCGGGGCAGCGTAACGGTTTCCGTTGTCGATGTGACGACGGTCGGCGGCGGATCAACGGGCATCAACGCGGAGAGCTATTACGGCGATGTCAGCGTCACCGCGACGGGCGCGATCCAGACGGCGGGCGGGGGCGCATATGGCGTCGACACCTATACGCGCTATGGCGATACGACGGTCAATGTCGTCGATGTGACGACCCAGGGCGGCGCGGACGCCGTTCGCGCGGAGAGCTATTTCGGCGATATCTCGGTCACGGCGACGGGCGCGATCCAGGCGGCGGGCGGGGGCGCATACGGCGTCGATGCAGATACCCGCTATGGCGACATCACGGTCAATGTCGTCGATGTGACGACCCAGGGCGGCGGCGACGGCATCCATGCCAACAGCTATACCGGCGATGTCTCGGTCACCGCGACGGGCACGATTTCGACGGCGACCGGGGGCGGATACGGCGTCTTCACCGCGACCCGCTATGGCGACATCACGGTCAATGTCGTCGATGTGACGACCCAGGACGGCTCAATGGGTATCGTTGCTCGGGGCTATACCGGCGATGTCGCCATTACGAGCACCGGCAGCATATCGACGGCCGGCAACGGCGCGAACGGCGTGGATGCCTATACCCGCCTTGGCGATCTGACGGTGGCCGTCGTCGATGTCGCGACATTGGGCGATAACGCGGACGCCGTCCAGGCCACGGGCTATTACGGCGATGTCGCCGTCACCGCCACGGGCATGATCTCTACGGAGGGCAACAGTTCCACCGGCATCAATGCCTCCAGCTATGACGGCGCCGTCACGGTCAATGCCGCCTCCATCTCCACCCTCGGCGATAGCTCGCTGGGCGTGGACGCCGATAGCTATGGCGATGTCAGCGTTACCGTCACCGGCGCGATCGCGACGATGGGCGCCGATTCCGGCGGCGTCGATGCGTATAGCCGCGATGGCGACGTTACGGTGAGCGTGGCCGATGTAACGACCATGGGCGACAGTTCGACCGCCATCTACGCCAATAGCTATAGCGGCAACGTCAGCGTCACATCGACCGGCACGATTTCGACCGCGGGTGCGGATTCGACCGGCGTCGACGCGGAGAGCTATGACGGTTCGCTCTATGTCTCGGTCAACAATATTACCACGACCGGCGATAACGGCGATGGCATCCTCGCCGAGACGCATGGCAATGGCACGACCACGGTGGTCGCCACCGGCACGATTTCGACCCAGGGCAATTACAGCTACGGCATCTATGCGCATGGCCATAACGGCGTCTCGGTGACGGCCAACAATGTCTATACGGCGGGCAACAACTCCGACGGCATCGATGCCGAGGATTATACCGGCGGCGACGTTACGGTGGTCGTAACCGGCACGATCGCCACCACCGGTGCCACGGGCACGAACCATGGCGTCGATGCCGATGCCTATACCGGCAACATCTCCGTCAGCGTCAACAATGTCTCGACGGTCAGCTACGGTTCGGACGGCGTATCGGCGGACAGCTATACCGGCGACATCACGGTCGCCGCCTCGGGCGCGATTTCGACGATGGGCAATTACGCCCAGGGCATCGATGCCGAAAGCAATTCCGGCGACGTCTCGGTCACCTCGACCGGCTCGATCTCGACGACCGGCGACTATTCCGAGGGCGTTTATGCCGCTTCCTATGACGGCGACGTCACGGTGGCGGTGAATACGGTTTCGACCACCGGCTATGAAGCATCCGGTGTCGCGGCATATAGCTATACCGGCAATGTCTCGGTTACGGCGACCGGCGCGATCTCGACGACCGGCGACGATGCCGAGGGCGTCAATACCGAAAGCTATTACGGCGATATCACCGTCTCGGTCGCGTCGATCACGACGACCGGTGAGGGCGCTCAGGGCGTCGACGCGGACACATATAATGGCAATGTCTCGGTCACCGCTTCGGGCGCGATCTCGACGATGGGCGACGATGCCGAGGGCGTCGATGCTTATAGCTATTATGGCGATGTGACCGTTTCGGTCGCCTCGGTCACGACCGCGGGCGAGGATTCCGAAGGCGTCGATGCCGAAAGCACCTATGGCACGGTCAGCGTGACGGCTTCGGGCCCGGTCACGACCGCCGGCCTGTATGCGACGGGCATCGAGGCCGTCAGCGGAACCGGCGATGTCACCGTTTCGGCCGCCGATGTCACGACCGCGGGCGATTATGCCGCGGGCATTTACGCCGTGAGCGATGCCGGCGCCGTTTCGGTGACGAGCACCGGCACGATTTCGACGGCCGGCCTCTACAGCTATGGCGTCTATGCCAGCAGCGCGACCGGCAATGTGGATGTTGCCGGCAACAATGTTGCGACGACCGGCGATTACGCCGTCGGCGTTCTCGCCAATGCCTATGGCACGGTGAACGTGACGACGACTGGCGCGGTTTCCACGACGGGCGCCTATGCGCCGGGCGTGGTCGCCACGGCGGCGGGCGACGTTACGGTGGCGGTGGCCGATGTTTCGACCTCCGGCGTCTATTCGGACGGCGTCTATGCCTATAGCCCGGACGGCGCGGTCAGCGTTACGAGCTCGGGCAGCGTTTCGACGGTCACCGACGGATCCTTCGGCATCCGCGCGACCACCAATACCGGGGCGGTCACCGTCGCCGCGACCGACGTTTCGACGACGGGCGGTTATGCGGCCGGCGTGTTCGGGTTCAGCTATGCGGGCGATGTCACGGTCTCGGCCAGCGGCGATGTCTCGACCGCCGGCGATCTTTCCGCCGGCGTGTTCGGCTTCTCCTATTCCGGCGACGTGTCGGTCTCGGGCAACAATGTGACGACGGCGGGCGATCTTTCGGCGGGCGTGTTCGGCGCCAGCGTTACCGGCGCGGTCAGCGTTACCGGCACCGGGCAGATCACGACGAGCGGCGACTATTCGGCCGGTGCGGGCGCTTTCGCGCTCACCGGCACCGCCGCGGTTTCGGTCGCCAATGTCTCGACGAGCGGCGATTATTCGCCGGGCGTCCTCGCCGCGGGTTATAGCGGCGCCACGGTCGTCGCCACGGGCGCGATCTCGACGGCGGGCGTCTATGCGGACGGTATCGCCGCCTATGCCTATGCCGGCGACGTGACCGTCACGAGCACCGGTCCGATCACGACCGCCGGCGCCGAGAGCGCGGGCATCGAAGCATCCACGACGGGGGGCAACGTCACCGTCAACACGGCGACGATCACCACGGCGATCGACGATGCGGTCCAGGCGACCGCCTACGGCGACGTCGCGGTCAATGTCACCGGCGGCACGGTTACCGGCGGCGGCAACGGCATCGTTGCGGAAACCACCGGCGGCGGGGTGATCGCGGTCACCAATGCCGGGACCCTGAACAGCGGCGGCGGCTTCGCGGTCGTCGCGACCGGCGGTGAAACCAGGGTCACCAATAACGGGATCCTCACCGGCGGCGTGCAGCTCAGCGCACTCGACGATGTCGTGACCGGAACCGGGCGCTTCAACGCCCGCTTCGACAGCGATTTCGGCGCCGGCACCGATACCTTCATCAACAACGGCGTGATCAGCGTCGACGGGGTCATCACCTTTACCGGCCTCGAATCGATGGTGAACAACGAAACCATCACGATGATCGACCAGGCGGTCGGCGACAGCCTGATCCTGCCTGGCGATTACACGGCGAACAGCACGCTGGCGATCGACGTCAATTCGGACGGCGCGGGTTCGGCGGATACGCTGGTGATCGCGGGCGCGGCGAGCGGCTCCACCGATGTCTTCATCAACGAGATCGGCGCGAGCCCGGTGATCGGCAATTCGGTCCTGGTGGTCGATGCGGGCGCCGGATCGCTGGACTCGGCCTTCCAGGTCTCGGACAATTCGCGGATCGTCGGTTTCCTGTTCTACACGATCAGCTACGACGCCGCGAACAACGACTATTATCTCGGCAACACCATCGCGACGCCGGTCTTCCAGCTGCCGAAATTCGGCGAAGGGGCGACCTCGCTCTGGTATCGCTCGGCCGATGCCTGGGGCGCGCACATGACCTCGCGTCGCGACGCACCGGCTGCCCGGCGGACGCCCTTCTGGATGCAATTCTACGGCGCGAATACGAACCGGGACGAGAGCTTCCCGTTCACCTCGGGCGGCGTCACCCAGCAGGTCGTGGTCGATTACAACCAGGATTATTACGGCTTCCAGACCGGCTATGAGCTCGGTCAGGGAACGTCCGGCGACGGTCTCGTCTACGGCGCGACCGGCGGCTATCTGACCTCGCATCTCGGCTTTGACGGAACCGCCGACCAGGTCCGCTACCAGGATTTCAACGTCGGCCTCTATCTCGGCTATATGCAGGGCGGCTTCTTCGCCAATGCGCTGGCCAAATATGATTTCCTCAACATGGAAATCGTCAACGCCACCGCCGGCTACGGCACCAACACCGATGGCGAGGCCTATGGCGTGCGCGGCGAGGTCGGCTATCGCTGGGACGGCGGCGGCTGGTTCATCGAACCGATGGCGAGCATCGAATGGCAGCAGGCCGATATCGACAGCTTCTCGGCGCTTGGCGCGACCATCGATTTCGACGGTTTCGACGGGCTTCGCGGACAGGTCGGCGCGCGTCTTGGCGGCCAGAGCGGCATCGGCGGCGGCAACACGCTGACCTATTATCTGGGCGGCCATGCCGTGCACGAATTCGCCGGCGAGGGGGATGTCCTCTTCACCAGCGGCGGCGTTCCGGTTTCGGTGACCAACGATCCGATCGATACCTATGGCCGGTTTGAACTGGGCTTCAACATCCTCACCGTGGCCGGCGTGTCCGGCTTCATCGAGGGCAGCGCCGATATCGGTAGCGAATATGATGGCTGGGGCGGCCGCGCCGGGATCCGCATCCCCTTCTAGGGGATCGCCGCAGGAAAGGCGGGCGCCGTCGGCTTGACGGCCCGCCTGCCCTTGCGGCAGGACGTGAGCCATGAGCGAAGAGCAGCAACCCCCCGCCACACCGGCGCCCGAAGAGGCCGCGCAAGCGGCCGAAGGAAAAACCAACATCACCGTGTCGCGGGGAATGGCCGACTGGCTGATCTCCAACAAGACGAGCTTTGCCTTTACCTCCTACCAGACGGGCCAGCTCTTCCTTGTCGGCATCACCGCGGACAACAAGGTTTCGTTCAACCAGCAGAATTTCCAGCGCGCGATGGGTGTCTGTTACACGCCCGGGCGGCTGTATCTCGGCAGCCTGTTCCAGGTCTGGCGTCTCGAAAACATGCTGATGCCCGGCCAGATCGGCAACAAGCAGTTCGATATGGTGCTGATCCCGCGCAACGCGCAGACGGTCGGCGATGTCGATGTCCACGAAGTCGGCATCGATGCCGGCGGCCATGTGCTGTTCGTGAACACCAAATATAGCTGCCTTGCGCAGCTCGATCTCGTCCACAGCTTCAAGCCGATCTGGAAGCCGCCCTTCATCTCGAAACTGGTCGGCGAGGATCGCTGCCATCTGAACGGCCTGGCGATGGATGGCGGCCAGCCGCGCTTCGTTACGGCGGTCAGCCGCTCGGACACCGTCAATGGCTGGCGCGAACGGCGGCATGAGGGCGGCGTGCTGATCGAGGTCGAAACCGGCCGCATCGTCACCGACCAGCTTTCGATGCCGCACAGCCCGCGCGTCCATGACGGAAAGGTCTATGTGCTCGATTCCGGCCGCGGCCAGCTCGTCCGCGTCGATCCCGAAAGCGGTGAGAAGACCGATATCGCCTTCTGCCCGGGCTTCCTGCGCGGGCTCTCCATCCATAACGGCCACGCCATCGTCACCATCTCGAAGCCGCGCGACGGCAGCTTTTCGGGGCTCGCGCTCGACGGCGAGATGGAAAAGCGCGACAGCGAACCCTGGTGCGGCGTGCTCGTCATCAACCTCGCCAATGGCGATATCGCCGAATGGGTGCGGCTCGACGGCCATATCGTCGAGCTATTCGATGTTGCGGCGATGCCCGGTGTGCGCTGCCCGATGTCGATCGGCCCGAACACGATCGAGATCCGCAACACCCACAGCTTCAACGCCGCTGCGCTGGATGCGCCGGCAGAGGAAGCAAAAGCCGAACCGGCGAAGCAGTCGGAAGCGGCGGCGAAGTAGCCATCTCTGCAACGTTCACTGTCTGCGGGTTCCAGGGAGCTGAAAACTGATAAAGTTTGCATAGGGCGCGGCAACCGGCTGCCCATCGCTGTCCAGCGCCGGAGCGAATTCCGCGCGTTCCATAAGATGAGCGCAAACTGCTTCATCCAACAACTCAGATCCGCTGGGCTGGATTATCTGGCATCGCGTGGGATTACCGGTTTCGTCTATCTCGAGCATGAAACCCAGCTCGCCCTGTATACCTCGGCTTAGCGCCGAGTTCGGATAGTCCGATGAGGTGACCCACCGCCCGGGGTTTCCCTGCGGTTCCGGTCCAGACTGCAAGCTGTCAAGCAGCGCCCGGTCAATATTCCATGTCCTCAGCAGATCGTCGACGCATGCTGACCACGCTTCGCGGGCCAGTTCGACATGATCGAACTGAAAAGCCACGCTACGGCGCCTTCCGAGTTCGACAGTGAGAAGCTGCTCGTCGTTCCAGGAATCGAAGAAAGCGAGATCCAATGTCGGTACGCGAATGGCATGGCTGCGATCGCTCTCGACATTGTAGATGACGGTTTCGTCCTGAACCGATTCCTCTTGCGGTGAGAGTGTTAGCGTCACGCCGAACCGTCCATATTCGGACGGTACGTCGAGCCCGATAACGGCGAGCCGGAACTGGTCGAGCGGCAGATTTCGCTCCAGCGTCACAATTACAGGATCGTCAGCATCCCCGAAACGGCGTGCCAATATGCAGGAATGATCGGCATATTCCATCTGCCACGGCGATGCCGGGCTCATGGCTCGACTTTCGGGCGTTTGGGCCGCAAGCGTAAAAGGAACAAGGCCGAGCAGTGCGCTTAAAAGAACCGAGGCCGGGCGCAGAATCATGAGTGGCTCATAGAATTATATCGACCTAATAAAAAGCCCGGCCGGGCGCGATGCCAGGCCGGGCTTTTTATTTTCGCTGGTCGAGATCGCGGTTAGGCGTTTTCTTCCTCTTTGGCGGCGTTCCAGATGGCGGCCGCCTTGTTGAGGATGACGAGGATCTTTTCCAGCGCCGCCGGCTCGTCGGTTTTTTCCATCGCCGCGAGCTCGCGGGCGAGGCGCGACGAGGCCGCTTCGAAGATCTGCCGTTCCGAATAGCTCTGCTCGGGCTGGTCGTCGGCGCGGAACAGGTCGCGCGTCACTTCGGCGATCGAGATGAGGTCGCCGGAATTGATCTTGGCTTCATATTCCTGGGCGCGGCGCGACCACATGGTGCGCTTGACCTTGGGCTTGCCCTCGAGCGTCTTCAATGCGTCCTTCAGCGTCTTGTCGGAGGAGAGCTTGCGCATGCCCACGCCCTCGGCCTTGTTGGTCGGGACGCGGAGCGTCATCTTTTCCTTTTCGAAGCGCAGGACGTAAAGCTCGAGCTGCATGCCCGCGATTTCCTCGTTCTGCAGTTCGACGACGCGACCCACGCCATGTTTGGGATAGACGACATAATCGCCGACTTCGAAGTCCAGCGCACTGGTTGCCATGCAAAGAGACCTTTCTTGGCGGATGGCCTACCGATTCGCGCAGTCGCCCCTCGCCGGACGGTGCCGCACTCCCGATTTATCCAGCCTTTTCCGCATGTTAGACAAAGCGCAGGAACTAATGTTCCCGCTTCAGGACATTATGTAACATATTTGTAGGAAAATTTCCAGTGTTGCGGCGCGGCATAGGGCCGGGCCGGCCTGGTTTTCTCCATACGGGTCCCGATCAGTCCCCTTCGCCCGGCTCCGGCGAGAAGTATTTGTCAAACTTGCCTTCTTCGCCCTTATGCTCGTCGGCATCGGCGGGCGGTTCGCGGCTCTGGGTGATATTCGGCCAGTCCTCGGCGAACTTGGCGTTGAGCTCCAGCCATTGCTCCTGGCCCGGTTCGGTATCGGGCAGGATCGCCTCGGCCGGGCATTCCGGTTCGCACACGCCGCAATCGATGCATTCGGCAGGATGGATGACGAGCATATTGTCGCCCTCGTAGAAACAATCGACGGGGCAGACCTCGACGCAGTCCATATATTTGCATTTGATGCAGGCGTCGGTGACGACATAAGTCATGGCAAGGCTTTCTCTTACGAACGCGTAAGGTGCTGCTAGCTTCGCCGGCCCCTGCCCGTCAACGCTTTCCATCAGAAGCAATTTCGAGGGTGCTATATACCTGCGCTACGCCCGCGGCCGCGATCCGCCGCTCGGGCAGGCTCTCGATCCGCAGCACGCGTACGCCGCCGGGCAGCGGAACGCTCAGCACGTCGCCGATCCGCACCATGGCATGGGCCCGGTCGATCCGCCGGCCGTCGCAGCGGACATGGCCCTTTTCGGCGATCTTGCGGGCGAGGGTGCGGGTGCGCGCGAGCCGGGCAAACCAGAGGAATTTGTCGATCCGCAGGCCGTTGTCCGCCGCGCCCATCATCCCTGGCCGAAATCGAGCTCGGCAAGCTTGGCGAAGGCATTGCCGGGCGCAGGTTTGGCGGGCCGGGATCGTGCCGTCCGCCGCCCCCGCCAGATCCATTGGGCGGGCACATCCGCGCCGTCAGTCTTCCCCGCATGCTGGAAACCGAGCGCGTGCATCAACCGCGCCAGCGCCTCGCCGGTAAGTCCGAGCGAGGTGGCGAGCGCCGGATCGGGGGTGAAGGGCCGCTTGCCGTCGCGCGCGTCATGCGCGGCGCGGGCCAGCCGCTCGGCCATGTCGATACGCAGCATCTGCCCGGCAAAGCCGCGATAGCCGGCGGTACGATAGGCGGCGAGCGCCTTGCCCTTGGGCTCGTCCAACAGCGTGGCGCCGGCGGGCGGCACCGGAGGCATTTTTTCGCCGGCCTGCGCGGCCGCCAGCGCCAGCCGCCAGCGCATGGCTTCGGGCTTCAGCAGTTTCGCGTGAAAGATGTCGAGCGCGCCGATCGTGAGGCCGAGCCGGGCCGCGCGGTGGCGCTGCCCCTTGTCCAGCGCCGACAACGGGCCGAGCGCGGTCTTGCGCGGGATCATGCCGCCGGCCTCGGCCAGCGGCGCCAGCAGGGCGCGAATCGGCGGCGGGGTATCGGGATTTCGGATCGCGGCGTCGATCTTCAGCAGCGGGCCGACCGCGGCGATGAGGGCGCGGCCGAACCAGCCTGCAAGCCGTTCGGCGATCCGTCGCTGCTGGTCGCCGCTCAGCCTGCCCAGCGTGCGTTCGAGCGCGATTTCGGGCGCGAGCAGCGTCTTGCCCGGTTTGAGCGTCGCGAGCCGTTCCCCTTTCCATCCGATGCCGATTGCCGCGCCGGGCTCCGCGATCAGCGCAAAGGCATCGTCATCCTCGGCGACCAGCGCCGCGGTCCGTGCGGCCCATTCCCCGCCCAGCCGCCGTTCGGCCGCCGCCATCAACCGCCGGGTGTCCGCGTGGCTCTCGCCGTCGCCGACGATGAAGCGGAAGCCCTCGATCCGCCCGATCGGCTCGTCGTCGACGGTCACGATGCCCGCGCCGTCGACCTGTACCGGCAGCTCGTCTTCGCCGCGCGCGCCGAGATCGCGCATCAGAACGGTCGTCCGCCGGTCCACGAAACGCTGGGTCAGGCTGTCGTGCAGCGCGTCGGACAGGCGTTCTTCGATGGCCAGGGTGCGCTCGGCCCATTTTTCCGGATCGGCGAGCCAGTTGCTGCGCTGGGCGACATAGGCCCAGATGCGGACGGCGGCGAGCCGCCCGGCCAGGGTGTCGACATCGCCGGCAAGATTTTCGAGCGCGGTGATTTCCTGCGCGAAGACCGGGCCCGGGATATGGCCCTGGCCTTCCGAGAGATGCCGGAACAGCCGCCCGGCGAGCCGCGAATGCGCCTCGCCGCCGGTCTTGCGAAAATCGGGAAGCCCGCACACGGCCCAGAGCCGCGCGACCATCGCCGGGCTCGTCGTCCGCTCGCGCACCCAGGGTTCCTGTGCCAGCGTCTTGAGGACCGCCAGGTCGACGGCCTCGGGCGCGGCCTGCAGCAGATCGTCCTCGGGCACCGTTTCGAGATCGGCGATCAGCGTATCGATATCGTCGAACCGGGGATCGCCCTCGCGCCAGTAGAGCCTGCGCAGCGGCGGGAAGCGGTGCGCCTCGATCCGCTCGATCTCGATCTCGGTAAAGGCGGTGCGCTCGTCACTTTCGAGGCCCAGGGTGCCGAACGTTCCATCGCGCTGATGGCGGCCGGCGCGGCCCGCGATCTGCGCCATTTCATGGATATGCAGCCGCCTTTTGCGGCGTCCGTCGAATTTGGAAAGCGAGGCGAAGGCGACATGGTGGACATCCATGTTGAGCCCCATGCCGATCGCGTCGGTCGCGACGAGATAGTCGACCTCGCCGGCCTGGAACATCGCGACCTGGGCGTTGCGGGTGCGCGGGCTGAGCGCGCCCATCACCACCGCCGCGCCGCCGCGCAGCCGCCGCAGCATTTCGGCGACCGCATACACCTCCTCGGCGCTGAACGCGACGATCGCCGAGCGTGGCGGCAGGCGCGACAGCTTTTTGGCGCCGGCATGGGAGAGCGTCGAGAAGCGCGGGCGGGAGATGATGTCGGCGTCCGGCGTCAACGCGGAAAGCATGGGGCGCAGCGAGTCTGAACCGAGGATCATCGTCTCCTCGCGCCCGCGCATATGCAGCAGCCGATCGGTGAAGACATGGCCGCGCTCGGGATCCGCGCCGATCTGCGCCTCGTCGATGCCGACAAAGGCAAGGTCGCGGTCGCGCGGCATCGATTCCGCCGTGCAGCAGAGCCAGCGTGCACCTTCGGGAAGGATCTTCTCTTCGCCGGTAATCAGGCCGACATTCTGCACGCCCTTGGCGGCGACCACCCGGTCATAGACTTCGCGGGCCAGCAGGCGCAGCGGGAAGCCGATCATGCCGCTCGCATGGCCCATCATGCGTTCGACGGCGAGATGCGTCTTGCCGGTATTGGTAGGGCCGAGCACGGCAGCGAGCGGCGCGCGGGCAAAATTGCTCATGGGCTCGATAATCGGCGCTGCCGCGGCCCAATGCAACCCGGCCCTGCGCCGGCAAAGCGCAAGGATTCGGCCCGTCGCCGGGGTTCAACGGCTCGCCGCATCGCGGATTCGATCCGTCTCTCCTTAATTTGACTTTAACGCTTTTTAACCACAACGCTTAAGCCCGATATCGCGCCCGATGCGCCCGGGCGCCAGACAGTCATGGAGCGGGGTCGCTTTTGTTTCAGCGCACCGAATTTGAAGGCGGACAGGCAGGCGGCTCGGCCGCCCTTTCCATCGATTCCGCCATTCCCCGCTTCGGCGAAGCCTTGCGCGCGCCCGTTTCCGGCGCCGCCAAGGGCGATCCCGGCTGGCGCGATAAGCTCGCCCAGCTTGATCTGATCGTCGACCTCGGTTCGCAGATCGGTACCAAAACCTGGTGGCGCGGCACCGCAACCTGCGCGCTGCTGTGCGGCGCGACCCTGCTGCTCGCGCCCGGGGTCAAGGCGATTCCGACGGCCGCGCCGGTGATGGACCAGACCCAATGGGACGAAGCCCGGGCCCAGGCGATCACGCCGCTGGCCTTTGGCGGCGATACCGGACGGCGCATGGCGGCGACCGAAGCGGTCGAACCGCTCGCCAACATGCCCGAACGCCCGCATATCGAACTCTCCGCGACCCTGGGCCGCGGCGACGCCTTTGCCCGCGTGCTCGAACGCGCCGGTGTCGCGCCCGACGAAGCCAATGAACTGGCAACGATGATCGGCGCGGTGGTGGCGCTCGACGATGTCCGTCCCGGCACGGTGATGGATATCGTGCTCGGCCGCCGGCCCAACCGCACGGTGCCGCGCCCCGTCGATGCGCTGGCCTTCCGCGCGCGCTTCGATCTCAAGATCGAGGTCGCCCGGGTGGATGGCGCGCTGCGCGTCAACCCGATCGCCATCGCGGTCGATGAAACGCCGATGCGCATTCGCGGCCGTGTCGGCTCCAGCCTTTATCGCTCGGCCCGCGCGGCCGGTGCGCCGCCCTCGGCCATCCAGGAATATCTGCGCGCGATCGGCACGCAGATGTCGGTGTCGGGCGATATCGGCGCCAACGCCACGTTCGACATGGTCGTCGAGCATCGCCGCGCCGAAACCGGCGAGGTCGAGATTGGCCGCCTGCTCTATGCGGGCGTCGAACGCGGCGAGCGCCGGACGCAGCTTTTGCGCTGGTCGGCGGGCGGGCAGGACCAGTGGTTCGAAGCTTCGGGCGTCGGCCGTTCGACGGGCAGCTGGCTGATGCCGGTTCCGGGCCGCATCTCTTCGGGCTTCGGCTATCGCCGCCATCCGATCCTAGGGTATCGCCGGATGCACACCGGCCTGGATATCGCGGCCGGCCACGGCACGCCGATCCGCGCCGCCGCGGCGGGTACGATCAATTTCTCGGGCCGCAACGGCGGCTATGGCAATTATGTCCGGATCAATCATGGCAACGGGCTGCAGACCGCCTATGCCCATATGAGCCGGATCGCCGCGTCCAACGGCGCGCATGTGTCGCAGGGCGACGTCATCGGCTATGTCGGATCTACCGGCCTTTCGACCGGCGCACACCTCCACTACGAGATGCTGCGCAACGGCCGGAAGGTCGATCCCCGCTCGGTGAGCTTCATCCAGCAGGCGCAGCTGACCGGCGACGAGCTGCGCCGCTTCCGCGCCACGCTCGCCAATCTCCTCGAAATCGAGCCTGGCGCCGCGATGGCCCGGCGCGAGAACAGCGAAGGCGGAGAGACGGCGGCGAACGCCCGCAGCGCGGGCGCGTCGACCCGCAGCTAGTTTCCACCAGGAACCGCAAAGGAAAAGGCCGCCCCCGCTATTGGCGGGAACGGCCTTTTGAAAGCATAGCGAGAGGCTAGCGGCCCTGGCTGCGCCAGCGCTTGATCGTGCGCTCGACGATGCCGGCTTCGTCGCCGGTCTGGGTCCAGAGTTCGGAGAAGAGCGGATCGCCCGATGCGGGGCGCTTTTCTTCTTCGAGATTGTCGAAGGCGATGCGGACGGGCACCGAAACGCCCTCGCCGCAGACGATGACTTCGCGGTTCCGCAGGGCCGGGATCACATCGAGAAAGCCGCGCGCGCCTTCGGGCATCGCGGAGCGGACATGCGCCTGATCTCGGTCGTTGTTGAGGCGCATGGCGAGGATCGTGCCGCATTGCGAAAGCACGCCCTCGGCAAGGTCGGACGGACGCTGGGTCACCAGGCCCAGCGAAACGCCGTATTTACGGCCTTCCTTGGCGATCCGGGCGAGGATCTTGCCGACCGCGCTGTCGCCGTCGATATGGCCGGCCGGGATGTAGCGGTGGGCCTCTTCGCAGACGAGCAGGATCGGGCGCTTGGCTTCGTTGCGCGACCAGATCGCATAGTCGAACACCATGCGCGAAAGCACGGCGACCACCACCGAGGTGATGTCGGAAGGCACGCCCGACACGTCGACGATCGAAATCGGCTTGCCGTTGCCGGGCAGGCGGAACACCTTGGCGATGAACTCGGCCATCGTGTCGCCGACGAGCATGCCGGAAAACATGAAGCTGTAGCGCGGATCCGCCTTCAGCTCTTCGAGCTTGGATTTGAGGCGCATGTAAGGCGCGGTATCTTTCGCCGAATCCAGATGGCCCATTTCGGTCGTGATGTTCGAAATCAGGTCGGACAGCATATAGGGAATCGGGCTGTCGACGGTGAGCTGCGGAATCTCTTCGGCAAGCCGGTTCTTGTTGCGCGCGGCCAGCAGGCATTTGGCAAGGATGTCGCGATCGCGTTGCTTGTCCGCGCCCGTCGTCGTGATCAGGACTTCGCAATGTTCCTCAAAGTTCATCAGCCAATAGGGAAGCTGGATATTGTTGACGTCGAAAATCTCGCCCGCGCCCTTGAACGCGGCGCTATATTCGCCGTGCGGATCGACCATCACGATATGGCCTTCGGGGGCGAGCTCGCAGATCCGGTGCAGGATCAGCGCGACGCTGGTCGATTTACCGGTACCGGTCGATCCCAGCACCGCGAAATGCTTGCCCAGCATCGCATCGACATACAGCGCGCCGCGAATATCCTTGGTCGGATAAACATTGCCGATCTCGATATGGGCGCGGTTTTCGGCCGCGAACATCTGGCGCATGTCCATGTCCGACACGGCGAGCACCGGCGTGCCGGGTATCGGAAAGCGGGTGACGCCGCGGCGGAAACCGCTGACGCCGGTTGAGCCGGGGATCGCGACGCCTTCGCCGAGAAAGTCGATATAGGCCGTTACATGGCTCGGATCGTCGGGATTGGCGGAGAGCGTACGGACATTGGCGACAAGCCAGGAATCGCCGACCTTCATTTTCACCTGGCTGCCGACCTGGCCGGCCATGGCGAGCGTGGGATCTTCTACGGTCCGCACTTTTTTCAGCATTTCGGCATCGACCGCGATCCGCGAGCCGGAGCCCGCAATCTCGATCACCTTGCCGATGATGACGCCCTTTTCGGGCGAATCCTGAACGGCGGAAAGGCTGCTGCCCTCGGCGTTTTCGTCTTCAGCTACCGGCCGGAAAGTGCCCAAATCGTCCATGCCAAAACCACCTTGCCCTAGAGTTTTCGATTGGCCCGGGCCTAGCAGCACAAGGGTAAATATTTCGCTTACCCTGAATCCGGGCCCGTCGGGCTAGAGACGGCGGAAAACCGCGCCTGCGATCCAGCCGAGCAGCAGCGAGAGGATCACGGCGGCAAGGCCGTAGAAAAAGCCATGTTCGGCCGAAGCGGTGGCGACGAAACGTTCGAAACCCGATTTGCCGATCCGGATCTCGCGCACTTCGCCCGCCAATACGCGTCCGTCCTGGATGAGGAAGGTTTCGGCGGTATATTCGCCAACCGGCACGCGCGCCGGAATGTCGATCCGCGCGCTGTAGAGCACGCCCTCGGTAACTTCGACCGCATCGGGCTGCTCGATATAAAGGCCGTTGCGGCTGCGCAGCTCGACCAGCCCTTCCTCGAAGCGCCGGGCTTCCTCGGACGGATTGGCGCTGGCGGGCGAAAGCTGCAGGCTGTCGACGCCGAGTTCGTAGATCGCGGCCGTGCGTTCGTCGACGATGTCGCGCATCGGCCGGGCGCTGGCGATCGCGTAGAAAGCCGGCGCCGAGCGGAACCGCGCCTGCGCGGCGTTGATCCAGATCCCCATGCGCTGCTGCTTTTCGCGCAGCAGGATCGATTGCTCGGGCCCCTTGAGCACGACGACGATATCGACGGGATCTTCCGGCACACGGCCGCCGGGATACAGGATCGCGCCGAACACCATCAGTTCGGAACCGGTGAAACTGTAGATGATCTCGATCTCTTCCTGGTCGACGGCGGGCACGAGACGCGGACGGGCCTGGCCCAGCAGCATCGGCACGAGCGCCAGGAACAGAAGGAGGCGGATCCGGTTCACGAGATTTCGATCGAATAGATTTCGTCGGGCCGCCAGCCGAGGCCGAGCGCCATGCGGATCGCGACCATGATGACGAGCGCGGCGAGGACGAGGCGCAGCCATTCGGCGTTGATCCGCGTCGAGAGCCGCGCGCCGATCTGCGCGCCGGTGACGCTGCCGATCAGCAACAGCACGGCGAGGACGATATCGACCGCATGGGTCGTCATCGCATGAACCATCGTCGTCGCCGCCGCCACGAACAGGATCTGGAACAGCGAGGTGCCGACGACCACACGCGTCGACATGCCGAGAATGTAAATCATGCCGGGGACGAGGATGAAACCGCCGCCGATGCCCAGCATCACGGTGAGCGTGCCGACGGCAAAGCCGAGCCCGAGCGGGGCGAGCGGCGAGATATAGAGCCCGGAGCCATAGAAGCGCCAGCGCAGCGGCAGGCTGGCGACGATCGGATGATGGCGGCGTGCGGGCGGCTTTATCGGAATGCCCGTGCGCCGCGCCTGGATCACCGTCCAGGCCTCGCGGATCATCAGCACGCCGATGCCGACGAGCAGGATGATGTAGAGGATCGAGACGACGACATCGATCTGTCCGGCCTTTTGCAGCTCCAGAAACAGGAAGCCGCCGAGAATCGTGCCGAATATGCCGCCGACGATCAGCACGGCGCCCATCCGGAAATCGACGCCCTTGCGCTGGGAATGGGCGGCCACGCCCGAAACGCTGGCGCCCGTAATCTGGGTGGTTGCGGAAGCGACGGCGACGGCCGGCGATATCCCGGAGAAGATCAGAAGCGGCGTCGTCAGGAAGCCGCCGCCGACGCCGAACATGCCCGAAAGCACGCCGACCAGGCCGCCCAGCAGGATGATGAGCAGCGCATTGACGGAGATTTCGGCGATCGGGAGATAGATATCCATCGTGTCCCGGGCCTACCGTTTTTCACGAGGCGGCGGAAGATGGAGTCTGGCGTTCCAGCCCGGCAATTACCGTCCCGAAACCGGCCCGGAAAAGCGGACTCTAGAAATCGGCGCCCAGGGTGAGCGCCGGGCCCGATCCCGGGCTGGCCGATCCGGCGACCCTCTCCCGCCAGCTGAGCGAAAGGCGGACATTGCCCTCGGCCGCGGGAAGGCGGAGCACCGCTTCGGGGCCGATATCGACGCGCGAGGCGCCCGGTTGGGCGGCGGCCCAGGCTGCGCCGCCAATCGACAGCGTCGTGTGCGGGGCCACGCGGATCGGTCGGGTAACGGCGGCATTGGCATCGACGAAAAGGTCGCGGCGATCGAGCCCGACGATGCCGGCCTGTGCATAGCCGTCGAACTCCAGCCCGAAGGGAAGGGGGCGCCGGTAGAGCCCGGCCGCCGCGCCCAGCGACCAGGCGTTGCGCCCGCCCCGTTCGATGGCGATCCGGCGCTCCGCGAGGATTTCGAGCGGGATGTCTGGCGACGGGCGCAGCGCGAGCCCGATCGCCGCCTCGCCGCCGTCCGCGCCCTCGAGCGGACGCGAGGCGCGTGCGATCGCCGCGATCTCGGTGCGGCGGGTGCGGCCAAGGCTGTACTGGACGCGTACGCCCGCCTGGCTGCCGCCGAGCTCGCCGCCTTCCGCCAGAGCGCGCGGCCCGCTTCCCGATCGCCATTGCCCCCAAAAGGCGACCCGCCAGGGCGAATATTCCTCGGCCCGGTTGTGATAGCCGCTATCGGCGGGCAGCGGTCGCCGGGCAAAGCGCATCAGCATCGGCTGCGCGAACGAAGGCGTGAAGGCGGCGATCCACATCTGCTGGCGGCGACGATCGTCCCGGCGGGCGGATCGGGCCGGGGCGCCGGGGGCCGGCGCCATGGCCGGGCGCGCATAGGGATCGCGCAGAACGAGGAACGGCCGTGGGTGCGGGGCCGCGCGGGCCGGGTTGCGAACTACATTCTCGTCGGAAATCGGCGATTCCGCCTCGGCCCGCCGCAGCGGAGGAAATCCGGGGATCGGCAAGGGGAGCGCCTGGGGCGCGTCGGCTGCGGCGAACCAGAAGCTCAGCCTTACGCCGATCCACAGGGTCAGGACGCCGGCGACAAAACGGATCGGCGGCGTGAACCGCATTACCGGATCTCCGCAATTGCCGGGAAGACATGGTCTGTCTTGTCCCATTGCGGCCTGCGATCGCGCGGGGCGAAGAGATAGCCCGTCACCGCGCGGCGCGCGGCCATCATGGCGATGATGTTGCCGATCACCGCGCGGGGTATCGCCAGCAATCCTTCCATCCAGCCATAGGTCTTGCCCGTGAAAAAGGCGCGCACCACGAGCCGCCAGCTCAACAAGGCGGCGTTGACCTGCAGCAGCAATATCAGGCCCCGGGGCGGCACCGGCAATGTATAGGAGGTCGTCAGCGAGACGAGCAGGAGCGCAAAGGCGAGGACCATGGCGAGATAGGCCGCCGAGAGGATGAGCGCGGCGAGAATCGAGCTGCGGTCGCGCAGCCGCATTCCGAAATCGGCCGCCCCGCGATGCCAGCCGAGCCGTTCCCAGCCATATAGCGCGATGCCCTGCACCCAGCGCGTTTTCTGCCGCACGGCCGCGCCGAGCGTGGCCGGAAAATGGCTGCGGATCGCGATCGGTTCGCCGTCCGGTTCTTCGCGCACGCGCACGAAGCGCCCGCTGGCGCCCCGTTCGGCGATGCTGAGGCCCAGTTCGTAATCCTCCGTCAGGCTGTCGGGCTGGAAAGGTGCGCCGCCGCGTTCGTCCGCGATCTTCTGCAGGATGTCGCGGCGGATGGCGCAGCCGACGCCGGCGGAGGGAACGCCGGCGCGCAGCGCGTCGCGAACCACGAGATCCTTGCCATGGGCTTCGGCGAATTCGTCGCAATAATGGCCTGCGATCCAGCGTGAGCGGATATCCGGCAGCGGCACGACCGGGATCTGGACGAGCGCATGATGCTCGATCATCGTGTCGAACAGCGGAATTTCGCGGGCATGGACGAGATCCTCGGCATCGTGAAGGATCACGGATTTGAACCGGGTCGCCATGCGGCGCTCCTCGGCGACCAACACGTGGTACAGCGTGTTCAGGCAATCGGCCTTGGTCGTCGGCCCCGCCTGGCTGTTGATCACGACACGGATATTGGGTTGCCGCGCGGCGACCGCCTGGACCTCGGCGATCGTGCCCGGGTCGTTGGCATAGCAGCCCACGAAGAGGCGATAATCCTGTCCGGCGAAACGCCAGCCGGTGGTTTCCAGCATCGTGCCGATAACGCCTGTCTCTTGCCAGGCCGGCACGAAGACCGCGTGGCAACCCGGCCGGGCCGGGCGCGGCAAGTCCGCGATATGTGTTTCGTCCCGGGCTTTGCCGAACAGGCGTTTGAGCTGGAGACCGATCCACAGCCCGTCGATGACGAGGTCTCCCAGCGCGCCGACGAGAAAGCCCGCCGCCGCGAACAGCGCCAGTTCTCTCACCGCGATCTCGGCGATCGCCAACAGCGGCTCGACCCCCAAGCTTGCCCCCTTTCGCCGGTTGCAAGCCTAGTCGAGCCTTCCTACCTCGGACAAGGCGAAATCGCGCCTCAAGTGCGGTTCCGGCGGTTTTCATCGGCCGGATTTGCCTTTAGAGCCAGTGCCGAAACCAAGAGGAGTGATCATGGCTGAACGTACAGGTGTCCGATCCGCACTGCGCGCTTTCCTGCGCAGCGAGGCTTCGGGCGGTATCGTTCTCATGGTCGCTGCCGTGCTGGCGATGATCGTCGCCAACGGTCCGCTGTACGGGGACTATCATCACATCCTCCACGACGTGCCGATGGGCCGCCTGCCGGGCTCGCATCACACGATGAACCTGCACATGTGGATCAACGATGCGCTGATGGCGATTTTCTTCCTGTTCGTCGGGCTCGAGATCAAGCGCGAATTCATCGACGGGCGGCTGGCCACATGGGAGCGGCGGCGATTGCCGGTGATGGCGGCGGCCGCGGGCATGGTCGTGCCTGCGCTCATCTATCTGTTTTTCGTGTCCGGTCACCCCGAAAGCGCGACGCTAACCAATGGCTGGGCGATTCCGGCGGCCACCGATATCGCCTTTGCGATCGGCGTGCTGGCGCTGCTCGGCAAGCGCGCGCCGACATCGCTCAAACTGTTCCTCGTCACCGTCGCGATCGTCGACGATATGGGCGCGGTCGCGATCATCGCGCTCGTCTATACGGCCGATCTCAACACGCTCGCGCTGCTGGGCGCGGCGGTGGTGATGATCGTCATGTGGTGGATGGGGCGATCGGGCATCGTCAAGATCTGGCCCTATCTGATCGCAGGCACCCTCCTTTGGTATCTGGTCTTCCTGTCGGGCGTCCACGCCACCATCGCCGGCGTGCTGACCGCAATGATGGTGCCGCTGCGCAAGACGCCGGGCGCGCCCGATGCGCAGGATTCGACGCTCCACCGGCTGGAACATGCGCTCGACTGGCCGGTCGCCTTCCTGATCGTGCCGCTGTTCGGTTTCGCCAATGCCGGCGTGTCGATGGCCGGGCTGGGGATGGAGCATATCTTCGCGCCGCTGCCGCTCGCCATCGCCGCGGGCCTGTTCTTCGGCAAGCAGGTCGGCATTTTCGGCAGCGTCTGGATCGCCGTGAAGATGGGCGTCGCCGGCAAGCTGCGCGGCGCGACCTGGCTGCAGATATACGGCACCGCTCTGCTTTGCGGCATCGGTTTCACGATGAGCCTGTTCATCGGCGCGCTGGCCTTTCCCGGCAACCAGGAACTGATCGAGGAAGCGAAGATCGGCGTGCTCATGGGATCCTTCGTCTCGGCGCTCATCGGCTATCTGGTGCTGCGCTTTGCGCCGCTCCACAAGCATCATGACGAGATCGAGGCCGCGGAAGCCGGCGAAATCGAGCGTGACGGCGACGTCGAAACGGTGTCCGAGGCATTGGCCGCCCGCAAGGCCCCCGCGCGCTGAGGCTTGCGATCCGGCCAACCTTGCTGTATTAATCAAGCAATACAGTGAGGAGAGTCGCAATGCGCACGATTATGGGAATGATAGGGCTGGTGGCGCTCGCCGCCTGCAACTCGGGTTCGTCGGAAGCGGCGGAGATCAGCGTGACACAAGCGGACGGCGAAGGCGCGACGGTGACCGGCGATGTCGCCCTCGAAGGGTTCGACCAGGTAGCGCTTCGCGGCCCGGACAATGTCGACATCACGATTGGCGATACATTTTCGGTCCGCGCCGAAGGGCCCCCGGAGGTCATCGAACTGCTCGAATTCGAACTGCATGGCGACCGGCTGGAAATCGGCCGGAAGAATGAGCGCTGGAGCGCGAGCGCGCCCAACGGCAGGGCGACGATCCATATCACGATGCCGATGATCCGCGGGGCCTCGGTGGCCGGCTCCGGCGACATGACGATCGACCGCGCCGAGGCCGAGGAGTTCGAGGCATCGGTGGCCGGATCGGGCAATATCGCGCTCGGCGAATTGCGGGCGACCAGCGTCGAATTCGATATCGCCGGGTCGGGCGATATCCGCGCGGCGGGCTCCGCGAGCGACGTCGAAATCGGGATTGCCGGATCGGGCAATGTGCGCGCCGGCGATCTGCGCGCCGAGCGGCTGGATATCAGCGTTGCCGGATCGGGCGATGTCGACGGCTATGCGACCGAACGCGTCGAGGGCAATTTCATCGGTTCGGGTGATGCCACGATCCGTGGCGGCGCCCGGTGCAACGCGCGTTCTATCGGCTCGGGGTCGCTGCGCTGCAGCTAGGCTCGTCGCTAGTCTAGGCGTGCGGCCTTTTCGACAAGGCCCGACACGCCGTCGCGCCGGTCGAGCTCGGCCAGCACGTTGCCAAGCGGCACATCGCGTTCGGCGAGCAGGACGAGCAGGTGAAAGAGCAGGTCGGCCGCTTCGCCGGTCAGGGCTTCGTCGCTTTCGCTGAGCGCGGCGATGACCGTTTCGGTCGCTTCCTCGCCGAGTTTGGCCGCGATCTTGCCGCGGCCCTTTGCGAACAGCTTGGCGACATAGGACGCGTCCGGATCGCCGCCCTTGCGGCTCCGGATCACGTCTTCGAGGCGGCTTAGTGTATCGACCATGGCCTGCATCTGCGCGGGCCGCGCGGCGGCGTCAACCGTGCCCGGCTGAAGCTCAGTTCAACCCTCGGGGTCGGGTTCCTTCTTCTTGCGGCGCTTGCTGATCTGGCGGCCGATAATCAGGCCGGTCACGCCCAGTCCGAAGAGCATCATGTCGCCGGGCGCATCGACGCTGATCGCCGAGGCCGCGAGCGCCGGCGCGCCGCCGATGGCGAAGGCGGCAGCGAAGGCGAGCATGATCCTCAGATATGACATTCTGGTGTTCCGGAAATTCTGCATGTTCCTGATATAACGCAAGAAACCGGCCAGTTTCGGGAGCAGCGCCCTGCGCGGCCCCCTTCATGGTTAATTTGGTTTTGAGATTCACGGTTACTGTAAAGTTACCCGACATTTTTAACGCCGCGCACCGGGATACCGGCGCCCGCAAGCGCCGCCCGCGCCTCGGCGATGCTGTGCGTGCCATAGTGGAAGATCGAGGCCGCGAGCACGGCATCGGCATGGCCTTCGGCGACACCCGCGACGAGATGGTCGAGCGTGCCGACCCCGCCCGAGGCGATGACCGGCACCGGCACCGAATCGGCGATAGCGCGAATGAGCTGCAGATCGTAGCCGTCCTTCGTCCCGTCCCGGTCCATCGAGGTGACGAGCAGTTCGCCCGCGCCGAGCGATGCGAGCCGCTGGGCATGGGCAAGGGCATCGATGCCAGTCGCGCGGCGGCCGCCATGGGTGAAGATCTCCCAGCCGCTTCCCGTGAGCCGGGCGTCGATCGAACCGACGACGCACTGGCTGCCGAAGCGCTCAGCCATGTCGGCGACGAGTTCGGGGCGGGAGACCGCGGCGGAATTGACGGCGACCTTGTCGGCGCCGGCGAGCAATAGCCGCCGCGCATCTTCGGGCGCGCGTACCCCGCCGCCCACGGTCAGCGGCATGAAGCACACCGCCGCCGTGCGCTCGACGATATGGAGCAGGGTGTCGCGTTCCTCGTGGCTCGCGGTGATATCGAGAAAGCAGAGCTCGTCAGCCTCGGCCGCATCATAGACGCGCGCCTGTTCGACCGGGTCGCCGGCATCCTGCAGCTCGACGAAATTGACGCCCTTGACCACCCGGCCATTGGCGACGTCGAGACAGGGGATGATGCGGGTGCGGACGGTCATCGCGAGGCCAGCGCGATCGCCGTGGCGAGATCGAGCGTGCCGTCATAAAGCGCCCGGCCGGTAATCACGCCCTCGATGCCGCTTTCGGCATGGATATTGAGCGCATGGATGTCGCCGATCCCTTTAACGCCGCCCGAGGCGATGACGGGAATATCGGTGGAGCGGGCGAGATCGACCGTGGCTTCGACATTGCAGCCCTTGAGCAGCCCGTCGCGGCCGACATCGGTGAACAAGAGCGCCGCGACGCCGGCGTCCTCGAACCGCCGGGCCATGTCGATGACGCTGACTTCGCTGGTTTCGGCCCAGCCCTGGGTCGCGACGAAGCCGCCTTTGGCGTCTACCGCGACGACGATGCCGCCTTCATTTTCGCGCGCCATATCCTTGACGAAATCGGGATCGGTGAGCGCGGCCGTGCCGATCACGATGCGCGAGACGCCGATATCGAACCAGCGCTCGACGGATTCGCGGTTGCGGATGCCGCCGCCCAGCTGGACATGGCCGGGAAAGGTTTCGACGATCCTCTCCACCGCATCGGCATTTTTCGCTTCGCCGGCAAAGGCGCCGTCGAGATCGACGACATGGAGATATCCGGCCCCGGCTTCGGCGAACAGCCGCGCCTGATCGGCGGGATCGTCGCCGTAAACGGTGGCCCGGTCCATATCGCCCTCGGCAAGCCGGACGACCTGGCCGGCCTTCAGATCGATCGCCGGAAAGATGATCATGCTCATATGTCGAACCTCAGGGTTGCCAGTCCAGGAAACGGCGCAGGAAGGACAGGCCGTAGCCTTGGGATTTTTCGGGGTGGAACTGGACGCCGATCATATTGTCGCGGCCGATCGCGGCGGTCACCGGGCCGCCATGATCGGTGACGGCATAGGCCGCGCCCGGATCGTCGAGTTCGACCGCATAGCCGTGCAGGAAATAGGCCTCGCCGCTTTCCAGCAGCGGCGGCGATCCGGCGAGATCGACATCGTTCCAGCCCATATGGGGAATTTTCAGCCGGGGGTCGGACGCGACCAGCGGCCGCACCGTACCGGCGATCCAGCCCAGTCCCTCATGCACGCCATGTTCCTCGCCGCGCGCCGCCATCAGCTGCATGCCGACGCAGATGCCGAGAAAGGGCCGCGCCCTGTCGATCACCGCGTCTCCGAGCGCCTCGATCATGCCCGGCAGCCCGGCCAGCGCGTCGCGGCAATGGCCGAAGGCGCCGACGCCGGGAAGGACGATGCGGTCGGCGGCGCGCACGATATCGGCATCGGCCGTCACCGCGACGCCCTCCGCCCCGGCAGCGGCCAGCGCATTATGCACCGATCGAAGATTGCCGGCGCCATAATCGATGAGCGCAATGCGCTCGCTCATCCGCCAAGCGTTCCCTTGGTCGAGGGAATGGCGCCCTCCTTGCGCGGATCGATCTCCACCGCGTCGCGCAGCGCCCGCGCCAGCCCCTTGAAGATGCTTTCGCAGATATGGTGGTTATTCTCGCCGTACAGCGTTTCGATATGCAGCGTGATTCCGGCCGATCCGGCAAAGCTGTGGAACCAGTGCTGGATGAGCTCGGTATCCATCTCGCCGAGCCGTTCCTGGGTGAAACCCGAATGCCATACCAGGAAGGGCCGGCCCGAAATGTCGAGCGCGACCCGGCTCAGGGTTTCGTCCATCGGCGAATAGGCCGAGCCGTAGCGGCGGATCCCGGCCTTGTCGCCCAGCGCCTTGGCCACCGCTTCGCCCAGCGCAATCGCGCTGTCCTCGGTCGTGTGATGCTGGTCGACATGCAGGTCGCCCGCGACCTTGAGATCGATGTCGATCAGCGAATGGCGGGAAAGCTGTTCGATCATGTGATCGAGAAAGCCGATGCCGGTCGAAACGGTATAGTTTCCCTTGCCGTCGAGGCTGATCTCGACGGCGATATCGGTCTCGCCGGTCTTGCGCGTGATGGTGGCCGTCCGCATGCGCCGCGCTATACCTCAAAAAGCCGGGCCTGCAACGTTCCGGCTTGACCCTCGGCGCGCGGGCGTTCACCAAAACGCCATGAGCGACGACGCCCCAGACAGCCTGATTCCCTATGACGAGATCGTCCAGGAGGCGCTGCGCGCCGTTGTCGGCCGCGTATTGAGCGAAGTGGGCGAGGCGGGAGACCTGCCCGGCGAGCATCATTTCTACATCACCTTCAAGACCCGCGCGCCGGGCGTCGATATTCCCGATCACCTGATGGAACGCTTTCCCGACGAGATGACGATCGTCCTGCAGAAGCGCTTCTGGGACCTGACGGTGACCGAAGAAGGTTTTTCGGTGGGGCTCAGCTTCAACCAGGTTCCCGCGATACTGGTCGTGCCCTTCGCGGCGATCACCGGTTTCGTCGATCCGGCGGTGAATTTCGCGCTGCAATTCCAGGCCCAGACCGAAGGCGCCGGGCCCGAAACCGCCGACCATGCCGAAAACGATCCGCCGCCGGTCGAACCGGTCGAGGACGGGTCGAACGTCGTCGCGGTGGATTTCAAACGCAAGAAATAGTCGAAAACCCCTATATTGGGGCGGGCAAAGCAGCAGGGTGTGATTCGCCATGACCGAAGAAACGCGCACGGAAACCGATTCCATCGGCCCGATCGAGGTGCCGGCCGACGCTTACTGGGGCGCGCAGACGCAGCGCAGCCTCGAGAATTTTCCTTTTCCCGCGCATGAGCGGATGCCGATCGGCATCGTTCATGCCCAGGCGGCGGTGAAGCAGGCGGCGGCGCGGACCAACAAGAAGCACGGGCTCGATCCGAAGATCGCCGATGCCATCGAGGAAGCGGCGACCAAGATTCGCAGCGGCGCGTTCGACGCAAGCTTTCCGCTGACGATCTTCCAGACGGGCAGCGGCACCCAGACGAACATGAATGTCAACGAGGTGATTGCGGGCATCGCCAACGAGGCGCTCGCCGGTACGCGCGGCGGCAAGGAGCCGGTGCATCCCAACGATCACGTCAACATGTCGCAAAGCTCGAACGACAGCTTCCCCACCGCGCTCCATGTCGCGACCGCGGTGGCGACGCGCGACGCGCTGCTGCCCGCGCTCGATGTGCTGACGAAAGCGCTGACGGCCAAGGCCGAGGCCTGGGATCATATCGTCAAGATCGGGCGGACGCATACGCAGGATGCGACGCCGCTCACCCTGGGCCAGGAATTTTCCGGCTATGCCGCGCAGCTCGTCAGTTGCAGGGCCCGGATCGAGGGCGCGCTCAAGGGCAATATCGCCAAGCTGGCGATCGGCGGCACGGCGGTCGGCACCGGGCTCAACGCGCCCGAAGGCTGGGCGACCGACATGGCCGAAACGATCAGCGACATCACCGGATTCGCTTTCGAAAGCGCGCCTAACAAGTTCGAACAGCTCGCCGCCAAGGACGGGCTCGTCTTCTTTTCCGGTGCGCTCAACACGCTTGCGGTGGCGCTCAACAAGATCGCCAACGATATCCGCTTCCTCGGCTCCGGGCCGCGTTCGGGGCTGGGCGAACTCTCGCTGCCCGCCAACGAACCGGGCAGCTCGATCATGCCCGGCAAGGTCAATCCCACCCAGTGCGAGATGATGACGATGGTCGCCGCGCAGGTGATCGGCAATAATCAGGCGGTCACCGTCGGCGGGATGCAGGGGCATTTCGAGCTCAACGTTTTCATGCCGCTGATCGGATCGAACGTGCTGCGTTCGATCGAGCTGCTTTCGATCGGCATGACCAGCTTCGCCGAGCGCTGCGTCGAGGGCATCGAGGCCAATGAGTCGCAGATCAAGGCGCTGGTCGACCGTTCCCTGATGCTGGTCACCGCGCTGGCGCCCGAAATCGGGTACGACAATGCCGCGGCGATCGCCAAACATGCCCATAAGAAGGGCCAGACCTTGAAAGAGGCCGGCCTCGATCTCGGCCTGGTCGACGAGGAAACCTTCGACCGGGTCGTGAAACCGGAGAAGATGCTGGGCCGCTAGCTTTGTAATCCCGGCGCCGGGATTCCGCCGCCGGAACCCTATTGCCGCCCCGCCCGTTAGTTGCGTGACTGCAACGAAGGAGGCGGAATCCGCAATGGAACTCGACGGCAATTTCCTGACGATATTACGCGATCAGCTCGGCGACATGGCCGAGGGATTCATCCGCATGTTGCCGCAACTCGCCGTCGGTATCGTCATCCTGCTGCTGACCTGGCTCGTCGCCAAGGGCGGGCGAAAGATCGCCCGAAAGCTGACCGGCACCACCGAGATCCGGCCGAGCCTGCTCACGCTGATCGAAACCTTCGTGACCATCGCCATCTGGATCGTGGGCGTGTTCGCCACGGCCGCGATCATCCTCCCGGGCGTTACGCCGGGGAGCATCCTTGCCGGGCTCGGGCTCGGCGCGGTCGCCATCGGTTTCGCCTTTCAGGATATTTTCGAGAATTTCTTCGCCGGGATCCTGATCATGCTGCGCGAGAAGATGCGGATCGGCGACGTCATCGAATGCGAGGGCATTTCCGGGAAGGTTGAGGCGATCAACCTCCGCGAAACCTATATCCGCAAGCTTTCGAACGAGGTGACTGTCGTTCCCAATGCGATGCTGTTCAAGAATCCGGTGGAGATTTTTACCGACGCGCCCGGGCGGCGGCACGAGGTTGTCGCCGGCGTTTCCTACGACACCGATCTCGACGAGGCGGCCAGGGTCATCGAGGATGCGGTCCGGAGCTGCGAGAAGATCGACGCCGATCGCGGGATCGACGTCTTCGCCAAGGAATTCAATTCGAGCTCGGTCGATTTCCTCGTCCGCTGGTGGTCGGGCTCCAAGCCGCGCGACGGGCATGAGAGCCGCGACGCGGTCGTCCGCGCGATCAAGCGCGCGCTCGACGAAGCGGGAATCGAGATTCCCTTCCCCTATGTCACCCATACGTTCAAACAAGCCGTACCGCTGGAGAGTGCCGAATGAGCCTGATCAGAAACATCGCCCGCACCGCGCTGGGAAGCGCCGTCACCGGAAAGACCGCAGGCCGGGGCCTGCTCGGCGCCGGTATCGGCCTTATCGCGACGCGCATAGCCACCCGGTCGCTGCCCGGCGCGGCCGTGGTCGGGGGCGGTCTGATCGCCAAATATCTCTGGGACCGCCGCCGCGAGGCGCAGAATGACGACGAGGCCTTTGGCGAGGAAGACGCGGAAATGGGCGAGGCTCGCGCCACCGGCGAAACCGATATCGCCGATGCCGCGTCGCCGGAACGGGATGAGCGCGGCCGCTAGAGCGCGGCCTGCCATTCCCGAATGGCGTCGATCGGCCATAGGAGCATGACGACGTTGAGGGTCAGATTGTCGCGGATCGTCCACAGCGTGAAGAGTTCGAAGCCAAGGGCGATCATTACTGTCGGCCACAGCCCGATCCGTCGCGCGACGAGAAAACCCAGCGCCATCCAGCCGATATCGGCCATCGAATTGATGATCGAATCGCCCGAATAGCCGAAGGCCGCCGTCGCCTCGCGGTAGCGGTTGATGATGATCGGCGAATTTTCGAGCACTTCCCAGCCCGCCTCGATCGCCACCGCCAGCGAGAAGCGCAGGCCCAGCGGCCTTCTCCGCATCCACCACCAGAGCAGGCCGTAGAAGATAAAGCCGTGGATGATATGGCTCGGCGTGTACCAGTCGGCGATATGCTGGCTGTTGTCGGGGCCATGGACCTCGCCGACCCAGAGCTTGATCTCGCCGCAGGTGCAGATCGGGTTGCGTCCCATCAGATAGAGGGCGAAGGCGGCGGCAACGGCGATCGCCGCGGCAACGAACCACCATTTGCGCGATAGGCCCAAGGTCACCCGGCCTCGCCTTCGTCGCCATTCTCCGCGGGGGGCTGGCGCGTATTCTGATCGTGGACGAGCCGCCATTCGCCGTCCTGAAGCGCGAAGACCAGCAGCAGGTAGAAGCGCGAGGGCGTATCCTGCCCTTCCACCGCGAAGGTGACGTCGAGCAGCGCGAAGCCCATTTCGGCGGTCACCTGCTTCTCGACGATTTCATATTGGAAATCGAAATCGAGCGCGAGAAACTCCCGCATGTCGGCCATATAGGCTTCGAGCCCTTCCACCCGTTCGCCGCCCGGATAGATGAGCTGGAAATCGGGGCGTTCGGTGATCGTCGCTTCGAAGGCCGGAAAGTCGCCCTGTTGGATCGCCGCCATGTGGCGCTCGAAGGTGCAATCGAAATCGCATTCGGGCGCGGGCGCTTCGGCGCTGCATCCCGCTATCAACACCAACGCCGCCAATCCTGCTAATTTCCGCATAGCGCGCCCCTTCGTCTTGACCTTTTCCGCTGCGTGCGCGAACCGGCGCTATGGCAGATCCGATTACGCGTCGCGGGCTTCTCTACGTTCTTTCATCGCCGAGCGGCGCGGGCAAGTCCACAATCGCGCGCAAGCTTCTGGCCTCCGATCCCGAGCTTACCCTGTCGGTATCGGCGACGACGCGGCCGATCCGCGCCGGCGAGGTCGACGGCAGCCATTATCACTTCAAGACCGATGCCGAGTTCGACGCGATGATCGAAGACGGGGCCTTTCTCGAATGGGCGCATGTCTTCACCAATCGCTACGGCACCCTGAAAGCCGAGGTGGACCGGACGCTGGCAGCCGGGCGAGACGTGCTGCTCGATATCGACTGGCAGGGCACGCAGCAGCTGAAACAGGTCGATCCCGACATCGTCCGGGTCTTCATCCTGCCGCCCTCGATGGCGGAACTGGAGCGCCGGCTGCGCGGGCGGGGCACCGATAGCGACGAGGTGATCGCCGGGCGGATGGAGCGCGCCGCGGCCGAGATCAGCCATTGGGCCGAATATGATTATGTTCTCGTCAATGACGATGCCGAAAGCTGCGCCGCCAAGGCGCAGGCGATCCTCGAGGCGGAACGGCTGCGGCGCGCCCGGCGCACCGGCCTCGTCGATTTCGTCCGCACGCTGATCGGCTGAGGGATCGGCCTTTTCAATTCCCCGCAACAGGCTTAGCCTTTACCTGAGAAACAGGGAGAGGGCCTCATGATACGCGTCTTCATCGGTTCGATCGCGGCGGCCGTCGCGATGTTCGTCATCGGATTCGTCTTCTATGCGACGCCGCTCGCCAATATCCATGTCGGCGGGCTGGGCGACGAGGAAGCGGCGGCGATCCAGTCGGTGCTCGCCGCGAATATGGACGCCAGCGGTGCGGATACCGTGCTCGTGCCCTATCCGGACGGCGAAGCGCAGCAGCGTATGTATATCGACGGCCCGATCGCGATGATCCACTATAATCCGAGCGGTTTCGCGCTCGGCGACAGCGGGTCCCTGGTCGGCGGTTTCGTGCATATGCTGATCACCGCCTTCCTGCTGGGCGGCGCGCTTTATTCGCTGGCCGGCCATGTCCGCGATTTCGGCGCGCGGCTGTCGATCATCATACTGTTCGGGATAGCCGCGTCGGTGTTCATGCACGCCGGAACCCCGATCTGGTATCATCAGGACTGGACCTATCATATCTACGTCGCCATCGCCGACGCGGTGATCTTCATCGCCGGCGGTGCCGTGATCGCGAAATGGTTCCTGCCGAACCGGATCGACAGCGACGACCGCTTCGGGGAAGAGAAGGCCTAGGAGGCGTCGAGCAGCCGCAGGAAGCGCATCGCGGCGGCGAATTCGCGCCGCTTCGCATCGCGGGTGGCGATCGCTTCCTCATCCTCGCCCCATTGTGCTTCCTGCCAATCCTCGTCGAGCCGGGTCGCCTCCCAAACCGCGTCCTCTTCGAACGCGCCTTCGACGAGCGCCAGCGCGCCGATCAGCGATCCACTGAGCCGGACGAGCGGCGAGAGCGGCGCGAGATGAAAGGCGTCATAGGCCTCCACCGCGGCCTTGAGCCGCGCGACGGTTTCATCGGGCTGGGCGCGGTGGACGATATCGGTCGTCGTTTCGAAGCCGATATCGTAGCGCCGCATCGCCCAGTCGAGCAGCGGATCCCAGGCCTCGTATTGGCGTTTGGCGAGTTCCGCCGGGCTGTCGACACGATAGCAAAAGAGATCGGTTTCGCCGAACACGGCCAGCTCCGAAGCGAAGCCTTCGGGATCGGGCGCGATTCTGTCGATCGCCGCATTGGCAAGGCCGGTCAGTGGCATCGAAAGCGGATCGATTTCCTCGGCCTGGCCGTTCCATTCCGCAGCGATGCCATAGCCGAGCTGCTCGCTCGGCACGGCCAGCGCGGCGCGCGCGGGCGTCTTCACCGGCCGGCCGTCGAGCGCGATCCCCCAGCCGCGATCGGTGCGGACCGCCTTGGCTTCGTCGTAAAAGCGCTTCATCGTCCAGCCTTCATTTGGAGGGCGGGCTCTTCCACCGGCGGGCGAGGATCGTGGGCAGCAGGATCGCCTCGAACGCGCCGAGCGCGAACAGCGGAAGGCCGACCAGCGGCCAGCCGCCGATGCGCAATATGTCGCCGGCCCAGATCCACATCCCCAAGATCATCAGCACGATACCGGTGAAGCGCAGCAGTTGCAGCATCTGCCAGCGGGATTTGGCCAGCCGTTCGCGGTCTTCGGGGCTCATGCAATCCTCTCCAATATACCGGCAAGTTCGTCGGGATGCTCGGCGACGATATCCGCCCCTGCCGAGACAAGTTCGTCGGCCTCGTGATAGCCCCAGGCGACGCCGACGGCCAGCACGCCCGCCGCCTTGCCCATCGCCATGTCGAAGCTCGTATCGCCGATGATCGCTGCGCGTGCTGCTTCCGCACCGGTATCGGCAAGGCAGGCCTCGATCATCGAAGGGTGCGGCTTGGAGGGATGGCGGTCGGCGGTGTGCAGGGTGGCGAAACGGTGGGTGAGGTCATGCTTGGCCAGCACATGGGCGAGCCCGCGGTCCGATTTGCCGGTCGCGACGCCGAGCAGCCAGCCCGATCCTTCGAGCGTGTCGATGGTCTCGGATATGCCCTCGTACAGCGGCTCATGGACTTCGCCGCCGGCGCGCAGCGCGAAAAAGGCGGCCTTGTAGGCATCGGCCATCGTGACATGCTCGTCGGGATGGGCGCGGGGAAGCAGCACCTGCATCGCTTCGACCAGGCTCAGGCCGACGACGCGGCGGGTGGCGGACCGGGGCGGCGGCTCGAGGCCTGCATCCGTGAAGGCGCGTTCCATCGCCTCGCAGATATTGCCCTGGCTATCGACGAGCGTGCCGTCGCAATCGAAAATGGCGAGGCGAATGCTCATGCGTCGAGATTGCGCATCCAATGGGCGATGGCGGCGCGGCCGTTCGCCTCGATCGCATCGGCGGCGCCCCTTCGCGCTTGCTCGCTCTGGTTCTGGCCGAGCTTGATCGTGCCGCGCCAGGCCTTCACCTCCATCGCGAAGCCGGTGATCGCGCCGGTCATCTTGTCGAACAGCCCATCGGCCATCTTGGCGCGCGTCCAGGGCGTTTTTTCGAGCCGGCCTTCATGCTCGGCCGCCAGCGCGTCGATCCCCGCGACCAGCTCGTCCTTCGAAAGCTTCGCCACGCTTCCTTCAAGCTCGACGGAAACATAATTCCATGTCGGCACGTGATCGGGCTCGCCATACCAGTCCGGGCTCACATAGGCGTCGGCGCCGGTTATCACGAACAAGGCGGTCTTGCCTTCGAGATGCCGGCGCAACGCATTGCCATTGGCGAGATGGAAGAACAGCCGGTCGCCCTCGAGCAGGCCCGGCAGATGGGCAACGCGCGGGCCGTCCGGCGTTTCGGCGAACAGCGTGCCGAAGCCGATCGTGCGCACGAAATCGGCCATCGCCTCGCGGTCCTGCCAGTGGAAGCGGGTATTGGGGTGCATCAGCGGCGTCCTTTCTTCGCATCGCCATTCCTCATATTGCCGGTGCCGCGCTGGCGCCGTTCGCCGCGCCGCGCCTTCCGGACATCTTTGGCATAAGCCTTGGCGGCACGCTTTTGCGCGGCGCGCTGGCCTTCCGGCGGCGCTTCGTCGAGGGCATGATCGGCGAGCGCCGGATCGAAGCCGAGACTGGCGAGCGTCGCCGTGAAATGCTCGGGCAGCTCCGCGGTGACGTCGAGCGTGCCGCCATCGGGATGGGGCAGGACGAGACGGCGGGCGTGAAGGTGCAGTTTGCGGCTGATATTGCCGGTCAAAAAGGCTTCGGAGGCGCCATATTTGCCGTCGCCGACGATCGGGTGGCCGATCGCCGCCATATGCGCGCGCAGCTGGTGCGTGCGCCCGGTATAGGGCTGCAGCGCGACAAAGGCAGCGCGGTTGCCGGCGCGCTCGATCACCTTGTAACGCGTTTTCGCCTGCTGGCCGCTTTCGTCGACATGCATTTTCTCGCCGCCCGTGCCGGGCTGTTTCGCGAGCGGCAGGTCGATCACGCCATCCTGAATTTCGGGCACGCCGATCACGATCGCCCAGTATATCTTCACCGTCTTGCGCGTCGAAAAGAGCTTGGAGAAATAGGCGGCGGCCCTGGGCGTGCGCGCGACGAGCAACACGCCGCTCGTATCCTTGTCGAGCCGGTGGACGAGTTTCGGCCGGGTATCGAGATCATAATCGAGCGCGTCGAGCAGCCCGTCGACATGATCCTTGGTCTTGGTTCCGCCCTGGGTCGCGAGGCCCGGCGGCTTGTTGAGCACGAGCGCGGATTTGTCGCGATGGAAATCCAGGCTGCGCGCGAAATCGATCTGGTCCCGGCTCAGCGGTGCGCGCTCGCGTTTCGGCTTTGCCGATTTGGGCGCTTCGGCCGGGGGCACGCGGATCAGCTGCCCGGTCTCGATCCGGTCGCCCGGCGCGGCCCGCTTGCCGTCGAGCCGCAACTGGCCGGTACGCGACCAGCGCGAGACGATGTTGAAGGTCGCTTCGGGCAGATGCCGTTTGAACCAGCGATCGAGGCGGATGCCGTCATCCTCGGCATCGACCGTGAACTGGCGGACATCGTCGGTGAAAGTCTTGCTCATGCGGTTGCCCTGACGATCCACAGGCCGATAAACAGCGCGCCGACCGAGGCGAGCACCGAAACCAGCGCATAGCCGATAGCGATGCCGAACGCCCCTCTCTCGATCATGTTGACGGTTTCGAGGCTGAACGCGGAAAAGGTCGTGAAGCCGCCGAGCAGGCCGACGCCGACAAAAAGCCGCCAGCCTTCGCCGCCATCGACATAGCGCGCGAGTATGCCGACCAGCAGCCCCATCGCGAAGCCGCCGATGATGTTCGCGCCCAGCGTGCCCCAGGGAAAGCCGGGCCCGAACTGGTGCAGCGTATAACGGCCGAGCAGGAAGCGCGTCCCCGCGCCGATCGCCCCGCCGGCCATGACGAGAAGGATAGGTGGCATAGCCGCCCTCTAGCCGAGGCCGCAGCGCTTCGCCAGTCGTGCGAACCATTCCGGCGTTCGTGCGTTTAAGGCGCTATGGAAACAATGTTTACGCCTTATTCGCTGGGCTGGGGGGACATGCTCGCCCGGCTCGGCTCCGCCTTCCTGTTCGCCGCCGCCCTTGGCTATGAACGATCCTACCACGAAAAGCCGTTCGATTTCCGGCCGTTCATCATGGTTGCGGTCACCTCCGCCGCACTGGTCATCGGGATTACCGAATTTGCCGTCCAGTCGGACGATCCGCAGCTCTCGATCGATCCCGGCAAGGTGTTTGCCGGAATCATGACCGGGATCGGCTTTCTGGGCGCCGGCGCGCTGTTTCGCGACGAACAATATGTGCGCGGCGCGGGTTCGGCCGCCGCCATCTGGGCGGCCGGCGGAATCGGGATCGTGTGCGGGCTCGGCTATCTGTGGCTGGCCGCCGTCGTCAGCGTCATTCTGGTCGCGCTGCTGTTCGCTTCGAACGGCCTGTCGAGCGTCCACGCCGTCAACGGCGACGACGAAAAGGACGGCGGCGACTAGATCCCGTTATTGGCGATGATGTCGACATCGGTGCCGCCGCCCGAACGCGGGGCGAAGATGATATAATAGGCACCCTCGTCGCGCGCGTGATAGCCGCCCAGCACATGATCGCCGTGGCGAAGCTGGTGTTCGGACGAATAGCCCGAACGAACGGCGCGCGTATAATACCAGTCGAGCAGCCGGTCCATCGAGGCCGCGGTACGGAAGCTGACGACGCGAACGCGGCAGCCTTCCGTGTTCTTGCCGGCGGCCTCTATCACCTCGGACCCCGGATAGACGGAGAAGGGCCGCGGCAGGGCGGAGGCCCATTGCATGCCATAGACGACGGGTTCGGGGCATTCGCGGAAATCGGGTTCGCTCGCCTGGCGCTGGGCCAGTGCGCCGAGCGTCGTCTCGCCCTGCGCGGCGCTGCGGCTGCCGGCCGAGCAGTCGGTGCAGTCTTCGCCCTGGGTCGGCGCGGGAACGGAGAGCAGGCGGCCCTGGGCGATGGCGCGCTGGGCGTCGGCCATGCTGTGCATCGTATCGGGGATCGGAACGCCGCTCACCGCGTCGCCGGGCAGCGCCGCATTGGCGTTGGACTGGCCGGCCAATTCCTGATCGACCATGATCTGGTCTTCGAGCGCCGTGGTCAGCGCCGGATCGCTATTGTCGGCTTCGCCGAGCAGCGCTTCGTCCATCGCCTGCGCGTCGGCATCGGTTTGGCCCGTCCCGCAGGCGGCAACGCCGAGCCCCAGAGCGAGGATCGCGGCAGTCGTTGAGAATCGGTTAAGCTTCATCGTCGGGGCTCCATCGAAGGAAGCCCGGATTTTCGCCGCCAAAGGTTACCAAAGCGTTGAAACTTATGGTGAACGCAAAAAAATTTTACGATTTCTTCACTTTTCCGCCAAAGGCGGGGCCGTGGGGCCAGCCCGCCTATTCGACATTGCCGACGACCAGCGAAACCATCGTGCTATTCGGCCCGGTGGCGGTCGCGGTGATGTTCGCGCCGCTCTCGCCGTCATTGCGGCTAGCGCTCACCGCATGCATCTGCGTACTCGTGACCTCGGTCTCGATCGTATAGCCGCGGCTTTCGAGCGCTTCGCGATAAAAGGCGATCACCTCTGCGGGGGGATCGTCGGTCTGGAAGGTGACGACCTGTCCGGAGCCACCGTCGGCGGCGCTGGCCTCCATCTGCGCGCTGCCATGGGGCTGCCCGCCGGGATAGGAGGGCAGATCGCCGGCGCGGGTGCCGGTGGAATTGCCGGTATGGATCGTCACGCTGCCGTCTTCGGAGGTGATGGTCATGCCGGGGGTTTCGCCGTCGGCATCCCGCGCGGCGACGTCTTCCCGTTCGGCCTCGCCGCCGCCCGGCATGCAGGCCGCCATCGCCAGCCCGGCCGCCGCGATCACACAGATATTCCGCATTCCGCCCTCCCTCGATCCTTGATTCGACCCGATGAGTGCCTTATATCAATAATACAGTAGAATATCGCGTAGACGGAGCCTAGCCAATGCTGAATCTTCTCTCCTTTGTCGTTGGGCTGATCGCCGCCGTGATTGCCTTTGTCGGGCTGATCCCGGTGTTCGGCATGCTCAACTGGCTGATGCTCCCGATCGCCTTTGTCGGGGTCGTCCTCGGCCAGCTCTCGTCGAGCAATGGCGGTCGCAATTTCAACCTGATCGTGATGGCGATCGGTATCGTTCGCCTCTGGCTGGGCGGTGGGATACTCTAGGCGAAACCGCCTGCCGTATCGCGCGGCTTGTGGCGGATGAGCCGCGAGGTTTCGACCGCCGCCTGTCGGTGGACGACGGCTTTCTGATAGTCGGGATCCGCGATCATTTCGAAAAAGGCGTTGGCGGCCGGATAATGGGCGACAAAGGCGGCGTCCCAGCGCTCCTCCTCCGGCCCGATCACCATGCATTGCGGTTCGCCCGACCATAAAAGCGTGCCGCCGACGCGCCGGAACACCGGCCCGCTCTCCTCCCCGTAAAGCCGATAGGCCTCGGCGCCGCTCAGGCCCTTGCCGGCCAGGTCGTGGCCCTCGGGATAGGCCGCCCTTTCGAGAAAGCGGACGAGGTTGAGCATCGCGATCGGCTGGTCCCGTTCGAGCGCCTTGAAAGCGTCGAAATGGGCGCGGCTGGGATCGACATAGCGGGGCTCTGTCATGCGCGGACTGTCCCCCGCGCCGGGCCCGTCGTCAAGCTTGCGCCCCTTGCAGCGATAATATAACATTATATTATCGCTTCCGGTTCGAGGAGAGAGAGAATGTTTCGCCACGGAATCCAGACCATCGACGCCAAGCCGATGAGCGACCTCAACACGACGCCGCTGATCGACGTGATGCTGGTATTGCTCATCATGTTCCTCGTCGCGATCCCCGTGATGACGCACAAGATCCCGATGACCGTGCCGGCCGGGCCGCCGATGATCGGTGAACCCACCGCCACGCACAGGCTCGACATTACCGCCCAGGGCGCGTTGCTCTGGGATGGCGCGGCGATCTCGACGCCCGAACTGGCGATGCGGCTGGACGCAGTCGTTGCCGATCCGGCGGCGCCCGCTCTGGAGGTCGCTGCGGCGCCTCAGGCGCGCTACGAACGGGTCAACCGGGTGTTGGCGACGATCGCGCGATCCGGTGCGCAGCGGGTCGGCTTTGTCGGCAATCGCGAGTTCGCCGGCGGCTTCTAGCGGCCGCTTGCGTGGGCGCGCGTTTCCCGGCACTATCGGGCGATGGGAAAAGCGCGATGGATTGCGGCGGCGGCAGCCGGAACGGCGGCGGTTGCGGCGGCGGCCTATTATCTCAATGAACGCAATAGCGAAAAGCCCGATTACGACCTGCTGATCGAGGAAGGGCGCTTTGCGCTGCGCGATTACCCGCCGCTCAGGGTGGCGGAAACGGTGCAGTCCGGACAGCGCGAAACGGCTTTTGGCAACGGTTTTCGCGTACTCGCCGATTATTTTTTCGTCCGCTCGCGCCCCGGCAAGAAAATCCCGATGACATCGCCGGTTCTCTGCAATCGCATCGGCGACGAGGATGAATGGCGCACCCGCTTCATGCTGCCGGTCCGGTTATCGGCCGAAGAAACGCCACCCCCGCCCGCCGGCGTCGGTATCGACGAAATCCCGGCGCGCAGGATGGCCGCGATCCGCTTCGCCGGGAACGCGGACGATGCGATGCTCGCGGAGAAAGAGGCCGAACTGCGCGAATGGATGGCGGCGAACGAAATCGAGGCGTCCGGCCCGGCAGAATATGCCTTTTACAATTCGCCGTTTATCCCTGGAGCACTGCGCCGCAACGAGGTGCTGATTCCGGTCGCCTAGCGTCCGCCGCCGATATCTTTCGCCTGCTTCAGCGCTAAATTGCCGGCGACCATGATCACGATCGCCGCGATGACAAAGCCGGTGAAGCCGCCAACCATCACGGAGACGGCGATCATGAACACGGCGATACCGGCGATCTGGGCTATGGAGATCTTTGGCAGCAGTGTCTGGCCATCGTCGGAGACGTCCTGACGCTGCCCCGCCGTTTCCGGTCCGGATGTACCGAACGCGTCGTCAAAAAATTCTTCGATACGGTCGCGGCCCATTCCGGCCGAACGGTCGGGCGGCGGCGTTTCCGCGCTTCGGGCGCTTGGCGGCGGTGGAGGTGCGGGTCGCCGGTCGGGGCGTCCGGGCATAAGCTCGGCGGCGCGTTTGGGCGGCCGGTTGGTCCGGGTTTCAAGGACGATAAGACGACCGTCCCGCTCGATTACCCGATATTCTGATGGCGGAGCATCCAAGGCGCTTTCCCTTCCGCTGCCTGTCTATACCGACAGGGCCGGACGGAAAAGCGCCTTGGTTCGGTGCGACCCGAAACGGGATTAACGGCATTCGGCATCGCTGCGGTCGATCTCCCGGCCGATCAGCGCGCCGGCGGCGGCACCGATGATCGTGCCGACGGTGCGATCGCGTCCGCCGTCGATTTCGCGGCCGACAAGCGCGCCGACCCCGCCGCCGATCAGCAGGCCGACCGTGCCGTCTTCGCGCTGGCAGCGATAGCGGCCCTCGCCGTCGCGCCAGATACGGCCGTCATAACCGCGGTGGCGACCATTGTCGTGGCCGTGGCGATAGGCGATCTGCTGGTGCCCGGCATGGCCCCAGGCGGGCGCATGGGCGGGCGGATTGGCCAGCGCAGGCGTGGAAATCGCGACAGCGGCGAAAGCAAGAAGGGGAATACGCATCACAAGGTCCTTTCCGGGGATCTTTTCGGGCATCGGTTTTTCGACCCGATAACAGCATAACTCGATTCCCTGACGAGTGGTTTCATGAACCTCCTACAACGCGCCGAAATGCGTCAAAACGTGCGGTGGGGCGGACTGGCCGTGCGGCGAACGGCCGATCAGCCGCCCTCGGCTCGGCGGAAATGCTGCCGGTTGCCAATTCGCCAGCTTTCGCCGCCATCGGTCGATATCTCCATGCGCGAGCGGAAACTGTCCCGCCCGATATCGTAGCGGGTGAAACGCAGCATGAGGCTCGATCCATCGGCCATCGGGGTGTCGGGGGTTACGCGCGTCTCGCCCGTATCGGGTCCGGTCATCCGCCACAGATGTCCGTCGGCGCCGACCGAAACCATCTCGATTTCATGCGAGGCGGGGCGCAGGAAGAAAAGGATGCCCGATGCCTGGTTGAGCGCGGGCAATGTGCTCATGCCCGATACCACGCGGTCGGGCACGACCCAGCCGAAACGATATTGCCCCTCCAGCACCCGGCTGGACCCGTCTTCGCCGATAAACTCGGTCGTCACGTCCCACAGCCCGATGACATGGCGAAGCTGGGAAACGCCTTCGGGCGCAGGCTCGGGCGGCGATGCCTGGGCCCATAGCGGGCCGGCCCATAAAAGCAGGGCGGCGGCGATCGAAGCGATGGCGCGGGCCATGGCGGTCTCTCCCTTCGGACGAGCGCCGATCATTGCGTATCGGGGGCCGCGATGGCTAGAGCGGATTCGATGAGCGACGGGGGCAAACGACGGAGAGCCGAGGCCGGGGCCAGCGAAATCGCTGCGCTGATCGGCGTGGACGGGCGGTTGCGGCTGCGCGTCACTCCGCACGCGAAGCGGGACCGGCTGACGGTCGAGCGCGATGCGCCGGGCGGGCCGCGCCTGCGCGTCTGGGTGATCGCCGTGCCCGAGGATGGCAAGGCCAACAAGGCGGTGGTGAAGTTGCTCGCGAAAGCGCTGGGGAAGCCGAAATCGGCGCTGACCATCGAGCGGGGATTAACGAGCCGGGACAAGACCATCCACATAGCGGGGGGGTAGGGGGAAGCGAACGGCCCCGTCCCGGCTCTCTCAGGGAAACGGCGCTATTCGTCGCCGCCCCAGATCACGATGCCGTCGCGAATCCCGCGCTCGGCCATTTCTCCGGCATAATCGCTGCGCGCGTCGGCGAGTTCGCCATAATATTCGTCCCAGGCGTCGCGGGCGTCCTCGGGATCGGTGGCGCGGGCAAGATCGCTGTCGAGTTCCTGCTGCGCCTCGCGGATGTCGGCGAGATAATCGTACCAGTAATCATTCTCCTCGCCGCCGATCGGTCCGGCCAAGGTTTCCGGGCCTTCCCCCTTGTCGGCGCCGGCGGCGGCGAGGGGAATGGCGAAGGCCGTGGCGAGGGCTATCGAAACAAGGCTGTTACGCATGGTAAAATCTCCTTCCGGTCAACACCCAACGGCCCGCAAGCGAGTCGGTTCATCCACGCCGCGCGATAGGCGGCGGTCCGTGAGCGCGACGCGACGAAGCGCCGCGGCAACCCGATCGGCGTTTTCAGCCCTCGCGGCGGGCGCAGGCGATGCAGAGCGCGGCTTCGGGCCGGGCGTCCAGCCGCGCGGGCGCGATATCCCCGCCGCAGCGCACGCAGATGCCGTAATCGCCCTGTGCGATGCGGTCGATCGCGCGCTTGACCGAGGCGATCTCGCGGGTCACGAGCGCCGCTTGCCCCTCCAGCGCGTCGTCATCCTCGCGCTCCACCGCGCGTTCAGAACTGTCGGGATCGGCGGGCTCGCCCAGATCGCGGGCAAGATGCGCCTGGCGCTCCTCCAGCTCGGCGAGCTGGGCTTCGAGTTTCGATTGTGCGGGGGAATGATCGGTCATCGGGTCATACTCCAAGAGAGGAAAGTCCAGCGTGCTATCCGCCGTGCCGAGTCGCTAGCCCGGGCCCGGCCGCCGGACCTTGATCGAGCGCAAAGCCGCCGGCCGGGGCAAGGGGAAGGGCGGATTGGCCTGCAGCGCCGGTTTCGCCCATTCCATGTTACCGTTCCGTCCTGCCCAGCGGGCCGGATTGTAACCGTAACATAACGTAATTTAACGGTTTCTTGGCATTTCAGGCGCAGATCAGGACTTAATTAACGCTGGGAAGAAAAGCTATGGAAACCACCGTTCACAATTCGCCGCAGCCGCCCCGGTTCGGCCGCAAGCCCCTCTCCTACCCGCAAGGGCTGCTGCGCACCAACCCGCAAGGCAATGGCGTCGTTTCGACCGATCGCTGCGCGTCCGGCCGGTCCGGCACCGGGCACAGGGCTTCCAACAGCGGCGCCGCTTCGGAGAAAAAGAGCGGTTCGCTTGTCGGGGGCATGGCCCTGTTCGGCATCGCCCTTGCCGCTTTCGGCATCGCCTTTTCCGCCTTCGGCCTTCAGGGTCCGGTGACCACCGCCTCCGCCAATGTCGCCGCGCGGATCACCAGCTTTTCCGATTGCGGCTATGATGCCAGCGAAAACTGCGTCATCAACGGCAGCAGCTTCGTGGTCCATGGGGACCGGATCCAGCTGGCCGGCATCGTCGCGCCCGATCGCTTCTCCAACTGCGCCGAGGAACGCGAAAAGGGCGCCGAGGCGCAGGCGCGGCTGATCCAGCTGCTCAACGCCGGCCCGGTGGAGCTGGTCGGCACCGGCACTACCGGCGGCCGGCTTGTCCGCGAGGCCTATATCGGCCGCACCTCGATCGGCGATACGCTGGTCGACGAAGGCCTTGCGCTGTCGGCCGGCCGCCGCTGGTGCGCCTAGCGCTTTAACCGGTTGTTGACGCTCTTGCCGCTAATCGGGCCGCGGGGGTTTTATGGACGATTATTACGCCATTGCATTGGGAGCGCTGGTCGCCATTGGCGGCTTCCTGGCGCTGTTCGTTTTCCTGGGCCTGCGCGGCAACCGGCCGGATTTGCTGGGCCCGCCCGCCGATTTCGGAAAGCGGGAGTTCGGCAAGAAGCCGGTCGTGCGCCCCGCGCCGGTCGCGCGCACGCCGCTGCCGCGCCCCGCGCCGCCCAAGCCGCAGCCCGCCATCGCCGCCTCTACCCGTCCCATCGCCGCCGAGCCGGAAGCCTTTGACCCGGCACCGGCCGATCCGGCGCCATCCAATCCGGCGCCGGGCCCCGCGCCCACGCCCGAACGCGCCGAGTTCGATCGCGTCTGGCGGCGCGAAGGATCGGCCGGCCGCGCGCAGATGAGCGAAAGCGATTACACGCCCGAACAATATGTCGAGCGCGAGGTGAAGGCGCTGCTTCTCCAGGGCCAGCGCGCCCGCGCGCTTCGCCATGTCATGTTCGCGCTCTCGATGCCCGCCGACCAGGCCGATGCCTATGTCGACCGGCTCGCCTCCGCCACGCGCTTTTAAAGGCCCCGCCTCGCCCGGTTCCATCCCCGGCTTGCGCCATGTTATGGCGAATCGGGCAAAGGGGGAAAGATGGGCAAGATTTTCCTGTCCTATGCGAGCGACGACCGGAAGCTCGCCAAGGATATCCAGGCGCGCCTCAGGCAGCACGGCCATGACGTCTTCTTCGACGAAGACAAGCTCAAGCCGTCCGACGGCTATGACCGGATCATCCGGCGGCGGATCGCGAAAAGCGATCTCATGGTTTTCCTGTGCTCCGAGCATTCGCTCAAGGAAGGCCGCTATACGCTGACCGAGCTCGAGCTCGCCGAGCGGCAATGGCCCGATCCATCGGGCCGGGTGCTGCCGATCCTTGTCGGCACCATGACGTTCGACGATCTTCCCTCTTATCTCAAGGGGCTCAGCGCCTATCGCTACAAGGGCGATCCGGTGTCGGAAATCACGCATCTCGCCGAGGAGATGGTCGGCACGCGCCGCCGGGCGCGGCGGATGCGCTATGGGGGGGCGATCGCCGGGGCCGCCGCGCTGGCGATCGGCATCGCGCTGGTCGCCGCGCAGATCGGCGGCGGGGAATCCGCCGATAGCGGCGCGCAGGCGGACGAGGTTGCGCAGGGGGATGCGCCCCGGCCGGATCCCGATATTCCCCGGGTCAATATCACGGACCAGGAGGTCGACAATTTCCACGATTACGAAACGGTATTGGAACGGCCGCTCGGCATTTCCGTCTGCCCCAAATCGCGCTTCAACGTCTTCAACTCCTCCTCGCGCCGGATCATGCTGCGCGTCGCGGTCGCCTATTCGGACGTCTACCAGGATCTCGGCCCGCTGGAGCCGGACGGCTTCCAGGAAGTCGAGACCGATACCGGGCTCGGCATCTATCTCGTCGATGCGCGGACCGACAATGTCCTCCACTTCGTCGATTTCGAAGGCGCGAACTGCGACTGACCGAAGGGCTCCGATTGCCCGCGTTCGGCCTCAGCCCGTGTGGCAATCGTTGCAGCAATAATAGCAGCCGTTCGATTGCAGATAGCGCTTCTTCGCCTCGGCCACCGCGCCATGGCAATTGGCGTGCCAGCCCAGCCCCTCGCGGTTCTTCGGTTCGGGTTCATGGCCGCAATCGGCATCCTTCTGATGGACTTCATGATCGCCATTGGCCTGCGCATTCGCGTTCACATAGAAATAGGGCATCGCCGCCTCCTCCGCCGCCCAGGCTAGCGCGCCGGGCCCGGCGATGGAGCCGCAGATGCATCCGAAACGGCGCCGCACCGGCGCGGCCGCCGGGCGGGCAAGGGCGGGACGGAAGAGCCCCGACGATTTCGTTTCGCGTCCGGCGCGGCCGGGTGTAAAATGGCTGGCCGCACAGTGCGCGCCGGAGCTGTCGCCATGATCAAGCTTGTCGCCGCCTTCCTTATCCTCCTGATTTTCGCCGCAGGCGCCGCCGCCGCGGAGGTTCCCCCCTATCCCGATGGTTTCCGGACCGAACGGATCGCCACCAACGGCACCACGCTCCATGTCCGCATCGGCGGGGCCGGCCCGGCGGTGATCCTGCTCCACGGCTATGGCGAAACCGGCGATATGTGGGCGCCGATGGCGGCCGATCTGATGCGCGATCACACCGTCATCGCGCCGGACCTGCGTGGCATGGGCCTGTCGGACCGGCCCGAGGGCGGCTATGACAAGCGCACGCAGGGGCAGGATATCGCCGGGCTGATGGACGCGCTCGGCATCGCGCGGGCGGATATCGTCGCGCACGATATCGGCAATATGGTCGGTTTCGCGCTCGCCGCCGGGCATCGCGGCCGGGTCACCCGGCTGATGCTGATCGACGCGCCGGTGCCGGGCATCGGGCCGTGGGAGGAAATCCTGACGAACCCGCTGCTCTGGCATTTCCGCTTCGGCGGGCCGGACATGGAGCGGCTGGTGGCGGGGCGCGAGCGCATCTATCTCGATCGCTTCTGGAACGAGTTTTCCGCGCATCGCGAACGTTTCGACGAAGCCTCGCGCGCGCATTATGCCGCGCTCTACGCGCTGCCCGGCGCGATGCATGCCGGCTTCGCCCAGTTCGCCGCGTTCGACCAGGACGCGATCGACAACCGCGCGATGATCGCCGAGGGCGGGCCGCTGGCGATGCCGGTGCTCGCGGCGGGCGGCGAAGGATCGTTCGGCCCGCAGATGGCGGCGGTGATGCGCGCCGCGGCGAGCGACGTGACCGAGGCCGTGATCCCCGATTCCGGGCACTGGATCATGGAGGAAAACCCGGCCGCGACCGTGGCGATGGCGCGGGCCTTTCTGGACGCGCGCTAGGGCGCAGCCGCCGCTTGACACGGAAGGGGTGTAAACACGGGGCATCGGCGCGCCGGGGCGAAGCGCGGCCATCCCCCGATTTCCGCGGGCTTGCGGCGATCGGCGGGCGCCCGCGCGGCGCGGCGGGTGTGACCTTCGAAAAAGGGCGCCGACGGCGGCAATCGGATCCAGGCGGCATCTCCCAAACGGCTATCCGGGCTGCGGACGCGCGAGGATAGCCGATCGCCCCGCCTGTAGGACAGCAAATAGGATCGTAAGCCGGACCGGTGTCGGCTGCGCGCATTGCGGACTATGGGAGAGGTTGCGCTGGGAGCCTCCGGGCGAGACCGGGACCGCTATGGCCGCCTGCTCCGCCGCACCTCAGTGAGCGGGTAATCGGTGGGCGCGGTGCTGATCGAGGAAGGAATGGCCCGGCCCTATGCGAGAGGACGACGCTAATTAGTGAACTGTCACCGCAATCCGCAATTTTCCATTCGATGGCCGATCCGATGATGACGGCTTTCGGCCTAGGGCCGGTTTTGGCGCGCAGGAGCGCGTCAAACGTCGGTTGTAGTTTGCGGTCCATCGTCTTTTTCTGGCCAAATCAGATCGACTTGGCTTTTGTTAAATCTGATGTCTGTGAATACCGCCACGAACCCGATCTCCGGAATTCGAAGCACATTTTCCCAGAAATGGAATCGAGCGTTGCTCCATCTCCACGGCGCAATTCGGGTTAATGCAGTTTCTCCATCCTCGCCCGAGCGTCCCCATGTCGCCATGTTCTTGTTATAGACTCTGTCTTGGATTTCGAGGCGCACTTTTTTCGCCCACTTCTGATAAGACTCGGCGTCCTCAGGTACCGGCCCCAATATAGATTCGAGGCGCATCGCCACCTGAATTCCCGTCATATCATAGTCTAATTCAGCTTCTTGTCTCGCCCTGGCTCGTTTCGCAGCAAGTTCGTTTTTGCGGAATTTCTCAGTTCCTTCTCCAGCGGTACGGGAGGATTCGGCCTGTCGTGCGGGTTGCGCTGCCGCCGGGGCGGGCGGTCCGCCAAAAATAGCGGTTTCAATTTTCGCGCCGGGCAAGTGCCAAGCTTGTTGGGTCGAATTGTCGCCAGCTTTTTGGCTTGAGCCGCCTGCACCTGACTGTTCGACGACGGTATTCGTGGGCTTCAGCAACCATAGCGCAGCAAAATAGAACACCGAGACGCCCAGCATGACGATGCCGATTGTCTGAATAGTGTCGGCGGTCATAATGTCACCCACGGCATTCCGCGCGTCTTCTGATGCAAAAGTTCCGAATAAGCCTGCGGCGGTGTTGATGAAGCCCACGGCAACACCGGGAGTGCTAACTAGGCTTCGGTAAACTTTCTCCCGCATATCGACTCCGTGTCAGTTGCTATGTCACGTATAGCAGACTCTGATACTTGCCGACTTGATCTGGGGTCTAGGGCTTGGGCAGTTTCGCTTGCGGCTCTGGATGCAGGATTAAGTTGGGCATGACGGAAAGACGCATGCGACGACGGTGCTAGTTAGTGAACTGTCACCGTAATTCCGCTACCTTATTTCCGTCGCGGCCCTGTTGGCGGCGGTGGCGGTGGCGTTCGCGGTACAGACCGACCGGGGCTATCGTGTAGTGGCCGTGGTGAAGGAGGCGGTGGGGGAGGTGTAGGGCTGTTCGCCAATTTCAACTCCATGGTCCTCTAAGAATGGCGTACGCCAGCAATAATATACCTAAAATAAATCCAGCGAAAGATGTGAGCAGAAGGCGAGAGACCCACAATGAAATATCCGGTGGATCTATATCAGATATCTCCATTTTATAGTATTTTTCCGTTTTTGATATCTGAGACGTATACGCTCGTGAGCTAAGGTATTGCTCTGACAGGCTCGCCAGCAATGAAATGGCTATCAGGCTCAATCCGCATATCAGTATGTTGGAAGGCTTTTGACCTTGCAATGCCTGTGAGCTGAAAAATGTTGGAACAAGTAAGAGAATCGCAGCGCTAAGCTGAATGATCGTTTTTACGAAACCATCTTCGGTTTCTCGCTTCGCTTGAGTGAGATAGTTAAGCTCTTCTAAAAGCTGATCGTAACGTTCCCATTTATCCACTTTCCGGAGTGGATGTTTGATTTTGGGCGATTTTGATATTTTCGCCATCTACTATCCCTACTCCGCCGCAACCCCCGCCTTTTCGAACATATCGTCGCCCTCGTCCTCGCCTTCTTCGTCATTGGCGTTGGCTTTCTGGCGCTTGTCGAAATTGTCCCAGACCTCGTTCCAGTTGCCGCGCGTCGCGGCCTTGGAATATTCGGTGGCGCGGGTCTCGAAGAAATTGGCGTGCTCGACGCCGTTCAGCAGCGGGGCGAGCCAGGGCAGGGGATGGTCGTCGACCATGTAGATCTGCTGCAGGCCCAGCTGGTCCAGCCGCCAGTCGGCGATATAGCGGATATATTTCTTGATCGCCTTGGGCGTCATCCCCTCCACCGGGCCCTGCTCGAAGGCAAGGTCGATAAAGGCGTCTTCCAGCCGCACCGTCTTCTGGCAGCAATCGATGATATCTTCCTTCACCGCCTTGGTCAGGCAGTCGCGCTCGGCGCAGAAGGCGTGGAACAGCTTGGTGATGCCCTCGCAGTGCAGGCTCTCGTCGCGCACGGACCAGCTGACGATCTGCCCCATGCCCTTCATCTTGTTGAAGCGCGGGAAGTTCATCAGCATCGCGAAGCTGGCGAACAGCTGCAGCCCCTCGGTAAAGCCGCCGAACATGGCGAGCGTGCGGGCGATGTCGGCATCGTTATCGACGCCGAACTCGTTGAGATAATCGTGCTTCGCGGCCATTTCCTCATATTCGAGGAACATGCCATATTCGCTTTCGGGCATGCCGATCGTGTCGAGCAGGTGCGAGTAAGCGGCGATATGCACCGTTTCCATGTTGGAAAAGGCGGCGAGCATCATCTTGATCTCGGTCGGCTTGAACACGCGGCCATATTTGTCGTGATAGCAATTCTGCACCTCGACATCGGCTTGGGTGAAGAAGCGGAAGATCTGGGTGAGCAGGTTGCGCTCGTGATCGGAAAGCTTCTGCGCCCAATCCCGGCAATCCTCGCCCAGCGGCACTTCCTCCGGCATCCAGTGGATCTGCTGCTGCCGCTTCCAGAAATCATAGGCCCAGGGATATTCGAACGGCTTGTAGGTCTTGCGGGCTTCGGTGAGGGACATGGACGGTTACTCCGGGCGGTTAGCTGTTGAGGGCGAGCGTGAAGCCGCCGAGGAAAAGGCCGAGCGCGAAGAGCATCGCGCCGACAATACGAAGGGCATAGGCGCTGGCCTCGCTGTCGCTCAGCCCAAGGCGCGCGCGCAGCGCGCCGGGCTTCAGCAGGACGGCGAGGCCGGCGATCGCGGCGACCGCGCCGATCAGCGGCATGATGGCGGCGGCGCGCGTCATCCGCGCCGGTCCCTGTACCGGTCCCGATAGACGATCACCTTCTTGCTGCTGCGCGCGCCGACGCCGATGAAGACGATGCCGATAAAATAGCCGAAATCGTACCAGCCGCCATTATTGGGCACCGCGTAGATCGCGACATTGTCCATGAACAGCGAGAGGATCCAGGCGACCGGGAAGATGAAGCCGTGCCACACGCCGAGCAGGAAGCCCGGCGCTTCGGGCGCGACCCCCGCCGCCTCCTGCCGCGCGCACGCGGCGAGCAGGATAAGCGGCGCCGAGACGGCAGCGAGGCGCGCCGCGCGGATCATTGGCAGGCCAGGCACTCGTCATAATCGGTGGTCTCGGCCGTCGCGAGTTCCACCTGTTTCGGGTCGAGCGTGTTGTCGGCCTCCACCCCGCCGGCGAAGCCCGCGCGCTGCACGGATTTCGAGCGCAGATAATAGAGCGACTTGATGCCGAGCTCCCAGGCGCGGAAGTGGAGCATCAGCAGGTCCCATTTGTCGACGTCCGCCGGGATGAACAGGTTCAGCGACTGCGCCTGGTCGATATAGGGCGCGCGGTCCGCGGCCAGCTCCAGCAGCCAGCGCTGGTCGAGCTCGAAGCTGGTCTTGAAGGATTCCTTTTCCTCGGGCGTGAGGAAATCGAGATGCTGGACGCTGCCGCCCTTTTCGAGGATCGAATTCCAGACCTTGGTCGAATCCTTCGATTTCTCGATCAGGATCTTTTCGAGATATTTGTTCTTGACGATGAAGCTGCCCGACAGCGTCTTGTGGGTATAGATATTCGCCGGGATCGGCTCGATGCAGGCGCTGGTGCCGCCGCAGATGATGCTGATCGAGGCGGTCGGCGCGATCGCCATCTTGCAGGAAAACCGCTCCATCACGCCCTGGTCGGCGGCATCCGGGCACGGCCCCCGCTCGTTCGCCAGCATCATCGAGGCTTCGGATGCCTTGGTCTGGATATGCTTGAAGATCTTGAGGTTCCAGCTCTTGGCGAGCGCGCTTTCGAAACCGAGGCCGCGGGCCTGCAGGAAGCTGTGATAGCCCATCACGCCCAGGCCCACCGAGCGCTCCTGCGCCGCGGAATATTTGGCGCGCGCCATTTCGGGCGGGGCGCGGTCGATATAATCCTGCAGCACATTGTCGAGGAAGCGCATGATATCCTCGATGAACATCGGATCCCCGTTCCACTCGTCCCAGGTTTCCAGGTTGAGCGAGGAGAGGCAGCATACGGCCGTGCGGTCGACGCCATGCTGGTCGACGCCGGTCGGCAGGGTGATTTCCGAGCAGAGGTTGGAGGTGGAGACCTTCAGGCCCACGTCGCGCTGATGCTTGGGCATCATCCGGTTCACGGTATCGGCGAAGACGATATAGGGCTCGCCGGTCGCCAGCCGCGTCTCGACCAGCTTCTGGAACAATGCGCGCGCATCCACGGTGCCGCGGACGCTGCCGTCCTTGGGCGATTTCAGGTCGAACGGGGCGCCGTCGCGCACGGCTTCCATGAATTCGTCGGTAATCAGCACGCCGTGATGCAGGTTCAGCGCCTTGCGGTTGAAGTCGCCCGAAGGCTTGCGGATTTCGAGGAACTCCTCGATTTCCGGATGGTGGACGTCGATATAGCAGGCGGCCGAACCGCGCCGCAGCGAGCCCTGGCTGATGGCGAGGGTCAGCGAATCCATCACCCGGACGAAGGGGATGATGCCGCTGGTCTTGCCGTTGAGGCCGACGGGTTCGCCGATGCCGCGGACATTGCCCCAATAGGTGCCGATGCCGCCGCCGCGCGAAGCGAGCCAGACATTCTCGTTCCAGGTGTCGACGATATTTTCGAGGCTGTCGCCGACGCTGTTGAGATAGCAGGAAATCGGCAGGCCGCGCCCGGTGCCGCCATTGGAAAGGACGGGGGTCGCCGGCATGAACCAGAGCCGCGAGATATAGTCGTAGAGCCGCTGGGCATGCTCCTGATCGTCGGCATAGGCGGATGCGACGCGTACGAAGAGATCCTGGAAGCTTTCGCCGGGGAGGAGGTAGCGGTCCTTCAGCGTCTCCTTGCCGAATTCGGTCAGGAGATCGTCGCGCGAGGGATCCTGGACGATGTCATAGGCTTGCGGGCGCACCGACTTGCTGTCGATCGCTTCCTCGGCCGGGGCGGCTTCCGGCGCATTTTCGATAAGCTTGGCCATCGCCTCTTCGGGCGTGAATCCGTCTTCCTGCGCGGCCTGCTTGTCGCCGGCCTTCGCATTTGCCTCGCTTTTCGTCGTTTCGAGCGTCTCGGCCATATCGTCCACCGGCACTTCGCCGTTATTCGCCAGATCCATCATCATAACCCCTTATCCGCCCCCTCGATATAGGAATGTTCTTCCTTCGTTCGAGTCGGGACCCATTTTCCTACACATGTTTCGTGGCCTTGCGGGAACTCATTTGCTCTTGTCCCCGATATCCACATGGCCTGTCCGAAAGGGGCGCAAACAGGAATGCCGCGAAGCGCGATCGCGGAAAATCACCACAACCTGTTGGGTAGCCCCCGGGCCAAACCACTAGTCATAGTGTCTTAACCACGATTCGGGCACAAGAGGGTAGATGCGAATTTTGTGATTCGATTCGGCGCTATTTTGATTCGCTTCATCGCAGGCGTAACGATTGTTATCGCGCGCGACGCGTGGACCAAGCTGGCCTTGCGGATATGCAAGGGAACGAAACTGGAACAAAATAATTTTTGGCAAATGTGGCTGCCAGCGGTTTGAAAAGCCCGGCGAATCGATAGGCCTCCACCCGCCGCGCCGGCTTTTCAGGCGGTTTCCCGCTCGTTCGCATCCATCGCGCGTTTGAGCGCCGGGCCGAACAAAAGGATGGCGATCGCTCCCGAAAGCGAAATCCCGCTATTGAGGATCCAGAAGCCGGTCGCGCCCATGCTTTCGTAAAAGCCGGCAATATAGCCCGAGCCGATGCCGGTCACGAAGGCGGTCAGATAGACGGTCGCCATCATCAGGGCGTTGGTTTTGGCGGGCGCGCGCCGCGATACCAGCGCCAGCATCGTCGGCCATGACCACATGAACGCCACGCCGGACAGGGTGAAGGCGATCAGCGGAAAGACGATTCCCGCCGGGCCGGCGCCGGCGAGCCAGGATCCGACGGCGAGCGACGCCATCGAGGCGGCCATGACCGCCGCGCCGATGCCGATCTTGCCGAGATCGCCGGGTTCGCGGCCGTGCCGTGCCTGCCAGCCCCAGAGCAGGATGAGCAGCGGGACGACCAGCACCGAAGCCAGCGAATCGAGCGACGCAAACCAGGGCACGGGAACCGTGCCGGCGGCGGTGGCCAGATCCACCTGCTCGGAAACCCAGATCATCCCGACATTGAAGATCTGGTCGTAAGCGAGGAACTGGCACAGGCTGATGACCAGGATTACGCCGATCAGGCCAAGCATCCGGCGTTCATGCCTTTCGAGCGGGGTAATCGGCTCGGCGCTTTTCGCGCGCGGCCGTTCGGCGGCGAAATGGCGCATGCCGCTAAAATAGATGAGGGCCGCGACGAGCATGAAGAGCCCGGCCGCGCCGAACCCGATATGCCAGCCATAGAGCTGCGCGAGCAGGCCGCAGACCACCGGGCCGGCAACCGCGCCGATATTGATCCCGGTCGAAAAGATCGTGAAACCGCGCGTTCTGCGCGCCTCGTCGGCCTTGGGATAAAGATGGCCGACCTGCGCGGCGATATTGCCCTTGAGGCAACCCGATCCGAGCACGAGCAGCGTCAGCGCGAACAGCACCGTGACCTCGAACGCCATCGCGAAATGGCCGAGCGTCATCAGCACGATGCCGATCATCACGGTCTTCTTCGCGCCCAGCCAGCGGTCCGCGATCCACCCGCCGAACAGCGGGGTGAAATAGACGAAGCCGGCATAAAGCCCGAACACCTGGCTGGCGAAGGCCTGGGTCGATAGCGGCCCGGTCATCGATTCCAGCCCGCCGCGCAGGGCGGCCATGCCCGCGACATTTTCGATATGGCCGGGCAGGAGCAGTTCCTGGACCATGTAGAGCACCAGCAGCGCGCGCATCCCGTAGAAGGAGAAACGCTCCCAGGCCTCGGTCATGGCGAGATAGGCCAGGCCCTTGGGATGTCCGAGAAAGGTAGCGGTGGGTGGCGGCGCACTGCTGGCGAGCCCGGCCCCAGTGTCGGTTGCGATACGCTTTGCCCCCCGGCTTGTCGCCGCCCGGCCCGGCAATATGCCGCGGCGCGAGGCGTGATTCCTCCAAAATAGGCGCATTGTGCAGCGAGTCCAGCGGCTTGGGCGATCTGCCCGTCAGAGGCGCTGGCTGCGCATCGGCGCGGCTGCTAGCGTCGGGCGATGCTCTGGATCGTCTTCGTCATGGGGATCGCCAATTTCTTCCTCCATCGCAGCGTGATGGAAGGGCGCGGTCCGGTGTTCGCCGAAATCGCCGCGACGCTCCGGCGATTCGGCGGCGGCTGGGGCAGCTATGTCTTCGAGTTCGCCCTGCTCGTCGCCGCGCTCGCCTTTGCAAAACAGGGCCAGCCGATGGCGCTGTTCCTCTACGGCGCCTATACCGCGCTCAACGCCGGCGCCTATATGCTGCTCAGCCAGATGAACCGCGGCCCCTAGGCGAAGCTTCAGGCGGCTTCCATGTCCATCAGCGCGTCGGGCATGGCGATATGCGCGGCGAAATCGACGATTTCGGCATTGGGCGCGCCGTTCACCGCGAAGCCCGCATAGCCCTTGTCCGCCACCTCGCGGCTGATCGAACGATAGCTGTTCACGCCGCCCACATAGGGCATGAAGATGCGCGGCTTGCCGGGAATATTGGCGCCCAGATACCAGCTGTTGGCGCGCATATAGATGGTCGGCTGGGCGATCATGTTGACATGCTCGACCCAGGCGTCCTCGGCCTCGGTCAGCGGCTCGATCGTGCCGCCGCCGATCGCCGCGAGGCAATCGGCGATCCAGCCGACATGCTGCTCGATCGACACGATCATGTTGGACAGCACCGAGGGGCTGCCCGGCCCGGTGATCAGGAAGAGGTTGGGGAAGCCCGCGCTCATCAGGCCCAGATAGGCGCGCGGGCCGGCCGCCCATTTGTCGGCCAGCTTTGCGCCGCCCCGGCCGCGAATGTCGATCTTGCCCAAGGTGCCCGTCATCGCGTCGAAGCCGGTCGCGAAGACGATGGCGTCGAAATCGCGATGCCCGGTCGCCGTGTCGATGCCGGTCGCGGTCAGCCGCTCGATCGGCTCCTCGTTGATATCGACGAGATGGACGTGATCCAGGTTGAAGGTCTCGTAATAGCCGATATCGACGCACATCCGCTTGGCGCCGGCCGGATAGTCTTTCGGGCAGAGCTTCTCGGCGGTTTCGGGATCGCGCACCTTTTCGCGGATACGGGCGCGCAGGAATTCGGCGATGGTCTCGTTCGCCCGAAGGTCGATGCCGATATCGGCATAGGATGCGAGCATGGTGAGCCCGCCATAGTCCCAGAGCTTGCGATAATGGGCCTCGCGTTCCGCGTCCGGCACCGCGAGCGCCAGCTGTTCGGGCGGGCCGAAGGGCAGGCGGATGCCGATTGCCGTATCCCGCGCCTCTTCGCGAAAGTCGGGATAATGCGCCTTCACGTCCGCCACATAATCCGGATCGAGCGGGTGGTTGTGCGCGGGCGCGATATAGTTGGGCGTGCGCTGATAGACGGTGAGCGCGCTCGCCTGCTTCGCGATGAGCGGGATCGACTGGATGGCGCTCGATCCGGTGCCGATCACCGCGACCTTCTGCCCGGTAAAATCGACGCCTTCATGCGGCCAGAGCCCGGTCATATAGGTCGGCCCCTCGAAATCCGCGATGCCGGGAATGCCCGGCACCTGCGGCGAGGAGAGGCAGCCGGTCGCCATCACGCAATAGCGCGCCGAAACGGTCTCGCCGCCATCGGTGGTCACCGTCCACCGGTCCGATGCTTCGTCGTAATGCGCGCTTTCGACGCGGGTCGAGAATGTGATGTCGCGCCTGAGGTCGAACCGTTCGGCGACATGCTGGGCGTAGCGCAAGATTTCGGGCTGGGTCGCGTAGCGCTCGGTCCAGTCCCATTCCTGCTGGAGATGCTCGTCGAAGGAGAAGCTATATTCCATGCTCTCGACGTCGCAGCGCGCGCCGGGATAGCGGTTCCAGTACCAGGTGCCGCCGACATCGTCCCCGGCCTCGAACACCCGGGCGCTGAGCCCCAGGCCGCGCAATCTGTGGAGCATGTAGAGCCCGGCGAAACCGGCTCCCACGATCACCGCATCGACGTCATTCTCCCGCATGCCATCCTCTCCCAAAGATGTCTCGGCGCGCATGATGCGGCAGGAGCGGGGTGGAGTCGAGAGGCGCAGCCTAGCCGGGAAGATCGAGGGTCAGGCGCTGCGGCGCGCCGTCGTTCACGCCATCGAACAGGACGAGCAGCGAGAGCCGGTTGCCCTCCAGCCCGATCACCGCGATCGCCTCGGCCTTGCCCTCATAGGGCGCGGAGACCGTGGCGAGCGGGGCCAGCCCGCCATCCTCGCCGCGCAGCAGGATGCGGTAGGCAATGTCCTGGTTCTGCGCCGGGCCGGTGAGGATCAGCAGCCGCCCGCCGGGCAGGAAGGCGAGATCGCGTACGCCTTCGTCCGGATCGAGGGCCAGGGGAATGGCGCGGCCCGTCCCCGCAATCTCGCGCGAGAAGAGCGCGGTCGCGCTGGTTTCGAAGAGGAAGGCGGTGCCGTTTACCGCCGGCGCGCGCAGCCCGAAGATCATGCGGTCGCCATCGACGGCGAGCCCTTCGATATTGAGCCCGTTGCCGCCTTCGAGCCGCGCGCCAAAATAGCCGGCGAGTTCGGGCGCGCGCCTGAGCAGGCCGGACAGGCGATAGCTTTGCTCGACCGCTACGGTGCCCGGCGCGACATCGGTGCCCGGCTGGTCGTCGGGCGTGATGCGCACGACGAGGAAGGAGGCCGCGTCGAATTCGTCATTGTTGCGCGAACAGCCATGCGAGCCGGTGACATAATAGGCGCCGTCGCTGAACGCGGCCGCCTCGCCATCGAGTTCGCCGTCGCCGGAAATGCCGCCGCCGCAAATGCCGGAAGGCGGGGTGCCGAGCGGGCGTTCGGGGCCGAGCAGGGCGAAACGCCGCCCGGCGCGCAGCATGTCGTTGCCGAACGCCGCCCATTGCGCCTCGGCCTCCTCGTCCTCGATGGCGAGGCAGCGCATTTCGCCGCCACCGGCCGCCTGCCAGTCGCAGGCAAGGCCGCTCACATCCTCGGACGCTTCGCCCGCCGCGCCGAAATGCCCGGCAACGGTGACGACGGGGCCGAAATCGCGCGGCGGCGCGCTGCTCTCGCCGCAGGCCGCCAGCGCCAGCAACAGGATGCCTGTCAAAGCCGCTCTCATGCCGCGCACCCCACGCATTGCGTCGCCATCGGATCGATCTCCAGCCGTTTCTCCGCGATCGCCTCGCCGCAGCCCAGGCACCAGCCATATTCGCCATCGTCCAGCCGCTTCAGCGCGGCGTCGATGCGCGCGATATCGGACTTGCGCCGCCGCGCCTCGGCATCGGCCATCGCCTGTTGCTGCATCGCGTCCATGCGCGACAGCCGGCCGACGCTTTGCTGGTCGAGCTCGACGGGCTTGCGCCATTCGGCGGCGCCTTCGTCCTCGGAGGCGAGCGCGCGGCGCAGCTCTTCCAGCCGCTTGCGCCATGTCCGTTCGTCGAAGCCATTCGCCATAAGCGATGTGTCGGGCTTGGCCGGGGCAAGATCAAGCGCTAGTCGATGCCGATGGTCAAACGTCTCGCCCGCTGGATCGGCAGCGGCCTGCTTTTCCTCCTTATCGCGATCATGCTGGCACCGGTGGTGATCCCGCCCTTTCTCGACCGCATCTATTATGAAGGCGCGCCGAGCGACCATTTCGACGGCGAGCATTTCTTCAACCCCGACGAGGGCGAAGGCGAATGGGTGGGCGATCCGACCAGCCGGACCGAGCCGCGCCGCCGGGGCAGCTTCGTGCGCGGCGCGCTGTTCGGCGATGCGCGCCCCGAATGGCCCGATCATGTCGCGGTGACGCCCGTCATTCCCGAAGCGCGCGTCGAGGGGGACCGGATGGTCGCGACCTGGGTCGGCCATGCGACGGTGCTGGTGCAAACCCAGGGGCTCAACATCCTTACCGATCCGATCTGGTCGGACCATGCCTCGCCCTTCCCGCCGCTGGGGCCGGAACGCGTGGCCGAGCCGGGCGTACGGTTCGCGGACCTGCCGCCGATCGATCTCGTCCTGGTCAGCCACAATCACTACGACCATATGGACCTGCCGACCTTGCGGCGGCTGTGGGAGCGGGACCGGCCGACCATCGTCACCAGCCTCGGCAACGATGCCGTGATCGCCAATGCCGGCGCGCAGGCGGTGACGCGCGATTGGGGCGGGCGGGTGCGCATCACCGACAATGTGGAGGTGATCGTCACCCGCAACCATCATTGGGGCTCGCGCTGGTTCGTGGACCGGAACCGGGCTCTATGGTCGAGTTTCGTCGTGCGGACGCCGGGCGGCAATATCTTCTTCGCCGGCGATACCGGGCCCGGCGACATGCGCTGGCCGCAAGAGGCGGCGGCCTACGGCCCCATCCGCCTCGCGCTCATCCCGATCGGCGCCTTTCGCTTCCAGCCCGGACAGAACTGGAGCGGCAGCCATGTCGGGCCGGATCACGCGGTGCAGGTGTATGAAGCGCTCGGCGCGGCGAACGCGCTCGCCATCCACTGGCGCACCTTCCGCCTCAGCTGGGAAGAGATCGATACGCCGCGCGCACTGCTCGCGCGCCATCTCGCCGAAGCCGGGATTTCCGAAGATCGTTTCCGCGCCGTGCCCCAGGGCACGGTTTGGGCGGTACCCGCGCTGGCGGCGCGCTAGCCCGCTTCCTCAGCGGTGCATTCGCGCCGCCATTCGCCTTCGAGCCGGCCGTTGACGGTGATATTCTCGCTGCCCGTGCCGGTGCGCATCGTGGTTATCGCAAGATCGAAGCCGGTCTCGCTGTAGCTGCCGTCGAGCGCGAGGGTGATCGAACCCGGCGTCGCATTGCAGGTCAGCCGCGCCGTAAGGGCGTCGTCGGCCATGCGGAATTCGTCATATTGGCAGGCATTGCCGCTTCCCGCCCAGAACTCCGCGGGCGGGCGATCGGCATATTCGACCGGCAGGCAAATCGTACGGGCATTGCCGCGCCGATCGCCGTCCGCCTCGATCTCGGCTTCCTGGGCGCCGCTCATCGTGGCCTGATCGACCTCGCCGATCGTTTCGGAGAGCGACCAGAGGCCGGGGCGCAGCGGCTGCTCGGCAAGCTCGCCGGTCTGCACGCGATTTTCGACGAGTTCGGTCTCGTAGGGCATTTCGGGTTCGGAATCGCCGCACCCCGCGAGCGCAAACGGCGCGAGGGCGGCCAGCGGCAGGGTATTGGGAATGAGGCGCATGGGGGAATCCTTCAATCACTTGAATTGATTGAGAAAACCTAGTCGCGGGGCGTAAAGAAACCGTATGACCGCTCTTGGGCCGGGATTAACCTTAGGCCGGCCCCACTTTGAACACGCACAGCTTGTTGCCATCGGGATCGCGGAAATAGGCGCCGTAAAAGGCCTGCGGGCCCAATTCACCGCGCACGCCCGGCGCGCCTTCGTCGGCGGCGCCCAGCGCGAGCGCCTTGGCGTGGGTCGCGTCGACCTCGGCGCGGCTTGCGGCCGCCAGCGCGATCATCGATCCGTTGCCGGCGCTGGCCGGCTGGCCGTCATGGGGCGGGGTGATCGCGATCATCGGCCGTTCCATGTCGGTGCCATAGGCGGTCGCGCCGGTCGGGAACTCCATGACCCGCTTGGCGCCCAATTCGCCGAGCACCGCGTCGTAAAAGCCGCGCGCTTTTTCAAGATCGTTGGTGCCGAACATTGCATAGCCGATCATCGCGTCATCCCTTCCGGAAGGTTCAGCAGGCCTTGCCCGCATAATAATAGTGGAACGCGACCCGATAAAGGGTGCGCGCGCCGGTGTCGTCGCTGATCGTGAGATTGCCCGCGGCGCCGATCTTCGTGCTTTGATCGGTCGTCAGCTCGAGCGCGAAGCTGGCGGTGCCGCCGTCGAGCGCTTCGGGGCGGCAGGTGAGTTCGGCGAGCAGGTCGCCGTCCCCGTCCCGGCCGATCTGGTCCATCGAACAATTATTATGGCCGTCGAGATCGAAAAAGGAGACGCCGGGACTGTCGGCATCGGCCGGGCCGATACAGCCCTGCGCGCTGTCGAGCGTCAGCCGGTCGAACAGGGCCTCGGCGGCGTCGGGCTCGATACCGCGGGTCACGAGGCTGTGGCTTTCGAGCTCTCTTAGCCAGCCGCCGGAAAGAACCTTGAACTCATGGGCTTCCTTCTCGCTCCAGAAAAGCCAGCCCAGCCCGATCGCCAGGGCGGCGAGGGCCGCGATGCCGCCGATCCACCACCATCGCCTGCCCGGCGCACGGCGGCGCCGCGGACGGGTCGGCGGGTCCGCCTCGCCGGTGTTCCGGTCGCCCGGCGACTGGCGGTGGATCGTGTCGATCAGTTTCTGGATGGTTTCGTCGCGCTGGTCGAGCCAGTCGATCCACTGATAGCCGCTCAGCCAGTAAGCCAGGCCCTGCACGTCGATATCCTCGAGGCGGACCGGGTAGATGAGTTTCTTGTGGTCGACGCCCAGCGTCAGTTCGCGGCGGACATGTTCGGACTGGTCGGATCGCGCGCAGAACAGCAGCACGATCATGTCGCACGTCCGGACCTGGTCGACGATTGCCGTATCGAACCGCGTGCCCGGCGCGATATCGTCGGGCGCCATCCAGCCCGTGATGCCGTTGCGTTCGAGGATTTCCTTCAGGTGCCGCGCCGTGCGTTCCTGCGAGCTGTGATGGCTGATGAACGCGACCGGGCGCTGCTCGTCCGAGGCGTCGGGCTTGTCGCTCATGTGCCGCTATGCTCCTTTCCCCTCAGTCCCCATAGGGCTGGTCGGGTTAACGCTTTCGCGTCAGTCGCAGGGGCCGATATGGCGTTTCGTCTCCGTGGTGACGAAACGGAATTCCCGGTTGGTCCCGGGCGCGATGGCATATTCGGCCTCGGCGTTGATTTCTTCCCAATCATAAGTGCCGCGCAGCCAGACGCGCATCGGTTCGCCGTTCAGCCAGTCCGGCCGGCATTGGAGCTGCGCGCTGAATTCGCCGCCGGTCATTTCGAGATTGCTCATCTCGCAATTGCCGCTGCCGTCGGGATCGAAGAAATCGTCGCCGGGGCTGCGGGCATCGTCCTCGTAGATGCACTGGGCGACCGCCGCCTCGTCGATCTGACGGATAAAGGCTTGCGTCTCGCTGGCATTGAGCCGCGAATTTTCGAGCGTCCGTTCGAATTCATAGCTGGTCGCCCATTGGCCGGGGCGGACCTTGAACTCCGATTCGCTGCCGCCGACCAGCGCGTTGACGAGCAGGCCCAGCACGATCGCGAGAAAGACCGCGACCGCGCCGATCACGATCCATGTCGCGCGGCTCAAGCCGGCAGCCCCATTGCCGCCGTCCGGCGCGCTGCCGGCAAGCCCCAACGGCGCCGCGTCGCCCGGTCCCGGCTTGGCTGCCGCCGGGGGCGGAGGCGGAGGGGGTGGCGGCTTCGGCGCTTCGGCTTTGGGCGGCGGCGCCTTGTCGGCTTTGCTTGCCGCTTTGGAATCTTCGGCTTTGGCGGTTTCGGATTTCGGCGGCGCAGCGGCGGTTTTGCCGGGCGCAGCCTCGGGGGCCGGTTCCGCCGGTTCCGGGTTCTCGGCGGCCGGTTCTTCGGGTGGCGGTGAAGCGGCGGCCTCGGCGGTGCCGACCTGGCGCTTGATCGTGTCGATCATCTTCTGGATGGTCGCGTCGCGGCGGTCGATCCAGTCGACCCATTGATAGTCGTTCAGCCAATAGGCGAGGCCCTTGGCATCGATATCCTCCAGCCGCACGGGATAGATGAGCTTCTTGTTGTTCTCCGCCATCATCAGCTCGCGCTTCACATGGCGCGACTGATCGGATTTCGAACAGAAGAGCAGCAGGATGAGGTCCGAGCGTTCGACCTGTTCGATGATCGCCTGGTCGAAGGCGACGCCGGGTTCGATATCGTCGGGCGCCATCCAGCCGGTCACGCCGTTGCGTTCCAGCACATTTTTCAGGTGGCGCGCAGTCTTTTCCTGCGAGCTGTGATGGCTGATGAACGCCACCGGACGTCTCGATTCCGGTTTTGCCCCCGTTGCCGCCATCGTGCCGATCCCCCTCGATATTGCCCTACAGGCCCTTGGTAGAGGCGCGCCGCGCCGCGATCAATGCGCCGCGACGCCCCCTCGGGGCGTTATTCGCCGGCTTCGGCCAGGCAGCTTTCGCCGACATGGCGGCCGTTGACCCGGCCCGCCATGTGCATCGGCCCGGCCGGGCTCGAATCGACGTCCATCGTCATCGTCATTTCATAGCTGGTCGGCGTGTAACTGCCTTCCATGCGCATGCTCATCTCGCCGCCCATCCCTTCGGGGCTGCAGGTCGCGGCGATCAGCATATTGCCGCCCGACATGTCGAACTCGCTATAGGTGCAATTGCTCTCGTCATTATTGGCGAACATGTTCGCCTGCGGATTTTCGGCCTCTTCGCGGGTGATGCACGAATTGGAGGTCTGCGCCCGGCCCATCTGCTCGCGCATCACGGCGCGCGCTTCCTCGGGCATTTGCGGCATGTCGAACTCGGTCAGCTGGATGGTCGCTTCCCAGTCGCCCGGGGTGATCGAGATATTGGCCGCCTCGACGGCCGCCTCGGCTTCTTCCTGGCTGATTTCGCCGTCGCCATCGCCGTCGGCGCTGCCGGAAGAGCAGCCCGCCACGAGCGCCAGCGGTGCCGCGAGCAAAAGGAATTTTTTCATTCTCAACCTCTCTTGAAAGCCGTGATTGCGCGCGCCCCTGTTACGCGAGCGCGCGACCCGCTTCAATCGCGATGCCGCCGCGCCGGGCCCTGCCGGCCGCGCAAAGAAAAGCCGCCAGGGCCCCAAGGGGCCAAGGCGGCTTTCCCTATCGATCGGACGCGAAACCCCTAGGCTTCACATTCGCCCGTGCGTTCGCCGCTCATCGTGCCCGACATGTTCATTTCCATCGGGCCGCCTTCGACGGCGACGGACATTTCGGCTTCCATCGTCGTCGCGGTATAGGTGCCTTCGATGGCCATGGTGGCCGTGCCCGGCTGGCCGCCCGGCGCTTCGCAGGTCGCGCTGATGTTGATCACGCCGCCTTCGAAGGTGGAATCGCCAAAGTCGCAATTCTCGCCCATCTCGTTGTTCGAGAACATGCCCTCGAGCGGATTGGCGGCTTCTTCGTCGGTGATGCATTCGGTTTCGGTATTGGCCTGGTCGCCCATCGATTCACGCATCTGGGCCACCATTTCTTCCGGCATGCCCGGCACTTCGATGTCGGTCATCGTCGTCGTCATCGTCCACTCGCCGGCCTGCAGCGAATCGCTGCCGCCGCCCGAACAGGCTCCGAGCAACGCAAGCGGCGCCGCAGCGATCAAAAACTTCTTCATTCTAACTTCCCCTCAGCTTTGAAAAATAGGAAAAATCGACCCGCTGGCGCGGACCTTGGCGGTTCGCGCATCATTGCGCAAGAGCGTTTAGCCCGTGCAGGCGCCGGTTCGTTCGCCGTTCATCTCGGCGGTAAATTCCAGCATCTCCGATCCGTCTTCGATCCGCGCTTCCAGAACCGCTTCCATCGTCGTGCCGCCATAGGCGCCCTCGATCGTCAGCACGCCGCCATCGCCGCAGCTGCCCGAGATGCTGATCATGCCGGCTTCGACGGTCGAACCCGCAAAGTCGCATTCGCCCTCCGCTTCGGCCGGCAGGAACAGCCGGGGCGCCGGATTTTCGGAATCGGCCTGGGTCACGCAAACCGGATCCATGGCGAGCTCGCGGTTGAGTTCGGCGACAAGATCGGCGCTCATCTCGTCCGACAGGCCGGGCGCGGTCGCCTCGGTCACGTTCAGCGTCATTTCCCATTGGCCGGGTTGCATCGTCTCGCTCACGCCGCCGGAACAGCCGGCGAGCATCGCGAAGCCCAGGGGCGCGCCAAGCATATTATGCTTCGTCATATATCCTCCGATCGCAGCCGGAACCAAAGATCGCGCAACCCGAAACGAATTTCTGCCGTCTTGTCGGCGCAAAGGCAAGGCTGCGGCGTTGCGAAACCGGTGCCGGGCAGCCATATCCCTTTCATCATGGCAATCGCGATCCGCACCGGCCTCGAAGAGCCCGAAACCGGCGAGGGCTTCGTTCCGCACCGCCCCGAACGGCCCGAAAAGGCCGAAGGCGGCAAGCGGTTCGAGCTGGTCTCCGACTATGAACCCTCGGGCGACCAGCCGACGGCGATCGCCGAACTCGTCGAAACGGCGCAGGCCGGCGAGAAGGACCAGGTCCTGCTCGGCGTCACCGGATCGGGCAAGACCTTCACCATGGCCAAGGTCGTCGAAGCCCTGCAGCGGCCCGCCCTGGTGCTCGCGCCCAACAAGATTCTCGCCGCGCAATTATACGGGGAATTCAAGAGCTTCTTCCCGAACAATGCGGTCGAATATTTCGTCAGCTATTACGATTATTACCAGCCCGAAGCCTATGTCGCGCGCTCGGACACCTATATCGAGAAGGAAAGCTCGGTAAACGAGGCGATCGACCGGATGCGGCACAGCGCCACGCGCTCGCTGCTCGAACGCGACGATGTGCTGATCGTCGCGTCGGTCTCCTGCCTCTACGGCATCGGCTCGGTCGAAACCTATTCGGCGATGACCTTCGAGATCAGGAAGGGCCAAAGCGTCGACCAGCGCGATATCATCCGCAAGCTCGTCGCGCTCCAGTACAAGCGCAACGATGCCGCCTTCGCGCGCGGCAATTTCCGGGTGCGCGGCGACAATCTGGAAATCTACCCTTCGCATTATGAAGACATGGCCTGGCGCATCTCGATGTTCGGCGACGATATCGAGGAGATCGCCGAATTCGATCCGCTGACCGGCAAGAAGGGCGCGATGCTCGATCGGGTGAAGGTCTATGCCAATTCGCACCATGTGACGCCGGGGCCGACGCTCAAACAGGCGATGGAAGCGATCCGGCGCGAACTCGAAGTGCGGCTGAAGGAGTTGCAGGACGAGGGCAAGCTGCTCGAGGCCCAGCGGCTGGAGCAGCGCACCAATTTCGATCTCGAGATGATCGCCGCGACGGGAAGCTGCGCGGGGATCGAGAATTATTCGCGCTTCCTCACCGGCCGTTTGCCGGGAGAGCCGCCGCCGACGCTGTTTGAGTATCTGCCGGAAAACGCGCTGCTCTTCGTCGACGAAAGCCACCAGACGATCCCGCAGATCGGCGCGATGTCCAAGGGCGATCACCGCCGCAAGCTGACGCTGGCCGAATATGGCTTCCGCCTGCCGAGCTGCATCGACAACCGCCCGCTGCGCTTCAACGAATGGGATGCGATGCGGCCCCAGACGGTCAGCCTGAGCGCCACGCCCGGTCCCTGGGAGATGGAACAGACCGGCGGCGTATTCTCCGAACAGGTCATCCGTCCGACCGGCCTGATCGACCCGCCGGTCATCATCCGCCCGGTCGAGGAACAGGTCGACGATTGCATCAACGAATGCCGCGAAACCGCGAAAAAGGGGTATCGCACGCTGGTTACGACCCTCACCAAGCGGATGGCCGAGGATCTGACCGAATTCATGCACGAAGCCGGGCTCAAGGTCCGCTACATGCACAGCGATGTCGAGACGCTCGAACGGATCGAGCTGATCCGCGATTTGCGGCTCGGCGTCTATGACGTGCTCGTCGGCATCAACCTGCTGCGCGAAGGGCTCGATATTCCCGAATGCGGGCTGGTGTGCATCCTCGATGCCGACAAGGAAGGCTTTCTCCGTTCCGAAACCTCGCTGGTGCAGACGATCGGTCGCGCCGCGCGCAATGTCGAAGGCCGTGTGATCCTCTATGCCGACCGGATGACCGGATCGATGGAGCGCGCGATCGCGGAAACCGACCGGCGCCGCGAAAAGCAGCGCGAATATAATCTGGAGCATGGCATCACGCCGACGACGATCATCCGCAACATCGCCGATATCGTCGCGCACACCGCGTCGAAGGACAGCGTCACGGTCGATACCGGTGACGAGGCGGTCAACAATCTCGTCGGCCATAATCTCCGCGCCCATATCGAAGACCTCGAAAAGCGCATGCAGGCGGCGGCGGCGGATCTGGAGTTCGAGGAGGCCGGCCGGCTGCGCGACGAAATCCGCCGGCTCGAAGCCGAGGAACTGGGCCTGCCAGAGGGCGAGCAGATCGCCCAGCCCAGGGGCCGCGCCACCGAAGGCCGGCCCGGCACCCGCAAGATGCGCTACGGCAAGACGCAGCGGAAGATGCGCTAGCCTTCGCGCCGACGCTTGACCTCCGTCCCGCGCGCTCCATAGTCGCGCCTGCAATTTTCGGGGGAGCACCAGCCGCATGACCATTTTCCGACCGCTCGCCTTGCTGACGGCCTGCGCCCTTTCCGCCCTCGCCGCCCCGGTCGCGATCGCGCAGGATGCCGCCGCCGAGGGCGAAAGCGCCCAGCCCGCGCCGCCCGAACCGCAGGTCCGCACGCGCGACATGTCGGGCACGTTCGGCGGACAGCGGATCAATTATCGGGTGACGATGCAGGAAAATCTGCTCTCCGCCGAAGACGGCACACCCGAAGCCATGGTCGTCACCACCAGCTATGTGCGCACGCCGCGCGATAGCTCGCGCCCGGTCTTCTTCCTGTTCAACGGCGGGCCGGGCTCGGGCTCTGTATGGCTGCAGATGGGCGCCTTCGGGCCGGTGCGCGTCGCCATCCCCTCCGACGCGCGCGACGATGGCGGGCCGCCCTATCCGCTGCTGCCCAATCCCGACAGCCTGCTCGACGTGGCGGATCTCGTCTTCATCGACCCGCCGGGCACCGGCTTCAGCTATCTGCTCGAAGACACCGATCCCGAACGCTATTACGGCCTGACCCAGGATGCCGAGGCGGTGGCGCAGGTGATCCGGCGCTGGCTGAACGAAAACGGGCGCTGGAACAGCCCGAAGTTTCTCGGCGGGGAGAGCTACGGCACCACGCGGACAGCGACCGTCGTCAACCAGCTCGAAGGTTCGACCTACAACGATGTCGGCCTCAACGGGCTGATCCTGATCTCCACCATTCTCGATTTCGCCGCGCGCGAACCGACGCCGGGCAACGAAATGGCCTATGTCGTCACCCTGCCCAGCATGGCGACGGCCGCCTATTATCACGGCCGCGCCCAGGCCCCTTCCGCCGCCGCCATTGCCGAGGAGGCGCGGCGCTTCGCCATCGGTCCCTATATCACCGCGCTGCTGAAGGGCGCCGACCTGCCCGCCGACGAACGTGCCAGCGTACGCGCCGAGCTCTCCCGCCTGACCGGGCTTTCCGAAGCCTATCTCGACCGCGCGGACCTGCGCGTGACGTCGCAGCGCTTCTACAAGGAACTGCTGCGCGACCAGGGGCTGACCGTCGGGCGGCTCGATTCGCGCTATACCGGCACCGATTTCGACGATGCGGGCGAGACTCCCGATAATGATCCGAGCTTTTACGGCATCGACGCCGGCTATACCGCCGCGATCAACAGCTGGACGCGCGAGACGCTCGGCTATGAGACCGACCGCGAATATCAGTCGATCGGCCGGGATCCGGGCCGGCAGTGGGACTGGTCGCTGGGCGACAACGGACGCAACGCCTATCTCAACGTCGCGCCCTATATCGGCCGGGCGATGCGCGAAAATGCCGGCCTGCGCACCTTCGTGGCGCAGGGCTGGTACGATTTCGCCACGCCCTTTTTCGGCGCCGAACTGTCGCTCAACCGCACCGGTATCCCGCAGGACCGGGTGGAGTTCCATTATTACGACGCCGGCCACATGATGTATGTGCGCGACGAGGACCGGCACCGTCTGGCCGAGGATATTCGCGCCTTCATCCGCGCGCGATAGAGAGCCGGTCGATCGCGGGTACCCTCCCTTTTGCTCCCGAAAAATGCTAGGTAAATCCGACTCATAGGGCGCAAGGGGGCACAGGGTGAGCGACGCGGATACCGGCCAGGTCACGGCCAGCGCCGCTGAAATCTACGACACATTCTTCCTGCCCGCGCTGTTCCAGCGCTGGGCGGCGCCGGTCTGCGAGGCCGCCGATATCCGTCCCGGCGATCATGTGCTCGATGTCGCCTGCGGCACCGGCGTGCTCGCGCTGGAGGCCAAGCGGCGCGCCGGCGACGGCGGTATCGTCCGCGGTCTCGACTGCAATGCCGGCATGCTGGCGGTGGCGCGCGGCGCGTCCGCCGACATCGTCTGGGACGAGGGCCGTGCCGAGGCGCTTCCCTTTGCCGACAACAGCCTCGATGCCGTGGTCAGCCAGTTCGGGCTGATGTTCTTCGAAGATCGCGGCCAGGCGCTTGCGGAGATGTGGCGGGTGCTGCGCCCCGGCGGAAGGCTGGCGGCGGCGGTCTGGGCGGGGCTCGAACGGGTGCCCGGCTATATGGCGATGGTCACCCTGCTCGATCGGCTGTTCGGCGCCGAAACCGCCGACGCGCTCTATGCGCCCTATTGTCTGGGCGACGAGAAGGCGCTGGCCCGCCTGTTCGCCGCGGCGGGCATCGCCGATGCGCAGGTGACGCTGCATGGCGGGCCGGCGATTTTCCCCTCGGTCGCCTCCTGGGTGCATACCGATATCCGGGGCTGGACGCTGGCCGATGCGATCGACGACGCGCAGTTCGCAAGGCTGCTGGCCGAGGCCGAGACCGAATTCCGGGATTTCGTCGCCGCCGACGGAACCGTTTCCTTCGCCCATCCGGCGCTGATCGTCACCGCTTCCAAGCCCGGCTAGGCGCGGGCGATGGGCCGATTTTCCGTCGCCCTTGCTTGATCTTGCGGCCCATGCGCCCCATTGATGGCTGTATGGAAATCCGTGGAGAAATGATCGTGCGCCCGCTTGTCCTTTTGGCCCTGACCGGGCTTGCGCTGACGGCCTGTGCGCGAACCGAAACCCCCGACGAGGCGCACAGCGCGGCGCTTGCGGCGCAGGAAGACTATGACCGGACCGCCGCCGACGCGCGCGGCAGCGGCGAGGACGATATCCTCGACGCCGGTTCCTCGCCCGGGCAGATCGACACCAGCGGTTCGGCGGCGCTGACGCCGGGCGAATGGACGGTGGTGACCGTCGACGGCGAGCGCATGGCCCGGTTCGGCGAAGAGGGCGAGGCGCCGCGCATCACCATCGCCTGCGAAATCGGCGGCGGTATCGATGTCCGGCTCGTCGGCATGGCGCCGCAGGGCGGATCGGAAACCGTCTATATCAGCACGCCCGAGGGGGGATCGACCTTCACCGCGTCCAATACGATCGGCGACCGGGTCGAGGCCTATATCTCGGTTCCGGCGGCGGCGCCGTTCATCGGCCGCTTGATCGCCGCCAACGGGCCCTACAGCGTCCGCCTTGGCGGCTCGGCGCGGATAACCTTCCCCGCCTCCGATGTGCTCACCAGCGTCGTGAGTTCCTGCGATCGCCGCGACACCGCCGTCACCGCAACCGAAGCCGGCACTGTGGTTCCCGCCGCCGGGGAGGAGGAATGATGCTCCGGCCGCTGCTCGCCCTATTGGCCGGGACGGCCGGAAGTTTCGTCGCCCTGTCCGCCTGTTCGGCGCAGGTGCCGTCGGCCGACGCTCCGGAGGCCGAAAGCGCGCCGGGCTGGCAGGATGCGCCGCTGGCCGCCGGAACCTGGGTGTATCGGCAGGACGATCGCGGTTCGGTGGCGCTGTTCGGCGAACCGGAGAGCGAAGCCGTGTTCCTCGTCCGCTGCGCGCTGGCCGAGCGACGCATCTATTTCTCGCGCGAAGGCACGCTCGAAGGCGGGGGGACGATGACGATCAGCACCACGCACGGCGCGAAAAGCTATCCGGCGCAGGGCGGCACCGGCGCCTTGCCCTATGCCGTGGCGGCCGCCGAAGCGCGCGACGATTTTCTCGACAAGATGGCCTTCACCCGCGGCCGCATCGCGGTGTCTGTAAACGGTATGCCGCTGGTCGCCATACCCAACTGGCCCGAGATGATCCGGGTGTTCGAGGATTGCCGCGCCTGAGCGATGCGCCGGCCGTGGATGCCGTAAAATTGTAACATTGCCGTGCAATGCGGCGCTCTTTCGCAATGCCCGAAGGGAGCGACGAGGAATGACCAAGCGTATCTGGAGCGCGTTGCCGCTCGCCCTGGCCCTGGTGGCCTGCGGCGGGGGCGAAGAGGCGGTTACCGAACCGGCGGCGCTGGAGCTGACGCCCGGCAGCTGGGCCGCGAACGACGAGCAGGCGAGCTTCGCCGATCTCGAGGGCAATCTCCTCGCGACCTTTCGCTGCGACACGGCCAGCGCCGAGCTGATCCTCGAAGCCCCGGGCGATTTTCCCGACGGCGCCCGCCCGGCGATGCTGTTGCGGGCGGGGGACTTCATGCACGGGGTCGATCCGGTCGAAGTTCGTGGCGACGCATCGGGGCCGATAAAGGTGGCGCGGCTCCCCTCGGGCGGGCCGATTTCGCGCACATTGATGACGACGAATGCGCCGATGACCATCGAAACCGAGAGCGCGCCGGCGGTGATGCTGGAGAATGGCGAAGCGCTTCAGGGCTTCCTGGAACGTTGCGCTAACGAAACAGGCCAGGAAACAAGCGCGATTGCGCGGGCCGGCGCGTCATCCGAAGGCGGTGAATAAAAAACGCCGCCTGTTTCAGGCAGCGAGCGGATGAGAATCGCTCAAAAAAAAATGAAAAACAAGCCTTGTTCGCGACTCGCGGTTGATTCAATGATTCGCCTTGAGTTCAACAGCGCGAAAGGAGGTGATCCGATGTCTCATGGTTCAGCAAGGGGGTCGGTTCAGCCGTTTCGGGAGGCGCGGGGCTAGCACCCGCCAAGGTCTTCCGGGCCGGACTCCGGCCGCTGACCATGTAAGAGGCCGCCGGGCATTGCCCCGGCGGCCTTTTTCATAGGAGCCGGCGCAACGATTTCGCCGCGGCGAAATTCTGACCCGGAATCCCGTTAGCCCCGCCTTCGGAACGGATAGGCGAGTAGCCCGCCGAAGCCCAAATCATGTTCGCCCTCCACGCCGATCGCCATGCCGATCGTGCGCGGCCTTGGATTGGCCGATCGGAACAGCCGGTCCCATAGCGAGAGTATCGCGCAATAATTGCTGTCGGTATCGGCGCGCCGATTGTGGTGATGCCGCCAATGGATGGCCGGCGTCACGATCAGGTGCGAAAGCGCGCGTTCGAACCGTTCCGGAAGCCGGATGTTCGAATGGTGGAAGACGGCGTTGGCGGTCAGGATCGCCTCGAACAGCAGCAAGGTCGCCGGGCCGATGCCGAGGATCAGGGCGGGGACCAGCCGCGCCGCCGCCGAGATCAGGATTTCGCCGAGATGGAAGCGAAAGGCGGAGCTCGCATCGAGATGCTCGTCGAGATGATGCGGGGCGTGGAAGCGCCAGAGCAGCGGGATTTCGTGATAGGCGCGGTGCATTCCGTAGGTCCAGATATCGAGCGCCAGCAGCTGGACGATCAGCGCTCCGGCCGCGCCGAGCGCCGCGAGCGGCACCAGCGGCTCGATCCCCGATGCGATCCGCCCGGTCAGGATCAGCAGCAGCGGCGCGGTCGTCAGCGCGATCACCCCGAGGCCGAAATTGCGTGCGATCCGGCGGCAATTGCCCGGAGGCGTCCTTTCCGCTGCGAACAGCCGTTCGAGCAGGAAGACGAGCGCGATCCAGAGGGCGAGCGCTATGGTCGGGGCAGAGCCGGTGAGGATGCCGTTCATGCGCCGCGGAAGCGCCGCGCGATCCGTGCCTGCCAGAGCATGAGCAGCGGTACGACGCCCAGCTCCATCGCCAGGCCGAAGCGATGGCCCGCGCCCGGCCAGCCATATTGCGCGGCCGACAGCGCCCGGGCGAGCCCGCCCGCGACCACCATCGCCCCGAGCAGGCGGAACAGGGCGGTCTTGCGTTCCACCCCCGGGATGCAGCTTGCAAAGGCGAGGCCCATGACCAGAAAGATGCCCGAAAGATAGCGGAAATGGCTGTCCAGATCGCGCGCCGGCGGATTGTCGACGCCCGAAAGTATCGCCGGGCCGGCGATCACGCTCGCCGCGCCCATCAGGATCGGCACCAGGCAGGCGAAGGCGATGGCCGTCTGCAAAACGCGCTTTTCGCCGTCCCGCGTCATTGGCGGCTGCGCGGACCGATCAGGTCGGTCCGGACATGGATCGCCTTGTTGGCGAGCCGCACCTCGTAGAGGAAGAGGATCAGCCCGGTTACCAGCAGCGCCATCACCGCGACGAAGGCGATAGCGATCGAGACCCCGAAATCGACGGCGGCGAAGCGCGTGACGAACAGGCTCGCGACCACGAGGCAGACGCCGATCATCGCCGCGGTTCCGAAAAAGACGGACCAGTTGACGATCGTCATCCGCCGGTCGAGCAGGCGCAATTCCTCGACACAGGCCGCGTCTTCGGGGCGCGGTACGGCGGGAATGCGCTCGGCGAGCTCGCGGGCCCGGTCGATAACCCGGGCGAGGCGGCCGGCGGCGAGCACGAGGAACTGCCCGATGCCGACCAGCAGGAAGGCCGGCGCAAGCGCGAGATCGATCAGCACGGCGATGTCCGCGGGCATCTGGTTCATGGCCGCTACCCTTCCCGCACCGGGCCGGGTGGGTCAAGCATTTGCAAAATGTCGGCAAAAGCGATGGGTGCGGCAGGATTTCTTATGGTGCGGGCACTGGCGCTCGCGCGCGCTTTCGCCCATGGGACTGCGACAATGACTGATACTCAAGGGGCAACCGGGCCTTCCGAGCAGCTCGGCTTTCGTGAATTCGTGGCGATGATGGCGGCAATGATGGCGCTGATCGCGCTCGCCATCGATGCCATGCTGCCCGCGCTTCCCGATATCGGCCAATCGCTTGCGGTGACCGACGACAATGAGCGGCAATGGATCATCGCCATCTTCATGATGGGCTTCGGCGTGACCCAGCTCATCTATGGCACGCTGTCCGATCGTTTCGGCCGCAAACGGGTGCTGTTGACGGGCGTGGCGCTCTATATCGTCTTTTCGGTGGTGTGCGCGCTGGCGCCGACCTTCGAGCTGCTGCTCATCTCGCGCTTCCTGGCGGGCGCCGCGCTCGCCGTCAGCCGGGTGCTCGTCATCTCGATCGTCAGGGACTGTTTTGTCGGCCGCCACATGGCCCGCGTCATGAGCCTCGTTTTCATCGTCTTCATGGGCGCGCCGGTGCTGGCGCCGGCGATCGGGCAGATCATCCTTTTCTTTGCGCCGTGGCGCTGGATTTTCGGGATGCTCGCCATTGCCGGCTCGGCCGTGTTCGTCTGGGTCGCGTTGCGGCTCCCCGAAACGCTGGCCGTCGAAGACCGACTGCCGCTCAGCTTCGCCCGCGTCGCGCAGAACTGGAAGCGTGCGCTCACCGAGCGCTATTCGCTCGGCTATACGCTGGGCTTCACCATGTTCCAGGGCGCGCTGGTCGGCTTCATCACGTCGGCCCAGCAGATCTTTTTCGAAGTGTTCGATGCCGAGCTGCTCTTCACCCCGGTCTTCGCGATGGTCGCCGGGGCGATGGCGCTCGCCAACTGGCAGAATTCGCGGCTGGTGATTCGGCTCGGTACGCGCTTCCTCGCCCATTGGGCGCTGATCGGCTTTATCGGTTTCGCGGCTATCCACCTCGCCTTTGCGATGAGCGGCTATGAGACGATCTACAGCTTCGCCATCCTGCAGGCGTTGACTATGGGATGTTTCGGCCTTGCCAGCTCCAATTTCGGCGCGATGGCGATGAACAATATGGGCCATATCGCCGGCAGCGCCGCTTCGGTGCAGGGCTTCGTCGCCACCGTATTCGGCTCGTTGATCGGGATTTCCATCGGCCAGAGCTATGACGGCACCACCGTGCCGATGATCGGCGGATTCCTGACCTGCGGCCTGCTGGCGCTGGCGATCGTCTTCTTCACCGAGAAGGGCAAATTGTTCGGCGACACTGTGGACCCCGATCTCGGCTAGGGCGTTCCGCCGGTTAACGGATATTAACGCGTGCAAAACCGGAAATCACGGATGCGGCAATTCGGCTTGCCGGATTGCTGCGCCGCAACATATGATTGGCACACATAACAAACAGGGGATCCTAGAGGCATTCGACATAGGGAGATGACTTATGAGAATGCTATTTTCCGCCATCGTCGCTTCGACGATCCTGATGAGCGCCCCGTCCCACGCCGAACCCGGCGAGCACAGCTTCGAATATGACGGCGTTTCCTACACATATACCGAAACCGTGGACGGCGATCGGACGATCCTGCGCGGCACGGCGTCTCCAGGCGGCTCGTTCCGCCTGATTATCGAGGATGGAATCGTCAGGGGCTATTCCGGTGTCGGACGCGTCCATTTTTCGGTCGCCGAAGCCTATGCGATGGCCGGTGCCGATCTCGTCGAGCTAGCATCGACCGACGATTGAGCCATGTCCGCATGGCCGCCGCCTTCCTGTAGCGGCCATGCGGGCCTGCTCCCGATAGCCGTGCCCTAGCTCGCTGGCGTTTGAGCGCCGGTGCTTCTATCGCTTCGCCCATGGGGGGCCTGCTACTCATCGTCCTGCCGGCGATCGCGTTCGTCACCGCGCTGATTTCGGGCATATTCGGCATGGCGGGCGGGCTCGTCCTGATGGGCGCGCTCGCGCTGATCGTCCCGGTCAGCGCCGCCTTCGTCACCCATGGCCTGATCCAGATGGTTTCGAACGGCTGGCGGGCCTGGCTCAATCGCGGCGATATCGTCTGGCCGATCATCGGCTGGTATGCGCTCGCCTCGCTGATCGCCGGGCTCGTTTTCGGCTTTGTCGCATGGGTGCCGTCGCGCCCCGCGGTGTTCATCGGCCTCGGGCTTGTCGGCCTATCGGTCTGGCTGCCGGCCAAACGCTTCCGGCTCGACGCGCAAAAGCCGCTTCACGCCTTCGCGTCCGGCCTGCTCGTGACCGCGACCAATCTGCTCGCCGGCGTCGCCGGGCCGCTGCTCGATATCTTTTTCGTGCGCACCGAACTCACCCGCCACCAGATCGTCGCGACCAAGGCCTTCACCCAGGTGTTCGCCCATCTCGCCAAGGTGCTGGTCTACGGCCTGCCGCTGCTCTTCGCCTCGATGGCCTCGGAAGTCCCCTGGCTTGCCATCGCCCTAGCGATTCCGCTCACCATGGCCGGAACGCGCGCCGGCAAGGCGGTGCTGGACCGGATGAGCGACCGTCATTTCCTGGCATGGACGCGCTGGATCGTCAGCGCGATCGGCGCCGTCTATCTGGTTCGCGGCCTGATGGTGCTGACGGCCGGCTAGAGCGCGTGGACAAGCCCGCGCGAGAGCAGTCGGCGGATCAGGTCGATACCGTCTTCCTCGCTGATTTCCGGCAGGTCGGCGCGAACAAAGGCGTCGCCCGATAGCGCGCGATCGAAGGCCGGGCGTTTCGAACCGATAAATTCGCTCGCGCCGCCGCGGGTGACGACCGCGAACTCGCCGCTCTCCTCGTCCTCGATGATCCGGTAGAGGCCGTTCTCGGCGGCCTGGTAGCGCTGATCCTCGGCGATCCGCTCCGATGCATATCTGATGATCCCGGCCATGTCGGGAACGCGCGATTTGAGATAATCCTCGGCGATCACGTCCAGCGGTTCGTCGATCTCGGCCTTGGCGGCAAGTTCTTCGACGAAGGCGCGGAACTGCGCCCTGGCCGGCTCGCGGTCGAAATCGCGATTGGCATAGCCCGGCGGCAGCGCGCGGCGCAGCCCTTCGGTTTCCAGCGCCGCCTTCGATATCGCTTCCAGCACGACATCGGCCCAGGTCTTGGTGACGAGGCCAAGCGTGATGTGCAGGGACGCCTCGTCGTCATGCGCCTGGGCGTCGTGCATCATGCCGCGCGGAATATAGACGGTGTCGCCGGCGCGCAGCACGAACTCTTCCTCCGGCTCGCCGATTTCGTGGACGCCGGGCTCGAAACCCTCGCCGCGAAACGGCTTGCCGACCGGTTCGTCGTAAAGCCGCCAGCTCTTTGCGCCCGATACCTGCATCACGAACACGTCGTGATTGTCATAATGCGTGCGGAAGCCCTTGGCGCCGGGCGGCGTCAGATAGACATTGGTCTGCATCGAGGCGCTGAACACGGTTTCGAGCGCGCGCACGAAATCGCCAAGCGGCTTGTGGTGCGAATGGAGGTGCGGCGCGATGATCGTCGCCTTGTCCTGATAGAGGCGCAGCAGTGCGCTGCGGTCGATCTGGTCGTTTTCCAGCGTGAAGGCGTCGCGGCGGATCTGCGGTTCGGCCCGGGTCGCGTCGATCATGCCGGCGAACAGGATATTGCCGGCGATGAAATCGTCGAGCGTCGAGACCGAGACGAGATCGTCGAACCGTCCCGGCTCGCCGCGCGAAATGACGTGCCAGCGTTCCTCGAAAATCTCGGTGAAAAACTGGCTGGGATCGACCGGGTCGAGCACGCGCTTGAGCGCGGCCAGGCATTCGGCGGGCAGGTTCTGGGTCGGGTCGTATTTGTGCATGATCTCGATATCCGTGGGGCGATGCAGCGCCATTCTGGCCGCGTGGCGGTTGCCCCTGTCTTGACCTGAAACACATAGCGCCGGGATTTTTAAGGCCCGGCGCTAGATGACAGATAGTGCAGGCGGCCTAGTTGCCGCGGCCCCGCCCGGCCGGATCGGCGCTCGGCCCGGTATCGGAATCGGTAATGCCGCTGCCGCCGCCGCGCCCGCCATTGACGGGGTCGGCGCTCGGGCCGCTATCGCTGTCGGTGACGCCGGTATAGGCGCCCCGGCCCTGGCCGACGGGATCGGCGCTCGCGCCGGTATCGTTGTCGGTCACGCCGCGGCTGGTGGCGGATCCGCCCCGGCCGTTGCCGACCGGATCGGCGCTGGTGCCGGTGTCGCTGTCGGTGATGCCGCTGCGATTGCCGCCCCGGCCCTGGCCGACGGGATCGGCGCTGGCGCCGGTGTCGCTGTCGGTAACGCCATTGCGGCTGCCGGTCGTCCGGCTGCCGTTGCTCGGGCCGCCGCGGCCATTGCCGGCGGCGTCGGCGCTGGCGCCGGTGTCGCTGTCGGTCAGCCCGCTCGGCGTGCTCGATCCCGAAGTGCTGCTGCCCTCGGTGCTGCCTTCGGTTTCGGGCGCATCGTCGCCCGGATCGGTGCCCGGCGTATCGGTATCCTCACCGCCGCCCAGGCCCAGCTGGTCGCAGGCGCCGGTTACGACCGCCATCGCCCCGATGCTCACCGTCGCGCCGACGCGCCCCAGAAACGATCGTCTGTTGAATTTGGAAGACATGCCCTCTTTCCTTCCTAGCCGTGGAGACCTTGTAAACAGCAAACGGGGCGACCGCCTCTGTGTCAAGAGGTAGCCGCCCCGGTTACATTATCGGTCTCTAGTGATCGGAGCCGCGGCCATAGCCCGCGCGGTCCGCTGTCGAGCCGCTGTCGGCGTCGGTGAGGCCGGTGCGCGAGGAGCGCCGTCCGCCACGTCCGTTACCGCCCGGATCGGACATCGAGCCGCTGTCGCTGTCGGTCACGCCGGTCCTGCTCGAGCAGCGTCCGTTGCCGCCGGGATCGGCGTAGCGCCCGCTGTCGCTGTCGGTGCAGCCGGAACGGCTGCTATTGGCGTTGCCGCGGCCATAGCCGCCGCGATCGGCGTTCGAACCGCTGTCGCTGTCCGTGACCCCGGTCTGATAGTTGCGGCGCGGGCCGCGTCCATTGCCGCCGGGATCGGCATTCGATCCGCCATCGCTGTCGGTATAGCCGGTCTGGGCGCGCACGGCGCTGGTACCGGTGACGACGCTGAGCGCGCCGATGCCCGCGGTTGCCCCTACGCGCCGGAGAAAGGACCGGCGATCAATTTTCTTACTCATACAATTCCCCTTTTCATTCTGTGGTCAATCCGATGGCGAAACACGGCGTTCCGCAATGTGGGCGGGCCGGCGAGGCGCGATGCCTTGCCGGCCCAGATGTTCATCCTGTGGCGGAAGCGTTCAACCGTTCCACGCCTAGTGATCGTTGCCGCGGCCATAGCCCGCGCGGTCTGCCGTCGAGCCGCTATCGGCGTCGGTAATTCCGGTGCGATAGTTGCGGCGCGATCCGCGTCCGTTGCCGCCCGGATCGGCCATCGAGCCGCTATCGGCATCGGTATAGCCCGATCGGCTGGAGCAGCGTCCGTTTCCGCCGGGATCGGCATAGCGGCCGCTGTCGCTGTCGGTGCAACCGGATCGGCCGCCGCGGGAATTGCCGCGGCCATAGCCGCCGCGATCGGCCGTCGAGCCGGAATCGCTGTCGGTAACGCCGGTGCGATAGTTGCGCCTGGGGCCGCGGCCCTGGCCGGCGGGATCGCGGTTCGAACCGGAATCGGCGTCGGTAACATTGCCGCTGCTGCCGCGTCCGCGCCCGACCGGATCGGCATAACGCCCGGTGTCGCTGTCGGTGACGCCGCGACTGCCCCGTCCATTGCCGGCGGGATCGGCATAGCTGCCGGTGTCGCTGTCGGTAACGCCGCTTCGGCCGCGTCCATTGCCGACGGGATCGGCATAGCGCCCGGTGTCGCTGTCGGTGGTGCCGGAGCTGCACCGTCCGCGTCCGCCCGGATCGGCATAACGCCCGGAATCGCTGTCGGTACATCCCGAGCTGCCACGCCCGCGGCCCACCGGATCGGCATAGCGCCCGGTGTCGCTGTCGGTCGTCTGGAATGCGCGGGCGGGCGTGCCGCCAACCACCGTACTCAGCGCGCCGATGCTCGCTGCGGCGCCGACGCGTCCTAAAAAGGACCTGCGGTCGAGTTTGGAACTCATGTGCCCCTCCCCATCAAAATGTTACGCGCGCCCGGTGAAATCCTGTAAGCTTCCGGCGGTGAGCTGTCAAAACCCTGCAGTAAAATAACAAAATTTTCCATTAAACGGTCTCCTCGCCGGTTCGCTGTGATCCGCTGACCCTGATATCGTGCCGCTTTCCGCATTTCGGCGTCATTCCGGGCAGGTGGTTCGCGTGCCGCCCCGGCCATAGCCGGCAGGATCGCCGCACCGCCCGGAATCGCTGTCGCTGAAGCCCGATCTCCCGCGCTCCCCGCGCCCGTGGCCGGCAGGATCGGCATTGGCCCCGCCGTCGCTGTCGGTCACGCCCGAGCGGACGTCCGGGCCCCGGCCATGACCGGCCGGATCGGAAACCGCGCCGCCATCGCTGTCGGTGATACCGGTATGGCCATAATCGCGTGCCGGCTCGCCCGGCGGATCGGCATAGCGCCCGACATCATTGTCGCTGCGTTGATAGGCATGGGCCGGCTGCGCTCCCGCGACGACGCCGAGCGCACCCAGGCCGGTCGTCGCGCCGACCTGCCCGAGAAAGGAGCGCCGGCCTATCCTGTGGCGCGAGGCCATCAGTCGCTCGCCGCCATGCTCGTCACCCAGCGCACGCGCGGTTCGGTGAAGTCCACCACCTCGCCGAGTTCGTAGACATTGGGATAGCCATAGCCGACAAGATTGATCATCGTCTGGATGTTGAGCGCCAGGGTGATCACCTTGCGCACGACCGGGGTTACGTCGTTCGAGAAATTGTTGTTGCAGTAGATCAGGATCGCGCGGTCCCGGTCCTCGCCGATCACTTCGGCCAGGCTCTGCGCGGTGAAATCGGGCAGCGGCAGGTTCACCGCGCCGTCGATATGGCCAAGGGCGAACGCCCCGGCCGAGCGCGCATCGAGCAGCAGCACGTCATCGCGCGCTGCCATCGCTTCGAAGGTCGCATGGTCGACAAGCCGGTCCGCGCGGGTCGTCTGCACCTGCGCGGCCATTTCGACATAGCCGGGAAAATCGATCTGGGGATTGTCGCCCGGGGCCGGTTGCAGGCCTGGTTGCTGGGCGAGAGCGGGCAGGGCGGCGAGAAAGAGGGCCGTCCCGGCAGCCGCTCGGGCAAGAGAAAGGCGCGCGCGCATTCGGCAATGCTCCTTTGGCATCGTGGCGCGACCCGGGTTAAGACGTGGCCCAGCGAAGATGAGCGGAGGCTGAACGACAGTCGGCCGCCGGAAACGGGAAGGGCATCGATGAACGAGAACGCCGCGGCGATTGTCGAAGCGCTGGGCCTCCAGCCGCATCCGGAAGGCGGATGGTATCGCGAGACCTGGCGGGCCGACGCGGCGGGCGGCGAACGCGCGGCGGGAACGGCTATCCATTTCCTGCTCGCAGCTGGCGAACGCTCCCACTGGCACAGGGTCGACGCCGCCGAGATATGGCTTTGGCATGGCGGGGATCCGCTGACATTGCAGATGGCGCAGGACGAGGCGGGGCCGATCAGGGCGGTGACGCTGGGCGGCAATGTTCCGCGGGGGGAGGCGCCCCAATGCGTGATTCCCGCCGGTGATTGGCAGGCCGCCGAGCCGCTGGCCGGCGATGCGGGCTATGTGCTGGTCAGCTGTATCGTCGTGCCGGGGTTCGAATTCGCCGGCTTCACGCTCGCCGATTCGGGCTGGGCGCCGGGGCAGGCCTGAGCGGCGCAGCGGCGATCCTGCGATGCAAAATGCTGCGCCCATGCTGCGCAAAAGACAGGCTTGCGCAGAAATTCCCCAAGCGATTCAAACGGCTGGAAAGTTATCCCCGATATCCTCGTTATTAGACTGCATTTTTCGCTTGGCGCGACTCGGAATCCCGTGAGACTTTTCAGTTGTCAGCGAAGCAAGCCGAGGGAGGCAACGACCGAAGCAAGCATCGCAGACCACCGAACCGGAAAGATTGCGGACCGCAAGGAAAGCAAGATGGAAAGCGAGGTGCGGCGTTCGGGACAATTGTCGGCAGTCATCGTGCAAGCGACGACACAGCAGACGATAGAAACAAACGCCAAAGGATAGCGCAAAAGATTTTCGGATCGATTCGCTGTCCCCGTGCCAGAGCGCGGACCGGAGCGCCTTCGGGCAATTCGATCTCGACGCTCGGCGCAGTGGGGGCTGATCTTCGGGTCAGCCCCCATTTGATTCCGGGCTCGCCGATCCGGCTTCAGCCCGTCCCGGGCCGTTTAACTCCCGGCCGCTTTCTTCGCGGCAAGAAGCCGCGCGAAGCGATCTTCGGGCCAGGTCTCGCGCATCGGATAATAGCCTTCGACCGCCAGCACGCCATCGGGCAGCCGCACCCAGGCCTGTTTCGAGCGCGTGAAGATATGGATATCGGGCGGGCAGGCGGCGGGCTCGTCGAGCGTGCCGGCGCGCAGAAAGGCGACGCCGCGCCCGGCACCGGGATAATACATCCAGAGAACCGCGCCGCATTCGCCGCATTGCTGGGTCGCAAGGCCGCCGCCGCTTTCGGTCGGCAGCATCACTTCGCGGATTGCGCCTTGCCGCACGGCGATCCGATCGGCCTCGATCAGCGCGTTGACGGCAAAGGCGCCTCCCGTCTGGCGCTGGCATTCGGTGCAATGGCAGCAATGGACGAACATCGGCGGCGAGGCGAGCGTGTAGCGGACGGCGCCGCATCCGCACCCGCCTTCGCGTGCGCCGTTGTCGTCGCCCCCAACCACGCCTGCGCCTAGCGCTCCAGCTGGCCGCGGATCGCGCCGGCCGGATGATCCGCATTGTGGACGTTGAAATAGAAGCCGGCCGGGTTCTCCCGGATTTCCCGTCGCAGCGCCGCGGTCGCATCGAGGCAGCCGTCGCTGCCGCCATCGGCGCCCGGCGCGTCCAGCGTCAGCACCGGCGGCCCGGCTTCGCCCACCGCGCCGCGATGAACATGCGCCGCCGTCGCCGTGCCGATATTCTCGACCGCGAGGACATAGCAGAACTGTTCATTCTCCGCGTGCCATTCGAGCGTCGCGATGCCGGTGCCGTCGGCATCGCCCGGCCCGGGCGCTTCATTGGCGCCCGAAAGATCGGCAAAGTAGCTTTCTTCCTCCTGTGCCGCCGCCGGCCCCGCAAGGCCGATCGCGGCAGCGATCAGAGCCGCAAAACATGATATATTCCGCATCCCTAATTCTCCCAAGATCGTCCGGTCGGCTCGGGAGGCGCGGGACGCCCGCGCCGCCGCCGGATCGTGGCCCGACCATAGCATATCGCCGTGCCCGGGCGGGAGAGGGATTCGCGCCGCCGGGGGAAGGCGCCGGCCATCTATATCGCGTCGAGTATCTCGGCTTTCTTGGCCTGGAAATCGGCCTGGGTGATCAGATCCCGGTCGAGCAGGTCGCGAAGCTCGGCGAGCCGCGCCGCCGCGTCATGATCCTCGCCGGCCCATTCCCCGTCGCCGTCGTCCTGCGTGTCGAGCGCCCTATGGCGGACAGAGACCTTGCCTGTCTTTCCGTTCTTTACGGCGTCGGCGACGAGCGAGAGTATCGCGCTGATATCGCCGCCGCGCGCCGCTTCGTGCAGGCTGTCGGTATCGCGCGGCGCTTCGTCGGGCGCTGCCGGGGCGACGAGCGGATCCGGAACCTCCTCCCATGGGCCGACCCGGTCTTCCGGCCGGCGCCGGAGGACCGGCAGGAGGGGGAGGATCAGCGCGAAGGCGGCCGCCGAATAGACGAGAAACGCCGCGAGGAGCGCGTTCAGCGACACATCCTGCACGCGCCCTTCGGCCAGGCAGGAGAAGCTGCGCAGGAGGCCGCTTTCGCCGGGATCGATCGCAAGAACGCCATCGCAGACCAGCGGCGCGGCGACATTGGCGAGCGGCGGATAGAGCGCGATTCCCGCCGTCGCGATCGCCAGCCCGGCCAGCAGGGCGCCGGCAATCGCGATGAGCCAGAAGGCCCGGGGAAGGGATCGGAACAGCAGCATCGTCGGCGCGCCTTTCAACCGATTGGCCGGAGAGCGTAGCGCGCCGCCATGATTCGGCCCAAGGGGAATCGTCTCCCCTTCGCCCTCGGCCCGGCCCGACTCCGCCCCGGCTTGCCGAGCATCGCCCCAACATCGCCGGAGCATCGCCCGAGCATGGCGCGGCCCCGGCCGGGAAAGCGGCGAAGCGGGCTTCAGAAAGTGTGGGAAGACCGGGGCGGGCCCCAGCCTCTAATCTTCGCGCGCGGCCTTTTCGGCGGCGATCTTTTCGCGCTGGGCGGTATTGTGTTCGACGCGCTCGGCCATTTGCAGCCAGGCGTCGCGCGAGCGGATATTGCGTTCGCGGACATTGTCGAGACTGGTTTCGCTGGCCTCATGTTCGGCCTGGGCGGCGAGCTTGCGGTAATGTTCGGCGGGGTAGGTAACCATGAAACCGGAACTCGCTTTTGGAGGAACGGGAAAAAAAGGGCGGCGCCGCTACCGGTCGCCGCCCCGTTTTCCGGTTTAGGCCTCGGCGAGGTTCGTCGCGGCTTCCTTGCCATTGCGGCCGGTTTCGAGCTCGAAGGAGACCTTCTGGCCTTCGTTGAGCGTCTGCATGCCGGCGGCTTCAACGGCGGAAATGTGGACGAAGGCGTCCTTGCCGCCGTCTTCGGGCTCGATAAAGCCGTAGCCCTTGCTGCTGTTGAAAAATTTTACGGTGCCAATAGGCATAGTCTTGTTCCCTATTTTGGGTGTCGTCCCCATCGGGGGAGGACAGGATAAGCCGCGACCGAACACCGGGCGCGGCCTGCGTCATATTGCGTGTAGTAAGGGAATAGAGGGCGTTGGACGCCTTAGTCCGTCGCCACGTGCGACATCGGCAGTGCCCGCGATATACGCCCAGTTGTGGATAAGTGCAATCAAAAGGATTCCGGCCCGTGCGGCGCCCCGCCGCAGGGCCGGGTCCGGCGATCGAACGAATCCCGCCGCCCTAGCGCGAAAGCTGCCCGCGGACCGCGCCGCCGGGATAGTCGGCCGTATGCACGTTGACATAATAGCCGGCCGGATTGGCGATGATCGCCGCGGCGAGCGTGCGTTCCACGCTGTAGCAGCGCGAGGAGCGGCCGTTCAGCGGCGGATCCAGCGTTAGCACCGGCGGCCCGGCCTCCCCGCGCGCGCCGCGATGGATATGCGCGGCGGTCGGCTGGGAAATCGCCTGCACCGTCAAGGCGAAGCAGATATTGTTGGTGGTCGCGTCGGCGGTGATCCGTGCGGTGCCCGATCCGTCGGGGTCGCCCCGAACGCCATCGGGCCCCGGCACCTCCTGCCCGCCGGAAAGCCCGGTCGTATAGGTTTCGCCGACGGTATCGGCGATCGTCGCGCAGGCCGTGAGCGCCAGCGCCCCGGCCAGCGCCCCGGCAAGCGCCGCGCAGGGCAGCGGAAGGGCGGCAGGGAAAAGCGCGATGCGGGATAGGCGGGGCATGATATTGGTCTCCTCACTGCCCCTGCCGCCCGGGATTAGGGGGCGGCGCGGGCTTTGGCTAGAGGCCTTGTGGCGAGGGCGGCCCGGTTGACACTGGTTGACACAGGTCAGGGGTCTTCGCCGCCCGCCAGGCCCCTGCCGTTGCGATCCTCCCCGTCGCGATCCTCCCAGTCGCTATCCTCCCAGTCGGCAACCGCCTCATCGTCATCCTCATACATCCGGTCGGCCAGCCCGCTGCGTTCGGCGCGCAGCCATTGCTCCCCGCTCCATTCCTCCGCCTCGGCCGGATCGAGATCGGCGATATCCACCTCTTCGGGCGGGGTCGCCATGATGCGCTTATAGGCGATCAGCGCCTCGAGCGCCTCTTCGTCGCCGGCATAGCCGCACGGCCCTTCCGCCGGGGCGACAAAGGGCTGCCCCTCCTTCCAGTCCCACTGCGCGCTGGCGGCGATCTCGGCGAGCAGCATCTCCCGGTCCACCGCCGGCGCTTCCTGGCCGCCGTCCGCCCCACCGTTCCTCCCGTCGCTCTCGGGCGGATCGAGGCAATCGAGCAAAGCCTCGAAATGCCGTTCGGACTGCTGCAGCGGCCGGGCGGCGAGCCGATCGTCGTCGCAGCGCCGGTCCGCCCGGGCCAGCATGTGGCGCAGCATCACGCCGTCGGGCTTGGTCCGCTCGGCCAGCTGGCCGTCGATCACCACCTCCTCGGTCACGCCGACCATCGCCCGTTCCAGGCACAGATCGACCAGCGCATCGCGGTGCCGCAGCATCGCCCCCTGCCAGGCCCGCTCGAACGCCGTGTCGCGCGCGCGCAGCGCATAGACCGACTGGCGCGACAGCCCCATCTCCCGGCACACGCCCAGCACATTGCCGGTATCGGCGAGGCGGCTGAGGAAATAGCGGATGCGCGGCGGCGTCCAGCCCGGATCGACGGGCGAAGCGCGAGCGGGGAGGGCGTCCGGCAATTGGCGCGGAGGGGAGGAAGCGGCCGGTCCGGCGGCGTCCGGGCGATGCTGATTCTCGGGGGTCGTCATCCGACAGGATAAGTCAGATGATCTCCAACATTGCAAGGAAATAGGATTTTGTACTGTTAACTGGCCTTCTCCAATTCGGAATAGGTGGGAAGCTCAATCTTTACGCCGACATAGAGCTCATCGGGGTCGAAGAGTGCTCCGATGTTGAGATTGTGCAGCAACAAGATGGCTGCGTCTTCCGGGCCGTTCATTTCGGCGGTAGCGATCTTTTGGGCCGTATCGCCCGGCTTGATTACATACGACCGAACCTTGTCCGGAACCCGTAGGTTCCGATCGTCCCACAGGGATTTCGTTTCTAATAGCGCTTGAGAAATCTCGATTTCAGTCTCTTGCTTCATCTCTTCAAGTGCAGGCCAAAATTCTTTCAAAGAAGGAGGGCGATATTTCTGAACTTCTGGTAGATTTTTCGCATCAGTGTGAAAGCGCCGCACTAGAGATTTATGAAAATCTGTGCGGTCTATCCCGGTGAAATGGCGGTCGCCTAAGCCAACTCCTACCAACCTATCTTTCCAACTCCAATCAAGCTTTCCATTAGCGTTGAACAGCTGCGCCCGATGGTTCGGCTTCAAATCATAAAGTGGGGATTGCGAATCAACATCAAAAGCTAGTCCTTCTCGCCTCGCGGCATTAAAGATCCATTCTAGTGCCGCGTCCGACAGTCCTCGAACTGGGCCACCGCCACCAACCGCGGAATGGGTGCCCGGAAAAATAATCTGTTCGTATCGATTGCCGCTATCTGACGCTGCATTCAGGTCTGCCAGATTGCTCCATAGGCTTGGTTCAAAAGTTTTGCGCTTTTCATCCGCTGCCACTGCATGCCGAGCTCTTTTCACGAATGAACTCAGTGCAGTGTCATGAAACTGATACTTTTTATTCAAAAACCGTAACAATCTCAGATTGTTGGGGATCCCTAGTGCCCCAACAGTGTCCCAAACTCCAACGTATTTTATCGCCAGATCAACATCATGATCTGTGCCTTCATAATCGTGAGCTTTCTTCCTCCATGCCTTGTCGCCGGGCAAGCACAGCATAGGGCAGTGTTCGAAACGGAACTGGCGAGCGAGTTCTGAACCTGGAGAGGCTTCTTTGTCGCGACTCAAATATAAGTTGAAAGCTGCTCGGATGTGATGGAGAGAGCGGCGAGATACTATACCACAGTTCCTAACCAGTCCCACAAATGAGCGTGCAGTAAATGCCCCTCTAGAAAAACCAAAAACATAAATTTCATCGCCGGGTTCATAGTTCAGAACTAAAAAATGATATGCCTCAATGACATTATCTTTTAGGCCGTGGCCAAAAATCCCACCTGTCAGTCGAGCTGTTCTTGTTGTACCAACACCTTCATCATAGTGGATTATCTGCGGATTGCCCTCGGGATCTCGGCGGCTAATCGATTGGCTAACTCGCGCTACGTTGGTTGGATACGCGCCATCAATCTTGTTCCACGTACCATCAAAGCAAAAAGCTATGCGCCTCATAATCTTCGCCTCGAATTTGCCATCCAGCGATCATTTGTAATCGGCGAGCGATAGATGCCGTTATCGAGAAATTTGAGAACGGTGATAAGGTCCCTTCCTTCGGGCAGAACAATTCTCCCTCGTTCTACCTGAATTTCTAGCTCCATTTGTGCTGCAAGTTCTTGCACGTCTTGAGCTGGCCGCTCCGCAATTACTCCGGCCCTGGAAATGGAAAAAATCAGTTTCCTTGCCGTTTGATTTGCATTTTCACAAAAATCCTCGAGATTTCCCAAATCAACTGGATGATTATCTGCAAATGCAATTATATCCGCATCCGTAGCTTCTCGATATATCTCAAATAAATTAAATACTTGTTTTAAAACATTAAATTTCTTGAACTGCACATGCCCTCGCTGCATGATTGCGTCGATTTTAGGCGCTATTAACAGCGACGGCTCCTCCAACTTAGAGAAGGTTTCCCCATTAAAAAACAGTGGTGCTTTCCGAGTTAGGGCTTGGGCGCGAGTAAAATTCTGAACCAAATACCGTTCATTCGCGACTTCTTCTGGGCACCAGACAAGGGCTCGTATATCTTCAATGGGCGTTTCATTCGGTCGAAATGGATCTCGACCAATGGCTCCCTGAGCTATTTGTTGGACAACATCCCCCATTTCCTCAATCATCGGCATATCTACAATTTGATGTTGATCGGGGTTATACCCGCCATCAAATCCGACGGTTTCCTCAATGCCTTCAAGAAACTGCTCTTCATATATCGGAAATAGATCGTTCAGACTCTGCTGGACAGCGCCATCAACCTGCATCAATCGAACTTCTGCTATGCCGCGAGGACCGATTAGCCCGTATAAGTTGCCCAATTTTCTCTCCCCTATCTCTCCTTCACTTCCATGATTACATAGTCGCTCAATGACACCACTTCAATTGTATCAACTACGTTTCGAATCGATCTACGAGTAATGAGGACTCTTGCCACGTTATCTGGAGTGGCCACCTTATAAAAATGCCACTTAAATATATTCAGAAGTGGGTTAAAATGATAATTATTTCCACTCATAACAACTATTAGAAAGAGTATAACTACTGGTATTGCTATAGAATAATTTAAACTATCTGCGGGACTTGTAAAAAGTGGAGATATGTATAGCAATAGAAATGCGATATTTTCCTGATCTGCCGTTTCTGCATATGTGAATTTCACCTTCTTTCTTGATAATTTTGCTCGAATAAGCGAAATATATATAAGGGCAGTTAAAGTCAGTACGATTGCAGCTAAAAGCAAAATCAGGGCGGCCCGTTTTTCTCCTGATATTGATAAGGCATAGGCATAAACTATCGCTACGGGAGCTATCGCCGTAGACGTAAATAAAAACCGAGAAATAAAGCCAAGCATTTTGTTCTACTTCAGCATAGCCTTCAAATACTCCCCCGTAAAACTCCCCTTCGTCTCCCCTAGCCCTTCCGCCGCGCCTCGGCGACCATCCGCTCATAGCTTGCTTCGTCGATCAGCCCCTGGGTGCGCAGGGTGGAGAGGGCGTCGAGCTTGGCGGGGAGGTCGGCGTCCTGCATGTCGATCGTCCGGCCCTCCATGCGGATGCGCGGATCGCCGATCGCGCGGATCGCCTCGCGCATCCGTGCCGTCTGGCCGCGCAGCGCGCGCAGGCCGAAGAAAAACAACAGCAAAAAGGTGATCAGGCTGTAGATGCCGATGGCGGTGAGGATCGCGCTGGCCGTCACGTCCTCCGCTTCCTGCCCGTCGCGATAGCATACGAACGCGCTGTTATAGGTGACCTCGTTGGCGGACTCGCCGCGGATCACATCCTGGCTCAGCTCGCCGCCCGCGCACACGATCGGCTGGGCGACCTGCGCGATGGGCGGGAAGGCGAGCGGCGCGACCCAGCCGATCATCACCCCGAAAAACAGGCTGATCCCGATCAGCCAAGCGAAAACCTTGCGCAAGTTCATGCCGTCATTCCCCCCTGTGGCGGCGCGCCCTCTGTTTCGCGCCCTATTTCGCCAGCATATCCTTCAAATATTCGCCCGTAAAACTGCCCTTGGTTTTCGCGACCTCTTCCGGCGTGCCTTGCGCGACGATCCTGCCGCCCTTGTCGCCGCCTTCGGGGCCGAGATCGAGGATATGGTCGGCGGTCTTGATGACGTCGAGATTATGCTCGATCACCACCACCGTATTGCCCTGCTCGACCAAGGTGTGGAGCACCTCCAGCAGCTTGCGGACATCCTCGAAGTGCAGGCCCGTGGTCGGCTCGTCGAGGATATAGAGGGTGTTGCCGGTGGCGCGCTTGGAAAGCTCTTTCGAGAGCTTCACGCGCTGGGCTTCGCCGCCCGACAGGGTGGTCGCCTGCTGGCCGACCTTGATATAGCCGAGCCCGACCTGTTCCAGCATCGCCATCCGGTCCCGGATCGGCGGCACGGCCTTGAAGAATTCATGCGCATCCTCGACCGTCATGTCGAGCACGTCGGCGATGCTCTTGCCCTTGAACTTCACCTCCAAGGTTTCGCGATTGTAGCGCGCGCCGTGGCAGACGTCGCACTCGACATAGACGTCCGGCAGGAAGTGCATTTCGATCTTGAGCACGCCGTCGCCCTGGCACGCCTCGCAGCGGCCGCCCTTGACGTTGAAGCTGAAGCGGCCGGGCTTGTAGCCGCGCGCCTGGCTCTCGGGGAGCCCGGCGAACCAGTCGCGGATCGTCGTGAACGCGCCGGTATAGGTGGCCGGGTTGGAACGCGGGGTGCGGCCGATCGGCGACTGGTCGATATCGATGACCTTGTCGAGAAATTCGAGGCCTTCGAGCTTGTCATGCTTGCCGGCGACGACGCGGGCGCCGTTCAGCGTGCGCGCGGCGGCCGCATAGAGCGTGTCGATGGTGAAGGTCGATTTGCCCGATCCCGACAGCCCGGTGACGCAGGTAAAGGTGCCGAGGGGGATCGACGCGCTGATGCCGTGGAGATTGTTGGCGGTGGCGCCCTTGACGGTGATCTTCTTCCCCGTGCCCTTGCGGCGTTTCTTCGGCACCGCGATTTCGCGCTCGCCGTTCAGATATTGCGCGGTGAGGCTCTTCTTCGATTTGAGGATCTGCTTGAGCGTCCCCTGCGCGACGACCTCGCCGCCATGGACGCCGGCGCCCGGGCCCATATCGACGATATGGTCGGCATGGCGGATCGCGTCCTCGTCATGCTCGACGACGATCACCGTGTTGCCGAGATCGCGCAGGCGCTTCAGCGTGGCGAGCAGCCGGTCATTGTCGCGCTGGTGCAGGCCGATACTGGGTTCGTCGAGCACATAGAGCACGCCCGACAGGCCGCTGCCGATCTGGCTGGCGAGCCGGATGCGCTGGCTCTCGCCGCCCGAGAGCGTGCCGGAGGAGCGGTCGAGGTTCAGATAGTCGAGGCCGACATTGTTGAGGAAGCCCAGCCGCTCGACGATCTCCTTGAGGATCGGGGTCGCGATCTGGAGCTGGGTGGGGTTGAGTTTCTCGGGCAGCGCCTCGAACCAGGCGAGCGCCTTGCCGACCGGGCGGCGGGCGCTCATCGAGATGTCCTCGGCCGCGATCTTCACCGCCAGCGCCTCGGGCTTGAGCCGCGCGCCGCCGCACACTTCGCACGGCGCGGCGGTCTGGAATTTCGACAGCTCCTCGCGCATCCAGGCGCTCTCCGTCTGCATCATCCGGCGATTGAGATTGCCGATCACGCCCTCGAACGGCTTGCGCACGTCATAGCTCTTGCGCCCGTCCTTGAAGCTGAGGGTGATCGGCAGGCCCTGGGTGCCGTGCAGGATGACGTCGCGATGCTCCTCGCGCAGCTCGCCGAACGGCGTGTCGAGCGAGAATTCGAAATGCTTCGCGATGCTGGCGAGCACCTGCATATAATAGGGCGAGGGCGGGTTGGACTTGGCCCAGGGAACGACCGCGCCCTTTTTCAGGCTGAGCTCGGGATTGGGGACCACCAGCTCCTCGTCGAACTCCAGCTTCTCGCCCAGTCCGTCGCAGGCCGGGCAGGCGCCCTGCGGCGCGTTGAAGGAAAAGAGCCGCGGCTCGATCTCCGAAATGGTGAAGCCGGAAACCGGGCAGGCGAATTTCTCCGAGAAGACGATGCGGTTGTCGGGCAGGCCCGCGCCCTTCAGCTTGCCGCTGCCGTCCTCGTCCGGTTCGCGCCCCGGCACCGTCCCGTCGGCCAGGTCGACATAGGCGAGGCCGTCGGCGAGCCGGATCGCGGTCTCGAAGCTGTCCGCCAGCCGCGTCTCCATGCCTTCCCGCACGACCAGCCGGTCGACCACGACCTCGATGTCATGCTTGAATTTCTTGTCGAGCTTCGGCGCGTCCTCGATATCGTAGAACTCGCCATCGACGCGGACGCGCGTAAAGCCCGCCTTCTGCCACTCGGCGATTTCCTTGCGATATTCGCCCTTGCGACCCCGCACGACCGGCGCGAGCAGATAGAAGCGCGTGCCCTCTTCGAGCGCCATCACCCGGTCGACCATCTGGCTGACGGTCTGGGCGGAAATCGGCTCGCCGGTCGCGGGGCTGTAGGGAATGCCCGCCCGCGCCCAGAGCAGCCGCATATAATCGTAGATCTCGGTAACCGTCGCGACGGTGGAGCGCGGATTGCGGCTCGTCGTCTTCTGCTCGATCGAGATCGCCGGGCTGAGCCCTTCGATATGCTCGACGTCCGGCTTCTGCATCATTTCGAGGAATTGCCGGGCATAGGCCGACAGGCTCTCGACATAGCGCCGCTGGCCCTCGGCATAGATGGTGTCGAAGGCCAGGCTCGATTTGCCGGAGCCCGAAAGCCCCGTGATCACGATCATCGTGTCGCGGGGCAGGTCGATATCGACGCCCTTGAGATTATGCTCGCGCGCGCCGCGCACGCTGATTTTCGAGAGACTCATGGGAAAGGTTTGTTCCAGATTTGTTCTGTTCGCGCAAGCCCGAATCCGGCGCGATCCGGGCAGGCTGCCGACATGTGTGGCCGCCCTGCAAATGGCAAGGGTTCGGTGCGTTGCGGATCCGAAACAATTCTCGACGGCTTTAAATGGCTGTTTACCCCGTGCCCCTACGGCTTTGTGCGGGGGACAACGGGGGAGCGGGGGAGGCACGATGAAATTGCCGACCGCGATAAGGCGCGGCCTTGCGGGGCCGGACGCGCATATCGACGATACCGCTCTTGAATCGGCGGTATCGTCGGCGGTTGCCGTTTCGCTGGCCGAGCATGAAAAATCGTCGGTGCTTGCCGGGATATTCGGCATCATCGTCATCGCGCTCACCGCCTATTTCTCGTCCAAGGCGCTGTGGTTCGTGCCGATTGTCGCGCTGCGCATCGCCTTCATGGCGGCCAACTATCTCGCCTGCCAACGCATCCTTGCCGCCGTCGCCGAAGGCCGGTCGCCGGCCGGGCTGTTGCGGCGCTTCGACGGGACGATGGCGCTGAACGGTTTCTCCTGGGGCCTGTTCATCTGGCCGGTCGGCGGCGATATCGCCGGCGATCTCGCCGCCCAGATACTCATCATCGCCACGCTCGTCTCGGTGGGCATATTGACGATCGCGATCGTGATGCGGCCGCGCGCGATGTTCCTGTCGCTCGGCTTTTTCGGCATCAGCGCGCTCGCCCCCCTGCTGCTCAGCATCCCTGCGATCGGCCCGGTGCCGGCGATCGGCATGACCGGCTATCTTTTCGCCATGGCCTATTATGGCTGGCGGCAGGGACGAAGCGTCCGCGCCCATATCCGCGTGGGGATCGAGAATGAGCGGCTTGCCGCCGATCTCGGCTCCGCCAACAAAAGGCTGGCCGAGGCGCTGGAGACCGCAGAGCGCCTGTCCGAGGAAGACAGCCTGACCGGCCTCTATAACCGCCGCGCCTTCCAGCACCGGGCGATGAAGCTGCGCGCGGCGGCCGGGCAGACCGACGCCGTCTATCTGCTGCTCGCCGATATCGACGAATTTCACCGGGTGAACGACGAATTCGGCCATGTCGTGGGCGATGGCGTGCTGCAACTCGCCGCCGAAGCGCTGGCCGAAGCCTGTGGCGGCCATGCGCTGTGCGCACGCTGGGGCGGCGAGGAATTCCTCGTCGCGATGACGGCATCCTCGCGCGAAGAGGCCGAAGCGGTAAGCGGGCGGATCGGCGAGGCTGTCGCACTGGCCGGCGGCCGGCTCGGCATAGACGGGGTCGCGGTCAGCGCATCGATCGGCCTTGCCGTCTGGGGCGCGGACGACGCGCTGGACGACGCCATCGTCCGCGCCGACGAAGCGATGTACCGGGCGCGGGAAGAGAAGGGCCTCTGATCGCACGAGACGGGCGGGGCGGTTGCGCCGGGCCGCGGCTTGCTTCATGCGCCGGGCATTGGCTTTCGTCCCCCGGTTAACCGATTCGGATATCATGCGCCTCTCGATCCACGCCCTGCTCGACTACACGGTCCATGCCGAGGCCGATGTTCTGTTGCAGATCGAGGCCGCGCCCGACGGGCCCGCGCAGAATGTCATCGAGGGTCGGATGACGGTGTCGACCGGCTCGGAGCTTCATCCCTTTCACGCCGGGGAAGGCTATGGCCGCCGCACCTGGACGCGCGGCGCCGGGCATTTCCGCGCCGATTATCACGCGACCGTCGAGGTCGAGCGGACGCCGCCCGATATCGCCGGCCTGCCGCAACATGCCTATCACGAGCTGCCCCCCGAGACGGTGCCCTTCATCTGGCCCAGTCGCTATTGCCAGTCCGACCGGTTCGAGAGCTTCGTCGCCAAGGTGTTCGGCGACAAGATGGGCGGCGACAAGATCCTCGCCATGGCCGACTGGATCGAAAGACAGCTCGACTATGTTCCCGGCGCCAGCACCGCCGCGACGAGCGCCGTCGATACCTTCATCTCGCGCGACGGCATCTGCCGCGATTATGCGCACCTGCTGATTTCCTTCTCCCGGGCGGCGGGCATCCCGGCGCGGATGATGTCGGCCTATGCCTGGAATTTGCAGCCCCAGGATTTCCACGCGGTCGTCGAAGTATGGCTGGGCGGCAGCTGGCATATCGTCGACCCGAGCCGCCTCGCGCCCGTCGAAGGCCTGGTGCCGATCATCGTCGGCCGCGACGCGACCGATATCGCCTTCATGACGATCTTCGGCCGGGCGGACCTCAACGAGCAGCAGGTGACGGTAGAGCGGATCGACTGACGATATCGACAATTCCCGTGCGGCTGGGCTAACCGGCGATCATGCTGCGCCTTCTCCTCCTCCTCATCCTGCTCGTCATCGCGGCGGGCGCGGTCATGGCGTTCACCGCCGACCGGCTGATGCTGTTCAACTGGATGGTGCCCAAGGATGCCGGGTCGGAGCAGGTGGCGCGCGACATCGCCTATGGCCGGGACGCGCGCCAGCGGCTCGATATCTATGCCCCGCAAGGGGTGGATGCCGATGCCGCGCTTCCGGTCATCGTCTTCCTGCATGGCGGCGGCTGGCGGAGCGGCGACAAGGCCGGTTATGCCTTTGCCGGGCGCGCCTTTGCGGCGCGGGGCTTCGTCACCGTGGTCGCCAATTACCGGCTCGCGCCCGATCATCCCTTTCCCGATTTCGTCGAGGATGCCGCCGCGGCCGTGCTCTGGACGGAAGCGAATATCCGCGCGCGCGGCGGCGATCCGGGGCGGCTCGTGCTCGTCGGCCATAGCGCGGGCGCGCATATCGCCGGGCTGCTCGCGATGGACGGGCGCTGGCTCGGCGAAGCCGGCCACCGTGCGATCGCGGGCTGGGTCGGCATGGCCGGGCCCTATGATTTCCTTCCGCTCGATACGCCCGCGACGCGCGGCGCGTTCGGCAATGCGACCGATCTGGCCGCGACCCAGCCGATCAACTTCGCCGATGCCGGCGATCCCCCCGCGCTCCTCCTCCATGGCGATGCCGACGAGACGGTGCGGCCCTTTCATTCCGAGCGTCTTGCCGCGCGGCTGGAAGCGGCGGGGGTGCCGGTGACGCTGCGCAGCTATGCCGGTATCGGCCATATCCGGATCATGACCGCGCTGTCCCGCTGGACCCGGGGTTCGGCGCCCTCGCTCGACGATATCACGGCCTTCGTGCGGTCACTGTAAATTTGTCAGAACGTTGCTTGCGCAACGTCGCCGCGCCAGCCCGCCCTCCAATCCCGACAAATGGCTTCGACGAAGCGCTGCGAACCGTCGCTTTCCGCCGCCTGACCGCCGCCTTGATCGACGCCGGGATGCCGTTCGTCGATTGGACGCTCCGCTGGCCGCGATTGTCGATCCGCGCGCGAACAACTGTCATCTTCGGCTTATAAATGGCCCCAGACGGCAAGACCGGGAAACCCGGCAGCCGCCCGTCAAAGGATCTTTCGGGATGGTCCCGAAGGGCCAAGGTTCAGGAGTTTGAAACGATGAAGAAATTTGCTTTCGCTGTCGCCGCCATCGGTATGGCCGGTGCCACCACGGCGTTCACCGCCGCCCCGGCTTTCGCGGGAACCGAAACCGGAGAAACTCAGAGCGTCGCGATCAACACCGGCATCTATAATGTCGGTTCGGCCGCCGGCTATCGCGAACTTTCGCAGCGGATCGATCGCGCCGCCCGCCAGGTGTGCGGTACGGTCAGCCCGCAGCGCCTCGCCGAAGCGCCGGCGATCCGTGCGTGCCAGGAAGATGCCCGCGCCTCGGCGATGCGGCAGCTCAGCCAGATCGCCGAAGCCCCCGCGGCGGACGGTGTGATCGCCACCCGCTAGGCGCAACCCAATTGCTCCCAGGGCCCTCCAGCCCCTATCAAGGGCCCAGGCAATGCCCCCGGACGGGAAACCGTCCGGGGGTTCTTTGTTTCGGCGAGAAAAATCGTCTTTTTCGAGCATCTTGCCCGCACGGCCATATTCAGGATTATGCGATCTATATCAGCGATCTGGCCAATAGCGGCGACTTCAACCTGATGCTGGTCACGACCTTTGCCAACACCGCCGATCTGGCGCCCAACCAGGCGCGTTACCAGGCGTTCATGCGCGAATGGGGCGCGGCGAACGAGGCCGCCGGCGAGGAAATCGCCACGACCGTGTATCCGAATATCCGGAATATCACCGGCGACTATCTGATGCGCGAACCGACCATCAATCCCGAATAACGCCAATTGGGGGCGGGAGCGCCGCGCCCTGCCGCGCTCTCGCCCCCAAGCCGGGCGTTACTTGCCGGCGATCTGCTTGACCTTTTTCAGGTAGGTCCGCCCGATCCGCACTTCGGAAGCATCGGCCATTTCGGCATACCAGCCGCCCTGGCCGTCATGGCGCAGCTTGGCGATGCGCTCGCGGTTGAGGATCGCCGAACGGTGGACGCGGATGAAGCGTGCGGGATCGAGCCGGTCCTCCAGGTTGCTGATCGTCTGGTGGAGCAGATAGCTGCGCTCGCCGATATGGAGGCGCATATAATCGCGTTCGGCCTCGATCCGATCGATATCCTCGGCCGCGACGCGGATCACTTCGGAACGGTGCGGCACCCAGAATTCCTCGGTCCAGGGCGTGGATTCCTCGGCCTCTTCGGCCTTTTCGCGGATCTGCTCGGTAACCCGCGTCAGCGCCTTTTCGAGCCGCTCCTGCGCGACGGGCTTGAGGAGATAATCGACCGCGGCGACGTCGAACGCCTCGACCGCGAACTGGTCGAACGCGGTGACGAAGATGATCGCGGGTTTCAGCGTCGCATGTTCGAGCGCGCGGGCGACCTCCATCCCGTCCATGCCGGGCATCGCGATGTCGAGCAGCAGCAGCTCGGGCTGCAGCGCTTCGACGAGGCGCAGCGCGCTCTCGCCGTCCTGCGCCGTGCCGATCAGGTCCAGCCCCTCGGTGCGCGCGCACAATATCTGCATGCGTTCGATCGCGAGCGGCTCGTCGTCGACGAGCAGGGTGCGCAAGGGTTTCGTATCGGCCATGACGAGCGTGTCCTGCATCAGCAACTTTCCCTGTTGATAGGCATTTCGAGGCGTACCGCAAATCCGCCTTCGGGGCGCGGACCCCAGGTGGCCGAGGAATCCTCGCCATACCGGGCTTCCAGACGGTCGCGGACATTGCCGAGGCCCACGCCGGTGCCGTGCGGCCCGTCCGCCGGCATCGGATCGCCATCGTCGGCGATGGTGATGATGAGCTTGCCCTCGGCCTCTTTTGCCCGGATCGCGATTGTCACCGGCCGGCGGACGCGCGAAACACCGTATTTCAGCGCGTTTTCGACGATCGGCTGGAGGATCAGCGCCGGCACGCAGCAGCCGTTGAGTTCCTTGGGGACCTCGATCTCGACCTTCAGCCGTTCGGGGAAACGCACCGCCTCGATATCGAGATAGAGCTGCTGCAGGCGGATTTCCTCTTCCAGCGAGACATCGTCGGCGGGTTCCGCGGTCAGGCTGGTGCGGTAGAAGGTCGAAAGGTTGAGGATCATCTGCTCGGCCTCGTCGCGCCGGTCGCGCATGACGAGCGAGGAGAGGACGTTCAAGGTATTGAACAGGAAATGCGGATTGACCTGGTAGCGCAGCGCGCGGAGCTGCGCGGTTTGCGCCTCCTGCGCGAAGATCGCGGCGCGGCGTTCGGCACGGCGCACGATCTGGGCGTAGCCGAGCGCCATGTAGAGCAGCGACCAGGCGATCACGACGAAATAGCGCGACATCACCTGTTCGACGAAGATCCGGTATTGGGCATAGGGATCCATCTCCAGCATCTGCTGCATCTGCTGGCGCTCGACCTCCCATTCCTCGCCCGAGAACAGGTTCATCGGATCGGCGACCTCGAAGATCAGCGCATTGAAGGCGGCGATCGCGGCGGCCACGGGCAGCGCCGAGGCAAAGGCGATCGGAATCCGCCACCGCAGCGGCCGGTCGGCAAAGCGTTCGAGGAACAGGAACAGCAAATAGGTGAGGAAGATCGCGAACAGCGTCACGACCACGCGATAGGCGAGCATGCCCAGCTGGCCCTCCCAGCCGAACACCGCGGCTCGGATGGTGATCACGGTAAAGTAGAAGGCCCAGAAGCCGACGATCGAGATCATCCCGATCTGCCGGTCCACATTGACGCTTCTCACCGATTCGGGATGCGCATTGTCCATAGGGCCTTCTAACCACATCGGACCGAATCGTCGCCTAACCGCCGCGCTGCCAGTCGAACGCGCGCGGCTTTTTGTCGATGGGACATGCCGTTCGCGTTTCGAGCGGCATTTTCGGGCGTTTTCAAGCCGGTGGCGGCCTGTCCTTGCGCAGCGCGACGAACAGCCCCGCGATCATCGCGACGAGAACGACGGAAAAGGGCAGCGCGGCGGCGATGGCAATCGCCTGCAGCGCGCCGAGCCCGCCCGCGAGCAGCAGCGCCGCGGCGACCGCGCCGATGGCGATGCCCCATTGCACGCGTTCGGCCAGCGGCGGATCGGTATCGCCGCCCGCCTGCAGCGTGGTGACGACCAGCGTGCCGGAATCCGCGCTCGTCACGAAGAACAGGGCGACCAGGATCGTGGCGATGGCGGCGACCGCGGTAGCGATGGAGCCGGGCTGTACCGCCTCGATCATCGTATAGAGCGAGAGCCCCGGCGATTGCTGGGCGAGCGCGATGATGTCCGGTTCGGCGCGCGCGACCGAAAAGGCCGCGCCGCCCATGATCGAAAGCCAGACAAAGGTGACGACGGTCGGGATCAGCAGCACGCCGCAGACGAATTCGCGGATCGTGCGCCCGCGCGAAATCCGCGCGATGAACAGGCCGACGAACGGCGTCCAGCTGATCCACCAGCCCCAGTAGAAGGTCGTCCAGGCCGCGGACCAGCCGCTATTGTCCGCCGCCGTGGCCAGGGTGAGCGAGGGCAGGCTCCACAGATAGTCGCCGATGCGCAGGGTCAGGTTGCGCAAGATCGGCTCCAGCGGCGCGAACGCCAATGTCACGGCTAGGATCAGCGCGGCGAGCCAGATATTGGTGAGCGAGAGGATCTTGATGCCGCGCTTGAGGCCCGAAGCGACCGAGAAGACGGCGACGGCGGTGATCCCGGCGACGATCAGCAGCCGGTGGGTGATGCTGATCTCGAAGCCGAACAATTGTTCGAGCCCGGCATTGATCTGCGCCGCGCCGAAGCCGAGCGAGGTCGCGACGCCGAAGACGGTGGCGACGATGGCGACCACGTCGATCGCCTTGCCGGGCAGCCGGTCGACCGCATCGCCGATCAGCGGGCGCAGCGCGGAACGGATCGTCAGCGCCTCGTTCTTGCGGAACGAGAAATAGGCGAAGATCAGCCCGGCTATCGCATAGAGGCCCCAGGCGTGCAGGCCCCAATGGAAATAGGTGATCCGCATCGCCATGCGCGCATGTTCGACATCGTTGGTATTTTCGGACCAGCTTCCGATAAACGGATTGCCCGCATAATGGGTCAGCGGTTCGGCGACCGACCAGAAGACGAGGCCGATCCCCATGCCCGCGGCGAACAGCATTGCCGACCAGGCGAGCCAGGAAAATTCCGGCCGCTCCATGTCGCCGCCCAGCCTGATCTTCCCCCATTTGCCGAACAGCAAGGCGATACAGGACAAAAGGCACAGCGTGACGACGAAGCTGTAGAACCAGCCCGCGGTCTGCGAAATCCAGTCGCGGAACAGCGCGAACCAGTCGTTCGCCATGGTCGGGAAAAGCACGGTAAAGGCGACGAACAGCGCAACCGTATATTTCGCGCCGCCGGAAACGCCCCGGATATCGTCCCTGTGCAGGATCGCGGCGCCGGCGACCGGGCTCTTGTCGGGCATGTCGTCCATCGGCCGCCTGTCCTTCCGGGCTATTGCCCTTTTCGGAAATGCAGGATGCCCCAGGCGAGCAGCCCCTTGTCCGCGCCCTCGACCCAGTGGGAAAGCCCCTCCAGCATCCGGTCGACAAAGGCATCGTTCGCGGCGAGTTCGCTGCGGCGGGCGTCCAGCTCTTCGGCGACGCGCGCATAATGGTTGCGAAGCTCGTGGGTCAGTATCTCGACATCGACCTCGCTGAGGCCGCGATCGAGAAGTTCGTCCCGGTAAAAGCCGACACTGGCGAGATCGGGCAGATGGATGCGGTCGTAGATCGGGCGCAGCGCCGAGGGATCGTCCAGCCGGTCGGCCTGCATCGGATCGGTGAAGATCAGTTCGCCGCCCGGGGCGAGCACGCGGGCAATCTCGTCGAGCACGGCGCGCCGGTCCGGCGCGTGCAGGATCGCGTCCTGGCTCCAGGCGATATCGAACTGGATCTCGTCGAACGGCATCGCGTCGAACGATCCGTCGATGATCGCGATCCGGTCTCCCAGCCCCGCCTCGCGGGTCAGCTGCCGGTTGCGTTCATTCTCGACCCGCGAAAGGTTGAGGCAGGTGACGCGGGCGCCATATTCGCGCGCCAGCACACGCGCCGCGCCGCCGAAACCGGCGCCGAGATCCAGCACATGCTTGCCCTCGATGCTGCCGAGATGCTTCGCCATGCGATCGACGGTTGCCCGGCTCGCCTCGCGGATATCGCGGCTTTCCTCGTAGATTCCGACATGGATATCCTCGCCGCCCCAGATGGTGGCGTAGAAATTGTCGGCTTCCTCGCTGTCATAATAGTCGCGTGCGGTGGCAACGCCCGCGCTGATCGCCTCAGTCACCGGCATAGCTCTTCTCCGCGACATGGATGAAGAAATCGGGGTCCTTTTCCTCGCCCTCTTCCTGGAAATCGCCATAGCTGTGGAATTGCTGGAAACCGACATCGCGCAGCAATCCGCGGACATAATCCTTGCGCAGCGGAAACATGTTGAGATTGTGCTTGGAACCGTCCGGGAAGGTATATTCGAACCGCGCCAGCCCTTCGTCGATATGGACGGGCTCGGCGGTCACCTTGTCGCCGCAATAATAATATTTGTGCTTCGAGCTGAATCCGTCGTCGAGGATCTTGTCGTAATTGCGCTGGTCCAGGATCAGGATCCCGTCATGTTTCAGCGCGGCATAGAATTCGGCGAGCGCGCGGCGGCGGTCATTCTCGTCGAACAGATGGGTGAAGCTGTTGCCCAGGCAGATGATCGCGTCGAACTTGCCGTGCACGTCCCGGTTGAGCCAGCGCCAGTCGGCGTGGACGGTCTTGATGACGACATTGTGATCGCGGCCATTCTCGAATGCCTTGCCCAGCATTTCCGCGGAGCCATCGGCCGATGTCACGTCGAAGCCGGCTTTCAGCAGCTGGATCGAGTGGAAGCCGGTGCCGGTCGAAACATCGAGTATGGTCTGCTTGCCGCGCGCCTTCAGCACATCGATGAAGAAGCGGCCTTCGCTCTTCGCGCGCTGCTCCCAGTCGATGAGCTCGTCCCATTTTTCGACAAAGCCGCGGACATATTCCTCGACATATTTATCGGTTTCGCGGACCTCGGTCGGATTGTCGCCATAGTCCTGCTGGTCGTCGGGCGCAAAGATCGTGCGCTCGGAATCGGCCATATTGTCCCCCGTTCGGGTTGAGTCTGTTATTTACGGCGCAAAAGCGCAACCGAAACGCGCGCTACAAGGCCGCGGCGCCGAACATATCGGGCACGGCCATCGCCAAGAGTGCGCCCATCCTAAAGATCGACGGGGCTATGACAACCACCCTTATAACTCTTTTTTGCCGGTCGCCGCGAAAGCGCCGGCGCGAAGGGAACGAAGCGACGGTCCGGAGGGTTGAGACCAAGGAGGAGAAACATGATGACCGATACCATTCCAGCCGGCGGTGCGGGCAAGGACCGCGAAGACGAGGAACTCGACGAGGGACTCGATGAAAGTTTTCCGGCGTCCGATCCGCCCGCCAATACCCAGCCCGGCCATGAACAGCCGCGGCCCGAACCGAAAGACGCGAAGGACTAGCTGCTTCGGCCCCTGATTATCGCTTTCGTGCAACATGTGGGCCGCAATCCACATGATATTGCGATTTGGCCTTGATGCAGTGCAGCATTGTCGATTCTAATGGTGGCGGGCCTCGATGGTTAACGCACCGTCAACCTGTTGCGTGCCATAATCGGCCCTCGGATCAACAGCGAACCGGAGGGTTCGATGGCCAAGGCAAATTCTCCCAAGGACGGCTCGCTGGCGCTTGCCGAAATGAAGGAATTTGGCTCTTTCGAAGCCGCGACCCAGCGCTATGTCCGCCGCTCTCTCGATGTCGGTCTCGATCGCCGCGACGCCGTCCGCCGCTGGTCGCGCGACGTCGTCGAGGCCGCCAGTATCCGCGCGCAAAAGGCGGTGTACCGCCGGCTCGAGGAAATCCGCGAAAATGTGCCGGACGATAGCGGGCTCGACGCCGTCGAACCCTTTTTCGCACCGCTCATCACCATTTCGGCTTTCGATCTGGGGCAGGACAGGCTGCCGAGTTTCGCCGCCTATCGCTTCCTCTACGAACGGTTGCTCGGCCCCTATGTGCGGCCCTGGCTGCCCGGCGCCTTTTGCGCCGCCGCCGCGCTGCCCCATATCCATCCCGAACGCCGGCGCGAACTGCTCCAGTCGATCAGCGAAGCCGCCGCGACCGCGCCGGGCTGGTCCAACCGCGCGCCCTGTTTCTACCCGGACTGGGTGGAAAAAGTGCCCGAAGGCGCGCTTCCCAACTAGGGCGCCCCGGCCGCGCGCGATGGCGCTTTTCGCTTTGCCGCTTTTTCGCTATGCTCCCGCCTGCAACGCTCGGGAGAAACGCAATGAACGCTTTCGTGAAATTCGGCGCGGCCGCGCTCGTTTTCGCCGCCGCGGCGCCCGCTTCGGCCGGATCGGTTGCCGCCTGTCTCGGCCATAGCCAGGATCGCAACGGCGTCACCAGCTTCGAAGGCTATACGGTGGCGGTGTCCGATGCCATTGATGTCGATGCGGCGGTACTCCGCCGGGAAGCCGAAACCGGCTTTGCGGAACGCTATGGCGATCCCGGGCGAGTGATCTGCGAAGCCCATTCGGGCAGCGGCCATTATGTCGTTGTCGGTGGGGGGATCGAGGTGAACGGCGCAGTCCGCAACCTGATCGGTTTCGGTTTTGGTCCCACGCGCTCGGCCGCGCTCGCCAATAGCGACAACCGTCTCAACAATGTCCACGAATATAATGTCTTCCGGCATAGCGGCGGCCGCCTGACGGTGATCGAAGAAGGCGAAATCGGCGGATAACCCCCAAGCGGGCGGCCGGTTCGCACCCAAGTCAAAGGAAACCGGCATGTCCGCGCAGCAACTGGCGACCCGCGCTGTCGTAAAGCCCTGGGGCCGGCGCGTGCCGGGTCTCGGCTTCGACGATCCGGCGCCCGGCGGCCAGCCGGTCGGCGAGATCTGGTTCGAGGCGCCCGGGACGAGCGGGCCGGAGGCCGATCTTCTCGTCAAATATCTCTTCACCAGCGAAAAGCTCTCGGTGCAGGTCCATCCGGGCGATGCGGCGGCGCAGGCGCGCGGCCATGCCCGCGGCAAGGAGGAGTGCTGGCTGGTGCTCGATGCCGAACCCGGCGCGCGGATCGGCATCGGCCTTGTCGCCGCGACCGCGCCGGAACGGCTGCGCGCGGCGGCGCTCGACGGTTCGGTCGAGGCGCTGCTCGACTGGAAGGATGTGGCGGCCGGCGATTTCTTCTACCTGCCCGCCGGCACGATCCATGCGATCGGCGCAGGCGTGACGCTGCTCGAGGTGCAGCAGAACAGCGACATCACCTATCGGCTTTTCGATTATGGCCGGCCGCGCGAACTCCATCTCGAAGAGGCGGTCGCGGTGGCCGATGCGGCGCCCTGGCAGCCCCTGGCGGCGCCGGGCATGGTCGACGAGGGGCGGGAAATCCTGGCGGCCGGGCGCGCGCTCGTCCTCGAACGCTTTGCCGAGGGGGCGAGCGGCACGCTGGCGCCCGATCCCGGCCGTCCGGTCTGGATCGTCCCGCTTTCGGGCGAGGGAAGCATCGATGGCGCGCCGCTCGCGCCCGGTACGGTCTGGCTGGCGGACGGCGAAACGGCGCTGGATTTCGCCGGAGATCTGGTGATTGCCTATCCGGGCGCCCGCCCGCTGGCCGCGTCTATCGTCCCGCCGGGCCCCTGAAAATCATTCCTGAACGATAATCGCGCGCGCCCGTTCACGGGCCTCGTCGAGCGCGCCCGAAACATCGGCTTCGGTCAGTGCATCGACCAGTGGAGCGCCGTCGGAGGCGATCGCGATTCCCCGGGCCGGCTCGGGGCGTAGGCCGGCCGCGACCAGCGCACGGAAGCGTTCGGCGACGCGCCGGGGATGCATCCGCCGGGAAATCATCGCCGGCCGGGCATTGCCGCACAGGAAATCGCCGACATGGCCATGCTGTTCGTACCAGCCGGCCGTGTGGCGCAGCCAGGGCGGCAGCAGCGCATCGCCCGGTTCGCGCTCCATCCTGCGCCAGTCGAAACCGAGATCGCACTCGCCTTCATAGGTCAGCGCGACCGGCCCTTCGGCCGTCCACAGGGTCGCCCTGTTTTCCCAATCGACCGTCGCGACCCAGGGCAGGGTGACGATCAGCACCGCCTCTTCATCGCCGGTGACGAGGAAGCTGCGCGTTTCGACATGGGCGGCGCCGGGCCCGGCGGCCAGCAGCGCCAGCGCGCAAAAGGCGGCGATCCGCATCAAAGGCCGAGCAGCGCCATGCGAACCTGGGCCTGCAGCGCCTGCGGCACGGCCGAGGCGATCAGCGGTTCGGCCGTGCGCAGGTCGCGGATCGCGAGGCTGCGTGCCAGCCCGTCGTCGATGCCGAGCGCGCGCAGCGCGGCATAGGCCCCGGCCGCCTGGCGCGGGGTGCCGGCGATCGCCACCTGGGCCTGTTCGAGCCGGGACTGGCGCGTGCCGCAGACGAACGCGACGATCGCCTCGTCGCCGCCGCCCGCCGCCCGGTCGAAGCCGAAGGACGGCGCCGTTCCGTTTTCGAGATAAGGGAGCGCTTCCTCGCCGGGGCCGGTCGCTGCGGTCAAGGTGCCGCTGACGACGCCGGCCGCACAATCGGCGGTGGCGCGCATCCGCGCGGTGCCCTGCAGGGCGCCGTCCTGGAAATAGAAGAAGCTGAGCGGCCAGACGCCGGAATCGACAAGCGTTTCCTCGATCGAAACGAAGGCCGATCCGGCGGGGTCGGCATAGACGAGATAGGTGCCGCGCGGGGTCGCCTCTTCAGCGTCCTGGGCGGCCGCGGGGGCTGCGAGCAGCAGCAGAAACAGGGGCAGGAAACGGGTCATTGCTACGCTATCCTCAAGTTCGGCTTAATCGCGGCTGTATCAGCCGCGTGTCGCCCGGGTCAGCTTTTCGGCGGTCACCGGATAGCCGGCATCGTCCGGGATGCAGAGATATTTGTCGCCGTCGCGTTCCTCGATCCAGGGCGTGATCATGTCCACCGCGAAAGCCTCGGCATGGCTGCGGGCCGCTTCGAAACTCTCCCATAGCGCCAGCCGTTCCAGGTTGCGCAGGGTGGGGAAGATCACCGAGCATTTGCCGTTCGCGGCATCGTCGATCACATGCTGGGCGGCGGCCCAGCGGCTGGCCACGCTTTCGCTGCCATCGGCGGTATCGTCGGCGAGTTCCGGCGCGCGGGCGACGAAGAACCAGGTGTCGAAGCTACGCTCCTGCCGGAAATTGGGCTTCCAGCGGGACCAGGGCGTCAGGTACGACAGATCGAGCCGCCAGCCGCCGGTCGCCAGCATCGCGCCGAAATCGGCTTCCTCGTGCAGGGCCTCGCGCAATTGTTCGACGGCGACGGGATCGGGCAGCGGATCGAAGGCCACGGCGACGCCGGTCTCCTCCAGCGTCTCGCGGATCGCGGCGACCCGCGCCGCGCTTTCCAGCGCATCGCCCGGCGCACCGCGCACCACCGCGTGATTTTCGGCCAGCGCATGATCGCCGGGATCGATCCGCCCGCCGGGAAACACCATCGCGCCGCCTGCGAATGCCATCTTCCGCGCGCGCTGAACGAGCAGCAGTTCGGGCGCCGCCGTCGGCCGGTCGCGCATCAGGATCAGCGTTGCCGCCGGAATGCCGGGATGGTTTTCGGGAAGCTCTTCCATCGTCCCTGTCTATACGCGCTGGCGCATCGGGCAAGGGCGCGCGCCCTTGCCGCGCGATGCGCGCCGTGTCAGCGTCTCCCGGTGGGCGCGGTCGAACTTGTCGCGCTGGCCGGATCGGTCAGCCTGCTCGCCGGATGGCGGCTCTATCTGTGCGTGTTCGCGACCGGCCTTGCGATGCGGGCGGGCTGGGTGGCGCTGCCCCGGCATCTCGAAAGCCTCGATATCCTCGCCAATCCCTGGGTGATCGGGGTCGCCGCCGTGGCGCTGCTGCTCGAATTTCTGGCCGACAAGATCGCGCTGCTCGACAGCGTGTGGGACGCGGTCCACACCCTGGTGCGGCCGGTGGGCGGGGCGCTGCTCGCACTCGCCATCGTCGATGCCAACGATCCCGCCTGGCAGGTCGTCGCGCTGCTGCTGGGCGGCGGCGGCGCGCTGGTCGGCCATGCCGCCAAGGCGAGCACCCGCGCGGCGGTCAACACCAGTCCGGAACCCTTCAGCAATGTCGTGGTGTCGACCGGGGAGGATGTCGCGACGGCGGGGCTGACCTTCGCCGCGCTCGCCAGCCCCGTGCTGGCGGTGATCGTGTTCGTCGTCGTGCTGGTCTTCAGCCTGGCGGTGCTGTGGATCGCCGGGCGGTTCCTCAAGCGCCTGTTCCGGCGAGAGGTGCCGCCGGGCTAGCGCGGCGGGAAGGGCGCGAAATTGTCGACAACGATCCGCCAGCCATCGCCTTGGCGCTGCCAGATCCGCAGATAGGCGGCGCGGCGCGTTTCCTCGCCCTCGCGCCAATCGGCATAGCCATAGGTCCAGCCCAGATCGCCTGCCGCCGAAACCCCGCCGCCCTCATAGTGGGCGGCAACCGGCTCGGGCCGCGCCGCCAGCGCGCCGGCGGCCGCCGTGCGGCCGATCGCCGTGTCGGCTTCCATCCCCATGACGCGCGCATCATCGGAAAGCATCTCCGCTATCGCCGCCCAGCCGTGGGCGAGGCTCGAATCGACATGCGTGTCGGCGGCCATCAGTTCGAGCATACCATCCGCCTCAGTGTTCGCGGGATTCGCCGACGGTCCGAGAAGCGCGACCTCGGGCGCGTCGAATGCGGCAGGCGTGCGGCTGCCCGGCGCGCCATGGTCGATCAGCCAGCGCCATTCGCCATCGGCCTGGCGCTGCCAGACGGTCAGATAGGTGCCGTGTCCGCCATCCGCCGTCTCATAAGGGCCGGTCGTGAAACCAAGATCGCCCGACAGCGCGGCCCCGGCAAAGGCCGGTTCCCATTGCAGGCTGCCTGCGCTGTCTGCATCGGGCCAGCTGGCGATAAATTCATGCGCGCCGAGAATGGCGAATGGCCGGAGCGCGATGCCGTCTTCGGCGGCGAAACGCGTGAAAGTCGTCTTCAGCGATTCGGACTGGCTGTCCGCAGCAAAGGCGCGCTCGGCAGCGATCACCTCCTCGACCGGCGCGGCGGCGGCCGGAGCCGCAATCAGCAGCGCGGCGAAGAACAGGATGGAACGGTGCATGGCTATCCCCTCGCCGCCCTGCCTTTCTCGCCGGGTGCTGTCCCGCAACCCGGCTTCGGCGGGCGCGCCGATTTTCTCGACCGGCGGCCCGCGATCAGAGCCGCGCGGCCTGGACGTGCATCCAGTCATAATTGCGTTCGCGGCCCAGGCTGATCCAGCCTTCGCTCTCCCAGATATCGAGAAAGGGCGCATAGTCCGGCCCGGCCATCCGTGCCTTGTCCCGCCCCCAGCGCAGGGGGTTATGTTCGGGATCGAAATCGATGGCGATGCCCCAGCTGTGCATCGAGAGCGCCTTGCCGCCGCGCATCGCCCGAATGTTGAGGCAGCCGGCGAACAGGTCGAGCCCGAGGCGGCGGATAGCGTCCTCGCCATAATGAGCACGGATGCCGGCAAAGGCGCGCGCGGCGCTTTCCCGCGCCTTTTCGTGGATCGCAAAGCGGCGGATGACCGTGCCCTTGTCCCAGGCGAGCCGCATCGGGAAGGGCAGGTCGAGCATCGCCTGGTGCGTGCCGGGTTCCCCGTAGAAACCGGGCACGTCCTTCTGGCGGGGAAAGACATCCGGCTGGTGGGCGATTTCGGCGGCCCGGGGCGTCAGGCCGCGCAGCCGGTCCTGCCAGCGTTCCCAGGCGATCCGGGTCTGGGGGCCGGCCAGTCCGTCTACCGGCCCGCTCTCGATTCCCGCCGCGGCCATGATCGCCTGTTCGATGGCGATCCGGCAGCGCGGATCGATCCAGGCTGCGATGTCGTGATGATCGCCGATCAGGGCGCAACGCGCCGCTCTGGCCGTCGCCTCTCCATAGGCGCCGTCGATTGCGCCCTTATAGGCGCCCTTCGCCGCCAGCGCGCGTTGCACGGTTCGGTCGTCAAGCATCGCCTTCTCCAGATATAACCAAATAGGTAAATATCTGTCTTAGAGCATATCCAACATTGCAAGGGCGCTTTTCGCGTCTTGCATCGCGGCGCGCATCTCGCGACAAGGCGGGCGAGGAGGAGGCGCATCATGACCGACAACGAGCTGGACCGATGGCGAAGCAGCATCGACAATATCGATACGGCGATCGTCTCGCTGCTGGCCGAACGGTTCAAGGTCACGCGCGAGGTCGGCAAATGGAAGGCCGCGAACAGGGTCACCGCGGTCGATGCCGATCGCGAACGCCGGCAGGTCGAGCGGCTCCGCGCGCTGGCTTCCGAAGCGGGCCTCGACCCCGATTTCCTCGAACGCTTCCTACGCCTGATTATCGACGAGGTCGTCTCCCATCACCGCGCCATCCGCGACGACGATTTCGAAACCCCTTCGCCTTTTTAACGGCGTTCCCTAGGCGCTCCCCATTCCCATCGGCCGGAGCGGCCAGCCGAGATTGCCGGAGACGATTGCCGCGACGAGGTTGCGGGCGGGCCAGAGCCCGGCGAAATAATGGACGAGCTGGTCGCGTATGAACGGGCGGAAGCTGTCGTCCGACTGGTAGAGCGGGGTGAAGAAGCGGCTCATCGCCTGGTAAAGCCGGATATGGCTGGCGCGCAGCCAGGCATAATGGGCGAGCGCATCGGCGATATCGGCGTGGCGCTCGAACGCGCCGCCGAGCCCGGCGGCATCGAGCAGCGCCATGTTCGCGCCCTGCCCCAGCTGCGGGCTCGTCGAATGCCAGGCGTCGCCGATATGGACGAGGCGGCCCTCCACGGGGCGGCGCACGGTGCGATGGGCATAATGCGCGAAGACCATGTCGCGCGTGTCGGCGATCTGTTCGACCAGCCTTTCGGTTTCCGGCCAGAGCGCGATCGTCTCGGCCTTCCACGCGTCGGTGCCCGCTTCGTGCAGCGCCTCGACCCGGTCGGCACGGACGCTCCAGAAAAAGGCCGCGCCCGCCCTGCCGCTCGCCGGGTTGGCGCCGATCGGCATGACGCCGGCCATTTCGCGCGCGCGGCGATAGCGCTGGTCGAGCGCGTCGGCCGGGAAGCTGCCGGTTTCGGGCCAGTCGAGCGTCGCCCAGAGCGCGCCATAGGCGAGGTCGCCGCCGCAGGGCGGCGTGAGCGGCGTGCGCGCGCCCAGCGCATCGACCAGGCAATCGAAGCGCGGCGAGGTCGCGCCGTCGGCGAAGCGGAAGCGGCCGTCTTCGGCGCCCGCCACCGTCCGCCCGGTCTCGATGGCGATGCCTTTGGCGCGAACCGCCTCGTAGAGCGTGCCGAAGAGCAGGCTGCGATGGACGCCGAACGCGCATTGATCGCCCTTGAGCGCGCTGTAGCGCATATCGAGCGCGCGCTTGCCCGACAGGACCGAGGTGCCTTTCAGGAAATCGATCCGCGCGCCCCGCTCGCGGATCGGCGCGGCGAGCCCGAGTTCGCCGAGCACAGCGAGCCCGGACGGCTGGACGAGCAGGCCCGATCCGACCGGCTGCGGTTCCTCGAACCGCTCGTAGAGCGTGACCTTGTGGCCGAGCCGGTGGAGGAACAAGGCTGCGGTCAGCCCGCCCGGCCCGCATCCGGCGATCGCGATATCGTGCCCCCCCATCGCGATCAGACCGCCGCCGGCAAGGTCAGCCGCACCAGCAATCCGCCCAGGTCCTCGCTCTCCTCGAGCGCGACCGCGCCGCCGTAAATCTCGGCGACATCCTTGACGATCGCGAGGCCGAGGCCGGTGCCCGGCTTGTTGGTGTCGAGCCGCGCGCCGCGGCCGAAGATCGCCGCGCGTTCTTCGGAAGGAATGCCCGGGCCGTCATCTTCGATCAGGATCGCGACCGCGCCTGTTTCGGGGTCGAGCGCGGGTTCGGCCGCCGGTTCCGGCTCCAGCTTCTCCACCGTCACGAACACGCGGCCGCCGCCATATTTGGCCGCATTCTCGATCAGGTTGCCGAGCATCTCGTCGAGATCCTGCCGCTCGACGCGCACGGCGGCATCCTTGGCCCCGGCAATATCGATGGTGACCTGCTCGTGCAGCAGTTCGACCGCGCGCTCGACCGATTCCAGCGCCGGCCAGACGGCGCTGCGCGATTGCCCGGCGCCCCGCCGCCCGACGGCGCGGGCGCGGGCGAGGTGATGATCGACCTGGCGGCGCATCGCTATCGTCTCGCGCAGCACGGTGGCGGGCAGGTCTTCGCTTCCGGCCTGCGCCTCGTTCTGGATCACGGTCAGCGGCGTTTTCAGCGCATGGGCGAGATTGCCGGCATGGCGGCGCGCTTCCTCGGCCTGGCGTTCATTATGGTCGAGCAAATTGTTGAGCTCGACGACCAGCGGTTCGATCTCGCGCGGCAACGTTTCTTCGACCCGCGATTTGCGCCCGGTACGGACATCGGCGATCGCCTCGCGCATCCGCCGCAGCGGCCACAGACCGAAGGTTGCCTGAAGGGCGGCCAGCACGATCAGGCCGAGGCCGAGCAGCGCGAAGGAGCGCGTCAGCGTGCGGCGCAGTTCGGCGATCTGTTCGTCGAGCACGGCGCGCGAGGAGGCGACCTGGAAGCGATAGGGGATATCGGTGCCCGGCAGGATTGCGTCGCGCTCCAGGATGCGCAGCGGCTCCTCGGCGAAGCTGTCATCGTCATAGCCGTGGATTTCATTGTCATTATGGTCTTCGCCGGCGGGCAGCGCCCGGTCCCAGAGCGAGCGCGAGCGAAAGGGTTCGCGGCCGCCGCCCGATACCTGCCAGTAAAAGCCCGAATAGGGTTCGAGGAAGCGTTGGTCGGCGGGTTCGCGGATGAAGCGGATATCGTCATTCTGGTCGAGCTCGGCCGAGACGATCATCGCGGAAAGCACATATTCGAGCCGGGAATCGAAATTGCGCGTAAAGGCCTGGGTCAGCACCCGATCCAGCCCGACGCCGCCGATCACCAGCAGCACGGCGATCCAGATCGACGCGATGCCGATCATGCGCCGGGTCAGCGATCCGCGGCTGTGCGGGCGCGGCGTCGCCGTACCCGGCGCTTCGCTGTCGGTGTCTTCGCTGGGAGGGGCGGCTGGTTGGTCCAAAGGGGCTCCCGTCCTTTACGGCGGGTTTATTCCGCCCGCCGTTCGCTCGGGTCTTCGAGGCTGTAGCCGAGGCCGCGGATCGTGGTGATGACGTCGGCGCCGAGCTTCTTGCGGATGCGCGTCACGAACACCTCGATGGTGTTCGAGTCGCGATCGAAATCCTGGTCGTAGATATGCTCGATCAGCTCGGTGCGGCTGACCACCTTGCCCTTGTGGTGCATCAGATAGCTGAGCAGCTTATATTCCTGCGCCGTCAGCTTCACCGGTTCGCCGTCCAGGCTGACTTTGCCCGATCGCGTATCGAGCCGGACATCGCCGGCGACCAGCTCGGAAGAGGCGTTGCCTGAGGCGCGGCGGATCAGCGCGCGCAGCCGGGCGATCAGTTCTTCGGTCTGGAACGGCTTGGCGAGATAATCGTCGGCCCCGGCGTCGAGCCCGGCGACTTTGTCTGACCAGCTGTCGCGCGCGGTAAGCACGAGCACGGGAACGACCATCCCTTCCTTGCGCCAGCGATCCAGCACGGTCAGCCCGTCAATCTCCGGCAGGCCGAGATCGAGCACGATCACGTCGTAGCTTTCGGTGGATCCGAGGAAATGCCCGTCCTCGCCATCGGTGGCGAGATCGACCGCATAGCCCGCGCCTTCGAGTGTGGCGCGGAGCTGCCGCCCCAGGGTCGGTTCGTCTTCGACTATCAGAACGCGCATATGGCTTTACCTATCGCTTCGGTCCCTGATGCGGCCGGAGCCGGCATCCACATCGACGCGGATGACCTGTCCGTTCCGCATGAACGTCATGCGATAGGTGTTGCTGCTCTCAAAATAAATAGGGTTGCCCAGATAGTCGGCGCCGCGCATCTGCGTGACGACACGCCGTTCGATCTGGCGGAGCGGCATTGCGCGCCCCTGCTGGCGGTTCTGGAACACCATGTCCTGCTCGCTGCGCTGCTGCGCATGGACCGGGGCGTAAACCGGGAGAGCCGCAGCGGTGGCCGCTGCGACTCCGATTCCCAAGACAAGGTTCCTAACCATCGACATGATCGCTGGCATAGCCGCGGGGCATTGAACAAGGAGTGAATGGGCGTTCGGGGCTTTGTTCAGCCTTGCTGTTGCGTCGATGCCGCACTTTCCGGGTCCGAAACGGTCTGCGCCTGCCCCGAAACGGCCCGGGCGGAAAGGATTTCCGGCTTTCTGAGGATCGCCGCCGAAATGAGCGCGACGATCAGCCCGATCGGGAAAATCTCGAGAAACGTCATCGGCAGCCGGAAAAGCGGGTTGCCGTAATTTTCCCGTAGCGCGTCCATCTCGGCGAGTTTCGCCGCCAGCGCCGCTCCCGTCAGCCCCTCGGCCCGCGCCGATTCGACGATCGCCGCGATGTAGCGGTCGATAAAGGCGTAATCGGTCGTGTAGAGATAGCTTTCCCAGACGAGCACATAAACCAGCGCCGCGATCGCCGCGATGCCGAGCCCAAGGCCGAAGGCGCGTCCGAAGCGGATAACGCCGCCCCGCTCGATATCGCGGTAGCGCTTGATGCCGATAAAGATCAGCGACAGCGCGATCAGCATGATCAGATAGCCGAACCATTCGGAGGCGAAGAAGCCCTGGCTGTCCGAGGCGACGATGCCCAGCAGCATGGCGGCGATGACGACGAGCCCGGAAAGCCCGCCATAGAGGAATGCATATCTGCCCATGATGCGAATCTCCTGTGTCAGTGGAGCCCCGAAACTATGGCGTGCGGTTCGCCGATCCTATCGCCCATAAGGGTGATCGGGGCCCGATCGTCCATAGAGATTATGGTATCAGCGCCAGGCTGCGCGCCTTGCGGATCGCCTGGGTCCGGCGCTCTACGCTGAGCTTTTCGAACAATCGCGCGACATGCGTTTTCACCGTGTTGGGCGAAATGCCGAGCGCGCGGGCGATTTCCTTGTTGGAAAGCCCGGCCGAGAGCTGGCTCAGCACCTCGCATTCGCGCGGCGAAATGCCGAGCGCGTCGAGCGCCGCCTCGTTGATCGCGAACGGCGGCGGCGCCGTCTTGCGGGTCAGCCGGTTGCCGGCCCACATGCCGAGCGCGGCAAAGCCGATGGCAATGAGGACGATATAGAGTTCGCCCGAAAAGGCGCGCGTGAGATATTTATATTCGATCCATTGCAGCGCGCTCGCGGCGAGGGCGAGGGCCAGTGCATAGATCAGCATCGTGCGAACCATGGGCGCAAGGCTGACAGATTTGCGCGCTGTTTTCCAGCGCCCGGAACAATGGGGCGCCCCGCGGGACCACAAACCGCGAGGCGCCCTTCGGCAGGCTCCGTTCCCGGGCGCGCTCTCGGGAGAGCAGGGAAAGTGTGGAGCCGGCCTTTACGCTGCCTCCCTTGCCAGAAGGCGGCGCAATCCGTGGAGGGGAGGTCTAGTCGCTTGCGCTGGCCTCTCCTCCGGTTCCGGTGCGGATCGTTTCGCGCGCTTCGGCGATCGCCGAGGCTTCGTCGCGGTCGCCCGAGACGATTTCGAGCGCGAGCCCGTACAGCGTGCCCGAGATAGTGTTGCCCATGCTCGGCTCCTCGGTCAGCGTGACGCCGTTATCCGCGGCGATCGCCTCGTCCCAGGCGGCGCGCACGGCAGCCCAATAGCCCTGCGTCGCGGCCCAATATTCATCGGCCGGCGCGGGGTTGTAATCCTCGGAATGCGCATAGGTGTTGAGCACCGTTTCCTGGACGAAGGGCACCACCTCGCCATCGACCAGGCCCTGCTTGATATTGTCCTGCCAGTGGATCCAGCCGGCGGGCGAAGGCGAATGGCGGTTGATCGAGAGATAGCGGTCATAGACCGGCTCGCGCACGGCGTCGCGCCGGGCCAGCGGCCGCAGGGTCCAGTTGGAGCGCCAGCGCGGCACGCCGCCTTCGTCCGTCCATTCGCCCCAGCCGCCATAGCGCGGGGAATCGTCGACCTGCCACACCGTCTGCGACCAGCGGCCGTGGCGCATCCGCTCGGGCACGGGGACGACGTCCCACCGGCCTTCGCCGACATAGGCGAGATAGGTTTCCGGCTCATAGGTCCAGTCCTGCCGCCAATGCTTGACGACGACCGGGCTTTCCTCGGTGCCGACGACGAGCAGGTGCTGCAGCACGATGTGGCGCCCGGTGTCCTCGATCACGCGGACGCTCTCGAAGCCGCCCGACATTTTGGGTTCGAGCGGCGTGTAATCGTTCCGCCAGCTCGTGGTTTCGCGCATGTCGAAGGTGACGCGGTAATTGCCGGCCATGGCGAGGATCGCGGCGCGATCGGCCTCGAAGCTCGCGGCCTCCTCGGCGGCCGTGCCCTGGGCGACGGGCCCGTCGGCATGGGCCGGGGCGAGCGGTGCCAGGCTCATCAGCGCGGCACCAAGCAGCAGGCGGGTCAAACGGGTTGTGGTCATTTTCAGTTCCTCTTTCCTCGGTTTGTTATGGTGGGAATCCGGCCGCTAGAATCGGGCGGTCAGCGAAACGCGGAAATTGCGGCCCGGCTGGGTGTAGGCGTCGAGATCGACGGCGGTTTCCGACAGCCCTCGCACGTCCCGCCAATAGGCGTATTTTTCGTCGGTGATGTTGAACAGGCCGGCCCGCACCGTGAAGTTCTCGTTGAAGCGGTAGAAGGCCGTCGCATCGAAGGTGGTGAAGGAGCCCGGGCGGAAACATTGCGGCGCGCAGGCGGTGCCGAGGCTGTCTTCAAGCGATTCGCGGGCGACGCTGGTCATGATGACGCGGCCGCCGAAGCGCCCGTCGGGATCGCGCCAGCCCGCGCCGAGCACGACTTCCAGCGGATCGACGGTTTCAAGCGGGAAGCGCGCGCCCTGCGAGATCACGTCGCCGGTCGCATAGGCGAAGGCGGCGTCGAAATTGAACCCGCTCGGGAAATCGAGGCCGACCCGGCCCTCGACGCCCTCGATCTCCACCTCGTCGAGATTGACGAACTGGAAGACGCCGGGATCGGCGGGCGTAAAGCTGCCCGAGACCTGGACCTGGGCGATGAAATCGTCATAGCGGCCGAAAAAGGCGGTCAGCGATGCCGAGACGATATCGTCGTCGAAGCGGATCCCGCCTTCGAAGGTCTCGCTGGTTTCGGGGCGCAGGTCCGGATTGGGCGCCGAGGTATAGCCGAAGATCAGATTTTCGAAGAACTGGTTCATCTGACCCGGCTCGGGCGCGCGGAAGCCCTGCGCGTAATTGCCGTACAGGCTCACGCCGCCGCCGATCTCGCCGATCACGCCGATACGCGGGGTGAGGCGGGAATTGCTCTGGCCCGCGCCGGTGAATGTCGGCAGCAGCGGATCGGCCTTGGGATCGAGATCGTAGAAATCGAAGCGCAGCGCCGGGAACAGCGTGATCGGCCCGAATTCGATCTGGTCGCCGACATACAGCCCGCCCTGCATATAATCGGTTTCGGGGAAGGCGGCGGTCGGGAAGGTTTCGCCGGTCGGCGGCACGGTGCCGTCGCGCACGCCCGTCTGGTTGGTGAAGGAGATATCGCCGCCGAAGACGATGCTGTGCGAGAAGGCACCGGTCTCGAAGCTCGATCGCGCCTCGGCGCTCGCGCCCCAGACGCGGTTGTCGAAGCTGTTGATCCGCGAACGGTCGTCCTGCGGCGTGCGTTCCTCGAAGGCGGTCTGACGGTTGTCGCTATCCTGCCAGTAGAGCGCGATCTGCGCGTAATCGATCGCGCCGCCTTCATTCTGGTAGCGCCAGTCGAGGCTCAGGCGGACGCGTTCGATCGTGTCGCGCGCGGTCAGGCTGTCGGTGGTTGCGCCGGTAAAGGCGGATGTCGCCCGCGCGCTCAGCACGTCGCTATAAATGAATGTGTCGAGCCATTCGCCGGTCAGGCGTATGCGGTTATTGGCGTCCGGCGCGAAGACGATCTTGCCGAGGAAATTGTTGGAGCGCGTATCCTGCGGATTGGGCAGGGTGCGCGTCTGGCCGGTGCCGCCGACATCGCCCTCATTGTCGAGCTCTTCGCCGTCGCGCCGGGTGAAGGCGGCCAGCGCCGACCATGGCCCGGAACGCCCGGCCAGGATCGCGGTTTCGGAAAATTCGTTGCTGGAGGAATCGTACGTGCCGCGCAGCATGCCGGTGAGATCGTTGCCGGTGACCGCGAGCATGTCTTCGGGATCGGTGGTGACGAAGCTCACCGCGCCCGAAAGCCCGTCCGATCCGTAGAGCGCGGAAGCGGGGCCGCGAAGGATCTCGACCGATTTGACGAGGCCGAGATCGGCATAATCGCCGCGCCCGGCGGACTGGGCACCGAAGGTGAAGCCGTCCGGCGCGCGAATGCCGTCGACCTGGATCAGCACGCGGTTGCCGCCGATGCCGCGGACCGTGAAGCCCGAATTGCCGTCGCGGCCCGTGGTGCCGAGCGCCGCGCCGAAGCGCGCGGGCGCGCGGCGGACGCTGACGCCGGGTTCGAAGCGGACGAGATCGTGAACGTCGGTGGCGAGTTCGTCGGCGATCTGTTCGGCGTCGATCACCGTCACCGTGGCCGGCACTTCGCTGGTCAGCGTGGGAACGCGCGTCGCCGTCACCGTGATCGTCCGGTCGGCGGCGGAGGCCGCCGCGTCGTCCGCATGGGCGGCCGATATCGGCAGGATGGCGGCGGCGATGGCCGACGAAAGAAACAGGCTGCGCTTCACGAAATTCCCCCTCTGGATTCTCTATAATCAATATTGCGAGTGATTCGCAATGGTAATAAGAATCATTCGCAAAAAGAGTCAACAGGGGATTGGTGGAAAGGCGCTGGAAATTGTCTCCGCTTGCGGTCCGGAGCGCCGCGCCCTAGGTGGCGCCGTCATGTCCGCGCCTGTCCTCTCCTTCGAAAATCTCGGCCTTAACCAGGGCGTGCGCTGGCTGTTTCGCGGTATCGACCTGCATATCGCCGCGCGCGACCGGCTGGCGCTGATCGGCCGCAACGGCACCGGCAAGACGACCCTGCTGCGCCTGATCGCCGAGGAGATCGAAGCCGATGAGGGGCGGCGGACGATCGTGCCGGGCACCCATGTCGTGCTGCTGGAACAGGACCCGGACCTGGCGGGCCATGATACGCTGAAGGACTGGGCGCTGCATGGCGAGGATGCGCCCGAAGCCCATGAAGTGGAAGCGATAGCCGGCCAGCTCGGCATCGATCTTGCCAAACCTGCCGCCACCGCCTCGGGCGGCGAGCGCCGCCGCGCCGCGATCAGCCGCGCGCTGGCGCAGAACCCGGACGTGCTGCTGCTCGACGAGCCGACCAACCATCTCGATCTTGCCGCGATCGACTGGCTGGAGGACTGGCTCGGCCGCTATACCGGCGCCTTCATTGCCATCAGCCATGACCGGACCTTCCTGAAGCGGCTGACCAAGGCGACCTTGTGGCTCGACCGCGGCACTCTGCGCCGCGCCGATATCGGCTTTGGCGGCTATGATGCCTGGGTCGAGAAAGTCTATGCCGACGAGGCCAAGGCGGCCGAGCGGATGGACGCCAAGCTCAAGATCGAAACCCATTGGCTCCATCGCGGGGTGACCGCGCGGCGCAAGCGCAACCAGGGGCGGCTGACCAAATTATGGGAGCTGCGCGAGCAGCGCGCCGAGATGCTCGGCCCGACCGGAACGGCGAAACTCGCGATTTCCAGCGACGAGGTGAAGACCAAAAGCGTCATCTTCGCCGACAATATCTCGAAAAGCTTCGGCACCGGCGACGAGCAGCGCGTAATCATCAAGGACTTCACCCTGCGCATCCAGCGCGGCGACCGGATCGGCATCGTCGGCGCGAACGGCGCGGGCAAGACGACGCTGCTGAAGCTGCTGACCGGGGAGATCGAGCCGGATTCGGGCCGCATCCGGCGCGCGAAAACGCTCGACAGCGTGGTGATCGACCAGCAGCGCTCGCTGCTCCAGCCCGACAAGCGCCTGCGCGACATACTCGCCGATGGCGGCGACTGGATCGACCTGCGCGGCGAGCGCAAGCGTATCGAGGCCTATCTCAAGGATTTCCTGTTCGATCCCGGCCTCGCCGATGCCAAGGTCGGCACCTTGTCGGGCGGCGAGCAATCGCGGCTATTGCTGGCGCGCGAATTTTCCAAGCTCTCCAACCTGCTGGTGCTCGACGAGCCGACCAACGATCTCGACATGGAAACGCTCGATCTGCTGCAGGAAGTGATCGCGGATTATGACGGCACGGTGCTGATCGTCAGCCATGACCGCGATTTTCTCGACCGGACGGTAACGATCACGCTCGGATTGGATGGATCGGGCACGGTCGATATCGTCGCCGGCGGCTATGAGGACTGGGAAAAGCGCCGCCGCCCGGCGCGGACGCCAAGCAAAAAGCCCGGCAAGAAGGCCGCCGCTCCGCCGCCGCCTTCGCCCTCCAAGCCTGCCAAGCTCAGCTATAAGGACCAGCGCGACCTCGATCGGCTGCCCGGAGAGATCGAGAAGCTGGAGGCGGAGATTGCCGAGGCCGAAGAGGCGCTGGCCGATCCCGATCTCTACCGGGCCGATCCCGATCGTTTCCACGCGCTCACGAAACGGATCGAAACCGCGCGCGCGGCGCGCGAGGCGCATGAGGAACGCTGGCTGGAAGTCGCCGAAATGGCCGAGGCGCTGGGCGCGGGCTAGAGGAAGAAATCCGCTTCGACGAGGGTGACGGTGCTTTCCAGCCGGATGATAAAATCCGCGACGGTATCGCCATCGGTATCGCCGAAGATCCGCGTTTCGCCGCCGATCTGCTGGTAACGCAGCTCGCCCGCAGCGCCGGAAAAGGCATCCGTTCCGATAAAGGTGAAATTCTGCGTGCCGCCGATGGTTGTATCCGCATCGATACCGCTCAACTGGATGCGGTCGCCATCGCCCTGGCTGAAATCGGTGATCCGGTCCGCCTGGGTCAAAACGCCCGAAACATCGCCATCGACGAAAGCGAAGCGGTCGGCGCCGCCGCCGCCTGTCAAGGTATCGCGGCCCGCCCCTCCGAACAGCGTGTCGGCACCGCCGCCGCCCTTGAGGATGTCGTTGTCGCCCTCACCCTGCAACCGGTCGTCATTGGCGCCACCGAACAAGGTGTCCGCGCCGCCGCCACCGAGCAGCCGGTCCTTGCCATTGTCGCCGTGCAGCTCGTCGCCGCCGCCATTGCCGGCGAGCGTATCGTCCCCGTCGCCGCCGTGTAGCGTGTCCGATCCGCCGCCGCCTGCGAGGACGTTATCGAGCGCGTTGCCAAACCCTTCACGCGCCACCGGGCCGACCAGCCGCAACTCCTCGACATTGTCCGGCGCGGTGATCCCGTCGAGATACACGAAGACCCGGTCGTACCCCTCATCGGCATTCTCGACGATCTCGTCGCCAGCCTGCTGAAGAAAATAGGTATCGTCGCCCTCGCCGCCGACCATGGAATCGTCGCCCGACGAACCGCCCAGCGTGTCGTCACCGTCGCCGCCGACAAGCGTATCGTTGCCCGCCTCGCCGGATAGCCTGTCATTGCCGTTCCCACCGGCGATGACATCATCGTCCCGGCCACCGCGCAACGTATCGTTACCGCCATTGCCAAAAATGATGTCGGCGCCCGACCCGCCGATCACCGAATCATTGTTGGCGCCGCCGACGATGCTGTCGGCACCATCGCCACCGCGGAGCAAATCTTCCCCTGAGCCACCCTCGAGTGTGTCGTCGCCGTCATCTCCAAGCAGGGTATCGTTGCCGGCCTCGCCTATCAGAACATCGTCGCCGCCCAGCCCGGACAACATATCGTCAAAAGCGCCACCCCGAATAACCTGGTTCGCTTCGCTGCCGATCCGAGTCACCGCAGACTGTGGCGCAACGCCGAAGATGACGTAGCTCTCGCCAACCTCACCGTCGTACCCCGAATCGGCGGCGAGGGCCCCAATTATGATATCATCGAACCCATCACCATTCACATCGCCCGCTGCGGAAACCGAGGTGCCGCTAGCATCAAAGGCTTCAACGCCGTTGATGCGAAAGCCATTGGTGCCGTCAAGCGTGGCAAGGTCAAGACTGGCGGTAAAGCCGCCACCTGAACCGAACACAACATAGCTCTCGCCAGCAAAACTGTTGCCATCAGGATCTGCGCCTCGTGCGCCGATGATGATGTCATCGAATCCGTCGCCATTCACGTCGCCCGCCGAAGAAACAGAAAAGCCACTATTGTCTTGGGCATCGATGCCGTCGATGCGAAAGCCATTGGTGCCGTCAAGCGTGGCGAGGTCAAGACTGGCAGAAAAGCCGTTGCCGGAGCCAAACACAACATAGCTTTCGCCAGCGGAATCCTCGCCGCCCGAGTCAGCGTGATATGCGCCGACGATGATGTCATCGAATCCGTCGCCGTTCACGTCGCCAGCCGAAGAGACCGAAAAACCACTCTGATCGCCGTTATCAACTCCACCGATCCTAAAGCCGTTCGTGCCGTCGAGGTCGGCAAGATAGATGCTGGCTGCAAAGCCGCTTCCCGATCCGAACACGACGTAGCTTTCCCCGGCATCGGAGCGACCGCCAGGAGCGGCAAAGATCGCGCCGATGATGATGTCATCGAACCCATCGCCGTTCACATCGCCGGCCGAGGAAACCGAGCCCCCACTAAAATCGAAGGCGTCAATGCCATCGATACGAAAGCCGTTTGTGCCGTCGAGATCGCCAAGGTCGATGCTGGAGCCAAATGCGCTGCCCGATCCGAACAGGACATAGCTCTCTCCTGCAGCACTATTGCCGTTCGGATCGGCGCCGAAAGCGCCGATAATAATGTCGTCGAAGCCGTCGCCATTGACGTCGCCGGCCGAAGAGACCGACGCGCCGCTTCGGTCGCTGACGTCAATGCCATCGATGCGGAACCCGTTCGAGCCATTAAGCGAGGCAAGGTCGATGCTGGCGGAAAAGCCGCTGCCCGATCCGAATATGACATAACTCTCGCCGGCAAAGCCTCCCCCGGAACCAGCTCGGTCGGCACCGATGATGATGTCATCGAACCCATCGCCATTGATATCGCCGGCAGAGGATACCGCTGAACCGCTCTGATCGCCGGGATCAATTCCATCGATGCGGAAGCCATTGGTGCCGTCGAGACTGGTCAAGGCAAAGTTGGCAGAAAAGCTGCTCCCGGACCCGAAGATAATATAGCTCTCGCCGGCTGTGAAATGTCCGTCTGGTCCGGCGTACCTTGCACCGATGATGATGTCATCGAACCCGTCGCCATTGATATCGCCGGCAGAGGACACCGAAAAGCCGCTTTGATCGCCTGCATCGATGCCGCCCACGCGAAAACCGTTGCTTCCATTAAGGTTCGCCAGATCGAAGATTGCGGGGAAATCCGACTGCGTCTGTTCGGTCGGCAATCGCAGCTCCCGAACGCCATAGTCTTCGTGGTTCTCAAAATCCTGCCAGGTGCGTGACGAATGCATGATCGTCCTTTCGACTTCCGGCTCTGTTTAACGGCGTCGAAAGTCGGTGACCAGATGGCAAGCAGGCAGATCAGCCAATTTTAGTTCATGATCGCCCGACTGAATCCGCTTTCCTTTGAGTTCCGCCATCGTCGATCGAAATCACATGGAGAATCTCGTCCGATTTGAAGCCGATTGCGCTTGGGCAGGCTGTTGCGGGGAGGAAGGTCACGTCGAACAATTCGGTGACGATCCCCTCTATACGCAGCCAGTTGGCGATCGTCCCGCTCTCGATATCGACGATCAGGACGCCGCATCGCGGCTCCGCGTCGCGTTCGCGCAGCCCATCTTCAAGCGGCAGTCCACTGAACGTTGCATTTTCACGCGGCAGGGAGATTCCGATCGCTGCGAAGCCATCGTGGAATGACAGGCCGCGTGCATAGCCCGGGCAGAAGCAGATCGGTCTGAATTCGCCAGCTTCCGCGTCGAACCAGCCGAATTCGCCGGTGCCCGCGTTCAGGAGATAGAGCCGCCCATCATGCCAGCGCGGGCTGTGCGGCATCGACAGTCCATCGAGAAGGATTGCGCCGGTTTCGACGTCGATCAGCAGGCCGCCGCTGACGCGACCATCGCGCCAGCCCTCGGCGGTGTCCGACCGCGAAGCCGCGGTCGCGAAAGCGGGCTTCCCGTTCTTGGTGGCCATGCCGTTGAGATGGCATCGGTCCTCGGCCACGAGCTGCGAGATGAAGGGCGGCTGCCAGAGGGGCCGAAAGCTGTGGCCTTCGCTGACTTCGCCAATGCATGAAAAGCGCGTTGCGACAAAGCTCGGCGTCTTCTCGGCGTCGATGCCAATATCGTGAATATCCAGATCGCCGGTTATCCAGCTATTATGCGGACAATATAGCCGATCGTATAGATCGTCGGCCTTTTGCCCCGGCGGCAGGACATTATCGAAGCGGAAAATCTGATACTGCGTCGCCAGCACCAAGGTGTTCGCGTCGGGGGATACGGCTATCCCCATTGGCCGCTGAAACGTTCGCTCGAAGATCGACATCGCACCATCGTCTTTACGGCCGATCAAAAAAAGCTTGTTGGCTTGGTAGGTGCTAATCGCGATCGAGAGGTTATGACTGCCGAGCCAGCTCGTGAAGTGGCGCGAAGCGCCGATCTTCAGCTCCGTTTTTTTGTCTTCGGCCATACGCACCTTCGCTCGTGTTCGGACTGTCGATATCAGCCGCAGCTTACACTGTTGTGCGAAAGTTTCGCGGCTTTCGATTTCCGTTTCTGCGCCGTCAGAATCTGGCGCCGGCTATAGGAAGAAATCCGCCTCGGTGAGCGTAACAGTGGGTTCGAGCCGGATGACGAAATCCCTGCCGGTGCCGCCGTCGATCAAGTCACTGCCGAGGCCGCCAAGGATCGAATCGTTCCCGCCCAGCCCGAAGATCGTATCGGCGCCATCGCCGCCCCTGATGGCGTCTCGGCCATTGCCCGCCCAGGTGATCAGCGTCGCGAAGGGGTTGAATATTACATAGTCGGAGCCGGTGAGGGAATCGTCGCCTTCGAGGCCGTCGATAATATTGAACTCGCCCGGCGTCCCGACGATCGTGTCGTCGCCGGATGTTCCCACATGATTGGCCATCGCATTGCCTCAAGCTGCTGATGCTATGACAGGCCTAGTCGGCGGTGCGGCGATACTTTGAAAACGGGCAAGGAATTATTCCGGCAACTGAAATTCGAACAAAAAGCGCCCCGCGGCCGGAGTAACCGCGGGGCGCTTCCTGCAGGGTTGCAAGTCTGCAGGGGGGTCAGACCAGGAAATCGGCCGTCGTCAGTGTCACCTGATCGTCGAGGCGGATGATGAAATCGGCTGCGCCGTCGCCATCGGTATCGCCGAAAACGCGGGTTTCGCCGCCGACCTGCTCGTAGCGCAGCTCGCCCGCGGTTCCCGTGAAGGCATCGGTGCCGACGAAGGTGAAGGCGTCATCTTCGCCGCCCGCGATCGCGTCCATGGTACGCAGGTCGATCCGGTCGCCATCGGACTGGCTGAAATCGAGGATCATGTCGGCATTGCCGAGCACGTCCGAACTGTCGCCGTCGCCGAACAGGAAGCGGTCGGCACCGGCGCCGCCGGTCATCGTATCGCGGCCTGCACCGCCGATCAGCGTGTCGACGCCCTCGCCACCGTCGAGAATGTCGGTGTCCGCGCCGCCCTCGAGCCGGTCGTTGCCGATACCGCCGGACAGCTGGTCGAAGCCGTCCATGCCGCGCAGCAGATCGTTGCCCTCGCCGCCGATGATATTGTCGCCGCCGCCATTGCCGTTGATCGTGTCGTTGCCGATGCTGCCATCGAGCGTATCGGCGCCGCCGCTGCCGACGAGCAGGTTATCGAGTTCGTTGCCCGTGCCGTTGCGCGCGGTGGGGCCGACCAGCCGCAGCTCCTCGACATTATTCTCGAGCGTGTAGTTGTCGATATAGACGCGGGCGATGTCATAGCCCTCATCGGCATTTTCGGTGATCGTGTCACCGGCCTGCTGGACATAATAGATGTCGTCGCCCGTGCCGCCGACCATCAGGTCGTCGCCGCCCGCACCGATCAGCGTGTCGTTAAAGGCATTGCCGTGCAATTCGTCATTGCCGTTGCCGCCATGGAGACGGTCCGCGCCGTCGCCGCCGTGCATCGTGTCGGCGCCATTGCCGCCGCTCATCACGTCGTCGCCGCCATTGCCGGACATCGTGTTGTCGGCGCTATTGCCGATCAGCGTATCGTTGAATTCCGACCCGATCAGATTCTCGATGCCGGTGAGCTCGTCGCCCTCGGCATCGCCGCCGGCGCCGATGCCCTGGCCGAGATTGACGTTCACCGCGCTGCCCGATGCCGAATAATCGGCGGTATCGGTGCCCTCGCCGCCGTCAAGCGTATCGGCGCCCGCGGATCCGATCAGCGTGTCGTTGCCGCCCAGGCCGCGCAGCACATCGTCGCCGCCCGCACCGTTGAAGACATCGTCGCCGGCGCCGCCCTGCAACAGGTCGGAACCGCCGGCGCCGGTCACCGTGTCGCCGAGATCGCCGCCATACCAGACCAACTGTTCGATATTCGAATAGGTCGAGCCGTCGTCGAGCGTGCCGCCGGCGCCGGTGAAGGTCCAGTCGACGGGCGCGCCCCAATCGGCGGCCGAAAGGAACAGCGTATCGGTGTCGTCGCCGCCGTCGAGCGAATCGACGCCCTGGCCGAGGCTATGGATGAGGAGATCGTCGCCGCTGCCGCCCGATACGCTGTCGTTGCCGGGGCCGCCGCGGATCACATCGTCGCCGCTGCCGCCATCGATGGTATCATCGCCCTCGCCGCCATCGACGATGTCGTTACCGCCCAGCGCCGAGATGTTGTCGTTGCCGCCGCGGCCATCGATATTGTCGCCAAGGGGCGTACCGAGCAGAAGCGGATCGCCCAGCTCCGTGCCGTTGATGACGATACCGCCCGAGGGGAACAGGGTAATTTCGACCGAAAGATCGGGGAGGTCCCCGTCGATATCGATTCCCAATATGCCCAGAATATCGAGGTTGAGACTGCTGAGGTCGAGGTTGTTGATCGTGTAGTTGTGCAACGGGGGACGTGGCATCTCTTGCTCCCAAAGATTTGGCGCCTTGCGCTCTGAAGGGGGCATATTGCCCATCTTCGGTTGAACGACATGGCCCGTCTGCGGGAACGGCAAATTACGGAAAATGCGAAGAAAAAATCCGGCCGCCCCCTTTTTGCCAATGGCGGAAATGCGGGGGCCCGGCGGGGAAAGCGGGAGCGCCGGTAAACGGAATGTTTACGCAACAATATTTCGTTCACCCAAACTTTACGCAGATTTCGCATATCGGCTCATGGGCGATCGGTTGCGATTCGCCGATAAAGTTCGGGGGGGTGACAGGAGATTTGTCGCCGTGAACTATTTGGGATCCCCGAACTTTCCGTCAGAGGCCGCGGAGGATGGCGACATCGCCGAAAGCGGCGCGGAGCAGGTTACCGCGACCGAGATGACTCGGAATTTCCGTCACTGGCAGGAGCGCGCGCGCAGCTGCCCGATCGCGATCACCCATCATGGCTCGCCCCGATCCTATCTCGTGTCGGCAACGCACTATCGTCAGATGGGCGGTTCTGGCGGCGGCGGCAAACAGGCGAATGCCGGCGCGCTGCGCTTTGCGATCGACCAGATAGGCGAACATCTGGTCGTCGTCGACGATCGCTGGGACGTCCAACTCGTCAATTCCGCCGCCGAGGCGCATCTCGGGCAGTCGCAGGCGGCGCTGATCGGGCGCAATTTTTTCACGACCTTTCCCGAGCTTTGCAATTCCTACACGGCGGACCGGATGCGCGAGGCGCAGGAAGCCCGCACAATGATCGAATTCGAAGCGCCGTCTTCGGTCAGCCCGGGCCGGACGATGTCCTTCCGGCTGTTCCCGTTCGGCAAGGGGCTCGCCATTCGCGTCCGCGATATCAGCGAACAGGCGCGCTACCGCCGCTATTTCGCCGAGCGGGAAAGCACCTATGCGGCGCTCGCCGCGCATGGCGGGGTCGCGCTCGGCAGGATCAACATGCGCGGGCGGTTCGAGGATTTCATCGCCAGCACCACCGAGCTGCTGGGCGTGCGCGAGGACGGGCTGTTCGGCATGCGCTTTGCCGATATCTTCCCGACCGAACGGCGCGTCGAGGCCAATGACGCCGTGGAGGCGGCGCTTGGCGGCAAGCCCCTGGCGATCGATACCGAGATACTGAAAGCCGGGATGGGGAAGGTCCGGGTCCGGCTGGCGCTTGCGCCCACCTATTCGACGATGGCGATCGAGAGCGCGACCTTCGTCATCACCCCGGCCGCCTAGCGCGGTCAATCCAGCGGACGGCCCGCCCGCCCGGCCAGCTCGACGATATATTGCCAGGCGACGCGGCCCGAACGGCCACCCCGCCGCGTCGCCCAGCCGATCGCATCGGCCTCGTCGAAATCCAGCCCGAAATGCGCGGCATAGGCGGCGACGATGGCGACATAATCGCCCTGGTTGGCGGCGTGGAAGCCGAGGCTCAGCCCGAACCGGTCGGCCAGCGCCAGCGAATCGTCGCGGGCGTCGCGCGGGTTCACCGGATCGTCCTGTTCGGCCATCGAGCGCGGCACGATATGGCGGCGGTTCGACGTGATATAGAGCCGCATATTGGCCGGCCGCGCCTCGGCCCCGCCCTCGAGCAGCGAGCGCAACGCCCGCGCCGCGCCATTGTCGCCGTCGAACCCGATATCGTCGATGAACAGGATGAAGGCACGGGGCACGTCTTCCAGCAGGCCGAAGAGCGCGGGCAGGGTTTCCAGCCGGTCTGGCGCGACCTCGACGAGCGCGATCGTCTCGCCTTCCTTCTGCAGCGCCGCGACCGCGCTTTTCGCCAGCATCGACTTGCCCGATCCGCGTGACCCCCAAAGCAGGATATCATGGGCGGCGGCGCCCTGGGAAAGCCGCCGCGAATTTTCGAGCACCGCGGCCTTTTGCGCTTCGATGCCGGTGAGGAGCGCAATCGGCAGCGGCGCGAAATGGCGGGCGGCCTCCAGCACCTCGCCGCGCCACACATAGGCGGGCGCAGCCATCGGATCGGCGGCCGCGGCGGGCGGCGGCGCGATACGGTCCAGCGCATCGGCGATGCGGGAGAGCATGTCGTCGGTCATGGGTGCCTCATAGCCTCAAAACTCACCGTCGTTCCAGCGAAGGCTGGCGCCGGGGCGCGAGAGTGGCCTAGCTGGCCGCGCGCCGCGCGGCCGCCAGCCGTTCGGCGATATGCGCGTCGCCGGGCGCCAGGCTCTGCGCCTTTTCCAGCAGTTCGAGGCCGAGCGTGCGGTCCTGGCCGCTGTCGAACAGAACCCAGCCGTATATCTCGCTGGTCGAGGCGTTCATCGGCACGAGCAGATAGGCCCGGCGGGCGAGCGCGACGGCATGTTCGTCGTCGCCGAGTTCGTGGCGGGCCCAGGCGAGATTGGCGAGGATCGCGGCGTCGCGGTCGCCGACCCGCAGCCTCAGCTGTTCGAGGATCGCGGCGGCCTGCTGCCAGCGCCCGGCGGACAGGTTCAGCTGCGCGGCAACCATTGCCGTCGAGAGGTTGCGCGGGTTCTGCTGGCGGAACAGGCTGAGCGTACGCAGCGCCTCCTCCGCCTGGCCGGCGCGCAGCAGGGTATCGATCATGCGCAGCGCCACGGCCTCCGAAAAGCGGATATTGGCGGCGCTCGCATAGGCGGCGGCGGCATCGCCATAGCGGCCTGCCGCGCCCAGCGCGTCGCCGTACAGGATATGCGCGTCCGGGGCGCCGGGATTGTCGGCGCGCAGCCGCTGGGCGCGGGCGACGGCATCGCCGGTCCGGCCCTGGGCCAGCGCCGCGCGGATCGCGGCCACCTCGGCAGGCGCGCCGCCGGCCGGCTCCGCGACGAGGCTGAAATCGGTGGCCGCCGCGATCGGGGTCAGCCCGGCGCGGATCGGCCGCGCGGCCCGATCGAGATAGGGCGCAGCGCGCTCAAGATCGCCGCGCCGCTCCCAGGCGCGGCCGGCCAGGGTCAGCACATAGGTGTCGGCATCGGGACGGTCGGCGATCGGCGTCAACGCGGCGAGCGCGGCGCGCATGTCGCCCGCGCGGAACTGCGCGGCACCGAGCAGCCGCTGCGCCGTGCGGTTGGCGGGCTGCTCTTCGAGCAGGCTTTCGAGCCGCCGGATCGTCGCCTGGTAATTCTCCTGCTCGAAATCGATGCCGGCTTCGAGCAGCATCATCGAGGGCCGGCCGTCGAGTACGCCGCCGGTCAGCATGGTCAGCCTCCGCGCGAGGGTGAAGTTGCGCGCGCGCGCGGCGAGCACGGCCTGCAGATAGCGCGCCCCGGCGTTGGAGGGATCGACGGCGAGGATCGCCCGCGTGCCCGCGAGCATATCGGCCATGCGTCCGATTTCGCCCAGGGTGGCCGTGCGTTCGAGCATCGCCACGATATTGTCGTCGTCGATTTCGATCGCCCGCTCGAACCAGGCCAGGCTGGCGACCAGGCCATATTGCTGGCGCACGAGCCGGCCCTTGACGATCAGCGCCTCGATATTGTCGCTATCGAGGTCGAGCGCCCGGTCGATGGCCGCGATCGCGCCCGCCTGCTCGCCGGTCGAGAGACGGAAATCGGCGATGTCGATCCAGAGCTCGGGATCGTCCCCGTCGGCTTCGATCGCCAGGGTGAAGGCATCGGCCGCGGCCTCGGAATCGCCAAGCGCCATATAGGCGCGGCCGCGCACGCGCGCCGCGTTGCCGAAAAATTCGGGATCGACCGCCGCGCCGCGGGTCACCGCAAGCGCGGTCTGCGGGTCGCCGGAGAGCAGCGCCGCTTCGCCGGCCAGATGGCGCGTGCGGGTTTCGGAAACGCCCGCGCGGGTCGCTCGCTCCACCGTGCCGCGCGCCGCCTCGCCCTGGCCGAGCGCGATCTGCGCGCGCGCGAGCATCCGCCAGGCCGCTTCGTTTCCGGGGTCATGATCGACGGCGTTCATTGCCTCGACGCGCGCGGCAGCGAAATCGCCTTCGGCCTCATAGGCCTGCGCCCTGGCCAGCGCGCCTGCGGGATCGGGGCCGCGGCCGATCACGAACCAGGCGGCAAGCAGCGCCAGCATCAGCAGCGCAAGAGCTCCGAAGATCCGCGTCAGCGGGATCGGCGCGATGCTGCGCCGGCTTTTCGTGCGCCTGCGCCGTCGGGTCATGATGGAGAAAGGTCGTACTGTTTGAGCAGGTCGTAGAGCGTCGGGCGCGAGACGCCGAGCAGTTTGGCGGCCTGCGAGATATTGTTCTCGGCGCGCGACAGGGCGTGGCGGATCGCCTTGCGGTCGGCGGTTTCGCGTACGGCTTTCAGGTTTAGCGGCTCGTCCTCGCCTTCGCCCTCGAAATCCAGATCGGCGGCGGAAACGAGCTTGGCATCGGCCATGATCGTCGCGCGCTTCACCCGGTTTTCCAGCTCGCGAACATTGCCCGGCCAGCTCCAGGCATCGATGGCGGCGAGCGCATCGGGCGCGAAACCCTTGACCGGGGAATTCATGTCGGCGGCATATTTGCGCAGGAAATGCTTGGCGAGCAACGCCGCGTCGCCCGGCCGTTCGGCGAGCGAGGGGATGGTGACGACGATCTCGGCGAGGCGATAATAGAGATCGTCGCGGAAGGTCTTTTCGGCGATCATCGCGTCGAGATTCTGGTGCGTCGCGCAGACGATGCGGACGTCCACGGGGATCGTCGCGCGCCCGCCGATGCGTTCGACGACACGCTCCTGCAGGAAGCGCAGCAATTTCACCTGGAGCGGCAGCGGAATGTCGCCGACCTCGTCGAGGAACAGGGTGCCGCCCTCGGCCAGTTCGATCTTGCCCTCGGTCGTCTTTACCGCGCCGGTAAAGGCGCCCTTTTCATAGCCGAACAGTTCGGCCTCGAGCAGGTTTTCCGGGATCGCCGCGCAGTTGATCGCGACGAAGGGCTTGTCCTTGCGCGGGCTTTCGTCATGCACCCCGCGGGCAAGCAGCTCCTTGCCGGTGCCAGACGCGCCGAGCAGCATCACCGAAACATCGGCGGTGGCGACGCGTTCGATGGTGCGCGCGACCTTCAGCATTTCGGGTGCGGCGGTCACCATGCCGCCGAGCACGGTTTCGTCTTTGCCCGTCGCGCTCGCCAGCCGCTCATTCTCGCGTTCGATCGCGTGGAGCTGGAAGGCGCGGGCGACGATCAGGCCGAGCTCGTCGATATCGACCGGCTTCTTGTAGAAATCATAGGCGCCGGTGGAGATCGCGCGGAGCGCGCTTTCGCGCGCGCCATGGCCCGATGCGATAATCACCTTGGTATCGGGCTTCAGCGAGAGCATCGCATCGAGCGTCGCGAAGCCTTCGGTCGTGCCGTCGGGATCGGGCGGCAGGCCGAGATCGAGCGTGACGACCGCGGGCTCGTGCTGGCGCAGCATGTCGATCGCGGTTTCGCGGTCCCCGGCGCACACCACTTCATAATCTTCGTACGCCCAGCGCAGCTGGCGCTGGAGCCCTTCATCGTCCTCGACGATCAGCAATACCGGTTTCTTGTCAGCCATCAGGCGGTCTTTCGTTCGGGTTGCGCGGGCGCGGCGTCAACGGCCGCGGCGGGAAGGGTGATGGTGAAGCGCGTGCCTTCGCCCGCGCGGCTGTCGACATCGATCCGCCCGCCCATCTCGGCGATCAGCGCCCGCGCCTCGAACGCGCCGATGCCGAAGCCGCCGGGCTTGGACGAGCTGAAGGGGCGATACAGATGCTCGCGGATGAAATCGGCATCCATGCCGGAACCGGAATCCTCGACCGCGATCCAGGCTTCCTCTCCGGTATGGCCGACCGCGATCCAGACCGGCGCGTCGTCCTCGCTGGCGTCGATCGCGTTCTGGACGAGATGGACGAGCGCGGTTTCGAGCCGGACAGGATCGGCCATGGCCAGCGTTTCGGCGCCGGCCGAAATCTCCACCTGGTGCGCGCCCTGTTTTTGCGCCGAGACGGTCTTGGCCATCTGGCGCAGGTCGATCGGGCGCGGCGCTTCGGCGCGGCCATGTTCCTTGGGCGCGAGCCGGGCCAGCAGGTCGTTCATCTTGCCCACCGAATCCTTGAGCGTCGCGATCATGTCGGCGCGGAAATCGGGATTGTCGGCATGGCGTTCGGCATTGCGCGCGACGAGGCTCAGCTGGCTGACGAGATTCTTGATGTCGTGCAGGATGAAGGCGAAACGGCGATTGAACTCGTCGAAGCGTCGGGCTTCGGCGAGCTGGTCCTGGCTCTTCGATTCCGCGAGATAGCTCGCCGCCTCGCGGCCGACGATGCGCAGCAGATCGAGATCCTCCCAATCGAGCGTGCGGTGGATGCTCGGGCGGCGAAGCAGGACGGCGCCCACCAGCGTGTCGCGATGGATCAGCGGCACCAGCGCCCAGGCCGCCTCGTCCTCGGTGATCCAGCGTGGAAGCAGGGTTGCGATCTCCTCGGCATCGTCCCGTGCACCGTTGCGCAGCGGGTCGAGCTCAACGATATGGCCGCTGCTTTCCAACCATTCGCCGAGCGACCGGTCCTCGGTCGCTTCGGCCTTGTCGCCGGTCCAGTTCCAGCGCGCCGCCGGGTGCAGCCGGCCGTCGATATTGCGCGCCAGCAGCAGGCCGCCCTGCGCCTCGGTGATCTCGGCGATCGCCTGGACGACGCGTTCGTCGAGCGGCGCGGCATGGTTGCCGGGATCGGCGAGCGTCTGGTTGAAGCGGATCCACTCGGCGCGATAATCGTAGCGATGTTCGAACAGATGCTTGGCGACCTTGACCCGCAGCCAGGCCCGCACGCGCTGCGAAGGCAGCAGCACGATCGCGCCGACCGACAGCAGGAAGACCAGCCCCGCCTGGATCAGCGCGGCATGGCTTGCGGCGAACAGTTCGATCGCCTGGCTCGCGAAGAACATCAGCAGGAAATAGCCGGCGATGGCGAGCAGCGAGAGCGAGCGGAAGGTCACCTTGCGGGAGAGCTTCATCTTGACGCCGATGTCGCGCCGGGTGGCGATCAGGAAGGTCGGAACGAGCCCGATCATCAAGAGGCCGCGCAGCGCCAGCAATTCGGTCGCGGGCCGTTCGGTCAGCCAGGCGAAGGTGTAGAGGTTGAGGTCGTACGCCCACATCGCGGTGATCGCGATCATCGCGAGGCGAATGCCGAACCGCGCCTCCGGGGCGGCCGCGGTGTAGAGCGCATGGACGAGCAGCAGCGCGCCGATCGCGAAGAAGAGGTAGAGCAATACGGTCGCGTTATGGGCGAGCTGCTCGAGCTCGGGGCTTGCCGGCAGCTGGCTCAGCACGCCGTTCACCATCGTCTGCATCAGCGCGATCGAGAATAGCGCGATATAGATCAGCCCGACGAACGGGCGCCGTTCGTCGCCCAGGCCCTGGCGCAGCAGCACGAACATGAAGGTCAGGAAGCCGATATTGCGCGCCGTCTCGCCGAGGCCCGAAAGGGTGGAGGCGGGGCCGGTCGCGGCGACGATGCCCGCCCAGATCGCGGTCAGCAGGAAGGCGCCGGCGAGGATCGCCATCGCGAAGCGGCGCTCGCCGCGGATCGTCTGCCACAGGAAGAGCAGCGCGAAGAGCGCGGCGGCGATGCCGTGGCTCCACTGGCCGACAAGCATGATCATGTCAGCGCGCTCCTTCGGGCCAGAGGACGACGCGGATCGTCTGCAACAGGATCAGCAGGTCGAGGAACGGCGTGTAATTCTTGGCGTAATAGAGATCATATTCGAGCTTGTGTCGGGCGTCGTCCAGGCTCGCGCCATAGGGATAGTTGATCTGCGCCCAGCCGGTGATTCCCGGCTTCACCATGTGGCGCTCGGCATAATAGGGCAGCTTGGTCGCGAGATCCTCAACGAACTGCTGGCGTTCGGGGCGCGGCCCCACGAAACTCATCTCGCCCTTCAGCACCGTCCAGGTCTGGGGCAGTTCGTCGATCCGCAGCTTGCGAATGATCTTGCCGATCCGGGTGATGCGCGGATCGTTCTTCTCCGCCCATTGCGCCTTGCCGTCCTTTTCCGCGTCCTGCCGCATGGAGCGCAGCTTGATGAGCTCGAACTCCTGCCCGTACAGGCCGACGCGCTTCTGGCGGAAAAAGGCGGGGCCCGGGCTTTCGAGCCGGATCAGCAGCGCGGTGACGAGCACGATCGGCAGGCTGACGACCAGCAGCACAAGGCTGGCGAGGATGTCGAACAGCCGCTTGGCCACGCTCGACAGGCGGCGGCCCGAGGAAAAGCCGTCCGAAAAGATCAGCCAGCTCGGGTTGAGGCTGTCCAGATCGACGCGGCCGGTCTCGCGTTCGAGAAAGGTCGAGAGATCGTTGACATGGACGCCGGTGGTCTTGATCCGCAGCAGGTCTTCCAGCGGCAGCGCGTTGCGCCGCTCCTCGAGCGCCAGCACGACCTCGCTCGCGTTCAGAAGCACGACATGGTCGGCCAGATTGTAGATCGCGTCGCGGTTGATCGCTTCGGGGATCTGCTGCCGTCCGTCATTCATGCCGATAAAGCCGACGACGACGAAACCGGCATTGGGCGAGGCAGCGAGATCCTTGATTCGCTGCGCGCGGCTGCCCGCGCCAAGGATGACGAGCCGGCGCTTGAACGCCGCGCCGCCCAGCGTCTTGCCGAGCAGGATGCGCAGCCCGAACAGCAGCACGGTGGCGGCAATCATCGAATAGAAGAGGTTCGACCGCCACAGCGAAAGATCGGGGACGAGGAAGAAGACCGCCGACAGGCAGATGATGCCGAGCGAAATCGAAACCAGCAGCCGGGCAAAGGCGAAGCGCAGCGAATTCAGGGCCTCGATGCCATAGACGCCGACCGCGATCATCGCAGTTTCGAGCGCGACCGCGAAGGCGATCAGCTGCGGGATGCGCGTCGAAACGGGCTCGGGCGTGCTGCCGAGCTGGCTCAGCCGATAGATCCAGCCCAGCTCGCCCGCGAAGAGCAGCAGCACGAAATCCATGACGCCCAGCAGCAGCACTGCGTGCGGCACATAATGTTTGAACAGCCTTATCACGCGTCCATAACCCGTTCATCGCCTATATTTTCAGGGGGTTTAGCGGCAAATCGTAAAGAATTCCGACACATTTGTCGCTGTCGGTCTTTTTTACGCACAGGTGCGCGATGGCGCGAAAAGGGCCGGAAAAGCGGGAATGTCCCGGTATCGGCGCGGCAAGGCATGACGCGCCCCCAAAAAGCCGATAAGGGCAGGGCGATGAACAGCCTCATCACCCCCGTCATTCTCGCCGGCGGTTCCGGAACGCGGCTCTGGCCGCTGTCGCGCGCCGCGCGGGCGAAGCAGTTTCTGAAGCTGATCGGCGAAGAGACGATGATCGGCGAGACGCTGGCCCGGGTCGGCGGCGCGCCGTTCGGTCCGGCGCTGCTTGTCGGCGGCGCCGCGCAGGCGGAAATGCTGCAGGGGCCGGCCGGCGACGACGCAAGGATCATCCTCGAACCCGAGGGCCGCAACACCGCGCCCGCCATTGCGCTCGCAGCGCTTGCGCTGCCCGCCGATATGCCGATGCTCGTCATGCCGTCCGATCACGCGATCGCCGATATTGCGGCGTTCGAGGCAGCGGTCGAACGGGCCGCCGCGCTGGCGGTGGACGGCTGGCTCGTGACCTTCGGCATCGCGCCGACAGGGCCGGAAACCGGCTATGGCTATATCCGCGAAGGCGAGTCGATCGGCGGCGCGACCGCGGATGGCGGCTTTCGCGTCGAACGCTTCGTCGAAAAGCCGGACCGCGCGACGGCGGAAAATTTTCTCGCCGAGGGCGGCTATTGCTGGAACGGCGGCATCTTCCTGTTCACGGCCGGGGCGTTTCTCGAGGCGCTGGATGTCCATGCGCCGGCCATCGCCGCCGCCGCCCGCGCCGCGATGGACGGCGCGCAAACCGATGGCGCGACGATCCGTCCCGCCGCCCAGGCCTTCGCCGACGCCCCGGCGATCTCGATCGACTATGCGGTGATGGAGAAGGCCGAGCGCGTCGCCGTCGTCCCCGTCGCGATGGGCTGGTCGGATATCGGCAGCTGGGACGCGCTCTATGATTTCGCCGCCAAGGATGATGCCGGCAACAGCCTGTCGGCCAACGTCCTCGCCATCGATACCGCTGGCAGTCTCGTCCGCAGCGATGGGCCGCTGGTCGCCGCGATCGGCGTGTCCGATCTCGTCGTCATCGCGACCGGCGATGCCATACTCGTCATGCCGCGCGGCGAAAGCCAGCGCGTGAAAGAAGCGATAGAAACACTGAAAAGCGATCCCGAGAGGAAGGACCTGTTATGAGCGAAGCACGCACGCCGGAACTCCGGAATTTGGGCGCCACCGGCATGAAGACGCCCAAGCTCGTGCTGGGTGGCAATGTCTTCGGCTGGGTGGCCAAGGGCGATATCGCCTTTTCTATCCTCGACGCCTTTGTGGGTGGCGGTGGGACGATGATCGACACCGCGGACGTCTACTCGGCCTGGATTCCGGGCCATAAGGGGGGCGAATCCGAAACCGTGATCGGCGAATGGCTGGCCCGGCGCGGCAAGCGCGACGATGTGCTGATCGCCACCAAGGTCGGAATGCTGCCGGGCGAAGGCGGCGAGGGGCTGAAGGCGAGCCGGATCGAGGCTGCGGTCGAAGCGTCGCTGAAGCGGCTGCAAACCGATTATATCGACCTTTATTTCGCGCATCGCGACGACGCCGAAACGCCGCTCGACGAAACGCTGCAGGCCTTCTCGAAGCTCGTCGCCGCCGGCAAGGTCCGCCATCTCGGCGCATCCAACTATGATGCCGCGCGGCTGGCCGAAGCGCTGGATATCAGCGCCGCCAACGATATTCCGGCTTATGGCGTGCTCCAGCCCGAATTCCACATGATGTGCCGCGACAGGTTCGAAGGCCCGTTGCAACAGCTCTGCATCGACAAGAATATCGGCGTCATTCCCTATTTCGGCCTCGCCTCGGGTTTTCTCACCGGCAAATATCGCAAGGACGGCGATGTAGAGGGATCGAACCGGGCGCACGCCGTGCCGCAATATATGAACGAGCGCGGCTATGGAGTGCTCGCCGCGATGGACGAGGTGGCCGCGGAGACCGGCGCGAGTCTCGCCCAGATCGCGCTCGCCTGGAACGCCGCCCAGCCCGGCATCACGGCACCGATCGCCAGCGCGACCAAGCGGGAGCAGCTCGAAGAGCTGATGGGCGTGATGGCGCTGGAGCTGAGCGCCGAACAGCTGGCGCGGCTCGACGCGGTTTCGGCGACCTGAAACGACCGGGGGCTGCCATGAAAATCGAGGACAAGGGCCGCGGAAACCGCGTCGTCGGCGCCGAGCTGGTGAAGGACAGCGCCAACATTACCGTCGTCTTCGAGCCGCAAGCCGAAAACTGCCGACTGGTCTTCAAGGACGATGTCGTGAGCAAGTCGCTCTTCGTCCGCTTCGCCGGCAAGGACCAGCGCGTAAAGTTCGAGGGGAACAGCCGCCTTCAGGGGCGGATCGGATTGAGCGGCGAACGGGCGTCGGTCGTCTTTCGCCGGGGCGCGCGATCCAACGGATCGTTTTTCTGTGCGCTGAAGGAGGCCGGCGACTCGATCGACATCGGCCGGCGATGCCTGATCGCCTCCTTTCGCGCCCGCACCTCGGACGAGCACAAGATCTTCGACATTGAAACCGGCGACCGGATCAACCCTTCCGGCAACATCAAGATCGGCGACGATGTCTGGATCGGCGAGGATGTGCTGCTGCTCAAGGGAACCGATATCGGCAACGGCTCGATCATCGGCGCGCGGTCGATCGTCAATTCGGCCTGTCCGGCAAATTCGCTGATCGTGGGGACGCCGGCGCGCGTCGTGCGATCGGGCGTGCGCTGGGAAGTGTGATCGGCGCGCCTGTCACGCGGCAAGCTTGACGCTCCGCCCGCCCTGTGCCTTGGCGCCGTAGAGCGCCTTGTCGGCCAGGCGCATGCCGCATTCCAGACCGTCGGTCCCGGCAATCGTCGATGCGCCGACGCTGACGCCGATGCGGGCACGGGTTCCCGCTGCGTCATAAGGAATTTCGGCGAGCATGCGGACGATCTCCTCGCCGCGCTGCTGTGCGGTCGGGGCATCGAGCGCCGGCGACAGCAGCACGAATTCGTCGCCGCCGATGCGCGCGACTTCGCAATCGTCGCCGGCAATGTGGAGCAGCCGGTCCGCCACCTGCTGCAACACATGATCGCCCGCGGCATGGCCGTGGCGGTCGTTGATCGGCTTGAACCGGTCGAGATCGAGAAAGAAAATCGTCATTTTCGCATTGGCCGGTTCCGCCCGCCGGCGGGCCTCGACGACGCCGATCAGGCCCGAACGGTTCCACAGGCCGGTCAGCTCGTCGTGCAGCGCGCGATATTCATTGGCCTCTTCGGCCTCCATCGTCGCGATCATCATCCGGTTGAGGCGCATCGAGGCGCGCGCCATGCTGAACAGGAAAAGCGGCGTCTGCACGGCGATGACGAGCAGGATCGGTTCGCCGGTCAGGCAGGCGGCACCGGCCATGGGCAACAGCACCGAGGATGTCGTGGCGATCACGAAGCGCGGCGCGACGAAATAGCGGATGCACATGCCGCCGGCGATCGAGGCGGTTACCGAGTTGACGGCGAAGGCCACCAGCCAGTCGCCGCTAAGCGTCGTGATCGCCGCGCCATAGCCGAGCGTCATCGCCCAGATGAAGGTGGTCAGGATGTAAAGATCGGTGCGTGTCGGTTTGCCGATGCGGGTGGCGCGGCGATCGAGGTTCAGCAAAATGACGCGCAGCACGATGGTGCCGGTTTCGATCGCGACCCAGATCGCGAAAGCGGTCCCGCCGTGCCGCCACCAGGCCGCGAAAGCCATCGACAGGGTGCAGAGCGCGGCGGCATAGAATATCGAGAGCGACCCGTAGAGCGACTGGATTTGCGCGGCCTGGATCGTCGGGCTGACCGGCTCGCCCGTACGCGTGAGCCAGCGCGTCAGCTTCCAGCGCGGCAGGCTGTATTCCATGGCGTCACGCAAATCGTTGCTCCCCCCGAGACCGTCTTTGGGGCCCGAGAGCGTAACTAGTTGCGATTGGTTAAAACATTCTTCGGCGGCGAGGTTAGCGGCGGGCTAATCGCCGGCAAAGGCGAAGGGCGTAATCGCGCGTTCGCGTTCGTTGACGAGCAAGGCGCGGCCGAGCGGCGGGGCGCTGCGCTGCGGGCAATCGGCGCGGGTGCACTGGCGGCAGCCGAGCCCGATCGGCGTCGCCCCGCTCCCGGACAGATCGATGCCGCGGGCGAGCGCCAGAGACCCGGCATGTTCGGCGGCCACGCCCAGCCCGATGGCGAATTCGGCGCGAATGCCGCCCGGCGTGCGCGAATGCGGCGTCACCGAGCGTGCGAAGGTCAGCCAGCGGCTGTCATCCTCCAGCTCGACCAGTTGGCGGTAGATATCGCCGGGCCGGTCGAAGGCGTGGTGGATCTGCCAGAGCGGGCAGCGCAGATTGGATTCGACGAGCGAGGCGTTGCTCGCGCCCGCATAGCGTTTCGAGCTGCGCCCAGCCCGGTCGATGCGGATCATGAAGAAGGGCAGGCCGCGCGCGCCGACCCGCTGCAAGGTCGTCAGCCGGTGGGCGATCTGCTCGAAGCCCGCGCCGAAACGCCGTTGCAGCAGTTCGAAATCATAGCCCGAATTCTCGCAGGCGCGCAGGAAGCGGGAATAGGGCATCATCACCGCGGCCGCGAAATAGCCGGCGAGATGGCGGTGGTAGAAGCGCGCCGACACCGTATCGGTAAAGCCCGCGCCGGCGACCAGCGCCTCGATTTCCGCCTTGGCCTCGATCTGGGCGAGCTGGAAGCCGGCCTGGAAGCTGCGCGAGGCGGGGTCCAGCATTTCGGAAAGCTGCAATTGCCGGGCATGGAGGTCCAGCCGGCGCAGCCGGTCCGGCATCACCTCGGCGGGCAGGATGCGGATGGTGAGCTGGTGCTTGGTCCTGAGCCGTTCGGCCATCGCGCCGTAGAGATCGCCCGCGCCCAGGCGCAGTTCGTCGGCCAGCGCCTCCGCCGCGGCATCGAGATCGGCATAATGATTTTTCCAGCGTTCGATCTCGCGGCGCACCGGCGCCACCGGATCGCGCCCCGTCGTCTCGGCGCCTGCTCCGCCCTGGGCCATCCGGTCGAAGGCGCGGGCAAAGGCTTCTGCGCCGCCAGGGGCGGCGGCCAGCCATTCCTGCAATTCGGCCCGGTCGATCTCGAGATCGGCGAACATCGGATCGGCGAGCCGGCGGCGCAGCCCGTCCTCGCCGCCGCCGGGCTCGTCGTCGGAAAGGGTGCGCGGATCGAAATCGAACCGGTCCGCCAGGCGCAGCAAAAGGGTTGCCGAGAGCGGGCGCTGATTGCGCTCGACAAGGTTGAGATAGCTCGGGCTGATATCCAGCATCTCGGCCATCGCCGCCTGGGTCAGCCCCGCCTGCCTGCGGAGCCGCTTGATCCGGTGTCCGGCGAAGAGCTTGCTGTCGGCCATGGCGCCTTTTCGGTTTCGCGGCATCGATTGTCAATAAATTTACAGAACGACAAAAAAATACACGGTTTGTAAGACCCGAACACTCTAATTCTTCACAGGAATCATGGGCGGGGCACCCCGAATCGGTTAGGAAGGCCCCAAGAACAGAGAGGGTGCCGTGGGACGCACAATCACTTCCCCGCAAATCATACTGTAAAGGATTAACTGCGATGACGACCTTCGAAGAGCTGATTCCCGCTGCTTCGGGCCGTTTCGACGGCATCGAACGCCCCTATTCCCCGGAAGACGTCCAGAAGCTGCGCGGATCGGTGAAAATCGATTATACGCTCGCGACCAAGGGCGCGAACCTGCTCTGGGACCTTCTCCGCAGCGAGGACTATATCAACGCGCTCGGCGCGATGTCCGGCAACCAGGCGATGCAGATGGTGCGCGCGGGGCTGAAAGCCATTTATCTTTCGGGCTGGCAGGTCGCCGCCGACGCCAACACCGCCGGCGCCATGTATCCCGATCAGTCGCTCTATCCGGCCAATGCCGGGCCCGAGCTCGCCAAGAAGATCAACAACGCGCTGCAGCGTGCCGACCAGATCGAGCATAGCGAAGGCGGCGCGCAGCGCGACTGGTTCGCGCCGATCGTCGCCGATGCGGAAGCCGGTTTCGGCGGGCCGCTCAACTGTTTCGAGATCATGAAGGCCTATATCGCCGCCGGCGTTGCGGGCGTGCATTATGAAGACCAGCTCGCGTCGGAAAAGAAGTGCGGCCATCTCGGCGGCAAGGTGCTGATCCCGACCCAGGCGCATATCCGCAATCTCGATAGCGCGCGTCTCGCCGCCGATGTTTGCGGCGTGCCGATGGTGATCTGCGCCCGTACGGATGCGGAAAGCGCGATGCTGATGACCTCGGACATCGACGAGCGCGATCATGAGTTCATGACCGGCGAACGTACGCCCGAGGGCTTTTTCCGCCTGAAACCGGGCACCGGCGTCGATCACTGCATCAAGCGCGGCCTCGCCTTTGCCGAGCATGCCGACCTGCTGTGGTGGGAAACCTCCAAGCCGAACCTCGACGATGCGCGCCGCTTTGCCGAAGCGATCAAGAAGGAATTCCCCAACAAGATGCTGGCCTATAACTGCTCGCCCAGCTTCAACTGGGAAGCCAATTTGGACAAGGACACGATCGCCCAATATCAGCGCGAGCTTGGCGCGATGGGCTACAAGTTCCAGTTCGTGACCCTGGCCGGTTTCCACCAGCTCAACCACGGCATGTTCGAGCTCGCCCGCGGCTACAAGGATCGCGGCATGGCGGCCTATTCGGAGCTCCAGCAGGCGGAATTTGCCTCGGAAGAGAATGGCTACACTGCGACGCGCCACCAGCGCGAAGTCGGCACTGGCTATTTTGACATGGTGTCGAACGCGATCACCGGCGGCACCAGCTCGACCACTGCGCTGGCGGAATCGACCGAGGCCGACCAGTTCGTCGCCGAAGCCGCCGAATGACAAGTTGACTAGGCGGGGGCAGGTGCCCCCGTCCTTTGTATAGAACCCTTGGGAGAGGGTGCCTTGCCAAGCTCAAAAAGGGCTTTTCCTGGGGAGGAGAAGAGACGCCGGTCCGGAGTAATCCGGGCCGGCGCTTTCCATTGGGGCGGGTCGTTTCGATCCGGAACGGCGCAAGCTCCCGTCAACCGACCTAAGCTTTGGGTAAGCAATCGCGGCTACACTCGCGCCTCGACGTTACGGTCGGAGGAAAATGGCATGTCCATTTCGATTTTCGTCGCGGCGCTGATGCTGCATCCGGGCGGGCTGGCGGCCGATGGCTGCCATAACGACCGGCGCAATGGCGGCCGACACTGCCACAATGGCGGATCGAGCGTCGCCCAGCCTTTCACGGGCACGCCCGGGCGCACCCAGGGCGGCGCCTTCGTCAATTGCGATGCCGCGCGGGCGGCGGGCGCAGCGCCGGTTCGGCGCGGCCAGCCCGGTTATGGCGCGCATCTCGATCGCGATGGCGACGGGATCGGCTGCGAGCCCTATCGCCGCCGCTAACCGTTTCGGCGCGGTGGGCGGGCAATTGCAAAGGGAGATAAGTTGCGCGCGGAAGATGCGATAAACGATTGTCCGGAAACCGAAAAGCGGTCACAATGTGGATTCGCTAGGGGGCGCAGGATGCACGGTCGCCATGGGTAAATATCTCCGGTTCCTTTCCGCCGGGGGCGAAATGGGCAGCAGGATAAGGGAGGCCGACTGGAGCGACAGCCCCTTCGGACCGCCCCAAGGCTGGCCCCAGTCTTTGCGCTCGACGCTGGGCATTTGCCTGCGATCGAGCATCCCCACCTGCATTTACTGGGGCGAGGAGTTGCGCCTGCTCTACAACGATGCCTGGTCTTTCATACCCGGGCCCCGCCACCCCGCCGCGCTGGGCAAGCCCGCGCGCGAGGTCTGGCCCGATATCTGGCATATTATCGAACCCCAGTTCCAATCGGTCTATGACAGCCGCGAGGGCTTCTCCACGACCGAACAGCTTCTCGAGATGCAGCGGTTCGGTCATGTCGAGGAAACCTATTGGGATTACAGCTTTACACCGATCATCGGCGAAGACGGCGATATCGTCGGCATTCTCAACCAGGGGCAGGAAGTCACGCAGGACGTGCTCCAGCGCCGCCGTGCCGAAATGCTTCTCGCCCTGGACAGGGCCGTGCGGCCCCTGACCGCGGCGGACGAGATACTCGATAGCGCGCTCGGGCTGCTGGCGACCGGAATCCCGGCGGAACGGATCGGCTATGGCGAAATCGACACCGAGGCCGATACGATCTCGGTGGCGCGCTGCTGGACCGACGGGTCGATGGCTCATGTTTCAGGCACGCATCCGCTTGCATTTTTCGGATCGGAGCTCGGCGGCCAGGCCCGGACCGGCGAAGTCGTGCGGATCGACGATATGGAAAGCGACCCGGCGACCGCCGAGCCGGGCGTCAGGGAGCGCTTCCGCGCGATCGGTCTGCGGTCCGGACTTGTCGTGCCGGCGGCGGGGCGGGCGGGTACCAAGGCCGCGATCTTCGCCCATGCCAGCCAGCCCCGCTCATGGCACGATCACCATGTCGAACTTCTCCAGGCGTTCGGCAAGCGGGTCAGGGAGGCGCTCTTCCGCGCCCGTATGGAGACCGAGCTTCAGGATTCCGAGCGGCGCTTTCGGCTGATTTTCGAACAGGCTCACGATATCATTTTCACCGCCACGATCGACCAGCGTATAACCGCCTGCAACCCGGCCGCCTGCGCGGCGCTGGAGCTGGAGGCGGAAGAGATTATCGGCCGCTCGATCGCCGATTTCATGCCCGAAAAGGATTTCCGGCGCACGCGGCAGATGCTGCGCCACAAGCTCGATAAGGGCGGGACGACCAATTATGACGTCACCGTTATCGGCGCTTCCGGCCGCGAGATGCACTGGGAGATCAATTCGACCCTGGCGACCGACAGCGAGGGCCATCTCATCGGGCTCCATGCCATTGCCCGTGATATCACCGAGCGGCGGGCTTTCGAAGAGCGTCAAAAACTGCTGATCAACGAGCTCAACCACCGAGTGAAGAATACCCTGGCGCTGGTTCAGGGCCTAGCGCTTCAGACCTTTCGCGAGGGCCGCGAGCCCGCCGACGCCCGCGCAGCGTTCGAGGAAAGGCTGGTCGCGCTCGCGGCGGCGCACGATCTCCTGACGCGGGAAAAATGGGAAGGCGCGACACTCGCGACGCTGATCGACGACAGCATGCGGGCGGTGAATCGCGGCAACGAACGGCGGGTCACGGCGTCGGGGGGCCATGTCCAGCTACCCCCTAAGGCGGCAGTGTCCCTCGCGATGGCGGTACACGAGCTTGCCACCAACGCCGCCAAATATGGCGCCCTTTCGAATCCGGACGGAACGGTGACGATCGGCTGGCATGTCGAGGGAGACCGGTTGCGTATCGACTGGCGCGAAAGCGGCGGACCGAAGGTCGAGAAGCCGACCCGCAAGGGCTTCGGCACGCGCATGATCGAACGGGCGCTGGCGGCCGATCTCGGCGGCGAAATCCGGCTCGATTTTGCCCCGGAGGGGCTGTGCTGTTCGATCGACGTGCCGTTGCCCGGCATGGACATGGATACCGCCGAGGCGGCTGAATGAGCGGCGCCAAATTCCTCGTCGTCGAAGATGAGGCGATCATCGCGATGAGCACCGAGGACATGTTGATCGCGCTCGGCCACGATCCCGCCTTCACCGCCGAAAATCTGGAACGCGCGCTGGAGATCGTGGCGGCGGGAGGCTTCGATGCGGCGTTGCTGGATATCAATCTCAACGGCGTCGAAAGCGGTCCGGTCGCCGATGCCCTGGCGGAGCGCGGAATCCCGCTGATCTTCACGACCGGCTATGGCGAAATCCGCGTGCCGGAAGGTCATCAAGCGGCCACCGTTCTGGAAAAACCCTATACCGCGCGGGATCTGGAAAACGCGATAGCCGGGCTCGGGCTCTAGCCCGCCGGGCGCTTCCGCTCAGCTGAAATCGCGGGAAAGCTCGGCTCGCATTTCCTCGCCGATGATCGCCGCATGGCCATAGTCGGGATGGTCGATCTGGAAGAAGATCTGGGTCCCCGTATCGCAAAAGGCATCCTTCTCGGCGTGCGTAAACGGGAAGTGGAGGAACAGGACCGAGCTCGTCTTGCCCCGGCTGTCGCGATCGACATCCTGTTCGGCCACGGCGGCGATCTTGCGGCCGTCGATGACGATCGCGATATGGTCGATCACGCCCGTCAGCTTGGCGAGCAGGGTATCGCGCCGCGCGGCATCCTCGATCTCGAACATCAGCGTGCAGGTCAGCTCGTCGCCGTTCGGGATCATCGGGTTATAGGCGGCCAGCTCGTCCTTCAGCTGTTCGGCGCCGCCCTTTTCGATGCGCAGCATTTCCTGCACCTGCAGCCACATCGTGTCCCAGCTTTCGAAATAGACGGTCGCGTGCGGGCCGACCGAAAGCCGCCGGTAGCGTTTGCGCAGGATATTCTCCTCGCGCTTCTCCTTGCGGATCTGCTCATAGTCTTCGAGGCTCAGAATATCCTCGGGCGTAATTTCCTGCGTGTCGCGGGGCATTTCTGTTCCTTAAAATCCGTAGGCTTTGGCCAGTATCTCGATGGGATGGCCGACCCGGTCGGGCGCGGCATCGCCATCGGCCATTTCCATCACCTGTTTCAGATGCGGCCCGGCGAGCGGGCATTCGGTGACGATATAGTCGGGATCGGCCTTTTTGAGGTTGCGGATCACCGGGCGGGCCATCTTCACGGCGATATCGAAATTGTCCTTCATGATTCCCCATTTGCCGCCATGGCCCGAGCAGCGCTCGACGATGCTCGGCTCTGCGCCGGGGATGTGCTTCAGCATCTCCATCGCCTGCGGGCCGATATTCTGCGCGCGGCTGTGGCAGGCGAAATGGATGCCGACCTTGCTCGCCATTTCGGGCACCGGGGCGAGCCCTTTGTCCTTGGCCAGCATCACGACATATTGGGAAAGGTCGTAGCTATGTTCGGCGAGCCGTTGCACCGCCGGATTGTCGGGCAGGATCAGCGGCCATTCGAATTTCAGCATAAGCGCGCAGGACGGGGTCAGCGCCACGATGTCATAGCCGCGGTCGATCAGTTCGCCGAATTCTTCCGCGACCTTCTCCGCGCTCTTTGCGACGCCTTCGAGATCGCCATTTTCCAGCAGCGGCATGCCGCAGCAATGGGGATGTTCGATGCGGCAGGACACGCCGTTATGGGCGAGCACCTTGAGCGCCGCCTCGCCCGGCGTCTGGTCGTTGAAATTGCCGTAGCAGGTCGCGTAGATCGCCGCCTTGCGGCCGAAATTCGGGGCTTCGCGGTTGGGCGCAGGAATCGCGGCGCCCGCCTTGTTGACGAGCGGCGTCTCTTCATATTCGGGCAGGAAGGCCTTGCGGTCGATGCCGCCCACCTTTTCCATCAGCGGGCGCGTGATCCCGTTGCCTTCCTTGGTCGCCCAATTGACGACCTCGGACATCATCGTGCCCAGCTTGCCGTTGCGATCGGTTTTGGCGAGCTGCTTGTCGGCAAGGCCGGTATTGCCCTTTTTATGGTCGATCGCGCGGGCGCGCAGCATCAGGTGCGGGAAATCGAGATCGAATTCGTGCGGCGGGACGTACGGGCATTTCACCATGAAGCACATGTCGCACAGAGTGCAGGCCTCGATAACGGGCGCGAACTCTTCGCTGGCGAGATCCTCGACCATTTCGGTCTCGCTCTCGTCGATCAGGTCGAACAGGCGCGGGAAGCTGTCGCACAGGTTGAAGCAGCGGCGGCAGCCATGGCAGATATCGAAGACGCGGCGCAGCTCGGCATCGAGCTTCTCCTCGTCGTAGAAATCCTCGTCCTGCCAGGCTATCGGATGGCGCGTCGGCGCCTCAAGGCTGCCCTCCTGCATCGCATGCTCCCCGTTTGTGGTCCGGGCCGTCAGGCCCCGGGATAAAGGAAAGGGGACCGGCGTGCCAGCCGATCCCCCTTGTCCGTCAGATTGCCTTAGGCTTCGGCTTTGAGTGTATCGAGCGTGCGCTGGAACTTGCCGGCATGGCTCTTCTCGGCCTTGGCGAGCGTCTCGAACCAGTCGGCGATCTCGTCGAAGCCTTCTTCGCGGGCGGTCTTCACCATGCCCGGATACATGTCGGTATATTCATGCGTCTCGCCGGCGATGGCGGCGCCGAGATTGAGCTCGGTATTGCCGATCGGTTCGCCGGTGGCCGGATCGCCGCATTCTTCGAGAAATTCGAGATGGCCGTGCGCATGGCCGGTCTCGCCCTCTGCGGTCGAGCGGAAGACGGCGGCGACATCGTTATGCCCTTCGACATCGGCCTTCTGGGCGAAATAGAGATAGCGGCGATTGGCCTGGCTTTCGCCGGCGAAGGCGTCTTTCAGATTCTGTTCGGTCTGGCTGCCCTTGAGTTCCATGTCCTGCTCTCCTTCGTGATCGGATCTGTGATCGAAACTGCCGCGCCCGGCGGACGGCCGGGCACTCGACGATATTCCTACGCATGTCGGACGAGTCGGGGAAACCGAAATTGCTGATCGGGGTGAGCGAGGAAAGCGATTAATCTTTTGAATTTAATTGAGAATTATTCTCAATAATTGCGCGCAATCACTCTTCGCCTGTCATTTCGTTACCCAATATCTCGAGCGCCGCCGTCACCAGCGCCTCGGTCGCGGTTGAGATCACCGCCTCGGCATCGGGCGCCCAGCGCGCGCTGTGGAGCGAGGGCAGCGAGATTTCGCCGCGCTGCGCCGCGTCCCACCGGCCCTGCGGAACGCCGCCGACCCAGAACAGGACGCTCTGGATATTGTCGCGGTCGGCGCGCCAGTAGCGGCTGAAATCTTCGCCGCCCATCACCGGTTCGCCCTCCAGCACGCGCTCCTCGCCGAACCGCGCGGTAAAGGCGGTGACGAGCTGGGTGGTAAGCGCGGGCGTGTTGAAGACCGCCGGCGTATATTCGTCGCGGCGGGTAACGGTCGGCCACTGGTCTTCGGGCAGACCCGCGACCATGCCCTCGGCGCGCGAAATCCGCTCGATGCCGGACAGCAGCTGCTCGCGCACCTCGTCGGTATAGCTGCGCACGGTGAGCAGCAGCCGGGCCTCGTCCGAAATGATATTGTGCTTCGTGCCCGCGTTGAACGCGCCGACCGTGACGACCGCGGCGTGTTGGGGATCGACCTCGCGGCTGACCAGGGTCTGCAGCGCGCCGACGATCCGCGCACCCAGCACGATAGGATCGCGCGTGGTGTGCGGATAGGCGCCGTGCCCGCCGACGCCGTGAACGGTCACATCGACGCTGTCGACATTGGCCATCGCCCAGCCGTTGACGACGCCGATCGTGCCCGCCGGGGCCGAGGCGCTGTCATGGAAGGCGATCGCGTAATCGGGTTTCGGAAAACGCTCATAGAGCCCGTCTTCGAGCATCATCCGCGCGCCGGCGCCGCGTTCCTCGGCGGGCTGGAGGATGGCGACCAGGGTGCCCGACCATTCACCGCGCCGTGCGGCGAGCTGCCGGATCGTGCCGACCCAGGCGGTCATATGCGTATCGTGGCCGCAGGCGTGCATGACGTGCGATTCGATGCCTTCGTCGGTGGTCGCGGTCACCTGCGAGGCGAAGGGCAGCCCGGTCGCCTCCTCTACCGGCAGCCCGTCCATATCGGCGCGCATCAGCAACACCGGGCCCGGGCCGTTCTCCAGCACCGCGACGACGCCGGTCCCGCCGACTTCGGTGGTGACGTCGAAACCGAGCGCGCGGGCTTCGGCGGCGAGCCGCGCCGCGGTCTCGACCTCCTGGAAGGACAGTTCGGGATGCTCGTGAAGATAGCGGTAAAGCTCCATCAACTCGGGCATCTCGGCGGCGACCGCGTCGCTCAGTTCGTCGGCATGGGCCGGCGTGGGCAGGGCGAAGAGCAAAGGCAGGGCGTAGATCAGGCGGCGCATCGGGGCATCTCCCATGGGGTTTTCCAGCTTTCCCCAATGGAAGGGCTTTTCGCCGCTGCCGTCAAGCGGGGGGCTGCTCCCGGTCGATCCGGTCCATTTCGAACTGGAGCCTGGTCCGGCGGCGCAGCTTGCCGGTCTTGCCCGGTTCGGTTTCGGCGACGCTGCCGTCGATGATGGACAGCTGCTTTACGGGCCGGGCGGACCGTCGCATTCCGCCGCATCGAGCGGGCCCTCGACTCCCGGAACCGCCATCTTCTCGCCCGTTCCCGCGTTCGCGACCCGGCGTTCGCGGCTATTCTACCGGCTGTATCTCCATCACATCGACCAGCGATTCGAAGCGCGGATAGGGAAATATGATCCGCCAGCGATCCTCGCCGATGCGTTCGAATATCCCGGCCATGTCGCGGCCGTCGTCGCGGCCATAGACATGGGCGCGGGTCTCGTCGCCGAGTTGCAGCACGCCGAGGAATATCATCCGCAGCCGGCTGTCGGGATAGAGCGTGCCGATCGGCCGCTGTGAGCCGTCGAGCTTCCGGAAGCGCAGCACATCGACATCCGCATCGGCCCGGCAGCGAAACCAGGGATAGGCGACATAGTTGAGCGACAGGGTCGCCTGCGATCCCAGCTTGATGAAGCGGCAGCGATATTCGCCGACCGGCGGGCGCGGATCGGCGAGCGCGGCATCCGGTTGCAGCAGCGCGCCTTCGGCCGCGACGTCGGCCGCGTGGCCGCTCGCCGACGCATCGGCAATGCCTTCGGTAAAGGATCGCCGCCCATGGGCGATGCGCCACCGGTCATGTTCGGTCGCGATCGCCCGCCAATAGGTCGGCAGTTCCTGTTCGGGATTGGCGCCGGCCGGGGTTCCGGTCACGCCTTCGGTATAGGCGCAGCCCGGCAGGGCGAGCGCCGCCACCAGGGCCGTCAACAGTGCCGTTTTCCCCACCATGGCATCACTTTAACCGACGCGATGGAGTTGGGATAGCCTTGGCGAACGCGCCGCGATAGGAAGGGGAATGTTGCCGCTGATCCTTCCGCTTCTTGTGCTGGTGCCGACCGCGGTTCCCGCCGAAAGCGCCTTGTCGGCGCCTGCCGTCGAAGCCTTGCCGCAGACCGGGACCGACGACCTGTCCGGCGAGCTTTCGCGGATCACCGACGCCGTGCTCGAAGCGAGCGAAAGCGAGGACGTCGCCGCCGCCCAGGCGGCCGCCACCGAGCTTCTTGCGCTTATCGACGGACAGATGGCGCCGGCGCTCGCGGTGGACGATCCGGAAGTCGTCGCGGCCTATCACGCGCTGCGCGGATGGGCGATGTGGGTGCTCGACCGAATCGAGGAAGCCGACCGCGAATTCGCGCTGATCGAGCCCAGCCAGGCGCGCGATGCCGGCTATCTCGATTTTCGGCACGATCTCGCGCTCGATCAGGAAGATTGGCCGAAGCTTCTCGAAATCCTCGAGACCGATGTCGCGGCGGGCGGCGATCCCGAAACGATGATCGTCAATCACTATACGATCGACGATCTCGAAGGCCTGCGCTATTTTCTCGGCTATTCCGCCGAGACCAACGGGCGGGTCGCGGAACTGCTGCTGACCTCCAATTGGGGCACGGACCGGCCGCCCGGCGATCGCGACTGGATCTATTCCTTCGCCTTTGTGCGCCGGGTAACGGCCGGCGACGAAGCGGGCGCGCGCGACGTGCTGAACCGGATGCGGGCGCCGGACTATATCGCGGAACTGCTGATCAATCCGGCTTATGCCGCATATCATGCCGAGATCGAGGCGCGGCACGGCACGGATCTCGGCGAGAGCGCCGAGCGGCTGCGCGCCGCGCTCGAATCGATGTGGGACGCGCGGAGCGGCGAGGCCCGCTACCTGCTGGACTATATGATCGCCTTGCGCGCGCTCGGGCGGCACCAGGAAATCGCGGACCGTTTCACACCGCTCGTCGATGCGGCACAGGCGGCGATGGCCGCGGGCGACAGCGAGCATTTCCTGCTCAACGCCGACGGCTTTTTCGTGGTCGATTATCTCGCCGAGGCGGAAATGTCTCTCGGGCGTAACGAAGCGGCGGAAGCGCGGATGGACCGGCTGCTGGAGCTCGGCATCGAGGAACATCCGGCGCTCATCAACCAGGGGATCAACGCGCTCGACCTCTATTTCCAGGAAGGCCGCTACGGCGAGGCGCTGGCCCGGGCGCGCTCGCTCGATGCGCTCGATGAAGGCATCGCTTCGCCCTATGGCCGCGCGTTCATCTGGGGCGCGGCCGCCTGCGCCGCGCATTTGCAGGGCGATGCGGACGAAGCGGCCCAGTGGCGGGCGCGGCTGACGGAGGATCCTGCGATCAACGCGCCGGTCGTGTTCGATACGCTCCTGTGCCTCGACGATCCCGATGCTGCGGCCGCCTTCGCCATCGAAATGCTGGCGGGAGACGATCCGGTCACCCTCTTGATGACCTTTCAGGAGTTGCGGCTGTGGCGGCCGATCGGCGCCTATGACGCGCTGCTCCAGGAGCGGCGGGACGCGGCGTTCGCGCGCCCCGATCTGCGCCGGGCGATCGCCGCCGCCGGTGGCATCCGCAGCTTCGCGCTCGCCGAATTCGGCGGCTAGGCGGCGCTTTCACCCGCTATTGCGCGGTCCAGCCGCCATCCATCGACAGGTTCGCGCCGGTGATCCCGGCCGCCGCGTCGCCGCACAGATAGACGGCGAGGCCCGCCACTTCTTCGGGCTGGACGAACTGCTTGGTCGGCTGGGCGGCGAGCAGCACGTCGTTCATCACCTGTTCGCGGGTCAGCCCGCGCGCCTTCATCGTGTCGGGGATCTGGTTCTCGACAAGCGGCGTCCAGACATAGCCGGGGCTGATCGCGTTCACCGTTACGCCCTGTTCGGCGGTTTCCAGCGCAACCGTCTTCACTAGGCCCGCGATGCCGTGCTTGGCGGCGACATAGGCGCTTTTGCCCGGGCTCGCGACGAGCGAATGGGCGGACGCTGTGCAGATGATCCGGCCCCAGCCCTTCTCCTTCATGCCGGGCACGACGGCGCGCATCAGGTGCCAGGCGGAGCTGAGATTGATGGCGATGATCGCGTCCCATTTCTCGATCGGGAAATCCTCGATCTTTGCGACATGCTGGATGCCGGCATTGGCGATGGCGATATCGGGCGATCCCATTTCCTCGGTGCAGCGCGCGACCATCGCCGCGATCTCGTCGGGCTTGGTCATGTCGGCGTCCGAATAGGCGGCTTTCGCGCCCGAGGCCTCGGCCAGCGCCCTGCGCTCGGCCTCGATCTCGTCGGGCTTGCCGAAGCCGTTGATCATGACGCTGGCACCCTCGGCGGCGAGCGCCTTGGCATAGGCGAGGCCGATGCCGGACGTGGAGCCGGTGACGATCGCGGTCTTGCCTGCAAGAGATTGGGAAACGGAGGTCATGGGGGAATTCGCTTTCTCTCGGTGCGGGGTGAGGGCGCTATCGGGGGGTAAGGTCGAAGGCGGCGGTCTTGCCGTCGACGATGTTGCGGGCAAGCACCTCGCCATGGCGGATGGTTTCGGCGACCGCCTTGCCGCCGGCCTGCCAATGTTCGTCCATCGTCCGGCGCGAAAATTCATAGTCGCGCGAACCGCCCTCCCAGGCGTTGCTGCGATAGATGAGATGGACGATGTTGACCGCCTTTTCCTGCGCCAGCGCGGCGAGCGCCGCGACGTCGGGATCCTCGCGCATCGCGGCGGGGAGCTTGGCCAGCACCGTGCGGATCGCCTCGTCCTGCGCGCGGCGTTCGAGGAAGCTCGTCGTCACCTGGCGGGTGCGGCTCGAATAGCGGATTTCCTTCTCGCGCGCCCAGACATCGGCGATCGTGCTCGGCCGCGCATCGGCGGCGGAAAAGAGGTCTACCTGGAAGACCAGCATGTCCTCCTCCTGCTCCTCCAGCACATATTGAAGCGGGGTGTTGGAGACCAGACCGCCGTCCCACCACAGGCAGCCGTCGATCTCGACCGGCGGCAGGCCCGGCGGCAGCGCGCCCGAAGCCATGATGTGGCGCGCGTCGATCCGCTCCTTGGCGGTATCGAAATAGCGGAAATTGCCGCTTTCGACATTCACCGCGCCGACCGAGAGGCGGATATGGCCGTTGTTGAGCAGGTCCCAGTCGACATGATCGTCGAGCGTGCTTTCCAGCGGCGAGGAATCGTAGAAGCTCAGCGCTTCGGGGCTGCCCGGCGGCGCGAAGGCGGGCGGCACGGGGCGCGGCGCGAAAAAGCCGGGCACGCCGTTCAGCGCCACGAAACCCGCCGACCATTCATGCACGGCCTCGCGGATCAGGTCGTCGGGCCAGACCGGGAAGCTGGGCAGCGCGCCGGTGAGCTTTTCCCAGAAATTGCGGAGCATGCGCGCGCGGCTGCCGACGGGATTGCCGGCGATGATCGCGGCGTTGATCGCGCCGATCGAAATGCCCGCCAGCCAGTTGGGTTCGATCCTGCTGTCGGCCAGCGCCTCGAACACCCCGGCCTGGAAAGATCCGAGCGCGCCGCCGCCCTGCAACACCAGCGCGGTTTGCGGCGGCAGGGGCAGGGGCGCCTGCGCGCGGAAAGGGGGATCTGCGTCGGCCATGATTGTGCAACGCACCATAGCGCATCGGGTTCATTCCGGCCAACCATGGTTTCGTGCAATCTTGTGCGCGCCAATTGCAACCTGCAGGGCCCCGGCGCATTATCTTGCTGGCATCAGGGAGAGAATCGCCATGCGCCTCGGCGGACGACGGACCAGCAGCAATATCGAACGGCAGACCGGCGGTGGCCGCGGCGGCGGCTTTCGCCTGCCCGGCGGGATGGGCGGCGGTGGCGGCCTGCCCTTGCCCTCCAGCGGGCGCGGCCAGCTCGGTTGCGGTTCGATCGCGTTCATCGTGATCATCTTCCTCGTCATGTCCTATATGGGCGGCGGCGTTGGCGGGCTCGGGCTGACGGACGGCAGCGGCGGCCCGGCGGGCGGCGGCGAAGTGACCCGCGGCGAACAGGCGATCCAGGACGAAACCGACCGGTTCGTCGCGCAGGTGCTCGCTTCGACCGAGGATCGCTGGGGCGAAATCTTCGCCGAACGCGGCGAGCGCTACCAGCCGGCGACCCTGGTCTTCTACGATAATCGCGGCAGCTCCGGCTGCGGCGCGGCGGATTCGGCGATGGGGCCTTTCTATTGCCCGGCCGACCAGAAAATCTATCTCGACACCGCCTTTTTCAACCAGATGCGCACCGATCTCGGCGCCGGCGGCGATTTCGCCCAGGCCTATGTCGTCGCGCATGAAGTCGGCCATCATATCCAGACGATCACCGGCATCTCGAGCCGCGTCCGCCAGCAGCAGCAGCGCGCGAGCCGCGAGGAGGGCAATGCGCTGCAGGTGCGGATGGAATTGCAGGCCGATTGCTATGCCGGCGTCTGGGCCAATCGCGAACGCGACGCGATGGAGCCCGGCGATTTCGAGGAAGGCATGCGCGCCGCCCAGGCGATCGGCGACGATACGCTCCAACAGGCCGCGCAGGGCTATACGGTGCCCGAAAGCTTTACCCATGGCACATCGGCGCAGCGCCAGCGCTGGCTGCGGCGCGGCATCGAAAGCGGCGATCCGGCGCAGTGCGATACCTTCAGGACGAACCGGCTCTAGCGGCCCGGTTTCGGCCTGGCGGCGGGGCGCGTGTAGAGGCGATTGATCGCGGCCTGCAGCAGGAAGCTCGCGGCGATGGCGGCGGCGCTCGCGGCGAGCGTCGCATAGCCGGCGATCGCGGCAAGGCAGGCAAGGCCGATCGGCGCCGGATCGAACGCGCAAAAATCGATCGCCACCCCCAGCAGGATCGCCGCGGCCGTGCCCAGGAAGCAAAGCGCGGCGGCAATCGCCTGGCTGCGCAGAAAGGCGCGGGTCACGGGCCCCTTGCCGTCCGCCCGCGCCAATATCGCGTTGAGCCTCGCTTCGCGCAGCCAACGGCTGACGCCGGCGAGCGCAAGCAGGGCAAAGGCGATGCCGGTGGCCGGCGGCCAGACCTGCCCGAACCGCTCCCAAAACTCCGAAAGGCTCGAAAAGGCCGCCGCCTCGACGATCCCGAACCAGGCCATCGCGCCGCCGGCGAACACCGCGACCGCCCCGGTGAGCAGGCTCAGGGCGACGATGATCAGGACGAACTGCGCGGCGGCCCGGGCATTGGCGGCGCGCGGCCGGTCGTCGCCGATGATCGCGTCCGGGCCGTCGATCAGCCAGTGCATGATCTCGCGCCGCTGGCGAATGCGCCGCGTATCGGCCGAACGCTCGCGCGATCGGAAATAGCGGATATGCGAAAGGCCGGGCAGGGCATCGTGCGTGGTGCCGTAATTTTCGAGCGCCGGCAGCACGCGTTCCAGCACCGGATCGCTGAACGAATCGATCTTGCCGCTGACCGGATCGTTGGCGCTGTTGAGGTTGATCCAGCGGCAATATCCGCGGAAGGGCGGCTTGCCGTCGATACAGTCGGTTGCCGAAGCAACGATGCGCGGCCAGATCGCCGCGAACTTGTCGAGCGGCGAACCATAGGTCAGCAGCCCGTGCAGCCCCTTGAACAGGCGCCGGCGGTTGACGACCTCGTCCGGCCCGAGCCAGGCCGGGCGGGCGGGCATCATCAGGTGAAGATCGCTTTCGTCCCGGCGCCCGACGCCCTCGCCTGACTTGAAGGGCGCGGGCAACGCGTTCCACTGCGCCTGGCTCAGATAGTTGGGCAGCGCATGGCCGATCTCGGTGATCCCGTTATAGGCGAGTACCGTGCCGAGGCTGTGCGCGGAGATATACCAGCGCGCATAGCCGCGCGTCGCCATGCCCACCATTTCGGCGACCATCCGGCGGCGGATCGGCACGCGGAGCGGCTGGCCGGGATCGCTCGCCAGGCTGTTGTTGGGCGCGGCGCGCCGCTCATAGGTGCGGACATCGCCGATATATTGGAAGATCAGGGTCGTCGACGGTGCATCGGCAAGAAAGCCGAGCAGCCGTTTGAGCAGCGCCCAGGAGAAGAGCGTGAACAGCGCGCACAGCCCGGCCAGCGAGAGTCGTGCCCGCACGCCGACCTCTACGAGAAAATTGCCGGCCGAGGAGCGCGGCATCGCTGTCAGCGGCCCCTTGCCGGGCTTCGCCTTGGCGTCCTCGTCGATTTCGCCCCGGCGCAGGTCCCCGGTCTCGACATGGCTGGTGCCGGTGGGGTCGAGCTCGCGAAAAATCGGCGCCGACCATTGGCCGAGCCCCCACCACCAGAAGGCGATCTTCTCGGACAGCGTCTCGCGGCCGCCCAGATCGGCCCACCAGACTTCATGGCATTCGATCTCGATATGGAAGGGCTCGCCGCCGGCCCGCTCCTTGGTCCGGGCGATCACCGACACGGTCATCGGCGCCAGCGCGTTCTCGCCATATTCGGTATCGCCGGGCGCGCGTTTCCATCCCGCCGTGCGATCGGTGACGGCGACTTCATAGGCGCCCGCGTCCTTGATCAGCTCGGCATATTCCCGAACCGAGGTGCGCAGATGCTCGAAACGCTCTTGTTGTCCTATGCCATGGACAAACAGCAGGCCGACCTTTTCCATCGCCTGTCTCCCGGCGCGGACAATGCCCCAGCCGGCAATTGCCGATCAAGCAAGGATTGGACCGCGATGAACCTGTTTTCCGGCCGGCGCCTGCGGCGCCCGAGCCGCGTTCGACGGTCTGGCTATCCCTAAAGCTTCACCAGCATCTTGCCCATATTGGCACCGGAAAACAGGCCGAGGAACGCGTCGACCTGGCTGTCGAGACCCTCGAATACCGTCTCTTCGCTCTTCAGCTTTCCGGCCATGAACATCGCGCCCATATCGGCCTGGAATTCGTCCATCCGGGCCATGAACTGGGTGACGATGAAGCCGCGCATCGTGATGCCCTTGCCGATCAGGTTCATGATATATTTGAAGCACATGGGGTCGGTGGAATTATAGCCGCCGATCATCCCGCATTCGGTGAAATGCGCGCCGGGATTGGCTGCCGCGAAGGCCGCGTCGAGATGGTCGCCCCCGACATTGTCGAAATAGACGTCGATGCCTTGGGGCGCAGCCTTCATCAGCGCCGCAGCGAGATCGCTTTCGGCCTTATAGTCGACAACGGCATCGGCGCCGAGCGACGTCACCCAGGCGCATTTTTCCGCGCCGCCGGCGGAGCCGACCACGGTCATGCCCTTGGCCTTGGCGATCTGCACGACGGTGGAACCGACCGCGCCGGCCGCAGCGGACACGAACACGGTGTCGCCCGCTTTGGCCTGGCCGATATCGAGCAATCCGAAATAGGCGGTCATCCCCGGCATGCCGAGCATGCCCAGCGCCAGCTGCGGCGGAATTTCGAGCGGCGGCAGCTTGATCGCCTCGGCGGCGGGCAGCACGGCCTCGTCGCGCCAGCCCAGCATATGCTGGACGAGCTGGCCCTCTTCGAAACCCTCGGCTTTGCTCTCCACGATTTCGCCGACCGCGCCGCCCTGCATCGGTTCGCCGATCGCGAAGGGCGGGACATAGCTTTTCACGTCGCGCATCCGCCCGCGCATATAGGGATCGACCGAAAGCCAGTCGTTGCGGACGCGGACCATGCCGTCGCCGAGCGGGGTCTGCTCGAAATCCTTGAGTTCGAAATTGTCCGGGGTCGGCATTGCTTCGGGGCGCGATTTCAGGTGCCAGGCGCGGGCCATGTCTTTCTCCTCGTCGGTGCGATCCGTTCGGCGAATCGGGTTTTGTTCTGCAACCGGTGATATCAGCAATGCGCGGAAAGCGCGCCCCCCGAAACGGGCCCGCACTCGGCCATTGCGCCTAGGGATATGCGCCGCTAAAGGGGGCGCCTTCGCCCGTCGGGGCGGAGCGAACGATGGTGCGGGGCTGTAGCTCAGTTGGGAGAGCGCTGCAATCGCACTGCAGAGGTCGGGGGTTCGAATCCCCCTAGCTCCACCATCGAATTCTTCCGGCAGCGTGCGATGGCGGCACCGGCAAGACAAGACGCCGCCTGCGTCCTATACAGCCCCGCATGACCGAGCCCGCCCAGAGCCTTGGCAGCGTGACCGTCGCCGCGGCGACGCTCCTGCCGTTGCGGGCGATCATCGAGGAAGCGGGGCTGCAACCGGGCGCGGTGCTGGCCGCCGCGCAGCTTCCGCCGACCCTGCTCGACCGGGGAAGCGGAGAGGCCGCCAGCCTGGCCGGCTATTTCCGCCTGTCCGAACAGATCGCGCTCGCCATCGGCGACGAGACGATCCATGTCTCGGTGCGGCCGCTGATGCTCGGCACCTCGGATTTCATCCGGGACCGGCTGCGCGGCGCGCAGACCGCGCGTGGCATGCTCGATATTCTCGCCGCCAGCTACAATGTCATCCATGGCGGCGCCTATAACCGGGTCGCTACGGCGCGCGACGAGCTCGTCTTCGCGATGGACGACGCCGACTTTCCCTATGCGCTGCCCAAGGACGATCCCTTCATCCTTTTCTCGCTCGAGGCGCTGCTCGTCTATGTCCATGTCCTGCTGCAATCGAGCAGTACGGGCGGCAAGCTGCTGCCGCTTAAGGCCGTGCGGACCCGGCGGGCAGCGGGCGGCGAAAGCCCGCTGGCGGCCTGGGGCGTGCCGGTGATCCATGGCGCGAAGCATTTCGCGCTCCATTATGACGGCGCGGCGGCGGACCGGCCGGTCGATCCCGCCGCCTGCCCGGTGCTCGGGTCCCGCACCATCTATGGCGGGATCGCGCGCACCCTCGATCGGATCGGCGCGCCGCTCGCCGAAGGCGATATCGTCGCCCGCACCGCGCAGGCGCTGCGCGATGGCCTGCACGACCAGCGCGACATCGCCCGGCATCTCGGCCTGAGCGTCGCTTCGCTGCGGCGCCGGCTCGGCGAACGCGGGAGGAATTTTCGCGACGTCCGCGCCGAAACCCTTCAGCGGGAAGCCGAGTTGCGGCTCGCGCGCGGGGACAGCGTCGCGGCGATCGCCGAGGATCTGGGATTCAGCGACGGGCGCAGTTTCGCGCGCGCCTTTCGCGGCTGGACGGGCCGTCCGCCGCACCGCAGCCGGAGTGATGCCGCCCGCCCCTGATCGATGGCGATGAGCGAAATTGTCCCATAGAAATTGATCGAACCCGTCATCGACCCGCGCGCTTGGCGGCGGCTAGGAAGAGGACGAGCCTGGCAGCGATAGCCGGGCCAACAGGGTTGAGAGAATGTCGAAAGCGATCCTTCCTTTTCTGGCGATAGCCGGCGCGATCGCGCTTCCCGCCTGCGCGCCGACGCCACAGTCGGCCGATGCGCCTGCGCCTGAGGTTCCCGCGGCCTTTTCCGCTTCCGAACACTATGTCGATATCGACGGCGCGCGCATCCGCGTGCGCGAGCAAGGGCCGGAAGGCGCGCCGGTGCTCGTCCTGCTCCACGGATTCACGATGAGCCTGGAAAGCTGGGACGGCTGGGCCGAGCGCCTCGACGATCGCTACCGCATCGTCCGCTACGACCTGCTCGGCCATGGAATGACCGGGCCGGACCCGCTCCATCGCTATGCTCCGGAAGAGCGCGTCCAAGTGCTGCGCGAATTGCTGAACGCGCTCGGCATCGAGCGGGCGAGCTTCGGGGGCAACAGTTTCGGCGGCCTCATCGCCTGGCGCTTCGCCGCCGAATATCCGGGGCGCGTCGACCGGCTGATCCTCGTCGATAGCGGTGCCTATTCGATCTACGGCGTCACCGACGAGCCGGTGCCGGTGCCCGATGCGATGCGCGCCTATCTGAGGAGCGTGCCGCAAGCCGCGTTCGACATGTCCCTGGCCCAGATCTTCGCCGATCCCTCGCGGCTTGCCCCGGGCCGCGCGCAGCAGATGCGCGCGATGATGACGCGGCCCGGAAACGGTGAGGCCTTTATCGGCCATCTCGAAGAATTCGTGCTGCCCGAACCGACGCAGGCGCTGGGCCGCGTCGCCGCGCCGACGCTGATCCTGTGGGGCGAGGCCGACGCCGTCATCCCGCTCGATCATGCCGCCCGGATCGCCGCCGCGATCCCCGATGCGCGGGTCATCACCTGGCCGGGGGTCGGCCATGCGCCGCAGGAAGAAATCCCGGCTGAAACCGCCGCCGCCGCCCGCGCCTTTCTCGACAACCGCCAGCCATAGCGATCCGTCATGACATTCAACGAAACCAAAAACGATACTGCCAACAGGGAGCCTATCATGAACCATAGCAGCCACAGCCGCGCCGTCCGCTATCTCGCCGGCATCGCGCTGGCGCCGCTCGCCCTTGCCCTGCCGGGCGCCGCCCAGGCCCAGACGGGCGCGCAAACCGCCGGGGAAAATGCGCCGATCATCGTCAGCGCCCGCCGCCGCGACGAATCGCTGATAGACGTGCCGCTCTCGGTCACCGCGATTTCGGGCGAGTCGCTGTCCCAGTCGGGCGCGCTCGACATCACCGAGATCGCCGAAAGCGTGCCCAACGTCACCTTCGAGGTTTCGCGTGGCACCAACACGACGCTCACCACCTTCATCCGCGGCGTCGGCCAGCAGGATCCGGTCGCCGGGTTCGAAAATGGCGTCGGCCTCTATGTCGACGATGTCTATTACAACCGGCCCCAGGCCGCAGTGCTCGATATCTTCGACGTCGAACGCGTCGAGGTGCTGCGCGGGCCGCAGGGCACGCTTTACGGCCGCAACACCATCGGCGGCGCGGTGAAATTCGTCACCCGGCGGCTGGCCGATAGCCCGACCGGCGAGGCGCGGTTCAACGCCGGCACCTATGGCCAGTTCGACGGCATCGGATCGGTCGCGCTGCCGATCGGCGACAGCGGCTTCTATATCGGCGGTTCGGCGGCCCTGCTGACCCGCAACGGTTTCGGCGAGAATATCAATCTCGGCATCGAGAATTACGACAAGGACGTGTTCGCCGCGCGCGGCACGCTGGAATATGCGCCAAACAGCGACATCTTCGTGCGCGTCACCGGCGACTATACCGACGACCGCTCGAACCCGCGCCAGGGCCATCGCCTGATTCCCGGGCTCGTCTCGGGCGCGCCGGTGCTCGACAATGTCTATGATACGCGTGCGGGCCTGCAAAATCCCGAACAGCGGGTCGAGGCCTGGGGTGTTTCGGGCACGATCGAGTTGCAGGTGTCGGACACGGTCCGCCTGCGCAACATCCTCGCCTATCGCGACGACCAGAGTTCGACGCCGATCGATTTCGACAGCCTCCCGGCGGCCGATCTCGATGTGCCGGCGATCTACGCCAACGACCAGTTTTCCGAGGAATTCCAGATCGTCTATGAAGACGATAATCTCGCCGGGCTGATCGGCTTCTACTATCTCGACGCCAGCGCCTTCACCAATTTCGACGTGATCCTGGCGACGACCGGGGCGGTGATCCCGCCGCCCAACGGCCCGCTCCCGGGTCTTACCGCCAAGACTTTGGGCGATGTCGATACCGAGACATGGTCGATCTTCGGCGATTTCACCTGGGACATCACCGATCAGTGGAGCCTGTCGGTCGGCGGCCGCTACACCCATGACGAGCGCCGGTCGCGGGTGCTGCGGACCTCGATGATCTTCGGCCCGTCGCCCGAATTCGGCGGCGACGGCATCGTCTTCGCGACGACCTCGGATTTCGACGGTTCGGCGACCTTCAAGGAATTCACGCCGCGCGCCTCGATCTCCTTCCAGCCGACCCCGGATCACAATATCTATCTGTCGTACAGCCGCGGCTTCAAGGGCGGCGGTTTCGATCCGCGCGGCCAGACCAGCCAGGCCCCGGATCTCGATGGCGACGGCGATATCGATGCCGCGGACATCTACGAGTTCATGTCGTTTGACCCGGAAATCGTCGACAGTTTCGAACTCGGCTATCACGGTTCGCTGGCCAATGGCGCGGTCACGGTGTCGCTCGCCGGCTTCTATGCCGACTATACCGACATCCAGATCCCGGGATCGGTCGGCGCGGATACCGATAATGACGGGGTCAACGACACCTTTATCGGCATTACGTCCAACGCCGGCGCGGCCACCATCTGGGGCGTCGAGTTCGAGGGCCGGGCGCGGGTCGGCCGCGATCTCGCGGCATCGGGCGACCGGCTCGGCTTCAACTGGGCGGCCGGCTATATCAACGCCGAATATGACGAGTTCATCGATGCTTTCGGTAACGATGTCGCCGACCAGCGGGTGTTCCAGAACACGCCGGAATGGACGCTGTCGGGCACACTCGATTACGGCATCCCGGCTTTCGGCGGCGAGCTCAATTTCCTCACCACCCTGAGCTATCGGAGCGAAACCAACCAGTTCGAGGTTCCGAGCGATCTCGATCAGTCCGCCTATGCGCTCTGGGATGCGAGCCTGGTCTGGACCTCGGACGACGATCACTGGCAGCTCGGCGTCCATGCCAAGAACATCACCGATCATCGCTATATCGTTTCGGGCTACAACTTCGTCGCGCCCAACGGCGCGGGCGGGTACGTGCCGACCCTCGGCCTCGAAGGTACGTTGACGGCGTTCTACGGCGATCCGTTCCGGACGTTCGTGAGCGCGCGCATGCGTTTCTAGCAAACCCGAAATCTCTGGAACGAACGGGGCCGGTCGCCAGCGATGGCGGCCGGCCTTTTCGCGTTCCTCAGTCGGCGGGAGTTTCCGTCCCCGGCGCGAGCAGGTCCAGCACCGCGATCACCATCGCCTCGGTGCCGAGCGTCACCGCCGGTTCGGGCGTGATGCGGAAGAAGGGGCTGTGGTGCGAAGGCACTGGCGGGCCGCCATTCTCGGCCGCGTCGATCACCTCCTGCGGGGTGCCGCCGACGCTGAAATAGACGCCGCGCACGCCGGTATCGGGCTGGACGAAATAGGCAAAGTCCTCCGCGCCCATGCCGGTCTGGGGCGCCGGCGGAAGGATCGTTTCGTCACCCAGCGCCGCGGCCATCGCGCTGTGCACACGCGCGGCGAGCGCCGCGTCGTTGATCGTCGGCGGGGTGGCTTCGTTCGACACCGTTACCTCGGGCAGCTGGTCCTCGGGCAGCCCGTTCATCCGGCCCACATTCTCGGCGATGCGGCGAATGCCGGCGAGCAGGGTCTCGCGCACCGTCTGGTCGTTCGAGCGAACCGTAAGCTGCATCTCCGCGCGGTCCGAAATGATGTTGTGCTTGATGCCGCCGTGAAAGGCGCCGACCGTCACCACGCCCGGCGAGAGCGGGGATATCTCGCGGCTTACCAGGGTCTGCAGCGCCATGATGATCTCCGCGCCCATGACGATCGGGTCCTTGCCCATATGCGGATAGGCGCCATGCGCCCCGACGCCGTGGATCACGATGTCGACGCTGTCCGAGGAGGAGGCGACAAGGCCGGGCTGCAACTCGATCCGCCCGGTCGGCGTATCGGCGGAGACATGGAAGGCGAGCGCATAATCGGGCCTCGGAAAGCGTTCGTAGAGCCCGTCTTCCATCATCGCGCGCGCGCCGCCGATCCGCTCCTCGGCGGGCTGGGCGATGAACACGATCGTGCCGTTCCACCGGTCGCGCAGCCGAACCAGCTGCCGCGCCGATCCGATCAGCGATGTGATATGCACGTCATGCCCGCAGGCATGCATGACCGGCGCCTCCACTCCGTCGATGCCGGTCTGGCGCGCGGTCGAGGCATAGGCGAGGCCGGAATCCTCCGCGAGCGGCAGCCCGTCCATATCGGCGCGGACGAGTATGGTCGGCCCTTCGCCATTTTCGAGCACGCCGACGACGCCGGTCCCGCCGACTCCTTCGGTGACTTCGATGCCGAGCGCGCGCAGCTGGCTCGCGATGATGCCGGCGGTGCGCGTTTCCCTGTAGCTGAGTTCGGGATTGCGGTGAAAATCGAGGAACAGCGCCTCGAGATTTTCGGCATAGTCCGCCTCGACGGCGGCGCCGAGATCGGCCCCGTTATCGGCGTCCTGCGCCATGGCAGGCGCAGCCAGCGCCGTCGCCGCGAGCAGCATCAGTTTCTTGATCATCGACAATCCCCTATTCCTGTTGCGCCCACGCTAATGCGCGGCGGCAGGCAAGGGAAGCGGGATTGCCGGTGATCGCCGCGGCGTTACTCGGCCGCGTCTTCCACGGTCTCGCCGGCGGACTGGACGTCCTCGCCGACGCCCGCAACGGTGTTGCAGGCGGCCAGCGTCAAGCCGGCGCACAATGCGAACAGGGTCATGATCTTCATGCGAACCTCCATCTGGCGCGCCGTCACGGCGCGCCTGCTAGGGGATCAGCGAGCGAGGGAGCGAAAAAGTTCCTTTGCTGCCGGCCTTTGCGGCCAGTCCCCGCTCCGGCGCGGCGAACAGGCGCGCGCTGAGGCTTTGCCTTTGCCGGAGCGTCCGCTAAACGCCTCGCACGGACAATTTCCCGTTACGGTGTGAAGACTTTTCCATGAAGATCATCATTTTGGGCGGCGACGGTTTCTGCGGCTGGCCCAACGCCCTCTATCTTTCGCAGCGCGGCCATGACGTGATCATCGTCGACAATCTTTCGCGGCGGAAGATCGATGTCGAGCTGGAGGTGGAGAGCCTGACGCCGATCCGCCCGATCGGCGAGCGGCTGGCGGTGTGGAAAGAGCTGACGGGAAAAGAGATCGGCTTTCACGATTTCACGGTCGGCGAGAATTATCACCGCCTGCTGACCCTGATCGAGGAGGAAAAGCCCGACGCGATCATCCATTTCGCCGAACAGCGTGCCGCGCCCTATTCGATGAAATCGAGCTGGCACAAGCGCTACACCGTCAACAACAACCTCAACGCCACCAACGACGTGCTCGCCGCGATCGTCGAATCCGGCCAGGACATCCATCTCGTCCATCTCGGCACGATGGGCGTCTATGGCTATGGCACGGCGGGGATGAAGATCCCCGAAGGCTATCTGAACGTGAAGGTGGATACCGCGCTGGGCGAAACCGAACAGGAAATTCTCTATCCGGCCAATCCCGGCTCGATCTATCATATGACGAAGACGCAGGATCAGCTCTTCTTCTTCTTCTACAACAAGAATGACGGCGTCCGGATCACCGATCTCCACCAGGGCATCGTCTGGGGCACCCAGACCGACGAGACGAAGCTGGACGAGCGGCTGATCAACCGGTTCGATTATGACGGCGACTATGGCACCGTGCTCAACCGCTTCATCATGCAGGCGGCGGTCGATTATCCAATGACCGTGCACGGCACCGGCGGCCAGACGCGCGCCTTCATCCATATCCAGGACACATGCCGCTGTATCGAACTGGCGCTCGGAAATCCGCCGCAGCAGGGCGAACGCGTCAACATCCTCAACCAGATGACCGAGACCCACCGGGTGCGCGATCTTGCGCAGATGATCGCCGAGCAGACCGGCGCCGAGATCGCCTATCTCGAAAATCCGCGCAACGAGGCCGACGAGAACGAGCTCCATGTCGCCAATGACCGGTTCCTGGGGCTCGGCCTCGATCCGGTCCATCTCGGCGAAGGGGTGATGGACGAGGTGCGCGATATCGCCGCAAAATATGCCGAACGCTGCGACAAGACGAAGATTCCCTGCGTTTCCAAATGGCGCTGATCCGGCCCCGTATCGGGCCGCCGCATTCCCCTTAACGTCAACGTCAGGCCCTGCTATTCTCCATTGAAAAGATGGAGGATGCCCGATGCTCGAACTCGCCCATGAGAAATACCGGCGTGCCGGCTGGAAAGGCCCGCGCAACCCGCCCCTCTATCCGGCGACCGACATCGTCGATCTCGTCGATTTCCAGGGTTTTTCCAAGGGTCAGCCGATCGAGGGTTATAAGCGGCTGCTCGAAGAAGCGCCGATCTACTGGCAGGACGAGCGGCAGGAGGAGGAGCCCGGATATTGGGCCTTCGCCCGCTATGCCGATATCAAGGAAATTTCCAAAAAGCCGGAGATATTTTCCAGCCAGAAGGGCGGGGTGAATATCTCCTATGGCGATCCGGCGAACATGCACCCTTTGCTCTCCACCGCCGCACTCGACAATATGATCGCGCTCGACGGCGAACCGCATGTCGAGCTGCGCCGCCAGCACATGCCCTTCTTCACGCCCGGCTATATCAAGCAGCTGAAGGAGAAGGTGGACGCGGAGGTCGCGCGGCTGATCGACCATCTCGCCACCAAGGCGCCGCACTGCAACCTCGTCGACGAATTTTCCTCGCAATTGCCGCTCTTCACCCTGGCCGAGCTGCTCGGCGTGGACCAGGCCGACCGGCCCCGGCTCGTCCAGTGGATGACCGACCTCGAAATGGCGACCTATTTCGGCGCGATCCGCGAAGGCTATCTGGAACCGACGCCCGAGATGTTTCAGGCCTATGAAGGCTGGGAAGAGCGGATCAAGGAATTCTTCGAATATGGCATGGCGGCGATCGAGGACCGGCGGAAAAATCCGCGCGAAGACCTGATGAGCGCGATCGCCAACGCCGTGGTCGAGGGCGATCCGATGCCCGACATGTATCTGAAGGGCGCGTGGGAGCTGATCTTCATCGCCGGCAACGATACGACGCGCAATTCGATCAGCGGCATGATGAAGCTTCTCACCGAAAACCCCGACCAGAAGGCCAAGCTGCTCGACAATATGGAGCTGCTGCCCAATGCCATCCAGGAGGCGGTGCGGCTGATCTCCCCGGTCATCCATATGAAGCGCACGGCGACCCAGGACACGGAGGTCGGCGGCCAGAAAATCGCCAAGGACGAAAAGCTGGTCATGTATTATGGCGCCGCCAATCGCGACCCCGCCATGTTCGAGGACCCGCACCGTTTCGATATCGAACGGTCGAACGCGGCCAACAATCTCGCCTTCGGTTTCGGCAAGCATGTGTGTCTGGGCCGGCAGATCGCGCTGATGCAGATCGAAAGCGCCTATCGCCAGCTACTCGCCCGCTTCCCCGATATGCATATGGACGGCGAGATGGTCTGCGCGCCCAACAATTTCGTCCACGCGATCACCGAAATGCCGGTGACGTTTAAAGGGTGATTGCCCGGCTCTTCCATCCGCCCGGGCGCCGTACCAGCCCGCACCCAAACCCTTGCCTTTCGCCCCGATTCCCCCCAGAGCCTGCGCTGTTATGACCGCCACTGTCACCCCCCTGCGCCCTGGCAAATCCGAACCCTCGCTCGATCCCGTGATCGCGCTGGTCGCCGCCGACATGAACAAGGTCAACGCCGTCATTCTCGGCCGGATGCAGTCGGATGTGCCGCTGATCCCCGAGCTTGCCGGGCATCTGATCGCGGGCGGCGGCAAGCGGATGCGGCCGATGCTGACCCTGGCCTGCGCCAAGCTGCTAGATTATCCGGGCGACCGGCATTGCAAGCTCGCGGCCTGTGTCGAGTTCATCCACACCGCGACGCTGCTGCATGACGATGTCGTCGACGTCTCGGACCAGCGGCGCGGCAAGAAGACCGCCAATATCATCTGGGGCAATCCGGCCAGCGTGCTGGTCGGCGATTTCCTCTTCTCGCGCTCCTTCGAGCTGATGGTCGAGGATGGATCACTCAAGGTTCTGAAAATCCTCTCCAACGCGTCCGCCGTGATCGCTGAGGGCGAGGTCAACCAGCTTACCGCCCAGCGCCGGATCGATACCGGCGAGGACCGTTATCTCGATATCATCGGCGCGAAGACCGCTGCGCTATTCGCGGCCGCCTGCCGCATCGCCGCTGTCGTCGCCGAGCGCGACGAGGAGGTCGAGGAAGCGCTGGACAGTTACGGCCGGAATCTCGGCATCGCCTTCCAGCTCGTCGACGACGCGATCGACTATGTCTCCGACGGGGAGACGATGGGCAAGGATGTCGGCGACGATTTCCGCGACGGCAAGGTAACGCTCCCGGTGATCCTCGCCCATGCGCGCGGCACCGACGAGGAAAAGCAGTTCTGGCGCGATGCGATTGAGGGCCGGCGGGTTGCCGACGAGGATCTCGCCCGGGCCAAGGATCTGCTCATCCATCATAACGCGATCGCCGACACCATGGCCCGCGCCCGCCATTACGGCCAGCGCGCCATCGATGCGCTGGGTCCGTTCCCGGCCGGGCAGGCCAAGGCGGCGCTCGTCGAAGCCGTCGAATTCGCGGTCGCGCGCGCCTACTAGCGCGTCCCTGCCGCGGTTTCAGGCGATCGGCACGGTCCCGCCGTCGATGACATATTCGGCGCCGGTGAGGTAAGCCGCCCGCGGCGAAGCCAGGAAGGCGATCAGATCGGCGACCTCTTCCGGGCGAGCGGGCCGCCCATAGGGAATGCCGCCGAGCGAATCCATCAACTGCCGGCGTGCGGTGTCCGTATCCGTGTCCGCTTCCTGCGCGAGTCGTCCTATCATGGCGGTTGCGGCGGATGTCTCGACCCAGCCCGGCGAGACCCGCATGACACGCACGCCCTTGGGGCTGACCTCCTTCGACAGCGCCTTGCTATAGTTCGACAGCGCCGCCTTGGCGGCGGCATAGCCGATCGTCGATTCGGGCAGCGGCACCTGCCGCTGGATCGAGGTGACGTGGATGACGAGCCCCGATCCGCGTTCGATCATCGCCGGCACCAGTTCGCGGTCGAGACGCACGGCGGACATCAGGTTGAGGTCGATCTCGCGCTGCCAATGCTCGTCGTCAAGCGCGGCGAATCCGCCCGCGGGGGCCGAGGAGCCGCCGACGACATGGACGAGGATGTCCGCCTGCCCCAACCTGTCGCGCACAGCATCGGCGATCGTCCGGCAACCTTCCGGCGTCGACGCATCGGCGCCGACGAACAGCTCGGTCTCGTCTCCCTGGTTACGCGCCGCGGCGAGCACCTTCGCACCCTGGGCGCGCAGTGCGCCGACGACTGCTTCGCCGATGCCCTGGGTGCCGCCGGTAACGAGCGCCCGCAGCCCCGAAAGCTCTTTCTCGCGGGCCATCACGATATCGCCAGGTTGGCGATGCGGCCATCGGGAGCGAGGCCGAAACGATAGCGCAACTCGGCCGGGCTGCCGGGAAAATTTCCGGCGACGGTGGCGGTTACGGTCGTGATGCCCTCGTTTCGGGCCGTTGCGAGCGGGGTCACGGTGACCTTGTACTTGGCGCTCGTCTCTTCCTTCCAACCGCGGATGGCATCGTGCCCGCTATAGGTATTGCCTTCGTCGCGGACTTCCGCGCCGGGCGCGAAACAGTCCATCAGCGTGTCGATATCGTGGCGGTTCTGCGCGTCGAAATAGCGATGGAGCGCGGCCGGCACAGCGGTGTCGTTCATCGAAAATCTCCCATTTCATTTGCCTGGGGACGATTTGATGCTACGCTTCGAAAATGGCAAGTACGGACAAAAAAGTAGGGTACTCACCCACAGGTAAGCTATCCGATGTCACGCCGGACATGGCGGCGAGCGGTGTCGAGGCGGCGTTCCGGATGCTCGAGGGCCGCTGGAAGATGGTGATCATCTTTCACCTGTTCGATCGTGGCGTGTTGCGCTTTTCGGAGCTTGAACGGGCCATCCCGAAAATATCGCAAAAGATGCTGATCCAGCAGCTGCGCGATCTGGAGCGGGACGGCGTGGTTCGGCGGACGGTTTATCCCGAGGTCCCGCCCAAGGTGGAATATGATCTCACCGAATGGGGCCAGGCGATGTGCCCGGCGCTCGACGCGCTGCTCGAATGGGCGGCGCAGCGCCCGGTTGGCGGCACCCCTTCGGATTAGGCGTCGCCCGGCCTGCCGGCCGACGGTGGCAAAGATGCAACGCCGCGACAATTCTGCCACGCTGCTCTTCGCGCCGCGCTTCCGGTCCGGTACACGCCATCCCCATGACCAAGGTGACTCGCCTCTAACCGTGCCGGCATGGACTCCAATCCTGCCCCCGAAGGCCTTGCGCGCAGGCGCACCGGCATCCGCGTGGAGATTCGCGCCACCCTGGCGCTCGCCTGGCCGCTAGTCCTCGGCAATCTCGCCCAGGCGTCGATCCACACTACCGAAGTCCTGATTCTCGGCCGCTACGATGTCGATGCGCTGGCCGCGGCCGCTCTCGGCGTGAACCTCTATTTCGCTTTCGCCATCTTCGCGATGGGGCTGGTCACCGCCGCTTCGCCGCTGATCGCCGCCGAATATGGCCGGCGCTGGAATTCGGTGCGCGATGTGCGCCGCACCGTGCGCCAGGCGCTATGGGCCTCGCTTGCCATCTGCCTGCCCTGCTGGCTGATCCTGTGGAATTCGGAAAGCCTGTTGCTGCTGCTGGGGCAGGAGCCGGCGTTGTCGCGCGATGCCGCGCATTTCATCCGGATCGCGATGTGGGGGCTGTTCCCGTTCCTCGTCTATATCGTGCTGCGCTATTATGTGACGGCGCTCGAAAGGCCGATCTGGGGGCTGCTCGTCACGGGCGTCGGCGTCGTCTTCAATGCGCTCGCCTGCTGGGCGCTGGTTTTCGGCGGGCTGGGCCTGCCGGAGCTCGGGCTGACGGGGGCGGGCATCGCCAATGTCCTTGCCAATAGCGTGCTGGCACTCGGCATGATCGCGGTCGTCTATGGTGTGCGCCGCTTCCGCCGCTACAAGTTGCTCGGCCATTTCTGGCGGGCGGATTGGCCGCGCCTTGCCGCGATCGTGAAGCTCGGCGTGCCGATCGCCGTGACGCTGGGCATGGAGATCACGGTGTTCAACGCCGCGGTGTTCCTGATGGGCCTGATCGGGCGGGATTCGCTTGCGGCCCATGCCATCGCCATCCAGGTCGCGAGTCTCGCCTTCATGCTGCCGCTCGGGCTTTCCCAGGCGGCAACGGTGCGTGTCGGCATCTTCCACGGACGGAAGGATGCCGAGGGCGTGGCGCGCGCGGGCCGGGTCGCGCTTGGCCTCGGGCTCGGCGCGGCCTTCTTCCTGTCATCGACGATGGTGTTGTTTCCCAACCAGCTGATCGGCCTCTTCATCGATCCCGCCGATCCGGCAATGGCCAACGTCTTCGCGCTTGCGCTGTCCTTCCTGTTCGTCGCCGCGATCTTCCAGCTGGTGGATGGCGCGCAGGCGGTGGGCGCGGGCGTGCTGCGCGGTGTGCAGGATACGCGCTGGCCGATGCTCTTCGCGGCGTTCGGCTATTGGGTGGTCGGGCTCGGCGTTGCCGTTTGGCTCGGCTTCCCGATGGGGCTGCAGGGCGTCGGCATATGGATCGGGCTGGCCTTTGGGCTGGCCGTCGTCGCCGTGCTGATGGTCGGCCGCTGGCTGATGCGCGCGCGGATCGGTCTGATCGACTATCAGCGCGCTTGATGGCTCGCCCGTTTGGGGCGGCCTAGGCCGATATCGTCAGATAGGCGGGCGTGTCCGTTTTCCGCTTCGCCGTTCGCTGGACGAGCGGCAGCAGGCGGCTGTCCTCGATGCCCGCGGTGCGATGGCCGAGCCCGTAGAGATAGGCTTCGTTCTTCGCCCAGCCCATAAAGGCGTCCACAGAGGCCTGGCGGATCAGCATCGCCGCATCCCAGCGCTCGCTCACGGGGCCGATTAGCCAGGGGCCGCCATCGCCCATGAACAGCATCTCGCCGCCGCTCGCCGCGAGGTGCGGCAGGGTGTGCGCGATATAGAGCTCATAGGCCTCGGCGCCGCTGATCGGCGTGTCGGGGGCGAGGTCGGGGTCGGCGCTATAGTCGGCTGTCTCGCGAAAGCGCAGCAGGTTCAGCATCGTCACCGGCCCCTCGATCCCGCGCAGGACAAAGGCGCGCCCGGTTTCGGGCGTCGGGTCGAAATAGGCGGTCATGGCGTTTCCTCTTCGTCGCTTTCCGGCGCCGCGAGCCGCAGCGCATAGGCCGCGACATCGCCGGGCCAGTCCTTCATCCGTTCGGCCAGCGCCGCGGCATCCCCCGCGAACAGCGCCCGTACCGCCTCCTCATAGCCGGGCAGGTCCCCGCCCAGGCTGGTCATCGCACGATAGGCGCGCTCCGCTCGCGCCTTGGCGGCGGCTCGGCCGCTGCGCTCGGCCTTGCGCGCTTCGTCAATCAGTCGGCGGACGATCTGGGAAGCGCTGCCCGATTGGGATTCGAGCCAGTCCCAGTGGCGCGGCAACAGCGTGACCTCGCGGCCGACCACGCCGAGCTTGGGGCGGCCTCGCCCGCGCGGTTTGGCGAGCTCCGGCGCCTCGCTCCCGCCGTCCGGTGTCGCCAGCCGCGCCAGCACGTCACTCTCGCTGCCGCGCAGGTCGAGATCGACGACCCGGCCGGTCGCGTCGTCGAAGACGAGCAGCGGATCCGCACCGCCCGCCGCCTGCGCCGCGCGTATCGCCAGCGCGACCTCGGCAAGCGGGCCCGAAGCGATTCGGCGCATCCCGGAAAAACCGGTGCAGGGGGTGGAAGCGGTCATCGTCATGATTCGATATTTACCCGGATAAAAAGCTTGCGTCAATATCACCCGGGTAATAATAGGCGCGCGGAAGGAGATCCGGCATGAACGGCACGGAACGCAAGGCCGCCATCGCGGCGTACAGGGAAAGGGAGATCGCGACCGGCGTCTTTGCGCTGCGCTTTGCGGGCGAGGCGCGGGTCTGGGTCGGCGGTGCGAAGGAGATCGCGGGAACCGAGAACCGGCTGCGCTTCAGCCTGCGGGGCGGCGCCTATCCCCGGCCCGCGCTCCAGCGGGCCTGGAATGCGTGGGGCGAAGCGGCCTTCGCCTTCGAGATTCTTGAGCTGCTGGAACTGGAAGAGGATGTTACCGATTTCGTGCGATCGGCGCGGCTGGCGAGCCGGTTGACCCATTGGCGGGAGGCGCTGGCGGCGGAGCCGATCTAGCCCGCCGCCCTTCTGTCCGAAACGAAAGGCGCAGGTTCCGCGCCATCGCATATTGACGCGGCACGCCGGACTGCGGCATTCGGGCTCCCGACCAACCAGGGAACCACGCCATGTCCGCCCGTATCTATCAGCGCATGAAAAATGCCATGCAGTCCGGCCGCGCCCGGGTCGGCCAGTGGACCCTGGAGTTCGAGCCGTCGGACGCGCAGCGCGCAGACCCGCTGATGGGCTGGGCCGGGTCTTCGGATACGCGGCGGCAGGTGCGGCTGACCTTCCCCTCGCTCGACGCGGCGAAACTCTACGCCGACAAGCAGGGGATCGACTATCATGTGATCCCTGGGCCCGAACGCACGCTCAAAATCCAGAGCTACGCCGACAATTTCAAATAGTGCCCCGCGCCGCGGTATTCCGCGCCGTCCCCGATATCTCCCGACATAAAGGCGAAGAGCGATGCAGCGGCTTGAAGGCAGGATAGTGATCGTTACCGGCGCGAGCTCGGGCATCGGGGAAGCGGTCGCGATCGCCTTTGCCGAAGTCGGCGCGAAGGTCGTGCTGGCCGCCCGACGGCAGGATCGGCTCGACGCGCTTGCCCAGCGGATCGCGCAGGCCGGCGGCGAAGCGCTGGCGGTCGCCACCGACGTGACCGACGAAGCGGCGGTCGAGCGTCTCTTTGCAACCGCGGTCGAAAAGTTCGGCCGCGTCGATGTCCTCATCAACAATGCGGGCATCGCGGATTCCACGGCGTGCGAGGATCTGGCGCTCGAGCGCTGGCAGCAGGTGCTCGATACCAATCTCACTTCGGCATTCCTGTGCAGCCGGGCCGCCTTCCGGTTGATGAAGCCGCAGGGGCGCGGGCGGATCATCAATGTCGGCAGCATTTCGGCGCGCGTGCCGCGGCCCGAAAGCCCGGCCTATACGGCCTCGAAATTCGGGCTGGACGGACTCACCCGCTCGCTCGCGGTCGACGGGCGGGATCATGGTATCGCCGTTTCGATCTACCATCCGGGCATCGTGAACACCGAACTCGGCCCCAATATGGGCAAGGCGCCGGCCGAGCGAACGTCGGACCCGCGCGATACCGCCGAGATCATCCTCCACATGGCGAGCGTCCCCGATCACATGAATTTCTACGAGGCGCTGATGGTCCAGCTGGCGGTGCCGTTTCTCGGGCGCGGCTAGCGCGGCGCGGGGTCCGCCCAAGCCATTGATATTCCGGCCAGTGCCCGCAATAACCGGATTTCAAACAGGGGGGATTTCATGAAAAAGCATTTTCTGGCGGCGGCGGCGCTCGCGGCATTGACGGCCTGTGGCGGGGGGGAACAAGCGGCGACGACCGAGGCGGAGGCGCCGGAAACCGAAGCGCCCGAAATGCTCGCCAATGGCGCGCCGGCGTTCGGCAGCGTGGCGGCCGAGGATATCGAGCGCGACGAAACCGCCAGCAATCGCCGCGAAATCGCCTATCTTTCCGATGGCAGCGTTGCCGATATCGCCGCTTTCTACCGCGCCTATTTTGGCGATACGGGGTATGAGATCTACGAAGGCGGCGCCAATTTCCGCGCCGAAGACCGCGATTATGGCGGCTATGTGCAATTGTTCGACGAGGGCGAGCGCATGATGGTCCATGTCAGTCCCAATGTCGGCAGCGGCAGCTACGACCTGTCGGAAAATCTCGGCGACGGCTTTCCCGTCTATCCCGGGGTTCCGGAGACAGACTACGATGTCAATCCGCGCCCGAGCGGCTCACGCCTTGTGATCTTCCGGGTCGCCGCGGACCCGCTCGACATCCTCGATTTCTACCGCGAGGCGGCCCGCGAAGCCGGGTTCGAGGAACATAATATCAGCCTCGCCGCGCGCAGCGAAGGCGAACGCGTGAAGGTCGGTATTTACAATACCGGCGAGCGGCGCCGGGTGGTGGCGACGGTGACGGATCTGAACGGAGGCTAGTCCCCTGCGGACGCCGCCAGCTCGACGCCCTGCTCGGTGACGATCAGGTCCATCGGAATGTCATGGGCTTGCGGATGGATGGTCGGGATGGCGGCCGACCGGTAGCCGACGCCGACGACGCGGGGATGCCGCGGCATGGCTGCCAGCGTTCGATCGAAAAAGCCGCCGCCATAGCCGAGCCGATAGCCTGGGGGATCGAAGCCGACGACCGGCGCGATCACCATGTCGGGCATCACTTCGGCGCCCTCTGCCGGGATCGGAATGTTCCACACGCCCCGCGCGAGCGGCGTGCCTGCCCGCCATTCGCGAAAGACGAGCGGCTGGCCCTTGGCGATCACGACCGGCAGCGCGATGCGCAGCCCGGCGCTGCCGAGCGCCTTCATCAGCGGGCGCAGGTCCGGTTCGCCGCGGAACGGCCAATAGCCGCTGACGATGGTGCTATCGACGATTTGCAAGCGGAGATGCTCGGCGATCCGCGTCCCCAGCCGCTCGCGCTCGTCGGCGGGTATCGCCATGCGCGCCTCGATCAGCCGGGCGCGCTCGGCTTTGCGCCAGGCGGCGATATCGGCGGGCTTTGCGGTGCCGGCATAGGCCGGGTCGATCTCGTGCATCGAACAGGCGGGCGAGGCAAAGGGCCGGGGGGCGTCGGAATCCTGCATGGGGCCTGTCCTCAGGCGGCGGCCGGCAAGGCCAGCCGATCCATGAACTTCCGCCGGTCGCGCACCAGGTCCGCGAGGGTGAAGCGGTCGAGTTGCGCGAGGAACGCCTCGAGCGCGGAAACGAGCGCGCCCTTCAGCCCGCACACCCCGTCGATCGCGCAGCCGCCGGGGCCATCGGGTTTCAGGCATTGCACGAAGCCATCGAGATTTTCGAGCGCGCGAACGGCGGCGCCGATATTGATGTCCTTGGCGGGGCGGGCGAGCTCCAGCCCACCGGCGCGCCCGCGCGTCGCCGCGACCAGGCCGAGCGCCTGAAGCCGCTGCGCGATCTTGGCCATATGGTTGCGCGACACGCCGTAGCGGCGGGCGATGCTGTCGACCGACATCCGCTCGCCGCTCGCCGCCAGCGCCATCAGGATGCGCAGGCCGTAATCGGTATGGAGGTTGAGCTGCATAAATTAGGTATATGATATATTGCTTTTAACGACAAGCGCTATATATGGGTCGTTAATAGGTATTTCGAATACGCAATAAGGCGCCCGATGATGACACGCACGGCCGACAATCGCCTTTCCTCCAGCGCCGCGCCGCGTCCCCATGCGGTCGAGGCCCGAGCGCGCAAGCGGGCCGAGGCCGAAGCCTCGGGCATCACCGCCGACTATATCGCCGCGTTGGTCGATGCCTTTTACGCGCGCATCCGGAAGGACGATCTGCTCGGTCCGATCTTCGCCCGGCGGGTGACCGACTGGCCCCACCATCTCGACCGGATGAACCGCTTCTGGCGGTCGGTCCTCCACAATAGCGGCGAATTTTCGGGCAACCCGATGCTCAAGCATATCGCCATTCCCGGCCTCGAGGAGCGGCATTTCGCCCATTGGCTCGAGCTGTTCTACGCCACCTTGCGCGATCTGGAGCCGGGTAGCGCGGCGACCCGGCTGGTCGGCGAGCGGGCGCGGATGATCGCTGACAGCCTGTTGACGGGCATCGCCACCCATCGCGACGGCCTGTCCGGCGCGCGCGCGGGGCGGGACCTGCCGCATGTCTAGCGCCGCAGCGCCGCCCGATCCGCTCATCGCCGATCGCGGACCGCCGCTTCCCGCCGGCGCGCAAAGCCATCGCGCGATCGGCCCGTTCGATGCCGAGAGCATTCCCGCCGGGCTGTTCAGACTGCACCGGCTGAAAGCGGGCGCCTGGGGGATCGTCACGATCCGCGCGGGCGGCATCCGTTTCGTGTGGGATGATGCGGAGGGCGGCGCGCGCGATCTTACCGCCCCGGCCTCGATCCTCGTCCCACCCGAAGTGCCGCATCACCTGGAAAAAGCCGGGTCGGTGGAGCTCGCCATCGCCTTCTGGTCCTAGGCGCCGGACGCGGCTGCGGGCGCCTCTAACGGGTCGGCGCATTGCCAGTTGACGAAAAGCGCGAACGGGCGCAGCCGTCGCAACATGGGGGAGCTGGACACATCGATGCCGCTCTGGGCGAGGCTGCTCTGCTACGGGCTGGGCCTAGCCCTGATCGCGGGCTCGATCGCCTATTTTGCCTGGGGCAGCCAGCGCGCGTCCGCGGCTTCCGATTGGCCCAGCGCCGACGGCCGCATCCTTTCCTCCTATATCGAAGAGCAGGAAAGCCGCGACGAGGACAACGAGGTGATCATCACCTTCTATCCCCGGGTCACCTACCGTTATTTCGTCGCCGGCAACGGCTTCAGCAGCGATGCGATCCGGCTGATCGCGGATCAGGGCTATGCCGATTCCTACGATGCCGAGGATTTCCTGAGCGATTATCCCGAGGGCGCGGCGGTGGAGGTGTTCTACGATCCCGAAAATCCGGGGGATTCCGCGCTGGTACTGGAAAGCCCGCCCTGGTGGATCTTCGCGGTCACGCTGATGGGCGGGGTCTGGATTTTCGCGGGCTGGTTCTTCGGCCCGCGCCGGTCGAAGGCCCGGGGTCCGTCCATGGCTGCCCCGGCATCCGCGGAGACGCCGGGCCGATGCCGCTCCTGCGGCGCGCCGGTCGAACGGCCGCCGCTGGAAGACCCCGCGATTATCCGCCGCGCATCCCGGCGCGGCGGCCCGCCCTGCCCGCGCTGCGGCGAAGCCAGGCCGCTGCAATCGCGACGCGCCGAACTCTCGCGCCTCCTCTTCTGGATCGTCTTCGCCGCGATCTGGGCCGTCGGCCTGTGGCTGCTGTTCTTCGCCTGATTCCGGGGAATGCCGGTCGGTCTGACATATGGTTTTCACGCCAGAACATCCATTCGCCGCAGAGCACCGCGAATTCCTCGATCGACGCCTGGGATGCCTAACGGGGCATAAGGCCCGCCCCCAATAACACCAATATTCGCACGTCGATCACGCAACCCTCACCGCGCCTAGCTTCCACGAAATCCGCGATTCCGCTCAGCGCCACGCGGTGGACGGTGATATTCTCATGGGCGGTGCCGCCGCCTTCGCCGACCTTTTCGAGGTCGGTCGCCCTGAGCAGCGTGAAGGTCTCGCTGATCATGCCGGGTGAGGAGCTGAACCGGCCCAGGCTTTCCCAGGTCGCGGCGCAATAGCCGGTTTCCTCTTCCAGTTCGCGCGCGGCGGCGGCCTCGGGCGCTTCGCCGTCCTGCTCGTCGCCGATCAGCCCGGCCGGCAGTTCGAGGCAGTCTGCGCCCAGCGGCACGCGATACTGCTCGACAAGGATGACATGAGGATCGGCGGGTGCGCCGTCATCGCCTTCGTCGATGGCGAGGATCACCGCCGCCTCGATGCCCCGCACGCGGCTGACGAATTCCCAGCGCCCCTGCGTCTTGGCGGCGATATATCGGCCCTGCCAGCGGGTAACGGTTTCTTCGGTCATCCCCTATCCTTCGGGCCCGATGGCGATGCCGGTCAACCCCCCAAGGCTTGCGGAGAGGGCGGCAGAACCGGCGCCCGCAGCGATAGCGGCTATTCCGCGGACGCCAGCCGCGCTTCGACGGCGTCCAGCGCGGCGCGGATGCCGCCGGGCATGTCGTTATCGTCGAAATGGGCGGTGATCAGCGCCTCGGCTTCGGTGCGGAAGGCGGGATCGAGCCAAGGTTCGGCGCCCGGTGCGGGAACGAGGCCGAGTTCCTCGTCGGCCATCGCGATCAGCAGCAGCGCGCCGCTCTGGCCGATGCCGCGCTCGGTGATATAGGCCTGCGCGACCTCGTCGACCGGGCGGCCGTCCAGGGTCAGCATCGTCGCGACGCGCAGCTCATGCCCGGTGGCGGCGTGCAGCGCGGCGAGCCGCTCGCCCAGTTCCGCCTGAAGGGCCTCGTCGAACAGGGCCGTATCGTCGATATAGGTGGCGGGCGGATAGGGCTGGGCGACCTGCTCGGCCGCCTCGCCGCTATCCGTTTCGCTTCCGCCGCACGCGCCGAGCGCCAGCAGCATCGCCAGGGCGATCGCCGCCGCTGGGCGTGTGCGGATTGCCATTATTCGGCCACCGGTTCGGCGGCAGCTTCGGGAGCGTCCTCGGTGACGGCATCCCCGGCTGCGCCCAGCTGCGCGACGAGGAAATCGACGCCGGCCGCGAAGCCGCCCGCCAGATCGTCATTGTCGAAGCCGTCGATCATCGCCTGTTCGGCCATCGCCGCTTCCTCGGGATCGATTTCCGCGCCGACGATCGCCAGCGCTTCGTCTTCGCCCGCGATCAGGATCAGCGCATCGGCGCCGCGTTCGGCCAGCATCGCGCTGGCGGCTTCCTCGATATCCTGGCCCTCGGTGGTGCGGATCGCGACGACGAGGGCGATTTTGCCGGTCTCGTCGAACAAGGTGCCGAGCCGTTCGCCGACCGGGCCGATCTCGCCTTCGTCGACAAAGCCGGCTTCGTCGATGAAAAAGGCATCGGGCCGCGCGGCTTCGGTTTCGGTGGTTTCCGTGGCTTCGGTTTCGTCGGCAGCGGTGGTGCCGCCGCCACAGGCGGCAAGGCCCAGCGACAGCGCAATCGCTGCGATCGTGGTCGTTCTCTTCATCGATATCCCCTTTGGTCTCCGTCGGCGCCGCGCCCCGACGGGGCCGCGGCGTCGGGGCGATCCATCGCATATTTCCCCGCGACAGGGAACCGCTCGCTTGGCGCGGGCGCGCGGCTGTGGCATCGATTGGCGAACGCAGGCAGTGGTTTAGGAGGGTAGCAGCATGTTCGCAGAGTTTCGGGACTTTATCGCGCGCGGCAATGTGATCGACCTTGCGGTCGCGGTGATCATCGGCGGCGCCTTCGCCACGATCACCACCTCGCTGACCGAGGATGTGATCATGCCGGTCGTCGGCTGGATCTTCGGCGGCGTCGATTTCTCGACATGGTTCATCCGGCTGGGCGCGATCCCCGCCGATTATGCCGGATCGCCCGAAGATTATGCCGCGCTGAAGGAAGCGGGCGTGGCGATGATCGGCATCGGCCAGTTCATCACTGTGGTCATCAATTTCATCATCCTCGCCTTCGTGATCTTCCTGCTGGTGCGCCAGGCGAACAGGATCGTCAAAAAGGCCGAGGACGCCCCGGCCGGGCCCAGCGAGATCGAGCTGCTGACCGAAATCCGCGACGCGCTCAAGAAGAGCTAGGCCGCACGCCGGCGCGCGGCGGGCCGATGCGGCCCGTCGCACCTATCGCCTCGGTTCGCCGCAAAGACGGAACTCCCGTCCGTCCCGCCCATTGGTGGCACGGATCGCGGCCCCGTAAGCGCCGCCTATTGCAGGGAAATTACCATGAAGAAGCTGATTTTCACCGCCGCTGCCGCCTCCGCCGCGCTGGGCCTCGCCGCTTGCCAGAGCGAGCAGGCCGACGCCGTCGAGGATGCCGCGGAGGACCAGGCCGAGATGATCGACGAAATGGCCGACGAAGCGCCGACCGAGGCCCAGGAAGAGGCGCTGGAGAGCCGCGCCGACATGGTCGAGGAACAGGGCGAGGAAGCCGCCAACCGGATGGACGATGACGGCGAAATCGCGCCCAGCGAAACCGGCATCGGAGACACGCAGGACGGCATGTAGCCCTCCTTCCGAAAATGCCTCCCATGGCATTGGCGGCGTCGCGGAAACACTCGTCCGCGGCGCCGCTTCTTTTGGTGGGGGTGTGGGCCGGTGCGGCGCCTGAGGCGCAGCCGAAGGTCTGACTATCCGGAAAGTGGGGGGCTTCTGTTGCCCGGCGCCCCCCGGGCCGCTGGTTTCCGCTTCTGGTGCCCGGTGCGGTCCAACCGCGCTTTTGTCTTAGTAACTTAGACCGTTAGGCCTTGGGTTACGCAGCAATCGCAAGAGCTTCGTTATCGTTGGCTCTTATGAGTTGTGAACGGTTTTACGGCGCATTCAGGCCGGGCGAAAGTTGCCGTCTTTCAACACACGTCGATCCTGGTTCGGCCCCGTCTTAAACCGCGAAATTTCGCGATTTATGGTGGAGCCGCCGGGTACTGCCCCCGGGTCCGCTGTGCCTATTGCACGGCACCGTTTATCGCCATAGCCGGCCGAAACCGGCAGCCCCTATATAGGGGCTCGCACGTTAATGGGAAGTGGACGGGGAGAGGCGCGCAGGTCTTTCAGAAAATCTCGTTTTCCGCCTCCTGTGCGAAGGGTTGCCCCATCTCCACGGTCTGCGCCTTTCGGAACAGCCCGCCGCCGCTGAGCGCGAAGGGCATTACGGCATCTCGCGCATAGCCTTCCGCCCGAAGCTGGACGAGCACCGCGTCGGTCCGCCCGCCGTCGTCCGGCTTGCGCACGGCGACGTTCGCGGAAATCGCCGAGGCAATCGCTTCGCCCCGCCCGGCCATGCCCTTCAGCTTCTCCTGCAGCGAGGCGATGACGGCGGCCGATTCAGGATGTTCGTCTCCGTCGTGCACGGCGAGCGCCGTAATCTCGCCCTGCGGGGAAATGTAATGCGCGAAGGGAAAGAACTCGCCGTTCCTCGCGAGCAGCGCCTCTGCCATGTCGAGGCCGGCGGCGTAGAGGGCGTCGAGCTGTTCCTGATTCACGGCCGTCATTTGTCTCTCCCAAAATCACCGCCCGAAGGTTACACAAGTTACACGCCCTTATGGCGAAAAACTTTCGCTCGTTTCCTCGCGCCCAAGGTCACACCAGGTTGACACCGGTTGACACAGGCCGGGCTATTCGCTGCCTCGTTCACCGCCCCCTCATTGCCCCGGGATCGGCGGCATCGCCATCACCTCGACCGCCTCGCCGGGGAAGATCGCGAAGTGCGGATGCGCTTCGAACATCGCCGCCGCCGCCTCGTGCGTCTCCGCCTCCACGATCACATAGCCGGTCAGCGCGTTGGCATGCGGCGCGACCCCGCCTCCGGACACGCGCAGCGTCTTGCCGAGCGGGCCGCCCGTATCGACGATCGCACCGGCATGCCCGGCCATCCAGTCGCCCCAGGCCTTCATGCCCCGGCCGATCGTCTCCTCGTCGGGCGGCGAAGCGCCGGCCTTTGCGGGGGAGCCGGTATAGACGGCCATGAATTTCGGCATCGCGATTCTCCTTGCTGGCGGCGCGACCGGTTTACCGCATCCCGGGGCCTGTAGGACAGCAAATAGGATTCGCCGCCGCCTCCCGCTGGACAATGCGCGCCCGTTTGTCTATTATAATAGACATGAACCGGATCGAGCAGACCGAGGCATTCGAAAACTGGCTCGACGGGCTTGGCGACCGCACGGCGCAAAAGGCGATCGCGCGGCACATCGTCAAGATGGAAGGCGGGCTGTTCGGCGATGCCAAGCTGCTCGAAGGCAAGGTGTGGGAGGCACGCATCCATCACGGCCCCGGCTACCGGCTCTATTATGCCCGCAAGGGCGACAGGATTTACCTGCTGCTGTGCGGCGGCACGAAGCGGAGGCAGCAGAAGGATATAGAAAGGGCGGTCGCGCTGGCCGCACAGATATAGAAGGACCGATCATGCCACTCGCCACAAAACCGTTCGATGCGGCCCGCTATCTCGACGGGCCGGAGGATTATGCCGAGCTGCTCGACGATGCGCTCGCCACCGGCCATCGCGGCTATATCGCCGCCGCGCTCGGCACGATCGCCCGCGCCTATGGCGTCGATCGCCTCGCCGCCGATACCGGCCTCAACCGCGCAACCCTCTACGCCGCCTTCCGCGACGACGGCAACCCGACGCTCGATACGGTGCTGCGCGTGCTGGCGCAGGTGAAGGTGGGCCTGGGGGCGAAGCGGGCGGCGTGATCGCCTGTGCGGTGATGCGGCAGCTCGGCGGCTAAAGGATTTTCCGCGCGCAGACCGAGTACGCCTGGCATCGGATGTGCTGCCGCTGTTTCCGGAGGGTCGGGTGGGGCGGAATAGATTAATGGCCGAACGAAAGCCGCTTTGTTCAAAGGTGAGTAAAGTTGTATAGTTGCATATAATGTCGTCACCAAAACTGGATTCGACAGTGATTTATTTTTAGAAGTTTCAATTTGATCAGGTCTACGAGAATGATGTCGAAGCGCCATGCACTTGATGACATATTGAATTCAGAATTTCGATGGCCCACTAAAGGCGACGTCCCCTTTGTTGAAGCGACTGATTCGCTGAACAATGCCATTCTAGCCGAGGACGATCTATCTCGTCTCGTGCTGATGACCGATGGTTACAAAAAGGCAGCGGATTTAATGGTCGCGCATACGACCGAACATGCGGTCGATCTGGATTTTCTCGTTTTTCCGGTGTTGTTTAATTATCGACATTTCATAGAGCTTTCGCTGAAGTATCAATTAGCCACCCACGGCCGCTTCGTTGGGGTTGAAGCAAATTGGAACTCCCATGACCTAGGACACCTCTGGTCGAGTTTCCGGGAGATGTTGGAAAGATATGGTAATCCGGATCCGGATGACGCCGACCCGGTTGTCGAAGATATAGTTCTCGAGTTCGCGAAGATCGATCCTGCGTCCTATTCCTATCGCTATCCGTATGATCGTAATGGTCATCCAATTCCGCTGAAATATGGTGCGATGAACCTTAAACATCTATCCGATGTGATGAACGGCGTTGATGGCTACTTCAATGGATGTGATGGTTTTCTGAGTTCTATGAATGAGCGCTAGGCTTTGACATGCACCTTAATGAAGCGATCTTCATAGCCGAGCGTTCGCGGGCCATACTCAATTGAGAGCTTCGATCGCCTGCGGCAATTCGCTCAAACGCCGTACGATCCGTTTTCTGTGCCATGGACAGGCTTGGCTCACCGTTTCGCAGAAACGGGCATCGCTTCGCCACAAGGATGCATGAGGCAAATAAACTAGGTGCATTAAGTCGCCGCCGTCGCTTTCTTTAGGGTGAGGGCCATTTCTATGGATGCCGAGATTTTGAGTTAGATAGCGTGTTAGAGTGCTGCCAAAGGTTCGGTAGAAGGCCGTCTCCTTATGTAGGCCTCGGTCAATTGCTTCTTGAAACGCCTTTTCATTCCAGCCCGTGGTTTCCGCTTCACGTTTTGATACCTCAATCATCGTTAAGGCGAGCTGGGAACCAAAGTCGGCAATAGCGCTTGTCGCAAAAGAGCGATGTTCCGACCGAACCAAAGTTTCGACATGGGTTCGCATTCGTTCGATCGTCGGCACTAATTTTTCGCCAAATGAGCGCATTGCAAATGGCAGGCTTGCATCGCCGCCATATTGTTCAAAATAGGCGGTCAGGAAATTAGTTGGCTTTTGAACCTCTGCGTAAAATAGCTTGTCGAGTTCCGGATAAGGAATCCTTTTTTCTAGGGCATCTGCTAAGTAATTTGTAAAAAATTTTTCAGAAAGCGGGTAATGGCCTGCCAATTTGCTTGCATAATCTCTTGAGAATTGAGCGATTATTTTTGGTCTAATTTTCTTTTTAGCATATCTCCGTGTTTTGCGATTCAGAGTGCCTTTCGTCTTTTGAATCTCCTCATCCAATTTCTCCTCAACGATATCATCTAACCCTTCAAACATACTTTTTGTCGTAGGAAACCACCTATTTTCGCCAGACAGGAATTCATAGTTTAGACATTTTTCTTCCGAGGCTCGCTTCACTTCTTCGCTAACGATCACGCTGGGGTGCATAAATGCATGGTTGCCGCATAAATCTTCTACTACACGTGCTTTTTCTATAGTTATTTCTTTATTTTTCTCCGAATACTGCAAAAGTTCGGATAATATTGGAAAAGAATAAGCAAATATTGCTCTTTTATTTATCTTAAAATTTAGGAGTGCATTGAATATATTCAGTACATCCTCGCCACGATTCCAAAGTCTAGCTTCTGCGATTTTGGAATAATCCTGCGTATCCAAATAAACGATAGGCACATCTTGCACGGCTCGATCCTGCAAATTTCCCTATTGAGGCACTCAGCATATCGACGTTCGGATAGCAGGATTGTCTGCGCCAATCACCTTCCCCCGCGCGCGGCTCTCCGCTAAACCGCACCTCGACTCACACCTGCGCTTTTCCGCCGGACGATGCCCCCCTCGGCTTCCCCCGTCCGCCGCGCAAAGCGCCACCGCGATCAGGGGACTAGACGCATATGACGACCACCGGCCACGACACGCTTGCCACCCGTTCCACCCTCTCCGTCGAGGGGCGCGAGGTGCATTATTATTCGCTGGCGAAAGCCGCCGAGAAATTGGGCGACGTGTCGCGGTTGCCCTTCTCGATGAAGGTGCTCTTGGAAAACCTGCTGCGCTTCGAGGACGGCAATACCGTCACCACCGACGATGTGCAGGCCTGTGCCGACTGGCTGAAGGAACGCAAGATCAGCCGGGAGATCCAGTATCGCCCGGCGCGCGTGCTGATGCAGGATTTCACCGGGGTTCCCGCGGTCGTCGATCTCGCCGCGATGCGCGATGCGATGACGCAGCTCGGCGCGGATCCGGAGCGGATCAACCCGCAGGTGCCCGTCCATCTCGTCATCGATCACTCGGTGATGGTCGACGAATTCGGCACGCCGCAGGCGTTCGAGGATAATGTCGCGCTCGAATATCAGCGCAATATGGAACGCTATGAGTTCCTGAAATGGGGCGCGGGCGCGTTCGATAATTTCAAGGTGGTGCCGCCGGGCACCGGCATCTGCCACCAGGTGAATCTCGAAAATCTCGCGCGCGGCGTGTGGAGCAGCCAGGACGCGGACGGCAACCTGATCGCCTATCCCGATACGCTGGTCGGCACGGACAGCCATACGACGATGGTCAACGGGCTCGGCGTGCTGGGCTGGGGCGTCGGCGGGATCGAGGCCGAGGCCGCGATGCTGGGCCAGCCGGTCTCCATGCTGATCCCCGAAGTGGTCGGCTTCCACCTCACCGGCGGGCTCGCCGAGGGCGTGACCGCGACCGATCTCGTGCTGACGGTCGTCCAGATGCTGCGCGAAAAGGGCGTGGTCGGGCGGTTCGTGGAATTTTACGGACCCGGCCTGAAATCGCTGACCCTGGCCGACCGGGCGACGATCGCGAACATGGCGCCCGAATATGGCGCGACCTGCGGCTTCTTCCCGATCGACGAGAAGACGACCGACTATATGCGCCTGACGGGCCGCGAGGAATGGCAGATCGCGATGACCGAGGCCTATTGCCGCGAGCAGGGCCTGTGGCATTCGGTGGAGGACGCAGACCCGCTGTTCACCGATACCTTGGAGCTGGACATGGGCGCGGTGGTGCCGAGCCTCGCCGGGCCGAAACGGCCGCAGGACAAGGTGATCCTTCCCGAGGTCGACGAGCTGTTCAACCGCGAGATGCAGAGCGTCTATGGCCGCGATGCGAAGCGCGTGCCGGTGGACGGGCTGGACCATGATATCGGCGATGGCGATGTCGTGATCGCGGCGATCACCAGCTGCACCAACACCTCCAACCCCGCGGTGATGGCGGCGGCCGGCCTGGTCGCGCGCAAGGCCCGCGAAAAGGGGCTGACGGTGAAGCCCTGGGTGAAGACGAGCCTCGCGCCGGGAAGCCAGGTGGTGACCGACTATCTGGACAAGGCCGGGCTGACCGAGGATCTGAATGCCATGGGCTTCGATCTGGTCGGCTATGGCTGCACGACCTGTATCGGCAATTCGGGCCCGCTGGCCGCGCCGATCTCGAAAGCCGTGAACGAGAATGATCTGGTCGCGGCGAGCGTGCTCTCCGGCAACCGCAATTTCGAAGGGCGCGTGAGCCAGGATGTGCGCGCGAACTTCCTCGCTTCGCCGCCGCTCGTGGTCGCCTATGCGCTGAAGGGCACGGTGACCGAGGATATCACGACCACGGCCTTGGGGCAGGGCAGCGACGGGGCGGACGTGTTCCTCGCCGATGTCTGGCCCAGCAACGCGGAAGTCGCCGATACGATCGCGGCGCATGTGAACCGCGACATGTTCGAAAGCCGCTACGCCAATGTCTTCGATGGGGACGAAATGTGGCGCGCCATCGATGTCGAGCCGAGCGCGACCTATACCTGGCGCAGCGGATCGACCTATGTGCAGAATCCGCCCTATTTCGAGGGCATGACGATGGAACCCGAGGCGATCGAGGATATCGTCGACGCCAATATGCTGGCGCTGTTCGGCCAGTCGATCACCACCGATCACATCTCGCCCGCGGGCGCGATCAAGGCGGATTCGCCGGCCGGGAAATATCTGCAAGATCATCAGGTCAACCGCGCGGACTTCAACAGCTACGGCTCGCGCCGCGGCAATCACGAAGTCATGATGCGCGGCACCTTCGCCAACATCCGCATCAAGAACCAGATGCTCGAAAATGTCGAAGGCGGCTTCACCAAATATATCCCGACCGGCGAAACGATGCCGATCTACGACGCCGCGATGATCTACAAGCAGGCGGGCACGCCGCTGGTCGTCGTCGCCGGCAAGGAATATGGCACCGGCTCCTCCCGCGACTGGGCCGCCAAGGGCACCAACCTGTTGGGCGTAAAGGCGGTTATCGTCGAAAGCTTCGAGCGCATTCACCGTTCGAACCTGGTCGGCATGGGCGTGCTGCCGCTGCAATTCGCGGAAGGCGTCACGCGCGAAACGCTGGGGCTGGACGGCAGCGAAACCTTCACGATCCGCGGCGTTGCGAGCCTGGAGCCGCGCCAGACGGTCGAGGTCAGCCTGACCCGCGCCAATGGCGAGACCGCGACCTTCGAAACGCTCTGCCGGATCGATACCGCCAACGAGATGGAGTATTTCCGCCACGGCGGCATCCTCCACTATGTGCTGAGAAACCTCGCGGCCTAGTTCGCGGGAGAGAGCGCGAAAAAAAGGGCGGGGCAGCCAATGCGGCGCCCCGCCCTTTTGCGTCTGCGCGCTATTCCGCTTCGGCGGCGGGCGGCGGCGGGGCGAAATCGAGCCGGCCGATTTCGGTCATCGCGCCGTCCTCGATCCGCCCCTCGACCATTTCGTAGCCGAGCAGCGCAAAGGCGCGGCCGCGCAGGAAGATCGGCCGGGCATTGCCATACCAGTCGGTGCAGGATGCGACGCAATTGTCGGGTCGGTCGCTTTCTGCCTGGGAAGCGAGTTCGCCGGCCGCGCCCAGCGCCCCGTCCTCGCGCCGGAGGAACAGCATCGCCGCCGCGCGGCCGAAGGCGCGGCCATATTCGTCGGTCCCTGCGCGCGCGATCGGCAGGCCGAGCGTCCCCGAAGCGCCGCCCGGCGAACCGGGATCGGGCCGGAAGAAATAGGCATGGCTGCGCGCCTCGCCCTGCGCGGCGGCAGGCATCGCGAAAACGTCGCCGAGCGCGGGTAGCCCGCCCCCGAGGCCGATCGTCGTGAAGCCGAGATCGCCCTCGCGTCCGCTACCGACGATCAGCGCGTCGGCGCCGATCGCCTCGATCCGTTCGACATTATAGTCGATGTGGAACTCGCCGATCGCGCCGCCGTCGAGCGGCACGACCCGCACCGTACCGTGATCGTCTGGATTGTAGCCGGTCACATGGCCGTGGCCGTAGACCAGGGCGTTGCCGACAAAGCGGTTCTCGATGGAATCCGAATTGACCTCGAGATGGCGGTAATAGCGCTGGCGCGCTTCCTCGCTGCCATTGCCGAAAGCGTCGAGCGGCAGCTGGAGCAGCGAGACCGTGTTGGCCGGTGCCTCGGGCAGCCACATCGCGCGGCTGCCGGAACCGGCGCGGACGAGTATGTCGAGCCGCCCGGCCTCGCGGTCCTCGTGGAAGGAGAACTGGTCGAGCGGAACGCCGCGCGCACCGATCGCCGAGGGCCGGCTCGCGTCGAGCGGCAGGCGGTAGATGTGCGAGAAGCTGCGCGGCTCGTCGCTATAGTCGTTGCCCGTTACCCAGAGATAGACGGCATCGCGCGTCACATAGAATTCGCGCGAGCGGCCGCCGATGACGCCGATCGCCGAACAGTCGAACGCGTCGTCGGTGAGGTCGCAGCTCGTGACGCTGTGCATCGCCGAAACATCGGACCAGCTTGCCGCGCCGCGCCGAACGGCGGCGGTCGCATATACCTGGCGCGGCCCGACCAGCGGTACGAAGGCGGCCGAGTCGTCCTCCGTGCCGCGCCATGCCTTGATGGCGGGGAAGGCGTCGCTCAGCGTCTCGGCCCCGTAAAGCCGGATCGGGGCGTAGAAGACGAGCCGGTTGCCGATCAGGCGCGAGGCATAGTTGCTGCTCGAATAATAATCGGACGAGCGCAACTGGTGCGCGTCCTCGAAGGTCAGATGGCCGTCGTCGGAGAGGCGGAAGCGGTTCACCTCGGTGCCGCCGCGCCGATAGCTGTAGCCGATGACGATGACGCGATTGTCCGCGATCAGCATCTCGTCATACCAGGATCCGCGGCCATCGGCGCCGGGCGGGAAGGCGTCGATCCGGTCGATCGCGCGCATTCCGCCGTCGGCGATCGATATCGTGAACAGCCGGCCGCGGCGCAATATGACGAGGATGTCGCCGCGAACCTTGACGATGCCGCCCTCGTCGACGCCGGCTTCCTGGTTGTTGGTGATCGATTCATCCGCGACCGCGGGCGGCGAAACATTGCCGGGCGAAGAGGAGGAAGGCGGCGCAGGGGGCGGGGGCGGCGGTGGAGGCGGCGGGGGCGTAAAGCGCTGGACGCGGTCGAAAAAGGCCTGCAATTCCCGTTCCGAACGGAATGCCTCAAGCCCGCGGTCCGCCGATGCGCCTTCGCGCTGATACGCATGGGCGGCCGGTGTCCATGCAAGGCCGGCCATCGCCGCAAGCAGCACCATGGAGAGCCGGCTGAGCAGGCGCAAATGCCTGCGCGATAATATGAGCATTTCGTACCCCTCCAGACCCGGGAGCGTTATGGGTCGGTTCGGTCGCCGGCGTCAACGCATTGTCGTCAGGCGAGAAAACCGCCTTGGGGCGTATCTGGAGGACCGGGGCGGGCGGCCGATATCCCTTGGCAGAGCGCGGTTGCGCCGCACTGCTCAATCGCGCGCCGCGGCGCTTTCTTCACGGATCTCGCGAAATTCGGAAGCCGCTTTCCAGCCCGGCCAGCGTTCCGAATTCGCAAGGTCGCGGGCGATATCGAAGACGAGATCGATATCCTGCACCGCGCCGTCGAGATTCCAGGCCTCGCTCCAGCGGTCGCAGGGCTGGTGGTAGCAGTGCGCCGTGAAATCCCGCACCCAGGCTTCGCCGGCCTCGCGCCCGCCCTCGACGAGATCGGCGCCCCCGCCCAGACCCATGATCAGGAGCGTGGGCACGCCGCGCTTGGCGAAGGAGAAATGGTCGGCGCGGTAGAAAAGGCCGCGCTCGGGCGAACTGTCGGGCGTCACCGTACGGCCCTGCGCGGCTGCGGCGTCCGCGAGATCGTCCTCCAGCGTATTCTGGCCCTCGCCGATCAGGATGACGTCGCGGGCAAGCCCGGCGGTCTGCAGCACATCGACGGTAAGATTGGCGACGGTCGTTTCGTGCGGGAAAAGCGGGTTCAGCGCATAATATTCCGAACCCAGCAGCCCCCGCTCCTCGGCCGTCCAGACAGCGAAGACGAGGCTGCGGGCGGGGGGCGGGCCGGCGCGGAAGGCGCGGGCGATCTCGAACAGCGCAGCGATGCCGATCGCATCGTCGTTCGCGCCGCGGCGGATAGTGTCGCCGGTTTCGTCGGGCGCGCCGATGCCATAGGCGTCCCAATGCGCGCCCAGCATGACCGTTTCTTCCGGTCGCTGGCTCCCCGGCAGGCGGGCCAGCACGTTGCGGCTGCCGACGGTTTCATGCTCGACGGGGAAAGCGGCGGAGAAGGTCATGCCGCCCAGCGGAATAGCCGTGAACTCACGGGTACGTGCGCGGGCGCGTTCCGCCCGATAGTCGAGACCTGCCCGGGCGAAGAGATCGGCCGCCGCATCGCCGCTGATCCAGCCGCGAAGCTGAAGGCTCGACAGGTTTTCGGGCGCGCGGACGATATCGTAGGCGCCGGCGCCCGGCGCTGTCACCGTGCCCCAGCCATAGCCGGCGCCCGGCGTATCGTGGATGACGAGCGCGCCGACGGCGCCGCGGCGTGCCGCTTCTTCGAACTTGTAGGACCAGCGGCCATAATAGGTCATCGCCTGGCCGCCGAAGAGGCCGGCGACGTCCTCGCCCTCGCCCGCCTCGAAATCGGGATCGTTGACGATGAAGACCGCCACCTTGCCGGTGAGGTCGGCCGTACCGAAATCGTCCCAGTCGCGTTCGGGCGCGGTCACGCCGTAACCGACGAACACCATCTCGGCATTGTCGATGGCGACGCGGTCTGCCGGCTGGAGGGTCGAGAGATAGATATCCTCGTTAAACGTCCAGGGCACGATCTCGCCATGGTCGGTGATGGCGAGCGTCTCGGGTTCGCCCAGCTGGGTGTGGAGCAGGTCGACGCGCTGGATCCACCCGCCGCTTTCTCCCGCCGGCTCCAGCCCCAATGCCTCGAAGCGGCCGATGAGATAGCCGATGGTGACGTCCTCGCCGCGCGTGCCCGGTGCCCGCCCTTCGAACGTGTCGGAGGCGAGCGTCCGCACCGTTTCCTCGATCTGACCGGCATTTATCGGCGTATCGGGATCTCCCTGCGCGGCGGCGGCCGTCGCTGCGAAGAGCAGCGGAAGGGCAAGCAGGGTGGCAAGTCTGTGGAAACGCATCGAAAATCCTCCGGGGGCGGCGCACCCTTGTGCACCATCACCCGGCGGAAGGGCAACCGGCGCGCCCGGCCCGCGCGCCCGCCGCAGGTCAGGACGCGATGCGCAGCGGCTCCATTTCCTTGGGCGCGACGGCGTCGGCTTCCCCGAATCCCTCGAAGATCGCGTCGATCACATAGCGCAGATTTTCAGGCGTCGCGCCGCGATAGCGCACCATGAGCACGGGATCGCAGAAGGGCGCGAGCATCAGGTTCACGAGCGTCATCAACCGGTCGACTTTCATGCCCTTGAATTCTCCCGCGCCGATCGCCTCGGCGAGGATCATCGCCATATAATGGTCGGCAAGATCGACATAGCTCATCACGACGTCGCGATGTTCGTCGCCGAGGATCATGCAGCTGTTGAAATAGTCGGGATCTTCCTCGAAGCGCGCCTTTTTGACGATCAGCCGACGCGCGAAGAACTGGTACAGTTTCTCACGCGGTTCGAGATCGCTGGCGACAACCTCCTCCATTATCTCGTTCAGTTCGCGAAACCAGCGTTCGGCGAACGCTTCCCATAATGCCTCCTTGGAGGGGAAGAAGCGGTAGACGTTCGACTGGCTCATCCCGCAGGCATTGGCGATGTCGGTGATCGTGATCTGCACCGGACCGCGCTCGCGGACGAGCTCTTCGGCGGCGGCGAGCAATTTCTCGGCCGCGGCTTCATGATCGGTTTGCGGGCGGGCCATAACTCTTCTCCTCGGCTTCATCGATTCGATACGGGCGTATTAATTCTCTGACACGGTTTTATAATAATCAATAATAGTTATCAATTATTATTTCGAGAGTGGATTTCGTGCCCCGGCATTCGGGAATTGCCCGGGCCCTTCCGCCCTCCTATGCGGGGAAGGAGAGCGATGCATGGCTGAAACCGAACCCTCGAAACCCGTGATGGCCGATCCGCTGAGCGGGTCCTACCGGCTGCTGCGGCGCTGGTGGCGCAAGCTGTGCAACGAGATCGACCAGCCCGCTGTGATCGCGAAGGTGCGCGCCGAATCCGGCTGGACGCCCCGCTATGCCTTTATGACCGCAATGTCCGCGGGGATCGCGATATTGGGCCTGCTGCTGTCTTCGCCGGCCGTGATCATCGGCGCGATGCTGCTTTCCCCGCTCATGGGCCCGATCATGGGCGCGGGCTTCGCGCTTGCCATCGGCGATATCGCCTGGCTGCGCGAATCGGCCAAGGCGCTGGCGCTCGGCGTTGCCATCGCCGTGCTGTTTTGCGCGTTGATCGTCATGATCTCCCCGATCCAGACGATCACCGCGGAGATCGCCGCGCGCACCCGCCCCAATCTCTTCGATCTCGCCGTTGCGCTGTTCTCGGCCCTGGCCGGCGCCTATGCGATGGTTCGCGGGCGCGAAGGGACGATCGTCGGCGTCGCCATCGCGACCGCGTTGATGCCGCCGCTGGCGGTGGTCGGCTTCGGCCTCGCCATTGCCAACTGGACGGTGTTCGGCGGCGCGCTCGTCCTGTTCTTCACCAACCTGATGACGATTGCGCTGACGGCGGCGGTGATGGCGCGGCTCTACGGATTCCGCACGCATCTTTCCTCGAAACAGTCGCTGGCGCAGTCGATCATCATCGCGGTGATCTTTGTGGGGTTGGCCATCCCGCTCGGCTTCTCGCTGCGCCAGATTGCCTGGGAAGCCAATACCACCAGCCAGGCCCAGGGCCTGGTGCGGGACCAGTTCGCCGATGCGCGGGTTTCCCAACTGGATCTCGATTTCGATTCCGATCCGATCCAGGTCACTGCGTCGGTGCTGACGCCGGAGATCGTCGACGATGCCGAGGCGCAGGTGGCGCGGTCGCTCGAACGCCAGCTGGGCCGGCCCTTCGCCGTCACGATCCGCCAATATAGGGTCGGTACCGCCAGCGACGCCGCCGAAACGGCGCAGATCGCCGTCGCCAGGATGCAGGAACAGGCCGAGGCCGCGGAACGCGAAGTGACCGAGGTTCGCCAGAGCTTCGCGCTGCTTGCCGGCGTCACGCCGGGCGATGTGACCGTCGATCGCAGTCTGCGCCGCGCCGTCGTCCGGGCCCGACCGCTGCCGGGTGCCGGGCTCGAAACCTATCGCGCGCTGGAGGCTCGGCTCGGCGCGCAACGCTCCGAATGGATGCTGGAACTCGTGCCGCCGGCAACGCGCCTGCCGGCAATCGCAATGGAGGAAGGGGCGCCGAGCGAAGCCGGAAGCGAACGGCTCCAGCTCGCCATCTGGGCGGCCAAACGGGTCGGCGCGCCGCTGGGCGTTGCAGGAAGCGACGGCGATGCGGAGGCGGTTATCGCGCTGCTGCACGAGGCAGGTATTGCCGCGACGCGCCGGGCGGGGGGCGCGGGATCCGGTACCGTCGCGCTCACCTGGCTCGCGCCCGATAGCGATACCCAATAGGCTTCAGGCGGTCGCGGCGGCCAGCCAGTCGGGAAGCGCGATACCCGACAAATCCTCGACCCGGCGATGCTCGACCGACAGGCCCATGTCCGGATAGGCGATGCGCTGGCGCTTTTCGTCGGCCTGATCGAGGGGCACGACGACGAGGCGGCGGTTCACCTTGTTGCGATAGTGCATCCGCGCGGTGTTTTCCTGGCCGACATAGCAGCCCTTTTTGAAGTCGACGCCGTTTAGCTCCCCGGCATTGCATTCGAGCCAGAGCGTCTTGTCGCTGCCGAGTTCGGCGATGCCCTCGGTGACGCCAAACGCCAGGCGGTGCACGCGCCACGCGGCGGAAGCATCGCCGGCGGTCTCGGCGGGAGCGAGCCAGCGATGGCCGAGCGCGGCAAGCCGCGGATCGGTCGGTCGATCGCTCTCGTCGGGCGACCAGTGGACGGCGAGCGCATCCTCGCGTTCGATCGCGATCGGGCGGCGCAGGCGGTAGACGGAGAGACGCTTGGAGAGATCCTCGGCGGCTGCGGCCTCGCAATCGACGAGGATGTCCTCGCCGTCAGCCCAGAGCAGGAAATCGAACAGCGCCTTGCCCTGCGCCGTCAGCAGGCCGGCCCATTGCGGCGCGCCGGGCACGACCTTGGCCACGTCCTGCGAGACCAGGCCCTGGAGGAAGCCGGACACGTCTTCGCCGGAAATCCGGATCAGGGCGCGGTCGGAAAGATGCGTATCTGCCATGGGCTTCAATTAGGGATCGGGCCGTGCCAAAGGAAGTCGCGTGAGCGATATTCTGAAAATCCGCCGCCCCGACGACTGGCATCTTCACCTCCGCGATGGCGCGATGCTGGAGGCGGTTGTCGGCTATACGGCGCGCCAGTTCGCCCGCGCCATCGTGATGCCCAATCTCGCCGATCCGGTAACCACCGTCTCGGCGGCGATCGCCTATCGGGACCGGATCCTGCTGGCGCTTCCCGAAGGCCGGGATTTCATGCCGCTGATGACGGCCTATCTGACCGACACGATCGACCCCGAGGAGCTGGCGCGCGGCCATGCGCGCGGCGTGTTCACGGCGGCGAAGCTCTATCCGGCGAACGCGACGACCAACTCGGACAAGGGCGTGACCGATATCGCGCATATCCATGGCGCGCTGGAACGGATGCAGGCGATCGGCATGCCGCTTCTGATCCATGGCGAAGTGACCGACGATACCGACATTTTCGATCGCGAAGCGGTGTTCATCGAACGGACGCTGGAGCCGCTGGTACGCGATTTTCCGGCGCTGAAGATCGTGCTCGAACATATAACCACGGCCGAGGCCGCGCAGTTTATCGCCGGGGCCGGGCCCAATCTCGCCGCGACGATCACCCCGCATCATATCCATATCAACCGCAATGCGATCTTCGAACGCGGCATCCGCCCGCACGCCTATTGCCTGCCCGTCGCCAAGCGGGAGCATCACCGGCTGGCGGTGCGCAAGGCGGCGGTGTCGGGCTCGCCCAAATTCTTCCTCGGTACCGATAGCGCGCCGCATGCCCGCGAAACGAAGGAGGCATCCTGCGGTTGCGCGGGCATCTTCAACGCGCCGTTCGCGCTCGAAAGCTATGTCGCGGCGTTCGACGAGGACGGGGCGCTGGACAGGTTCGAGGCGTTCGCATCGGAACACGGCCCGCGCTTTTACGGCCTGCCGCTCAACGAGGCGACGCTGACCCTGCGGCGCGAACCGGTCGACGTGCCGGAACGATTATCGGCTGCCGGCGCCGATATCGTGCCCTTCCATGCCGGCGAAACGCTCGGCTGGCGGCTGGACTAGAGGGCCCGATCAGGCAGCAACGTCCCGAGGCACCGGCCGCGTCGGCCTTGCGCTGTCGAGGCTATAAAGGATCAGCCCCGCCCAGATGAACCCGAAGCAGATCAGCTGCGCCGCGCTCAGCGCTTCGCCATAGATGAAGACGCCGATCACGAATTGCAGGCTGGGGCCGACATATTGGAGCAGGCCGAGCGTTACGAGGCGCAGGCGCCGGGCGGCGAAGCCGAACATCATCAGCGGCACCGCCGTCACCACCGCGCCGAAGACGAGCAGGAAGGTGGACAATCCGTCCGCGCCGAAATTGCCCGTGCCCTGGCTGCCGACCCAGAAGATCCAGCCGAGCGAAGGCAGCAGCAGGATCAGCGTTTCGACCGTGAGCCCCTCGATCGAGCCGACCGGGGTCATCTTCCTGATCAAGCCGTAAAAGCCGAAGGAAACCGCAACCGTCAGGCTGATCCACAATGTCGTCGCCGCGTCATAGGCAAGTACCGCGACGCCCAGCGCGGCGAACGCGACGGCGAGCCCCTGCCAACGGGAAAGCCGTTCCTTGAGGATCGCCATGCCGAGGGTGACGCTGACCAGCGGATTGAGAAAATAGCCGAGGCTCGCGGCGAGGATATGCTCGGTCGTGACTGCGTAGATGAAGGTCAGCCAGTTGATCGCGATAAAAGCCGAGGAGGCGGCGAGAGCGCCCAATATCCGGGGATTGCGAAAAATGCCCAAAAAGGAACCGACCTGGCGGCGGAAGGCGATGACGACCACCAGCAGCAGCGGCGTCCAGACGATCCGATGGGCGACGATTTCCATCGGTCCGATATGCGCCATCTGCTTGAAATAGAGCGGGATAACGCCCCAGATCAGATAGGCGCCGAGCCCCGCGACGAGGCCGAGACGCAGCTGGCGTTCCTGGTCTTCCATGGCGCTGCGCTAAGCCGAACCGGCTCGCCGCGCCACCCGGAAATTATTGTCGAAGCCGAAGCTGGGCTTGCTGGCTTGCAGGCCGGCTAGAAGGGCAGCCAGCGGCGGTTGCGGCTGAAATTCATATAGCCGACATTGGCGCCGAGCCTGAGGCCCGCGCCGAGACGGATCGGGATCAGAACCTTGTCGCCCGAGCGCAGATAGCTCGCCGTCAGGCCGCCGACGAAATAGGCATCGCCCTCCACCGCGGGGAAGCGGCGGAACAGCTCTTCGGTATCGTAGAGATTGTAAACGAGCACGAAGGTCGAGGCGCCGTTCGCGCCGACGTCGAAGCCCACCGAGGGGCCGGTCCAATAGACCGGCTGCTGGCCTTCGACCGCGTGGAACAGCGTACCCGATCCATAGCGCAGTCCGAAGATAAAGGCGCCGCCCGCCTCGCGGCCGACGATATAGCCATTGGGTTCGCCCTGATCGGCGAGGATGTTCTCGATCATCCGCGCCAGCCCTTCGGCGCCGTCCCCGAACAGGCCGCCGGCCGCTGCCATCAGGTCGTCCTGCTGATAGGTGGCCTGGCCCGCCTGCTGCGCGGTCGGGTTTGCGCCCTCGATATTGCCCGGGGTATCGCCCTGGGCGGTCGCCGTGCCGTCGTCATAACCCGTTTCATAGCCGGGGGTATCGGGCACATAGCCCGGATCGGCGTAGATTTCGGGATCGGTGGTCACGGTGGTGTCGGGCTCGGTCGCATATGCGGGATCGAAGCCGGCATCATAGCCGCGATCGGCGCCGGGCGCGTAATCGCCGGTGTCGGTCGTCATGCCCCCGCTGCCATAATCGCTTTCCTGCATCGCGGCGTCGGGGTCGACGGTGTCGATCTGCGCCGATGCGGGCGACAGCGCGGCGCCGGCCAGGCCGATTGCGGCGGCAAGGGATATCAGTTGCTTTTTAAACATGGCGCAGTCCCCCCGGGAAAGCTGAGGAAACGGGAAACTACGCCCGCGCCGCACGCGCGCGCAATCGAACAGGGGACGAGCCGAGTCGATAGCGCGCCGAAGCGAGTCGCAACCGCCCTGTCCGGGCCCCGGGCAGGCCCGTATGCGCCCCTTCAAAGGAATGTTGATCGCGTAACCCGGCCCCGCTATACGCGCCCTTCGGCTGAGCCAGGACACGTGGGTGAGTGGCTGAAACCACCGGTTTGCTAAACCGGCATACGGAGATTATCCGTATCGAGGGTTCGAATCCCTCCGTGTCCGCCAGCCAGTCGACCAACTGGTCTCTGATTTACAGGGACGGTCGCAAGCCGCCGACCTTGCGGCGATATTTCAGCCCAATCCGGTTCTCGCGCAGATTCTCCGGCGTCGTATTGGCGTAAACAGGAAGCAATTTGCGCGCCGGTCTCTGCGGCGATAGCCGGCAGTACGGTTTCCCTGTTCTGCGGGAATTAACAGGGAAAAACCTGCATTATGCAGGCGAAAACAGGCTTTTCGGCATCAGATCGGCCAACCTTGCCCCGATTTCCCGCGCGATTACAGATGCTTGCCGCCGTAAAATCCGCAATTCCCTGCCAGGGCCAATAACAGGTAATTTTCGGCACATAACAGGGAGTTTTTCGCCTGTAACAGGGGGAATTGCGCCGATAACAGGTGGCGTGGTCCGGCCTATCCGAACGCGGCGAACATCGCTCGCTGCTCGTCCCATCGAACCGGTATCTCGCCCTGCATCAACCGTTCAAGCTGAAGGCCCGGCGGTTGGCGTCCGTCGAGGATCGCGCGCTGGAGATCGGGCGCGAGAAAGGCAAGGCGGAGGAGGCGGCGCAGGTAGAGCGAGTCCGGTGCCGCGTCCAGCAGCGGCATGCCGCGACCGTTCCAGTCGACCAGCGCATGGGCGCGCCTGAGCGCCTTGATCAGTACCGGATCGCGGCGCGACTGTCTGGCGGTATCCCCGACGACCCAGGAACGTCCGCCGCGCACTTGCATGCGGCAGGGCAGGGTGATGCGCACGCTGCCACCATGGCGCTCGGCACTCTCTCCGGGCGCCAGGCGCTCGCGAACCGAACCGAGCTTTCCAGCCGGCAGATCAATCTCGATCGACCGCGCCAGAATCGTCGCCCGCCCGATGCAGCCGATCGGATCATCCTCGGCAGGGGCAAGCCGCCGCGCCACCTCGCGAAGCTTCGCCTCGATCGCCGGTGCCGAGACACGGCGGATCGTGTCACCGTCCCGGGGTGCCCGCTGCCCCTGCTGCAAGGGTGCCGAGACATAGTAACGATAGCGCCTGCCATTGGCGCCGCGTGCAAACGCCGGAGACATCGAATGTCCATCGGCATCGAACAGCCGCCCCTTGAGCGGTGCCGCGGAGCAGTCATCCTTGCGGGCGAGATGGGCATGCGCGTTGGTATCGAGCCGGCACTGCACGGCGTCGAACAGGTCTTCATCGACAATCGGTCCATGGTTGCCGGGATAGGCCTTGCCCTTGTGGGTGATCATGCCGCGGTAGAGCGGGTTGCGCAGCAGATGAAACAGCGCGCCGCGACCAAACGGATGTCCGCCGATGCGCTTGCCCTTTCTCGTGATCCGTTGCTTGGACCGGATGCCCCTCGCATCGAGCCGATCCTTGAGCGCATGGACGGAGCCGATCTCGAGATAGGCGCGAAAGATGATCCGTACCGTCTCGGCTTCGGCGGTGTTGACGACGAGGGTGCGGCTGTCGTCCTCGGGCGGGTCGTAGCCAAGCGGCACGGTGCCGCCCATCCACATGCCCTTCTTCTTCGAAGCCGCGATCTTGTCCCGAATGCGCTCGCCGGTGACCTCACGCTCGAACTGCGCGAACGACAGGAGGACATTGAGGGTGAGGCGTCCCATGCTGGTCGTGGTGTTGAATGCCTGGGTGATGCTGACGAAGCTGACAGCCTGGCGATCGAACAGCTCGACCATGCGCGCGAAATCGGGAAGCGAGCGGGTGAGGCGGTCGATCTTGTAGACGACGATGGTGTCGACCTTGCCCGCCTCGATATCGGCGAGCAGAGTCTTGAGTGCGGGTCGCTCCATCGACCCGCCGGAATAGCCGCCGTCGTCATAGCGGGCGGGCAGCAGCTTCCAGCCTTCATGCGCCTGACTCTTCACATAGGCTTCGCAGGCCTCGCGCTGGGCGTCGAGGCTGTTGAACTCCTGTTCGAGACCTTCCTCGCTGCTTTTGCGGGTGTAGATAGCGCAGCGGATCGTCTTGCGGCTCATGGTGCCTTCTCCCTGAGACCGAAAAAGCGCGGTCCGTTCCAGCGCGTACCTGCGATGGCGGTGGCGGCGGCCGAGAGGCTCGCATAGGTCTTGCCATCCCAACAGAACCCCTCTTCTTCGACGATGACCTCGACGACGGCCCCCTTCCATTCGCGCCTCAGCTTCGTGCCGATGCCGAGCGACCGTCCCTCGGCCTCGGGCGCCCCGGTGCGGCGGAGCAGCTTGCGGGTATGAGGATCGAGACCGCCTTCCGCGTCGGCCTGGATCCGCCAGGCGAGCATCAGCCGCAGGACCTTGAGCGATCGGAGTGGCGGAGGAGGGCCGAAACGCCTTTGCCATTCCTCGCGCAGCGCTTCGAGCGGCATCCGGTCGAGCCTGTCCAGCACCGGGCCGGCCACCTGGGTCTCGTCGATCATGCTGATCTCCTCAATATGGCGGAAAACTGCCGCCTCACCAAGGAAAGCCCGCATCGCGGGCGCCGGACTCTGGTTGCTCTGGTCGGGCAAAAAGTCCAGTGGAAAACCGGGCTTTGCGGGCACCTTATGTTCGTGCTATGTTGATGATATGGACTCAAGCGCCGGGGAGGCGATTCGTAAATCCTCGAACTCTCTCGAGGTCATATATCGGGCAGTGGATGCCCTGGTTCCTGACAAGAGGAACGCGCGCACCCATTCGAAGCGCCAGGTCGCGCAGATCGTCGCCTCGATCCGCGAGTTCGGGTTCACCAACCCGATTCTCATCGATCCCGACAATCTGATCATCGCCGGGCATGGCCGGCTGCTTGCGGCCAAAAAGATCGGCATGGACGAGGTGCCGGCAATCACGCTCGACGGGCTTAGCGATGCCCAGAAGCGGGCGCTGCGGATTGCCGATAACAAGATCGCGCTTAATGCCGGATGGGATGTCGATCTCCTGAAGGTCGAGCTTGCCGAGATCGCGGCGCTCGATGTCGACATGGATCTCGAGCTCACCGGGTTCTCAACCGGCGAACTCGACCTGATCCTCGGCGATGGGCCCGATCCCGATGACGAGATCATTCCTGCAGCTCCGGCCGAGCCGACGACGAGGCCGGGCGATATCTGGCAACTCGGCAACCATCGCATCGGTTGCGGTGACGGCCGCGACGTCGACTTTCTGCGCAGGGTGATAGGTGAGGACGCAGCGATCGACGCCGCGTTCCTCGATCCGCCCTATAATGTGAAGATCAACGGCCACGCCAATGCGAAGGGCCGGCACCGCGAGTTCGCCATGGCCTCGGGCGAGATGGACGAGAGCGAGTTCCGCACCTTTCTCGCCGAGACACTGGGCGCCTGCGCCAAGGTATCGCGCGACGGCGCGGTCCACTTCGTGTGCATGGACTGGCGGCACATGAACGATGTCCCGGCGGTTGCCGGCGACATCTATGGCGATCTTCTCAACCTGTGCGTCTGGAACAAGTCCAATGCGGGTATGGGGTCGCTCTACCGATCGAAGCACGAGATGGTGTTCGTCTACAAGGTCGGCACCGCATCGCACTTCAATGCGGTCGAGCTTGGGAAACACGGGCGCAACCGCACCAATGTCTGGGACTATGCTTCGGTGAACTCGCTCAGGGGATCGCGGCGCGAGGACCTGGTGCTCCACCCGACCGTGAAACCGACCGCGCTGGTTGCCGATGCCATTTGCGACGTGACCCGGCGCGGCGAGTTGGTGCTCGACATCTTCCTCGGCTCCGGCACGACGCTCATTGCCGCCGAGCGCACCGGGCGCCGGTTCCGCGGTATCGATATCGATGCTGCCTATGTCGATGTTGCGATCGAGCGCTGGAAGGCGATGACCGGCGGCGAGCCCGAGCTGGCCGGGCGCGCCGGATGAGCGAGGAGTCCAAGCGGGTCAACGGCCGGTTCGCCAAGGGCCATAGCGGCAATCCGAACGGGCGGCCGCAAAAGGCTGCCGAAAGAGCGTCCGCGTTCGACGTCATCGTCGACAAGACCCTGACCATCACGCAGGGCGGCAAACCGCGCGAGGTGACGGTCGACGAGGCGCTCCAGCACAGGACCTACCAGGACGCCATTGCCGGGGGCCGGATGGCGCGGCGCACGATCCTGAAAATGATCGCCAAGCGCGAGAAAGCCGCGGCGGCGAGCCGACCGAAGCGAAACAATCCGGTCGAGGTGCTGATCGAGGCGGTCGATCCGCGCAACGCCGACGAGGCGATGATAATCCTGGGGATCGTCGATCGTGACCCGCGCTGGGATGAGCCCGATGACGCGCATCTCCTGCTGGAGCCATGGGCAGTAAATGCCGCGCTTGCCCGACGCGCAGTGCGCGAACTGACCGATCGTCAGCGCGAGGATATCAGGCGCTGCACGCGCGACGCCAAAACGCTCAAATGGCCGGCGAGGCTTGAAGCATGAGCGATCGCGACGCGTCGGACGAATATGAGGTCGGCTACGGTAAGGCGCCGGTCGCGACACGGTTCAGGAAAGGGCAGAGCGGCAATCCCAACGGAAGGCCGCGTGGCTCGAAAAAGCAGCGGCCCTATGACGGCGTTCTGGGGCAGATGGTGACCGTGCGAGAGGATGGGCGAGAGAGAAAAGTGACGGCGGCCGAGGCGTTCCTGCTGCATATGACCAAGAAGGGCCTCGAAGGTGATGGGCCAGCCGCTCGCGAGGCCATGGCAGCGATCGAGGCAGCTAGGGCGTCACGCGTCGCGAGCGGCGACGAGAAAATGCGACTGGTATGGAGACCGGTGGCACCGGGGGCGGTCGACAGCGTGCTTGAACCGCTGAAGATGGCGGCCAAGCTTGATCGATATCGTGCGACAGCGCGGATGGCGCTCGAGCCCTGGTTGGTCGAGGCGGCACTTGCACGGCTTGGTGATCGTAAGCTCGATCGCCATGCGCAGGAGGTGGTGGTGAAGGCTACGCGGACGCCGCTAAAGGTAAAATGGCCGGAGTGGTGGGAAGTACTGCCATAAGGTCCGCTTTGCGCCCTCAATTCGGTCATTCGAAGGTGACACGACTTTCGTCCACAGCGGACTGGCCGCTTCCAGTTTTGATACCTACATTCCGCAGGCCCGAAACGGGCTGATCGCGATTTCCTATACGCAATCGCGCGATTGCATCTCAGCGTTTTCGTTGCACTATCAATCGCCTTTTCGACATCAAGTTCGGAACCCCTTCCCAATAAAGACGTCTCTTGTAGGCTGGATGTCCAGCACCTCAGGAGATGTACCATGCCCGACAAAAAGAAGCCTCAACGCGAGCGCGACGAGCAACAACAGCAGCAGGAAGCCGATGAACGTCGCGCCGAGCGCCAGCAAGCCGACAAGAAATCCGAGCAGCAGCGCTAGGGTCGAATTACGAGCGGGCCGGAGCGACAAGCTCCGGCCCGCTCGTTATAGGGCACCCTGCTTCGTAGCCGATCTCGGTTATTCGAGATGGTTTGCGGTCCCTTCAAAAGGGTCCGTTCCGTTAATTCTCAAAGCATTTCAATCGTGAGGGCCCTACGAAGCTTTGCAAGAATACCAATAGGAATGAATGATCATGACCGGCTTGAATGCCATCGCTCTCAATGCTTCGCTTAAAGAAAGTTCCGATGAAGACTCCTCGACAGATGCCATGATCGCATTGCTCAAGGAGAAATTCGATAAACACGACGTCGAAGTCACGGAGACGATCCGGCTGGCAGATTACAATCTCAAGCCGGGCGTTACATCCGACGAGGGAAAAGGCGATTCCTGGCCGAGTATCCGCGAAAAGATCCTCGATCACGATATACTCGTATTCGGAACGCCCATCTGGATGGGGCAGATGTCCAGTATTGCCAAGCGAGCATTGGAACGAATGGATGCTTTTCTCAGCGAAACCGATGATCAAGGGCGAATGCCCAGCTATTCGAAGGTCGCCGCTTTGGCGATCGTGGGCAACGAGGATGGGGCGCACAACGTATCGGCTAGCTTGTTCCAGGCATTGAACGACACCGGTTGGTCCATTCCAGCCGTGGCCGCTTGCTATTGGGTTGGTGAGGCAATGGGCTCAACCGATTTCAAGGAATTTACGGCGCCGCCCAAAAAGGTGGACGACACAGCCGCGATGGTGGCAGCGAACGCCGCCCATCTTGCGAGGCTTCTGTCGTCCGAGCCTTATCCTGGCTAAATCATGGGACACTCTTTCAACCAAATGCTGAATATAGGTGCAGCGAAGAGCCGCAGACGTGCATTTGTGCAGGAAGCACAGGGAAAATCCGGTTAGGATTCCGGGACGGGACGCGCCTGCGCCTCAGCTTCGGTCGTTGCCTCGCCGTTCGCGGCAATGTCGTCGATCAGCCATTTCATCTCGTCGATTTCGCGGCGCTGGGCGCGGATGATGCCGTCGGCGAGTTCGAGCACGCGGACATCCTTTATCTTAGCTCGCTCGCTGGTCAGGATCGCAATCGAGTGATGCGGGATCATCGCCTTCATATACGCCGCATCGTTGACCGTATCCTGGCTGCGCACGAGATAGAGCGAGCCCGCGAACAGCACGGCGGCGCCGGCGAAGATGGCGATGTTGACCCTGGTCCGCTTGTACATGCCCCACATGAAGGTGAGCATCACCACCGCCATCATCGCGCCCATGTAGAGCGCCATCCACATCCGCGTCTGGCTGAACAGGACGTGCTCGAGCGCGTAGGTGTTGAGGTACATCAGGCCGAACATGATCACGGTCGATGTCGCGATCATCGCGGCGAAGCGGGCGTAGGTCATATGATCTTCCCGGAGGTCGAGTTTTTTACTGGAAATGCCTGCTCATCCTCCCACTATGGATCCGCCATTGGGATGAAGCACCTGGCCCGACATGTAACTCGCATCCTCGCAGGCGAGGAACAGGAAGGCGGGGGCGACCTCATTGGGCTGGCCGGGACGCCCCATTGGCGTTCCTTTGCCGAAATCGGGAATTTTCTCCTCGGGCTGGCCGCCGGAAGGATTGAGCGGCGTCCAGATCGGTCCTGGTGCGACGGCGTTCACGCGGATGCCGTCGTCGATAAGGTTCTCAGACAATGATCGCGTGAAAGCCGTGATGGCGCCCTTGGTGGCACTATAGTCCAGCAGGATCGGCTGGCCCTCATACATGGTGATCGAGGTGCAATTGACGATCGCGGCGCCTTTTCTGAGGTGCGGACGCGCGGCCTGGGTCATGAAAAACATGCCGAAGATGTTGGTCTGGAAGGTGCGACGGAGCTGGCCCTCGCTGATATCCTCGATTTCTCTGTCCCAATGCTGTTCGCCGGCATTGTTGACGAGAATGTCCAGCTTGCCGAATGTCTCGATGACCTTGGCGACGGCCTGCTCGCAGAAACCCTTGTCGCCGATATCGCCGGCAATGGTAATTGCGGTACGGCCCTCGGCTTCGACGATCTTCCTGGTCTTCGCTGCGTCGTCATGCTCACACAAATACAGGATGGCGATATCGGCGCCTTCACGCGCGAACAGGGCGGCCGTAGCACGGCCGATACCGCTATCGGCTCCGGTGATCAGGGCGATCTTGCCATCAAGCCGGCCAGAGCCCGGATAGCGCGGTTCCCATTCAGGTTTGGGCTCGAGTTCGCTTTCATGGCCCGGAAGCTCGTCTTCATGGACCATTTCGACGTTATCGGTATCGGCCATCGTTGAATCTCCATTCAGTCTTTGTGTTCGGGTTTTCCCTTTCGTTTTCCCTTTGCGAAATCTTCGAGTTCGTCTTCGCTCATCGAATCGTACATTTCTTTCGATGCACCCTTGAGTTCGCTTTTGGGCATGTCACCGCGCTTGGCGGACAGTGCAGCACCGGCAGCCTTTTGCTGGGCTTTGGATTGGGCAGGCATGGCTTTCTCCTCTCAGGAACCAACACCGGTCGGGACTACCTGTTCCAAATGACGTCCCGATCGGAGCGTTTTGACGACGAACCGTGCCCTTGCTTCGGCAATTCACCGTCTGTGCCAGCGGGAACCAAAGGCCCCTGACGCTGGTTCTTTCGAGTGAAAGGAACGCCCCGATGCCGCACGCATACTGGAAAGGCCAGATACGTCTCGCGCTCGTTTCGATTCCCGTCGAAATCTACACGGCGACCAAATCGGGCGCGAAAATTTCCTTCCGCCAGATTCACGAGCCCTCGGGCAAGCCGATCAAGTATGAAAAGGTCGCCCCCGGCGTCGGCCCCGTCGATACCGACGAGATCATGAAGGGCTATGAGTTCGAAAAAGGCAATTACGTCCTGCTCGAACAGGACGAGATCGACGCGGTGAAGCTCGAGAGCAAGAAGACGCTCGAGCTGACCCAGTTCGTCGACGCGCACGAGATCAGCCCGCTCTATTACGAGAAACCCTATTATGTCGTGCCGCAGGACGAGCTCGCCGAGGAGGCGTTCGTCGTGCTGCGCGAGGCGCTGCGCAAGACGAAAAAGGTCGGGCTCGGCCAGCTCGCGCTGCGCGGCCGGGAATATGTCGTCAGCCTCAAACCCTGTGGTAACGGGCTGCTGCTCGAAACCCTGCGCTATGCCGACGAAGTGCGCGAGGGCGAGAGCTTCTTCGACGATATCGGCGAGGAGAAGCCCGACAAGGAACTGCTCGATCTCGCGGAGACGCTGATCGAGAAGAAGACCGCGCCCTTCGATGCCGGCGAGTTCGAGGACCGCTATGTCGACGCGCTGAAGCGGCTGATCGCCAAGAAGCGCAAGGCCAAGGGTAAGACGATCCTCGAAGACGTCGAGGACGTCGAGATCGGCGAGGGCGGCAACGTCATCGACCTGATGGCCGCGCTCAAGAAATCGGTCGGCGGCAAAGCTAAGACCTCCTCTTCGTCCAGCCGCAAGCGGAAGAGCGCCTGAGAGAGATGGCCGCCGATCTCCTCGCCGAATATAACCGCAAGCGCGATTTCGCGAAGACCGCCGAGCCTGCGGGGAAGATCGGAAAAGGCGAGGGCGATCTCTTCATCGTCCAGAAGCACGATGCGACGCGGCTCCATTACGATTTCCGGCTCGAGGTCGACGGAGTCATGAAGAGCTGGGCAGTCACCAAGGGCCCGAGCCTCGATCCCGACGACAAGCGCCTCGCCGTGCGGACCGAGGATCATCCGATGTCCTATGCCGAGTTCGAGGGGACGATCCCCAAGGGCGAATATGGCGGCGGCACGGTAATGCTCTGGGACAAGGGCAGATGGGCGCCGGTCGAAGGGAAGAGCGCCAAGGATATCGACAAGGGCCATCTCCATTTCGTCCTCGACGGCGAGCGAATGAAGGGCGAGTGGCTGCTCGTCCGGATGCGCAAGAAGCCGGGCGAGAAGCGCGAGAACTGGCTGCTGCGCAAGCTCGACGACCGCTATGCGGGGGCCAGCGACGAACTGACCGGGCGCGAGGTGACGAGCGTCAAGACCGGTCGCTCGATGGCCGAGATCGCCGCCGACAAGGCCGGTAAGACCTCGCTCGAAGGCAAGAAGGGCAAGGCCTTCGACAAGGCGATGGCCGAGGCCGAGAGCGCGGCGGCAAAGGCTAAAAAGCGGACGAGGAAAAAATCGCCCCGGCGCACGGTGAAGCTTCCCGAATTCCGCAAGCCCCAGCTCGCGACGCTCGTCGATGCCGTGCCGGCCGGCAACAACTGGCTCCACGAGATCAAATATGACGGCTATCGCGCGCTGGTCGCGGCGGCCGGCGGCAAGGCGAAGATCTATACGCGTTCGGGGCTCGACTGGACCGCCAAGTTCCCCGACGTCGCCGAGGCCTTCGCCGCGTTCGACCTTCCCGGCGCACTGATCGATGGCGAGATCGTCGCGCTCGACGCCAAGGGTAATCCCGATTTCTCGACCTTGCAGAAGCGGCTTAAGGAGGGCGGCGACGGCTTCGTGCTTTTCGCATTCGACCTGCTCGAACTCGACGGCGAAAGCGTCGCCGACCGGCCGCTGATCGAGCGCAAAGAGCGGCTCGCGGCGCTGATCGGCGAGGAAGAGGGTGCCGTCCGCTTCAGCGATCACATCATCGGCGCCGGCGAGAAACTCTACAAGACCATGTGCGACGCCGGGCAGGAGGGCATCATCGCCAAACAGGCCGACGCGCCCTATCGCGGCCGCCGCACGACGGGCTGGGTCAAGGTCAAATGCACGCGCCGCCAGGAATTCGTGATTGTCGGCTGGAGTGAATCCTCGGCCAAGGGCCGCCCTTTCTCCTCGCTTCTGCTGGGGCAGAATATCGAAGGCGAATTATGCTATCGCGGCAAGGTCGGGACGGGCTTCGATCGCGACATGCTCGAGGATATGGCCGCCAGACTAGGGCGGATCGAACGCAAGACACCACCCGTCGAGGTGCCGAAGGCCGAGGCGCGCGGCGCGCACTGGGTGACGCCGAAGCTCGTCGCCGAGGTCGCGTTCGCCGAACTGACCGCCGACGACCGCGTCCGCCATGCGAGCTTTATCGGCTTGCGCAGCGACAAGGAGGCCGAAGAGGTGACACCCGAAAAAGCGAAACCCGTGCCCGAGCGCAAACCTGCGAGCGGCGTGAAAATCACCCATCCCGATCGCGTGATCTTCCCCGACGCCAAGGCGACCAAGGGCGATCTCGCTGCCTATTACGAAACCGTCGGCGCGCCGATGCTCGAATGGCTGGCCGACCGGCCCGTGAGCCTCGTCCGTTGCCCGCAGGGCCGCGCCAAGAAATGCTTCTTCCAGAAGCACGATTCGGGAAGCTTCGGCGAACATGTCCACCATGTGCCGATCGAGGAGAAGACCGGCGACGTCGAAGACTATCTCTACGTCTCGGACGTTTCGGGCATCCTCGCCTGCGTCCAGATGGGGACGATCGAATTTCACGGCTGGGGCTCGCGTATCGACGCGCTCGAAAAGCCCGACCGGCTGGTCTTCGATCTCGATCCCGACGAGGGGCTCGATTTCGGCGACGTGAAAAAGGCCGCGCTCGACATCCGCAAGACGCTCGAGGAGATCGGGCTCGTCAGCTTTGCGATGCTCTCGGGCGGCAAGGGCGTCCATGTCGTCGTGCCGATCAGACCCGAAGCGGAGTGGGGGACGGTCAAGGATTTTACCAGCCGCTTCGCCCGCGCTCTCGCCGCGCAGCAGCCCGACCGCTTCACCGCGACGATGTCGAAGGAGAAGCGCAAGGGGAAGATCTTTATCGACTGGCTGAGGAACCAGCGCGGCTCGACCTCGGTCATGCCCTATTCGGCACGCGCCCGCGAAGGCGCGCCGGTGGCGGCGCCGCTGACCTGGGAGGAGCTGGCCGAGGTGAAGAACGCCAGAACCTTCTCGATTTCAGATGGGGAACTACTGCAGAAGCGTTCTGTTCAAATGACAGGTTGGGGCTGGCACTCGCAAGTTCTTGCTAGCGTCTGAAGTTGAAGTTTCCCCGCTTGATAGCCGTGAAAGCCAGTCTGTGTTACACGGTGGCTATCAGCGCCGACTCATGTCGCGGGCATGGCGCTGGCCGACAGACTAGGGGGCTGCCGCTTGTTAGCAGGAGGCTCTCTGATGAGTTCGACTAAACCTTTGGATTCCGATTACGCCTATAGGCGTTGGAAGAAAGAAGTCGCACAGGCTCAGCAGGCCGGCGACAGGCGTGCGAAGGCTGCGCATAATGAATTAGCGGAGCGATACGCCGAAAAGATAGACAAAGAGAAGACCTGAGCGCGGTTCTCTGCGGCCAGAGCCGTTCCGCCAAGCCGTCTCCCATCGAATATACCAGAGTCCGCGACTCTGATCGCAACCAATTGAGGTTGCCCGCGTTGTTGGCGGAGACCGATGAATAAGGCTCTCGACGATGTCCGTTGAATCTCAAACCAAGCGGCCAGGATGGCGCAAACCGTCGAATGCCGCTACAAAAGTTGCCAGTCCAGATGGGAGCCTGGGCAACGGAAGTCTTTCCATTGCACTGCCTGATGAACTCGAAAATACCATTAGGGAATGTCTCGCGCAGATAAGCCATCGCAATTTGTCTGTTGCTGTTGCGGAGAGTTGCACGGGAGGGCTGTTGGCGTCGTTTCTTACGGATATCGAAGGAATGAGTCATGTCTTCGACCGGGGCTTCGTGGTTTATACCGACGATGCCAAGCGCGAGATGCTGAATGTGCCCGGATCCTTGCTTCAGGACTGCGGCGCCGTTTCAAAACCCATAGCAATTGCGATGGCTGAGGGCGTATTGGAAAAGTCACACGCCGATATAGCTCTCGCCATTACCGGCTTTGCCGGAGCGGCGGGCGAGGGCGCTGAAGAAGGTCTGGTGCATTGCGCCAGCGCTTTCCGGGGCGGGACAACACTACATCGCGAAGCGCATTTCGGCCCCGAGGGACGCGATTCCATCCGGCTCAGCTGCATAAGATCTGCCGTGGATCTGCTTCACAAGCACATGCTGGAATAGGTGCAATCACATATGCATCCGATTCCGCCCGACGGATTATCCTCCGAGACACACGGTACGATTGGCCGTTTCTCGCACCACGCCAACTGGCTTTCGCTCCTCCTCCTGGGAGCGCTCATCGGCATAGCCTTGAGCGGATGGTTAGGCGGCGGCTCCGACGAGATCTATTCCGCAAATACCCGCATAGCACATTTGAGAATCTCCGCTCCTGCGATCATTCGGAATGGGGAATTTCTCGAAACGACCGTTTCCATCCACGCGCGCGAGCGCATTGCCGAGCCGGCAATTCGTCTCGATCCGTCGCTATGGCGTGATATTACGATAAACACCGTATTCCCCGAGCCGGCCGAACAGGAATATGCAAGCGATCAGGTGGTCTTCAGCTATGGTTCCCTCGAGCCGGGCGACGAACTTTCGATCAAGCTCGACGGCCAGATCAATCCCTCCCTCTTCGCCGGTACAAATGGCGCGATCGCGCTCTACGATGGCGAGCGCGAAATCGCGACAATCCCACTTTCGATACGGGTGCTTCCCTGATGGATATCGTTATTCGCGCCACGATAATGTTCATTGTCCTCTATGCCTTATTGCGGCTGCTGGGAAAGCGCGAGCTGTCGCAACTCACTCCATTTGAACTCGTCGTGATCGTGGTCATGGGGGACCTTGTCCAGCAAGGTGTGACGCACAACGATTTCAGCCTCACCGGGTCCGCACTGGCAATTTTCACCTTTGCGTTCTGGGCAGTGCTGTTGAGTTGGATAATATTCCTGTTTCCGCGCGCTCGGAAAATTCTTGAAGGCGAACCTCGCATCATTGTCCAGGACGGCTGTCTCCTGGAAGACAGTCTCAAGCGCGACAGATTGACCCGGGCGGAGGTTGAATCGGAAATGCGTCTCGCCGGCATCGCTTCGATAGACAAGGTCGCCTGGGCAGTTCTTGAGCCGCAGGGAAAGATCAGCTTTATCGAGCAGGACGCTGTCTCGCCTTCCAGGCAGGAGGACGAGAGTCAGTTTTCGTAGAAGTTAAATCGGAAGCGGGTTATCAGTTTTCGGCCCAAATAACATTGACCCCTTCGTTCTTTCCTATGGCCAATCCCGGCCACGGAGAATGAACATGGGCTACTCACGATATGATCCTGTGATGCAGGGGCGCACAGCTTGGAATGCTGGCAAGACTGTCGGGACAAAGCGAACGCTGACCCAGAAACAGATTTGGGCAATCCGCTTCTTCCTCGATCGAGAGGGGCGCATGCGAGATCGGGCACTTTTCGATCTCGCAATCGACAGCAAGTTACGCGGCTGCGATCTGGTCAAGATCAAGATCGGCGACATCGTTGCTGGCGAGGACATTCGAAATCGCTCCACCGTCATTCAGCAGAAGACCGGCAGGCCCGTGCAGTTCGAATTGACGGCGGACGTACGTGCGAGTCTTTTGTCTTGGTTGGTCAAAATTATATAGTCGTCGGCAAGCCCGTCGGATGCCAGCTTCTTGGCCTTGGGCAGCTCTGCCTTCAATTTAGATAGGGTCAGATTAGCCCCGGGCTTGCTCATAAATTTGCATTGTATGGTCGACTTCTGAACCGCATTGCCGGGGCGGCCCCAACGTCCGATGAAGGCAGTGTCGCGTCCTCCATCATTCGAGCCGAGGAAGGTCTGAAGCGGTCTCTTAAGGACTTCGGAGGCGATCGCTGCTGCCACGTCTTGGAACGCTTTCCAGCCAAGCTGACTTAAGTCGTAACTCACTTCTTCAGCTGCCTCCGTTCATGCGCCTCATGTCACGGTAGCTGGCAATCCGCTCCTCGGCGATACTGGACTTCGCAATTGCCTGAAACACGCCAAGTTTGGCTTCTTTCGAGACCATGTCTTTTGTAGTGAGAAGCTTAAGAGATCTTGGCTCTTAGATTGATTTAGAAATCCAGTCTTTTGCTTCGTCGCAAGGATTCGCCACGATGTGGACCCGAAAGCGGAACGACCGCAAGCGGCCCAATCTCAGTCGTCGGCCTTTGCGCACGAGCTTCCGAATGACCGACTGCCAACCACGAATGTGAGGTATCCGATGCACGGCTGGGTCACGCCGTCTGATCAACTCCGCGCGGCTGATCTGCGTGAGCTCCTCCCAGTCCTGCTCGAAGAGGTACAGCGCATTGCCATATTCGAGGTTCTCGAGCGCCACGAGCCTGTCGCCAAACCGCGCACCAAAATAGCGAGCGAACTTGCCCATCCCCAGGATAAATCCGTCATGACCGAGCCGCCCGCACAGCTCGCTCGGCTACCAGCCGCCGGCACCGGAAACCATCTTGCCTCGCCCTGCTGGCCTGCCCTACGCTACGCTCCGGGCCGCCCAGCAGGGCGACCTCAACCGCCGGAACTCTAACTTAGCCGGTGGACCACCCTGATGGGGCAAGTCAAATTTGTCCACGCCGCCTAGTAAACTGTCACCGTAATTCCATCATTTCGGTATTCGTGAAATGATCGCAGCCGTGTCAAAATACCAACTAATGACTTGCATTATGGTGTCGACGAACAGGCATCTGTCATGGGCTCGATAGCCTCTGCAGCGCCTCTCAGCGAAAATTCGATAGTTCTATTTTCCCCATCTGCATACATGAAACTAACACTCACTGTGTCATATTCTTGAGCAAGATCCATCATATCGCTGATATCACTGAATCGGTTTTGTAGGATGCTGGAATTTCTTGCAGGAATCCAATCGCCATCACGAATTAACTGACCATCGAAATTAAGGCGTACCGATACACGACTATTTTCGGTATGTATAAGCAAAGGCCTGTCATCTCCTCGCAAAAACATCGCTACAAAAAGTCCCCTATTATTACATAAGAAACCAAAAGCTTGGTTATTTTCATCATTAAATATAGCCGCAGAAGCGGATACAGCATCTACTTCGTTGCGCTGATAACGTGAATACTCCCAACGATTTGTTCCATTAGAAAAGGCATATTCATTCAGAAAAATGCCAAAAAATATTAACAACTTTATAGTAAAAATTGCTATCTTATTGAATTGCAGTATGGACATCTATTGCTTATCCAAAAAACATTGTTTTGAGAGACTTTTATTTTGCCGGTACTAAGCCAGACTGGACGTCTGCAATTTGGACATTTTTCAAAACTGATAAGTATAAATGGGCCTATTGTAGTAATTATTTTAATATAAGCAAAAAATCCGTAAGAAGGAAAAAATAATACTGACGTCAATGTAATTGATAAATATATCCATAAACGAATCTGTCTTATCCACCGCCTTTTCGAATATGTTAGCATCCGTTTTCTACAATCATTCCGGTTGTTGTTGTTACCTCGCCTACGCTGACGTTCCCAGTAGGACCTGAAAAGCCACGCCCTGCGGACCCGCGGTAGGTAATATGCCCCGAATCGAGGTCTACACCGGTGCCTGCGCCTGCCACGGCTGCAGATATCGAGGCATTGACTTCCCGTGTCGTGTTAGTGCCTGCAGGCATTGCCCCATTGTCAATCGAAATACTTGCTGAACCTTCGCCGCCGAAACCGAATCCCTCGCCAAAATATGCGCTCCATGCCAAACCGTAGGCTCGGGCCTCTATTCCTGCACCTCCCCTCGCGTTCAGCCCAAGTCCGCCACCTGCGTCAACACCAACTCGAATCCTGCCGCGACTCCCGACCATTGCTCGCCAAGCCGAGCATCTCGCGTTCTGCGCGACTTCAACCGCAGCCTCTCCTGCTTCCCTGAAAATATCGCGAGCGTTCGTAAGATCATTCTGAAGCTGCGCAACTTGGATAGATCGGCACTGTCAAAGGGATGGCGGTCAGGTGATCAGATTGCTAGCCGGAGCAAATGAGCAAGGCTGACAATCCATTCCGTTACTTCCATTCATCGCCGGAAATCATCCGCATGGTTGTGATGCTTTACGTGCGGTACCCGCTGTCGTTGCGGAACGTGGAAGACCTGCTCTTTGAGCGCGGTTACGACCTGTGCCACGAAACGGTTCGGCTATGGTGGAACAGGTTCGGCCCGATGTTTGCGGCTGATATTCGGCGGCAGCGGGTCAGCCGGATGAAGGGCTTCCGACAATGGCGGTGGCACCTCGACGAGATGTACGTAAAGCTCAACGGCGAGATGGTCTATCTGTGGCGCGCCGTTGATCACGAAGGCGAAGTCCTGGAAAGCTACGTCACGAAGAAGCGGGACAAATCCGCAGCCTTGGTGTTCATGAAGAAGGCGTTGAAGCGCCACGGCAAGGCCGAGACAATCGTCACAGACGGATTGAAATCCTATCCTGCAGCAATGCGAGACCTGGGCAATGAGGACCGCCGCGAGATGGCGAGGTGGCTCAACAACCGGGTGGAGAATTCACATCTTCCATTCCGACGACGAGAGCGAGCGATGCTGAGATTTCGGCAAATGAAGTCGCTGCAGAAATTCGCTTCCGTCCACGCTTCGATTCACAACCATTTCAATTCCGAACGCCACCTCATCGACAGAGAAACCTACAAAGCCCGCCGCTCTGCCGCATTGGCAGAGTGGCAAATCCTTGCGGCATAAGTTTAGCAGGGTCTCGCCCGAATTGCGCACAACGGAGACGAGTTGCCATCCGACTGACAGCACCCTCAAGGCCGCGCCGGTCAGGATTAGCCATCCCGATGTGCCGATCCCTTTCGCGCGCAATCTCGAAGATGCTCTCCTGCCCAATGCCGACAAGATCGAGGCGGCAATCACGAAGATGATGGAGCTGCCGAATGGCGGATAGCGTACCCCTTGTCGTGCCGGACGGCCTCTGGGAGGAAGACGACGCCGAAGCTGTGGTTTCCGCTTGGCTCTACGAGGAAGGCGATTGCGTGACCGAGGGTCGTGTGATTTGCGAACTCATGGTCGAGAAGGTTTCGTTCGATATTGAAGCTCCTGCCTCTGGCATCCTCAAGATCGTTGCAAAGAAGGAAGTTTCGGTCAGTCGAGGTGATCTCCTCGCCCAAATCGAGGCCTGACATGGACAAGGAAAGCGGCGAGCCGTTTGCCGGAGTCCGGAGGGTCATTGCCGGGAAGATGCTCGAGAGCCTCTTGAGTTCGGCACAGCTCAGCTATCATACGACCTTGTGTGCCGAAAACCTGGTCGCGGCCCGCAAGGGCTGGCTCGCCCGCGGCGCCGAGGTGGGAATCGAGGACTTGATCCTGTCCTGCATCGTTGAAGCGCTTGGCCACTTTCCTCAGTTCAACGGCACCGTGCGCGGCGACCGTATATTCAGACGCGATGTGATCGACGCCTGCGTCGCCATCGACCTGCCGACGGGTCTCGTCGCTCCGGCGCTGTGGGATATCGGCAGCAAGTCGGTGCCCGAGATCGCCGCAGCGCGGCGCGAACTGCTTGACCGGGCCCGGGCCGGCAAGCTCTCGGTCAAGGAAATGACCGGCGGAACGATAACGGTGAGCAATCTCGGCCTTACTCGGGTCGAACATTTCACGCCGATATTGAATGCCGGCCAGATCGCCATTGTCGGGCTTGGCCGCATTGCCGCCAAGGCTTGGGTCGATGACGACGGATCGCTGGTGGCCAAGCGGGCGATGGGGCTTTCGCTGACCACCGATCATCGTGTGGTCGACGGCGGCGATAGCGGGGCGTTTCTCTCGAAGATCGCCGATCTCATCGAGCGTGCTGGGGAGCCGTCATGAGCAGCATGGGAAATCTGCAGGTGAAGGTCGCCATCCCCCGATCGGAACAGCTGTCTCTGCGCAACTTCGTGTTCGGCGAAACCGAGATTCCGACGGCCGAGAAAGGTGCGATCGTCGTCCGAAATCAGTATTTTACGGTCGATCCTGGCATTGCCCAGCGCCTTATCCATGGCGGTGATTATCTGACGCCGCTGGAGGCTGGCACCGTCGTGCCAAGCTTTAATGTCGGCAGGGTCACCGAATCCGGTTCCAGCGATTTCGCCGTCGGCGACGCAGTGGTACATTATGGTGGTTGGGAGCAGTACAGCGCGATCGACGTGGCCGGTCGCACTCCGGATATTTTCTCGCTGCGCAAGATTGAGGCCGAGGATGTTCCCCTCAGCCATCATCTCGGGATTCTGGGAAATAAGGGATTTTCGGCCTTTCTCGGTATCGAGCATCTCGGCGAAGTCCAGGCCGGGGAGACGGTGATCGTGTCGGCTGCAGCTGGCGCCGTAGGCGGCTATGCAGGGCAATGGGCGCGGCTGCTCGGCGCGCGGGTAATCGGCCTTACCCGGACGCCGAAGAAGGCCACCTATATCCGTTCTGAACTGCAATTCGACGCGGCACTGAATTGTCGGGCCGCCGACTTTGAAGACGGGCTCGATGGCGTGGCACCGGACGGTATCGACGTATATTTCGACAATGTGGGCGGACCTCTGCAATCCTCGATAATGGATCGCATGCGTAGGGGCGGACGGTTCCTGATCTGCGGCATGATCTCCGAATATACAGCACAAGAGCCCGTGCCGGGCCCCAATCTTTTCGTCACGGTGCGCCGCAACTTCAGAATTCAGGGATTTCTTGCCACATATTACAAGAACCTATTCCCCGATTTCCTCACGCGGGCGACAGCACTCGTGGCTAACGACGCACTTGGTGTTCGCGAGCAGATCGTGGACGGCCTGCGCCAGGCACCGGCTGCACTTCTTGGTCTATTTGACGGCCAGAACGTCGGTCAATGCATCGTGGAAGATGCGTCCGACCCGGGGACTGCAGCGGGCGCGAGCGTATGAAGGGCCAAGCACAATGAATTATACGCATGTCGACAAGCCGATCCGCATAGGCAAGAGCTTGGAGGTCAAGAACAGAGTCGTACGTCCCGCTCATGCCACGAATTTCGGCAATGGCGTTATGAACGAGCGCCTGATCAACTATCACGCTGCTCGCGCGGCCGGTGGCGTCGCGCTTTCGATCATCGAGATTCTGTCCGTTCATCCATCGAGCCCCGGAACGCTGCGCATTTACGAAGACGGGATGGAGGAGGGCTATCGCGCACTCGTCGAGGCTGTGCGTCCGCACGGGATGAAAATCTTCCAGCAGCTCTGGCATGCCGGCCATGCAGCACCGCGTGCCGATGGCGGCCCGCCCTGGTCCGCTTCCGACGTCGTAAATCCGCGCGTCAATGTCGTTCCGATTCCGATGACCAAGGCGATGATCGATGAAATTGTTGACGCATACGCCAATACTGCCGCCCTGATGGAGCAATGGGGCATGGACGGCATCGACCTGCACGCCGCGCATAGCTATCTGCCCCACCAATTTCTTTCGCCGAACACCAATTTGCGCGAGGACGATTATGGCGGTTCGCTCGAAAACCGCTGTCGCTTCACGATTGAAATACTGGAAGCCATTCGCGCGCGCGTGTCGCCCGATTTCGTGGTGGGCGTGCGCGTTGCGCCCGACGAAACCAAGGGCGGGGTCGGGCCGGACGAGCTTACCAAGGTTGTGGCCTTGCTCGAGGAGCGCAACCTCATTGACTATGTCAACATATCGATGGGCAGCTATCAGGCATTTGCCAAGATCATTGGCGGCATGCATGAACCCGCGGGCTATGAGCTCGCAACGAGCGTTCCGGTGGCGAAAAGCACGACGCTACCGACGATGGTTATCGGCCGGTTCCGGACGCTTGAAGAGGCGGACCAAGTGATCCGTTCGGGTGATGCCGACATGGTGGGCATGGTACGCGCGACCATCGCCGATCCGGACCTCGTCAAGAAAAGCCTGGACGGCAATTCGGAAGGCGTTCGCCCGTGCATCGGTTGCAATCAGGCCTGTGCCGCTCGCCCACTCGGCGTCGTTGGCTGCGCGGTCAATCCGGCCACAGGTTTCGAAGACACGCTAAGCGAAAACCTTCTGGCGAGAGTGCAGACGGCAAGACGGATATTGGTCGTCGGCGCTGGCCCGGCCGGTCTCGAGGCAGCCCGCGTTGCCGCGCTTCGCGGTCACGAGGTCGTCCTTGCTGAGGCGCAGCCCGATCTCGGCGGATCACTCAAATTTGCGGCCATGGCCCCGGCGCGTCAGGGATTCGCCGACATCCTCTTTTGGCTTGAGCAGGAGGTGTACAGGCTCGGCGTCGAAGTCCGGCTCAGCACCTATCTTGGCATTGAGGATGTTCGAGAAATTGGCGCCGACAAGGTGATCGTCGCAACCGGCGCGATGCCCCGCTATGACGGGATTCAAGCCTGCAATCCCGGTGAGCCGATCGAAGGTTTCGATCTGGCCCATGTAGTGACGAGCCTGGATCTGTTCTCGATGCCGGCGCAGGAGGTCATGCATGCGGTAGTGGTCGACGATCTCGGACATTACGAAGCGGCGGCGGCGGCGGAGCTTCTGGTCAGCCGTGGCACGACCGTCGAATTCGTTACGCGCCATGCGGCCTTTGCACCTCTTTCGGAGGCGGCGCACATGACCGAACCCGCCTTGGCCCGGCTTCAGCGCGGCGATTTCACAGTACACACCCGGACCCGCGTTAAGGAAATCACCCACGAACATGTGATCGTGTCGCCGGCGCATGACTATCTGTTCTCCAACGCGCCTCCAGAAAGGCGGCTGCGCGCCGACAAGGTGGTATTCGTTTCGGCCAACCGATCCAATCGGGAACTATACGACGAGCTGTGCGACCTCGGAATGGATGTCGAGGTAATCGGCGATGCCTTTGCACCGCGCTTTCTGGAAAGCGCAATGCGTGAGGGCCGTATGGCCGGAGCCAATTGCTGAGTTGCCTTTTCGAATGCTTCCGAAATCGCCGCCGGAATCGGATTTTCCTTGACGAAACGGCCTAAAATCGGAATCATATGAATCATAAGCATAATTAAAGGGCGAGGAAGATCGGCATGATCAAGGCACTTCATCCTTTGTTGGGCGGCGTCTACGAACTGCGCGATGATGGCATGGTCCAAGTAGAACAGGATGGCCGGCAAGGGATTTTCAGGCCGGATGGCGAATGGATCTCCGGCGAATTGAAATGGGCTGATCAGCATTATTGTTTTTGGCTGTCCAATAAATGCAGCCAGACGGCTCCGCTCCGCAATCCGCTGATCGGGAATTAGCGGCCTATCCGATAACGGGAGACGATCATGTCTGAAGTTCAAAACATCTGTAAGCGGTATAACAGTTTTCTTGAGGCGCTGCCGCCGTCGACACTAGAAAAGTTACCCGAACTCGGTGTTGATAACCGGCTGTCACCAGGATCGATGGATGTTTCGACTGACGAGATTATCTCCCGTGAAGCCCATGAACGCGAGAAGGAGCATATCTGGACCAAGGCCTGGCAGATGGCTTGCCGCGAAGAGCAGATCCCGGAAATCGGTGATCAGTATGTCTATGACATTTGCGACAAGAGCTACATCGTGGTCCGATCTGCGGAGAACGAGTTTCGCGCTTTCGTCAACTCCTGTCCGCATCGAGGGCGGCAACTGCGCGAATATAACGGCAACGCAGCCCAGATCCGCTGCGGTTTCCATGCCCTGACTTGGTCATTGGAAGGTGAGATCAAGCACCTCCCCTGTCTCAACGAGTTCACAAGACGCGGGAAGGATGATTGGCGGCTGCCGCAAATCAAAACCGGCACCTGGGGCGGCTTTGTCTTCATCAATCCCGACCCAGAGGCCGAGAGCCTAGAATCCTATCTCGGCGAACTTCCCGAGCACTTCAAGCGCTGGAAGCTCGAAGACCGCTACATTGTCGCGCATGTCCAAAAGATCTGTCCGACCAACTGGAAGGTGGCGCAAGAGGCTTTTATGGAGTCGTTCCACGTCACGACGACTCATCCTCAGGCTACGCTCGTGCAGAACAATCTCGATGTGAAGGGGGACGTATTCGGCAACTTTTCTCGGCAAATGTCGCTGCTTGCGACGCCGAGCCCTCAAAAGCGAGGCGATGTCAGCAATCAGGAGGTCGTCGATGCGGCGCTGAACCTCTTGCCCGAGGAAGAGAAGCTCCTCGAAGTGCCCGATGGCGTGCCCGCTCGGGAATTCATGGCTGAAGCGCAGCGCGAGCGCCTGCGGGTGACGCTCGGTGATCAGGTGGACGAACTCGAGCAGACTGAACTCGTCGACATCTTCTATTATACGGTCTTTCCCAACTTCCATCCTTGGGGAGCGTTCAACGAGTTAACCTACCGCTTCCGGCCGAATGGAGACGATCACCGCACGTCGATTATGGAAGTCTATTATCTACAGACCTTCAAGGAGGGCGAACGGCCGGCTCCCAATCCCACCACCCATCTCTCGATCGATCAATGGTTTAGCGAGGCGCCGGAGCTGGGCAATCTGGCCTGGGTGTTTGACCAGGACGTGCTGAACTTCCCCGCCATGCAGCGCGGGCTTGAAAGTTCCGCAACAGGCAAGATTGTCCTGACCGAATATCAGGAAATCAAAATTCGCCATTTCTACGAACTCTATCGCAAATGGCTCGGCTACGACGCCGCCGCTGCCGGCGCTGCAAGCCGGCCCCGCCTGGTGGCAGGTTGAGACCGCTCGCGGATCGGCGGATCGCGCAAGCGGGCTCGCGGACCTTAAAAATCGGAACTCGATGATGTTTTCGGCATTCGATCTCAGCGGCAAGGTCGCACTTGTTACCGGCGGCAATTCCGGCCTGGGCCTCGGCATGGCGCATGCACTCGCCGAGGCCGGAGCTGCGGTGGCGATCTGGGGCGTCAACGGATCACGCAACAGGGACGCCTTAGCGGACTTAGGAAAAGCGGGCCATAAGGTGCTCGTCCAGAAAGTTGACGTAAGCGATGAGGCGGCCGTCGAGGCGGGTGTCGCCGAAATTCTGAGCCGCTTCGGCCGGCTCGACAGCGCCGTCGCCAATGCCGGTATCTCCCAGCTGCCGCAACCCTTTCACGCGCTCGAAACGGAAAACTACCGACGCACCCTGGCGGTCAATCTCGACGGTGTGATCTGGACGTTCCGTGCGGCCTGTCGGCATATGGTCGAACGCGCCAAGGGCGGCGATCCCGGCGGTTCGCTGCTCGGCATTTCCTCGCTCACCGCGATCGAGGGGGCGGCGATGCACGAAGCCTATGCCGCCAGCAAAGGCGGCGTGAGGGCGCTTATGAAGGGATTGGCTGTCGAATATGCGCGTTACGGGGTTAGAGCCAATTCACTGCATCCCGGATGGTTTCGCACCAATATGGCCGATGAATTCTACGATAGCGAACCGTTCGCTGCGAAAATCCTGCCGCGGATTCCGGCACGACGCCCCGGCACCGGTGCCGATCTTGGCGGCATCGCCGTCTATCTGGCATCCGACGCTTCGAGCTATCACTCGGGCGACGAGATCGTGATCGATGGCGGCTATTCGGTCTTTTAGCCGATCACCGCCACTGGACCGGTTCGTTGAAGATCGCCGGCACACGGGTTCGGTGAAACTCGATTAGACTTTTCATATGGTCGTAACTCAACTGCGCGGCATTGTCGCTGTCCCGAGCGATCACGGCGTCGGCGATAAGCCGGTGGTCGTTTCGGCAATGGGGCAGAATGCCCGACGCATCCGAGTGGGTAACAATATGCTCGTTGAACAACGCGCCCAGAGCCTCGGTCAGCAGGGCAAGCACGGGATTGCCGTTGAGCCGGTTGAGCGTCGTGTGGAACTGTGCCGCGTTTCGGGTCGATTCGGTCGCAGTCTGGCCATCGCATTCCGAAACTTCCAGCACTTCTTGAAGCTCTTTCGCGATCTCATCGCGATTGCCATTACGAGCGGCGCGGCGGGCAACCAGAGGCGCAAGGATTAATAGGGCGTCCGAAACATCTTCATAGGTGGCCCCGAGCATGCGGAAGAAGAGGCTAAGCGTCCGTGCCAATCCCGTCGCGCTGGCCTCCCCGACAATAGGCCCCCCCGAAACGCCGGGTTTTATCGCGATCAGTCCTTGCACCTCAAGCAGTCTCAACGCCTCGCGCAGCGAACCGCGGCCGACCTGGAACTGCTCCTGCATGAGCTGCTCTCTGGGGAGCATGTCGCCGGTCGAATAGCCGCCTTCGGTAATGAAGGTGACGATGTCGCGAGCGACCATTTCCGAAGCCTTGAGGCTCCTCTTGGACAAGGGTTTATGATTAGGCTTCATCATGGTCATGGTTACGGCTCCGTCCCGCGACTGTCTATGCCAAGAAGGCTTTTCCGACAACATTATAGGCCGCGAGGCCATAATATTCTTTACAATCATGCATATCATTATAAGATATAAGAAAGATCTGAGAGGGCGCATGGCTGATTTTCGACTGCTTTTCGAGCCGTTCAGCAACGGAAAACTCAATCTTCGCAACCGGATCGTAATGGCGCCGATGACGCGCTACGCGTCGGCCGATGGGATTCCCACGAAGGAGGTGGCGGACTACTATCGACGCCGAGCCGAAGGTGAAGTGGGTCTGGTCATTACTGAGGGCGTCGGGATTGACCGACGCTCAGCAAGCCGCGATCCCAGCGTCCCGAACTTCTTCGGTCGGCGCGCTCTTGAAAACTGGCGAAAGGTCGTCGCTGCCGTCCACTCCTGCGGCGCAGAGATCGCACCGCAGCTTTGGCATGTCGGCGCTTCTCCGCCCAAGGATCCGGATTGGGACGAGCCTGTACGCGAAAGTCCGTCCGGCATATTTGGTGAGGGAATAGAACGCGGTCAGGCGATGGACGAGGCGGCGATCGCCGGAACGATAGAGGCTTATGCATCGGCGGCGGAAGAAACGAAGCGTATGGGCTGCGGTGCTGTGGAGCTTCACGGCGCCCACGGTTATCTGATCGACCAGTTTTTCTGGGAGGTGACCAACCGGAGAAACGACCCCTATGGAGGCTCCTCGATAGCGGAACGGTCGCGGTTTGCTGTCGAAACCGTTAAAGCCATCCGCAGCCGTGTGGGCGAAAATTTCCCGATTATCTTTCGCCTGTCGCAATGGAAGATACCCGATTACGCGGCGAAAAACGCGCAAACCCCGCAGGAGCTTGAACAATGGCTGGCACCGCTCGCGGATGCGGGCGTCGATATTTTCCATTGTTCGCAGCGCCGCTTTTGGGAGCCGGAGTTCGAGGGTTCTCCCTTGAATCTTGCCGGATGGGCGAAGAAGGTGACCGGCTGTCCGACAATCACGGTCGGCTCGGTTGGGCTGTCGGAGGCCTTCCTGGATCCGGATGCGCGACCCGAAATCGCGACCGCGCCGCTGGATGATCTGCTGGCCCGTCTCGAGCGCGAAGAATTCGATCTTGTGGCCATCGGTCGCGCCCTGATCAGCGATCCGCAATGGGCCCGTAAGGTAAAGGCCGGCCAAACCAACCTGCTCATTCCCTACAACGCCGCTGATCTGCAGCGGCTTTACTGATCCAGGGCGAAAGCTGGCGTCCTAAAAGTACCTAGCTGAACGGGAGGAGGAACCGGGATGGATATTGAAGAAATAAGCGACCGCCTGGAAATACGCCAAGTGCTGCTTCGCTATTGCCGGGGAGTCGACCGGGGTATCGCCTCGCTCATTGTAGGCGCCTATCACGAAGACGCCATCGACACGCATGGCGCGTTCACAGGCAGCGCCGAGGAATTCGCGGCGCTGTGTATCGAGAATTTCGACAAGCCAAACCTGTCGGCTCAACATCACCTCACCAATTCTATCATCGAACTGAATGGTGATCGTGCCGCGGTTGAAACCTATTTTCTCGCATGGCGGCCGCAGCTCGGCGAGAAAACCGGCGATCCGGAGCTCGTCCAGATCGGCGGCCGTTACCTGGACCGCTTCGAGAAACGCAATGGCAGCTGGAAGATCAGTCAACGAAATGTGGTGTTTGACTGGGTTCAGGCGCCGGTTCCGATCTCCGAGCTGGACGAAACGCACGGCTATCCGAAGGGCGCGCGGCGCGAAGCCGATCTTTCCGCCGCGCTGTTGTTAGACGAGACTTGAGCCTTGCGGATCGGAAGGGAACAGCATTTTTGATCCCTGATTTCCCAGCCAAATATGATTGACAGAGGTGTCGATGAAACTATTATAAAGATATGCATGAATAAGGGTACACAATAGGAGCGGAACATGTCAGACCGAGGGGCTTCTCTGGAAGAAAGAATCGACAGGCTCGAATCTATCGAGGAAATACAGCAACTTAAGAACACCTACCATCTTTACATTAATGACTGTCGTTTCGATGAGTTCGGTTCACTTTTCACCGAGGATGCGGTCGTTGACATGGGCTATATGGGTGGAGAGAGCGATTCTTGGCGAGGCCGGAAGCATATCGCGGAGCAATTTAAGCACATCCCCGAAGTCCTGAACCAGATCAAGCAGTTCATCCATTGCCACACTGTCGAAGTCGACGGCGATCGCGCTACCGGCTGGGCCTTGCTCGAGGCGCGCTATGGCAGCGGCGAGCAAAGCTATAACGTCGCCGCCAAATATGAGGACGCTTATCGGCGCGTCGACGGCAAGTGGTTGTTCGAAGCGGTATATGTCCGCTTCTACTTCACCGTGCCGATGGGACAGAGCTGGTGCGACGAGAAGCGGCATTTCCTTATCCGGCGCCCCGATTTCGGACAGGGTCCTATACAGACGGATCTCAAGCCCAATCCACCTGTCTAGGGTGTCCCATTGTGTCGAACGATCTTCCGGGCGGCTGGCCGCAAATCAGCATCGCCGAAGCCAATAGCAGGCTGACGGGACCAGGCGCGCCATTCGAGATTGTCGAAGCAGTTATTTGCGACCAGCCCATGCGGGTATGGAAGCATGCGCCAGCCACGCTCGCGCATGTTTTCGAGGCCGGCATTCGTCATGGCGACAAATGCTTCCTCGTCTTCGAGGACGAACGGATCACGTTCGACGCTTTCGGCAAGGCAACCGTTGCCTTAGCGCGAGCGCTGGAAATAGGAGGTGTCGGCCCGGGAGATCGTGTCGCCATCGTGATGCGCAATCTTCCCGAATGGCCGGTCGCGTTCTACGCAGCCGCTCTTGCGGGCGCGATAGCGGTGCCAATCAATGCCATGTGGTCTGCCGACGAATTGGTTTACGGTCTGGTCGATTGTGGAGCGAAAGCGGCGATTATAGACAGCGAACGGCTCGACAGATTGGCGGGCCGGTTGAGTGAATGCGAGCGTCTTGTTCGGGTGATCGTAGCGCGCAGTTCGGAGCCACGGTTCGCCTCCGACGCCGAACGACTCGAGGATATTATCGGCGGAACGGACCAGTGGGCGGATCTTTGCCCGCAGCCGCGGCCCGATGTCCAACTTGTCCCGGACGACGATGCGACCATTTTTTACACGTCTGGCACCACGGGCAATCCCAAGGGCGCCGTTGGCAGTCACCGGGCGATGACATCCTCTATCATCTCCATGGCCCAATCGGCCGCCCGATCGGCGCTGCGCCGTGGCGAGCCTGTTCCCGAACCTGATCCCCAAGCACCGCAGAAGAGCTTCTTGCTGGTAATCCCGATGTTCCATGTCACCGGTAGCCATTCTTTCTTGCAGGCGGCTCTTTTCCATGGGTCGAAGATTGTGTTGATGAGACGATGGGATCCGGCCGAAGGCGCACGCCTCATTGCTCGAGAGAGGATCAGCTCGGCGGGCGGTGTCCCATCGATTGCCTGGCAGTTGCTCGAACACGAGCGGATAAATGGCGGCGACCTTTCATCGTTGGAGGCACTCGTTTATGGCGGTGCGCCTTCGTCACCCGACTTGGTCAGGAGCATTACAGACTGTATTCCGGCAGTGACGCTGGCGACAGGTTGGGGTATGACAGAAACGTCTGGAACCTGCACCCATCACCAGGCCGAAGATTACGTTGCGCATCCGGATAGCTGCGGCCAGATTATCCCTATTTGCGACATGCAGATCGTCGATCTCCAGACTGGCCGCCCGGTCCCGGCCGGCGAGACCGGCGAGCTTTGCGTTCGCGGTGCGACAATCGTGCGCGGTTATTGGAACAAGCCGGAAGAAACCGAACGGTCTTTCGTCGAGGGATGGCTGCGAACCGGTGATCTGGCCCGGGTCGATGAGGAAGGTTTCTGTTATATCGTGGATCGGGCGAAAGACGTGATCATTCGGGGCGGCGAGAATATCTACTGCGTGGAAGTAGAAAACATTCTCTACGAACACCCGGACATTATAGACGCCGCGTTAGTCGGCCTGCCCGACAGGGTATTGGGCGAGATTCCTGCTGCTGTTGTGCAGGTCCGAAAGGGAAGCGAGCAGAATGAAAAGGAAATTAGGAGCTTCGTGAAAGCTCGGCTTGCGCAATTCAAGGTACCGGAAAAGGTCGCGTTTTTAGACGAAGCCCTCCCGCGTAACTCCAATGGCAAGATACTCAAGCGCCAGCTTTCTGTCTTCTTTGAAAAATGAACCGCCTCACGTGTGACTCTCCAGTTGCATGAACTAGCCCCGGGGCCTTGCTCCGGGGCGTTTTTTGTTTTGAACGTTCTATTCGTGGGAAGGACCGGGAAGAGGCGGCCTTTTACGAGTGTCTTACGTTCATCTCTTAACGCTGGTGCGAAACTGGCCGAATTGCGTCGCACAGAGACAGATTGCTGTTGGACTGACAGCACCGCCAGCCGTTTCAGAAACCCCAAAATTCCGCTAAAGCCCGGGAAGTCCGGCTTCCGATCTTTCGGATAGCGACCTGATTCATCCGGCGTCCATTTTTTTGGCCGGTAGCCGCCCGGCTGGATTGCGCGCGTACATCTCGGTTACGCCACTCCGATATTGCATCCGTCCAGAAATGAGATAGACGCCCGCGACATGCACCGGGGCTCCGCATTTCGCTATCTCGTCGCGCTGTTCGTCGCGATGGCGCTGCTTTCGAAGATAGCGGTGCCGGCGGGATGGATGCCGGTCAACGACGATGGCGTTACCCGGATAACGCTCTGCACAGGCTATGGCATCGCCGATGCCTGGATAGACGAAAACGGAAACCTGCATCGCGAAAATCCGCAGGAGGGCGGCCATGATCGTGGCGACCAGCCCTGTTCGTTCGCCGCCGCCGCAACGCCTTTTGACGGCGGCCCGGCCACGCCTGAGCTGGCGGCGCCGGTGGCGGACGGGTTCCCCGATCCGCTCGACCGGTCAACCCTGATTCCCGGCCGCGGCCTGGCGGCGCCGCCGCCGCCCGCTACCGGGCCACCTCTTCTCGCCTGAATCCCCCTAACCGCCGCTTCGCGCGGCAACGGTTCAACGCGCGTCCCGCCTGACCATGGCACGGGACGCGAGGTTCAGAAGAGAAGACATGACGAAATCCACGACGCTGCTCGGCAGCGCTTCGGCGCTTGCCGCGCTATTCGTCCAGACGCCCGCCTGGGCCGAGGACGCCCATCCCGATATCCTCGTCACTGGCGAAAGGCTGCGGGAAGCGGCCGATACCATCGCCGAAACCCCCGGCGGAGCTGATCTCGTCACCGCAGAGGATTACGAGAACCGCGCCGCCGTCTCGTTGCGCGATGCGCTGGCTTTCACGCCCGGCATTTATGCCCAGCCGCGTTTCGGACAGGAGGTTCGCCTGTCGATCCGCGGATCGGGCATCAGCCGCGGTTTCCATATGCGTGGGCTCACGCTGCTCCAGGATGGCATCCCGCTAAATCTTGCCGACGATAATGGCGATTTCCAGGAGCTGGACCCGACGATCCTCGAGCATATCGCGGTCTATCGCGGCGGCAATGCGCTGCGCTTCGGCGGCTCGACCTTGGGCGGCGCGATCAACGGCGTCACCCCGACCGGCCGGACGGCACCGGGTATCGGCCTGAGGCTCGACGGCGGCAGTTTTAATACGATCCGGGGCGTCGCCTCCTATGGCTATGCCGACGAGCGCGGCGATGCATGGGTGGCGGTCGCCGCCGATCATTCGGACGGCGAGCGCGATCATGCGACGCGCGACGCGATCCGCTTCAACGGCAATATCGGCTATCGCCTGTCCGAGGGGGTAGAAACGCGCTTCTATGCCTCGGCGCAGTCGCTGCGGCAGGAACTGCCCGGCGCGCTGGCCCTTGCCGATGCCCTCAACGCGCCGCGCTCCGGCAATTTCGTCAACGATCAGGCTCGCGACATCGATTCGCTTCGCCTCCAGAATCGGACGAGCTTCGATTTTACCGATGGATCGCTCGAGATCGGGGCGTTCCTCAACACCAAGCAACTCTACCACCCGATCTTCCAGGTCGTGGACCAGACCTCCAACGACTATGGCGCTTTCGCCCGCGTCCATTGGGCGAGCGGTCCATTTGCACTCACCGTGGGCGGCGATGCCCGTTTCGGGGCGGTCGATTCCCGGCGCTGGGTCAATATCGACGGGGGGCGGGGCGCGGCGACATTCCGCGCCGACCAGGACGCGCAGACACTCAGCCTATACGGCGAGGCGCGCTTTTCGATCACGCCGTCGCTGACGATCATTGCTGGCGGCATCTACAGCCATGGCGAGCGCGAGCAGATACAAACCTTTCCCGCGACCGCCCTTGGCGCCGCTGATTTCGACGAATTCTCTCCGAAGATGGGACTGCTTTTCGAGCCGGTCGAAGGCGTGCAGATCTACGCCAATGCCAATCGCTCGCACGAATTTCCCGGTTTCATCGAGCTTGCCCAGATTGCCAGCTTCGTGCCGCTCGATCCGCAGACGGCCTGGACATTCGAAATCGGTACGCGCGGCCGGATCGGTATCGCCGGCTGGGACGTCAGCATATACCGCGCCGATCTCGACAACGAACTGCTGCAGTTCACGGTGGGCCCGGACATCCCGGCATCGACCTTCAACGCCGACGATACGATCCATCGTGGGATCGAGGCCGGCCTCGATCTCGATTTCGCACCATGGGCCAGGCTACGCCAGATCTACCAATATACCGACTTCCGGTTCGACGGGAACGCACTCTATGGCGACAACCGGCTGCCGGTGATTCCCAAACATCTCTACCGGGCAGAACTCCGGCTCGGAACCGAAAGCCTGAACGTCGCTCCCGCCATGGAATGGGTCCCCGACGGGGCCTGGGCCGATTATGCCAACGTCCAACGCGTCGACGGCTATGCGATGATCGGCCTCACCGCCGCGGCCGGGATCGCCGGGAAAGTGTCGCTGTTCCTCGACGTCCGCAACCTGACCAACGCGCATGGCGTCGGCGACATTTCGGCCGTGATCGACACGCGCGCGCTGCTGCCCTTCCAGCAGGCAATCTTTTATCCGATCGAACGCCGCTCGGTGTTCGGCGGCGTCAGGGCGCGTTTCTGATGCGCGGGCGGAACATGCGCATCGCGCTGGGCTTGGCGGGGCTGATCGGTCTCGCCGGCTGTTCGCAATCGGCCCGGGAACCCGGCGATTTCGCGATCGAGGACGCCTGGGCGCGCGCGGCGGCGGAAGATGCGCCGGTAAGCGCGGGCTATGCGCGGATCGAAAATCGCGGCGGCGACGACCGGCTGGTTTCGGCCTCAACCCCCGTCGCGGCCGAGGCGCAAATCCACAGCGTGACGATGGAAGACGGCGTCATGCGGATGCGCGAGACGGAAGGCGGGCTTTCGCTTCCGGGAGGCGAGACGGTCGAGCTGCGGCCCGGAGGCTATCACATCATGTTGATGCAGCCGAATAGGGCCCTGGCCGAGGGCGAGCATATCCCGATCACGCTGACTTTCGAACGCGCCGCGCCAGTGACCGTCGACTTCATCATTCGGCCGATAGGTGCCGACCGATGAGCGGGGAACGCAACAGGGGCCTTCGCCGCGGACTGATCCTGTGTGCAGCCCTGCTTGCCGGGTTGCTGGGCTATCTGTGTCTGCCCCCGTACGAGCAGCCGGAGACGGTACTCGACGAGAGCATCGCCTCGATCGGCGGCCCATTCGAGCTTCTCGGCACGGACGGCGATGCCTTCGGCAGCGCGGAACTGCGGGGCCGGCCCTTCGCGATTTTCTTCGGCTTTACGCATTGCCCCGATGTCTGCCCGACGACGCTCAGCCGCCTGGCGAGCCTGCGGCAGGAAATGGGCGAAGGCGGCGATGCCTTCGACATCGTCTTCGTCACCGTCGATCCTGCCCGCGACACGCCCGGGGATATGGCGCGCTATCTCTCGCTGTTTCACACGCCGATCATCGGCCTGACCGGGAGCGAGGCGCAGATCGAGGCCGTGAAGGAGGAATTCGGGATTTATGCCGAACAAGTGCCGCTCGGAAACGGCGCCTACACTGTCGATCACACGGCAACGGTGTTCCTCATGGACGAAGAGGGGAATTTCTTCTCCGCGCTCGACGTTCACGACCGCAACGAGGACGCGATCGCCCGTCTGCGTCGCCTGATCGATGGGTAGGGCGGCGAGTCTACCCGCCCGCCGCAACGCGGTTTGGCGCTGGCACTTTTTCGCCGGGCTGATCGTGCTTCCGGCGATGGCCTGGCTCGCCGTCACCGGCGCGCTCTATCTTTACAAGCCCGAGATCGAGCGTTGGCTTTACGGAGACTGGATCGTCCTCGAACAGCCAGGTGTCGGACCATCGAAAACGCTCGAGGAACTCGTCGGCGATGCCGGCTATCAGACGCGCGGCCGCGTCGTATCGATCGCCAGCGGTGCACAAGAGGGCGAAAGTCTGCGTGTAACCGTAGAAACCGAAAACGGCCGCCGTCTTGCCTTTGTCGACCCGCGAGACGGCGTCGTGCTCGGGACGACGATCGACGGCGGCGCCATGGAGACGGTGAAGACGCTCCACAGCCTCATCATTGCCGGGCCTATCGGGAATGCCGTGATCGAGATCGTGGCAGGCTGGGCAATCGTTCTCGTCGTCACCGGCTTCTGGCTGTGGTGGCCGCGCGGAAACGGCCCGGCGCTTGCCCTACGCGGGCCGCCGCGCGCACGGCGGTTCTGGCGCGATCTCCACGCTTCGCTGGGCGCGATGGCGGGGCTCGGCATCGTCTTCCTGGCGATAACCGGCATGAGCTGGTCGGGCGTCTGGGGCAGCGGCATGCAGAGGGCGATCGCCCATTACGATATCGGCCGGCCCCGGGCGCCCGGTCCCTCGCCCTGGAGCCACGAAGATCATGCAAGACCGGAGCAGGGCGAACGACGCGAACAGCTCCCATGGCCGCAACAGGCCGCGCCGATGCCGCGCAATCGCGTACCGCATTCCCTTGCCGATATCGGACCCGATCATGTTCTCGCCATTGCTGAGGGCCGGGGGATAGGCATGCCGTGGACAATCAGCCTGCCATCCGTTCCCGATGCGCCGTATCTCGTGACACCGCAGATTACCGACGCGGCAGATTCGCGTGCCATCTATATCGATGCCCATACCGGCGACGTGCTGCAGGATGTCGGGGCAGCCGATTACGGCTTTGCCGCCAGGGCCTTCGAATGGGGCATATATACCCATCAGGGCCGGCAATATGGCGAGCCCAACCGGCTGGTCATGTTGGCGATATGCGTTTGCGTTCTGCTCCTCGCGACCAGCGCTCCGGTGATGTGGTGGATGCGCGGACGAAAAGGCCGGCCCGGCACACCGCCGCCCTCGTTCCCGCCATCTGCGCAGCGAGGCCTGTGGCTTGCAATGGCGGTGCCGGGAGTCCTCTTTCCGCTCACGGGGCTGACGATGCTCGCCGCGCTGGCGATTGGGCGGCTGCTCCCGGATCGGTCCCGCGGCGACTGGGTCGGCTGCTAGATCGGAAAGTGGCCGGGTTCGGTTTCGATCGTGATCCAGCGCAGTTCGGTAAAGGCGTCGATGCCGGCCTTGCCGCCGAACCGCCCGTAGCCCGAGGCCTTCATCCCGCCGAACGGCATCTGCGCTTCGTCGTGAACGGTGGGGCCGTTGACATGGCAGATGCCGGACTGGATTTGCCGGGCGACGTTCAGGCCGCGCGCCGTGTCTCGCGTGAAAACCGCAGCGGACAGGCCATATTCGGTATCGTTGGCGAGCTCGATCGCATGCGCTTCGTCGCGCGCGCGCGCGATGCCGACGACCGGCCCGAAGCTCTCGTCGCGGAAGAGTTTCATCTCCTGCGTCACCTTGTCGATGACATGAGCGGGCATCAGCACCTCGTGCGTCGTCTCGCCGCCAGTCAGCTGCTCTGCGCCCATCGCGAGAGCATCCTCGATCAGGCTGCGGCAATGCGCGACCGTCTTCGCGTCAACGACGGCGCCGAGCGGAGTCGTACCCTCGCGGGGATCGCCGACCGCCATCGTGTCGACCTTTGCCGCGAACCTGGCCGCAAAGGCATCGGCGACCGCTTCGACGACGATGATCCGCTCCGTCGACATGCAGATCTGGCCCTGGTTCATGAACGCGCCAAAGGCGGCGGCCTTCACCGCCTCGTCGAGATCGGCGTCCTCGAGCACGATCATCGGCGCCTTGCCGCCCAGTTCCAGCAGCACCGGCTTCAGATGCTCCGCCGCGCGCTTCGCGATTATCTTGCCCACCGCGGTAGAGCCGGTGAAGTTGATGCGTTTGACTTCGGGCGCATCGATCAACGCGCCGACGACATCTGCGGCATCGGCCGGGGCGTTGGTGACGGCGTTGACCGTTCCTTCGGGGAAGCCGGCCTCGGCAAAGGCCTGGATGATCAGTTCATGAGTGCGCGGGCATTGTTCGCTCGCCTTGAGGATCACGCTGTTGCCGCAGGCAAGCGGCACGGCGATCGCGCGTACGCCCAGAATGATGGGCGCGTTCCATGGCGCAATGCCCAGCATCACGCCGACCGGTTCGCGCAATGCCATCGCGAGACAGCCCGGCTTGTCGGACGGAATGACCTCGCCGCCGATCTGCGTGGTGATGGCGGCGGCTTCGCGGATCATCCCTGCGGCAAGACCGAGATTGAACATCGCCCAACCGGCGGTCGCGCCGATTTCTCCCATCATCGCCTCGACGAAATCATCCTTGCGCGCCTCGAGCGCGTCGGCCGCTTTCATCAGCACCGCGCGCCGCGCATTGGGGCCCAGTTTCGACCAGGCGGCAAATCCCGCCTGGGCGCGCGCCGCGATAGCGGGAATGTCGCCGGGTTGCATGGCCGTGGCGGTGGAAGCGATTTCGCCGGTCATCGGATTGATCCGCTCGAACTGCATGATCTCTCGTCCTTCTGTTTTGCGGTGCCTGTCTGGCGTTCGGGGCTTCTTGTTACGGCGTGGCGCGTGACGCAAGGCCTCGCTGACCCGGCCGATCCCCGCACGCCGCTGGTCGGATACGGACAAGGCGGAGCGCGCGGCCGTCAGGCCGATTGTCTGTCGGCGATGGCCATCAGTAACTCGACCGGCTTTTCTCTTGATCGTCATGGGGGTTAGTAGCCGTGTATTTTCGGGTTCCCATAGCGATCAAGTAATGCGAAGGGGCGGTCTCCTCGGTTCTTGGGCCGGGTCGCCAGTCCATTTCCTCGATGATATTTGGTTGGTTCCGCGATACGGAAATGAAACAGGGCCTTGAAGCCGTCTATCTCGCCGAACGCGACGCCTTGCTGCGTTTTTTGCGTGCGCGCGGCGCGGGCGCGGGCGCGGAGGACCTGCTGCAGGAATTGTGGATTCGGATCGACCGGGCCGCATCGGGGCCGATTGCCGATCCGCGATCCTATCTGTTCCGCGCGGCGAACAATCTGATGCTCGATCGGCTACGCTCTTCCGGGCGCCGTCAGGAGCGCGAGCGCGAATGGACACGGCTGAGCCAGGATGAGGAGCACGGGGCGTCCGACGCGCCGTCGGCCGAACGAAGGATCGCTTCGCGGCAGACGCTCGAGGCGGCGCGCGACGCCCTCGACGCCCTTGGAGAGCGCACCGCGGCGATATTCCGCCGCCACCGGCTGGATGGCATCGGCCAGCGGCAGATCGCGGCGGAAATGGGCCTGAGCCTCAGCGCGGTCGAGAAGCATCTGCAAAAGGCCTATCGCGCGATGATCGCATTCAGGAGGGATCTCGATGCGGATATTGAGTGACGATTCCGTCTTGGTCATGAAGGAAGACTATGCCCGAAGGATTTGACCAGGCCGAAAGCGATGCGATCACGTGGATCATCCGGATGCGGGACCCCGCATTTTCGGAGTGGGACGGGTTCACCCTGTGGCTCGAGGCGGACCCTCGGCACGCGGACATATACGATCGTCTTTCCCTGCTCGATGAAGACGCTGCCGGTCTGGTGGCGGATGGAGACCGCCAGCGTCCGCTTGCCGAGCCGGCGGCGGTGCGCCCGATCGCGCGCCGCTCGGTTCTCGGCTGGGGCATGGCGGCGGCGGCGTTTGCGGCCTTTGGCGGCTTCTGGCTCGTCGGCCCCGAACCGGGGCCGGAACTCCAGATAGCGATGACCGAATCCGGTGTGCGGCGAACCGTGGAACTGGCCGATGGCAGCACCATCCTCATGAATGGCGGCACGCGGCTCGCCTATGCGCCGGACGCGCGTTTTGCCCGGCTCGAACAGGGCGAGGCGCTGTTTTCGGTCGAACATGATGCCGCCCGGCCCTTCCGCGTGGAAGCCGCCGGCACCGAGCTTGTCGATATGGGCACGGCCTTCAACGTGACGGTAAACGGCGAGAATCTGACGGTCGCGGTCTCAGAAGGCGCGGTGGTGGTTGCGCCCGACGCGGCCGCGTTGCGGCTGGAAGCCGGTGACGGCGTGGAAATCACCGAAGGCGTGGTGCGCCGGCGGCGCGTCGATGTCGCCGATGTCGCGAGCTGGCGCGAGGGACGACTGGTCTATGCCGATGCCCCGCTCTCCGCGGTGGCTGACGATCTCTCGCGCAACCTGGGTATCGAGGTGCGGGCCGCCCCGTCGGTCGCCGCCTCGTCCTTCAGCGGCGTCATCCGGCTCGACCAACCGCCCGCCCGCCTTTTGCCGGTCGTGGGCAGGCTGACGGGAACCGAAGCCCGGCGCCAGGGGGCCGGCTGGATATTGACGCGAGGCTAGCGTGAACAGGCTCGCCGCTTTTCTGGGCGTCGCCCTGCTGTCGCTGCACCCGGGGCAAGCGATGGCCACCGACCGGATGATCGACGTCCCTGCCGGGGATCTCGGCTTCGCGATCCGCATACTTTCGCGCCAGGCCGATCTCAGCATCGGGCTCGGCGATCGTCGCCTGGCCGGCCTCGATACGCGCAGGGTACGCGGGCGGATGACGGCGGAGGAGGCCCTCGTCCGGCTCTTGGAAGGGACGAACGCACGGGCAATTCGCGTCGGCGCCACGGCATGGCGCATCGTTCCCGCCCACCCTGCCAGGCCAGCTGCTCCCGCGGTTCCGGTAACGCCGCCGCCGGTCCTGGCCCCGCCGGTCCCGATCATCGTCACCGCCAGCAAACGCAATGTCGAGCTTGGCGATTATGCGGGCGACGTGACGGTTCTGGACGGGGACCGTTTCGGCTTCGGCGCGGGTGGCGTCGGAACCGACGCGATCGTCGATCAGCTCGCCGCCGTCAGTTCGACCCATGCCGGCTCGGGACGAAACAAACTATTCATTCGCGGCATCGCGGATTCCAGTTTTCTCGGGCCTACCCAGGCGACCGTCGGCCAATATCTCGGTGACACGCGGCTCAACTATAATATGCCCGATCCCGATCTCAGGCTCTACGATATCGAGCGCGTCGAAATCCTCGCCGGACCGCAAGGCACGCTCCACGGGGCGGGGTCGCTTGGCGGGATCATCCGGATCGTCCGCAATCCTCCGCGCCTCGGCGATTTCGAAGGCACCGCGGCGATGGGCGGGTCCTGGACCCAGCATGGCGATTTCGGTGGCGATTTCGGGGCCATGCTCAATATCCCGCTCGTTCGCGACGAAATGGCGATCCGCCTCGTCGGCTATGGCGGCCTCGACGGCGGCTATATCGACGACCGGCAGCGCGGTCTCGAAGACATCAACGATGTCGAGACCTATGGCGGACGGGCCAGCATACGCTTCGCCGCCAGCGATACCGTCACGATAGATGTCGGGGGCGCCGTTCAGTCGATCGACGCGCATGACAGCCAATATGCCGACCGCAACGCACCGCCGCTGACTCGGGACAGTCCCTTCGCCCAGGGCTATTCGAACGACTTTGCGATGGCCGATTTGGCCGTCAGCGGCGAGTGGGGCGATATTCGCTTCGTCTCTTCCACCGGCATCGTCCGCCAGACGCTGGACGAGCGGTTCGACGCTTCGCCGAGCGACGACGAACCCCTGGCGTTCGACCAGGCGAGCGAGGCGTTGCTGGTATCGACCGAGAACCGCATCTCGCAAGATCGGGGCGACGGCTTCGGCTGGCTCGCCGGGATGGGGCTCGCGCACAACCAGGTGCGTGTCACCCGGCTCTTCGGTCCGCCCGGCGATCCCATGTCCGCCACCGGGGTCGAGAACAGCATCGACGAATTCACGCTGTTCGCCGAGGCTTCGGCCCAGCCGCTGGACGGGCTTCTGCTAACGGCGGGGGCTCGCGTCACGCACGCCCGGCTGCGCGGACTGGGCCTCGACATCCCGGTGGCTTTTGCCACCCGCGACGCTTCGGCCGACCGCAGCGAAACGACGTTTTTGCCGTCGGCGTCGGCGTTGCTCGAACTCGCGCCCCGTCATCGCCTTTTCGTGCGGTTCCAGCAGGGTTTCCGACCCGGCGGGCTCGCGGTACGCGACGAGTTCGTCCAGCGTTTCGAGAATGACCGCGTTTCGACCATCGAGGCCGGCTGGCGCTATGGCGAATTTGGCGGCAGCCCGTTCGCGATCGCCGCGACTCTCGCCCATACCCGGTGGAAGGACATCCAGGCCGACATTGTCGACGGGACGGGGTTTCCGACCACGGCCAATATCGGGGATGGTCGCATCTACACGCTCGACGTCCAGGCGAGCTGGCAACCGAGCCCAGCGCTCACACTCGATTTCGGGCTGTTCGTGAACGATAGCGAGGTCACCAATCCGCTTCCCGCGCTCCTGCTATCGCGCTCGGCCCCGCTTCCCAACGTTGCCGATATCGGTGCGGTCGCCGGAGTCCGTTATGAAAGCGCGCTCGGCGGCGACCTGCGGCTGAACCTTTCCGCTCTCGGCCGCTATGTGGGCGAATCCCGGCTCGGTATCGGGCCAATGCTCGGCGAACCCCAAGGCGATTTCGCCGAAGCCGACCTACACGTGCGGATCGGCAACGAACGGAGCGGCGTTTCTTTGTCGGCGACCAATATTTTCGACGCGGTCGGCAACCGTTTCGCGCTCGGCACGCCTTTCACGCTGGGCCGCGACCGGCAGGATACGCCCCTCCGGCCGCGTACGCTCAGACTGGGTTTCGATACGCGCTTCTGATCCGCGGAATTTTTTCCCAATAGCGCTGCGGGTGCGATCCTTCGGCACCGTCTTCCTTTTCGACAGGGGAGCCCGCTCAGCGGTCTCCATCATGAGAAGGAAACTTGTCCATGCGTAAATTGCTTTGTTGCACCTGCCTGACTCCGGTCGCCATCCTTGCCGCCCCCGTCCATGCCGAAACCGTGATCGACACGACGGTAACGACCCCGGTGCGAACTTCGACGGTGGACGAGGGAGCGCCCGACGACATCCGGATCGGCACAAATGGCAAACTTACGCCCAATGGCGGCAACGCCATCACGCTCGACAGCAACAACGATGTCGTCGTCCAGGGTGCGGTGGTGATCGAGGACGCGAACAACGCCACCGGCATCGTGATCACCGGCAACCGGACCGGTACCGTCTCCAACCGCGGCAAGATCACGATCAACGAGGATTATGAAGTCGAGGACGAGGATGACGACGGCGACGACGACGGCCCCTTCGCCGAGGGCGAGAACCGGTTCGGCATCCGCCTCGCAGAGACCGCGACATTGCACGGCACGGTGGCCAATAGCGGTACCATCGGCATCGAAGGCAATCGATCCGCAGGCATCGCGCTAGACGGCCTGCTCGATGGTTCGCTCTCGCACACCGGAACCATCACGGTGGTGGGCGACGACAGCCAGGGGATCCGGACGGCGGATGTCACAGGCAATATCACCGCCGCCGGAGGCATCGCCGTGCAGGGCGAAAACGCCATCGCGCTCGACGTCGCCGGGGATGTCGGCGGTCGGCTGCTGATCCAAAACAGCATTGTCGCTACCGGCTATCGCTATATTTCTCCGCCCAAGGATACCGACGATCTGGACGAGGACGATCTCCTCCAGGGCGGACCGGCCGTGCGGATCGCCGGCAATGTCGGCGGCGGGATACTGATCGACCGCCGACCGCCGGTGGATGCCGATACCGAGGACGATGAGGATAATGACGGGGACGGACTGCCCGATATCGGCGAAAAGACGGCCGATATCGTTTCCTATGGCGCAGCGCCCGGGGTCCTGATCGGTTCGGAGACCGACGATATCGCGATCGGCGCGGTAGCGGGCGGATCGGGGCGCGGGCTCGTCATTCGCGGCGGCGTTGCGGGCCTGGGCACCTATGAAGATGTCGCGGCGCAAGGATTGGTAATCGGCGGCCTTGGCGGCGACGTATCGATAGCCGGCGGCCTGGGCATCAGCGGCACGGTGCGCGCCATCGCGCTCGGCGCCGAAGCGACCGCCTTGCAACTCGGCGCTGGCGTCACAACCGGTGATATCGCCAATTCGGGGCGCATCGCGGCCTCCGGTGGCGGCGTAGCGGGCGAAGCGGTTCGCGCCATCGCGATCGAACAGGGCGCCAGCCTCTCCGAAATTTCCAATTCGGGAACGATCGAAGCAGGGGCCAACGGCAAGGCCGATGCCTATGCCATCCAGGACCGTTCGGGAACGCTGGACAGGGTGCTGAACGACGGAAGCATCGTCGCGCGGGGCAGCACCTCTGGCGATAGCGTTGCGATCGACCTGAGCGCCAATGCCGGAGGCGCCCTCGTTCGCCAGTCCGCGCGGGAGGAAAACGGGCGCGCCCGGCTGATCGAAGGCGATGTTCGCTTTGGCGGCGGTGCCGACCGTTTCGAAATAGCGGGCGGCACGGTTGCCGGGAATACGACCATGGGCGCCGGCAATGACGCGCTGACGCTCTCGGGAGAGTCCCTCTACACCGGCAATGCCGATCTGGGCGCCGGCGACGATATGGTGTCGGTTGCGGGAAAATCGCGCTTTACCGGCAATATCGCCTTCGGTTCGGGTGCCAATGGGCTGACCCTGGCGGGGGACGCGGTCTTTCGCGGGGCGATCAGCCATGCCGGGACGCTGGATGTGTCGGTGCAGGGCGGCACACTCGACGTCACCAACACAGGCGCGGTGGCGCTCAACTCGCTCACCGTCGGCTCGGGCGGCACGATCGCCGCGACGATCGATACGGCGAACGATAGCAACACGCTGTACGATGTTGCCGGCACCGCCCAGTTCGCCGACGATTCGGTACTGGCCATCCGGTTGACGGGCGCAGGCGCTTCGGAGGGCGATTTCGTCGTCGTTCGCGCCGGGACGCTGGTCGGCGGCGATGCGCTGGCCGGCGAGACGCCGGATTTGCCGTTTCTCTTCGATGGCGAAATTCTGGTCGACCAGGCCAATGGCGAGGTCAGCGTCAGCATCGCGCGCAAATCGGTAGAAGCACTGGAACTCAACGGTTCCCAGGCGCGCGCCTTCGACGCCGTGTTCGATGCGCTCGACAATGATGCCGAAGTCGCCGCCGCCTTCCTTGCCATTACGGACGGGGATGCATTTCGCCAATCGCTTCGGCAGATGCTGCCGGATCATGCCGGCGGCACCTTCGAATCGGCAAGCCAGGCCTCGCGGGCGACGGCGCGCTATCTCGACGATCCGTCGGCACCGTTCGCCGACATGGGCGGCTGGGGCTATTGGGTCCAGCAGGTCGCCTGGGGCACGTCCTCGGATTATGGCGATACCGCCGCCTATGACGTGAGCGGCTGGGGCGTGAACACGGGCGCCGAATTCATGCTTGGGCCCCACGCCGCGATCGGTGGCTCGCTATCCTATATGCTCGGCAAGATCGACGACGAGGGTACGGCGAACGGCGTGGACTCCGACCATTTCGAGGCGGCGCTTTTCCTGCGCGGCCAATGGGGCGGATGGCGGGCCAATGCCCGCGCTTCCGCCGCGCATATCGAGTTCGACGGCACCCGGCGCTTTACAGGTTCGGCCGATGGCGAGGCCATCGAACGGACGGCAAGCGGAAGCTGGAATGGCCGTCTCTATTCGGCGTCGGGCGGCGTAAGCTATGAGTTCGGATCGGGCCGGTTGCGGCTGCGTCCGGGGGTATCGCTCGACTATTACCGCTTGCGCGAAGGCGGATATGCCGAAACCGGCGGCGGAGAGGCATTCAACCTCACGGTCGACAGCCGCACGAGCGACGAACTCGCGGCGACGGCACGGCTCGCCGTGGGGCTCCAGTTCGGCGACGAGGATCGGCGGTCGGATTGGTTCCTCGTCGAGGCCGACGGCGGCCGCCGCCAGATCCTGGGCGGAACGATCGCCAGCACCACCGCCCGTTTCGAAGGCGGTGAGGATTTCACCCTCATTCCCGAGCAACGCACCGATGGCTGGATCGGCGCGCTGCGTCTTGTCGGCGGCAATGGCGGCTTTTCGCTCGGCGGCGAGGTTAATGCCGAGGAGCAGCAGGGGCGTTTCGCCTATGGCGCGCGCGCGACCTTGCGGATCGGATTTTGAGCTAACGCCTTGCCCCCCGCGGTGCCCTTGCGACGGCCTTCCGCCGCAAGGGCACCATCGGCAGCGTTTGGCCCCGGCGTCCGCCGGAAAAATGGCCGGTTTCTCGATGCTTCCCCTGAAGGGCGCTCATTACTCGCCGCTTCGCGTCTCCGCGCGGCCGTCGAGATGGTGGCGTTCGAGGAAGCGCATCAGCAGGTCGGCGACCTCGACATTGTTGAGATCGGCGAAGGGCAGATGCGTGTTGCCGTGGAGCCCGGCCTCGGCAAGCTCGAGAATTTCCGCCTGGCCGCCGATGCTGTTGATCAGCTCCACGAAGCGCCGGTTGACCGGCAGCGCGGCCTGCGGCCCCCTGGGTTGCGAGAGATTGTCGCCCCAGACGAAGATCAGCGGAATCTCGGCAAGCCGCTCGAACTGTTCGCGCGGGACATAGACCGGGCCATAGGGGCCGGGCGCCTCGCCGGTGTCTTCGTCGTCGGGGAAGACATAGCCGACATTTTCATAGGCGACGATCGCGCTGACCTGATCGCTTTCGATGGCCGTGAGCAGCGCGCGCAGCCCGGCGGCGGAATTGGTGACGAGAACGACCGGACCGGTGCGCTCCAGCGCTTCCGCGGCGGCATGGGCTTGCAGGCGCGCATTGTCGACCGTGTCGAATTCCTCATAGCGCGCGCGCATCGCCTGATCCCAGGCCTCGGCGTCTTCGGTCGGGAATTGCACGCCGGGATACCAGTCGGGATAGCTCGGCCCGAAACGCCAGGCGAAAAAGTTGATCTGGTCCTGCCCTTCGCGCGGCGCCGTTTGCACGGCCTCGCAGGGCATGTTCGCGCGGCCCACACGGGGGCCGTCCCACAGATAGACCGGGAATCCGCGGCGCAGGAATATGCTCTGAAAGCCCTCGCCCCCGTCCCAGCGGTTCTGCCAGGCAGCGGTGCTCGAGCTGTGCCACAAAAAGAGGCCGACCTCGCGGGGCTCGGGGGGGATCTGAAATTCGACGAATCCGTGATCGCACAGGGTGGTGCGTCCCGCTTCCCCGATCGCCGACCCGCCCGCGGCAAAGGAACCCTGCCGCTCGATCAGGATCGGCGGCCGCGCTTCTCCGGCGCCGTCCTGCGGCATGCCGGGCTCGGCATGCGCGCCAGCCGCGCCGAGCAGGGCGAAGACGGCCGCCAGGGATGATACGCCAACTTTCATTATGATATTCTCCAGACGATAAAGCCGGTCGTCGCCCGGATGCGCGACGACCGGCCGTTTTTCCTGTCGCTTCTATTCCACCCAGTCGGGCAATTGCCCGCGCTCGCGAAGAAGCGCGCGGGCCTCTTCGACGACACTGGTGTCGATCAGCGTGGCGAGTTCCTCGCGGCTGCGCGGCTCCCGTCCGGTCTGCGGGGCGAGCCACGCTTCCTCGGCCGTGAGCGTATCGAGCAAGCCGTCCGCGACCTGGCCGGGGAAGCTGTGATGGCCGTAGGAGGCCTCGATAAGCTCCCGGTCATAGCCGTTCATTTCCGAAGCCCGCGTGATCGCCAGGCTCGGATCCCGGCGGACCTCGTCGGTCGCCAGGATCATGGCGGCGATGAACTCGACGATCTGCGCGCGTTTTTCGGGGTCGGCGAGATTTTCCGCCGTGGTGTTGAGATTGTAGTTTTCCCACATCCCCGGATCCGCATCGAAGACGATCGCATCGTCGCCGAGCGCCCGGGTGGCGATTTCCATTTCAGGTTCCCAGATCGTGAAGGCGTCGGCATCGCCATTGATGATCGGATCGGAGATTCCCACCTGGCGGAGCTGCGAAAGGATCGTCACCTCGTCCTCGCTAATCCCCGTCATCGCGAGCACATTGTGGAGGTAGAAGCCCGCCGACGTCGGATACATTGTCGCGATCCGTTTGCCGCGCAGATCTTCGAGACTGGCAATGCCCGAGGAGCGCCGGGCGAGAATCCGGTAATGGCCCTGCGCCACCGTGAAAATGATCCGCAGATTGGGATGGGAAACCGAATTGCGCAGGGCCTGGGTTTCGGCATGGCCCGCGACATCCGTCGGCCGGATCGGGCCGCCCCAATGTTCAGGGAAGAGCAGGGGGATGCCGCCATATTGCACCTCCAGATCGCCCGGATAGTAATTGCGCAGCGCCACATAGACCGGCCCCAGTTCCACCGCCTGGATCAGGCCGGAGATGCGCAACGGTTGGGTCAGACCCAGCGGTTCGGCGGTGTCCTGCGCAGCAGCGGGAGCCGCGGTGGAAAGCGCTATGCTGGCCAGCAAGCCGCCGGCGAGCCCCCGCAGCGTCGTGAAATGGCCTTTGTTCTTCGGCATCGAATCTCTCCTCTTTTGGCCCGTCAGGCCGGGCAGCGAATGACGATCGTCGTGACGGTTTGCGATCAGTATCTTACGCGGACGCCCATCCGGTACCGCCGCCCGAGCGTATCGAAAAAGGCCGGATTGGTCGGATAGCTCGACTGGACCACGCTGCCCGTGGAGCCCGGTGCAATCGGCGGATCGGTGTCGAGCAGATTGTCGACGATGCCGAAGAGATCGACCTCCACGCCGCTGTTGAAATCAAGCTGATAGTTCAGCCCGAGCGTCAGGTAGAAACGCGAATCCACCCGGTTGCGATTGATCGAATTCGGCAGAGTAGGATCGTAACCGGGGTCCTCGGGGCCGATGAAGGTCTTGTTGAGGGCGCCCGGGCCGATATAGCGCCCTTGCAGCGTGCCGGTGAACGGCCCGTGATCGTAGGTGACCGTGCCGTTGAGGATCCATTTCGGCGACGGGTTGAAGTCGCCGAGCGGCGCGGCAGGCCCGCTTTGTCCGGCGAAATCGACCGGCGCGGTGCCCTGCGCGGCCTGGATGATCATGTCGTAGAGATAGGTGCCCAGCAACCGGTAGTTGAGCCGGGCCTCTCCGATTTCGAGCGTGTAATCGAGCTCGATGTCGAAGCCGCGGGTGGTGAAGGATCCGACGTTGATCTGCCGGGCATCGACGAACGAGATGTCGGTGTTGTTCGGTACCGCGGGATTGAAGGTTATCCGGTCGCAGAAGACGTTGAAGTTGAAGCAGGTGTCGACAATCTGCTGGCCGGCCGGCGTGGTGACGGCGTCGTTGATCTCGATCTCGTACCAGTCGACCGAGAAGCGCAGGTTGGATGCCGGAGAGACGACGATGCCTATCGTCGTGGTGTCGGCCGTTTCCGGCGTCAGCGCGAAATTGCCGCCCGACAGGATCGGCGTCGAATCGAACGCGCCGCCGTCATAGGGGTTCATCACGCGGCCGCGCGTCGTCGCCGGATCGGTTGGGATCTGCTGCTGGAAGAGTTCACGGAAACCCGCGGCGCGGATGTCCCGGGACCGCGTGGCCCGAAAGCGGAGCCAGTCATTGGCATCGAAAATGGCGCCCAGCTTCCAGCTCGTCGTGCCGACCGTTCGGGAATCCCCCGTCGCACCGTCCGTGCTCTCCGTACTCGTATAGCGGACGGCGGCGTTGAGCTCGAACAGCTCGCCGAATTCGGAATTTTCGAATATCGGCATGTTGATTTCGCCAAAGCCCTCGATGACGCTCAGCTCGCCCGAATAGTCGAGGCCGAAGCTGCCGGCGAAATCGTCATAATAGGGCAGGTTGCCATGCGTCACATCGCCGGTGTCGGCGCGATATTCGGCGCCGAATGCCGCCGCCCACGGCCCCGCGCCGATCCCGTCGAACAGCTCGCCCTGGAAGGTCGCCGCGACGACATGCTGTTCGTAGCGAAAATCCTCCATCGCGGTGCGATAGGCATATTCGATCGCTTCGGGCGACATGTTGCCCGTGCCGAAGATGTTGAGGGGAACGCAGCCTTCCGCATCGGGATTGCCGAGCAGCACCGCGCGGCAGACCGGATCGCCCGTTACCGGGTCCGCCACCGCATCGGTGGCGAACAGGAAGAAGCTGTTGACGCGGTTATGGGTCAGCGACTGGTGCCGCGTGTTCCGGCCATATTGATAATAGACGTCCCAGGTCCAGTTACCGAGGCCGAGATCGCCATTGAGCCCGGCCAGGATCCGGAAGGTCGAGGCGTTCGCCGTGTTGAGGCTGGTGATCTCGTCGTCCATGTCCTCGGCAAGCGAGAAGGGGTTGGCGCCCACCAGGGCCTGCACTTCCGGGGTGAGGAACACATTGTCGGGATAGAAGGGGAAAGTCGAAGCCGGGCCCGCCGCAATGGAAAGCGCCACCGCTTCGCGCTCGCCATAAGAGGCTTCCAGCGTTGCCCGGATCGAATCGCTCAGATCGTAGCGCGCGGCGCCGAACACGGCGAAGCGCTCGATCGGCGTTTGCAGTGCCGCCCGGTTGTAGAGCGACGGGCCGTCACCGCCCGAGCGCGGTCCGAGCGCCGTGACCTGGGAATAGAGGCCGGGATCGAACGGGATCAGCATCGTGCCGGCATCGTTGAACCGCATGTTGCGGGCGGCGTCCGAAGCCGGGGCGCGGTCCCTGATCACGCCATTCTGGTGATAATAGGCGAGCTTGGAATCGCGGCCCAATATGAAGTTGGGCTGGCCATAGGTCGGCGAGCCGGGAATATTGTAGCCGGACAGGACGCCGTTGACGACGACCCGGTTGTTGGAGAACACGTCCCAGCTTTCCGCGCACCAGGCGCGCTCCAGCCCGCAACCGTCCACGCCCTCGTTGCGCTGATATTCGCCGCTGACGACGACATGGCCGCGCCCGCCGGCAAAGTCCGTCCCGGCTGCGATCGCGCCGTGATAGGATTCGCCGTCGCCGCGATCGGTGATGCCGAAATCCAGCTGGCCCCGGACGCCGTCGAACTCGCGATCGAGGATGATATTGACCACGCCTGCGATCGCGTCCGAGCCATAGGCCGCGGATGCGCCGCCGGTCACTGTCTCGACCCTGGAAATCAGCGCCGAGGGAATGAGGTTCACATCGACCGCGCCGCTGTCCGAGGTCGGCACGAAGCGCCGGGAATCGACCAGGGTCAGCGTGCGTGTGCCATAATAAGGATTGAGGCCGCGCAGATTGGCATAATTGGCGCCGATATTGGAGCTGGCGCGGCTGCCCACGCCCGGGCCGGCATTGGTGTCCGACTGGAACGCGGCGTTCTGGGGAATGGAGTTCAGCACTTCGCCGACATTGACCCGGCCCAGATTCTCGATCTGCTGAGCGGAGATCACGGTATTGGGTACCTGCTCCTCGAAGCCGTTCCGCTGGATGCGCGTGCCGGTGACGATGATTGCCTGATTGGACTGGGTTTGCGGCGCCCCGCTGTCGGACGAGGTTTGGCCGGAGGTCTGTTGCCCCCATGCCGGCGATGCGAGCGTCGCGGCGATCGCCATCGCCGCGGAGGTCGCCAGAATGCGATAAGCTCGTGTGTCTATGCGTCGTCCGGTTTCGGTCCTGTTCATTGCAGTCTCCCCTGGGGTTATTTTCCGATTGCAGTCGCCTTCGCTGTCATTGGCAGTCTTCGAGCCAGGAGGGGGGAGCGGAGATTGTAGCTGGAATCCGGCTATCGCCCGGGCGCTGGTCGCGCCGGGTGGCGGTTGTGCCGTGTGAGCGTGCCAGGACGTCACCGTGCAGATTGCGGCCGAGAATCGCCATAACCCCTCCCTTCGCCGCGCACGACTTTTTCGTCGCTTCATGCGGGATCGGACCTGCCGCCATTCTTGGCAGCTTGCGCATCCGTACAAGACGGGTTTAGCCGTGTAAAGAATTATATGTTTATTGAAATCAAGGCTTATTCGTGCGGCGGTCCGCTATCGCCCGTTACGGCATAAGCAACTCTAAATTAACAATTTAATGACCAAAGGGCTCTTGAGGTACAGCTAACAATCTTCCGCAAAGCAGAATTTTTGTTTCAAATAACCTTTAAATCATAGACGATTGCGCCCGGCGCATCCGTCCTTCGCACGGCTCGGCGTCGTCCGGTTTGCCGATCGCTTCCCTGCCGCCGCGTCTGCCGTCGATTCTATCGCGCTGGCGGAGCGCCGCTATCTTCCTCGGGGCGCGGCGCCAGCCCGAATATCGCGATGAAGCCGGTCGCCAGGCCGGCGATCAGCAGCGGCGCGGCCACCGAAGCGTAGATGACGGCCGGGCTCCATTGCGCCGCCAGCATCGCGCCCGCGAAGCCGGGGCCGACGATCGACGTGATCCGTCCCAGGCCCCCGGCCAGGCCGATCCCGGTCGATCGCATCGCGGTCGGATAGCTGGACGCGACGAACGCGTTCAGGCCCGCGACCGACCCCACGACGAGCAGGCCGAAACAGATGCCGGCGATCCAGCCCAGGGCGTGGAACCGTTCGACGACCACCAGCGAAGACATGGCGAGGAAGGACAGGACGAGTGTGATCGTCAGCGCCCTGGCCATGTCCATTCGCGATATCAGGAAGGTGAGGAGGAGCGGGCCCAGTATCGCGCCGATCGCCGAAAGGCTCATCATTCGCGTCGCGGTCGCGGCCTCGATTCCGGCGAGCACGTGCAGGAAGCTGGGCAGCCAGGCCGTCAGCGTCTGGACCGAGCAGAGCAGCATCGCGCTCGCCAGCCACAGGAGGAGGGTGAGCGGCGCCCGGCCATCGCGGAAAAGCGCGGTCAGCGACGATCCCGATACAGGCTTCTCGCTCGTGACAAAGCGTGTCCCGGGCCGCGGCACGAAATCGGGATCGATGCGGCCAAGCAGTTGCCCGATACGCGGGTCGTCCGGCCGATTGACGAGCAGGTATCGGCAGGATTCGGGCAGATAGACATAGAGGAACGGGATTGCCAGCAGCAGCGCCCCGCCGCCGAACCAGAAGGCGAGCTGCCAGCTGTGCCAGGCGACGAAGCTCGGGCCGATAAGCCCCGCGGCGGAGGCGCCCAGTCCCTGCGCTATGAACAGCCAGAGCAGCAGTTTGCCGCGTCTCTCCTCGGGCATATATTCGGCCACCAGCGCGACGATGTTCGGCATCGTCCCGCCAAAGGCGACGAAGGTCAGGAAGCGGATCACCGCGAACTGGGTCAGGCTCCCCGGCAGCGTCGATAGCAGCGTCAGGATCGCGAAGGCCGCCGCGCCGATCAGGATGATCCCGCGCCGTCCCTTGATGTCGGCCAATAGCGGTATGGTGTAGAACCCCACCGCCATGCCGGTGCTTTGCGCCATGAACACAAAGGCCATCGCGGCGATCGGCTCGTCGAACGACCCGATGATGAAGGGAGCCAGATTCGAAACGACAAAGGCATCATAGCCTTCCATCGCCATGAGCAGCGCGCCGGCGGCGTAGAGCAGTCTGCGAAATCCGCCGAGCTCGGCGCGGTTGAGGATCTCGTCGACGGATTGGGTGGCGGGATGGTCCGTCACGCTATCGTTCGAAATAGGCCGTGCAGCGCAATTCTATGCTCTTCCTCGTCACGGGGCGGGCGACGGAGCGATCGACAAAGGCGGTATGGGGGACGCGCCACGCGCCCGAATGATCCGAATCGTGGAATTTGAACAGCAACGCCTCGTCGCGGGTCATGTCCGGAAAGAACCACCAGCGATGTTGCGGACTATAGGCGAAAAGCGTCGCGGCCTGCATCGTCTCCTCGCCTTCGATCGGCGCGTTGCGTGCGGCTTCGTCCGGGACGTCGTCGACGAACACCAGCGTGTTGCGCAGGCCCTCTTCCGGCGCGACGCTGGGCGATTCGCAGACCGCGAGCGGGCGATCCTGGGGAGGATCGGAAAAGGTCCGCCAAAGGCTCATGCTGATGGCCCGGCGGTAGCCGGGTCCGCCCGGCACCTGCTCTTCATAGAGCTGGCGGGCGAGCCGTTCGGCGACATCGGGATAATGGTCGATATGAACCTGCAGGCCGGGCGGTTGCATCCGCCCCGTCCGGTCGCGCCGGCCCCGCGCCTTGAAATCCCGGACCTCGTTCTCGTCGGTCGATCGGAGGTTCCAGTTGGTTATCGCCACGGTGCTGGCCCCGGTGACGTCTTTTACCAGGGCAATCGCTTCGGCCGGATAGGCCGCGCCGACTTCGTCCTGGTCGAGAAAATTTGCGATCTTGCTCTTATGGTCGAGCAATTCGAAGCCGGCGGCGTCCAGGTGCAGCCGGTCGCGATGCGGACGGCCGTTTCGGATCTGCACGGCATGTTCGGTGAAGCCGAAGGTGTTGACCTCGGCGCCGGTGGCGACGAAGCGGCGATATCGCGGCAGCCCCGGTTCGGCGTAGTAAATCCGGGCGTCGATCGCTTCCGGTCTTGCGGCGTCTTTCGCTTCAGCCATGGGGCCCACTCCTTGGGGCGGGTCGCGGGCGGGCCTTCGGCCCGCCCGCTCGTCGATCCCGACGGGGCCGCCCGCGCAGGAGCTGGCCCCGATCTGTGCGGCGGTTCCGCTAGAAGCGGAACTGGCCGCGGATGCCGAACGTACGCGGCGGCCGGATATCGGCTCCGGAGAAGTTGGTGGAACCGAACCGCCGGGCGTCGTTGTAAACCGCTTCGTTGGTCATGTTGCGCATCCACAAGGCGATCTCGTAATTATCGTCCGGCGAATGATAGGCGACCTGCGCGTTCAACAGCGCATAGGAACCCTGCTCCATGAAATCGACGGTCGTGAAGTCGAGCATGTAGGACGAGCTGAACTGGCCATCGATGTCGGCGACGATCATGCCGCCATTGGCCAGTTCGAATTCATGCGTCCAGCCGGCGCTGATCGTCCAGTGCGGAGCGCGCGGCAGCGGCAGGCCCGAACAATCATGCCCGAAGAGCGGCGAAGTCGCGCCCGTGGGGTTCGTCACGAAATCGACGATGCCCAGCGAGGCGCATTCCCGGTTCGCGTCGACCGGGAACGGCGTCGAATAGGTGAAGTCCGTGAACTTGGTATTCAGATATTCGATGTTCGCGCGGAACGTGTCGCTCTGCGCCGGTTGCCACACAATGTCGGCGCTGGCACCGTAGAGCCGGGCGGAACCCGCATTGCGCGTGACGAACGCCGGAATGCCGCGTGTGTCGACATTGACGAAGCTGAACTGGTAATCGGTATAATCCCAGTAAAAGGCTTCGATGTTGAGCTGCAGCGTGTGGTTGAAGAACTGGTTCCGGATGCCGCCATTGTAGGAGGTCAGGAATTCCGGGTCGTAATCGTTGCCCGGAGCGCCGCCCGAGAAGATACCGCCCGACTTGAAGCCGCGATCGACGGTGAAATAGAACATCGAATCCGGGCTGAGATCGAATTCCACGCCCGCACGCCAGGTCCATGCATCATTCTGCACCGAATTGTCGGGGCTGCCGCGAACGCAGAAGGGCAGGGAAGGATCGATCGTGCCGATGGACGGGGGACAGGGCGGTGCGTTGGGAACCGACGAATAGGTCGTCCTGACGCCGAAAAGGCCCCGCTCTTCGTCCGTATAGCGCACGCCTGCGAGCACCCGCAGATTATCGGTCAGCGAGATACGGCCGTCGGCGAAAAAGGCGATGGCTTCGGTCGTGCCGATATAGCTGGTGATCAGCGTCGAAGGGCCGACCATGCCGCCCGCCGTTGCCGGGGCGTCGATCTGCGCGTCGAAGTCGGTCTCTTCGTCGAAATAATAGCCGCCAACGACGAGATTCAGCCGCTCGGTGTTGCGCGCCAGGCGAACCTCAAGCGTCTTCTGCTCGACATCGTCCTGCTCGTAAAAATTGAGCGTCCCGGCGGGCGAGGCAAAGAATTCGAAATCCTGCCAGCGATAGGCCGGGATGATGGTAAGTTCGGCAAAGCCGAGATCGGCATTCAGCTCTGCCGAAATCCCGGCATAGCTGTTGTCGACAAAGCCGTCGTCGGGAACGCGCGGGGCGTTGGTGACGATCTGATATTGACGGAACAGGTCGCCCGAGGATGCCATCCACGGATCGGCGCCCGGGGGCACCGGAAAGAGAACCGGGCCCTGGCCCATGCCGCCGGTATGCGTATATTCGCCGCGCAGGCCGAGGCTGATCGAATTGTTCGGCTCCCAGAGCAGCCGGAGGCGCCCCGATTGCTGGCTGGCGTCGTTATAGCCGTCGTCCAGATAGCCGTCGCGATCGATGACGTTGAACGCCACGCGCGCGGCAAGCGTGCTGCTGAGCGGCGTGTTCGCCATGCCCTGGACATGGATCAGGTCGTAATTGCCGAGATTGAGCATGACGCTCCCCTCGGTGTCGAAATTCGGCTCGTTGGTGATGACGTTGATAACGCCGGCCGACGCGTTGCGACCGTACAGGGTGCCCTGCGGCCCCTTGAGCACTTCGACGCGGTTCACATCGTAAAAGCCGCCGCTGAACTGGGTCGAGCGGGCGATGTGCACGCTGTCGACGTTGAAGGCGACCGCGCTCTGCGCGATACCGTTGACGGTATTGTCGCCGACGCCGCGCAGATAGATGCGCGAATAGGCGAAGGTACCGATCTGCAGGTTGGGCACGAGGCGGCTCAGCCCCTCGGCGTCTGCCAGATTGGAACTGACCAGCTCTTCGCTGCTGACGACATCGATCGACAGCGACGAATTCTGAACCGTTTCCTCGCGACGCTGCGCGGTCACGAGAATCTGTGTGATTCCGGCATTCGTTTCGGCGGTCGAACTGGCCGCCGTTTCGGTATCATTGGTCCCGACTGTTGAATTATCTACCTGGGCGATTGCAGCGTGTGAGACACTGGCCGCAGCGATTGCAATACCCGTTTTAATGTAGCGCATTTCCTCTCCCCTATTCGGCTTTTTTGAACTCGGCGGCCGTCGCCTTACCGTGCGCTGGGCTAGCCCGGTTCGGCACGATATTCAATAGAAAGGATAAAAATTTATTGATTGTGCCTTACAAATCACGGCGTAAAAAAATATCATGAATACAGAGGTATAACGGGATTTTTCCCGGGATAAGCGGCGGATGGCGGCAAAGGGATTTAACCGGATATAGAAATAATCGGATTATTGTCGCTTGTTATTCCAGCCGGAGTCCCGGCGCGAAAACGGACTCCGCTGCCGGGCGCCGCGAGGCCATGGCGACGGGCGGCGCTTGGGCGCCGAATCGGGTGGCTGAGACGGGCATATTTTAAATTTAATTAGAAATACTATTGTGCGGGATACGCAATGGCGTTAGGAAATCGCCAGACAGTCAGGCGGGCCGCCGCGTCCGCTGGATCAAAAAGATAAACGAAACGGGAGAAGTTCCTTGTCTGAAACGCGTAACGTGCGATCGGGAGTGTTCTTGCCGCCGCATCACGGCAACAATGAAGACGTCACTCTATGTATGCAGCGCGATTTCGAACTGGCCGAATGGCTGGATCATCTGGGCTTCTCCGAGCTGTGGATGGGCGAGCATCATTCCGGCGGCATGCAGATCTATGGATCGCCCGAACTTTGGATCGCCGCGGCCGCCGAGCGGACGCAGCGCATCAAGCTCGGCGCCGGCGTCATTTCCGTGCCCTATCACAATCCCTATTTGATCGCCGACCGCATCGTGCAGCTGGATCACCAGACGCGCGGACGGGCGATGTTCGGCTTCGGTCCGGGCATGCTCGTATCGGATGCGGCGATGCTCAATATCGTGCCCGACCAGCAGCGTGCGCGGCTGGTCGAGGGGGTCGACGTCATTACGCGCCTGATCGATGGCGAAGTGATCACGCAGGATAGCGACTGGTTCTCGTTGCGGGATGCCAGCCTGCAGCTGGCGCCCTATAGCTATCCGCGGCCCGAACTCGTCACCGTCACCTCGAAAACGCCGACCGGCTCGCGCCTTGCGGGCAAATATGGGCTCGGCATCCTCACGCACGGCGCCGGCAATGTCGATGGCAGCTGGCAGGCCGCGGTCGAGGCCGGCAAGGAACATGGCAACGATCTGGACCGCAAGGACCTGCGCGTCGTCGTGTCGTTCCACCTCGCCGAGAGCAAGGCGCAGGCGATCAAGGAACTGGATTTCGGCCTCGAAGACTGGATGCATTATCTCGAAGCGCTGAACCCCAAAAGCTATGCCGAGACTCGTGCCAAGGGCGGTACGGACCCTGAAAAACTGATCGCCGCGCGCGGCGGCCTGGCGGGCACGCCCGACGAGGCGGTCGAGTATCTCGAGGCGCTCTGGGAGAAGACGGGCGGTTTCGGGACGATCGTCCTTACCGGCACCAACTGGATGGGTTTCGAGGCGACCAAGCGCTCCTACGAATTGTTCATGCGGTACGTGCTGCCGCGTTTCAACGGCTCCAACGCCCGGCGCGACCGGTCGCTCGAATGGGTTTTCGAGAATCGCGAAAATTTCAGCGGTGCGAACCAGGCGGCGATCGAAAAGGCCGTCGCGGCTGACGGACGCACCTGAGCAAAGAGATCCTCCCCGGCGAATATTCCCGGGTAACTCGTGCCGGTCGCCGCGGTGGAAACCGCGTGCGGCCGGCCTTTTTTCGGAAGCTGCGGCTAGACGAGATCGAGCGGATTGCCGATCCGCGCATAGCGGCCATCGACATAGATGAGCGGGCTGACGCTGCCGTTGACGGCGACCTCCTCGACCTGGCCGATCACGATATGGTGGGTTCCGTAGTCGAACGCCTTGTCGTTGCGGCAGAGGAAGCTCGCCTGTGCGTCCGCGAGGACCGGGCAGCCATCGGGCGCGCCTCCCCAGTTGCCGAAGGCGAAGCGCGCCTCGCCCTTCTCCTTGCCGCTGCAGGCGGTGGAGATTTCGCTATGATCGCTGTGCAGGATGTTGACGCAGAAATCCGCGCCCTCGGAGAGCGGGGCATAGAGGCTCGCCGAACGGTTGACGCAGATCAGCAGCGAAGGCGGATCCATGCTGAGTTCGCTGACCGCGGTCGCGGCCATCGCGTAGCGCTGGCCTTCGTGCCGGCAGGTAATGACGACCACGGCCTTGGCGAGGCGGCGCAGGCCGTCGCGCAGGGCCTCGGCGACGGTTGTTGGGCTATCCATGTGCTTTCTCCAGAGTGCGCCGATAGGCGATAAGGTCCTCTATCGATCCGATCCGCAGCCCGTGAAGCCGGGCGAACCGCCTGAGCTCCGGCAGCCGCGCCATCGTGCCGTCGTCGTTCATGATCTCGCAGATCACCCCGGCCGGCGTTAACCCGGAGAGGCGGGCGATGTCGACCGCCGCCTCGGTATGGCCGGGCCGTTCGATCACGCCGCCGGGCCGGGCGACGAGCGGGAAGACATGGCCGGGCGAAACGATATCGGCCGCGCCGTTCGCGGGATCGACGGCGGCGGCGATGGTGACGGCGCGGTCGTGCGCCGAGATTCCGGTGGTAACCCCGCGTACCGCCTCTATCGAGACGGTGAAGGCCGTGCCCAGCGGCGATTGGTTGCGCTTGACCATCGGTTCCAGGCCGAGCTCTTGCGCGCGTTCCCGGGTGATGGCGAGACAGATCAGTCCGCGCGCATGCTTCGCCATAAAGTTGATCTCGCGATCCGATACGAACTGCGCGGGCAGGACGATATCGCCTTCATTTTCCCGGTCGTGCGAATCGACGAGAATGAAAGGCTTGCCCGCTTGCGCTTCGGCAATAATCTCCGGGATGGACGAAAAGATATCCGGCGTCGCGTTCCGGTTATGCTCCGCGCGGCGCTCGAGCAGCGCCGACAATTTCGGACATGGCGCGCTCAGCCCGTATTCGAGCGTGTCGATATAGGGCTGGCGCCCGACAACGGCGTCACTGCGCATCGGCAAGTTCCTCGGCAAGCGTCACCATGGGGACGAGAAGATAGGATTCGGCGCCGGGGCCGGTGTGAATCCGGTTGGTGCCGATATTCACCGTGTCCTCGTGCCGCATGTAGAGCATCGGTTTGGGATAATTGTAGATATCGCGTCCCTTCACGCGCAGGCGCAGCACGTCGCCGGCTGAAAAGCGCGTGCCGGAGGGCAGGATTTCGACATGCGCTTCGACGACCTCGCCGGGCGCGACTTTCTGCTCGGTCGCGTTGGTCAGGATGGGCTGATATTCCGTGCTCTGCCCGGGATCGAGCTCGCGGCGCGACAGGCGCAGCCAGCCAAAGGCGACCGGGCCGTCCTCGAAAAAGGCGTAATGGGTGAAGCCCGTCTTGCTTGTCCCGCCGTCGAGCTTCTCGATCGTGACGAACAGGTCCATATCGTCCGCTTCGTCGGCCGAGACATGCAGGCAGAGCTTCATATGGCCGACGAGTTCGGCATCCTCTTCGAAGCGATAGTCGAAATTCGCTTCCTGGGCGTCGTCCAGCGGATCGTAACTCACCGAGCATTTTTCGGCGGGAACTTCCCCGTTGAGGCTGCCCTCGCCGGCGTCGAGATAGAGCCGGCGATAGTCGGTGTTCTCGACCGGCCATGCGGCAGCGGTTTTTTGCGTCGCGACGCCGTGGCGATCGCGGACATGCAGCCTGACCGCCGGCCATTGCGTGATCTCGCTATCCTCGCCCTTGAGGAAATGATCGAAAAAGGCGGACTGGCGAGCGATGGATTGCGGCTCGTAGAAATAGGCCCATTTCTTGCTGCCGTGGATCTCCAGCCATTTCTGCGGCGAGGCGATCCTCTTGAAGCCTTCGAGCGTACCGCGCGTATGGACGCCGTGGTCGCTCCAGCTCGAAACGACATAGGCGGGCACGTCGATATTCGAAAATTCGGGAACCTTGGATTTCCAGTAATCGTCGAAAAACAGATGCTCGCGCGTGAGCGCCCAGAGATCTTCGACCTTATGGTCCGACACGCCCCAGCGGACCTGGATGTGCGGCCAGAAATAGGTTTCCGGGATGCCGCCATGGCGGACGATATCGTTGAACGTGTCCGACCAGCCTTCCCAGGGGTTGATCGCTGCGAGATGGGGCGGGTTGAGCGCTGCGACGCGCCATTGCGCGGAGGCGAGATAGGATACGCCGGACAGGCCGACCTTGCCGTTGCTCCAGTCCTGCGTGCCGGCCCACTCGATAAGGTCGTAATGCGCCTCGGCCTCGCGCGGTGTGAAATAGCCGCCTTCGGTGTTCGCATACCAGTTGCCGGGTGTTTCGGCATGGATCACGGCATAGCCGCGCGGTACCCAATAGGCGGGATCGGGCGCTTCGAAGATGCAAAGGTCGGACTGCCATTCTTCCAGCACGCCGGAAGCGGGATAGAGTTTGCCGAGCGGCGTCGGATCGTGCTTGCCATAGGGCGTCCATACGACGAGCGGCGGTACGGGCCGGCTTTCGTCGGCCGGGCGGAACAGGTCGATATAGATGGTGAACCCGAATCGCGTCGGCACCTCGACATCGCGTTCGATGATCATACCGTCCCGGACGATGCGCTCATATTTGCGCGGACGTCCGTCCCTATATTCGGGCGAATTGAGCGGTTCTCGAAGCCGTTCCAAATAGCTGCCCATCGGGTTCTCTCCATTGCTTGCCTGTTTTGTCCGGCCAATCTAGCGGGCCGAATGTTTAAATTCAATACATCTATAAATTATACATGCCGGCGCGGAGTAGGGTGCGCTCGGCTGCCGCTTTCGGTCGATAGCAGCCGGGCCGCGCGGATGCGCGCGCCCTGGGCTTCTCCCCGCCACGCACGCCGCCAGCCCTCTTCTCGGCGCCGCGAAAATCCGGCAGCCGCCTGGTTGCGGCCGCGCGCGCGAGGCAAGACGGGCGCGGCGCGGGCGGCCGCTGCTGTCTTTCCCGGGTGGGCCCGGTCGCCAGGCCCGTTTATTCTATCACAGTAGAAAATATACCTTGGTGACGACAGGCGGGCCTTGCGTTCCGGAGCATCCATCTTGCGGCTCCGAAATTGTGGCGCCGTGTTGCCCAAATATCAAAGCCCGGCTAGTCAGTACGAGGCGATTCCGCCGCGAATTCGATGGGATAGGCAATTTCGCCGGCGTCGAAGCAGACAGGAGACCCGGCCCGTGCCCGGCAAGACGACATCGGCTGATGAGGCCCAGAAAAAGGCGGCCGGGAAAAAGCCGGTTGGAAAAAAGCCGGCGGCCAAGACGAAAAGCCGGTCGATCGGGCGGCCGAAGGGAAAGCGCCGGATCGGCAAGACGTTTCTCGTCGACAAGACGGTCGAGCTCCTCAGGACCGTGCCGCCCGAGAAATTGTCGCTGTCGATGGCGGCGCGTCACGCCGGCGTGCATCTGACGCTGTTCAAATATTATTTCACGGACCGCACGCGCCTGCTGGTCGATGTCGCCAGGACGCTGTCGATAGCGCTGGGCGACGGAGTCGCGGCGATCGAGACCAAAGAACTGCCGGCGCCCGAGCGGCTCCGTATCCGGATCGATGCGATGGTCGACTTCTTCTTCACCAACCCCTTCTATTACCGGCTGATGGTTGAAATTATCGGCGACGATACCGATCCGCTGGCGACCGAGCTGATCACGGTGTGGATGTCGAAGACGCTCGACATCTACAAGGAGATTATCGACGCCGGCGAAGCCGAAGGGTCGCTGCGGCCGATCGATCCCTATTTCACCTTCGTCGCCATCATGGGGGTGTGCGAGCAGTTCCAGCATGCCTCCCGTATCGTCGAGCGGACCCAGGCCGTCGGCGGCGGCAGGAGCCGCAACACCGCCGCCGAGTATAAGGCGTTCGTTTACGAGCTGATGATCAAGGGACTCGGCACCGAAAAGCTGGCCAAGGCGCGCTAGCCCCCGGCCGCGAATATATGGGCCGGCGCTCTCGCGCGGCACTAATTCATATTCTCTAGAAATAAATCGGGCGTCGTCGTTCGTGCCCGCCACACATCGAGGCGAGCGAAAATCGCCGCCGGTCGTTGCGTCTTTTCCCACATTCCTCGAACATTTGCTGGTGCGCGCGGCGGTTGGCGCGGGGTGGCCGTGGCGACGGAGCGCCGCCGCAGCGGCGGCAGCGGCCATTTTTCCCGAATTATTTTATAGATACCTATAAAATCTTTTATTTTGGACGGCTACGTGTTACGCGACTCCAAAATACGGAGAAACAGGATGTCTTTTATGGAACCGAACGAAGCGGAAATGCTCGCCCAGCCGCGACGCCCCGATTATCTGGGCCGGGAATATGGCCGGGAGCATGACGGCAAATATCTGAAGAACTGGAATCCGCTGCTGCTCTCGTCGAATCTGCCCCAGGGCGAGATCGTCGGCGTGGATTTCCTGGGAACGCGCGTCATCGTCTATCGCGACGAGGCCGGGCAGGCCATCGTGCAGAGCGCCTATTGCCCGCATGTCGGCGCCGATCTGTCGTGCGGCGAAATCGTCGATGGCAAGGTCCGCTGCCCCTATCACCACTGGAAATTCGCGGCCGACGGCAAATGCGCCGAAATTCCCGGCGAAACCGTGATTCCGCGCGTTGCCAAAATCTACAATTATCCGGCGGCGGAACGCTGGGGGATGATCTGGGCCTTTAACGGCGAGGAAGCGCTTTTCGACCTGCCGGAAATGCCCAATATCGCCGAGGAAGACCTGGTCTACGAGGCCTTTCATCGCGGGGTCCGTCCGATCGAAGGGTGGATCGGATCGTCCAACCTCGTCGACTTCCAGCATCTCAAGACCGTGCACGGGATCCCCGATCCCTATCCGACCAAGGTCGATTATGACGATTATCTCGTCACCGTTCGCCAGGAATCGGACAACCGTATCGCCGATACGCAGCTTTACGGCGGTACCTGGCTGACTGCGCACATGCAGTTTTCCGACGGGACCGAACGGTTTTTCATGGCCGGCAGCTCGCAGGTCGCGCCCGGCTTTTCGGATTCCTTTTTCGTCGTCGCCATGCGTCGCTCGCAGGCGGAGGAATTGGGCGAAGAGGGGACGAATGAAGAGCTGAAAAACCGCATCGCCTATATGCACAAGCTCTATTCGGAGGACGAGCCGATCCTCTTCTCGATCCGCTTCCGCGGTTACGGGAAGAGCGCGCTGCTCGGTGCCGACAAATATTTCGGCCAGTTCCTGCGCTATATCGAGCAATATCCCCGGTCCGCGCCCTTCGACGTCTAGGCCGCAGCAAGGAAATATCGCCATGAATGCAACGACCGACCCCGCCGGCCGGATCGCGCTGGTCACCGGTGCCAACAAGGGTATCGGCCGGGAGATCGCCAAGGGCCTGGCCGAAGGCGGGGCGACCGTGCTGCTCGGCGCGCGCAACGCCGAGGCGGGGCGTGCGGCGGCGGAAGAGCTGGCCGCTAAAGGCCTGAGCGTCGAATTCCTGGCCGTCGACATAACCGATGCCGATTCGGTGGGGAACGCGGCCTCCGAAATCGAAAAGCGCTTCGGCCGCCTCGACATTCTCGTCAACAATGCCGGCATTTCCGTCGACAAGGGTGCGCCGCCGAGCCAGGCCGATCTCGGCTTGATGCGCGATACCTATGAAACCAACGTCTTCGGCGTCGTCGCGATGATCCAGGCGATGCTGCCCTTGCTCCGCAAATCCGATGCCGGGCGGATCGTCAACATGTCGACCGGGCTGGGTTCGCTCACATTGACCCGCGGCGCCGATGCTCCGCTCTCCTTCAGCCGCCTGCTTGCCTATAATTCGTCCAAGACCGCTGTGAACGCGGTCACCGTGCAGTTCGCCAACGAGCTGCTCGACACGCCGATCAAGGTCAACGCCGCCAATCCCGGCCTCTGCGCGACCGACCTTTCGAACGGCAACGGGCGTCCCCCCAGCGAGGGCGCGGCGGTCGCGATCGAACTCGCGCTGCTCGACGCCGATGGGCCGACGGGCGGGCATTATGGCGATACCGGGCCGGTGCCCTGGTAGGATCTGCGCGGTCGGTGCGTCGCGGCGCCGCGCTATGCCGCCCGATGGCGAAAGATATGCTCACCGGTTTCCTGCAATACCTGCCTTGCCTCGCTTTCGGTTAGCCGGCTGCAGGCCGCATGCGCTTCGGCGACCAGCTGCCGATAGGGCCGCGTCGAATTGCCGAAATCCGAACCCCACATCAAGCGCTCGGCGCCGAACGTATCGACCGCCGTGCGCAGAAAGGCCGAGGTCGCTATTCCGGCGTTGTAGAGGATGTCGAGGTCCAGCGTCGTCCATTTGAACAGGATGTTGGGAAGGCCGACCATTTCGAAATGGTCGGGCAAAAGTCCGTTGTCCGAATCCGCGCCGCCTAGCCATCCCAGATGTTCGAGGACGATGATATTGTCGGGGAAGCGCCCGGCGAGATCGCGCACGGCCGTCAGCGCCGTCGAGGTCGGCCGGGGCGGCAGATAGGTCATGCAGATCGGCAGGCTCAGGTCCCGGGCCAGAGAGCAGATGGCGAGCGCCTCGGGCGAGTTGAGCCAGGGCAGGGTGCCGTCGCCGGTGTCGAAACCGGTCAGGCGGACCGCGGTGATCCGGCGATGGGCCGCGAAATCGGCCAGCATCCGGGGGCTTTCGGGGTTGCTGGCCTCCAGCATGATCTCGGTAGCGATGCGTTCGGGAAAGGCGTCGGCGACGTCGAGCAGATAGCTGTTGTCGCCCTTGTACGCGCCGCGATACTGGACGCCGACCCCGCCGCTCACGCCGAGCGCGTCCCACAGCGCCAGCATCGGCGCGGGCATTACCGGATGGCTGAGGATTCGGGCACGCATCACCTCTTCGGGTTCGCGGGCGCCGCGCGGATCGATCGGATAGCGGGCGATGTCGTTGGTGAAAAAATGGATATGGCTGTCGTAGAGCGCCGCCGCCGGCGCGGCCGCGTGCGCCGCATGGCCCAGGAACGGCGCGAGCGCGACGCCGGCGAGCACCGATCTCCGGGACAGCATGATCGGGCCTATCCGCGCGCCGGGGCGAGCCTGGCCTCGCGCGGCGCGGCGGCGCTCTTGGTGATGTGGAAGATGAACATCGCCGCCGCCGCGATCAGCAAAGGCGCGGCGATCGCCGAGTAGATCCACAGCGCCGGCCATTGGGCGGCCAGCATCGCGCCGCCGAGCCCCGGGCCGATCATCGAGGTGATGCGCCCGATGCCGCCGGCCCAGCCGATGCCGGTCGAACGGTTCGAGGAGGGGTAGCTCGAGGCGACCAGCGCGTTGAGCCCGGCCTGCGAGCCGATGACGAGCAGCCCGAAGGAGAAGCCCAGTACCCAGCCGAGCACCGGCGCCTGGGCGACGAGGGTCAGCGCCGCCATGGCGAAGAAGGACACGAACAAGGTCATGGTCAGCGACGCCGGCATGCCGAACCGCTTCATCAGGAAGGTGAGCAGGATCGGCCCCGTGATCGCGCCGAAGGCGGAGAAGGAGGACATGCGCGTCGCGGTGGAAGGATCGAGCCCGCCCAGCACATGGAGATAGCTGGGCAGCCAGGCGGAGAAGGAAGCGACCGAACACAGCGCGCCGCCCATCGCGATCCATAGCAGCAGGGTCATGAGCGCGCGGCCGTCGCGGAACAGCCCGGCGACCGGCGAACCGCTGGCCTGGATCTCGTCGGTGACGAACACCGTGCCCGGCGCGAAGGTGAGCCCCGGATCCACTTTTCGCAGCGTCTCGCCGATCCGCGGATCGGCGGCGTCGCGCGTGACGAGGTAGCGGCAGGATTCGGGCAGATAGACATAGAGGACCGGCACGAGCAGCAGGAGCGCGATGCCGCCGGCCCAGAAAGCGGCTTCCCAGCTGTGCCAGGCGATGAAGGTCGGGCCGACAAGTCCGGCCAGCGACGCGCCGAGGCCATGGCCGATGAACAGCCAGGTGATCAGTTTCCCGCGCCGGCTTTCGGGCATCAATTCGGTTACCAGCGCGACGATATTCGGCATCGTGCCGCCCAGCGCGCCGAAAGCGAGAAAGCGCACAAAGGTGAATTCGCCCAGCGTGCCCACCATGGTCGAAAGGATCGTCAACACGCCGAACGTCGCGGAGCCGATCAGCACGATGCCGCGCCGGCCGATACGGTCGGCCAGCACCGGGATCGTGTAAAAGCCGAGCGCCATGCCCGCCGCCTGGGCGGTGAAGACAAAGCCCATCGAGGGAATCGGAATATCGAGGCTTCGCGCGATGAACGGCGCAAGATTGGCGACGATATAGGCGTCATAGCCTTCGAGAGCCATCAACAGGCCGCAAAAGGCGTAAATGCCCCAACGGTATCGGCCCATGGCCGGTTGCTCGAGAACCGAGTCGATCGAATGAACCGAAGACGCCATATATTCCCTCTCCACCCTGCGCTTCCCGGCAGTTTGGGGTTGTTGCTATCACCAGACTCCGGTCACAGCAATATATTCTATTGCTTTTTAATTTAGGTGCGTCGGCGCTCAGCCGGACCGCGAATGTCTCCCGATGAAATCGAGAATGGCGGCGTTGAACGCATCCGGCTGCTCCCAATAGAGCGAGTGTCCGGCTTCGGCGACGATGACCAGTTCGTTCGGCTGCACCCGGCGCGCCACAAAGCGCATCAGCGAGGGCGGTATCATCAGGTCGGCGCCGCCGGTCATGAGCAGCAGCGGCGCGGAGATCGAAGCGATGCGCGCAAGGGTGATCGGACTCTCGGTCGACTGGCGCACGCTTCCGCCCTGCCAGGCGATGTCTTCAAGCGCCTCCCATGCGGCCACGCCTTCCCGGTTGCCGGCGCGATAGGAGGGGCCGAGCTCGCTAAAGGCGTGCGAAATCCCGTACACGCCGGGCGGGAACATCTGCCGGGCTATCTCCAGGAACTCGGGATCGCTGATCCCCATATGGCCCGACGAAAGGGCGACGCTCAGGGCCCGGCCCGGATGATCGAGCGCGAATTCCAGGGCCGGCAGCGCGCCGCCGGCGCTGCCGACAAGGTGCGCGGCCGGAATCCGGAGATAGTCGAGCAGGGCGGCAAGGTCCGCCGTAACCGTGCCGGGCTCTGCGGGATCGATGGGGTCGGACCGATAATGGCCGCGCCCCGAATAGGTGATGACGCGGTAGCCGGCCGCGGCGAACGGGCCTTGCTGGTAAGCCCAGACGGCGTAACTGCCGGTCCAGGGATGACACAGGACCACCGGCTCCCCGTCTCCGCCGGTGTCCTGATACCAGAGGCGGGTCTGCGGCAGCGTGGCCAGGCCTTCGTCCTGCGGTCGGAGTGGCGGCGGCGGGGGCCAGGCGGTCTGCGCGGCGCGCATGGAGAGGGAAACGGGCGCGGCGTAGGCGGTCCTTGTGCAGGCGGCGGCCGCGAGCGTGCCGGCGATACCGGTAAGGGCGCCCCTGCGGCTAAGGCCGGTCATGCGGACGGTGCACGGCTAGACAAGAGGCATCCGGGATGCGGATACCGGGATGGACGCGGCGATCGAACGGTGCCGATGAGGGCGCGTAGCTCCGATATTGGACGAGTGCAAAGGCCATATCCTCCCCCGAACGTTCGAGCGCCAGTCTAAAAGGGCCTTTGTCGCCGCGCAAGATATTATAGACATATTGAAAATAATGCTGCTACAGAGGTCCGGCGATGGCGGATCCCCGGAACATCCATTTAAAAAGCTTTTTGGTGGAACTATTTGGCGGTTTTCCGCTGGGCTATCGGGGAAAAGCAAAACTATTAAAAGCAAGTCGAATTAACGACGCTGAAAAATAAACGCGCCAGAGGCGCGCGAAGGCAAGGAGGGGACAGGCATATGACGGACGATCCGCGAGCGGAATTGCGGGATTCGATCACGGCGGGGTGGCGAACCAGGTTGATATATGCCGGGGTCAAGAGCGGGCTGATAGATGCGCTTTCCGCCGAGCCGCGTTCTGCCGGAGAATGCGCGCGCGAGCTCAGCCTCCACGAGGACACGACGTTTCGCGTGTTGCGCGCGCTCGCCACATTCGGCGTGTGCGATCATGTCGCTGACCGCGATTTCGTGCTGACGCCAAAGGGCGCGATGTTGCAGTCCGGCGCCTCGCTGTCGTTGCGCGGCATGGCGCTGCACTGGGGCGGGCGCACCATGGCTTCGCTCGAAACCGTCGGCGCCACGCTGGAAACCGGCGAACCCGGCTGGGGCGGCGGCGACTTTGCCGGTCTGCTCGCGGACCCGGTCGAATCGGACATCTTCTACCGGGCGATGGCCGAGCAATCGCTCCCGGTTGCCCGGGCGCTTGCCGAGGCATGCGATTTCGGCGGTTTCGAAGCCGTAATGGATGTCGGCGCCGGCTATGGCGCGGTGCTGGCGGAAATCCTGAAGGCCACTCCGTCGATCCGCGGCATCGTCTACGATCTCGAAGGCGTGGCGGCGGGCGCGCAGGCCTATCTCGCCGAGGCGGGGGTGGGCGAGCGCGTCGAATTCCTTCCGGGGAGCTTTTTCGATGGCGTGCCGGCCCGGGCGGACTGTCTGGTCCTCAAATTCATCCTTCACGACTGGTCCGACGCGGAAGTGGCGACGATCATGGCGAACTGCCGCGAGGCCCTGCCCGTTGGCGGGACGGTTTTCGTCATCGAGAAGATATTGCCCGAAACGGTCGGTCCCGAGGATGAAAGCGCCGTGCGTTCGGACCTCGTCATGATGCCGATCAACGGCAAGGAGCGGACGAAGCGGGAGTATAAGCAGATCGCCGCCGATGCCGGCTTCAATTATGTCCGGGCTGCCTTTCTGGTGGACGAATGCTCGGTCATCGAGCTCGAAGCGGTTTAGGATATCGGGCGGAGGGATGGCGACCGGCCCCGCCCTTGCCAATTCGGCGCCGCCGCGTGACGCGATCGTGGCGGCGATGCGCGATATCCTGCCCGCCGATGGCGTCGTCGACGACGCGGCGGGCCTGCGCTCCTATGAATCGGACGGCCTCACGGCCTATCGGCAGGTTCCGCTCGTCGCCGTGCTTCCCGAAACCACCGCCCAGGTCGCGGCGATCCTGCGCTGGTGTCATGCGCGCGGCGTAAAGGTCGTCCCGCGCGGATCGGGCACGTCCCTGTCCGGGGGCGCGCTGCCGCTGGCGGACGGCGTGCTCCTCGTCCTTTCGAAGATGCGGGCGATCCTGGACATCGATTATGCCAATCGCGTCGCCGTCCTCCAGCCGGGCATCGCCAATCTGGCCGTCACCCAGGCCGTGGAAGCCGAGGGCTTCTATTATGCGCCCGATCCTTCCTCGCAGATCATCTGCTCGATCGGCGGCAATGTCGCTGAAAATTCGGGCGGGGTTCACTGTCTCAAATACGGGATCACCACCAACAATGTGCTGGGCGTCGAGCTGGTCCTGATGGACGGCGAGACCGTTCGCCTCGGCGGCACCCTGCTCGAACAGCAGGGCCTGGACCTGCTCGGCCTGATCGTCGGTTCGGAAGGGCTGCTGGGAATCGTGACCGAAGTCACGGTGCGGATCCTTCCCAAACCGCAAACGGCGCGCGCGCTGCTGCTGGGCTTCGCGACGATCGAGCATGCCAGCCAGTTCGTGGCCGATGTGATTTCAGGCGGGATCATACCGGCAGGCATGGAGATGATGGACCGTCCGGCGATCCATGCCGCCGAGGCCTTTGTGGGCCGGGGCTATCCGCTCGATGTCGAGGCGCTCGTCATCGCCGAACTCGATGGCCCGGCGGTCGAATGCCAGCATCTTGTCGACGAAGTCGCGGCGATTGCCGGGCGCAATCATGCGGTGTCGACGCGGGTTTCCCATAGCGAGGAGGAGCGGCTCTCCTTCTGGGCGGGTCGCAAGGCGGCGTTTCCCGCCGTGGGACGGCTGGCGCCCGATTATTATTGCATGGACGGGACGATCCCCCGGCACCGGCTTGCCGAGGTGCTGCAGCGGATCGCCGCGCTTTCCAGCGAGTATGGGCTGGGGGTCGCCAATGTCTTCCATGCCGGTGACGGCAACCTGCATCCGCTGATTCTTTACGATGCCAACCGACCCGGCGAGCTCGAACGTGCCGAGGAATTCGGGGCGGATATCCTGCGGCTGTGCGTCGAGGTGGGCGGCGTGCTGACCGGCGAACATGGGGTCGGCGTGGAGAAGCGGGATCTGATGCCGGTCATGTTCACGCAAACCGATCTCGATCACCAACAGCGGGTCAAATGCGCGTTCGACCCGGAACTGCTCCTCAACCCGGGCAAGGTCTTCCCCACGCTGCGCCGCTGTGCCGAGCTTGGCCGGGTGCACGTCCATGGCGGCCGGCTGGCCTTTCCCGACATTCCCCGGTTCTGAGCGATGGAAACGGAGAGACTTCAGCGGGCGATCGCCGATGCCGGGCGGGAAGGGCGGCGGCTGGAGATTCGCGGCGGCGGCAGCAAGCGCGCGATCGGCGCGCCGCGCGACGATGCCGCGATCCTCGATACCTCGGCCTGTCGGGGGATCCTCGCCTATGATCCTGCCGAACTCGTGGTCACCGTCGGCGCGGGAACGCCGCTTGTCGAGGTCGAACAGCTGCTTGCTGATAATGGCCAGATGCTCGCCTTCGAGCCCTTCGATCATGGCCCGATCTTCGGCGAGCCCGAGGGCAAGGCAACGATCGGCGGTGTCGTGGCGGCGGGGGTGTCCGGTTCGCGCCGGCTGTCGGCGGGCGCCGCGCGCGATCACCTGCTGGGCTTCCGGGCGATATCGGGCCGCGGCGAAGCCTTTGTCGGCGGCGCCAAGGTGGTGAAGAATGTGACCGGTTACGACCTGCCCAAGGTGATGGCCGGAAGCTGGGGGCGGCTCGCGCTGCTCACCGAGCTCAGCCTCAAGGTGCTTCCCGCGCCGCGCGAGCGCGCCAGCCTGATGCTCGAAGGCCTGACCGATGCCGAGGCGATCGGCACCTTGTCGCGCGCGCTGGGCGGCGATTGCGACATCGCCGCGGCGGCGCATTTTCCGCAGGGAACGGCCCGAGCCGATGCGGTCACGCTGATGCGTCTCGAAGGGTTCGGCCCGTCGGTCGAGGCGCGGCTGGCCGCGCTGACACAGGATTATGGCGGCGCAGTCCTTCGCGGCGAGGAAGAGCGGGCGCTTTGGGAAAAGCTGAAAACGCTGGAGCCGCTCGCCGACGGCGCCCTGTTGTGGCGGATCGTCGTCCCGCCGTCCTTGGGCTGGAGGGTTCCGAAAGGACTGGACGGCTTTGCCCGTCGCTGGCTCTACGATTGGGGCGGCGGGCTCATCTGGTTGACGGCGTCCGATCCCGAGGCGCCCGTACGGCGCGTCGCCGAAAGCGTCGGCGGCCATGCCATGCTGGTCCGGGCCGCGCCCGACGTGCGCACCTTCGTCGATACCTTTCATCCCGAAGCGCCTGCCGTCGCGGCGCTTTCCCGCCGGGTCGCCGCAGGCTTCGATCCGGCCGGCGTTTTCGCTTCGGCGCGTTTTGCAGGGGGCGCCGATGCGCACTGAGTTCCCGCCGGGCAGCGCCGAACGCAGCGACATGGCGGTCAGCGAGGCCGAGGTCCGCAAATGCGTGCATTGCGGTTTCTGTCTCTCGACGTGCCCAACCTATGTGCTGCTGGGCGACGAGCGCGATTCCCCCCGGGGCCGCATCTATCTGATCAAGTCGATGCTCGAGGAGGAGGCCGCGCCCACGCCCGAGGTCGTGCGGCATATCGATCGCTGCCTGTCCTGCCTGTCCTGCGAGACGACTTGTCCCTCGGGCGTCGATTACCGGCGGCTCATCGATCACGCGCGGATTTATACCGAGGAGCATTATAAAAGGCCGCTTCATGAACGGATCGTGCGCCGCTTGGTGGCGGCGCTCCTCCCGCATCCGCGGCGGTTCCGCTTCGCTTTGCAGCTGGGCCGCCTGGCCCGGCCGCTCGCCGGGCTTTTCGGCCGGGGATCGACGATCGGGGCGATGCTGGGCCTCGTTCCGGCGCGGATGCCCGCCAGGGCGGGCCTGCAGGTGCCGTCCGGCGGCAGCCGAGGCAGGGTCGCCCTCGTCCAGGGCTGCGCGGAGCCCGTGCTCCGGCCCGAGATTCGCGCGGCGACGGCAAGATTGCTGGCGCGATCCGGCTATGAAGTCGTGTTCGTGCGCGGCGAAGGCTGTTGCGGCGCGCTCGTCCACCATATCGGGCGGGAACGCGACAGCCTCGCGGCTGCCCGCCGCAATGTCGATGTCTGGACGGCCGAGCAGGAACGGTTCGGCCTCGACGCGATCGTCACCACCGCCGCCGGCTGTGGAACGATGATCAAGGATTATGGCGCGCTGCTGCGGAACGACCCCGACTATGCCGAAAAGGCCGAGCGGATTTCGGCGATGGCCCGCGATGTGACCGAGCTTTTGTCCGAAGGCGATGTCGCCGCCGCACCGACTGGCCTCGCGGTCACCTATCACGCCGCCTGTTCGTTGCAGCACGGCCAGGGGGTCGTCGAACAGCCGATACAGCTGCTCGCTTCGGCCGGCTTTGCCGTCAGCGAACCGGCCGAGGCCCATCTGTGCTGCGGTTCGGCGGGGCTCTACAACATCCTGCAGCCCGATCTCGCAGCCAGGCTCAAGGAACGAAAGCTCGGTCATATCGCCTGCGCGAATCCCGATATCGTCGTAACCGGCAATATCGGCTGCGCGATGCAGCTCGCATCGGGAGCGGCGGTGCCCGTGCTCCATACCGCCGAAATGCTCGATTGGGCGACCGGAGGTCCGTTGCCCGCCGCATTGGCGGAAGCAGGAATCGACCGCGTTTTGGGAATTTCGCCGCGCTCGAAGACCCCGCCTCAAGGAGAAGACCATGACCCTCGATGAGAAGCCGACCATTCTATCCCTTGAGCGCGCGGAGACAATGATTGCGGCCGGCTTCCGCAAGGGCGGCGAGCTCGGTCTAAAGCCGCTCAGCATCGCCGTCCTCGATGCCGGCGGGCATCTCCTTGCCTTTGGCCGTCAGGACGGTTCGTCGATCATGCGGCCTCAGATCGCTATCGCAAAGGCCAGCGGGGCGCTCGGCCTCGGCGTGTCGTCGCGGACCATTGGCGAGATGGCCGGGGAGCGGCCGAGTTTCATTGCGGCTCTTCACCGGCTTTCGCCGCAGGGCCTATTGCCGGCGGCAGGCGGCCTGCTGGTTGCCGATAGTGAAGGTCGGCTGTTGGGCGCTATCGGCGTGACCGGCGACACGTCGGATAATGACGAGCTGTGCGCGCTTGCGGGCGTGGCCGAGGCGGGTTTCACAACGCCAGGCTAACCGGCGGGCACGAAAATTCCTCTCGCGTGAAGGATTGGAGTCGAGCGCATTCTTCGGCCCTCCCGTTATGCGCAGCGGATCACAGAATTTTTGATCGCGACGTCACAGCGTTATCGTCCGGCATTCGGCCCCGATTTGCGCGGCGACACCCATTCCTTATCTTCGCCAATGTTATTCACGCTCGCGATAGTGAATATTGACAAGCGACTGCGGCGCGCGCATGGGAGGCTCAGAACAAAGGTGGAAAAATCCGCCATAGAGAGGGGAGATGGTTGCATGAAAGCCAAGTTTTTGGGGTCCGCCTGCGCGGCCGCATTTATCTGTCTGCCGAGCGTTGCCGCGGCTCAAACAGGTCCAGGGTCGGAGAGCGAGGAAGGGAGCGAGGCGCAATCGTCGGCGCCTTCTGTCCAGCAGACCCAGGGGGCCAATGGTCAGATCATCGTTACGGCGACCCGTCGCGAAATGCTGCTACAGGATGTGCCGCTGAGCATCACCGCCTTTCAGCAGGAAGAACTGACCGAACGCGGCGTCGTCGGCTATGAGGGCTTGGCGCAAAATACGCCCGGCGTCGTCGTCAACCGGCCGACGGCGAACTTCAACAACTTTACCGCTCGCGGCATTGCGACAAACGGCTATGGCGCGAACCTGCAGGGAACGGTTGCGATCTATATCGACGAGTTGCCGATCTCGGCGAACGGCAACTCGACCATTCTTGATCCCAGCCTTTATGATGTGGAGCGGGTTGAATTCCTGCGCGGCCCGCAGGGCACGCTGTTCGGTTCGAATTCGCTCGCCGGTGCGGTCCGCATCATCACCCGCGCGCCCAACGCCCGGGAGTTCGAAGCTTCGGCGCTCATCGATTTGGGGCTGACCGGGGACGATTCCTTCCGGCAGCGCTACAATGCGATGGTCAATATCCCGCTGGTGGAAGACCGGCTCGCCTTCCGCGCAGTCGGCTTCTATCGGCACGAGGAAGGCTATGTCGATAATATCGGCACCGGCGTCCATAACTCGAATACACTTGAGGATGTCGGCGGCCGCGCAACGCTGCTCTGGGAACCGACCGACCGGCTGTCTATCCGGCTGGGCTATTCATACGAGAACAGCCAGCCTCAGGATTCGTCGCTGATCATTCCTGCGATCGATCGCCGCACGCGCCTTTCGGATCGGCCGGACCTGTTCCAGGGTGAACTGACAACCTATAACGGCACGATCGAATATGATTTCGACGGGTTCGATTTCATCAGCTCGACGACCTACGCCACCTATGACGCGAGCTTCTATGTCGATCTCGCCGGCACCTACGGTCAGGCATTCCCGTTCGCTCTCGATGCCTATGGCTATGACGACATCTTCGTGGAGGAGGCGCGTATCGCGTCCGATCCGGGTGGCAGTTTCGACTGGGTCTTGGGTCTCTTCTATTATGACAAGCGCCGGGACGTCGACTACGCCTATCGCTCCACCCCCGAATATCTGGCGATGCAGGGCATTACCGGTCTGCCGGACGAATATTATCAGCGTTTCGGCGCCCATTTCAATTCGAGCGAACTGGCCGGATTCGGTGAGCTGACTTACCGGTTTGCCGACGATTTCTGGGTGACGGGCGGGCTACGCTACACCAGAAACTCGACGCAAGGCTTCACCGAACCGGGCGGTTACAACAGTAACTATCTCACCCTCGCTTTCTTTGGATTCACCAATGTTCCGGTGACGATCACGCCGGTCGCGGCGGCGACCGGCCTCAAGGTCACGGACAGTCAGGCCTCCTGGAAGATCAGCGCCTCGTGGCAGCCGTCGAACGAACTCACCACCTACGCGACCGTCGCCACCGGCTTCCGTTCACCGGTGGTCAACGCCCGCGCCGGCCTGGTCAGCACGCTCGACCCTACCGACATCGTCATTCCCGACGGCGCCGATTCGGACAGCCTCATCAACTACGAGATCGGGCTCAAGGGTGTCTGGCTCGGCGGCGATCTGCGGGTCAATCTGGCGGCCTATTATATCGACTGGAACGATATCCAGGTTCAGGCGAACCGCGTGTCCGATTCGATCCAGTTCGCCACCAATATCGGCGGCGCAGTCAGCAAGGGCATCGAGCTGGAGCTATTCGCACGGCCATGGCCGCGAGTCAGCATCAATCTGGTAGGCTCCCTGAACGACGCGGAGGTAAACGATCTGACAGCATCGGAGTCGGCGATTTCGGGCGCTGTCGACGGTACGCGTCTCGCCGCACCGCATTTCCAGGGATCGGCCACCGTCCGCTACGATTTTCCCATCTCGACGAATGATAGCGGCTGGGCCGCATTCAACATTTCGCATGTGGGCTCGTTTCCCGGCCTGTTCCCGTTTGTGCCGGGCCAGCCGGGCGTCGTAAACCCGACCTATGATTTCACCGAGGCATGGCAAAATGTGAACCTCTATGTGGGCGCGAACATCGGTGATCTCAACATCACCGCCTATGTCGAGAATCTCTTCAACGACAGCTCGATCACCTATGTCCACCCCGAAGCGTTTCTCGAAAGCCGCTACGCGACCTTGCGCCCGCGTACGATCGGCTTTCGCGTCGGATATAATTTCTGATCGGTCATTATCGCCTGGCTGCGGTGTCCTGCCTTCCGGGCAGACACCGCAGGCCGTTACGGTGAACGGAGAAAATTTTTGAAAGCTGGTTTCCGATTGCTGGTTCTTGCCGTCGCTGCATGTACCGCGATGTCGGCTGCGGCGCGTTCCGAAGTTATCGTCGACGCCCCGGCCGGCAGCGTTCGTGGATATGCCGAAGACGGGCTCGAGATATTCAAAGGACTGCCCTATGCCGCGCCACCGGTCGGCGAAAACCGCTGGAGGCCTCCCGTCGAACTGCCGCGCTGGGAGGGCGTACGCGAAGCGACCGAATTCGGCGCTTCCTGTATCCAGGTAGGGTCGCTGCCTCAAAGCATTTACGCCGACGATCCTGGCAGACAGAGCGAAGATTGCCTGTCGCTCAATATCTGGGTGCCCGAAGGTGCGGAAAACGCGCCCGTCTTCGTATGGATATATGGCGGAGCGCTGGTCAACGGTTCGAGCAGTTTCTCGATATATGACGGGGCCGAGTTGGCGCGGCGCGGACTTGTCGTCGTTTCGATCAACTATCGTGTCGGTCCGCTCGGTTATCTCGCACATCCCGCGCTCAGCGCGGAATCGGCGGATGGCGTTTCGGGCAATTATGGCCTGCTCGATCAAGTCGCGGCTCTACGCTGGGTCAACCGCAACATTGCGGCGTTCGGCGGCGATCCCGATCAGGTGACCATCGCGGGGGAATCCGCCGGTGCGCTCAGCGTGATGTATCTGATGGCGTCGCCCAATGCCCGCGGGCTCTTTCACCGCGCCATCGCGCAAAGCGCATATATGCTCTCGACTCCGGAACTTTCGGAGGAGAGTTTCGGTATGCCGTCTGCCGAAGCGGTCGGCAGCTGGCTGGAGGAGCAACTCGACGCCGATGGGATAGATGCGCTGCGGGCGATGGATGCGCGCCGCGTGACGATGGGTGCGGTCCGAGCTGGATATGTTCCTTGGGGGACGATCGACGGCCGAATCCTTCCGCGCCAGCTGGTGGATATTTTCGATGACGGCGAACAGGCACCGGTTCCGTTGATCGCAGGGTTCAATAGCGGCGAAATCCGCTCGCTGCGCCGCCTTCTGCCGCCGGCGGCCAGCGATGCGGATGCCTATGAGGCGGCGATCCGCAACGGCTATGGCGATCTTGCGGACACCGTTCTGGGCTTTTACCCGCCGGGCAATATCGACGAGGCGATGCTCGCGACAACCCGGGACGCGATGTATGGCTGGACAGCCGAGAGGCTGGTCGCGAAACAGACGGCGCTTGGCGTTCCCGGCTATTTCTACTTGTTCGATCATGGCTATCGGGCCGCAGACGAGGCGGGCCTTCACGCCTTTCACGCATCCGAAATTCCCTATGTTTTCGGGACGACGCGGCGCACCGCGCCGAACTGGCCGGAGGTGCCGCGCAACGAGACGGAGCGAAGCCTGTCGCGGGCAATGACCGATTATTGGGCCTCCTTCGCCCGCACTGGCACGCCGGTGGCGGAAGGCCAGCCCGATTGGGCACCCTATGGAGAGAATGAAGCCTATATGTATTTTTCCGAAGCGCCGCAGCTCGCCAATCACCTGCTGCCCGGCATGTACGAGCTCCATGAACAGGTAATGTGCCGCCGTCGCGCCGCCGATATTCCGTGGAACTGGAATGTCGGGATCATTGCGCCGCCCATGCCTCCGCAGGCTTCGGGGTGTCGATGACCCATGGCGAGATACAGCCTTATGCGCTGACATTGGATAAATTTCTTGTCCACGCCGCCAAATGGCATCCCCGCGCGCAGGTCGTGACGGCTCGCGATGGCGGCGAGGTAGATCGTATCGGCTATGCCGAGCTGCTTGAGCGCGCCCGCCGCGTGTCGAGCGTTCTCGCCGATCTGGGCGTATCCCAAGGGGACCATGTCGCCACGCTCGCCTGGAATACGCAGGCGCATGTCGAAACCTGGTATGCGATCATGAGCATGGGCGCGGTCTGCCACACGCTCAATCCGCGAATATTGGCGGCGAGCAGCGCGGATATGGTGCGGCAATCGAAGGCGCGCGTCCTTATCGTGAGTGCCGATCTTCTGCCCTTGGCATCGGAGATCGCCGAACTGGCGCCCGTTATAGAGCATCTCGTCGCGATCGACGAACTTGGGGACGTGCAATCCAGGCTTTGCGGCGATCGCACGGTTCTCAGCCTCGAAACGGCAATTGCGGCGGAGCTCGATGAAGTCGAATGGGGCGATTTCGACGAAACCGCGCCATGCGGCCTGTGTTTCACCTCTGGCACGACCGGCGCGCCGAAGGGAGTGACCTATACCCATCGCGGCAATTATCTGCACACGCTGCGGCAGTTGCAGGCGGAGGTTGCCGGCATCACCTCGCGCGATGCGGTCCTGACCGTCGTTCCGATGTTTCATGCCAATGCCTGGGGCTTGCCCTTCGCCGTCCCGGCGACGGGCGGAAAACTCGTGCTGCCCGGGCGGCAGGCGGACGGCGCCAGTCTGGCCGGTCTCATCAAAGACGAAAATGTAACGATTGGGGTAGCCGTTCCGACGGTCTGGCTGGGCCTGATGGATTATCTTGATGAGACGGGAACAGAGATTCCTTCGCTGGAGCGCATCATGGTCGGCGGTTCGCCGATGCCGCCCGCGCTGATGCAAAGGATCGAGGATCGCGGGATCGTGCTGCAAACAACATGGGGCATGACCGAACTTTCGCCTTTGGGCACGTCCGCATCGCCGTGCGATCTCGACAGGACGGCTTCGCAATCAGGGCGCCCTGCGATGGGCATCGATCTGATGCTGACCGACAGCGAGGGGACGCCCCTTCCCGAACAGCGGGGCGTCGAGGGCCATCTGCATGTCCGTGGCTCGTCTGTGGTCGGGCGCTATTTCGGGCAGGAAGAGCCATCTACGCAGGACGGCTGGTTCGATACCGGCGATCTTGCCCGCATCGACGATCGCGGCAATCTGATGATCACCGGACGCTCCAAGGATCTCATCAAGTCGGGTGGAGAATGGATCAATCCGGCGGAAATCGAGGCCATTGTCGGGGCGTTGCCGGAGGTTTCACTGGTCGCCGTTATCGGTCGGTCCGATCCAAAATGGGGCGAGCGGCCCATCTTGCTGGTCGAGACGCAGAAGGATCAGTCGATCAGCGACGCCGCCCTTTTGGAACCGTTACAGAGCCGTGTGGCGTCCTGGTGGATACCGGAAATTGTTGTTCGGGTTGGCAACATGCCATTGGCAGCGACGGGCAAGATCGACAAGATACGCCTAAGAGCGGAATATAGTGCCGCATGAACGGGCGAAATTCGATTATGTACCAGCCCGTCGAAGCCAAACGGAAGGGGCGCATCTTGGCAGAAGCCGACAAACCACGGCGCAAACGGCTGACGAAAGCGGAACGGCGTGCGGAGATGACCGAGCAAATTCTGGACGCCGCCGAATACCTGTTTTCCAAGCGCGGCCTTTACGGCGTGACGCTCAACGATGTCGCCAAGCGGGTCGGCGTGCATCACACGCTCGTAAACTATTATTTCGACGACAAGCAGAAGCTGTTCGAATCGGTCTTCGCGCGGCGTGCCGGCGTGACCAGCGAATTGCGGATGAAGGCGCTCGACGATTATGACGCGTCGACCGGCGGCAAGCCCACAGTCGAAGGGGCATTGCACGCCTTTCTGGATACCGATCTCGATCTCTATATCCAGGGCGGCGAAGGGTGGAAGAATTATGCGGCTTTCGGCGCGCGGGCATCGAACGCGTCCGAGGGCACCGAACTGATGGACAAGCATTTCGATCCCGTCGTGCTGCGGCTAATCGACTTGCTCAAGAAAGCGCTTCCCGATTGTGCCGAGGAAGACATCTTCTGGGGCTACCATTTTGTCACCGGCGCATTGATGCTCACGCTCGCGCGGACGGGGCGTATCGACACGCTGTCGGGCGGGCTTTGCAAGTCCGAGGATTATTCTGCGGTCAAAAAGCGCATGGCGAAGTTCATGGCGGCGGGCTTCAACGAGATCTGCAAGGGGAACTAGCGGTTGTGAGAAAATGTAGCGCGATGGACGCGCGCGCCGCCCAAGTCATTAACTAGCGTGAGAGTGAAGAACTGAAAATGGATCAGCAGACGGGTAGGATGAATCTTGACGGGCGGATTGCCATCGTCACCGGCGCCGGAGGCGGGCTGGGGCGCTGCCATGCGTTGCAGCTATCGAAACTGGGCGCGAAAATCGTCGTCAATGATCTCGATGCAGCGGGGGCGGAAAGCGTCGCCGAGGAAATTCGCTCCGGCGGCGGCGCGGCGATCGGTGTGGGGGCATCGGTCACCGATATGGTCAAGGTCGCCGCGATGGTCGATCGGGCGATGGCGGAGTGGGGGCGTATCGACATTCTCGTCAACAATGCCGGCATCCTGCGCGATCGGAGCTTCGCCAAGATGGATCTCGACGATTTCCGGCTGGTTCTGGACGTCCATCTGATGGGCGCTGCGATCTGCGCCAAGGCCGTGTGGGACATCATGCGCGGGCAGCATCATGGACGCATCGTGATGACGACTTCGTCTTCAGGGCTCTACGGCAATTTCGGACAGGCAAATTATGGCGCCGCGAAAATGGCGCTGGTCGGACTGATGCAGACCCTGGCGATCGAGGGCGAGAAATACGGGATTCGCGTCAATGCGCTCGCACCGACCGCAGCGACGCAGATGACGGACGGCGTACTGTCGGAAGATGCGCTCGCGCAACTGGACCCTGCTTTGGTTAGTCCGGGCCTGCTGGCGCTGGTCGGCGACGATGCCCCGACACGGGCCATCCTCTGCGCGGGCGGCGGGCATTTCGCCCGCGCGCACGTCACGCTCACCGAAGGCGTTTACGTTGGCGGCGGAGAAAACGCTGCCGAACGCGTGGCCGATAGCTGGGAGGCGATCGGCGACCGATCGGCCGAAACCGTCCCCGCATATGGTTTCGTCCAGGCGGAGCGTGAACTGGCCAGTGCCGGCTGCAAACTGCCGGCGATGGCGGTTTCGCGCTAGCGCCGAAGCAAGAACGAGCCGGCGCGAAACAAATAAACACGGCGCCGAATGGAAAGGCCGAAGCCCAAAAAAGGGGCGCGGGGAGGGGATGAGAAATGGCGACGAACGAAACGGTATTGCCCAAGGATGATGCAGAGCCCAGCGGGGCGAAACAAAGCGAAAAACTGGTCATCGCCGCCTCGTCGCTCGGCACCATGTTCGAATGGTACGACTTCTATCTCTACGGCCTGCTCGCGACCTATATCTCCGCCCAGTTCTTTTCGGGCGTCAACGAAACCACCGCGTTCATTCTCGCTTTGGGGGCGTTTGCCGCGGGTTTCGCCGTGCGTCCCTTCGGCTCGATCGTGTTCGGCCGCGTCGGCGATCTGGTGGGAAGGAAGAACACTTTCCTCGTCACCATGGGATTGATGGGTCTTTCCACCTTCGCCGTCGGCTTTTTACCGAGCTACGCTTCGATCGGTGTGGCGGCGCCCATCATCCTTGTGGGCCTAAGGCTGTTGCAGGGGCTGGCCGTGGGCGGCGAATATGGCGGGGCGGCAACCTATGTCGCCGAGCATGCACCGCATAACCGGCGCGGCCTTTTCACGAGCTTCATCCAGACGACCGCGACGGTGGGCCTGTTCACGGCACTGCTGCTGGTGATCGGGCTGCGTACGCTGTTGGGCGAGGAAGCCTTTGCCAGCTGGGGCTGGCGCGTGCCGTTCCTTGTGTCGATCCTGCTGCTTGCGGTGTCGCTCTGGATCCGGATGCAGCTTGCCGAGAGCCCGGTCTTCCAGAAGATGAAGGAGGAGGGCAAGACCTCCAAGGCGCCGCTCAAGGAAGCCTTTGCGCGCTGGGGCAATCTCAAATTCGTGCTGATCGCGCTGTTCGGCGCCGTCGCGGGGCAGGGGGTGATCGGCTATACGGCTCAGTTCTATACGCTTTTCTATCTCGAACGGATCGCCAGGATCGACGGCGCGACAGCGAATATCCTGCTCGTCATCGCCCTGATCATCGCCACACCAACCTTCATTTTCTTCGGTTGGCTCAGCGACAAGATCGGTCGCAAGAAGATCATCATGACGAGCTGCGTCCTCGCGACCGTTACGCTCTTTCCGCTGTTCCAACTGCTCACCCATGCCGCAAACCCTGCACTGGCAGAGGCGGTGGAAAGCTCGCCGGTAACCGTGGTTGCGCATGACGGCGAATGTTCGTTCCAGTTCGATCCGATCGGCAGCAACACTTTCGACACCTCGAGCTGCGACATCGCCAAGGCCTATCTCGCGCGCAGCGGCGTGAATTACAGCAATGTCGAGATGCCCGCCGGCACGATTGCCGAAGTGCGGGTCGGTGGAAGGGTGATCCGTGCGCCGGATCCCGCAGCTTTGTCGGGCGAGCAAAGGGTCGCCGCGATTTCCGCTTTCCGCGATGAGGTCGGCGCCGCGCTCGAAAGCGCCGGCTATCCCTCGGAGGCCGATCCGGCGCTGATCAACCGGCCGCTGGTGATTGCGATCATCGTCGCGATCATGTTGCTGGCAACGGCGGTCTATGCGCCCCTGGCCGCGATGCTGGTCGAGCTGTTCCCGGCGCGTATCCGCTACACCTCGATGTCGCTTCCCTATCATATCGGCAATGGCTGGTTCGGCGGATTCCTGCCGACGGTGGCCTTCGCCATGGTCGCGGCCACCGGGGATATCTATTACGGGCTCTGGTATCCCGTGCTCGTGGCAGGAATGACGGCGATAGTCGGCATTCTCTTCCTGCCCGAAACCTTCCGGCGCAATATCGACAATTAAGGGGGCCGGAAGGCACTAGCGGAGGCGGTTTGTGCCGCCTCCGCCTTTTTTACGCGGTCGCCAGGACATGCTCGACCAGCCGCCGGAAGGCGGCGGATGTTTCCGCCACGGCGCCCGCCGATACGCAGCGCGCATCGTCTTCGGCGATATGGTGAAAGCGGTGAATGCCGAAAATTCCGGCGACCGGCGCATAGCCGGCCTCGATGACATTGGTCAGCTCGCCGGCCGACAGGTCCTCGCTTGAATAGGGCGCTTCGAGCCCGGCAAGCCCCGAAAATTCGCGCTGCGCCGCCGGCAGCAATTCTGGACTGACGACTAGATAGCGCTGCGAATCCGTGCCGGGAAGCGGCGTCATCGCGCCGACGGAATCGTGCCAGTCGCGCGAAGCAAGGTTGGCGCCGAGATGCAGCCAGAAGGCCGTTTCTTCCGGGCGCGGCGCGGCGGCGTGCAGCATCTCCTCGGCGCCGAGATATTGATATTCGTGCGCGCTGTTGCAGATGAAGGCGAGGTCGAACTGCGTCGCGGCGCTGCCGGCCCAACGCGCGATTTCGAGCCATGCGGCCACGCCGCCGCCACGTTCCCCCGCGCAGCTGCCCCAGCCGGAACGCGGCGTGGAGACGACGAGCCAGCGGCCCCGGCCCCGGTCTATGCGTCCGGAAATGTTGAAGCAGGGCCGCCGTCCGCCGATGCCGGTCACGGTCATCGTGGCACGGTCGCCGCGCGTCGCCGCGGCGAGAAACGGCGCGGCCGCTTCCGGCGCCAGAAGCGCGACCGGGCCGGCGAACATCGGTTCGCGACCGTCGGTGTTCAGCGCGATCGTCTTTCCCGTCGGGCCGTTGGTGATGACGATGGCGGCGCGCGCGCCTCGGGCAAAGGCGGTTTCGATCGGCCGCCGGATGGCATCGGACAGCGCGGTCGACCAGCGCCGCGATGGCAGGTCGATGAGCGCGATGGCACCGGCGAGTGACGCGGACATGCCTTCGGGGCCGACGCGCACGAGCGGGCCGGTGATCCCGTCCGGTCCGCTCGGGATGACGATCGGCTGCGGCTGGAGCGCAGCGTGCTCCTCGCCGCAGACAAGGTCGCTGCGCTCCGCATCGAAAAAGGGCACGCTCAGGGTCTGCCGCTCGACGGAAAAGCCCGCGCTTTCGAGCTCGGCCTCGAGCCATGCTCCGCAGGCATTGTCGCCTTCGCCGCCGGATTGTTTGTTTCCAAAGCCGATATAACGGGCCAGATCGTCAGCCACCGATGTCGATCGGCCGGTCGCCGCCTTGAGAGCAGACGGCATCAGGGTCGATGGTATCAGCGGCAGCGCCGTCGTCCCGGCCAGAAACTGGCGCCGGGTTGCATCCTGGCTTTTCATACCCTCTCCCGGATTTCTTCCGCGCGCCGATTCATCTTATGCGCGGGGCAACGGCCTTTGCGCCATTGATATTCACTATCGCGATAGTGTATTTCTGGCGCGCCCGGATGACAAGCGGAACGACGGTCGCGAATCGGGCGAAGGGGAGACTCCTATCCTGAAGACCCGCCAACTCATTCGCGCGGTCATGCTGCTCGCCGCGGCGCTTGCGACGGGCTTCCCGGCGTCCGCCCATGCCACCGATGGGCCCGAGGCCGTCGTCGAACAGGGCAGGCTGGCCGGCGTCTCCGAAAACGGGCTCCACATTTTCAGGGGCATTCCCTATGCCGCGCCGCCGGTCGGAGACGCCCGTTGGCGTCCGCCCGCGCCGCCATCGGCTTGGGAGGAGATACGCGATGCCACAACCTTCGGGCCGAGCTGCATCCAGCCCCCGGTGCCCCCGACCAGCCTATATTTCGACCCGCCTGAGACGGTTAGCGAAGACTGTCTGACGCTCAACATCTGGGCGCCGGAAGACGCGGCCGATGCGCCGGTGATCGTCTGGATCCATGGCGGATCGCTGCGGATCGGCGGCAGCGCGGAGCCAATGTACGACGGCGCCAACTTTGCCGAGCGGGGTATCGTCTTCGTGTCGATCAACTATCGGCTCGGCGCGCTCGGCTGGCTTGCGCATCCCGAGCTCAGCGCGGAATCGCCGCACGCCGCATCGGGCAATTACGGCCTGCTCGACCAGATCGCCGCGTTACGCTGGACGCGGGACAATATCGCCGCATTCGGAGGCGATCCCGGTAATGTCACGATCATGGGCGAATCGGCGGGCGCGCTCAGCGTTACCTATCTGATGGTGAGCCCGCTCGCCCGCGGCCTGTTCCACAAGGCGATCGCCCAGAGCACCAATACCCGCGCCGTGCCGGAACTCCGCCGGACGGTCTACGGCCTGACGCCGGCCGAGGAGACCGGCGCCGCTATCGCCTCCGCGCTGGGAGCGGCCGACCTCGCCGCCCTGCGGGCAATGGATGCGGAGAGGCTGATGATGACGGCGCTGATGGCGGGCTTCCGCCCCGAAGGAACGATCGACGGTTGGGCGCTCACCGAACAGGCCGTCGAGACGTTCGATGCGGGGCGTCAGGCGCCGGTGCCGTTGCTGACCGGCTTTACCGAAGGGGAGATGCGCGCGGGGCTCGTTCCGCTGCCGGCCATCCCCACCGATGCCGCGAGCTATGAGGCCGAAATCGTGCGGCGCTATGGCGATCTCGCGCCCGAATTTCTCCGCCTCTATCCGTCGTCGGATATCCGCGAAAGCATGATGGCGACATTGCGCGATGCCGTGTTCGGCTGGGCCAGCGAATATCTGGTGGACCGGCATTCGGCGGCCGGGCTTCCGGCCTATCTTTATCTGTTCGACCATTGCGATCCCGCCGCGCGCGAGCGGGCAATTTGCGCCTTTCATGCGAGCGAACTGCCCTTCGTCTTCGGCCAGACCGGGCCTGAGGCGTCGCTACCGCCCAACTGGCCCCGGCCGGACGGGGCGGATGAGATCGCGCTATCTTCGGCGATGATGGATTATTGGGTGAGTTTTGCCCGTACCGGCGTTCCGTCCGGCGAGGGCCGCCCCGATTGGCCGGCCTATGCGGCGGACCAGGCCTATATGCGTTTTGCCGGCGAACCGGTTCCGGAGACCAACCTTTTTCCCGGTATGTTCGAAATGCAGGAAGATCTCGTCCGCCACCGCCGTGCCAGCGGCCAGCAATGGTTCGTCAATGTCGGCGTGATGGCACCCATGATGCCGGATGCACAGGAACCCGGCCCCTAAAAGGGCAAATCTTTTCCGGATTTCCGTTTCGACCGGTGATGCCGGTCACAATGCGGCCTTTGGCGATGTCCCATACCGTCGATCGGAAACAACGCATGGAGACGCAACGATGACGAACAAGACGAAGCCCGAAGAACTCAACAATGACGAACTCGAAAATGTTACCGGCGGCATCGCGCTGCTGCTTCCCGCCGTACAGTCGGCGCGCGAAGCCGCACGGAGCACCGATACGCCCAAGTCCAGCAACAATCTGAAGCAGATCGGCCTCGCGCTCCACAATTAGGCGCGCGATTCCGGCAGGATCAGGCCCCGGCGTTGCCGGGCAGCCTGATCCGGTCGACGAGCCTGCGGATTTCGAGCGGCGGCGCCTTGGTCGCCGCCGAGACGCTGATCGCTACGGCGAAGTTCAGCAGCATACCGATCACGCCGATGCCCTCAGGCGAAATCCCGAACCACCAGTTTTCCGCAACATTGCTCTCGGGCGACCAGAGTTTGAACCAGGCGATATAGAGGAAGGTGAAGGTGAGGCCGGTGACCATGCCGGCGATCGCCCCTTCCTTGTTCATGCGTTTGGAAAAGATGCCCATGAAAATCGCCGGGAAGAGCGAGGCCGCGGCCAGCCCGAAGGCGAAGGCGACCACCTGCGCAACGAAACCCGGCGGATAGATGCCGAGATAGCCGGCGACGAGGATCGCCGCCGTCGCCGCGATACGCGCGGCGCGGAGCTCGCCTTTCTCGGTTATTTTCGGCCGGAAAGTCTGTTTCAGAAGATCGTGACTCACCGCCGTCGAGATGACGAGCAACAGACCCGCCGCCGTCGAGAGCGCCGCCGCCAGCCCGCCCGCCGCGACCAGCGCGATCACCCAGCCCGGCAGGTTCGCGATCTCCGGATTGGCGAGCACCATGATGTCGCGGTCGACATAGACCTCGTTCTCGCCCTCGGTCGCGTCGTTGGAGACGAGCCGCTCGCCCGATGCGCCGCGTTCTTCGGTAAAGACGGGCGCGCCGGCAAAGGGATCGCCCGAGCGATATTGCATGACGCCGTCGCCGTTGCGGTCGTTAAAGGCGATAAGGTCGTTTTCCTCCCAGTTGGTGAACCAGCCGGGGGCTTGCGTGTATGGCGTCTCGTTGACCGTCTCGACGAAATTCAGCCGCGCAAAGGCGCCCACGGCCGGTGCGGTGGTATAAAGGAGCGCGATGAAGACCAGCGCCCAGCCCGCCGATTTGCGCGCATCCCGCGCGCTCGGCACGGTGAAGAAGCGCACGATGACATGCGGCAACCCTGCCGTGCCGATCATCAGCGCGGCGGTTATGCAGAAAATGTCGATCATCGATTTGGTGCCGTCGGTGTACGCCGTGAAACCGAGATCGGTGAGCGTGCCGTCGAGCTTCTGGAGGACGTAGAGCCCCGATCCGTCGGCGACCTGACTGCCGAGGCCGATTTGCGGCACCGGATTGCCGGTGACGAGAAAGCTGATGAAGAAGGCCGGCACCATATAGGCGAAGATCAGCACGCAATATTGCGCGACCTGCGTATAGGTGATCCCCTTCATCCCGCCGAGCACGGCGTAGACGAAGACGATCCCCATGCCGATGATCACGCCGAGATCGACCGGCACCTCCAGGAAGCGCGAAAAGACGATGCCGACCCCGCGCATCTGCCCGGCAATATAGGTGAAGCTGATGAAGATCAGGCACACCACGGCGACGACCCTCGCGGCGCTCGAGTAATAACGCGCGCCGATGAAATCCGGGACGGTATATTGGCCGAACTTGCGGAGATACGGTGCGAGCAGCAGGGCGAGCATCACATAGCCGCCGGTCCAGCCCATCAGATAGACCGATCCGTCGTAGCCCAGAAAGGCGATCAGCCCCGCCATCGAAATGAAGCTCGCCGCGCTCATCCAGTCGGCGGCGGTCGCCATGCCGTTGACGATCGGATGGACATGGCCGTCCGCGACATAGAACTCGCTCGTCGAGGCCGCTCGCGAGGCAATGGCGATGCCGATATACAGCGCGAAACTCGCGCCGACGAATAGGTAGATAAGCGTTTGGGTCGTCATTCGCCATCGACCCCATATTCGCGCTCGATCACCCGCATCTTGCGGACATAGACGACGATCAGCAGGATGAAGACGTAGATCGAACCTTGCTGGGCGAACCAGAAGCCGAGCGGATATCCGCCGAGGCTCCACTGGTCGAGGAAATCGCGAAACAGGATCCCGCAACCAAAGGAGACGATAAACCAGATCGTCATCAGCACCGCGAGCAGCCGGACATTGGCGCGCCAATAGCCGCTCTCGCGGGCGATGCGTTGCTCTTCGCTTTCAGGACCGGCGTTTTCGCTCTCGTCCATCCTCATCCCCTCCGGTGTTCGGCTAGTTGGCGCTCCAGTAGATATCGATCGGGATTTCGGTTTCGGCGAGAACCCGGCCGATCGGCACGTTGGACAGCGGCCCATCGTCGATCGCCTTTTCGAGCAATTCTTTCTTCTGGGCGCCGGATAGCGTGACGATCATGGTGTGTGCCGCCAGCAGCGCGCCGCGCGTCATCGTCACCCGGTCGACCGGCGCGTCGGCGGGCATCGGATCGGGCGTCACGCCGATCGCCCGGCGCGCCTTGGGCGCGTTGATCGCATCGTCCATCACATTCGGGAATATCGAGGCCGTCGAGCCGTCGTCCCCCATGCCGAGCCAGACGAGATCGACCGGCCAGCTGAACCCTGCCAGCCGCGCATCGGCGCTCTGGCCGGCTTCCTTGGTGCTCCAGTGCTGGTGATGATCGAGCAGCGGCTCGACGGTCGCTCCGGTCGGGCCGAGAATCCGCTCGAGCATCTCGAAATTGCTATATTCGCTCCCCGCATCGACGATGCGTTCGTTGGTCGGAAAGACGCGGACCTTGGACCAGTCGAAATCGCGCTTGGCGAGCACTTCGAGAATCGGCTGCGGCGTTTGGCCGCCAGGCAGAGCCAGTTCGGCCTTGCCGTTGGTTTCGATGGCCTTTTCGATGATGAAGCCGATATCGCCGGCGACTTCGCCCGCCATCGTTTCGGCATCGTCAAACTCCCACCATTCCACTTCGATCATTCTCTGCTCCGCTTGGATGTGCGTGTTTTCCCCTCATAGCCATTGCGGCGGTGAAGGCCAGAGTGCCGGGCACCGCGTCGCGGCATTTGCCAGCTTTCCAACGCGCGGATAGTCTCCAGCCGCCGTTAAGGTCGTTTCGATTCGGCCGGGTCGCGTCCGGCACCTTGAAGTCATCACGAGGGGATTTTTATGAAACGCACTACCATTCTCACCATGTCGGCGCTTGCGGCGTCGGCGGCCATTCTCACCGCTTGCGGCGGCGCGGCGGAAGCGCCGGCCGAAGAAGAGGTCGTCGAAGCCGAGCCGCTCGCCGATGCTTGCCCCGACAGGGTACAGGATATGCGCGGTTCGGAAGACAGCTTCACCTGCTCCTGCTCGGCTGAGACGGCCGAAACCGGCAGTGTCTGGGGTGCGGGGCCCTATTCGGACGATTCGGCGGTTTGTCGCGCGGCGATGCACGCGGGTCTCGTTGGCGATGAACCCGCCAATGTGACGATCACCTTCCTGCCGGGCCGCGATTCCTATTCGGCCGCGACCGCGAACGGCGTCGAAACGCGGCGCTGGGGCAGCTGGGGCGGCAGCTTCTTCTTCGAAGGTGCCGAAGCCGGCGAACCGGAAGAGGAAGTGGCAGCGGTTGAAGCTTGTCCTGCCAATGCCCGCGATCTGCGCGGCACGGGCGAAACGGTGACGTGCGGCTGCGATGCCGCCGCTTCGGCAAGCGGTTCGGTATGGGGTAGCGAAACCTATACCGACGATTCGCGGATTTGCCGTGCGGCCGTCCATGCCGGTGTGATCGAAGCCGATGGCGGCGAAGTCACCTTCACGGTGGTCGATGGCCTCAGCAGCTATTCCGGCTCGGAAGCGAACGGCGTGACCACGCGCGACTATGGCACCTGGTCCGGCAGCTTCGAATTCCAGACCGACGAAGGATAGGGTTTCACCCTTTTGTTTCAGGCGCGGGCGGCGGTTCGAAAGAATCGCCGCCCGTCCTTTATGACCGCCTGGGCCGCATTACGGCCGGGCCGCCCGGTGACGCCGCCGCCCGGATGCGCGCCCGCGCCGCACAGATAGAGGCCGGGCACCGGCATCCGGTGATCGGCAAGCCCCAGCATCGGCCGCATCGCCCAGAGCTGGTCGAGCGACATCCGGCCGTGGAAGATATCGCCGCCGACCAGTCCAAAGCGCCGTTCGAGATCCAGCGGAGAGAGAGCCATCTGGCCGAGGATGCTGGACCGGAATCCGGGTGCATGCGCCTCGACCGTGTCGAGGATGGTGTCGGCCGCCGCTTCGCGATGCCTGTCCCAGTCGAGCGTCGGATCGAAATGCTGGCAGAACAGGCTGGCGACATGCGCGCCGGGCGGCGCCAGCGTGTCGTCCATCGTGGAAGGGATCAGCATCTCGATTACCGGGGCCTTCGACCAACCCCGCGTGCGGGCCTCCTGATAGGCCGCGTCCATATAGTCGAGGCTCGGCGCGATGATGATGCCGCTGGAAAGATGCGGGCCCGGTTCCGGCAGGCAGGCAAAGCGCGGCAATTCCTTCAGCGCGACGTTCATCCGGAAGGTGCCCGATCCCGAGGCGTGCTGTTCCATCCGGGCGCGCAATGCCGGGTCGAGCAATCCGGGTTCGACGAGATCGAGCAACAGCCGCTTGGGATGGACGTTACCGATGACGATATCGCCCCTGATGCGTTCGCCGTTCGCGGTTTCCACGCCATCGGCATGGCCCGAATCCGCCAACACCTTAGCGACGGTTTCGTCGGTACGGATGTTGATGCCCAGCGCTTCGCAGGCGCGCGCCATCGCCTGGGTGATTGCGCCCATGCCGCCGATGGCATGGCCCCATTTCCCATCCTTGCCGTTCACTTCGTTGAAGACATGGTGGAGCAGCACATAGGCCGATCCCGGCGTGTCGGGGCTGTGATAGGCGCCGACGATGCTGTCGAAGCCGAAGGCGGCCTTTACCGGCTCGCTTTCGAAAAAGCCGCCCAGGAATTCGCGCGCCGAGCGGGTGAAAAGGTCGATCGCGTCGCGCTGCGCGTCGAGCGGCAGTTTGAGTGCCGCGCGCCCTTGGCCGAGCGCACGGAACAGATCCGCAATGCCGCCGCCGGCATTGGGCGGGATGACATCGGCAAGATAGCGCAGCAGCGCGGCGGCGGCCGAAAGCCGCTGCCGATATTCGGGTAATCTCTCGGCGTCCCGCACCGAGAATTTGGCAACCTCCGCATGACTGCGCCCGCCGCCGAGAATCAGATAGCCATCCTCGCCCAGCGGCAGGAAATTGTCGATCGGCCGCTCGACGATTCTCAGCCCATGATCGTGGAGCTTCATGTCGGCAATGATTCCGGGATCAAGCAGGCCGACCGTGTAGCTCGCCGTCGAATTGCGAAAGCCGGGGTGGAAGGTTTCGGTCACCGCAGCGCCGCCGACGATGGATCGCGTCTCCAGCATTTCGACGCGATAGCCGGCGCGGGCCAGATACCAGGCGCAGACAAGGCCATTATGCCCTGCGCCGATAATGATTACCTTCCTACCCATTGCCAAGGGCATAGGCCTTCGCGCGGGCCCTGTCAGCGGTTGCCAAGCTCCTGATTTTCGGCAAGACTGCTCCTCGAAAAGGGTCGCACCGAAACTATTGCGAGGCGCTGGAACGGGGCGCGTCGAACAGGGAGACTGTGATGACCCGAATAGCCATACCCTTCGTGCTGGCGCTTTTCGCGCTGCTCTCGTTGCCCGTCGCAACGCCGGGCGAAGCGATGCAATCCCAGCAATATCGCGAATGTCCGAGAACGTCCGCGCAGTTCGGCCAGACCCGGGGCTCCGAAACCTGCTATTGCAGCGCGAGTGCTGTCCGTTCCGGCAATGTCTGGGGCACCGGATATTTTACGGACGATTCAAGCGTCTGCAGGGCCGCGCTGCATGACGGCAAAGTCGGTCCTGGCGGCGGCAATGTTCGCGTCGTGTTTCTTGGCGCCCATGGCAATCATCACGGTTCGACGCAGAATGGCGTTACATCCCGCGATTACGGGCTTTGGCCGCGCAGCTTCCGCTTCGCGAACGGCGATTATGGCGGCGGACCTGAAGACCGGCCGGGTTATGGCAACGGCCAGGCTTGCCCGGGCAATGCGACCTCGTTCCGCGGCAGCAACCGGGCCGTGCAGTGCCAGTGTTCGGCGAGCGACACGCAGTCGGGCACGGTTTGGGGCACCAACACCTATACCGACGATTCGAACATTTGCCGCGCGGCTCTTCATGCCGGCGTGATCAGCGGGCGCGGCGGTGCCGTCACCCTGTGGCCGCGGTCGGGCCGCAGTTCCTATAGCGGCAGCTATCGCAACGGTGTCGAAACGCGCAACTATGGCCGGTGGAGCGGCAGCTTCGAATTCTCCGGCAGCAGCAGCGGAAACCCACCGCCCAATTGGGGCCGGGCGGAGGAATGCCCGCGCAACGCGGTCGCCCTGCGCGGTTCCCGTGCAACTTTGCGCTGCGAATGCCCAAGCGGCGCAAGCCAGGGCGGCACGGTATGGGGCACCGGTATTTACACTGATGATTCCAGCATTTGCCGCGCAGCGGTGCATGCCGGTGTGATCGATACCCGCGGCGGCACCATTCGCGTGACGCCGCAGTCGGGACGCAGCTCTTATAATGGCAGCCGTCGCAACGGCGTCGAGAGCCGCAATTACGGCCGGTGGAGCGGCAGCTTCGAGGTCCAGCGCGACCGCTAACGCGGAATCGGGGCGGGCTGCCGCGTTTCGGGCGGCCCGCTTCCCCCCAAAGCCTTGATTGTCGGGCCCGTTTCGGCTTCCTTTACGTTTTTGTGACACTGGAAGCCATGCAGACGAGTTTCAACAGCACCGGCGCAATAGCCGCGTCTCCCGCGATCGAACGCCCGGGCCTGGGCGGCTTGGCGCGTGAGGGCTGGGAAGCCTGTTTCCGCTTTTTCTCCGAAAGTACGGGCCGCTCCCTGGCCGGAACCGTCGACGGCGGTGGACGTCCCGTACTCGGCATTCCGGGATTCCTCGCTTCCGACCGGTCTATGCGCGGGCTTTATGCCGCCCTCGGCGCGAATAATTTCGGCGTGCATGGCTGGGAGCAGGGGCGCAATTTCGGTGTCACCGAAGAAACCATGCCGAAGCTGATCGAGCGACTCGATGCGCTTCACGTTCAATCAGGCCGCCGGGTTGCGCTGGTCGGCTGGAGCATTGGCGGCATCATTGCGCGAGAGCTTGCGAAATGCCGGCCAGACAAGGTCGAACGCGTGGTGACCCTGGGCAGCCCCTTTTCCGGCGATCTCCACTCGATCCGCATCTGGCGGATTTACGAATGGGTGGCGGGTCACAAGGTGGACGAGCCGCCCTATGCCTGCGCGACACACGAAAAGCCGCCGGTCAAGACCATCGCGCTCTGGTCGCGGCAGGATGGCGTAATTCCGCCGGCCCTCGCGCGCGGCGGCAAGGGGGAGGCGGACCGGACGATCGAAATCGATTCCGCCCATATCCGGATGACGTCCGATCGCTCGGCGCTGCGTGCGACGCTCCACGCGCTCACCGAACGCTAGAAGACGCTAAAGGAACGGCGCGGCGACTTCGGGCGGCACGCGTAACGGCTTGCCGCTTGCCCGGTCGATCATCGCCCAGGTGGTCTTCGCCCGAATGCGCGGCTTTCCGTCCCCGCCTGTAAATTCCATATATCGGTCGAACCGCGCGCCTTTCGGCCCTTCTTCGATCCATGTGGTGCCCGTCACCGTTTCGCCTTCCAGAGCGGGACGCAGATAGTCGATCTCGTGCCGGGTCACGACCCAGATATAGGCAGCTACATGCGCGGGATCGGACACCGCGTTCCAGTGCGCGACCGCGAGTTCCTGGATCCACTGCACCCAGACCGCGTTGTTCACATGGCCGAGCTCGTCGATATGTTCGGGCCTTGCGGTGACCCTGTGCGAGAAGGCCCTGTCGCGGCTCATGCGGCTACGCTTACTCCTCCACGCCGAGCTGGGTCAGGATGAAGGCCTGGGCCTGGGCTTCGTCGACGATCGACTGGAAGCGGCCGGACTGGCCCTGGTGCCCCGCACCCATATTGGTCCGCAACACCGTCAAATTGTCGTCGGTGCGCGTCGCGCGCAGCCGGGCCGTCCATTTCGCCGGTTCCCAATAGGTCACGCGCGGATCGTTGAGGCCCGCGGTGATCATCATCGGCGGATAATCTTGCGCCGTGACATTGTCATAGGGCGAATAGCTCTGGATCAGGCGGAAGGCGTCGGGATCGGTGATCGGGTTGCCCCATTCGGGCCACTCGCCGGGGGTGAGAGGGAGCGATTCATCCAGCATCGTGTTGAGCACGTCGACGAACGGCACTTCGGCGACGATCGCGCCGAACAGCTCGGGATCGGTGTTGGCGATCACGCCCATCAGCTCGCCGCCCGCCGAACCGCCCGAGGCCGCTATCCGGCCTTCGCTCGTATAGCCGCGCGCGACCAGCCCGCGGCCGACATCCACGAAATCGTTGAAGGTGTTGGTGCGACGTTCGAGCTTGCCGTCGAGATACCATTGATAGCCGAGATCGTCGCCGCCGCGGATGTGGGCGATGGCGAAGATGAAGCCGCGATCGACAAGGCTCAGCTGCCGGGTCGAGAAATAGGGCGTCACGGCATAGCCATAGGCGCCATAGGCATAGAGATGGACCGGCGTATCGGCGTTAGGGGTCACATCGCGGCGATGGACGAGGCTGACGGGCACCATGGTGCCGTCGCGTGCCTCGATTTCGAGCCGCTCGGTGACATATTGGCTGGCGTCATAACCCGAAGGCACCTGCTGCACCTTGAGCGTGGTCAGCGTCCCGCCGCCCTCGGCCGAGTCATAGCCCACGGCATAACTGTAATCGGTATCGGGGGTGACCATCGACTCGTAATCGATGCGGATCGTATCCGTATCGAACTCGGCGACCGGGCCGAGACCCGCCGTATAGCTCGCTTCGGGGAAGGGGATGCGCTCGACGGTCTCATTGTCGTAATAGCGGATCTCGACCTGATCGAGCCCGCGTTCACGCGCCTCGACGACGTAGAAATTCTGGAAGGTCGTCAGCCCGGTGATGTAGAAATCGTCCGATCCTGCGACCAGTTCGGTCCATTCGACGGGCGCCTCGACCGGCGCGGTTGCGAGACGGAAATTCACATGCTCGTCGTTGGTGTGGATGTAGAGCGTGCCCTCATGCTCGTCGACATCGTAAAGCCGGTTGGTTTCGCGCGGCGACACCAGCACCGGTTCGGCCGTCAGATCGTCGAGCGGGACGAGGCGGATCTCGTTGCTGACATTGTCGCCGGCCCAAACCGTCAGGAATCTGCGCGACTGGGTCATGTCGATGCCGATTTCCATGCCTTCTTCGGGCTCGCGATAAAGCTCGGCATCTTCCGAAGGATCGGTGCCCAGCCGGTGATGCATCGCCACTTTGGAGCGCCAATTGTCGTCGACCGGCGTGTAGACGATGCTCGCGGAATCGGCGGCCCAGACGACGTCGCCCAATATGCCGGGAATGGCATCGGGCAGCGTTTCGCCGGTTTCGAGATTAAGGAAACGCAGCACATAACGCTCCGCGCCGTCGGTATCGGTCGAATAGGCAAGCAGCCGGGCATCGGGGCTCACCTGCACGGTGCCGAGCGAGAATTGCTCATGCCCTTCGGCCAGCGCATTCTCGTCGAGCAGCAGTTCGTCGTCACCGCCGGCTATCGGGCGGCGGTACCAGAGCCGGTATTCCTGGCCTTCATTATAGGCATACCAATATTCGTAATCGCCGTCGGGAACCGGGACGCTGGCGTCGTTTTCCGGGAGCCGGCCGCGCATTTCGGCATAGAGCGTGTCGATAAGCGGCTGGTGCGGGGCCATGACCGCTTCGAAATAGGCGTTTTCGGCGCGCAGATAGTCGAGCACGGGCTCGTCGTCGATTTCGGGATAACCCTGGTCCTTCAGCCAGAAATAGGGATCCTCGACCGTGATCCCGTGCAGGGTGAAGCTGTGAGGGCGCTGCTCGGCAACGGGCGGCGCGGGCATTTCGGAAGCGGCGGTTTCGGACACGGTTTCATTTTCCTGCTGGGCGAGTGCCGGTGCGGCGATGGCGACGAGGCTGACGGCGGCAAGCAAGGAACGTATCGGCATGGCGGGAAGTCCTTTCTGGCGGTGGCGCGCCGCCGTTCGGGCGACTATGTAGGCCGCTAGTAACACCAAAAGGGCCAATTGCCATGTCCACCTACGAAGATCGTCTCAACGCGCTGCGCGAGGAGCTCGCGTCCCGCAAGCTCACCGGTTTCGTCGTGCCGCTGACCGACGAACATATGAGCGAATATGTCGGCGCCTATGCCCAGCGCCTTGGCTGGCTGACGGGCTTTCAGGGCTCGGCCGGCACCGCCGTGGTGATGTCGGAAGAGGCCGCTATCTTTACGGACGGACGCTACACCCTGCAGGTCCGCGAGCAGGTCGATGGCGAGAATTGGGAATATGTAGGCGTGCCTGCGACGAGCGTCGCCGACTGGCTGAAGGATCATGCCAGCCAGGGTGGCCGGATCGGATACGATCCCTGGCTCCACACGAGGCAATGGGTGACGGCCGCGACCAAGGCGCTTGCGGAAAAGGGCGCGGAACTCGTTGCCGTCGACACCAATCCGATCGATGCCGTGTGGCCCGACAAACCTTTGCCTTCGGACGCCAAGCTGATCGTCCATGACGAGAAGTTTGCCGGCAAGTCATCGCCCCGTAAGCGCCAGGACATGGCCGACGAAATGGCGGAGAAAAAGGCCGATGCCGCAGTGCTCGCCGCACTCGATTCGATCGCCTGGACATTCAACATCCGCGGCGCCGATGTCGATCACACGCCGGTCGCGCTCGCCTATGCCATCGTTCACAAGGACGGCACGGCCGATTTCTTCGTAGAGCCGGACAAGATGAGCGAAGACGTCCAGCGCCATCTCGGCAATGGCGTTCGCGTGCATGAGCGTTCGGCTTTCCAGGGGGTGCTTGGGTCGCTCAAGGGCAAGCGTGTGATCGCCGACCCCGAACGCGCGGTCGCGGCGATCTTCCAGACGCTTGAGGATGCCGGCGCGACGATATTGTCCGAAGCCGAACCGGCCGTGCTGCCGAAGGCCATCAAGAATCCGGTCGAGCTGCAGGGCATGCGCGATTCCCACGAACGCGACGGCGCGGCGCTCGTGCGCTTCCTGCACTGGCTGTCGATTGAGGCGCCCAAGGGCGGCGTTACCGAAATGTCGGCGGCGAAGCGGCTGCTGGAATTCCGTCAGGAAAACCCGCTGCTGCGCGATCTGTCCTTCGACTCGATTTCGGGCGCCGGGCCGCACGGCGCGAGCCCGCACTACCGCGTTTCCGAGGAATCCAGCATCCCGCTCGAAATGGACTCCATCTATCTGATCGATAGCGGCGGCCAATATCCCGACGGCACGACCGATGTGACGCGGACCGTGATCATCGGCACGCCGACGCCGGAAATGCGCGATCGCTTCACCCGCGTGCTGAAGGGCCATATCGCGCTGGCGACAGCGGTTTTTCCGCAAGGTACGCGCGGCAGCCAGCTCGACAGTTTCGCGCGGCAATATCTCTGGGCCGCGGGGCTCGACTATATGCACGGCACCGGCCATGGCGTCGGCAGTTTCCTGGGCGTTCATGAAGGGCCGCAGCGGATCAGCGCGGCCAACTATCCGGGCTCCGGCTGGGACGAACCCCTGCACGCCGGGATGATCCTTTCGAACGAACCCGGTTATTACAAGGCCGGCGAGTATGGCATCCGGATCGAAAATCTCGTCGCCATCGAAGAACGCGAGATCGCAGGCGGTGAAGCGACGATGCTCGGCTTCGAAACGCTCACCTTCGTACCGATCGACCGCAATCTGATCGATACGACGATGCTGACGGCCGTCGAGTGCGATTGGGTGGACGGCTATCATGCCGATGTCGTCGCCCGGATCGGACCGCACCTCGATGATGCGGCTGCTGCCTGGCTCGGCGAAATGTGCGCGCCGCTGGATTGACGGTACCGGTATGAAATTTCCGGGGCAAAGCGACGAAATGCGCGAACGCCGCCGCCGGCTCAACCGGCGGATCGCGCTTCCCGCGCTGATTGGCGGGCTGGTCCTTGCCGCCGGGATCTACTGGTATTTCGATACGTCGCAGCGCGACTGTGGACGCTGCAGCGGGCCCGGCGACGCTGCGACTATAAATTAGTCCCCGGCGGGTTCGCCGCTATCGCCTCCGCTTCGCTGTTCGCGCGCCTGGCCTTTGCGGCGACGCAGGTTCTTGCGCAGCTCCTCGGCCAGCCGCTTCGCGCGTTTGTCCTTGGCGTCCTTTGCATCGCTCATGCGCCGCGTCATGCCGTTTCGCCGCCGCCTTGCCAAGCTGTGCTTGACAAAAGGCGCGCGCTGCCGCCATAGGCGCGCCCTGCTTTGATGCGTACCGGTTTGCTGCTGTAGCTCAGGGGTAGAGCGCACCCTTGGTAAGGGTGAGGTCGAGAGTTCAATTCTCTCCAGCAGCACCATTTTCTCAAGAATATAGACGAGTTTCCCGTCCCCCATTTTGTGGTCGGGAGAGCGTCCGCCCGGCCGGGGCGTACCCATCTGCCCGGCTGCGCTCGCCCCTCGAAAGTCTGCGACAAGGATTATGTATAGTATAGTGCGTACCGTTCCGGCCTTCGCTTGCATCCATGGCCGTTTCATCGTCCCCATCCGAACGGCCCTTTGCAGAGTGCAGAGGCAAGATCGTCGATACCGGGCCTGGAATTAACCTCTTGTCGCTATCGTTAGCCGGGCCGGACATCCGGTCCGCAAATTCACCCCCCGATCCGCAGGTCGATGCTGCCGCATTGCCAGCGATCACAATTGTCATCCCCCACCCAAGACCCCCGAAGGAATGAAAAGTGAAAAAGTCCATTTTGCTGGCCGGTGCGGCCCTGTATTTCGCCGCGACGCCGGCTGGCGCGCAGTCCATCGAAGACGAGGCCGCACCTGCGGCCGCCGATAACGAAACGTTCGGCGATACGGTGATCCTGGTGACCGCCACGCGGCGTTCCGAAGACGTGCAGAGCGTGCCGCTTTCTGTTTCCGTTCTCGGCGGCGAGCTGGTTGAAAATGCCGGCGTGGCCGATATCCGCGATTTCGAACAGCTGACGCCGAGCCTCGTCGCGACCACCGGCCAATCCTCCTCGAACGCCACGGCGCTCGGCATTCGCGGCATCGGCACCGCCGGCGACAATCCCGGCTTCGAGCCCGCCGTCGGCGTGTTCATCGACGGCGTCTATCGCGCCCGCGCCGGCGTTGCTCTCAGCGAACTTCCGCCGATCGAGCGCGTCGAAGTGCTGCGCGGCCCGCAGGGCACGCTGTTCGGACGTAATACGTCAGCCGGTGCGCTGAGTATCGCGACGGAGATGCCGGAATTCGAACTCGGCGGCTTCGTCGAGGGCAGCTATGGCAATTACGATGCCTATGAATTGCGCGGCATGGTCACCGGGCCGGTTAGCGACGCCATCGCGCTGCGGCTCGACGGCGTCTATCGCCAGCGCGACGGCTATATCACCGACGTAAACAGCGGCCGCGATATCAACACCGTCGATCGTTACGCCGTGCGCGGACAGGGCCTGTTCGAGAACGAACGGCTGACGATCCGCTTCATCGCGGACTATGCCGAGACCGACGAAGAGTGCTGCGGCGCCGTCAACATCGCGCGCGGCCCCACCGCCGGGATCGTCGATTTCGTTGCCGGGCTGGCGGGCAATGCGGGTATCCCCGTTGCCGATCCGGAAGACCGGATGATGGCGGTAACGCCCGGCCGCAACTATAATGAAGCGGTCAAGGACTGGGGCGTTTCCGCCGAAGCCACCTATGAATTCGATACCGTTACGCTGACCTCGATCACGGCGTTCCGGGATTGGCGCTCCCTGCGCAATCAGGACATCGATTTTTCCGGGATGGACCGGGCGTATCGCGATGGCTACCGCACCGGGCTGCAGGATTTCACCCAGGAAATCCGCATCCAGGGCACCGCGTTCGACGACCGGCTCGACTGGCTCGTCGGCGGTTTCTATCTGAACGAAACGCTGACCCTTCGCGACAATGTCCGCCTGGGCGCGCAGGCCAATCAATATGCCGACGGTGCCTTTGCGTTCAATCCGGCCGCCGGGTTCGAATTTTTCGACAGCTTCGGCCCGACCGTACCGGAATTCGGCCAGGTGCTGTTGGCGACCAATCCGCAACTTGCCGCCGCTGCCGCCGGAAACCCCGCCCTGTTCGCGCTGTTAAACACGCCGCTGCCGGGCAACCCCGAGGGATCCGGCCAGCTGGCCGACAATTATACCGTCGATACTCAGGCGATCGCGCTGTTCACGCACAATGTCATCGAAATCGCCGATGGACTCTCGCTGACGCTCGGCCTCCGCTGGAATCACGAGGAAAAGGATATCGATGCAAATCTGGTGGCGAATACGCCGGCTTGCGATTTTTTCTTCGACCCGGCCGCCACGGCCTATAGCAGCCTGATCATTGCGAATGTGCCGACCGCGTTCCTGCTGGCGTGCAATCCGACCGTGAACCCCGAATTCAACGGGACCTATTCGGGCAGCACCAGCGACGATGAATTTACCGGCACCATCCGGCTCGCCTATGAAATCACGCCTGACGCGCTGATCTATGCCGGGTTCGATCGCGGCTACAAATCGGGGGGCTATAATCTCGATCGCGCCGGTTTCGATACCGTCCTGCTGGGCGGCGATGGCCCGCAGATCGAGGATCTCGAATTCGCGGCGGAAACCGTGGACGCCTATGAGATCGGTCTCAAGACGAACTGGGGCCGCGAATTCACCTTCAACATCGCGGCTTTCTATCAGGATTTCTCGAACTATCAGCAGCTGGTGTTTTCGGGCACGAGCTTCTTCGTTCAGAATGTCGAACAGACGATATCGAAGGGCTTCGAAATGGATGCCATCGTCCGGCCCGTTCGCGACCTGACCTTCCAGTTCGGCTATGCCTATACCGATGTCTCCTATGATCCTTCCAGCAATCTTGCGGGCACGCCGCTCGACGGGGAGCAGGGGCTGCAACTCAGCAATGTGCCGCGGCACACGCTGACCGGGGCCGCGACGTGGACGCCGCCCTTGACCGACCGGCTGAACGCGTTGCTGCACGTCGATACCCGTTTCAGCAGCGATGAAGCGACCAGCACGGGCGGGCGTGGCATTGCCGATAATGAAGGCCATGCCATCGTCAACGCCCGGATCGGCATCGCGTCGGACGACGATCGCTGGCGGGTCGCGCTGTTCGTCGAGAATCTGTTCGACACCTATTACAATATCTCCAGCTTCGCGGTGCCCGAGCAAACGGGAACGGTCGATGGTTATCCGGGGCTGCCCCGTTTCTACGGCGTTTCCGCCCGTTTCGGCTTCTAGCCCGTTTCGCGAGATCCCTTGGATTGACGGCAGGGCCGGCGCGAGCAACCGCGCCGGCCCTGTTTCTGTGGGATTATGCGTGCCGGCGGGGCGGGCATGGCTAATAGAAAATTTACCAATGCCGCCTACCCCTTGGTCTTTGGGATACGGGGTATTGGGCGCGTATCGGACGGCCTGCGGGCGCGTGCGACAAAGCCGGAGTGGTTGAATGCTTCATCAGCGCGGTGTGTTTCACCAGGAAGCCGGATTGATCGACGCGACATTCGAGAATGCAGCGGTGGGCATGGCCCATGTCAGCTTCCAGGGGCGCTGGCTGCGGGTCAACGAGAAGCTGCTCGATATCGTCGGCTATTCGCGCGAAGAGCTCCTGCAGATTACCTTTCAGGATATCACGCATCCCGACGATCTCGACGCGGATCTCGAGCAGCTCGATGCGCTGATCAAGGGCGATATTCCTGCCTACACAATGGAAAAGCGGTATTTTCACAAGGATGGCGGTCTGATCTGGATCAACCTGACGGTTGGCCTGCAGCGCGACGAGGACGGCGAGCCGCTATTCTGCATTTCGGCGATCGAGGACATTACCGAGCGCAAGGCCAATGAAGAGCGGCTGCGGGTGCTGGTCGACGAACTCAACCATCGGGTGAAGAACACGCTCGCCACGGTACAGGCGATCGCGCACATGTCGTTCCGCAAGGACGAGCCGATCGCCGATGCCCGGGCCGAATTTACGAGCCGCCTCCACGCGCTGTCCGGCGCACACGACCTTCTCACCGAAGAAAAATGGATGGGTGCCGATATCATGAGCGTGGTCGATCGGGCGCTGCGCGCCTTCCGGCTGGCCGACGAGACGCGCTTCCATGTCGCCGGACCGCGCATCCGGCTTTCGCCGCGCGCGGCCCTGACCTTGGCAATGGCGGTCAATGAACTCGCGACCAATGCGGTCAAATATGGCGCGCTTTCGGTGCCCGACGGTTCCGTGCAAATCGCCTGGGGCCGGTTCGGCAAGGAAGGCGTCGACGAGATCGTCTTCAAATGGATCGAATCCAACGGCCCCGAAGTATCGATGCCGGACGGCAGCGGCGGCTTCGGCTCGACCCTGCTCGAACGTATCCTTCCCGGCGATTTTCAGGGCGAAGCCGAACTCGAATATGCGCCCACAGGCCTGCGCTACACGCTGACCGCGATCCGGCCACGGTCCGCGGATATCTAGAGACAAGGCATATGGCGAACCCGCAAAACCTGCTTCCGGAAAAAGTCCTCATCGTCGAGGATGAATTCATGCTAGCCGTGATGCTGCAGGATATCCTGGAAACGCTCGGCGTACGGCAGGTCAGCCATGCCGCCACGCTTGCCGATGCGCTCGATCTGGTCGCCCGCGAACCTTTCGATTTCGCCTTTCTCGACATCAATCTTGGAAAGGAAAATTCGATCCCCGTTGCACGCGCCCTGGCGGATCGCGATATTCGCTTCGTCTTTGCCTCCGGCTATGATGCGAAATTCGTCGCCGAGGGAATTTCGGCGCCGCTGCTACGCAAGCCGCTGGGCCTGGACGAGATTCGGACGGTGCTGACGGCATCGGATTTCGATACGCAATCGGGCCGGATCAGCCGTATCGGTTGACCTTTACGCCGCCGCGACTATGCGGCGGACATGCGCTTCTTTTCCGATAATGCGGCCCCGGTCTGCCCCGAAATACTCGAAGCGCTAGCCCGCGCGAACAGCGTCGACACGGCCTATGACGGCGATGCACTGAGCGCGCGGCTCGACGCCGCCTTTTCCGATCTTTTCGAAACCGAGGTAACGGCGCTATGGGTATCGACCGGCACGGCGGCCAATTCGCTCGCTCTCGCCGCGCTCTGCCCGCCGCATGGCAGCATCATCTGCCATCGCGAGGCGCATATTCAGAATGACGAGTGCGGCGCGCCGGGTTTCTACACCCATGGCGCATCGCTGCTGCTCGGGACAGGCGAGGGCGCGAAGCTCGATCCCGAAGAAATTTCACGGATCGCGGGCGCGATCCGCGACGATGTCCACCAGATGCAGGTCCATGCCGTCTCGATCACCCAGGCCAGCGAATATGGCATGGCCTATGCGCCCGACGAGGTCGCGGCGATCGGCGATCTCTGCCGGGCAAAGGGCTGGGGGCTGCACATGGACGGCGCGCGCTTCGCCAATGCCGTCGCGCATCTGGGCTGCGCGCCCGCCGACATCACCTGGCGCGCCGGCGTCGACATGCTGAGCTTCGGCTGCGTCAAGAACGGCGCGATGTCGGCCGAGGCGATCCTGCTGTTTGGCGATGCCCGGGAAAAAGCGGAGGAAATCCGTTTTCGGCGCAAGCGCGGCGGGCATCTGCTCTCGAAAGGCCGCTATCTCGCCGCGCAGATCCTCGCGATGCTCGAAGGCGATCTGTGGCTCGACAACGCCCGGGCTGCCAATGCGGGCGCGGCGCTGATCGCCGAGGCCGCTCCGGACCGGCTCGTCCATCCGGTTGAGGCGAACGAGGTGTTCATCCGGCTCTCTTCCGAAGAAGCCGCCGGTCTGCGCGCCAAGGGCTTCGATTTTTACGACTGGGGCGAAGGCGAAGCGCGGCTGGTGACGGGTTGGAACCAGGATGCCGAGGCTGTGCGCCCGCTCGCCCAGGCCATCGCCGCTTTATGAACGCAGCCCCAGCGTTCGAAGCCGAAACCAGCTTCTGGACGCCGCGTATCCTGCTCTCCTTCCTGCTGATCGTGCTGATCTGGGGATCGACCTGGATTGTCATCAAGGATCAGATCGCCAGCGTGCCGCCGGTCTGGTCGGTTTGTTATCGTTTCTTGGCGGGCAGCACAGCGATGTTCCTGCTGATCGCCTTGCGTCGGCAGCGGCTATGGCTGGACCGGCGCGGGCAGTTCTGGGCGATCCTGCTCGGCCTCAGCCAGTTCGCCTTCAATTTCAACTTCGTCTACCGGGCGGAAGGCTATATCACCTCGGGTCTCGTCGCCGTGCTGTTCGCATTGCTGATGGTGCCCAATGCGGTTCTCGGACGGATATTTCTTGGCCAGCGGATCAAGCCGGGCTTCGCCGCGGGCTCGGCGATCGCGATAGCCGGTATCGCGATGCTTTTCGTTCAGGAATACCGGCTGGCCCCGGTCGGCGGCGATGCCGTCTATATCGGCATCGGGCTTACGGCGATCGCCATATTGTGCGCGTCCGTCGCCAATATCCTGCAGGCGAGCGATGGCGCCAAGGCGCATCCGATCCTCACCCTTCTCGCCTGGGCGATGTTCTGGGGCATGCTGGCCAATGCGATCATTGCCCTGTTCACGGCGGGCCCGCCGGCGGTCGATCCCCGGCCCGGCTATTTCCTCGGCATCCTTTATCTGGGCGTGATCGGATCGGCCGTCACCTTTCCGATCTATTTCGGGCTGATCCGCGAAATCGGCGCGGCCCAGGCCGCCTATAGCGGTGTGCTTATCCCCATCGTCGCGATGATCATCTCGACGATCTTCGAAGGCTATCGCTGGTCGCCGCTGGCGCTCGGCGGCGCCGCCGTGGCCATCGCCGGACTCTTGCTGGCAACACGCGTGCGGCGGCCGAAAATCCTGCGCGTTCAGGGCTAGCGAGTGGCTATCGCCTGCAAACCTTCGCGATAGGTCGGATAGCGGGGCGCCCAGCCCAGAATCCGCTTCGCCTTGCCGTTCGCGATCCGTCGGTTCTCGGCATAGAAGCCGCGCGCCATCGCGCTGAGCCCGGCCTCGGCCATGGTCTGGAGCGGCGGCGGTTCGATCCCCAGCAGCCGGCAGCCATATTCGATTATGTCATTGTGCGGCGCTGGCTCGTTATCGGCGAGATTGTAGACGCCCGACGGTCCGTCGAGCGCGGCGAGGACGCCGGCGACGATATCGTCGACATGGACGCGGCTGAAAACCTGGCCCGGCAGATCGATCCGGTGCGCCTTGCCGGCGTCGATACGATCGAGCACCGAACGGCCGGGGCCGTAAATGCCGGGCAGCCGGAAGACGCGAACCGCGTCACCGAGCGCCTGCCAGCGCGCATCGGCCGCGGCGCGCGCCTGTCGCCGCCCGCCGCCGATGGGCGCGGTTTCGTCGGCCCAGGCACCGCCGGTATCGCCATAGACTCCGGTGGAGGAAAGATAGCCGATCCAGGGCGCGTGCTTCAGCGCCTTGCCGTAAAGATCGAGCACCGGGTCGCTATCATCCACCGGTGGTACCGAGGACAGGATATGCGTGGCGTCGCGGATCGCCGCCGTTACGGCCTCGCGGTCGGCAAAGGCGATCGCGTCCTCGTCGGCCTCTCTCCGCGTCGCCGAGACCGTCCAGCCCTCGCCGCGTAGCCGCCCTGCGATTCGCCCGGCTGTGTAACCCAGACCGAAAATCAAAAGCTTCGTCATGCTTTCGGTCCTAGCCGATATTGTGCCCGGGGGGCAGCGGGCCTAGATCGGTGGAATGCTCGATATGCAATCCGCGACCCCGCCGCCGCCCATCATCCACCGTGAAGACTATCGCCCGCCCGACTGGCTGGTGCCGGACATCGCCCTCGATTTCCGGCTCGACCCCGGAAAGACGCTGGTCAGCGCGCGGCTCAAGGTCGTGCGCAACGGCGATCATGCCGAACCGCTGCGTCTCGACGGCGAGGGGCTGAAGCTGATCGAGGTCAAACGCGACGGCGTGGCTCTTGAAAGCGGGGTATGGCGGCTGGAGGACGACCGGCTGGTTGTCCCGATCGACGCCGACGAGGCGGAGATCTCGACCTTGGTCGAAATCGAACCGGAAAAAAATAGCCAGTTAATGGGCCTCTATGCCTCGGGCGGTATCCTGTGCACTCAGTGCGAGGCTCAGGGCTTCCGCCGTATCACCTTTTTCCCGGACCGGCCGGACGTGCTGTCGCGCTACAGCGTGTTGATGGAGGCGGACCAGGCCAGCTATCCGGTGCTGCTCGCCAATGGGGATTGCATTGAAAGCGGCGAAGGCGTGGAAGGCCGCCACTGGGCGCGATGGGAAGATCCCTGGCCCAAGCCCTGCTATCTGTTCGCGCTCGTTGCCGGCGATCTGGCCGCCAATCGCGACAGCTTCGTCACCATGTCCGGCAAGACCGTGGATCTCGCCATCTGGGTTCGCGAAGCGGATATCCCGAAGACCGGGCACGCGATGGCGGCGCTCAAGGATTCGATGGCCTGGGACGAGCGCGTCTATGGCCGCGAGTACGATCTGTCGCAGTTCAACATCGTCGCGGTTTCCGATTTCAATTTCGGGGCGATGGAGAACAAGTCGCTCAACATCTTCAACTCGCGCTACATCCTCGCCGATGCCGAAACCGCGACCGACATGGATTTCGATGCGATCGCCGGCGTCGTTGCTCACGAATATTTCCACAACTGGTCGGGCAACCGCGTCACCTGCCGCGACTGGTTCCAGCTCTCGCTCAAAGAGGGGTTCACCGTCTTCCGCGATCAGAGCTTTTCGGCCGACCAGGGCTCGGCGGCCGTTGCGCGGATCGGCGATGTCCGTACCCTGCGCGCGGCGCAGTTCCCCGAGGATGCCGGGCCGCTCGCCCATCCGGTGCGCCCGGAAAGCTATATCGAGATATCGAACTTCTACACGGCGACGGTCTATAACAAGGGCGCCGAGCTCATCCGGATGATGCACACGATCCTCGGCGAAGAGGGATTCCGGAAGGGCAGCGACCTCTATTTCGAGCGGCATGACGGCGAAGCCGCGACCTGCGAGGCATTCGTGCAGGCGATGGAGGATGCGACCGGCGCCGACCTTGCGCAATTCCGCCTCTGGTATGCCCAGTCGGGAACGCCCAAAGTGACGGCGAAGCTCGCGCACGATGCCGGCGCCGCGCGCGCCGTGCTGACCCTCGAGCAGACGATGCCGCCCACACCTGGCCAATCGGAAAAGCAGCCGATGGCGATACCGCTGAAAACGGCGCTGCTCGGCAAGGAGAGCGGCACCCCGCTGGCACGCGAGCGGCTGGTGATGCTGACCGAGGCGCGCCAGGACGTTGTTTTCGATGATGTCGCGGAAACGCCGATCCTTTCGATCAATCGGAATTTCACCGCGCCCGTCGTCATGGATGCCGAGAAGGATCCGGCAACGCTCGCCTTCCTGTCCGCGCATGATGACGATCCCTTTGCGCGCTACGAAGCGATGCAGCAACTGATGGTCGAAACGATCATCGATGCGGTGTCGGGCCGGGCTGCGGATCATGCGCCGGTGATAGAGGCGGTGCGCAAAACGCTCGCCGATGCCGATCTCGACAAGGCTTTCGTCGCCGAGGCGGTGCTGTTGCCGAGCGAAAGTTTCGTCGGCGATCAGATGCTCATCGTCGATCCCGAAGCGATCCATCAGGCGCGCGAGGCGCTACGCCGCGATCTGGGATCAAGGCTGGAGGCCGATTGGCGCGCGGCCTATGCGGCGTCGAGCGGCAACGCCTTCGAATATAGCCCCGCCGCCAAGGCATTGAGGCGCCTGCGCACGGTGGCGCTCGGCTATATCGCGGCGAGCGGAGCGGACGACGCCGCGAAGCTGGCCTTCGGCCAGTTCGAAAGCGCGGACAATATGACCGACCGGCAGGGCGCGCTCGGTGTGCTCGCCAATGGTGGCGCGCCCGAGCGGGTCGCGGCGCTCGATATCTTCTACAATCGCTATCGCGACGAAGCGCTGGTGCTCGACAAATGGTTTACCGTGCAGGCCTTTGCGACGCGCGACGATACCGCCGCTGCGGTCGAGGAACTTGCGCAGCATCCCGATTTCACGATCGAGAATCCCAACCGGCTGCGCGCACTGGTCGGCGCGTTCGGCGCGAACCAGCGGGCCTTTCATCTGGCATCGGGCCGCGGCTATGCCTTCCTCGCCGATTACATTCTGAAGGCCGACGCGATCAATCCGCAAACCGCCGCCCGGCTGTTGCCGCCGCTCGGCCGCTGGCGCCGTTTCGACGAGGGGCGTGGCACGATGATGCGCGCCGAGCTCGAACGGATCCTCGCCGCTCCGGGTCTTTCCAAGGACGTTTACGAGCAGGCTTCCAAGAGCCTCGCCTGAACGGAGCTCCGGTGATGCGGCGGGCCTAGACTGCCAGCCAGTCGGAAAATTCGATCGCGATCCGGTTCGCGGCGCGATTGAGCGCTTCCGACACGCTGCGCGCGTCTTCCGCGCCCACCGGTTCACGCGCCTCGAAGCGGCGAGTGCGGACGCCCTCGGCGGTGGTGATAGCCGCATCGTAGAGGATAACGGCTTCACGGGTGCGCGCGTCGAGCCCGAATTCGTGGAGTTGGCCGCGCACGATCGTGCCGGGATCCTCGGTATAGGTCGCCGGATCGAGCACGACGCGACCGGTGCGTGCCGCGACGACTTCGCTGAGCAGCGAGCGGAACAGCTGGTTCGGCGTCGCCACCCAGACGGCGTCGGCCAGGAAGGCGATGGTCGTGTCGGCGGTCTGCACCGGCAGGCGGTTCGTGGTCAGCTTTTGCGGCACTTCGGGCCTGGCGATGGTGATCGCCTGGCCGATGGCCGCCGTTCGGTTGGTGCCGCTTTCCACCTGCGCATCGGGCGTCAGCGTCATCAGGAAGGGCGGCGGCTCGGAGCCGAAGCTGACGCAACCGGCCAGCGCCGCGAGCGCAAGGGGGAGCGCTAGGGGAAGGAAGAGGCGTTTCATCGTCGGCTCCTATCGCGGCTCATATTCGGGAAGTTCGGCGGACCCGATCAACGACCCCGCACCCTCGCGGTTCACCCGCTCGGTGATCGCGGTCAGCGAATCGGATGTATCGCGCAGATCGCGGACCAGCTGGCCGATCTCGGGCACCGTCTGGCGCGAAAAGGCGTTGAGGCCCGGTTCGGCCGCGGTGATCGTCCGGTCGAGCGACGTCATGCTCGATTCCGCCGATGCGACGGCCGTGCGCAGGTCGCGCATCAGCGCCTGCCCCTCGGTCGAAAGCAGCCCGTCGGTGGTATCGGCGAGTTCGCCGATCTCGCCCGCGGCGATGCCGATGCGCTGCACCGCTACGCGGGTCTCGGCCAGGGTCGCGGCGATTTCAGGCCCGCGATTGGCGAGCTCGGTACTCAGCCGCTCGGTATTGGCGAGGATCGCGGCGATCGAATTCTGGTTGCGGTCGCCGAGCATTTCGGTCAGCCGCTCGGTCAGGGTCGTCAGCCGTTCCAGCAGCCGCGGCGCGCTGTTGAGCAGCTCGCCGAATGCGCCGGGCCGGGTCGGGATGACGGGCACGCCGCCGGGGCCCGCATCGTCGATCGGATCGGCGCCCTGGACGCCGCCATCGAGGGTGATCTGCGATACCCCGGTAAAGCCGATCCCGGCGACCGTCGCCGTCGTGCCTTCGAGGATCGGCACATTGTCGCTGATCCGGATGCGCACGCGGACGAACTCCGGATTATCGGGCATCAGCGCGATTTCTTCGACCTGCCCGATAGGGACGCCGGAATAGGAAACGGCCGAACCGCGCGCCAAGCCTTCCACCGATTGCGTGAAATAGATGTCATAGGCGTTGTTGCCGCCTTCGCCGAACCGCGACAGCCAGACCGTGAAGAGCGCAAGCGCGACGAGCAGCGCCAACACGACGCTGCCGACGAGCATTTGGTTGGAACGGTTCTCCATCGCCTTCTCCTCGGCCTAGCCCTGCGCCGCCACGGCGGCGCGGCCACGCGGCCCGTTGAAATATTCCTGTATCCAGGGATGATCGGTGGCAAGCAATTCCTCGATCGTTCCCGTGGCGATGACCTTCTTGTCCGCGATCACCGCGATACGGTCGCAAATCGTATAGAGCGTGTCGAGATCGTGCGTGATGAGGAAGACGGTAAGGCCCAGTGCTTCCTTCAGCTCCGCGATCAATTCGTCGAATGCGGCGGCGCCGATCGGATCGAGCCCGGCCGTCGGTTCGTCGAGGAACAGGAGGATCGGATCGAGCGCCAGTGCACGCGCGAGCCCGGCCCGCTTGCGCATACCGCCCGAAAGTTCGGACGGGTATTTGGGCGCGGCGTCGGCCGGCAGCCCGGTCATCACGACCTTGTAGGTGGCGATCTCGTTGAGCAGCTGCTCGTCGAGATATTTGTAGAATTCCCGCAGCGGTACCTGGACATTCTCTGCCACCGTCAGTGTCGAAAACAGCGCGCCGTTCTGGAAAAGCACGCCCCAGCGGCGGCGCAGGTCCAGATTTTCCTCGGCCGTAGCCATGTCGATCCGCTCGCCAAGGATGCTGATCTCGCCTGCCACAGGCTCCTGCAATCCGATGATCGAGCGCATCAGCACGGATTTCCCGGTCCCCGAACCGCCGACCACGCCGAGTATTTCCCCCTGGCGGACGTCGAGATCGAGACCTTCATGGACGACCTGGTCGCCAAAGGCGTTTTTGAGATCGCGAATGCTGATGATCGGTTCGTCGCTCATGTCCATCCGCCCCCTAGATCCAGCCGATCGACGAGAAGAAGATGGCAAAAAATGCGTCGAGGACGATCACCAGAAAGATCGCCTGGACGACCGCGGCCGTTGTTTTCAGGCCGACCTGCTCGTTATTCCCTTCGACCTGCATACCGAAATAGCAGCCGGTCAGGCCGATGATGAAGCCGAACACGGGCGCCTTGATCAGCCCGACCCACAGATCGGTCATTGGCACGACTTCGCGGATGCGGCTGATAAAGGTCGCGGGCGGGATGCCGAGTTCGTACCAGCAGAGCAGCCCGCCGCCCATGATCATCATGATCGCGGCATAGAAACCGAGCAGCGGCAACATCAGGGTCGTCGCCAGCACGCGCGGGAGCACCAGCGCCTCCATCGGCGGGATGCCGATCGTCCGCATCGCATCAACTTCCTCGGCAAGCTTCATCGATCCCAGTTGCGCCGCGAAAGCGCTGCCCGATCGGCCGGCAACCATGATCGCGGTCATCAGGATGCCCAATTCGCGCATCGTGATCCGGCCGAGCAGGTTGATCGTGAAAACCTCTGCGCCGAACTGGCGAAGCTGGACCGCGCCCTGCTGGGCGATGACGATGCCGATCAGGAAGCTCATCAGCCCGACAATGCCGAGCGCCGCCAAGCCGACGGTTTCGAAGCGCTGGACGACGGCGTTGAGACGCAGTCTGCGGGGATGGCGGATCACGCTTCCGGTCGCGATCATCAGGCCGCCGAAAAAGGCGAGCAGGCCCTTGAGACTGGACAGCGCCTCGATTGTTGCCGCGCCGACCCGCTCCACCGTGCGCACGACGAGATTGCGGTCGTCGAGCCGTGCTGGCTGCGGTTCGTCGGCGCAGGAGACATGGTGCAGCAGCTGCTTGGCATGATCGCTGGCGCCGGCGATCTCCGTGCCATAATCGCGCTCCAGCCGGTGGAGGATCCAGGCGCCGATCGTATCGATCCGTTCCACGGCGGAAATGTCGGCGCGATCGGGGGCGATGCCCAGTTCTTCGAGCCGCACCGGCACGTCGCCCAGTCGTGCGACGGTCAGTCGGCCGGAAAAACGCAGAACGCGTTCGCCGTTTTCGTCGATCTCCGTGAAATCCGCCTCGCCGCTCATCGCGCTACTTGTGCGGGTAAATTCCCCCCTCGGCAAGCGCCGCCTTCATGCTAAGGGAGCGTGCTATGACCCCGATAGCCTTATACGACCTCGATAAAACTATCACCCGGCGGCCAACCTATCTGCCGTTCCTGATGCATGCATTGTGGCGGCATGAACGCTGGCGGATCGTGCTGCTGCCGGTCCTGCTGCCGCTGTTTCTCGGCTATGCCGTGCGCATCCTCGATCGCGGAAGATTGAAAGAGGCGATGCACGCATTGTTGCTGGGTTCTGCCGTCGATGCCGGGAAAATGGCGGAAATTGGGGAAAGCTACGCGGGCAAGGTGCTCGCCGAGAACGTCTATCCGCAAGCGATCGACCGGATCGCGCGGGACAGGATGCAGGGCCGCCGCCTCGTAATGGCGACGGCCTCCTATGAATTCTATGTCGCGCCGCTCGCCGAGAAGCTCGGCTTCGACGATCTGATCGGCACGAAAGTGCGCCATGACGAAGACGGCGCCATCCTGGCGAAGATCGACGGCGAAAATTGCTATGGCGCGGCCAAGCTGCGCCGCGTCGAGGCCTGGGCCGCCGAAGCGGGCATGGCGGGCGACGTCCGCAACGTCCGTTTCTATTCGGACAGCCCGACCGACCTGCCGGTGTTCGACTGGGCGAGCGAACCCATCGCCACCAATCCGACTTCCAAGCTCCGCCGCCTCGCCGAAAAGCGCGGCTGGCGGATCTTCGCCTGGGGCTGATCGCGCGCGCTAAACCGCCGCCAGCGCCTGTTCGAAATCGGCGATCAGGTCGTCCGCGTCTTCCACGCCGATCGATATCCGCACGAGATTGTCGGTGATGCCGAGCGCTTTTTTGCGCGCATCGGGCACCGAGAGGTGGGTCATCGCCGCCGGGTGGCTCGCAAGGGTCTCGGTGCCGCCGAGGCTGACCGCGAGTTTCGCGACCTTCAGCGCGTCGAGGAAGCGGAAGCTCTCCGCCTCGCCGCCCTTGATGAACACCGAGAAGGTCGATCCCGCGCCCGCGCAATGGCGGTCATAGATATCGCGCTGGCTCGATCCCTCTTCGAGGAAGCCGAGATAGCCGACATTATCGACCTTGGGGTGATCGCGCAGGAAGGTGCAGACCTTTTCGGCATTTTCGCCGGCCCGCGTCATCCGCAGTTCGACGGTTTCCAGGCTGCGGCACACCATCCAGGCGGTGTTCGGATCGGAAATCGTGCCGATCGTGTTGCGCATCGCCCGGATCGGATCGAGGCATGTTTTCGATCCCAGCACCCCCCCGGCGACGAGATCGCTATGGCCGCCCGCATATTTGGTGAGGCTGTAGAGCGAGATATCGGCGCCATGCTGGAGCGGTTGTTGCCAGAGCGGCCCGAGAAAGGTGTTGTCCATCGCGATCGGCGGGGGATCGTCCGGGAAGGCGGCGTCGCGCGCGTCGCGCACCATTTCGATATCGACGAGCGCGTTGGTCGGGTTGGCCGGGCTTTCGAGATAGATGATCGCGACCCGGCCGTTGCCCATGGCGCGGGTTTTCGCCAGTTCGAGGATCGCATCGACCTCTTCGCGGCCAGCGCCGGCCGGGAAATCTAGAAAGGTCACGCCGAACCGGCCGAGCACGCGGTTGATTAAGGTTTCGGTCGCCGCATAAAGCGGGCCGGAATGGACGACGACATCGCCCTGATGGACATTGGCGAGCAGCACGGTGGCGATGGCCGACATGCCGGACGAAAAGACGAGACCCTCTTCGGCATCTTCCCAGACCGACAACCGGTCTTCGAGGATTTCCTGGTTGGGGCCGTTGAACCGCGAATAGACGAGACCTTCGGATCCGCCGGGCCGTTTGCCGGTAACCCCTTCGAAATGGCGCTTGCCTGCGGCCGCGCTCTCGAAGGCAAAGGTCGAGGTCAGGAAAATCGGCGGTTTCAGCGATCCTTCGGAAAGCTTCGGATCATAGCCATGACCCATCATCAAGGTGGCGGGCTTCAGCTTGCGGTCGCCGATCTTTTCGATTTCGGGCTTGGGATAGCGGCGCGGGGTCGTGCCGGTGATATCGGCTTCGGTTTCGTCGGGCTGGTCGGGAGTGTCGCTTACCATGTCATGTTCCGTTCTGTGTATACCTGGTCGGGCACTGGAAGGGCCACGTTTCAGGCCGCCGGGTAATATTTAGCCAAAAAGGCTATGTCCTCTTTGCAGTTATTTTCGATGATCGCGCGGCTTTCAGGCGTGATTCGGATTTGTTCCGAGTGGGTCTTGTGGGTGTGCGGCATATCGTGGCCGATTAGCTGCGCGATGAAATCGATATCCTCAAGCTTTACGACATCGTCATACCAGTCGAGCGAGGGCCCGAGGAAATGTTTTTGCGGCAGGATGTGGATGCGGATGTCGCTGCTGATCGCGCAATAACGTTTGAGCTCGCGGCAAAAGGTGTCGAGATCGGGGCCGATAGGGAGCCCGGCCTCGGCGAGTATGTTGCGCGCTTTCCGTCTGTCGGGGTCGATCTTTCTGAGAAAGCTGGTCTTCTTCGCGACGCGGTGTTTGTAGAGCGATACGAATCGGTCGACCGGGTTCCGGACCAGCGCGATTTTGCGATAATCCTCCCAGCCTGCTGGTTCGAAGCGGGACGAGACGAGTCTTTTTTCCGGAGGCCGGCTGTTCACCCATTCGACGAAATCTGCGTCTTCGCCTTCGACCTCGTAAATCATGTTGCGTAGCGAAGCCGAAGCGACCTTACGCGAGGTGAAAACGACGATCTTCTTGCTTTCGAACGAATACGGCATGACGCTCGTTCGGCTCCTTTCCTGAGCTAGGTCGACGAGAGACCGGCTCGGGCCTTCCGACATATATCACGGTACGGGCCCTCGGCGGGCTAGGTGCCGAGGCTGGCGATGATCCATGTTACCAGCACGATCATCGGAATGCCGCAAATATCGAGCAGCGCGCCGGACTTCAACATTCGGGGCAGCGCGATATGGCCGGACGACCAGGCGATGGCGTTGGGGCCGGTGCCCGATGGCAACATGAAACCCCAGCTCGCGGCGAGCGCGGCTGGCATGGCGAGCAGCATCGGATCCGCACCGGTTGCCAGAATGAGCGCTGCAATGACGGGCATCACGCCCGATGCGGTGGCAACATTGGACGCGAACTCGGTGACGAGCACGACCAGCGCGGTGACCGCGAGCGCGATGACGATGACCGGCACCGCCTGCAGCGGCTCCAGCGCCTCGCCCAGCCAGGTGCCGAGGCCGGAGACGATGATTCCGGAGGCCAGCGCGAGCCCGCCGCCGAACATCATGATGACGCCCCAGGGAGCCCGGTTCGCCTCGGGCCATTCGAGCAGCGGCCGCCCAGTGCCGTCGGGCAGGAAGAAGAGCGCCAGCCCGCCGAGAATTGCGATCGTCCCGTCATGGACCGCGCCGTCGGGCAGCAGCGGCGCGACGAAGGGCAAGGCTACCCAGCCGGCGACCACGGCGGCGACGACCGGCACGAGGCGCTTCTCCGCGCTCGACCAGGCGCCGGGATTGCCGATCGCGGTTTTCGCGGCTTCGATGTCGAAGGCGTTGCGCGCCACCTTCTGGGTGCGGATCAGGAGGAACAGGCACAGCGGAATGCCGAGAGCAACGACCGGCAGGCCATAGGCGGCCCAGCTGAGGAAATTGATGTCGGTGCCGAGCGTGCGGTTGATAAGGCCGGCGGCGATGGCGTTGGTCGGCGATCCGACAAGCGTGCCGAGCCCGCCGATCGAGGCGGAGAAGGCGACGCCCATGAGCAGCGCGCCGGCAAAACCTTCCGTCTCGCCTTTCTCGACGCCGCCCGCGGCGAGCACGGCAATCGCGATCGGCACCATGATCAGCGTCGTTGATGTATTCGAAACGATCATCGAGAGGATCGCGGTCGAGGCCATGAACGCGAACAGAAGGCCCCAGGCGGTCGTCCCTGCGTGGCCGATGATTGCGAGCGCGAGGCGGCGGTGAAGGCCGGTCCGCTCGATCGCGAGCGCGACAAAGGCGCCGCCGAGGATCAGGAACAGGATCGGCGAATAATAGGCACTCGCCGTTTCGTTGACGTCCATCACGCCGAACATCGGCAGCGCGAGGAAGGGCAGGAGGGCGGTTGCCGTCAGCGGCAGCGCTTCGGTCATCCACCAACTCGCCATCAGCAGGACGAGCGCCGCGACATGCCACGCTTCGACCGGCATGCCTTCGGGGGGCGGCAGCAGGAGCAGCAGGATGAAGAGCGTAAGCCCGCCGAAGAATCCGTAATGTTTGGCTGTCATGCCTCTCCCTCTCGGGCGGAAGCTCTAACGGGATCGTTGCGCTGGGGAAAGCGGCGCGCGGTTCAAAGGCAGATCAGCGAGATCTGCCGGCCGTAGTCGCGTTCATCGCGATGGGTGGCGCGGCGATAGCTGAAATAGCGATCCTCGTTGGTATAGGTATCGAGATCCAGCGTTTCGACGGTTCCGATTTCGAGATAGGCGAGCCAGGAGGCAACATAGGCTTCAAGATCGAAATGATGATGGCCGGGCGCGCCATCGCGGAAGAATTTTTCATTCTCTCCCTCGATCGCTTCGAAGCGCTTGCGGAAATCGTCATCGACCTCATAGGAGCCGCGGCCAATGCACGGGCCGATGGCGGCGCGGATGCGCTTCCGCTGTGCGCCCAGCTCTTCCATCTTCTCTACGACCGAACGGGCGATGCCGGTCATTGCGCCCTTCCAGCCGGCATGGGCCGCGCCGATGACGCCCGCCTCGCGATCGGCGAGCAGGATCGGTGCGCAATCGGCGGTCAGGATGCCGAGCGCAAGTCCCGGCTTGTCGGTCGCCATTCCGTCCGCTTGGGGCCGGGCATCGTCCGGAAAGGCTTTGGTAACGATGATTGCGTCCGGCGTATGCGCTTGATGCAGGGTGACGAGCTTCGCCTTGGGCGCAACGGCTTCGAGCGCGCGGCGCCGATTCGTATCGATGTCGGAACGGACGTCGTCGGTGCCCAATCCGACATTGAGGCTTTCGTAAAGGCCGGTCGAGACACCGCCCGCGCGGCCCAGAAAAGCATGGGTGACGCCATCCAGTGCGTCTGCCGTGACACTGTCTATCTTCTTGTTTTTCTTAGCGGCCATATGCTCTCTGCCCCGCATTGCCGGGGCGGTCTCTTTAACGATCCGGCCCGGCGTTGCAATCTTGACAGCGTCAGAATGCAGCCGGTTCGGGCCAGTCTCGCGCCAGCCAGGCCGTTGCCTTGAACAGCCTGCCCATTTCGCCATCCGAGGTTAAACGATCCCGTGCCGCAACGAGTTCCGCCTGGCGATGCGGCGCGGCGCGAACCAGCGCCGCAGTCCGCGCGCCGATCCCCAGCGATTCAAGCAATTCGCCTTGGCCGATGGGACGATGCACGACCAGCCCAGCCTTTTTGGCGATCCGGCCAAGGGCGGTGAAATCGACATGGGCGGTGAGGTCTCGTTCGCCCGGTTCAGCGAAGACATCGGCATAGCCGTGGCGCGATACCGCCTGCAGCGTGTCGCCTGTCGCGGGCCCAACATAGCCATAGTCGACGATCAGCGCGGTGCCGCCCTGTTTCGCGATTCGCTCGGCAAGCGCGCGGGCGGCGATTTCGACGGCGGGCGAGGTTTCGACGATGCTGCCCGCCGGTGCATCGCGCAGTATTTCAGGGATCAGCGCGTCGAGCGGCGGCCCCGATGTCACAGGGGAGAATGTGCCGTCCCGCCAATCGACCATCACCTCGTGCCAGCCATTCGCTCCGCGCTGGATCTGGCGGATAGGCAGCGCGTCGAAGAATTCGTTGGCGATGACGAATAACGGCCCGGTTTCGGGCAGGCTGTCGATATCGTCGTGCCATCGCGCGGTCGGCAGCCGCCCGGCTTGGCTCTGGCGCAGCGCCGGGCTGGTTTCGACGAGATGGATGGGCGGTTCGAAGCGCACGGCGCGCATCGCCCGCAGCGCGTCCTCGGCCAGGGTACCGCGGCCCGGCCCTAGCTCTACATAATGGGCATTGGAAGGCTTGCCGGCGCGCGTCCAGATGTCGGAGAGCCATAGACCGACGAGCTCGCCGAACATCTGGCTCACCTCGGGCGCGGTGACGAAATCGCCCTCCGCGCCCAGCGGATCGCGGGTCGCATAATAATGCACGTTGGCCTGCGCCATATATTGGGCGAGCGGGATCGGCCCCTCGGCGCCGATCAGCCGGGCAAGGCGCTCGCCGAGCGGTTCGCCGTCAGTTGCCGGCATTCGCCTCGGCCGGAACCGGCGTCACGCCCCCGGCACGCCCCTTGGCGGTGGCGATCAGCCAGGCGCCGCCGATCAGCATCGGCAAGGTCAACAATTGCCCCATCGACAGGTTGAACCAGAGCAGGCCGAGATGATCGTCGGGCTCGCGAAAGAATTCGACGACGAAGCGCGAGAGGCCGTAGCCCATCAGGAAAGCGCCGACGAGCTTGCCCGGCTGGTGCCGCGCATCGGTTTTCCAGAACAGGAACCAGAGCAGAAGGAACAGGCCGATCCCTTCGAGCCCCGCCTCATAGAGCTGGCTGGGATGTCGGGCCTGTTCGTCGGCGCGTGGGAAGATGATGGCCCAGGGCACATCGCCCGGCCGGCCCCAAAGTTCGCCGTTCACAAAATTGGCGAGGCGGCCGAAGAACAGACCGAAGGGGATGGTGCAGGCGACATAGTCGTGGATACGCAGCCAGCTCAGCTTGTTCTTCCACGCCATGAACAGGATCGCGAGGCTGACGCCGATCACGCCGCCATGGAAGGACATGCCGCCATCCCAGACGCGGATGATCTCCGCAGGATTCTGGAGATATTCCATCGGTTTGTAGAAGAAGACATAGCCGAGACGGCCGCCCAGCAGGATGCCGAGTGTCGCATAGAAGACCAGGTCGTCGGCGTGGCGGCGAGCCATCGGCGCGCCGGGCTTGGCGATGAGTTTGAGCAGGTACCACCAGCCGACGACGATACCGGCGATATAGGCGAGGCTGTACCAGCGCAGCTCGAAGAAGCCGAGATCGAGTGCGATCGGCGACAGGCCGAGGTCGCTCCAGCGCAGATAATCGATACTGGCTGCGGCGGTGCTTACAAGAAAGTCCAAGGCTTCCCCCTCACGGTTTTTGTCCTCATAATGGTGCACGACAGAAACCGAAAGCGCCGCAACCACAAGACAGAACAGCGCGGCGCGGGAGAGAGGCGATCATGGCGACGCAGGCAGCACCCCGTTCCTTCACCCGGATGCAGGACGGCCAGCCCGAACAATGGATGGTGATCGCGAAGGAACACCAGGCCCACTACAAGACATCCGCGCCGATGCGGATAATGGAGCATTTGCGCGATCTCGGCGAATTGACGCTGGGCTTTGCCTGCGACCAGCTCCATCATTCGCTGATGACCGCGACCCTGGCTCGACGCGACGACGCCAGCGACGAGGAAGTGGTTGCCGCGCTTTGCCATGATATCGGCAAGACGATGTCGGTGCCCAATCACGGCGCGATCGCGGCCGAATTGTTGAAACCCTATGTTTCGGACGACCTGTTTCACGTCATCAAATATCATCAGGATTTTCAGGGCGCCTATTATTACAACTATCTCGGCCGCTCGACGACGATGCGCGAGGATCACAAGGATAAGAGCTGGTACGGCCTTGCCTGCAAGCTGGTCGATGAATGGGACGCCCCGGCCTTCGATCCCGATTTCCAGGTCGACAGCCTCGAAAGCTTCGAACCCGAAGTCGTGCGCGTCTTCACCGAACCCAAGATGATGTAAGGCTTGATAAGCTGCTGGCATCGCATCGCATGCGCCATTAGATCACTGCCATGGCCGAAGGCTCAAACCGTTTCGGGATAACCCGTCGCCGCGTCCTTGTGGGCGGCGGAGTCGGCGCGGGGCTCGTCGTCGCCTGGGCGATCTGGCCGCGCAGCTATGTCCACAATCTCGTCGCCAATGATGGCGAGACAATCTTCAACGCCTTCCTCAAGATCAGCGAAGACGGGCATATCAGCGTCGTCGTGCCGCAGGCCGAAATGGGGCAGGGGGTATGGACCGCCCTGTCGCAGGCGCTGGCCGACGAGCTGGGCGCGGACTGGCGGACGGTGGGGGTCGAACCCTCGCCGATCAATCCGCTTTACGCCAACGATTTCCTGCTGAGCGAAGGGGCCGAGGGATCGCTGCCCGGCTTCCTGAGCGGCGTGGGCCGCTGGGCGGCGCGCGAATATGCGACGCGCAACGCGTTGATGATTACAGGCGGATCCTCCTCGATCCGTGGGTTCGAGCAGCGTTTCCGGGAAGCCGGCGCAGCGGCGCGCGCGGTGCTCTGCAAGGCCGCCGCGGCGCGCTGGGATGCCGATTGGCGCGAATGCGACGCCGAAAACGGCTTCGTCGTCTGGGGCGAAGAGCGGGTGCGCTTCGGCGAGATCGCGGCCGAGGCCGCCGATTATTCGCCGCCCGGCACGCTGGACCTGCGGCCGACCGGCGGCCGGCCCATTACCGGCCAGTCGATGCCGCGGATCGACCTGCCTTCCAAGGTCGATGGATCGGCGCGCTATGCCGCGGACGTTCGCCTGCCCGATATGGTGTTTGCCTCCGCCACCCAGGCGCCGACGCCGCGCCACCGGCTGAAAGCGGTCAACCGCGAGGCCGCGAACAATGTTTTCGGCGTCACCGCGATCTTCGAGAATCCCCGCTTCGCCGCCTGTGTCGGGACCAACTGGTGGGCCGCCAATCGCGGCGTCGAGGCGCTGGCCGCCGAATGGGAGCGCACCGAAGGCGAGCCGGTCGACGATGCGAGCATCGATGCGGCGCTTGCCGCCGCGCTCGACAGCGATGGCGGCAGCCGCTTCGTCAATGAGGGCGATCTCGCAGCGGCCTTTGGCAACGGGCCGGTGCGCCGCGAAATCTATTCGGTCGGCTTTGCCGCCCATGCCGCGATGGAACCGCTGACCGCGACCGCGCGGGCGCGCGGCGACCGGATGGAGATCTGGGCGCCGACCCAGGCGCCGAGCCTGATGCGCGCGGCAGTCGCCGATGCGATCGGCTATGGCGAGAGCGACGTCATCATCTATCCAACGCTGCTGGGCGGCGCCTTCGGCCGCAAGGTGGAGCATGACGCCGCCGTCCAGGCCGCGATCATCGCCAAGCGCGTGAACCGCCCGGTCCAGCTCACCTGGTCGCGCGAAGAAGAAACCCGCAGCGATTATTACCGGCCCGCCGCCCGGGCGCGCCTCTCCGGCAAGCTCAACGGATCGGGCGGGATATTGGCGCTCCACACGCGGATCGCGGTGCCCTCGGTCAATGCGCAGATGGCGGCGCGCGTCTTCCCCGGCTCGGGCAGCGGCAACCCGGCCGATCCCGATCCCGGCGCCGTCGAGGGCGCGCGCCCGGCTTATGGCATCCCCAATCTTGCGGTCGAGCACATGGCCTGCGATCTTGGCGTAGAGGGCAGCATCTGGCGTTCGGTCGGCCATAGCTACACCGCTTTCTTCACCGAGACCTTTATCGATGAAATGGCCCACGATGCCGGCGTTGAACCACTCTCCTTCCGCATCGGTATGCTGAACGATGCGCCGCGGCTCGCCCGTTGCCTGACGCGCGCGACCGCGCTTGGCGGCTGGGATGGCGGCGAGATGGGCAACGGTATGGGCCTCGCAGCGCACAGTTCGTTCGGCAGCCATGTCGCGATGGTCGTTCAGGTGCGGATCGGCGACGATCAGCGCCCGGTCGTCCAGCGCGTCGCCGCAGCCGTCGATTGCGGGCGGATCATCAACCCCGAAATCGTCAAGCAGCAGATCGAGGGCGGCATCATTTTCGGCATGTCGCAGGCGCTGGGGGGGCGTATCGGCCACGCCAATGACGAGCCGACGGCGCGCAATTTCAACGATCTGCGCCTGCCGCTGCTTTCCGATTCTCCCGAAATCGTCGTCGATCTCGTCGAAAGCGCCGAAGAGCCGGGCGGGGTCGGGGAAATCGGCGTGCCGCCGATCGCGCCGGCTATCGGCAACGCGATCTTCGCGGCGACCGGGCAAAGATTGCGCGACCTGCCGTTCACGGTCGGCGGGGCCACATGATCGAAAAGCCCGAATTCCATCCCGATTTCGAACCGTCCAAGGTTGGCGTACTGCTCGTCAATCTCGGCACGCCCGACGCACCGACGCCCGCCGCGGTGCGCCGTTATCTGGCCGAATTTCTCTCCGACAAACGCGTCGTCGAGCTGCCGGCCCTGCTCTGGAAGCCGATCCTGCATGGCATCGTTCTGCGAACGCGCCCGCGCAAATCGGCCAAGGCTTATCAGAAGGTCTGGACCGAAGCAGGTTCGCCGCTTGCGGTCCATACCAAGAAGCAGGCGGAGTTGCTACAGCAGCGGTTCGGCGATGCGGCCGTGGTCAAACATGCGATGCGCTACGGACGGCCCGGCATCGGCTACCGGATCCAGCAGATGCACGACATGGGCTGCGAGCGTATCCTGCTCGCGCCGCTCTACCCGCAATATTGCGGCGCGACGACCGCGACTGTGGTCGACGAAGCCGGGCGCCAGCTCGCCGATATGCGTTGGCAGCCAGCCTTGCGCACCCTGCCGCCCTATCATGACGATCCGGCGCATATCGATGCTCTGGCCGCCTCGGTCGGCGCCTCGCTCGCCGCACTCGATTTCGAGCCCCAGATCGTAATCGCGAGCTTTCACGGCATGCCCCGGCGCACGCTGGAACTCGGCGATCCCTATCACTGCCAATGCCAGAAGACGGCCCGGCTGGTCGGCGAGAAGCTCGGCCGGCAGCTCTTCGTCGCCTTCCAGTCGCGCTTCGGCAGCGCGAAATGGCTGGAGCCGGCGACGACGGATCTCCTCAAGGCACTGCCCGAGCGGGATATCCGCAAGGTGGCGGTGTTCGCGCCCGGCTTCTCCGCCGATTGTCTCGAAACGCTGGAGGAAATGGCGATCGCAGGGCGGGAGCAGTTCCTCGAGGCCGGCGGCACCGATTTCGCCTATCTGCCCTGTCTCAACAGCAGCGAGGAAGGCATGGCCATGCTGGAGGCGCTGGTACGCCGCGAGCTCGGTGGCTGGATCGCCGGCTGAATTGCCGCATACGGAACTTGCGCGGCTCCGGTGCGCTTCCTAGACATCGGAAAAATACAGGGATTCGCGAGGAGAGAGCGATATGGGCAAGGTAGCGATAGTCACGGGCGGTACGCGCGGTATCGGCGAAGCGGTCAGCGTCGCGCTCAAGGATTTGGGCATGACCGTTGCCGCCACCTATGCCGGCAACGAGGAAAAGGCGAAGGCGTTCAGCGACCGCACCGGCATCGCCGCCTATAAGTGGGACGTCGGCGACTATGATGCCTGCCAGCAGGGCTGCGCCAAGGTTGCCGAAGAGCTCGGGCCCGTCGACGTGCTCGTCAACAATGCGGGTATCACGCGCGACGGCGTCCTCGCCAAGATGAGTTTTGACGATTGGAACGAGGTGATGCGCGTCAATCTCGGCGGCTGTTTCAACATGGCCAAGGCCTGCTTCCCCAGCATGCGCGAGCGCGGTTGGGGGCGGATCGTCAACATCGGGTCGATCAACGGCCAGGGCGGACAATATGGCCAGGTCAATTATGCCGCCGCCAAGTCGGGCATTCACGGTTTCACCAAGGCGCTGGCACAGGAAGGCGCCAAGGCGGGGATCACCGTCAACGCGCTTGCGCCCGGCTATATCGATACCGATATGGTCGCCGCGGTGCCTGAGCCGGTGCTGGAGAAGATCGTCGCCAAGATTCCGGTCGGTCGCCTTGGCCATGCCGAGGAAATCGCCCGGGGCGTTGCCTTTCTGTGCTCGGACGAGGCCGGCTTCGTCACCGGATCGACAATGTCGATCAATGGCGGGCAGCACATGTACTAGCTAGGGCTCGGCCGGTGGACGAACGCTATCATCCGCCGGTCAAGCGCAGCATCACGATCGCCGGGCACCAGACGTCTCTCACGCTGGAGCCGCTCTTCTGGCGCGGGCTCGAACGCGCCGCGGAGGCCGAAAACCTGCCGTTGAGCGCACTTGTCGCGCGGATAGACGCCGAGCGGCTCGAGGCCGGCCATCCCCCCAATCTCGCAAGCGCCATTCGAAGCTGGCTCTACGGAAATTTCTTGCGCGATTGATAACCATTATCAATTCGGTTGACTGTGCGAACGGCTCGCAATAACGGGGGCGCGTTCAACAGGAGTTCCCGTAAAATGTCCAAGTCCGAAACCCGCGAAACGCTGCGTCCTGCGGCCGTGCCGGGCGCGATCATGATGAGCGTGCTTTCCGCTTCCCTCATCCCGTCCACCGCTCATGCAGAGATGGCCGCAGCGGATAATGATCGGCAGATCGTTGTCAGCGGCCAGCGCGTTTCAGACGCCAACCCCGATGCCGATCCCGACGCGCCCTATCGGGTCGAGCGATCCTCCAACGGACGGATGACGGAAGAGGTGCGCGATACGCCGCGCTCCGTCACCATCATTCCCAAGGAAGTTATCGAGGATATCGGCGCGCAGAGTTTTCGCGATGTCGTTCGATCGACGCCGGGTGTGACCCTGGGCACGGGCGAGGGCGGCAACGCTTTTGGCGACCGCATCTTCATCCGCGGTTTCGAGGCGCGAAACGACGTTTATATCGACGGGATGCGCGATCCCGGCGTTTCCAGCCGCGAGATTTTCGGCGTCGAGCAGGTCGAGATCGTACGCGGGCCTTCGTCCTTCCTCGGGGGCCGCGGCACGACCGGCGGAGCCGTGAGCCTGCAGTCCAAGGCGCCGCTCGAGAATGATTTCATCATCGGCCAAGCTTCTATCGGTACCGAGGATCTCTATCGCGGAACGATCGACATCAATCAGAATATTGCCGAAGGCTTCGCCGTCCGTCTCAACGGACTCTATCATAATGCCGATACGCCGGGCCGCGACTATGTCGGCAGCGAACGCTACGGCATCGCCGCGGCACTGAGCTGGCAACCGGCGCCGGGCCTCGAGATCGCCGCCGACTATTATCATTTCCGCCTCGACGGCATGTCCGACTATGGCCATCCGTTCGATATCGACAGCCAGGGGCCGGTCGATGTCGACGCAGACAATTTCTACGGCGTTGTCGGCCGCGATTTTCTGGAGAACGGCTCCGATATCGGTACGGTCACGATTCGCTACACGCCAAACGATCAGATCGATCTCCGGTCGATGTGGCGCTATGGCGAGGTCTATAACCGCTATATCGTCAGCGCCCCGCGCGCGCCCTGCCGCTTTGCGCTCAATCCCGACAATAGCTGTTCGAACGCCGGCCCCGAATTGCCGATCGACCAGTGGACGGTCGCCGTCGGCGCCCCGCAGCGCAACGCGCGTACCCGCTACTATGCCACGATCAACGATGCGACGCTGAACGTGTCGACGGGCGGGATCGATCATACGATCGTTGCCGGTTTCGAATATGCGAATGAGCGTATCGGGAACCGCCGTTACGCAATTCCGGATTTCGTCGAGGACGGTAACGGCAACCAGTTCGACACGTCGACCTCCTTTGTGCGCAATCTTCTCAACCCTGATCCGGTGCTGGGTTTCACCATCCCCCATCTTCTCGATCCGACGCCGGCGACCACGACCGACATCGAATCGATGGGCGTCTATCTGATCGACACTTTGAAATTCTCTCCGCAGTGGGAGGCGCTTGTCGGCATCCGCTACGATACATACGATATCGATCAGTTCCTGCCGGCTCGCATCTTCCGCGGCACAGCGCTTCCCGAGCAGCGCCTCGGCAATACCGTCGACTTCCTCAACTACCAGGCGGCGCTTGTCTTCAAGCCGGTCGAGCCGCTGACGATCTACGCCTCGTTCAGCACATCCTCCAACCCGAGCGGCGAGCAGCTCGACAGCACGAGCTCCAGCTATGGCGGGCTTGCGCCGGAAACGGCCAGTCTCGATCCGGAGCGCAACACGGCGTTCGAGATCGGCATCAAATATGAGCCCAACGACGATCTGCTGCTGACCGCGGCGCTGTTCCACATTACCAAGGACAATGCTCGCGAGCAGACCGCGCCGGGCATATTCGAACTCGTTGGCGAGCAGCGTTCGCAAGGCTTCGAGATCAGCGCGACCGGCAACCCGCTACCCGGCGTTTCGGTCTTCGCTGGTTATGCGTTCGTTGATGCCGAGATCACCGACAGTCCAGATCCGGTCAATGTCGGCGTCCGTTTCGCGAACATTCCGCGCCATTCGGGCAACATCCTCGTCACCTTCGAGCCGGTGTCGGGGTTCCAGTTCGGGGGCCAGGCCTATGCCCAGTCGCGCATTTATGGGGGCACGATCGGTGCGGGCGACGCCAGCGTTCCCGGCTATGTCCGTTTCGATGCCGTTGCACGCTACCGCATCACCGAGCAGGTTGAGCTGCGGCTCAACGTGCTCAACCTGACCGACGAGCGCTATTATGACGCGATCTATCGGTCGGGCACGCCCTTCTCCTATGTCGCGCCTGGCCGTTCGGCCTTCCTGACCTTGACGGCGGGCTTCTGACCGGTGTGCTGGTGGTGGATCGGGACGGCTGCTAAGTCGCGGCGATGTTAATCGTCATTCCCGATTTGCTGCCACGCGCGGAAGCGCTGGCGCTGCGCGAGAGGTTGATCGCCGCCCCGTGGGTGGACGGCAATGTCACGAGCGGTGCCGGCGCTGCGCTTGCCAAGAAGAACCGGCAACTGCCGGAAGACGGTGACGCGGCGATCGAGGCTCGCGCGGCGATCACTCGGGCGCTCGCCGGCAATGCGCAGTTCCTCGCCGCGGCGTTGCCGCGCACGGTGTTTCCGCCGCTGTTCAACCGCTATGGCCCCGGCGAGCGATTCGGTGCGCATGTCGACAATGCGATCCGGCTCGATCCCGGCTCGGGGCAACGTATCCGCACCGATCTCTCAGCGACGATCTTTCTCACCGACGCCGTCGATTATGAAGGCGGCGATCTTGTCATCGAGGATGAATTCGGAGGCCGCGCCTACAAGCCCGATGCTGGTTCGATGCTGCTCTATCCTTCGAGCAGCCTCCACCGCGTTGCCGAGGTGACCAAGGGTGAGCGGGTGAGCTGCTTCCTGTGGCTGGAATCGATGGTGCAAGACGGGGCGGCGCGGGCGATGCTCTATGATCTCGACCAGAGCGTGCAGCGGCTGACGGCCTCGCTCGGCGCCGACGACGCCGAAGTTCTTCGCCTGACTCAGCTCTATCACAACCTCATGCGCCGCTGGGCGACCGCCTGAGCGGATCGCGCGGCTTTCGAAGGAGACCGTACATGGCAGCCAACCGCTTTGCGTTGCGCAAGCTCTGGTTCCAGATCCACAAATGGATCGGAATCGCGCTGTTCATGCCGGTTATCATCGTGTCGATTTCCGGTTCCGCACTGGTCTGGGACGAATGGCTGAGCGGTACGCTCTACCCTTCGCGCCACCACGCCGAAAGCGAGGTCGCGCTGCCGCCCTCGGCCTATGCCGCGGCGGGCCGGGAAGCGCTTGGCGCGGGCGAACGGATCCTCTCACTCGAATTCGGCGAGGGCGAACCGGTGCTGCTGACAGCGGCACAGCCGCCGAGACCCGAAGGCGGCCGGCCGGTGCGCACGCGGATTTGGCTCGATCCCGCCGATGCCCGGGTGATCGATATGGCTGCCAGCAATGAAGGCGCGCTGCGCTTCCTGCATATCCTCCACGGTACGCTGTTCGTGCCCGAGGTCGGGCGCAAGCTTGTCGGCTGGCTGGGCGTTGCAATGCTGCTCTCCTCGCTGACCGGTCTGTGGCTGTGGTGGCCGACCAAGCGCCGCTGGTTCCGCGGCTTGCGCTGGAAGCGTGGCAACGGGCTGAGCACCAACCTCCACCACCAGACCGGTTTTTGGGCCTGCATCCCGCTGGCTATGCTCTCGCTCACCGGCGCCTGGATATCCTTCCCGGCCTTTTTCGGTCCGTTGGTCGGCGATGCACCGCCCGACCGCGCAGCCCGCATCGCGCGGATGAGCGTTCAGCCGATGGCCGAGACGCGGCTTGGGCCCGACGGAGCACTGGCCTCTGCACAGGCGATGGCGCCCGGTCACGGGGTCGAGATCGCCTGGCCGACCGATCGATCGGCCGAGTGGAAGGTCGTACTCGCCGAAGACGAAGGTTCCTCTGAATATCTGGTCGGTGACGCTACGGGCGAAGCGGTTGCCGCGCCGCCCGAGGAGCCCCGCCGCGCCAGCGTCGCCCGCACTATGCGGGTTTTCCACGACGGCAATGGCATGGGGCTGGTGTGGCAGATCATCATCTTTGTCGGCGGGCTGGTGCCGGCGATCCTGGGGATCACGGGAATCGTGATGTGGCTGCGTTCGCGCGGCTGGCGGCGTGCGGTGGCGGACCGCACGAGAGAAGCTGCAAAGGCCTAGCCGTCGCGGCTTAGCAATATCCTCGCCTGCGCGCCGATCTGGGCGAGCATCGCCGCGCTCGATGCCGGTGCCAGCCGGGCACGTTCGACGAGATCGGTGAACTGGCGGATGCGGGGCTTTTGCATCTGCAGCCAATCCTCGACCGCAGCCAGAGGGTCTTCGGCCTTGCTATGGGCGAGGAAATCGAGCCGCAGCTGCTCGAAATCGCGGCTGAGCCCGGCGGCGAGCAGCCGTTCCCAGGGATCGGCCGAAGCGAAACGCATCGCCGCGGCTTTCGCCCAGTCGAGCCCCAGCGCCTCGCCGAGACGGGTATAGGCACGGGTTACCACCAGTTCGCTGACGCCGAGCCGGGCCGCGAGCGCGGCCGTGCCGACTGCGCCGTCAAGCTCGTAGAGCCGCACGATCCGATCGATCAGGGCGCCATCGACATCGATGTCGGACAGCCGCTCGCGTAGCGCGTCCGACTGGCTTTGGGCTTCGTTGCGCAACAACTCGCTGGCCGCGTCGTCGAGCCGCTTGATGCCCGCGCCGATCTCGTCGGCGATGGCACTTGGCATCGTCGTCGCGTCGCTGTTGCGAATGATGTCGGCGAGATGAAGCCGGAGGCTTGAGCGCGCGGTGCCGAACAGCCGGAACCGCTCGGCTTCCGGTATCGCGGCATGCTCAATCGCTTCCCACAGGCTCTCCAGCCCGAACAGTGCATCGGCGGCGAAATAGGCATTGGCGATCTGCGCCAGGCTGACGCCCTCTTCTTCAGATAATTCGAACGGCGCAATTATTCCAATACGGTTAACAACTCTATTGGATATTTTCGTTGAGATAATTTGGCGTTTTAGGCGATGGCTTTCGATCGCTTCGCCGAAGCGCTCGCGCATCTTTGACGGGAAAGCCTCGCGTAATAGCGGCTCAACAACCGGATCTTCGGGAAGATCGGTACGTTCCACCGCATCCTGCAACGTCAACTTGGTGTGCGCGAGCAGCACCGAAAGCTCGGGCCGCGTCAGCCCGCGATTATCCTGCGCGCGCCGCAGCAGTTCTTCGTTGGTGTCGAGGCCTTCCACGGCCCGGTCGATGCGGTCGGCGGCTTCGAGTATCTCGATCGCGCGCACCTGGCTCGGCAGCGCGTCGGGCCCGTCATTTTCGGCGAGCGACAGGGCCAGCGTCTGAAGGCGGTTATCCTCCAGCACGATCTCCGCGATCTCGTTGGTCATCGATACAAGCAGCTCGTTGCGGTCCTCGAATTCCAGCCGCCCCTCGATCATCTCGCGGTTCAGCGGGATCTTGATGTTGACCTCGTTATCCGAGCAATCGACGCCCGCGCTGTTGTCGATAAAGTCGGTGTTGAGCCGGCCGCCGCGCATCGCAAACTCGATCCGCCCGGCTTGGGTCAACCCAAGATTGGCGCCCTCGCCAATGGCTTTCGCGCGGACGTCCCTGCCGTTGACGCGCAGCTTGTCGTTCGCCGGATCGCCGACTTCGACATGCGCCTCGTGCGAGGCCTTGATATAGGTGCCGATGCCACCGAACCAGAGCAGGTCGATCTCGGCCTTGAGGATCGCGGCGATCAGCTGCGAAGGCCGCATCACTTCGTCTTCTACGCCGAGCATCGCGCGGATTTCGGGTGAGAGCGGGATTTCCTTCAGGCTGCGCGGGAAGATGCCGCCGCCCTTGGAGATCAGCGTCGCATCATAATCCTGCCAGCTCGAACGCGGCAGCTGGAACAACCGGTCCCGCTCCAGCCAGCTTTTCGCCGGATCTGGATCGGGATCGAGGAAGATGTCGCGATGATCGAACGCCGCGACAAGCTTGATGGCTTTCGACAGCAGCATACCGTTGCCGAACACATCGCCCGACATATCGCCGCAGCCGCCGACGCGGATCGGGTCGGTCTGGACGTCGATGCCCATTTCGAGGAAATGCCGCTGCACCGAAATCCACGCGCCCTTGGCGGTAATTCCCATCGCCTTGTGGTCATAGCCATGGCCGCCGCCGCTCGCGAACGCATCGCCGAGCCAGAATTTCTTCTCCAGCGCGATCGCGTTGGCAACATCGGAAAAGCTCGCCGTGCCCTTGTCGGCCGCGACGACGAAATAGGGATCGTCGTCGTCGCGGATGGTCACGCATTCGGGATGGACGACTTCATTCTCGACGAGATTGTCGGTCACCGACAGCAGGGTGCGGATGAACATCCGGTAGCATTCGGTGCCCTCGGCAATCCACGCATCGCGATCTTCGGCGGGGCTGGGCAGGTTCTTGGGATAGAAGCCGCCTTTCGCGCCGGTCGGTACGATGACCGCGTTCTTCACGAGCTGCGCCTTCATCAGGCCGAGGATTTCTGTGCGGAAATCGTCGCGCCGGTCGGACCAGCGCAAACCGCCGCGCGCGACCGGGCCGCCGCGCAAGTGGATTCCCTCGACCCGGGGGGAATAGACCCAGATTTCGCGCCACGGCACGGGGGCGGGAAGACCCGGTATGCCGCTTGAATCGAGCTTGAACGCCAGCGCCTCGTTGCCGGCCGGGGCAAAGGCGTTGGTGCGCAGACAGGCGGTGACGACGGCGCGGATCGCGCGCAGGATCGTATCGTCGTCGATCGCCGCGACCTTGGTGAGGCCGCCGTCGATCCGCCGCTCGATCTCCTCGATCCCGGCCTTGCGATCGCCTTCGAAGGCGGGATTGTGGAGCGCGTCGAAAAGCGCGACGATTTCACGGCAGATCTCGGGATTGTCGCGCAGCGTTTCGACCACGGTCGCGAGGCCGTATGCCAAGCCGGTCTGGCGCAGATAGCGGAACCAGGCACGCAGCAATGTCACGTCGCGCGGGTTGAGCCCGACGGCGATGATCAACTGGTTGAACTCGTCATTCTCCGCCCGGCCTTCGAGCACGGCGGAGATCGCGCCTTCCTTCACGCCGGCGCGCTCGAGCAGGCTGCCTGCCTCGGCGACGCCGTCCACCTCCAGCAGGAAATCATGAATATAGCCAAGCCGGCCGCCGTCGAGCGGCGTCGGAATTTCCTCGAGCACGCGGAAACCGAAATTCTCGAGCGCCGGCACCGCATCCGATAGCGGGATCGACGCGCCGAGCCGGTAGAGCTTGAGCCGCAGCCGCGCATCGGCATCGCCATCGAGCCGGTAGAGGCGGACGCCGCGCTGTACATCGCTCAAGCCGCGAAGGCGAAGAATGTCCTTCGCCGCTTCCTCGGCGCCATATTCGGCGCGATAGCCGTTGGGAAAAGCATTGGCATAGGTCAGCGCCAGCCGTGCCGCGCGGGCCGAAGGCAGGCGTTCGCCGAGTTCGGCCTCGACACCGGGCGCCCAGCCCCGCACCATCTGCTCTATCTCGCGGTCGAGCGCTGCATCGTCGACCTGCGGGGAGTTTTCGGTGATATCGAGCGTGTATCGGATGAAGGCGAGATCGCCGTCGCCTAGCTCGATCGCCCAATTGGAGACCATCGCCTCCGCTGCGGCTTCCAGTCGTTCGGCGATCCGCGTCCGCCGCGCCGTCGACAGCTCCTCGCGCGGCATCCACACAAAGGCGAAGAGATGCCGGTGCAGCGGGCCCTTGACGAGCAGCAGCTTGGGCCGCGGGCGGTCGGCAAGCGACATGGCGGTCAGGGCGGCGCGTTTCATCGCTTCGGAATCGAATGCGATCAGGATGTCGTGAGGCAAGCGGGAAAGCGCATGTTCGAGCGCCTTGCCGGCATGGCTTTCCGGGTCGAAGCCGAGCTCCTGTTCCAGCATGGCGAGGCGCTGGCGCAGGACGGGCACATCGCGCGCCGTCGCGTTTAGGGCGGTGCTTGTCCAAAGCCCGGCATGGATCGAAAGCGCGACGATCTTGCCCTTTTCGCGCACCGGAACGATCACGAGATCGAGCGGAACGCGGCGGTGGACGGTCGCGATCCGGTCCGCCTTGGTGAGCAGCGGTTCGCTACCTCCTCGATCGAAATGGTCGAACGCGGCTTTGCGGGTCGATTCGCTCCAGCAGGTCGGGCCCGGCGTGTTGAAAATGCCATGCCCCTCGGTGCGTTCGCCCACCCGATCTTCGACATAATGGCCGATCTGGGTGAAGTGATTGCCGGCGAACCAGTCCAGCAGCGCCCGGCCTTCCTCGTCTTCCAGGGTTTCGGCATCGGCGGCGAGCCGCGCGCGCAGGTCCGGCCAATCGCGCACCGCAGCGCACACGTCGCTCAGCACGCGGTGGACGTCGGAAAGCAGTTCGTGCCGGGTGCGGGCATCGGCGCGATCGGTTTCGAGATAGACGAAGGATTCGCGTATCGCGTCGCTGTCTGCCGATCCGAACTCGGAGATACGGCAACCCTCGTCGCGCAGGACCGGTACGATCGGGTGCAGCAGGCGCAGCACGGTAAGCCCGTGGGCTCCGACGGCGCCGGTTATGGAATCGACGATGAAGGGCATATCGTCATTGACGACGGCGAGGCGCATGAAGCGCCGGCCATTTTCGTCGGTGACCGATTCCAGGGCGATCGCCGGGGTTCCCGGTTGCCGCTTTTCGGCGGCGCAGGCGACGAAGCGTGCGGCTTCGCGACGTTCGGAATCGCTAAAATCGTCGGTTTCGCCGGGCAAGGCGCCCTTGATAAGGGCTTCGGCGATTGCCGGGGCAAGCATATCGGCCTGCGCGCGCGGCGAGTCGGTGGGGAGGTCGTTCATGGGGCGGTGCTATGCTCCCGCCGGATGGGCTTCTCAACCCTTGTATCGCATAGCAATCAGCCGCGCAGAGCCCGTCCCGGCACGCATCTTTCGATAGGGAGAGTTAGCGCGCGAACTTGCGAACGGCGCGGTCTGCGAGCGTTTTGTCGTGCGGCACCTCGCCGAGGATCGCGAGCCGGCCATCGGGCAGGCGCCGGGCCATCAGCAGCGCGAATTCCTCGCCCGTGTCCGATCCTTCGAATTCGGCAAAGTCGACCGCTTCCAGTTCGCGCAGCGCGGCATAACGCTGCTCCAGCGTATCGGCCTTGCCTTCCGGACGGCGGAGTTCGCGTTCGGCGGCGACGACCGCCTTGAGGCCGCCTTTCTGCTGCGAAAGATAGTCCCCGAAGGTTCCGCGGGCGATGTTTTCGCGCTTGGCATGGCCGAGCGCGGTTGCGAATTCGGTAAGCCGGGTCTTGTCGTAATCGGTGCCGAAGACCAGCTTGACGACCGGCGTCATCGGCGCGCGATCCTGCTGCGTGATACCGGCCTCTTCCAGAATCTCCTGGTAGTCTTTCGGCGATTCTTCCGCGGAAAGCGCGAAATCATAGGCGCGGCCGAGAGCATCATAGAGCGCCGCGCGGCTGCGCTGGTCGGCCGATTTCGCCTGTTCGGCGCTTTCGCGTGCGACGACGAGATAGTCGGCAAGGTTTTCCGGTGTCGCCAGCGTGTCTTCAATGGCGGGAACGGGGTCGCGTTCGCCGGAACCGTCATTCGCTTCGACCTCAGTCTCATGCCCGGCTTCTGCGGCAAACTCGCCATCGGTAAATTCATGGGGGCCATCTTCCCAGATCGGGGAGGGTGGCAACGCCTGCTGCTTCTGGCCTTCGATCGACCGGGCGAATTCCGCCTGGAGCTGGCTCTCGACATCGCCGCCGGCTACTTCCTTCCAGCTGATGACGCCGTAGATGAAGTCGATCGTATCGTCGTCGGACGAGAAGGGCATCAGGATACCGCGATACATGGTGTTGGCGCCGCGGGCATTCTTGAACTCCGCCTCGAAGCCGATGGGTGCCTGATTGGCGATGATCTGCATATAATGGTCGGTCAGCCGGGACAGCAGCGAGCGCGACGGGACTTCGGAAACGGTCCTAATGGTATCCGCGACATCGCACTCTTCGCGAAGTTCCGGTCCAAGCCATGCGATGACGGGGTTGTCGACGCCGCGCGAGAAATCGAGCAATACGCTGTTCGGGTCGAAATCGCCGAGACCACCCGGATCGAGGTCGTCGATCGAGGGATAGGCTCGGTCGCGCAGCAGCGAGGCCCAGTAATTATAGGCTCGAACATGCATTCGCCGTTCATCGGTGCCGATTCCCGGCGGCCGTTCGATGCCCGCATCGTCATCCGCCGCAACGGCGGCTTCCTCCGGCTCGTAAGACTGGGGTTTGTCCATGAAATCAAAGGCCCGTGTAACAATGGTTTACACAAGCCTTATGCACCGTGATGGTTGACGTATCGTAAAGAGAGGCGTTTCGGCTGAGCGCCGGCCCAGCGCCAACATCCGGCTTGTTTTGCGTGAAACTGCTTGGTAAGGCCCGGCGCCCGCGCAACGGTCCATGCATTGGCCAACGCAATGGGACGTGCCGCTTTAGCTCAGCTGGTAGAGCATCGCATTCGTAATGCGGGGGTCAGGTGTTCGAGTCACCTAAGCGGCACCACGCAGTTTACCATTGTTTTACAATGGCTTAGATTGCAGAGACCTGGCCAATTTCGTGCCGTGAATTCGGCAGGTTACGCTAATCAGCTCATACAATACGGTGCCAAGAGACCATTGTGGCAGGGCAAAACCGGCGAATTTCGGCCGAGTGTCTCTGCCCCCCGAAAACAGTGGCACCAGTTGCAGATGTATGATTCGGCTGGAGATTGGGGATTTGCGGCTCGGGAAAGTGTCCGAGTGTCTCGCACACTTTGTACCTTTGCTTCCTATCCCGCTGAGTTCAAGCGCCCAATTATGGCAGACGTCCGCTCTTGGGCCGCAAGCGGACGGTCTCCTTTTTGGCTCGGGACACCTGAAGCGGACTTTCGGTAAGCGACCCATATGCGGAAGTTCGTGGCTTGCTTAGTCCTCGATCCCGAAAAACCGTAGTGTTTGGCCCAAGGTGTTAAATGCCCCATGCGCCAGGATTAGGGGTAGGATGTTTCGTCTTCCGAACCATAGGTAGAGTACACCGAAAGCGAAACCACCCGCGCCCGTCACAAGGGCGCCATGCCAGCCTTGATAATAGGCATGACGATATCCGAAAAAAGCGGATGATAGAAACAAAGCCAGGATATCCGCGCTGTGGCGGCCGCCTATGGCTTCGCTCGTGTGGTTGATTATGAAAGCCCGAAACAAGAGCTCTTCGAAGAATGAGCCATGCGTCCAAACGACCAGCATGATTAGCAGATATGCTGCCAGATTGTCCTCGATATGGGAAAAGCGGTCGCTGGTGCCGATGTCTTCAAAAAAGTGGTCTGCCACCGGGACCATAAGCTGAGTACAGGCCAGGAAGAATGCCATCGTGAGCAGGGTTAACCCCAGTGTCTTCAGCCAGTTTTCAGGCCAGCGCAGACCCAAATCGCGCCACCCCATTCCCCTGCGCCTCAACAGCAGGGTAGCAAAGATCATAGCGCTCAAAGTGGAGGCAGGACCTGCATAGAGCTGCGTGATCGGGAGCAGCAATTGCTTCACGAGCACAAGCGTCGTGACGACAAGAAGCAAATCCCGCATCGCGGTCCAACGCCCCGTCTGCTGAGGCAGTTCGATAGGCACGTCGGCGTCATCAAATCCTTGCGGCATAGCGATGCTGCTCCGATCTTGGTGTCATTGATTGGCAAGGCTGATGAGGATGCGAAAGGCATCGCTCATGAAACGCTTATTCTCTTGACTGCTCGTCTGTCAGAGTGCCGAGCAGTCCGGCCCGATAGTCCGCTTCGACTTGGTCAAGCTCGGTCTTGGTGCTCATCACAAAGGGCCCGCGCTGAACGAAGTCTTCGCCGATCGGTTCGCTCGTCACAAGCGCTGCTTGGCTCGCGACATCGGTACGAAGGGCAAGGGCGAACGGCTCCCGTCGCGCCTCGATCGCCAGGGCTTGTCCTGCGGCAACCTCTCGCACGCCCTCACCATGGTCCACTTCGATCGTTCCGCTGATGCAGACAAGCAAGGCTGCGTGACCAGAAGGCACTTCGTGGGCGAACTGTCCGTGCGCATCGAGTCTGGCATCCAGAATAGTCATCGGCAGTGCAGGAGGGCGAGCGCCGGAAAGTCCGTTGCTATCCCCCAGAACCACCCTGACGCTAGCGCCGGCGCGCTCGAATATGGGCATATCGGCGGCCTTCACATGAAGCGATTGCGGCGCGTCTTGCTTCATCCCGGCAGGCAGATTGACGAACAGCTGAAGACCATGGGCACGTGAGCTGAGCGTAGGTTTTTCATCGTGAACCGCTCCGCGTCCTGCCTTCAGCCAATAGAGATCCCCGGGTTTCAGATCGATGTCATTGCCAAGAGAGTCGCGGTTGTTGAAGGTCCCCTGGCTGTCCTCGAACAGCACGGTCACCGCTGAAATGCCTGCGTGCGGGTGCGCGCCGAACGTTGGCCCGGCCATGATGTAATGATCGATCATGACAAGCGGGTCCATCGCTCCAGCGAACATGGCGTGCTTGAAACTCAGCGCTTCGAAGCCCGTCCCGATTGAAATTGGCTTTCCCGGAACGGCGCCGAAGCTGCGCTGCTCACCGGATTGGCCGGCGGCGAATGGTTTTTCGATTGTTTTCGCTTCTCGCGTCAGGGTTTCTTGCGCCAGAGTTTCTTTGGGGGGCATTTGCCAATCTCCTGGGGATTTCACGAGCCGAGAAATAGCCTGCCACGCGCTGGGGCTCTTGCCTGATACCGCCATGGTTTTGGCGAATTGCGCCAAACGACCATGGCAGTGCGCAGTTGCCTTGTTTACGTGGGCGTCGCTGAAGTGCGCCGTTGTTTCCAAAAGAGCAGGGCGCTGAAAAGAAGGATCGCGATCACACCAACCGCGAACACCGTCAGTGCTGTTGGGAGCCGAGACGCAAAGGTCAGGCTATCCACATTGCCTGTTTTCCAAAATACCCACTCGCCGGCAATTTCGGTGGCCAGCATCGGGTTGCCGGTAGAAAGGATAACGATCCCGTCGCCGGTGGCTGGATCAAGCCGGGCGGCCGTGTTGATGGCCGGCTCGTTGCTACCGTCATGTCCGATAATGAAGTCACCTGCATTGTTGGGCGCATAAAGCATGGTGCCAAGGCCCCAGATGTCCGCTCCCATCTCCGATGCATGCGGCTGGCGCATCAAAGCCATTGTTTCTGCCGAGAGAACGGCGTTCGCAACACCCGGTGTTTGCGCGGAAATGAACCTGGCGAGGTCTTCGGACGTCGTGAAGAGGGAGGTGGCCGCTAATGCGGTGTACCAACGAAATGGCTGTGCCGAACCGTCCGGGAGAAAGTTTTGAGCCAGACCCAGTTCGATCGCCGCATCATGATCGAACGTTGTCCGATCCATTGCGAGCGGTTCGAAAACCCGGGCTTGCATGAACTCGGCAAAGCTTGTGCCCGAAACCTCTTCGATCACCAATTGCAGCAGGGTGTAGCTTCCGCCCGAATAATTCCATGCGGTGCCCGGCTCGCTGCCCAATATTGTCCTGCCATCGTTGCCCGGAGAGGCATCTCCTGCAGTCGTCAATGACGCCTCCAGAGTTTGCCGGTCCTGCGCTCGATCGAAGCCGTCATAGCCCAGACTGTCCGTCAGGCCGGCCGTGTGACTGAGCAAACGCCGGACAGTCACGCCTGAGGCGTCGAATTCCGACGCAGGCAGCTGCCAGCGGGACAGATAGGTAGACACCGGTGCGTCGAGATCGATTTCGCCGTCTTCGACCAGAGCCATTACGCCCCATGCAGTGAGCCATTTGCCAAGCGATGCGACTTGAAAGACGGTCCGGCCGTCGATCCGCTCATCCGTCGAGAGATGAAAGTCCCCTACCGGCGTCCCGCCTTCAATGAGGATGAAGCTGACATTCCCTGCGTTGCGTTGTTCGGCGATGTCCCTTGCTGCCTCTACGAACCCGCGCGCATCGCCTGTATCGGCGATCGCGCTGTTGCCCCACCCCTGGTCAAGGGTGGCGAACACAGACGCACCCCAAAGAATGCAACAGGTGAGAACCGAGGCCAATCCCAGAAAAATGCGTCTCATCTCAACGTTCTCCTTCATGTATAGCTTCGAAGAGGACCGAAGTCTCCAGCTCGATCAGTGGATCAATCCCCTGGACCAAATCATGGATAGCCTGCCGCCTGTCGGAGGATCGTTCGACGTACGCCAACGCAATTTCCCGGCCAATCCAATAGCCAAGATCGCTCTGCCACTCGTCAGGCACACGACCGTGGTTGAAGTGCCACCGCTGCAATGCCGCTCTTGCGTCGTCCGAAAGGGTGGTGATCGTTTCACCATCGCCGACGCTCTGCCTGAGTGTTTCCCGGTCTTCATCAAACTGCGCAAACAATTCGGCTCGCCGGGCGTCAGCCCATGCGTCGCGAGATGCGTTTGGGCTACGCCCCAGAATGATCCGGGCAACCAGGTCCGCAATTCCTTCGTGCAGCGAGAGCGACAATAAAGGATCAGGTCCGAGCGTATTCGCCGTCAGGGACGGTTGGAACGAGTGAATGGTCTCGTGCGCGAAGAAATATCGCAGCGCCTCACGCACTTCGGCGTCGGTTGGGCTGCTGGCGCACAAAGTCTCGAGCCCAATGACCTGAACCTCAGGTGCGGCAATGCCGGCTGCACTTCCGGCGCCGATCACGACCTCGACGCGTGGGAGCGATTGGCCCGGAAACAGCCCTGCAATTGCAAGGTAGATCGCCTGCAACGACGGCTCCATGCTCTCGGCAATCGGCAGGCACCGCTCAACTGTGTCTCGATAGATTGCAGGCGATGCCGCAATAGCATCGGCCAATGCCTGTGCGGTGCCAAAGCGCGTGGTCTGCATTAGCCGCAGTCCCTCTCCCGCTTCATCGAGATAGGCTTGCTGAATGTGTTCCGTTGTCGGCGACCCTTCATTCTCAAGGAACACGGCAGCAAATCTGCGTGCGTCGCCGGTGTCGATTACGGCGTCCAAAGGGTCCTGCGCGGCGACTGGCTGGACTGATAGCAATAGGGCGATCGCGACCGATAATTGGCGTTTCGACATCAGACGTGCTCCATCTTCCTTCTGCGGCCTCAAACCTGTCCGCTGGTGATGAGTGTAATTGCGGCGATGATATAGAGACCGGCAGTCAGAATGCTGCCGAGCGAGCGCAGGTGATTGAGTCGGGTCCATTTGCGACTATATTCCGCCCAATATGCTTCGGCCTCGGCCGTGCTGTGATCGAGCCTCTCAAGCTTGTTGTTCATCGGCACATTGCCGAACATCGTCATCAGGAAGACGCTAGGCAGATAGACGATGGGCGCCAGGATCAGCGTTGTGAGCGCAGCGCCCTCAAAGACCGTGACGCTGTAGATCGCGAAGAGAGCCGAGAAGAGCGCGATCGACAGAATGCCGGCGACGAACTGGGTCTTGATGACATCGCGGTTGATATGCTGCATCGCCTCAATGCCGCCCGCGGGCGTGGTCTTGAGCAATCCCGACATGACAAACTCGGAAAAAGCGGAAAAGACGCCTCCAATGACTGCGCTCCAAAGCGCTAGAAAGAGGCAAAAGTAGAGCGGCCATTCGTTGGTCATGGTCTGGATCTCCTAGGGTTTTGAGTGCTTCGGGAAGTAGTGGAACGTCAGCCAAGGGGGACTGCCCACGCCCCGCTTGCGGCGACATCGTGGGCATAATCGGCAAAGTCTTTGGGCGGACGACCAAGTGCGCGCTCGACACCGTCAGTCAGGTGCGCATTGCGGCCATCAAGGACGGTGGAAAAAAGATAGTCCAGCATCCAGACGACGTCCTTAGGCGCACCGGAATTTGTCAGCTCGTCGACAAAGGCATCGTGCGGCACGTCTGCATAAGTGATCTCGCGCCCGGTCGCGACCGATAGATCTGCCGCAATATCGGCCATGGTCATCAGCCGGGGACCGGTGACTTCATAGATTTCGCCATTATGGCCGTCTTCGGTGAGTGCTGCGACGGCAACATCGGCAATATCCTCGACATCGACGAAAGGCTCGGCTGTATCCCCGGCCGGCAAGGTTATCGCCCCGCCGAGAATCATATCGATAAAGGCGCCCTCCGAGAAATTCTGGTTGAACCAACTCGCGCGCACTACAGTCCATTCAAGGCCGCTGTCCTGCACGATCCGCTCGCAGGCTTGCGCCTCTCTCTCTCCGCGCCCGGAGAGCAGCACCAGCCGTTTCACCCGTTGTAGCCGGGCGCGCCGAACCAGCGCGCGGATTGCATCCGTCGCACCGGGCATCGCCAGGTCGGGCGAATAGGTAATGTAAATGCCGGCCACGCCATCAAGAACCGCGTCCCAGCCAGCTTCATTGTCCCAGTCGAAAGCTGGAATGGCGGATCGCGATCCTATGCGGACAGCTTGTCCTTTTGCGTAGAGGGCACCAGCAATCCGTCGACCGGTCTTTCCGGTCCCGCCAATCACCAGTGTCAAATTTCCGTCTGCATTTCGCCTTGTCATGTGCTTGCTCCCAAAGATTGGTCACAGGCACTGGATAGGGCGGATACTGTTCGCCCTCTTGCCTTAGGACGACAGCCTTTGTGCAGATCGCGTCATGAAGCGGTAGTTCCGCCCAAGCGATAAGAACGAGGCGTTTCGCCAGCCCACCGCTTGAACGCGCGGGTGAACCCACTCTGCTCTGCAAAGCCGGTAAGGAACGCGATTTCGACCAAAGGATATTCGGTCGTACGAAGCAGGCGTTCCGCCAGTTCGCGCCGCGCCTGATCGACCAGGTCCTGAAATACTGCACCGTCTTCGCCCAGCTTGCGCTGCAGTGTGCGTGCACTCGTGCCAACCGCCCGAGCGACATCCGAAAGTTTGGGAACGCCGCCGCTCAGTTTTTTTCCGATCTCGGACTTTACCTGAAGCGGTAAGGGAGTGGTTGAGCCGATATTTGCGAGCATCTCCTCGACGCGCTTATCGAAGAAACGGGATATAGCATCGTCGCCCACAGCATTGGGAAGCGCCAATTCCTCGTTTGAAATGATGACCGCATTGATGCCTGCTCGATCCTCAACCGAGCAACCCAGATAGTCCTCCATAAATTCCATGTCGCCGATGAATTCGTGCGCACAAAGCGCTCGAACCGGCTTGAAAGGCCGGCCCGAAGCTTCGCGGCAAATCGCGGTGAAGGTAGCGAAGGTGGCTTCGTTGGAAAGTTTCGCGCCAACCGAAGTTTCATCGGTCAAACGATGGAACCTATATTCTGTCGTGTCTCTACCGCGCGTCACCTCAAGCGCCCTGACGCGGGCGACTACGCCGACATAGCGCTGCGCCCGATCCCACCCATCCCTAAGGGTCGGCGAACTCTTCCAGGCAAGGCCAACGGCGCCCAGATCTTCGCAGCGCATGGATGCACCCAGCTTGATATGGGCTCTCGGCGGTTCGTCCTCGGCGGCCGCTATTGTCTCCAGAAGCGTAACATAATCTTCTTCTGCCACCATGGTGGCAAGGTCTGGGGGACTGTTCATATCGAGCTTGCAGATTGCGAACAGGTCAGCTCGATCCAAAGTCTCCGGAGCCTGTTCGATCGCCTTGCGTGAATAGATGGAGGAGGACTGGGACACACTCCATTTGTAAGCGTTCAGGATTGGCGTTGGAAAGGGGAGGCTAATCCGGAACGTGAAAGCCATTATTGCCAATTATTTGAAATGTCCGATTTGAGGGCGCAAAGCGGACATTGACCAGGTTCCGAATGACTCAGAGCAGATCCGTCATCGAAGGTTGGCCAGCGCTTCTCACGACGGAAATGGCCGCGCGATACCTATCCGTCGATGAAATCAAGTTCGCCGAGATCGCAAACAGGTGGCGAACTGACCCGGTCGACCTCGAAACGGATTCGCCGCGATGGCACAGATCGGACCTTGATCGCCTGATCTGGCGCCTGCCTTGCACAACCATGGCCGACGACCTCCACCGGCCGCGAAAGATCGATCTCGACAAGGCAACGATAGACCATATTGTCAGCGCGGTAGCATCGCGGCTGGCTGGCCAGAGGAGCGACAACAAGCGATTGCTGGTGTCGATCAGGGATGCCAGCGAAATGCTAGGGGTTGCTCGTACGACGATCTACCGCCTGATCAGCGGTGGGCGGTTGGGCACCCGCAGGATCGGGCGTCGCATGCTCATTCTCATGGCAGATATCGACGCGATATTGGTCGAGGATTGATAGTGCCAGACACCAGGAATTGAGTATCGTGGCAAAGGTATCCAGCTCGACCTGAAGTCTTGTTGACAAGGAGACCTCCGCACCGCTATCCGCCTGCGCCTACCCGGCGAGGCCTGCTTTGTAGCTTTGCTCCGTGCCCAGATGGCGGAATTGGTAGACGCGCCAGCTTCAGGTGCTGGTGTCCCTTGTGGACGTGGAGGTTCGAGTCCTCTTCTGGGCACCATTTCCTTGATCGGAAATGTTCGCGGAAGGTTGTAAAAACCCCAGAAATTCGGTAAAAACGACGCCTAGCTGGTCGCTGGCGTCCGTCTTCGTTCGCGTACAATCGCGATGCTTTGGGGGCCACGTTGGGGGCCATATCGAAACCTGATCAGGGAGTGGCCCCAAGATGGCGTTGACCGACACGAAGATTCGCAATGCGAAGCATGGCCCCAAGCCGATCAAGCTTTTCGACGAAAGGGGGTTGTTTCTGCTTCTCCAGCCGTCTGGCGGAAAGCTATGGCGGCTCAAATACCGGATTCAGGGCAAAGAGAAGAAGCTTTCGTTGGGCATCTATCCCGATGTGAGCCTCAAACTGGCGCGGCAGCGGCGCGATGAGGCACGTGCCCTAATTGCGGATGGCATTGATCCGTCGCAGGTGAAGCTGGACGAGACCGAGGCGGCAAAGGCGGCAGCGGCGAATACCTTCAAGGCCGTTGGCGAAGAATATATCGAGAAGGCCGCGCTTGAAGGGCGAGCGGCTGTGACGATCAAGAAAACGCAATGGCTGTTTTCGCTTATGGAAGGCGATCTGGGCCACCGCCCAATCGCCGACATCACGCCAGCGGATTTGCTTGCGACGTTGCAGAAGGTCGAGAAGAAAGGCCATTTGGAAACCGCGCGGCGGATGCGCTCGCTGGCCAGCCGCATATTCCGCTATGCCGTGGCGACATCGCGGGCGAGCGCCGATCCTTCGGCGCTGCTTCGCGGCGCGCTCGTGGCCCCCAAGGTCAAGCATCACAGTGCGATCATCGATCCCAAGGAAGTGGGCGGACTGCTCAGGGCGATCGATGGCTATTCCGGGCATCCGCTCACCTGTCTGGCTTTGAAGCTGACGCCCCATCTGTTTGTGCGTCCGGGCGAACTGCGCCGCGCCGAATGGAGCGAGTTTGATCTCGACAAGGCGATCTGGACGATCCCGGCGGACAAGATGAAGATGCGCAATCCGCATGTCGTGCCGCTATCCCGGCAGGCGTTGGAACTGCTGGAAGCCGCAAAGGCGATCAGTGAAGGCCAGCGCTATATTTTCTCGTCGCTCTATCCGGGCAATCGTCCGATGTCGGAAAACACGGTCAATGCCGCATTGCGGCGGCTGGGCTATACCGGCAAGGAAATGACCGCGCACGGCTTTCGTTCGACCGCCAGCACGCTCTTGAACGAAAGCGGCAAATTCAGCCCGGATGCGATCGAGCGGGCCTTGGCGCACAAGGATGCGAATGCAACGCGCGCGGCTTATCATCGCAGTCAGTATTGGGATGAGCGTGTTGAAATGGCGCAGTGGTGGAGCGATCGGCTTGATACGTTGAAAAACGGCGCGACCATTCTTCCGTTCGAACGGCAGCAAATTTAGGTCAGAACGGGTGATGCTTAATCCGGCCTTGCGTAATGTTCATTATATGTTCTCAATCGGGCCATGCGTCGAATCAGCCACGAAGAATTGCGTATTCGCATCTATGTGAAGCTCCGGACGTTCCGGAAGCGGACGCTGCGCGCATTGGTTTCCAAGCTCCCGCATGAAGGCGACAAGGCGACCGGAGAAGTCGCGGACGCCATCGCCGATCTCGTGGCGGGGGGAGACGCGCGGCTGATAATTCCCACGCCGGTCAAATCAAAATTGGACAATCAGGAAGGGCCGGGCAGGTGGGGGCCGGACGATCCCGACCCGACAGAATATCTGGATCGGGAATGACGGGTTTCGACCCCATTCAGACGTTCGCTGGAGCTAGAAGTCGTCAGAGGGTTCCAGTTCCTCGTCGGTCTCGGAGAAGCAGCCACGGGCTAACATTACCGAATGCGCTGTCCCCGCAAGTTGCGAAATACGCGACGGCCAAGCGGTGCTCAGAAACTCATCCGCGGACATTCCGTCCGTTTCAGCCCACGCGGCATTCAGCGCGTCGACAAGCGGCAATAAAGCCTGCCGCTCATCTTTGTTGAGCGCACCGTTTCTGTGCAGCGTGAAGTTGCCTCCGTCCACCCACGGAAAGGCTCCGTCTCCCCACATCTCGAAATACTCATCCACTCCCCATGCGAGGTTCGGTTCTACATCGAGATTGGCAGCGAGGGTGCGGGCGATGTTGTTTCGAATGACCTGCTGGGTCACTCGCGCCAAAGAAGGGTTTGTTTCCACGGGATTGGCTCTACACTGGCTAGCTGACCTTTAAAACCGAATGTCCGCTTTCCACCCCAAGTCAGCCATCTGCCAGCGCCGTTGAGCTTCTCCGGAGTGACGACCATATGGCTACGCGCGCGCAACGATGTAAAGCCATTCCGCGTGCGCCCTTTCGGTGGCAACCTCATTGATAGCCCAACTGGAAAACCTTGCCCGCGACAGAAGCGGAGCAAGATCTTCAGGCTGCCAATAACAAAAAAACCTCGGTGCATTCAGTTTCTCGTCTGACCATTCCTCGCCGTCGCCTCGTTTGAGGCTGAAAGCAAAACGCCCATTGGGTTTCAAAGCGCGAGATGACTTCCTCAGTGCCTCCGCAAATTCTTGCCTATCGAAATGCAGCAAGACCGCGTTTGCTATGATGAGATCATATTTTGCCGTAAACGCGTCGTTCAAAACATTGAAGAGTTTCGCTTCAAATCCCAAACGTCGCAAATGCTGGACAAACGCCGTAGAGGCATCTGTGCATTCAACCTCATATCCTTGCTCGTGGATGTAGGCTGCATCACGACCGATGGCACTACCAATCTCTAGCAGCGCCGCGTCGAGAGGGAGGCCGGCCAGGGCCTCATTTATCCAATCCCTGATGGCGCCAAATACGACGTGCGTTGTACCTGCGACATATTCGGAAGCATGCGAATTGTATGTAGCCAGCGTCTTTTCGTTGCTTCCAATCATTAATTTCACCCGCTCCAACTCTGAAATCACGCCCGCACGGGACCGTGAAAATGGATATGTCTGCTTGCTACGTAACGCAGCGCAATATCAATACAGACTGTCTGATTTCCACCCCATAACGGTCATTCGACGAGCGCCATCAACTGCGACGGGAACGGCTCGGCGAATTGTTCTGCATCGTCACCGGCCAGCCAGCCGTCATAGTCATCCGGTTGCAGGATCACCGGCATGGCCTTGGGATGGATCGGCTTCACGAGCGGGTTGGGTTCGCAGGTGAGGAAGGCATAGGCAGGGCCCTCCTCCGTCATGCGCCATATACCCGCGAAGGCCGACACCTGAGCCTCATTAACGGTAAACCAGCACTCTTCTCGCCCGGCATTAGGTTTCGGTTCGGCAAACTCGGTGAAAGGCACCAGGCAGCGGTTCTCGGCATTGGTGAGCATCGATCGCCAGAATGAGCTGTTGAGGTTGCGCACGTTCGTGATGCGCTTGGTGACGGTCGTGCCGGGACGCTTGCCCTTCATCTTGAGCGGCACGCCCCATTGGATCGCTTCCAATATCTTTTCGCCGTCGGCGATGCGGGCGATCACACCGTTTCGGCGCGGCCATACGTCTTCCGGGGGCGTTTCATCGAAGTGGCTGACATAATCCCGCCAGCTCTCGATCGTGGCCAGCGCTTCGGGGAGGTTGTGATAGTGGTTGCACATCGTTCGTTCCAAAATCCGTCCGGCGAATGCGTCCGACCGAGCAATTCTAAATCGTGGCGGCGAGATTAGCTAATCTGCCAATTCCTGCTTCTGTATTTGCGCTAGTCAACAGACCGATTTGCGGTTTTGCTTTTAGGTGCGCCGGACTCACGATATGCTGCCGCCGTGGATGATCGGCTAAGAAATCATCTTGACCTTGTTTGCCAGCGCAATTTGGAGATGGCCAAGCAGGCGTTCGACCGTTCCATTAGGGATTTGGATGCACGGCTGGTTGGCGAAGGACTGTTTTGGAGTGGGTATCGGATTCGGCGATCCGCTGAACTCATGAAAGAAAACGCACTGGTGTTTCTAGAGAACTCCCACGGCGCCGCGATCGCGCGGGAGGCGACCGACCAATCCGCGTATCTGATGATTACCGAGACCTTGGATCAACTGCTTCAATATTTCGAAGGCCGTATACCCAAGATCGCCCGAAACACCGGTGGTGCGTCCGTCGCAAAAGAACGCTCTGAGCATTCCGAAAATCTCTTGCGAACACAATTTGCAGTGGAGCGTAAAGCGATTCAAATCGAGATCGATATTGTTGCCTTCGATTTCGATAGTGCCGATGCTGTTTCAATGGACCCTCCGGAAAATCAGACCGTTGCCCAGCCGTTACCTGTCGCGACGAAAGGAAAGGCGCCCAATTTGCCGCCGTGGCTCAATCCTTTTCAGGCTGTCGCTTGGGTAACGTATCGCACCGATGAAGCGGCTGGCAATCTCGACAACTGGACATCCAAGGCAGCCGAAACATTCTATGGAAATCGCCCGGTTAAAGGGTCTTCGGTAGAGCTGACTGAAGCGCTTCAGGCCGGCAATCTGACGGCCTATGGTTCGATCGATGGCGGACCGTTTGATGTTATTCCGCCCGTGGAATGGGCGAGATTGCGACTGGATGCGTTAGACCGGCGTTACGTGCATCCCTATTCCGACATCCGCATTGCGACAAATGACCTCAAGCGTGTTTTCCCTATCGGGGGCGGAAGCCGGAAAGCAACGCAGCGCAAGAGAATTGGGGATCCCATGTTGCAGGCATGGTGGGATAGCCTGAGAGATGAAGTTAGGCTGGAATCCCAACAGAATCTCTGGGTTCTGGCCAAGGCAGCTTTTCCCGACCACGAAATTTCGCGCAGCCGCGTCCGCGCATTTACGCGAGGGCGGAAGCCCGGCCCTAGGCAATCCGGCGGGAAAGCGACCGCCGATTAGCCGCCGAAATAGACGGCCGAATTGATCCATTCCAAATTCACTCTCGCATTCGCTGGAATCCCGGCGGACACGAGCGAGGAAGTTGAACAATGGAACCTGTCACGATTTCAATTAACGGCGCTGCGAAGGCGTTGGGGCTGGGCCGCACGTCGATCTATGAACTGATCAACGCCGGGCGGCTGGAGAGCGTTAAGCTGGGGCGTCGTCGGTTGGTTAAAACCGAGTCGATCCGTCGCTTGATTGACCGCGCGGAATAGGCCGGGGCAATGCCGGGCAAACGGATCAACCCGCGCTTACCCAAGGTGCATCGGGCCTATGCCGTTGACGAGGCGGCGCGGCTGCTTGGGGTGCACAAGAATACGATCTGGACCTGGGTCAAATCCGGGCTGCCGACGATCGATAAATCGCGGCCCGCTTTGATGCTGGGCAGCGATCTGCGCGAGTGGCTTAGCCAGCGGCGCAAGGCGGCGAAACAGCCATGCCCGCCCGGTACGATCTATTGCATGAAGTGCCGCCAGCCGAGAGCGCCAGCCTTGGGCCTGGCGGAATACACGACCTGCAATGCCATCTCCGGCGATCTCAGCGCGCTTTGCGAGATATGCGAGACAGTCATGCATCGGCGCACCTGCCTGGCCGATCTGTCTAAGGTTTTGCCCGGTCTCGACGTCCTGATCAGGGAAGGACCTTCAAGCCTAAGGGAGCAGCCAAACCCTTCCCCAAATTGTGACAAGCAGAAGGACGACTAGGCCATGGTAAAACACAGCCCAAAAAACACTCGGATCAAGCGGGAATATTTCCTGTATCTCAGGGAAGCCAAGCGGCGCGACGAAACATCGATCGACAAGGTGGCGAAGGCGCTCGCCCGATTTGAAGAGGCAAATGGCCACAAGGGTTTTGACAAGTTTCATCGGCAACAGGCCGTCGCCTTCAAACGCAAGTTGGATACGGAAATCAATCACCGCACGGGCAAGCCGCTGGCACGGGCCACGGTGCATTCGACGCTATCGGCCTTGCGCGCCTTTTTCATCTGGCTAGCCGACAAGCCGGGTTTCAAATCCAAAATCAGCTATTCCGATGCCGACTATTTCAACCTTTCGGAAAAGGATGTGCGGATCGCCAAGGCGTCCCGGCCCAAGTCGGTGCCGACACTGGATCAAATTCACGCCGTGTTGGCGTCCATGCCAGCCGAGACGGACATTGAACGGCGAAATAGGGCTCTGATCGCCTTTACCATCCTCACAGGCGCTCGTGACGGGGCGCTGGCGTCCTTCAGGCTCAAACATGTCGATCTGCGCGAGGGCGTCGTTTTTCAGGATGCGCGCGACGTGCGCACCAAGGCATCCAAGAGCTTTTCAACCTGGTTCTTTCCGGTTGGCGGGCAGGCATTGGCGATCGTTGCGGACTGGCACGAGTATCTTCGAAAAAAGCTGCTTTGGGGCGACGACGATCCACTGTTTCCCAAAACGCAAATGGGGCTAGGCGAGACCGGCGGCTTCCAGCCGGTCGGGCTTTCCCGCGAATGCTGGAGCGGCGCGGGGCCGATCCGCAAAATTTTCAGAGATGCGTTCGAGTCGGCTGGCTTGCCCTATTTCAACCCGCATTCATTTCGCGATACGCTTGTGCAGTTTGCCGAACGACATTGCCGAACCGCCGAAGCATTCAAGGCATGCTCGCGAAACCTGGGCCACGAACATGTGCTGACGACGCTCACAAGCTATGGCCCGGTATCGCCGCACCGACAGGCGGAACTGATCCGCGCTCTTGGGCAGCCACCTTCGCCCGATAATGATGACGAGCGACTGGCAGCAATGCTTGCCGAAACCGTGCGCAAGTATCAGGCTGGTGGCTAGCCTCTTTCAGCCGAGAGCATATTCCTGTTAGGTGCACGGCCAGGCAGGGGAGCAGCCAAGTGTCGGAATTGCCAATTGCGCGTCGAATCGAATGCCAATCCGGTGAGGTGCCATGTCGCGGCTGACTGACCTGATTTCCAAGGCCAAGGCCAAGGATGCCGATCTGGGGCGGGAGCTGGAGCGGGAGTTCAAGGCGCTGTCTTCGCGCCGGTCGTTTGGCCTGAATTTCGAGCGGCATCGCCCGGAGAATGTCGAGCTTCCTGGTCGCCCAATCCGCAAGGGCGATAAGGTGCGCATCCTGCCGGAACGCGGATCGACCAAGAAGGGCGATCAGCGGCTTTGGAAGGTGATCAGCCTTGCGGGGAGGGGTGCTGAGCGCATCGCCAAGCTCTCCCTGCTTTACACCGATGAGTCGGAGCAAACTGAAGCGTTGTATTCTGATCTGGTCGTGGTGGCCGAGTTTCGAGATTACATCTATCCCGGCCTTGTCAGCACGGGGAAGGTCGAGCGCGGCGGTGACAAGCCGTTTCACACTGTGATCAATGGCGAGAACTTCCATGCGCTGGAGGCGCTGACATTTACCCATCGCGGCAAGGTGGATGCGATTTACATTGACCCACCTTACAACAGTGGTGCGACAGATTGGAAATACAACAACTCCTATGTCGAGAAGGACGACGCATATCGCCACTCGAAGTGGCTGGCTATGATCGAGCGGCGACTTATATTGGCGAGAGAGCTTCTCAATCCAAATCATTCGGTTTTAATTGTGACCATCGACGCGCGTGAGTTTCTGCGGCTCGGATTGCTACTTCCTCAGATTTTCCCTGAAGCGCGCATCCAAATGGTATCAAGCATAATCAATCCAAAGGGTGTCTCAGTTGCGGGCGGTTTTCGTCGAGCGGATGAATATCTTTTCTTTGCCATGTTGGGCGATGCCGCACCTAAGCGCCTGCGCTTGAGCAAAGAATGGTCGCCGTCTTCAATCGTTAGCGGAACTTCGAAAATCCCAGAATTGGATGAAGCTGAAGAACAAACAAGTGTGAGGCGGACTGAGCCAGCGTGGACTTCAATGATGCGACGCGGATCAGAGGCTGCGAGGGCCGACCGTGAGTCGATGTTTTATCCGATCTATGCTGATCCAGAGTCGAGAGTCATCGTAGAGGTAGGAGAAGCCCTTCCTCAAGGCGTTGATGAAGCGCCTGAAAAGGAAGGATTGGTCCCAATTTTGCCTATCCGCAGGAATGGCGATCAGGGCCGCTGGCAGATTTCGGCTGCTGAACTTAGAACTAGGATCAAGCAGGGCCGTATTCGACTTGGACGGCCAACTTCTTATGGTTTTGTAGTGAACTATCTGCCTGATGGAGCTTACGAAGCGGTTTTGTCAGACACGTTCGAGATTGAAGGATATGCACACGACGGCTCGATTATCGCGTTCCAAATTGAGGACGGGGATGATCGGATTGCACCTACCCAGTGGAAGATTGAGTCGCATAATGCTTCCGAACACGGTTCAGGGATTTTGGAGCAGCTCATGCCAGGTCGGAGCTTCCCCTTTCCAAAATCTCTGTATGCAGTCGAGGATGCATTGCGCTTTTTTCTCTTCGACAATCGTGATGCGAAGGTGTTGGATTTCTTCTCGGGTTCAGGAACGACTGCTCATGCCGTAATGCGCCTCAATAAACAGGATGGCGGGCAGCGACAGTGCATTTCCGTTACCAACAACGAAGCAAGTGCGGGTGAGCAAGCCAAGCTGCGTGAAGATGGCTTACGCCCCGGCGATCCCGAATGGGAGCAATGGGGCATTTGCGACTACATAACCAAGCCCCGGATTAAGGCGGCTATCACAGGCCAAACGCCTGAAGGCCAGCCGATCAAGGGCGACTACAAATTCACAGACGAGTTCCTGATGGCCGATGGCTTTGCGGAAAATGCCGAGTTCTTCACGCTCACCTATGAGACACCGGTCGCGGTCAGCCATAATCGTGCATTCGAGCGCATTGCGCCGCTCCTGTGGATGCGCGCTGGTAGCGCGGGAAGCCGGATCGAAAAATTACCCGAGGGCGGCTGGGCTGTCGCTGATTGCTATGGCCTGTTGACCGATCTGGATCAGGCAGCGCTCTTTGCCGAAGCGATCCACGGCAAGGACAGCATTCGCATCGCTTACATCGTCACTGATGATGAGCGGCGCTTCCAGTCGGTCGTGAGACAACTGCCCGACACGGTCGAACCGGTGCGGCTGTATGAATCCTATCTCACCAATTTCCGCTTTGCGACGGGGCGCTGAGCCATGAAGTTCACGCTGAAGGATTATCAGGACGAAGCGGTTGCCGATGTGCTCGACCGGCTCAAGAAGGCACGGCGGCGCTGGCACGAGGACAAGGACTCGCACGCCTTTTCGCTCACCGCCACGACCGGCGCGGGCAAGACTGTGATGGCGGCGGCTGTTTTCGAAGCTCTGTTCTTCGGCAATGACGATCACGAGTTTGAAGCCGATCCAGGCGCGGTCGTGATTTGGTTTAGCGATGATCCGTCCTTGAACGAACAATCCAAATGGCGGCTGCATCAGGCGTCGGAGAAGCTCACAGTGTCCGATCTAGTGACGGTAGAGAACACCTTCAGCCGGGAGAGGTTTGAGCCGGGGAAGGTGTATTTCCTCAACACTCAGAAGCTCAGCAAGACGAGCAAGTTGGTGCGCGGTCACCAACCCGACGATGAGGGACTCGAAAAGACCGCATCGGGCGAAGTGCTTATGCCCGATCTTCGGTCGCACACGATTTGGCAGACGATCCAGAACACCACCGAAGACCCCAATTTGACGCTCTATCTGGTGCTTGATGAGGCACACCGGGGAATGCGCGATGGCGGCAATAGCGGTGTGCAAGGCAAGCCCACCATTGTGAAGCAGCTTATCAACGGCACTGGCGCTGTTCCTGGCATTCCGATTGTCTGGGGGATTTCCGCAACCGTGCAGCGTTTCAACGATGCGATGCAGGGAATGACTGGGCGCAGCACGCTTCCCAATGTCGAGGTCGACTCCAAGAAGGTGCAAGACAGCGGCCTGATCAAGGACACGATCAAGCTGGACGTGCCAGATGAGGCGGGCGACTTCGCAACCGTGCTCTTGCGCCGGGGAACGGAGCGGCTTCGCGCCATGTCGAAGGCGTGGGAGGATTATGGCGCGGATCAAGGGCAGGGCGAAACGGTCCAGCCGCTCATGGTGCTTCAGGTGCCAAATAATCCCGATTCCGACGAGATTGGACGCTGGCTCGATACGATCTTCGAGACGTGGTCCGAATTGCCGCATGACTGTGTCGCCAACGTGCTGGGCGAACACCGGACGGAGCAATTTGGGAGCCATGCGGTCCCTTATTTGGAGCCTGAGCGGGTACAGGAGCGCGATGACGTGCGCATTCTGATTGCCAAAGATGCCATCAGCACCGGCTGGGACTGCCCGCGCGCCGAAGTAATGGTCTCATTCCGGGCCGCGAGCGACAGAACGCATATCACGCAGCTACTCGGCCGAATGCTGCGTTCACCGCTGGCACGGCGCATTCCGGGGAATGATCAACTTAACGCAGTCGATTGCTTGTTGCCGAAGTTTGATAAGGCCGCAGTCGAAGCCGTGGCCGAAGCCATTAGGTCGGGGAGCGAGGTAGAGGGTGATACCCTAAAGCGGGTACTTATCCAGCCGATCGAGCTATTTCCCGATCCGGATATTCCACAGGCGGTTTGGGCCAAGTTCGTCTCCCTACCATCGCAATCCCTACCGAAGAAGACCGCGCGGCCGGTCAAACGACTCACAGCCTTGGCGCACGAACTGGCTCGAGACGGACTGATGCCCGATGCCGGGAAGAAGGCTCATGCAGAAATGCACAAGGTGCTGGACGGTTTATGGGGCGATCTGGCTGGCGACGTTGCCAAAGCGCGCAAGGACGTTCTCACGGTCGAAGGCAAGACGCTCACGGCCGATATTGCCAGCGGCGGCACAAGCTTCGATGATTTTGTGGAGGCGGCAGACTACGCCGTTATCGAAGACGTTTATCTGCGCGCAGGGCGTATAATCAGCCCTGATCTGGCGACGAGCTATAGCGAGTACCTGGCAGCGAAAAATGAAGGCGCTGACGATGATGAGGAAGCCTTGATCGATGCCCACACCGATATTGCGGCCTTGGGGCTGATCGATGCGGTCAAAGTCAGGCTGGAGCAGGCGGCCGAAGCTTTGGCCAATGAATGGCTGACGCAGAAGCAGGACGCAATCGCCGCTCTTAGCGACGAGCGTCAAGATGCCTACCGAGAGATCAGCGAGCTGAGCGCCACACCGTTCGATGTACGGCTGGTGAAACCCGGTTCGCGGCTCCAGCCAACAAAGGCTCTTGAAGGGGGCAAGGAAACCGACCTGCCCAGGTTTGATAAACACTTGCTGTGCGATGACTCTGGTCTGTTCCCGGACGTGCTGAACGAATGGGAAGGTAAAGTTCAATCGACCGAGATGGAGCGAGAAGGCCGCATCGGCTGGTATCGCAATCCCCCGCGCACAAGTCAGGATTCGCTGGGCATTGTCTATGACTATGCGGGGAATACCGAGCTGGTGCGACCGGACTTCTTGTTCTTCAGCGAGGATACCAACGGCGAGATCGTCGTCGACATTATCGATCCGCATGGAGAGCACTTGGCCGACAGCCTGCCAAAGCTCCGTGGCCTAGCGGACTATACTGAAAAGCACGGGTCGCACTTTGGCCGGATCGAGGCGGTGGCCAAGGTCGATGGCAGCTATCGAGTGCTCAATCTGAAAGCGGATGAAGTGCGGGAATTGGTGCGTGGAGCAACGAGCGCGAAAGAGGCCTATCTAGATAAGTTAAGCGACGGTTACGGTAGGTAGTTGGGGGCCACATTGGGGGCCATCGAATCCATGAAATAGAATAAAATGATAAATATCAACATATTAAGCAGGCAATATTAGTCCTCTTCTGGGCACCAGAATTCTTGCAGAATCGGCTTGCCATAAGCCGCGATCTTAGCGAGGGGCCTTCCCTGATGTCAGCCGGTTGGTTCCCTGATCCGTGCTTCAGATTCCTTGATATCGGCGTGGTAATTCCCTGTTATTTCGAGCAGGGAATTTGTGGTGCAAACCGGTAGGAAAGTGGCATTTAATCTGGCGCAGATTGCTCTCCCACTGCGCAAAAAATGGGATTTCCCTGTTAATTGCCGCAAAACAGGGAAATTCAGGCTGAGACCAGTTAGCCGTCGACTGCGAGGCGCACCATTTCCTCCTTTTCCTGCGCTATCCCGGTATTTTGACCCCTTCACATGCGTGCGGGGGATCCGCGCGGTGCTTTCCGGTAAAACGGCCATTGCCGTCGCGTTCCGGGAGACTAGAAGGTTTTCCTATGCCGCTTGAGAGTATGAATGGCCCCGATGCAATACGCATCCGCAAGGCCAATACGCAGTCGACTTGGGGCGTTCGCGCCGAGGAAAACCGCGTCGAGCCGATCGCCAAGCCCGCCTTCGACGTACCCTTCGAACTGATTCCGGGCGAACCGATCTTCACTATCGGATCCTGCTTCGCCCGCAATGTCGAGGCGGAATTGCTGGCGCGGGGCTTCAAAATCCCGATGCGCCAACTGTTCAACACGCCCGCCTTCGAAGGCCTGGCGCCCGAAATCGTGAACAATTTCGGCACGCCGTCCATCTACAATGAGTTCGCCTGGGCGTTCGGCGAAGAAAGGTTCGACGAAGCCAAAGCGATCGTGGAGGTCGGGGAGAATCGGTATGCCGACCTCCACATCGTCAATTCGGTACGCCCCGGGCCGCTCGACGATGTATTGGCGCGCCGGCGCGGGCTGATGGAGGCGACCCGCACGCTCGCGGATTGCCGCGTACTCGTCATGACGCTCGGCCTCGCCGAAGTGTGGTGGGACGAAGAGGCCCAGACCTATCTCAACACCGTGCCGCTGCCCGGCGTTATGAAGGCGATGCCTGGGCGCTTTTCGCTGCATGTGCTCAGTTTCGAGGAATGTCACGATTATCTTCGTCGCGCGCTCGATCTCGCCTTCAAACATGGACGCGACGACCTTCGCGTGATCCTGACCGTATCACCGGTACCGATGTTCGCGACGCACCGCCGCGAGGATGTGCTGGTCGCGAACAGCTATTCGAAATCGGTGTTGCGCGCCGTGGCCGAGCAGATCGTGACTGCCGACCAGCGGATCGTCTATTTTCCGAGTTATGAATCGATCATGCTTTCGGATCGCCGGATCGCGTGGATGGACGATTTCGTTCATGTCACCCGGCCGATGGTCGAGTTCAATATCGCCCGGATGGTCGACGCCTATACCGGACGGCCCGAAAGCACAGAGCAACTGCTTCCGGGTGCCGGCGACTTTTCCACCGAATCGGCCGAAGCGCTGCTGCTCGCTGAAAAGGCGCGCCAGGCACGGACGGCGGGCGACGACGATTTCTTTGATAGGCACGCCGCTGAAGCCGCCGGCTCCCCCGCCTTTGCGATCGAGTTTGCGCGTTTCCTGATGGAGAATGATCGCCCCGCCGACGCGGTCGAGGCGATCGCCGGACTGGAACGGTCAGAAGCTGTGTTGCTGCGCGCCGAAGCGTTGCTGGCGATGGGCGAATATGCGGCGGCAGAGGAAACCGTTCGTCCGCTCTGCAATGCGCAGACCAAGGGCAATTTGCCCTGGCATATCCTGCTCGATTCTGCGGTGAAGCAAGGAAAAGCCGATGCGGTATTCGCCGTCGAACGCGATTGGCTCGAGGCGAAGCCGCGCCAGCAGCCCGTGATCGTGACGCGCACCGGTATGGCCTTGGGGCGGGTCGGCGAACATGCGGCTGCGATCGAGCGGTTAAGCGAAATTGCCGAAGGCGGGCATGAGGCAAGCGCGGCGGCGGCGATCGCCTGTGCCACTGCCATGCTGGCTTCCGGCGACCCCGATGGCGCGGTAGCGATGCTAAAAAAGGTGACGCCCCGCACCGAATGGCAGATCAAACGCATTCGCCGGCTCCACAACCAGGCAAGAAAGGCCCGCGCTGCCGCCCGGTAGGACGGGTTTTTCTGTTTGCATTACATACGAACTCGCTAGGGTGAGCGTATGGAGAAGATGCGTACCGATGTCGCGATCATAGGATCCGGTCCAGCGGGATTGCTGCTCGGCCATTTGTTGCGGCAGGCCGGGATCGGCGCGGTGATTCTCGAACGCCGAACGCGCGACTATGTCGAAGGGCGGATCCGCGCCGGGGTCCTGGAAACCGTCACGACCGGATTGATGCGGGATCTTGGCCTGGCCGAAGGGCTCGATGAATACGGCCTGCCGCATTCGGGGTTCCTCTTTGCCGATGGCGAACGGCTTATCCGTATCGATGTCGAAGAGCTGACGGGAAAGCAGGTAACCGTTTACGGCCAGACCGAGGTCACCAAAGACCTGATCGCCGCGGCGCCCGATCGCGGGCTCGATATCGTCTGGGATGCAGAGGATGTGGCGCTCCACGATATCGATGGCGATGCGCCCTGGTTGCGCTTCGTGAAGGACGGCGCCGACCACCGGCTCGACTGCAGGTTCGTCGCGGGGTGCGACGGCTTTCACGGCCCGTCGCGCCAAGCCGTGCCGGATAGCGCGAGCAAGGACTATGAGCGCGTTTATCCGTTCGGCTGGCTCGGCATCCTCGCCGATGTGCCACCTTGCAACCACGAACTCATCTATGCCAATCACGGTAACGGCTTCGCCCTCGCCTCGATGCGGTCGCCCTCGCGCAGCCGCTATTATATCCAGGTGCCGCTCGACGAGCAGCTTGAAGACTGGCCCGACGATCGGCTTTGGGATGAACTCGAACTGCGTCTGGGCCCGGCAGCGGGCAAGATCGTTCGCGGTCCGGCGATCGAAAAATCGATCGCGCCGCTGCGCTCCTACATCTTCGAACCGATGCGCCATGGCCGCCTGTTCCTTGCCGGCGACGCCGCCCATATCGTGCCGCCGACCGGCGCCAAGGGCCTGAACCTTGCGGCTTCGGACATAGCCTATCTCTCCCGCGCGCTGATCGCGCATTTCAAGGATGGCGAGGACAGCCGCCTCGAACGCTATGCGAGCGACGCCCTGAGCCGCGTGTGGAAGGCCAGCCGTTTCAGCTGGTACCTGACTACCCTCATGCATCGCTTTCCCGAGGCCAGCGCGTTCGACCGCAAGATGCAGCTTGCCGAACTTGACTATATCGCCAGTTCCGATGCCGCGCGGCGCGCGATCGCGGAGAATTATGTCGGCCTGCCGCTTTAGGGCGACGATCCGAACGAAGGCGGGACGCGACAAGGTTAATTCGCTATTATCGCCTGATTAGCTTTTGGATGATATCTTTCCGCGTTAAACGACGGCAGGGATGCCGGATCAGTATGGGCGGATAATGCAAGTGTTACAACGGGTTCTGGCTTGGGCGGCGCGCCTGCTCCTGTTCTGCATGCTGGGCATTTCCGCATCCGCAGGCGCGCAGGAGTTGCTGCAGAACCGGTCCTTCGAAAGCCCCGTGGCGCCGGCCAACGGCAATAATTTCTACGTCACCATTCCCAACTGGACCGTGACTTCCGCGACCGGCAATCCGCAGCCTGCAAATATCGTGCGCCCATGGGCTGGCTATGCCGGCAACCCGATCGTCACGCCCACCGGCGGCGGGGTCCAGTATTTCGACGTAAACAGTTCGGCCGGGACGCTGCGCCAGACGATAACCCTGCCGGCGGCCGGACTTGTCGATTTCAGCGCCTGGTTTTCCGTACGCGACGATCAGCAGGCGCTGAGCGGCTTGACCGTCAATATCCGCAATGCGGGCAATGTCGTCGTGGCGAGCGTCAGCACGAGCTTTACCGCGGCCAATCCCATCGGCCTCTGGAAACAGGCGGCTGCGACCAACATCCCGCTCGCCGCCGGCAGCTATACCTTCGAGATCGTCCTGCCCGATCCCGCCAATGTCGATCTTGCAAGCTTCGTCTGGAAGCCGCCCTTGTCGATAACCAAGACCAGCAGCGCCTATTCCGATCCGATACGCGGAACCACCAATCCGCTGCGGATTCCCGGCGGGGTCACCGAATATCTGATCACCGTCACCAGTCCCGCAGCTTATACGGTGAGCAACAACACAATCGCGATCGTCGATGCGACGCCCCCCAACGCCGATCTTTCGGTCGTAAGTATCGGCGGCGCCGGCCCGGCGGTCTTCGTCCAGGGCAGCCCGTCTTCGACGCTCGCCTATACCTATACGAGCCTTGCTAGCACGACCGACGATATCCAGTTTTCGAACAATGGCGGCGCAAGCTGGACCTATACGCCGGTTCCTAACGCCAATGGCGTCGATCCGGCCGTCACCCATGTCCGCCTGCGTCCCCGGGGGACGATGGCCGCGGGTTCGTCATTCCGCTTCCGGCTGCGATACCGGGTGCGCTAGGCACGCTGGTTGAAACGCCGCCCCACCAGCGCGGCGACGATGTTGGTTTTCTGGACGTCGGTGGTGCCGCCAGCGATGCCCCAGGCGAAGCCGTCGCGGACGCGCTGTTCCATGCGATATTCCTTCGAATAGCCATAGCCGCCCATGATCTGCATGCCGTGCGCTGTCACCTCCCGGACGATCTCGTTGGCGAAGCACTTGGCGATGCTGCTCTCATAGATGCTGGGCAGGTCCTGCGAGGCGTTGACCGCCGCGCGGTGAATGAGGAGACGGGCAGCCTCGACCTTCATCGCCATCTCGGCGAGCTTTATCTGCACCGCCTGGAAGTCGACGATCGGCTTGCCGAATTGGCGGCGCTGCTGGGTATATTCGCTCGCCTCTTCTAGCGCGGCGGCCGCGAGCGCCAGCGACATCGCCGCATTGCCACAGCGTTCTAGGCTAAAGGCGCTCATCAGTTTCGCAAAGCCGCCCGCGGGCACGACCATATTGCCGGCCGGCACGCGAACATCGTCGAGGAAAATATCGGCCGAGGGCACGCCGCGAAAGCCCATCAGCTCCTCGGGCCGGCCAAAGGAGAGCCCCGCGCGATCCTTTTCGACGAGCACCGCGCCGATACCCCTGGCGCCGGGTTCGTCGGACATCCGGCAATAGACGATATAGACATCCGAATGGCCCGCGCCGGAACACCAGCGCTTTTGGCCATTCAGCACGATCTCCTCGCCCTCGATCTTGCCGGTGGTGGTGAGATCGGTGAGCGCCGTGCCCGCTTCGGGTTCGGACATGGAGACGGCGACGACGGTTTCGCCTTTCACGACCTGCGGGATGATCCGAGCCTTCAATTCCTCCGAGGCGAAATGCTGGATGGTGCGGACGGGGCCGGTCAGCGCTTCGAAGATCGGGAAGGCCACAGCTACCGAGACTTGCGCGAATTCTTCCAGCACGAGCAGCGCTTCGAGATGGCCTAGGCCGAGTCCGCCATATTCGGCCGGCAGGTTGACGCCGAGAAAGCCCATCTCGCCATAGCGGCGGCGCATTTCCAGCGGCACGGGAAGATTCGTCTCTTCCAGTTCGCGTGCCAGATCCATGGTTTCGGCGCGCGCGAATTTGCGCGCGGCGTCCTTCAGTTCGGCCTGTTCGGGTGTGAGCTGGAAATCCATCGCGGCGATCCTCCGGTCCGTTTTGCGCAAACTCTATGCGAGCGCAGCGGGCGCGCAAGGGCGAGCGCGATTTTCCTTGGCCTCCGGTGCTGCTAGGGGAGGGACAAGCAACGACGATGCGGGAGCAGGACGATGGCGGGTAAATGGTTCGACGAGCTGGAAGTGGGGCAGACCTTCGATCACCCGATCCGGCGCACGATCACCGAGACCGACAATATTCTCTTCACGACGATGACCCACAACCCGGCCCAGCTGCATCTCGACGAGGAATATTGCAAGACCGAGACCGAATTCGGTACGCGGATCGTCAACAGCTGCTTCACGCTTTCTCTGATGGTCGGCATCTCGGTGAACGAGACGACCCTGGGCACCGCGGTCGCCAATCTCGGATGGGACGAGGTGCGCTTTCCGAAGCCGCTCTTTCCCGGCGATACGGTACGGATCGAGACCGAGGTTCTGGCGCTGCGGGAATCGAAATCGCGCCCTGACCAGGGCATCGTCACCTTCGAGCACCGCGCCTTCAACCAGCATGGCGATCTCGTCGCCAGCTGCAAGCGGTCCGGGCTGCAGAAGAAGAAGCCCGCGGGCTAGTCGAGCAGCTGCATCGTTCCCCGCTGGGCATTGATCAGGATACGCATGTCCCGCGGTCGTTGTCCGTCACCGTCGAAATCGGGCAGGCTTGTCGGGACGGTCAGTATCAGTCCGCGCGCCGCTTCATAATGTGAGCGGATATTGTCGACATCGGCCGAAGCCAAACCCCAGACGACGCGGCAGATGGTGCCGGGCGGGCCGTCCGTTCCGTCGCCATCGGGCATCATGATCACGAAACCCGCCGATGCGGCGGCCGGCTCTTCGCTATCGATGCGGAGGACGCGGACTGCGCCATTGTAGAATGTGCGGATGCCGCCGCCATCATCGGTCACCCAGATATTTTCGATCGAGGCATACCATTGGCCCTCGCAGGGCGTCAGGTCTCGCGTCTGGGCGGAAAGGGCGCCGGGCGTGGCGCACAGGGCTGCGGCAAGGCACGAGCGGGCAAGGGTCTTCATCGAACATCCCCCTAGGATCGTTTTTCTGCGCCCGTATACCTTATCTGGCTTTTCCCAAATGGCCATGACGTGAACGGCGCGATAGACTGCGGGAAAGCGAGCAAGAGAGGAACGGCCATGGCGATCGACCCGACACAGCCCTATGACCCCGACAATATCTTCGGCAGGATCCTGCGCGGCGAGATCCCGAACGAAACGGTGTATGAGGACGAGCATATCCTTGCCTTCAAGGACATCAACCCGCAGGCGCCGATCCATGTCCTCGTCATTCCCAAGGGCGAATATGTGAGCTGGGACGATTTTTCCGAAAGGGCGTCCGATGCGGAGATCGGCCACTTTGTGCGGAAAGTCGGTGAAATCGCCCGCGATCTCGGCCTTGTCGAACCCGGCTACCGCCTGCTCGCCAATATCGGCAAGCATGGTCATCAGGAGGTGCCGCACCTCCATGTCCATATCTTCGGCGGCGGTCCGCTGGGCCCTATGCTTGCGCGTAGCTAGGCGCTAGTCTCCCACGCAACATAGTTTCTTGGGAGGGAAGAAATGGCCGGACCGACGCATGTAACGACCGAGGGCTGGTCGTCGCGATGGGCTTTCATCCTCGCGGCGATCGGTGCGGCTGTCGGGCTGGGCAATGTCTGGCGCTTTCCCACTTTGGCGGGCGAGAATGGCGGGGGCGCCTTCGTGCTCTTCTATATCGGTTGCGTCGTCCTGATCGGCCTGCCTCTGATCCTTTCGGAAATCATCATCGGCCGCGCAGGGCGCAGCGATGCCGTGGGCAGCGTCCGCAATGTGGCCGAACAATCCGGGGTGTCGCGCGGCTGGACGACGTTCGGCTGGATGGAGATCATCTCGGCCTTCCTCATCCTTTCCTTCTACAGCGTCGTCGCCGGCTGGGTGATTTATTATGCCGGCGTCATGGGCGGAGATTTCTTCGGCAATCTTTTCTCCGGCGCGCCCTTTGCCGGGGCCCTGCAGGGTGAGGAGGCCGAAGCGATCCAGGGGCGGATGACCAGCCTGTTCGGCAACATCCCACTGCTGCTGGCGATGCACACCGTATTCATGGGCGTGACCTACGCGATCGTTGCCCGCGGCGTGCATGACGGGATCGAAAAGGCGGCGCTTTATTTGATGCCAGCCTTTTTCGTGCTGCTGATCGCGATCACTATCTACGGCGCATTTGTCGGCAATTTCGGCCAGGCGGTGGCCTTCATGTTCACGCCGGACTTCTCCAAGCTGGACGCTCCCGCGATGAACGCGGCGCTCGGCCAGGCGCTGTTCTCGATGAGCCTGGGTTCGGCGGCGCTCATAACCTATGGCGCCTATGTCTCCAAGGACACCAAGCTGCCGCCGACCGCCGCGATGATCGCCGTTGCCGATACCGGGGTGGCGATCATCGCCGGGCTCATGATCTTCCCGATCGTCTTCGCTGTGGGCCTCGATCCCGCAGCCGGGCCGACTCTCGTCTTCCAGTCGCTGCCGGTCGCCTTCCAGCAGATGCCGGGTGGATCGCTAATCGGCTTCCTGTTCTTCGTGCTCATCTTCTTCGCGGCGCTGACGAGTTCGATTTCGCTGCTCGAGGGGCCGGTTTCCTGGGGCATCAACGAACTGGGCTGGTCGCGGTTCAAATCGGCGACCATCTTCAGCCTCGCAATCTTCATCGTCGGTATCGCCTGTCTGCTCTCGCTCAATGTGTGGAGCGACGTCCGCCTACTGCCCTTCTGGTCGATCTTCGCAGAATCCAGCATTTTCGACGTGATCGACGGCTTTACCGGCAAGGTGATGCTGCCGGTGGCCGCATTCCTGACCGCGATCTTCATCGGTTGGCGCGCCGACAAGAAGCTGGTCGCGGCCGAAACCGGGCTCGAAGGCGGCCTGTTCGCATTGTGGCGTTTCCTCGTCGCCTGGCTGGCACCGATCGGCGTCGCGGTGATCCTCGTCTTCGGGCTGTTTCCTGGCCTGCTCGCCTAGCGCGGGGCAAGCGATTTCCGATTGCGCGGCGCCGGAAAGGGGATAAACCTTCGCATCCGGAGCCGTTCGGCCATGGGGGCCGGTTGACGCGCCCCCGGGACACAATCTCATGATATTCGGCCGGATCAAACCGCTCGACGCCATCCTCGCGACCGCCGAGAAGAAATCGCTCCACCGGACCCTGGGCCCGATCCAACTGATGCTATTCGGCATCGGCTGCATTATCGGCACCGGAATCTTCGTGTTGACCGCGGCCGGTGCGCAAAAGGCGGGTCCGGGGCTGATGCTCGCCTTCGCCATTGCCGGGCTGGTCTGCATCGTCGCGGCGCTCTGCTACGCCGAAATCGCCGCGATGATCCCGGTTGCCGGATCCGCCTATACCTATAGCTATGCGACGATGGGCGAGTTCCTCGCCTGGACGGTCGGCTGGGCGCTGGTGCTCGAATATGCGATCGCCGCAAGCGCCGTCTCGGTCGGCTGGTCGGGCTATTTCACCGGTACGATATTGGGCGAATTCTTCGGATTGCATTTGCCGGCCTGGCTCAGCGCCGGGCCGGTCGCGCTCGGCGGCGCGCCGGGCGGTTTCATCAACCTGCCTGCGCTCGTCATCGCATTGCTCGTGACCTGGCTGCTGATGATCGGCACCAGCGAGAGCGCCAAGGTCAATGCGGTCTTGGTCGCGATCAAGGTCAGCGCGTTGACCGCCTTTATCGTGCTGACCTTGCCGCAGGTCGAAATGGAGCGCTTCAACCCGTTCCTTCCCGCGGGCGTGTTCGGCGGCTTCGGCACCGGCGTCGGCGCGGTCGGCGCGGCGGCGACGATCTTCTTCGCCTATGTCGGCTTCGATGCGGTATCGACCGCGGCGGAGGAAACCAAGAACCCCCAGCGCAACGTGCCGATCGGGCTGGTCGGGTCGCTGCTCTTCTGCACCGTTTTCTACATCCTCGTCGCGGCAGGCGCGATCGGCACGATCGGCGGCCAGCCGATCATGGGGCCGGGCGGGGTCCCCTTCCCAGCGGGTTCGGAGGAACTCGCCCGCCAGTGCGCGCTACCGCAATATGCCGAAGCGCTCGTCTGTTCGAACGAAGCACTGGCCCATGTGCTGCGGCAGATCGGCTTTTCGGGAATCGGGAACCTGCTCGGCATCGCCGCCTTCGTCGCGCTGCCTTCGGTTATCCTCGTGCTGCTGTTCGCCCAGACGCGCATCTTCTTCGTGATGGCGCGCGACGGACTGCTGCCCGAGGGGCTGTCCAAGGTCCATCCGAAATGGCGCACGCCCTATGTGGTGACCGCGATCACCGGGGTTGCCGTTGCGATCGGCGCGGCCTTCTTCCCCGTCGGCCAGCTTGCGGATATCGCCAATGCCGGAACCCTCTACGCCTTCGCGATGGTGGCGGCTTCGGTGATGCTGCTGCGGCGCACCGATCCGTCGCGCGCTCGGCCGTTCCGCGTGCCGGTGCTGTGGCTGATCGGGCCGCTGGCCATCGGCGGCTGCCTCTTCCTGTTCCTGAACCTGCCCACGCCGGCGATGCTGATGGTGCCGATCTGGACCGGTATCGGGATCCTTATCTACGGCTTTTACGGCTATCGGAAGAGCCATCTCGGCCTTGGCAGGGTCGAGGTTCACGAGGTCGAGATTGAGGATATCGAGCCGCCGATCCCGGCGACCGAATAGCGGCTAGCCGAGCCGCGCGTCGATCGACTGGCGGAGGCCGCTTTCGGGCCGCGGGCCGACATGCTGGATCACCTCGGCCGCGCACATCGCACCCATCGTCAGGCTGTCGGCGATCGACCGGCCCTCGGCCTGGCCTTTGAGGAATCCGGCTGCGAACTGGTCGCCCGCGCCGGTCGCATCTACGACGCGGTCGATCGGCTCGGCGGCAACCTTGTAGGTTTCCCCGTCCTTCACCGCGATCGCGCCCTTTTCGCTGCGGGTGACGACCAGCAGCGGGGTCTTGGCGGCGGTCCTGGCGACGGCCTCGTCGAAATCTTCGGTTTCCTGCAGCGATTTGATCTCGTCTTCATTGGCGAAGAGGATGTCTATCCGGCCGTTTTCGAGCAATTCGAGGAAGCCGTCACGATGCCGGTCGACGCAGAAGGTGTCGGACAGGGTAAAGGCGACGCGGCGGCCGGCTGACTTGGCGAGATCGATCGCCTTGTCCATCGCCGCGCGCGGCTCTTCGGGATCCCAGAGATAGCCTTCGAGATAGAGGATCGCGGACTTTTCGATTAGTTCGTGGTCGAGCGCGGTGGCGGGCAGGAATTGAGAGGCTCCGAGAAAGGTGTTCATCGTCCGCTCGCCGTCGGGCGTGACGAGAATCAGGCAGCGCGCCGTCGCCGGCTCGCCCTCGCGCGCCGGCGTGGTGTATTCGACGCCGAGCGTCTTGATGTCATGCTCGAACACATGGCCGAGCTGATCCTTCGCGACCTGGCCGATAAAGCCGGTCTTGCCGCCCAGCGCCGCGATGCCCGCGATCGTGTTCGCCGCAGATCCGCCGCTGGTTTCCACCGCCTGGCCCATCTTCGCATAGAGCGCTTCGGCTTCTTCGGTCGAAAAGAGGAGCTGCATCGATCCCTTGGTGAGCCCTTCGGTCGCGATAAAGGCATCGTCGGCCTGGGCGATCACGTCGACGATGGCATTGCCGATGGCGACGATATCGAGCGTAGGATCGGACATGGAAACTCCTCAGAATTTTCGGGAAGGGGAATGGCGCGGACGTAGCGGGCGCGGGGAGGTGGTGCAAGCCTGGCTGTGATGTCTGGTTCCCTTCGCCATGCGGCGCCATCGGGTCATGGGCGATTATGTTGACGGCGGCGCTCGCCCGCCACATCACTGCTTGATGTTCCGCGCGCTGCTGCTCTCGATCCGCCAGCTTGGCGATCCCGCCTTCCAGAAGGTGCTGCTCAAGTCACTGGGGCTAACCCTGCTCGCCTTCGTCGTGATCGGGGCGGTGCTCGCCGCGCTCGTCATGGGGCTGTTCTATTGGTTCGGCTGGCTGGACATGGACGGCGGCGACGCGTTGACCGCGGTTGCGCTGACCGTCTTTTTCGTTCTGCTCACGATCATCGTTCTGTTTCGCGCAGTCGCCATCGCGGTAATCGGCTTGTTCGCCGACGACATCGTCGATGCGGTCGAGCACGAACATTATCCCGACAAGGCGGCCGCCGCGCTAACCTCTCCCTTTCGCGAACAGGTGTCGGTCGGCCTCGCCTCGATCGGCCGGGCGGTTGGCTGGAACCTGCTGGCGCTGCCTATTTATCTCCTGCTGTTCCTGACCGGGATCGGCACGGTCATCGCCGTCTATCTGGTCAATGCGCTGCTGCTGGGGCGCGATCTCGGCGACATGATCGCCGTCCGCCACGTGCCGAAAGCCGATCGACGCGACTGGATGCGCGCAACGCGCGGCAAACGGATGCGCGCAGGGCTTGTCGGGACCGGGCTTTTCGTGATTCCCTTCGTCAATCTTCTCGCGCCGATCCTGAGCGCGGCAATGGCGGCGCATCTGCTGCATGGGGGACCCAAAAATGCTGCGTAAGGGATTAACGCTTGGCGCTCTGGTAGGTTTGGCGGGCTGTGCCAGCGCGCCGACGCCGACGCCGACCACGGTGTCGCGGCCGATGAGCGTCGAAGGCCTCGAGCGGGTGATGGGCCGCAACGCCGATCAATTGACCCGGCTGTTCGGCGAGCCCGTTCAGGATTTCCGCGAAGACAATGCCCGCAAGCTGCAATTCGCCAGCAGCCGCTGCGTGCTCGACCTCTATCTCTATCCGCAGGGATCGGGTCGCGACTATATCGTCACCTATGTCGATGCGCGCAACGTGGCGGGCGAGGATGTCGACCGGGCAAGCTGCGTCGAGGCGCTGTCGCGCAGATAGTTCGTCACCCGACTCTCCGAATGGAATCAGGCGACCGCGGTTAGCCGTTCTGCCGCCCATTGCGCTGCTTCACGGACGACAGCGTCGGGATCGTCCAGCAGGCGCCGCACCGGTTCGACCAATGCCGTCTCGCCGCTATTGCCTGCCGCGATCAGGCAGTTGCGCACCATCCGGTCCCGCCCGATCCGCTTGATCGGCGAGCCGGAGAATATCTCCCGAAACTTGGCGTCGTCGAGCGCGAGCAGGTCGGCGAGTTTGGGAGCGGCGAGTTCGGCGCGGGGCAGGAAAGCTTGGTTGGCCTGGGCCTGCTCGGCGAACTTGTTCCACGGGCAGATGGCGAGGCAATCATCGCAGCCATAGATACGGTTGCCCATCGCTTTGCGGAACTCGGGCGGGATCGGGCCTTTATGCTCGATGGTGAGATAGGAGATGCAGCGCCGCGCATCGAGGCGATAGGGTGCCGGAAAGGCCTCGGTCGGGCAGATTGTCTGGCAGGCGGTGCAACTGCCGCAACTGTCGGTGCCTGCGGTGTCGGGTTCGAGGTCGAGCGTCGTGTAGATCGCGCCGAGGAACAGCCAGTTTCCGTTTTCGCGGCTCAGGAGATTGGTGTGTTTGCCCTGCCAGCCGATGCCCGCGGCCTCGGCCAGCGGCTTTTCCATGACGGGGGCGGTGTCGACGAACACTTTGACATCGCCCTTTTCGTCCGCCGCATCGACCAGCCAGCGCGCCAGCCGCTTCAGCGCCTTTTTGACGATATCGTGATAATCCTTGCCCTGGGCATAGACCGAGATGCGGCCAATCGCCGCCCGGTCTTCCAGCAGCAGGGGATCTTCCTTCGGCGCATAGCTCATGCCGAGCATGATCACCGATCGCACCTCGGGCCACAGCGCCTTTGGGCTTTCGCGGTGATGGGCCCGGCTCTCCATCCAAAGCATCTCGCCATGCGCGCCCTCCGCCAGCCAATGCTTCAGGCGCGCGCCGGCCCGGGGGGCGGCATCGGCCTGCGCGATGCCGCAGGCGGCGAAGCCTTCGGCTCTGGCCTGCGCCTTGAGGCGCGGCGCGAGGGCGGATGCAGTCATCGTCCTTCCTCTACTTTGTTGGTAGCCTCTTAACCATGGGGCGGCTAAGTCCCGGGCCATGGCTGACCAATGGGCTCTTGTCGCGACCGAACTCGTCAAGAATTTCGGATCGAAATGCGCTGTCGACGGCGTCGATATTCGTGTGCCCACGGGCTGTATCTATGGCGTCTTGGGCCCCAATGGTGCCGGCAAGACGACGACGCTGCGCATGCTTTTGGGAATTATCGATCCCGATTCCGGGCATCGCGAACTGCTCGGTACGACCCGACCCCGCAGTGTGAGCCACCGGATCGGCTATTTGCCCGAAGAGCGCGGCCTCTATTCGAACATGAAGGCGCGCGAGGCGATCGCCTTCATGGGCGCTTTGCGCGGCCTGCCCTGGGCCGAAGGCCGCAAGCGGGCCGAGATATTGCTGGAAAATGCCGGGCTCGGCTTTGCGACCCATGACAAGATCAAGAAGCTTTCCAAGGGCATGTCGCAATTCGTCCAACTGTTGGGCTCGATCGTCCACCAGCCCGAATTCATCGTTCTCGACGAACCTTTTTCCGGGCTGGACCCCGTCAACCAGGGGCGGCTCGAAAAGCTGATTCTTGGCGAACGGGATCGCGGCGCCACGGTGCTTTTCTCGACCCATATCATGGCGCATGCCGAACGCCTTTGCGACCGGCTGGCGATCATCGCCGGCGGCAAGCTGCGCTATGAGGGCAGCGTCGACGAAGCGCGCGCGACCTTGCCGATGCAGGCCCATTATACGCCGCGCGACAACGACCCGGCGCTCGCCGCGTTGCTGCCGGCGGATGCGGTGCGCGAAAATGGTAGCTGGCGTTTTCCCGTGCCCGAAAGCGGGATGGAGGCGATGCTCGGCACCTTGCTGGAAAGCGGCCACGGCATTGCCGGCCTTTCCATCGAACGGCCGAGCCTGCACGAGGTTTTCGTCGCGCTGGTTGGTGAGAAAGCCGTCGAGGAGATGGAAGCCGATGCCGGTGAGGAGATCGCCGCATGACGCGCTATCTTCGCCAGGCCGTGGTCATCGCGCGACGCGATTTCCTTGCGACCGTAGGCACGCCCGCCTTTATCATGTTCCTGCTCGCGCCGCTCTTCATGCTGGTTTTCGCAACCGTCGGCGGATCGGGCGCGCGGATGATTGCCGATAGCGGTAACCAGTCGCGGCGGCTCGTCGTCATCGCCGATGCCGGCTATGCGGAACGGATCACGGCGGCCGATCGCCGGATCCGGGGCGCTTTCCCGGTCGGTGTTGCGCCGCCGCGGCTCGATATCCGGGCACCGGAAGGTGATGTCGCAGTCCAGGCGCGGGCGGTATTTTCGGAATCGACGGTCGACGCCTCGGCCGTGATGTTCGGTGGGCCGCATGCGCCGCAGATCCAGTTTGCGTCAGGCGGGCGGACAGGCTCCCGCTATCTGCTGATCCTTGCCGAAGCCGCGGCACGCGCCGCCGATAGCGGCCTGGAACCGGGTGCAACGCTCGTTTCGATCCAGCCCCAACCCATAGAGCGGACGCACGCCACCATAGGCGGGCGGCAATCGCTCGGGTTCACGGCGCTTTTCGTCCTCTTCCTGCTCACCTTGTTGCTGGCGGGACAGACCGTAAGCGTGCTTGCGGAGGAGAAGGGCAACAAGGTGATCGAGATCCTCGCCGCCGCCGTTCCGCTCGAAGCGGTCTTTCTCGGCAAGCTGATCGGCCTGTTCGGGGTCGCGCTGACCTTCATCGCCTTTTGGGGCACGATTGCCATGTTCGGCTTTGCGCAGCTGCCGGCCGATGCCGGAGCGGCGAGTGCGCTACGGCCGGCCATCGGCCTCGGGACGTTCCTTGGGCTTGCCGTCGTCTATTTCGCGATGGGCTATCTGCTGCTCGGCGCCGTGTTCCTCGCGGTCGGCGCGCAGGCCAATTCGATGCGCGAGATCCAGATGCTATCGCTGCCGATCACCTTCTTCCAGATGGGCATGTTCGGCCTCGCCTCGGCGGCGGCCGCGCGGCCCGGATCGACCCTGGCGCTGGTCGCCGAGCTCTTCCCGTTCAGTTCGCCCTTCGCGATGGCTGCGCGCGGCGCGTCCGACCCCGCCATTTGGCCGCACGCTGCCGCGATTGCCTGGCAGTTGCTCTGGGTGGCCATCGTCATCACTGTCGGCGCGCGCTGGTTTCGCAAGGGGGTGCTGAAATCCGGCCCCTCCTTCTTTCGCCGGCTCGGTGCGGCGCTGCGCGGGAAGCCCGCCTGATTACTCCGTATCGGAGCGGATATTGAACCGCCGATAGCGCCGTCTTGGTCGTTATTACCGCTATTCTTCGGGAATCTCCGTTGGGCGAGAGCCGATTCTATTGACAATCATGTCAATTATGTCAGTCTCGATTTGCTACTCATAGGGTCGTGCGCGAGCAGATTCGACGCATGCCGAGACCGGACAACCGGCGGGTGGCACAGGAGAGACAGATATGGCGACGCAGCCGCTTGATACAGCCGAGACCGCCGGAGATGAATCGCGCACGCCGGACCAGCAGCTTCGCGACGAATGGGCGAAGGAATTTCGCGACGGGCTGGATCGCTCTTCGCTCGAAAAGCCGCTGGCGACCGCCGACACACCGATCGCGGATATCGACGTTTCCCGGCCTGAACTCTATTCGATGGATCGCTGGCAGCCGGTGTTCGAGAAGTTGCGCCGCGAAGATCCGGTCCATTATTGCAAGGACAGCATCTACGGTCCCTTCTGGTCGCTCACCAGCTACAAGCCGATCATCCATGTCGAGGCGCTGCCGGACATATTTAGCTCCGACTGGCGCAATGGCGGCTTCACGATCCTCGATTCCACCGACGATCCGACGATGGCGCTGCCGATGTTCATCGGCATGGACCGGCCCGAACACACGGCCCAGCGCCGCACCGTCTCGCCGGCCTTCACGCCGAGTGAAATGTTCCGTCTCGACGAGAATGTCCGCCACCGCACGGCCGAACTGCTCGACAGTCTGCCGGTCGGCGAAACCTTCGACTGGGTGAAGGATGTTTCGATCGAACTGACGACGGGCATGCTCGCCATCCTGTTCGGCTTCCCCTGGGAAGACCGGCGCAACCTGACCTACTGGTCGGACTGGATGGGCGACATCGTCGCGGCGCTCGATCCCGAACTGGGGCCCAAGCGCAACAAGATCATGTGGGAAGCGGCGACCTATTTCCAGGCGCTCTGGAAGCAGCGCAAGGAAAGCGATCCCGGCCCCGATCTGCTCTCGATGATGGCGCATTCCGATGCGCTCGGCGACATGGACGAGCGCAATTTCCTCGGCAATATCACGCTGCTGATCGTCGGCGGCAACGATACGACGCGCAACTCGATGTCGGGTGCGGCCTGGTTCATGAACCGGTTCCCCGAAGAGCGCGAGAAACTGATCGCCGACCCGGGCCTGATCAAGAATGCCGTGTCCGAAACCATCCGCCTGCAGACGCCGCTGGCGCATATGCGCCGTACCGCGACCGAGGACACCGAACTGTTCGGCAAGGAGATCAGGAAGGGCGAGAAGCTCGTCCTCTGGTATCTCTCCGCCAACCGTGACGAGAGCGTGTTTGAGGACGCGGACCGCTGGATTGTCGATCGCGACAATGCCCGGCGGCACCTCGCCTTCGGCTATGGCATTCATCGATGCGTCGGTGCCCGGCTTGCCGAGCTCCAGCTCCAGGTCCTGTTCGAGGAACTCGCCGCGCGGCGGCTGATGCCCGAAACCACCGGCGAAACGGAACGGGTGAATTCGAACTTCGTCCATGGCTACAAGTCGATGCCGGTGAAGCTCGTCAAATATTGATATCGATGCGTGGAGCCTGTCGGCGGAATCGCACCGATTTCCACGCTCCTTACCACGGCTGAACAAACGCAGAGGAACGATAGGGGCGGCATTCGAGATTTCACGATGACGGCATCGTTGGAGGAGCTTTCGCTGAGACGATCGGACCGGCCCCGTCGCAACAGAGGACAGACAATCATGGCCACCGCAATACGCGATACCGAGCAACCCCAAGAAACCGTCGTTGTGGAGGCCCCGCACGAATGGGACGTCAGTCGCCCCGAAATCTATACTGAGGACCGCTGGCAGCCGATTTTCAAGGAAATGCGCGAAAAGGCGCCGATCAACAAGGTCACCGGCTCGTCCTTCGGCGATTATTGGAACGTCACCACCTATACGCCGATCCAGCATGTCGAGGCGCTGCCTGACATCTATTCCTCGGCCGACGGCATCACCATTCTCGACGATTCCGATTTTTCGCCCGAAGGCGAGGAAATCATCCTCCCCATGTTCATCGCCATGGACCGGCCCCAGCATACCGACCAGCGCCGCGTCGTCGCGCCCGCCTTCACGCCGGCCGAGATGACCCGGATGGCCGACGATATCCGCCGCCGCACCGGCGAGACGCTGGACTCCCTGCCCCGCGGCGAGGCCTTCGACTGGGTCGATCTCGTTTCTATCGAACTGACCACCGGGATGCTCGCCATCCTCTTCGATTTTCCCTGGGAAGACCGGCGCCTGCTCACCTATTGGTCGGACTGGGCCGGTGATGTCGAGCTCAGCCACAATCCGGAAACGCGCGAGGAACGCCTCAAGATCCTGTTCGAAATGGGCGCCTATTTCCAAAATCTATGGGACGAGCGCGTCAAGAAGGATGAGGCGCCCGACCTCATCTCGCGCATGATCCATAGTGAAGCGATGCGCGACATGGATCAATTCACCTATATGGGGAACCTCATCCTGCTGATCGTCGGCGGCAACGATACGACGCGCAATTCGATGTCCGGGTTCGCCTACGGCCTCGACAAGTTCGCCGACGAGCGCGCCAAGCTGGAAGGCAATCCCGATCTCATTCCCAATGCCGTGCAGGAACTGATCCGCTGGCAGACGCCGCTCGCCCATATGCGGCGCACGGCGACCCAGGATCACGAGCTGTTCGGCCACCAGATCAGCGAAGGCGACAAGCTGCTGCTCTGGTATATTTCGGGCAATCGCGACGAAACCAAGTTCGAGCGGCCCGACGACATCATCCTCGATCGCGACAAGGCGGGGCGGCACCTGGCTTTCGGTTACGGCATCCACCGCTGTGTCGGCGCCCGGCTGGCCGAACTGCAGCTGCGCATCCTTCTGGAGGAAATGGCGGAGCGGCGGTTGCGGGTGAATGTGGTCGAAGAGCCCGAACGCGTCGCCGCCTGCTTCGTGCACGGCTATCGCAAGATGATGGTCGAACTCGGCGAATATTAGGGCTTAGAGCCGCACCCGGTAGATCTCGGTCTCGCCGACGCCCTTGAGGGTCAGCGTTTCGCCGGCGTCGAATTCGAAATGTGCCCGGGCCTGGTAATAGGTCGCGGCGGACACCGCGATGCCGTTATGCTCGGCCACGCCCTCCACCCGGCTGGCGATGTTCATCGTGTCTCCCCAATAATCATAGGCGAGACGGCGGGATCCCACGACGCCGCCGACTACCGGCCCCGAATGAATGCCGATGCGCAGCTTGATGTCGACGCCTTCTTCGGTGGCCAGCGCCTGCGTCTCGGCGATCAGTTCGCGGCCGAAGGCGATCGCCGCCTGCGCACCGCCGCCGGGTGAAGCCGTGCCCCCGGCGACCGCGAGATAGGCGTCGCCGATGGTCTTCACCTTTTCGACGCCGTGGCTTTCGGCGCACCGGTCCGCGAGCAGGAAGAAGCGGTTGAGCGTTTTCACGAGATGGCCCGGCGACAGCTGTTTCGCGAGGCCCGAAAAGCCGACGATATCGACAAAGATCACCGAAACGTCCGAAAAGGCGTCGGCGACCGCTTCGCCCGCGCGCAGCCGCGATGCGACCTCTTGCGGCAGGACATTGTAGAGCAGTTCCTCGGTTTTAGCCTTTTCGGCTTCGAGCGCCTCGTTGGCCGCGAACGTGTTGCGCGCGCGCCGGTCGATGTCCCAGTTCACATAGGTGGCGAAGACGAAGAAGGTCGAGAAGTTGGTGAGCGTATAGACTTTGGAGATGAAGCTGCGATCCGCCATCAGCAGGAACAGCACATATAGGCCGAACAGGGTCAGGGCCCAGAGCAGGTAAAGGCGGACATTGGCGATGAAACCGATCCCGGCGAAAACGACGAGGATACCGATATTGATGATCGCCATGCCGAAGCGGGAAATACCGGTGATTTCCGATTGCGCGGCCAGTGCTTCGATCAGCAGCGCCATGGCAACCGTCAGCGCCGTGAACAGTGCCAGGTCCACCCACAGCGTTTCGAGGTAAAAGCGCGTGCGTGTCAGCAGGAAGAAGCCCGCGAGCACGGCCATGAACAGCCCCGCCGCAATATTATACGCGATCACGCCTTCGCGCGGGAAATACATCGGGTTCATCGTGATATAGGTAAGGAAGGTTGCCAGCCCGATCAGGATCAGTGCTCGGCTCGCGGGAATCCGCGCAGCGCGCTCGCTCGTCACATAGCGCTTCTCGGTATCGGCATTGTCGAAACGATTAAGCAACGCCATGCCGCCGCCCCCCTCGTGCATCGCGGACCGCCATCTTGATGACATGATCCGGCGAAAAGACCAAGACGAGAGCATCGGCATAGGGCTTGGAAGCCCGCTCCCGGTTCAATTCGACTTGTAAATCGCCGGCAATAGTTTAAACGGCAGCTTCTATAATGACTGCGGAAAAAATATGTTTGTTATGAAGAACTTAGAAGAGTTTTTTCCACAGACGGCGATGTTCAACCTGCCGGTCGCGCTGGTCCTTACGGACCCGCATATCGACGATAATCCCATTATCTATGTGAACGGCGCTTTCGAACGGACGACAGGCTATACGCGCGAGGCCGCGATCGGGCGTAACTGTCGGTTCCTGCAAGGCCAGGATACGGACCCAGAGGCGCGGCGCGCGATCCGCCGGGCAATCGCGGACGAGCAAACAGCAACGATCGACATCTACAATTATCGCGCTGACGGTGAGGGGTTCTGGAACCGGCTGATCGTCGGCCCGATTTACGACGATGACGGCAAGCTGCGCTATTTCGCGGGCATCCAGAACGACCTGTCGATCATCCGCGACGACATCAAGCTTTCACGACATGCCGACCGCGTGCTCCGCGAGGTCCAGCACCGCGTGAAGAACCACCTGTCGATGATCGTATCGCTGATCCGGATGCAGGCAAAGGCGCCCGATCCTTCGGCGAGCTACGATGCGCTCGCCAATCGGGTGGAATCCATCCAGATTCTCTACCAGGAGATGACGGCGGCCGGGGTCGGCTCGATCGAGAGCGACACGATCCGTGTGGGAGCCTATGTCAGCCGTATCGCCTCGGCCATCGGCCATCTCGACGGGCGGGCCGCGGTGCGGCTCAACGTCGATTGCGACGATGTCGAAATGGACGCCGACGAGGCCGGGAAGCTGGGCCTGCTCGCTTCGGAATTCCTGACAAACGCCTTCAAGCACGCCTTCAAGGGCCGCGAGGAAGGGCTAATCGAACTGAGCCTCAAGCAAATCGACAGGGGCGGCATCCGTCTGCGCGTCAGCGATGACGGGCGGGGTATCCACCCGGACAATAAATGGTGCACCCTCGCGACCCGGAATGGGAGCGGAGAAAGCCCGGCCGACGCAGATGCAAAGGTTTCCGAAGGCGCGCGCAGCGGCCTGGGCGTGTCGATCGCGCAATCGCTGATCCGCAGCCTGCGCGCAGAGGTTTCGGTGGAGAGCGGGCAGGGCGGTACGGTCATCGCGATCGACGTGCCGCCTGCCGAACCGCTCGCTTAGCCTTCGAACGCCGCCCGCGCCGCTGCGGTGAGGCTCGCCATCGCCTCTCGCCAGGGCCCGGGACCATAGCTGATCCGGGCAATGCCGAGCTCGGCGAGCCGCGCGGTCGGCGGCATCGCGTCGAACATCATCGCGTTGACGGGAAGCGCGGTTGCCTCGCACACAGCGGCGATTTCGGTCTCGTCGGCAAGGCCCGGGATGAAGAAGCCGCTGGCGCCCGCTTCGGCATAGGCCTTGGCGCGCTCCAGCGCGATGCCCAGCCGGTCGCCCTCGGCCAGGGTCTTGCGGCCCGCGCCCAGCCACACGTCCGTGCGCGCGTTGATGAAGAAATCGACGCCTGCCTTGTCGGCGACCGCGCGGATTGCGGCGATCCGTTCGGTCTGAAGGGCCACCGGGTGAAGGCCGGCGCCGCCGATCACCTGATCCTCGAAATTGATGCCGATGACGCCGATCTCGATCATCGCCTGGGCATGGACGGCGACGAGCTTCGGATCGACCGCATAGCCGCCCTCGAAATCGACGGTCAGCGGTAAATCGACACTGTCGACGATCCGCATCGCATTGTTGAGCGCCTGTTCCATCGGCAGGGATTCGGCGTCGGTATAGCCGCGCGCTCCGGCAACCGAAGCGCTGCCGGTGGCGATGGCCTTCGCGCCGGCATCGGCGACGGCCTTCGCGCTGCCTGCGTCCCAGACGTTGAACAGGATTACCGGATCGCCGGACACATGCAGGGCATGGAAGGCTCTGGCGCGGGCTTGCTGGTCGGATGATTGGGGCATGGCGATGAATCTCCTTGGCCACCTGCTTAGGCCTGAAGCTGCACCGCGTCCTCCCGTTTCTTGCGTTCAACGCGTCGGACGAAGCGGGAGGCCGACGCTAGAGGCAAATCACTCCGTGCTAATGGACGAACCGCGCCACGACATCGCGATAGCTGCGGCTCACCTTCACCTGCGCGCCGCTTTCCAGCACCAGGAAGCATTCGCCGTTGGTGTGCGGCTTCACCTGGCGCACCTGATCGAGATTGACGATCGTCGAACGGTGAACGCGCTGGAAGGTGCGCGGATCGAGCCGCTTTTCGAGATCCTTCATCGTCTCGCGCAGGATCAGCGTATTGTCGCCGGTATAAATGCACATATAGTCGCCGGCCGCATCGATGCGTTCGATGCTGCTGATATCGACGCGGAAGATCTGGCCGCGATCCTTGACGTTGAGCAGCTTCTCGTAGCGGCTGGCTGCCGGCGCCTCGCCCTCGGCGGCCATTTCCTCGGCGGCTTCGGGGGCGACTTCGGCGAGCACTTCCTTTAGCCGCGCGATTTCCTCTCCGCTATTCTTCTCGGCCAGCCGTTCGCGCACCCGGGCCAGCGTGTCGGAGAGCCGGTCTTCCTCGACCGGCTTCATCAGATAGTCGACCGCCTGCGCCTCGAAGGCGCGGATCGCATGGTCGGAATAGGCGGTGACGAAGACGAAGAGCGGGGGCTCCACGTCCATCAGCCCCTGAACGACCGAAAAGCCGTCGAAGCCGGGCATCTGGATGTCGAGGAAAACAAGATCGGGCTTGTGGGTCTTTACCGAACGGATCGCCTCGCGGCCGTTGGTACAGGTATCGATGATCTCGACATCGTCATGGGGTTCCAGCCGCAGCTGGAGGCCCTGGATGGCGAGGGGCTCGTCGTCGACGATGATAGCGCGAATGGTCATGCGGCTTCCTTTGCCTGTTCTGTTTGCAGCGGAATCTCAATCAGAACGCGAAAGCCCCCTTCGTCGTTCTCCTGGATTTCAAATCTTTGGTCCTCCCCGAATGCCTGGGCCAACCGGTCCTTGATATTGGTCAGCCCGACGCCGGTTGAATCCTGACGCCTGCTGGGCGCTCCATGCAAGCCCGGCCCGGTGTCGGACACGGCGATCTGCACCCGATTTCCGACCTGTTGCGCCGAAATACGGATTTCCGCGCCTTCCTCCTGCGGCGTCACCGCGTATTTGATAGCATTTTCCACGAGCGGTTGCAGCAACAGTGATGGCAGGCGCGCGCGCGTGACCCGGGGATCGATGTCGAATTCGGGGCGCAGCCGGTCTTCGAAGCGCATCCGTTCAATCTCCAGATAGAGTTTCAGCGTTTCGATTTCCTGGCTCAGCGGCACCCGCGCCGTTGGCTCGTTGGCGAGGGTGTAGCGCAGGAAGGAGGACAGGCGGGAAAGCATCGCATTGGCCCGTTCTGTCTGTTTCAGCAGCACCAGGGTCGAAATCGAATTCAGCGTGTTGAACAGGAAATGCGGGTTGAGCTGGTAGCGCAGCATCGCGAGCTGCGCGTTCGAGGACTGGGTTTCCAGGCGCAGCAACTGATCGTTCTGCTCCTCGATCAGGATATAGAAGTTGATGCCGTAATAGAGGCCGGACCAGGCGACGAGGAGGGTGAAATCGAGCAGGATTGCGCCGAAAAACTGGAGGCCGGAAGGCATCTCTCCGCCCCGGTAGAATGCAGTGAACGCCCAAACCTCGATAAAGGAGAAGACCGCCGAGGCGAGCAGCACCACAAACACCGATCCACCCCAGGTCAGACGCGGCGTGCGCGTGATGAGCTGGCGGAAGATCACCGCCATGATCAGTGTCAGGCAATATCCGGTTGCCGTCGCGATTGCGGCGGGCACGATGAACAACGGACCCATATTGTTGGCAATGCCGCCGAGCGATCGTAGGATGAAATAGCCCGACCAGCCAACTGATTGGAGCACCCAGAAGGCGCGGTTCTTGTCGCCAAAAAAGGGTTTGGACCTGAGATCTTCGAGCGCCATCGCGTGTATCTAGTAGATTTCCCGGGGTGCGGGAAGCGCAGGTTTGCGCCGACCGTCCTATGCGCCGCGCACATCGCGGCATCGTTGTAACCATAGTGTCACATAGATGTCGCATGAGGCGCTTCAAGGGTCGCTATGGACGAAGCATGGCCCATCTGCACACAATCATGGAGGATCATGTGCGCACTCCTATCTTTGGACTGTTGGCGGCCGCGGCCGTTACCCTGGCGGCTTGCGGAGGTGGCGGCGGCGGAGACGGCGTGCGCGCCATCAAGGTGGTCGGCAGTTCGACCGTCTATCCCTTCACCCGCGCGGTGGCTGAGAATTTTGCCCGCAACAACCCCGATTTCGGTTCGCCGGTCGTCGAATCGACGGGCACCGGTGGCGGCATGGAGCTGTTCTGCAGCGGTGTCGGAACCGAGCATCCCGATATCGCCAACGCGTCGCGGCGAATGAAGGTTACCGAGTTCGAAAATTGCCAGGCAAATGGCGTGGACAATATCATCGAACTGCAGGTCGGCATCGACGGACTCGCGGTGGTCGCCGCGCCCGACGGGCCGAGCTTTTCGCTGACCCGCGCCCAGATCTATCAGGCGCTCGCTGCCGAACCTTGGGGCGAGGCACAGACTGCCGAGACCTGGACGGACATCGATCCCTCGCTGCCCAATGTGCCGATCCGCGTCTACGGCCCGCCCTCGACGAGCGGCACCCGCGATGCGTTCATCGAGCTGATCATGGAAACCGGCTGCGCTACCAACCCCGCCGTCGAAGAAATGGACGAGGAGCGTAAGGACGAGGTCTGCACATCGATCCGCGAGGATCAGGCGTTTATCGAAGCGGGCGAGAACGACAATCTCATCATCCAGCGGGTCAATCAGAATCCCGGTTATCTCGGCTTGCTCGGCTATAGCTATCTGGAAGAGAATGAGGGCCAGGTCGTCGGCGTTCCGGTGGACGGCGTCGCGCCGACCTATGAATCCATCGCCAGCTTTGAATATCCGGGTGCACGGCCGCTCTTCATCTATATCAAGGGTAACCATCTGGACGCCATTCGCGGGCTTCGCGAATTCGTGGCGGAGTATGTTTCGGCCTGGGGCCCGGACGGATATCTTGTCGGCGAAGGCATGATCGCCAATCCGGAAGATGTTCGCGAACGCTATGCCGCGATCGCCGAAGCGATGACGCCGCTCACCGCTGCGGATTTTGAAAACTAGGTTTCCATACAATGCTTTAAGAGGAGGCCGGGCAAGCGATTGTCCGGCCTTTTCTCTATGCGAAACATGCGCATTGCGCTGATTCACACATTGTTGTAACATAAGTGTCATAATTGTTGCGTGATTTGGATATTGGAGCGGACGTCATGAATGGCGATGCAAAACACACGGTCACCGCTTTCGACGATGAGTTGGAGGCATTGCGGGCCAATATATTGGAGCTTGGCTGGCGCACGTCGCTGGCCATGACCGATGCGATTTCCGCGCTTGAGAATCGCGATCAGGCGCTTGCCCGCCAGGTCGTAACGGCCGACCGCGAAACCGACCGGCTGGCCGCCGAGGTCGAAGCCGCGGCCGTCAACATCATTGCGCGCCGCGCGCCGATGGCGGACGATCTGCGCGTGCTGGTGTCAGCGATCAAGATCGCCGCGCTGCTGGAGCGCACGGCCGATTATGCGAAGAATATCGCGCGCCGGGTGCCGAGCATCACCGCCAAATTTCCCAAAAAGCTGCGCATGGTGATCGGCGAGATGAACGATGCGGCGCAGGCGATGCTGAGCGATGTCGTCAAGGCCTATGCCGAAGCCGATGTCGCGCTCGCCAATGAGGTGTGCGTGCGCGACGATGCGGTCGACGATATGCACGAGGCGTTGACCGCGATGCTGATCGAATTCATGATCGAGAGCCCGGATCAGATCAGCCAGGCCGCGCACCTGCTGTTCGTCAGCAAGCATCTGGAGCGGATCGGCGACCAGGCAACCAACATCGCCGAGATGGTTTCCTATATGGCGACCGGCGAGCAGCCGCGCATCCGCGATACCGGGCCAGACAGGCTCGCGGCCTAGCCGCGGCCCCTCCGCCCCGAAATCCCGTCTAGAAGTCCAGTTCGCCGCGCGCGCCGATAACGTCGACGCCGTAATTGGTGTCGAGCCCGGCGGCGATCGCCGCGTCATCATATTCGATATGGCTGTAGTTGATCGACAGCCTGGCATGATCGATCGGCGTCCAGATCAGCGAAAGTCCGTAGAGATTCTGCTCGCCGCCGATGATGCCAGCATCGGTCAGGTCGAGATAGTCGTAGCGCGCGTTGATCTGCACCGCGCCGATCCCGCCTTCGTCCAGCGGGCGCGCCGGGCGGGTGCGGTTGAACCGGCCGCCGCTATAGCCGCGTGTATCGCCGGGCGTAAGGAAGAAGCCGACCTCGGCATAGCTGCCGAAGAAAGTGGGGTTGTCCGCCCCGAGCACATCCGCCGTCAGCCAATGGCCCTCGGCGACCGCGTGGAAGCGCCCGCTGATCACCGCCGTTTCCAACCCGAAACCGGTTTCCTCCTCGACGATCAGGTTCGGCGTCGAGATGAAACGCGTATCGGTCGTGTGGACGGCCGGGCGCTGGCGATAGCGGATATCGTTGCCGGTCGATTGCAGGTCGCGCCAATGGGCGGAGCCGCCGAAGTGCAGCTGGGCGCCGCCGATTTCGGGCGAATAGACGAGCCGCGCATCGACGCTATAGGCGCTGTCCGAACTGTCGGTCAGCGCGTCGATATCGTCGGTAAAGGCGCCGGCGTTGAAGCGGATATCGCCCCGCGCATAGCCGACCGACAGGCCGACGCGGCGTTCGAAACCGAACGCGTCGGTAAAGGCCGCCCGTTCCATGAAGCTCGTGAAGCGGCTCGATGTCAGTTCTTCGAGCGACTGGAAATTATTATGCTGGCCGGCGGTGATCTCGAACCCGCCGCCCGCGTCATAGGTGATGATCGCATCGGTGATCGCGACGTCGTTATCGGCAAAATCGAGTTCAAGCTTGTAGCCGAATCCGCCCGGAATATCGCCCTGCACGCCGATCCGGCCGCGCCGTAGCTCGCTTCCGAAGCCGAGCCGGGCATCGCTATAGCCCGAAGGCCCGTCGACATTGGCGACATCGTACTGGAGACGGCCGAACGGCTGGAAGCTCCAGCCGGACGAAGACTGGGCGCGCGCTGCGGCGCCGAACGAGACTTGCGGCGCGGCGGCTACGGCTTCGGCGGTCTCGGTCGCCGTCGCCTGCGCCGCCTGGGCGGTGGTGGCCGCTTGGGCGGCCTGCTGCGCGACTTCCGCCTGGGTGCCCGTCAATTGCTGGACGAGCGCTTCCAGCGCGGAGACGCGGGCGCGCAGTTCCTGCAGCTCGGCGGTGACTTCCGGGGGCACCTCTTCGGCGAGCGCCGGGGTGGCGACAAGCATTGCCGCGGCACAGGCCGACAGCAGCAAAGCGGATTGTTTCATTTCAGTGAAGCTCCAGCGAAGAAGTTGGGGCGGCCCTATGACATTCCTGTTACAAATCGATGACATGTGCCTGGCCCACCTTTCTCGCCGTGCCACCTCCCCGATCTGTCCGGCGCGGCATTGCATAGGTTGGTCAGCTTACGCCGGAAGGAAGATTTGGGGTCACTAATGCGACAGTCCGCCGTTGCGATCGTCGCCAACCCGACATCGGGCTGACATCCAGCTGTTACAGACTCGGATTACCGCTGGCGGACCAGCACAGCGAAAGGCGACTCATGGCCAACAGCGAATCCGCCCTCCCTCCGTCCGCCGCCCCTTTCAGCCCGTTCAGCATTTCCGGCACCAGCCTGGCCTTCGGCTTTCTGCTCGTCGCGATGACCGGCTATTTCCTGTTCTGGGGGCTGGATTATACCAACCACAATCACGTGTTGCTGTTCGTCCTGGCGACGATTTTCGGCGTGTTCATGGCCTTCAATATCGGCGGCAACGATGTCGCCAATTCCTTCGGCACCAGCGTCGGCGCCGGCACTCTGACGATCAAGCAGGCGCTGTTGATCGCCGCGATCTTCGAGGTCAGTGGCGCGGTGATCGCGGGCGGCGAAGTGACCGACACGATCCGCAGCGGCATCGTCGATCTTTCCGGCGTCGCCGTGGAGCCGATGCAGTTCGTCTATATCATGATGTCGGCCTTGCTTGCCGCGGCGCTCTGGCTGCTGTTCGCCAGCAAGCGCGGCTGGCCGGTCTCCACCACCCATTCGATCATCGGCGGTATCGTTGGCAGCTCGATCGCGCTCGGCATCATGCTGAGCGGCAGCGAGACGGCGATGGCGCTGGTCCAGTGGGACAAGGTCGGCACGATCGCGATATCCTGGATACTCTCGCCGGTGCTCGGCGGCCTCGCCTCCTATGCGCTGTTCCACCAGATCAAGAAGCACATCCTGCAGTATAATGAACGCGTCAAAGACGATCTGAAGGTGATCAAGACCGAGCGCAAACAGCTGAACGAGGAACACAAGACGGCGTTCGAGCGGCTGAGCGAGATCCAGCAGATCGCCTATACCAACACGATGGTGCGCGATGCGCAGGCGCTGCGCGAAGAGGATTTCACGCCCGACGATCTGGAATCGGACTATTACAAGAAGCTCAACGACATCAATCTCAAGAAGGAAAGCGTCGCCGCGCACAAGGCGCTGGAAACCTGGGTCCCGCTGATCGCCGCGCTGGGCGCCGCGATCATCTCCGCGATGCTGCTCTTCAAGGGGCTCAAGCATATGGATCTGGGGCTCACCACGCTCAACAATTACCTGATCATGGGCATGGTCGCCGCCGGCGTGTGGATGGCCACCTATATCTTCGCGCGCACCCTGAAAGGCGCCTCGCTCGATCGCTCCACCTTTCTCATGTTCAGCTGGATGCAGGTGTTTACCGCGTCGGGCTTCGCCTTCAGCCACGGTTCCAACGACATCGCCAACGCCATCGGCCCGTTCGCGGCGATCCTCGATGTGCTGCGGACCGGAGAGATCGGCGCATCGGCCGCGGTGCCGCCGGCCGCGATGATCACCTTCGGCGTCGCGCTGATCGTCGGCCTGTGGTTCATCGGCAAGGAAGTGATCGCGACCGTCGGCCACAACCTCACCACCATGCATCCGGCCTCGGGCTTTTCCGCGGAGCTTGCCGCCGCCGCCGTGGTGATGGGCGCGTCCACCTTCGGCCTGCCGGTATCCAGCACGCACATCCTGATCGGCGCGGTGCTCGGCATCGGCCTCGTCAACAACCAGACCAATTGGGGCCTGATGAAGCCGATCGCGCTCGCCTGGGTGATCACCCTGCCGGCCGCCGCGGCGCTGTCGGGGCTCTGCTTCGTCGTCCTGTTCGCGATCTTCTAGGGCCATTGCGTCGCGCGGCGATTTCGCCATGGTGGCGCGAACCCATGCACCCGGAGAAGGAACCCGCCCCATGAAACTCTACAATTCGATCGGCCCCAACCCGCATGTCGTGCGCATCTTCATGGCCGAGCGCGGCATCGAGATGCCGATGGAGGAGGTGGACCTGCGCGCCGGCGACAACCGCGCCCAGCCCTATCTCTCCACCAACCCGGCCGGCCAGATGCCCGCGCTGGAGCTCGACAATGGCGATATCGTCACCGAGATCACCGCGATCTGCGAATATCTCGACGAAAGCCATCCCGGCGACAGCCTGATCGGATCGAGCCCCGAGGAGCGCGCGCAAACCCGCCGCTGGACCCGCTGGGCCGATCTCAACATCGTCGAGCCGCTCGCCAACGGCTTCCGCTTCGCCGAAGGCCTGCCGCTGTTCGAGAGCCGCACGCGCTGCATCCCCGAAGCCGCCGACGGGCTGAAAGCCTGCGCGCAGGACAAGCTCGCCTTTCTCGACACGCAGCTCGCGACCCGCGACTATATCGCCGGGAACCGCTTCACCCTCGCCGATATCCTGCTCTACGCCTTCCTGGCCTTTGGCGAGACCGTCGGCCAGCCGCTCAACCCGGAACTCAGGAACATCGCCGCCTGGTATGAACGCGTAGGCAAGCGCGAGAGCGTGAAGGCGTAGTTCGTCAGAGTTTCCCGCAAGCAACGTTCTGATAAACAACTGGGTCCGTTCCGGCGCGATCCTTTACCGCCCGTCAATCCCCGCCGCCCTAGCCTTGGCCGCGGAGCAGCAGGGGGAGGCGGATCATGGCGATACGGTTTCGGGCAATTCTTCGTCGCGGCAGGGCCCGCGCCGGCCTCTGGCGAAACGAAAAGGGCGCGACGGCGATCGAATATGGCCTGATCGCCGCGCTGATCAGCCTCGCCGCGATCATCGCCTTCACGACCCTGGGGCTGAACCTCGGCAATATCTTCAACACGATCACCAACGCGATGAAATAGCCGCGCGGTGCCTCGCCCGTCCCGGCTGACACCGGTTGACACGGAACGGGGGTAGTTGTGGGGGTGCGACGCGGCGCAAATCCCGGAAATCCGCGAAACTCGGAAAAACGGGTGTGACCTTTTCGGCGGCGCAAATAGGATTTGGGCGAGGCGCGCGGGGAGGGGTGTTTTCTTGGCGAAGAAGGGCGGCACAGGCTGGCGTAAAGGCGAGGACGCGGCGCATGGCGGGGAGTATGCCACAAGGCGGGGGCTGTAGGACAGGGAATAGGATTGGGGCGATCCGAGAAACGCGCGCTCGCGGAGTTGAAGGGGATGGGGTAACAGGACCGGCGCCATCCCGGCGCCCCGGCGTGGACGCTGTTGGGGATGGTCGATGCGAACCCGAAGGCGGCGCTGGATTTGATCGAGCGGACGGCGAGCTATTAGTGCACTGTCACCGTAATCAGGGCACCTCGCCCGCATGTGAGAGGAAGGCTGGTACATGGTCCACAAAGGCGACCCCGAACATGTGATCTGCGCGAAGCTGAAGCGGCTAATCGCGGAGTACGAGGAGAGAGAGTAGCGGTGAAGCCGGCCCGCCCCTACCGACTTCGGGCCCTCGTGCCGCGCGAACGGCCCTTAGGCGAGCGCTGGTGTGTGGGCTGCCAACAGCCATTAGGTTTGGACGGAGCGCTAAGCTCAGTATACGTCTCGATAGCGCTTGGCGTCCAGTTCCTTTGACAGATTAAAGCCAGACCAAGTAGTGAACCAATTTTTAGAGACTGCGCTCAGCTTGGCCAGCTCACCCGCAGTCAGGCCGAAAGTGGCTGCAAATGTGCTTTTTTCGGCGTCGTCAATATAGGGACAAGCGATGGCATCGAGAAAAATGAGAACTACTTCAGTGTCTTGACGCGCGTATGCCGCCTTATCGGTGAGAACTCTCGCGATTTCCTCAATGAGGAATCTCCGCAATTTATTGTACTTCGTGCGACGCCTAACATAAAGCAGAGTAACCGTTATCGTAAGATGAGTAAGCGGCTGCTCTCTGCACAATAGACCTGTCTTGTCTTTGCTAATATTAAGATGTTGGCACAGAGAATCCTCGTCAAGCCAATATTCTCGACCTAGTTCTCCCAAAGCGGTTAAAAGATAGAGTGTCTCAACTTCTCTATAGTTCGAGACCTGATTTTTACGAAGCTGATGAACGATATTGTCGTGAGCATATTTAAAAACATGATGTCTGAGTTCAAGCGCAATTCGCACTCTACGCAATGCCCTGGACACCACCGAAACTATGCGGGCCAACCGGATAGACAAGTTCACGCGTGGTGCTGCAGCGTAAATGAAAAATGCAAATTCCAGAATGTTCTCAATTGTATCGATCAGGCGTTGCTCAGATCGATGGCCTTCGCTGGAGCGAACGAAGTCGGCAAGCAGGCGGTCTATCGTAGATTCAAGAAGCGCAAAGGTGTAATTACCGACCTCCGGATACGACACCGATGCCGATTTCAGGATCGTCTTGTATCCAATGATCAGTTCGCGGCTCCGCGCATTCGAGACAAACTCGTATACTGGCTCCTCATGTTCCTGTTCGTCTTCGACCAACTTAAAGTCTGAGGAAACACTTTTTGAAATTAGATCACTAATCGCACTCTTCGCGATCGTGATTTCGGTTATGACTGGTTTTTCATAGAGTTTTGTCTTGGATCTGTTAAGGCTAAGTTTAACGCCTGAAAGGTGATGACCGATAACGTCGATTATCACTTCACAATCCACGTCTGAATTGAAGAATATATAATAGTCATCGACATAACGGAAAATTTCGTAGTCATGTCGATGCAAGAGTCCGTGAGCGATTCGGAGCTCTTTCTCGACTTCAACATCAACCGATTGAAGAATAATTTCTGCGAAAATACGGCAGAACTCGGGGCCGATTATAATTCCATTTGTTTCGGCATGATTGAGATTTTGCATTAACTTGTCAAACATTGCCGGAAACGTCGATAGAGACCCCTTGAGATCGTCCTTCACGGGGCGCTTACCAAGCACCGCCCAAGGCAGGGAATGTGTATAAATGCTATCGAAACACTTAGAGACGTCGGCCTGCATCATTGCATCGAAACGCTTCTCGGCTCTATGGTATCTAAAAGACTCAAAGAACTTGAAAACATTATTTACGATGCGATAAGCAAAGAATGAGCCAATTTGATCGTATTCTTTTCCGACTTCTTCAAAATTTTCTTGTTTCGCGAGCAACCGCTCATGCATACGGTCACGATGATTCGAATATCTTGCAATGGAATCGGGATGTCGAATAGAAAACGGACTTCGTCTTGCATAATATATTATGCTATCTGAGTAATCGTTATAGAAGTTTGCAACGAGAATCTGACTAAACGGATGCGGAATTGAAAGTTTGCGCGATTCGGCCTCTCGGTGACAGATTTCAAAGGCAAACGGCTCTTTGACAGTATCAACGTTCGAAAATTCAAGATTTCGATATGTTCGAACCTTGCCGAACTTGGTTTCGTGTGAGGAATTGACGACAGTCGAACGATCAATGCCTGTGAGAATATAGATCGCATCGTCGATTCGGTCGTCGCTGCATTCCCAGCGAATTACATTCCCTATAATCTGCACATCATGGGCGCGGAGCAACTCGAAGATATGCCGGTTACTAAACGAGGCGGGAAGCTCAAAGGGCAGCGTGTCCGAGAGGATCGGTCGCTGCCGCCTGGAATGAAGCCGCTCCCGTTTACGCTTCATAGCGCCACGCTTCCACAATCGTGGCCAATGTCCGCGTATTGTATCTTGCAAATCGACGCTCGATGAATCCGCGGACGAAAGAAAATTCATCAATGCGATCTTGAAGCGCGGCGCTTTGCAAGAGCGAAACCTTATGCGCGAGGTAGGCGTCCAGTCCATTGAGTTGAGCCCAACTCGTTAGATGAGAGTTGTTGAAATAGATGCCCGTGTATGCGTGACGTTTGTTGTTAATAAGTCTCGTGTTGCTGGTCATAAATTTGATTCTCGCCGAAAGGAGCCGGGCAGCTCCCTTCTGATCGTATACGGCCTGGCGATAGTAGGCGGCGAAGGCACGATCAATCCTGCTCCGATATCTTGCGAGCTTTTGAGATCCGATTGTCACCTCACAGCGCCCACCGGACACAGAGAAGTGATACCCAAGGTAGTCAAATTGAAAGGCAAGACCCGGTCCGGTCGACCCTGCGCGTGTCTTTGTAGCATTCAATGTCAGGTGCTTTTCGGTCAGAATGTCCGAAATTTCATCAACGTAAGATGCGGTGTCATCACCAGCAGTGCGTGCAAAAATGATGATCATGTCATCAACGTATCGGGCATAAAATATGACGCGCGGGAGCTGTCGAATCTTCTCGTCGATCGAGCGCATGTATAGCTCGGACAAAAACGCGCTAACCCCTAAACCTCTTGGTATTCCCGTGGCGGAATTGGCTAAACTACCATACGACGATAGGGCCTGCTTTATATATCTCTTCGATCCGTGGCTAAGTAGCTGATCTGAGTCTATCTCTGATATCAATGTTTGTCTGTTTATATTGTCGTAGAAAGCCGTGACATCGGCGCGTATACAAAAGTGTGAAAAAGAATTGTTTAGAGCATCATAAACTTGGCTAATTATTGCTCTTCGATTACCGGCTTGGAGCTTATAAAGTCGGCTAATGTTTCTTTGGATTTGCTTGCCAATAAAATAGGCTCGGGGATCGGATGGCAGTGTAAACAGCGCTGTGCCTTTTGGACCGATACGCGACTCAAGTTGAATTTGATAATCTGAGAGGATGGCTTGCGCCACTTCCTCCATTCTCGCCTCGACCAGATCTTCCCTGTTTTCTCTCGCCAAGCGGAGTCTTTCGCGCAGCGGTTGAACGATCAAATTCAATGCGTCAGGCGATGCTGTTGAGTTTGTTCTCCGTGCTACGCGGATGGCGGCTGACGCAGCGGTGATGCGCGCGCTAGCGTCGACAAGATCCGGGAAAAAGGCGCGATCAACATTGCGGCCTCGCCGATTCTCGACATCGTAAATTCGACGGAAGTTTTGTGCAGAAAATGTCTGGTCAAGCATCGGTAGCCCCGATGTACGACCGTAAGGTACTTAAAGATCTTTGCAAGCTCGGTTGCGCCCAAGTAAATATTGGCGCCTACTCCTCCCCCATCTTCAGCGCCGCAATAAACGCCTCCTGCGGAATACTGACATTGCCGTACTCCCGCATCTTCGCCTTGCCCTTCTTCTGCTTCTCCAGCAGCTTCTTCTTGCGGGAAATATCGCCGCCATAGCATTTCGCGGTCACGTCCTTGCGCATTGCGCCGATGGTTTCGCGGGCGATGATCTTGCCGCCGATCGCGGCCTGGATCGGGATCTTGAACAGGTGGCGCGGGATCAGGTCTTTGAGGCGCTCGCACATATGGCGGCCGCGGGTTTCGGCGGCGTCGCGGTTGACGATCATGCTGAGCGCGTCGACCGGATCGCCGTTGACCATGATCTCCATCTTGACGAGATCGCCCTCGCGGTGGCCGATCGGCTCATAGTCGAAGCTCGCATAGCCGCGCGAGATGCTCTTCAGCCGGTCGTAGAAATCGAACACCACCTCGTTGAGCGGCAGTTCGTAGATGATCTGCGCGCGGCCCGCGACATAGGTGAGCTGCTTCTGGATGCCGCGCCGGTCCTGGCACAGTTTGAGGATGGGCCCCAGATATTCGTCGGGGACGTAGATCGTCGCCTTGATCCAGGGTTCGTCGATGCTGGCGATCTGCGTCACGTCCGGCATGTCGGCCGGGTTGTGGAGTTCGATCGTCTCGCCCTTCGAAAGATGGATCTTGTAGACGACGCTGGGCGCGGTGGTGATCAGGTCGAGATCGTACTCGCGCGTCAGCCGCTCCTGGATGATTTCGAGGTGCAGCAGGCCCAGAAAGCCGGCGCGGAAGCCCTGGCCGAGCGCCGCGCTGGTTTCCATCTCGAAGGTGAAGCTGGCATCGTTGAGGCGGAGTTTCGCGATGCTTTCGCGCAATTTCTCGAAATCCGCGGCGTCGGCGGGGAACAGGCCGCAGAACACGACCGACTGGACTTCCTTGTAGCCGGGCAGCGCCTTGGCGGCGGGGTTCTTCACCGTGGTGATGGTATCGCCGACCGCGGTATCCGCGACTTCCTTGATCTGCGCGGTGATGAAGCCGATTTCGCCGGGGCCGAGCTCTTCCAGCTGCTCGATCTTGGGGCGCATGCAGCCGACCCGGTCCACCAGATGCTGGGTGCCGTTCTGCATGAACTTGATCGCGAGCCCTTTTTTGAGGACGCCGTCGATCACGCGGACGAGGATGACGACGCCGAGATAGGGATCGTACCAGCTGTCGACGAGCATCGCCTTGAGCGGCGCGTCGCGGTCGCCGGTCGGCGGCGGGATGCGGGCGACCAGCGCTTCGAGGATATCCTCGATGCCCTCGCCGGTTTTCGCGCTGGCGAGCACGGCGCCGCCCTCCTGCCAGGGGCCGGTGGCGGGGATGCCGATAATCTCCTCGATCTCCTCCTTCACGCGCTCGGGTTCGGCGGCGGGGAGGTCGATCTTGTTGATGACCGGCACGATCTCGTGATCATGCTCGATCGACTGGTAGACATTGGCGAGCGTCTGCGCCTCCACGCCCTGCGCGGCGTCGACCACCAGCAGCGCGCCTTCGCAGGCGGCGAGGGAACGGGAGACCTCATAGGCGAAATCGACATGGCCGGGCGTGTCCATGAGGCTGAGCTCATAGGTCTCGCCATTCTTGGCCGTATAGTTGAGCCGCACGGTCTGCGCCTTGATGGTGATCCCGCGCTCGCGCTCGATATCCATATTGTCGAGCACCTGCTCGCTCATCTCCCGCTCGGTCAGCCCGCCGGTCGCCTGGATCAGCCGGTCGGCGAGCGTGCTCTTCCCGTGGTCGATATGCGCGATGATCGAAAAGTTGCGGATTTTGGAGAGGTCGGTCATTTCCCGCGCCCTTTAGCACGGAGCGCGCCGGCGGCAACGCTATTCGCGCCGATTAGGCCCGCCGATTATTCGCGGACATTGGCGACATTATACTCATAGGCCTCGTCCTGCGTCAGGCAGCGGCGGGTTTCGCCCTCGCCGGTCGCGCGGGTCGCGTACATCACTTCGGAGAGCAGGCGGCGGGAAACCCCCATGCGGATCAGGAAGTCGTTATCCTCGGTCGCCAGCTGGGCGCTCGATTGCTCGATCTCCCCGATCAGCGCCACCGCCTCGTCGGTCCCGCCCGAAACGCCCTGCCGGATCGCCTGGCGGTTGCCGGTATGGGTGAACATATGGACCATGAAGTTGCCGCCGGCCTCGATCACCCGGAGCTGCCCGCCCATGAACACGAAATTGCAGGCGGAAAAACAGGTCCAGCCCGCCGGGATGCGGGTGACGATCCCCGGATATTGCGTGCGCAGCAGGCGCCCGGCCTCGTTGCCCGACAGCGCATTGCCGCCCGGCGAACGGAACCAGATTTCGGCTGCATCGGGATTCTGTTCGAGCGCGCGCTGCAACCGGTCGGGCAGCCCTTCGTCGATCACGCCTTCGGCCAGCAGCACCTTGACGCCGCCGGAATCGAGCGGGGTCAGCGTCATCCGCTGGTTGCCCGCCCAATTGGGGTTGGCCGGGCAGGTCGGGTTGTTGCGATCGGACTGCAGCGCCGGGGCCGCGCTCGCGGAGAGCACGGCTGCGGCAACGGCAATCAGGAATTTCATGCGGGTCATTGCGCTATGCTTGCCGCGTATACCTCGACTCGCCAGGGCCGCGGCACATGGTTTCCGGCACCGTCGTTTCCTCGCCATCGACGATCACGACATTGGTGACCTGGAGGCAATTGCCGCCATCGGCCCGCTGTTCGCGCCCGGTGACGGTCGAAGAACCGCGCACGCCGGGGCGGGTTTCGCTTTCCCAATTGGCCGATGTGCCGACCTCGCCGCTGCGGGTCGCTTCGATCGTCGCGTCCGCGGCCTTTTCCTGCTCTTCCTCGTCGAGCCGGCAGGCGATCTCGGTGGAAAGGACGTCGGCAAATTCCGTCATCGGCATGAAGGTCGGGATGCCCAGGCTGCGCGCCGCGCCGCCCAGGACGCCGCTCAGCACCGATCGTCCCGCCGACTGGCCGACCGTGTTGCAATGATTTTCGCTGTCGCTGGCCCGCGAAGACCGGCCGCCCAAAAGGCCGCCGAACTGCATCGCGGCGACGGGTTGTGCGGCAACGGCTGCGAGAAGGCAGGTCGCCATGAGCTTCCTCATACGCTGTCGTCCGAACATGAATGTGTCTCCAAACTGACTGCGACCGCGCCTTATGGTGCGACCGATTACCGCCAAATCGGCGGAAAATCAAGGTTTCTAGACCAGGACCGATTAACAAAGGCCGAATGGCGAAAGCCGTGACCCCCGTCACTGCCGGTCGCCTCCTCCTCCTTCATAACCGCGATTGTCGATGCCGCCCGATGGCGGGCCGGCGACGGAAACGAAACGAATTTTTTTGGAGACGCGCAATGTGGAAGAAACTTGCTTCAGTAACTGCCATCGCCGCCGCCATGACCATGGCGGCGACCCCGGCTTCGGCCGATCGCGGTTCGCGCCATCTCGCCGAACTGCCCAGCTGCACCCAGCCGATCGGCGCGGTCGCGATCGTCGAACCCGACGATAACTGGTGGCAGCGTTACGATCTCGACAGCCCCGAATCGCTGATCAACTATCTGGTGCTGCGTTCGGGCTGTTTCACGATCGTCAATCGCGGCCGCGGGCTCCAGCACCGCAACCTTGAACGCGCGCTTTCCGACAATGGCGATTTGCAGCCCGGATCGAATTTCGGGGGCGGGCAGGTGCGCGCCGCGGACTTTTTCATCATCCCCGACATCGTATCGACCAACCGCGACGCTGGCGGCTTCAGCATCGGCGGCAATTTCGGCGGCCTGTTCGGCAACACCTTCGGCCAGGGCGGGATCGGCATCAACACGCGCCGCAAGGAAGCGAGCGTGACCCTGACTCTCGTCAACGCGCGGACGACCGAGGCGCTGCGGCTGACCGAGGGCTATCACCGCGAAACCGATACCGGCGTCGGCGGGCGGCTGTTCGGCGGCGGCGGGGTGTTCGGCCAGACGTTCGGCGGGATCAATCTCGGCAGCTATGAAAATACCGAGATCGGCCAGGTCGTCGCGGCCGCCTATCTCGATGCCTATAGCCAGATGATCGTCCAGCTGGGCGGCGTCACCTATGACGCCCCCCTCGCCCAGTAGAGGGCCTGGCGCAGCAGCGACACGGTTCCGGGCCACCGGCTCCCCTTTGAACGGCCCGAACCTCGGGGCGCATGGTCAACAGGCCGTGCGCCCCTTTTGCTTGCCAGATGCGATGGCGGCGTTAGCATCCGGCGCGACCACAGTGCGGAGAGGACGCCTAGATGCGCCATATCGCCATCGTCGGTTCGGGTCCGGCCGGCTATTACACCGCAGAGGCGGCGCAGAAGACGTTCGGCGAAGATGTCTGCATCGACATTATCGACCGGCTTCCGGTCCCTTACGGCCTGATCCGCTTCGGCGTCGCGCCCGATCACCAGTCGATCAAGAATGTCGCGCGCCGCTACGAAAAGGTCGCGCTTTCGGACAATGTCCGCTTCGTCGGCAACCTTACCATCGGCGAGCATGTCTCGATCGAGGAGCTGCGGGCTCTCTACGACGCGGTGATCCTCGCCACCGGCGCGCCGCATGATCGGCCGCTGGAGATCGCGGGCGCCGACCTTCCCGGCGTGATCGGCAGCGCGGCTTTCGTCGGCTGGTATAATGGCCATCCCGATTTCGTCGATCTCGATCCGCCCCTCTCCGGCCGCCATGTCGTCGTTATCGGCAACGGCAATGTCGCGCTCGATGTCGCGCGCATCCTTTCGAAAACTCCGGATGAATTTGCCGGGTCCGATATCGTCCATCATGCGCTCGCGCGGCTGGAACAGGCGAAGACCGAACAGGTGACCCTGCTGGGCCGCCGCGGGCCGCACCAGATCGCGATGACGCCCAAGGAACTGGGCGAGCTCGGCCATCTCGCGCGCGCCTGTCCCCGCGTCGATCCGCTGGACCTGCCCGATATCGGCGAGGACGCGCTGCTGGAACCGGGCATGCGCAAATCGGTGACCCTGCTGCGCGAGTTCGCGGGCATCCCGGAATCCTACCGCGCCGACAAAACGGTGGAGATCGCGTTCGATTTCTTCGCCGCGCCGGTGCGGATCGAGGGCGATGGCAAGGTCGAAAATGTCGTCGTCGAACGTACCGAACTCGATGACGAGATGCGGAGCCGGGGCACCGGGGAAACATACACCATCCCCGCCTCGCTGGTCGTCAGCTGTATCGGCTACCGGACGCCGCCGATCGAGGGCGTGCCCTTCGAACATGGCCGGGGCCGGTTCGCCAATGATGAGGGCCGGATCCTTCCCGGCCTGTATTGCGTCGGCTGGGCGCGGCGCGGGCCATCGGGGACGATCGGCACCAACCGGCCCGACGGCTATGCCATCGTCGACCTGGTAGCCGAAGATATCGGCGAGGGCGGCGGCAAGGAGGGCCGCGCCGCGCTCGACGCGCTGCTCGCGCAGCGCGGCGTAGAGGCCGTCACCTTCCGCGACTGGAAGAAGATCGAGGAGGCCGAGGAAGGGCGCGCGCGCGAAGGCAGCCCGCGCGAGAAATTCGTCGCCATCGAGGAAATGATCGCCGCCCGGAAATAAAGGGCGCGGCCGAATCCGGGCTTGCCGATACGATCACCGACGGGGAAAGAGCAGCGACGGCGTCGATGCCGACGGGATCGTTGTTCCCCCGGCAACGGCCCAAGGGACGCCGGTTGAACGGAGCAAGGAAGGAAAGCCGCGATGAAACAGCGTAAATTGGGAAATACGGGCCCCGACGTCTCGGCCATCGGCCTGGGCTGCATGGGTATGTCCGGCATGTATGGCCATGCCGACCGCGCGGAAAGCATTGCGACGATCCATGCCGCGCTCGATGCCGGTATCGACCTGTTCGACACCGGCGATTTTTACGGCATGGGCCATAACGAGATGCTGATCGGCGAAGCGCTGAAAGGCGTGCCGCGCGACAGCTACCGGCTCAGCGTCAAGTTCGGCGCGCAGCGCGGGCCGGATGGAAGCTGGCTCGGCTATGATGCGCGGCCGCAAGCCGTGAAGGCCTGGCTCGCCTATACGCTCCAGCGGCTGGGCGTCGACTATATCGATATCTACCGCCCGGCGCGGCTCGATCCCGAGGTGCCGATCGAGGAAACGGTCGGCGCGATCGCGGACATGGTGGAGGCCGGCTATGTCCGCCATATCGGTCTTTCCGAAGTCGGCTCGGAAACCTTGCGCCGCGCCGCCGCCGTCCATCCGGTCGTCGATCTGCAAATCGAATATTCGCTGATCTCGCGCGGCATAGAGGAATCGGTGCTGCCGACCTGCCGCGAACTCGGCATCGCGGTCACCGCCTATGGCGTGCTCTCGCGCGGCCTGATCGGCGGCAACTGGCAGGCGGGGAAAGCCGCACCCGGCGATTTCCGCGCCCATAGCCCGCGCTTCCAGCAGGGCAATGTCGAACAGAATCTCGCGCTGGTCGAGGCGCTCAAGGCCGTGGCCGATACGAAGGGCGTCAGCGTCGCCCAGGTCGCCATCGCCTGGGTGCTGTCGCGCGGCTCGGATATCGTGCCGCTGGTCGGCTCGCGCACGCGCGACCAGCTGGTCGACGCGCTGGCGTCGCTCGATGTCGCGCTCACCCCGGACGATCTTGCCGCCATCGCGGATGCCGTGCCCGCCGGCGCCGCGGCCGGCGATCGCTACATGGCCGCGCAGATGGGCCAGCTCGACAGTGAGAGGGGCTGAGCCGCCCGAAAACCGTTTCGACACGCTACCCATCTCCGTGATATGTGAGTCGGCAAAAGGAGAGGATGGATGCATGATCTGGTCATTCGCGGCGGCACGGTCGTCGATGGTCTGGGCGGCAAGCCCTTTATCGCCGATGTCGCGATCGACGGCGATCTGATCACTCAGGTGGGCGCGGTCGTCGAAGCGGGCCGCGAGGAGATCGACGCGACCGGCAGGGTCGTCACCCCCGGCTTCGTCGACGTGCACACCCATTATGACGGCCAGGCGACCTGGGACGAGGAAATGGCGCCCTCCTCCTGGCACGGCGTCACCACGGTGATCATGGGCAATTGCGGCGTCGGCTTCGCGCCCGCCAAGCCGGACCGGCACGACTGGCTGATCGGCCTGATGGAAGGCGTGGAAGATATTCCCGGCACCGCGCTCGCCGAGGGCATGAGCTGGGACTGGGAAACCTTCCCCGAATATATGGACGCGCTCGAAAAGCTGCCGCGCACCATCGACATCGCCACCCATGTGCCGCACGGCGCGGTGCGCGCCTATGTGCTCGGCGACCGCGAACAGCCCGGAGCGGTTCCCACCGACGAGGATATCGACGCGATGTCGGCGATCGTCGAGGATGGCCTGCGCGCCGGCGCGCTCGGTTTCTCGACGAGCCGCACGGTGATCCACAAATCGGTCGATGGCGAGCTGGTGCCCGGCACAACCGCGACCGCCGACGAGCTGGTCCGCATCGGCCGGGCGATGGGCCGGGTCGGCCATGGCGTGTTCGAGATGGCGAGCGACCTGCGCCGCGAATGGAACGAGTTTTCCTGGATGGGCGATCTTAGCCGCGAAACCGGGCTGCCCGTCACCTTTGCCGCGCTCCAGTCTATCGCCAAGGAACTGCCGCTCGACGAACAGATCGCGATGATGCGCGCGGAGAATGACAACGGCGCCAATATCGTCGCCCAGATCGCGCTGCGCGGCAACGGCGTCGTCATGGCGTGGCGCGGCACCGTCCACCCCTTCCGCTTCAAGCCGTCCTGGAAGGCGATCGAAGGGCTGCCCTGGGACGCGCAGAAGGCGAAGCTCTTCGATCCCGAGTTCAAGGCGCAGCTCCTTTCCGAAGAGCATGATTTCACCGGCCAGCCCAAGGATATCATGGGGCTGATCATGGTCATCGCCGGCGGCTGGACGATGCAGTTCGAAATGGACGAGGATTTCGATTACGAGCCGGGCGCGGAAGCGAGCATCGCCGCGCGCGCCGCGGCCAGGGGCGTGAGCCCCGAAGACTATGCCTATGACCTGCTCTGCGAGGACGATGGCGCGGGCTTCATCTACCTGCCGATCCTCAACTATGCCGACGGCAATCTCGATTTCCTCGAAACCCTGCAGAAGGACGAGGACACGGTGAATTCGCTGTCCGACGGCGGCGCGCATTGCGGCACGATCTGCGATGCAGCCTCGCCGACCTTCATGCTCCAGCACTGGGTGCGGGACAGGAAGCGCGGCGGGCGCATCTCGCTGCAACATGCGATCAAGCGGCAATGCCACGATACCGCGCGGCTCTACGACCTCAACGATCGCGGCGTGCTCGCGCCCGGCTATCTCGCCGATATCAATGTCATCGATCTTGAGAATCTCCGTCTCGAAAAGCCCTGGCTCGCCTTCGATCTGCCGGCCGGCGGCAAGCGGCTGCTGCAAAAGGCGGTCGGCTATGACGCGACGATCAAGTCGGGCGAAATCACCTTCCGGGGCGGCGCGGTGACCGATGCCCGGCCCGGCGGCCTGATCCGCGGGCCGCAATCGGTGCCGGTCGCCGAAGCCGCGGAATAGGATCGGCCCCATGAGCCAGCCGCCGGGCGACCTTTCCCGGGACCAGCTTTGCGCGCTGATCGAGGGCTATATCGGCGAGCCGCGCATGGCGAAGATCGGCGAAGCGCTCGGCGATTTCGCGCCCGAGCCCTTCGCCGCCCCGCCGCGCATCCTGTGCATCCTCTTCGCCTCGCGTTCGGGCAGCAGCTATGCCGGGCGCCTGCTCGCCAAGACCGGGCATTTCGAGGAAGTCGGCGAGAATTTCGCGCCCGATCAATTGCGCGCCATCGCCGAACGCCGAAGCCTTCCCGATCTCCACGCCGCCGCGCGCTGGATGGTCGGGCGGCGCGGCACAAAGCGCGCGTTCGGCTACAAGGCGGGCTTTTCGGTGCTGGCTTCGGCGGCGCGGCTCGGCTTTCTGAACGAAACGCTGGAGCGCACGCAGTTCGTGGCGCTGCGCCGGCGGGACAGGATCGCCCAGGCGGTCAGCCTCGCCAGGGCGGAGATGAGCGGACGGTTCCATTCCAACCAGCAGCCGGACCGCGCCGTCACCGAGCAGGATTATGACGGCGAGGCGATCGCCGGCTGCCTGCACCGGATCGAGCGCGCCGAACATGACCTTGCCGATTTCGCCGAGCGGATCGGCGCGCGCCCGATGCTTGCCTATTATGAGGATATCTGCGCCGATCCCGCGCGTTTCGCGGCGTCGGTCTGCGACCTGCTCGACCTGCCGATGGCCGGCGATTTCGACGCCTCGGTGGATCTCGAGATCCTGCGCGACGCGGTAAACGACGCCTGGGCCGCGCGGTTCCGGGAGGATTGGCCGGTATCGAGCTAGCGCGGGGCTATGCCGCCGCGATCGAAACGGGCAAGATCGGCCTTCCAACAGGAGCACGCCCGCCACCGCCATGCCGTCTTTTCTGAAACGCTTTCTCCCCCGGCCCCGGTCGCGCGATGCCCTGCTGCGGCTGTTCGCCGGTTATGTCGGCCAGGGCCGTGTCGACGAGATCGCGGCGCAGGTCGAGCCGGTCGGCGAGCGCGCGCTGCAGCTGCCGCCAAGGATGTTGTGCATCGTTTTCGCCGCGCGCTCGGGCAGCACCTATGTCGGGCGGCTGCTGTCGAACACGCCCTTTTTCGCAGACGTGAACGAGAGCTTCCAGCCGGGCCAGCTGGCCGCGATCCGCGCGCGCCATGGCCTCGCCGACAGTCGCGCGGCGGCCCAGTGGATGATCGACAATCGCGGCACCGCCCAGGCCTTTGGCTACAAGGCGGGCTTTTCGGTGCTCATCGCGGCGGCGCGGATCGGGTTCCTCTCCGAAACGCTGGAGCGCACCCAGTTCGTCCGCCTCGTGCGGCGGGACCGTGTGGCGCAGGCGATCTCGCTATGGCGCGCGGAACTCGGCGGCAAGCTCCATTCGGTGGTGCCCGGGGAAGGCAAGGCGATTGCCCCCGATGATTACAACGCCGAAAGAATCGCCTTCAATATCGCGCATGTCGCGCGCAACGAGCGCTGGTTCTCGGAGATCGCCGATCGGCTGGGCAAGCCCGCGCCGATCTATGCGTATGAGGATATCTGCGAAGATCCGCGGGGCTTCGTAACATCGGTTTGCGCGCTGATGGATCTGCCCGTGCCCGACAATTTCGATCCCGGCGTCGATCTGGAAATCATGCGCAACGATATCAGCGCGGAGTGGGCAGAGCGGTTTCGCAAGGAACGGCCGGACCTGGCCTAGGCGTTAGCGCAGCAGCCCGAAGCGCGAGAGATCGGCGAGCGAGAGCTGGCGCATCCCGGCATTGGGCGCGCTGTTGGTGAGCGCATAAAAGGCGCGGGCCTGATCGGGAGCCATGCCGATTTCGCGGTAGAAATCGAGGTACGGCGCGTGGATCGGATCGTTGGCCGCATAGTCGGCGGCTTCGAGGCCAAGATCGTTGCGCCAGCTATGGACGATGAACTCGGCGCCGGGTTCGGCGGTCCGTGTCGCCCCGGCGAGGAACAGTTCGATGCCGCCCGAACGCACCGATCCGTTGGCGGGCACATGGGTGGCGAGGCCGGCCCGGTGGATCATCCGGGCGAGCGCGATATTGGCATTGTCGTCGACCGTGCCGCCGCATTCGAGGATGGCGATCATGCGCAGCCCCGGAAAATCCGCCAGCATCGCGGCGAATTCGCCCGGCGTATAGCTGTCGACATCGCCGATCATCTCCGCCCTGTCCGGCGCGACCACGTGAAAGGGGCCGTAGCGCGCCAGCGCAGGGCGGCTGGGCCCGTAGGCGGCATCCTGCCCGGCATAGCCATCGCCATCGAAACCGAAAGCGGCGTCCTCCTCCGAAACGCCGTAATCGACATAGTCGATATATTCGATCGTCTCGACGATGGTGACCGAACGGTGCGCGCTTTGGGCCCAGAGCGGGCGGTCCGGCAGGATCGCCACGATGACGAGCAGCAGCGCAAGCGCGACCCAGCCCAGCCAGGCGGTCGCCTTGCCGCGCCACAGTTCCAGAACGTCGATGGGATCGGGTTCGCGCATAATCTGCCGCTTGTCGCGCAAAGCCCTTACCCGGGCCCTGAAAGCCATGGTTAGACGGGGCTTAACCAGTTTGCGGTTCGGCCGCGGATGGCGCGCGATGCGGGGGCGCGAAACAGCAGTTGAAAGCGCGATACTTCGCCGCTAAAGACCCGCGTCTGCCTCCGGGGCCGGCCCGTCACAAGCGCGGGCCCATTGGCATCGGTCGGGGAGTAGCTCAGCCAGGTAGAGCACTGTCTTCGGGAGGCAGGGGCCGGAGGTTCGAATCCTCTCTCCCCGACCAGTTTTCGCAAAAAGGGGAAGGCGCTGGGCGCATTCCCCGCAAATACTCCCTAGCGACAGCGGCGTGCGCGACGCATTTCGCGAATAGTGCCGCCCAAGTCTCAGCCCATCGAATATTGAACTCTCAACGCTTCTCTCTACGATGCCTCGGCACAGCGGCCGCGATATCGGCACGGGGAGAGGGAAAGAATGGCGACGGCACCGGCCGATCAGGCGCAATTGCTGGAACCGGCCTATCGGCGCCGGTTCATCGCGCTGATGTTTCTCGTCTGCCTGTTCGATTTCGCGGATCGCGCGGTGTTCGCGGTGCTCGCCCAGCCGATCAAGGAAGAGTTGCTGCTCACCGATTTCCAGATCGGTATGTTGCAGGGGCTGGCCTTTGCCGCGCTCTATGCGGGGCTCGCTTTGCCGCTGGCCCGGCTGGCCGAACGCGCGTCGCGGCGCAACATCGTGGCCATCTGCACCGCCGTCTGGTCCACCGCGACCATCTGGTGCGGTTTCGCGACGAGCTTCGCGACGCTCGCCATCGGCCGGATCGGCGTCGGCGTGGGAGAGGCAGGCTTTCTCCCGGCCACCAATTCGATGACCGGCGATCTCGTCCCGCGCCATCGCCGCGCCTCGACGATGGCGCTGATCATGCTCGGCGCGCCGGCCGGCATCTTCCTCGGCGCGATGGTCGGGGGCTATGTCGCGGGGCTGGCAAGCTGGCGCGAGGCGTTTCTCGTGCTCGGCCTGCCCGGCCTCACGGTGGCGATCATGGTGCGCCTGTTCGTTCGCGAGCCGCGCCGCGGGCTTGTCGACAATGTTCCGCCCGATCCCAGCCCGCCGCCCGATTTCAAGGCCTTCCTGAAAACCCTGCGGCGCAAGCCCGCGCTGATCTTCATTCTGCTGGGCTCGACCACGGCGAGCTTCGGCATCACCGCGATCTCGCAATTCCTGGCGATCTTCCTCGCCCGCGTGCACGAGATGGACGTGCCCGACGCGGGCGCGCTCTACGGTACCATCTCGGGCATCTATATTGCGCTCTCGCTGCTGATCGGATCGTTCGGTACGGATTGGCTCTCGAAACGCGATGGCCGCTGGCCGGCCTGGGGAGCGGCAATCGGCCTGCTCTCCGCGCCTTTTCTCTATTATCTCGCCTTCAACGCCCAGGATATCGGCGCGGCGACGGCGCTGCTCATCGTATCGGGCGTGATGCTGATGCTGTTCTACGGCCCCTCGGCGGGGATGATCCAGAACCTGCTCGAACCCCGGATGCGGGCCACCGGTATCGCGCTGTTCACGCTCTTCTATTCGCTGATCGGTTACGGCCTCGGCCCGGTCTTTGTCGGCTTTGTCAGCGACCGGATGGCGGTGAGCGCCTATGGCCCCGGTTTCTTCGCCGATTGCCCAGGCGGGGTTGCGCCGGAAGGGGCGAGCGCGGCGCTCGCTTCGGCCTGCGCCTCGGCCTCGGCGGACGGCGTGCAACAGGCGCTGCTCGTCGCGATCTGCGTTTTCTTCGTCGCAGCGCTGTTCTTCCTGCTGGCCTCCCGCACCTTGCGCGAGGACGCCTATATTCCCGAAGCCGCCAACGAAGGAGCCGCCACATGACGATCAATGGCCAGCCGGTGCGGGAATTTCTCGGCGCCTATATCGATGCCTTCAACCGCAGCGACTATGCGGCGCTGACCGATTATTACGACGACGATGTCGAGCTGGTGATCGGCAACGGCACGGTGATGCGCGGCAAGCAGGCAATCGTCGATTTCTACAGCGTCGTCAAAAGCCAGACGAGCCGGACGATCAAGATCCTCCACTGCATGGAGCAGGACGGCGTGATCGCCGCCGAATTCGAATCCGAATTTCTCGCGCTGGAAGACGCGCCCGATTTCACCTCGGGCCCGCTCGCCAAGGGGGACCGGCTCTACATCAACAGCTTCGCCTTTTACGAGCTTGGGGGCGGCAAGTTCACCCGTATCCGCGCGGCGGTGTTCAAGCGGGTGTGGAAGCGGGTGGGGGAAGACCCGGCCTGAGGGTTGGTCGGCGGCTCCGATCCGGTCTAGTCTGCGCGCCCTCGGCATAGCGCCGGGATGCGTGGGAGGGAAAGCGTGGCCGATCGGCCGGACCACATGGTTCGCGATATCGTTATCGTCGGCGGCGGCACGGCGGGCTGGATGACGGCGGCCGCGCTCGTCCGGCGGCTGGCGGGCACGGGGATTTCCGTCACCCTGGTCGAATCCGCCGAGATCGGAACCGTCGGCGTCGGCGAGGCGACCCTGCCGCAGATCCGCTATTTCAACGAGATGCTGGGCATCGACGAGGCCGAACTAATGGCGCGGACCAGCGCGACGATCAAGCTGGGCATCGAGTTTCGCGACTGGGGCCGGATCGGCGATCGCTATATCCACCCCTTCGGCGCCCATGGCGAACGTATCGGCCCGGCGGATTTCCACCACTATTGGCTGAAGGAGCAGGCGGCCGGCACGGCGCAGCCCTTCGGCCGCTATTGCTATCCGATCGTTTCGGCGTGGAACGACCGCTTCGAACTGCCGCGCGAGGATCCGGCCTCGCCGCTGACGCATTTCTCCTACGCCTTCCAGTTCGACGCCAGCCTCTATGGCGCCTTCCTGGCGGACTATGCGCAGAAGCGCGGCGCGAAGCGGGTCGAGGGCAAGATCGTCTCGGCCGATCTCGACGGCGAAAGCGGCTTCGTCCGCTCGGTAACGCTCGAATCCGGCACGCAAATCGCGGGCGAATTGTTTGTCGATTGCTCGGGCTTTCGCGGGCTGCTGATCGAGGAACAGCTCGAAACCGGTTTCGAGGACTGGAGCGACTGGCTGCCCTGCAACCGCGCCTGGGCGGTGCCCTGCGCGATCGGCGGAGAAGTCGGCCCCTATACGCGCTCGACGGCGCGCACGGGCGGCTGGCAATGGCGCATTCCGCTGCAACACCGGATCGGCAATGGCCATGTCTATTGCGACCGCTATGTCAGCGACGGGGACGCGCTCGACCAGCTGATGACGAGCCTGGAAGGCGAGCCGCTCGCCGATCCCCGCAAGCTCTTTTTCGTGGCGGGCAAGCGGCGCAGATTGTGGAACCGCAACTGTATCGCCATCGGCCTGTCGGGCGGGTTTCTCGAACCGCTGGAATCGACGAGCATCGACCTCATTCAGAGCGGCATTGAGAATCTCGTCGCGCTGTTTCCCGAAGCGGACTGCGCGGCCGCCGACAGGGACGAATATAACCGGCTGATGGATCTCGAATTCGAGCGGATCCGCGATTTCCTCATGCTCCATTATGTCGCGACCCAGCGCGACGATGCGCCGCTCTGGCGCGACATGCGCAACATGACATGGCCCGACAGCCTCGCCGAAAAGATCGAAACCTTCCGCCATCGCGGCGCGGTGCCGAACTATGCGAGCGGGCTGTTCCAGCCGCCGAGCTGGCTTGCGGTGTTTATCGGCCAGAATATCGTGCCCGAGGCCTGGGACCCGCGGGTCGACCGGATGGCGGACGAGGAACGCAGCGCGCATCTCGAACGGGTGCGAACGACGATTGCCGATGCGGTCGAACGATCGAGCGGCCATCTCGCCTTTATCAAGAGCTATGGCGCGACCTTCGGGGACGCGGCATGACGGATCGGCCGACGCGCATCGCGCTGCTGGGAAAGCCGCACGAGATCTGGCCGGTCGCGGCGCTGCTGGCGCGGAACCTGCCGCCGCGCATTGCGCTCGTCATTATCGAGGATGCCGGCGCGCAGGAGGAAAGCGCGGCGCTCACAATTCCCGCCGATCACCGCTTCCACCACCAGCTCGGGATTACGGCCGGGGATCTCGTCCTGCGCTGCAACGGGACGATCGGCCTCGGCACCGACTGCATCGGCTGGCAGGGCGAGGGCAGCCGCTTCTTCGCCGCCCGGTCCGGCGAGCTGCCGCGGCTCAACGGCGTGGCGCTCCACCAGATCATGCTGCGCGCGGCGCTGATGCGCCGCGAGCCCGAAAAGCTTGCCTATCTCTTCCAGCCCTTCCGCTTCGCCGCCCGCGCGGCGATGGCGGGCAAGCTCGCCGGTCCCGTTGACGACGCGCAATCGCCGCTGCGCCTGCTCGGCCCCACCGTCCAGTGCGACCGGGCGGACTATGCGGCGCTGCTGCAGGCGCAATGCCGCGCCGTCGGGATTGAGCCGCGCGAGGGCCGGCCGGTCGACTTGGCTCGCGCTCCCGGTAGCGAGGCCATTGCGTCGGTCCGTCTCGAGGATGGCGAGGATATCGCCGCCGACCTCTTTATCGATGCCTCGGGCGCCCTGGCGAACCTTGCTGACGATGACGGAGAAACCGGCTTCGGCTCGCTTTCAGCGAATCTCGCCTTCGATCGCATCATCGCCGGCCCCGGAGCCAAGCCAGGCGATTCCGGCCACACCGTCGCCCGCGCGCTTCCGGGCGGGCTGTTACTCGAAACGCCATTGGGCCAAGGGCAGCGCTCCGAGCTGCTCTTTTCCTCCACGGCAATGGATGAGGAAACCGCGCTCGCGCTAGTCGGCGGCGATAAGGGATCGTCGCCCTTCGCGGCGGGCCATGCCGAGCGCCCCTGGACGGGAAACCTCGTGCGGATGGGCGGCGCGGCGGGCCGTTTCGGGCCGTACCAGTCGGCGGACATGCTGGCCCTGTACGAACAGGCGCTGCGGCTCGTGGAATGGCTTCCGGTGAACGCCGCGATGGCGATCGAGGCGCGCGGCTATAATCGCGGGCAAAGCGAGGCAATCGCGGAAATTCGCGATTTTTCGCTGCTGCCCTTCCTGCTGAACGGACGGACGGACGCCCCCTGGGCGGCGATGCGCGAGGCTAGGCCGCCCGAAAGCCTGCAAATGCGGATCGACCAGTTCGCCAGCCGCGGCCGGTTCCTGCCCTATGAGCATGCGCTGCTTGACGACCAAAGCTGGATCGACCTGCTGATCGGCTTCGGCGTCGTTCCCCGCCGCCATGATCCGCTGGCCGCGTCGCTGGACATGCCGCGCATCGCGCCGATCCTGAGACAGATGGTCGCGGCCTTCACCGCTGCCATCGACGCCATGCCGACACAGGCCGAATATCGCGCGCAATGCATCGAGGCTGCAGAGGATGGCGCGGGCCGATAGACGGGATCGGGCAACGCTTTCACCTTCCCTTGCGCGGCCCGGTCCGCCATGGCGGGTAGATTGATCGATTGAGGGGGCCGCCCATGATTTTACGGTTGGGATTCAGCGCAGTGTGCGCATTCGGAGCGATGGCGGCGCAGGCGCAAAGCAATGAGGGCGGCCATAGCGAGCGAGCCGTCAGCGCCGCGCCGCAAGCGGCCGGGGAGGAGACGCAAAGCGAAACCGCGCACGGCGCGATGGATCACGCCGCAACACCGGGCGAAGCCGAAGCGCCCACCGCGCTGATAGCCAATCACGGCAATGGCGGCTTTCCCGTCGCGACGAGCGTTCCCGAAGCCCAGGCCTTTTTCGATAACGGTATCGAGCTTGCCTTCGCCTTTGCCCATGAGGATGCGATTCGCGCCATGGCCGAAGCCGTGCGGCGCGATCCCAACTGCGCCATGTGCCTGGCCGGCCATGCCTTCACGCTGGGGCCGACGGTCAACTACCCCAAGTCGATGGAAGAGCGCGAAGCGGCCCATGCCGTCGCCGAGCAAGCGCTGGCGATGGCGGGCGATTCCGACTTCGAACGCGGCTTTGCCGAGGCGATGATCGAGCGCTACCGCCCCCAAGGCACTACCGACGACCGCGACACCGCTTATGCGCAGGCCATGGCGCGCCTTGCCGCGCGCTTCCCCGAACATGATACGCTGCAGGTGCTGGCCGCCGACGCGCAGATGATCAGCGATTTCGAAACCGCCTCGATGCGCAGGGCGATGGACCTGCTCGAGCCTGTCCTGGCGCGCAGCCCCGATCATAGCGGCGCCATCCATTTCTATATCCACGCGACCGAGATTTACGGCGAACCCGCTTTGGCCGAAGCGGCCGCCGATCGGCTGGCCGCGATGAATCTCGACGCCAGCCATCTCGTCCATATGCCCTCGCACACCTATTATTGGGTCGGGCGATACGGCGACGCCGCCGATGCCAATCGCATGGCCGTCCAGATCGGCGAGCATCAGGCGATGGCGATGGGCGATGAGGACCCGATGGCCGTGTGGGGCATCCCCTATCATGTCCATAATGTGATCTTCGGGCTTGGCGGCGCGATGATGGCAGACGATTCCCGCACCGCGCTAATGCTTGCGCGTCCGATGATCGAGCGGGCGCAATCGCGAGACGAAGGCAGCTATTTCGCCCAGTTGCTGATGTCGGCGGCCTATTTTGCGATGGGCCGGTTCGAGAGCCCGAACGTCGTGCTGGCGCTCGAGGAGCCCCGGCTGCCCTATCTCCAGGCGGCCTGGCATTATGCGCGCGGCGAGGCTTATGCCTTTCTGGGCGATGGGGAGGGCTTGGCGGCGGAGCGCGACGCGATCCCCGAAAATATCGCGCAGTCCGAAGCGGAAGAAGACGACCGGCTCCCCGCCGCCGACCAGATGTTGGCGATTACGCGCGCCGTTCTGGCGGGACGGCTGGCGATGATGGAAGGGCGCTATGACGAGGCCGCGGCCTTCTTCGCCGAAGCGGCCGCGACCGAGGAAACCGAAGATTTCAGCCAGTTCAGCGATCCACCTGCCTTCTGGTATCCGGTGCGGCGCGATCTCGCCCAGGCGCTGCTCGCGGCGGGCGACGAGACGGCGGCCTTGCGCGAAGCCGTCGCGACGCTCGAGGTGCGGCCCCGCGATCCCGTCGCGCAGGCGATCATCGCCCGGCTGGTGCGATGATGCCCAAGCAAACAGCCTAAACGCCCGGGCTTGAGGATCGGCGTTTTGGCGCCGCGCCATGCGGCGGCGCCAAAGACGCCCTGCGCTAAGCGGGGCTATCGCCCTCCGGGAACAGTGTTACGAGCTTGTAGTCCGGTCGCTCGGCGGGGCTGAAAGTGTGCTGCACATAGGCGAGAGGCCCGTCTTGCGGATGCACGAACATTCGCGAGCCCCCCTCCCGCGCCATGACGGACTGGGCATCCCATTCCCGCGCGAAGAATTCGGACTCGGCTCGCAATCGCTCCACAAGTTCGCCCAGCGCCGCATCGTCCACCAGCCGCCCATAATCGGCCCGGAATTCCGCGAGCACGCGCCGCGCCCGGTCTTCCCAATCCGGAATCAGCTCGCGCGAGGATGGCTCGGCGAACATGTAGAGCAGCAGGTTTCTCTGCTGGCCTTCGCCCAGCCAGCCCACGAACAGCCGTTCGGCGGCGGCGTTCCAGCAACAGGCGTTCCATTGCGGGTCCAGCCCGTAGGCGGGGCAGGACAGCGCCGCTACCAGTGCCGTAACGGCTTCCGGCGCCTGGGAGATCGGCGCGGATCGCGGCGCTTCGGGATCGCGGCGTCCCGCCAGCTCGAAAAGATAGGCGCGTTCCGCCGGGGTGAGCGCGAGCGCCACGGCAAGCCGGGCGAGCGTGGCCGGCGAGACGCTGACGTCGCGCCCCTGTTCTATCCATGCGCACCAGGTGACGCCGATCCCGGCCCGGGCCGCCAGTTCCTCGCGCCGCAGACCGGGCGTCCGGCGGCGGCGGACCGACAGGTCGGGGGTAATGCGATCCCGGTGAGAACGGACGAACTGCCCCAGTAATTTGCGCTGTTCGTTGCTGCTCATGGGTCATCTTATAACAGGATAAAATTGTCTATTGTACTAGTTTAATTGGCGGTGTTGGGTCGAATTCCAGGAGGATTGATTTATGACCCGTTCCCACGAAACCCTGGTCGACGACCAGTTCGGCGCGCAGGCAAGCGCCTATGTGCAAAGCGCCGTCCATGCCGAAGGCGAAGATCTCGAGGCGCTGGCGGCGATTGCCGCGCGCGAGAAGCCGGACCGAGCCTGCGACGCCGGATCGGGGGGCGGCCATGTCGCCTATCGGCTCGCCGCCCATGCCGGCGCCGTGACCGCCGTCGATCTTTCCGCGGCGATGACGGACGCGGTGACGGCCGCGGCGCGGGAGAAAGGCCTGACGAACATCGAGACCTGCGTGGCGCCCGTCGAATCCATGCCCTTTGCGGACGGCACATTCGATTTCCTCGGCTGCCGCTTTTCCGCGCATCATTGGCGCGACTTCGAGGCCGGGCTGCGCGAGGCGAGGCGTGTCCTGAAGCCCGGTGCCACCGCGATCTTTATCGACGTGATCGCGCCGGGGCATGCCGCGTTCGACACCCATCTCCAGACCGTCGAAACATTGCGGGATCCCTCGCACGTCCGCGACTATACGGCCTCGCAATGGATAGCGGCGCTCGATCGCGCCGGCTTCCGGGTGCGGAACACGCTGACCCGCCGGCTGCGGATGGAGTATTCGACATGGGTCGAACGCATGCGGACCGCCGAGCCGCATCGGGTGGCGATCCGTTCGCTGCAGGAACGCGCTTCCGCCGAAACGGCGGCCTATTATGCGATCGAGGCGGACGGATCGTTTACGCTCGATACGGTGCAGATCGAAGCGTCGGCGTGCCGGGCGAGGGCGTAGGAAATTTTGTGGCGTGTCCCGGCAACGCTGCGTGTGAAGTTCGTAAAGTTTGGGCCCCGTTTCGCCTGGTGGCGCGCATCCGATTGGCCTTGCCTCCATTTCCCGATATTATGCGCTGCATACAAAAGCCGGGCAGCGGCTATGGGGAGGATGAGGATGGACTATCGGGGCAAGACCGCCTTTATCACGGGCGGCGCCAATGGCGCGGGCTTCGGGCAGGCGCGCTACTTCGGGGGGCTGGGCTGCCGCATCTTCATCGCCGATATTCGCGGCGACGCGCTGGCACAGGCGCTGGAGGCGCTACGCGGCGAGGGCATCGAGGCCGAGGGCGCGCAGCTCGACCTGATGGACCGCGAAGCCTATGCGCGCGTCGCCGATACCGTGGAGGAGACCTATGGCGGCCCGCCTGAATTGCTCTTCAACACCGCGGGCGTGTTCGCCCACGGCCCCACCGAAGCCTCCACCTATGAGGATTTCGATTGGGTGTTCGGCGTCAATCTGGGCGGCGTCGTCAACGGCATGGTCACGATGGTGCCGCGGATGATCAAGGCCGGGCGGCCGGGGCATATCGTCACCACGTCCTCGCTCGGCGGCTTTCGCGGCGGCGACGGCGCAGCGCTCTATTCGGCGGCCAAGGCGGCGGTGATCAGCCTGATGGAGGGCTATCGCGGCGCGCTCGAAAAATACGATATCGGCGTCTCGGTGCTCTGCCCGGCCAATATCAATTCCAATATCGCGCTTTCCAGCGATACCCGGCCCGCGCACCTGAAGCGCTCCGGCTATGTCGTCAACGAGGACAGCAAACAGGCGCTGAAGGATATCTACCAGCACGGGATGGACCCGATGGAGCTCGCCGAAAATGTCCGCAAGGGCATCGATGCAAACGCGCTCTACATCATCCCCTACCCGGAAGCGAAAGAGGGGATCGCCGCGCATTTCGCGGAGATCGTCGAGGCCTTCCCGCCGCTGGAATCGGACCCCGAAGGCGCGAAGAAACGCACCGAGGCGCTGATCGAATGGGCGGGCAAGCGCCGCGACATCTTCACCGCCAAGAGCAAGGATGCGCCGGTATGAGGAGGACAGCATGACGATCGACAGCTTCGAGGGCAAAATCGCCTTCATCACCGGCGGCGCATCGGGCATCGGGCTCGGCATCGCCAAGGCGCTGGTCGGGCGCGGCGCCTTCGCGATCCTCGCGGATATGCGGCAGGACCATCTCGACGAGGCTGTGGCCGCGTTCGCGGCGGCGGGGCAGGGCGAGCGCGTCGAGCCGCTATTGCTCGACGTGACCGACCGCGCGGGCTTCGAGGCGGCGGCGCAGGATATCGACGCGCGGCACTGCGGCATCGACATCCTCGTCAACAATGCCGGGGTCGGCACCGAAGGGCCGCTGCGCCAGGCGACCTATGCCGATTGGGATTTCGGGCTCGGCGTGAATATCGGCGGCGTCGTCAACGGTATCGTCACCTTCATGCCGCGGATGATCGCCCGGGCGAAGGAGCGCGGCGGCGGGCATATCGTCAACACGGCCTCGCTGGCCGGGACGGTGCAGATGCCCGGCACGCTCGGCATCTATGCGACGAGCAAGGGCGCGGTGATCTCGCTCTCCGAAGCGCTGCGCAACGAGCTGGAGCCGGACGGGATCGGCGTGACCGCGCTGCTGCCCGGCTTCGTCAAGTCGAACATCCATGAGGCGAAGCTCAACCGGCCCGCGCATCTGCGCGAAGGCAGCGGCTATGCGGAGTCCGAAGAGGCGCTGTCCGAACGCGTGCTCGGCGACGACTGGATGGAGCCCGAGGAAGCCGGCGAGATGGTGGCCAAGGGCATTCTTGAAAACGCGCCCTTCGTGGTTACGCACGGCATCTTCCGCGATGCCATGCAGGCGAAGTTCGACGCGGTGATGGAGGCGACGCCCCCGGCCTGATCGGTACCGTCTAGTCCGCTGGCGTTACCGCCGGCGCCTCGGCGAAGGGCCGGATGCCGAAATGCGGGTAGATCTCGCTCGGGAAATAGGCGGTGCCGTTGGCGACGACCATCGAGATCGCCCGGATCGCGCCGAGATCGGCCGTGGGGTCACCGGGGATCAGGAAGAAATCGGCATATTTGCCATGCGCGATCGAGCCGAGATCCTCGTCCTGCCCCAGATATTCCGCCATGCCGAGGGTCGCGATCCGCAGCACTTCGGCGGGCGAATAGCCGATCTCCTCGAACAGCTCGAGTTCGCGGTGATAGGCGAAGGAGCCGCCCATATCGGTGCCGGGGACGAGGCGGATGCCGCGCTCGCGCATCATCCGCAGGGTCGCGATGATCTGTGCGTACGCGCCGCGATATTTCTCGTCCTGTCCGGGGGCGGAGACGTCCGACCAGGCTTGGCGCAGGCTGCGCTGCTCGCCGACCGGCATGTGATCGAAGACGGCGGCGAAGCTCGGCGAAATCTCGCCATTGCGGCCGAGCAGCAGCGATTCGTGGATGGTGACGGTAGGATCGAGCGCGATGTCGTTATCCGCCATCAGGCCGATCGTGTGCTGGACGGGTTCGCTGGCGAGATCGAGCTCGGGCAGCCGGTCGAGCGCCGTCAGCCGAAGGAGCGTGCGCGTATCCTCTCCCTCTTCGAGGATCCAGCCGAGCACGATCTGATTAATATGCGTGAGCTCGTCGAACCCGGCCGCGATCATTGCGTCCGCGTTGGAAAAGGCCGGGACATGGCCGGTGACCCGCATGCCGAGCCGGTGCGCCTCGGCAGCCAGAGCCGGAGCCCATTCCGGCGTCATCGAATTGTAGAGCTTGACCTGGTAGAAGCCGCGCGCGCCGTACCAGCGGACCATGTCGAGGGCCTGTTCCTCGGTCTCGACCAGTTCGCCGGTCTGTGAGCTGAACTCGCTCAGCCCCTCGATAAAGCCGCTGCGGGTGACGCGCGGGCCGGCGATGGTGCCCGCCTCGATGCGTTCGATCAGGCCGTCGAGCACGTCATTCTCGTTGCCCATGTCGCGGGCCGAGGTGATGCCGGCGGCGATGTTGAGCAGCGCGTCGTCTTGCGAGAGATGCGCGTGCATCTCGTACATGCCGGGCACAAGGGTGCCGCCGGCGCCGTCGATGATCGTCTCGCCCTCGGTTGCCGGTTCGTCATTGGGCTGCACGCCGGCGATGCGCTCGCCGTTCCACACGACCGCGAAGGGCCCTTCGCGCTCCAGCGTTGCGGGGTTGAAGACATGGACGTTGCGGATGCGCACCGGGCCATCGAAATTGTGCGCGGCTTCGGATTGGATCGAGACGAAACGCTCGGTCGAAAGCTGCTGCGCATAGGCGCGCAGATCCGCGTCTGCCGCTTCATAGCCTGAACGGATGACGGCGAAGCGGGAGGACGCCACCGCGAACAAAATGCCCTGCTCGTCGAGCAGCACATAGCTTGGATTGAGCTCGATCCCGCCAATCTCGTATGTCGTCGCGGTGACCGGCCCGCCTGGCCCTTCGAAGGTCTGGGTGCGGCGTGCGGTCAAGGTGGCGCCGCCGCCCGGCAGCACGTCGATGCTGTGATCCTCGTCGGCAAGCAATGCGCGGGCTAGCAGCGCCAGCGCCCAGGGGCTGCTATTCTGCGGGACGTAGAAATGCGAGATCGCGGCCTCGCCCGTGCCGGTCGAATCGCGCCATTGTGCGCCGTCGCCGGTCCGCGCGAAGCTTTCTTCGATCTGGTTGCCGAAGGTTGCCGCGCCCGCGATCTCCCAGGCCGTCGGGTAGCCATTCTCGTCGAGCGCGACGGTCTCGGCGATGGTCGGCCCGCGGCCGTTATTCTTGTAATCGTAATCGATCACGACGCGTCCGGGCTCGGCATCCACGTTGAGATGGCCGACATCGTTGCCACCGGAAAGCACACGATATTCGCGCATTTCGGCGCCGGCGGGAGCGGCGATGACGAGGGCGGCGAGAAGGAGCGGTCTGAGCATGTGCATGGGTCCTGTTGCGACGGGCAGGGCCATGGCTTGCCTCATCTGCCGGGCCTTCGCAACTCCATGCGGCTAGGCGGGTTTCTCCCCGGCGATCGTCGTGCGGTACAGCTCCCGGCGGAAGCCGTCATAATCGTTGAACGCCTGATGGATGCACAGGCGGTTGTCCCACATCGCCAGCATGTCGGGTTCCCAGCGCAACCGGCAGGTAAAGGCCGGCTGGGTCAGATGGCGTCCCAGGAAATCGAGGATCGGCTGGGCTTCGTCCTCGCTCAGCCCTTCGAAGCCGATCGCGTAGGAGGGATCGAAATAGAGCGCCTTCTCGCCGCTCACCGGATGGGTGCGGACGAGCGGATGGCATGTGCCTTCGATCTTTCGCGCGACATCTTCGGGGATATCGGCGCCCTTCAGCGCGGAGAGCCGCCCGACCGGGCCGTCATCGGCCTTGGCATGGGCCTGCGCGGAGACGAACACGTTGCGCATCGACATATGGACGCGCAGCGGCTCAAGCAGCGCCTTCATCGTATCGCTGAGCATCTTGTAGGCGAGGGCGGAATTCGCCCACATCGTGTCGCCGCCATAGGGCGGAATCTCGATGCTGCGCAGGCAGGTGATCGCCGGCGGTTCGGGCATGAAGGGCGAATCGGTATGCCAGCCCGATCCGAAGATATGGCCGGTTACCGCATCGGCTTCCTTGATCAGCGGATGGACGTCGCGATGGCCGGGCACGCCCTGGGTATAGGCATCCTCGGCGAACGCGCCGAAGCGCGCGCTGAAGGCTTCATGCTCGCCATGGCTGATCTTCTGGCCGCGGAAGAAGATCATCTTGTGGCGGAACAGCGCGTCGCGCACTTCCTCGAAGGCGGCGTCGGACAGGTTCGCAAGCTCGGCGCCCGCGATCTCCGCGCCCATGGCGGCGGCAAGGGGCTTTGCTTCGATATGCGCATAGTCGCGCGCCGAATTGTCGAACTGGCCGTAGGGATGGACGATCATGGCATTCTCTCCTGGGGCCGCATCCTAGGCGCAATAATGATGATTAATCAATATTGTTGGTTGCGCGCGCGCAGATATGTCCCGAGCCGGGTCTTACCCGGTTCGCGCAGCCGCTGTCGACCGACAGGCCCCGGCTTGGCGGGCCGCCACGCGCCGCTACGTTTTTTTGCGAAACGGTGACGGGCGTCACTCCATGGCTGGCGGGTCCGGGCTAGTCCGGCCTCACCAGCAGGGAGGAAATGATGACCGACAAGTCCATCCATCTCGACGACCGCGAACTCGAAGCGGTTGCCGGCGGCGCTTCGCGCGGCGATAATCAGGCCGCGGCGTATCAGCCGCACTATCAGGGCGGCGTGCACGTCGCTGCGGGCGATATCAACGGCGATGCGCCGCCTGCCAAGATTGTATTTAGCGACCTGATCGTTTCCAGCTATCAGGTCGGCGGTAGCCACGGCGACAGCTAGTCGAAGGAGACATGCACATGACCGAACGCAAGAAAACCGCGGAGCTGGACGATCGCGATCTCGATGCCGTCCAGGGCGGCGCCGATGCGCAGTATAACCCCGAAACCGTCAGCCGCTCGCTTTCGGCCGGCCAAACGTCCAGCGAGAGCGAAGAAGCGCATCACACGATCAAGCTCACCAACGCGACGGTCTCGAGCATCAAAAGCACGACGAAGTAAGCCGGCTCAATCGCCGGATTGCTGCTCCGCGATCCAGCGGCGCATATGGTCTTCAAGGGTGCTCAGGGGCACCGAGCCGAGCGCCAGTATCTCGTCGTGGAAGGTGCGCCGGTCGAAATTCTCGCCCAGCGCTTCCTCGGCCTCTCCGCGCATCCGCCGGATGGTGAGCTCGCCGAGCTTGTAGGCCAGCGCCTGGCCCGGCCAGCTGATATAGCGGTCGATCTCGTTCTCGATTTCGAGATCGGAGAGCGCGGTATTTTCCGAAAGATAGTCGATCGCCTGCTGGCGGCTCCAGCCATAGCGGTGCAGCCCGGTATCGATCACGAGCCGCGCGGCGCGCCACATCTCATAGGTCATCCGCCCGAAATTTTCATACGGCGTGCGATAGATACCCATCTCGATGCCGAGATATTCGGTGTAGAGTCCCCAGCCTTCGCCATAGCCGGAGAAATAGGTGTAACGGCGGAATTCGGGGCCGGCATCGCGTTCCTCGGCGAGCGCCGCCTGCATCGAATGGCCCGGCGCGCATTCGTGCAGGGTCAGCGCAGGCGCGTTGTAGAGCGGGCGGCTCGGCAGGTCGTAGGTGTTCATCAGGCAGCTTCTGAGGCCGCCCCGGCCGGACGTGTAGAAAGGCGCGATCTCGTCCGGCACCGGCAGGATGGTGAAGCGGCGGCGGGGCAGGACGCCGATCACATCGCCGATCGTCGCATCGGCGCGCTTGGCGACATAGGCCGAGAACATCAGCAGTTCCTCGGGCGTCTGTGCGTAGAATTGCGGGTCGGTGCGCAGGAACTGGATAAACTCGGCAAAGCTGCCTTCGAAACCCGTTTCCGCGATTGTCGCTTCCATATCGGCGCGGATGCGGGCGACTTCGGAAAGGCCGAGCTGGTGGATTTCTTCCGCCGTCATGTCGAGCGTCGTGAACTCGCGGATCTGCGTGTCATAATAGGCGTCGCCATCGGGCAGGTCGCTCGCCCCGGTCGTCGTCCGCGCTCCGGCAAGATATTCGTCCCGGTAGAAGGCGAGGAGCTCGGCATAGGCGGGCGCAACCGCCTCGGCGATCAGCGCGCGGGCCTCCGCCTGCATCGCTTGCCGTTCGGCAGTGGGAATCGCATCGGGCATGTCGGCGAAGGGCGCGTAAAAGGGGTTTTCGTCCGGATCGGCGTTGGTGAAAGGCTCCATCGAAGCATCGCGGCCAACCTGAGTCACGCGCGGAACGGTGAAGCCGCGGGCGAGCCCGGCGCGCATATTGGCGATATTCTCGTCGAAATAGCGGGGCAGGTCGCGCAGCCGGCCGAGATAGCGCTGGAAATCGCCGGCGCGGGTCAGCCGTCCGGGGCGCGGATTGATGCCGGACCAGAAGGAGGAGTCGCTGTTGAGCGGCATTTCATATTCGCGGTAGCGGGTGTCGTTGATCGCGATTTCGAGATTGGTACGGAAAACCGAAGCGTTGATGCGCTCGGCTTCGGACAGCTGGTCGGCGGGGATGGCGTCGAGCGCGGCGAGCGTTTCCTCCCAATGGGCGAGGCGGCGTTCGTAGTCCGCGGGCGTGACCGAAGGGAAATGGTCGCCCGACGTCAGCTGTCCGTCTTCGTCATGGGTCGTCGCCTGGTCGGCGAGGCTCCATTCCCAGTCGGCCTCGTAAAGCGCGCGCAGCCTTTCGTCGGCGGTCTGGGCGGCTTCGCTTTGTGCGAGCACGGGCGCGGCCACGGGGAGGGTGAAAGCGATCGCGGCGAGCGAGGCGGCGAAAGGAGCGAGGCGCAGGGTCATGGCATACCGATCCGTAAGCTGGGGAGAGATCGCCAAGGCATAACCGGGCGCGAACAAAAGTCCATGGTCTGGCCGGCGCCACTCGACTCAACTCCGCCGCCGCGTTACGTCTACGTAAAGCGATAAGCGCAAGCACCGGACAGGGGCACAGGATAGAGGATGGCCGACAAAGCGATCAGCGCCGAAGGCGTGGCCGAAAAGGATCGGCTGAAGGAGGACAATCTCGACGCCTGGATGCGCGAGCATGTCGAGGGCTTTGCCGGTCTTGCCGCTTACACCAAATTTTCCGGCGGCCAATCCAACCCGACCTACCGGATCGAGGACGCGGCGGGCAAAGCCTTCGTCCTGAGGCGCAAGCCTTTCGGCAAGCTGCTGCCCTCGGCCCATGCCGTCGACCGCGAATATCGCGCCATCGTCGGTCTCCACCCGACCGGCTTTCCGGTCGCGAAGCCCTATGCGCTGTGCGAGGACGATAAAGTCGTCGGTTCGGCTTTCTATATCATGGAGATGGTCGAGGGGCGGACCTTCTGGGACGGAATGCTCCCCGAATGCGATCCCGCCGAACGCACGTCGATCTACCGCTCGATGATCGGCACGCTCGCGCGGCTCCACACTCTCGATTATATCGAGATCGGCCTTGAAGGGCATGGCAAGCCCGGCAATTATTTCGAGCGCCAGATCGCGACCTGGACGAAACAATATCGTCTTGCCGAAACCGAGACGATCTACGAGGTCGAGCGGCTGATCGAATGGTTGCCCGAAACCGTGCCCGAGCAGACGCGGACCAGCGTCATCCATGGCGATTACCGGATCGACAACATGATCTATGCGCCCGACCGGCCCGAAGTCGTCGCCGTGCTCGATTGGGAACTGTCGACGATCGGCGACCCGCTGGCCGATTTCACCTATCTCGCGATGAACTGGGTGATGGAGGGCAAGGGCACGGCCTCGCTCGGCGGAGAGACGCTCGGCGGAACCGGCATCCCGACCCTGGAGGAAGCGGCCGCGCTCTATTGCGAGCTGACCGAGCGGGACGCGGTGCCCGATCTCAACTGGTATTTCTCCTACAACCTGTTCCGGCTCACCGGCATCTTGCAGGGGATCAAGAAGCGCTGGCTGGACGGGACGGCGTCCTCGCCCGAGGCCGAGGAACGCGCGAAACGCGTGCCCGAACTCGCCCAGGCCGCCTGGAAATTCGCAAAGGCCGCCGGCGCGCCCGGGTGAACCCGTGCCCGGAACGATGAAGACCAGGCCGAAAAGGCGCAGGAAGAGGTTAGTATGTCCCAATTCGATCTGACCGGAAAAGTCGCGATCATTACCGGTTCCACGCGCGGGATCGGCAAGGCGATTGCCGAGGAAATGGCCGAGCATGGCGCGAAGGTCGTGATTTCGAGCCGCAAGCAGCCGATCTGCGACGAGGTCGCCGCCGCGATCAACGCGGAGCATGGCGAGGGAACGGCGATTGCCGTGCCCGCGAACATCTCTTCGAAAGAAGATCTGCAAAATCTCGTCGATCGGACGCGCGAGGCTTTCGGCAAGATCGACGTGCTGGTCTGCAATGCCGCGTCGAACCCCTATTACGGGCCGATGGAAGGGATGGCGGACGAGCAGTTCCGCAAGATCCTCGACAACAATATCGTCTCCAACCATTGGCTGATCCAGATGGTCGTGCCCGAAATGCGCGAGCGGCGCGAAGGATCGATCATCATCGTCTCGTCGATCGGCGGGCTGCGCGGCTCGGAAACGATCGGCGCCTATTGCATTTCCAAGGCCGCCGACATGCAGCTCGCGCGCAACCTCGCCCATGAATATGGGCCGGACAATGTCCGCGTGAACTGTATCGCGCCGGGGCTGATTCGCACCGATTTCGCGCGCGCGCTGTGGGAAAATCCCAAGGCAGAGGAAGCCGTCAACGCCTCGACGCCGCTCCGGCGTATCGGCGAACCGCACGAGATCGCCGGCGCCGCCGTCTATCTCGCCTCGCCCGCCTCGACCTTCATGACCGGCCAGTCGCTTGTCGTCGACGGCGGCCGGACGATCTGAACCGAATAGAGAGGATAAGCGCATGAACCGCTTCGAAGGAAAATCGATCATCGTCACGGGGGCCGGTTCGGGTATCGGCCGGGCGACCGCCAAGCGTTTCGCGGCCGAAGGCGGCAAGGTCCTCGCCGCCGACAAGATGCCGAGCGTGCACGAGACGGTCGAGGAAATCACGGCGGCGGGCGGCACGGCCATCGGCGTGGAGATGGACGCGGGCGTAGAGGCCGACGTCAGGGCGCTCGTCGAGCGCGCGGTTGCCGACCATGGCGGGCTCGATATCGTCTTCGCCAATGCCGGGATTACGGGCGGGCTTTCCGGCGGATTGTTCGACAGCGATGCCGAAAACTGGGCCGAGGTGCTGCGGGTCAACCTGATCGGGCCCTTTCTGGCGATCAAATATGGCGCGCCCGAAATCGAGAAGCGCGGCGGGGGTGCGATTGTCTGCACCGCCTCGGTCGCGGGTATCCGTTCGGGCGCGGGGCCGAGCTCCTATTCGGCGTCCAAGGCGGGCGTGATGAACCTCGTCCAGACCGCCGCGCAGCAGATGACCGGCAGCAATGTCCGCATCAACGCCGTCTGCCCCGGCATCATCGAAACCGGGATGACGAAGCCGGTATTCGATTATGCGCGCGATGCCGGGAAGCTCGAGAAAATCGGCCAGCTCAACCCGCTGAAACGCGGCGGCCAACCCGAAGAACTGGCCGGGGTCGTCACCTTCCTCGCCTCCGACGATGCCAGCTATGTGAACGGCCAGGCGATCGCGGTGGACGGCGGGCTTTCCTCCTCGCATCCCGTGACCCGGCAATTGCCGAAACAGGCGGCGCATTGATGGCACAGGATTTCTTCGACGGGAAAGTCGCGATCGTCACCGGCGGCGGGCGCGGCATCGGCGCGGCGACCGCGCAGGCCTTGGCCGCGCGCGGCGCGAAGGTCGCGATCAACTATTCCAAGAGCCGGGACGAAGCCGAGGCGCTGGCCGCGGCGATCGGCGGAAATGCGGCTGCGTTCCAGGCCGATCTGGCTTCGGGCGAGGCCGACAAGCTGGCCAAAGACGCGCTCGCCCGATGGGGCCGGATCGATTTGCTCGTGAACAATGCCGGCAAGACCAAGATGGTCAACCATGAGGATCTCGACGGGCTTTCGGCCGAGGATTTTCTCGATCTCTACCGGCTCAACGTCGCCGCCGCCTTCGAGATGGTGCGCGCTTGCGTGCCCGCGATGCGAGAGGCCGGTGGCGGCGCGATCGTCAACATCACCTCGGTCGCCGGGCATTTCGGCATCGGGTCTTCGGTCGCCTATGCCGCCACCAAGGGCGCGCTGATCACGATGACGAAATCGCTGGCCCGCGCGCTGGCGCCGGATATCCGAGTCAACGCCATCAGCCCCGGCTATGTCGGCACCGGATGGTTTCGGGATATGCTCGGCGACGAAGGCATGGTGACGCTGAACGCCAAGATCGCCGGCAGCGTGCCGTTGGCCCATGCCACCCAGGCGGAGGACGTGGCCGATGCCGTTCTTCTGCTGCTCGACAAGGGCAGCCGAATGGTGACCGGCGAAACCTTGCTGGTGGACGCCGGGGCGCATCTCGATGTCGGGTTGTCGCGGCGGCCCGGCAAGGAACTGTGAAGGCCTTGTATCTATGAAATATCGCAAGCTCGGATCGAGCGACCTTGAAGTCTCGGCAATCTCTCTGGGCACCTGGCTCACCACCGCCGGCGGGATCGAGAAGGACATAGCGATCGCCTGTGTGAACCGGGCCTTCGATCTCGGCATCAACTTCATCGATACGGCGAACGTCTATGGCCGGGGCGCATCGGAATCGGTGCTCGGCGAGGCGTTGAAAGACCGGCCGCGCGACAGCTATGTGCTGGCGACCAAGGTCTATTTCCCGATGTCGGTGGAAGACAGCGGCCTTTCGCGCGAACAGATCGCCAAGCAGATTGACGCATCGCTCGGCCGTCTGCGGACCGACCATGTCGATCTCTATCAGTGCCATCGCTATGACGAAAACACGCCGCTCGAGGAGACGATGGAGGCGCTGACCCGCGTCGTGCAACAGGGCAAGGCGCGCTATATCGGCTTTTCCGAGTGGTCGCCGCAGAATATTCGCGATGCCCTGGCGATGGTACCGGAGATGGAAAAATTCGTTTCCAGCCAGCCGCAATATTCGCTGCTCTGGCGGCGGCCTGAAAAGGAAGTCATCCCGCTCTGCGCCGAAAACGGGATTTCGCAGATCGTCTGGTCGCCGCTCGCCCAGGGCATGTTGACCGGAAAATACAGTGCGGACGCCCCGCCCCCGGCTGACAGCCGCGCCGCGAGCGACGAGATGGGCGGCTTCATGGACAGGCTCATGCGGCCCGAGGTGATCGCGGCGGTCGACCGGATGAAGCCGCTCGCCCAAGAGGCCGGCTGCACGATGGCGCAGTTCGCGCTCGCCTGGGTGCTGCGCGAGCCCAATATCGCGTCGGCGATTGTCGGCGCGAGCCGGCCCGAGCAGCTTGACGACAACGCGGCTGCGGCCGAACTCGCGATCGCGCCCGCCCTTTTCGAACAGGCCGAAGCGATTGCGACGGCGATCCCGCGGCCGCAGAATTGAAACAACGATGAACTTTCCCGAGCTCCTCGCCGCGATGCGCGAGACCGAAACCGGCCTTGACGGCCATGTCCCGCAGGAATGGCTGCAGGGGCGCACGGCCTATGGAGGCCTCAGCGCCGCGGTCGCGCTGCATGCGGCCCAGCAAAAACTCGAGACATTGCCGCCGCTCCGGTCTGCGCAGGTCGCCTTTGTCGGGCCTATCGCCGGCGATATCCGCGTCGAACCCGTGCCGCTCCGGATCGGGCGCACCGCGAGCTTCGTCCAGAGCGACATTCATTTCGACAAGGATGGCGACTGGACCCTGGGGCTGAAAACGCTGTTCGTCTGCATGGACGAGCGGGAATCGGCGATCGACCACGTCCAGGCCGATTATCCGCCGGTGCCGCCGCCCGATATCGGCAAGGCGACGACGCGCGCGACGTCCCTGTCTTTCCTCCAGCATTTCGAATTCGCCGATGTGAAGGATGTCGAGGGGCAGGGGCCGGCCGACTATCTGCGCTGGATCCGCTTGCGGGATCGCGCGGATATCGACCCGATGGTCGAGTTGATGCTGATCGCCGACGCGCTGCCGCCTGCCGCCATGCGGCTAGTCGACGGCTTCGGCCCGATCAGCTCGATCACCTGGCAGGTCAATATCCTCACCACGACGCCCCAAACCGACGACGGCTGGTGGTTGCTGCGGTCGCGCTCGGATTATGCGCGGCATGGCGCGTCGAGCCAGGTGATGAGCGTCTGGAATACGCGCGGCGAGCAGATCGTGACCGGCATGCAAGGCGTGGCGCTCTTCCTCTAGGCGGCCGTTTCGGCTTCGGCGAAGAACAGGTCGGCCAGGTCCTTTTTCATGATCTTGCCATTGGCGTTGCGCGGCAGGGTGTCGTCGACGAACACGATCCTTACCGGCGTCTTGAACTTGGCCAGCCGCTCGGAAACCCAGCTCTTCAGTTCCTCCTCGCTCGCCGTCTTGCCGGGGGCGAGATGGACGACCGCCGCCGGTTCTTCGCCCAAAGTCTTGTGCGGCAGACCGATCAGCGCGGCATCGGTGACGGCGGGGTGGTCGTAGAGGACGTTTTCGACTTCGCTGGAATAGATATTCTCGCCGCCCCGGATGATCATGTCCTTGGCGCGGTCGCAAATATAGCAAAAGCCTTCCTCGTCGAGCCGGGCAAGGTCGCCGGTGCGGATCCAGCCGTCGATAAAGCTCTCGGCATTGGCTTCGGGCTTGTTCCAATAGCCGCGCACGACCATCGCGCCGAACGCCCATAATTCGCCGATCTCGCCGGTCGGCAGTTCGCGCGTGCCGTCTTCCGACATGATCTTGAGCTTGGCGACCGGCACGGGCGGGCCGCAGCTGTCGGCGCGATGGAGATAGTCTTCGGCGGTATGGCCGGTGACGGTGCCCGATGTTTCGGTCATCCCCCAGCCGCTGCCGGGCGAGGCGCCGAATTCGCTCTTGATCTTGCGGACCAGTTCGGGCGCCGCCGGCGCGCCGCCATAGGTTATGCTCTCCAGGCTCGAGAGATCATATTTGGCGCGATCGGGATGTTCGAGGATCTGCCAGGCGATGGTCGGCACGCCGCCGGTCATGGTCACTTTCTCGCGCTCGATCAGTTCGAGCGCGCCGGTCGCGTCCCATTTGCGCATCAGCACGACCTTGGAGCCGCTGGCCATGGCCGGGCCCATGATCGCCGTGCAGCCGGTGACATGGAACATCGGGATGACGAGCAGGATGGTGAGCGGGCTTGCCGGTTCGGGCGTTTCGCCCCGGCGCAGTGCGCCCCGGGCTGTGGCATAGCCCGAGGACAGGAGGTTGGTCAGCGAGTTGCGATGGGTCGCCACCGCGCCCTTGGGATGGCCGGTCGTGCCGCTGGTATAGAGGATCGTGCCGTCGTCTTCGGGCCCGATATCGGCCGCGGGAAAATCGTCATGCGGAAGCGTGCCCCAGCCGGACGACGGCCCGATCAGCGCATCGAGCCCGATCACGCCCTTATCGAGCGGGCCCGAAGGCCGGGTAACGATGACCTGTTGGATTCCGTCTATTTCCGGGAGCAGCGGCTTGATCCGGTCATAGCGGCGGCCGTCGGCGATCAGGATCTTCGCCCCGGAATCGGTCAGGCCATATTCGAGTTCCTGGCCCGTCCACCAGGCGTTGAGTGGCACGACGATGCCGCCAAGCGAAAGCACGGCATAATAGACGACCGGCCATTCGGGGAGATTCTGCGCGGCAAGCGCCACCCGATCGCCCTTTTCGACGCCCATCTCGTGAAGCTTGTGCGCCAGCGCCGTCGCGGCCCGGTACCAGTCGCGATAGGTGATCCGTTCCTCGTCGAAAACGATAAACTCATTGTCTCCGAAAGCCTCGACGAGAGCCCGTGCGAAGGCCGGGAAGGTCGGCGGGATATTCTTCCAGACCCGGGTCATATGGCCCCGGATTTCGACATCTTCGGTTTCGAACGTCGCGCCCGGCCCGGTCAGCATCTCCTCGGCCTCGGCAAGGGTCATGGCGGGCCAATCCGGGCGATCGGGATTGAGGAAGGTCTCTGTCACGACTCGGTCTCTCCACTTCGGGCAAATGCCGGATTCGTTCGATCCGGTCTTTCTTTGCAACGCAGGCTATGGTGGTTCCGCCTCAAGCTCAAGGGCTTGGAGCAGTTGACGTAACGTCAGCCTTGCCAGCGGCCCCGGCGATGCGCGACAAGCGAAAGAAAATTCCGGAAAACAGGAGATACTCCCCCATGTCGGTCATCACCGCCGAACGTCAGGACGACGTTCTCGTCATCATATCCAACAATCCGCCCGTGAACGCGCTGGGCGCCGCCGTCCGCCAGGGCCTCAAGGCGGAAATAGAGGAAGCGCTGGGCGACGATGCGGTCAAGGCGGTCGTCATTCGTTGCGAAGGCCGCACCTTCTTCGCGGGCGCCGACATCACCGAATTCGGCAAGCCGCCGGTGGAGCCCGGCCTTGGCGAAGTGATCGATCTGATCGAGGCGAGCGACAAGCCGGTGGTCGCGGCGATCCACGGGACGGCGCTGGGCGGCGGCTGCGAAGTCGCGCTTGGCTGCCACTACCGGGTTGCCGTGCCGAGCGCGAAGATCGGCCTGCCCGAGGTGAAGCTCGGCCTGATCCCGGGTGCCGCGGGTACGCAGCGCCTGCCGCGTCTCGTCGGCGCGGAGGCCGCACTGCCGATGGTGGTCGGCGGCGATCCCGTTCCGGCGAAACATGCCGAGGCGATCGGGCTGGTCGACAAGATTGTCGGCGAAGACAGCCTGGCGGCCGACGCCATCGCCTTTGCGCGCGAACAGATCGGCAAGCCCGTGCCGCGTTCCAGCGAGGGCACGGCGAACGAGGACGGTGTGAAGAATCCGGCGATCTTCGACGAATTCCGCGCCAAGAACGGCCGCAAGCTGCGGGGATTCGAAGCGCCAGAAGCGGGCATCCAGGCCGTGAAAGCGGCGGGCGAGATGAGTTTCGCCGATGGCGTTGCGAAGGAACGCGAGCTTTTCATGAAGCTGATGACCGGCACGCAATCGGCGGCGATGCGCCATTATTTCTTCGCCGAGCGCGCCGCCAACAAGATCGAGGGCATCGACAAGGATATCCCGCTCATTCCGATCAACAAGGTCGGCGTGATCGGCGCCGGGACGATGGGCGGCGGGATTTCGATGAATTTCCTTTCCGCCGGCATCCCGGTGACGATCCTCGAAATGGAGCAGGAAGCGCTCGACCGCGGCACCGGCACGATCCGCAAGAATTACGAGCGCACAGCCAAGCGCGGCCGGATGACCGAAGATCAGGTCGAAGCCGCGATGGGCCTGCTGACGCCGACCCTCGATTATGCCGATCTGGCCGATTGCGATCTCGTGATCGAAGCGGTGTTCGAGAATATGGACGTCAAGAAGCAGGTTTTCGGCAAGCTCGACGAGGTGGTGAAGCAGGGCGCGATCCTCGCCTCCAACACTTCCTACCTCAACGTCGACGAGATCGCGGCGGCGACGTCGCGGCCCGAATATGTGCTGGGCCTCCACTTCTTCTCGCCGGCCAACATCATGAAACTGCTGGAAGTCGTGCGCGGCGAAAAGACCGCGGACGACGTGCTGGCAACCGCGATGGCGCTCTCCAAGAAGATCCGGAAGATCGCCGTCGTCGCGGGCGTCTGCGACGGTTTCATCGGCAACCGGATGCTCTCGCCCCGACAGCAACAGGCGAATGCGCTCATCATGGAAGGCGCGAAGTATTGGGAAGTCGACGAAGTGTTGCTCGATTTCGGTTTCCCGATGGGGCCGTTCCAGATGTCCGATCTCGCCGGGCTCGATATCGGCTGGCACCGCGATCCGAGCCGGGTCGAAAGCATCCGCGACGCGCTGTGCGCGCTGGACCGGCGCGGCCAGAAAACCGGGGCGGGCTTTTACGATTATGACGAAGCCCGCAACCGCACGCCTTCGGACGAGGTGCAGACCATCATTTCGGAGTTTGCCGAAAAGCAGGGCGTCGTGCAGCGCGATATCTCGCGTGAGGAGATCAAGGAGCGGCTGCTCTATCCGATGGTCAACGAGGGTGCGCTGATCCTCGAAGAGGGTATGGCGCAGCGCGCGAGCGACATCGATGTCGTCTGGATCAACGGTTACGGTTGGCCGGTCTATACCGGCGGGCCGATGTTCTGGGCCGATACGATCGGGCTGAAGACGATTGCCGACGGGCTGGAGAAACATGCCGATCGGCTGGGTCCGGACTTTCCCTTCTCGCAGCTGCTGAAGGACAAGGCGGAAAAGGGTGAACGGTTCAACTAGGCGGTTCGAATGGGAGAGAGCCGATGCTGGAGGTGAGCGAAGCCGGGGCCATCGAAACCGCGCGGCGCATCGCCAAGGGTGAAAGCTCCGCCCTTGCCGAATGCGAAGCGGCGATTGCCCGGATCGAGGAACGCGATCCGCCGATCAACGCCGTTGTCGTGCGCGATTTCGATCGGGCGCGGGAGGCGGCGAGAGCGGCCGATGCGGCGCTGGCGGCGGGCGAAACGAAGCCGTTGCTGGGCGTGCCGATGACGGTGAAGGAATCGAACGACGTCGCCGGCCTGCCCACCACCTGGGGCCTGGAAGCCCATGCCGGCTATATTCCCGACGCGGATGGTCCTCCCATAGCGCGGCTGAAGAATGCGGGCGTGGTGATCCTCGGCAAGACCAACGTCCCGCCGATGCTCGCCGATTGGCAGGCGAACAATCCCGTCTATGGCCGGACCAACAATCCGCACGATCTCGAGCGCGTGCCGGGCGGCTCGTCGGGCGGCGCGGCGGCGGCGCTTGCGGCGGGCATGGTGCCGCTCGAATTCGGGTCGGATATCGGCGGCTCGATCCGGGTTCCGGCCCATTATTGCGGAGTTTACGGGCACAAGCCGAGCTATGGCGCGATCACGCTCGAAGGCCACGGCTTTCCGGGCACCGACGGCGCCGATCTGCCGCTTGCCGTGGTCGGCCCGCTGGCGCGCAACTGCGCGGATATCGCGCTCGCGCTGGACATCGTTTCCGATATCGCGCTGCCGCGTCCCCGGAAACAGGCGCTTTCGGAGTGCCGGCTGCTCGTCGTCACCGATGCCGCCTTCGCTGTCGAGGACGCGATCGCCGCGGCGGTGGAGAACCGGGCGGCGGCCTGCGAACGCGCCGGGGCCACGGTAGATCGGCGTAGCGATCTGCTGCCCGATCTCGGCGCGCTGCACGCGCAATATGTGGGCATGCTGCTCACCGTGCTCGCGGTCCGCGATCCGAGCATGGGCGTCGACATGCCGAAGCTTCCCGCCTGGTTCGACATGCTCGACGCGCAGGCGCGCTGCCGCCGCCAGTGGCGGGCGCTGTTCGAAGATTATGACGCCGTGCTCGCGCCGGTGGCGGGAACCACGGCCTTTCCGCACGATCCCAAGGGCATGGATGGCCGCATGCTGACGATCGGCGGCGAGGAGGTGCCTTTCGGCGCGCAGTTCGGCTGGATCGGCATCGCCACCTATCCGGGCCTGCCCGCGATCAGTGCGCCGATCGGCGAGGATGCGGCGGGCCTGCCCATCGGCCTCCAGATCATCGGTGGCTATCATCAGGATCACCAGGTGATCGAACTGGCGAAGCTGATCGGCGAACTCGGCTAGGTCGTCGGCCGGCTGTGCCAAGTATCAAGGCATAGCGGCGGCGCGCCCGATCGCGGAAATCCGTGCCGCCCCCTTGCCTTCGCCGCGCGGCTGTGGTTTCCGTTAACGGAAAGCAAAAGCGCGCCCGTGAGAGGCGTAACCGAATGAGGATGACGATGGCGGGACTCACCGAAGAACAGGCGATGCTGCGCGATATGGCGCGCGAATGGTCGAACAACGAAAATCCGGTTTCCGCCTTCCGCACCATGCGCGACGCCGGCCATAGCGAAGGCTATGACCCCGCCGTCTATGCCGAAATGGCGCAGATGGGCTGGACCGGCATCCTCGTCCCCGAAGAGCATGGCGGCAGCGGATTCGGGTTCGTCGGGCTCGGGCTGGTGCTCGAGGAGCTTGGCCGTAATGTCGCGGCGGCGCCGCTGGCGGCCTCTTCGGCGGCGGCGATGGCGATCATGCTCGGCGGTTCGGACGAGCAGAAGGCGAAATATCTGCGGAAAATCGCGAGCGGCGAACTCGTCGCCACGCTCGCTATCGACGAAGGCGCGCATCACGATCCGGAAAAGATCGAAACCGCGGTCGAAGGCGGCAAGCTCAATGGCAGGAAGGCTTTCGTGCCCGAAGGCGATAGCGCCGGGCTGTTCGTGGTCGCGGCGAGGGACGGGCTTTATCTCGTGGATGGCGATGCCGAGGGCGTGTCCCGAGAGGCGCGCAACGTCGTCGATTCGCGCAGCCATGCGGAGATCGCGCTGAAGGACGTGGCGATCGGCAACGATTCCCGGCTCGCCGAAGGCGGTGACGACTTGCTCGACAAGGTGCTGGATTGCGCGCGGGCCATTGCCTGCGCCGAGATGCTGGGCCTTGCCGTGCAAGCCTTCGAAACGACCAACGAGTATCTGAAGACGCGCGTCCAGTTCGGCCAGGCGCTTTCGAGCTTCCAGGCGCTGCAGCACCGGATGGCGGAGCTTTTCGCCGATATCGCGCTGATGCGGTCTTCGGTCGAAGGCGCGCTGCAAATGCTCGACAGCAATATCACGGGCGCTGCGGCGACCGTTGCCGTGGCCAAGGCGACCGCCAACGATGTCGTCCACCGCGCGACCCACGAGATGATCCAGCTCCATGGCGGTATCGGCATGACCGACGAGCATGATGCGGGCTTTTATTTCAAGCGCGCGCGGGTGCTGGAGCAGCAATGGGGCAGCGCCGGTTTCCACCGCAATCGTTTCGCGACGCTAAACGGCTATTGAGCATTGGCCGTGCTCCTGCAATGGCAGTGGCACCATGGCTGATAATCCGGATCTCGAAACACAGGAAGCTGATTACGATCAGTTCGTCCGCGACAATCTCCGCCACAATTATATAGCGCATTTCACGCACGGCATGCTGGGGATGACGGGCTTCCGGATCCTGATGGCGCCGACATTCCTGCCGGCCTATCTTTTCGCGTTGACCGGATCGAACGCCCTGGTCGGCCTCGGCCAGTCGCTTCTTCAGGCGGGCGCGACCATCTCGCCGATGATCAGCGCGTCCAATATAGAGCATCGCCGCCGCGTCCTGCCCGTGGCGCTCCGCACCGGGATGGCGATGCGCTTCCAGATCCTCGGTCTTGCGCTTGCCGGTTTCTTCCTCACCGGTTCGCCGCTGCTCATCGCCACATTCGTCTTCATCTTCCTGCTGGGCTTCTTCCAGGGCCAGCAGCGCGTCATTTTCCAGATGCTGCTCTCCAAGGTGATTCCGATCGACGTGCGCGGCCGGCTCCAGGCCTATCGCAACGTCGCGGGCGCGGGGCTTGCGGCGCTGATCTCCTACCTCGCGGGCGTCTGGTTCATCGGGCACAATGTGTTGGGCAACGGTTATGCGACGACCTTCCTGCTCTCTTTCGTGCTCACGACCGTCGGCCTGCTGATCCTCTACCGATTCATGCGCGAACCGGAGCCGCCGACCGTGCGGGAGCGCATGTCGATCCGCGAACGGTTGCGCGACCTGCCCGAACTGCTGGCCGATCGCGATTATCGCTGGTTCCTGGTTGCCCAGAGTTTCGGCGTCGCGGCGCGTATCTCCACGCCCTTCTGCATCCTCTACGCGGCCGACAAGATCGAGGTCAGCGGCGCGATGCTGGGGTTGCTCACCGTCGGCTTTCTCGGCGCGGACACGCTGTCCAATCTCGTCTGGGGCTATCTGGGCGACAGCCGCGGCTATCGCCTCACCTTCATTCTCGCCATGATCGTCTGGCTCGCGGCGCTGCTCCTGCTGATCGCCGCCAACGGGCCGATACCCATCTTTCTCGCCTTTTTCGGGATCGGCGCCTCGATGTCCGGCTATATGATGAGCGCGACGACGATGATCCTCGAATTCGGCAAGCGGGACGACCTGCCGATGCGGCTGGCGCTTTCGACCACGGCGGAAACCAGCATGGCGGCGATCGGGCCGCTGCTCGGCGGCGTTATCGCGGCCTATTATGGCTATGTGCCGCTTTTCTGGATTTCCATCGGCCTGCTTTGCGTGACGCTGGCGATCCTGCTGTTTCGCGTGCGGGAGCCGCGCACCCGCAACTAACCGGGAAGGCCGGCCTTTTCGAACCCGTCCCAGCCGTCGTCGTAATCCTCCTGCAGCAACGGCGTTTCCATCGCATGGCGCGTGGGCCGGATCGGCAGGCAGCTTTCGAACATGAAGGCCATCGTGTCCTCGATCTTGTGCGGCTTCAGTTCGGCGCTCATCGCCGCCTGCGCCGACGCCTTGTCGGGGCCGTGCGCGTTCATGCAATTGTGGAGCGACCCGCCGCCCGGCGCGAAGCCGCCGGCCTTGGCATCATAGGCGCCATGGATCAGCCCCATATATTCGCTCATTACATTGCGGTGGAACCAGGGCGGGCGGAACGTATCCTCGCCCACCATCCAGCGCGGCGGGAAGATCACGAAATCGCAATTGGCCGTGCCGGGGCTCGCCGAGGGCGAGGTCAGCACCGTGAAGATCGAGGGATCGGGATGGTCGAAGCTCACCGTGCCGATCGTGTTGAAACGGGCGAGGTCGTATGTGTAGGGCGCATTGTTGCCGTGCCAGCCGACGACGTCGAACGGCGAGTGGCCCAAGGTCGTCGTCCACAGCGCGCCGCCGAACTTCTGGACGAGCTCGCAAGGCTCGTCCCGGTCTTCGAAAGCGGCGACGGGTGTCAGGAAATCGCGGGAATTGGCGAGCCCGTTGGAGCCGATCGGCCCGAGATCGGGCAGGCGGAAGGGCGCCCCGTAGTTCTCGCAGACATAGCCGCGCGCCTCGCCATCGGTCAGCTCGACCCGAAATTTGAGCCCGCGCGGAATGACCGCAATGGCGTTCGGTGCGACGTCGATCACGCCCATTTCGGTGACCAGCCGCAGCCCGCCCATCTGCGGCACGATCAAGAGTTCGCCATCGGCATCGAAGAACGCCTTATTCTCCATCGAGGCGGTCGCCGCGTAGAGATGGATGCCGATGCCCGACAGCATCGCCGCATCGCCATTCCCCGCCCAGGTGACGAGCCCGTCGACCCAGTCGGTCGGGGATTCGGGCAGGTCCATCGGGCTCCAGCGCAGGCGGTTGGGCGGGAAGCTGTCGCCCGCGATCGGGCCGGTCTCTATTGCCTCGCCCCAGGGATAGGGGGCGAAGGCGTCATGCATCGCGCTTGGCCGCATCCGGTAGAGCCAGCTGCGCCGGTTATGGTCGCGCGGCACCGTGAAGGCCGTGCCCGAAAACTGCTCGGCATAGAGGCCGAAGGCGGGCCGCTGCGGGCTGTTGCGCCCTTGCGGCAACGCGCCTTTCACGGCTTCGGTCGCAAAGTCGTTGCCAAAGCCGGACATGTAGTCGGTCACTGCGGGGCCCCTTCCCAATAGCGGCGCAATAGCGTCAAGCCTCTTCGTTCGCCGGGATTACCCCGCGCTTGATCTGGTCGAGCTCGATCGACTCGAACAGCGCCTTGAAATTGCCCTCGCCAAAGCCTTCATTGCCCTTGCGCTGGATGATTTCGAAGAAGATCGGACCGACCATATTCTCGGTGAAGATCTGCAACAGCAGGCCTTCACCGGTTTCGGGCGAGCCGTCGATCAGGATCTTGCGCTTGCGCATCTCGTCGATTGAATGGCCATGGCCGGGCAGCCGTTCGTCGATCATGTCGAAATAGGTGTCCGGCGTATCCTGGAAACGAATGCCTTTTGCGCGCAGCGCATCGACCGTCGCAAAGATATCGTCGGTGGCGAGCGCGAGATGCTGGATGCCTTCGCCGTGATAATCCTTGAGGAATTCCTCGATCTGGCTGTGCTCGTCCTGGCTCTCATTGAGCGGGATGCGGATCTTGTTGTCGGGCGCAGTCATCGCCTTGGAGAGCAGCGCGGTCTGTTTGCCCTCGATGTCGAAATAGCGGATCTCGCGGAAGTTGAAGATGCGCTCATAATAGTCGGCCCAATAGTCCATCCGCCCGCGCATCAGATTGTGCGTCAAATGATCGAGCGTGTGCAGGCCGACGCTATTGTCGTCGGGCTTTGCGCCTTCGACCGGCTCGAAATCGATATCGTAGATCGTCGCCGCGCCGCGCTTGTCGACAAGATAGAGGTTCGCGCCGCCGATCCCCTCGATGCAGGGGATGTTGAGCTCCATCGGCCCAACCTTGCCTTCGACCGGCGTCGCGCCGCGTTCGACGGCGAGCTTCAGCGCCTTGGCCGCATCCTCGACACGGAACGCCATCGCATTGGCGGAAGGGCCATGTTCTTCGCGGAATTCGGCGACCTGGCCGGCGGGCTCCATATTGAGGATGAAGTTGATGTCGCCCTGCACATAACGGCGGACGTTTTTCGACCGGTGGTTGGCGATATGGGTGAAGCCCATAGCGGTAAACAGGCCGGCCAAGGCCTCGGGATCGGGGCCGGTGAATTCGACGAATTCGAAGCCGTCCAGGCCCATCGGATTTTCAAGTTTCTCGGTCATTGCGGGTCGTTCCTCTGAATGCTTTTGCGATAGAAACCGCGCTTCTGCCCCCTCAATAGGCGGGCCGGGCGCCGATCGTTGCGCCGCGCGGGCGCGCATTCAGAGGGCGAGCGAGCGGCTCAGCCGGTGGACTGTCCAATAGGCGATGGATGGGCAGTATACGTCCATGCGCCGATGATAGCAGAACAAAGCGCTTTTGTCAGCTTTGCCGCTAGAGGATGCCTTGCGCGCGAAAGGCGGCGATTTCGTCCGCCGAAAGGCCAAGCCGCCCGGAAAGCACGGCATCGGTGTGCTCGCCGAGCAGAGGCGGGGGCGAGGGTTCCGGCCGCTCCGACGCGGCGAGGCGCAGCGGGCTCGCGACATAGGGCACGCCCTCGATACTGCCCGACAGGCCGCGATGGAGCGCCTGGGGTTCGGCAAAGGCCTGTTCGATGGTATTGATCGGCCCATAGGGGATGCTTGCCTCGGTCAGCAGCGCCGTCCATTCGTCCGCGCTTTTCGTCTTCATCGCCTCTTCGAGCGGCGGGATCAGCGTGTCGCGATTTTCCACGCGCGCGGCATTGGTCGCATAGCGTTCGTCTTCGGCCATTGCGGGATGGCCGGCGATCTTCGCGAAGCGCGCGAACTGCGTATCGTTGCCGACCGCGACGATGATCCAGCCATCGGCGGTCTCGAAGGGCTGATAGGGCACGACATTCGGATGCGCGTTGCCGGTCCGTTCGGGTGCCTCGCCCGACACCAGATAGTTGAGCGCCTGGTTGCCGAGGCCGGACAGCGCGACGTCGAACAGCGCGATATCGATAGGCTGGCCTTCGCCCGTCTTCTCGCGCTGGTAGAGCGCGGCGAGGATCGCGGCGGCGGCGTTCATGCCCGTCGTCATGTCGACCATCGCCACGCCCATGCGGCGCGGCGGGCCTTCGGCGTCGCCGGTGATCGACATGAAGCCGCTCATCGCCTGGATCATCAGGTCGTAACCGGGCTTGTCGGCATCGGGGCCGTCCTGCCCGAATCCGGTGATCGAACAATAGATGAGGCGCGGATTGACGGCGTTCAGGCTTTCATAGTCGAGACCGTATTTCTTGAGGCCCCCACGCTTGAAATTCTCGACGACGATATCGCTGTCTTCGGCCAGCCGCCGGATCAGCGCCTGCCCCTCGGGCCTGGCCATGTCGATCGTCACCGATTTCTTGTTGCGGTTCGCCGCGAGATAATAGCCGGCGCGGCAATCCTCGCCTTCACCATGCCAGGGCGGCCCCCAGCCGCGCGTATCGTCGCCGGCGCCGGGCCGTTCGATCTTCACGATCTCCGCGCCCAGATCGCCGAGCATCTGCGTCGCCCAGGGGCCGGCCAGCACTCGGGAAAGATCGAGAACGCGGACGCCGGAGAGAGCTTGGCCAGTCATGCAGACCTACTCCGTCATCCCAGTGAAGGCTGGAATCCATTCCGGTCTTTCGAATTTTCGCGACCGGGGAATGGGCCCCAGCCTTCGCTGGGTTGACGACCTCATCACCCGGTAAAGGCCTGAATGCCGGTGATCGCGCGCCCCAGAATGAGCGCATGGATATCGTGCGTACCCTCATAGGTGTTCACGGTTTCCAGGTTGATCGCGTGGCGGATGACGTGGAATTCGTCGGCGATGCCGTTGCCGCCGTGCATATCGCGCGCGGTCCGCGCGATATCGAGCGCCTTGCCGCAATTGTTGCGCTTGATGAGGCTGATCATCTCCGGCGCCCATGTGCCCGCATCGATAGCGCGGCCCACAGTCAGCGCGGCATTGAGCCCCAGCGCGATCTCGGTCTGCATATTGGCGAGCTTGAGCTGGACTAGCTGGGTCGCGGCCAGCGGACGGCCGAACTGCTTGCGGTCGAGCGTATAGCTGCGCGCCCGGTGCCAGCAATCTTCCGCGGCGCCCATTGCGCCCCAGGCGATGCCGTAGCGCGCCTTGTTGAGGCAGCCGAACGGCCCGCCAAGGCCGCGCGCGCCGGGCAGCAGATTTTCTTCCGGCACGAACACCTCGTCCATGACGATCTCGCCGGTGATCGATGCGCGCAGGCTCATCTTGCCTTCGATCTTGGGGGCGGAGAGGCCTTCCATGCCCTTTTCGAGGACGAAGCCGCGGATTGTGCCGTCATCGTCCTTGGCCCAGACGACGAAAATGTCAGCGATCGGCGAGTTGGTGATCCACATCTTGGAGCCTGACAGCGAGTAACCGCCATCGACGCTTTTCGCGCGGGTCTTCATGCCGCCGGGATCGGAACCCGCATCAGGCTCGGTCAGCCCGAAGCAGCCGACCCATTCGCCGGTCGCCAGCCTGGGCAGGTATTTTTCGCGCTGTTCCTCGGAGCCATAAGCATGGATCGGATGCATGACGAGCGAGCTCTGCACGCTCATCGCCGAGCGATAGCCCGAGTCCACCGCCTCCACCGCGCGGGCGACAAGGCCATAGGCGACATGGGAAACACCCGCGCAGCCATAGCCGTCGATCGTCGCGCCGAGCAGGCCGAGCTCGCCAAGCTCGGTCATGATTTCGCGGTCGAATCGCTCTTCGCGGGTCGCGGTCAGCACGCGCGGCAGGAGTTTTTCCTGCGCGTAGTTGCGCGCGGTTTCATAGACCATCTTCTCTTCGTCGGTCAGCTGCTCGCCGAGCAGGAAGGGATCTTCCCAGCTAAAGGCGAAATCCGCCTTTTCCGCCGCTTTCGCCGGCTTTTCGATATTCACTTGGCTTGTCCTCTTGATCGCTTTTCCCCGCCTCTAGCACAGGCCGGAAAGCCGCGCGACAGCGAAGCTTTTTTGCGGAAAGGACAAAGATGTGACCCGTGTCACACCGGGTTCATCCGGAAATGCTCATAAGGGGGGCAACCGGAGAGGGAGCACCAAGCAACCAATTCGGCACAAGCCATCATGGGATCACCCGGTTTTTTGCGACCCGGCCGGGCTCCCATGGTGGCTTGACCATTTTCGGGGCGGCGATTCCGCGGCACCCGCTCAACACAGCCTCGACAATGGTGCGCCATCCGGGCAGATGGCCCCTATGCCCACGGCATGGGGCGATCAATCATGGGGGTAGGGAATGGCGTTATCCGTTATCGGTGCAGGTTTCGGGCGTACGGGCACGATGTCGATGAAAATGGCGCTGGAGCAGCTTGGCTTCGGGCCATGCCACCATATGGAAGAGGTCCTCAGCAATCCTCCCCAGACTCCCCTCTGGCTGGCCGCCGCCAATGGCGAAGCCGTGGATTGGGACGTGGTTTTCGACGGCTATACGTCCACGGTCGACTGGCCCGGCGCGCATTATTGGCGCGAACTGTCGGAGGCCTATCCGGAGGCCAAAGTGATCTTGACCACGCGCCCGGCGGACCGCTGGTGGGCGAGCATATCCACGACGATCCTCAAGCTTCTGGACAGTATGGACGAGGTCGAAGACCCCCAAATGCGGCAATGGCTGTCGCTGCCCTATAAGATCGTTACCGAACAGACCCTCGGCGGCGACAGCAGCGAAGCTTCGGCCCTAGCGGCTTTTGAACAGCGGGAACGCGATGTGCGTGCGGCAATCGCACCGGATCGCCTGTTGGTGTTCAACGTCGCCGAGGGATGGGAGCCGCTATGCAATTTCCTGGGCTGCGAGATTCCGGACAATGAATTTCCGCGCAGCAATTCGAAAGACGAATTCTGGGAGCATTTTACCTAAGCCAGCTCCACTGCGACCGCGGTCGCCTCGCCGCCGCCGATGCACAGGCTTGCGACGCCGCGCTTGAGACCGCGTTTTTCGAGGGCATTGAGCAAGGTCGCGACGATCCGCGCGCCGCTGGCGCCGATCGGATGGCCGAGCGCGCAGGCGCCGCCATTGACGTTGATCTTGTCGTGCGGGATGCCGAGTTCCTGCATCGCGATCATTGCGACCACCGCAAAGGCTTCGTTGACCTCGAACAGGTCGACATCCTCGACGCTCCAGCCGGCCTTTTCCAGAACCTTCTTCATCGCCGGGACGGGGGCCGAGGTGAACTTGCCGGGCTCGTGCGCGTGCGCGGCATGGGCGATAATGCGCGCCTTGATCGGCATGTTCTTTTCCCTGGCCACGCTCTCGCGCGTCATCACCAGCGCGGCCGCGCCGTCGGAAATGGATGAGGCGTTGGCGGCCGTCACCGTGCCATCCTTGGCGAAGGCGGGTTTCAGCGTCGGGATCTTGTCGGGCCGGGCCTTGCCGGGTTGCTCGTCGATCGTCACGCTGGTGCTGCCGCCGCGCGTTTCGAACTCGACAGGCACGACTTCGCCTTCGAAGGCGCCGCTCTGGATCGCCGCATTGGCGCGGGCGAGGCTTTCAATCGCATAGGCGTCCTGCGCCTCACGGGTGAACTGGTATTCCTGCGCGGCTTCCTCGGCAAAGGCGCCCATCAGCTTGCCCTCGTCATAGGCGTCCTCCAGCCCGTCGAGGAACATCGAATCCTTGATCGCGTCATGGCCGATGCGCGCGCCCGAACGGTGCTTCGCCAGCAGATAGGGCGCGTTGGTCATGCTCTCCATGCCCCCCGCGACGATGATGTCGGCAGTGCCTGCGCGCAGCGCGTCATGCGCCATGATCGCGGCCTGCATGCCGCTGCCGCACATCTTGTTGACGGTCGTCGCCTCGGTGGAAATCGGGAGCCCGGCGCCCATTCCGGCCTGGCGCGCCGGGGCCTGGCCGAGCCCGGCCGGCAGCACGCAGCCCATGAAAATCTGTTCGACCGCCTCGCCTTCGACCCCGGCCTTTTCGAGCGCGGCACGCACCGCCGTCGCGCCGAGCGCGGTGGCGGGAACGGAGGCGAGATCCCCCTGAAAGCCGCCCATCGGCGTGCGGGCATAGGCGGAAATGACGATAGGATCGGCGGACATGGTACGACTCTCTTTCTGTCGGTCGGGAATTTCCTGTCTTTCCAAGGTAAGCCTTCGACGAACGGCTTTCCAGAGCCGACGCCGAGCCTTTCATATCGCCCCTCATATGCTAGCTATCGGGGATAATCTCTCGCAGGGGGCCATCATGTCGAAAACCGCAATTCTTTCCTTCGCCGTCAGCGCCATGGCGCTCGCCTTTGCTGCGCCGGCGCTCGCGCAGGAGGAAGAGGCCGCCGAATGGGATGTCGCCAATCCGCCGCTCCCCACGCGCCAGGTGAATATCGACGTCACCGAGGGCACCTGGATGAATGTCGATGTCAGCCCCGACGGACGGACCATCGCCTTCGACCTGCTCGGCGATATCTACACCATGCCGATCACCGGCGGCACTGCGACCCGGATCGCAAGCGGGCTGCCCTATGAAGCCCAGCCGCGTTTTTCGCCGGACGGGACGCGCATCGCCTTTACCTCGGATCGCGGCGGCGGCGACAATATCTGGGTGATGGACGCGAACGGCGCGAATATGCGGCAGGTGACGAACGAGGATTTCCGCCTGCTCAACCAGCCCGACTGGTCGCCCGACGGCCAGTATATCATCGCCCGCAAGCATTTCACGACCCAGCGCTCGCTCGGCACCGGCGAGGTCTGGATCTATCATGTGTCGGGCGGCGGCGGGGTACGGCTTGTCGAACGGCCCAACGAGCAGTTCCAGAAGGATCTCGGCGAACCGGTCTTCGCGCCCGACGGCGAAGGCGTCTATTTCAGCCGCAACACGACGCCCGGCAACAATTTCATCTACGCGCAGGATTCCAACACGCAATTGTTCGCCATCGAGCGCTACGACATGGAATCGGGCGAACGCGAAACCGTGGTTTCGGGCGAAGGCGGCGCGCTCAACCCGCGTCCGTCGCCCGATGGCCGCTATATCGCCTTTGTCCGGCGCGAACGCACCCAATCGGTCCTCTATATCAAGGATCTGCGCAGCGGCGAGGAACGCCGGGTCTATGACAATCTCGACCGCGACATGCAGGAAACCTGGACGGTTTACGGCACCTATCCGCGGATGGACTGGACGCCCGATAGCGCCAGCCTGATCTTCTGGTCCGGCGGCCATATCAACCGCATCGGCATCAATGGCGGCGAGGCGCAGGTGATCCCCTTCCATGTCACCGACACCCGCGACGTTATCGATCCGCCGCGCCCGCAGATCGAGGTCGCGCCCACCACCTTCGAAACGCGGATGCCGCGCTTCGCCAGCGTGTCGCCCAATGGCCGGCAGGTCGTGTTCGAAAGCCTCGGGCACCTCTATATCGCCGATACCGGCGGCGGCACGCCGCGCCGGCTGACCAGCCAGAACAGCGCCTTCGAACTGTTCCCCAGCTGGTCTCGCGACGGGCGGCGGCTCACCTATGTCCGCTGGACCGACGGGGAACTCGGCCAGGTTCGCGTGATGAACGCCAATGGCGGCGGCGATCGCGCGGTGACGAGCGAACCCGGCCATTATCGCCGTCCGCGCTTCTCGCCCGACGGCTCGACCATCGTGTTCGAGAAAGGGGAGGGCGGGTTCCTGACCTCGCCGGAATGGTCGACCCGCCCCGGCATCTATCGCGTATCCGCTTCGGGCGGCACCGCCGAGCGCGTGACCGAAGCCGGCACGAGCCCGCATTTCGGCGCTTCGGGCGACCGCATCTTCTTCATGGTCAGCGAGGAAAACAAGCAGCGGCTGGTCTCGACCGATCTTTCGGGGAATGACCGCCGGGTCCATGCCTCGGGTGAACTCGTGACCAGCTATCAGGTCTCGCCCGATGGCGACACGCTGGCCTTTACCGAGAATTACCAGGCCTATGTTGTGCCGATGCTGCCCGGCACGCAGGATGTCGAGCTGAGCGGCGGAGCCAGCGCGCTGCCCGTCACCCGCGTCAGCGGCGACGGCGCGACCTATCTGAGCTGGAGCCAGAATGGCGACCGGCTCAACTGGACCCTGGGCCCGACCCTATATTCGGCGGCGACCAATATGGCCTTTGCAGCAGCCCCGCCAGCCGATGGCGAGGAGCGACCGGCCTTTACCCCGCCCGCAAACGGCGTTTCGCTGTCGATCCCGGTACGCGCCGCGCAGGCGACGAGCCGCGTCGCGCTGACCGGTGCGCGCATCGTCACCATGCAGGGGGAGGATAGCGGCATCATCGACAATGGCACCATCGTCATCGACGGCGATCGCATCGCCGCGGTCGGGCCTGCCGACAGCACGGCGATCCCCGCTGGCTACCAGACGGTCGACATGGCCGGGGCGACGATCGTGCCGGGATACATCGATGCCCATTCGCACGGACCCCAGGGCGTCGACGATATCGTCCCGCAGCAGAACTGGCACACGATTGCCCATTTGGCCTTCGGGGTGACGACGGTCCACAACCCGTCCAGCGATTCCGCGCTGATCTTCCCCGCCGAAGAAATGCAGCGGGCCGGGACGATCCTCGCTCCGCGCATCTTCTCGACCGGCGAAGTCGTCTATGGCGCACGGGCACCGGGCGTTTTCGCGCAGATCGGCAGCCTGGAAGATGCCCGCCACCATGTCCGCCGGCTGCGCCTGCAGGGCGCGCATTCGATCAAGAATTACAACCAGCCGCGCCGCGAGCAGCGTCAGCAGGTCGTTGCCGCGGCGATCGAGGAGAATATCGCGGTCGTTGCCGAGGGCGGATCGCTGTTCGGGATGGATATCGCGCTGATCGCCGACGGCAACACGACCCTGGAACATAATATCCCGCAGGCGGTGCTGTACGAGGACGTGCTGAGCTTTTTCAGCCAGACCGATGTCGGCTATACGCCCACGCTTGTCGTCACCTATAGCGGGCTCGCGGCCGATCCCTATTGGCGCGCGCATACCGATATCTGGCGGCACCCGATCCTCTCGCGCCACGTTCCGCCCCGGCAGTTGCAGGCGAGCGGCGTGCGCCGCGAGATCGCGCCCGAAGAGGATTATGTCGACGATGAAAGCGCCGCTTCGGCCCATGCGTTGGCGCAGCGCGGCGTCCGCGTGTCGATCGGCGCGCACGGCCAGGAGGAAGGCCTTGCCGCCCATTGGGAGATGTGGAGTTTCGTGCGCGGCGGGATGAGCCCGCTGGAAGCGCTGCGCGCGGCGACCATCGTTCCGGCCCAGGCGCTGGGCTTCGATCGCGATATCGGCAGCCTGGAGGTCGGCAAACTGGCCGACCTGGTGGTTCTCGATGCCGATCCGACGGCAGACATCCAGAATAGCGACGATATCCGCTATGTGATGATCGGCGGCCGGCTTTACGATCCCTTGACCATGAACGAGACGATTACCGGGAATCGCCAGCGCCAGCCCTATTTCTGGGAATAGACGCCGCGGGACGCGACGAAGCGACTCACATCTGCGGCGCGCCGTTGCCGGGACGCGGTTCGTTCATTCGCGGTCGAGCATGACGGGGCTATAATCGCATCCTGCATATTGTGGGACGGGGTTTGTCATGCGTTTTGGAAATTCGGTAAAAAAATCACTGTTTTGGCGGCGGTCCATGTCGGCTGCGCTGTTTGCCGCGCTGGCCGGATGCGCGGGCGTAATTCCCGCTTCGACCCAGGCCCAGCCGTCCTCCAGCCCCTATATCGCGCCGCCGCCGCCGCAGCAGCAGCAGGCGCAGGCAACGCGCCAGATGCCGGCGCGCGGGCCTTCGAGCCAGCTGGAAAGCACGATTACCGCGCTCGGCCGCGATTTTAGCGGCGAGGTCGGGATCGCGGTGCGCGATATCGACGAGGGATGGACGGTGTCGTGGAATGGCGACCGCTTCCTGCCGCAGCAAAGCGTCAGCAAGACCTGGGTGCAGATGGCGATGCTCGATGCCGTCGATCGCGGCGAGATGTCGCTCGATCGCGAGGTGCGTGTCGGACCCGAACATGCGGTCGTCTTCCACCAGCCGCTGCTTTCCCGCGCGAATAATGGCGGTTTCCAGGCCAGCATCCGCTATCTTTTCGAACAGGCGATGACGCGCAGCGACAATCTTGCCAATGATCGCATCCTCTGGCTGACCGGCGGCCCCGATGCGGTGCGCGCCTTTTTCCAGCGCAACAATCTGGAAGGCCTGCGCTTCGGACCCGGCGAACGCGAATTGCAGGCGGGGATCGCCGGGCTCACCTGGCAGGAATCCATGTCGCGCGGCCGCAATTTCTATTCGGCGCGGTCCAGCCTTGCCGCCGATACCCGCCAGGAAGCGATGCGCCGCTATCTCGCCGATCCCGTGGACGGGGCGACCGCGAACGGCATTGTCAACGCGTTTGCGCGGCTGGTGCGCGGCGAATTGCTGTCGCCGGAATCGACGCGGCTGATGCTCAGCACGATGCGCGCTTCGCATACCGGGCCGCAGCGGCTGCGCGGCGGCGTTCCCGATGGTTGGCAGTTCGGCCACAAGACCGGCACCGGGCAGAATCTCAACGGCCTTGTCGCCGGCTATAACGATGTCGGGATCGTCACTACGCCGGACGGGCACAATTATGCGGTCGCGGTGATGATCGGCAATACCCGGGTCGGGATTCCCGAACGCCAGCAGCTGATGCAGCGGGTGATGGGGCAGGTGGTCAGCCACCATCTCCGCCGCCGATACGAACTGTTCACCGCCGGTATCAATACCTCCGGCGATTCCAACTAGGCAGACCAGGCGCCTGCGCCACGAACCGTTTCCATCCTGTGGCGGCGGGCGATGGCGGTGGACCGGCTGCGGATGCTGTCGGTGAACAGCCATTCGCCGTGTGCGGCTTCGGGCGTCAGGGTGAGCGTCATATAGCCGCGGCCCGAAGTGTCGGCCCATTGCAGTTCCGGGCTTGCCGCCACGAGCTGCCCGGCTAGCGTATCGGGCGCGACCTGCGGCACGAAGCTTTCGAAGCCCGGCGAGGTGACGCTCTGGCCGGCCATTTCGATGCCCACCGCGCTGCCGTCCTGCGTCAGGTCGAAGGCCCAGGCATTGTGGCTGTCGCCCGCCAGCACGACGAGATTGGCCTCGGCTTCGAGCGCGGAACGCAGCAAACGCGTCCGCGCTGCCGGATAGCCGTCCCAGGCGTCGAGATTGAGAGGCAAGCCGGCCCGCGTCGCCGCCGCCAGCACGCGGGCGCGCTCGCGGACGAGGTCGGAATCGCTGCGGCCGATCTCCTCGGCCAGGGGAAGCGGGAAATAGTTGCGGCCCATGATCACCTGCTGGGCAAGGATCTGCCAGCGCGTTCCCGACGATACCGAATCCCGGAAACCCTGCCCCAGCCACTGCTCTTGTTCGACGCCGAGCACGGTGCGGTCCTCGGCCGACCAGTCGTCGTCTCGGAACGCCGCCAATGTCGCATCCAGATCGCCCGCACCCTCGACGATTTCCGGATATTCATATTGGCGGCTGCGCCCGACGATCCGGGTTTCCGGCATGAAGATCGTCGCAAGATCGCCGATCCGGTAGCTCGCCCACATCGGGTCGTTGACCGGCATCCAGTCATGATAGGCCTGCATCGCCGCGCGCTTGCGGACTTCCCAATCGCCCTCGTCCGCCTGGTGGTTCTCGGCCCCGCCCATCCAGGGATCGTTGGCGATTTCGTGATCGTCCCATCGCGCGATCATCGGGAAGTTGCGGTGCAGCGCGGCGAGGTTGGGGTCGGTGCGATAGCTGGCATAGCGCAGCCAGTAATCGGCGAGCGCGATCGCTTCGGTCGAGGGCATGATCTCGCGCCCGGCCAGCGCCTGTTCTTCGCCGGGATAACGGCCCGCCTGATATTCGTAGAAATAGTCGCCGAGATGGACGATCAGGTCGAGATCGTCGCGCTGCGCCGCGTGGGCATAGGCGTTGAACCAGCCGAAGCGGAGGTTGGAGCAGGAAAAGACGCCGAGGGTGAAACTGTCCACCCCGCCTTCCGGCAATGTCCTCGTGCGGCCGGTGGGCGAATGGCTGCCGTCGGGCGCGATGAAGCGATAGAAATACCAGCGCCCGGGGTCGAGCCCACCGACCGTGATCTTGGCGGTAAAATCATAGGCGCTGCGGGCCGGGCCTTCGCCGCGCGCGACGATCCGCCCGAATTCCGCATCCTCGGCGATCTCGGCGCGCAGGGTTGGCTGGCCTTCCGAAACATAGCGCGTCCACAGCAGCACCGAGCTTTGCGTGGGCTCGCCCGAAGCGACGTCATGGGTGAAGCCGCTGGCGGTCAAGAGCCGCGCCGCGCCCGGTGTCGCCAGGGCGCCCAGCCCGAACAGTCCGCCTTGCAGCAGCAGCCGCCGGTCGATGGTGATGGTCATGCTCGCTCTCCCCGATTTATCCGCGCTTATTGTCCCCTATTGTTGCGCGCCGATGACCGCGCCCGTCTAGAGCCGCGTGCGCAAACTCCACAGCTCCGGAAAGGCGCGTTTCGCGAGCGTCGTCTGCAGATAGGCGACCCCCGCGGTTCCGCCCGTGCCGGGCTTGCCGCCGATCACGCGCTCGACCGTCAGCACATGCTTGTGCCGCCAGCTGGCGAGCGCATCGTCGAGATCGACGAGCTTTTCGGCGAGCTGGTAGAGCTCCCACCATCGCTCGGTATCCCGGTAAACTGTCGCCCAGGCGATTTCGACGCCCTCGCTGGGCGCGTAGGGCTGCGCCCAGTCCCGCTCCAGCGCGTCGGTGGGGATCGGCAGCCCGGCCCGCGCGGCGGCCCGGTTGGCCTCGTCCCACAGGCTCGGGCCGAGGAGCGCGGCTTCCATCGCGGTCCGTTCGGGGCTGCCCTCGGCCTGGAATTTCAGATGCGCTGCGTCTTTCAGGCCGAGCAGGAATTCGACCTGGCGGAACTGGGCTGACTGGAAGCCGGAGCTCTTTCCGAGCACGTCGCGGAAGCGGGTGTAATCGGCCGGCGTCATCGTCGCGAGTATGTCCCAACTGAGCGTCATCACGGCCTGGATCCGGCTGACCCGCGCCAGCCCCTTATAGGCCGGAACGAGCGCGTCGGTGCGGACGAGTTCGAACACTTCCTCCAGCTCGAACAGGATCTGTTTCAGCCAGAGCTCTTTTGTCTGGTGGATGATGACGAACAGCATCTCGTCGTGCCGGTCCGAAATCGGGTGCTGGGAGGAGAGCAGCGTGTCGAGCGAAAGATAGCGACCATAGGTCATGGCGTCGGGCGGTTGGGTCATCCCGGCAACCTAGCCCCGTGGGCCGGGCGTCGCCAGCCCGATCGCAGTTTCAGACCCGCTCGGCCTGGCTCACGCAGTCGGCGGCGCGCAGCGCGGCGAGGATGCGCATCAGGTGGGGCAGGTCGTGCACTTCGATATCGACGCAGAAGCTGTGGAAGCTGCTGTCGCGGTCATCGAGCTTCACATTGAGGATATTGGCGCCGTGCGTGCCGAAAATCCCGGCCATCACCGCGAGCGAGCCGGGTTCGTTCTTGAGAACCGCGCGAACCTGCGCCGTGCCGCCGTCCGATCCGTCGCCCCAGTTCACGGCGATCCAGTCGGCATCGTCGCCATTGGCCAGTTCGTCGCAATCGATCGTGTGGATCAATATGTCCTCGCCGCGCGCGCGAATGCCGACGATCCGATCACCGGGCACGGGATGGCAGCATTCGGCAAGCTGAAAGGCAACGCCCGGCGTCAGACCCTTGATCGAAATCGCCTGTCCCTTGGGCGGTACGGCATTTTGGAGATCGCCGGAACCGGGCATCAAGGCTTCCATCAGCTCATGGTCGTCGATTTCGTGGCGTGCGATCTTTTCAAGAAGAGCCTCTTCCTGGCGGATGCCGAGCCGCTGCAGCGCATTCTTCAGCGCCCCCTTGCCGAGCGGCGCGGGAAGTCGCGAGACGACCTGGTCGTAGAGCTTGCGGCCCAGCGAGACGATTTCCTCATGCTCCTTGTGGCGCACGAAGCGGCGGATCGCGGCGCGCGCCTTGCCGGTGACGACGAAGCTGAGCCAGCCGGGATCGGGATGCTGGTTGTCGGACCGCAGGATGCGGACCTGATCGCCATTGTCTAGCTGGGTGCGCAGCGGCACCACGCGGCCGTTGACCTTGGCGCCAACCGTCTGGTTGCCGAGATCGGTATGCACTTCATAAGCGAAATCGACGACGGTCGCGCCCTTGGGCAGCTGGATCAGCTCGCCGGCCGGCGTAAAGGCGAAGATACGATCCTGGTACATCGCCATGCGGGTATTTTCGAGCAGCTCCTCGGGGTTTTCCGAGGTCTCGAGAATTTCGAGGAGATCGCGGATCCAGCCCGCCTGTCCGTCCGGCCTGTCTCCCTGCTTGTAGCTCCAATGGGCGGCGAGGCCGTGTTCGGCCTGTTCGTGCATGCCGATGCTGCGAATCTGCACCTCGATCCGCCGGTCCTCGCCATATTGCACCGAGGTGTGGAGCGAGCGATAGCCGTTGCGCTTGGGCGTCGAGATATAGTCCTTGAAGCGGCCGGGAACCATGTGCCAGCGTTCATGGAGGATGCCCAGCGCGCGGTAGCAGGCCTCGACGTCCGGCACGATCGCGCGAAAGGCCATGACGTCGGTCAGCGTTTCGAACGAAACATGCCGTTCGGCCATTTTCCGCCAGATCGAATAAGGGTGCTTTTCGCGGCCCGTCACTTCGGCATCGACGCCGTGGCGGCCGAGTAGCTGTTTGATCTCGTCGGCGATCCGCTCGATCGCGACCTCGCCTTCGCCTTCGCGCAGCCGCGCCTGGCGGGTTGTGATCGACTCATACGCATCGGGTTCGAGATGCTGGAAGGCGAGCGTCTGCATCTCCTTCATGAATTCGTACATGCCGATCCGCTCGGCGAGCGGGGCATAGATATCCATGGTCTCGCGCGCGATGCGGCGGCGCTTCTCCTCATTCTTGATGAAGTGGAGCGTGCGCATATTGTGGAGGCGATCGGCCAGCTTGACCAGCAGCACGCGGATATCGCCCGACATGGCGAGCAGGAATTTCCGGAGATTTTCGGCGGCGCGTTCGGTGTCCGATTGCGCCTCGATCGTCGACAGCTTGGTCACGCCGTCAACCAGCCGGGCGACGCGTTCGCCGAACAGCTTCTCGATTTCTTCCTGGGTGGCGACCGTATCCTCGATGGTATCGTGGAGGATCGCCGTGGCGATGGTCTCGTCGTCCAACCGAAGATCGGTCAGGATACCGGCGACTTCGATAGGATGGCTGAAATAGGGATCGCCCGAAGCGCGCTTTTGCGTGCCATGGGCGTTGACCGAGAAGACATAGGCGCGGTTGATCAGCGCCTCGTCGGCATCGGGATCGTAGCTTTTGACCCTCTCGATCAATTCATATTGTCTCAGCACCCGGCCAAGATGGCCGGGTGCCGGGATATTGCAACCAATTATCTCCTTAGCTGGCCGCTTCGTTGCAGCGAGCGAGCTCGTCTGCGGTAAAGGCTTCCTCGTTGACGGTGAAGGCCGTCACCATGCCCAGCTCGCGCGCCACCGAGTGGCAGACATTGGCAGGGCGGCTGCGAGCCTGGTCGGTCGCGCAGCTATCTTGCTCGCACACCCAGGGCGCATGACGGATGACGAACACCCGCTCGGTGGGCGTTTCGGCGAGCGTAGCGCGGTAGGCCGCGCCGGCCTGGGCGGCCGTTGCCGAGAAGAGGAAGGTGACGGTGAGAAGCGAGAGGATCAGGGAGAGAGAGCGGTTCATGGCGATGTCCTTTGTTCGATATGTGCGGTTGGGGAGGGGAAGAAAAAAGCGCTGCTAGGCCGCCGTGAAGGCCAGCAGCGCAGGGGGGTCGGCAATCGAAAGAAAGAGGGTGATGGGCTGTTGCATATTCCGCTGCTTTCGAATTAAGTTGCGAATCACTACCTAACCGATTCGGTTTTAGGTTGCAACTAAAAACTTATTTTTGCGGAATCTTTGCGAAAACAAAAAAACATACTAGGTTGAGGGCCATGGGCGAACTGATTGAAAAACTTGACCTGGGCGATGACGAGTGCGGCCTGCCGACCGCGCTCGCCGCGATGGGCGAACGCTGGTCGTTCATGATCCTGCGGGCCGCGTTCAACGGACTCAAGCATTTCGAGGAGATGCAATCGAGCCTCGGCATCGCGCGCAACATTCTCGCCAATCGGCTGGGCAGGCTCGTCGAAAGCGAAATTCTCGAACGCCAACCCTGCCCCGACGATCGCCGCAAGATCGAATATAAGCTCACCGAAAAGGGCATGGCGCTGCTGCCCGCGATGATCGCGCTGCGCCAATGGGGCGAGCGCTGGGGCACCGGCATCCCGTCCAATCCCGTGCTGTGCGACAAGCGCGACCGCCATCCGGTCGAGGATATCCGCGTCCATGCGCATGACGGCCGGCCGCTCGACTGGCACGACCTGATGTGGGTGGATCAGAGCGAACTGGTCGCCGAAGCCGCCGAATAGAAATTCAGCGATACCGACAAAAAAGGCCCGGGCAATGCCGGGCCTTTTTGTTTGCGTCAGCTGCCGCGTCTAGCCGTCGTAATCGGCCGCGACATTCTGGTTGCGGGGCGGCGCCGATGCGGTGAGGCGCAGCGCTTCGGCCGACTGGGAGAGAGAGCCGACGGCATCGGCCTCTTCCTCGTCGTCGATCTGCACGCGCTGCAGGCTCTGGACCAGAGCTTCTTCGAGATGTTTGGGCTTCACCGTCTGCTCGGCGATCTCGCGCAGCGCGACCACCGGGTTTTTGTCCCGGTCGCGATCGAGCGTCAGTTCGCCGCCGCCGGAAATCTGGCGGGCGCGCTGGGCTGCCAGCAGCACCAGATCGAAACGGTTGGGAATTTTGTCGACGCAATCTTCGACGGTAACGCGCGCCATGATGTCTTCCAATAATCAACGATGGACGGAGAGGCGGCGAAATAGGCGGGGGGCGCCCGATTGTCAAGAAATTCGCCGACTTGCCCCGGGCCGAGATTGCAGCCTAGAGAATGGGCGATGGCCGATATCGACACCCCGGAATATGGCTTGCCCGGCGTCGCGGGGCATGAGTTCAGGCTGCTCGCCGAAGGGCCGGAGCGGCTCGAAGCGCTTGTCGAACTGATCGAGAGCGCCGAGCGCAGTATCCGGCTGCTCTATTATATCTTCCTCGAGGACGAAGCCGCGACGCGGGTGCGCGATGCGCTTGTCGAGGCGCACAAGCGCGGCGTCACGGTGTCGCTGCTCGTCGACGGCTTCGGCAGCGACAAGGCGAGCGACGAATTCTTCCGTCCGATCAACGAGACCGGTTGCTTCTTCTGCCGCTACGAGCCGAAACGGACGCGGCGCTATCTGCTGCGCAATCATCAGAAAATGGCGATTGCCGACGAAGCCCGCGCATTGCTGGGAGGCTTCAACGTCGAAAAGGGCTATTTCGCAGCCTATCGAGACGAAAGCGGCTGGCGCGATCTGGGTATCGCGGTGGCCGGACCGCTCGTGCCCAGGCTGGCCGACTATTTCGACGCGCTGACGCGCTGGTCGGAAAACCCGAAATCCGAAATGGAGGATCTGCGCGCCATCCTCCATTCCTGTCACGAACAGGATGGCGACGTCCGGCTTCTCTTCGGTGGCCCCACCCGCGAACTCAGCCCCTGGGCGCAGACTATCCGCAACGATCTTTACGGGGCCAAGCGGATCGACGTGATCGCCGCCTATTTCGCGCCCTATGCGGCGCTCCTTCGGCCGTTTCGACAGACGGCGAAGAATGGACGGACGCGGGTGATCACGGCTTCGAAGACCGACAATAACGTCACCATAGCCGCCGCCCGCAACCGCTTCCAATATCTGCTTCCCGAGGTCGAGATCTACGAATATCAGCCGATGAAGCTGCACACGAAACTCTATGTGATCGACGATATCACCTATATCGGATCGGCCAATTTCGACGTGCGCAGCCTGTATCTCAACCTGGAGATCATGCTGCGGATCAAGGATCGCGGCTTTGCCGATGTGATGCGCCGCTTCGTCGATCACGAGGTCGCCGACAGCGAACGGATCACGCCGGAAGCCTATGCGGAGAGCCGGACGATATTCAACCGCATCCGCGGCCGGCTATCCTATTTCACCATGTCGGTGCTGGACTATAATGTCTCGCGGCGGCTCAATTTCGGGCTCGACGGTCAGTAAAGGGCCGGCCCTCAGGCCTCGTTCTTCCAACCCCAGAACAATACCGCAGGCGGGATGTTCCACCATTCGCGGCCGCGCTCGATCCGGTCGAAATTGGGCTCGATATAGTCGCGGCATTTCGGCGAGAACTGATAGACGAGAAATGCGCCGCCCGGGCGCACGACCCGGCCCGTCGCCTTGCCGATCTCTTCGCCCACGCCGTCGGGCAGGGTCGAGAAGGGCAGGCCCGAAAGCACATAATCGGCATGGTCGAAGCCCTTGTCGGCGACGATCTTTTCGACGTCCGCGGCCGACCCTTCGACGACGTGGAAGCGCGGATCGCGAATCTCGCGCCGGAGATAGTCGACGAAATCGGCATTGGTATCGATCACGACCAGCATCGCATCCGGGCGCATCCGCTCCAGAATCGGGCGGCAGAACGTGCCGACGCCCGGGCCGTATTCGACAAACAGCTTGGTGTTTTCCCAATCGACCGGCGCGAGCATCTTGTCGATGAGCTTGGTCGAGGAGGGGATGATCGAGCCGACCATCACGGGATGCTTGATGAACCCCTTGAGGAAAAGGGCAAGCGGCCCGGGTCCGTGGGCGCCCGAATGGCGGCGCGCGGCATTGCTGGCTGTTTCGGTCATCATGCTCTTCGCTAAAAACGGTTCGGGGCACGCGTTCGCAAATGTATGGCCGGTTGGCAAGGTTTTGCTGCTTTCGCGAGACCGGGCTTCCCGTTATGGGGGCGCCATGATTTTCAGGTTTTATCTTGCAACTTGCCTGGCCATGGCCGCCCGGTCGCGCTCGTGAACGTCGGTGCGACCGCCGGCATCCGCCGCGATCGCTTCGTGGTGCTTTTCCTCGTCATGCTGACGGCGGCGGCGGGCAACACGGCGATGCAATCGGTGATGCCGACCATCGGCCGGGCGCTCGATATCCCAGATTTCTGGGTGTCGCTCGCCTATAGCTGGTCGGCGCTGCTCTGGGTGATGCTGGCGCCCTATTGGGCGCGCCAATCCGACAGGCGGGGGCGCAAGCCGCTGATGCTGCTCGGCACGATGGGTTTCATCACCTCGATGGCGACCTGCGGATTGATCCTCTGGGCGGGCCTTGCCGGGCTGATGCTGCCGGCGACGACCTTCATCATCTTCGCGATCGCGCGCAGCCTGTACGGCGGCTTCGGTTCGGCCTCTCCGCCTGCCGTCCAGGCCTATGTCGCCGCGCGCACCGACCGGGAAAACCGGACGGCGGCGCTCTCGGTGATCGCCTCCTCTTTCGGGCTCGGCACGATTATCGGCCCGGCCCTGGCGCCGAGCTTCGTGCTGCCGGTCGTCGGGTTGGCGGGGCCGCTGCTGGTGTTCGCGGGGATCGGGATTGCGGTCTGGCTGTCGGTCTATTTCCTGCTGCCCAACGATACGCCACGCCACAAGGCGCGGGGGTCGATCGCCAGCGAACCGTCGATCGGCGGCTTTTCGGGCGCTTCGGCGATTGCGAGCGATGACGAGGAGGACGAGGAGGGACGTTCGGGGGAACGATTGCGCTGGCGGGACCCCAGGATCGCGCCCTGGCTGCTGATCGGCGTGCTCGGCGGCCATGGCCACGCCGCGATCCTCGGCGTGATCGGCTTTCTGGTGATCGACCGGCTCGGCCTGCCGCTCAACGAAGCGCAGCAGGCGATCGGCATCGTGCTGATGGCGAGCGCCGGCGCGACGCTGCTCGCGCAATGGGGGCTGATCCCGCAGATGAAGGTGGCGCCGAAGCGGCTCGTGATGTGGGGCTTCCTGCTGGGCGCCGCCGGCTGCATGCTGACCGCGACCTTGACGACCCTGCACGGGCTGACGCTCGGTTTCGCCATTGCCTCGCTCGGCATGGGGCTGTTTCGCCCGGGCTTTACGAGCGGCGCGTCGCTAGCGGTCAGCCGGGCCGAGCAGGGGCAGGTGGCGGGTATGGTCGCCTCGGTCAACGGCATGGCCTTTATCGCCGCGCCGGCGATCGGCGTGCTGATCTATGGCGCCTGGATGCCGCTGCCATTCCTGCTCTGCGGCGCGTTGTTCCTGCTGCTCACCGTCTGGGCGGGCTTCCGGCTGGAAGAGGAATAGCGCCCGGCTATCTATGCTTGGCCGAATTGCTGGGCGTCAGCATGCCGGGCGAAATGAACCCGATCGGATCGAGCGCCAGCGAATCCTGTTTCAGCTTCGCCGCCATGGTTTCATATTCGCGTTCCATTTCGGGGGTGACGCTGGCGCGCGTATCTTCGAGCGCCTTTTCGAAATCCTCCATCGTCACCGTATCGGCCTGGAGCGAGCGGCGCAGGGCATAGAGGCCCGCCCGGCGCGTGAGATCTTCCAGATCGGCGCCGGTAAATCGCTCGGCCCGGTCCGCCAGGGCATCAAGATCGACATCCTTGGCGAGCGGCATAGACCCGGTGTGGATCGCGAGAATACGCCGCCGTCCGGCCTTTTCGGGGACGGGGACATAGACCAGTTCGTCGAAACGGCCCGGCCGCAGCAGTGCCGGGTCGACGAGGTTGGGGCGATTGGTCGCACCGATCACGACCACCGATTGCAGCTCCTCCAGCCCGTCCATTTCGGAGAGGATGGTGTTGACGACGCGTTCGGTGACCTGCGGTTCGCCCATCCCGCCGCCGCGCGCGGGCACCAGGCTGTCGAGCTCGTCGATGAAGATCACGGTCGGCGCCACCTGCCGCGCCCGCGCGAACAGCCGGGCGATCTGCTGCTCGGATTCGCCATACCATTTGGAAAGCAAGTCCGAGGATTTGGTGGCGATGAAATTGGCGTTGGATTCATGCGCCGTCGCTTTGGCGAGCAGCGTCTTGCCGGTGCCGGGTGGGCCATAGAGCAGGAAGCCCTTGGCCGGGCGGATGCCGAGCCGGCGAAAGGCCTCGGGATCCTTGAGCGGCAGTTCCACGCCTTCCTTCAGGCGCTTCTGGACCTCGTCGAGCCCGCCGATATCGTCCCAGCTGACATTGGTGGCCTGCACCATCACCTCGCGCAGCGCCGAGGGCTGGATGCGTTTCAGCGCCTCTTCGAAATCGTTACGAGTCACCGAGAGCTCGTCGAGCACTTCGGTCGGCACAGTGCGTTCCTCAAGGTTGAGCTTGGGCATGATCCGGCGCACCGCTTCGATCGCAGCTTCGCGCGTCAGCGCGCCGAGATCCGCACCGACAAAACCGTAGGTCTTCCGCGCCAGTTCGCGCAGGCGCACGTCTTCGGCGAGCGGCATGCCGCGCGTGTGGATGGCGAGGATCTCGCGCCGGCCGCGTTCGTCGGGAACGCCGATCACGATCTCGCGATCGAAACGGCCGGGCCGCCTCAGCGCCTCGTCGATCGCCTCGGGCCGGTTGGTCGCGGCAATGACGATCAGGTTGGTGCGTTTCTGCAGCCCGTCCATCAAGGTGAGCAACTGGGCGACGATCCGCTTCTCGGCTTCGCCCGCCACCTTGTCGCGCTTGGGCGTGATCGAATCGATCTCGTCGATAAACACGATCGAGGGCTGCGCCTCGGCCGCCTTTTCGAACACTTCGCGCAGCCGCTTCTCGCTCTCGCCATAGGCGGACCCCATGATTTCGGGACCGTTGATGAGGAAGAATTCGGCGTCGCTTTCGTTGGCGACCGCGCGCGCCAGCAGCGTCTTGCCGGTGCCGGGCGGGCCATGAAGCAGCACGCCCTTGGGCGGATCGACGCCGAGCCGCTGGAAGAGTTCGGGATAGCGCAGCGGCAGTTCGACCATTTCGCGCATCTGGTCGATGGTTTCGCCGAGCCCGCCCAGATCGTCATAGGTCACGTCCGCGCGGCGTGCATCGGCCGGTTCGCTGTAATCGGCCTTGAGCTCGACCTCGGTCTCCTGGCCGATATGGACGATGCCCTTGGGCGTCGTCGCGGCGACCACCAGGCGCACTTCCTGCAGCGCATAAGCCGGTGCGTTCATGATCTGGCGCAGCTGGGGCGGCATGTCGCCCTGATCGACGGGGCGTTGCCCGGCGGTCGCCACGACATCGCCCTGGGTCAGCGGTTTCATCCCGAAACTGCGCTTCAACGCCTCGGCATTGCCGTGCAGGCGCACATTTTTTTGTGCAGGCGCGAACACAACGCGCTTGGCGGGTTGCGATTCGGCCTTTTGGATCGTCACCAGATCGCCCGATCCGGCGCCCGCATTGGCGCGCTGGAGGCCGTCGATCCGCAGGATGGTGAGCCCCTCGTCTTCCGGATAGGGATGCACGGCGCGTGCGGGGGTCGATCTTTTTCCGGTGATCGTCACGACATCGCCCTCGACCAGACCGAGTTCGGACATGGTTTCGCGGGACATGCGCGCAAAGCCCCGGCCCGAGTCTTCGGGCCTGGCGTTCGCCACCTGCAGTTTGTGACCGTCTGTTTTCGGGGGATTTTCAGCGTCGGCCATGGAAGCTCCGTTCTAGTGTCGAAGTCTTACATAGGATGTCGATCGGCGGTTGCGAACCACTTGAACGGGATCGTCGCGCGCGGGCTGCGCAAAAAAAATCGGGCCAGCCAAAGAGGGGAAGGCCGGCCCGAAAGGATCTTAGGAGAGGATGCCTGAAAGGCCTCCTGTATTTGGGTTTCAATCTGCAATTGTGCAAGTGCGAAAAACATGCTATAGATTGCAAATTATGCAACGCAGATTCGGATCGCGCCATTTATAGCAAGGGTGCAGGGGGACTGAAGAGATACGCAGACTGCCGCCTTTGACAGCCATCGAAGCATTTGTGCAGGTCGCCCGGCTGGGATCGGTGAAAGCGGCAGCCGAAGAGCTGTCCCTATCCTCTCCGGCGCTGAGCCGCCGGGTCCAGAATCTTGAACATTTTCTGGGGCGTACGCTATTCGAGCGGCGCCATCATGCGATGGTTCTCTCCGATGACGGGGAGGCGCTGCTGGCCCGCGTGTCCGGCCCGCTGGACGAGCTTGCCCAGGCGATAGAGCTGTCCACCGGGCAGTCGGACCTGCTGCGGCTGCGGCTTGGCGTGCTGCCGCTCTTCGCGTCGCAGCGGCTGATCGGCAAATTGCCCGAATTGCGCACGCTGCATCCCGAACTGCACATCGATATCGACACGGCGGCGCATGGCACGGCGCGGCTCGGCGACGGGCTGGACGCGGCGATCACCCTTGCCCAGTCGATCGATCCGAGCCTTTATTCTCGCAAGATCGATCACAATGTCATCACGCCGATCGGTACTCCCGGGCTCACGGTCCGCAACCAGCCGATCACCCATCCCGAACAGATTGCCGGGCTGACGGTGCTGCTTCACCGCGACATGCCCGAATCCTTCAATTTCTGGCGTGAGGCGATCGGCTTTCCCAATCTCGAACCGGCGGCAGAGGATCATTTCGATTCGGGCCAGCTCATGCTCGACGCGGCGGCGCAGGGGCTCGGCATCGCCTTCATGCTCGATTCCCATCTCGAGGATGCGAGCGACAGCCGGTTGATCCGACTGTTCGATACCGCGGTGGAAAGTCCCTATAGCTACTGGTTCTCCTGCCGGCGCTCGGCGCTCAGGCGCAGGCCGGTGAAGCTGTTCCACGATTGGCTGTTCAGCCGGGTCTGCCGGCAGGCGAGCGGCCGGGCCGCGGCGGCCTGAGCTAGCCCTGCAGCTGCTTGACGATCTCTCGCGTCACGCTGCGCGGCGTGATGCGGTTGGACTGGACCATCACCTTGTTGATGAGGCCCGGCACGACGACCGCCTTGTTCTTGTCGAGCCCTTTTAGCCCCGCTTCGACGACGGCGGCGGGATCGCCGGCGAACTTCTTGAAAAGTTGGGTGTCCGCCATATCGGCCTGATCGGCGAATTCGGTTTTGGTCGCGCCGGGGCACAAGGCCGTCACATGAATATGGTACGGCGCGAGTTCCTCGTGGAGCGCTTCGGTGAAGCTCAGGATATAGGCCTTGGTCGCATAATAAACGGCCATGTTCGGCCCGGCCTGGAACGCGGCGGTCGAGGCGACGTTGAGGATGCCGCCGCCCTGCCGTGCGATCATGCCGGGGATCGCCGCATGGCAGAGCTGGGTGACCGCGATCATGTTGACCTGCATCATGTCCAGCTGATCGCCCAGTGCGAGGTCATGAAACTGGCCGCGCGCGCCGAAGCCGGCATTGTTGATCAGGCAGTAGATATGGCATCCGGCCTTATCGACCGCCTCCAGGATCGCATCGGCGGCATCGGGGTCGGTCAGGTCTTCCGAGATGACGAGCGTGCCCTTGCCGATCTTCCTGGCAAGCTGGTCGAGATGGTTCTTGCGCCGCGCGACCAGCGCCACCCTCTTCCCGCGCGCTGCGCAAGACCGCGCGAACAGTTCGCCAAGGCCGCTCGACGCGCCGGTGACGAGGGTGACGGGATCGCTCATCGGATTGCCGGTTTCTAGCTGACCTTCATCGCCACGATCTTGCCGGGCTCGGCCGGAGGTTCGCCCTTGGGCAGCGCGTCGACATGTTCCATGCCCGATGTGACTTCGCCCCAGACGGTATATTGCCGGTCGAGAAAGCCGGCATCGTCGAAGCAGATGAAGAACTGGCTATTGGCACTGTTGGGATCCTGGGAGCGCGCCATCGAACAGACGCCGCGGACATGCGGTTCGTCCGAAAATTCCTGGGCGAGGTTCGGCTTGTCCGAACCGTGCATGCCGGTGCCGGTGGGATCGCCGCCCTGGGCCATAAAGCCCGGAATCACGCGGTGGAAGACGACGCCGTCGTAAAAGCCGTCTTCGGCGAGGGCGGTGATCTGCGCGACATGGTTGGGTGCCAGGTCGGGGCGCAGCTTGATGACGACGTCGCCGCTGTCCAGCGTCATGGTGAGGGTATCGGCCATGGGAATCTCCTTTGGTTCGGGCGGCCTTCTAGGCAGCCTCGCCGTGCTTCGCCAGCCCATATTCCCCGGCGACGAGGCTGTAGCTGTGCTTGCGCGCGTCATGATCGGCCATGATGTTGACGAGCATCATCTCGTCGGCCTCATATTCCGCGGCCACGGCATCGAGCTCGGCATGGACTTCCGCGGGCGTGCCGAGAATGGCGCGTCGCCGCCGCGCATCGAGCGCGCCCGGATTGTCCGCGATCCAGCTTTCCGCGGTTTCGAGGGTGGGCACGGGGATCAGCACGTTGCGATGGAGCAGCGCGCCGAGCATCGCGGCGGGCTTGCCGAGCCGGATCGCGGTTTCGCTGTCGTCGGCCGCAATCGTCCAGCTTGCGACCATCACATGCGGTGCCTCGCCATGCACCGACGGCGTGAAACGTTTGCGATATTCGGCGGCGATGGGGGCGCCGTCGCGGTTGATGAAATCGGCGAAACAATAAGGAAGGCCCGCTTCCGCAGCCCATAACGCGCTGTCCATCGACGATCCCAGAAGCCAGGGCGCAGGCATGCCGCCCCCCGAAGGCAGCGTGTCCTCGAGCGAGGCGAAGGGGTGATCCTCGGGCAGTCCTTCGCCGAAATAGGCGAGGAGCTCGGCAAGGTTGCTCGGAAAATCGTCGAGCGGCATGCGCCGGCTGCGGTCGCGCTGGAGCGCCAGCATCGTCCGCATGTCGCCGCCCGGCGCGCGGCCCAGGCCGAGGTCGATCCGGTTCGGCGCGAGCGCGGAAAGCAGCGCGAAGGTTTCGGCGACCTTGAAGGGCGAATAATGCGGCAGCATGATGCCGCCGGAACCGACGCGAATCTGCTGCGTCGCGAGCGCGATCGGTCCGATCAGCGCCTCGGGCGCCGCCCCGCCGAGCGCGGGGCTCGCATGATGTTCGGCTACCCAATAGCGACGATAGCCGAGCGCATCGCAATGCCGGGCAAGGTCCAGCGTGTCGGCGAGCGCATCCGCCGCGCTGCGCCCTTCGGCGATCGGCGACTGGTCGAGAACGGAAAGGGTGTATCGGGCCATGGCCTGCAATCTAGTGATTCCACGGCGCTAAGAAAGGCTGACAAGCCCGTAGCATCGGTTTAAGGCGCAGCCGGGCCCATTTTGCAGCGAAGGGAGGAGCCGCATGAGCCAAGATGCCGATACCTCCCCGGCCGAAGCGCCCGAGCTCGAAGAATCCAACCTCGACGAAGCCCATCGGCTCCGCCACGAATTCGTGGAATCGGTGCTCGAACGGCTGGATGCCGCCGACGATGAGGGCGTGCGGGAACTGGTGGAGCAGCTTCACCCGGCCGACATCGCGGATCTGTTCGAACAGGTCGATCGCGAACGGCGCGGGCCGCTTGCCGCCGCGGTAAGGGACCTTCTCGACGGCGAGGTCCTGTCGGAGATGAACGACTTCGTCCGCGAAGGGCTGGTTGACGAACTCGACAATGTCCAGGTCGCCGATCTCGCCTCCAATCTCGATACCGACGATGCCGTCGCCATCATCGAGGATATGGAGGCCGAGGACCAGCGCGAGGTGCTGCGCGCGCTGGACCCCGACGACCGGGCGGCGATCGAGGAAGCGCTCGCCTATCCCGAAGAGACCGCCGGCCGCGTCATGCAGCGCGAGCTGGTCTCGGTCTACGAGAATATGATGGTCGGCGACGTCATCGATTTCCTGCGCGACAGCCAGGACATGACGATGGAGTTCTGGGAAATCTTCGTCGTCGATGCGCGCCATCACCCGGTTGGCACCTGCGCGCTCAGCTGGATCCTGCGAACGCCGCGCAATTTCGCCATCGCCGATGTCATGAAGCGCGAGCAGATGCTGATCCCGGTCGATATGGATCAGGAGGAAGTCGCGCTGCGCTTCCAGAAATACGGGCTAATATCGGCGGCGGTGGTCGATAGCGACGGCCGGCTGGTCGGCATGATCACGGTCGACGATATCGTCGACATCATCGCCGAAGAGGCCGGCGAAGACATCCTGCGCCTGTCGGGCGCCGGCGAGGGCGACATCAACGAGCCGGTGAAGGACGCCTATCGCAGCCGTGTACGGTGGCTCGTCGCCAATCTCGGTACCGCGCTGGTCGCCAGCTTCATCATCTCGCTGTTCGGCGCGGCGATCGAGGAGATGGTCGCGCTGGCGGTGCTGATGCCGATCGTCGCCTCGATCGGCGGCAATGCGGGAACCCAGACTATGGCAGTCGCCGTGCGGGCGCTCGCGATCAACGAACTGACGCGTTCCAACACCTGGCGAACCATCCGGCACGAGCTCGCCGTGGCGATCTTCAACGGTGCGACGATTGCCGTGCTGATCGGGATCGGCGCGGCTTTGGTGTTCGGCAATCCGATGCTGGGCGGGGTGATCGCGGCGGCGATGCTGATCAACATCGTGATCGCCGGGCTGGCCGGGGTTTTCGTGCCGGTCACCCTGGAACGGATGGGCCAGGATCCGGCCGTCGCCTCCTCGGTGTTCGTGACGATGATCACCGATTCGATCGGCTTTCTCGCCTTTCTCGGCCTTGCGGTCGCCTCGGGCCTTGTGGGTTAGTCGGGCCCGGCGCGGTTGATTGCGCGCGGCTCGCCGCCCAGATTGAACCCATGGCCAGCCTTCACCTCACCCGTCCCGCCGTTGGCTGCGATTCGCTGACGGTGCTTAGGGAACGCCATGCAGCCCGCGCCAAAGGCGGCGAAGTGACGATCACGACGCGGTATCGGCCCAAGCGGTTCGAGGAGCTGATCGGCGGATCGCTCTACTGGATCATCAAGCACCGGCTGGTCGCGCGGCAGACGATCCTCGGCTTTGCCGAAAATGCGGAGGGCCATTGCGTGATCCGGCTCGATGCCCGGATCGTCCCGGTCCGCACCCGGCCGAAACGCGCGCATCAGGGCTGGCGTTATCTGAAGGGTTCGGATGCGCCGGTCGATTTCGAAGGTGGCGATGAGGCGCTGACCGCGATGCCGCCGAAAATGCTGAACGAGCTTGCAAAGCTCGCGCTGATCTAGCGCCGGTTGAGGAAGCCGGCGCAGCTGACATTGCCGGAACCGACGCTGCGGTCGATGCAGGATGCATCGCCGTGTACCGTCACCGTGCCGTTGCCGATGGAGGTAATATCGGCCTCGCGCTCGGCCGCGATTTCGACCGAGCCCGGGCCGTTCAGCGTTACGGTGAGATCGCCGACCGACAGGCCCGGCGCGACGAGCGTGCCCGGTCCCTGGATGTTGACGGTGCCGTTTCCGGCCTCGCCGCCCACTTCCATGATGCCGGCGCCGGTCAGTGCGAGGCCGAGATCCTCGGCGGTGATTACACCGACCGCGATCCGGCCGTTGCCGCCCAGGCTGACGAGCAGCCGCTGGCCCTGCATCCGGTCGATCTCGAGATCGCCTGCGCCGACCACGGTAGCCTGCTCCAGCCGGGGGGTGGAGAGATAGATGATCGCCGCGGCGTCGTTGCGTTCGCCCGGATATCCGCCCCAGTTCGACGAGATGTTACGGCGGATGCGCAAGGTCCGACCGGTAACGTCGAGCGCGATTTCGTTGATCGCGCGGTTGTCGCCCTCGACATAGGCCGAAGCGCCGCCGCCCGTGGTCAGCCGGACCACGAAAGGCCCGTTGACCTGCAGGCGATCGAAATTGGTCACCGAATAGCCGCGCCGTTCGGCCTGGGCCGGAAAGGCGAGCGCGATCAGAGCGGCGGCGAAAGCAAGACGGGCGATCATATCCGGGCTTCTCCCCATTCGACCCAGCCGGCCCAGCGGGGCGATTTTTCCATATAGCCTTCGCCCTTGTCGGCGACGGTGAAACCCGCGGCTTCGATCGCCGAGGTGACGGGGCGGGTCAGGTGGCAGCCGCCGGCGATGCGTTTCCATAGCGGTTCGATACGCCGCTGCCATTTGGCGGCTTTGGGATCGGGGGCAGCGCCATGTTCGCAGAACAGGAATTGTCCGCCCGGTTTCAATACGCGGCGGGCTTCCGCCAGCGAACGGGCCTGGTCCTGCACCGAACACAGGGTGAAGGTGGCGAGTACGGTGTCGAAGCTGTCATCGGCAAATGGCAGGTCTTCGGCGATGCCGCCCTTGATATCGAAAACGATGCCTTCGGCCTTGGCCGCCGCCCGGGCCCGGTCGAGCAGTTCGGGCGAAGGATCGACGCCTTCCACGCTTGTTACCTTTGCCGGATCGTAAAGCGCGAAATTGGCGCCGCCGCCCGCGCCCAGTTCAAGCACGCGGCCGCTGGCGCGCGGCACGACAAGGGCGCGGCGTTCCATGACGGGCGGCTGGCTGCAGCAAAAGCCGATCATCCGCGGCACGACATATTTGTCCCAAAGACCGGTCATGGCGGGGTCATGCCATGGGGTTTGAGGCGATGCCAGCCGCTTATACATTTAAGCATTGACTTAATTAAGTGAAGGCTTAAACATTGGCGTATGGACCGATTCGCCGCCCTTGGAGACCCGACACGCCGCGCCATTGTCGCCCGCCTTGCCGCGGCTGACAGCCGGGCCGGCGATATCGCCGCGGGTTTCGCGATCAGCGCGCCGGCGATCTCGCAGCATCTGAAAACGCTGCGCCAAGCCGGGCTGGTGCGCGTTGAAAAACGCGGGCGCGAACGGATTTACAGCCTCGATCCCGAGGGCCTGGCCGCGATGGAGCGTTGGGTCTCGGAAACACGGACACTCTGGAACGGCCGGCTCGACCGGCTGTCCCGGCTGCTTGAGGGAGACGAATGATGCGCGAGGATTTTGGTACCCAGCTGGAAGACGGATCGCTGCGTTTCGTTCGCGATCTTCCCGGGCCGATCGAACGGGTCTGGGCCTATCTCGTCGATCCGGAAAAGCGCGCGCTTTGGTTCTGCGACGGGACGATGGGAGGCCAGGTCGGCGACAGCTATACCATGGCCTTCGATCATGACCGGCTCTCGCATGAGCCCCTGCCCGAACGCTATGCCGGGATGCAGGGCGGCATCGAGATGAAAGCCGAGATCCTCGCCATTGATCCGCCGCGACTGATCGTGTTTTGCGGCGTAAGCGAAGATGCCGAAACGCGCATCGAGCTGGAACCGCTGGGGGAACGGGTCAGGCTGACGCTAACCCAGGCACCGCCCGCCGATTTCGGCGACCTCACCGGCACAGCCGGTGGCTGGCACGCCCATCTTGCGATCCTCGTCGACCACCTCGAAGGCCGGGTGCCGCGCGGTTTCTGGACCGAGCATGAAGAGGCAAGGGGCCATTATGAGGGCGTGCTCAAGCCCGCGGGCTGAAGTTCATTGCTGGTTTTTTTGCCATTCCTGCACCCGGCGGAAATAGGGCATGCCGCCCAGCGCCGCGCCAAGGCCGATAATGCCGCCGCCGATTGCGCCGATGCCGCCGATCACTGTCAGCGCGATGACGGCACCAACGGTTGCGCCAATGGCGATGAAAGCAATTTCCTTGCCGGACGGTTTCGGTTTGTCAGCCATGTTTAATCCCCCAGATATCCTCGACCCGGTCGTGCCTTAGGCGCGGCGCCAAAGCCGAGGCAAGGCCCCGCGCCAATGAGCCGTGGGCAGGCCGTATCGCTTCCGTTCATCCTGCGCGCGCCAAGTTACTCCGTGTTCTGCCCAAGGCGGCGCTTGCCAAGCACCGCGCCATTGGACATGAACCCCGGTCATTGGCGCTGGAAGACGGAGTAGCGCGATGGAAAAATTGAAGAAACTGGCCTTCCTGGCCGATCGGACCGCGGTCCTGTTCATCGGCATCGCGGTCGGCGCGGTGATCGGGCTGGCTTTTCTCGGCGGCGGGGAAGGGGCGGCGAGCGCCCCCGCGCCGGAAATCGTGGTGCAGCAGGCTGCGGCCACCGGCGATGTCGCGCCCAGCGAATGCGCGGCGATGTTCGACCGCGGGCTGACGCGCGCGCTGGCCGAGGGCGAGCCGGTCCAGATCGGCGTGTTCGGCGACAGTTTCGGCGACGGTCTTTGGGCCGCGCTCTATCGCGGTTTTCGCGGCGAGGACGATTTCGTCGTCCACCAGTTCGCGCACCAGTCGACGGGCTTCACCCGTTATCGCAGCCTCAATGTGCTGGAAGATATCGCCGCGCGGCTCGAGGAACAGCCGGTCGATATCGCCGTCCTTTCCTTCGGCGCCAACGACACCCAGGGGATCTATACCGGCAATTCGGCCGCCGCCTATATGAGCGAGGAGTGGCAGGAAATCGTCGGCGCACGCGTCGATGCCGTCGTCCAGCTGCTGCGGGACAATGGCGCGATCGTCTATTGGGTGGGCCTGCCGCGCATGCGCCGGCCCGAATTCGACGCCCAGATCCAGCAGATGAACGCCTTTTACGCCGCACGTATGCGGCAACTCGGCGTTCCCTTTATCGACACGGCCTCGTTGAGCGTCGATGAGGATGGCAATTATGCCGCCTATCTCCCCAATCCCGAAACCGGCGCCCGCACGCTCGTGCGCGCCAATGACGGCATTCACATGACCGGCATGGGCTACGGCTTTCTCACCCGCGGGCTCGAAGAGCGTATTCGCGGCTATGTCGATCTCGCCCGCGCCGAAGCGGTGCGCGAGGAACAGCGGCGCAGCGCGGCAAGCACGGTCGAAACCGGGGGGAGCTCCGAAGGATGAGGGCGGCCTTCGCGCTTCTGGCGCTGGCGACGATTGCCGGTGCCGGTCCCGCTGCCGGCCAGCAGGCGGGCTCTGCCTGGGAAGGCTGTGGCGAACGGCTCTGCTATGCCCAAAATCTCGCGCCCTTTTTCGCGCGTCTTGGCGAGAGCCGCCGCGATGGCGGGGAGCCTGTCCGCATCATCCAGATCGGCGACAGCCACACGGCGGGTGACATGATCACCAATGGCTGGCGCGAGGCGCTGCGCGAACGATACGGCCAGGGCGGCCGCGGCGTGCTGGCTGCCGGACGGCCCTATGCCGGCTATCTGACCTGGGGTGTCACCGCCTCGCAGACGGCGGGCTGGGAAGTGAACTCAATCTTCGGCCGGGGCTATGCCAATTACGGCCGCCCGATCGGCATTTCGGGCTTCAGCCAGACCGCGCGGGCCGCCGGTGAATCGCTCGGCGTCACCGCCGATGCGCCCGAACAGTCCTTCGATCGCATCATCGTTTGCGCGATCCGCGAACCGGGCGCGGGCACGGTGACCCTGCGGCTCGGCTTCGAAACCGAACGCTGGGCGCTCGATGCACCCGAACGCACCACCGAATGCCGGACGCTCGACAGCGACTATCCCCAGCTCGGCGCGTCGCTCCGGACCGAGGACGACCGGATCGTCACGGTCACTTCCTTCGCGACGATGCGCCGTCAGGGCGGCGTCTCGCTCTCCAATCTCGGCGTATCGGGATCGCAACTCGTCCACCAGGCGCGCTCGACCGACACGGTGGCGCAGGTCGAACTGCGCACCTACCAGCCGGACCTGCTCGTCTTCGCCTTCGGCACCAATGAAGGTTTTTCGCAACAGCTGACGCCGGCCAGCTTCGAGGCGACCCTGCGCGCCCAGGTGACGCGTTTTCGCCAGTTGATGGGCCGCGACGTGCCGATCCTGCTGATCGGCGCGCCCGATGCCAATACGCGCAATCGCGGCCTGGCCGACAATTTCGGCGCGCCGGTGGCCTGCGCGGAGGGCTGGTACACGCCAACCCTGCTCGCCGAGCTTCGGACGCTCCAGCGGCGCGTGGCGCGCGAGATGGGGCTGGCCTTCTGGGACTGGAACGCGGCGATGGGCGGCCGCTGTTCGGCGCATGACTGGCGCACGCGCGATCTGATGCGCGGCGACCATGTCCATTTCAACCAAGCGGGGGGCGCACGGATCGGACGGATGATATTCGCCGATCTCGAAAGGGCCGCCGGCGAACGAGCCCCGCGATAGGGGCCGGCGACGATGCTTTTTCCGACGCTCACCTTCGGGCTGTTCTTCCTCGCGGTCTATGCCATCGCCTGGGGGCTCAAGGGCTCGAACGAGTGGCGCAAGATTTTCCTGCTCGTCGCGAGCTGGTTCTTCTACGGGGCCTGGGACTGGCGTTTCGTCGCGCTGCTGATTGTCTCCGGCTTCCTCAACTGGGGCGCGGCGCGGCTAATCATATATTTCGAGGACGACCGGAAGCGGCGTAAGCTGTTCCTCATACTCGGCGTCATCGCCAACCTCTGCATTCTCGGCTGGTTCAAATATTACGGCTTCTTCATGGAGCAGTTCGCGGCGCTGCTTTCGGGCCTCGGTTGGGAACGCGACCTCTATATCATGCAGGTCGTTCTCCCGATCGGCATTTCCTTCTTCACCTTCCAGGGGATGAGCTACCTGATCGACATCTACCGGCGGCAGACCGAGCCGGCGCGCCTGCTCGACATGGTGCTTCTGATGAGCTTTTTCCCGCACCTTGTCGCCGGTCCGATCGTGCGCGCTTCGCACCTCATCCCCCAATTCCAGAGCGTTCCGAAGATGGATCGGGGCATGGCCGCGATGGGGCTGCTGCTGATCGTATGGGGCCTGTTCAAAAAGGCAGTAATCGCCTCCTATCTTGCGACCGAATTCGTCGATCCGGTTTTCTTCGATCCTGCCGCCCATTCGAGCCTCGACCTCATGCTCGCCGCCTATGGCTATGCGGTGCAGATCTACTGCGATTTTTCTGCCTATAGCGATATGGCGATCGGGCTCGCCGCGCTGCTCGGCTATCGTTTCCCGCACAATTTCAACCAGCCCTACCGCGCGGCCAGCCTGCAGGATTTCTGGCGACGCTGGCATATCTCGCTGTCGAGCTGGCTGCGCGACTATCTCTATATTTCGCTAGGCGGGTCGCGGCACGGGCAGCTTCGGCTCTACGCCGCGTTGATGACGACGATGTTGCTCGGCGGGCTGTGGCACGGGGCGAGCTGGAACTTCGTGATCTGGGGCGGCATCCATGGCGGCGTGCTCGTCGCCGAGCGGCTGTGGCGGCAGCACAAGCCCGAGCACTGGCCGGCGCTACCGCAATGGGCGGGGATCATCCTCACCTTCCATATCGTGACCCTGGCCTGGATATTCTTCCGTTCCTCGACCTCCGAGGGCGCGATGCAGTTCCTCTCCGGGATCGGCGCGCTGGATTTCAGCGGATCGATATTGCGGCCTATGGGGCTGTTCCTGATCCTGCTCGGCACCGCGCTCCACGCGCTGCCACCCGATGCGATCCAGAAGAACGCGATGCGCCTGCGCCGCATCAATGCCGCCTGGGTCGGGCTCGGCTTGGGCATTCTCATTCTCGTCATCGACGCGATGCGCCCGGCCGGTGTCGAACCGTTCATCTATTACCAGTTCTAAGGAAGGAGGAGCCGCGATGACCAATACCGATAAGCCCGCCGCCCTTCCCGGGGCCGACATGACATCGCCGGTTGATCTGCCGCCGATTGAGGGGGGGGAAGCGCATCCGCTGCTCTGGGCCTCGACCGCGATCGCGGTAGCATCCGCGTTCCTCCTGCTGTTTAACGCTTCGGCCCTGCGCAGCTGGGCCTATGAGCGGGAACCGGGGCCGGTTAACGAACGCGTCGTCGGCTATGCGGAAGGCTGGTTCGCGGTGACCGAACGCTTTTATCTGGATCGCCCGGTGGCGGCGATGAGCGGCTGGTGGGACGCGATGAAGGCCATCGGATTCCGCGGTAGCGATGCCGAAGCGGCACCCGAGCCCGCCGAGCCCGAACCCGTCGCCGCGGAAGAACCCCGGCCGGGCTTCACCGTCCAATAGGCCCCAAAGCAAAGGCCGCCTTCTCCATGTCGGAAAAGACGGCCCATGCGACCCGGTAGGAAAGGGGGGAAAGTCTACCGGTAAAAAATATGATCGCCGATCTGCGCGACGCGCGGACGCGAAGCGTGGAAGCGCGAGGGCGCATAGGCGGCGTGATAGAAAACCGCTTCGCCGATCACCGGATCGCTGATCTGGTTGCGGGCGTCGAGCGAGACTTCCAGCGCCGACTGCCACAGCGCGTCGCTCCGCGAAGGGTTGTAGGCGTTGGTGTTGAAGAACTGGCCGCGCTGGTGGGCGACGGAACAGATCGAATTGGGGAAGCGCGGCGAGCGCACGCGGTTCATCACGAGCTGCGCGACAGCGAGCTGGCCGGTCTGCGACTGGTTGGCCGCTTCATGGCGCACGATCTTGACGAGGCAGATGAGATCGGCGTCGACCGTCTCGTCCATCGCCGGCGTTTCGTCGGCGGCAGGCAGCTCATCCTCAATGGCGAGGAATTCGGCCGCTTGGTCGAGCGCGATAGTCGGTTCGGTGGTTGCGGCCTCGGGGCCGGTTGCGTTCCGCTCAATACCGGATTCGGCGAGCAGGCTGGTGTCAGCTTCGTCCTGAATGGCATCGTTCGATTCAAAAGCGAAACCCGTGGCCATCGGCACTGCGGCAACGGTAACGGCGGCAGCGGCCGAAAGGCCGAAAATCACATTCTTGTGTCCCAGGGACATGTACACTCCATCAGGTGCGCCAAACGGCGCGGGTCCGCGCCTTACGTCTTCAAATTTTTTGCTGACCCGCTCCAGTTTCACGGCTTGCCGAGGTGGCTGCTTCCGCAAACGCACCTGTGCCTTTGTTGCGAGCTATATCTATTGTGCAGTGCAGCATTACAACCGGATTACGATGAGCCGTTGACCCAACACGATGAATCGCGCAACAAAATTACAAGAAATTTTTGGTTAATTTCGCCATAAAGCATTGAAAAATCAGCCGGGATTTTCTGTTGTGCAGTGCCTCTTGGTGAAATTTCGATGAATCGGGCCGGCGGAGGAATTACGTTGGAATCGACTCGCCGCACCGCCCACCGCTCTGCTAGCCTGAGCGCCGTTGGATTCGATTTCTGGCGGGGACAGAGGGTTGGAAATGCACCGATCGCGGTTTGCCCATATGCTGACGATTGCCCTCGCGGCGGGGACCGGGCTCGGCTCCTGTACGCAAGCGCATACCCAGCCCATGCCGATCCCACCCGTGCAGGCGCCCGCGCAAGAGGTTGCCCCGGCACCCGTGCCGCCGGACGCTATCGAGCCCAATGCCGCCACCCCTGCCGCCACCCCTGTCGTCGCGCCCCCGGAAACGATCCCCCCGGAACCGCGGATTCCGGAAACAGCCGTGCCGGTCGCTCCGGTCTCTGCCGCGGGCGCCGGTGCGGGGGCTCTCGCGGTTCCGGTGGTGGAGCCCGCCGTGTCCGAGCCGCGCACCTACAGCATCGTCGGCGTCGGCGACATCATGATGGGCAGCGACTGGCCCGAGCCGGGCATGGATCCGCGTATCTTCCCCGGCGCCGATCCGGCGCGGGTCGTCGGCGCCGACCTTTCGGCGCTGTTCGCCGGTGCCGATGTCGTATTCGGCAATTACGAAGGCACGATCCACAGCAGCGACGAGGACGCGAAGAGCTGCGGCAATCCCGAATTCTGCTACGTCTTCCGCAGTCCGCCCTTTCACGCCGATTATCTTCGCCGGGCCGGGTTCACCCTGATATCCCACGCCAACAATCACGCCCGCGATTTCGGCGAAACCGGGCGGCGCGCGACCTATGACTGGCTAACCCGGTCCGGCATCACGGTCGCTGGAGGCGATGTCGATGGCATGCGGATCGGCATCCAGACGCTCGATGACGGGCGCCGGGTGGCGCTTGTCGCGTTCGGGCACAGCCCCGGGCTGCTGCTGGTACAGAATTATGGGCGCGTCGCCGAAATCGTGCGCGCGGCCGATGCCGAGGCCGATATCGTCATGGTGTCCTGTCATATCGGCGCGGAAGGCGCGAGCCATGACCGGGTGACGCGGGAGACCGAGATGTTCCTCGAGGAGGATCGCGGCAATCCTTGGCGTTTTGCCCATACCGCGGTCGACGCCGGGGCCGATATTGTGCTGTGCCACGGGCCGCATATCCCGCGCGCGGTGGAAGTCTATCGCGGCCGCTTCATCGCCTACAGCCTCGGCAATTTCTGGACCTATGGCCGGTTCAATGTGCGCGGCCATAACGGGCTCGCGCCGGTCGCCCGGCTGGAAGTCGATGCCGAGGGCGCACTGGTTGCGGCAGAAATCGTCTCCGCGCGGCAGGAACGGCCGGGCGGGCCTATGCTCGATATCGCCGGCGGCGCCGCGCGGCGCGTCGCCGAGCTCACGGCGCGGGATTTTCCTGAAACCGGCACGCGCGTCGACACCGCCGGCCGGGTCAGCTGGCCCGGCAACTAGCTGTCGATACGGCGGCGCCAGTCGTTGCCGGTATCCGGCTCGTCGCCCCTGTCGAACTTGTCCCGCCGCCGCTTGCCGAACAGCATCCCGCGTTCAAGCCGGGCCCCGAGCGCCGCATAATAGGCGCTGAGAAAGTCATGGTCGTTTTCATGCTCGTTCCATGCCCAGCCGATCTTGCCGCGGATCGTTGCGGCGACGGCCGCCTGGGTGTCGTAATTGGACGCGCGCAGCACGCTTTCCAGGGTCTGCAATTCATATTCGCCATAGGCCCCGAGCTGCTCGTCGGTGAAGGCGTATGCGGCGCGATGTTCTTCGCTGACCGAGGAGAGATCGGCCTCGAGCGCGCGGCGCGGGGCGTAGACGACCCAGGTCCCGGCGATAATGTCCCCCGCGCGCAGGCGATCCTTGTTGAGCAGCGGGAAGAACAGGAAGATCGCCGCCCATAACAGCCCGATCAGCGTAATCGCACCGTCGACGCCTTCGCCGCCCGAAAAAAGGAAGGAGAGGGGCAGGAAGACCTCGATCTCACGCATCATGTTGCGTGCGATCACGGCATCGGCGGTCAACCGTCCGCCGTCGCGGGCCACCACCCGAAGGCCGACGATGCGCTTGCCGGGGGTCGCCGATCGTCGGCCGATCTCGAAAGCGATGAAGTAGAAATTCCGCACGAGGAAGAAGCCGAGCAGCCAGATGACGGCCACGAATTCTCCCGAATTCGCCGCCAAGGTGCCAACGCCGGCAGCGACCAATATGATGGTGAAGAGGATCAGCGAGCCGATAAGGATCACGAAATCGACGAGGAAGGCACCCGCGCGCTGCCCTGCCGTCGCCAGTTTCAGGCGCAGGTCGACGCCCTCGGGCGTGATCAGCGTCCGCTGCGAGCGGGTCGTATCGGCGAACGGGCTAGCTGTCGCCATAGGTCGCTCTGGGAAGGTAAAAATAGGCGCACCAGAAGGCGAACATCATCGCGGCGATCGCATAGCGGGTAATATCGTCTACGATCAGTTGGCGGCCGAACCCTTCGAGCAGGCCCGCGACAAGCAGCATCAGGACGACTCCGATCATCGCCGTCGCCGCCGTCCGCCCGGCGCGCCTCGCGGCCGCGAGGCGCGTTTCCATACCCGGGAAAATGATCTTCGTGCCGATATGCAGCCCCGCGGCGCCGGCCAGGCCGATCGCGAACAGTTCGGTCGATCCGTGGATCAATAGCCAGCCGCCCAGCTCGAAACCCAGGCCGTGGCTCACGAAAAGGGCGCTGAACGCTCCGATCATCGCGCCATTATACACCATCAGCAGCGCGGTCGGCACGCCGAATGCGAAGCCGAGCGCAAAGGCGAAGATCGAAACCTGCGCATTATGGGTGAAGAGATAGGTCGCGAAAACGCCAAGCCCGCTCCTCCCCTGGTCATGATAGAGCGTTTGTCGCAGCTGTTCGGTCGTCGCCGCCGGGTTGCGTTCGGCCGCTAATTCTTGCGGGATGATCGCATTATACCAGTTGGGATCGTTCGAGACGAGCAGATAGGCGGCGATCGCGCCCGCGACTATCAGCGCGAGCGCGATCAAGGTTTCGCGCCACAGCGCCCGGATCGAGCGGGGCCAATCGCGCGCAAAGAAGTTCGCCATCCGCTCCCCAAAACTCGTGCGGACGCCATAGACGAAGAAATAGGCCCGCGTGCACAGCCCTTCGAGATAGGAGACCAGCGCCATGTCGAGCGAGGTTTCGCGCGCCACCGACAGCGACGACAGCGCGGAGCGGTAAAGCACCGGCAGCTCCAGCAGATCCTCGTCGGAAAGACCGCCGACCGAACCGGCCTCGGCCCGGCGGAGCAGCTCCTCGAGCTGCAGCCAGTCATTCTCCCGCTCGGCGCGGAAGGTGCGGCTTGAAAAGAGGGCCTGATCTGCAACCCGCTCCATCAGATAAGGCTCCGGCGCTTGAGTTCGACATAGCGGGAAACGAGCTGTGTGCCGATCTGGCCGTGCGGCGCCTCGAGCACATGCGCGCCCATGCGTTGCAGCTTGGCGATGACGATCGCACGTTCACGCAGCAGCGCGTGCGCCGTCACCGCGCGCGATACGTCCATCGGTTCCTGCGGCTCGTCATGCGCGAGCGCGCTCAGTTCAGCGTCGCGCATCGTCACGAACAGGACGAGATGGCGGTCGAGCAGCCGCGCGGTCGCCCGCAGCATCAGTTCGGCGCTGGTCGGGTCCGCGAAATCGGTGAAGACGATGACCAGCGACCGGCGGTGAAGCTGGCCGGCGAGCGTGGTCAGCGCCAGCGTATAGTTCGATTCCTCGGCGGTATAGTCGATGCCGGCCGCCACCCGCTGGAGCGAGGCGAAGGCACGCGCGCCGGTCACCGTCGGGCTGGCGACATGCGGCCGGCCGGCAAAGCCAAACAGGCTCGTGCGGTCGCCGGCCTTCAGCGCGACATAAGCGGTGAGCAGCGCCGCGGATATCGCGCGGTCGATGCGCGGCAGGCCGTCGATCGGCTCGCACATCGTCCGTCCGCTATCGAGCGCGAAGACGATATGGTTGTTGCGCTCTGTCCGGTATTCCTTGGCCAGCAATTCGGTGTGCCGGGCCGATTGCTTCCAGTCGATCGTCCGCCGGTCCATGCCCGACTGAAATTCCGTCAGCGCATCGAATTCGGTGCCATCGCCGCGGTCCAGTTGCGCGATCAGGCCGATCGCCGCGTCGCGCAGATAGAGCTGGATACCCTTGTCGTGAATCAGCCCGATATCGGGCGTGACGATGATCTCGGCGCCGAAATAGTCCCGCCGCTGCACCCAGGCTAGCCCGAGCGGCCCGGTCCAGCGCGCCCAGACATGGCCGATCAACGCCGTGCCGCGCCGGTTGGCGGTGAAGACGGTGTCGAGTTCGCCGACGCCGTCGATCGTCCTGACATTCGCCCGCCGCGCGCCGCCGGCATCGAGCCGGTTGTCGACGCTGAGCGCGACCTGTATCTCGCGGGGCACGCCGCGACGGTCGGGCTGTCCGCCGCGCAGGAACCTTAGCCGGGTCGTCACCGTGAAGGGTGCGCCCGCGCCGACGCTGCCCGGTTTGTCCATCTCGATATCGAGCGCCCTAGTTGAACGCGCGGTAACGGCGTCGAGCAGGATCAGCATCGCCATCACGACGATCCAGACAAGGCCGAGATACCAATAATGCGGGACGAGTACGCCAATGACGAGCGCGGCGGGCGCGCCGAGCGCGGTAAGCACCACGGACCGGGCGGTCGGATAGATCATGAGGCGGCCGGTTCCATCGGCGTCATCGGGGCGCCTCGACCTGTTCGATCAGATTGGCGATGATTCCGTCGGCATCGCGTCCGTCGATTTCGGCGGCGGCCGAGAGGATCACGCGGTGCCGCAGGACGGCTGGTGCCAGCGCCTTCACATCGTCGGGGATCACATAGTCGCGGCCGTCGAGCGCGGCGCGCGACCTGGCGGCGCTCGCCAGCATCGCGGCGGCGCGCGGGCTCGCCCCGGCATCCAGATCCGCTGTCTCGCGGGTCGCCCGGACCAGCGACACGACATAGCCGGTGATATCGGGGACCAGCTTGACCGTCGCCACCGCCTCGATGGCCTCCGCGATTTTCGCGCCATCGGCTTTCGTTTCTATGCCGAACTCGCCGGCCTTTGGCGCACCGAAGCGGCTGCCATGGACGCTGACGATCTTCTGCTCCTCCTCCTCGCTTGGATAACCGACGGCCAGCTTGAAGAGGAACCGGTCGAGCTGGGCCTCGGGCAGCGGGTAGACGCCCTGCTGTTCGATCGGGTTCTGGGTTGCGACCACCATGAACCGGTCCGACAGCGCGTGGGTCTCGCCGTCGATGGTGACCGCGCGCTCCTGCATCGCTTCGAGCAAGGCCGCCTGGCTCTTTGGCGGCGTCCGGTTGATCTCGTCGGCGAGCAGCAGCTCGCAGAAGATCGGCCCGCGCGTAAGCTTGAACGAACTCGTCTGGAAGTTGAACAGGTTGGCGCCGATAATGTCCGACGGCATCAGGTCCGGCGTGAACTGGATACGGCCGAAATCGAGCCCCAGCGACCGCGCGAAACATTGGGCGAGGAAGGTCTTCGCCGTTCCTGGCGGGCCTTCGAGCAGGCAGTGGCCGGCGGAGAATAGCGCGATCAGCAGGTGATCGACGATCTCTTCCTGGCCGACGATCGCCTTGGCGATCTCGCTATGGATGCTCTCGCCGAGCGGTTTGATGTCTTCAACCTTCATGGGTGACGGCCTTTCTCCAGTGATTGAGGGCCCTTGCGGCGTTGAGGATATCCTGGCGGCTTGTCGCGCGCTGCGCGGCGGCGGCCAGCGTGGTGAATGGCGGTGTCGAGGCGGGGCCGAGCCCGTCGAGCCAGTGATCGAGCGCGCCGCCCTTCAGCTTGCGCGGATTGCCGATTGCGGCGACGGCCGCTTCGCGCGTCATCGCGACATAGCGTTCGCTCGACAGATGCTCGCGCCGGGCAAGCCTGAGCAATTCCGCGCTATTGTCGACCAGCGCGCGCTTGCCGAAGGCGATGGCGCGTTGCGGGCGCAGGGCCGGGCCGAAGCGATAGACAGCCTGTAAGCCCGCAAGCAGCGCCGCGGCGAGGATGCAAAGCGTCAGCGCGAGGAAGGGCGGCTCGAAGGCGAGGGTGAGCAGGTTGTGCGCGCCGCCAAAGCCGTTTGCGATCAGCTCGAAGCGGAACGGTCCCTGATCCTCGTTGAGCGCTTCGAGCAGCAGCAACGCAGCGCGCGCGCGTTCGGGATCGCTGAGCGCCTGGTTGTTGAGAAGATCCGGATCGGCGAGGATATAGGCGCTGGTGCCGTCGACACTGGCGAGGACGATCTCGCCGTCCCGCGTTTCGACGACGCCGGTCAGATGCTTGCCCGATAGTGTCTGCAGGCGCGCGGGCGCGCGCAGCTCTGCATCGATATAGGGATTGACGAGCGCGGAGCCGGGCCGCGTCTCGACGATATCCACCGCGATTTCGGCTAGGTCCTGCAGTTGGTACGCGCCTTGGCTTCCGGCGATGGCCCCGATCGATTCGACACGGTCTTGCTGGCCCATCACTGGCATGGTGCCCCATTTGGGGAGAACGAACAGCGTCGGCTGGTCGTAGACATCGCCGATCAGCCAGTTCAGCCGGTCGGGATCGACTTGTTCTTCCAGTGTAACGATCGTCAGCCCGGAAAAGGGCCGGGGATTCTCGTCGCGCACATAGTCGATTTCAGCCCCCGTCGCGTCGAGCAGTTCGGCGATCCCGCGAAAGCCGATGGCCGAGGTCGAAAGCCCGTGCGCCCGGCCGTTCTGGCCGTTGCGAAGATCGGGCGCATAGGCGACGAGGAGCAGGAACGCGCCGAAGCCGACGATCCCGGCTAGGACCAGCAGGATCAGCGTCCGCGGGTTGAAGGGGGCGGCGTTTTCGCTCAACTCCGGCCCTCCCGCGCCCAGCTGCGGCGGAAGGCGAAATCCTCATAGGCGATCCGCGCTTCATCCCATCCCTTCTCATCCACCGGGCGCTCCGCGAAGATCCCGCGTTCGACAATCGCGGCGATCGAGGAAAAGGCGGATCGGGCTGGTGTGGGCAGCGTTTCCGACGCCGAAATGTCGCGGCTGGTAAGCGCCGGCTTCAGGAAATCGGGGAGCCGGTCCTCAATGTCCGAGATGCTGCGAAACAGGAGCAGATGGACGGCCTCGGCATAGCGGCCCTCGCGTGCCAGCGCTTCGGCCTCGCCGAGCAGGCCGCGCGCCGTCTTCTCGTCGGGCTGCCACTCATCGATCTCTGCCTCTCCATCCTCCGCCGCGCCGCCGCCCGCGAAGCGCCGTTGAAGCGCGCGACCGACAAAGAAGAGCAGGAGCAGCACCAGCACGGCGGCGATGAGCCAGAATAGCACCTGCCAGAATGGGCCGGTGCCTGAAAGCCATTCGAGCAGGTTGGAAAGCCAATCGGGCGGCGGTTCGGGTGCGTCGGGCGGTTCGAAACGCGGCAAGTCGGTCTGGAAACGGTCGCTGTCGACCAGCTCTCGATAGGCCTGATCGAAATTCTGCTTGCCGTCATTTCCGGCTGGCGCCGGCGGTGCCGTCATATCGCTCTCAATTCCCCCTCGCGACCAAGGCCTCAATAACGCCGCTTTCCCGGCAAGGCGAGTGCCGGGCTGGACATGGCGGAAATAGCCATGAAAAATGCACTAATCGGTAAAGGGGCAAGTCGATGGCAAGTGCGGGCACGGGAATCTTCAGCGTCGGCCAGACGCTGGGCGACGGCTTCGGCGCGATGTGGCGCAATTTCTTCGCAATGTCCGCCATCGTGCTGATTTTCTCGATTGCGACAAGCACCCTCCAGTTCGGCCTTTCCTATGTCACCACCGGCAGCTTTGTTGCCGATTCGGCGGCGGGAGTTGCGGGGGGGCAGAATTTCACGGTTTCGGTGATCGTTTCCACCATCTTCGGTGTTTGCGCCTATATCGTTGCACAGGTCGCCTTGATCAGGCTGGCATTGTCCGATCTTCAGGGCAGGCAACGCGATATAGGCGGGGCGATCCGCGACGGTTTCACCCATTTCTTTCCGGCATTCGGAATCCAGCTGCTGGTCGTGCTCGCGCTCGGCGCGATTTACGTCGGCTTTCTTTTCTTCGTCGGGGTTATCAGCGTTGCGGCCGCTTCCGGGGGATCGGCGGCCAGCATGACGGTGATCGTCCTGCTGTCGTTCCTCGCCGTGGTCGCGGTGCTGATGTTTTTTGCGACCGGCTGGGCGGTGCCGCTGGTCGCCCGGCTTGTCGAAGGGACTGGGGTTTTCCGAAGCCTGGGGCGCAGCTGGTTTCTGGCCAAGGGCAATCGCTGGCGGATCTTCGTGATCTACATCGTGGAGTTCGTGATCCTCCTGGCGTTGATAATCGCGATGGCGGCCGTGATGATTCCGCTGTTCGGTTCGACGGCATCGGGAGGCTTTACGGCGACCTGGCTGTTCGTTCTCTTCCCGCTCCAGCTTGCCTTTTCCTGCCTGATCTGGAGCTTGTGGGCGTGCTTCATGGCTGCGCTCTATGTGAATCTGCGCCGGGCCAAGGAAGGCGTCACCGAAGATTTGGTAGCCGATATCTTCGAATAGGCGGCAAGTTTGGACGCAGACGATTTGCCGGTCTATGAAGCAAGAAAATTTCGCGGGAGACATCGATGAAACTGGGATCGCTCAAGAGCGGCCGCGACGGCAAGCTCGTCGTCGTCAGCCATGATCTCGCCTGGTGCGCGGATGCGTCACATATCGCGCCTACCCTGCAGGCAGCGCTCGACGATTGGGACACGATCGCGCCGCAGCTTGAAACGCTGGCCACCGATCTCGCGCACGACGTCATCCCGAAGGAACGCTTTCACGAGCGCGAGGCGGCCTCGCCGCTGCCGCGCGCGTACCAGTGGGCGGACGGTTCTGCCTATGTGAATCACGTGGTCCTTGTTCGCCAGGCGCGCGGCGCGGAAGTGCCGGAAAGCTTCTGGGAAGATCCGCTCATGTACCAGGGCGGATCCGACAGTTTCATCGGCCCGCGCGATCCGATTCTGCTTCCCGACGAAACCTGGGGCTGCGATCTGGAGGCGGAAATCGTCGTCGTCACCGGCGATGTAAAGCAGGGCGCGAGCCGCGACGAGGCGCTGGCCGCGATCCGGCTCATCGGCCTCGTCAACGATGTCTCGCTGCGCAACCTGATCCCGGCCGAACTCGGCAAGGGGTTCGGCTTCGTCCAGTCGAAACCGGCAAGCGCCTTTTCCCCGGTGTTCGTGACTCCGGACGAACTGCCCAACTGGAAAGAGGGCAAGCTGCACGGCACGCTGAACGCGGATCTCAACGGCCAGCCCTTCGGCCGCGCCGATGCGGGTGTCGACATGACCTTCGATTTCGGGACGCTCGTCGCCCATCTCGCCAAGACGCGCGATCTCGTCGCGGGCAGCATCATCGGTTCGGGTACCGTCTCCAACCGCGATGCCGATGGCGGGCCGGGCAAGCCGATCGCCGAGGGCGGACTAGGCTATAGCTGCATTGCCGAGGTACGGATGGTGGAACAGATCCAGGACGGAGAGATGAAGACGCCCTTCCTGAAAGCCGGCGACAGCGTTCGCATCTGGATGGAGGACGAGCATGGCCACGCCACGTTCGGCACGATCGAGCAGGACGTCGTAAAGCCCTGAGCGGCTAACGCCGGCGCGTCCAGACTTCCGACTGGCAGATGATGCCGCCGAGCACACAGCCCGTGACGCTCAGCGATCCATTGGCGTTGAGCTCCATCCGGGCGCTATAGTTGCGCCCGTCTTCCGGATCGTAAATCTCGCCATGGCGCCAGCGATTGCCGTCGAGCCGGAATCCGGTGAGCACCGGCATGCCGATGATGCGGCGGCTGCGAAGCGCGGGGTCCGGATTGTTCTCGTCGCGCTGGTCCGCATCGGGCATTTCCCGCAGCACCTGCTGGATATAGCCGCAAATCGCGCCGCCGCAGGGCGCGATGCGGATGATCGCGCGGCGATCTTCGGTCAGCCAGCGGCCGGTTATGCTGGATTGGGCAAAGGCGGGCGCTGCCGCGGCGAGCGCCGCTATGCCCAAAACTATCGTAGCAATACGCATGGTCTACTGGTTCCTCCGCCCCGCTCGCACGGGCTATTGAGGTGAAGAGTGGCTTCCCCCATTAGTAACGGATCAACGGATCGGCGAGGGGAAAGTTCAATGGCGGCCAGCGAATGACAGGTGGCGAATGGGTGATCGGTGTCGTCGGCGGGTCCGGGCTCTATGCCATGGATGCGCTCGAAGACGCTCAGTCGATCCGCGTCGAAAGCCCCTGGGGAGAAGCATCGGACGAGCTTGTCATCGGCGAAATTTCCGGCAAGCGCTTCGTCTTCCTGCCGCGCCACGGCAAGGGCCATAGAATCGGGCCGAGCCAGCTCAACTTCCGCGCCAATATCGACGTGCTGAAGCGTGCGGGATGCACCGACATGCTCTCGCTTTCGGCCGTGGGTTCACTGCGCGAAGATTTGCCGCCCGGCGATTTCGTGGTCGTCGACCAGTTTATCGACCGCACCTTTGCGCGCGAAAAGAGCTTTTTTGGAGACGGTCTCGTCGCGCATGTCTCGATGGCCGATCCGGTTTGCCCGGCGCTGTCGGATCTCGCCGAGGCTGCGGCGAAGGCGGCTGGGGCCACGGTTCATCGCGGCGCGACCTATCTCGCCATGGAAGGCCCGCAATTCTCCTCCCGCGCGGAAAGCGAGCTTTACCGGTCTTGGGGCTGCGACCTGATCGGGATGACGGCGATGCCCGAAGCCAAGCTCGCCCGCGAGGCGGAGTTGCCCTATGCGCTTGTCGCCATGGTCACGGACTATGATTGCTGGCGCGACGATGTTGCCGAGGTCGAGGTTCATGACATCCTCGCCACCCTCCACGCCAATGCCGACAAGGCGGTGCAGACTGTCGTCGAGTTCGCCAGGGCGCTGCCCGATAAACGTCCGGCCAATCCGCTCGACACGGTGCTCGACATGTCGATTATCACCGATCTTGCGATGGCCGACCGTGCCTTGATCGCGAAGCTGGATGCCGTCGGCAAGCGGGTCTTCGCCGCGCGAGGCGTGGATCAGGACTAGTCCGGGGAGCCCGGAGAAGCGCTTCCCGCTTTCACTGCGATGTCGATACCGCTGCCGATTTGGAGCAGCGCGCCCTCCATATCGGGCTTTGCGCGCACATGGGCGCGATATTCCGTAGCGCCTTCGTTGAAACTGGACGGGTAGAGCATGTTGTCGGCGACCACGATGCCACCTTCGGCAAGGTTCGGATGGAGCGCATCGAAGCACGGAATATAAAGGTCCTTCCAGAGATCGAGCAGCACTATATCGATCGGGCCCGGCTGGTCGGCGAGCAGATCCACCGCGTCGCCCAGGCGCCAGTCGACATGGTCTGCCAGCCCCGCCTCGCCGATCCGTTCGCGCGCCCAATCCTGTTTTTCGGGCGCGATCTCGTAGCTGTAGAGCGTGCCGCCGGTCAGGCTCGCCGCCTTCGCAAGAAACAGGGTCGAGAAGCCGAAGGAACTGCCGAGCTCGACGATCACCTTCGCCTTGCGGCCGACCGTCAGGTCGAGCAGCAGCCGCCCGACATCCTCGCCGACCCAGAGCAACCGGTCGTCGCGGCCCAGGCTGTCGTCCTGCCGTTCCGCCGCGTTACGCTCGCGATAAATGTCGAGCACGCGCTCAAAGGCTTCGTCCTGCATGATTTTCTCCCTTTTCGCGGGTCTATTAGGCGCTGCAGCTCGCGCCGCCCAATACGCAAAAGCGCGCGCAATGGGGATGGTTGAGCGCTATGTCGCGGCCGGCCTCGGCCAGCGTCTCGCCCATCTGGAAATCGGCGCCATAGGGGAGCAGCGTGCAGGCCGCGACCACCGGCCTTTCCGCGCCCTTGTGCTTCACGACCATCCGGCTCGTCGCGCACATCATCGCGCGGGGATCGACGTCGAGGATGCCCCAGCAGGCGGCGGTGATTTCGGGAACGTCGGCGGTCGCGTCCATCTCGGGAAAGAGGACGAGCCGGGCGGGATCGGTGGCGTCGATGCTCAGGCCTTCGCGCGCGAAGAGATCGGCATAGCCCTGCCGAGCCGAGCCGTCGTTTTCGTCGGCCAGGTGCCGCCCAGCGACGGCGATCGAGAAGCCGTTGTCCGACAGCCATGTGAGCCCGGCAATCGCCTTGTCCCATGTGCCGCCGCCGCGTTCGCTTTCATGGATCGCCCGCGTGTAGTGATCGAGGCTGACGCGCATCGTCAATCGTTCGCCATGGCGGGCCTTGAGATCGAGCAACTCGCCCTCGAACCGTCGCATCGGACGCATCGCGTTGGTCAGCATCAACACGTCGAAACCGCGGGCGAGGCAGCTTTCGAGCATTGCGATCATCTCGCGGTTCATGAAAGGCTCGCCGCCGGTAAAGCCGATCTCGCGGGTACCGAGCCCATCCCGTTCGATCTCGTCGAGATAGGCATCCACCTCGGCGGCGGTCAGATAGACGAGCGCGTCGTTGATTGGTGAGCTTTCGATATAGCAGCTCTTGCAGGCGAGATTGCACAGCGTTCCGGTGTTGAACCAGAGCGTCTCCAGCCGGTCGAGCGCGACATACGCGCGACGCTCGCCTTTTGCGGTGGTCAACGAATCGCGAAATTTCTCCGGCGCCAGCGGCGCAGCGTCTGGCACGAGGAAAGGCGAGGGGCCGGGCAGGGGGCTTGTGGCGATAATTGAGTCTCCGTGCGGTCGGCGCTGGGCTATAGCAGATATTTCGCGCGGAACCGCGCCCAGCGTTTGGGCCAGCTGCCGAAGATCGTCGGTTCCCATACGCCGTATCCGGCCTGTTTCGAAATGTCGGAGCGCGTGGGGTAGGGCACGATGGCGCCGCCGATCGCGAAGGCGTTAGCCTTACCCCCGATCGCGAGGCTCCAGGGCAGGAGCAGTTCGCCCGCATGCGGGCCGACAATGGTCGCGCCGAGGATTGTCTTGCCCTTGCGGATAATCTTGAGAAATCCGCCGGTGTCGTTTTCGGCCCGGGCGCGGTCGTTGTGCGAAAAATCCCGTCGCGTGACTTCGGCCTTCTCGCCGAACTTCTCGCGCGCCTGCGCCTCGGTCATGCCTACCTGGGCGAGTTCGGGGTCGCTATAGGTGACCCAGGGCAGCGCGGTATAATCGGCCTTGCCGCCAAGCCCCAGCGCGACCTGCAACACGACGAGCGAGCCTTCATAGCCCGACGCATGGGTGAAGCGCGGGCCGACCCGGCAATCGCCGATCGCATAGACTTTCTTGTTGGTCGTGCGGCGCTTGGCGTCGACGGTGATGCCGCGCGGGCTCCATTCGATTCCTGCATTTTCAAGTCCGAAGCCGGCAAAGTCGCAGGTCCGACCGGTGGCGACGAGCACATGACTGGCGAGGATGGTGTCGCCGCCATCGGTTTCGACGGCGATGCCGCTATCGGTCTTGCTGACGGCCTTCACCTCGGTATCTTCGCGAATATCGACGCCCTCGGCCTGGAAGCGCCCGACGACGATGGCGGCGGCTTCTGGATCGTCCTTGTCCATCGCCTTGCCGCGCTGGATCACCGTCACCCTGCTGCCGAGCCGCCGGAAGCTTTGCGCCATCTCCATGCCGATCGGCCCGCCGCCCATCACGAGCAGATGCTCAGGCCGTTCGGTGAGGTCGAAGATCGTCTCGTTGGTGAGATAGGGAATGTCAGCCAGCCCCCCGACCGGCGGCACGAAGGGTTTCGATCCGATGGCGAGGCAGATGCGCGGCGCCTTCAGGGTGCGCCCGTTCACTTCGATGGTGGAGCCGTCGATGATCTTGGCTTCGCCCCGGATCACCTCGACGCCGAACTCCTCCTCGAACCGTTCCTGGCTGTCATCGACCGCTATTGACGCGATCGCGCGCTGGACATGAGCATGGACGGCGTGGAAATCGATTTTGGGCTCGGTATCGGCAATCCCGTATTTCGCATTTTCGCGCATTTCCTGCGCGCGCCGCGCCGCCGTGATCAATGCCTTGGAAGGCACGCAGCCGGTATTCAGGCAGTCGCCGCCCATCGGGCCTTTTTCAACGAGCGCGACCTTGAGCCCGAACTGGCCGCAGCCCCCCGCCGCGGTGAGCCCGGCCGAACCGGCGCCGATCACAATCAGATCATGGGTGCGTTGCAAGGCATCCTCCCTTTCATGGCGAGGCATTCGAGGCCGTAAAGGCGAAAGTTACACCAAGTTACATGGGGCCAGTCTTGGTGTAACCCGAAAGCCGTCCGATTCGAACACTTCCGTGATTTATGCTTTCGCCTGCCGTACCCAGGGAGATGGGCTGGATGAATATCGAGAATAGCCGGGATTATTACGGGCAGGTGTTGCAGGGCTCGGCCGATCTCAAGACCGATGCCTGCTGCACGCTCGAAGCGCCGGCGCCGGAGATCCTGGCCGCGCTGGCCAATGTCCATCCCGAGGTGAAAGCGCGCTATTATGGCTGCGGCCTGATCGCGCCGGAAGCCGCTAAAGGCATGCGTATCCTCGATCTCGGCAGCGGCTCTGGGCAGGACGCCTATCTGCTGGCGCAGCTTGCCGGCGCGGAGGGCAGCGTCGTCGGCGTCGATACCACGCCCGAGCAACTCGCCGTCGCGCGCGCGCATCTCGATTGGCACGCCGAGCGATTCGGCTACGCCAATGTCGAATTCGTCGAAGGCGATATCGAAAAGCTCGACGCACTGGGCCTCGAGCCCGGCAGCTTCGATCTCATTGTTTCCAACTGCGTCATCAATCTTGTGGGGGACAAGGCCAAGGTCTTCCGCGAAGCGCAAGCGCTGCTGAAGCCCGGCGGCGAATTCTATTTCTCCGACGTCTATTCCGAACGCCGAGTGCCACAAGCGCTGCTCGCCGATCCCGTGTTGCACGGCGAATGCCTGTCGGGCGCGCTCTATTGGGGCGATTTCGACAGGCTGGCCAAGGATGCCGGCTTCCTCGATCCGCGCCTCGTCACCGATCGGCCGCTGGGCATCGGCGATCCCGAAGTTGCCGAAAAGGTCGATGGCATCCGCTTCTTCTCGGCCACCTATCGGCTGTTCAAGCTCGACGGGCTCGAACCGCGCTGCGAGGATTACGGCCAGGCTGTGCGCTACAAGGGCACGGTGACCGGGCACGAACGCGCGCTGACGCTGGACGGCCATCATATCATCGAGAAAGGCCGGATGTTCGCGGTATGCGGCAATACCTGGCGGATGCTCGCCGAGACGCGCTTTGCCGAGCATTTCGAATTTTTCGGCGATTTTTCGACGCATTATGGAATCTTTCCGGGTTGCGGGGAGCTGATGCCGTTCAATGCGGAAACAGGCGACGCGGCGATTTCGGGCTGCTGCTGATTTGACCACGATACTCGTCACCGGTGCCGCCGGGCTGCTCGGCGGCGAGGTTGCGGCCGCGCTTGCCGCGCGCGGTCATGGCGTGATCGGGCTCGTCCGCAAGAACCGGACCGTGCGCCACGGCGACGGCGAGGAAATCGAAACCCGGGACTGGAATGGTAGCGCGCCCGCGCCCGGCGAGGTCGCGCTGGTGACGGGCGATGTCGGCGAGCCGCATCTTGGCCTGGCCGAGCAGGATTGGCGCGAGCTCGCCGCTCAGGCCGAGACGATTCTTCACTGCGCTGCAGTCGTTGCCTTCGATGCCGCACCGGAAATCTATGCCGCGGTGAATGTCGGCGGGACGCGGCACATGCTCGATCTCGCCCGCTTAAGGCCGGGTGGTCCGGCCGGCTTTGTGCATGTCTCGACCGCTTATGTCTGCGGCGAGCGCCAAGGGGAGGTCGCAGAGGATGGCGGAGAAGCGCCCGTGCATTTCGCCAATCCCTACGAGGCCAGCAAGGCCGAGGCGGAGTCGCTCGTCCGGCAGGCGATTGTAGGCGGAATGCCAGCGGCGCTCGCCCGGCCCAGCATCATTGTCGGACGACAATCGGACGGCGCGATCGGAGCGTTTGATTCAATCTATATGGCGTTCCGGCTGCTCGCCGAAGGGCGTATTCGCACGATTCCGGCGGAGCCTGGTGCGACGCTGAACTTCGTTCCGCTCGATCATGTCGTAAAGGGTCTGGTAAGGATTGCAGAGCGGATCGAAGAGGCGAGCGGCAGGGCGTTCCATCTCGTCGCCGGATCGCCGATGCCGGTCGATGACTTCTTCGCGCTGGTCCGATCCTATCCGCAATTTGCCAACCCCGAACTCGTCACACCCGAGCGTTTCGACCTCGATATGCTGTCACCGGCCGAGCGCCGCTTCCACCGCCGCGTGGCCGTGCTCTATTCCAGTTATTTTCAGCGCAATCCGTTGTTTTTAGAAGATAATATAGAAAAATTGCTTGGCCGTTCTGGCCCCGCGGCGAATGGGGAGATGATGCGGCGCCAGATTGACTTTGCCATCCGCGCCGGCTTTCTTCCGGTCGAGTCGGTAACCGCCTGACCGTCGCCTTCTCAACTCGTCGTAGGCCCGCTGCGGACCAATTTGGCACAGCGGCGAACGTTATCCACAGTCAGGGTCAACCGGCTTGGTTAATCTTCACAGGAAATTGCACCGATTTACTAATTTAACCCTTTATTTAGGGTAAACAGCCTTTCCAACACTCTGTCCGCAAGTCATAAAAGCGCCCTCGAACAACGAAAAAGAGCGAGGGTGTCCCCAGACGTGAGTGCGCCATTCCGGTTCCCCAGATTCTTCGTCACGGCGCCGAGCCCGTGCCCCTATTTGCCCGGCAAGACCGAGCGGAAGGTTTTCACCGAGCTGCGCGGTCCGCACGCCGGTGAGCTCAACGAAGCGCTTGGGCGGATCGGCTTCCGAAGGAGCCAGTCTGTTGCCTACCGGCCGAGCTGCCAAGGCTGTCAGGCCTGCGTCTCGGTCCGCGTGATCGCCGAAGAGTTCCGGCCCAACGCCACCCAGCGCAAATTGATGCGCCGGCATCGCGATCTCGACGTCAGTGCGTGCGAAGCCTGGACGACCGAGGAGCAATTTGCGCTGCTGCGCCGCTATCTCTCCGCTCGCCATCCCGATGGCGGCATGCATGACATGGACGAGATGGACTTTGCTGACATGGTCGAACAGACGCCCGTCGATACGTTCATGATCGAATATCGCGAGCCGGCCCAGGACGGAAACCCGGGCAAGCTTGTCGGCGCCTGTCTGACCGACCGGCAGTCGGACGGGCTGTCGATGATCTACAGCTTCTTCGATGCTGGCCATCCCGACCGCGACGGCCTCGGCAATTTCATCATCCTCGACCATATCGTGCACGCGGCCAAGGCGGGTTTGCCCTATGTCTATCTCGGCTATTGGGTCGAGGGCGCGGCGCGGATGCAATATAAGACGCGCTACCGCCCGCTCGAAAAGCTCACGCCGCGCGGCTGGGAGCGGTTCGAGGTAGCGGTGGAACCGCAGATCGAGCAGAAGATTTTCGCCGACGCCGAATAACCGGCTCGCGATCGCCTATTCGGCGGAATCTTTCAGCATGAAAGGCGGCATCGGGATCGCCGCGCGGGCCTCGGCCAACGCCAGCGCCCATTTCGAGGAAAGCATGTTGAAATAGTGATCGGTCTCGTCGATCCGCTGGCTCAGCATCGGCTGTGTTTCGTCGGCCGGTAGCACCACGATATCGAGCGGGCGGCCGACGCTGAGATTCGAACGCATCGTCGAATCGAAGGAAACCAGCCCGGTCTTCACCGCATCGTCGAGCGGCGTATCATATTCGAGCGCGCGGTCGAGGATCGGCTTGCCATATTTGGTCTCGCCGATCTGCATGAACGGACGATCGGGCTGGCAGGCGATGAAATTGCCTTCCTTGTAGATGTGGAAAAGCCGCAAAGGCCGGCCCTTGATCCGGCCGCCGAGCAGCATCGATCCCGAAAAGCTGTATTGCGCGTCGTCGCCGGCGGTCTCCGTAATATCCTCGCGCGCCATGTGCAGTGCCTCGCCGACAAGGCCCGCGACGCGGTGCATGTTCGCCATATCTTTAACGAACCGGGGGCCGTCGCTGTCATCGTCTTCCTCCAGCCCCTCGCGCAATAGCGCGAAGGTGGCCTGGGTGACCGACAGGTTGCCTGCCGTACAGGCGATGATCGTGCGATCTTCACTATGCTCGAGGATATGGAGCTTCTTGTAGGAGGAGATGTTGTCGACACCCGCATTGGTACGGGTGTCGGCAATCATGATGAGCCCCTGTTCGAGCAACATTCCCAAGCAATATGTCATGCGACTCCGATAGCTAATGGCCGGTCCGGCCTCCCGGTTAGCGACGAAATTGTGCACCGCAAAGAGCGCAATTTCGCGAAAGTGTGGATCGCGACGGCGGGAACGACCCTCAGTTCTGCGCCTGATTCTGCGCCTGAGTCACCCGAACGTCGACCGTCAGCGTCTCTTCGCCGCCGCCAAGCCGCTGGCCGGCAACAGGCGCGGCTTCGAGATAGTCCAGGCCGCACGCGACCCGGATATAGGCGTCATCCGGGCTGATCCCGTTGGCCGGATCGAAACCGGTCCAGCCGATCGCCGGTAAATGGGCTTCGGCCCAGGCGTGGCTTGCTTCCTGGATATGCGCGCCGTCGCGGCGATAGAGATGGCCCGAGATATAGCGCGCCGGAATGCCCATCGATCGCGCGGCGGCACAGAAGATATGGGCGTGATCCTGGCAGACGCCCGTGTTGCTGGCAAAGGCGGTCGCGGCATTGCGCTCGACCGCGTCCAATGTCGGCACGTAGCGGATCTCGTTCAATATGCGCGACATCAGCAGGTGCATCCGGCTCAGCGGATCCTTTTCCGAGTTAGCGATGTCCGCGGCGAAGGCGCGGATCGCATCGTCGGCGGCGCTCAGATTCGTCTCTCGCAGGAACACCTCGACCGGCAAGGGTTCCGGCGCATCCTCGACAAGGCCCGAACGGTCGTCGGTCAACACTTCACCCGATACCTTGAGCGCGATCCGGTCTATCGGCCCGGTGATATAGAGCATCGTAATTTCGTTACCATAGCCGTCCCGGCTGGGCCTGAGCCGGGCATCGCAATCGACGTCGATATGCCAGTCGATAACATGCTGGGCGGCGAAATTGACCGGGGTCATCCTTAGCAGCTGCACGAGCCGGCGCTGCGGCTGCGTGAACGCGTAATCGGTGCTGTACTCTACATGGAGGCGCATCTAATCGAACCGGAACTGTCGGGTGATGGCTTGGCTTAGAAGCCGGTTCTCTTTGATAAAGGCCTGAAGATATTCGTGCAATCCGCCCGCCATGATTTCGCGGATGCGGGTCTTGCGCATCCGTTGCTGCAACAGCCGCGCCATCCGATCTGCCTCGCCCTGAAACCCCGTGGCTTTGCCGAGCGCATCAAGTATGCCGACAAGCTCGTCCGCGGTGGCCGCCAGCGAACGCGGCAGCTCGCGGCGCAGGACGAGCATTTCGACGACGCGGCTCGGCGAGAGCCCGTCGCGATAGAGCCAGCGAAAGGCGGTATTGGCGGACGCCGTCTGGAGGATCGTGCTCCATTGATCGCGGTCGATCAGCCCGCCGACCTCTTCGCCCTCGGGCAGGATCAAATGATATTTGACGTCGATCAGGCGCGCCATGTTGTCGGCGCGTTCGATACAGGCGCCCAAACGCAGGAAGAATTGGCTTTCCTGGCGCAGCATCCGGTGGATCGCGCCTTCGAAACCGCGGGTTTCGGCTTTCAGGGCCTCGATCAGGTTGATCGTCGCCTGAGTGCCGCCGACGGCGCTCCGGTCCCGAAGGCCGAGCCATGCGCGGTTGATGCTTTCCCAGCCTTCGCGGGTGAGCGCGGTGCGCACGGCGCGGGAATTCATTCGCGCACTGTACAGGCAATTGCGGACCGAATTGGAATTGTTTTCGGCCAGCATCATGAAGTTGGCGACATTGGTCGGATTTACGGTTTCGCCGGTCGCCGCATAATCATCGGCGGAGGAAGCGACGGCGAGCGCGCTTTCCCAGGCGCCTTCGCCGGCCGGCCGCGCGGAAAGCGAATCCAGCCGGACCGTGGCTTCGACGAGCCGGGCGGTAAATTCGGCGCGCTCCACATAGCGGCCGATCCAGTAGAGATAGGAGGCGGTCCGGGCGAGCATCAGGCTTTGGCCTCGGGCTGCTCGTTATCGGGGCGCAGGACGAAACTGTCCTTGGTACCGCCGCCCTGGCTCGAATTGACGACCAGCGATCCTTCCCGAAGCGCGACGCGGGTGAGGCCGCCCGGGACGGTATGGACCCCGTTGGTGCCGCTCAGGACGAACGGCCTGAAATCGACATGGCGGCCCTTGATGCCCTTGCCGGCGAGCGTCGGAACCGTCGAAAGGGCGAGCGTCGGCTGGGCGATGTAGCCGTGCGGATTGGCTTTTAACGCGGCGCGGAATTCCGCGATCTCTTCCTCGGTCGAGGTCGGGCCGACTAGCATGCCGTACCCGCCCGAACCGTCGACCTTCTTGACGACAAGCTCGGCGAGATGCTCGAGCGTGTATTTAAGGGCGTCGGGTTCGCGGCAGCGCCATGTTTCGACATTGGGCAGCTTGGCCTCGGCGCCCGTATAATATTTCACGATCTCCGGCATGTAGGAGTAGATCGCCTTGTCGTCGGCTATGCCGCCGCCCGGCGCGTTGATCAGCGTTACATTGCCGGCGAAATAGGCCGCGATCAGACCCGGTACGCCGAGCATCGAATCGGGGCGAAAGACGAGCGGATCGAGGAAATCGTCGTCGATCCGCCGATAGATAACATCGACGCGCTTGCGCCCCTCGATCGTTCGCATCCAGACGATATCGTCGTCGACGATCAGGTCCGCCGCTTCTACGAGCTCGATACCGACATTGTCGGCAAGGAAGCTGTGTTCGTAAAAGGCGCTGTTGAAATGACCGGGCGTGAGCAGCACGCAACACGGATTATTCGAGGCGCTGTCCGGGGCGACCGATTGCATCATTTCCCGCAGGGCGTCGGTATAGCTGTCGACCGGCTCGACTTCGAATATCTCGAACAGTTCGGGGCATAGCCGCAGCATCGCCTCGCGATTTTCCAGCATGTAGGAAACGCCGGACGGCGTGCGGGCATTGTCCTCGAGCACCAGGAACTCGTCGGCACTCGTGCGAACCATGTCGATGCCGCAGATATGCGCATACAGGCCGTGCGGCGGCCGATGGCCGTTGACGAGCGGCGTGAAACCCGGATTGCCGAGCACGAGATCGGATGGAACGATGCCGTCCTTGAGGATCTTCCGCGCCCCATACACATCTTCGAGGAAGAGGTTCAGTGCGGTTACGCGTTGCTCCAGTCCTTCGGAGAGCGACTGCCATTCTTCATGGGTAAAGACGCGGGGAATGATGTCGAACGGTATGATCCGCTCGGCTTCTTCATCTTCGCCATAAACGTTGAAGGTGATGCCGAGCTGGCGAAAGGCCGCCTCGGCCTGGGCCTGGCGGCGGCGCAGTTCGGGTTTGGATGTTTCCTTGATCCAGCGCGCGAGGGACTCGAAACCGGGCCGCGGCCGGCGTCCCCGGCTATATCCCCAAATCTCGTCAAAATATTTTTGCGCCATTGTGCACTGCAATAATGCACGAGCACCGGACTTTGTTCAATCTCTTTAACAAGCTGTCTAAAAGCACCGGCTTATCCCGGCCATCCCCGGCTTTGCGGCCGCGCTGAATAGGCAAGGCGAGAGGCGGGGCTAAGCGGTCCCATGGCGCTCCTGCCGACGCTGATCGGACACCGGAAAAGGGCCACAGCATTTCTGCTGCGGCCCTGCCCCTGTTCGGATATGGAAGCGGTGTCCGGGCTGGCCGCCGCTAGGCGACTTGCGCCTGTTCTTCCTCGTCCGGATCGCGCAGCACATAGCCGCGGCCCCAGACCGTTTCGATGTAATTCTCTCCGCCCGAGGCAAGGCTCAGCTTCTTACGGAGCTTGCAGATGAAGACGTCGATGATCTTGAGTTCGGGTTCGTCCATGCCGCCATAAAGGTGGTTGAGGAACATTTCCTTGGTCAGCGTCGTGCCCTTGCGCAGCGAAAGCAGCTCGAGCATCGCATATTCCTTGCCCGTCAGATGGACGCGGTTGCTGTCGACTTCGACGGTCTTGGCATCGAGATTGACGGCGAGCTTGCCGGTTTTGATGACCGACTGCGAATGGCCCTTGGAGCGGCGCACAACGGCATGAATGCGGGCGACCAGCTCTTCGCGGTGGAAAGGTTTGGTAACATAATCGTCGGCGCCGAAGCCGAAGCTGCGAACCTTGGAATCCATCTCGGCAATGCCCGAAAGGATGAGAACCGGCGTCTGGACCTTCGAGAGACGGAGCTTCTTGAGCACGTCATAGCCGTGCATGTCCGGCAGGTTCAGGTCGAGCAATATGATATCGTAATCATAGAGCTTGCCCAGATCGAGGCCTTCCTCGCCCAGATCCGTCGTATAGACGTTGAACCCCTCGGTCGTCAGCATCATCTCGATGCTCTTGGCCGTGGTCGGCTCGTCTTCGATCAGCAACACTCGCATCAGGTCTACCCCTTGCTGTGGGCACCGATAGGGAAAGCAATCCCGTTCGGCTCGGTGCAATTCATTAACCATCGAAGGTATGAACGCAAAAGGTTAAAGGCCAGTTAACTCCACGAGTCGCAAAGCTGTGACATTTGGGACTCACTAATATTTCAGCGAAAATGCCACGGAGCGACGGCGCTAGCCGGTCAGCCGTTGGGCCAGAAACGCGACCAGCGCCTCCACCCTGGCGGGGCGGTGACGGCCCGGCGGGGTGAGAATATGGATACCGCCATTGTCGTCCGACCATTCGGGCAGGATCGAAACCAAAGTGCCGTTGCGCAGATCCTCGTCGACGATGAAGTCGGGCAATCGCGCAATGCCCAGCCCGGCGCGCAGCGAGGGCAGCATTGCATCGCCGCTATTTCCCGATAGCGGCCCGTTTACTTCCACCGACACTTCGTCGCCGGCGATACTCTGGAAATGCCATAGCCGGGGGTTGGGGAGGTTGGTGTAGCTCAAACAGTCGTGTTGCGAGAGCTCGCTGGGATGGCCGGGCGTGCCCCGGCGCTCAAGATAGGAAGGGGCGACGACGATCCAGCCGGTAACGTCGCCGAGCCGCCGGGCGCGCAAGGAGCTGTCGGGCAGGGTGGCAATCCTGATCGCGAGATCGAAGCCGCGCTCTATTATGTCCACGCGTTCGTCGCTGAGATCGAGGTCGATGCGGATTTCGGGATATTCGATCAGGAATTCGGCCAGCAGAGGCGCGACGTGTAGCGCGCCATAGGACATCGGCGCTGCCATGCGGATCGTGCCGCGCGGCTTTTCGGAATCCTCCCGCGCCGCATCCTCCAGCCCTGCGCCGAGATCGAGCAGCTGCTGCGCCCGTCCCATCAGTATTCGCCCGCTTTCGGTCAGCGACAGGCTGCGCGACGTCCGGTGCAGAAGGTTGACTCCCTGCGCGCGTTCCAGCCGGGAAACGGCCTTGGATACGGTCGCCTTGGACATGCCGAGTTCCTCGGCCGTTGCCGTAAACGAGCGCAATTCCGCAACTTTCGCGAAGATCGCCCAGGCTTCGAGATCGGGTAATTGCGACATATTTGGAAACGATCATTTTCCAAAGTTTCTATTTATGAACTCTGACGGCGCACTATCTGGTTGTCAACGGAACTTCCGCCAACCTTATCGGGAGACAGAGAATGATCGAGAAACGACCCTTTTATCAGATCGGCCATGCCCATCACGGCTGGCTGGATGCGCACCATCACTTTTCGTTCGGCAACTATTACGATCCCGAGCGCATGGGCTGGGGCCCGATCCGGGTGTGGAACGACGACAGTATCGAGGCAGGTGCCGGTTTTCCGCCGCACCCGCATCGCGACATGGAGATCATCACTTATGTTCGCACCGGCGCGATCACTCATGAAGATTCCATGGGCAATCGCGGCCGCACCGAGGCGGGCGACGTCCAGGTGATGAGCGCGGGCTCCGGCGTCCGGCACAGCGAATATAATCTCGAGGACGAGACGACGACGCTGTTCCAGATCTGGATCGAGACCGCCAAACCCGGGGCCGAGCCGCGCTGGGGCGCGAAACCCTTTCCCAAGGGCGATCGCTCGGGACGGTTCGTGACATTGGCAAGCGGCTTTGCCGATGACGATGCGCTCGAAATCCTCACTCCGGCGCGCGTCATGGGCGCGACGCTGAAAGCGGGTGAGGCGATCGACTATGCTGTGGCCGGGGGAAATCACGCCTATCTGGTGCCGGCCACCGGCAAGATCATCGCCAACGATGTCGAGATCGATGCGCGTGACGGCGCTGCGATTTCCGGCGGCACGAGCCTGCATCTGGAGGCGCTCGAGGACAGCGAACTCGTTCTCGTCGACGCCGCCTGACCCCTCCGCCGTCCCGGCCCCCCGGCCGGGGCGGCGGTTCCTTTCACTGCTCTCACCACCGACAACGCAACACCGACATGACAGGAGATTTCCATGACCAAGATCCTCGTTCTCTACTATTCGAGCTACGGCCATATCGAAGCGATGGCAGAGGCCGTTGCTGAAGGCGCGCGCGAAGCCGGCGCGGAAGTCGATATCAAGCGCGTCCCCGAAACCGTCCCCGAAGAGACGGCGCGCGCAAACGGCTTCAAGCTGGATCAGGACGCGCCGGTTGCCGAAATCGGCGATCTTGCCAATTATGACGGCATTGCCATCGGTGCAGGCACGCGCTTCGGCCGCGTCTCATCGCAAATGGCGAGTTTTCTCGATCAGGGCGGCGGGCTGTGGTTCACCAATGCGCTGGTCGGCAAGGTCGGCGGCGCATTTACGGCCACCGCCAGCCAGCATGGCGGGCAGGAAACCACGCTCTTTTCGCTGATTACCAACATGCTGCATTTCGGGATGACCATTGTCGGCCTCGATTACGGCTTTGGCGATCAGAACGGCGTCGACGAGGTCAAGGGCGGATCGCCCTATGGCGCGACAACCATCGCCAACAATGACGGCAGCCGCATGCCCAGCGAGACCGAACTCGCCGGCGCCCGCTATCAGGGCCGCCGGATCGCCGAAACGGCCGCAAAGCTCACGGCCTGATGCCGTATTGGGCCGCTATTGCTCCGTGATGGCTTCGAGCGCTTCGAAGCAGCGCGGATCGATGGCGGCCCCGACTTCTTCCTTGATTATCGTCAGCGCCTTTTCGCGCGGCATCGCCCCACGATAGGGGCGGTCTGCCACCAGCGCGTCGTAGAAATCGCACACCGAGATGATCCGCGTGTCCATGCTGATCGTCACCGCGTCGAGGCCCAGCGGATAGCCTGTCCCGTCGAGCCTTTCGTGATGGGCGCCCGCGATCGCAGCCATATCCTCGAAGATCGAAATCCGGCCGAGAATCTCCGTAGTGTGCCGGGCATGATCTCGCATGATCGCCCATTCCTCCTCGTCCAGCTTTCCGGGCTTGTCGAGGATGAGGTTGGAAACGCCCAGCTTGCCGATATCGTGCAGGATGGCGGCGCGGCGTAGGGTGCGAGAGCGGTCGTCGGCATAGCCGAGATGCGCACAGATGCCGTCGACATAGTCGCCGACGCGGTTGCTATGACCGCTCGTATAGGGGCTCTTCGCGTCGATGACCTGGCCGAAGGCGCTCGCGATATCGTCGAGATAGTCTTCATCGACGAGGGTCACCTGCTGCGCGGGTTCGAGCGCGAAAATCTGCTGCTCGATGTCCGGCGCGGCGAGATCGGTCCAGAAATCGTCCTTTCCGGCGATCGCCAGGAAGGCCGTGCACAATTCGGGATCGAACCAGCTGCCCGTCCGCGCCTTCACCTCGTCGCAGGCGGCTTCGCGGCCATTGGCCTTCCAGAATATATCGACGATCTGCGCAAGCAGCGCGACCCGGGAAAAGAGCGGAATCGCATCGCCAGCGACGCCGTTCGGCTTGCCCGATCCATCCCAATGTTCGTCGAGACCGGCGATGCCGTCGGCGACATTGTCCGAAAAACGCAGCTGCCGTGCAATGTCCGCACCGCGCATGCAGCGGGTCTCGACCAGCGAGCGGGCGATTTCGGGGCCGTTCTTGAGGATATTGGCGATCGCACCGACCCTGCGGGTGAAGGGGGCATCGGTGCCGGTGCGCGTGAAGACGAATTTCAGCACATTGCCGAGATTGCCGTCGACGAATTTGTAATCATGCTTGAAGCGGTGATCGTCGGCCAGATAGAGTTCGCAGATCCGGGCTGCGTTGCTGCTGCAGCCGAGATCCTTCATCAGCAGCGTATAATAGAGCTCCCAAAGGTCGTTTTCGGGAAGGCCGAGGGCCTGGCCGATTCGGGTGCCGATCCAGCAGCTGCGCACGCAATGCCCCTCGGGCTGCCCTTCGGTCAGATCGAGCGCATAGCTGAACGCGCTCAGAATCTCGGCGAGGGAAACCAGCCGCTCGGAATCCTGCGGGAACGCGTCGGAGAATCTGCCGTGCAGCATGTTGCCACCTCCAGATGCCCGGCCTAGCCGCGATGTCGTTAGGGAATTGTTACCAATTGGGCGAAGCCTCTCGGCTATGCAGGGCCCGGTCGTCTCCGCTAAGCCGCCGCCATGCTGATCGACACCATCCTTTTTATCGACGGCGAGGCGATCGTCATCGACAAGCCCGCCGGTCTGCCCGTTACCCGGCCCAAGCGTGGCGGCGAGTGCGTCGAGGCGCGGCTGCGCGAGCTTAAGCAGGGCTTTGCGCGGTCCCCGATGATCGTCCACCGGCTGGATCAGGATACGAGCGGGTGCCTGTTGCTGGCGCGCAATCCGAAGGCGCTGAAGCGGTTCAATGCAACCTTCGCCGAAGGCGGCGCGCGCAAGACCTATTGGGCGGTTGTCGATGGTGTGCCGGCGGCAGAAGAGGGCATGATCGACCTGCCGCTTGCCAAGCGCTCGACGCGGGAGCGCGGCTGGTGGATGGAAGGCGATCCGAAAGGCAAATCCGCGCGCACGGCTTGGCGGGTGCTCGCCCGGAAAGAGGGATCCGCATTGATCGAGTTCAACCCGGAAACCGGGCGTACCCACCAATTGCGCGTCCATGCACGGGAAGGCCTCGGCATGCCCATCATGGGCGATCCGGTATATGGAACGGCTGACGGGCCGATGCTGCTCCATGCCCGCGCGCTCGTGGTGCCACGCCCCGGCAAACGGCCGGTTGAAGCCAGCGCACCCTTGCCCGGACGCTTCGGATCATGGGATCTTGCCGACGATGCCGCGTCCTGACCATCCCTCCATTCCGCCCGACGCGGTCGAGGAACGTCATCTCGCGGGGACCGGCCCGGGCGGGCAGAATGTCAACAAGGTCGCAACGGCGATCCAGCTGCGGGTCGATGTGTCGGCGCTGGACCTTGCGCCATCCGTCTATCGCCGTCTCAAGGAGCTTGCGGGCAGCCGGATGACGGCGGACGGGGCGCTCGTCCTCACGGCGCGCAGCCACCGGACGCAGGAGGCCAATCGGCGCGAAGCGCTGGCGCGGGTTGGCGCGTTGCTGGACAAAGCCCGCCAGCGTCCAGCCTACCGCATCAAGACCAAGCCGAGCCGGTCCGCCAAGGCCAAGCGGGTGGACAAGAAGAAGGCGCGTAGCCAGATCAAGCAGGCGCGCGGGAAACCGCGGCTGGACTAGGCCCTTCGACCAGGAACGCCCGATGCACGAAATCGCCATTACCACAACGCAGGACAAGCCGGCGCTCTATGCCGATCTCCTTTCGGCACTCGACGGGCTGACGGCGGACGAACCCGATGCCATCGCCAATATGGCGAATGCAGCGGCGCTGCTTTGGGAATATCTGCCGGATATCAATTGGGCCGGCTTCTACCGGCTGGTCGGCGAGGAATTGGTGCTGGGGCCGTTCCAGGGGAAGGTCGCCTGTATCCGGATCGCGATAGGCGCCGGCGTATGCGGCACGGCAGCGGCGACGCGCGAGACGCAGTGCATCGCGGATGTCGATGCCTTTCCCGGTCACATCCCCTGCGATGCCGCCTCGGCCTCGGAACTGGTTGTGCCAATCGTCGCCGACAACCGGCTGATCGGCGTTCTCGATATCGACAGTCCGTCGAAAGCGCGTTTCGATGGCGAGGATGTCAGAGGCTGTGAAGCGTTGGTGGATCTGCTTGCGTCGCGGCTGACGGGCTAGCCACCCCAGCAAAAGCATTGCTTCAAATCGGGACAGAAACCTCCCGAAAGCCGCGTGGCGTGGCCCTTCCGAAACTGTTAAGAAAAGGTAAATGGTGGTGCCGGGCGCGTTCGCCGGCCAGGCAGTTCAGGCAGGAAGGGCAAGACATGCGGACCTTAGTATTTCTCGGCATTTTGGCGGTTTCCGCAGCATTGCCTGCGGCGGGCCAGGCGCAATCCGAATCGGGTGGATCGAGCGCCGGCGTGGCGACGGCGACCCAGGCGATGCGCGGCGCCGGTGGTGGTTGGCAGGGTGGCGGAAGCCGGCAGGGCGGCGGCAACTGGGGCGCGCGCGGCGGCGGTAATTGGCATGGCGGCGGTAGCTGGGGCACGCGCGGCGGTGGCAATTGGAGCGGCGGCCATGGCGGTTCGACCTATGTCTGGCGTGGTGGTGGCGGATATCGGGGCGGCTATAGCCGGGGCCATCGGTTCTTCGTCGGCGGGTACATGCCGACCTATTTTCTCGCGCCGCGCTATTATGTGGTGAACTATCCCTATTATGGCCTCGCCCAGCCGGCCTATGGCTATCGCTGGGTTCGCTATTATGACGACGCCTATATGGTCGATGGGCGCGGATATATCGTCGATTACCGCACCGGCGTTCCCTATCAGGGGGGGTATCGGGGCGATCGCCAATATGACGACCGTTATTATGACGATCGCCGCGACGAGCGCGATTATCGGGACCGCCGCGGCGGTGACGGTGCCGCCGCCGGGGCCGTGATCGGCGGCCTTGTTGGCGGCGTGGCGGGTAATCGCATTGCGGGGAGCGGCCACCGCACCGAAGGCACGATCATAGGCGCGGGTATCGGCGCGATCACCGGCGCGGCCATCGGCACCGCATCGGAGCGCAGTCGCTATCGCGATGACGGCTATCGGGGAGGGCATCATCGCGGCCCTGTCCCCGAATATGTCGGCGAGGGCGATTACTATCCGCAGATGGAATATGGCACGACCTACGACTATGAATATCGCGACGAGCGCGCCGCGCCGCCGCCGGCTTATTATGCGCCGCCGCCCGTCCAGACCCATGTCCAGGTCGGCGGGGCGGCATCGCACGCCGTCAGCTATGCCGGCGGCGGGCAGAGCGCGACGACGACGATCGTGGTCAATCCGGCACCGGCCGTGACGACAACCACCACCTTTATCGAGGAAGAAGTCGAATATGTCGCGCCGCGCCGCCGCGCGCGGAGGCCCGCGCGCCGCACCGCGCCGCAGCCGACATGCCGCGTCGTTTGCCCGTGCGTCTGCAACTAGCCTAGGGGCAGGGGGAGAAAAGGGCGGCCGGAGCGCGTCTCCGCCGCCCTTTTTGATTCACGGTGAGAAAACCGTCAGTAACGCCTCGGCCCACCGCCAAAGGTAACGATGCTCTCCGCGCCGTTTTCCGAAATCGTCGAGACGCCGAAAAAATGATCGTCGACCACGACATTTTCCAGCGTCAGTGCGGTTGCGCCGATCACGTCCTGGCTATGTTCCCATTCCAGCCGGTCGTTGCGCCGCCAATGCACGCGGTAGCGCGCCGCGCTTTCCACCGCTTCCCATGTGATAGTGGTGTCAGGCGAAACCGCGCCGGCGATGACCACCGATGAGGGCGGTGGCGGCGCGTTGGCAAGTTCGCGCGCAGCAGCGATATTGAGCGCGGTTACCCGGGCGAGATAGGGAAAGTCCATATAGTCGGCCGTGTCGCCGTAGAAGACGCCGTCCTCGGTTCGCAGATCCTGATGCTGGTGCGCATAATTCTCCGCGCCCACGGTAAAGCGCACGGCGGGGAAACCCGCGGCGAGCATCGGGATATGGTCGCCACCGCGGCTGAACCGGTCAGGACGTCCGACCTTGAACACTTCGAGCCCGATCTGCGGGTTTTCTTCGCCGACCCGCTCGATCAGCCGTGCGAGCGCCCGCGACGGGCCGTCCATCTCGCCGCCGTTTCCGCGCCGGGCGATCTGCGCGTCCATCTCTTCCGACGAGCGGATGCCTTCCGAAAAGACGCGCACCCTGCCGTCGACGATCTCGCCGGAGCTACCGAGCGTGTTGCCGACGATATCGTTGTTGAGCACCGCGGCGACGTCCCAGCCCTGTTCCTGCGCATGCCGCGCGAGCAGCTGGCCGCCCCACAGCCCCTGTTCCTCGCCCGAAAGCAGCGCGAAGACGATCGTCGCGCCATGCTCTTCGCCGCTCAGCACGCGCGCCGCCTCGATGACGAGCGCGGTGCCCGATCCGTCGTCATTGGCGCCGGGTGCGTCGCTCGTGGAATCCATCGGATCGGAAACGCGGCTGTCGATATGGCCCTGGATGATGATGACGCGGTCGGGATGGGTCGTGCCGCGCTGGATGGCGAGCACGTCCTCGACGACGACGCCATCGGGCGCGCGATCGCCGGTGAAGGTGTCGGATATCCGCCGGACTTCGATACATCCGCCGCACTGCATGGAATAGGTCTGGAACTGGTCAGCACCCCAGTTGCGCGCAGCGCCGATCCCGCGCGTCGGGTGGTCGGCACTCGACAGGGTGTGCCGCGTGCCGAAGGAAACAAGCCGCTCGACCAGCGCGCGCATTCGCTCCGGCGAGGTGGCGTCGGCGGGGCTGGCATCCGTTTGCGCCGATGCCGGCGCGGAGAGCGCAATTGAGAGCGCGGCGGCGGAGAGAAGGAGGTGCTTTGTCATAAGCTGCAGGCTGACGCTTTCCGGGAGCCAAGGCAAGGGTGCCCGAGCGCCTATTTTACCCCAGCTTCTCCAGCTCTTCGAAGCTGAGATTGCCGGGTACGATAATGACGGGGCAGGGCAGGTCTCCGGCGATGCTCGTGAAATGTGTGACGAGCGGACCAGGCGATCCGCCCGCCGCTGCACCGAGCATGATGCCGGCGATATTCTCGCTTTCCTCGACCGCCTCGCGAACCATCTTGACCGGATCGCCGCGTTTCACCGTGATCTTGGGCTGGACGCCGGTCACTTCGACCAGTTCTCCCGCCGCCTGAGCGACGGCGGCTTCGGCGCGCAGCTGCGCCTCTTCCTCGAACGTCGCTTCGACGGCGGCCCAGTTCACGAATTCCTGCGGCGGAATCAGCGCGACGATCTCGACCGTGCGACCCAGCCTGATCGCGCGCACGGCTGCATAGTGAAGCGCGGTTTTCGCTTCCGCTGTCTCGTCGATGACGACCAGATAGGTCCGCATCTTTCGCCCCCTTGCAAACCGGATGCTCAATCGCCCGAAGACTGCGACAATATCGGTTCGCTGGCAAGCAAAGGGCGTCGGCCGGGCTGTTCGCAAAGCCGGTTGGGCGCTATGTTGGGACGCTGAACCAAGAGGAACAGGCGTGAACAAGGCGATATTCTGGGGGGTTACGATGTTGGCGCTGCTGCTCAACGGCTTCGGCGTCTACGATCTCTACATGACGATCATGCACGATCCTGCCTATCTGCAGCATGTTCCGGCGGAAATGATCGCGATGATCGACGCTTTTCCCGAATGGCGCCGGCTGCTCTGGATCGTCGGCATATTCATGGCCGCGATCGCGGCCGTGCTGATGCTGCTGCGCATGGCGATGGCCGAGCGCGTCTTCTGGGCGACCGCCGCCTTCATGGGAATCGGGTTTCTCGGCTATGATCTGCCGTTCGGAAACGGGCTGGAAGGCTATGGCACTGCCGGTGTTATATTTTCTTTCGTGCTTATCGGCATTCAGGCCGCCTTCGCCCTTTACGCACGCCGGGCGGCGCGGCATGGAATGCTGCGCTAAACGCCGCGCTTGAGGGAGCCAGGGATAAAGACATGCCCATCGAATTGAAGATGCCCGCGCTTTCGCCGACCATGGAGGAAGGCACGCTTGCCACATGGTTGGTGAAGGAGGGCGACGAGATTTCGTCCGGCGATATCATGGCCGAGATCGAAACCGACAAGGCGACGATGGAATTCGAAGCGGTCGATGAGGGTATTCTTGCCAAGATTTTGGTGCCCGAAGGGACCGACGAGGTCGCGGTCGGCACGGTGATCGCGCTGATCGCCGAAGAAGGCGAAGACCCGGCGAGCATCGAGGCGCCGTCGGGCGATACGAAACCGGCTCCTGCGCCCGCGAAGCAAGAGGCCAAGGAAGAGGAGGACGACGCTGCTGCTCCGGCGCCCGCTCCTGCTGCACCGACTCCCGCACCGGCAGCGCCGGTTGCCGATGGCGACCGGATCAAGGCGAGCCCGTTGGCAAGGCGCCTGGCCGAAGCCAGAGGCGTCGATCTGGCCAGCCTGTCTGGCAGCGGACCCAAGGGGCGGATCGTCAAGGCGGATATCGAGGCGGCGGATGGCGGCGCGCCTGCGAAAAGCTCCACCGCTGCGCCGATGGCTCAATCCGCGCCGGTCGATCTGGGCGATATCCCGCACGAGACCGAAAAGCTCTCGAACATGCGCAAGACGATCGCGCGCCGGCTGACCGAGGCGAAGCAGACGGTTCCGCATATCTATCTCACCGTCGATATCCGGCTCGATGCGCTGCTGAAGCTGCGCAGCGAGCTCAACGCCTCGCTGGAGCCGCGCGGCATCAAACTGTCGGTCAACGATCTCCTCATCAAGGCGCTGGCGCTCTCGCTGATGCAGGTGCCCAAGTGCAATGTGTCCTTCGCGGGCGACCAGCTGATCAGCTATAGCCGCGCCGATATCTCGGTGGCGGTCAGCATCCCGGGTGGCCTGATCACGCCGATCGTCGCCGGCGCGGACCAGAAGACGGTCTCGGCGATTTCGACCGAGATGAAGGAACTCGCGGAGCGCGCCAAGGACGGGAAGCTCCAGCCGCACGAATATCAGGGCGGGACGGCCAGCATCTCGAACATGGGCATGTTCGGCATCAAGGCGTTCGACGCGGTGATCAACCCGCCTCAGGGCATGATCATGGCGATCGGCGCGGGCGAGAAGCGCCCCTATGTGATCGACGACAGCTTGCAGATCGCGACAATCATGTCCGCCACCGGCAGCTTCGATCACCGCGCCATCGACGGCGCCGACGGCGCGCAGCTGATGCAGGCGTTCAAACAGCTCGTCGAAAACCCGCTGGGGATGCTCGCATAATGGCTGACCAATACGATCTTATCATTCTGGGCTCCGGCCCCGGCGGTTATGTCGCGGCGATCCGGGCTTCGCAGCTCGGGCTCAAGGTAGCGATCGTCGAGCGGGAACTGCTGGGCGGCATCTGCCTCAACTGGGGCTGCATCCCGACCAAGGCGCTGCTGCGGACGAGCGAGATCTATCACTATATGACGCACGCGGAATCCTACGGGCTTTCGGCGGAGAAACCCGGTTTCGATCTGAAGAAGATCGTCGAGCGGTCGCGCGGCGTGGCTAAGCAGCTCAACATGGGCGTCACGGGCCTCATGAAGAAGAACAAGGTCGACGTGCATCTTGGCACAGGCACGATCACGGCCAAGGGCAAGATGAGCGTCGAGGATGCCGAGGGGAAGAAGACCGAGCTTTCCCCAAAAAACATCATGGTCGCGACGGGCGCCCGCGCTCGCGACCTGCCCTTCGCCAAGGCCGATGGCAAGCGCATCTGGACTTACCGCCACGCGATGGTGCCGCAAGAGGTGCCGACGAAACTGCTCGTCATCGGATCGGGCGCGATCGGCATCGAATTCGCCAGCTTCTATTCGGATCTCGGCGCGGAGGTGACGGTCGTCGAGATGCTGCCGCGCATCCTGCCCGTCGAAGACGAGGCGATTTCCAAGCATATGGAAAAGACGCTGAAGAAGCAGGGCATGACGATAATGACCGGCGCGGGCGTCGAGAAGCTGGAAGCCGGCGCCAAGGGCGTGAAGGCCGCGATCAAGGATGCCAAGGGCAAGGTCAGCGAAACCGAATTCAGCCACGCCATCGTCGCCATCGGCATCGTGCCTAATACCGAAGGTGTGGGGCTCGATGCGCTGGGCGTGAAGACCGCCAAGAATGGCCATATCGAGGTGGACGGCTATGGCCGGACCAATGTCGAGGGAATCCTCGCCATCGGGGACGTCACCGGCCCGCCCTGGCTTGCGCACAAGGCCAGCCATGAAGGCGTGGTCGCGGTCGAGAAGCTGGCGGGCGGGAATCCGCATCCCTTCGAGACATGGAACATTCCGGGCTGCACCTATTCGCGCCCGCAGGTGGCGAGCGTCGGCTTTACCGAAGCCAAGGCCAAAGAGGCCGGGCACAAGGTGAAGGTCGGTAACTTCCCCTTTATCGGCAACGGCAAGGCGATTGCGCTCGGCGAGGCCGAGGGATTTATCAAGACGGTGTTCGATGCGGAGACCGGCGAGCTATTGGGTGCGCATATGGTCGGCGCCGAGGTCACCGAGTTGATCCAGGGCTATGCGGTCGCGCGGCAGCTGGAAACGACCGAGGCCGAGCTGATGGAAACTGTCTTCCCGCATCCCACCCTGTCGGAGATGATGCACGAAAGCGTCCTCGACGCATATGATCGTGTGCTGCATATCTAGGCGGCAACACACAGGGGCACACATATGTTGAGATTGATCGCCGCGCTGGCGTTGCTGATGGCGCCCGTTGCCGCGGCCGCCGAAACGCTCGTCGTCACCGCCGACCGGATGATCGATGTGTTGAACGGCCGCACGGTCGCCAATCCGGTGGTCGTCGTCACCGACGGCCGGATCGTGTCCGTATCGAGCGGCGAGATGCCGGGCGATTTGCCCGAGGATGCGGAGACTCTCGCGCTGCCCGGCATGACGATCCTGCCCGGCCTGATCGACATGCATGTCCATCTCGATGGCAGCGCCCTGATCGGCGGCTATCGCGGGCTGCAATATACCGATGCCTTCTGGACGACCCTGGGTGTGCCCAATGCCGCGGCGATCCTCGAATCGGGTTTCACGACCGTACGCAATGTCGGCAGCGACAATTATGCCGATGTCGCGCTTCAGCAGGGAATCGATGACGGCTTCTATCCGGGTCCGCGCATCGTGCCGGCGACCTATGCCTTCGGCGCGACCGGGGGGCATTGCGATTCCAACGGCTTTCCGCCCTCCTGGGTGCCCCGCGACGGGGAACGCGGCGTCGACGGCGTCGAGGCCGTGCGCCGCCAGGTTCGCGAGAATCATCGCCGGGGCGCCGAGGTCATCAAGATCTGCGCGACCGGCGGCGTCTTTTCGCGCAACACCGATGTCGGTGCGCAGCAGATGACCGACGACGAGATTCGTACTGCGGTGGAAGAGGCCCACATGCTCGGCATGCGCATCGCCGCCCATGCGCATGGCAATGCCGGCATTCGCGCCGCGATCCGCAACGGCGTCGATACCGTCGAACATGCAAGCTTTCTCGACGACGAAACGATCCGCATGGCGATCCGCGCCGGCACCTGGCTGTCGATGGATATCTACAACACCGAATATACGCTCGCCGAGGGCGAGGAAAATGGCGTGCCGGAGGAAAATCTCGCCAAGGAACGCCAGGTCGGCACCGTCCAGCGCGAAAGCTTCCGCCGTTCCGTCGAACTCGGCGCGCGCCACGTTTTCGGTTCGGATGCAGGCGTTTACCCGCACGGGCTCGGCGGGCGGCAGTTTGCGCGTATGGTGCGTTTTGGGATGACACCGATGCAGGCGATCCAGGCGGCGACGACCAACGCGGCGCAGGCGCTCGACCGGGTCGACGATGTCGGGGCGATCGCGGTTGGCCGCTATGGCGACATTATCGCGGTGGACGGCGATCCGCTGGCCGACATCTCGGCGCTCGAGGATGTCGATCTTGTCATCAAGGGTGGCGCTGTCGTCAGCGACCGGCGCTGATCATCGGCCGCGGCGATCGCTAGATAGCGGTCGAAACCTTTGCGGGCTCTTGCGACGGGCTGCCGGGGACTTTCGACTGCTGGTCGACCAGCTTCAGCGAGGGATCCTGCGGATCCTCCTTCTTCAGCGTGCCCGAGCTCTTGTGCCGGAAGCTGCCTTCGACATGGCCGCCCGGTGAAATGCTGAGCTTTTCGTAAGTCACATCGCCGACGACCTTGGCGGATGCCTCCACGATCAGTTCCTTCGCGGTGATCGAGCCTTCGACATTGCCGGAAATCCGGGCCTGTTCGGCGCTGATCCCGCCCTTGATCATGCTGTTGGAGCCCTGAACGAGCGTTGCGCAGCGGATATCGCCTTCGACGCGGCCGTCGACATGGAGATCGACGGTGGCGTCGATGTCTCCCGATACGGTGACGTCCGCACCGATGACCGAGAAGGTGGAGCTGTTGGCCGAGCTAGAGGGTATCGCCATTTCTTCGCTCGGCGCCGGATTGGATTTCGAGAACATCGCGATCTGCCTCCAGTAGGGGCCGCGGGTTTACCGCGCGGCCGTTGATACGGACTTCATAGTGAAGATGCGTGGAAGTGGAGCGGCCCGTGCTGCCCATCCTTCCGATACGATCCCCCCGATCGACTTCTTGCCCCACCGTTACGTCGATGCCCGAAAGATGGGCGTAGCGGGTCACGACGCCCGCGCCATGATCGACTTCGATCGCGCGGCCATAACCGCCCTTCCAGCCAGCGAAGATGACCCGGCCCGGCCCGGTGGCGAGAATGCCCTGGCCGCGCGTACCGCGGAAATCGATGCCCGTATGCATGGCCCGTCCGCGGGTGAACGGATCGCGGCGCAGCCCGAACGGGCTCGACATCGAACCGTAGCTGGTCGGCTGGGCGGACGGGATCGCGCGCAGCGACACTTCCATGACGGAAAGCTGGTTGAGCGCGATTTCGAGGTCGGCGATTTCGCTATCGATGCCGCCCGGAACCGTGGCGGTATGGACCGGCCGGAGCGGGCCGCCCATGGCCTGGCTGGCGAGCATCAGCGGATCAAGGCCGAATTCGCGAATTGCATCGGCCGTTTCCAGGGTCCGTGCTTCAACGGCGTTGCGCAGCCTGCGAGCAAAGGCGATCTGCCGGCGTTCCAGCCGCTCGAGCTCTGCCGATTCCGGAAGGGCACTACGTTCGGCGTCGGATACGGCGGTTTCCCCGCTCTCGGCGACGGCATCCTCATCTATCTCCAGATCCCCGAAATGGCTGCTCACCAGTTCGTCGAGCACGGCCTGGCGGCGTTCGACCCGGGCGACATGCTCGTCGACCGATCCGCGATAGGCGGCCACGCGCGCTTCGGTTTCGTTGACATGCTGCTCGCGCTGATCGAGTGCGATTCGATCACTCGCGCCCTTCACCTGCAGGCCGATCATGACCAGCGTAAAGGCCAACCAAGCGCCCAACGCGAGCGCCGCGACCGACACCACGCGAACCTGCAACTTGCTGGAAATTCGGAAAAAACGAAGCTTGCCGCCGGAGCGGATATGGAGCTCATGGTCAGGGAATAGGCCCTTGAACCGAGACCATAGGCTCGGGCCAGCTTTGTTATTTTGCGACACTTGCAACCCTGTGAATTGAAATTTGTGCAATCGGGCTAACAACAATCTGCTGCGATGGCGAATCTATCGAACCCAAGCACGATGAATCGTGATCGACTCGGGTTGAACCGACCGGAATGGCGGAACTGTGCGATTTGTTAGGGCGAATTTGACTTTGTTCCGCTCAATTGCGCGCTTATAGCCCGCCGATGGCCAAAGGAACACATGACTATCACCAGGACGCGCGCAATGCCGACGTTCTCATCAATATCAACGGGACCAACGTTCCCCGCGCGGAGGCGATGGTCTCGGTGTTCGATTCGGGCTTCATGCTCGGCGACGGCGTTTGGGAGGGGCTGCGCGTCCATCAAGGCAGGATCGTCTTTCTCGATCGTCACATGGACAGGCTCTATGAAGGCGCCAAGGCGATCGACATGGATATCGGAATCGCGCCCGAAGAAATGGAGCGCCGCCTATACGATACGCTGGACGCCAATGGCGACATGGAGGAGGGCGTCCATATCCGCCTGATGGTGACGCGCGGCATCCGCTCGACGCCCTATCAGGATCCCCGCGTCATCATCTCGCCCGCGACGGTGGTGATCGTGCCCGAATATAAGGAGCCACTGCCCGCGACGGTGGAGCAGGGCATTCGCCTTTTCACCGTCCATGTCCGGCGCGGCGATCCCGCGGTCCAGGACCCCAAGCTCAATTCGCATTCCAAGCTCAACTGCATCACCGCCTGCATCCAGGCGACCAAGGCGGGCGCCGACGAAGCGCTGATGCTCGATCCGCACGGCTTTGTCGCGACCTGCAATTCGACCCACTTCTTTATCGTCCGCAAGGGCGAGGTTTGGACGTCGAGCGGCGACTATTGCCTCGGCGGGATCACCCGGGCGACTGTGATCGAGCTGTGCCGCGAGGCCGGCATCCCGGTATTCGAGAAGAATTTCTCGCTGACCGATGTCTATGGCGCCGATGAGGCGTTCGTCACCGGCACCTTCGCAGGATTGGTGCCCGTCACCGATGTCGACGGCCGCAGCCTGACCGCGGCGCGCGGGCCGATGGTCGAGCGGCTGCAGGAACTCTACAAGGCCAAGCTTGCGACCGATGTCGCGGGGCGGGCGAGGCCGTGAGGATATCTGCATGACAGTGCGAATCGCAATGTGGTCGGGGCCGCGCAACATCTCGACCGCGATGATGCGCAGCTTCGGCAGCCGCGGCGATTGCGCCGTGACCGATGAACCCTTTTACGGCGCCTTCCTGAAGGCCAGCGGCGAACCCCAGCCGATGGCCGGGGAAACGATCGCGGCGATGGATTGCGACTGGAACTCTGTCGCCGCGACGATGAGCGGGCCGGTGCCTGGCGGCAAGGCGGTCTGGTATCAGAAGCATATGCCGCACCATATGGTCGGCCCGCTGGCCATTGCCGATTTCCCCGATCATGCGCACGCTTTCCTGATCCGCGAGCCCGAACGGGTCGTCGCCAGCTATGCGGCAAAGAACGAGCTGCGCGGGCCGGACCTGCTCGGCTATGCGAAGCTGCGGGCTTATTTCGAAAGCGAAGCCGATCGGACCGGCAAGGCGCCGCCCGTCATCGACAGTACGGACGTGCTCGTGGATCCCGAAGGCGTGCTCTCGCAGCTTTGCGCCGCGCTCGGCATCGCTTGGAATCCCGCGATGCTGGGCTGGGAGCCTGGCCGGCGGGAGACCGACGGGGCCTGGGCGCCGCACTGGTATGCCAAGGTCGAGGCCAGCACGGGCTTCGCGCCGCCGCCGGGCGATCTTCCGGCGCTCGAACCCGACCAGCAGGCGGTCGCCGATGCCTGTCGCGCTGATTATGAAGCCTTAGCCGCGCATCGCATACTGCCGGGCTAGCGGGGCGCGCAGCGTGCCCGCGTTTCCCAACTCGCATTGCCTTCCAGACGGGTTCCGGCGAGCTGGCCGCTTTCGACCGCGTCTATCCAGCCGGTGACGATCGGTGCGATCAGCCGGAAATTGGGCCGGTGCCTCACCCCGGTGATGATCGAGAGGGTGGCGCCCGAACAGGCCGCGGCAAAAAGCCGCCGGGCGTGGCTGGGCTCGACATAATCGTCGTCCGCGCCGTGGATCAGCAGCAGCGGTTCTTCCACCTGCGCCAGCGCGGCGAGGCTTTTCCATTCGTCGGGGATGAACCATTCGGCGAAGCCCGGCGCGGCGCGCGCGAGATCGCTGAAGGTGGCGAGGGTGATGAGGCCCTCCAACTGTTCGCGCGCGGCAAGCTGGATTGCGACTGCTCCGCCCAGCGAATGGCCGAAGACATATACCCGCCCATTGGGGCCGCCGCGTAGCCTGGCGAGCCGGTAGAAGGCCCGCGCGTCGCGAATCAGCCCGGCCTCGCTGGGCGATCCGGGATTCTCGTTGAAGCCGCGATAAGAGGCGACGAGCACGCCGCGCCCGCTCTCCACCAGCCGCTGGACATAGCCCGCCATCCGCCCCGCATTGTCGCGGCGCCCATGGAGGACGAGAACGATATCGCGATTGTCCGCCGCCGGCGCCCAATAATAGCCGGCGAGATCGAGCCCGTCCTCGGTATGCGCGGTCACGGCTTCGGGGGCGGGGCCCGTCCATTCCGGGGTTGCGACTGGTCCGTCGCCCGGAGCGTAGAGCTGATCGCGTGCGAAATGCGCACAGCCCGATTGTCCACCGACGATCGCCAGGCCGAACAGGGCAGGCAGGGCGTGGCGCCATTTGGGACGGAAGGGGAGGGCCATCGGGGCGCTCTAGGAGGCCGCATCTGAACGGAAGCTTTCGCCGGGCCGCCTGCGGCCCTCGATCATCGGCGGTTGCGCCGGCGCCGTCCGGCCCGTGCCGGGCGCGCCGCCCGGCCCGCCGCTTTCGATCCACTGGGCATCGGGCAGGCCGTAGAGCCGGTCGAAGATATCCATCGGAATACCGAAGGGTCGGCCGGTGTTCGAATTCCACAGCGCCACGACGCCCGACCGCGTTGCGGGATCGATCATGATCACCGCGCGATAGCCGCGCACCGCGCCGCGATGGGCGATCATCCGATGCCCGGCATAATCGTAGATACGCCAGCCGAGCCCGTATTGGCTGTTCGATATGCGGCCCGCATAGCGGCTGTTGCGCCGGTCTTCGCGTTCGGTGCGGACGCGCGCGCTTTGGGTAAGCGCGAGCACCTCGGCAGGCACGATATTCGGGGCGCCGCCCACCTGCACCTGCATCCAGCGGGCAAGGTCGCGGATCGATCCATTGACGCCGCCCGCCGCCGGGATGCGGTAATAGGGTTCGACTGTCGCGATTTCCTCGGCGTTCCCGTCATGGCTGTGCGCCCAGCTTGCGCTTTCGAACAGGCCGCGCCGGGATATCGTTGCCGTCTCCATGCCGAGCGGCACGAGAAGCCGCCGTCGGACGGCTGCCTCGAAGCTGGTGTCGGTAACCCCTTCGACGAGCTCGCTGGCCGCGTCGAAACCGATATTCTGGTAGCGATGGCAAGTGCCCGGCGGGCAGACCGACGGACGCCCGCCCAGCGCGGTGCGCAGTAAGTGCGGATCCTCGCCCGCCTCCAGCCGGTTGTCGAGATTGTTGCGTTCGATGCCGAGACGGTGGGAGAGGATATCGGCGACACTGGCGCGCATCTGGCCCGATCCGGGCAGGCGGAGCGACGGGGCGTAGCGCGAAATCGGCGCGGAAAGATCGACGGTGCCGTCATGGGCGAGCAGCGCGACCATCGTCGCCGAGACGCCTTTCGACAGCGAGGCCCAGCGGAATACGGTGTCGAGCGTGACCGGATCGTTCGAAGCGTTGACGGTTTCGCCATAGCCGCTGGCGAAAACGATCTCGCCATTTTCCATCACCGCGACGGCAAGCCCGACCATCGCCGGATCTTCCATCAGCGATTCGATCCGCCGGTCGATCTCGCGATAGTCGACCAGGCCGGACCGGGCGTCGAAATCGATGATGCGGCCATTTTGTTCGACCGGCGCTGGCTCGGTGGGCGGTACGGCGATCACCTCCGCGACCGCATTTTGCGGCAGACCGATGAACTGCGCCATGACGAGCACACCGAGCGCGACCAAGACCAGGGTAAGGGGCAGGGCGAAACGGTTCATCGTTCGATCCCTATTGCGCGAACTTCCCGAAGGTCGCGCATAGGACGATAGAGAAAAACTCGCCCCTTCCGGGAAGATATTCCGTCGCCGATCGAAGAAAATGGCCCTCTGGCCTCGCTTGCCGCACCCATGCGCCGGAAATGCCAGAAGGTGGCGGGATAGGACAGAGATTTTTGCCGCGGGCCGGGCCGCTTATCGCAGCGCTGCGGCGATCCGGCTCCGGAGATCCGGCAGCAGCTCTTCACCGAACCAGGGATTGCGTTTCAGCCAGATATTGTTGCGCGGGCTGGGATGCGGCAGCGGGATGAGGCTGGGCCCATGATCGCGCCATGTCCGCACGGCCTCTGTGAGCGTCCCCTTATGCTTCTTTATATGCCATCCTTGCGCATACTGCCCGATCGCGAGCGTCAGCCGGAGGTTCGGCAGCCCCGCCAGCAGCTTTTCGCGCCATGTTTCGGCGCAAATCGGCGGCGGCGGCAGATCGCCCGATTTGCCGGTGCCCGGATAGCAGAAGGCCATCGGCAGGATCGCCACCTTTTCGGGATCGTAGAAGGTCGCGCGCGTCACCCCCATCCAGTCGCGCAGCCGCTTGCCGCTGGCGTCGTCGAAGGGAAGGCCGCTCGCCTGCACCTTGCGCCCCGGAGCCTGGCCCGCGATCAGGATGCGCGCCCCGGAATGGTGCTGCACCACGGGCCGGACGGGATCGGGAATCCCGCCCGCGCATAGCCGGCAACGGCGGACCTGGGACAGGAGATCGGGCGAATCCATGGTGCAGGGTTCGATAGCGAAAACCGCCCGGTTACGCCCGGCCAAAAACCGGCATTTTCTTGGCCGACCCCCCATTGACCGGGTGCCGACCCGTCGCTATATCGCCCGCCGTCCCGAGGATCGGTCATGGGTGTTCAGCACCGGACGAGATTCGGCCGAGGGACAAGAGCTTGAACATTGCCATTGGCGTGTATGGGGCCTTGCGGAGCCGCTAGCGGTTGCCGGAAGGCCTTTGTTTGTTTTCCGAACCTTCCTTGCGGGACGGCGAAGCAAAGCGCGCATTTGGCAAAGTAACTTATAAAGGTGAAGGGCTTCATGCCGACGATCAACCAGCTGGTCCGCAAGGGCCGCACGCCGCAAAAGGCGAAATCGAAAGTGCCCGCGATGGAGGCGAACCCGCAGAAGCGGGGCGTTTGCACGCGCGTTTATACCACGACCCCGAAAAAGCCGAACTCGGCTCTGCGTAAAGTTGCGAAGGTTCGCCTGACCAACCAGCGCGAAGTCATCAGCTATATCCCGGGTGAAGGGCATAACCTGCAGGAGCACTCTGTGGTGCTGATCCGTGGCGGTCGCGTTCGCGACCTTCCCGGCGTCCGCTATCACGTGCTGCGCGGCGTTCTCGATACGCAGGGTGTGAAGGACCGCAGGCAGAGCCGTTCGAAATACGGCGCCAAGCGTCCCAAATAATTGATCGTTAGAAGAGGCTTATAAAAAATGGCTCGTCGTCGTCGTCCCGAAAAGCGGGAAATCCTGCCCGATCCCAAATTTGGTGATCAGGTGCTTTCGAAATTCATGAACAACCTGATGTTCGACGGCAAGAAGTCCGTCGCGGAAGGTATCGTCTATGGCGCGCTCGACCAGGTCGAAGCCAAGGCCAAGGTCGATCCGATGCAGGTGTTCCATGACGCGCTGAACAATGTGAAGCCGGGCGTTGAGGTCCGCAGCCGCCGTGTCGGCGGCGCGACCTACCAGGTGCCGGTCGAGGTTCGTCCCGAACGCGCCCAGGCGCTGGCCATCCGCTGGTTGATCTCCGCATCGCGTTCGCGCGGCGAGAAGACAATGGCGGCGCGGCTTTCGTCCGAGCTGATGGATGCAGCGAACAATCGCGGCAATGCCGTGAAGAAGCGCGAAGACACGCACAAGATGGCAGAAGCCAACCGCGCCTTCTCGCACTACCGCTGGTAAAACGGGCGGCTGCGAGAACCGCTGGTAGCACAGACACTGAACTGAATCGGCCGATGGCCGACACTGGAGCAATTTGAAATGGCCCGCGACACTTCGATCGACATGTATCGCAATATCGGCATCATGGCCCACATCGATGCCGGTAAGACGACGACGACCGAACGCATCCTCTACTACACCGGCAAGTCCTACAAGATCGGCGAAGTCCATGACGGCGCCGCGACGATGGACTGGATGGAGCAGGAGCAGGAGCGCGGGATCACGATCACGTCGGCTGCGACCACGACCTTCTGGAAAGATCACCGGATCAACATCATCGACACGCCCGGGCATGTCGACTTCACCATCGAAGTCGAACGCGCGCTGCGCGTGCTCGACGGCGCGGTCGCGGTGTTCGACGGCGTGGCCGGGGTCGAGCCGCAGTCCGAAACGGTGTGGCGCCAGGCGGATCGCTACAAGGTTCCGCGGATGTGCTTCGTCAACAAGCTCGATCGCACGGGCGCGAATTTCGAAATGTGCGTCGACATGATCAAGGACCGGCTCGGCGCGACCGCGCTGGTGCTGACCCTGCCGATCGGCATCGAGGCGGATCTCAAGGGCGTCGTCGATCTGGTCGCCAACAATGCGATCGTCTGGAAGGACGAGGCGCTGGGCGCCGAGTTCGAGATCACGGATATCCCGGCCGATATGGTGGATGCCGCCGCCGCCGCGCGCGAGACGATGATCGAACTCGCCGTCGAGCAGGACGACGACATCATGGAATCCTATCTCGAGGGCAATATCCCCGACGAGGCCACGCTGAAGAAGCTGATCCGCAAGGGTACGCTCGGCCAGAAGTTCGTGCCGGTGCTGTGCGGTTCGGCGTTCAAGAACAAGGGTGTCCAGCCGCTGCTCGACGCGGTGGTCGATTATCTGCCTTCGCCGCTCGACGTTCCCGCGATCAAGGGCGTCAAGCCGCACAATGAAGGCGAGGAAGAGGTCGAGGATACGCGGCCTGCCGACGATGGTGCGCCCTTCTCCGCGCTGGCCTTCAAGATCATGACCGACCCGTTCGTCGGCACGCTGACCTTCTGCCGCATCTATTCGGGTTCGCTGTCGCGCTCCGACCAGGTGCTGAACTCGGTCAAGGAATCGAAGGAAAAGATCGGCCGCATGCTGCTCATGCATGCGAACGACCGCGAAGACATCGAAAACGCCTATGCCGGCGATATCGTCGCCATTGCGGGCCTTAAGGACGTAACGACGGGCGATACGCTGTGCGCATCGAACGCGCCGATCATCCTTGAGCGGATGGATTTCCCCGATCCCGTCATCGAGGTGGCCGTGGAGCCCAAGACCAAGGCCGACCAGGAAAAGATGGGCATCGCGCTCAATCGTCTTGCCGCCGAGGATCCGAGCTTTCGCGTCACGTCCGACGAGGAATCGGGCCAGACGATCATCAAGGGGATGGGCGAGCTCCACCTCGAGATTCTCGTCGATCGCATGAAGCGCGAATTCAAGGTGGACGCCAATGTCGGCGCGCCGCAGGTTGCTTATCGCGAGAGCCTCGCCAAGCCGGTCGAGCTTACCTACACCCATAAGAAACAGTCGGGTGGTTCGGGTCAGTTCGCCGAGGTGAAGGTTGCGGTCACGCCGGGCGAACGCGGCACCGGCATCGAATTTTCGGATTCGGTCAAGGGCGGCAACGTGCCGAAGGAATATATTCCCTCGGTCGAAAAGGGCATGCGCGAAACCGCGGAAACCGGCTGGCTGATCGGCTTCCCGATCATCGATTTCTCGATCGAGCTGCTCGACGGCAAATATCATGACGTCGACTCGTCGGCGCTGGCGTTCGAGATTTGCGGCCGGGCCGCGATGCGCGAAGTGGCGCAGAAGGCAGGCATCAAGCTGCTCGAGCCGGTGATGAAGGTCGAGGTCGTGACGCCCGAGGAATTTATGGGCGACGTGATCGGCGATCTGAACTCCCGTCGCGGGCAGGTTCAGGGCACCGACAGCCGGGGCAATGCGCAGACGGTTGATGCGATCGTCCCCCTTGCCAATATGTTTGGCTACGTTAATGAGCTTCGCTCGTTCTCCCAGGGAAGAGCGCAGTATACGATGCAGTTCTCCCATTACGAGGAGGTGCCGCAACAGGTGGCCGATGAGGTCAAGGCGAAGCTCGCCTAGCCCGTTCGTGGGACTTTGGGTTTTTGAGAGTTTAGAAAACGAGGAAAGACGAAAATGTCGAAGGAAAAATTCGAGCGGAACAAACCGCACTGCAACATCGGCACGATCGGCCATGTCGACCATGGCAAGACGACGCTGACCGCGGCGATCACGAAGGTCCTCGCGGAATCCAGCGGCGGCGTTGCCGTCGATTTCGCCAATATCGACAAGGCGCCCGAAGAGCGCGAGCGCGGCATCACCATTTCGACGGCGCACGTCGAATATGAGACCGAAGCCCGCCACTATGCGCATGTCGATTGCCCGGGCCATGCCGACTATGTGAAGAACATGATCACCGGCGCGGCGCAGATGGACGGCGCGATCCTGGTGGTGAACGCCGCCGACGGCCCCATGCCGCAGACCAAGGAGCATATCCTGCTCGCACGTCAGGTCGGCGTGCCGTCGATCGTCGTCTACATGAACAAGGTCGACCAGGTTGACGACGAAGAGCTGATCGAGCTCGTCGAGCTGGAAATCCGCGAGCTGCTCTCGAGCTACGAATTCCCGGGCGACGATATTCCGATCGTCAAGGGTTCGGCGCTTGCCGCGCTCGAAGGCCGTGACGACGAGATCGGCAAGAACTCGATTCTCGAACTGATGAAGGCTGTCGACGATTATATCCCGCAGCCCGAGCGTCCGCTGGACAAGCCGTTCCTGATGCCGATCGAAGACGTGTTCTCGATTTCGGGTCGCGGTACGGTGGTTACCGGCCGTGTCGAAACCGGCATCGTCAACACGGGCGACGAAGTTGAAATCGTCGGTATCAAGGATACCACGAAGACGACCGTCACCGGCGTTGAAATGTTCCGCAAGCTGCTCGACGAAGGTCGGGCCGGCGACAATATCGGTGCGCTGCTTCGCGGCGTCGAGCGTGAAGGCGTCGAGCGCGGCCAGGTTCTGGCCAAGCCCGGCTCGATCACGCCCCACACCGAATTCGACGCGGAAGTTTACGTGCTGTCGAAGGACGAAGGCGGCCGGCACACGCCGTTCTTCGCCAACTATCGTCCGCAGTTCTACTTCCGTACGACGGACGTTACCGGCGAGATCACGCTGCCCGAGGGCACCGAGATGGTCATGCCCGGCGACAATGTTAAGCTCGGCGTAAAGCTGATCGCTCCGATTGCCATGGACCAGGGCCTGCGCTTCGCCATTCGCGAAGGTGGCCGCACGGTCGGTGCAGGGGTTGTCGGCACCATTACGGCGTAGTATAGGACCCGCAAGCCCGCCCGATTCCCCTCGGGGAGTCGGGCGGCTTGCTTTTTTAAAATTTGGATGATGGCGCCGCCTGGCGGCGAAATCAGGCTCTTTCGCATCGGTAGTTGGACATGGAAACGCAGAATATTCGTATTCGTCTGAAGGCATTCGACCATCGTGTGCTCGATCAGGCAACCGGCGACATCGCCGATACGGCACGCCGTACCGGCGCGCTCATTCGCGGACCCATTCCGATGCCTACGCGAATTGAAAAATTTACGGTGAACCGCGGCCCGCATGTCGACAAGAAGTCGCGCGAGCAGTTCGAGGTTCGTACCTACAAGCGGCTGCTGGATATCGTGCAGCCCACGCCGCAGACGGTCGACGCGCTGATGAAGCTCGATCTGGCCGCCGGCGTCGACGTGGAAATCAAGCTGGCCTAGCCCAGCACTGCCGTCCCTCGGGGCGGTCACTATCGGGATACCGCACGGCTTCGGCCGTGGGCTGCGTCCCCCGTCTTTTTTGCGGCTTGGCCTTCCGGCCAGCCGCAAGAGTTCAGCCCGGACGGGGCGATGCATGGAAAAACTGGGTTGAGGCAAGCCCGTGGCAATTTCGCCATGGGCCTCTGTAGGGAGACGTATTGTGATGCGCAGCGGCGTTATCGCGAAGAAAATGGGCATGACCCGTCTGTTTCAGGCGGACGGCCGGCATGTGCCGGTGACCGTCCTCCAGATGGACAATTGCCAGGTCGTTTCGGTCCGCGAAGCGGAGCGCGACGGCTATACGGCCGTCCAGCTCGGTGCGGGTACGGCCAAGGCCAAGAACGTGTCCAAGCCGGTTCGCGGCCATTTCGCAAAGAACGAAGTCGAGCCCAAGGCTCGCGTGGCGGAATTCCGCGTCGACGAGGATGCTCTGCTTCCGGTCGGCGCGACGCTGACGGCCGATCATTTCGTCGCCGGCCAGCTCGTTGACGTGACCGGCCAGACGCAGGGCAAGGGCTTTGCCGGCGCCATGAAGCGGCATGGCTTTGGCGGCTTGCGCGCCACCCACGGCGTTTCCATCTCGCACCGTTCGCACGGCTCCACCGGTCAGAACCAGGATCCGGGCAAGGTTTTCAAGAACAAGAAGATGGCCGGCCATATGGGCGACCGTCAGCGCACCCAGCAGAATCTGGAAATCGTCCGCACGGACGCCGCGCGCGGCCTGATCTTCATCAAGGGTTCGGTTCCCGGCCACAAGGGTGCCTGGCTGATCATCAACGATGCCGTGAAGGTGCCGCTGCACGCCGACGCGCCGATCCCCGGCGCGCTGCGTCGCAACGCCGACGAAACGGCGACCGAGGAAGCGCCCGCAGGCATGGTGGAAGCCGCTGCCGAGCATGAAGCGGTTGCCGGCCCGACCGACGCCGAGATCGAAGCGGCTGCCGCCGAAGCTCCGGCCGAGGAAGCGCCTGCTGAAGAAACACCCGCCGAAGAAGCTCCGAAAGCTGATGCCGGCGATGACGAGAAGAAGGAGGGCTAGGCCGTGAAGCTCAAGGTTAAAACCCTCGACGGCAAGGCCGTGGCCGGCGCCAAGGGCGAACTCGACGTCAATGACGAGATTTTCGGTCTGGATCCGCGCGCCGACATTCTGCACCGCGTCGTCACCTGGCAGCTCGAAAAGCGTCGCGGCACCGCCCGCGCCGCGCGCGAGCGTTCGGACGTTGCCCGCACCGGCGCCAAATATGGCAAGCAGAAGGGCGGCGGCCGCGCTCGTCATGGCGATCGCCGTGCCCCGATCTTCATCGGCGGCGGCAAGGCCCATGGCCCGCGCAAGCGCGATTTCAATCCGTCGCTGAACAAGAAGATCCGCGCGCTCGGCCTCCGGATGGCTCTCTCGTCCAAGGCCAAGACCGACACGCTGATCGTCGTCGACAGCCTCGACATGAAAGACGCCAAGACCAAGGCGCTTATCGGCCAGTTCGACAAGCTTGGTTTCGGCAAGTCGGCGCTGTTCATCGATGGCGAGGGCGTGAACGACAACTTCCGCAAGGCTTCGGCCAATATCGTCGGCGTCGACGTGCTCCCGGCAATCGGCGCGAACGTCTACGATATCCTCAATCATGAGACGCTGGTGCTGACCCGCGCCGCGGTCGAGCAGCTGGAGGCGCGCTTCAATGGCTAAGAAGAAAGAAGCGGTCGCTCTTGAGCATTACGACGTGATCAAGGGCCCGCACATTACCGAAAAATCGACCCTGCTGGGCGAGCATAATGCCGTCGTGTTCCAGGTCGACAAGGATGCTTCCAAGCCGGCTATCAAGGCCGCGGTGGAGGCCCTGTTCGACGTGAAGGTGACGGGCGTCAACACGCTCATCCAGAAGGGAAAGTCGAAGCGCTGGCGCGGTCGTCCGTATCGCCGCAGCGATTTCAAGAAGGCGGTCGTCACGCTTGCCGATGGCGACTCCATTGATGTGACGACGGGAATTTAGTCATGGCACTCAAATCAGCCAAACCGACGAGCCCGGGCAGGCGCCACCTTGTCATCGTCGACAAGTCGGGCCTGTACAAGGGACGCCCGGTCAAGGCGCTTGTCGAAGGCAAGCGCAAGACCGGTGGCCGCAACAATATGGGTCATGTCACCTCGCGCGGCATGGGCGGCGGCCACAAGCAGAAGTATCGCAAGGTCGACTTCAAGCGGCGTAAATGGGACATGGAAGCGACGGTCGAGCGGATCGAATATGATCCGAACCGGTCGGCGTTCATCGCGCTCATCAAATATACCGATGGCGAGCTTGCCTATATCATCGCGCCGCAGCGGCTCGAAACGGGCGACACCGTCATCGCCGGCGAAAAGACCGACACCAAGCCGGGCAACGCGATGCTGCTCGGCCAGATGCCGGTCGGTACGATCTGCCACAATATCGAGATGCGCCCCGGCAAGGGGGGGCAGATCGCCCGCGCCGCCGGCACCTACGCCCAGCTGGTCGGTCGCGACCGCGGCATGGTGATGGTGCGCCTGAAGTCGGGCGAGCAGCGTTTCGTTCCGGCCGATTGCATGGCGACGGTGGGCGCGGTATCGAACCCCGACAACGCCAACACCTATTTCGCCAAGGCCGGTCGCAATCGCTGGCGCGGCAAGAAGCCGCTGACCCGCGGCGTCGCCAAGAACCCGGTCGATCACCCGCATGGCGGCGGCGAGGGTAAGACGTCCGGTGGCCGTCACCCCGTTTCGCCGACCGGCAAGTCCGCCAAGGGCGGCCGTACCCGCAATCCCAAGGCTGCCTCGAACAAGCTGATTATCCGTTCGCGGCACAAGAAGAAGAAGAGGTAAGCCATGGCCCGTTCCGTCTGGAAAGGTCCGTTTGTCGACCTGCATCTCCTGAAAAAGGCCGAAACGGCCCAGGACGAAAATTCATCGAAGCCGATCAAGACCTGGTCGCGCCGTTCGACGATTCTGCCGCAGTTCGTCGGCCTGACGTTCAACGTCTATAACGGCCGCAAGTTCGTGCCGGTTTCGGTCAACGAGGACATGGTCGGGCACAAGCTCGGCGAGTTCGCGCCGACCCGGTATTTCCCCGGTCACCAGGCCGACAAGAGGGGCAGGTAAGCGATGGGCCAGCAGAAGAACCCCCGCCGCGTTGCCGAGAACGAGGCTTTCGCCGTCGGTTCCGCCATCCGCGGTTCGGCGCAGAAGCTGAATCTCGTCGCCGGTCTGATCCGCGGCAAGAAAGCCGAAGAAGCGCTTAACGTGCTGTCTTTCTCCAAGCGCGCCATGGCGGTGGATGTCCGCAAGGTGCTGCAGTCGGCGATCGCCAATGCGGAGAACAACCACAATCTCGACATCGATGCGCTGGTCATCAGCGAAGCGAGCGTCGGCAAGTCTCTGTCGATGAAGCGCTGGCGTGCCCGCGCCCGTGGGCGTTCGGCCCGGATCGTCAAGCCGTTCAGCCGGATCCGCATCGTCGTCCGCGAAGAGGAAGAAGCCTAATGGGTCATAAGTCCAATCCGATCGGCATGCGCCTCCAGATCAACCGGACCTGGGACAGCCGCTGGTTCGCCGAAGGCCATGAATATGGTCGTCTCCTGATGGAGGATCTCAAGATCCGCAAATACATCATGGAAACGGTGCAGCAGGCCGCGATTTCCAAGGTCGTGATCGAACGTCCGGCAAAGCTTTGCCGCGTCTCGGTCTATGCCGCGCGTCCGGGCGTGATCATCGGCAAGAAGGGCGCCGATATCGAAAAGCTGCGCAAGAAGCTCGGCGAAATGACCGAGAGCGACGTGTCGCTGAACATCGTCGAGATCCGCAAGCCGGAAATCGATGCGCGTCTCGTTGCCCAGTCGGTTGCCGATCAGCTGGAGCGCCGGATCGCGTTCCGCCGCGCCATGAAGCGCGCCGTCCAGTCGGCGCTGCGTCTTGGGGCTGAAGGGATCAAGATCACATGCGGCGGCCGTCTCGGCGGCGCCGAAATCGCGCGCACCGAATGGTATCGCGAAGGCCGCGTGCCGTTGCACACGCTGCGCGCCAATGTCGATTATGCCGAAGTGGCCGCGCACACCGCCTATGGCGTGTGCGGCGTGAAGTGCTGGATCTTCAAGGGTGAGATCATGGGGCACGATCCGACGGCGCAGGACAGGCTGATGGTCGAGGCTCAGACCTCGGGCGTCCGTCCGGCCCAGCGCTAAAGTTTGATTTGAAGGGTTAGCGAGATGCTACAACCGAAACGCACCAAGTTCCGCAAGGCTTTCAAGGGCCGGATCAAGGGCGACGCCAAGGGTGGAACGACGCTGAATTTCGGCGCCTTCGGCCTGAAGGCCATGGAACCGGAACGGATCACCGCGCGCCAGATCGAGGCCGCGCGCCGTGCGATCACGCGCCACATCCGCCGCCAGGGCCGGTTGTGGATCCGCATTTTCCCGGATGTGCCGGTGTCGAAAAAGCCCGCCGAAGTCCGCCAGGGCAAGGGCAAGGGTTCGCCCGAATTCTGGGCGGCCCGGGTGAAGCCCGGCCGGATCCTGTTTGAACTGGACGGTGTTCCCGGCCCGCTTGCGCGTACTGCGTTCCAGCGTGCGGCCGAGAAATTGCCGATCAAGACCAAGGTGGTCGCCCGCCTTGGTGAATCGATTTACTAGGAGGCGCGAGCGATGGCACGGCCAATCGAAGACCTGCGGGTCAAGAATGACGATGAGCTGGCGGCTGATCTTGCCGACCTGAAGCGCGAGCAGTTCAACCTGCGCTTCCAGTCGGCGACCAACCAGCTCGAAAATCCGTCGCGGGTTACGGAAGTCCGCCGGACGATCGCGCGTATCAAGACGCTGCAGGGCGAGCGCGTTCGCGCGGCCGCCGAGCAGGCTTAAGGAGTTATTGTAATGCCGAAGCGCGTGCTGACCGGGATGGTGGTGTCTGACAAGACCAACAAGACGGTCGTGGTGAAGGTCGAACGGAAGGTGAAGCACCCTCTGTATGGCAAGATCATCCGGCTTTCGAAAAAATACCACGCCCATGACGAGAGCAACGAGTTCAAGGCCGGCGAGACGGTCCGGATCGAAGAGACCCGGCCGATTTCCAAGCTGAAGACCTGGAAGGTGCTGGACCGCGTCGACACGCACAAGGCGCCCAAGCATGTCGAGAAGATCGACATCGCCGAAAGCAAAGAGGTCGATCTCGAAGCCGCGAAAGACCCCGAGGCCGAGCAGAAGGCCGAAGCCTAGTTTTTGAAGTTTCCCGCGTCGGAAATGCGGGATGAGGAAGAAGGAACGGATCGATGATCCAGATGCAGTCAGTTCTCGACGTCGCCGATAACAGCGGCGCCAAGCGCGTTCAGTGCATCAAGGTGCTGGGCGGCTCGAAACGCCGGACCGCGAGCGTCGGCGACATTATCGTCGTCAGCATCAAGGAAGCTGCGCCGCGCGGCAAGGTGAAGAAGGGCGACGTTCACAAGGCCGTCATCGTGCGCACGCGCAAGGATGTGAAGCGCGCCGACGGCTCGACGATCCGTTTCGACAGCAATGCCGCGGTTCTTGTGAATGCGAACAAGGAACCGATCGGTACGCGTATCTTCGGCCCGGTCGTGCGCGAGCTGCGCGCCGCGCGCCACATGAAGATCATCAGCCTTGCACCGGAGGTGCTCTAACCATGGCAGCCAAGATCAAAAAGGGCGACAAGGTCGTCATCCTGGCCGGCAAGAACAAGGGCTCGCACGGTACCGTGACCAAGGTTCTTCCGAAGGAAGACCGGGTGCTCGTCGAAGGCGTGAATATCGCCGTGCGTCACCGCAAGCCGACCCAGCAAAATCCGCAAGGCGGCATCGAGCGCAGCGAAGCCCCGCTGCACATCTCGAACGTAGCGGTCGAGGATCCGAAAACGGGTAAGCCCAGCCGGGTCCGTTTCGAAACGAACAAGGACGGCAAGAAGGTTCGCGTTGCGGCGCGTTCCGGGGAGACGATCGATGGCTGATTATACGCCGCGTCTACGCACGGATTACAAAGACCGCATCGTTTCGGCGATGACGGAGAAGTTCGGCTACGCGAACCATATGGAGGTTCCGAGGCTCGAAAAGGTGGTCATCAACATGGGCGTCGGCAAGGCTGTCGACGACAAGAAGCGCGTCGAAAAGGCCGCTGCCGAGATGGAGAAAATCGCCGGCCAGAAGCCGGTGATCAATCTCGCCAAGCAGTCGATCGCCGGTTTCAAGCTGCGCGAGGGCATGCCGATCGGCTGCAAGGTCACGCTGCGCGGCGATCGCATGTATGAATTTATCGACCGGCTGGTCACCATTGCGCTGCCGCGCGTCCGCGACTTTCGCGGCCTTAACCCGAAGAGTTTCGACGGGCGCGGAAATTTTGCGATGGGTCTCAAGGAACAGATGGTGTTCCCCGAGATCAAATATGACGATGTCGACGAAGTCCGCGGCATGGATGTCATTGTGACGACGACGGCGAAGACGGATGACGAGGCGCGCGAGTTGCTGCGCTTCTTCAACTTCCCCTTCCCGCCGGAAGCCGAACCCACGAACGAAGAGCAGAAGGAAGCGGCATAAGCCGCCCCTTCTCGCAACAAGGAGCGAGAACTTAAGTCATGGCGAAACTGAGTTCCATCAACCGGAATGAAAAGCGTAAGCGTATGGCCAAGAAATATGCGGCCAAATATGCGAAGCTGAAAGAACAGGCGAACGACAAGACGCTCGACGATGGCGAGCGGCTGATTGCGCGCCTCAAAATGGCGGAAATTCCGCGCAACGCGAACCCGACTCGCATCCGTAACCGGTGCGAGCTGTCCGGTCGTCCGCGCGGCTATTACCGCAAATTCAAACTGTCGCGCATCGCGCTTCGCGATCTGGCCAACAAGGGCCTGATCCCGGGCGTGACGAAGTCGAGCTGGTAGGGATTTAGAGATATGGCAATGACCGATCCCCTGGGCGATATGCTCACCCGCATCCGCAACGGGCAGCAGGCGAAGAAGGACTCTGTGATGAGCCCGGCTTCGAAGCTGCGCGCCCGCGTGCTCGAGGTGCTCCAGCGCGAAGGCTTTATCCGCGGATATAGCGAAGAAGCGCTGGGCAAGCACAAGGGCCTGCGCATCGAACTCAAATATTTCGAAGGCCAGCCGGCGATCCAGTATGTCGCACGCGTCTCGACCCCGGGCCGCCGTGTCTACTCGGCCTCCAAGGAGCTGCCGCGGGTTCGCAACGGCCTTGGCATCACCATCGTCTCGACGCCGCGTGGCGTGCTTTCCGACGCGGAAGCGCGTGAGCAGAATGTCGGCGGCGAAGTGCTGGCGGAGGTATTCTAGATGAGCCGCATCGGTAAACGGCCGGTTGCACTGCCTGACGGCGTAACCGCGGAAATTTCGGGACGGGACCTCAGCGTCAAGGGGCCGAAAGGCACCCTGTCGATGACGTTCGTCGACGAAGTTCGCTTTTCGCTCGAGGATGAAGGGATTCTCGTCACGCCGGCCAACGACACCAAAAAGGCCCGCTCCCATTGGGGCATGCAGCGTACGCTCGTCGCCAATCTCGTCGAGGGTGTGACCGAGGGCTATACCAAGGTGCTGGAGATCAACGGCGTCGGCTATCGTGCGCAGCTGCAGGGCAAGACCCTGAAGCTGCAGCTCGGTTTCAGCCATGACGTGGATTACGATATCCCCGAGGGCATCGAGGTCAAGACTCCGGACCAGACGACGATCGAGATCAGCGGTATCGACAAGCAGAAAGTCGGACAGGTCGCTGCGGAGATCCGCAAATGGCGGAAGCCGGAACCCTATAAGGGCAAGGGCATCAAATATCGCGGCGAGTATATTTTCCGCAAGGAAGGCAAGAAGAAGTAGCCATGAACAAGCGCATGACACCCTTCGAAAAACGCCGCCAGCGTGTTCGCGTGGCGCTGCGCCGCAAGGCCGGCGATCGCCCGCGCCTGTCGATCCATCGCTCGGGCCGGCATATCTATGCCCAGGTGATCGACGACAAGGCCGGCAAGACGATCGCCGCGGCTTCGACGCTCGACAAGGAGCAAAAGGGCAAGACCGGTGCGACCGCCGCTGCCGCCGCCGAAGTCGGCAAGCGCGTCGCCGAGCGGGCGAGCAAGGCCGGCGTGAAGCGGGTCGTGTTCGATCGCGGTGCTTTCCTGTTCCATGGGCGCGTGAAGGCGCTCGCCGATGCCGCCCGTGATGGCGGACTGGAGTTCTGATGATGGCCGAAGACAAGAAGACCGAAGAGGCCCCGGAAGAGGCAAAGGCCGAAGCAGCCCCGGAAGAGGTCAAAGCCGAGGAAAACGAAACCAAGGCGGAGGCCGCTCCGGCTGAAAACGCCCCTGCGGAAGCTCCGGCAGCGGAAGCCGCGGCCGAAGTCCCGGCGCCCGTCGTCGAGGAAAAGCAGCTCGATACCGATGCGAGCGTCGAAGCCGTGACCCAGCCTGCCGAAACCAAGCCCGCTGAAAAGGCGAGCCCGCGTGGCCGTGGCGGCCGCGGCGATGGACGTGGCGGTGGCGGTGGCCGTGGCGGGCGCGATGGCGGCCGTGGCCGCGGTCGTGGCCGTGACAATCGCCGCGACGACGATGGCGAGGATCTGGTCGAGAAGCTCGTCCATATCAACCGCGTCTCGAAGACCGTGAAGGGCGGCAAGCGCTTCGGTTTCGCCGCGCTGATGATCGTGGGCGACGGCAAGGGCCGGGCCGGTTTCGGCCATGGCAAGGCGCGCGAAGTGCCCGAAGCCATCCAGAAGGCGACCGCCGCTGCGAAGAAATCGATGATGCGCGTTCCGCTGCGCGATGGCCGCACCCTGCACCATGATGGCCAGGGCCGGTTCGGCGCGGGCAATGTGACCGTCCGTTCGGCACCGCCCGGCACCGGCATCATCGCCGGCGGCCCGATGCGCGCCGTGTTCGAAAGCCTTGGCGTTGCCGATGTGGTTACCAAATCGGTCGGTACGTCCAATCCCTACAACATGATCCGGGCAACCTTCGAGGCGCTCAAGGATCAGTCGAGCCCGAAATCGGTAGCGGCGCGACGCGGCATGAAAATTGCCGATCTCGTCCAGCGGCGCGGTGACATCGGTGTCGCCGAGGCCAATGCCGAGGCCGAAGCGGTTACGGAGTAAAGACGATGGCGAACACCAAAACCATCAAGGTCACGCAGACCGGATCGCCGATCCGCCGCGACCCGAAGCAGCGGCAGACGCTGATCGGTCTCGGGCTGAACAAGATGCACAGGACCGTCGAACTTGAGGACACGCCCGCGATCCGCGGGATGATCCGCAAGGTTCATCACATGGTCGAGGTGCAGGAAGCCTAAACCGGTTTTTCAATCATAGGGCTGCCTTTCTCCGCGGCTGCGCGAACATAGCGAAAGCGAGTGCACGACATGAAACTCAACGAAATCAAGGATAACGAAGGCGCTCGCAAGAGCCGGACCCGCGTCGGACGCGGTCTGGGCTCGGGCAAGGGCAAGACCGGCGGTCGCGGCATGAAGGGCCAGAAGAGCCGTTCGGGCGTTGCGATCAAGGGCTTCGAGGGCGGCCAGATGCCGCTCCACATGCGCCTGCCGAAGCGCGGCTTCAACAATCCGTTCGGCAAGGATTATGCGATCGTCAATCTGGGCGCCGTCCAGAAAGCCGTCGATGCGAAAAAGCTCGACGCCAAGAAGACGATCGACCAGGCGGCGCTGAAGGCGGCCAATCTGGTGCGCGGCGGCAAGGACGGCGTGCGTTTGCTCGGCAAGGGCGAAATTTCGGCCAAGCTCAATTTCGCGGTCGCCGGTGCCTCCAAGAGCGCGCTCGAAGCGGTCGAGAAGGCCGGCGGCAAGGTCGAGATCGTCGTCCGCGCGCCCAAGGTCGAAAAGCCTGCCAAGGCGGCCAAGAAGGCCGACGCCGAAAAGGCCGAATAACGGTTCTGTCGGGCGGGGGTTGCCGACCGGCGCCCCCGCTCCGATATAACGGCTTTCACCGAGAGCCGGGGGATGGATTAGTTTATGGCAAGCAATGCCAACGCTGCAGGTGGTATGAATCTGGGCAAGTTCGCCCAAGCGACCGAACTGCGCCAGCGCATCTGGTTTACCCTTGGTGCGCTGATCATCTTCCGCCTGCTTTCCTTCGTTCCGCTGCCCGGCATCGATCCCGTCTCCTTGGCGCAGGTCGTCGATATTACGCAGGACAATACCGGCGGCGGCGGCATCCTCAACGTGTTCAATACCTTTTCCGGCGGTTCGCTGGAGCGCATGAGCATCATCGCGCTCGGCGTCATGCCCTATATCACCGCCTCGATCGTGGTGCAGATGGCGGCGGCATTGTCGCCGACGCTGAACGCGATCAAGAAGGAAGGCGAAAGCGGGCGCAAGAAGCTCAACCAATATACGCGCTACGGCACTGTCGGCCTGACGGCCGTACAGGGCTATTTCCTCGCGGTCGGCCTGGAAACGCTGGCAACCGCGCAGGGCCAGCAGGTCATCGTTTCCGACAGCATCATGCTGTTCCGCCTCGGCGCGGTCATCAGCCTTGTCGGCGGCACGATGTTCCTGATGTGGCTCGGCGAGCAGATCACCTCGCGCGGCGTCGGTAACGGCGTGTCGCTGATCATCATGGCGGGTATCGTCGCGCAGATGCCGACCGAACTGATCCAGCTTTTCGCGTCGGGCCAGACCGGCGCCATTCCGACCGGCTATGTGGTCGGCTTCCTCGCGCTGTTTCTCGCGCTGATCTTCGGCATCTGCTTCATGGAGCGTGCCCAGCGCCGTGTCCTGATCCAATATCCCAAGCGCGCGCAGCAGCGCGGTGGCATGACGCAGGAAAAATCGCACCTGCCGCTCAAGATCAACACCGCCGGCGTGATCCCGCCGATCTTCGCTTCGTCGCTGTTGCTCATGCCGCTCACCGTGGCGCAATTCCTGTCGGGCGGGGTGACCGACACCGCCTCGACGAGCAACGAGTTGCTGCTGACGATCACCAATGCGCTCGGCCGCGGCGGATCGCTCTACCTGGCGCTCTATGCGGGCCTGATCATCTTCTTCTGCTTCTTCTACACGGCCGTCGTCTTCAACCCCGAAGAAACCGCCGACAATCTGAAGCGCTATGGCGGGTTCATTCCGGGCATCCGCCCCGGCGAACGCACGGCCGAATATCTCGATTATGTGCTCACGCGCATCACCGTGGTCGGCGCGGCCTATCTGACGCTGATCTGCCTCATTCCCGAATTCCTCTCTACCCAGGCCGGCATCCAGGCCTTTGTGCTCGGCGGCACCAGCCTTCTCATTGTCGTCAACGTGACCATCGATACGGTCAGCCAGATCCAGTCGCACTTGCTTGCGCACCAATATGGTGATCTGATCAAGAAGGCGAAACTGAAGGGCGGGGGACAGCGTCGGTGAATATCATATTGTTGGGGCCTCCGGGCGCAGGCAAGGGCACCCAGGCCTCCAAGCTCGAAGACGAGCGCGGCATGATCCAGCTCTCGACCGGAGACATGTTGCGCGCGGCGGTGGCCGCGGAAACGCCCGTCGGGCTGCAGGCCAAGGCGGTGATGGAACGCGGCGACCTGGTGTCAGACGATATCGTCACTGGTATCCTTTCCGATCGCCTCGACGAAGATGACGTAAAGGACGGCTTCATCCTCGATGGCTATCCGCGGACCGAAGCCCAGGCCCATTCGCTCGACGCGCTGCTCGCCGAAAAGGGCATGAAGCTCGATCACGTCATCGAGTTGGTTGTCGATGAGGATGCGCTCGTCGAACGCATCACCGGCCGTTTCACCTGCGCCGAGTGCGGCGAGGGCTATCACGACACGTTCAAGCAGCCGAAAGTGGAGGGCGTTTGCGACAGTTGCGGTTCGTCCAGCTTCAAGCGCCGCCCGGACGACAATGCCGAAACCGTGCGCACCCGGATGCAGGAATATCGCACCAAGACGGCGCCGATCATCCCGCATTACGAGCCCCAGGGGCTGGTGCGCCGGGTCGACGGCATGGCGGACATCGAAACGGTGTCCGACTCGATCGAGGCGATACTCGACGGGAAATAATCCCGCTTCGACGAACGGTTCGCTCCGGCTCGCGTCCCTTCCCAACCCTGCTATGCTCTCCGCCTGATCCAATGGGGAGAGAGCCATGACGAGACCGATATTGGGAGTAGCGCTCGCAGTAGCGGCGGTTCCAGCACAGGCCGAAGTCACGATTTCCGATACCGGCTTTGCGACCAGCAACAGCGCCACGGTCTCCGCTCCACCGGCAGAGGTGTGGGCGGCGCTGGTCGAGCCGTCGCGCTACTGGAATCCCGATCACAGCTGGTTCGGCCAGGCTTCGGGCTTCTCGCTCGATCCGGTCGCCGGGGGCTGTTTTTGCGAAACCAGCGATAACGGCGGCAGCGTCGAGCATCTGCGCGTCACCATGGTGCAGCCCGGATCCATGCTGCGCCTCGCCGGTGCGCTTGGCCCGCTCCAGGGCGAAGGGCTGGCGGGATCGCTGACATGGCAGCTGGAGCCGGAGGAGGGCGGCGGTACGCGCATCACCCAGGCCTATTCGGTGGGCGGCCATATGCAGTTCGATCGCGAGGAGCTGGCGCCGGTAGTCGACGGCGTCGTACGCGAACAGCTGCAGCGGCTCGCCGCGCTGTTCGACGCTACGGATTGACTGTTTTCCCCCAATCCATCTGCTAGACAGGGCTACGGACCGGAATCGATTCGAACGGAATTCCGGCCGGGGGCGCGCCTAATATTTTTGGCTCAGGGGAAACGACAATGGCGGTTGGCGATCATGTAGATCTTGAAGGCTTCATGACGGGTGTCGAGAAGCGCAATCCGGGACAGACGGAATTCATCCAGGCGGTCCGCGAGGTCGCTCAGGATATTTTCGAGTTCATCGAGGACAAGGAAGAATATCACGAGGCGCAGATCCTGCGGCGCATCGCCGAGCCGGACAGGGTCGTCTCGTTCCGGGTCTGCTGGGAAGACGATAATCACAATATCCGCGTCCAGCGGGGCTGGCGCGTCCAGAACAACAATGCGATCGGCCCCTATAAGGGCGGCATCCGCTTTCACCCGACGGTGACGGAGAGCGTCCTCAAATTCCTCGCCTTCGAACAGACGTTCAAGAATTCGCTGACCGGCCTTCCGATGGGCGGCGGCAAGGGCGGTTCCAACTTCAATCCCAAGGGCAAGTCCGACAGCGAAGTCATGCGCTTCTGCCAGTCCTTCATGACCGAGCTCTACCGCCATATCGGCCCCGAGACGGACGTGCCGGCCGGCGATATCGGCGTTGGCGGGCGCGAGATCGGCTATATGTTCGGCCAGTATAAGCGCATCACCAACCGCTGGGAGGGCGTTCTTACGGGCAAGGCGCTCGAATATGGCGGATCGCAGATGCGGCCCGAGGCGACGGGCTATGGCGCGGTGATCTTTCTCCAGAACATGCTCCAGCATGCCGGCAACGATGTCGAAGGCAAGAATGCCGTGATCTCGGGTTCCGGCAATGTCGCGACCCATGCCGCCGAAAAGATCACCCAGCTGGGCGGCAAGGTGCTCACCCTGTCGGACAGCGGCGGCTTCATCCACGATCCCGACGGCATCGGCCAGGAGAAGATCGACTGGATCAAGGAGCTCAAGAACGTCAAGCGGGGCCGGATCAGCGAATATGCCGATCACTTTACCGGCGCGACCTATCACGAAGGCGCGCGGCCCTGGGCCGTTCCCTGCGACGTCGCCTTGCCCTGCGCCACACAGAACGAGCTCAATGGCGAGGAAGCCAGGGAACTCGTCGACAACGGCGTGATCGCGGTTTCCGAAGGCGCCAATATGCCGACGACCCTGGAAGGCGTGGACGTTTTCCACGATGCCCATATCCTCTATGCGCCCGGCAAGGCCGCCAATGCCGGCGGCGTGGCGGTGTCCGGCCTCGAGATGAGCCAGAATTCCGAGCGCGTTTCCTGGAACACCGAACGGCTCGGAGATCTGCTGCACGACATCATGACCGACATCCACGCCAAATGCGCCCAATATGGCGGCGGCGAGGAAGGCGGTTATGTCAACTACGTCAAGGGCGCGAATATCGCCGGCTTCAAGAAGGTTGCCGATGCGATGCTGGCCTTCGGCGTCGTCTAGGGCCGGTGACGGCCGGCTATTCGGGAACGCCGCTTGCCGGGAAGCTGGGCTATAGGGACGGGATGTCCGTCTGGCAGCGCGGCCTTCCCGATAGCGTAAGGGCGGAAATCGAAGCGCAGGCCGATGTGCATTGGGAAACGGGGGCGATCGGCGCTCCCATTGCCGCCCATATCTTCACGACGCAGCGCGCCGAGATGGAGGCGTTGCTCGGCGAACTGCGCGGCGCGCTGGTTCCCGACGGCTTCATCTGGATGTCCTGGCCGAAAAAGGCCGCGAAAGTGCCGACGGACATCGGCGAAGACGCGATCCGCGCCGTCGCGCTGCCGATGGGGTTCGTCGATATCAAGGTTTGCGCGGTCGATGCCGTCTGGTCGGGCCTCAAGCTCGTGATCCGCAAGGAATTGCGCGGCTGACCGCGTTGTAACGTCCGGGCGCGATTGGCCGAACCCTGGGGCAGTGACAAGAGGAGGCCCGCAATGCTGGCTGCGATCAATGAATGGTTTTTGGGCCTGGGCGCCGATTATGGCGTAAACCCCTATATTTTTGGCGGCATTTATGTCGGTGCGATCCCTTTCTTCCTGGCGACGATCGCCTGGATGGTGCGGCGCAAGCGGCGCGGGCAGTCGATCGCGATGCAGGTGTCGATTGCCGGCTTCCTTGCGCTGTCTTCCTATATCTATCTGGTGATCGCCGGACGGAACCTGGCCTGGTGGGTCTATGCGCTGTTGGTGCTGCTGGTACTCTACACGATCTGGTCGCTGGTCCAGAAGGTGCGTGCGCCAGTGGCCGGTATCGGCGGCGAGCAGGCCGAATAGCGGCGCTATTCCCACGCCTTGCGGCTTGGGCTAGGCATTGGGGATGGAAAAACCCTCTCGCCCCTTGCGGCGAAGACTTCGCGAACCTGCCGAGATCGGCTGGTGCGAGCTTGTCGACCTTCCCGCGCTAGGGCTCGAGCGGATGCACGCCAAGATCGATACCGGCGCGCGGACCTCCTCGCTCCATGCCACGCGCATCGAGGAGTTCGAGCGCGACGGCGAAGACTGGGTGCGTTTCCGGTCCCCGCGGTCGATCGGCCACCGCCCGCAGGACTGCGAAGCGCGCCTGATTGAAAAAAGACATATCACCAGTTCGACCGGCCACCGCCAGGAACGCTATGTTATTGCTACGGAGATGTGTCTCGGCCCCTTGACTTGGATGGGGGAACTGACATTGGCGAACCGTGCAACGATGGCGTTTCCGATCCTTATCGGCCGCCGGGCCTTGCGGCGCGGATTCCTCGTAAACAGCGCAAAGCGCTGGACGCTGGGAAGGCCGGAATAATCTAGGGAACAGACATGAAAATCGCGATGCTTGCGCGCAATCCGAATCTCTATTCGCACAAGCGGCTGGTTGAGGCGGCCGAGGAGCGTGGTCATACGCTCGATATCCTCAATACGCTGCGATGCACGATGAGCATCACCTCGCACCGCCCGACCGTCATCTATAATGGCGAGACGATGAGCGGCTATGATGCGGTGATTCCGCGCATCGGCGCATCGGTTACCCATTATGGCCTCGCCGTGCTGCGCCAGTTCGAAATGATGGGAGTCTGGCCGCTCAACGAGAGCGTCGCCGTCGGCCGTTCGCGCGACAAGCTGCGCTCGATGCAGATTTTCGCCAAACATGGGCTCGGCCTGCCCGTCACCGCCTTTGCCCATGACCCCAAACAGACCGAGGAAGTGCTCAAGATGGTCGGCGGCGCGCCGGCGGTGATCAAGCTTCTGGAGGGCACGCAAGGCATCGGCGTCGTGCTCGGCGAGACCGAGAAATCCGCGAAATCGGTGATCGAGGCGTTTCGCGGGGTCAACGTCAACATCCTCGTCCAGGAATTCATCAAGGAAGCCGGATCGAGCGACATCCGCATCCTCGTCGTCGGCGGCAAGGTCGTCGCCTCGATGATGCGGACGGGCGCCGAAGACGATTTCCGCTCCAACCTCCATCGCGGCGGCTCTGCGAAAAGCATCAAGATCACGCCCGAGGAACGGTCGACGGCGGTACGCGCTGCCAAGGTGATGGGGCTGAACGTCGCGGGCGTCGATATCCTGCGCGCCAATCACGGGCCGGTGATCATGGAGGTCAACAGCTCGCCCGGGCTCGAGGGCATCGAAAATGCGACCGGCAAGGATGTCGCGGGCATGATCATCGAATTCGTCGAAGCAAAAGCGCAGCCGGGAAAGACGAAAACGCGCGGCAAGGGCTGACCGGCTAGACGATCTCGTCCTCGTCGAGCATCGCCCCGCCCAGTCGCGCCTCGGTCGCCTCGTCGAGCGGTTCGCTGCGCTCGCCCAGTTCGGCGATATGGACGAGCGCATCGCCCTGGTTGACGACCCCGAGCCGGCTATGGCCGATGACGATGCCGCCGATCGGCGTCGTCACCGCCTCTTCCTCCAGCCCCACGGGATTGGCGACGATGCCGAGCTTGGCGCCGGGCTGGACGAAGCGGCCCGCCTTGACGCCGATCAGCCAGGAACCGCCGCGCGGCGCCCGGATCCACAGGCTTTTCGAGGATTCGACGGGTTTGGCGATCGCCTGTTTGCGCGGTTTCAGCGACAGCATGTCCATCGCCGCCATGACCCGGACGATGCCATTGACGCCGACGCGGATCGAAAAATCGTCGAAACGCAGCGCCTCGCCGGCTTCGTAGAGCAGCATTTCCACCCCGGTTTCGAGCGCCGTCGCGCGCAGCGACTTTTCGCGCAAGGGCGAAACGATGATCGCCGGCGGCGAAAAGGCCGCGGCAAGCGCGTGCGCGCGCGGGCTGTCCGGGCTGATCCGGAGCTGGGGCAGGTTGGTGCGGTGGATCGCGGCCGAATGAAGATCGATGCCGAAATCGGCGCGGGCGATGATCTCGGTCCGGAAGGTGCTGGCCAGCTGGCCGGCCAGAGAGCCGGATTTCGCACCGGGAAAGCAGCGGTTGAGATCGCGCCTGTCGGGCAGATAGCGGCTGTTGCCGACGAAACCGAGGACGTTGACGATGGGCACGCAGAGCAGGGTTCCCGCAAGTTTGCCCGGCCTGATCCGCTTGAGCAGCCGGCGGATCACCTCCACGCCGGTAATCTCGTCGCCATGGATGCCGGCGCTCACGAAAAGCACCGGCCCGGGCCGCTTTCCATGGACGATGCGGACGGGAAGGGTGATCAGATGGTCCGACGAAACCCGGCTGATCGGCAGCTCGATTTCGCCGCGCGTGCCAGCGGCGATCGTCTCGCCCGCAAATTCGAAGGGTGCGGCCGTTTGCGCGCGTTTTCCGTCTTTCGGCCCTGCCGCTGAAGCCATGGCGTTTCCTTTGCGAAAATGCTGTAAACCGGCGCTATCTTTTGTGCCAGCGGCTTGACACAAAGCCGTGCAAATCCTATTTCGCTGCTATTCCGAAGACACCGGTCTACCCGGCGGCGCGATTCGTGCGTCCGTCGGGTTCGTTCGTTTTCGGTTCATGAAGCTTTGAGATAGGCCGCACGCCAAGCAGCCTGTGGAGCAGGAGTAGAAACACGTGGCACGTATTGCTGGGGTCAACATCCCTACCCAAAAGCGCGTCGAGATAGCGCTTACCTATATCCATGGCATTGGCCCGACAACGGCGAAGAAGCTGACTGAGAAGCTCGGCATCCCGTTCGAACGCCGGGTCCAGGATCTGACCGACGCCGAAGTCGTCCAGATCCGCGAAGCGATCGATGCCGAACATACCGTCGAGGGCGATCTTCGCCGCGAAACGGCGATGAACATCAAGCGATTGATGGACCTCGCCTGCTATCGTGGTCTTCGTCATCGCAAGGGCCTCCCGGTCCGCGGCCAGCGCACGCATACCAACGCGCGCACCCGCAAGGGCAAGGCCAAGCCGATCGCTGGTAAGAAGAAATAATCACGTTTCCTCGGGGCGGCCTGTCGGCCGTCGGCGAAACGTTTTTCAGGATATAGGTAGGAAATCGAAACATGGCACGCGAACCGCAACGGGTAAGGCGCCGGAACCGCAAGAACATCACTTCGGGTGTGGCGCACGTCAACGCGACCTTCAACAACACGTTGATCACCATCACCGACGCGCAAGGCAATGCCATCAGCTGGTCCTCGGCCGGCATGATGGGCTTCAAGGGGAGCCGCAAATCCACCCCCTATGCCGCGCAGGTTGCCGCCGAAGACGCCGGCAAGAAAGCGCAGGAGCATGGCGTGCGTACGCTGGAAGTTGAGGTCAAGGGTCCGGGTTCGGGCCGTGAATCGGCGCTCCGCGCGCTGCAGGCCGTCGGCTTCCAGATCACGTCGATCCGCGACGTGACCTCGATACCGCATAATGGCGTTCGGCCGGCCAAGCGCCGCCGCGTCTGATGGCGAAACGGGAGGCGGCGGGCTCCGCTTCCTGAGATATTTTTGAATTTCCGGCAGAGGCCAGCCCCGCCTCCGCCACGATGCCAAGGGGAATACCGTGTCCGTTAACATGAAGAATTGGCAAGAACTCAAAAAGCCCAATGGTCTGGAAAAGAAGGCTGGCGGCGACGCCCAGCGCAAGGCGACTTTCGTCGCCGAACCCCTTGAGCGCGGTTTCGGCCTGACGCTCGGCAACGCGCTGCGCCGCACGCTGCTTTCCTCGCTTCAGGGCGCGGCCATCACCTCGATCAAGATCGAGAATGTGCTGCACGAGTTCTCGTCGCTTGCCGGCGTCCGCGAGGACGTCACCGATATCGTGCTCAACATCAAGCAGGTCGCGATCGCGATGGAATCCGAAGGGTCGAAGCGTCTCCAGCTTTCGGCCACGGGCCCTGCCGATGTGAAAGCCGGCGATATCACGACTTCGGGCGATATCGAGGTTCTGAACCCCGATCTCCTGATCTGCCATCTCGACGAAGGCGCGACGCTCAACATGGAGCTGACCGCCAATGCCGGCAAGGGCTATGTCCCCGCCGCGCAGAACCGTCCGGCCGATGCGCCGATCGGCCTGATCCCGGTCGACAGCCTCTACAGCCCGGTTCGCCAGGTCGCCTACAAGGTCGAGAACACCCGCGTCGGCCAGGAGCTCGACTACGACAAGCTCACCCTGACGATCGAAACCGACGGCACGGTCGCGCCCGAAGATGCGCTCGCCTATGCCGCGCGCATTCTGCAGGACCAGCTCCAGCTGTTCGTGCATTTCGACGAGGAACTGCCGGCTCCCTCCGCGACGATCGGCGAAGCCGCTTCGTCGGGAATTCTCGGCGGCGCCGCTCCCGAAGGCGATACCAACCAGCTCAACCGCTACCTTCTCAAAAAGGTCGACGAGCTGGAGCTGTCGGTCCGTTCGGCCAACTGCCTCAAGAACGACAACATCATCTATATCGGCGATCTTGTGCAGAAGACCGAAGCCGAGATGCTGCGCACGCCGAATTTCGGGCGCAAGTCCTTGAACGAGATCAAGGAAGTCCTTGCCACCATGGGCCTGCGCCTCGGCATGGATATCCCCGGCTGGCCGCCTGAAAATATCGAGGAAATGGCCAAGAAGCTCGAGCAGGAACTGCTCGGCTAGAAAGCCGCGACAAGGGGTTTCGGCGGTGCCCCCAATTCACCGCCTGGCCCGGGGATTTCCGTTAAACGGCCCCGGTACGAACGAAGGAAAAGACAATGCGTCACAGAAAAGCACATCGTAAGCTCAACCGGACGAGCAGCCATCGCCAGGCGATGCTGAAGAATCTGGCCGCCGCGCTGATCAAGCATGAGCAGATCCTGACGACCCTGCCCAAGGCGAAAGAGCTTCGGCCCTATGTCGAGAAGCTGATCACCCTGGCGAAAAGGGGCGGCCTTTCGAACCGTCGCCTCGCCCAGTCGCGGCTGATGGACGAAACCCAGCTCAAGAAGCTTTTCGACGATCTCGCCGATCGCTATTCGGATCGCCAGGGCGGCTATAGCCGGATCATCAAGGCCGGGTATCGTGCGTCGGACGCTGCGCCGATGGCCGTCATCGAACTTGTCGACCGCGACGAAGACGCCAAGGGGCAGGATTCGGGCCCCGTCGAAATGGTCGAGGACTATGAGGATGTGGCCGCCTAACGGCGCCTCACGCATCCCATTCCGGATTTCTTCAAGGGACCGCAGCTGCTAGGCTTGCGGTCCCTTTTTCTTTTGGGGGCTGACCGATGACCCTTGCTCGCCTGGCCTGTCTGCCGCTCCTTTTGCTCGCTACCCCCGCCCTTTCCCAGGCCGCCGCTACAGGATCTTCCTCGATGGACGCTTCGATCGCCTATCCCGAAACCCGCCGCGGCGATGTTGTCGAGGAACAATTCGGGGTTGCGGTCGCCGATCCCTATCGCTGGCTCGAAAACGATGTGCGGACCGATACCGAGGTCCGCGACTGGGTCGCGGCGGAAAATGCGGTGACGGGCGCCTATCTCGAAACGCTGCCGGGGCGCGCGGCGATCACGGCGCGGCTCACCGAATTGTGGAATTACGAGCGCGTCGGCATCCCGGTCGTACGCCAAGCGCGATATTTCTACACGCGCAATGACGGCCTCCAGAACCAGTCTGTGCTTTACGTGCGTCAGGGGCTGGACGGGGAGCCGCGTCTGCTGATCGACCCCAATACATGGTCGGACGACGATGCGACGGCGATGGCCGAATGGGAACCGTCGCCGGACGGCAGCCGCGTCGCCTATGCGATCCAGGACGGCGGCACCGACTGGCGGACGATCCGTATACTCGATGTGGAGTCCGGCCAAACGCTCGACGACGCCCTTGTCTGGGCCAAGTTCACGGGGATCAGCTGGGCCAGGAATGGCTCCGGCTTCTACTATTCGCGCTTTCCCGAGCCGGAGGGCGCCGAGTTCCAGTCGCTGAACATGGACCAGGCGATCTGGTTCCACACCGTCGGCACCGACCAGTCGGCGGACCGGCTGGTCTATGCGACGCCGGACCGCCCCGGGCTCACACATGGCGCCGAAGTCACCGACGATGGCGACTGGCTGGTCATCTATTCGTCGGAAGGTACCGATGATCGTTACGATGTGACAATCATCGGCCTGCGATCGCCGGAGGCGGCGCCGCGGACGATCGTCAGCGGCATGGAGCATAATTGGGACCTTGCCGGGTCGATCGGCGACATCTTCTATTTTCGCACCAATCTGGATGCCCCGCGCGAACGGATCGTGCGGATGGACGTGTCGGGCGACGAGCCCGTCATCAGCGAGGTCATCGCCGAGGATGCGGCGACGCTCGAAAGCGCTTCGCTCGTCGGGGGGCGGATCATCGCCAATTATCTCGTCGATGCGCGCAACGAGGCCCGCGTCCTCGATCTCGACGGCAGTCTGGTGACGATCGTCGAAGTGCCGGGCATCGGCAGCATCGCCGGATTCGAGGGCGGGCTCGGCGATCCGGAGACCTTTTTCGCCTTCACCAGCTTCGCGCGGCCGACGACCATCTATCATTATGACAGCGCTCGCGGCGATGTGACGGTGTTCGCAGAGCCCGAAGTGACGTTCGACCCCGAGGATTATAGCGTCCGCCAGGTCTTCTACGCGTCGGCGGACGGCACGCGCGTCCCGATGTTTATCGTCCACCGCGCCGATCTCGACGCAAGCGCGCCGCATCCGGCGCTGCTCTACGGCTATGGCGGCTTCAACGTTTCGATGACGCCGAGTTTCAGCCCGGCGACCCTCGACTGGATGGAGATGGGCGGCGTCTATGCAGTGGCCAATATCCGCGGCGGCGGCGAATATGGCGCCGAATGGCACGATGCCGGGCGGCTCCGGAACAAGCAGAATGCGTTCGACGATTTCATCGCGGCCGGCGAATATCTGATCCGCGAAGGCATCACCTCGCGCGAGCAGCTGGCGATCCGCGGCGGATCGAATGGCGGGTTGCTGGTCGGCGCGGTCGTCAACCAGCGGCCCGACCTCTTCGCCGCCGCGCTGCCCGCGGTCGGCGTTATGGACATGCTGCGCTTCGACCGGTTCACGGCCGGGCGCTTCTGGGTCGACGATTATGGCTATCCGGACCGCGAAGAGGATTTCCGCGCGCTCTACGCCTATTCGCCCTATCACAATATTCCGGAAACCGGCGACTATCCGGCGATCCTTGTGACGACGGCGGACACAGACGACCGCGTCGTGCCGGGCCACAGCTTCAAATATGCGGCCGCGCTCCAGCATGCCGATCTCGGGGATCGCCCGCACCTGATTCGGATCGAAACCCGGGCCGGGCACGGCTCCGGCCGGCCCACCAGCCAGCTCATCGCCGAATATGCAGACCTCTGGGCCTTTATCGGGCACTGGACGGGACTGGCAGTTCCTGGGCACGAATAGCCCGGCTTTCCGCCATTTTTATTGTTCATGAAAATAGCATTTTAGATTAACGGCGCCCTACAGGCGAGTTCAGACCGGGCTCAGCGCGGCCTCCCTATAAAGCCATCAGTTCTTCGGGAACTGCGTGCATGAAAGGAGCCACGTGATGAATATTCTTGGAAAAACCCTGATGGGTGCAACTGCCGCCACCGCGCTGGCCGTGGCTGCTCCGGCCCAAGCTCGCGACAATGGCGGGATCGACGGCGAGGACGTTCTCGTCGGCGCCCTGATCCTCGGCGGTGTCGCCGCCGTGATCGCGGCCGTGTCGGACAATGACGACGATGATCGCTATGAGCGCCAGGCGCGTTACGACCCGCGTTACGACCGGCGCAACACCCGGCCCAATAACGGGTATAACAACGGCTATTACCGGCAGCAGAATCTGACGCCGCGTGCCGCCGTCAACCAGTGCGCGACCGCCGCCCAGCGCCGTGCGTCGCAATATGGCCGGGCCCGGATCACGGAGATCACCGATATCGACCGGGATCGGAACGGCTATGACGTCGAAGGCCGGCTCGTGGTCAACGAGGGCCGGTGGAACAATGGCGGACGCCGCTGGAACGCCGGCTATAACAATGTCGACAATGGCCGCTTCTCCTGCCGGATCCGCTACGGCCAGGTCGAACGGGTCCGCATCCGCGGCATCGACTAAGCCTGACGGCCAGCCAATGAAAAGGGCAGGGCGTGGAACTCCGGTTCCGCGCCCTCTCTTTTTGTCCGGTTCAGGGGAAAGGCTAGGCGGCCTTGGTCTGCTTCTCGCCGGCGGCGATCGCGGCAAGGATTTCGGTTTCGCTTTTCACCTGCTGCTCGATCACGCAGCGCAGGCCCAGCCCGTCGAAACCGTTGTACGGCAGCGCCTTGGCAATCGCCCTGGCCGAACGGTCGGTCGAGATAACGCCGCTTTCCTTGCCCTCGACATCGTAGCGCTGGTTGAACGGCGCGCCCCAGGACGAGCTGACGACATGATCCTGGTGATCGATGATGCTGACCTTGGTGTGATCCATCTCGGGATCGCTGTAGAGCCGGCCGTCGGAAATCAGGAGCCGGATCTGGGTCTCGAAATCGAATTCCAGATACAGCACGCCGGTCGGTCGGCGTGCGCCCGGATCTTCGGGCCACAGGCTGGCGACGTAGATCAGCACTTCGCGATCGTTGGAATAGGGGTTTTTCCATACCGCGTCGGTTTTCCAGAAACCGCGCTCATTGGTGTTCAGCGCCTCGCTGAATTGCACTTCGCCCTTGAAATGATGGGTTCGGATGCTCGCCTGCTCGTTCGCGCTGGCGACCACCCTGCCATCGGCATTCACGATGAAGGCGTTGATGTAGAAAGGCGAAATGCTGACCTGGTGCTTGAGCCGCTTGAGCGCCGCCGCAAGGCTTTGCTCGTCGCCGATCTCGGTCGCCGCGATCACGCTGGGGTCAGAGGCGAGCATCTTGAGATCCAGGCTGCGCGCGTAGAGATTGCGGGTGATATTCTGAATTACCGACTGGGCGACATTGCCGAGCCTTTCGCCTTCGATCTCCGCGACCAGCGAATCAGCGATTTCGGCGCCCCGCGCGAGGCGATCGAGCACATCGGCGCGGAAGGAGGCCGCATTGTTGCTGGCCTGGCTGGCAAGCGCCTTCACCTCCTGCGCAACGACCGCAAAGCCGCGACCTGCCTCGCCGGACCGTGCGGCCTCGATAGTGGCGTTGAGGGCAAGCAAGCGCGTCTGGCCGGCGATGGCTTCACCTTCGCTGGCATAATCCTGCACTTCGTCGCGCAGATTGTTGAGCAGATGGCGAATTCGTCTTGGCATCCGAATAACCTGTCCTGTGCGCCGCCTCTCTATCCCGCTATTGGTTAACAGGCCGTTTGTGCGAGACGGAAACCCCCGGATTTTCGGCCTCGGCTGGACAGAATCGCCGGCGCTGATTATTCCCCCGCAATGACGATCCAGCCTTCAGAAACCATCCTCATCGTCGACTTCGGAAGCCAGGTAACCCAGCTTATCGCCAGGCGCGTTCGCGAAGCCGGCGTCTATTCCGAGATCGCCCCCTTCAACAGTGCCGAAGAAGCGTTCAACCGTCTGAAACCCAAGGGAATCATCCTTTCGGGTTCGCCGGCCGGCGTGCCCGAGGAAGGCAGCCCCCGGGCGCCGGAAATCCTGTTCGAAAGCGGCCTGCCGATCCTCGGCATCTGTTACGGGCAGCAGGTGATGACCCACCAGCTGGGCGGCGAGGTGCGGCCCGGCCATGAAACCGGCGAGGGCGGAGAATTCGGCCGCGCCTTCCTGACCGTGACCGAGGAATGCGTGCTGTTCGACGGGCTCTGGAAGATCGGCGACCGCCACCAGGTCTGGATGAGCCATGGCGACAAGGTGACGCGTTTTGCCGAAGGTTTCCGCATCGTCGCGACATCGGACGGCGCGCCCTTCGCGTTGATCGCCGACGACGAACGCCGCTATTACGGCACGCAATTTCATCCGGAGGTCGTCCACACGCCGGACGGCGCACGGCTGATCGCCAATTTCGTTCGCCATGTCTGCGGCTGCGCGGGCGACTGGACGATGGCCGAGTTCAAGGCCACCAAAATCGCCGAGATCCGGGAGCAGGTTAGCGACGGAAAGGTGATCTGCGGTCTGTCGGGCGGCGTCGACAGCGCGGTCGCGGCGGTGCTGATCCATGAAGCGATCGGCGAGCAATTGACCTGCGTCTTCGTCGATCATGGCCTGATGCGGATGAACGAGGCCGAGCAGGTCGTGAGCCTGTTCCGCGATCACTACAACATCCCGCTCGTCCATTGCGATGTCGAAGAGATGTTCCTGTCCGGGTTGGCCGGCGAGACCGATCCCGAAAAGAAGCGCAAATTCATCGGCAAGACCTTTATCGACGTGTTCGAGGAAGAGGCGCGCAAGATCGGCGGCGCGGATTTCCTGGCCCAGGGCACGCTCTATCCCGATGTGATCGAAAGCGTCAGCTTCACCGGCGGGCCCAGCGTCACCATCAAATCGCACCACAATGTCGGCGGGCTGCCCGAGCGCATGAACATGCAGCTCGTCGAGCCGCTGCGCGAGCTCTTCAAGGACGAAGTGCGCGCGCTCGGCGTCGAGCTCGGCCTGCCCGAAGCCTTTGTCGGCCGCCATCCGTTCCCGGGCCCCGGCCTTGCGATCCGCATCCCCGGCGAAGTGACCAAGGAACGCTGCGACATATTGCGCAAGGCCGACGCGATCTACCTGGAGGAAATCCGCAACGCCGGGCTGTACGATGCGATCTGGCAGGCCTTCGCCGTGCTGCTGCCCGTGAAAACGGTCGGCGTGATGGGCGACGGGCGCACCTATGACAATGTCTGCGGGCTCAGGGCGGTGACCAGCACCGACGGCATGACCGCCGACGTCTATCCCTTCGATGCGAGCTTCCTCACCGCCACCGCGACCCGCATCGTCAACGAGGTGCAGGGCATCAACCGGGTGGTGTACGATTATACGTCGAAGCCGCCGGGGACGATTGAGTGGGAGTGATTTTCGGCGCTAGCCGCGGATATGCACTTCGATACAGTCTACGGGCACTCCAAATTGCTTTGCGAGACCGCTCTTGGCTTGAGCAATACTCAACGGCTGGATGGTCGCCTCATCCGCAGATGCTTCGCATTTTCTAACGAACCGTACCAACTCTCGGCTCATATCCACGTTAGTCGTTTCCCAACCAACGCCTTGCCAAGCGAGGTTTTGAGATCCTTGTCCGTCGGTTCGATTAGCCCACCACGGTCGGTGACTGTAGGCGCTGTCAGGTAGATCGCCGTCGATCATATCGCCAATCTGATTGAACGAAAGCTCGACTTCATTATCTTCGTAATCAGCCAAAAAGCGTGTGAGAGGTGCATATTTTGACATCAGAAACTCCTTATATCGCGCGATGAATGTATACTATAAGTATAGTATAAGGTCAAGCGCTTTGCAACTCCCCCTCGGCCCGGACCCGCGCACCGAAACGCTCCAACGCACGCACGACCTGCTGATCGCCTATTTCGGTCGCGTCGTCCGTCCGCCGGAGAAGCGGCGCTCGCCCGAATGGACGCTCGTCCAGGGCGTGATCGGGGCGCGGACGAAGACGATCCATTCGAACCGGTCGGCCGACGCGATGCTCGCGCATTTCGGGTCTTGGGACGCGGTCGCGGCGGCATCGGAGGCGGACCTGCTGCCGTTCCTCGAAACCGCCACCTTTCCCGAACTGATGGCCGAGCGGCTCAAGGCGTGCCTCATGGAAATCGCCGCGCAGCGCGGCGAGGTCGATCTGCGGCATCTTTCCAACCTGCCGACCGAAGAGGCGATGGACTGGCTCGAAAGCCTGCCGGGCGTCGCCCGCAAGATCAGTGCGCAGGTGATGAACGCCAGCAGCTTCAATCGCCCGGCGCTCGTCATCGACACCAATCACCGCCGCGTCATCCAGCGCATGGGCCTCGTGCCCGATAGGGCCGATACGGCGCGGGCCTATGACACGCTGATGCCGCTCCTCCCCGCGGACTGGTCGGCCGAAGATATCGACGAGCATCACCTGCTCGTGAAGCGCGTCGGCCAGCGCTTCTGCCGCCCGAAAGCGCGCCATTGCGGCGCCTGCCCCGCGCGCCCCGAATGCAGGGCCGGGAGGGCGGGCTGAACGCGCCGCACCCTGATCTTCGTGCTTCAAATGTTGGAAAATCTGGCATAGCCCGGTTGCAAAGCGGAAAGGAGTGCGGACGGCATGAGAGGGCAGCGGAGATCGCAGGACGCGGCGTTTGTGCGCGCTTTTTGTCAACTTGTTCAGCCGTTCGTTCTCGAAGATGAACAGCGAGGGCCGAATACCCCCGGCCTGTGTCAACCAGTGTCAACCGGCGCGGGAACCGCGTGAGTCGCGGCGCCGATCCGGATAGCGCCGTCGCGCTGGAAGCCGACCGGGATGCGGTCGTCGCGCTGTGGCGCGCCTGCGGGCTGACGCGCCCGTGGAACGATCCCGTGGCCGATTTCGATGCCGCCATCGGCAATGCGACGTCCGACATCCTGCTGTTTCGCGACGGCGATGGGCTCGTCGCGTCCGTCATGGTCGGTTTCGACGGGCATCGCGGCTGGGTCTATTATCTCGCCGTCGATCCCGCACGCCGCCGCGAGGGCGTGGGCCGGCGGATGATGGATGCGGCCGAGACATGGCTGCGCGAGCGCGGCGCGCCCAAGATCCAGCTGATGGTGCGCAGCGACAATATCGAGGCGGTCGCCTTTTACGAGGCGCTGGGGCTGGAGCGGCAGGAGGTCGCGACCCTGGGGCGCAGGCTCGGCTAATCTTGCGCCAGCCGGGCGCGCAGCCGCGGCGTTGCGAAATCGAGAAAGGCGCGGATTTTGACGGGCGCGCGCTCCTGCCCCGCGCGCACGAGATGGATGGGCCAGGGCGCGGGTTCCTCGTCCTCGAGCAGCAGCACGAGCCGGCCGTCGCGCACGGCGTCGGCGCATTGATAGGAGAGCAGACGGACAATGCCGGCGCCCGCGATACACGCATCGACCGCGGCCTCGGCCGAGTTGACCGTCAGCCGCGCCGATACCGGCACCGACCGTTCGGCCCTGTCCGTACCGAAATCCCACTGCCCCGGCGGGCCGAGGCTGCTGAAGGCAATCGCCCGGTGATCGGCGAGCGCCGCGATCGTTTCGGGCGTGCCGCGATCTTCGAGATAGCGCGGCGCGGCGCACAGCACGCGCCGCACTTCGCCGACACGCGTCGCGACCATCGTGCTGTCCGGCAGGTCGCCGATGCGCAGCGCGAGATCGATATGATCGTCGAGCAGGTGCGCAAGGCGGTCGGCGAGCAGCATGCGGACGTCGATATCGGGATAGGCGGCGAGGAAATCGGCGACGACCGGCGTCATGTGCAGCCGCCCGAAGGCGAGCGGTGCGGCGAGAATCAGTTCGCCGCGCGGCGCGACATATTCGCCCGCCGCCGCGCGCTCTGCCTCGTCCACATCGTCGAGGATTCGTCCACACGCGGCGCGATAGCCTTGGCCGGCCTCGGTCAGCACCAGGCTTCGCGTCGTCCGGTTGAAGAGCCTCGTGCCGAGATGGGTCTCGAGGTCGGCGATCCGGCGACTGACGGTCGCGAGCGGGATACCGAGCCGCCGCCCGGCGGCCGAAAGGCTGCCGCATTCCGCGACGTCCAGAAACAGCGCCATGGAGTCGAGACGGTCCATGATTATCTCGTTTTATGGAAGGATAATTATCAAATTTGCCGTCTAATCTTGTGAAATGGAAGTGTCTAGGTCTCTCCGCGTCACCCCGAACAGCTTTTCAGAAAGGCCAAGACAATGTCCCGTATCCCCACCCCCGCCACCATCGCCGACGCACCCGACGCGGCGCGCCCGCTCCTCGAACAGGTCGAGAAGCAGCTCGGCCAGGTGCCGAACATGTTCCGCCTGATCGCCAACAGCCCGGCCGCGCTTGACGGCTATCTGAGCCTCTCCGGCGCGCTCGCCAAAGGCAGATTGACGGCCGCGACGCGCGAACGGATCGCGCTCGCCGTCGCCGAGGTCAACGGCTGCAGCTATTGTCTCTCGGCGCACAGCTATCTCGCCAGGAACCTCGCCAAGCTCGACGATGCGGAGATCACCGCCAACCGCAGCGGTGCCTCGAACGATCCCAGGGCCGATGCCGCCGTACGTTTCGCCGCGGAGGTCGCTCGCGAGCGCGGCCATGTCAGCGACAACGATCTGCGCGCCGTCAAGCTTGCCGGCTATGACGACGACGAAGTGATCGAGATCGTCCTGCATGTCGCGCTGAACAGTCTCACCAATTACGTCAACGAGGTCGCGACCACCGATATCGACTTCCCTGCCGTCTCCGTCCGTCAGGCCGCCTGACGGAAAGCGAGCAGCCGGCGGCGCCCCCTCGCAACCCCGCTGCCGGCTGCCCCACCCCGTTGAAGGGAGAATGTGATGAATCGCCCGCCGCTGCCCCCGTTCACGCGGGATACCGCCACCGAGAAGGTGCGAATGGCCGAAGACGCCTGGAACAGCCGCGACCCAGCCCGGGTCGCGCTCGCCTATTCTCCCGATAGCCGTTGGCGGAACCGCTCCGAATTCGTCGAAGGCCGGGCGGCGATCGAGGCTTTCCTGACGCGCAAATGGGAGGCCGAGCACGAATATCGGCTGATCAAGGAGCTCTGGGCGTTCGAGGGCAGCCGCATCGCCGTGCGCTTTGCGTATGAATCGTGCGACGGGACGGGTCGATGGTTTCGCAGCTATGGCAACGAGAATTGGGAGTTCGACGCCGACGGGCTGATGCGGCGGCGGATCGCCAGCATCAACGATCTGGAGATCGACGAAAAGGACAGGCTGTTCCATTGGGCGCAGGGTCCGCGTCCCGAAGGCCATGCCTCGCTTTCCGAACTCGGACTGTAACAGGCGATGGACGTTCCCAGCGACATCGCGTTCACGCCGACTGTCAAGGCTATGCAGGCGCGGTTCGGATCGCGTGACGCCTATGCGCGGATGGAAGAGAAGGGCGGCTGGCGGACCGAAATCACCGAGGATCTTGCGGCTTTCATCGCCGAACAGCGCAGCGTCTTCCTCGCCACCGCGACGACCGACGGCCAGCCTTATATTCAACATCGCGGCGGCCCGCCCGGTTTCCTCGCCATACTCGACGAACGCACGATCGGCATGGCCGATTTCTCGGGCAATCGGCAATATATCACGCTCGGCAATCTTGCCGACAATCCCAAGGCCTATCTGTTCCTGATCGACTATGCGAACCGTCGCCGAGTTAAGATCTGGGGCGAGGCGCGCTTCGTGGAGGATGACGCGCTCGAAACGCAGTTGATGCCCGACGGTTACAAGGCCAAGGCCGAACGCGTCCTGCTGTTCACCGTCAAGACGTGGGACACCAATTGCCCGCAGCATATTCCCCAGCGTTTCGAGGCCGCAGACATTGCCGCGGCGCTTGCCGAGCGCGACGAGCGGATCGCGATGCTCGAAGCCGAAATCGCAGCGCTCAAACCCTAGACGGCGACCGGTCGCCGTCTCCGCAAGCCCCGACGGTTGCGCATTTTCGATGCGCGGCTGTCACGAAATTCGAATAAACTGACCTTCGCGGAGGGATTGCGACTCCAGCGAACGAAAGGAAGAGCCCATGCCTGTTGTGACCACCAAAGACGGCGTCGAGATTTTCTACAAGGATTGGGGCGAAGGCCAGCCCATCGTGTTCAGCCATGGCTGGCCGCTATCGGCGGACGATTGGGATCCGCAGATGATGTTTTTTCGAAGCCAGGGGTTTCGCGTGATCGCGCACGACCGGCGCGGCCATGGCCGTTCGAGCCAGGTCGATGGCGGGCATGACATGGATCATTATGCCGACGATCTTGCAGCGCTTACCGAACATCTCGACCTTCGGGACGCGGTCCATGTCGGTCATTCGACGGGCGGCGGCGAGGTCGTCCATTATATCGCGCGTCACGGCGCCGGCCGGGTCGCCAAGGCGGCGATCATCGCCGCGGTGCCGCCGCTGATGATGAAGACCGACGCCAATCCCGGCGGGCTTCCCAAGGAGGTTTTCGACGATTTCCAGGCGCAGGTCGCCGGTAACCGGGCGCAATTCTATTACGACGTGCCTGCCGGGCCTTTCTACGGGTTCAACCGCGAAGGCCGCGAGGCCCAGCCCGGCATCGTCTGGAACTGGTGGCGCCAGGGCATGATGGGCGGGGCCAAGGCGCATTATGACGGCATCGTCGCCTTCTCGCAGACCGATTTCACCGAGGATCTCAAGGCGATCGAGGTGCCGGTGCTGGTGATGCACGGCGATGACGACCAGATCGTGCCCTATGCGGATTCCGCGCCGCTCTCGGCCGAACTGCTGCCGAACGGCATTCTGAAGACCTATCCGGGATTTCCGCACGGCATGCCGACGGTAGAGGCCGAGACGATCAACGCCGATCTTCTGGAATTCATCCGGGGCTAGCTTCGCCGCGCCGCCGCCCGGACACAGGACTTGAGGCGACCGGGGCGGCGGCGTAACGAGCGGCCATGAAAGTCCGCTACCGCGTCATTCACAAGCGCAAGACCATCTGGCAGGCGCTGCTCCAGGGGCGTACCTGGACCGATTGGTACGTCGCCCAGCGGCGCGGCTGGTTCGGCTGGCGGACGCTGGGAATTTTTCCGACGGTCGGCGAGGCGGAGAGCGCCTGTGCCGATCATGCCGGCGGCGAATTGCTTGACGACGGCGGCCGGATCGTCTCGGAGTTCACGCGGCGCGACGAAGACTGATTCTCCGGTCCGGATTTATCGCGGATAACGAAAGAAAAGTATCATGGCGCTCACCCTTTACGGCATCCCCAATTGCGACACGATCAAGAAGGCCCGGCTGTGGCTGGAAAAGCGCGGCGTCGTCTATGGCTTCCACGATTACAAGAAAGCCGGGATCGACGAGGCCAAGCTGAAGGAATGGTCGGCCGAAGTCGGCTGGGAAACATTGCTCAACCGCCGCGGGACCACCTTTCGCAACCTGCCGGACGAGCATAAGGCGCATCTCGACGAGGATATCGCCTTCACGCTGATGATCGCCAATCCCTCGCTCATCAAACGGCCGATCCTCGAAAGCGAAGGGCCGCTGCTCGTCGGCTTCAAGTCGAGCGAATATGAGGAAATCGTCGAGGCAATCGGCGCCTAGGGAGGACGGTCACGGTCAGCTACTGCCTATGGAAGGGCGCCGCCTCCTGAGGGGCCTCAAGTTCGGTTGATTTCCGCTTATTCGCCTTCGCGCCGGTCCGCGATCACGTCTTCGCGATAGCTGTCCATAATATCCGCATAGTCGCCGAAATCCTCGGCCGTGGCCCCCTCGGCCTCGTTCAGGGCTTCGCCGGTGCCCGGAACGAGACAGATTTCGGCATGGACGGGAAGGTGATCGGAGCCCACTGGCTCGCCGGTCTCGAGGGCGGAAAGCGCGAATTCCTCCGAGAAGAAAAGATGGTCGAGCGGCCAGCGAAAGGCCGGCCAGCTGGCCGGGTAGGTGGCGTAGAAGCCCCGGCCGATACGCGGATCGACGAATTCGCCGAGCCTGCGAAACAGCTGCGACGTCCGCGACCAGCCGACATCGTTGAAATCGCCGAACGCGACCGCGGGCAGTCCGGTCGACTGGATGCGGCGCGCGGCGATGGCCAGTTCCGCATCGCGTTCCTCGGTATCCTGTCCGGGATGCGGGGGGCGCGGATGCAGCGCCGCGAAGCGGAACGGCCGCCCGGATCGCGTGCGCGCGACGCCGTGGATGGAGGGTGTGCCCGGCTCGGCCAGATTCTCGATCCGCCCGCCGGCCACCGGCAGGTTGGTCGCGAAGATCATGCCATATTTGTTCGGCAGCGGCGCATCGAAGCGCTGGCCGAAACCGCTCAGCAAGGGATCGAGTTCGCGCTGCCAGGTGCGGTCGGTTTCCATGAGGAGCAGCATGTCGGGCGCGGTTTCCTCGATCAGGCGGCGGGTACGGCCATAGTCGCGATTGTCCTGTAGTACGTTCAGGCTGAGCAGCGTGAAGCAGTGATCGCGGCGCTCGGCCTCGGTGAGGGCGATCCTTTCGGCCTCGACCGGGGCAAAGCGCGTATAGGGGAAGATAAACCAGAGCTGGTAACCGAGCGCGGCGACGAGCAGGCCGACTATCGGCCAGCGTCCGCGAAACGGCAGCGCGATCAGCGCCAGCAGGGCGAGCGCGCCGAGTGCGAATATGATGAGGCGCGGAAAATCCCAGACCCGGATCCACCACTGGTTCGACGGAAAAGCGCCGAGCAGCGATACCAATATCGCGAGCCCTGCAACGAGCATCGCCGCCCCTGTTGCCACTCGCCGCCAATCTATCCGCACGTCTTTTCTTTCCCCTGGTTCGCTATCCTAACGCATATCGGATGGAATAGGGTCCACAAGCCCGGGCCTGCGGCAATGCTAGCCAAGCGCGCCGGTCGCGGCTAAAAAACCGGCCATGTCCACGACCTATACGCTCGACACCAAGACGGACCGCGCCCATCCGACGCCCAAGCCGATGAAAAGGCTGACGGTGCCGGCGATCCGCGACCGCAAGACCGACGGCAAGGGCGGCGAGCCGCTCGTCATGCTGACGGCCTATACCGTGCGCATGGCGCAGATTCTCGATCCGCATTGCGATATCCTGCTGGTCGGGGATTCGCTGGGCCAGGTGATTTACGGGCTGGATTCGACGATTCCGGTCAGCCTCGACATGATGATCGCCCATGGCGCGGCGGTGGTGCGGGGCAGCTATCACAGCGTCGTCACCGTCGACATGCCGTTCGGCAGCTACGAGGCGAGCCCGGATCATGCGATCGCCTCGGCGACGCGGATCATGAAGGAAACCGGCGCGGCCGCCGTGAAGATGGAAGGCGGCGAGGCGATGGCCGAAACCGTCGCGTTCCTCACCGCGCGCGGCATCCCGGTGATGGGCCATGTCGGGCTCACCCCGCAGGCGGTGAACATTCTGGGCGGGCACAAGGTGCAGGGCCGCGACGATGCGACGGCGGCGAAGGTTCTTGCCGATGCCAAGGCTATCGACGAAGCGGGCGCCTTCGCGCTCGTCATCGAAGGGGTGCTCGAGCCGATCGCGGTCGATGCGACGCGGGCGGTATCCTGTCCCACCATCGGCATCGGTGCCTCGGCCCAGTGCGACGGGCAAGTTCTGGTGATCGACGACATGCTCGGCATGTTCGATCGCGTGCCCCGTTTCGTGAAGAAATATGACGACCTCTCGACCCGGATCGAGGATGCGGTGAAGCACTATGCAGAGGGCGTTCGCAGCCGCAGCTTCCCGGGCATCGAACAGACCTATCAACCGAAATAGCGGCGGCTGCGAAGTCGCGCTTTCCCTCAAGGCGACGCGCCGCTAAGGTCCGCCGCCAAAGCGAGTTTGGAGACGTAAATTGGCCATTGTGCCGCAAGACAATTCCGCGTTCATGCGCGAAGTCGACGAGCAGGTCCGCAAGGACCAGGCGACCCAGTTCTGGGCGCGCTGGGGCGTGTGGCTCGTCGGGCTGGTTATGGCCGGGCTGATCGCCTTTGGCGGCTGGCTCTACTGGAACCATTCGCAGACGGTCGCGGCCGAAAACGAAGTCGAACAGCTTTCGCAGCTCCTTGAAGAGATCAGCAGCGGCAATACGGACAATGCCGATGCCGTGCTGGCAACGCTTGTCCAGTCGGGGCGCCCCGGCGTGCGCGCGGAAGCGCTGCTGACCCAGGCGGCGCTCGCGCTCCAGGACGGGCGGGACGCCGAAGCGGTGCAGATCTATGCGACGCTGGCGGGCGATACCGGCCTGCCGCAGCAGTTTCGCGATCTCGCGCTGATCCGCCAGACGGCGGTCGAGTTCGAAAATATGGAGCCGCAGGCGGTGATCGACCGGCTGGCGCATCTCGCGGTGCCCGAGAGCCCGTGGTTCGGCAGCGCCGGCGAATTGACGGCGATCGCGCTGATCAACAAGGGCGAGCGGCAGGCGGCGGGCGAAATGTTCGCGCAGATTGCCAGCGAGGACAATGCGGGTACGGTCCCAGAAACGCTCCGTATAAGAGCGGTTCAGATGGCCGGTGTATTGGGTGTCGATGCGGTTCCCGACGAGCCGATCGAAATGCAGCTTCCGCCATCCGCGGCGGCGCAGGCGGCTGCACCCGGTACGGCGCCCTAAACGGTAGAGGATTGAGTTTCATGAAGCGTATTTTGGTAATTCTCGCCGCGGCCTTGCCGCTTGCCGGTTGCGGCCTGTTCGGGGGCCGTGACGATGCGACGCCGACGATTGGCAACCGCACCCCGATCCTGGCGGCCGAGAATGAGATCCAGGCCGACCCCCAGATCGCTTCGGTTCCCGTCGTCCTGCCGCCCGCCACCGCCAATGCCGGCTGGGAACAGCCCGGGGGCAGCGCCAGCAAGGCGCTCGGCCATCTCGCGCTCAGCGCGGCGCCAAGCCGCGCCTGGTCGACCTCGATCGGTTATGGCGGCAGCGGTCGCGCGCGGCTCGCCGCAGCGCCGGTCGTCAGCGGCGGCCGGGTCTATACCATGGATGCCGAAGCGACCGTGCGCGCCTTCGACGCCGAAACCGGCTCCGAACTCTGGTCGACGAATTTCGGCACCGAGATCGACGGCGAGCCGGCCCTGTTCGGCGGCGGCGTCAGCGTATCGGGCGACCGGCTCTTCGTGACCAACGGCGTGGGCTATGCCGGCGCGCTCAACGCCGCGGACGGCAGCGTCATCTGGAAGGTGCGCCCCGGCGGCCCGCTGCGCGGCGGCCCGACCATCGCCAACAACAACGTCTATGTGCTTTCCCAGGACAACCAGATTTTCGCGCTCAATCCGCTGGACGGCGAGCAGCGCTGGACGGTTTCGGGAACGCTCGAAGTCTCCGGCGTGTTCGGCGTCGCCGCGCCCGCCGCGGCGCAGGGCACGCTCGTCGCCGGTTTCTCCTCGGGCGAGTTGATCGCCTATCGCTATGAGAACGGCCAGATCGTCTGGCAGGATTCACTGAATCGCACGAGCATATCGACCTCGGTGTCGACGCTGTCCGATATCGATGCGAGCCCGGTCGTCGCCGACGGCTTCGTCTATGCCGTGGGGCAGGGCGGACGCATGGTCGCGCTTCGCCTGATTACCGGTGAGCGTATCTGGGAAGTGAATGCGGGCGGCCTCGCTACGCCGTGGATCGCCGGCGACTGGATGTTCGCGGTGACCGACGATGCGCGGCTCGTGGCGATCGCCCGCGCCAATGGCCGGGTCCGCTGGATCACGCAGCTGCCGCGCTACCGCGACGAGGAAGATCGCAAGGGCCCGATCTTCTGGCGCGGGCCGGTGCTCGCGGGCGGCCAGCTGGTGCTGGTGTCGTCGCGCGGCCATATCGCCTATGTCGATCCGGCGCTCGGCACGGTGCGGAGCATGGATAGGGTCGGCGAGGGCTTCGAACTGGCCCCGGTCGTTGCCGGCAACACTCTCTATCTGATCGATAGCGAGGGCGAACTTAGCGCCTGGCGCTAACGTCCAAGAGAAAGGCGCAGGAGCCATGGCGCGGCTGCCCGTTATTGCGATTGTCGGCCGCCCGAATGTCGGCAAATCGACGCTGTTCAACCGGCTGGTCGGCAAGAAGCTCGCGCTTGTCGATGACATGCCGGGCGTCACCCGCGATCGGCGGGAGGGCGATGCGCATCTTTTCGGGCTCGATTTCCGCGTCATAGATACCGCCGGCTATGAGGAAGACGATGCCGCGACCCTGCCCGGCCGGATGCGCCAGCAGACCGAGCGCGCGGTCGCCGATGCCGATGCCGCGCTGTTCCTGTTCGATGCCCGTGTCGGGCTGACGCCGCTCGACGAGGAAATCGCGCGCTGGCTGCGCGGCACCGATCGGCCGGTCGTGCTCGTCGGCAACAAGGCCGAAGGCCGCGCCGGCGAGGCGGGGCTCTATGAAAGCTTCAGCCTCGGCCTTGGCGAACCGATAGCGATCAGCGCCGAACATGGCGAAGGCATGGCCGATCTGTTCGGCGTGCTTCAGCCGCATATCGAGGCGGCGGAAAGCGAAAACCCCGATGACGAAGCGGAGGAGGACGAAAACGGCCCGCTGAAGCTCGCGATCGTCGGACGGCCCAATGCCGGCAAGTCGACGCTGATCAATGCGATGCTCGGGGACGACCGGCTGATCACCGGGCCCGAGGCGGGGATCACGCGGGATTCGATTTCGGTGCCCTGGGAATGGCGGGGGCGGCCGGTCGAACTCATCGATACCGCGGGTATGCGCAAGCGCGCCAAGGTGCAGGACAAGCTGGAAAAGCTGTCGGTTGCGGACGGTCTGCGCGCGGTGGATTTCGCCGAGGTCGTGGTTATGATGCTCGATGCGACCAAGGGGCTGGAAGCGCAGGATCTGAGGATCGCCGACCGCGTGATCGAGGAAGGCCGCGCGCTCGTGATGGCGATCAACAAATGGGACGTGGCGCAGGATCGCAAGGAGCTGTTCGAAGGAATCCGCGTCGCGCTGGACGAGGGGCTGGCGCAGATCCGCGGGGTGCCGCTAATCGCGATCTCGGCGATGACGAAAAAGGGCATCGACGAACTGATGGAAACCGCGTTCGCGACGCGCGAGGCCTGGTCGCGCCGGGTCACGACCGGGGAGCTCAACCGCTGGTTCCGCGCGGCGATCGAGAAAAACCCGCCGCCCGCGCCCAAGGGCCGGCGGATCAAGCTCCGCTACGTGACCCAGGCGCGCACCCGCCCGCCCAGTTTCGTGCTGTTCGGCACCCGGGTCGATCAATTGCCCCAGAGCTATGAGCGCTATCTGCTCAACGGTATCCGCCGCGATCTCGGTTTTGGCGGGGTGCCGGTGCGGCTCACCATGCGCGCCCCGAAAAACCCCTACGACACCCCGAAGGAATGAGCGGGGCGGGCGTCGATATCGATGCGCGCGGTCTCAAATGTCCGTGGCCCGCGCTCAGGCTCGCGCGCACGATGCGAACGGCCGAGAGCGCGGTAATCGTCGCCGACGATCCGCTCGCTCCCCGCGAGATCGCCGCGCTGGCCGCAGAACGGGGCTGGACGGTCGGGCCCTGCGCCACCGCGATCGGGCCGGGTTGGCGGGTTTTTCGCTAGCCGGCCTTCGCCGTCCCTTTCCAGTAAACGCATTGTTAACGCTCATTGGCTAGTGAGTGATCTGGGTTTTCGCTGAAAGGGAGCGGTTTGTGTCGTTCCAAGAACAAGAACTGATCGACTGGGATGAATTTAACGCCGTGCGCGAGCAGCTCGGCGCCAATTTCGCGAAAATTATCCTGTATTTCCGCGAAGATGGTATCAAGTCCGTCGAGGCTATCGAACAGGCTATGCAGGCCAAGATCAGCGTTGCTCTGGTCGTTCCCGCGCATACGCTGAAGGGCGAATCGCTGCAGTTCGGCGCGACGCCGCTGAGCGCGCTCGCCGAAAAAATCGAAATGACGGCGCGTCACCTGGTCGAGATCCAGCAGACGCCGGAACAGCTTATCCCGGAAGCGGCACAGCTCCGCCCGATGTTCGAAGCGACGCTCGATGCGCTGGAACGCGCGACCAATCCGCTGGTCCAACGCCGCAGCGAAGGCGGCGGTTTCGGCGCCAAGGGTGCCACCAACCAGAAGTTCGGCCGCCTCTAGGCAAGGGCCGTACCCAGTTCGAAAAATCTAGCCTTCGGCCGGTTCCGACTGGAGCTGGCAGTAATTTTCGATGCCCATGCGCTCGATCATGTCGAACTGTTCTTCCAGCGTATCGACATGCTCTTCCTCGCTTTCGAGGATCTCGGAAAACAGATCGCGGCTCACATAGTCGCGCACCTTTTCGCAATGCTCGATCGCGTCGCGCAGCATGGGAAGGGCTTCTTCCTCCAGCTCCAGGTCCGCCTTCAGGACTTCCTCGACCGTTTCGCCGATGCGCAGCCGGCCGAGCAGCTGGAAATTGGGTAGCCCGTCGAGGAACAGGATGCGTTCGGCGAGCTTGTCGGCATGTTTCATCTCGTCGATCGATTCTTCGTACTCGAACTTGGCGAGCTTCTTGATGCCCCAATTGTTGAGCATCCGATAATGCAGGAAATACTGGTTGATCGCGGTCAGCTCGTTCTTGAGCGCCTCGTTCAGAAATTCGAGAACCTTCTCGTCGCCCTTCATGCCGCGTCTCCTTTGTCAGCCACGCGCACTATAGCGCAGTGACAGGAGTCGGGAAAGGCCGAAACCCGCAGTTTTCCTATGGTTTTAGGGTGTTCCTGCTACGCAGTTGCAGTTTCGGACTGGATGATCTGACGTGCGAACGAGACGCATTGACCGCAACGCGCCTTGCACCCCATCTTGGCATAGGCCGAGGACGGGGTCTGCGCGCCCTTGTGGACGGCGGCGCGAATATCTTTTTCGCGAATCGCATTGCAGATGCAGACAACCATGTGCCGTAAATAGGGCTATTGAGACTAAGTCGCAATAGGAACTGTTCGGGTCATCGATTTTTTCGTATCGGCTGCAACTGCCGCCGCGCGAGGCTGCGCCACAGCCATTCGAGCGGCCCGTAGCGGAAATGGTCGAGCCAGGGCTTCGACCAAAGCAGGATCGCGGCCCAGACGCCGAGCACGACCAGGTAGAGCGGCGCGCGGCCGAGTTCGCCGTAAAGGCCCAGGCCATAGCCGTAGAAGATCGTCGTACAGATCAGGCTGGTGCCAAGATAGTTGGTGAAGGCGGCGCGCCCGGCGGCGGCGATCCGCGCCATCAGTGCGCTCTCCTGCGCGCTCTTCACCCAATAGAGGATTAGCGCGGCATGGGCGGCAATCAGCGGCGGGTTGGCGATCACCTGCAGGGTGGAATCGTAAAAGAAGATCGCGACCGGATCGAAACCGGCGCGCATCAACAGCAACGCCAGCCCGATTTGCAGGGGCAGGCCGATCAGATAGCCGATCCGCGCGATCCGGGCATAGGCGGCCGCGCGCCATTCGCCGGTCAGGAAACCGCTTTTCAGCCCCGCCATGCCGGCGAGCATCAGCCCCAGCGTTTCGGGCGCGGCAAAGCCGTTGGCGGCGATCGGTTGCCAGAAATCGGGCCCGGTCCGCTCGGCGAGGATACCGAGATAGCCGCCCTGAAATAGCGCCAGTTCACGCGCGAGCTCGACCGGCGGCAGCGGGCCGATGGCTTCGGCGATCGATGTCCATGCCGCGATCGTATCGGCCTCGGCGCCCGGGGCGGCAGCGGCCCGGGCCAGCGTCCAGATGCTGTGCGTCGCCACGCCCACCAGCGCCGCCTGGGCGCCGATCAGCACAAGGCCGAGCGTGAGCAGCTTGTGCGTTTCCATGTTGCGGAACAGGAAGGCAATCATGCCGACCACCGCATAGAGCATCAGGATGTCGCCGAACCAGATCCCATAGGCATGGATCACGCCGAAGAAGAGCAGCCAGCTCATCCGCTGATAATGGGTAAGGACGGGGCTTTCGCCCCGGGCCTCGGCGCGCTGCACAACGAGCAGCATGGAGGCGCCGAACAGCAGCGAGAAAAGCCCGCGCATCTTGCCGTCGGCGAGCACGAAATTGGTCGCCCAGACGGCAAGGTCGGCGGGTCCGGGATCGCCATAGGCGAGCGGGTTCATATAGGCCTGGAAGGGCATGGCGAAGGCAACGATGTTCATCAGCAGGATGCCCATCACGGCGATACCGCGGATGACGTCGAGGCTTAGATGACGGCTGTCGATCAGCGCGGACCGCGTATCGGTCATAGTGCCTCCTTCGCTGGCGGAGCGAACAGCTAGAGCCAGCTCGCAATCGCGTCGAGCGGTTTCTTGCTCAGCGCGTGGACGGGCACCCTGGCCTCCGTCGCGGCCTTTCCCGCGACGATGATCATCACCGGCTTCTCGGCCGCCGGCCGTTCGCAAACCTCGTTCAGGAATTTCATCGGATTGGGCGTGTGGGTCAGCGTCGCAAGGCCCGCATCGTGGAGCGCCGCGATCAGGAAGCCGCAGGCGATGCCGACCGATTCGGTAACATAATAATTCTGCTTGTCGTCCCCGGGATTGGGACCGCCGCGCCGCTGCGCGAAGACGGTGATCAGCCAGGGCGCGGTTTCCAGATAGGGCTTCACCTCGTCGGTACCGAGCGGGCCGAGCGCTTCCAGCCACTCGGCGCTCGCCTTGCCGGCGTAAAATTCGCGCTCCTCGGTTTCGGCCGCTTCGCGGATCGCCGCCTTCTTCTCGGGCGAGGAGACGACCGCGAAATGCCAAGGCTGGTGATTGGCGCCGCTCGGCGCCGAACCCGCCGCAAGGATCGCCTGTTCGATCACTGCGCGGGGCACCGGCGCGGCGCTGAAATCACGGCATGTGCGACGGGTTTTGAGATGCTCGTAAAATGCCTCGGCGCGCGCGATGCGCTCGGCGTCGGAATAGTCGGGAAGTACGGCATAGGGGAGGGTGGCGGGATCGGTCATGGCCTCGCTTAGCGCCATGGCCGCATCAGGCAAAGGGTTGACGCTCCACTATTGACATTAATGTCAGTAATAGGCATTTGGCGCCCATGGACATGCAGCATGACTTTGTCGCCATGCCGGTGCCGGTGCATCCGGACCGGCCGACGCCGAAATTCCGGCCGCTATTGGCGCTCAAGCATTTCCGCGCGCTCATCAAGGACAAGGAAAACACCGAGCATGTTTTCCATATCTTCGAAGCCTTGCCCCGCAAGAGCTTCCGCGACGATGCCCGCGCCTTCGGCGAAAGCGAACAGGGCCGCGCCGTTTTCGTGCAAGAACGCTATCTGCCGGACCTGCTCGACGATCATGAACGGCTGCGGGCGATGCCAAAGGGCAGCGTCGCCCATGCCTATTGCGATTTCATGGAACGCGAAGGGCTGAGCGCGGCCGGGCTGGTCGCCGAGGCGATGAAATTCAACGCCGATCGGCATGACGACATGATCGAATGGTATGGCGCGCGCAATCGCGACACCCACGATCTCCTCCATGTCCTTACCGGTTATGGCCGCGATCCGCTCGGCGAACAGTGCGTTCTCGCCTTCACCTATGGCCAGGACCCGTCACTGGGGCATCTGTTCATCGGCTATGCGGGCGGACTCAACGTCAAACATACGACGAAGACCAGGGCGCCGATCCTGCGCGCGATTACCGAGGCCAAGCGCCTCGGCAAGGCTTGCCCGCGGATCAGCGAGGAATCGATCACCGACCTGCTCGCCCAGCCGCTTGAGGATGTGCGCAAGCGGTTCAACATCGGAGAGCCGCGCCTGTATCGGGAGGCGCACCGCATCCTGCGCGAAGAAGGCCATGATCCCCATGGAGTCATGGAAAAGGCCGCCTAGGCGGTAGAAGCGGCGTTTCCCCGCGCAGCGCGGGGAGCCGGAATTACCGTTCCATCAATTCGGTGAAGAAGCTGTCGTTCGCGGTGCGAAGGTCGGCGAGCGATACCGTCGCGCCCGGTAGAGACAGCGCATCGCCGACCGTCGCACCGACCGGCGCGACGAAGATCCCGGCGTCTTTCGCCCGGGCTACAAGCGCCTCCGGATCGCGCGTCGTCACGACATAGCGGCCCTGGTCTTCGCCGAAGAGGATCGCCGCGGGATTGGGCGCATCGGGCAGGGTCAACTCGGCGCCGATATCGCCGGCCAGGGCCATTTCGGCCAAGGCGACGAGCGCGCCGCCGTCCGATACGTCATGAACGGCCGTTACCGCCCCATCGGCCACCAGTGCGCGGACGAAATCGCCATGGCGTTTCTCGATATCCAGGTCGACGGGCGGCGGCGGGCCTTCCTCGCGGCCATGGCATTCGCGCAGCCACAGCGATTGGCCGACATGACCCGCGCTGTGGCCGATGATGACGATCGCCTCGCCCTCCGCCTTGAACGCTATCGTCGTCATAAGGTCTATGTCGTCTAGCAGGCCGATGCCGCCGATGGCGGGCGTCGGCAGTACCGGCGTCGCCTTGCCGTCGGCATCGGTCGTCTCGTTGTAGAGCGAGACATTGCCCGAAACGATCGGCATATTGAGCGCCAGGCAGGCTTGCGCCATGCCTTCGATACAGCCGACGAACTGCCCCATGATCTCGGGCTTTTCGGGGTTGCCGAAATTCATGCAGTCGGTCGTCGCCAGCGGCTTCGCGCCGACCGCGGTGAGGTTGCGATAGCATTCCGCGATCGCCTGTTTGCCGCCTTCGACCGGATCGGCCTTGCAATAGCGCGGCGTGCAATCGGTGCTGATCGCGAGGCCCTTGCTGGTGCCATGAACGCGGATCACGGCCGCATCGCCGCCCGGGCGCTGGATCGTGTCGGCCATGACCGTGTGATCATATTGTTCCCAGATCCAGCGGCGCGAGGCGAGATCGGGCGAGGCCATGAGCGTGAGCAGGTCCGCGCCGATATCGCCGCTTTCGGGAATGTCGGCCAGCGGAGCCGACGGTTGCGTCGGGACGTGCGGGCGATCGTAATTGGGCGCGTCGGCGGCGAGCGGGCCGAGCGGGATGTCGCAAACGGTTTCGCCCCCGAAGGTCAGCACCATGTGCCGGGTATCGGTGACCTCGCCGATCACCGCGAAATCCAGTTCCCATTTTTCGAAAATCGCCCGGGCCATGTTTTCGCGGCCGGGCTTCAGGACCATCAGCATCCGTTCCTGCGATTCCGAGAGCATCATCTCATAGGGCGTCATGCCCTCTTCGCGGCACGGCACCTTGTCCATGTCGAGGATGATGCCGACCTCGCCATTGGTCGCCATCTCGACCGACGAGCTGGTGAGCCCCGCCGCGCCCATATCCTGGATAGCGACGATCGCGTCGGACGCCATCAGTTCGAGGCAGGCCTCGATCAGCAATTTCTCGGTAAAGGGATCGCCGACCTGCACGGTGGGCCGCTTGTCCTCGCTGTCCTCGTCGAACTCGGCGGATGCCATGGTCGCGCCGTGGATGCCGTCGCGGCCGGTTTTCGATCCGACATAGACGATCGGATTGCCGACGCCGCTGGCGGCCGAATAGAAGATTTTGTCGGTATCGGCGATGCCGACCGTCATCGCGTTGACGAGGATGTTGGTGTCATAGGCCGAATGGAAATTCACCTCGCCCCCGACCGTCGGCACGCCGACGCAATTGCCATAGCCGCCAATGCCGGAGACAACGCCCGAGACAAGATGGCGCGTCTTGGGATGGTCCGGGCTGCCGAAGCGCAGCGCGTTCATATTGGCGACCGGCCGCGCGCCCATCGTGAACACGTCGCGCAAAATGCCCCCGACCCCGGTCGCGGCGCCCTGATAGGGCTCGATGTAACTGGGGTGGTTGTGGCTCTCCATCTTGAAGATCGCGGCCTGGCCGTCGCCTATATCCACGACGCCCGCATTTTCACCCGGGCCGCAAATCACCTGGGGGCCTGTCGTCGGCAGTTTCTTCAGGTGGCGGCGCGAACTTTTATAGCTGCAATGCTCGGACCACATGACCGAGAAGATGCCGAGTTCGACGATATTGGGTTCGCGATCCAGCGCGGCGAGGATGCGTTCATATTCGTCGGGATTGAGACCATGCTCGGCGACGATTTCGGGGGTGATCGCAGGGGAAGAATCGGCCATGCGCGCGCGATAGCCGAGGCTCCGGCGACGCGCCAGTCCCGTTATCCCCGATCCGCCGTTGCTAGTTGATCGTCAGGGTCGAGGGCGAGCGTTCGAGCGCGTCGCTGGCCGTCTGCAGGGCGATCAGCTGGGTGATCAGGCTGATCACCTGGCTCGATCGGTTGCGCGGCCGCTGGCCGGGATTGGCCGGTTCGACGAAAAAGCTCTGCCCCTCGTGCGAGACGTGGATCGCATGGCCGCCGGCCGGCGCGCTGTTCGGCACGCGGAAGACGATGTCGCCGCCCGGGGTGCGCATTTCCCCGCCGCCCGATCGCAGGATTTCGCCCAGATAATAGATCACGCCCTCCACCGAACGCAGCTCGTAATCGTCGGGCGAGAGCGCCGTCACGGCGCAGCCGGTGAGGCGCGAGGAACCCGAAAGCGTGATGTTCAGCGTTTGCTGGGAGCGCTGGAAGACGTCGAAAATCGCCTTGCCCTCATCGTCCCGCCGCACCGTCACCCGGTAATCGTCGGTAAGATTTTCAAGCACCATGCCGAGGCTTGTCGCCTGATCCGCGCCCATGCTGATGATCGGTTCGTTGGTGTTGCCGCCATCGGTCGTTTCGAAGCCGAGGCCGAAGGTCTGGTCGGGATCGAGATAGAGACGGTCCGGATTGCGGTCTTCGTCGCCCCGAAGATCGTTATAATAGGTGATGCCGCCGCAGGAGACGCTCTCGACGAGCAGGGCCGCGAGCAGGTTTTCGTTCCACCCCTGGCTGAGGAACAGCGCCACGACATTGGGCTCCACAGGCCGCAGGATGCCGGTCGCGAAATCCGCGGTGTTGAGCGGGATGATCTGGAAGCTGGGCGCGGATCGCACCGAAACCCCGATTTCCGCACCGCCGTCGATATCGTCGATAATGCCGCTGAGATCCGCCCCTGCCGTTCCCTCGATAGCCAGATTTCCACTGACTGAGCTGAGCGCCGAATAATGGGTCGGCTCGCCGCGGCTGGCGCGCACGATGTTGAGCAGGATCATCTCGTTCGATGTGTCCGCGATAACCCGGTTATAGTCGGTGGCGAATTCCGTCATCGGCGTCCGCATCGAGGCGCAGCCGGTAAGCGTGGTGGCCATGGCCGCTGCGGCGGCAATCCAGTGTTTCATCGATCAGCCCCTCTTTTTCCCGCTCTCGATCTAGAACGGGGGGAGGGGCCAAGGCAAGCGCTGCGCCCATGAAAAAGGGGCCGGCGGCGAAAACGCTACCGGCCCCGATGAAAGGTTTGAAACGAACGGGTTAGGCGTTGCAGCGCTGCAAGCTTCCGCCCGGCCGGGCAAACTGGATGCTCGGTGCATCGCTGGCGCCGACGACCCGGTAGCCTTCGCCGGCATAGCTCGGCACGGCCGGGGCTTCGGCGGCTTCTTCGCCGTCTTCTGCCGTGGCTTCGTTGGGAAGAAGGGTCTCGGGACCGGTTTCGTCGAGCCGGACACCGACCTGCGTGTCGTTGGTGTAGAAGCTGACATGGACGAGGCTGTTGTCGGCGCAGCGGAAGCTGGTTTCGCGGACGCGCATCGGCGGGAGTTCCGCCGGATCGAGCGCCGCGATTTCGTCGGCGTTCGGATCGGCCATGCCGCCGACAACTTCGGGTTCTTGGGACTCGCCGCAAGCGGCAAGGGTGAGGAGCGCCGCTAGGGATGCGGCAGCGAGGGGGGTTTTTGATATGTGCATAGTAGCTGCGCTTCTCGCGGCTGCAGCAAAATTCGTCAACACTGTTTTTATGACGTTTCGATGACCATGCGTTCAGCTTCGACGACCGGGGGACTCAGAAGTTCCCGTTCGTACCCGGTACCCGGTCCCGCGGCGGATCGTTCGGCGTGCGCGGCGGATTCGGGGACGGATTCTGCGGCAGCCGGCCGATAATGCCGGGGTCGGTCTGGGGGACGCTCGGTACCCGGACCGGGCCATTGCCGGGGCGGACCGGTATGTAAACCGGTTCGGAATTGCTGCCGGGCTGGGGAAGACCGCCCGGATAAGTCGTGTTGCGGCGCGGAGGACGCGCCGGTTCGGGCGGGAGCTCGCTCTGCGGTTCGCGGGGCGCCCGAACTTCTGGCGCTGTGGGGCGCGGGGAAGGACGGCGAACCTGCGCCGTATCCGGGCGCTGCGTGGGCCGCGTGGTCGGGGCAGCCGTCCGGACGGCCGGCTCTGGCGGGAGAGGCTCGACTTCGGGCGGCAAGGGCTGTTCCTCAACCGGCACCGGTTCGAGAACGGCGATGTCGGCAGTATCCTCTCGCACAGGCGCGGTGGTCAGCTCGTCCAGCTGCGCGCGCAGCGAATCGCGCTCGGCCTGCAGATCGGCGACATAGAAGGCGGCCCATCCGGTTGCGCTCAGTGCGATCAGGGTCGCAAGGAGCTGCGCGATCAGCAGCAGCCACGCGCTGCGGACGAAACGGCGGACATTGGGCCCCATGGGCGCGCGGCGTGTATCGGTCATGATTGCCTCGATGCGAGAGCGGTTCGGGTGAATTTCCAAAAAACGAGCACGGACCCCAGAAGAGCGGCGCCAAAGCCCGCCAGGCTCACCGTGCGGTAAAGCCCGAGCTCGACCAGATCTTGCCCCAGCAATATGGTAAGCGCCGAGATCAGCGTGGTCAGCAGGACGAGCCCGAAGCCGATGGTCGCGACCGGGCCGAGGCCCTGCAGCCGCTGCGCGAGTTCGGGCGCGGCGCCGGCAGCGTTTTCGAAGTCCGCGACTTCGCGGCCCGTCATCACGCCGACCCGGCCTTCGAGTTCGCTCCATTCCCGGGACTGGCGCGATCCGTTCCAGCCGGCAAAGGGGATCATGTGCAGCACGTTGAAGGGCAGCGGCATCCGGCTTTCGTCGAGCCGGATCTGGACCAGCTTGTCATGGTCGAGCGCTTCGCTCGCCTCGGCGCGGACCCAGAGCGATTCCTTGGCCTGCTCGGACCAGCAGACGACGACGCTCTTGGTTTCGGCGAGCGCCTTTTCGATCTTCAGCGCATAGTTATCGCCGGCCTTGAGGGCGGTATCCCACCACAGGCTGTAGCCGCTATCGGTGATACCGTCGGCGACTTGCCGAACGCGATCCCGGTTCTTGCGGGCGTAGGAGATAAATACGTCTGTCATCTGCCTTTCTCCAGTGGGGCCATCGCCCCGCTATCTGGAAGGCATAGTCTCACCGACCCCGATTCGCGGCTATGTCGCCGATCACAGCCCAGCGCGAAATCTTCTCGGCGATCGGCATCGCGGCATAGGCCGGGCTTGAGGAAGGTAGGTCTATAAGTTCGATATCGCCGGATATTTCTGCGAGTTGGCGGCGGCCCGCGATCGCCGATTTGCGGCCGTTAAACGCAATGGCGCGCAGCCTCGGCAGCGACCGCGCAAGCGCGGTGAGATCGTTGACGCGTTCGGCGCGAATCGCGCTGTCGAGGCTGCCGGAACGATGGGCATCGGCGATCACATCCCACAGACCGATATGATGGGTCAGCAGCACCGCGAGCCGCGCTTCATAAGCCAGCGCCCGCAGATCGGCTCCGATCGCCTCGCCGACCAGCTCCCAGAAGCGGTTTTGCGGGTGCGCATAATATTGCCGCTGCCGCAGCGATTCTTCGCCCGGCAGGCTGCCGAGGATCAGGACGCGGGTGCCTCCGTCGGTGACGGGCGGGAAGGAAGACTTGCGCTGCATGGCAAGAGGATGCGGCGGGGACGGGGAGCGATCAAGGGCGCGAGCGGCGTCGCCGACCCAATACCGGCCGTTTGCGAGCAATGAGGCAACGTCCGCTTTCCACCCATTGCCGACACTCACCCATCCCCCCCTTTCCGCCACCCAAGCCAAGATTGCTTGCCCCGCGAAACCCGCCTCGGCTAAGCCTGCGCCATGACGATTGTTCCCTATGCACTCGGCCTGATCGGCAATACGCCTCTCGTTCGCCTCAAGGGGCCGTCCGAGGAGACGGGCTGCGAAATTCTGGGCAAATGCGAATTCGCCAATCCCGGCGGATCGGTGAAGGATCGCCCAGCGCTGTTCATTGTCGAGGATGCCGAGGAAAAGGGACTGCTCCAGCCCGGCGGCACGATCGTCGAGGGCACGGCGGGCAATACCGGGATCGGGCTGGCGCTCGTCGCCAATGCCAAGGGCTACAAGTCGATCATCGTGATGCCCGACACGCAGAGCAAGGAAAAGATGGATACGCTGCGCGCACTTGGCGCGGAACTCGTCCTTGTTCCCGCCGCCCCCTATTCCAGCCCCTGCCATTTCGTCCACCAGTCGCGCCGGATTGCCGAGGAAACAGAAAATGCGCTCTGGGCCAACCAGTTCGACAATACGGCGAACCGCCTGGCCCATATCAAGACGACGGCCAAGGAGATCTGGGAGCAGACCGGGGGCCAGGTCGATGGCTTTACCTGCGCGGTCGGCACCGGCGGCACGCTCGCCGGCGTCGCGATGGGGCTGAAGGAATTTTCCGAGGACGTGACGATCGCGCTTTCCGATCCCCATGGCGCCGCGCTGTACGAATATTATGCCCATGGCGAGCTCAAGGCCGAGGGTTCCTCGGTTGCCGAAGGCATCGGCCAGGGCCGGATCACCGCCAATCTCGAGGGTGCGCCGATCGATACCCAATATCGGATTTCGGATGCCGAAGGGCTCGCCTGGGTTCACCGCCTGCTCGGCGAAGAGGGGCTGTGCCTCGGCCTGTCCTCGGGCATCAACGTCGCCGGCGCTATCGAACTGGCGAGAAAGCTGGGCCCGGGTAAGACCATTGTCACGATCCTCTGCGATAGCGGCCTTCGCTATCTTTCCACGCTGTACAATCCGGAATGGCTGGCCGAAAAAGGGCTCGCAATTCCGCCCTGGCTTGCCGAGGAGGAGTAGGTGGCCGAAATACCGGTCGACAGGATAGTCGATCCCGTAGCCGAAGCGCGCCAAGAGCGCATGAACCGTATCCGTATCGGCGCGACGGGCCTTGCCGTCATCATTCTGGTCGTGCTGCTGGCCGCGACCTTCTCCGGAACCGCGAGCAACGAACCCGAGCTCACGCCCGAGGCGATTGCCGAACATGCCGCCGAAGACGAAAATCCCGCAGCGGACGAATTGCCGCCGCCGCAGGAGCCGCTCGCCGAGCTCGGGGTCGCGCCGAGCACCGGGCCGGTCGAGACACCCACCGGAACGCCCGCGGAACCCGGTGCCGGCGGCGACTCGCCCGCCAACTGATTCGCCCGATCGTTAACGATTGCCCGCCGCGCGCCGATTTCCGCGCGCGAAAGCGGCCCCCCGCGCGCGGTTCGGCCGCCCGGATTTCGCCGAAAACAAAGAAAGAACAACGGCTGAATTCGGCGGCTCTCATAGCGCGCTTTGGCAGGAAGTGGGATCAAATCCCTTAAAATACCCATAAAATGGTATTGATACCCAAGGTTAACATTGATACGCCAAATCCCCGGAAGAGCGGGGCAGGGCATTCCCAGCATCTCCAAGGTTTGCGCCGGACCATGCGGTTTCGGCGACGGGGAAGCTTTGCGCCGCGAATAGAGGGACCGGCGTGGATTTTTTCATTCCTTTTGGCGGACAGGCGCTCAACGCGGTCGACGCTAAGGGCCGCGTGTCGCTTCCTGCCGATCTCCGCACGACGGTAGAGCGCCGCGCCGCGCTTGGCCGCGACAACGGCCTGCCGGTCGACGACAAGGTCCTGCACATCGCCGAAGACGAGGAACTGCCCTGCCTCGTCGGCTTCGACGAGACCGAGCAGTTCAACCTTGCCCGCCGCCTGCAGGAGCTGCGCGCCGCAGACCCGGTGTCGAGCGGCCGCAAGAGCCTGGTCCGCCGCGACCGGGGCACCGAAACCTTCGCGCCCGCACAGCGCGTCGTGTTCGACAAGGCGGGGCGGATGGTGCTTCCCTCCTTCCTGCGCGATTTCGCGGACATCGGCGATTTCGCCTTCTTCACCGGCAATGGCGACAATTTCGATATCTGGTCGCCCCGGCGCGCCCATGCCCATTTCACGGCGATCGGGGAGGGGCGGCTTGTCCGCATCCTCGATTATCTCTGCAAGGAAAAGGGGCTGAAGCTGTGAACGCCGCGGTCGATTCCCGCCATGCGCCGGTGCTGCTCGACGAGGTGATCGCCGCGCTCGACCTCGCCGTCGACGAGATTCACGTCGACGCGACCTTCGGGGCCGGCGGCTATACCCGGGCGATGCTCTCCAGCGGCGCGAAGATCTATGCCTTCGACCGCGATCCCGATGCGATTGCGGAGGGCGCTGCGCTGGTCGCGGAAAGCGATGGCCGGCTCGAACTCGTTGCGCGCCGCTTCTCGGAAATGCGCGACGCGCTCTCCGAACGCGGCGTCGAGCAGGTCGATGGCGTCGCGATGGATATCGGCGTTTCCTCGATGCAGCTCGACCGCGCCGAACGCGGTTTCTCCTTCCAGGCCGAAGGGCCGCTCGACATGCGGATGGAACAGGACGGCGAAAGCGCCGCCGATTTCCTCAACACCGCGGACGAGGCGATCATCGCCGACATCATCTACGCCTATGGCGAGGAACGCCGTTCGCGCCGCATCGCGCACGCGATCGTCGAGGCACGGCCCATCGAAACCACGAGCCAGCTGGCCGCGATCGTTCGCAAGGCCGTCGGCTACAAGCCGTATGGATCCAAGGGTGCGAACAAAGACCCTGCCACCCGCACCTTCCAGGCGATCCGCATCCACCTCAATCGCGAGCTCGACGAGTTGCGCGACGGATTGGCGGCAGCCGAAGCCGTGCTCGCTCCCGGCGGGCGGCTGGCCGTGGTGACCTTTCACAGCCTCGAAGACAGGATCGTCAAACAGTTCTTGCGCGAACGCGGCGGGCAGATGCCCGGCGGCTCGCGCCATCTGCCCGAGGCGGCGCACAACGCGCCGCCCGCCAGTTTCGACAAGCCGGCCAAGCCCATACGCCCTGCCCAGGCCGAGCTCGATCGAAACCCGCGTGCCCGCTCCGCCACCTTGCGGAGCGCGCGGCGCAACGGGGCCCCGCCCTGGCCGGCCGCAAGGAGAGCGTCAGTATGACCATCACCCGCAAATTCCGTTCCGTCACCTGGGCCGCCGCCGTCGCCACCGCAGCGCTGAGCTGCTACCTGATCTCGCACCGGGTATCGGCCGAGCGCAACGCGCTGGAAGAGGTCGAGCGCGATATCGCGTTGGCGCGCGAGGATATCCTGGCGCTCAATACCGAATTCGAAACCCGCAGCCGGATGAGCCAGATCGAACGCTGGAACCGGTATGATTTCGAGCTGACTTCCCCGGACGCCGCGCAGTTTCTCGACGGCGAATTCCAGCTTGCGAGCCTGATCCGCGACGGGGTTCGGGATTCCGGCGATGTCCGGCTCGTTTCCGCGGAGGACGAGGGCGAAACCGAAGATCGCCGCGTCGACGAGGAGGTTTTCGAGCCTGCCGACCCCGACACCCTCGAAACGCCGCGCATCCGCAATGCCTCCTATCTCGTGCCGGGCGACAATGCCGCGCGGGCGCGCAGCCAGCGCATTGCCTTTCTCGACGATCGCTTTCGCGGCGACATAGCCGGCCGCGCCGCCGCCGAACGTCGGCCGGCCGAAAACCAGCGGGAGGGCGCCGCGGAGGAATGACCCGGCTCGTCGCCCAATCGGCAGAGGTGCGCAAGGTCAGCCTGCGGCAGCAGATGCAGCCCATTGTCCAGCAGCGGCTGATGGTGGTCATGCTGCTCCTGTTGTTCGGGGTGATCGCTGTAACCCTGCGCATCGGCTGGCTGACGATACTCTCGGGCGGGGAGGCCAATGCCGCGAGCACGACCGGCGGCCTGCCGCCGCGCGCCGATATCACCGATCGCAACGGCGTGACCCTGGCCCGCACCATCGATGCCTGGTCGATCGCCATCCATCCCGACCGGATGATCTCCGATCCCGACGAACTCGCGCCGCGCCTCCACGCGTTGATGCCCGAGCGCAGCGAGCAGGATTATCGCGAAATCCTCAATTCGGATCGCTCCTTCGTCTATCTGCGCCGCCGCGCGCTGCCCGAACTGGTCAGTCAGGTGAACGCGCTCGGCGAACCGGCGATGGAATATCTGCGTGAACCCGAACGGCTGTATCCGCAGACCAATCTTGCCGCCCATATTCTCGGCTGGGTCAATCTCGATGGCGAGGGCGTGACCGGGATGGAGGCGGTGCTCGAGGAACGGCTGACCGACCCCGCGCTGCGCAACGATCCCGTCGAGCTTTCGATCGACAGCCGCGTTCAGGCGGCGGTGCAGAGCGAGCTGGCCGAGGCGATGCGCCGGTTCAATGCGATCGGTGCGGTCGGCATCGTGCTCGATGTGCATAGCGGCGAGCTGCTGGCGATGACCTCGCTGCCCAATTTCAACCCCAACGCTCCCTCCCAGTCGAGCGATCGGGCGCGCTTCAACCAGGCGACGATGGGCTTTTACGAACTGGGATCCACCTTCAAGCCGATCACCATGGCCGCCGCGATCGAAGACGGCGTCGTCACCGATATTTCCCGCCGCTACGATGCGGAGGAGCCGCTGGTCGTTGGCCGGTACACGATCAGCGACGATCATCCGCAGCGCCGCTACCTCAATGTGCCGGAAACGCTCGTCCATTCGTCGAACATCGTCACCGCGCGGATTGCCGACGAACTGGGCGCCGAGCGGATGCAGCAGGTGTTCCGCCGGCTGCATTTCGACGAGCCGGTCGATTTCGAACTGCCGGTGCGCGGCCGGCCGATCTGGCCGAGCTATTGGGCCCGCACGACGGTGATGACGACGGGCTATGGCCATGGCATCGCGGTCACCCCGCTCCATCTCGCCAATGCCTATGCGACACTCGTCAATGGGGGCATCTACCGGCCGGTAACGCTGACGCGCCTATCCGGCGACGATATTCCGCAGGGCGAGCGCGTGTTCAGCCAGGCGACCAGCGATCAGATGCGCGGCCTGCTCCGCCTGATCGTCCAGGAGGGCACCGGCCGCAATGCCGACGCCGAGGGTTTTCGCGTGGGCGGCAAGACGGGTACGGCGGAAAAGGCGGGCGAGGGCGGTTATCGCCATCATGCGCTGGTTTCCACCTTCGCCGCGGCCTTCCCGATGGACGATCCTCGATATGTCGTCGTCATCATGCTCGACGAGCCGCACGGCGATGCGGGCACCGGCGGCGCGTCGACCGCGGGCTGGACGGCGGCACCGGTCGTCAGCCGGGTGGTTTCCCGGATCGGCCCGTTGCTCGGCGTGATTCCGAGCGAAAGCCGCGATATCGATACGACCCGTCTCCAGGCGATGCTCTGGCATCCGCCTTCCGAACGCGAGCCCGAGGCATGAAGCTGGGCGGGCTCATCGGCGGCCCCGGCCTGAATAGCGAGGACGGCCCCACCGTCACCGGCTTTGCCATCGATCATCGCAAGGTTGCACCGGGCACGGTGTTCGGCGCTTTCCGCGGCGCAAAATTCAACGGCGAGGATTTCATCCCCGATGCGATCCGCTCGGGTGCCGTCGCCATCGTCTCGCGGCCCGAGGCCAAGGTGGACGGTGCCGCGCGCGTTACCGACGAAGAGCCGCGCCGCGCCTTTGCGCAGCTCGCCGCTAAATTCTTCGCGCCCTTCCCCGAAATCTCGGTCGCGGTGACCGGCACCAACGGCAAGACCTCGACCGTCGAACTCACGCGCCAGCTCTGGCGGATGGCCGGCCATCACGCCGCCTCGATCGGCACGCTCGGCGTGACGACCGCCGAAGACCAGGTGAAGACCGGCCTGACGACGCCGGATATCGTCACCTTCCTCTCCAACGCGGCGGGGCTGGAGCGCGAAGGCGTCACCCATCTCGCCTTCGAAGCGTCGAGCCACGGCCTTTCCCAATATCGCACCGAAGGCCTGCCGGTCGGCGCCGCCGCCTTCACCAATTTGAGCCGCGATCATCTCGATTATCACGGCACGATGGAGGCCTATCTCACGGCGAAGCTGCGGCTGTTTACCGAGGTCGTCGACAAGGACGGCACGGCGATCGTCTGGGCCGACGATCCCGCGAGCGCCCAGGTGATCGAGGCGATCGAGGGGCGTGGCTTGCGTGGTCTTTCGGTCGGCAAGAAGGGCCGGGCTATCCGGCTTGTCAGTCGCACGCCGACCCAGCTCGGCCAGCGGCTCGATGTCGAGGCAGACGGGCAGGCTTACGCCATAAACCTGCCGTTGATCGGCGCTTACCAGGCGAACAACGCGCTCGTCGCGGCGGGCCTGGTCTGGGCGACGGGCGGCGATATCGGCGCGACGCTCGGCAATCTTTCGCGCGTCCAGCCGGTGCGCGGACGGCTGGAACGCGCGGTGATCACCAAGGCCGGCGCGCCGGTCTATGTCGACTATGCCCATACGCCCGATGCGCTCGAAGCGGCGATCGACGCTTTGCGCTGGCATGCCAAGGGCCGGGTGATTACGGTGTTCGGTGCGGGCGGGGATCGCGATACGGGCAAGCGCCCATTGATGGGAGAGGTCGCCGTCAAACTGTCCGACCATGTCATCGTCACCGACGATAATCCGCGTTCCGAAGACCCGGCTGCGATCCGCGCCGAAATCATGGCCGGCGCGAAGGGCGCGGTCGAAGTGGAAGGCCGGCGCGAGGCCATCGCCGCCGCCATCGCCGAAGCGGGCGCCGACGATATCGTGCTGCTGGCCGGCAAGGGGCATGAGCAGGGTCAGGAAATTGCCGGCCGCGTGCTGCCCTTCGACGATGTCACGGTGGCGCGGGAATGTGTAACATGAGCGCGCTTTGGACCTCCGAGCGGATCGCCACGGCGGTCGGCGGCGAAGCGCACGGTGCGTTCGAGGCGAATGGTGTCGCGTTCGACAGCCGCGAGGTCGGCCCCGGCGATCTCTTCATCGCGCTGAAGGGCGAGACGACCGACGGGCATCGCTTCCTCGACGGCGCGTTCGAGCGCGGCGCGGCCGGCGCTATCGCCAGTGCCGATTGTGCGCATCCGCATGTCCGCGTCGCCGATACGACCGAGGCGCTCAACGCCCTGGGCCGGGCATCGCGCGCGCGCATGTCGGGCAAGGTGATCGGCGTGACCGGATCGGTCGGCAAGACCGGCACCAAGGAAGCTCTCCACGCGGCGCTTGCCCGCAAGCCCGGGCGAATCGCCCATCGCTCGGTCAAGAGCTACAACAATCATACCGGCGTGCCGCTCAGCCTCGCGCGGATGCCGATGGCGAGCGATTTCGGCGTTTTCGAAATGGGCATGAACCACGCCGGAGAGCTCGCAGCGCTGACCCAGCTCGTCCGTCCGCATGTTGCTATCGTCACCGCGATTGCCCCGGCCCATTCGGAATTTTTCCCGAATGAGGAAGCGATCGCCGACGCCAAGGGAGAGATTTTCGCCGGGCTGGAGCCGGGCGGTACCGCGCTCGTCCCCTATGACAGTCCGCACCGCGACCGGCTGATTGCCGCCGCCGAACCCCATGCCGAAACCATATGGACTTTCGGCCTTGGCGAAGGCGCGATTATCCGCGCGCGCGAAGTGGTGCGCGAATTGACCGGCACCATCGTCACCGCCGAACTGCCCGGCGCCGAACTGACCTTCACCATCGGCCTGCCCGGCGATCACTGGGTGTCGAATGCGCTCGCGGTGATCGGCGCGGTCGAGGCGGCGGGCGGAGATCTGGCGCTGGCCGGCCTTGCACTCGCCGAGATGGCCGGTCTGCCCGGGCGCGGCGAGCGGACGATGATCCGCGTCGATGGCGGCGAGGCGCTGCTCGTCGATGAAAGCTACAATGCCAACCCTGCCTCGATGGCGGCGACGCTCAAGACGCTCGGGGAGGAAACCGCCGACCGGCGGATCGCCGTGCTGGGCGGAATGCGCGAGCTTGGCGACAAATCCGAGCAATATCATGCCGATATCAAGGGGCCCATCGAAGCGGCCGGCGTCGACCTGTGCATCCTTGTCGGCGAGGAGATGGCACCTTTGGCAGATGCCCTTGGCAGCGGCACCGAGTTCGTCCATGTGCCCGGCCCTTCGGAGGCGCTCGACGTGCTTTCGGACCGTATTCGTCCCGGGGACGCTGTGCTCGTCAAAGGCAGCAACGCAATTGGGCTCGCACGTCTCGTCGAGGCGCTGACGAGCGGAAAGATTCCATGTTCGACCTGATCGCCAGCTATTTCGATTATGAGGGGCCGTTCAACCTCTTCCGCTATCTCTCCTTCCGGGCGGGCGGGGCGACGGCCACCGCGCTGTTGATCGGCCTGCTGATCGGGCCGCGCTTCATCGGCTGGCTGCGCATCAAGCAAGGCAAGGGCCAGCCGATCCGCGAAGACGGCCCGATTACCCATCTGAAGAAGGCCGGCACGCCGACGATGGGCGGGCTGATGATTCTCGCTTCGCTCACCATCTCGCTGCTGCTCTGGATGGATCTTTCCAATCGGCTGGTCTGGGCCTGTCTGTTCGTCACGCTGGGTTTCGGCCTAATCGGCTTCCTCGACGATTACGACAAGGTCACCAAGCGCCATCATGCCGGGATATCGGGCAAGGTCAGGCTGCTGTTCGAATTCATCGTCGCCGGCTTTGCCTGCTGGATCATTCTCGGCGAGACCGGGACGGACCTGTATCTGCCTTTTTTCAACGGGCCGGTCGGCGATATCGGCTACGCCTATTATATTTTCGCGATGCTGGTGATCGTTTTCACCGGCAATGCCGTGAACCTTACCGACGGCCTCGACGGGCTTGCGACGATGCCGGTGATCATCGCCTCGGTCGCCTTCATGATGATCATCTATCTTGTCGGGCGTGAGGATTATGCGACCTATCTGAGCATTCCCTATGTGCCGGGGGCGGGCGATCTCGCGATCATCTGCGCATCGATCGTCGGCGCCGGGCTCGCCTTTCTCTGGTTCAACGCCCCGCCCGCGGCCGTCTTCATGGGCGATACCGGGAGCCTCGCCCTTGGCGGCGCGCTCGGCGCGATCGCCGTCACCGCGCATCACGAGATCGTGCTTGGCATCGTCGGCGGCCTGTTTTTCCTGGAGGCGATGTCGGTCATCATCCAGGTCTTCTTCTTCAAGCGGACCGGCCGGCGCGTCTTCAAGATGGCGCCGATCCATCATCATTTCGAACAGATGGGCTGGTCCGAACCGACTGTTGTCATCCGCTTCTGGATCATTTCCTTCGTGCTGGCGCTTGCCGGCCTGTCGACGTTGAAGCTCAGATGAAGGCCGCCCGCGCCTTTGCCGGTAAGCGCTATGCGGTGCTCGGTCTCGCGCGGACCGGGCTATCGGTCGTCGACTATCTGTGGAATTCGAGCGCGACCGTCATCGCCTGGGACGACAAGGAAGAGGCGCGCGAGCGGGTGAAGGGGAAGGCCAAGCTCGCCGATCCGATGGAAATGGACCTCGAACAGTTCGACGCGGTCGTCGTTTCGCCCGGGGTGCCGCTCAACACCCATCCGATTTCCGAAAAGATCCGGCGCACCGATACCCCGCTGATCTGCGATATCGAACTGTTCTCCCAGGCCCGGGCCGAACTGCCGCCGCACAAGGTGATCGGCATCACCGGCACCAACGGCAAGTCGACGACGGCGGCGCTGATCCATCATATTTGCAAGACGGCAGGGCTGCCCACGCGGCTCGGCGGCAATATCGGCAAGCCGATCCTCGGCGAGATGGAGCTGGAAGAGGGCGGCGTATATGTGCTCGAACTTTCCTCCTTCCAGATCGACCTGACCCAGAGCCTCGATTGCGACGTCGCGATCCTGCTCAACATCACACCCGATCATCTCGATCGCTATGACGGTTTCGACGCCTATGCGGCGTCGAAAGCGCGGCTATTCGCGATGCAGTCGCCCGATCATTCCGCCATCATCGCCATAGACGATGCGCCGAGCGCCGCGATTGCCGTCGAAGCGAAGGGCGCCGTCATCCAGATTTCGGCCGGCGGCTGCATGGACCAGTCGCGCTGGCCGACGCTGCAGGGCCCGCACAATGCGCAGAACGCGATCGCCGCGATGAGCGCCGCGCGCCGGCTCGGCATTTCGGAAGACGCGATCGAGCAGGGGTTGCGCAGCTATCCCGGCCTGCCGCACCGCATGGAGCGGATCGCCGAAAAGGATGGCGTGCTTTTCATCAACGACAGCAAGGCGACCAACCCGACCTCGACCGCGCCGGCGCTGGCCGCCTATCCTGCGGTCCACTGGATTCTCGGCGGTCGCGCCAAAACCGACGATCTGGACGCGTGCGCGCCTTTCTTCGATCATGTCCGCGCCGCCTATACGATCGGCGAGACCGCCGACATGTTCGAAGAGCTGCTCGCGCCGGTGATGACCGTCAGCAATTGCGGAACGATGCGCAAGGCCGTGCAGGTCGCCTCCAGGGCGGCGAGGCCCGGTGAGACGGTGCTGCTCTCTCCGGCTTGCGCTTCGTTCGACCAGTATCGCGATTTCGAGGAGCGCGGCGACGATTTCCGCGCGGCCGTGGGGAGCGTGCTATGACCGTCGAAGTCGCCATCGCCAAACGCACCCGCAAGCCGCTCGGCGAATATCTGGGGCGTTCCCAAAAGGGGCCGCTCGGCGAATGGTTCTGGGAAATAGACCGCGTCCTGCTGCTGCTGGTGACGATCCTCATCTCGATCGGCCTGATTGCCGTCGCCGCGGCCTCGCCCGCTGCTGCCGACCGCTACTCAGGCACGAGCGTCACCTTTCCCGATCTCTATTATTTCTACCGTCAGCTCGTCTGGCTCGCCATCGGTCTCCCGATTATGTTCGTGATCTCGACCATGCCCAAGGAGTTCGCCAAGCGTTTCGCGCTGGGCGGGGCGGTTTGTTTCTTCGTGCTGCTGTTGCTCGTGCCCTTCCTCGGCAACGAAGTGAACGGCGCGCGCCGCTGGATCGGTTACGGCGCGGCGACGCTCCAGCCGTCTGAATTCCTGAAGCCCTTTTTCATCGTCGCGACGGCCTGGATCCTTTCGCTCCGGGTCACGCAGGATCCGACGCTGCCGGTGGTCACCGCGACCGGCATATTGACCGGCGTCATCGCACTCTTGCTGATGCGCCAACCCGATTTCGGGCAGACCGTGATTTTCGCCAGCGTCTGGTTCGTGATGTTGATGATCGCGGGGGTCTCCAACAGGCTGCTCGGCATATTGGCGGGCGGCGGGATCGGCGGGCTGCTCGCCGCCTATCTTTTCTATCCGGTCGCGACGACGCGGATCAACGCCTTCCTGTTCGGCCAGGGCGACGAATATCAGGTCGAGAATGCGATGCGCACGCTTACCAATGGCGGCATCTTCGGCACGGGCCCGGGCGACGGCGTGATGAAGTACCGGCTGCCCGAACCGCACACCGATTACATCTTTTCGGTGGTCGGCGAGGAGTTCGGGCTCATCGCCTGCCTTGCCATCGCGATGATTTTCGGCGCCATCGTCGTCCGCGTCTTCGTGAAATTGATCAACGAAGAGAATATCTTCTACCTGCTCGCTTCCGCCGGGCTTGCCACCCAGTTCGCTGTTCAGGCGCTGATTAACATGGCGGTAAACCTCGACATGGCACCTTCCAAAGGGATGACGCTGCCTTTCATCTCCTATGGGGGCTCGTCGCTGATTGCGCTGTCGATCGGCTTCGGGCTGTTGCTCGCCTTTACGCGGCGCAACCCGCACCTGCCCGCGCTTACGAGGCGCCCATGAGGGGCGCGCGGCATTTCGTTCTGGCGGCCGGCGGCACGGGCGGACACATCATCCCGGCCTTTGCGCTGGCGACCGAACTCAAGAAGCGCGGCCATTATGTCGCGCTCATCACAGACGAACGCGGCGCGGCGATCCCGGGCACTTTCGAGGGCGAGGAAAAGCACATCCTTCCCGCCGGTCGGCTGACGCGCAATCCGCTCGGCTGGCTCGGCGCGGCGAAGAATATTCTTGCCGGCCGGGCGATGGCGCGGCGGCTCTATGAAAGCTTCCAGCCGGAAGCGGTAATCGGCTTTGGCGGCTATCCGGCCTTGCCGGCGCTGCTCGGCGCGCTCCGGGACGGCATCCCGACGGCGGTGCATGAGCAGAATGCAGTGCTCGGCCGCGTCAACCGGCTGCTCGCAAGCAAAGTCGATGCGATCGCCACCGCCTACAAGCAGATCGGCCGGCTCAAGGAAAGCCATCTTCCCAAGGTCCATCTCGTCGGCAATCCCGTGCGCGAATCCGTCGAGCTGCTGCGGGCCCAGCCTTTCCCGGCGCTCTCCGAGGACGGCATCTTCCGCGTGCTGGTGACCGGCGGCAGCCAGGGCGCGGGCATCCTTTCCGAAGTCGTGCCCGATGGCCTTGCCTTGCTGCCGCTTTCCTTCCGCCGCCGAATGCAGGTGACCCAGCAATGCCGCGAGGAGGATATCGAGCGCGTCCGTACGCGCTATGCCGACCTCGCCATACCGGCCGATCTCGCCACCTATATTCCCGACCTTCCCGAGCGGCTGGGCTGGTCGCATGTCGTGATCGCCCGGGCGGGCGCGTCGACCATCGCCGAGCTGACGACGGCGGGCCGGCCCGCGATCCTCGTTCCCCTACCGATCGCGACCGACGATCACCAGACGGCTAACGCGCGGGAGATGGCGGCGTCCGGCGGCGCGCGCGTGATCAGGCAGGCCCAGTTCACGCCCGCCGAACTCGCCAAGCAGATGCAGAAGCTCGGGCTCGAACCCGATGCGCTGATGAACGCGGCGGGCCGCGCGCGCAGTGCCGGCTATCCCAACGCCACCCGCGATCTCGCCGATCTTGTCGAACGGCTCGGCAGCGGCCTCGGCGGCGAAGCAATCCCGGTTCCCGCGACCCCCCAGGCGCGCCCGGCCGCGCAGGGAGCCGGCTGATGAAGGGGTTTGGCACCGATATCGGCATCATCCATTTCATCGGCATCGGCGGTATCGGCATGTCGGGCATCGCCCGCGTGATGAACAATCTCGGCTACACGGTGCAGGGCTCCGACATAGCCGAAAGCGCGAGCGTCGAGGCGATGCGCGAGCGCGGCATTACCATCCATATCGGCCATGATCCGGACAATCTCGGTGACGCCGCCGTCGTCGTCACCTCGACCGCGATCCAGCGCGGCAACCCGGAAGTCGAACGCGCGCTCGAACGCCGCATCCCGGTCGTCCGCCGCGCCGAAATGCTGGCCGAGCTGATGAAGCTTAAGGCCACGGTCGCGATTGCCGGCACCCATGGCAAGACGACGACGACCTCGCTGGTCGCGGCGATGATGGATGCCGGCGGGCTCGATCCCACGGTGATCAATGGCGGCGTGATCAACGCCTACAAGTCCAATGCGCGGGTTGGTGAGGGCGACTGGATGGTCGTCGAAGCCGATGAAAGCGACGGCAGTTTCCTCAGGCTCGACGGCACGATCGCGGTCGTCACGAATATCGATCCCGAACATCTCGATCATTATGGTTCGTTCGACCGGGTGAAGGACTGTTTCGTCGAATTCGTCGAGAATGTGCCCTTTTACGGCGTCGCCTTGCTCTGCCTCGATCATCCCGAGGTTCAGGCGATCATCCCGCGCGTCCGCGACCGGCGGATCGTCACCTATGGCTTTTCGACCCAAGCCGATATCCGCGCCGAGAATGTCCGGCCGGATAACGGCGGGAATTGCTTCGACGTCGTCGTCCGCAACCGCGACGGCGAAACGCGCAAAATAGAGAATATCGCGCTGCCCATGGCCGGGCGGCACAATGTCCAGAACGCCCTCGCCGCGGTCGGCGTCGGACTGGAGCTTGGCATCGCCGACGAAGCGGTCGCCAAGGGCTTTGCCGGTTTCTCGGGCGTCAATCGGCGCTTCACCCATGTCGGCGATGTCGCGGGCGTGACGGTGATCGACGATTACGGCCATCACCCGGTGGAAATCCGCGCCGCGCTTTCGGCGGCGAAGGAGCGCGCGTCGGGCAAGGTTTTCGCGGTCATGCAGCCGCACCGTTACACGCGCCTGCGCGATCTGCTGACCGAATTCGAAGCGGCCTTCAACGATGCGGATGCGGTGTTCGTGACCCCGGTCTATGCTGCCGGCGAGACCCCGCTCGACGGCATCGATTCCGAAGCGCTGGTCGCGGGCCTCAAGGAGCGCGGCCATCGTTCGGCGCGCGCGGTTGCCGACGAGGAGGAACTTGCCATGCTCCTCGGTGCGGAAACGGCCGAGGGCGACATGATCGTCTGCCTCGGCGCGGGCGACATCACCAAATGGGCAGCGCGGCTGCCGGAAAAACTTGCAGGGGCGCGCGCATGAATGCGGCCAAAACCCTTACCGGGCTGCCGCCGCTCGAAGGCTCGGTCAAACGGGGCGGGAGCCTTGCCGATTTCATCTGGTTCCGGTGCGGCGGCCCGGCCGAATGGCTGGTCCGGCCGAGCGATATCGAGGATCTCTCGCATTTCCTTTCCCAGCTCGATCCGGCGATCCCCGTGCTCCCGGTCGGCGTCGGATCGAACCTGATCGTTCGCGACGGCGGTGTGCGCGGCGTCGTCATCCGCCTGCCGAAAAGCTTTGCCGAGATCGGCGTCGAAGCGGGTAGCCGTGTCCGCGCGGGCGGCGCAGCGATGGGCATTACGGTCGCGACCAAGGCGCGCGAGGCGGGTATCGCTGGCCTCGAATTCCTGCGCGGCATCCCGGGTACGGCCGGCGGCGCGGTGCGGATGAACGCGGGCGCCTATGGCCGCGATGTGAGCGATATCCTCGTCGAGGCGAAGCTCGTGCTCCGAGACGGCTCGGTCGAAACCTGGCCGTCCGAAAACCTCGAATACACCTATCGCCACTCGGCTGTGCCGCAGGGCGCGATTGTCGTTGAAGCATTGTTCGAAGGCACGCCCGGCGATCCCGCCGATATCGGCGCGGAGATGGACCGGATCGCCGCCGAACGCGAAGCCTCCCAGCCACTGCGCTCGCGCACTGGCGGATCGACCTTCAAGAATCCGGACGGCGAAAAGGCCTGGCAGCTCGTCGATGCCGCCGGTTGCCGCGGCCTCCGGATCGGCGGTGCGCAGGTTTCCGAAAAGCACACCAACTTCCTGATCAATACCGGCGAGGCGAGTTCCGCCGATATCGAGGAACTGGGCGAAGAGGTCCGCCGCCGGGTGTTCGAAGAATCGGGGATCGAACTCGAATGGGAAATCCAGCGTGTCGGAGATCCGGCATGAAGAAGCTGCATGTCGCGGTGCTGATGGGCGGCTGGTCGGCCGAGCGAGAGGTCTCGATGATGAGCGGTACCGGCATCGCCGACGCGCTCGAAAGCCTCGGCCACAAGGTTACGCGGATCGACATGGACCGAAATGTCGCCGAAGTTTTGGCGGGTGTCCGCCCCGATGTCGTGTTCAACGCGCTGCACGGGTCGCCGGGCGAGGACGGCACGGTCCAGGGCATGCTGGACCTGATGCAGATCCCCTATACCCATTCCGGCCTTGCGACTTCGGTCGTCGCGATCGACAAGCAGCTGACGAAACAGGCGCTGGTGCCGCACGGCATCCCAATGCCCGGCGGCCAGATCGTCGCGAGCGAAAGCCTGTATGCGGGCGATCCGATTGCGCGGCCTTATGTGCTGAAGCCGGTCAACGAGGGTTCGTCGGTCGGAGTGGCCATCGTCACCGACAGCGGCAATTACGGCAACCCGATCGCCCGCGACGCCGAGGGGCCGTGGCTCCATTTCGAACGCCTGCTCGCCGAGCCGTTTATCAAGGGCCGCGAGCTGACGACGGCGGTGATCGGCGAGGAACCGCTCTGCGTTACCGAACTCGTGCCCAAGAGCGGCTTCTACGATTACGACGCCAAATATACCGACGGCATGACCGACCATATCTGCCCGGCCGATATCCCCGAAGCCATCGCTGAGCGCTGCAAGGCGATCGCGATCGAGGCCCACCGCCTGCTTGGCTGCAAGGGCACGAGCCGGTCCGATTTCCGCTGGGACGAGGAGCAGGGCGAGGCCGGCCTTTTCCTGCTGGAGGTCAACACCCAGCCCGGGATGACGCCGCTGAGCCTCGTTCCCGAACAGGCCCGCTATGTGGGCATGAGCTATGCAGAGCTCGTCCAGCGTATCGTGGAGGAAGCGTTATGAGCCAGTCGAGAAATAGGCGCAAAGCCGCTCCGCGCAAGCGCGCTTCGGCCAAGAGGAAACCGGCACGGAAACCGCCGAGCCAGCCGATCTCGGCCCGGCTCGCCACCATATTGCCGATGCAGGAAGAGACGATCCGCCGCTCCGGGCGCTTCGCGGTGCTGGGCGGTCTCGGCGTGGCGATGGCCGCCGGCGCGATGGCGATCCAGTTGCCGCAGATGATCGGCTGGCAGATCGGCGAAGGGATCGGGCGGCTCGGCTTCACGGTGGAGCGCGTCGAAATCCTTGGCATCGACCGGATGGAGCGGCTGCCCGTCTACGCCGTCGCGCTGGACCAGCCATCGATGGCGATGCCCAATGTCGATATCGACGAAATCCGCACACGGGTGGAAGCGTTGGCCTGGGTCCAGGAGGCGCGGGTTTCGCGGCGGCTGCCCGATACGCTCGTCGTCTCGATCACCGAACGGTCGCCGAGTGCGATCTGGCAGCACGACCAACAGCTCTTCCTCGTCGACAGCGACGGCGCGGTGTTGGAGGAAGTGCCGCTCGATGCAATGCCGGACCTGCCCCTGATCGTCGGGCCGCGGGCCAATCGGCAGGTCGCCAGTTTCGAGGCGCTGATGGATAGCGCCCCCGCTTTGAAGCCGATGCTGGCGGGCGCGACCTGGGTGGGGAACCGGCGCTGGGACCTGCGTTTTCAGTCGGGCGAGACACTGGCCTTGCCCGAAGGCCATGAGGATGCGGCGCGCGCGCTCGTTCGTTTCGCGCGGATGGACGGGGTGACGGGGCTGCTTGGCGAGGGATTTCGCCGTTTCGATATGCGGGTGCCCGATCGCTTCGTTGTTCGCGTCGCGCGCAACGCGCCGACGCCCGAACCGCCGGCCGAGGATGAAGCCGAGGCCGACACCGATACGATCTGAATTTGGGGGATTTGATCCGGAGAACCCGGGGGACAGGAACGCATGGCACAGGGACGAAACGACAATCTCATAACGGTCCTTGATATCGGATCATCGAAGATCTGCGCGATGATCGTGCGCAATCCGGAAGGATCGGATTTGCAGGTGCTCGGTACCGGGCAGCGCGAGAGCAAGGGCGTGCGGCGCGGCTATATCGCCGACATGGAAGCGACCGAGGCCGGGATCCGCGCCGCCGTAGAGCAGGCCGAGCGGATTGCCGGGCTCAATATCGACAGCGCATGGGTCGGCTTTTCGGCCGGCGGACTGGCGTCCAAGGTGACGACGATCGAGGCCGATCTGGGCGGCTACCGGATCGAGGAAGCCCATATCCGCGATCTTCATATCGCCGGGCTCAACGCCATTGATCCCGAAGACAAGCAAATCCTCCACGCCCATCCCACACTCTACACGCTCGATGGCCTTGCTGGGGTCAAGAATCCGCTCGGCCTTCACGCCGATCAGCTCGGCGTCGATATCCATGCGGTGCTGACCGAACGGTCGCCGATGCGCAATCTCGATCACTGCGTGCGCGCCGCCTATCTTGGCGTAGACGGTATCGTCGCCTCGCCGGTCGCCACCGGTTACGCCTGTCTCAGCGCCGAGGAGCGCGAGCTCGGCGTGGCGCTGGTGGAGCTCGGTGCGGGCGTTACCAATGTTTCGCTATTCGCGGGCGGCATGCTCGTCGGTCTCACCTCTATCCCGATGGGGGCTGCGGATATCACCGATTCCATCGCCACGGAGTTCGCGATGCGGCGCGCGCAGGCCGAACGCGTCAAATGTTTCCACGGCTCCGCGACGACGAGCCCGCGCGACAATCATGACATGATCGATCTTGGCCCGCATTCCGAAGATGAGGGCGCCGAGGCGCCCCGCATCACGCGCGCGCAGCTGATCGCCGTCATCCGAGAACGCCTGGAAGAGTTGATGACGGAAGTCGGCAACGCGCTCGATGCGATGGGCTTTACCGGCCCCGTCGGCCGCCAGGTCGTGCTGACCGGCGGCGGCGCCGAGCTCAAGGGAATTGCCGATTTCGCGCAAGGCGCGCTGGGCCGAACGGTGCGCACCGGACGGCCGATCGCGCTGGCGGGTTTGCCCGAAGCGCATTCCGGCCCCGGCTTCGCGACGCTCGCCGGGCTCGCCCGCTTTGCCGCCGAGGGACCGGCGGACCTGCGCGTGATGCAGGATCAGGCACAACTCATCGTCACGACCGCCAAAGGCAGCCTCTGGAACCGCTTCATGGCTGCGTTCAGGAGTGAATATTGAGCGATAAAGTGAGCTTTATCCACGAGTCGCGGTGTTTTTTCACTGGAATCCGCGAGTCACTGTGGTGTAGTATTAGTTAACGCGTTGAACGACATGCAGATTTGCAAGGGGAACACACTGTCATGAGCATCGAATTCACCCGGAGCGAGGTTAGCGAGCTGAGGCCGAAAATTTCGGTTATCGGCGTTGGCGGTGCTGGCGGAAACGCCATCGCGAACATGATCGAAGCCGATGTCCAGGGGGTCGATTTCGTCGTCGCCAATACCGATGCCCAGGCGCTCAACCACAGCGATGCGGGAACGAGGATCCAGCTCGGGCCGAAGATCACCGAAGGCCTTGGCGCCGGTTCGCGGCCCGAGATCGGGCGCGCGGCCGCTGAGGAAACCCTCGCCGCGATCGACGATGCGCTCGACGGTTCCCATATGTGCTTCATCGCCGCGGGCATGGGCGGCGGCACCGGCACCGGCGCGGCTCCCGTCATTGCCGAGGCCGCGCGCAAGAAAGGCATCCTGACCGTCGGCGTCGTGACGAAGCCGTTCAGCTTCGAAGGCTCCCGCCGGGCGAAATCCGCCGATGCCGGCATCGAAGAGCTGCAAAAGCATGTCGATACGCTGATCGTCATTCCCAACCAGAATCTGTTCCTGATCGCCAACCCCGACACGACCTTCAAGGATGCCTTCCGCATGGCGGACGAAGTACTCCAGCAGGGCGTGCGCGGTATTACCGACCTGATGGTCATGCCGGGCCTGATCAACCTCGATTTTGCCGATGTTCGCTCGGTGATGGAGGAAATGGGCAAAGCGATGATGGGGACCGGCGAAGCCGAAGGCGACGATCGGGCCCGCGAAGCCGCCGAAAAGGCGATCGCCAACCCGCTGCTCGACGGTGTCTCGATGCAGGGCGCCAAGGGCGTCATCATCTCGATCACCGGCGGCGAGGACATGCGCCTGATGGAAGTCGACGAAGCGGCCAACCATATCAAGGAACTGGTCGATCCCGATGCCAACATCATCTGGGGTTCGGCGTTCAACGACGATCTCGAAGGCAAGCTGCGCGTATCGGTTGTCGCGACCGGTATCGATGCCGATGCGGTCGCCCGGCCGCGGCCGGAACAGGCCAAGGTCTTCACCTTCCCCTCGGCCCGCGAAAAGGCCGAGGATATCGAAACGCCGGCTGAAGAGGTGGCCGAGGAGGTGATCGAAGAAACGGTGCCGCTTGCCAAGGATGAAGCTGAACCGGTCGAAGCTCCTGAAATAGCTGCGGAAAATGAAATCGCGGAACCGCTTTCCGAAGCTGGCGAAGCCCCCGAAATCGAAGCGAAAACCGAAGAGCCTCTGACGCTGGAAACGCCGGCAGAGGCTCCCGAAGCCGCCCGGATGTTCGACGACACGGTGATTTCGCCGGGCGCATCGGAACGCCGGCCGGCCTTCAATTCTCCGACCTTCACGGTGCGCGCTGCGGGTGAGGCGCCGCGCCATATCGCTCCCGATCCCAAGGCCGAGACCGGCGAAAGCGCTGCCCAGCCTTCGGCGGAAGCGGAGGATGAGCTGGTGCTCGACGCCGACAATATCGTCGGCCAGGAAAAGGCTGCCGAACGGCCCGCGCCGGCCGTGAACAAGTGGATTGCCGAAGACGACAAGGCCGAAGCTACCCCCAAACCGGCACGCGGCGGTACGCTGTTCGAAAGGATGTCCAACATCGCGCGCGGCGCTGCCAAGGTCGAAACCGAAGAGAAGAAGGCGGCATCGAGCGGCGGCGATTCGCTCGATATCCCGCACTTCCTGAATCGGCAAAACAACCAATAGACGATCGCTTCCGGCGCCTTCGCTCCCTTTTTGGGAAGCGAAGGCGTTCGCATGCGCCGGTTCGCCGTCGGCAAGGACCGGTCTGCCGCGCCGACCGCCCCGAGATGCCGTGCGTTCCGGAAAGCCCACGTCTATGATCCCTTCGTGATGTTATCCAGCAAGGCCGATTTTCGCCGGGGGGGCGTGCGCCAAATCCTGTTGCCGCTGCTCCTGGCGAGCGCGGCGATGCCGGTCCACGCCCAGCAGAATAGCGATGCGTTCCCGTTCATGAACCAGTCGCAACCGGGCGGCGCGGCGGCCAGGCTCAGCAGCTCGCTCGGGCAGCTGGCCACCAACCCCAATAACAGCGAAGCGCTGATTGGGGCGGGCGGGGCAGCGCTCGATCTCGGCGATGCCGATGCTGCGCTCGGCTTTTTCGTGCGAGCCAACGAACTGTCGCCGCGCAATGGACGGGTAAAGGCCGGGCTCGGCCGCGCGCTCGTTCGTCTCGAACGGCCGCTCGAGGCGATGCAGCGGTTTCGCGAGGCCCAGCAACTTGGCGCATCGCTCGCCGATTATGTGGCGGATCGCGGCTTTGCCTACGATCTGCTCGGCCAGCCGGAACTCGCCCAGGCCGATTACCGGGCGGCGATGGCGCGCGGCTCCACTCCCGAACTCGTCAAGCGGCTGGCGATCAGCCTCGGTATTACCGGCGACAGGGCCGGGGCGCTGGAGGTGCTCGATCCGCTGCTGCGCGCGCAGGATATGTCGGCGTGGCGAACGCGGGCTTTCGTCATCGGGATGACGGCGGAGGATGTCCGGGAAGCCATTGAGGCGGCATCGGTTGCCATGCCGCGCAGGCAGCTCCAAATTCTTACCCCCTATCTCTCGCAACTCCCGACCCTCAGCGATGCTGGCAAGGCGCAGGCCGTGCATTTCGGCAATTTCCCGGTGAACGGCACAGGGCCGCGCTATGCGCTCTCCGATTTTCCCGAATTTGCCAGTCTCGGTACGCCCGGTGCCGGTCTCGTGCCGCAGGGAACGGCGCTGGGGCCGCGCACCGAGGCCGAGCAGCGCCGCGAAACCCGCCGCGAACAACGCCGCCGCGAACGCCAGGAAGCGCGGCAACGGCGGCTTCGCGGCAGCGAGACGCAGGTACGGCGGCGTCCCGGTGTCGCCAGCGATGCCGAGGTGGCGCAAGCTGAAATCCCGGCGCCGCCGCCTCCTCCACCGCCTCCACCACCACGACCTACTCCTCCGCCTCCTCCCGCGCCTGCGCCACCAACGCCTCCACCGGCCGCGCGGGAGGTGCCTCCGCCCTCTCGGTCCGAACCGCAGACGCCTGCCCCGACGCCCGGATTCAGCGCTGCCCAAGCCTCCGGTCCTGGTTCCGAAGGGGACACCGTCCTCGATACGCGTTTCTCGCTGACCGACTTGGCGAGCGAATTGCGGTCCCGGGCGCGCGAGGAGCGAACGGCGGAACCTGCGGGGCCCGAAACCCGGCCGGAATCCTTGCTGCCAGCGAGGGTGGTTGCTGCGGCTCCTCCACCGCCAACGACACCGAGACCTTCACCGCCGCCGCCGCCGCCTCCACCGCCACCGCCGCCGCCTCCACCGGCACCGGCGCGGAACGAGGCCGCGCAGGCCGAACCGGCCCGCAACTGGGTGCAACTCGCAACCGGGCCGACGATGGACGGGCTGCGCTTCACCTATCGCCGCTATGCCCGCGCGAATGCGGTCTTCGATGGCTATGAAGGCTGGTATGCGCCGCTGGGCCAGACCAACCGGCTGCTCGTCGGACCCTTCGATACAGGGGCGGAAGCGCAGGCATTCATCAATGCGCTGGCCGAGGGCGGAATCGCCGCCCTGCGCTGGCGGAGCGGCGAAGGCGAGGCGATCCCGCGCCTCTATGACGAGGGGGCTTCGCCCCAGCCAACCGCCGATGCGCGGCGGCCCGGCGATGCGCCGCCGGAAGCTGCCGCGCCGGCCGCGCCTTCGCACCCCGCCCGCTATTGGGCGCAGGTCGCGATCGGCCAGCAGATCGATGCGCTGCGTTTCACCTTCCGCCAGTTCTCCCGCCAGGCCCCGAGCGCTTTCGAAGGCCGGACCGCATGGTATACGCCGCTCAACGCGACCAACCGGTTGCTCGTCGGCCCGTTCGACAGCCGCGCCGACGCCCAGGCCTTCCTGAACGCCGCTGCCGAAGAAGGAGTCGAGGGCTACATCTTCCATAGCGATGACGGGCAAGAGGTTTCGCGCCTCAATCCTCGCTGATGCTCGCGCCCTACGCTTCGGACCCGCGCGCTTCGCGTGGGCGCTTGCACGACGAAGGCCGTGACGAGACGCGGGGCCCGCGCGACGCTTTTCAAAGGGATCGGGACCGGATCATCCACTCGGTCGCCTTCCGGCGCTTGCGCGGCAAGACCCAAGTGTTCGTCGCCCCCGATGGCGATCATTTCCGTGTCCGCCTGACCCACAGCCTGGAGGTCGCGCAGATCGGCCGCACGGTGGCGCGCGCGCTCGGGCTGAACGAAGATCTCACCGAGGCATTGTGCCTCGCGCACGATATCGGCCATCCGCCTTTCGGCCATGCCGGAGAGGACGCGCTGGAGCTTGCGCTCGCAGGGGCCGGCGGCTTCGATCACAATGCGCAGACGGTGCGGATGCTGACGAGGCTCGAACGCCGTTACCCGCTTTTCGACGGGTTGAACCTCAGCTGGGAAACCCTCGAAGGGCTGGCCAAGCATAACGGGCCGGTCGCCGATCCGCCTTGGGCGCTGGCCGAGGCGGATTCTGAATTTCCATTGGAACTCAACGGCTTTTCCAGCCTGGAGGCGCAGGTCGCGGCGCTTGCCGACGATATTGCCTATGACAATCATGATATCGACGACGGCCTGCGCGCCGGCCTGTTCAGCCGCGAGGCGCTACTCGCTATTCCCGGCGTCGCCCGGCTATGGGAGCGCGCGGCAAGCCGCTTCCCCGGCGCGGGGCCGGACCTTCTCGTATCGGAACTGATCCGCGAACAGATTGGCGTGATGGTCAACGACCTGATCGAAGAAACGCGCCGCCGCGTCGCCGATGCCGGCGTCGAAACCGCCGACGATGTTCGGGGCGCGGGGAAGCCGCTGGCCGGCTTTTCGAACGAGGGCGCGGGCCATGAACGCGCGCTCAAGGCGTTCCTCTATGCCAATATGTACGAGCATCCGATGCAGGAGGAGGTGGCCGAAGTCGCGCGCCATATCGTGACGGGCCTTTACGACGCCTATGCGGCCGATCCCGACCTGATGCCGGCGGACTGGCGCGCCGCCCTGCCGGCCGATGCGCCGCACCGCGCGCGGCATATCGCCGATTTCATCGCCGGGATGACCGACAGCTACGCGATTCGTTGCTATCGCGAAGCGGTCGGCGAGGTCGAACTGCCCGAAGGCTTTTAGGCGGGCTAGTCCGTTGCGGCGTTTCGCCGCATCCGGCATAGCAAGGGTGACGACCGTTAATGGGAGAAGCGACCATGGCCAGCGATACTCTTCACGCCCCGCGCGAAAAGCTTTCCACCGAAACCCTTTCGATGCATCACGCCATCGTCTCGCTGATGGAGGAGCTGGAAGCCGTCGACTGGTACCGCCAGCGCGCCGACGATTGCGAGGATGCCTCGCTCAAGGCAATCCTTCTTCACAATATGCGCGAAGAGATGGAGCATGCCGCGATGGTCATCGAATGGCTGCGTCGCAACAATTCCGATTTCGAGAAGGAATTGAAGGATTATCTCTTCACCGAGGGCGATATCGCGTCGATCGAAGAACAGGTGCAGGGCTAGGCCGATGGCCGAACCTGGCGCTTCCGTCAGCGACCCCGCGAGCGCTTATGCCGGGCCGGAAGAGGTCGCCGCCGATGTGCGGCTCAGCGAAGCGCAGAAAATCTCCGCGCTCAGACAATGGGCCTATGACGTGCGCGAACTGGAAGTCGCCGAGGAAGAAGGAATGGGCGATCATGACGGCGACATTCTCCGCCGCATCCAGATCGTCCTGGCCGAGCTCGGCCATCCGGTCGATAGCGACCATGTGGCGCCCTCGAAACAGCATTCCGCCACGGACTAGTATTCCCGATCCGGGGCGGCGTTTCAGTCCCCGATGGACCTAGCCGCGCTACGTTTCGGGGCCGAAAGATGCTATTCATTCGCTCCTATGCGGCGCGCAGAGGGGGAAGGCGGCACCGCACACAGGGAGGGAAACCATATGGGAGGGTTCCTCGAAGATGTCGGCACCGCGATCCTCAAGGGCGTTCTCGGCAAACGGAAAACCAATGCGTTCCTGATCAACCGGCTGGTCGGCCGCTGCCGCAATCGCCCCCATCCCTGGAGCACGCGTGGCGACTATGTCAGCTGGCCCGGCCTCAAGGATCGCAACTATTTCGGCCGGTTGCTGCCCAGCACCAACTGGCCCGGCGCGCATCAGCCGGTATTGCCGCCTCGCGAGGATGTCACCGGCCTGTTCATTGCCGGGCCGGGCGATCAACGTCTCTGCCCGAAATCGACCTGCCTGTTTCCGGCCTTCGCGCAATATCTGACCGACGGTTTCCTGCGCACCCGCCTTTCCAATATCGAGGCCGAGGAGGACCGCACCCGGACGACGTCAAATCACGAGATCGATCTCAGTACGCTCTATGGGCGCGGCGAGTGGCAGACCTTGGCGCTGCGCCGGCGGTCGGAACAAATGGGCGAAAGGGGCCGGCTGAAATCGGAGACCATTGCCGGCGAGGAATGGCCGCTGCGCCTCTTCCTGCCCGGCGGCAACGAGATCGATCCGCAATTCCTCGATCCCGCCAGCGGAAAGCCGCTGCTCGATACGCCCCTCGGTATCGACAATACGTCACCCGAAATGCGAGCGACGCTGCTTGCGGTGGGCGGGGACCGGGTCAATGCCGCGCCGCAGACTGCGATGATGAACGTCCTGTTCCTGCGCGAGCATAACCGCATCGCGGGCCTATTCGAACAGGATCACCCGCATTGGGACGACGACCGGGTCTTCGAAACAGTCCGCAATGTGATGATCGTGATGTTCATCAAGCTCGTCGTCGAGGAATATATCAATCATGTCAGCACCGCGAAGATCAAGCTGAAGGCCTGGCCGGAAGTCGCCTGGAAGGCCGGCTGGAACCGTGAAAACTGGATGACCATCGAATTCACCTTGCTCTATCGCTGGCATTCGCTGGTCCCGCGAACGATGCGCTGGGCGGATGTGGAGATCGGTGGCGATGCGCTGCTGCTCGACAACAGGGTATTGCTGGAAGGCGGGCTGGCCAGCGCCTTTGCAGATATTTCCGCCAACCCGGCGACCGAACTCGGCCTCGGCAACGCCGCCGAGTTCATGCGCAAGGCAGAGATGAACGCGCTGAAGCAATCGCAGACCAACAAGTTGCAGGGTTATGCGGCCTATCGCAGGGCAATGGGCAAGAAGGTGCCCAAGGATTTCGCGACGCTGGTCGGCAAATCGAAAGATCCAGCCGAGCAGGAACGCCGCACCGCGCTCGCCGCGGCGCTGAAGGTGCTTTACGGATCGGTCGACGGCCTGGAATTTTACACCGGGCTTTTCGCCGAGCCGCGCGAAAAAAATGGTCCGCTGCCAGACCTTCTCACCGCGATGGTGGCGATGGACGCCTTTTCCCAGGCGCTAACCAATCCGCTGCTTTCCGAACATGTCTGGGGAGACGAGGATATTCGCCGCGAAACCTTCACCCAGCGCGGCCTCGATATCATGACCGACACCGCGTGCCTGCGCGATATCCTGGCCCGCAACACCGACGATCTGGGGGACCGCTTCGTCGGCATGACGCGGCCGGACTGGCAGCGCGAATAGGTCTTTCGCGGGCGGCCGGGACGGCGGAATTGCCGGACGCCTCCGGATCGTCTAATCGCGCCTCCTCGCACAAGCAGGGACAAACAGTGACCATCTATTCCGAGTTCGCCGGTCATATCGGCGCCATTCTCGATCATCTGGAGGAGGCCGGGGATTTGCCGGCCGGGCTCGACCGCAAGAATGTCGCCGTCGAACCGCCGCGTGATCCCTCTCATGGCGATCTCGCAACCAATGTGGCAATGGTGCTGGCCAAGCCTGCCGGCAAGAATCCGCGCGAGCTCGCGATGATAATCGCGCCCAAGATTGCGCGGTTCGATAGCGTCGCCGGGGCCGAGGTCGCCGGGCCTGGCTTCATCAATATCCGCCTTGTCGACGATGCCTGGCGCGAGGAACTGCGCGCGATTGCGGCCGCGGGCGAAAATTATGGCCGCTCGGCGATGGGCGCGGGCAAGACGGTCAATATCGAATATGTCTCGGCCAACCCGACGGGGCCGCTTCACATGGGGCATTGCCGGGGCGCGGTGGTCGGCGACGCGCTGGCGGGCCTGCTCGAATTTACCGGACACGCCGTAACGCGCGAATATTATATCAACGATGCCGGCGGGCAGGTCGATATCCTCGCCCGGTCCACCCATCTGCGCTACCGCGAAGCGCTGGGCGAGGATATCGGAGAAATCCCAGAAGGCCTGTATCCGGGCGAATATCTGAAACCCGTGGGCGAAGCGCTCGCCGCCGAATTCGGCGATCGCTATGCGGCGTCCGAAGAGACGCAATGGCTGGCGCTGTTCCGGGAACATTCGGTCGCCGCGATGATGGACCTAATCCGCGCCGATCTCGGCTTGCTCGGTATTGCGCAGGAAGTGTTCGCGTCGGAGGCCGCCGTGCACGCCGCAGGCAAGCCCGAGGCGGCCGAGGCCGAACTTCGCAAGCGCGATCTCGTCTATGACGGCATTCTCGAAGCGCCCAAGGGCAAGACGCTGGACGATTGGGAACCGGTCGAGCTGCCCTTGTTCCGCTCGACCCGATTTGGCGACGACCAGGATCGCCCGATCCGCAAGTCGGACGGCAGCTGGACCTATTTCGGCGCCGATCTCGCCTATCATTTTCAGAAAAGCCAGTCGGCCGACATGCTGATCGACATCTGGGGCGCCGACCATGCCGGCACCGTGAAGCGGATCAAGGCGGCGGTCGAAGCGCTGACCGACGGCAAGACCGAGTTCGACGTCAAACTCGTCCAGATGGTCCGGCTGCTGCGCGACGGCGAGCCGGTGAAGATGTCGAAGCGCTCGGGAAGCTTCGTGACGCTTGCCGATGTCGTCGAGGAAGTCGGCAAGGATGTCGTTCGCTTCACCATGCTGACGCGCAAGGCCGATGCGCAGATGGATTTCGATTTCGCCAAGGTGGTGGAGGCGTCGAAGGACAATCCCGTCTTCTACGTCCAATATGCCCATGCCCGTATCCGTTCGGTCCATCGCAGGGCGCAGGCCGAGGGCATAGAGATCGGCGGCGCGGCGGATCTCTCGCTGCTTGACGCCGAGGAACTGGCGCTGGTCAAGCGCGCCGCCCAATTCCCACGTATCGCGGAAGCCGCTGCAAATGCCCATGAGCCGCACCGAATCGCCTTTTATCTCGGCGATCTCGCGGCCGAATTTCACGCGCTCTGGAACCGCGGCAACGATCATCCGGAAAAGCGCCTGTTGGTCGCCGATGCGCCCGATTTGACCCGGGCACGGCTGGCATTGGCCGAGGGAATCGGGCAGATTATTCGCAACGGTCTTGCGATCATGGGGGTCGAGGCCGTCGAGGAAATGGAGTGAATGATGAGTGAAGGCGCGCTCGACCCGGCCGACGAGGATCGGCTTCCCTGGCTCGAGGCTGTGGAAGAGGACGAGGATGAGGGAATCAGTCTCATCAAGCTGGTGGCCGGCGTGCTCGGCGTGCTGCTGCTGATCGCGCTATTCGTGGGCGGCTATTTCTGGATGCGCGGCCCGGCGGGCTCGCCCGACGGAATCGAAATCATCGCCGCGCCCGATGAAGATTACCGCGTCCGGCCGAGCGAGGCCGGAGGCATGGAAGTGGAAGGCGAGGGCGACGCCGCCTTTGCTGCGAGCGAGGGCGGCAGCCCCGAGGGCCGGATCGATCGCACCGCGGTTCCCGAACCGCCCGTACAGGGCCGGCGGATCGCGGAAGGTTCTGCGCCCGCCACCGGCAGCTCCACGGCTCGCATTCCGGCCAATGATCGCCCGCTGGCCGAATCGGCGCCGCAACAGCCTGCGCCCGCTTCGCAGACCGCTGCCATCAGCACGTCGAGCGGCCGGCTGGTCCAGCTCGGCGCCTTTTCCAGCGAGGCTGCGGCCAACAGCGCCTGGGCACAGATCAGCGGCGGCCACGCGTCGCTGCGGCCGCTGAGCCGCACGGTTACGCCGGTCCAGGCGGGCGGGCGGACGCTCTACCGCTTGCGCGCCGCAGCCGCCTCGCGTGAAGCCGCGCGGTCGCTCTGCGCCAACCTGCGCGGAGCAGGCCAGGCGTGCAGCGTCGTCGTCAATTGACGGAGCGAGCCAGCCGGACCTGTCGGGCGGGCGGACGATGAAACCCGTTGTCTTCGGCATGGCCGGCAAAGCGCTGATCGATGACGAGCGTGCCCTGTTTCGCGAGGCGGATCCGGCGGGCTATATACTCTTCGCGCGCAATATCGCCGATAAGACGCAGCTGCGCGCGCTGACCGATACATTGCGGGAGGTTTCGGGCCGCGAGAATGTCCCGATCCTGATCGATCAGGAAGGCGGCCGCGTGGCGCGGATGAAGCCGCCGGTCTGGCCCGAATTTCCGCCCTGGGCGGCATTCGACAAGCTTTACGAGAAGGCGCCGGTCTCCGCGATCGAGGCCGCGCGGGTCAATGCCAAGGCGATCGCGCTGACCTTGGCCGAATGCGGCGTGACGGTGGATTGCCTGCCGCTGCTCGATGTCCGCCAGCCGGGCGCGAGCGATGTGATCGGCGACCGGGCGCTTGGAACCGAGCCAATGCGGGTGGCGGCGCTCGGCCGCGCGGTTCTGGACGGGATGGCGGAGGCGGGCATCATGGGCATCGTCAAGCATATCCCCGGCCATGGCCGGGCGATGGTCGATTCCCACAAATCGCTGCCGCGCGTTGTCGCAACCACCGAAGAGCTCGAGATCGATCTTGCGCCTTTCAAAAGTCTTTCCGGCGCACCGATGGCGATGACCGCGCATATCGTGTTCGAAGCCTGGGACAGCGAGCATTGTGCGACGCTCTCGCCGACGGTGATCGAAACTGTGATCCGCGGGCAAATCGGTTTCGATGGCCTGCTTTTCTCCGACGATCTCGACATGAAGGCGCTCAAGGGCGATCGCGCCGACCTTGCAGCGCAGGCGATCGCGGCGGGCTGCGATATCGCGCTCAATTGCTGGGCGCGGCTCGACGAGATGCAGGCAACGGTCGAAGCGCTGGATGATATTTCCGATGTTTCGCGCGCGCGGCTCGAACGGGCTGTGGCGGGGATCCGGCTTGATGCGGATATCGGCGAGCTGGACGAGCTTGTCGCCAAGCGCGATGCCTTGCTGGCGGTCGCCTGATCGCCCGCAACGCCGCGAAAAGACGCCAATCTGATACACAGGTTGCGGGACGGGAGAGCTTGATCGGGGGGCGGGGCGGAGTATCCCTTGCCGCATGGACGCCGTGACCGGAGAAATGTTCGAAGATGCACCGGAGGTAGCCGAATCCGAGCGGCTGACGCTCGATCTGGATGGCTGGGAAGGACCGCTCGACCTGTTGTTGAGCCTCGCCCGCACGCAGAAGGTCGATCTGCGGGAAATCTCGATCCTCGAACTGGTCGAGCAATATCTGGCCTTCATCACCGATGCCAAGGCGCTGAAGCTCGAAATCGCGGCCGATTATCTCGTGATGGCGGCCTGGCTCGCCTATCTCAAATCCTGTCTGCTGCTCCCCAAGGAAGAACAGGAGGATCCGAGTCCCGAGGAATTGGCGCTTCGCCTCCAGCTTCGCCTGCAGCGCCTTAACGCGATGCGCGAGGCCGGCGCGCGCGTGATGGCGCGGAACAGGATCGGTCGCGACGTGTTCCTGCGCGGCGCGCCCGAAGGTATCCGGGTCGTCCGCAAGAGCCTGTGGCAGGCCGAACTCTACGATATCATCTCGGCCTATGGCCAGATCCGCGCGCGGACCGAGCCTGCCGTCCATGTCGTCGCCCTTCGCCCGGTGATGACGCTGGAGGCGGCGCTGGAGCGGCTCGAAAGGATGCTCGGCCATTCGGTGGAATGGGCGGCGCTGCAGAGCTTCCTCCCCGAAAGCGATGATCGCGGCTATCGCAAATCGGCGCTGGCATCGAGCTTCGTCGCCGCGCTGGAGCTGGCCCGTCAGGGCAAGGCCCAGCTGAAACAGGCCGACCATTTTGCCGACCTTATGGTGAGAAAACCCGAATGACCGAGATCACCGACGATATCCGCTCCGTTGAGGCGACGCTGTTCGCGGCCGAAGAGCCGCTCACCCAGAACGATATCCAGCAGGCGGTCGGCGAGGATGTCGATGTGAAATCCGCGATCGATGCGCTGACGGATCACTATGCGGCGCGCGGCATCCATCTCGTCGAGCGCGGTCGGCGCTGGCATTTCGAAACCTCTCCGGACATGGCCCATGTGCTGCGGCGGGAGCGCGAGGAACCCCGTAAGCTGAGCCGCGCGGCGACCGAAACCCTGGCCATTATCGCCTATCACGAGCCCGTCAGCCGCGCGGAAATCGAGGCGATTCGCGGCGTCCAGATATCCAAGGGTACGCTCGATGTGCTCATGGAAGCCGGATGGGTGCGCCCGGCGGGCCGCCGCGAAGTTCCGGGCCGGCCGCTCATCTATGCGACAACCCCTGTATTTCTCTCGCATTTCGGTCTAGAAAGCCGTCGCGACCTACCCGGTCTTGACGATCTCAAAGCTGCCGGGCTGCTCGATCCTGTGGATGCCGCGCTGGAGGCCATGGAAATGGACACCTCCGACGAACTGGAATCCGCCGAACAGGATGACTAACTAGGCCGCGGATAAGGAGAAAATTCATGGCTTTAGGTCCGTGGCAAATTGTTATCGTTGTTCTGCTCATCGTCCTGTTTTTCGGGCGGGGGCGTATTTCCGACATGATGGGTGATCTCGCCAAGGGAATCACCAGCTTCAAGAAAGGCCTGCGCGACGACGAAGATGGAGCCGGTTCCGGTTCCACCGCCGAAGCGCCGCGTATCGCTTCGCAACCGGCTCCGGCGCCCGCAGAGCCTGTCGCCGAACCGGCGCGCGAAGACGGCAGCACCAGCTGATCTTGGATAGCGCGGCTCACCGGGCCGCTGGCATGCACGCGCTGCCGGAGCGACGGCTTCGGCTTCGCGGGCTTTAGGACGTCGGGACACCATGTTCGATATCGGGGCCACCGAATTGTTGCTTGTCGCGATGGTGGCGCTTGTCGTCATCGGGCCGAAGGATCTGCCGCTGGCGATGCGCACGGCTGGCCGGTGGATCGGGCAATTGCGCAAGATGACCGGCCATTTCCGGGTCGGCATCGACGCGATGATCCGCGAGGCCGAGGTCGACGAGCAGGAAAAGATCTGGGCGGAGAAAAACGCCAAGATCATGCGCGAGCATCCGTCGGTGGACGATGGCGAACGCGGCAATAGCGAACAGGGCGACGACCGGCACGTGGAAGGAATGGCCGTTTCCGAAACGCCGCGCACGGAAAATTCCGCGGAACCGCCCCCGGCTCCCGACGATGAACCGGAAAACAAGTCGTGAGCGATCGAGACAACGAGATCGACGAAAGCTCGGCGCCGCTGCTCGATCACCTGATCGAACTGAGGAACCGGCTCCTGTGGTGCATGATCGGCTTCGCCGCTGCCTTTGGCCTATGCTTCTATTTTGCGACCGAAATCTTCGAATTTCTCGTGCGTCCGCTGCAGGAAGCCTTTGCCGATGGCGAAGGGCGGCTGATCTACACGCAACTCTACGAGGCCTTTTTCGTTGAGATCAAAGTCGCGATGTTCGGAGCCTTTGTGATCGCCTTTCCGCTCATAGCTATGCAGATCTGGGCCTTTGTCGCGCCGGGGCTCTATAAGAACGAGAAGCGCGCCTTCCTGCCGTTCCTGATCGCGACCCCGATCCTGTTCACCGCCGGCGCGGCGCTTGCTTATTATGTGGTGATGCCGACCGCGTTTCGCTTCTTCCTCGCCTATCAGGGCGATGTCGCCGGGCTCGACCAGGAAGCGCTGCCGGCGATCGGCGACTATCTGTCGCTCGTCATGCGCTTCATCCTGATTTTCGGAATTGCGTTCCTGCTACCGGTGTTGCTCCTGCTGCTGAACCGCGCCGGGCTCGTCGATCGCCAGCAGCTGGTAAAGGCGCGCCGCTATATCATCGTGCTGGTATTCATTATCGCGGCGGTGTTCACGCCGCCCGATCCGATCACCCAGTTGATGCTCGCTGTTCCGCTATGCCTGTTGTTCGAGATAACGCTGCTCATCATCTGGTTCACCGACCGGAAGCGGCGGAAATCGCAATCGGCGTGAGCGGCGAAGAGCCGTTCCTGCAGGGGGCGACCGGCGGCGAGCCTCCTTTTCCGCCCCGGTCCGGCTGCTCCGTCACCCCGTTGATCGAAGCGGCCGAAATGTACCCACGGCTCGAAGAGGCGATGCTTGAGGCGAAGGAAAGCGTCTGGCTCGGCTTTCGGGTTTTCAATCCCGATACGCGTTTGCGCGCGGATGCGGCCCGCAGCCAGGGGCTCAAGCGCTGGTCGGACCTGATCGCGGCGACCGTCGAGCGCGGGGTCGAGGTCAGGCTTCTGCTTTCCGATTTCGAACCGGTGATGGCCGATCGTCTCCATGCCGGCTCGTGGAACAGCTTTCGCAAGATTCGCGAGGTTCGTGATGCCCTGCCGGAGGCGGCCCAGTCTCGGCTCCAGATCCTCGTCATCCAGCATGAAGGCGAAATCGGTTGGGGGTGGCGGCAGATGTTGCGCCTCGCCCTGCGTTGGCGCTTGCGGCGGCTGATCGAAAAACTGCTCGGGCGGCTGGGGGAGGAAGAGCATGTCTTCGACGTCCGCCCCGGCCTGTGGCGCTGGTTGAAATGGAAGGGCAAGCGCCCGCATGGCTGGCGGCCGGGGCCGCCGCCGCGGCTCTGGCCGGCGACTTATCATCAGAAATGTGCGGTCGTCGACGGGCGCACGGCCTTTGTCGGTGGACTGGATCTCGACGAACGGCGGTGGGACGATTCAGACCATGACCGCCAGGCCGACGACACATGGCACGATCTGTCGGCCCGGATCGAAGGGCGAGCGGCGCACGACGTCGCTCGCCATTTTGCCGACCTGTGGAATAGGGAGCTACCGCGCTTCGCCGCGATCGTCGCCGAATGGACGGGAGGCGCCGAGCGGACCCTCAATCCCGATCCGCTGACCGAGATTGCCTCTGCGGACTTCGGGGACACACGCGAAGGGCAGGGGGCGGCGACCGTCCAGCTTGTGCGCACGCGCTCGCGCAAATCGCGCGCGCTGTTCGCGACGGGCCCCGTGGCGCATATCCGCGAAATTCGCGAAGCGCACCGCGCGCTCATCGGTTCGGCCCGGCGATGCCTCTATATCGAGGCGCAGTTTTTTCGTTCCAAGGCGGCGGCGGACTGGGTGATAGAGGCGCTCGCGGCGCATCCCGATCTCGAAGTGATCGTGCTGATTGCCAATGTGCCCGAGGAGATCGCCTTTCTCGGGGAAGGCAGAAATCCCGCCCATCGCCACGGCGAATATCTTCAGGCGCGCGCATTAGGGCGCATCGCGCGCGCCGGCGGACCGGACCGGGTCGGGCTGTTCACCTTGGTGCGCGACCGCCGGGCGAATGGCGAGGAACGCGATTTCGAGGATAGCCGCGGCACCGCCTTCGGCTCCGGCATCATCTATATTCACGCCAAACTGGTGGTCGCGGACACCGACGCCTGCCTGCTCTCCTCGGCGAATATCAACGGCCGAAGTTTCGATTGGGATACCGAGCTTGGCTTTCTATGGACGGAACGGGCCGGATCGATCGGCCATTTTCGCGGCGATCTGTGGAATCGGGTCTCCGACGGCGCGCTGGGAGCGGATGCCCGGCTCGCCGACTGGCAACAGCTGGCCTTTGCCAACAGCAACGGGGCACCCGGCGAGCGCAAGGGGTTTGTAGTCCCCTATCAGCTCGGCCGAGCGCGGCGTTTCGGCAGTCCCTATTTCTGGATTCCCGACAGCCTCGTTTGAGAATCGGCGAAGCGGACTATTCGGCGACGTCTTCGACGGTCTCGCCGACGCTTTGCACATCGCGGCCGACACCGGCGACGGTATTGCACGCCGAAACCGCCAGGGCGGCGGTTACGATGGCGATGGAAATCAGATGACGCATGATACCACTCCTCTGCTGGCCGTGGGCGATCCGCAGCCAGTGTTTCAATGCCGTAGAACGTCTTCGGTTCCGAAGGTAGCCGGCCTGCCGTCTGAAAAGGATAAAATTAAACCCGGAGACGCTGTCCGGGGGGGATGGAAGCGTCTCCGGGTTAATCTGTTTGGATAGCGAGAGCGGGGGGGCAAAAAGGTCGCTATCCGAGTAAGAAAACGACGCTCGCGGGCTTTGGTTCCGAAAAAAAATGCGAAAATTCAAAAAATATCGAAAAGTCTTATTTATCAGATATTTAATTGGACAAAAATATGCAGGTTTTTCCGTTTTGCGCTACAGATAGGGAATTTCGATGCAGAATCTGGTGCCTTTTTCGGTTTCGTGCAGCGCGGATCGCAACTGCCGTGCCAGCCCTTCGGTAACCCGCTGATACCGGACGGATTCGGGCCGTATGGAAGCGGTTTCCAGCGCCGGAGCGATCAGGCAGAGCTGCGCACAATCCTCTGACAGCGTCGTAACCGCTATCGCGATGTCGACATTTTTTTCGCACAGCATCGCCAGTTCCACGAGCTCCGTGACAAGAAAGGCAACCGGCGCGGCAATGTCCTGGCCGACACGAATGGCCGCGACGTCCAGAGTGATGGCGATCCGGGTATCGGGCGGCGCGCTTTGCTGCAGGCCCGATGCCAGCTCGGCCAATACCGGACGGATCGGCAGGCCTTCGGCCTTGTCGAGTTCGGCGAACAGGTTGCGCTGGACGATCGCCAGCGCGTCGACCCGGCGCTGGATCGACGCATAGGCCGCGGCACTGTCTTCCGACTTGGCCGAGCGCGCGTGCAGGCTCAGCAAGCTCGCTACGATCTGGAGGTTGTTCTTGACCCGGTGGTGGACCTCGCGGGTCAGTCGCGTCTGTTCGGTCAGGCCGGCGGCGAGCTTCACCTCATTGTCTCGCAGCTGGACCACGGCCTCGTCGAAGGCCCGGCCGAGGTCGCGAATCTCGATGGCCGATATGGGATCGTCCGAAAGCTCGAAATCGCCGCCATATGCTCCATGTTCGATCACCGCCCGGCGCAGGTGGGAGAGCGGCGTGAGCAACAGCCGCCCAACGGCTATCCAGCCGAGCACCGCTGCGGCAAGCCACATCAGGATCGGCAGCGCGACCGAGAGCCTCTCTGCGGGCCGGAGTGGCACCGCATTATAGGCCATGACGAGGGTAAGCTGGCCGTCGGCGACAGCTTCGTGAAGCTGGTCGACATTGCGTTCATCCACCTCCGATCGCCAGGGATGCACGACATGCTCGGCATCGTCCTGGATCAGCGAGATACTGAACTGGTCGATCAGTTCAGCGGGTTCGCTCAAGGCCCTGACTGTTTCAGGAGGAAGCACGGCCATGCCTATCGGATGTTGCATGGGACCGGACACCACCAGCATTACCGAGCCATCCTCGGCGTTCAGCGACACCGCGGCCGCCTGTTCGGCCGGGAGGACCGGGATCGGCGGGGGCATAAAGCCTTCGCTGACGCAGTTGGCATCGTGGATATCGTCGATGATGGCGTACTGGACTTCATAATCCTCGATTGCGGCCAGCGCGTCGAGCGTCAGCATACAGCCTGCATCGCTGGCGGGATGGACGCTCGGAAACGCGGTTGTCGCCGCTCTCAGGCTGATTTCGGTACGGTCGATGGCGTCGGTCAGTTGCCGGGCGCTGGCTTCGGCGAGCAGCCGCGCCCCGGAATTACGGCTCTCGCGGGCCCCGTCGGCCGCCTGGATCGATGACACGATTGCGACAAGTCCGAGGGGCAGTAGCGCCAAGCTCAGCAGAATCAGCATCTTGAGACCGGTCGGCAGCGCGGCCAGCCGCGTTCTCAGATGAGTGTGGGAACCGTTCCCGGATGTCATGCCAGTACCGCCTGCCGGTTGGAAAGGCGGGGCTCAGTTGAGCTTGCCGAGCAGTTCCAGCATTTCCGAAGGGATGTCTTCCTTGACAGCGTCGTCATAGACGGAGCGGAGGGCGTCGCCGATATCGTCGGCGTCCCCCGGTTTCTCTTCGCCAGCGCGGCGCCCCTTGTCGGGGTGCCGGGGCGTCCCCGCTCTGTCGCCTTCCGAAGCCAAACCGGTCAATCTCCACTAGCCCTACTATTCCGAGCCTTTCCTAGCCATATCGCGTTTCGCAGCGCAACCGGGAATTTATACCGCACCAATCCTTTGCAAGACTCTAAATTCTGAAAATGGAAACAAATCAGGCTCTCATTGGTTCCGTACCAAGACCTTTGCTCTTGAGTTGTGTCGGCGCGAGCGCCTACGCAATGATCTTATTACCCGTGGGAGGGAGAGACTATCGATGGCGTCACTGGGTGAGCAACTGGCACCGCATCTGCCGCTTCTGAGGCGCTTTTCGCGCGCATTGACCGGAAATCAGCAACAAGGGGACGCGTTCGTCCGCCTGACGCTGGAAACGATCGTTGCCGCGCCGGACATGTTTCCCACCGACGTCGATCCGCGGCTGGGCCTGTATCGGCAATTTCTCGACGTCTGGGCCTCGACCCGCAATGCCGATGTCGCGACGGAAAATATTGCCGATGAGCGTGAACGCGAAGGAATCGCGAGCGCGCGCCTGGCAATGATCGACATGGTTTCGCGCCAGGCGCTTTTGCTGGCCGAGGTCGAAGGCTTCGGCATCGCCGACATCGGCTATCTGCTCGATCGGCCGGTGCTGGAGGTCGAAGCCCTGATCGCCGATGCGCGCGCCGAGATCGAGGGGCAGCTCAAGACCGATGTGCTGATCATCGAAGACGAACCGATCATCGCGATGGACCTGGAAAGCATCGTCCGCGATGTCGGCCATGAGGTGACGGGTATCGCCGTGACACGCGACGAAGCGGTCGCGGAGGCCCATGCCAAGGCCCCTGGCCTCGTCCTCGCCGATATTCAACTGGCCGACGACAGTTCGGGCATCGATGCGGTGCAGGACATTCTGACGGAGATCGACGTACCGGTGATCTTCATTACCGCCTTTCCGGAACGGCTGCTGACCGGCGAGCGCCCCGAACCGGCCTTTCTGATTACCAAGCCGTTCCTGCATTCGACGGTAAAGGCCGCGATCGCGCAGGCACTGTTCTTCAACCGCGCTACCCTGCCGCTGGCGGACGCGTAACGCGGGTCCGTCAACCTCGCCCGCACAGACGGGCGAAGACACGGGCCCGAGACCATGATATAAGGACGATATGACCGACGAAGAAACCCATCTTACCAAGAACGAAGCCCGGGCGGGCGCCACGCCGCACATGACTCGCGTGGTCCTTGTTGTTTCGCTTTTGTTGATTGTCGCAATTTTTGGCCTGCTATTCATGTTTTGGTCTGGTTGATCGGGAAACGATTGGGTCGCACTGGTTATTCCTTTAGCTCGAACGTAAGTTGTTGGCATTGTTACCCGAGTCGTGTCGGGTGGAGTGCTGGCGGGGGGCGTGTGCATGGCTGACCGACCGAAACAGTCGGATGAGGCCGATGAGCGGACGGACAAGCCGGAACCGCTCAGCGACGCCGATTTCAAGGATCAGCTGGCCGAGATCATTCCGCATCTGCGCGCCTTCGGGCGCTCGCTGTCGGGCAATCGCGACACCGCCGACGATCTCGTCCAGGAAACACTGCTCAAGGCATGGGCCGCGCGTGAACGCTTCCAGGCGGGCACGAACATGCGGGCCTGGACCTTCATCATCCTGCGCAACATCTTCCTCTCGCAGATGCGCCGCGCGCGCTTCAAGGGGGAGTGGGACGAGCTCACCGCCGACAAGCTGCTCGCGGCGCCGGCCAGTCAGGACCGGCATGTCGAGCTGGGCGATATGCAGCGCGCATTGATGGAATTGCCCGAGCCGCAGCGCGAGGCGCTGATCCTCGTTGGCGCGGGCGGTTTCGCCTATGAAGAGGCTGCCGAGATCTGCGGTTGCGCGGTCGGCACGATCAAGAGCCGCGTTGCCCGTGCGCGGGCCGCGCTCGAAACCGTGATGGAAGATGGCAGCATGAAATCGCGCCGCTCGGTAAAAGGCGGGGATGAACGCACCGTGCTTCAGGAAATCATGAATGAGGTCGATGAACTCAGCAATCGCTGAGGCCGCTACCTAGTGAAGCATTTCCAGCAGCGAGAAAAATTCCTCGGGCACGGGTTCGGATTCCGCGCGATCGTCGTCGAACGCCGAACGCAGGGGAGCGCCGACGGCACTAGCATTGTTCCTGGCGCTATCGATCCGAAAGCGCGGCGGAAATTGCTCCGCGCTGCCACGGTCGCCAATGTCGAATTTCTGGGACATGCAGGTTAAACGGATATGTCGCGCATAAGTTGCATGCCGCCACCGAAAAAAGGCAAGAATCTCTGAACCCGCGATGACCCGACCCGACCCCCAAACCGCGCTCGCTGGCGCAATCGCCCGGATCAGGCAGCATTCGCCTTTCCTCCGGCGGATTGCGGAAGGCCAGGCGGAAACGCTGGACAGCATGGTGAAAGGCGAATTTTCGCCCTCTTTGAGCGCTTTCCGCTCCCGTTTTGGAGAGGAGGAAGGCGCGATACCCGTGCGGTTGCGCCACGAACGGCAGAAGCTTGCCCTCTACGCCGGCCTCGGCGATCTAGCGGGCCTGTTCTCGTTCGAGGATGTCGTGGCGCTGCTGTCGGATTTCGCCGATCATGCGCTCGAACGCGCGATAGAAGATGCCTTCGCGGAATGCCTGCCCGGAGAGGCCGTGGCAGGGTTTACCGCCATTGCGCTGGGCAAACATGGCAGCCGCGAACTCAACTATTCCTCCGATATCGATATCATTTTCCTGTTCGATCCCGATACGCTTCCCCGGCGCGGGGGAACCGAACCGCAGAAAACTGCCGTCCGCATCGGCAGGCATGTCGTCGATACGCTGCAGGAACGCACCGGCGAGGGCTATGTGCTACGGGTCGATCTTCGCCTGCGGCCCTCGCCCGAAGCGACGCCGATCGCGCTGCCGGTCAACGCGGCGATATCGCATTATGAAGCGAACGCCGAAGCGTGGGAGCGAGCCGTGTTCATCCGCGGACGCCCGGTCGGCGGCGACACGGCGCTAGGCGCGATGTTCCTCGAAGCGATCCGGCCCTTTGTCTGGCGGCGCTCGCTCGATTTCGGTGCGGTGCGCGATATCCGGGCGATCTCCCGGCGCATCCGGGGCCATTATGCGCAAGGGCAGGCGTTCGGACCGGGCTATGATTTGAAGCGGGGCCGCGGCGGCATTCGCGAAATCGAATTCTACGCGCAGATACCCCAGTTGATCCATGGTGGCCGGGAGCCGCAATTGCGCGCACCGGCCACGCTCGATGCGCTCCGCGCGCTGGGCGAGGCCGGCTGGATAGCTGCGCGCGACGTCGAGACGCTGGGCAAGCATTACCGGCTGTTCCGGACGATCGAGCATCGGCTCCAGATGGTCGAAGACCAGCAGACCCACAGCCTGCCGTCCGCCGAACCGGCGCTCCACAATGTCGCGCAGTTGCACGGGCTGGGCGATGGCGAGGCGCTGCTGGGCCTGCTTGCCGGCCCGGTAGAATTTGTCGGCGCGCTGTATGACGAGCTGGACGAGGATGACGAGGAGCGGCTTCCCGCCGATGCCGAGAGGCTCGAAAAGGCGTTGGACGATGCCGGGTTTACAGCGGCGGGCGAGGCGCGCCGCCGGATCGAGGGCTGGCGCGAAGGCAAGGTGCGGACGACGCGGACAGCGGTGGCGCGTGAAGCATTGGAGACGGTGCTGCCCGCGCTGGTTGCCGAATTCGGCCGAGCGCCCGATCCGGCCGGCGCGCTCAACCGGTTCGATGTGCTGCTCGATCGATTGCCCAGCGCCGTCAATCTCTTCCGCATGCTTGAGGCACGGCCCGGCCTGGCCCGATTGCTCGTCGATGTGCTGAGCCACTCGCCGGCGCTTGCCGACGAACTCGCGCGCCGGGCCGAACTGTTCGACGGATTGATCGACGCGACCGCGCTCGATCCGCCCGAACCGCTGGGCGAGCTGATCGCGATATTCGAAAGCCGCAGCGCCTCGCCAGACTATCAGCTGCGGCTTGATCGGATGCGCGCGATCGTTGGCGAGGAACGGTTCGCGCTCGGCGTCCAGCTGATCGAGGGGATTGCCGATCCGCTCGATGTGGCTGCAGGCTATGCGCGCGTCGCCGAGGCGGCGCTCACCGTGCTTGCCGACGCAGCGATTGCGGAGTTCGAGGAAACGCATGGCACGATGCCCGGCGGGGAACTGGTTATTCTTGCCCTGGGGCGGTTGGGCGGCGAGGCACTGACCCATGCCTCGGATCTCGATCTCGTCTATCTGTTTACCGGCGAGCATGGCGCGGAATCGGTTGGCAAGCGGTCGTTGGGCGCCACCGTCTATTTCCAGCGGCTCGCGCAGCGGGTAACGGCGGCGCTCAGCGCACCGACCGCCGCCGGGCCGCTTTATGAGGTCGATACGCGGCTGCGACCGTCCGGCGCGCAGGGGCTGCTCGCGGTCTCGTTCGATAGTTTCGAAACCTATCATCGCGACAGCGCCTGGACATGGGAGCATATGGCGCTGGCCCGCGCCCGGCCGGTTTATGGTTCCCCGCAAGCGCGGGAAAAGCTGGTAGCGATGATCGCAACGATCCTGCGCCGCGAGCGCGATCCCGAAAAGCTGGCTGCCGATGTGCGCGCGATGCGGGCCGAGATCACCGAGCATAAGGTTCCGGCCGGTTCGCTTGACGTCAAACTCGTGCCGGGGGGGCTCGTCGATCTCGAATTCTGCGTGCATTTGCTCCAGCTGCGCGAACGGATCGGGCTCGATCCGCACTTGCCCAGGGCCGTCGCAGACCTTGTCGCCGGGAGCGTGCTCGCCCCCGGGGTCGCCGCGGCAAACGAACTGCTGACGCGGATGCTCGTGACGCTGCGCCTCGTCGCGCCGGCGTCGAAGGAGGTTGCGGCGGCCAGCCGGCCGCTGGTCGCGCAGTGCTGCCGGGCCGACAATTGGGAAACGCTGCTTGCGGATTATGAGGCAGCGCGGCAATGCGTGGCCGGCGAATGGCGGCGGCTTGCCCTGACGGACGAGGAATGACCGACAAGCGCCGCGCACCGACAGACCGAAGACTGGGAGACACTCCGTGATCGAAGAAGGCCAGAAGGCGCCCGATATAAGCTTGCAGCTGCCCGACGAAAGCACCGCCAAGCTTTCCAGTTACAAGGGCAAGCCGCTCGTCCTCTATTTCTATCCCAAGGACGATACGCCGGGCTGCACCAAGGAAGCGATCGGCTTTACCGAGCTTGCTGGCAAATTCGCCAAGGCCGGAGCGCGGATCGTGGGCGTATCGAAAGACCCGCCGGCCAAGCACCGGAAGTTCACCGACAAATATGATCTTCAGGTCGAGCTCGCGACCGATGCCGATGGAACGGTCACCGAGGCCTTCGGCGTCTGGGTCGAAAAGAATATGTACGGCCGCAAATATATGGGCATCCAGCGCGCGACCTTCCTGATCGATGCCGAGGGCAAGGTCGCCAAGGTCTGGCCTAAGGTGAAGGTCGCCGGCCATGCGGAAGATGTGCTCGAGGCCGTCAAGGCGCTCGGCTAGTATCGTGGCGCGGCCTGATATTGCCTCGGCCGTCCGCGCCGTGCTCCTTGCGGCCGAACCGCGCGACAAGGTCTTCGCTGCGCGTGCCGCCGCGCGCGACTGGCGGCTGGGGCGGCTCGATCATCGCTTCGATTGCGCGATGCCCGACCGCCCGGCCCGGCCCGCCGAACCGGAACTCCTGCCTGCGCGCCACATGCCGCGGCGCGGGAAGGGCGGATCGGAGCGGGCGCGGATCGCGATGCTCCATGCGCTTGCCCATATCGAATTCACGGCTATCGACCTGGCGTTCGATCTGATCGGCCGTTTTGGCGGCGAGTTCGTGCGGGATTTTGTCGACGATTGGATGCGCGTTGGGGCGGAGGAAGCCATGCACTTCGCGCTGCTGGACAGGCGGCTGCGGGCGCTCGGGTCCCGCTATGGTGCGCTTCCCGCCCATGACGGTTTGTGGGAGGCCGCGGAAAGCACGGCGCATGATGCGCTCGCCCGCCTTGCGGTGGTGCCCATGGTGCTCGAAGCGCGCGGCCTCGACGTCACGCCGATGACCATCGATCGCTTCGAAGCGGCGGGCGATGTGACATCCGCACGGATATTGGCGCGAATCATGGACGACGAGGTCCGCCATGTCGGATTTGGCGTCACATGGTTCGAATCAAGGTGCAAACAGGCTAATATTGCGCCGCAGCAACACTGGAAACAGTTGGTTTCCCGTCATTTCAACGGTCGAGTTAAGCCTCCGTTCAACGACTCGGCGCGTCGGCGAGCCGGTTTAACCCGGGATTTCTATTCTTTGCTTGCCTGATTTGCGTCTCGTTAACACTGTGCCCCCATCACCGGTTGCGGGGAGGCAATAACCGTCTCCGGTATTGTTGGATTTCCGCGGTTTTCGGGCAGGTTTTCGCTCGGCTCCGCGCTAAGGACGGGTCGCAACCGATATGATCGCAACGCTCAACACAGCTTTCGCCCGCAGCTTCAAGACGCTCGGACTGGCCGTTTTCGCCCTTTTCGCCGCCTTGACGATTGCAACGCCTGCAACCGCGCAGGTTCGCGATGCCGGCGCGGCCAATGCCGATGTCCGCGCGCTCTTCGCGAGCTGGCAGCAGGACGAACGGCAGCGTGCCGGCGTGATGGCGATCCCCTCGGGCCGCCCCGTCGAAGGCTATCGCCTGACCAGCAGCTTCGGCACGCGCAACGATCCGTTCGGCGCCGGCCGCCGCCGCCATAACGGCCTCGATATGGCCGGTCCCATCGGCACGCCGATATACGCGACCGCCGACGGAATTGTCGGTCGCGCGCAATGGGTTCGCGGCTACGGTAAATATGTCGAAATCAACCATGGCAGCGAAATCCAGACCCGATACGGCCATATGTCGGAAATTCTCGTGCAGCCCGGATCGCGCGTCGAGCGCGGCGAACTGATCGGTCGCATGGGCTCGACCGGGCGTTCGACGGGTAGCCACCTTCATTACGAGGTTCGCGTCGAAGGCGTTCCGGTAAACCCGACGCCGTTCCTGACTTCCGCCGAATATCTGGCATCTCTCCCCGTTGCGACGACGGCAGCGCTGGATACGTCGGCACCGGTGGGCGCCAGCCACTAGGCGCTCGGTGGGGCGTCCCGCCGGGTTTTCAAACGAAATTCACGCAAAAGGGGCTGCCCGCTTGTCGCGCGCGGCCCCGTTTCCTATTTTAAGGCCATGACGATGACATCCGAGATAGATCTGACATCCTCCGCGGCCAAGCGCGTGGCCGCTATCGCGGAGCGTCAAGGCAAGCCAGCGATCCTGCGGCTGGCAGTGGATGGTGGCGGTTGCGCAGGGTTTCAGTATCGCTTCGAGCTGGCCGAAGGTGCCGACAAGGACGATGTCACCGCCGAACGAGATGGCGTAACGCTCGTCGTCGATACGGTCAGTCTCGATCTCGTGCGCGGCAGTTCGGTCGATTTTGTCGAGAATCTCGGCGGCGCCGCCTTCCAGGTCAACAATCCCAACGCCCAGTCGGGCTGCGGTTGTGGCACCAGCTTTTCGGTCTAGCGGAAACGCAGGATCATCGCGCAGCGCGTGGCCGGATCGAAGCCGCCCTCTATTTCGTCGGCCAGAATGGCCTTCGCCGCCGCGCTCGGCTCGTCCCAGTCGGCAAAACCGAGCGTCGCGTAAAAGGGGCGGTTCCAGGCGAGCTCGCGATCGGTAATCAGGCAGGCGCCCGCGCAATTCGCTTTTGCATGCGCAATGGCAGCGTCCATCAGCGCGCGGCCTAGGCCGAGCCGCTGATAGGCCTGGCCCACCGACAGTTCGGCGATATAGAGCAGATCGTCGATCGCCTGGGCGCAGCAAAAACCTGCGCGGGCCCCGTCGACCTCGGCAATCCAGTGCGACCCTTCGGCGATTCCGGCTTCATGCGTTGCGGCTCCGAGTGGCGGATGGTCGATGGCGAATTCCATATGCGTTCCGCGAAACAGCGCGGCGGACGAGCGCTCGATGTCAGCGAGGGCCGGGATATCGCCGGGGCGGGTGTTGCGGATATGGATCATGATCTTGCGGCTGGCCGTTTGCGTATCGGCACGCCATAAGCTTTTCCCATGAAAATCGCGACCTACAACGTCAACGGGATCAATGCGCGGTTGCCGCGCCTTCTCGAATGGCTGGATGAGCAGAAGCCCGATATCGTCTGTCTGCAGGAGCTCAAGGCCGACGGGGAGCGCATCCCGGAAAAGGCGATGGCGGAGGCCGGTTACGGAGCCGTCTGGCATGGCCAGAAGGGCTTCAACGGCGTTGCGATCCTGGCGCGCGAGGCCGAGCCCAGGGAATTCGGTCGCGGTCTTCCCGGCGATCCCGAAGACGAACAGAGCCGCTATATCGAGGCCGAGATAGGCGATGTGATCGTCGCCTCAATCTATCTGCCCAACGGGAATCCGCAACCGGGGCCGAAATTCGATTACAAGCTGCAATGGATGGAAAGACTGCTGGCGCGCGCCGAAGAGCTGTTCGCGCTCGAAAGGCCGGTCGTGCTGGCGGGGGACTATAATGTCATCCCGACCGATGAGGACACCCACTCCGTCGACGCGATGAAAAACGACGCGCTGACCCAGCCGGAGAGCCGTGCCGCGTTCCGCCGGCTGGCTGCGATGGGCTGGACCGATGCGATCCGCGCGCGATTCCCTTCGGGCAAGATATGGACCTATTGGGACTATCAGGCTGGCGCCTGGCAGCGCGATGCCGGATTCCGCATCGATCACCTGATGCTGAGCCCGGTTGCGGCGGACCGGTTGTGTGCGGCGGGCGTCGACAAGGAGTATCGCGGTCGCGAAAAAGCGTCGGACCATACCCCGGTGTGGATCGAGCTGGCCGAGGCCTAGGGCGCGTTAAAGCGGCTTTTCGTAGATCGTATAGACGCGGTTGATTTCGGCGTTGATCGCATCGGCGATCGCGACCATTCCTTGATTGTCTTCCAGGATCCAGCCGACCTCTGCATCCACCGCGCCATAGTCCCTTACGCCGATCGCCCGGATCTTTTCTATCATCATGAAGGCAAGCTGGCTCGCGAGACGGCTGTTCTGGTGCTTCTTGGAAACGCCCATCAACGGAACGCGATGGCCTTTCCATTGCTTTTTCCAGAGCCGATAAAGAAGCCGCGCCCAGCCGAAAGGCAGCAGCGAACCGCCAAGTGATCTGAGCACCTCGTTGACATCGGGCAGCGCGAGCATGAACGCCGCCGGCTCACCCTCATATTCGGCGATCAGATTGACCTGCGGGATAATCGCTGGTTTCAGCTTTTTCCGGATATAGACGACTTCGTAATCGGGGATTGGGACGAAGCCCCAATTTCCGCTCCATGCCTCGTTGAGCATGCCAAGGATCAACTCGGCTTCCTCTTCGTACCGATTCATGTCGATCGGCCGGATGGTGATTCGTTCGTTGCGCTCGCCCGACTGGACGATCCGCTGGATAAGCGGCGGGAAGCCGTCGGATACGGGCACGCGATAGGTGTAGAGTTGCTTGGCTTCGCTATAGTGCTGGCCTTCGATCCAGCCCTGATATTCGGCTTTGTCATGGCCCATCATCACCATTGCCGGATGATCGTGTCCCTTGGTCAAGAGGCCGGGTTCTTCCCACACCGAAAGGCTCAGCGGGCCGAGCGATCGTGTCATGCCCTGGCCGCGCAGCCATTGCTCGGTCGCGGCGAGAAGGGCGGCCGCGACGGCCTCGTCCTCAGCTTCGAACAGGCCCCAATTGCCGGTGCCCGGCCCCATGCCCTGCGCCACCGGCTGTTCCAGCGCGAGATGGTCGATATGCGCCGAAATCCGGCCAACGGCTTTGCCGCCGCGCCAAGCCAGGAACAGTTGGACGGTAGCGTGCTTGTGGAACGGATTCTTGTCGGGATTCAACAGCTCGAAGACATCCGACCTCAAAGGCGGAACCCAGTTCGGGTCGTCCGCATTCAGCCGATAGGCGATGTCGACAAAAGTCTTGAGGTCCGCCTTGCCCGTGACAGGGCGGACGGCAATGTCCGAATTCATGGAGCTGGCCGACTATCCTTGGGCGCGCTGGCTGGGATGGCCGGTAGCCACACCCCCTGAAAGCTTGGCGACCCATGGATAATGTTTTGCCACCTCGGGCGTATAGCCGAGATTGAACACCGTCTCGCTCTTTTCCTGCCGGTCGGGGCGCTCGTAGAACGTGCCGAAGGCCTTGTCCCAGAAGAAGTTGGTGATGCCGAAATTTCCGCTTTCGTCGTGGAAATGATGGGCCATGTGCCGCGCCTTCATCAGCGCGAGCCATTTGGCGCGCGGCTTGTATTTCAGGTGCTGGATGCAGTGGCAAAATTCGTAGAAGCAAGTCGTCAGCAGGCCCATGGCGAGGGCCATCGCCATGCCGCCGATACCCCCGATGGCGTATCCGATCGGTGCCAGGAAAATGACGATCGTCGGCAAGGTCGTGTAGAGCGCCCCGAACAACACCTCGAGATGGTTCGGGTCCTGGTGATGATCGTAATGGATGCGCTTCCATACCGGCGCGAAGGCCTTGAACTTGTACATCCACTGGCCGTGCAGCACCCAGCGATGGAGCACGTACCAGGCAAGCGGATAGAAGGCGACGGCGACGACGGCGCTTATCAGCGACGGAACGAGAGGTGCCGGCTGCCATGCATAGACGCCAAACATCGCTGCAGAGAGCACCAGATAGGCAATGATCGCCGGATATTGGAAATAGGCGACGACTAGTTCCTTGAAGGTCATCCTGTCGAGATAGTGCGACCGGCTCCAGATTCCCGGGCGCGCTGTTGCTGCGGCTCTCACGTCTAACTTCCTTTATTCATTAATTTTTTCGGCATCTATCTCGCAAGGAGACTGTTTTAGCGAGGCGGATATGAACCTGTAATGAGGCAGATTTGCGACGAAAACCGTGGCGATGTTGCGGCGCAATGGGGCCTTTGCGGGGCTCAGACGAGGCGGGCGCGCCGCGCAATCGGGCCAAGCGCCCGCCGGTCCGCAAGGTCGAGGCCCAGCCGGAGCGTGGCCCAGCATAGCGGCACGAACAATAAGGCTAGGGCGATAGCGCGAACCGGCGCGCCGATGGGTTCCAGCAGTGTGCCGCACAGGGCGAGGAGCGCGAGCCCGAATGCGCCGGCCAGCAGCCCGCGCAGGAAGGGCAGGTCGAAGGGGTGGAGGCCGTCGCTGATCTGGAGTTCCGCAACCGCGGCGACCGCGATGGCGACCGCGCCCACAGCGACGGCCAGCGCCATGCCCTCGGCGCCGTCGGCTGTGAACCACCAGGCGAATGCCGCCCAGGCCGTAACGCCAATCACGCTGTTCACCAGCGGCAGGGTGCGATGGCCGATCATCTCCACAATCGGTGTGGCGGGGCCGAGTATCGCCTCGCCGACGCGTCCGGCAGTGAGGATGATCAGGGCCCCGAGCGCGGCATCGGCGCCGGGACCGAAGAGGCTCAATATGTCGCTGGCGAGCAGGATCAAAAGGCCGCCGAGCGGTAGGACGAGGGCTGCCGAAAGCCGCGAGGAGAAGGAATAGAGTGGTGCGATATGGGTTCGGTCATGCGCGGCCTGGGCCGAACTCAACGGTGCGAGCACGTAAAGAAAGGCCTGACGCACGATCAGCGGTACCGAGGCGACCTTGCGGGCGATACCGAACAGGCCCGCCGCGGTTGCGCCCTGGGCGCCGGGCAGCATTATGTTGAGGATGATCGGCGGCAGATCGTTGAGGATCCGCCGCGCGATATTGCTTGGCGACAGGGCAATACCCGAAACGAGAACATTGGCGCGGAGCGAGGCGGGCACCGGCACATGCCACATTCGCTTGAGATCGTAGTAGCGGCCGAGCAGACGCAGTGAGAGGATTGCGACGAGGGCCAGCGAGAGGAGATGTGCGATCAGCAATCCGGTGCTGGTCCAGCCCGCGAAAAACAGGCCGACCGCGAAGGCGAGCCGGGCGAGCTGCTCCCAGAAGATGCGCAACCGGATTTCCGGCCCGAAAGCGCGGCGTGCGCGCGAGGCTGATGTGGCTACCTCGATAAAGGTCCATAAAGGCAGCGCCCAGGCGAACAGGGCAATGGCGTCGGGCAGGCGCGCCGCGTCTTCCGGAGCGGCGGAGAGCAGGCCGGCAAGCGGTTCGGCGTATATCGTCGCGAGCAGCGCGATCAGCGTGGCGGGGATTGTCGTCACGATCAGCGCAAATTTCACCGCGCCATGCGCCGCATCCTCGCCCTCGACCGGCACGATGCGTTGCAATGCCTGGGTCAGTGAAAGATCGACGATCTTCTCGACCATATTCACCGCCGACCAGAGAACGATGTACAGCCCATAGGTCGCGATGCCGAACAACCAGGTGTAAACCGGCTGGGCAATCACCTCGATCAGGGCGCCAAGCCGCGCGGCAGCGGCCATCGCCGCGCCATGGGCGACATCGCCGCGTTCGACCGCGGTGCGCCCTGTTCCTTCCTCGGCTATGGTTTCATTCCTCGGTCCGGATCAGCACGGCCTCGCCGATCATCAGGAACAGGAAGAAGGGAGCCCAGGCGGCGAGCAGCGGCGGATAGGCACCGATATTGCCCATGGCGAGCGCGAAATTGTCAGCCACGAAATAGGTGAAGCCCAGCGCCATACCGATAATCGCGCGGACGAAGAGCTGGCCCGACCGGGCCAGTCCGAAGCCCGCGACAGCGCCAAGCAGCGGCATCAGGATGGTAGAGAGCGGACCCGATATCTTGTGCCAGAGCCCGGCTTCGAGAGCGGTCGTCGGTCGGCCTGCGGCTTCGAGATCGGCGATGGCGCGCCGCAATTCCAGAAAATTCATCGACCGGGCGGTGACGTCGGAAAGCGTAAACTGATCGGGGGTTACGCCCGGGGCGATGGAAAAGGAGCGGAGCCGCGTTTCGGCTACCGCTTGCACATCGAAGCGCACGGGATTCTCAAGCTCCCAGCCATCGCCGGTGTAGCGCGCGCTGTCGGCGGAGATCACATATTGGATGATGCCGTTCTCGCGGTCGTAAACGGTCACGTCGCGGAGTTCGGTGCTCATGCCCCGGCCGGTGACATGCGCGGCATTGATAAGGTCGTTGCCGTCGCGCACCCAGACGTTGGTGGCCGCGCGGCTGTCCTCGGGCATCGGTCCGTAATCGACCGATTCCCAGGCGGATAATTGGTCATAGGCTGGCGCGACGACGGTTTCGTTGAAGATGAAGAGCAGCAGGCCGACGATGAAGCTGGCAAGTATCAGGGGCGCAAGGATCTGATGCGCGGACGCGCCGGCCGCCTTCATCGAGATGATCTCGCTATTGGCGTTCATCGATCCGAGCGCGATCAGCGCGCCGAGCAGAGCGGAAAAGGGCAGGAAACGCTCGATCAGCTGAGGTACGCGCAGCATGACATAATACCAGAGTTCGCCCTCGCCGTTACCCGGCTGAGCGAGGATTTTGCCGGATTCGCCGAGCAGATCGAGTGTCATAAGGATAACCACGAGCCCGCCGAGCACCGCGAAGGTGCGGCTCAGGAACACGCGCGCCATGTAGAGCGAGATCGTCCGCGACGGGAAGAACTGAAATTGTGAAAGTTCCACGGGTCAGATCCGCAGCCGGCGGCGGCCGAACAGGCGGCGGATAAAGCCCCAGAGCTTGGCGACGCCCTTTTCGAGCGCTCCGATCGGCTGGCCGCCGGGCACATAGGCGAGATGGTAATACATCCAGGCGATCAGCCCCGAAAACAGTAGGAACGGTACCCACATGGCGATCAGCGGATCGACCCGGCCGAGCGCCGCCACGTCTTCGCCATATTGGCAAATCTTGTGAAAGGTCGTGATCATCACCACCGACAGAAAGACTCCGAGTGCCGATGTAGACCGCTTCGGCGGCACGGCGAGCGTTACCGCGAGCAGCGGCAACAGGAACATCATCGCGAGTTCGGCCAGCCGGTAGTGAAAATTCGCACGGCTGGCGAGCCGCAATTCGGTCGGCGTTGATGGATCGTTGCCGACCCGGAGCAGTTCCGGCAGCGTGAGTTCGCGATAGATGCCGCCGCGCCCCCTGAATTGCTCGACCTGCGGCAGGTCGAAAGGCAGATCGTGGCTTTCGAAGGCGAGCACACGCGGGCTCTGGAAATTGGCCTGGTTGTGAATCAGTCGCCCGTTGGTGAGCCGCAGGATTACGGTGTCGGCGTCGTCGGTCGCCAGGAAGGTGCCATGTTCGGCCGAAACCGAAAGCTGGCGGCCTTGCGGCGAAACCGTGCGCACGAAAATGCCCGATAGATCGCGTCCGTCATTCGCGCTTTCCTCCACCCGCAGGGTCATATTGTTTCCGAGATGGTTGAACTCGCCGACATTGATCGAAGCGCCGAGTGCGCCGGATCTGAGCTCGAACTGGAGGTTTTCGTACGAATAGCGCGCCATCGGCTGAAAATAGCCGACGATAAACAGGTTCAGGACCACGAAACCGATGGTGAAGAGATACGGCACGAACAGCAGCCGCCGGTAGCCGATACCGACCGCGCGGAGCACGTCGAGTTCGGACGATAGCGCGAGCTTTCGGAAGGCGAGCAGGATGCCGAGCATCAGCCCGACCGGAATGGCGAGCGAGAGATATTCGGGCACCAGATTGGCGAGCATCTGCCACACGACATTCACCGGCCCGCCCTCGCGCGCGACAAAATCGAACAGGCGCAACATCTTGTCGAGCACCAGCAGCATCGCCGCGATGATCAACGTCGCTATCAACGGGACCACGATCAGCCGGAACATATAGCGATCGGTAGAGGTGAATAATTGCAAAGTTCAGACGCTCCGTGACCATAATTTGGCCGCAAGCATTGGTGATATCCGTCAGAAATAGGGGATTAGTTTGAAATTTGCCATGCCTGACTTGGGCCCCGGGTGTGGCGGAAATACACTGGAGTTTGCGTACATGCTGAAAAGCACCATCATCCCTGTTTCGGCTGCCCTTGCCTTGGCGGCCACTGCAAGCGCGGCCGCTGCCGGCACGCGCGTGCCCAACGATATGTCCCAGTGCCGCGCCGGATCGGGCGGTACCGCGGCGCTTGTCCGCGTTGTCGGCTTCAAGGAAGGCACCGGCCGGGTCCGTGTTCAGTCGTACAGCGGCGCGTCGAACTGGCTGGAGCGCGGTCGCTGGCTGCACCGTGTCGATATTCCCGTGCGCTTGCAGGGCCGCGACATGACCGTGTGCCTGCCGCTCGACGGCCCCGGGTCATATGGAATCGCCGTGCGTCACGATATCAACAATAACGGCAGCTCGGATCGTCGGGACGGCGGTGGATTTTCGGGTAATCCGAACATCTCCTTCCCGTTCAATATGGAACCGAACTACTCGGAGGTCTCCTTTCGCGCCAATGCCGGCGTCAACCGCATCACCATTGTTCTGAATTATCTTCAGGGCACGTCTGTGGAACCGATCGGCTAGGCCCGGATGGTTTGCGTCGCCCTTCTCTCCAATCCCCGCTCGACCGGGAATGTGGCGATGTTGCCGCGGATACGGAAATTCTGCGCCGAACGGTCCGACATCTTCCATTATGAGGTGGAGGATGTCAGCCAGGTCGGCGAGGCGCTGAAAACAATCGCGCGGGTGAAGCCCCATATCCTTGTCCTCAATGGTGGCGACGGCACGGTGCAGGCGGCGATGACCGAGCTGCACCATGGCCGCCATTTCGCGGATTCGCCGCCGCCGGTTGCTGTTTTGCCGAACGGCAAGACCAACCTCATCGCGCTCGACCTGGGCGCCGAGGGCGATCCGATCGAGGCGCTGGAACGGATCATGGAGATCGCTAAGACCAATCTTGCCGATCATATCGTCCGGCGCGAGCTGATCTCGCTGACCGGCGGCGACGCGAAAGGCCGGCCGGTAATCGGCATGTTCCTCGGCGGTGCCGGGCTTGCCGATTCGATCCTCTATTGCCGGCACAAAATCTACCCGCTCGGCCTGCCCAACGGTTTCAGTCATTTCATCACCGCGATCGCGGTCGTCTTGTCGGCGCTGTTTAATATCCGTGCACGCTTCCTGCCGCCGCAGGCCCGCCCCATCAGCGTCCAGGTGGTTCATCAAGGCGAACTGATCCAGGGGCGGTTTGCGTTGCTGATGGTGACAACGCTCGAACGGCTGCTGCTGCGTAGCCAGACGAATCTGACGCAAACGACAACGGGGCCGCTCAAGCTGATGATGGTCGAACAGAAGCCCCTAATATTGCTACGCGCCTTCTGGGCGGGTGTGATGGGCCGTCTGGATCGCGCGGAATTCGAAGGTGTGCATCTGAGCCAGGGCAGCGAGATCCGCATTGAAGGCGACCATTCGAGCGTTATCCTCGATGGCGAATTGTTCGAAGCGCAAAACGAGCGGCCGATCGTGCTCACGCCGACGTCGCCGGTTCCGTTCCTTTCGCTGGCGGCGTGACATCCCTTGCCGAGCTTGTCGCTACCGAACTGGATGTTCGCGCCGATCCCCGCGTGGTTGCTTTCGCGGAACATGTCGCAAGCCTATACGGCGACTCCGCTCGCGCCGTCCTGTTTTACGGATCGTGCCTGAGAACGACCGAGCTAGATGGTCAGATGCTCGATTTCTACGTGATCGTTTCAGACTATCGTCGAGCGTATGACCGGAAATGGCTGGCCTGGGCGAACCGTGCGATCCCGCCTAATGTCTTTCCCGTTCAATATCGGGGCCTACAGGCCAAATATGCCGTGTTGAGCGAGGCGGATTTTGCACGGCTCGCCTCGGCGAAAACGCGAAATGTTTCGGTCTGGGCGCGCTTCGCGCAGCCTTCGCGGCTCGTGTGGACGCGCGACGAGGCGGCGCGGGATCTGGCGATCGCCGCCGTCGCCGAAGCTGCGCCGGCGCTGCTCGGCGCGGCGCTGCCGGTTGTCGACGGCGCGCTCCAACCGCTCGAATTGTGGAACCGGGCCTTCGCACTCACCTATTCCGCGGAGCTGCGCGCCGAGCGCAAGGACCGAGCGGCATCGGTGGTCGATTTCGATCCGGACCGTTATCGCCGGTTTACCGCGCCGGTGCTGGCCGTTCTCGGTTTGCAAGCGCGCGACTATATCGATACCGGCGCAGCGACGCGCCGGGGGCGATGGGCATGGCGGCGACGGCGAATCGAGGGTAAGGCGCTCACCCTGCTGCGCCTGGCCAAGGCCAGCGCGACCTATGCCGGCGGCGTCGATTATCTGGCCTGGAAGATCAACCGCCATGCCGGCACTGAAATCCGTGTCAAACCATGGCAGCGGCGCTGGCCGCTTCTCGGCGCGCTCGTCTTGCTGCCGCGCTTAATCCTGCGCGGGGCGGTACGCTAGCCCCGGCAACCTCTATTCCGCGGCTTCGCTGCGCGTGTTGCCGTACACGGCGTCGATGGTTTCCGACAACGCGGTGATCGTGAACGGCTTGCGCAGCACTACATGCCCGGCGAACTGGGCCGTGTCGGCCGCTTCGCGCGCATAACCGGTGACGAATATGATCGGCAGCCCGGGATGGCGCTCGGAAACCTGGGCGGCCAGTTCGGGGCCTGTCATTTCGGGCATCACGACATCCGTCAGCAGCAGGTCGATATCGGCGCGCTCGCTCAGGATATCGAGGGCGGTCTGGCCGTTCGCGCAGGACACAACCCTGTGCCCCAGTTCCTCCAGCCCGGCCACCGTGGCGCGGCGGACCCGTTGATCGTCCTCGACGACCAGAATTGTTGCCGATTTCATGCTCTGCCCATGGGTCTGGCCGGACTGGGCCATCCCCCGGGGCTTGGTGTCGATGTCGCCTTCGAAGCGGGGCAGGTACAGCGATACGGTGGTGCCCCGGCCGACGGTAGAATCGATCCCTACGCCGCCGCCCGATTGCTGCGCGAAGCCGAATATCTGACTAAGGCCAAGGCCCGTTCCCCTGCCGACCGGCTTTGTGGTGAAGAAAGGTTCGAAGACATGCTCGATAATATCTTCTGACATGCCGCAGCCGTTATCGGTAACCGCGATCTGGAGATATTCGCCCGGCGCAACCTCGCCGACATCGCCGGCTTCGAGCGTCGCGTTGCGAATGGCGAAGGTCAGTTCGCCGCGGCCTTCCATCGCATCCCGCGCGTTGACTGCAAGGTTGAGCACAGAATTCTCGAGCTGATGGGGGTCGATCCAGACCGGCCAGGTTCCGGGCTCGGCGTCGATCGAGACGGTGATCTGCTCGCCGATGGAGCGGCGAATGAGATCGACCATGGAATCGATCCGCGCGGCGGCATCCGTGCCTTCGGGCAGAAAGGGCTCTGCGCGGGCGAACGCCAACAGCCGCCGGGTGAGCGCCGCAGCGCGATTGGCACCTTCGAGCGCATTGTCGATATGGCTGTCTGCCTCGGCCGGATTGCGACCGATCTTGCGCTTGGCGAGATCGAGCCCGCCAATGACCACGGCAAGCATATTGTTGAAATCATGCGCGATGCCGCCGGTCAACTGTCCCACGGCTTCAAGCTTTTGCACCTGGCGCAGTTGCTGTTCGGCAGCCTCGCGCTCGATCGCTTCGGCCCGAAGCTGTGTGTTGACGGCTTCGAGTTCGGCCGTGCGCGCGGCCACCGCGTCTTCGAGATCGTCGACGCGCTGATCGGCCTGGTGGCGCTCCCGGAATGCGCGAATCGTCGCATAGGCGAGGATGATCGCCGCGAGACCCAGAATGATACCGGCGATCGTCATCAGTGTCCCGAGCAGCGCCGCCCGCTCGCCGGCAGCCACGCGCGCCGCCGAACGGCGGCCGAGCAGCGTCCGTTCCGCATTGGCGATCGTTTCGAGGCGGCGGATCAACGCGGCTCCGGTTGCGCTGCCCGATGCGCTGTTGTGGAGCGACAATGCTTCGAGGTTACGCCCGCTGGTCGCGTAGCGTGCGGCGGGCGATATCTCCGCGCCATATGTCTCATAAAGCGTTTGGAGACCATCGACGAGCTCGCTTTGCGCCGCATCGTAGCGGACCATACGATCCAGCTGGTCGATCTGGCGCCCGGCGGCGCGCCATTCATTGCGGTAGATCGTGCCCAGATTGCCGTCGCTGTTGATGACGAACCGGCCGAGTGCGGCTTCGGAGCGTGCGATCGACCCTTCGATGCCGCGGGCGAGCGTAATGATCTCGAAGCTCTGTCGTTCGCGTTGCGCGGCGGAATCGCGATCTTCGTTCGATTCGGCTGTCAGATAGACGAGCGCACCAAAGAGCAGCGCAAGCAGCAATGCGCCCGCGCTGGCCAATCCCCGCCGCCACACCTCTATCCCAGAAGCCTGGGCGGACGTTGCGCCCGAATAGCCGTCCGTCATGATTTGCGGGTTATAGATGCGGGGGGAAGCCGCCGCCAGCCGTCGACGTCGGCTAATGGCTCGAAAAACCTCGCTTCGCCGCTGTCCGGGGTCAGTCTATAGCGCCGGTCGCCCGCCCCGCCGCAGCGAACATCCCGAGAATCTGCTCAACCTGTTCGGTCGTGTGCTCGGCGCAGAGCGAGCAGCGTAGCAGATAGACGCCGGCCGGTGTCGCCGGCGGCCGCGCCATATTCACGTAGAGGCCGTGTTCAAGCAGCGATTGCCACATGCGCACGGCGGTATCCTGATCGGGTAGGAGGACGGCTAGAATCGCGCTTTCCGGCTCGTCGGTCGCCAGCTTGAAACCGAGATCGCGCAGGCCGCGATGCAGCCGCTTCGAATTTTCCCACAGATGCGCGCGCTTGTTGCCGGCATGCATAAGCTTGCGGATCGACGTCGATGCGGTCGCCACCACCGAGGGCGGCAGCGAGGCGGTAAACGTGTAAGGCCGGCAAACTAGGCGCAGAAATTCGGTCTTGGCGTGGTTCGACACGCAGAAGCCGCCCACCGTTCCCACGCTCTTCGAAAAGGTGCCGATGATGAAGTCGACATCGTCGATTACTCCCTGCGCCTCGGCAACGCCGCGCCCTTGCTCACCGAAAAAGCCCATCGAATGCGCTTCGTCGACGAGGACCATCGCGCCGTATTGCTTGGCGAGAGGCACCATCACGTCGAGCGGTGCGATATCGCCGAGCATCGAGTAAACGCCCTCGAGCACGACGAGCTTTCCGGCTTCCGGGGGCAGGCGTTGGAGACGCTTTTCGAGATTTTCGACATTGTTGTGACGGAAGCGAACGATCTCGGCATTGCCGAGGAAGCAGCCATCATAGATCGAGGCATGGCTGTCCGCGTCGAGGATAACATAATCGCCCTTGCCGGCGAGCGTCGAGACGATGCCGAGATTGGCCTGATAGCCGGTCGAGAAGACCATCGCATGGTCCATGCCGTAAAATTCTTTCAGCGCCTCCTCGCAAGCCATGTGGCCGACATAGGTGCCGTTGAGGACGCGGCTGCCGGTCGTGCCGGCGCCGAATTTCTCGAGCGCGTCCTTGCCCGCCTGAATGACATCGGGATCGAAGGTCATGCCCATATAGTTGTAGGTGCCGAGCAGGATCGTGTCCTTGCCGTCGATCACCGCCTCGGTGGGCGACTTCACCTCGTCCATGACGATCGCGAAGGGATCGCGCACGCCGGAGTCCAGGAGCCTGTCGCGTTCGGCCATCAACGGTCCGAACTTGGCGAAAAGGTCGCGGGCCTGTGGCGTTTCGGCTTCCATCTCCGCGGCATCCTTGGTGTCTAATATTGTCATTGTTTGAGCTCCTCGACCGCATCGACGAGCTGGCCGACGGTTTCGATTTCCGCTTGCTGATTCATCGTGATCACGATGTCGAATTCGTCCTCGATCGAGGCGACGAAATCCATCACCGTCAGGCTGTCCCATTCGAGATCGCCAACGAAGGTCGTTTCTTCCGTCAGTTCCGCGCCCTTGGCGTTGAACGGTTCGATCAGGGTCTTCACCGATGCGAAGACGGTCGTACGATCTGTCATAAAAGATCCCTAAATATACTGGTTTTGCCTTGGCAAGCGAATGCGGCGGCAAAACGGCAAAGGCTTGTCGATTTGGGCGCGCTGTGGCAGTGGCTTGCCATGTCACAAGAGCCTGAAACCCCCGGAAAAGACTGGCCGGACAGCGTAAACTACCTGTTGCGAACGACGCAGCAGCATCATGTCCAACTCAGCCTCATGGCCGATCAAAAGGCGAGCATTCTCGTCGGCGCGAGCTTCGTCGTCTTTACGCTCGCGCTGCGCGACGGTGTCGGCACGACGCCCAGCCCGGCCTCGGTCATTCTTGCCGCCTCGTCTTTCCTTTCGGCCGTACTTGCAGTGCTGGCCATCATACCATCGACCGGCAAGCGACCGAAGGGCGCGCCCAATCTGCTCTTTTTTGGCGGTTTCACGGCGTTGACCGAGAATGCCTATATCGACGAGATGCTGGAACGAACGCAGGCGCCGGAGGAAGTATACCGGCTCATGCTGCGGGATATCCACCAGAACGGCACGGTCCTCTACCGCAAGAAATACCGGTTCTTGAGCTATGCCTTCAAGGCGTTCCTGATTGGCCTGATATTGTCCTTTGCCGCCTTTGTCGGGCAGCTTCTCTCGGTTCCCGGCCTAGGGTAGCCAGCCCGCTTCGCGGTACCAGAGTGCAGTATCGGCGAGGCCCTGCTCAAAGGGAATTTCCGGGGTCCACAGGCTTTCCGGCGGTCGGTAATTGTCGTTCGCGACCCAGTCGGGATGGCAGAAATAACGCGCGCGGTCAGGCGTCAGCTTTGCCCGGGAGCCCCGAACCAGCCTCTCGAGCCGTGCTGCGAGGCGGACAATGCGGAGCGGCATGGAATAGGTGCGGACGGATTTCTTTCCGAGCGCCCGGCCCAGCGCTTGCGCAAAGGCCCTGTGGCTGAGGCCGTTATGCGTTCCATCGTCGGGTTCATAGATGCTGTGGACACTCTCCTGCGCGCCAAGGCTCGCGAGCAGGAGCCGGCAGAGGTCTTCTACATGGATAAGCGATATCCGGCCGGGCGGGGGCAGGGCGACGTGCCCGCGCTGGGCCATCTTGAACAGCGCGAATGTCTCCGTGTCGTCGGGGCCGTAAACGGCGGGAGGGCGAATAATGGTCCAGTCGAGCGACGTGGCGCGGATCACCTGCTCGGCTTCGGCCTTGGACCAGCCGTAATTGGATATTTCGGGTTCGCGCGCGGCGAGCGAGGACACATGAACGAACCTGCTCGCGCCGGCTTTCTGCGCCGCGTCGGCCACGGCCCGCGTGCCCTGGATATTGGCGGCGGCGAAGCCGTCGCGGTCCGGCGCGTTGATCGCCCCGGCGATATGAATCACCGCCTCGGCCCCTTCGACAAGGTGCGCGAGGCTTGTGTGCTCGCCGAGCGATCCCGCAATCCATTGGACGTGCTGCATTTCGGGCTGGTCGCGCCGGGTGAGGGCGCGGATCGTGTGTCCGGTTTCTGTGGCGAGGCGTAGCAGATGGCCGCCGACGAAACCCGTGCCGCCGGTAACCGCGATCACGCTCACAGCAGGACCATATGATCGCGATGAACGAGCGAGGATCGCGGCGCATAGCCGAGAATATCCTCCAATTCCCCACTCTTCTTACCGATAATCCGGGCAGCGGAGTCGGTGTCATATTCGGAAAGGCCGCGCGCGATCACGGCGCCATTTTCATCCTCTATATCGATAACGTCACCGCGGTCGAAAGCACCGCGAAGCCCGGTGGCACCTGCCGGGAGAAGGCTGTTGCCTTGCCGCAAGGCTTGCGCCGCACCGGCATCGACCAGGATCGTCCCTGCTGCCGTCAACCGTCCGGCGAGCCACGCCTCGCGAGCCGTTACCGTGCCTTCAGCAACGAATACGGTGCCTTTGCCGCCCTCGGCGAAGGTGGTGAGAGGCCGGTCGCAATGTCCCGAGACGATGGCAAGCGGAATGCCCGCAGACGTGGCAATCTTAGCCGCCTCGATCTTCGATACCATTCCGCCTGTGCCCATCGTCGAGGCCCCGCCGGCCATGCGTACGATCCGCTCGTCGATCGTCGCCACGGTGTCGACGAACTCGGCCTCGGGATCGTCGTTCGGGTTGGCCGTATAGAGACCATCGACATCGGACAGCAGGATCACGCCGCCTACCGCGCCCGCCTGGCCGATGCGCGCTGCCAGCCGGTCATTGTCGCCGAAGCGGATTCCTTCCGTTGCCACCGAATCATTTTCGTTGATCACGGGTACGGCGCCGAGCTGCAATAGCCGGTCGAGAGTCGCCGACGCGTTGAGATAACGGCGGCGGTCCTCGAGATCGCCGAGGGTGAGGAGCATCTGCGCCGCAGTCAGACCGCGCTTACCGAGAAGCTCGACCCAGGACTGGGAGAGCGCGATTTGGCCAGCCGCCGCGGCTGCCTGGGCATAATCGAGACTGTTGCGGCTGCTTCTTTCGAAACCCAGCAGCTTCGCGCCGAGCGCCACCGCGCCCGACGCGACAATGACGATCTTCTGGCCCGCTTCGTGTCGTCCGGCAATTTCGGCGATGAGCCCGGCAAGCCAGTCTCGCCGTACCGACCCGTCCTCGGCGACCAGCAGCGACGAGCCGATCTTAACGACGAGACGCGGGCATTGGGCGGGCGCGAACCGGTGCGAGGCTAGGGCAGGGGTGTCCATGCTTTGCTTTCCTCTTGCTCATGTTCTGGTTCTGCCGGCTGTGCCAGAGTGGCGACGATCCGGTCGAGCACCGCATCCAGACCCTGGCCGGTAGCGCCCGACAGCGGCAATATGTCAGAGCCGGTCGCCTCCGCGAGTTCCGTGCTCAACGCCTCTACCAGCTCCTCGTCGAGCAAGTCGATCTTATTAAGGGCAAGGATTTCGTGCTTTTCGGCAATCCCCGCGCCATATTCGGCGATCTCGTCGCGTACCGTCTTCCATGCTGCTACCGGATCGTCGCCTGTCGCATCGACGAGGTGGAGCAGCACCCGGCAGCGTTCGATATGGCCGAGGAAGCGATCGCCGATCCCCGCGCCTTCGGCCGCACCTTCGATCAATCCCGGTATGTCGGCCATCACGAAATCCCGGCCCTTGTGCTGAACGACGCCCAGCTTGGGGTGTATCGTGGTGAAGGGATAGGCGCCGACCTTGGCCTTGGCGTTGGAAACGCCGTTGATGAAAGTCGATTTACCCGCATTGGGCATGCCGAGCAGCCCGACATCGGCGATCAGTTTCAGCCGCAGCCATACCCACATTTCCTCGCCCGGAATGCCCATTTGGTGTTGCCGGGGCGCGCGGTTGGTCGAGCTTTTATAGCTGAGATTGCCGCGCCCGCCCTGGCCCCCGTGCAACAATGTTTTTTTTTGGCCGACCTCGGTGAAATCGACGAGCACGACTTCCTTGTCTTCCGAGAGGATCTGCGTGCCGACCGGCACTTTGATCACAAGGGCCTTTCCGCCCGCGCCGGTCTGTTGCTTGCCCGCGCCGCCCTTGCCGCGCGACGCCTTGAAATGCTGGGTGTAGCGAAAGTCGATCAGCGTATTGAGGCCTTCGACGGCCTCGAACACGATGTCGCCGCCCTTGCCGCCATCGCCGCCGTCCGGGCCGCCGAACTGGATATATTTCTCGCGCCGGAAGCTGACGGCCCCCGGGCCGCCCGCGCCCGAGCGAATGTTGATCTTGGCCTGGTCCAGAAAATGCATGGGGCGTGTGTAGGGATTGGAGCGAGGTGCCGCTAGGCCGAAATGGCGTTACAGGTCGGACTTCAAATAGGTGGCGCGGTCCGATCAGCCTCCTTCGGCGGCTTCACCGGCTTCGCCGATCATGTACCGGCAGGCGGCGTTCGCGCAACCAACCGCTTCTTCGACGGCTCGCGTTACATCCTCGATCTCGGCGCAATTTTCCGCCCCCGTCAGTTCGAGAATCGTCGGCGGGACCGGCTGCATGATCGCAACGACATCCAGATATTGGCCTAGAGCGTCGCGCGTGACCGTTTCGCCGTTCCAGAGAATAGAGCCGTTCTCGCCGAACGAAATGCGATTGCTGATGGGATCGATCGGTCCGTTTTCGGGCTTCCCAGCATCAATCCAGCCGTCGAAGATCTGGCAGCTCGGACTGGAAATCGCCAGTGTCGCGTAGTTTGGCGCGGCATCGAGAGCGGCCTCTTCCGCAACGACATCCTCCGCCGTCACCTCGCCATTCTCGCCGCAGGCGACCAGCATCGCGATGGCGAGGCCGCTAACTGCCAGGGAAATTTGTCTGCGCATGGCCTTCGATCTCCCGTTTTACCTGTCGTTGGCGAAGCCGTAATTCTCCCGTGTGGCGTCGAGCTGCCCGGTCGCCATTTCGCGCGCGGTTTCGCGCGGCAGTCCGAGCGATTTTGCCAGTGGCCCGCCGAGCAGTGCGTCGCCGAGCGCCATCAGCACCAGCTGGAGCGTTTCCTGATGGAGCGGGACAGATTCCTCATTATGCCCTTCGCCCAATTGGTCGACGAGATTATGGATCGCTTCGACAATTGGATTGAGCGCATCCTCGTTGCCGGTCAGGATCATCCAGCTCGCCAGCGCCCCCGCGCCACCTTTGTCGAAAGCGTCGAAGGTCATATCGACGATGCGGCGCGGGTCTTCCTCGCCGGCACGCGCTTTCATCACCGTCTCGCCGATCGTGGCGCAGACATTTTCGGCCAGTGTCCGTGCGAGTTCGCGCTGGAGGCCCGACGCCGATCCGAAATGATGGAGGAGATTGGCGTGCGTCCGGCCGATCCGGCCGGCGACAGCCTTTAGGGTCACGGCCTGCGGACCAGCCTCGATCAGGATATCGCGGGCAGCGTCCAGCGCGGCGGTCCGGCTCTCTTCCGGGGTTAGGCGTTTCTTGGTTATTGACATATATGTAAGTAGCGTTCAGATACTGAAATTGGAGCCCTAATGGAGTCGCACCATGGCTAAAGACAAGACCCCTGTCGACCTCGAGATAACGCCGCGCGACCTGCGCTTCGGCCGCGAGTTGAAACAGGAGCGTTGGTGGTTTGGCGGCGATCCCTTTGCAACGGCGTTCAACAATGCGCTTTCGATCACCTTTCCGAAGGGCGAGGCCTTTTTCATCGAATCGGTAAAGGCGTTCCGCGAGGGCGTTTCGCCCAAGCTTGCTGGCGAAATCCGCGCCTTCACGATGCAGGAAGTGATGCACAGCCGCGAACATATAGCCTTCAACCGGAAGGTTGCCGAAACCGGCTATGATATCCAGCCGCTCGAACAGGTGGTGATCGATTCCATGGCGGCGACGCGCGGGCGTCCGGCCATCGTCGATCTCTGCGTTACCATGGCGCTCGAACATTATACCGCATTGATGGCGCGGCTGTTCCTCAAGAACGAACATTGGTGGGACGATGTCGACAAGGAATGGGCCGATATGTGGCGCTGGCATGCGATCGAGGAGATCGAGCACAAGGGCGTCGCCTATGATACCTGGCTCCATGCAACCAGGGACTGGACTCGCTGGCAGCGCTGGAAACTCAAGACGCGCGTGATGCTGCTGATCACCGTTTTCTTCTGGGTGAACCGGATCAAGGGCATGAAATATCTGCTGCAGCAGGACGGCATTACCGGCTGGCGCGCGAACTGGGGCATCTTCCGGCACATGTTCCTGAAGCCCGGCATCTTGCGGAAAGCCATCCCCGGCTGGCTCGCCTATTTCCTGCCCGGCTTCCACCCGTGGAACCATGACGACCGCAAGCTGATCCAGCTCGTCGACAGCGAATTCAGCGATGCGCTGGCGGGCGCGCCACAACCCGGCGCGTCCGAACCGGTTCCCGCCTAGGCGGCGCGACGATCCTCCCCAAGCAGGGGAGGATCGGCATTAGGCCGCCATGGCCGGTTCGATATCGGCGGGTTGCTCGACCTCCTCGGCCTCGAGCGCGAATTCGAAACCCTCGACATCTTCGCCTCGGGCCAGGCTGAATTGCCGCATCGGCCCGGTTTTCCGGAAACCGAGTTTTTGGAGGACGCGGCCCGAATTCGGGTTGTCGGCGAAATGTCCCGAGAGGATCCGGCCATAGCCGAGGCAATGCCGGCCAGCGGCTATCGCCGCTTCCGCGGCCTCGGGCATAAGGCCTTGGCCCCAGCGATCGGGCACCAGCCAAAAGCCGAGCTCCGGCGTGCCCTCGCGATCGTGAAAGCCGACGCTGCCGATGATCCGCCGGGGATCTTCAACCCGGTCGGTGATCAGGAAGTTCGGATATTGGGGATCGCGCGGCAGCGCGAGGAATTGCTCGGCATCGGCCAGGCCATAAGGCCAGGGCGCGGTGACCAGATTGCGCACGATACGCTTGTCGGCAATTGCCTTGGCAAGCTGGGGCGCGTCTTCAGGCCATGCGGGCCGTAACAGCAGTCTCTTCGTAACCGCGAACATGTCTCTCTCCATGCCGCCCCCAGCCGTCCCCTTAGCGACGTCCGATGACGGTTATATGAGGGAGACAAAATAAAAGGGAGACCGGGCCAGCCCGTCTCCCTCAATCGGTCCGTTTTATCGAACCATCGGGCTGCCCGCTTCTGGGACAGCCCTTTATCGACTGTCCCTATTCGGCTGCTTCGGCCATTTCCACGTTCACAAAAGTTCGGTTGTTGCGACCTTTGTTGAAGCGGACATTGCCGTCCACGAGCGCAAAAATCGTGTGATCGCGACCGAGGCCGACATTTTTGCCGGGATACCATTTGGTGCCGCGTTGGCGCACGATGATGTTGCCGGCCACGACCACTTCGCCGCCGAACTTTTTCACACCGAGGAATTTCGGGTTCGAATCGCGACCGTTACGCGAAGAACCGCCTGCTTTCTTATGTGCCATCGTTACGCGTCCTTATCTTCGGCTTTCGGGGCTGCCTTTTTGGCAGGCGCCTTTTTAGCCGGAGCCTTCTTTGCCGGTGCCTTGGCGGCGGTACCGCTCTTGGCTGCGGCCGTCGTCGTGCTCTTCTTGGCCGGAGCCTTTGCCGCCGGTGCGGCCTTGGCTTCGGTTTCGCCTTCGGTTTTGGCTGCCGCCTTTTTCGGCGCGGCCTTCTTGGCGCCGCCGATCGAGGTGATCTTCACCGCCGTCAGATACTGGCGATGGCCGTTCTTGCGGCGATAATTGTGGCGCCGCTTCTTCTTGAAGACGAGAACCTTGTCGCCGCGGCCCTGCTCGAGGATCTCGCCGCCCACCGAAAGACCCTTGGTGTCTTTCAGCGTGCCGCCGTCGCCGGCCATCAGGACATCATCGAACGATACGGCATCGCCCGCCTCGCCGGCGAGCTTCTCGACCGTGATAATGTCACCTTCGGCGACGCGATACTGTTTGCCGCCCGTGCGCACCACTGCGAACATCGTCTTACTTCCCATCAAAACTGCTATCCGCACAGGCAAACGGCCACGGCCGATCCCCCGCGCGGGAAAGCGGGCCAAATATGGGAAGAACCGGCGGTTGTCAACCGAGCCGGTCGGGAAAATCAGGCCGCGGCCGCGTTTCTGCCGCCCGCTTCGCCAGGATCGGGCCGGTCAAGAAATTCGCGGATCGTATCAAGGCATTCTTCCGCGTGGCTGAGGAGGAAAAGATGGCCGCCATCCTCGATCACAGCCATCTCGCTATTGGGGATCAAAGAGGCGAGCAGCTTGCCATTGACGAGCGGCACGATGGCATCGTCGGCGCCCATCATGATCAGCGTCGGTTTCCGCAAGAACGGCAGAAAAGGCGCGCTCGTCCAGCCGAGCATCGCAAAAAGCTGGTAGAAATAGCCGGTTTTGGACGGCGGTTTGATGCGCGTCACATGGCCGTCCGATCCTTCTTGCGAACCGCCATAGAGTGTCTTGAAATGCTTCTGCATGAAGGCGGGATCGATATAGCGGCGCGGATCCGCCATCTTGGCGAGCGCTTCGGGCTTGCCCGGCACCATGATCATCCCCGGCGTCGTCGCGGCGAGGATCAGCCGGTTGACGCGGCCCGAATGCTGGAGCGCGAAATGCTGGGCCATCGCACCGCCCCAGCTTACCCCCATCACATCGACCTGCGGCATATCGAACTGTTTCAGGAGGATCGCGGTGATCCGCGCCATCAGGATCGCATTATAGGGTATCACCGGATCGGGGGAACCGCCGACCCCCGGCATGTCGAACGTGATGAAATCGCGGTCGGGCAGCCGTTCGGCGAGAGGCGTGGCGACTTCGAGATTTGCGCCGATGCCGTTGAAGAACAGCAGCGGCAAATGGCCGGCAGAACCGGTTTCGGCCTTCCAATGCGCAACGCGCAGTTCTCGGCCGTCGACCGTTTCCATGGTGATTGCGGGTTCCCGCTGGCGAGTTCTGCTCATGTCATAGTCTTTCCCGATTCCGGCATCCGCTAGTCGAACACATAAGTGCCAGGGGCGGATTCCATCGGCTTATGGGTTTCGCTGCCAAGGCTTTTGGGCGCCTTTACGCGCTCGCCCGATCGCGCGTGCAGCCATTCCATCCAGTACGGCCACCAACTCGCCTGCACTTCTTCGGTGCCTTCGAGCCATTTATCGACCGAGGCGGGCATCTTGCCCTTCTTTTTCGCCTTGAAATATTTGGCCTTCGGGTTGCCGGGCGGGTTGAGGATCGCCTGCATATGCCCCGATTGCGAAAGGATGAACTCTACGTTTTTCGATCCGAACAATTGGGTCGAACGATAGCAGGCACGCCAAGGCGTGATGTGATCGGTCACGCCACCCAGGATAAACAGGTCGCTCGTGACCTTGGTAAGATCGAGATCGTGGTCTGCCACATGGGCCGCGCCCGGCGTCGCGAAGGCATTGGCTTCGTAAAGTCCGAGAAAATCGCCCATCAGCGACGCCGATAGATTGGTAGCGTCGGCATTCCAGAACAGCACGTCGAAGGCCGGCGGGTCGCCGCCCATCAGATAATTGTTGATCACGTAATTCCAGATCAGGTCGTTGGGCCTGAGCCATGCAAAGCCGCGCGTGAGATCGCTGCCGGGGATGATGTCCGCCCGCGATGCCCGGCGCTTGGCGAGTTCCAGGCTGTTCTGCGAGACCAGCGAGCTCGCCTCGGTGTCGTCGGGCTTGGATTCGAGCACGCAGACCATGATCGTTGCTGCGCCCGCGCGTTTGTCATCGTCGGCGGCAAGCTTGGAGAGCAGCACGGAAAGCGTTTGTCCGCCCGAACAGCCGCCTGAGAGGTTGATCGTGTCCGCGCCCGTGATTTCCTGGATCGCGTCCATCGCCTCGATGCAACTCGCGATATAATCGTCCATGCCCCAATGGCCGTGCTCCTTTTGCGGGTTGCGCCAGGAGATGACGAAGGTCTGGATGCCGTTGTCGACCTGATATTTGACGACGCTTTTTTCCGGCGAGAGATCGTTGATATACATCTTGTTGATCTGCGGCGGAATCGTGAGCTGCGGGATCGCGTAAACCTCTTGGGTCTGCGGCGTATACTGGATCAGCTCCATCATCTCGTTGCGGAAGACGACGGCGCCTTGCGAGGTCGCGATATTTTCGCCGAGGGTGAACGGCGTCTTGTCGACCTGGCTGACCATGAAATCGTTGTTGACCATGTCGTCATAGGCGTTTTTCAGCCCCTTGATCAGCGATAGTCCGCCGCTATCGATCAGCCGCTTCTGGGCCATCGGATTGCCAGCCAGCGTGTTGGTGGGGGCGACGGCGTCGATGATGATCTGCGAGATGAAGCTTGCCCGGTCGCGCTCGATCGGGTCGAGATCGAGATCGTCGAGCCAGCTCTTCATGCCTTTCTGCACGGCGAGGAAATACTGCATCCCGGCCTTTATGAAGGGATTGTACTGGAAGGCGGGATCCATGAAGCGCTTGTCGCGCGGCTCCGGAGTTAGCTGCGATTTGCCGGTCATGATCTGGACGACGTCTTCGGAAAAGCCCTGCATATGCTTTACCGCTTTCACCGGATCCGCCGCCGTCTGTTGCAGCATCACCGCAACCGCGCCGACGAAATCCTCTCGGGCGAGACCGGCCAGCGGCCCCAGCGCCATCGTCGATTGCGCGGCCTCTTCGCCGATATCCGGGCCCGATTGCGCCATCATGCGTCCTCTTTTAGCGTTATTTTCTTCGGAAGGTGAGCCGCGCGGTGCCCGCTGTCAAATGGGGAATCGCACCGCTGCGCGACGGAAGTCGCTATTGGCGAACGGCTTAGTGCCGGTGTTCGCGGCGCAGCGTGTAACGGCCTTCGGTGAACTCGTCGAAAATGCCGGAAATCGCCGGATGATCGATCGGTTCTTCGCTTTCGTCCTGCAACAGGTTCTGCTGGCTGACATAGGCGACATAGCTGCTGTCGGTGTTCTCGGCGAGCAAGTGATAAAAAGGCTGATCCTTGCGAGGGCGGACCTCTTCGGGGATGGCCTGGTACCAATCCTCGCTGTTCGCGAAAACGGGATCGATATCGAAGACGACGCCGCGGAAATCGAACATCCTGTGGCGCACGACATCGCCGATCGAAAAGCGCGCATGCGCGATCGGCGGCGCGTCCTTGCCGAGTACGCCGCGCGCGGCGAGGGAGGGAATGCCATTGTCCATCTCCATCCCAATGTAAGTATTGCGATTTGGCGAGGCAAGGACTGGCTTGGCAAGCGCTGTGGGGTAAGCTAAGGCGCGCGGCTCGAACGACCCGCCCAATTCATTTGGGCGCGCCAATCGCTTGCGGAGAGGTGCCGGAGTGGTCGAACGGGGCGGTCTCGAAAACCGTTGTGCCTTCTGGGTACCGTGGGTTCGAATCCCACCCTCTCCGCCAGCCATCGCGATTTCCGAAAATTACCCGAACCCGGAAATCGGACGTTTCTCAAACGATGGCACGCTCCGTCTCGATCGAAACGCTCGACCGTTTGCGAACGGCAGAGGTTGGAACTCATGATTGGCACATCATGCGGCAGCGGATCGACGAACGAAACGACCGACCAGCCAGCCGCCGACGGGCGTTCGTACAGGAATTCCTTCGAATGGCTGCTTTCGTTGCCAGGCACCTCCGGATCGAGTTCCCTAAAGTCTTCCTCCTCCTCGTGCACGAATGCCGAGAAGAACAGTTTTTCATCATCGCGGATATGCCGACGGAGAAAGCGGAAAAGGCTGGCGGATACACAGAGCAGCGCTTGTCTCCCGCCAGGGCGCCGCTTGCCATCGCAACGCTTCCTGCGATGATCGGCGGCCTGCAATGGGAGAGAAACAATGCGCCTGCCGATCATCTTCGCCGCCGTCCTCACGCTCGCCATTCCGCCGGGAGCCCATGCGCAGGATAATCCAGAGCATGTTCACGGCGAAGGGATGGCCCCGCATGACGGCCAAATACAGGCCATGATCGATCGGATCGCGATCGAAGATCTCATCGTGCGCTATTACGCGGGGCTGGGCGGCACGCATGATGAGGGTTTCGACGCCTATTTCATCCCCGATGGCGTGCTGGATATCAACGGCCGGATCTATCGTGGCCGTGAGGGCATCAACCGTGCCTATGAGGAACTGGGCGGCGAGAATGCGCTTCCCGAAGGGACCTTCCACATGCTGTTGAGCAACGCCGTGATCGAGGTTGCCGGAGATGAGGCCACCGCCAGTTTCATCTGGACGGGCATCATCAATGGCGATGTCAAAACCCCGCCGCAGCTGTTGGAACAGGGGCGCGAATATGATCGCCTGGTGCGGGTGAACGGCCAATGGTTGATCGCGCATCGCACGATCATTGCCGATAGCGGCCTGCCGGATATCTATGATGCGACTTACCAACAGCGTCTTGATTACGATATTCGTGCAGCAGAATAGGGCGGCATCCAGCTTGCAGTCGCATTTCGATCCCGGGCGGAATATTGGGTATTTATCGCCAACTCTCATATCGAGGATCGAAATCGGGAACGAAAGGGTTTGTGGAGAGCCAGTCTATGAGCGTGAAAGTGGTGAGAAAAGCGTATGATGTGACGCGTGAATTGGAGGGCATTCCGGCAAATATAGAGCCGAATTCCTTTGCTATAACGCTGTATCTTGTCCGGATGGGCGTGCTGATCGGTCAATTGATGGACAGGATCGCACGGCGTTTCGATATCAGCGGAGCCGATTCGCGGTTGATGAGCGCGATAAGCGCAAGTCGCAGCGCCAGTTCGCTGCGGCCGTCCGAGCTGGGCGTGCGGCTTGGGTTGTCACGCGCAACGATCACCTACCGGATGGACCGCCTTATCACCAAGGGACTCGCCGAAAGGTCCACCGACGAAAGCGACGGTCGTGCGCTGCATATCCATCTGACCTCTCGAGGACAGGAAGTGATTGATGCCATCATGACCGAAATCAACCTGATCTGCATCGAGCGCCTCGGTTCCATCGACCATCTTCCCGGTGGCCGCGAGGCCATGAAGGAGTTTCTCGATACGCTGGTCGATGTTTGGGAGGAAGCGGAATGGCGCCCCTGATATCGCCGACGCCCGCCTATCGGACATCCATCTTCGCTTGACATTTAGTTAGAAATTCGAACTATATCCCTTACGCGACGTCACACGGAGCAAATCCGGGATGCCGCGGGCGGCCTTCACCTGCCGAACGGCATAGCGCCGAACGAAATATTGGGGGTGAAGACCGGTATCCGCGAATGCCACTTCGCAATTCGCGCTGTGGTTCGTGTTGGGAGGCGAGGATGTTGCATGACAATGGTGGGGCGCTGGCGGCGGCCGATCCGCCACCTGCCAGTCCCGGATCGGGCGTCAAGCATATGGGGGCGTTGAAGTTCTGGAAACGCGACAGTCGGGAACTCCGGCCGATGCCGAACGGCATCGCGGAAGGCGATGACGTCGAGGAGGTCAAGCTCGTTCTCCATCTCAGCGGCGAGGCCTTGCTCGAAAGCGGCGGCCGCGCTCAGACGCTGACCCCCAGCAGCTGGGGGCTGTACGCCTTTTCGAAATCCTGCCGGATCAAGGGGCCATATTCGCAACTCGTCGTGTCGATGCCGAAGCGCCTTCTTGCCGCGCGCAACCCCAATCTCGACCGCGTCATGAAAAGGCAATTCTCCGCAGAAAGCCCAGCCATGGCGATGGCGTTTCGCTTTTTTACGTCGCTTTACGACAATGATTCCTCTGGCACAGCGTTCGCGCACGAACTCGGCGATATCGGGATCCGGCTGCTGCAGGTGGCGCTCGACGAACAGCAAGCGCGGCTCGAAGGCCATACGCGGCAGGAAAAATTCCGTTCCCGCATCAAGAGCTTTGTCGATACGCACCTTCACGATCCGGGGCTTTCCGTCGAAGCGATCGCGCGGGCCAATCATTGCAGTACCCGCTATCTGCAGAAGATGTTCGGCGATGCGGAAAGCATCGGCCGTTATCTCTGGCGGATGAGACTGGAACGCTGCAGCGCGGCGCTTGCTGATCCCTGCCACGCGCATCGATCCATTACCGAGATCGCCTTCTCGCTGGGATTCAGCAATCCATCGCATTTCAGCCGGGTTTTCCGGGCGCGGTACGGAACCACCCCGCGCGAATATCGCGCCCTGATGCTGGAAAAGGCGGCCGAAACAAATGCTTTGCAGCGGCCGATGAAAGCGGACTGTGCCGCCTAGGAAGTATCTTTGTTCCCCAGGCGAATCCCAGACCGGAAAGCCCGGTTTGATGGCTATAATAATATATTGAAAACATTGATGTTTATTCGCCTATCTGGGCTGCACCGGATGGGCCGGAACGGTTTGACAGCAGGCCCTGGGCAATCCTAGCTCGCTGCGAAGATATGGACAGGAAGCGGCATGGTGAAATTCTATCTCGGCGGCGGCCCAAATCCCAGAAAGGTTGCGCTATTTCTCGAAGAGGCAGGCGTCCCTTACGAACCGATCTGGGTAAATACCGGCGAGGGGGAGCAGCATAGACCAGAATTTCTGGCTTTGAATCCCAATGCCAAGATTCCGGTCATCGTCGATGGAGACCGCGTGGTTTTCGATAGTAACGCGATCCTGCTCTACCTTGCCGAAAAGCACGAAATGTTCGTACCGGAGCGCTCCTCTCCGGAATGGGCCGAAATGATTTCCTGGCTGATGTTCATCGCGAGTGGGCTCGGGCCTTATAGCGGCCAATCGGTGCATTTCCGGCACGCGGCGCCGGAAGAGCAGCCCTATGCCATCACCCGCTACCTGTTCGAGGCGCGGCGCCACTTCGACATAGTGGAGGACCGGTTGGCCGGACGGGAGTGGCTTGTCGGCGACGATTATTCGATCGTCGACATGGCTCTTTGGGGCTGGGCTGCCTTCCTGTCCCGTATCCTCGAAGAGGAAGACGTCGAACGTTATCCGAATGTTGCTGCGTTGGTCGAACGCATCGGTGCGCGCCCTGCCGCGGAACGGGCGATCGCGATAGGCAGTCGCCCCGGCGCCGGACCGCCCAAGGTTTATGCCAACCCGCATCTTTTCCGGTATCTTGCAACCGACAAGGGCTGAGCGCGTCGCGATGAACACAGAAGACATGATTTCGCAATCCGACCTGCAATGGCTGATCGACCGGATGAAGATCCGCGATTGCCTCGGCCGGTATACGCGCGGACTGGATAGGCACGATGGTGCGCTGATCGCCAGCGCCTTCTGGCCCGAGGCGGAAATATTCTACGGCAAGCGCTTCGAGGGCGATCTCGACGATTTCGTCGAGTGGAGTAACGCCTCGCACGCCGAGCGCTGGACCCAGCATTCGCACAACATCACCAATCAGAATGTCGCGTTCGATGACGATCGTTCGGGCGCCGACGTTGAAAGCTATGTCCAGTTCTTCCACCGCGCGATCGGCGACGGCGTCAGCATCGGGGTCGGCCGCTATATCGACCGTTTCGAACAGCGCGGCGGGGAATGGAAGATCATCTCGCGCCTGCTCGTCGTGGATATGATGCTCGATGCCGAGCATCTGGATTTCGATGCCTCGGGATTTCCCGTCGGCAAATGGGGCGAAGGCGATCCGTCTTATTCCAGGCCTTTCGGCGGCCCGCGAAACTAACGACAGGACGAAAGAAAACGATGGGCGAGGATCAATCAATGGCGATTGCCGCTCTGCGCGAGCGGATCGAGGCGATCGAGGCGAGGCAGGTTTACGCCGAGGACCGGCTGGGTATTCACGAATGCCTCTGGCGGTATTGCCGGGGGTTGGATCGGCACGACGAGGAATTGGAAAGCAGCGCCTTCTGGCCGGACGCGCAGGTCAATTACGGCCATGCCTTTTCGGGCTCGCTCGCGGATTTCATCGCCTGGGGCAATCAGGGACATGACAGTTTCTTCGACATGCATCAGCACCACCTGACCAATGTTACCGTCGATATCGATGGCGATCGGGCGCATGTCGAAAGCTACCTCATCAACCTGATGCGTCGAAAGGACGAAAAACTCGATATCGGGGGCGCACGCTATATCGATCTGTTCGAGAAGCGGGACGGCGAATGGCGTATCCTGATCCGCGAATATCTCCCAGACGTCCGTACCGAGGGGCCGGCGACCGTGACGGGCCTGGGATTGCCGCCTTCCGGCCCCGGCCGCTGGGACCGCGAGGACCTTTCCTACGCCCGGCCATTGCAGCGCCGCCCTGCCAATGATCCGGCGGCGACCGCATGGCGGAAATAGGCGCGGCCGCAGCGAGCGGCCCAGACTCCGCGCGACTGCTCTCGGCGCGCTATACGCGCTGGCTGCTCTTCGTCCTGCTGCTCGTCTCGACGTTCAACTATACTGATCGTTTCATTTTCTCGCTGCTCGCCGAAGCGATCAAGCGCGACCTTGCGCTGTCCGACCTCCAGCTTGGCCTGTTGGGCGGCCTCGCCTTCGCGCTATTTCATGCGGTTATGGGGATTCCGCTGGCCCGGCTTGCAGACCGCAAGAGCCGCATCAACCTGCTGGCGATTTCGGTTTTCTTCTGGTCGCTGGCGACAGCGCTGTGCGGCACGGCGGTCAATTTCTGGCAGATGCTGCTGTGCCGTGTGGGCGTGGGCGTCGGTGAGGCGAGCTTTACCCCGGCGGTCAATTCGCTGATCGGCGACCATTTCAAACCGACGCGCCGTGCCTCGGCGATATCGATCATCCAGTTGGGCTCGCCGATCTCTGCGTTGGTGGGGGCTGCGGTGGTTTCCTCGATCGTCATCTATTGGGATTGGCGCGTCGCCTTCCTTGCGGCCGGCATTCCGGGCATTGTCATTGCGCTGCTCGTGAAGTTCGGCCTCAAGGAGCCGCCGCGCGGCCTTGCCGACGGCATGCCCGAGGCCAAGGGCGCGCATCCTTCGTTCGGCGCCGTGCTGCGGAGCATTCTCGCCAGACCGGCGGCGATCCACGTCATTATCGCGGGATCGCTTGCCCATATTGGGCTCACGGGCATCGGCCAATTTCTCAGTCCCTTCTATATCCGTGTGCACAGTCTTTCGCTGCACGAGGCGGCGCTTATGTTCGGCTTTATGCAGGCCGGCGCTGCGACGATCGGCCTGCTGCTCGCCGGCTTCGGTTCGGATTGGGCCGCGACGCGGGATCGCCGCTGGCACGCCTGGTGGCCCGCTCTCTCTCTGGCGTTGGCCGGCCCGCTCTTTGCCGCGGCCTTTCTCCAGGAAAATCTTTTGCCGGCGGCGCTGCTCATCTTTCCCGGCAGTATCGCCCTGTTCGTCTACCTCGTTCCGACATACGCAATGCTGCAGAACATGATGGAGGCCCGAATGCGCGCGTCGGCCATAGCCGTTTATGCGCTGATCGGCAGCATGGCCGGTGCGCTCGGACCGGCACTATACGGACTGCTCAGCGACATCCTGGCACGCCAGCGCTTTGCATTGGGCGATTTCGACGCCTTGTGCCCCGGCGGCGTCGGCGCTCCGGGCACCATCTATGCGGAGGCGTGCCGGGGCGCCGCGGCGGGCGGGCTTCAGATCGCCTTGGCGTGCGGCATGATCGTTTTTGCCTGGTCGGCCCTGCACTTCCTGCTCGCGGCCAGGACGCTCCGCAAGGACAGCGTCTCCTAGCCCGTTCAACCTGCCGCTTGCGATTCCTGCGGCAGAGACCGGCCAACCAAATAATAGTGCAAGGCCGCCCACAGATAGACGCAGGCGACGAGCATCAATGCGCCCTGCAGGCCATAGGCAGCCGCAGAGGCGCAGGCTTCGCCCAAGGCCGGAACCGCGCCGTCGGGCGCTACGCCGCCCGGACAGGCGCGGATAAAGTCCGCTGTTCCGAAGTCGCTTTGTGCAAAAAGGTCGCTCGCAAGGCCGACCAGCGTCGGGCCGATCCCCATCCCGATCAGATTGACGCCCAGCGAATAGAGCGCGACAGCCGTCGCCCGGGATTCCGCGCCGACCAGGTTTTGCGTGATTGTGATCGTCGGGACGAAGAAGATGAAGAAGCTGATTCCGGCCATCAAGATAAATGCGACCGACATCACGACCGAGTCGGCCGAAAAGGCCAGCAGGTAGAAAGGGCTGGCGAGCGCGAGGAATATCGCAGGCCCCCAGGCACGCCAGCGTATGTCCTTGGCTGCGAGGCGATCGCTGCCAAAACCGCCGGCGAGCAGCCCGGCCACCGCAGCGACGAATTGGACGATCCCGAATGTGGTGCCGGCCTGGGCAAGTTCGAGCCCGTGCACGCGCATGAAGAATGGGGTCATAAACGATCCGATCGAATTGAGCCCGAGCATCGCGAGCGAACCGCCGATCATCAGATGGCGGAAGGACCGTTTGGCCAGTAGCGAGCGGATTACCGACCAGAATGGCTTTGTCGGTGCTTTTTCTGTGATGCCGTCGACAAGGCCGCGCGGCGGCTCGCGCAGAAATGTCAGCGCGAGAATGCCCAAAAGGATGCCTGGGAGGCCGATAGCGACGAACGCGGTCCGCCAACCCCAATGCGCGGCGATCCATGCCGCGAGAATACCGCCGATGATCGTCGATGCTGGCGACCCCAGCTGGACGATTGACATCGCGGCCCCCCTGCGGTTGGCGGGAAAATGGTCGCTCAGGAGCGAGGCGGTTGGCGGGAGGAAACCGGCCTCTCCGACGCCGACACCGGCGCGCAGGACCAGCAGTTGGACGAAATTGCCGGCCATCCCGGTCATCGCTGTCATCGACGACCAGACGATTACCGCGGCCGAGACGATCTTCACCCGGCTGAACCGGTCCGCCAGCCAGGCGACCGGCAGCCCAAGCGCCGTGTAGACGAGACCGAATCCCAGGCCCGTCAGCAGGCCAAGCTGGGTGTCGGAGAGCTCCAGATCCAGCTTGATCGGTTCGGCGAGCACTGGAACGAGCAGCCGGTCGGTGAGGTTGAGGGCGCACACCATCATGAGAATGGTGAGCAGCTTCGCCTTATAGCCTTTGGACAGAAGGTCTGTGGCGGCGGCGCTCATGTAAGCGTCCGCATAACCGACCGATCGAAAGCCAGAAGTTCCGAAGCGCGGCCTTCGCGGATCTTCTCCGCCCAATGCGGATCGCCGAGCAGCGCACGGCCTACGGCTACGAGATCGAAATCGCCACGCTCTAGCCGCCTCACCAACTCATCCACCGGGGCGGGGGCCATCTTCCGGTCCGTGAAGAAGGAGAGAAATTCGGCGTCAAGGCCGACCGAGCCGACGGTAATCGTCGGCAGGCCACTGATTTTCTTCACCCAGCCGGCGAAATTGAGATCCGATCCCTCGAACTCCGGCTCCCAGAACCTTCGCTGCGAGCAATCGAACATGTCGATACCGGCGTCGGCCATCGGTTCGAGCCACGCGTGCATCTCGGTCGGCGTCGTCGCCAGCCGCACGGTGTAATCCTGCTGCTTCCACTGCGATAGCCGGATGATGATCGGCAGATCGGGGCCGACCGCGCTGCGAATGGCGCGGATCACTTCGGCCGCGAAACGCGAACGGCTGCCTATGTCTTCGCCGCCCCAGCGATCATCCCGTCGGTTGGTCAACGCCCAGAAGAATTGGTCGATAAGATAGCCGTGCGCTGCATGGATGTTGATCGCGTCTGCTCCGATTTTCTGGGCGTGGCGCGCCGATGCCGCGAAAGCGTCGATCGTGTCTTGTATCATCTCTTCGGTCATGGGTTGGCCGAATGCGCCTTCCGGCGCGCGAATACCCGAAGGGCTGTCGATGGGTTCGTTAGGGTCGTTGCCGTCCTTCTCCTCGGGATGGACCGAGCCGACATGCCAGAGTTGTGGTGCGATGCGCCCACCGGCGGAATGCACCGCCTCGAAAACCTTTGACCAGCCGGTGAGTCCATGCCCGAAGAAATCGGGATGGGCGTCATTGCTTTTTGCCGCTGGCCGCTCGATCGCCGTCCCTTCGGTGAAGATCAGGCCGACCCCGCCTTCTGCTCGCCTGCGATAATAGGCGGCGACATCGTCGGTCGGTATGCCACCGGGCGAAAAAGACCGGGTCATCGGTGCCATCACGATGCGGTTCGGCAACGATAACGACTTTATCGTGAATGGCGTAAAAAGCGACTCAGCGGACATTGCGGTTCCTTGTTTCCTTGTGCGCATAGGGCTGGTTTCTGATGGGAATCGCCACGCTGCGCAGGCGCGGCGAGAAGGCAATGTGCCGTGGCCGAACAAAGACCGGCTTGCGGTTCAAGAAGGCTTATCGAATGCTGGTCGCAGACGCTCCCTGGCCAGTCGACGTCCTGTTGCACGGCGGTTGCCGATGCGCTGCGGCCGCGACTCGGTCTTGGTCATAAAGAACGTCCCCGGCCCATGAATGAGAGTCGAGATATGCGGCACCGGATAGCCTCGCTTTGCTCCTTCCGCCCAAAAGCTTTTCTGCATCCGAACGGACATCAAAAGGCCGCCTGACGGCATTGACACATCGCGGGTCTCCCTGATTTCTGAGATCAGAAAAGGTATAAATTCAGGGGGAACGATGCCAAAGCAACTGACCGTTGGCGAACGGCTGGACGTCATGGAACTCATCGCTGACTATGCCTCCAAATTGGAGAGCGGTGACCTTGACGGCTATGTAGACAATTTCACGCCGGATGGCGTGTTCGAGGCGAGGAGCGGCTGTTACGAAGGCCGGTCGGCGATCCGCGATATGGTCGCCCATCTCTACGAGATCGGACAGGACGGCCCCGGCGGCAATCGCCACATTCTCGGATTGCCCTATATCACCGGCGCAGACGAAGGCTGCGCGGCGCAAACCTATGTCATGATCGCTTCAGGGGCAGGGGATGCGCCGGTTCATTCCGTTGCTCAATATCATGACCGGATCGCGTTGAGCGGAGGCCGCTGGCGCTTTGCCCATCGCCGGATCGAGCCGGTCTCGGCCCGGGCCGAAGCGCGATGACGGAAACCTTCATCAGAACAAATCAGCATGTACAAAGGACAGGAGCTCCCATGAAACGCACATTTTCTCGCGGTCGCATATTCGGTGCCGCAAGCCTCGCGGCACTCGGCGCCGTGCTCTGGAACTCCCCGGCCTATGCGCAGGACGAAGCTGCCGAAGAGGCGGCCTCGGCCGATCAGGGATTGATCGTCGTCACGGGCTCCCGCGTCGCACGCTCCGGCTTCAACTCCCCCACGCCGCTGACCGTCCTTGGCGCGGAACAGCTTCAGCAGAACGGCGATACCAATGTCGGCGAAGCACTGAACAGACTGCCGGCATTCCGTCCGCAAAATAGCGGCGCGGTTGTGGGCTTCACCCAGGCCAACGCCGGCTCGCTGTTGCTCGATCTGCGTGGCCTCGGTGCGCAGCGGACGCTGGTGTTGATCGACGGCCGGCGTTCGGCGCCGTCGACGACGCAGGGTACCTTCGACGTCAACCTCACGCCCAGCAACATCATCGAGCGCGCGGAAGTCGTGACGGGCGGCGCGTCCGCGGCCTATGGCTCGGACGCCGTTGCGGGTGTCGTAAACCTGATTCTCGACACCGATCTCGAAGGGTTCCGGGCTGAAGGCCAGTTCGGCATTTCGACGTATGGCGACCAGGAAGAATATCAGTTTAGCGCCGCCTATGGCAGCGAGTTCGCCGACGGTCGCGGACATTTCGTGGTTGCCGCAGAATATGTCGACAGCGCCGGCATGAATGACTGCTTCTACTATGATTGGTGCTCTCCAGACGGGACGTCGCTCTATTTTTCGACGAACAATCCGGGCGGGGCGGGCGCGAACGGACAGCCCGCACTGACACTCGGCTATGTCCATATGGCCAACATGACCGAGGCCGGCCTCATCAAGGACGGCCCGCTGCGTGGCGTCCAGTTCAATCCCGACGGCAGCGTTTCGGACGTGCCGTTCGAATTCGGGCTCAACGCATCTCCCTTCGCCTTTTTTATGATCGGCGGTTCGGGCAGGATGCTGATTCACGAAAACCTATTGCTCAAGGCACCGTTCGACCGGCTCTCGACCTTCGCCAATGTCGACTATGAACTCAGCGATTCTATCACCGCCTTCGCGCAAATGACCTATGGCCGCGTCCACGCCGAAGCATATGGAGCCCAGCCTTTCGACAACACCATTCCCATCACGCGCGATAATGTGTTCCTCCCTGCGGAGATCGCGCAGCGGATGGACACGCTCGGCATCACCTCGTTCGGGCTCGGCCGTGTTAGCCGCGAGGGAGGGTTGTCCGAAAAGGATGCGCGTCGCACCCATTTCCGGATTACCGCCGGCCTCGACGGTGAACTCGGCGGCGGCTGGGGTTGGGACGTCTACTACCAATATGGCGAAACCGACAGCAACGAGAGCGCGACCAACAACAGGATCAATGCCAATTTCCGCCGCGCCGTCGATGCAGTGATGGGCACCAACGGCCAGCCGGTCTGCCGTTCGACTCTTTCGGACCCGACAAATGGCTGCGCGCCGTTCAATCCATTCGGCATTGGCAATGCCTCGGATGCGGCGGTCGCCTATTCGTTCGGCACCTCGACTTCGGATTTCCATTATGCGCAGCACGTTATCGCGGCAAATATCCGTGGCGATCTCTTCTCCACCTGGGCAGGCCCGGTTTCGATAGCTGCAGGTGCCGAATATCGCGCCGATACCGCGCGCGGCACGGCCGATCCGATCAGTACGGCAAGCGGCTTTCTCACCAATAACGCCGCGCCGATCGACGGCGAGATCTCGGTCGTCGAAGGCTATGCCGAAACGGTCGTGCCGCTGGCCAACGACTTCGTGCTGGCCCGCCGGCTGGAGCTAAACGGCGCGATCCGCCAGACCCATTACAGCCGCGAAAATTCCCTCAATTCACAGACGACCGTCAATGCCACGACGTGGAAGGTCGGCCTTGTCTGGGAGCCGATCTACGGCGTTCGCTTCCGCGCAGCGCGTTCTCGCGATATCCGGGCACCCAATATGGTCGAACTGTTCTCGCAGTTGGCGAGCACACAGACCTTTATCGTCGATCCCGTCACCAACACCAATATCAACGTGACGACATTTACGGGCGGCAATCCGGCGCTCGAACCGGAAAAGGCCGATACCTGGACTGCGGGTGTCGTGCTTTCGCCCGATCCCTCCTGGCTGGGCGGTGCCAATCTCAGCCTTTCGGTGGATTATTTCGATATCCAGCTGGAAGGCGCAATCGCAACGCTGGGCGGCCAGACGCTGCTCAACCGCTGTCTCGCCGGTTCAACCCAATTCTGCCAGTTCATCACGCGCGATCCGACCACCAACCTCATTACCCGGCTCGACAATGTGAATCAGAATCTCAACGGGCTGATCGCACGCGGTATCGATTTCGAATTCCTGTTCAACACGAACCTCGATGGCCTCTCATTGCCGGGCGAGATCACATTCCGCGCGCTTGCGACCCACAATATCGCGCTGACCACGATCGACAGTTCGGGCACCCGGGTGAACCGGGCGGGCATGAACGGCTTCCCGACGGGCGAGCAATCGGGCGTTCCGGACTGGACGATCGATACCTCGCTGACATATCGGACCGGGCCGGCGCGGATATCGATCCAGACCCACACGCTTACATCCGGTTTGTTCAACGTGGGCAATGTTGGGCCCCAGGATCCCGGCTACAATGTGAACCTGCCGAACAGCATCAATGACAATCGGCTTGGCGGCCGAACCTATGTCCATCTGTCCGCCTCCTATGATGTCACCGACAATTTCGAGCTGTTCGGTTCGATCAACAATATCTTTAACTCGCATCCGTCGCTGGGGCCGACGGCGGTCGCCTCGTACAACCCGGTGCTTTACGATCCGACAGGGCGTTTTTTCCGGATCGGCGCGCGCGTCAATTTCTGAGTTGCCTCGCGGATAGATCGTTGCATGCCATGGCAGAACTCTTTTTTGCATCTCGAGTTCGAACCACCCACCGCGGGATGGCTGGCAACGATTGAGCGCCGTCCGGTCCGAAACGGCCGGGCGGCGTCTTCGCACGGCGCTCCGTAGGCAGGTCCGCGCTGCGTTGACGAGGCAAGGGAAACCGGTATCGTTCGCGGGGAATGGGCCCTGAAGAGAGCCCTTATATGGAGAGGGTGTGGAAAGTCGCGGATCACGATCCGAAGGTTCGGTTGGCTCTCAGAACCTGCATTCGCGAAATGTGGGAGAGCTGACCTTTTGGATGGTCGAGAACTGCAACCGGCTTACGACCGATCTTGCCGATGTCCTGCCACCAGAGGATTCGCAGGACTATCTAATGATGGTCATGCAGCTTTCGGGCGAAGTCAGGATCGAAAATCGCGGCCACACCAACATCCTTCGTCCCGGAACGCTGGGGCTCTATCGGTTCTCCAGAAATTGTGACGCGCTGTACGCTGAGGAGGGCGCCAGGCAACTCGTCGGCATCGTTCCGCGTCAGGAACTCACAGCGCGAACGCCGAGCATGACGAATATCCTGCAGCGCCAGTTCCCTCATGACAGCGCGGTTTGCTCGCTCGCTTTCAACTTTCTGACAGGCCTTTATGAAAGCGCCGAGCATCTGGGCATGACAAGGCCGGAAATGTCCGACGTGGCGATCAATCTTCTCCAGGTTGCGATCGCCGAGCAGGTCGTGGGCAGCGAGGGGGTTTCCTATCGCGATAAGATCCGGGTGCGCGTCAGGGGATATGTCGACCGCCATATCCATGACCCAAATCTGAGCGTGGAGAGTGTCGCCGCCGCCATGCGGTGCAGCAGCCGCCACCTTCAGGCGATCTTCGCCGATCAGGAGCCGCTGGGCCGCTACATCTGGCGGACGCGCCTCGAACGTTGCGCGGCAGTTCTGCGCGAACCTGGCTGCGCGGCCTTGTCGATCACCGAAATCGCTTTCTCGATGGGCTTTTCGAACGCGTCCCATTTCAGCCGTGCGTTTAAAGCGCGCTTTGGAGCCAGTCCCAAATCCTACCGCGGTTGCGCGCTCCACTAGATCCGCCAGCAAAAACATCGGCGCGCGGACGGGCGTTGCCTTGGCGCGGCGATTTGCGTATCAATTCCAAAAGATCAATGAACCGTATCATTAGCTTAATTGAGTCATGTTAAAGAAAGACAGGTGAAGCATATGAGTCAGAATCCGGTGGCTCCACCCTTCCGCGCAGATCATGTAGGCAGTTTCCTGCGGCCAACCGCGCTTCTAGAGGCCCGTGAAAAGCATGCGGCGGGGGAAATGGATGCAGATGGGCTACGCGAGGCCGAAGATGTGGCGATCGCCGAGATCGTCCGCCTGCAGGAAGATGTGGGCCTGCGTTCGATCACGGATGGCGAGTTTCGCCGGAACGCCTTTCACACCGATTTCCTGAGGCATTTGGACGGGGTAGCCATTACGCGCGCACCGAAGCTGCAGATCACCAAGAGCGACGGGGGGCAGAGTTTTGCGCCGCCGGTCATTACCGTAGTCGACAAGGTGTCACACGGTCACGACGTGGAACGTGCCAATTTCGAGTATCTACAGTCGGTTACCGGTCAAACGCCGAAGGTCACGATTCCCTCGCCGACGATGCTGCATTTCCGGGGTGGCCGCGAGGCGATTTCGAGCGAAATCTATCCGGACCTCGAAGAATTCTATGCCGATGTCGCCGCCGCCTATGCGTCCGAACTCCAGAGCCTGGGCGAAGCCGGATGCACTTATGTGCAGATGGACGACACCAACCTCGCCTATCTGTGCGACACGACGCAGCGCGAAAAAGCGCGCGAACGCGGGCTCGATCCCGACCAGCTTCCGCGCGACTATGCCCGCTTCATCAATATGGCGATTGCCGACAGGCCCGAAGGCATGGTGACGGCCGTCCATCTGTGCCGCGGCAATTTCCGATCGAGCTGGGCGGCCGAGGGTGGCTATGAGCCGGTCGCCGAAGTGCTGTTCAACGAGCTGGCGATCGACGCCTATTTCCTCGAATATGACGATGCGCGCTCGGGCGATTTCGCGCCGTTGCGTTTCGTGCCCAAGAATAAGACCGTCGTGCTGGGCCTGGTTACGACCAAGTTCGATACGATGGAGGATCGCGACGCTATCTTGCGGCGGATCGAGGAGGCGGCGAAATATCTGCCGGTCGAACAGATGTGCCTCAGCCCGCAATGCGGTTTTTCCTCCACGGTGAAGGGGAACGACATCGCGGTGGAAAGCCAGGCGGCCAAGCTGCGCCTGGTCGTCGAGGTGGCGCGCGAAGTGTGGGGTACGAACTGATGTCCGACGAGAAAGCCTTGCTGGAAGCGAACAAGGCGGCCGCCGCCGTCTATTACGCAAAACATGCCGAGCCGGTCGAAGTCTCGATGGCGGCGATTTCGAAGGACGTCATCTATCATGGCCGCGCGGATTCGCCGCCGAGCCTCGATATGTGGATCGAGCGCGAGATACGCTTTCGCAAGGCGATGAGCGATATCGAAACGACCGTCCACCGCCAGACCGCCGAGGGCGATATGGTCGCGACCCATTGGACCTTGGAAGCCACGCATAGTGGCCGGCTGATGGATTATGAGGCCAGCGGCAAACGGATCAAGATGGCCTCGATGTGCTTTGATCGCGTCGTCGACGGGCTGGTCGTCGAGCATTGGGGCGTGCGCGATTTGCTCAACGTGCTGCGCACGATCGGCGCCGTGGCCAAATTCACGCCGAAAAAATAGGACTGCCTAGTCCCGGCCGGATCAGGCTTGCCGTTCGGGTGCTGGCTTGGCGCGGCCTGCAACCAGCATGATCGCCAGCATCCCAACAGCGAAGGCACCGACGATGGAGACCATCGCATAGACGGGGAAAAAGTCGGCCCGCTCCCAGCCCCGGTCCATCAGCATGCCCGCGGTATAGGAACCGAGTACGCCCCCGAAGCGCCCGATTCCGATCATGAAGCCCAGGCCCGCGCTGCGCATGGCCGGGGGATAGAAGCGCGTGGCGAGGATCAGCAGGCCGATCCAGGAGCCGACGAGGAAGAAGCTGAGCAGGCACAGCACACCGAGCGGCAGGACAGGATCGGAGGGAAGCTCGCCGATGATGAAAATCAGGATCGCGGCGATGACATAGCCGCCGCACACCCACCACAGTGCGTGGCGGGACGAAGCGAGCTTGCCATAGGCTAACGTGCCCAGTGCCGAACCCAGCGCCATCAGCATGCCGCTGGACATCGCCGTGGTCGATGTGATGCCCGCGTCGATCAGAATTTGCGGGGTCCAGTTGATCTTGAAATGGGTGCAGAAATAATGGGTCAGGGCTGCGATGCCGAATAGCAATGTGGCGAACATGATCGTGCGATTGGTGAGGAGTTCGCGCAGCGAGCGGCTTTCATAGCCGCTTGTTTCCGGGAGCGGGAGGCTTTCCACGGGCGGATGTCCCCAGCGTATGAGCATCTTGTTCAGTTTCTCGAGCGCACCGGGCGGCCGTTTGGCCAAGATAAAATCGAGGGATTCGGGAAGATAATAGAGCCCTACGAGAAAGACGGTCGCGTTGATCGCGGCCCCGAAAAAGAAGATCGCCTGCCAGCCAAAGGCCGCGATCAACGTGGCGGCGACGGCCGAGCACACCGCCAGGCCCAGCGCAAAGCCGATATGCATGGTCGACGCCAGCAGGTTGCCGAGCCGGTTGTTCGAATATTCGATGACCAGCACATTGAGATTGGGAAAGATCACACCCACGCCGACGCCCGTCAGGAAGCGCAAGGCGATCAGCTGGGTAACATTTTCCACGAACGGGACAAGCGCCATCGTCACCGCCAGAAACGCGCTCGCCGACAGGATCATCACCCGCCGGCCATAACGGTCCGCGAGCGGCGCCAGCAGGAACGCTCCCGCCATCGTGCCCAGGGCGAGAACGCCGAACACAACGCCCAGGGTCGACGCCGCCACGCCCCATTCCGAGGAGATGTTGGGAGCGGCAAACGCCATCACCGCGCTGTCGAAACCGTCCCCCAAATTGGCAAGGATGCATAGAGCGACGGCAAGGAATTGCTGCCACCGCATCGGCGATTCCTTGAGCAGTTCCCGGACATCTGTTTGCGGCATGTCTTCCCGCTAGGCCAGCGTGACCAGTGCGTCGAGCACGACCGCCCCTTCGCCCGGGCCCGATGCGGAGAGCGGATTGATCTCGATCTCTTTGATCCGGGGATTTGCGCGAATGAGTACGCCCAATCGCGCGACCGTATCGGCGATCGCGTCCAGATCGGCGGGCGGCTGGCCCCGCGCGCCCTTCAACAGGGCGTAGCCTTTGAGGCCTCTGAGCGCGGCGAGCACGGCCTCGCGATCGCTATCCGCACCAAGCATGGCGACGTCTTTCAGAACTTCAATCCAGATACCGCCCAAGCCGACCATAAGGATCGGTCCCCAATCGTCGTCGCGCCGGGCGGAGACGATCAGTTCATGATCGCGTGGCTGCATTGCTTCGACGAGGATACCGTCGAGCGCGATCTTCGAGGGAAGGGCAGCGACGCGCTGAACCTGCGCCTCGAAGGTCGCAGCGATGTCTTCCGGTTTTTCAAGCCCGAGCGCAACGGCGCCGATATCGCTTTTGTGCGACAGCGCGGAGGCCTGTGCCTTCATTGCAACCGGCCTGCCGATTTCTGCTGCTGCGGCGACGGCATCTTTGGCGGACGTTGCCAGCCGGCCTGCTGGGACCGTGAAGCCGGCCGATGCCAGCAGCGCCTTTCCGAGATATTCGGGCAGAACTCCGGAGGTATCGGGCAGAGCGATCTTGACGGCGTCGTTGCGACGGTCGGTCACTGGCGAATATCGCCCGGCCTCGTGCAGCCGGGCAAGTGCGCGCAACGCCCGGTCTGGCGACCGAAACAGCGCAATTCCGGCCTCGTGCAACAGGCTCGCAATCTCTGGTGCAATAGCGCTGCTGTCGCCCAGCATCGTATAGACAACCGGCTTTTCGGATCCGCGGATATGGGGCAGCACGGCTTCGGCCACCTTGAGCCCGAATTCCTGCGTACCCGGCATCAGTGCCATGAGCACCGAGCCGACATTGCGGTCGGCGAGCAGCGCAGCCGCCGCTTGCCCAGACAGATCTGGTTGCTGTAGCCCCTGCGCGGTGATGTCGAGCGGGTTCGATACATGGGCGAAGTCCGGCAGCAGTGCCGCGAGCTTTTGCCCGGTCGCGCCTTCCAATATGGGCAGGTCCAGCTTCAGCCGGGCGCACATATCCGCCGCTAGCCCCTTGAAGGCGCCGGATTCCGTCACGATCGCTGGGCCCGCCTTGGGCAATGCCGCGGATCGCAGCAAGAGTTCGATTACGTCGCCCATTTCATCGAGCGTTTCGACAAGAATGACGCCGGCTTCGGTGACAAGAGTCCGCATCACGGCATGGTCGGTGACGAGCGATCCGGTATGCGAGGCTGCGGCTTCCTGTGCACCTTCGCTTTCGCCGGGGTGGATCAGCACGATCTGCTTGCCGGATTGCCGGACGGCTTTCGCAAGGGCGAGAAAGCGCTGCGGATCGCGCAACTGCTCGGCGAACACCGCGATGACGCGGGTGGCATCGTTGGCAGCGGCAAATTCGACGAAATCGTTGATCGACAGCACCGCCTCGTTGCCGGTCGATATCGTGTAGGACACCGGGAGCTCGCGCGCCGCGCAGGACAAACGGATATTGCCGACCATGCCACCGCTCTGGCCAAGGATGGCTACTGCGGGCGCTGCGATCTCGGCCGGGCGCTGAACGCCGAAAGAAAGGGGCGTCCCGTCGATGAAATTGGTCAAGCCGATGCAGTTGGGCCCCAGCAGCGCCAGCCCGCCATCGCGCGCGATCTTCGCAATACGGTCTTGCTCGATCCGGCCTTCGGCGCCCATTTCGGCAAAGCCGGACGAATAGACGACGGCGGCGCCGATGCCGCGCTCGACGCAGCCGGCCACCGCATCGCCGATACCGGCGCCCGGAATGGCGAGGATGGCAAGATCGATGTCCGGCGGCAGATCCGTCAGGCTCGTCACGCTTTCGCGCCCGTCGATTTCTCCGCCTTTCCGGCTGACCAGATGGATGTCGCCGGCAAAGTCGAACCGCTGAAGATTGGCGAGCACCCGGCTACCCGTCGATCCCGGCTTGGCCGAAGCGCCGACAATCGCAATCGATCGCGGCCGCATTAGGCGCTGCAACTTGTCTCCCTGCGCATCGTCGATTCCGGCGAGGACATCAGTCTTCACGGTTATAGCCCTGCAGGCCGGGCTTATAGCTTTTATCGTCGAGGAACTGTTTGAGCCCCTTGTCGCGCCCGCCTGATTTGTCGGCGAACTTCGTCTGTCCGCCCTTGGCGACGAGATAATCCTCCGCGACATCCCAGCTCATATCCGCGACTTTTTTTAGCGCGATCTTGGCGGCATTCAGGACGACCGGGTTCTTCGACAGCAGCTCCAGCGCCAGAGCCCGTGTATGAACGCGCAGTTCGGACAGCGGCACGGCTTCACAGACCAGCCCCATCTGGGCTGCCTTCTCGCCGGTAAAGTTACGGCCGGTCATGACATAGAGCGCTGCGTCCTGGGGACGGAGCCTTTCCTGAACGGCCTTGGTCACATTGCCACCGGGGATGATGCCCCAGTTGATTTCGGATAGCCCGAACACGGCTTCGTTTGCTGCGACCGCGAGGTCGCAGGCCACGAGCGGCGTGAAGGCGCCGCCGAAGCACCAGCCGTTGACCATCGCAATGGTGGGCTTTCCGTAATGCATGAGCTTGCGCCATTGCCACTCCTGCGCCGTCTGGCGAATCTTGCGCACGCGCGCAGGTGGCAGGCCGTCGGTCTCCCGGAAATATTCCTTCAGGTCCATGCCGGCGGAAAAGGCTTCGCCTGCTCCGGTCAGCACGACGACCCCGCAACGTTCGTCGACCTCCAGCTGTTCGAGGATTTCGAGCATCTCTGAATTGAGCGTCGGACTCATCGCGTTGCGCTTTTCCGGGCGGTTCAGCGTTACCCAGGCGATACCTTCGTCAAAGGAAACGTCCACGCAGGACATCGACAAATTCGGACTATCGGCAGATGGGCTGCTCATGGGACGGCTCCGCTCGCTGGGTGAAAGACGCTGAAGTATCTATTCGATTTGATATGAAAGACTAGTATTATAGTCAATTGATCTCGACTTAAATGGCTGCAATTTGGCCCGATCTAATCCGGCCCGTGCCGCAGCGCTATCACTTGAGATCCGCCGCTGGCGGGATAATATGCCTCGATCCATACCCGCTTGCGAAATTGCAACAAGCCTGTTGAAAAGACATAAAAGTCATATATATGACTTTTGATAGCGCAAGATGCCCATCTATCGGAGATGGCGCGAGCATGCTGCAGTCGGGTGAGATTTCGTAAATGCAGGCACGATCGAAGCCAATTCCAAACTATGGCCACCTGATCGACGGAGCCGTTTCCGACGGCGAAGCTCAGATGGTCGTGATTTCCCCGGCGACCGAAAAGCCGGTCGCGACCGTGCCCGATGCAACGCGATCGGAGCTTAGGTATGCGCTCGCTGCAGCGGATAAGGCATTTGCTTCGTGGAGCGAGACGGACTTTGCATTCCGCCGTGAATGCCTTTTCAAATTTGCCGAAGCGGTCAGGCGCAATGAAGACGAGATCGCCGAAGCGCTGACTCGCGAACAGGGCAAGCCGCTTGCGCAAGCGCGCGGCGAGATAGCCAAGGCGATGGCTGCCGTCGAAAAATTCACGGCAATAGAGATCGAGCCGCAGATAATTCGCGACACTGCAGAGGACCGAATAGAGCTCCATTACCGACCGCTCGGCGTGGTCGCCGGCATTACGCCGTGGAACTTCCCCGTCATCCTTGCCGCGCAGAAAATCGCGCAGGCACTTTATACGGGCAACACGATGGTCCTGAAACCGTCGCCCTACACACCCGTTGCCACGCTGCTTCTCGGCAAGGCGTCTATCGGTGCTATCCCGCCCGGCGTCCTCAATATCGTGTCGGGTGGCAACGCGTTGGGGGCGTGGCTGACATCCGCTCCCGAGGTTCGAAAAATCAGCTTCACGGGATCCGGACGGACCGGGCAGGCCGTTCTCAAATCCGCCGCCGCGAATTTTGCGCGCGTCACTCTGGAACTGGGCGGCAACGATGCGGCGATAGTTCTTCCAGACGCGGATATCGACAAGGCCGTTCCGAAAATTTTCGCCGCCGCGTTCAACAATGCCGGGCAAATCTGCATGGCGATCAAGCGTTTATACGTCCATGCGGACATCTATCACGCCGTAGTGGCGAGGATGGCCGCCATGGCGGACGCGATCCAGTTGGGGGACGGGATGGATCCCGAAAGCGATATGGGGCCGGTGCAGAACCGCCCCCAATATCAGAAATTGCTCGGCATATTGGACCATACCCGTCGCTGGACCGAGGGTCGTATCGTGGCCGGGGGGCATGTGCTCGAACGGCCAGGCTATTTTCTCCGCCCGACGATCGTCGCCGATATCGCGGAGGGCAGCCGGCTTGTCGACGAAGAGCCCTTCGGCCCTATCCTGCCGATTATCCGCTTCGACGATGTGGACGATGCCATCAGGCGTGCCAATGCCAGCGATTTCGGCCTGAGCGGCTCGGTGTGGACGGCCGATACGGAACGTGGCGCCGAACTCGCAAACCGGCTGGACGTCGGTACGGCCTGGGTCAATCGTCATGGCGGCGCGGATGCCGAGAGGCCGTTCGGCGGCGCCAAGACGTCCGGCATAGGGCGCGAACATGGGTTACTGGGTCTCCACAGCTATATGGAGCCGCTGTCGCTCCATGTCGGCAAATAAGGCGGTCCGGGCGCCGAATTCCAATTCAGCGGCCCTTCCGGAAAGGATGTTGGGAATGCCGTCGGGGGCAAATCAGCCGCCGATAAATTCCAGTACAGCCCGGTTGAATGCCCGGGGCTGTTCCCAATAGGCTGCATGGCCCGCTTCGCCTATCCCGACCATCTCGGCGTTGGGCAGCCGGGCTGCCAGATCGCGCATGAGCGATGGCGGCATGTACAAATCGGCATCGCCGGTCATCAGCAGGATCGGAAAGGGCAACCGGGCGAGCGTATCGGGCGTGACCTCGACAGACCGAGGCTGGCGCACCGGATCTCCGGGTATTGCCGCGCGCTGCAATTCGATCCAGCGTGCCGTTCCTGCCGGATTTCCGGCGCGGTAGGATGGCCCAACCTCGCGGAATTCGGGCGGCAGATCGTGAAAACCGGGCGGTAGTATGGCCCTGGAAACACGAACGAAATCTGGGTCGGTAATGCCGCACCAGCTCGAGGCGATGGTCAGGCTATGCAGGCGATCGGGATGGAGAATCGCGAAGTCCGCCGCGGTGAAGCCGCCCGCCGCCGTGGCAACGATGTGGCAGCGGTTTATTTCCAGCGCGTCGAGCAAATGCCGAAGATCGTCGACGGCTGATCCCAGCGAGCTGCCGGCCGGGAATTCCGAACCCTGATGCCCCCACCGGGAATAGCCGATAACGCGATACCCGGCGTTTGCCATGACGGGTTGTTGATAGCCCCAGGTCATGGCGCTTCCGGTGTTGGCGTGGAGCAGGACGATCGCGGGTCCGTCGCCGCCGGTATCCCAATAGTAGAGCCGGCCTCCTTCGATTGCGATGTGGCCACTATGCGCCGGTGCCTGCGGCGGCTCGGCGTCCCATTCGGTTTGGGCGGGCAATCGATGGGGAGGGGCGCTCTTGGCGCGGGCGGGCAGGGAGATGGCGGCGCCCAGCCCGATAGCGCCGATTGTGGAGAGCAAGGTCCGCCGCTCGAGATTCCCTTGGCGATGATTTTTCTTGTCCATCCGTTTCGCTTTCCGCTTCGGTAGCTCTGGCCTGTAAATTGAGCGGGGTCACCCGGCGGCTTCCCCCCGGTTTTCAAAAAGACCGGTCCATGTATGATACTATCCGCTGTTCATAAAATCCATAAAGCTGGTTGATACAAGCCAGGTTTCTTGCTGCTTGCAAAGCGAGGCACGAGCTTGGCGCGGCCGGGAAGGCGCGCGATTTCTTCGAACAATTGCTGGCTCTCTTGGCCTTCCGATGGCGATTTCTAGGAATCGCGTAAAAGCAATCTTCGGTCACCGTGGCTGAAATAATTCGAGGATGAGGGAGTTGATAAAAACCATAAACCTGCTCTATTGAAATCAACCATAGCGTCGGGAGAATATCATTGGGAACGTCAGGAAGTTCAGTGCCACGGCCGGTGAGGGCCGGCTTGTTTGAGGGAGATATGACTGACCTGTCTAGGGTCGGTCTGGCGGGCAGTCGTTGCGGCCAATGCTCCGAAACGACGCTCGGCGAAAATGGGCGATGCCCGAATTGTGGGAGCGACGACATGGCTCCCGTACGCCTTTCGGACCGCGGTACGGTCTGGACCTATACGGTCGTGCGCCATCGCCCGCCGGGCGACTATAGGGGACCGGAGAATTTCGAGCCCTTTGCGCTTGGACTGATCGAACTGCCCGAAGGCCTTCGCGTCGTCGCGCCGATTGAGGGTGATCCGGCGGATGTGTCGATCGGCCTTGATGTCGAATTTACCCCGCGGCTGCGCCCGGACGACGTCGTCGAATTTGCATATCAACCGGTGAAGTGAGGCGGAAATGACAGACACAGTTATCATCGGGGCGGGCATTCATCCTTTTGGCCGCTTCGACAAATCCGCCGAAGATATCGGATCTTACGCCGCGGCAATGGCGCTCAAAGATGCCGGGGTTGCCTGGTCCGACATCGACGCATCCTATCTCTCGCGCATGTATTTGCCGGCGACCTCGGGCGCGCGAATCCTTCGCAAACTGGGCGCGACGGACATGTCGATCGTCGATGTCGAAGCGGCTTGCGCGAGCGGCGGCGTTGCGCTGCGCCAGGCCGTGCTGGCTATCAAGTCCGGCGAATGCGATGTCGTGATGGTTCTGGGCGCGGAAAAGATGCCGCGCGGCTTCATGGATCCACGGATGATCTATGCCGACTGGCAGATCGAAATGGGCATGTCGATGAACCCCTCCTATTGGTCGATGCGGGCGATGCGGCACATGCATGAGTTCGGGACGACCGAGGAGCAGATCGCGAAGATCGCCTACAAGAACCATCTCAACAGCGTGCACAATCCCAATGCTATGTATCAAAAGGAATTCTCGATGGAGGAAATCCTTGGATCGACCATGGTGTGCGACCCGATCCGCAAGCTGGAGATTTGCGCGCCGGATGACGGCGCGGCAGCCGTCATCGTCGCTTCAGAAGACTATGCCCGCAAGATCGGTGCGCGCGCGCCGATCAGGATTGCGAGCTGCGAACATACCGTCGCCCGCTATTCGGCGGATTTCCGCTGCCCGGCGGACAGCATGAGCGCGACCGCGCACAATGAGGGCCCGACGGAGGTCACCGCGCAAAAGGCCTATGACAAGGCCGGGCTCGGGGCCGAGGATATCGACTGTTTCGAGGTCCAGGATACCGACGCCTTTTGCGAGCTGGAGATTTACGAAGAGCTCAAGCTCTGCCCGCTCGGCGAAGGCGGCCGGCTGATCGACGAGGGCGTAACCACGATGACCGGCGCCCATCCCGTCAATATGAGCGGGGGCCTAATCAGCAAGGGCGAACCGGTCGGCGCGTCCCATCTCGGCCAGGTGCATGAACTGGTGCAGCAGCTGCGCGGCGAGGCGGGCCCCCGTCAGGTGGAGAATGCCAAGGTCGGCCTGGGTCATGTGCTCGGCGCCGGCGGCAATTGCGCGGTTACGATCCTGCAGAAATGAGCGACGCAAAGCCCGTCCGGCTGGAGCGGTCCGGAGCCGTTGCCTCGTTGATTCTCGATCGGCCCGAACGGCGTAATCCGATCAATGCCGAAGCCCATGCCCTGTTGCGCGAGGCGCTCGATTCCATCGCCGACGATCCCGGCGTGCGGGCGCTCGTCCTGACAGGAGCTGGCGGCTATTTCTGCAGCGGGCAGGATCTTGCCGAGCGCTATGGCATGCTGGCCGAAGGCGAGGTCGATCTCGAAGCATCGTTGCGTGAAAACTATAATCCGTTGATCCGTCGCCTGCTGGCGCTGCCCTTTCCGGTGATCGCAGCGGTCGAGGGCATCGCGGCCGGCGCCGGGCTCGGCTTGTTGCTCGCGGCGGATATCGTGTTGGCAGGCCGCTCGACGCGCTTTCAGTTACCGTTCAGCCGTGTCGGTCTCGGCCCCGATTCCGGGCTGAGCTGGACGCTGGCGCGGCAGGTTGGCGCGAACCGGGCGATGGCCCTGCTGCTGACCGGGGAGCGGTTCGATGCCGAGCAGGCCGAACGGTGGGGGGTCGTCTGGCGCGTGATGGATGATGGCGATTCCGCTGGCGAAGCCGAAGCCTTGGCGGCGCGACTGGCAAAGGGACCGCGCCTCGCATTGGCGGAGACCCGCCGCCGCGTGCACGAGGCCGCGAGTTTCGATATCGAAGAGGCGCTGGATGGCGAGGCGGCGATGCAGGGAAAGCTCGGCCTGCATCCCGATTATCGCACGGCGGTCAACGCCTTCATGGAAAAGCGCGAACCGGAATTCGAATAGCCGGCCCTAGGGCAGCGGTTCGAAAAGAAAACTGCGGTAATCGCGAGTGAAGCGCTTCATCCACGCCGTCCAGGGTGTGCGTGCGGCGGTCAGCCAGGCGTCGCCCTGCGCGACTTGCGCCTGATCGAGTTCATACAGCGCGAGATAGGCCGGTTTCTGCTCCGCAGAACGGTAGCGGCGTGCCCGCCGTACCCCCGGAAGGGCGGCCAAGCGCGGGACATGTTCGCTATCGTACCAGGCGTTGAACTCCTCTTCTGCGTCCGCCGGGATAGCGGTGAAGTTGCAGAGCAGAACGGACGACATATCCGGGTCTCCATCCTCTCCCGCTATGCACGCGCCTTGCCATGCAAAGCCGGCGGCGGTCCTGTCGGCAGGGCCGAGACGAAGGTCCAAAGGCGTCTCATCCGCGACGCCGCCACCGCCTTGCCGCCTTTGTCCGCGCCAGCGCGCGCCCGGCATCGGGGCGTCGGCAATCAGAAGCTCGATCATGCCGTTTCGGTAGCGGACGGCGCCTTACCCTCCGCGTATATGCGGGCCGCGAGAATCCCGACAATCGCGATGGCAGCGGCGCCCAGCGTGGCGGCTCCGGCATAGATGAGCATATAGGAGGACCGCTCCAGCCCCATGCCGATGACGATGCCCCCGATCGACGGACCGAGTATCGCCCCGAAGCGGCCGATGCCGACCGCGAAACCGACTCCGGTTGCCCGGATCGATTCCGGATAGAGCCGCGCGGCGGTGATCATCACGCCGGTAAAGGTCGCCTCGATCGAGAACATCGCAAGCAAGGCAAAGGCAACCAGCGCCTCCGGGCTATCGAACACGCCGAACCCGACCATGGCGACGGCGGCCATAAGGAATGTCACGCACGCCGTGCGCGGTGCCCCGAAGCGCGTCGCGAGAATACCCATGGCAAGCACGCCGAGCGCGGACGCGAGGCTGGTTGATATGCCCACGGTGGCCGCCGTTTCGGCGTCGAATCCGGCGAGGACCAGCATTTGCGGCTTCCAGCTCGTCAGGAAATAGCTCACGAAATAGCGCAGGAACGCGGCCATCCAGAGGAACAGGGTGGCGAAAAGAAGCGGCTTTGCCAGCAGGGCGGCGATGGCGATGGGGGAGCGCCGGTGCGCAGTCGTTTTCGGCGGGAGTTTTTCGAGTGGCGCGACCTTCAGCCTTGCAAGCAGCTTGTTGGCTTTCGGCAACGCGTTGCGCGGTTGGCGGCTGGTAAGGAAGTAGAGAGATTCCGGCAGCAATATCGCAGCGGCAAGCGAAACCAGAGCGGTGATACAGCCGGCCGCGAAGAAGATTCCGCGCCAGCCATATTCGTCCAGCATCGTTGCGCCGAGCAGCCCGGCCAGCGCCGCGCCCGCCGCGAAGCCGATATGCACCAGCGCGAGGAAGAGATTGCCGCGCGCCTCGTTCGAATATTCGATGACCATGACGCTGAGCGACGGCAGCAGCGATCCGACTGCGATTCCCGACAGGCAGCGAAATATCACGAGCATTTCTACCGAATTGCTGAACGACATGCCGAACATCGCCAAGGTGCTGACGAAGGTTCCCAATATAATCAGCGGGCGGCGGCCGATCCGGTCCGCCTGGGGCGACACGAGCAGGGCGCCGATCATCAGGCCGGTCGCGCCGGCGCCGTGGATCAGGCCCAGCGCTTCGGCGGGCAGGTTCCAGTCCTGGACCAGCACCGGCGCCGCGAAGGAGGTGACGATCGCATCGAGCCCGTCGCAGATGTTGATCAGGATACACAGCCCGACCACCATGAGCTGGTAGCCGGAAAGCGGGGCATCGGCGGCTAGTGCGCGCGCGCCTGAAGTCGGGGCAATCGCCATGGCATCCTCGTTTCGGTTTTCGGCCTTACCGGCTCTAAAAGTTCATTGAACTAGTACAATGATATTTGTTAGGTGCAAACACCGTTCGACGAAAATAGCAAAGAGCCCGATGACCGAACCCCTGATCTTTTCCGCGCCAAGGCGCCCGCTGCCCCCGGGAGCCTGCGATACGCACGCCCATGTCTTCGGCCCGTTCGAACGCTTCCCGCTGCCCGAGGGGCGATCCTATACGCCGCCGCTCCAGCCCGTCGAGGCGCATCAGGCGATGCTCGAGAGCATGGGCTTCGACAGGGCGGTGATCGTGCAGGCGTCGGCCTATGGCACGGACAATCGCTGCACGCTGGACGCGATCGCGCGAAACCCCAAACAGCGCCGCGGCATCGCGGTGGTCGACGAGACCTTCGACGACGCCCGGCTGGCGGAGTTGCGGGATGCCGGCATGCGCGGCGCGCGCTTTACCGAGATCATCAGCAAGACGACCGGCAAAAGGCTGGAAGGCGCGAGCGGATTCGATGTGCTGGAAGCGGTGGCGCCCAAATTTCGGGAGCATGGCCTGCACGCCCAGATCTTCGCGCCGTTCGATCTGCTGATGGAGAATTTCGATCGGCTGCTCGCGCTCGATCTGCCGCTGGTGCTCGATCATCTTGCGCGGGTCGGACCTTCGGACCGGACGACCGACGATCCGGAATTCCAGCGGCTGCTCGCCATGCTGCGCGAAGGGCGGATCTGGGTGAAGATGATCGTCTTCCGCAACAGCCGCCTGCCCGGGGACTATTCGGATGTGCGCCCGTTTCACGATGCCATGATCGAAGCGAATCCCGACCGGTTGGTCTGGGGGACGGACTGGCCGCTGCTCAACATATCGCCCCAGCCCGATGCGGGCCCCTTGCTCGATCTGATGGACGAATGGACGGCCGGCGACACTGCGTTGCGCGACAAGATTCTGGTCGATAACCCGCAGATTCTCTATGGTTTCTGAAGCTCGGGACTGATCGACTCAACCCAAGCTGGGTTCCATGGCGACATGCTCTTCAACATAGAAGAGTTCATGGGCATCGAAAAAGGCCAGGCGATGGGCGAGCCCCGGCTGGATGGTGGTGCGCGCGGCTTCGAAGGTTTCCCAATCGGTCCACCACATTTCCGCATAGCCGTCCCAGGCCATGCTCGGCAGGCGGACGCCGGTACGGAAATTGAGATAATAGTCGCACAGCCCCGGCTGCTCGGCGGCGTCGTGCGCGTGGCCGAGCCAGTCGTCGAAGAAAGAGGCTTCGCTGGTGCCCGGATGCCGCCCGACAAGGCCGATCCGCTTGGCCGTGCCCCGCGGCCGATCTTCGGCGCGGGTGACGATCGGGATTTCGCTCGTGGTGAAGCCCATCGCCGGGCCATCGGCAAATTGCCGCCAGTTATAGGCCAACGCCTGCAGCAGTTCCGGATCGCCTTCGTCGAAGGCGTGGCGATAGGCGGTTTCGCTCGTGAACCACATTTCGACGATGCCGTCGAACGAGGCATCGGGCGAACGGGAAGGATCGACCTGGTTGAAGGATAGCCCGCGTATGCCCGGAAGATCCAGCAACAGCGGCGCGCGATCGGTTTCCCATTGCAGGAGGAGCGCATCGCGCGAAAGAGCGTCATGCGCGCGCAGAAATTCGGTGACCTTGAAGCCGGGTCGCGCATCGGGAATCAGGGCGCGCGCCGGGCTGGCGGCGGCCAGCGCCGCGCCGACCAGAACCATATTCGCTTCGCGCCTCTTGAGATCGAAATCACGGATCGCCATCGCAAACCTTCCCGTTCCTTGCCTGGAACCTTGCCAGCATGATTGACTGCCAATGAACTAGTTTGCTAGTCTTTTCAAGTCGCGCAACGACGCAAGCGCCATCCACCCGCAAGGAATTATACGCATGAAACGATCCGGATTCTCGAAACGCAATTCGCACAGCCCCACACCGGCGCCGCATTTCGAAGACCGGCAACCGGCCTCCGCCCGGAAGCGGGCTCGCTGATGGCCAATTCACCCTCCGCGGAAGCAACACCGCTCAGCAAATCCTTGTCCTTCATCCGCCGCAAGCCGGACACGACGCCCGATCAGTTCAAAGCCAAGTGGCTTGGTGAGCACGGCCCCGGATCCCTTAAAATACAGGGGATTGAGGGCTTCGTCCTCGGTGAGGTCATCGAGGATGCGGGCCGCGCGCGGAGCCGGGCGGGCGGCGCACCCGAACTCGACGGGATTGCAGAATCCTGGCAGGCGCCGGGGATCGATCGCGCCGCGCAGGCCAAGGCCGACCCCTTTGTCCGCGACTGGCTTGGCGCTGCGCCAACCTATATCGGGGCGATTAACATTTTCGTCACGCGCGAACATATCTTTGCGCCACCGATGCGCGGCGGCCATAAGGTCATAACCTTGATCTTTAGGAAGCCCGAACAGACGCGTGAGGATTTCGTGCGGCATATGCTCGAAGTGCATGGCCCGCTATCGATGAACGTGCCCGGCCTGCGCGGTTATGTGCTTTCGGAGATCGTGCGCCGTCCCACCATGCCGGCCCTGCCCGAGATCCCGGGCCTGGGAGAAGTCGACATGATCGGCCAGAGCTGGATGTCGAGCGATCCCGCCGAACAGACGCCGGATTCGGAAGGTCGCCGTGCCTGGCTGGAGGACGGAAAGGCCAATTTCGGCTCCTTCATGCGCTATGTGACGCTCGAGCATGATTTCATCGCGCCGCCCTATGCTGGACCTGGCAAGGCTTCTGTGTGAGCAACGCGCAAAGCGCTGCCATTCGAAACGAGAGAATAGATGACCGCTTCTGATACGAACCTTGCAGGGGGCATGATCGACCGCGCGCGCGCCTTGGGCGCGGCGACCTTGCACGAGGCCGCGGGACGGATCGGGGCTTTGCCCTCGGCGATCAAGCCGGTCGATCCGGCAATGCGCCTGGCGGGCCCTGCCTTCACGGTAGTGGTGCCGCAACTGGATAATTTGTGGATCCACCGCGCACTGTATCGCGCCTCGCCCGGCGATGTGCTGGTCGTGTCGACCAGCGGCGGCATCGAAGGCGGATATTGGGGGGATATCCTGAACGAGGCGGCGATCGCGCGCGGCCTGGCCGGGCTCGTGATCGATGGCGGCGTGCGCGACAGCGCCGGCCTTGCCGCGATGGCTTTCCCGGTCTTTTCCAACGGCATCTGCATTCAGGGGACGATCAAGGGGTTCGATGTTCCGTCTTGCGTCCAGCAGCCGCTGACCATCGGTGCGGTCGAAATTGCGCCCGGCGACCTTGTCGTCGGCGACCGGGACGGCGTCGTCGCGATTCCCGCGGCCGATGTCACGAAAGTGCTGGAAGGCGGAGAAGCGCGCGAGGCGGACGAACAGCGGAAGATCGAACAGATCAGGGCCGGCGTCAGCACGCTGGAGCTATACGGGTTCGGAGACGATGCCGATGCTTGAGCCGAAACGGCGTAGACGGGCGTTTCCATGAAGCTCTTCTGGTCTTCCCGTTCGCCGTATGCGCGCAAGGCTTTGCTCGTTGCCCATGAAGTCGGCCTGGCAGACCGGATCGAACCCATCTCCATCGCAATCCCGCAGCGTGAGGAAAATCCGGCGCTCGCCGCGGCGAGCCCGATGCGGAAACTCCCGACATTGGTGACGGACGATGGCGAGGCGATCATCGATTCCCCGGTCATCGCCGAATATCTCGATACTCTGGGCGGCGGCAAATTGGTGCCGCGCGGCGACGGACGCTGGAGAGCCCTGTCGCTGCAGGCGATGGCCGACGAAGTGCTTCAGATCCTCCTGCTGTGGCGCCGCGAGCTGCGGCGGCCAGAAGCTGCGCGTTCGGCGCCGCTGCTGGACGATTTCGCGGTTCGGCTAGACCGGGCGCTCGACTGGCTGGAGGCGGCCCCGCAGTTCGGCAAGGATTTCACGATTGGCGAAGCGACCTGCGGGATCATGCTGTCCTATCTCGATTTCCGCTTTGCCGAGCGGCCGTGGCGGCCGGGCCGCGAACGGCTGGCCGCCTGGCATGAGAGCTTCGAGGATCGCCCCTCGGCGGTGGCGACCCGCTTTTCGGACGGTTGATCGCGGTCAGCCGAAGGCCTTGGTGTAGACCTTGCGCGCGGTGCCTTCGAAGATCTTGGCCTTGTCCTCGGCCGAGAGAAAATCGATCCTCTCGATCACCGGCTTCAGATCGTCGAGATCATGGCCCCAATGCGGGCTTTTGACCGATCCCGTGCCGGGCCGTTCGGTGCCGAACATGCAATTGTCGGGGCCGACGATCTTGAAAAGCAGTTCCAGCCCTTCTTCGGAATAGAGGCAGGTGTCGAAATAGAGCTGGCGCAGTTCCTCATCGAATTCGCGGCCTCGCCGCCAGGCGCCGGCACGGAAACGTCCGATCTGATAGGGGATCGCGCCGCCGCCATGCGAGATGACGATCTTGAGCGTCGGGAAATCCTTGAACACGTCCGACTGGAGCAGCGACATCACCGCGACGCTGCCCTCGTTGATGAATTTGAGCGTATAGCTTTCGCGCGGATGGCAGCAGCCCGCCGAATGGATAAGCGCGGGAACGTCGAGCTCGACCAGCTTTTCGTAGAGCGGATACCAGAAGGGATCGCCGAGGCCCGGTGGCGGAACGCCATCACCCTCCATCGGATCGGGATTGAGGATGCAGCCGATAAAGCCCAGATCCTCCACACAGCGCTCCAGCTCCTCGACGCAGTTTGCCGGGCTGGTATCGCGATATTGCGGCAGGCCGGCGACCGCCTTCAGCCGGTCGGGGAACATCTGGCAATGCTGGTGGATCAGGTCGTTGCAATAGCGCGTCCAGAACAGGGGCACGTCGCGCGGGCTAAGCGAATGCATCTGCAGATAGGGGCGGGGCGAGATGAATTGCACGTCGGTGCCGACCTCGTCCATCTTGGCGATCAACCCTTCGGCGACGGGGCGCGAAATCTCGTCCGCGGGCAGTTTCGTGCCCATTTTCGGATTGTTGCGGCTGCCGGCGAGCTTGGCCATCTTTTCATAGTCGGCCTTGCCCAGCACGACATGGGCGTGGGAATCGATAATCATGGTCAGTCCTTTGCGTAGGCAAGTACGTCGAGCTGGATGAGGACCGCGCCCCTGAGCGCGACGGTCTGCGTGTGGCGGGCGGGGCGATGGGCCTCGTCCGGATAATGTTCGAGCCAGACTTCGTTGATCGCGTCTCGCGCGCCGTCATCCTTCACATAGAATGTGATCTTCGCGACATCGCCGAAGTCCATCCCGGCCTCTGCGAGCACGAGACCGAGATTGTGGAAGCAATTCCTGACCTGCCCGGCGACATCCTCGGGCATGATCTTGGTCTCGCCGTCGCGGCCCATGATGCCCGAAGTCGCGAGCAGCGGCCCGACGCGGCAGCCGAGCGGAATGGGCTGCGGATGCTTGATCGATTCGATGTTGATGCTGCGCTGGCGCATGCCTCTCTCCTTCATTTCCATTCGGCGAAACAGACGCCGGTGCCGGTTCCCGCCTCGGTGCGGTAGCAGGGCAGATAATCGCAACGCGTCAGTTCCAGATGGGTGCAGGCCCCGGCCGCAGTGATCCAGTTGCGGATTTCCGAATTGCCCGAATTGAGCTTCGCCCGGTCGAGATTGGCCATGGCCTCGGTATCCTTGCGCTGCATCGCATCGATTACCGCGCGGTCGAGATCCTCGTCGACGGTGAAATGGCTGAGCCCGCCCGATGCGATGATGCCGACGCGAATGTCCTCGGGATAGGATTCGACCGCCGCGCGGATCGCCTCGCCCAGCGCATGGCAGCGCGCCGGCGTCGGCTGGTTGGGCGGGTAATAGGTGTTGAGCGCGACCGGCACGATGGCGAGCGGATTGGCCTCGTCCATCAGCCGGCGGTGGATGAAGCCGAAGGCATGGCCTTCGCCGGCGCCCTCGGGCAACCGGTCGGCGGTCGAGATATCGAATTGCGCATCGACCAGGCTGGCGATCATGTGCCGGGAGAGCGCGGCATCGACCGGGAAATCGGTCTCGCCCTGGTCGACATAATAGCCGCCGCGCGCATTCTGCCACCATTGCAACGGGTTGGGCTTGGCCTTGTGACGGGGATTGTTGCGGATCGTCTCGCCATAATAGAGGAGAATGCTTGGCAGATTGTCCTCGTGATACAGTTCCTTCTGGTCGTCGCCGACGACGATCAGCGTATCGATGCCGGATTCGGCGATCGCCTGGCGCATGCGATCGACCCCTGCGATCGACGCGGTGTAGCGCTGCTCAAGGATATCGGGCCGCACCTGTTCGAGGACCGCGCTGTCCGCACTTTCGAGCAGCGCCTCGTAGCTGGTCGGTGCCCCGGCCTTGTCGAGAAATTTGCCGGTCGCGTCGCGTTCAGCGAACTTCGCCCAGTCCTCCTGCTCGGTGTTGAGCATCGGCGTGTGAGAGGATCCGAAACCGTGAGTCAAACGTGCCATGGCGAGCCTGTTTCCTGTCTGGCGCTGACCGGCAGCAAATCGATTGCGGCGTTCCCGCGAGCCGGTTTTCAAAAGGCCATAGTTATAACCTTTAGGAATTGTCTATCAGCGCGACTGATGCCGCGCAACCATATTTATAGCGACAGCTCAGCGCGTATCTCTTCGTCATGTTCGCCCAGCGAAGGCGGGTGGCGGCGTATCTCCACCGGCGCGTTGGCGAAACGCATGGGGCTGGCGAGCAGCGATAGCGGCCCGGATGCCGGATGATCGATCTTGACCTCGAAGCCCCGATGCACGGCCTGCGGATCGGCGAGAAGATCGGGCACCGTGTTGATCGGCGCGCAGGGAACGCCGACCTCCTCCAGGCGCGCGACCCAGCCGGCCATCGTATCGGTTTCCAGGGCTGCGATAATCTCCGGGAACAGCGTTTCGAGATGGGTCACCCGATCCCCGTTGGTGCGGTATTTGGGGTCGTCGATCAGGTCCGGCCTGCCGATCGCTTCGCAGAATTTCGCATATTGGCCGTCATTGCCGACGACGATCACGACATGGCCGTCCTTGCACGGGAAAACGTCTTGCGGCTGAATATTGGGGTGGCGGTTGCCGCTGCGTTTGGGAGGCTTGCCGGACACGAAATAATTCTGCGCCTGGTTGCACAGCGACCCGGCCATGACGTCGAGCATGCCGATGTCGATATAGTCGCCGTCGCCGGTCTGGTCGCGCCGGGCGATCGCGGCGAGGATGGCGATCACCGAATACATTCCGGTCATCAGGTCGACGATCGGCACCCCCACTTTCTGGGGGCCGGCGCCGGGAAAGCCGTCCGCTTCGCCGGTCACGCTCATCAATCCGCCCATCGCCTGGATCATGAAATCATAGGCGCTTTGCTGCGCGCGGGGGCCATCCTGCCCGAAGCCGGTGATCGAACAATAGACGAGATCGGATTTGATCTCTTTGAGCGATGCATAATCGAGGCCGAACTTCGCCAACCCGCCGACCCGGTAATTCTCGATGACGATGTCGGATCGCGCGGCGAGCGCCTTGACCAGCGCCTGCCCGTCCTCGGTGGAGAGATCCGCGCAGACCGAGCGCTTGCCGCGGTTGCAGGCGAGAAAATAGCCGGCATCGCCCTGGCCTCCATCGGCGGCCGGAAGGAAAGGTGGGCCCCAGCTTCGCGTATCGTCTCCGCTTTCCGGCCGTTCGACCTTGATCACGTCCGCGCCGAGATCAGCCAGTATCTGGCCGGCAAAAGGGCCGGCGAGAATACGGCTGAGATCGAGGACTTTGAGATGGGAGAGTGGACCTGACATGAGCGAATTCTTTCTTGTTGATTCAATCCAGCGCCAGCCGGTTGGCCTTGGCGCTTTCGCGGTTTTCGAAACGCGCCGCCCATTGGCTGAGCCGGTCGCGTCCTGCGCGCCAGCCAAGATCCGGAAAGCGTAAATCGAGATAGGATAGCGCCGACCCCGTGGCGATCTGGCCCAGGTCGAGCCGGTTGGGCCAGCACTCGACTTCGGCCTCCATTGCGTCGAGCGCGACGCGCGCCTTGGTGCGATAGGCGTCGTGAAACTGATCGCTTTGCCGGTCTTCCGGGCGGATCCTCTCCTGCCGCCAGAGTAGGACCGCGTCGAGGAACAGGTCGGCATCCGCCTGGCGGCGCAGCACCTCAAAACGCATCGGGCCGGTGGCTGGAAGCAGCGCGCCATTGCCGGCAAATGCGAGCAGATACTCGCAGATTACCGCCGAATCATAAAGTTTCGTGCCGTCCGCAAGCTCCAGCGCGGGAATCGTTCCGGCCGGGTTGTGCCGCATATATTCGATATTCGGGCGGAGCCGTTCGACGACCGTGCGGTGCCGGGCGATCCTGTCGCCAAGCGCGCATTCGTCGATCACGATCGCGACCTTTCGGACGAACGGCGATTTCGGACTCCAGTGAAGACGGACGGGCGCAGCCAGCGGCGGATCGCCGGGCGAGGGTTGCAAATCCGCTTCGATCTCCGATTCCATAAGGTTATTAAGCTGACCTTTTGAGAGATGTCAAAATCGCGGCTGCGGGCCGGGATGCGGATTGTGCAGCGTGGAGTTTGCCGTATCGGTTTTGCCTGCTATGCTGGTAGGATGGCCAACACCCTGGCAGATCTGGACATATCGCTGACGTCGAATGCGCGCGGAATTCCGCGCTATTTGCAGCTCAGCACGCTGTTTCGCCGCATGATTTCATCCGGCGAATGGCAGGTCGGTTCGCAAATTCCCACGGTCGAGGAACTCGCCAAGGAATATGGCGTGGCCCGGGCGACCGTCCGTCAGGCGCTCGGCATCCTGAATGCTGAGGGGATGATCGAACGCTTCAGGGCAAAGGGCACCTTCGTCACCTATAGGCCGCAGGAACAGCTGTGGTGCGAAGTCGAAACCGATTGGTCCGGCATGCTTCGTTCGCGCGCCGGCGCGACGATCGAGCTGTTGGAAGAGGAGGCGGGCCAGCAGCCGCCCGCGCTCGATCCGGAAGGGGAGCGAGCCCGCAGCTATCACCGGTTCCGGCGTCGCCATTGCCGGGATGGCAAGCCGTTCCTGATCGCCGACACCTATCTCGACGAAACGCTGTGGAAGAAAATCAGCCGGAAGAGCCTGACCAGCAAGACCGCGCTCAGCCTTCTTACGGAAATCCGCGGCGTCAAAATCACCGATGCACGCCAGTCGCTGACGATCGGCGCCGCTGACATGATCACCGCAAGAATGCTGGAAGTTCCGCTCAACGCCCCCGTCGCCCATGTTCACCGCACGGCCATTACGGATACCGGCCGGCTCGTGATGGTTTCCGACGGAACCTATCGCGGCGACATCGTCCGCCTCGACATCAAGCTCAAATAGCGCCGCCGAAATAAGGCTGGACGGAACGATCCTTGCCGCCTAATTGTAAAGGTCATAAAACCGGTTTATATGACTTTATGCAGGGGCTAATGCCTTCTTTTGAGCAGGACTGCCACCGCCGCTTGTCGGCGCGTGGATGTGGTGGAGTGAGATGTGCCGAGAATACCTTTTCCAGAAATAGCCACGATGACCGCCAAACAGCGGCAGGTTCATGACTCGGTCGTAAACGGTCCGCGGGGGCGCATCGTCGGCCCGTTGCGGGCGGCGCTCCATAATCCGCAACTCGCCGAGCATTGGCAGAAATTCGGCGCGGCGCTGCGCTACGATACGTGTCTCGAAAAACGGCACAGCGAATTGGCGATCCTCGTAACGGCGAGGGCCTGCAACTGTTCGTTCGAATGGTTTCAGCACGAGCAACCCGCGCTCGATGCCGGGCTGTCGCCCGATATCCTGGCAGCCATTCGAAGCAATGGCGTTCCGGTTTTCGCCGATTGCGCCGATCGGACCATCTACGAATTCGCCTTTCAGCTCCAACGCACCTGCACGGTGGCCGAAGAGACGCATGCGGCGGTTCGCGACATCTACGGCGTGACCGGCGTCGTCGAGCTTACCGCGCTGGTGGGCTATTATACGCTGGTGGCGATGACATTGAATGCGCACGATTTCGAGCTTCCCGAGGGAGCACCCGACCCGTTCGCACAGCCGGCGGCGTGAGCCTTTTCGAAACGCCGCGGATCAACGGAAATATTTGGTGAAGGACAGATGCTAAGCGAAGAAAAGAACAGGCAGTTCACGCAGGTTGGTGCGGGCACGCCGATGGGCGAATTGCTGCGCCGTTACTGGATGCCGATCGCCGCGGAAACCGAGCTTGATGATCGCGCGACCAAGCCCGTCCGGCTGATGGGCGAGGATCTGGCGCTCTACAAGGATCTGAGCGGCCAGTTCGGCCTTGTCGAACGTCAATGTCCGCATCGCCGCGCCGATCTTGTCCATGGCTTTGTCGAAGAATGCGGTTTGCGCTGCAACTATCACGGCTGGCTGTTCGACGAGACCGGCGCCTGTCGTGAGCGCCCCTTCGAGGACGTTATCTTCAAGGGGAATGAGAGCGTGCGGGAGAAGGCGCGCATCAAGGCCTATCCCGTGCGCGTTCTCGGCGGCCTGATCTGGGCTTATCTCGGGCCTCTGCCGGCCCCCGAGCTTCCCGAATATGAAGCGTTCAACTGGCCCAATGGATTCCGCCAGGTGATCCTCTCGGAAATTCCGTGCAACTGGGCGCAATGCCAGGAAAATTCGATCGATCCGGTGCATTTCGAATGGATGCATTCCAACTGGAGCATCCGCCTGAAGGGAGAAAAGGGCCCCTATGGGCCCAAGCATCTCAAGGTCGGTTTCGACGAATTCGAACATGGTTTCCTCTACAAGCGTATCCGCGAGGATACCGACGAGGAGCATGATCTATGGTCTGTCGGCCGCACCGCGCTCTGGCCGGTCGGCATGTTCCTCGGCGATCATTTCGAATGGCGCGTGCCGATCGACGACGAGAATACGCTGTCGGTGGCCTGGTCCTTCCAGCGCATGCCGGTCGAGAGCGAACCCTTCGTCCAGGATCGCATTCCCTATTGGTACGGCCCGATCGTCGACGAGAAGGGCGAATGGATTTCGAGCCATGTCATGAACCAGGATTTCATTGCTTGGGCGGGGCAGGGCCGTATCGCGGACCGGACCAAGGAGCTGCTCGGGCGCAGCGATGCCGGCGTCGGCCTGATGCGCCGCCGCTTCTTCGAGGAAATGGACGCGGTCGCCCGGGGCGACGATCCCAAGGCGGTCATCCGCGATCCCGACAAGGCCCGAAATATCGCGCTGCCGATCGTCCATGCCGACAGATATCATCAGGGCCTCACGCGCGAGCAGCTGATCGCCCACCCGGTTCTCGGTCGCCATATCAAAGGCTATCCTTATCAATATGGGCAGCCGCAGGCGCTGCTGGAATCGATCTGGGATGCTGCCGGAATCCGCGCCGAGGATCTGGGCCTGAAGGCGCCGGAAATGGCGGGAGAAATGGAATGAAGCTGCATTGGTCGCCAAGTTCGCCCTTCGTCCGCAAGGTCATGGTGTGCGCCCATGCGCTTGGCATCGACGATCGCATCGCCTGCGAGCGCAGCCCGGTCGGCCCGGCCCGCCTCAACGATGCGGTGATGGCCGATAATCCGCTCAACAAGATTCCGACGCTGATCACCGAGCAGGGGATGGCGCTCTACGATTCGCGGGCGATCTGCGAATATCTCGACGATCTGGCGGGTGGCGCCATTCTCTTTCCCGCCGCGGGGCCCGAACGCTGGCAAGCACTGGCCTGGCAATGCCTTGCAGATGGACTGATCGACGTCGCCGTGCTGCGCCGCGACGAATATTATCGCGGCGAGGGGCACCGCTCCCCGGCGCATTATCATGCCTTCAAGACCAAGATGGCAGCGGCGCTGGACGCGATGGAGGCGGCGGTTCCGGCGCTCGAACGCGGCGGGCTTACCATCGGCACGATCTCCATCGGCGTAGCGCTGGCCTATCTCGATTTCCGGCCGCCGGGCGAGGAATGGCGCGATGGCCGCCTGGCGCTGGCGAATTGGGAAGCCGAATTTGCGCGGCAGCCGGCGATGCTCGCCGCTCCGTTTCCCGATGAAGGCGGTGCGCCGAAGCAGTTTCCCTTCTACAAGATCGAATAATCGGCCGGGCCGAAGACCGGCCCCGTAAACCCCTGCGACAGCCCCTGTCGTCATGCCGCGGAGAAATCCCAATGCCAGACATAGAAGAAACCGTCCGACGGCTCTCGGCCCTCGATTGCTGCGCCTTGTCGGACGCGCTCGACAGCCTGCACTTGGAAGGCGCCGTTACCGGCCTCGCCCAGCGGTCCGGCGAGGGGCGCATCGCCGGTATCGCCGTTACCTTCAAAGTGGCGCCGGGCGATCCGCCTCCGGGCCCGCCGCGGCATCTCGGTACCGCGGCCATCGCGGCTTCCGACGGCCATAGCATTATCGTCGTCGAACAGCGTAGCGGGGTCGAAGCCGGGTGCTGGGGCGGCCTTTTGACGCGCGGGGCTCTCGTGCAGGGGGTTCGCGGCGTCGTTGCCGATGGGCCGGTCCGGGATATCGACGAGGCGCGCGAACTGAACTTTCCGATCTTCACCAACCGGACGACGAGCTTTACCGCGCGCGGACGGGTCGTCGACCAGGGCACCAATCTCGATATAGCGGTCGGCTCGGCCACCGTTTCGCCGGGGGATTTCGTGGTCGCCGATAACAGCGCGGTGATCTTCATCAAGCCGGACGATGTCGAGCGGGTGCTTGTCGCGGCGGAGGCGATCGCGGCACGCGAAGCGGCCATGGTCGCGGCGATAGAGGCGGGTACCCCGATCGGCGAGGTCATGTCCGGCGCCTATGAACATATGTTGAGCGAGCCATTGAAATGAGCGACGAACCCGACCGGAATATCGAACGCGCGGCCAAACTGGATACCGCGACGCTGAGCGATGCTCTGGATCGCCTGAATATCGTCGGGCAATGCTACAAGATCGCCGGGCGGGATCCCAATTTCCGCATGGTGGGCCGGGCTTTCACCATGCGGTGCGGCCCCGCCGCTTCTCCCCCCGGAACGGTCGGCGATTATATCGACGATGTCCCGCCGGGCCATGTCGTCGTGATCGACAATGGCGGGCGAGAGGATGCGACGATCTGGGGCGATATCCTGACCGAGATCGCGCATCGGCGCGGCGTTGCGGGAACGCTCATCGACGGCATCAGCCGCGACGTCCGCTTGTGCCGGGAACTTGGCTATCCGGTGTTCAGCAAGGGCCATTGGATGCGCACGGGCAAGGATCGCGTGCAGGTCGAAGAGATGAACTGCGCGGTGAATATCGGCGGCGCGCGCGTCGCGCCCGGCGATATCATCTGCGGCGATGCCGATGGCGTGCTGGTTCTGCCGAAAGACCATGAAGCGGCGGTGTTGGACGCAGCCGAGGAAATCCACGCGGCGGAGGAGGATATCCGGACTGCGTGCCGAAAGGGCATGCGCCTCGACGAAGCGCGCAAGGCCTTCCGCTATCATAGCCTGCAGACACGGCGCGCCGCATCCGACAAGTCATAACGGACGATCGAGGAAAATGGCGGGTACGATCGCGCGCCGCGGCGCTACCCGGCCAGCCCCATGCGGGCCAGCCGCGGTGTGTCTTCCAATATCGTCGATTCCTCGCCCGTCCCGACGCTGACCGGTCCATGCGGCGTGAGCAGCGCGTTGATGTGCAATAGCGTCCGCCCGCCCGCGTTCCAGGCGTTCAGCTTGGCGGCGTCGATCGCTGCATCGGGGGGGTCGACGGGCATGATCTGGCTTGCCGTGAACAGGGCATCGGCGGCGTTCAGGATATCGGCCTCGGTGCAATCGTCGGCCGCCTCGGCGATCGCGGCGAGGCTCGCAGGGCCGTCGGCGAGCCGGTCGATGATCGCATGGGCGGCGAGATTGTCGAACCGCAGCGTTCCGGCGGGCGTTTTCGCAGTGAACTCGGCCTCGTCCGCGTCAACCCGTGCCATCCAGTACCCGTCCAGCCGCCGTGCATCGATCTCGCCCTTGTCGATCCTGTCGAAGGGCGGTTTCGCATAGATGTCGGTGCGGAATTGCGAGTGGAGATCGAGGTCGATGGTCAGTTCGCGGGTCTGCGGATCGGCGATCGATGCCAGCGCCTCGCGCTGTGCCTTTTTGAGGTAGAAATCCTCACGCAACCGGACCGCCATGGCCGATCGGACGAAGCGAAGCCCTTGGGCCTCCGCCGCGCCGACGACGTCGGCGGACCAGAGCGGCTGCCAATGGGCGTTCAGATATTCGTGCGGGAAATAATCGTCGGGCAGCCGGGTCCGCAACTCGTCCATCCATTCGAAATGGCGTTCGCCGATGGTCGGCATGCCGGCCTGGCTCAGCGCGCGCGCTTCCTCGTATGCGCTTTCGAAACGCTCGGTGGGCGTGCCTTGCTTCGAACGGGAGAGCACCAGCAGCAGTTTCTGCATGGCCAGCCGCTGTGTCCATCCGGGCAGGCAGTTATAGCCGATCGTCGCGACGCCGCCGGCGGAAAGGTTGCGCGCGATCAGCGTCAGCACGTCGCGCCGATTCTCCGGGCTCACCCAGCTGAGCACGCCCTGGACCGCGATATAGTCGGCCGCGACGGGCTCATGCGCCAGCGTATCGTGGAAGGTCGCGCAATGCAGTTCGACATTGGCGATGCCGAGTTCGTTCGCGATTGCGCGACCGCGCTCGATATGGGCGGGCATGGCGTCGATGCCGACGAAGCAGCTTTCGGGATAGGCCGCGGCGATGAAGATCAGGCCAAGCCCGTCGCCGCAGCCGATATCCAGCATGGTAAAGGGGCGGTGCGCTTTGCCGCCCGTGCCGCGGGGCGGCGCTATGCCGTCCCGCAGCAGCAGGTCATCGATCCAGGACGGCGCGAAGGCAGCGTGGTAGGCGCTCGGATAGAGCGAGTCCCCGATATAGCCTTCGATGTCCGGCCGCCCCGTTCCGTCAACGTGAGAACGGGCCAAGCGCTTAGCGTTTCGGCGTCGTCTTGGCGATCGGCGGGCTGACCTTTTGCGTCAGGCTGTCGATCTTATAGTCCAGGTCTGCCGCCGCGTTGAGCGTCGGCCCGTTGCTGGTGAGGAGCCGGAGATAGACTTCGCCGCCGGCAACCCCGGCGAGCTCCGCCTCTTCGAGTTCGACGGTGCCGGCCTTGCTCACTTTCTCGCCCGCGCTTTTCTTTGCCTTGCTCATCAGGATCGCTCCTCGTTGGAAATGGAGGCCGGGTCTCAGAGTTTGAGGGTCTTGGACGAAAGCGCTGTCTTGTACGCCTGATCCTCAATCTTCAGCGTCCGTTCGCCGATCGAATTGGCGTTGAATTCCAGCGATTCGCCTTTGATGTCACCGATTTTGAGATAGCCGATGCCACCCTGGACGTCGCCGAGTTCGTTTTCGTCGAGTTCGACGGCGCCGGATTTGGTTACCTTGCCTTCGGTCTTCTTCGTTTCCTTGGTCATTTCGATTACTCCTTTCGCAAATCGATAAGCGCGACCCTAGGAAATCTGTGATCCGGCGCTGTGTCGCGGATCACTGTTTGCCGGTGTTTGCCCGGCTTTCGACTATGCAGTTAGCATAAAAATCCGCGATTTTCATGCGATTCGGTTTCAACCGACCGCTCCATGTTCCTCGTCCATCAGCGCGATCAGGCGGACCATGCGGTCGCCTGCGACATGGACGATGTCGAGCAACCTTTCGTCGATTTCACCGTCGCCTCCGCCGCTGCCCGCGACATCGGCGGTCAGCGAGCGCAACCGGTCCGACAGGAAGGTGGCGAGCGCCTTGAAGAAGCGGCCCGCGAACGCCGGGTTGGTGCCAAGCTCCCTGTCGAGCGCGTCGCGCGGAACAGCCAGCAGGCGGCACGGTTCGGAGGCGATCACATCGGTATCGGGCGGGCGTTTTTCGACGAAGGACATTTCGCCGATCACATCGCCGACGCCTAGGCTAGCCACGACGGCGCCGTTCGCCAGCCGCACGTCCATCGCGCCCGCGGTGAGAAAATAGAGGGCCTCTACGGGCACTCCCGCCCTTACCAGCCTTTCGCCCTCGCCAAGTTCGACGATCGAGCCGGCTTTCGACAGGAAGACGACGTCCTCCTCGGCAAGGTCGCCCAAGATGTACAGTGCCTTGCGCATTGCTCATTCCTCCATCAGCTGGCGGCGCGCGAGTGCGGCGAAGGCGCCGTCCGCGGCCATGAGGTCTTCATAACTGCCCTGCTCGGCGATCTTTCCCTTTTCGAGCACGCAGATGCGGTCCGCATTGACGATCGTCGAGAGACGGTGGGCGATGGTGATCCGGGTTGCGTCCATATTGTCGAGCGTTTCCGCGACGAGCGCCTGGCTCTGATTGTCGAGCGCGCTGGTCGCCTCGTCGAAGAACAGGATTTTCGGTCGGGCGACGAGCGACCGGGCGATCAGGATGCGCTGGCGCTGGCCGCCCGAAAGCACGGCCGCACCCTCGGTGATCGGCGTGTGGATGCCCATCGGAAAGCTTTCGAGATCGCGCGCGAGCCCCGCCTGGGCGGCGGCGGCGAGGCATTGCTCGAGGCCCGCATCGTGCGAACCGCGGATGTTGTCGATGATCGAACCGGCGAAGAGCGAGCTCGACTGGAGGACGACGCCGGCCTGGGCGCGGAGCAGCGAGAGATCGAGGTCCGCAAGCTCCTTGCCGTCGTAATAGATCGAGCCCTGGCGCGGGGTTTCGAAGCCAAGCAGCAGCCGCAGCAGGGTCGATTTGCCCGATCCCGATGCGCCGACGACCGCGAAATGCGCGCCGGCGGGGATGTCGAGCGAAACGCCGGAGAGTATGGGAGGCAGGCTCTCGTCATAGCCGAAACTGATATCGCGCACTTCGATGGCGCCGCTGAGATCGCCCGGATCCTTGCGGCTGCGGGCGATTTCCGGTTCGGCGGTCAGGATCGGTAAGGCGCGGTCGATTTGCGGCTGGGCGGCATAGAGTTCGATCAATTGCGCCGAGAGCGATACAAAGGCGCCCTGAAAGGAACCGAAAGCGACGAGGAAGGCGATAAAACTGCCGGGCGCCATCTCGCCTTGCGCGAAGGTCGCGACGCCGGCGAACAGGGCGACTTGCGTCAACACCTGCCAGCTGTCCGAAATCGCGCTCGAATAGCCGGTGATCACGCCGGCGCGATATTCGAGCACGCGCTCCTCGCCATAGGAAGCGGCCCAGCGCGACAGCGCGCGGCGTTCGGCGGCGGCGCTCCGCAATTTCGCGACCGCGCCGATCATCTCGTAGCCCTGTTCGGCCAGCCGCCCGTCGATGGCGAAAGCCTCGCGGATCAGCGGCATCTGCAGCAGGCGCGTCACCGCGACGATGCCGATATACACCGAAACCAGCGCCAGGGAGATCAGCGCCAACCCGATCCCGTAATAGGCGAGCACCCCGAAATAGAAGATCGAGAGTATCGCGGAGAGCCCGGCGGAAAGCGCGATGGAAAGGATCAGCGCGCGAATGCCGTCGATGCCGGCAATACGCTGGTTGAGATCGCCCGCGCTATATTCGCGGAAGAAGGAGGCGGGCAGGCGCAGCACCCGGTCGAATATGCCGGTCGAAAGCCGCGCGCTCGTCTTTCCCTGGATACGGCTCGTCGCCATGCCGCGTAGCGTCGACAGCAGGTAGGTGATCAGGCCGGCAAAGAGCAGGGCGAGGCCGACCGCGACGAGCAAACCCGCATCGCCCGAGGGCGCGATATCGTTGAGCAGCCATCCGGTGGCGAGCGGCACGATCGCGCCGAGAATCGCCATCAGTGTCGCGGCAATGCCGATGGTCTTCAACTCGTCGCCATTGCGAGCGAGCACATGCCGGGCGAGCGACCAGAAGCCGGTAATGCCGTCGGGCAGCGGAGCGGATATGGCATAGCCGGTGCGGTCGAACCGCGTCGCGCCGGGATCGAGCGGCGCGCCCGAGGCAAGCCGGTAGCCGCCGCTTTTCCAGATGGCGGAAACGAGCGCGCCGCCTTCCCCCTCGCGCAGGACAAGCGGCCCCTGATCGTGGAGCTGCCATTTGCCGGTGAGCGTGAGCTTGCGCACCGAAAGCCCGTAGCGATGGGCGAGCCGGGGGGTGTCGGCAAAGCCGAAGGCCTTGTCCCCGGGCCGGGTATCGGGAACGGGCACCTTCAGCGCGCGCGCGCAATCGCGCAGAATATCGGCGAGGCTTGGTGGCGGCGGTTCGTCCGTTCGCGATTCCGCATCGACGGTACGGAGCCGGGCCAGTGCCGCGGCGTCGCGTTCCGCGGCTTGCGCGTCGAGGGCGGAATAGAGCGCGGCGTTGAAGGCTTGCGGCGTGGCGCTTTCGCCCGGGACAGTGCCGATAATCTCCCGCCAGCGGGCGAAGAGCCGATTTTCCTTCCCTGTATCGAGCGGCGCTACGGTAAGCGCGCCGCGCGCAACGAGAAGGAAGACGGCGTCCTCCGGTGCCGCCGGGAAAACCGGATCGCCGGCTTCGACGATGCCGAGAAAAGACTGGCGGGCAGGGGTTCTGAGAAAAAGTTCGGCGACGCCTTCGGCGATGAGGAAGGCGCGACCGTCGCGCGCGCATTCGATCGGCGGCCCGGCGGCAAATTCCTGCCTGTCATCGCCGGCTTCGGGGCCGAACAGGATCGCGCGGCCGGCCATCTATGCCTCCACCAGCCGCGCATAGGCGCCGGTGCCGCCGAGGAGCGCGTCATGGGTGCCGCGTTCGGCGATTCTGCCCTGGTCGAGCATGATGATCTCGTCGCAGTCGCGGATCGTGGAGAGGCGGTGGGCGATAACGATGCAGGTGATTCCGCGCCGCCGGATCGCCTCCATCACATGATGTTCGGTGACGGGGTCGAGCGCGCTCGTCGCTTCGTCCAGGATCAGGATCGAGGGATTGGTGGCGAGCGCGCGGGCGATCTCCATCCGCTGGCGCTCGCCGCCCGAAATATTGGTCGCGCCCGGCGCGAGTTCGGCGTCATAGCCGCCGGGAAGAGCGAGGATGCGCTCGTGGATCGCGGCGTCCTTCGCGGCGGCGATGATATCCTCTTCGGGGATCGTCGCGTCCCAGAGCGTGAGGTTGTCGCGCACCGTGCCCGCGAACAACACGACCTCCTGCCGTACATAGGAAAGCCGCGCCGCAAGCACCGTGCGCGGCCATTCGCGGCGCGCCCGCCCGTCGATCAGCACGTCGCCCGATTGCAGTTCGACGAGCCCACCGATCATCTTGCCGACCGTCGACTTGCCCGATCCCGATGCGCCGACCAGCGCCACCCGCTGCCCCGGCGATACGTCTATCGTCAGCCCGTCGATCAGCGGCGGATCGAGCGGGTTATAGCCGAAGCTCGCGGCGTCGAGCTTCAGCGCCCCGCGCGGCACCGCGTCGATCGGTCGCGCGCCGCTTTCGTCGAACACCGGATCGGCCTTCTGGTCCAGCGTATCGTCGAGCCGACCCAGAAAGGTGCGCACTTGCTGCAGTTCAGCGCCGAACGAGGCAAGCGCCGTCACCGGCCCCGAAAAGCTCATCGCCAGCGCCTGGAAGGCGATGAGTTCGCCCAGGGTGAATGCTCCCCGCATCACCAGATAGCCACCGCCCACCAGCGTCGTCAGCACGATCAGCGTGGAGATGAGCCCGGGCAGCGGGGCGGTCCAGGCGCGTACCGCAGCGGCCTCCTGCATGCCGTTCACCGCGGTCGCCTGCAATCCCGTCCAGCGCCCGAAGAGCATCGTTTCTCCGCCGCTCGCCTTGTAGGTCTCGATATCCTTCAGCCCCGCGATCCGCGCGCCCATCATCTTGCCCTGGTCGATGGACACCTTGCGGTATTTCTCCGAGATTACCCGCGCGGTGTAGACCAGCACCAGCGCGTTGAGGCTGGTGAGCAGCAGGATGACGAGGGTCAGCGGGATACTGAAGAACAAGAGCACGATCAGGTAGAAAACGGCGAGCAGCAGGTTGATCGCCGCCTGGATCATCTGGCCGGAAAGCAGGCTCACCAGGCCTTCGTTGAGGCGCACCCGGTCCGCGATCTCGCCGGTAAAGCGTTGCTCGAAAAAGCCGATCGGCAGGCGCAGCATGTGATCGAGCAGCTGGTAGCCGGTCCGCCCGCGCATCACAGCGCCCAGCCGGGTCAGCGCGATTTCCTGCAGGCTGACCAGCCCGAAGCGCAGCAGGCCGGTTATCGTCATCCCGATCAGGAGCGGCCACAGCCAGCTGTCGAGCGAGCGGACGAGCACATAATCGACGAAGATCTGGTTGAAGAAGGGCAGGGCGATGCCGGGTACCACCAGCGCCAGGCTGGCGAGGAAGACGAACAGCAGGCCGAGCTTATAGTCTTCCATCCGGGCCGCCAGCGATTCCACGATAGAGGGCCGGCTGTCGCCGGTTTCGAACGCATCGGTCGGCACGAAGGAGAGGACCACCCCGGTAAAGCTGCGCGAGAATTCCTCCATCGGCTCGCTGCGATGGCCCGAGGCGGGGTCGTTGAGGAAGACCTTGCCGTCCTTCATTCCTTCGACGACCAGGAAATGGTTGAAATTGACGAAGGCGATCATCGGAAAGCCGATATCGGGCAGCGTTTCCGGTTCTGCCTTCAGCCCCTTGGCTTCCAGCCCGAAGCTGCGCGCGGCTTTCAGGATGTTGGAGGCCTTGGCGCCGTCGCGCGAAATGCCGCACATCCCGCGCAATTCCTCCAGAGGTACGAACCGGTCATAACCGCCGAGGATCATCGCCAGCGCGGCCGCCCCGCACTCCGCCGCCTCCATCTGGAGGACCGTGGGCGTGCGAAACACCGTCACTCGGTCACGCGTTCGCCGCTGCCCGCAAGCCCGGGAAAGAGCACCGCGATGAACGGGCGGCGCTCCAGGATCACATTCGCTTCCAGCATCGTTCCGCGGGTGATCGCCCAGGCGGGGCCGTCCGAGGACGACCAGAGGAACTGGCCGCTCTGTTCCGCCCGGTGCAGCCGGACGCGAACCTCGATCGGCGCGCCCTCGACCGACAGCTCGTCGACCAGCCGGTCGTTCTGCAGCACCCGGCGCATCGCCTCGCGGCTCGCCGGGAAGACCGCGGTCGAAACAACCTCGCCATGGATATGGCCGTATATCTCGCGCTCGGCGGTGGTCGGAATGATCTCGACCGTCATGCCGGGGGCGATGCGCTTGCCGGTCGCCGGCCGGGCATAGAGCACGGCCTCATAGCTGTCGGCGCTCTCGGCCCCGCTGTTCCGGCTGTCGATCGTCGCGACGGTTTCGCCGGCGGCGATCACATCGCCGGCATTGGCCTGTATTTCGAGAACGTCGCCGCGCTGGGGCGCGCGCAGCAGCACCTCGTCATCGGTCTGGGCACGCAATTGCGCCAGTTCGCGGCGGCGCTGGGCGACCAGCTGGCTTTCGCCGAGCCGTTCCTCGCCGCGCTCGTTGCGGCGCTGGGCCGTCGTCACCCCCAGCTGCATCCGTTCCTGCTCCAGCCGGCGCAGCTCTGCGCGCAGCTCGTCGCGCGAAGCGATGATGCTCGCCAGCTCCTCCTCCGTCGCGGCATTCTGTTCGACGAGCCCGCGCATATTGGCGACGGTTTCGTCGCGCGTTTCCAGAAGGCGGCGGACTTCGGCGGTGCGGGACCGCAGCGAGGCGAGCATCGCGCGCTCGGCCGCGCTCAATCCCGCATCGCCCGTTCGATAGGTGCTTTCGGCGGCGGCAGCCTGCGCCATCGCATCGCGCAGGGCAGCCTCCGCCGCGCGAATTTCGCGTTCGCGGCTGCGGCGGGAGAGTCGCGCGACGACATCGCCGGCCTCCACCGTATCGCCGGGGCTGACGAGAATTTCCTCGACCCGCCCTTCATATTGCGCGGAAACTTCGGCCAGTCCCTCCGCGCTGATCAGGATACCGCGCGCTTCCACCTGTACCGGCACCCGGGCAGTGAACCCCCAGACGAGCGCGAACAAAATGACGGCGCCAACAATGGCGAGGAATATCCAGTTGGCGGGGCGGACGAGCTGGAGCGGCTGGTCGAGCCGATCCGGGCTCGCCATGCTGTCGATCGCTTCCTGCCTGAAAATCTGTCTGGCCATGGCCCTGCGGCGACACCTCCCCCGGTCGGTGCGACCCGATCCCTGTTCAATATACGCCGAATTTCCGGGAGTCAGCTACGCCGGAGCACATTTGTCAAGCAATGGAGCCCGCCCAAATTTTCCGCGAGCTTCTGCGCCTCGCCGATCATTCGCACTTCGAAGCCGAAACCTTCCCAGATTTCGCGGTTCTGGCGGTCGGTGATTTCGAGCTCGGGCCAGTTGTCATGGCCATAGGCGGGAAGCCAGACGATGTCCGGTTCGCGCTGGACGAGCGCATTGTTGGAGGAAGCGTAATACCAGGTGCGCCGCCGCTTCTTGGGATCGTCCATATAGATCATCGGCAGCGGGTTGCGGGTGACGGCGAAACCCCGTGCTTCCAGATCTGCGGCGATGGCATTGAAGCGGTTCGCAAGGCAAAGCGGGTGCGGCGGCAGCCCAAGCATCTCTGCCGCCATCGCCGGATCGCCGACCAAAATCCGTTCGCCGCCGCCTGCGCCTTTTCCGGCAAGCGTCAGGAACATATCGATATGGAAAACCGGCTGCCGGGTGCCTTCTTTCGCGCGATAATGGAAAATCTCCCGCCATTCTTCCTCTCCGGCATGGGCGGTGCGGAAGGTTTCGGACGGGGCGTCGTCGGCCGAACCGATCGGCACGATTTCGCGGCGATCGCCCTCCAAATCGCGCAGCGCCGTTTCGAACAATGCCGCGCCGTCATCGCCAAGGGCCGTCAGCGTATCGACCCCGACGAAGAGATGGCTTTCCCCGACAAGGATGTTGCCGCCTTCGAAGGCGACCGGCGAGGGCGCGGAAGCGAGCTCCGTCTTTTCCGCCAGCGTGGCGGCGGCGCGGAGATCGTCGCGGCGTTCCAGTTCGGGTGTGGTGAGCAGCGCCGGCGCGCCATTGGCTGCCGCCGCGATTAGCGGATCGCGCGCCCAGGGCGTGATGCTGATGTCCGGAATTTCGACGATAGCGAGGCGGGCCGGGTCGCAGGGCCAGCGCGCGATATGCGGCTGCGCGCCGGGTTCGGCGGCGACGGTGATCGCCGCATCGGCAGGCAGGCTGGCCACCAGCGCGCCATAGATCGCTGCAAAATGCTCGGCTTCATATTCGGGGGCGAACAGCAGCAGGTGGCGGATCGGTCCGGCTGCACTGCATAATAGATGCACAAAAGCTTCCCGGCTGTCTCCGGAGTTTCAAGGCGTCGGTGTCGTTGTCGCCACCCGACGCCCCTAACCGGTCTATTTTTTCACAAAGACGATTTCCTCGGTCACCACGCTCTTGCCGGTTCCCGTGATGTTCGAACCTGTGGTGTGGCCCGAACTCAAAAACTCGTCGGCCGTGCCGTTCGCGCCACCGCCACTTACCTTGCTCGGCCAGGCATTCTCAAGGTTCCACTGCTTCACTTCGCCGCCAGTCACCTGATCGAGCTCCTTTTCGCCGAGCTCTTTGGCTTTCTTGTTTTTGGCCATCATCTGTCTTTCTCACCTGGCCCGGGGCGGGATGCCTCGGGATCGGGCTCTGCCGCCCGAATGGGACGGAAATCCGCCGCATACCGGACGGTATCGGCTCGCTATTTGCGGATCTTCGTGCCCTTGGTCGCTCGCACGCCAAGCCTGTCGGTGGCGCGGATGCCGGCCCGGATTCCGACCTCGTCGGTGGTCAGTCGCGGCTTCACGCCCTCGATCTCGACCTTGAAGTTGTAGGCGCCGAACAATTCTTCGGTGCCGCCGCCCTGTACTGAGTCCAGGTCTTTTTCCTCGAGCTCGACGGTGCCGGCCTTGGTCACTTTGTCGTCGGTTTTCTTGGTCATCGTGATTCTCCGTGAAGTTGGGGTTTGGTCCGAAGCCTTAATTCGTCTGATCGTCTGGGCTGGCGAACGTCTTGAGCTGGGTGTTGGTTTTCACCGTGGGGGTCGTAGATCGGGCCGCCTCTCGCGCCGCCTGTACGGCCGGCAGGAGAAGGGCGCCGCCCTTTACCTGATCGAGCTCCTGCTCACTTAATTCCTCTTTCTTCTGTTTCGCCATGATAAAATTCCTTCCCCGATTCGTTGTCCTGTGAAGCGGTATCGGTGAAAACCCGGGGCGCCGCTGTGATCGCGATCACGCGCTCGGGCTTTGCTGCCCTCAGTTCTTCTTACGCGCGCCACCTTTGCTCTGCTGGACATGGGTCAGCTCGTGCCCGTCCAGCGTAACCGCTTGATCGCTGCCATCCTGTTGCGGAAGGGGTGACGGGATGAAGGGCATCGGCGGACCGGGGATCTTCACCACTTCGCTAGCACCTGCCGAAACCTGATTGAGCGCGTTTTCGTCGAGCTCGACCGCGCCGGCCTTGGTCACCCGATCCTGCTTACCCTGCTTCATTTTCGTCATGTCCGGCTTCCTTCCGCAAACAGGGCGGCTCCTTCGCACCGGGCAAAGGGGCCGCCGATTGCCTTATTCGTCCTCGAAAACGCGCTCCATCTGCTTGGGCTCGGGCTTCTGGATGCCGCCGCGCAAGATGCCGAGGTCATCGCCCAGAAGGCCCTTGGTGCCCGCGCCCTGAACCTCGTCGAGATCCTTCTCGTTCAGCTCTTCGGTCCTTTTTTTCTCCGTCATCTTCATTCTCCCTTGATGGTGAAACACAGTGCGAACCGATCAGGGGCCGCCCGGAACGTTTCCGGGGCAGGCCGTAATTTTCGTGTGCCGTCTTTTGCGAGCCGCTTATTCGGCTTTGACGTTGTTGGTGCCGTGGCCCGAACTCAAAATATTCGATCCCGTCGTGTGGCCCGAACTCAGGAAACCGTCCGCCGTGCGAACCGAGCCATCGCCGGATTTCGTGGCTGCCGGCTTCTGGATTTCCATGTTCCCGCCGCCCTGCACGTCATCGAGTTCGGCATCCTTCAGTTCTTCGGTCTTTTTCTTGTCCGTCATTGTCTTTCTCCTGCCTATGGTTGGCGTGGCGCGGATTTCGCTTGCCGTTTAATATTTCACTTCTTCGGTAGGCCGATCGTCCGCATCGCCCGAAGTGCTCCAGCCCTTTCTGCCCGCCGGGCCGAAATCGCCGTCGACGACGAGAGTTTTTGTGGTCTGGATGTCGCCTGTGGTTTTGAGGCCGCCTTGGACGTCCTCCAGTTCGGCGTCGTTGAGTTCTTCGGCTTTGGTCTTGTCAGTCATGGTCAGTCTCCTGTTGGTGTTCAGTGTGCTTCGTCTCTTGTGTCCGGTTTTCGTGCTTTCGCCCGGCCTAAATGCCGCTGCCGCCGCCCGATGCGGCGGTCTTGCCGGCGGTTTTCGGCCCGACAATTCCATCGACGTCGAGATTCTTCTCGGTTTCGCCGATGAAACGGGCGCTGCCGCTCGTATGCTTGATTTTTTCGAAGTTGAGCGAGAAGCTCTCGACCGGCACGGAGTCTCCGCCGCCCTGGACGTCGTCCAGTTCGGTTTCGCTAAGCTGTTCCGTTTTGTGTTCTTTTCCCATCGTCGATCTCCTTTGCGGTGATTTCGACGACCCGATTAGCTCAGCCTAGCATAACCGCCTGTGATTGGCATCACTGGTCCGCATTTTCCCGATTTCGCGCGGCCAGCGTGATTGCGGGATCTTCCTCCAGCCCGCCGCCGATGGCGAGATGCAGGTCGATCCGGTTGAACAGCCTCGCCCGGCGGGCGGAAAGAAAGGCGCTGCGGGCGTTGAGCGCGCGCTGCTGGCTTTCGAGCACATTGAAGAAGGATTCGATGCCCGCACGGTAGCGCAGGGTCGAGATTTCGGTTGCCTGTTCGGCGGCCTGGGCGGCCTGGCCGAAAGCGGTTTCCTGATTGGCGATGATTCCGTCGACGGCGAGCGCGGTTTCGACCTCGAACAGCGCCTGTAGCGCGGTCTCGGCATAGGCCTCTATCGCCTCGTTGCGCTCGCCCTCCCGGAATTCGAGCTGCGCGCGCAGCCGCCCGCCCTGGAAAATCGGCTGGAGCAGCCGCCCGGCGATCGACCAGACAAGGGTCAGCGGATCGAACAGGCCGGCGAAGGACGCCGCGGACGTGCCGGCCGATCCGGTAAGCGTGAGCGACGGCAGGAAAGAGGCTTCGGCGGCGTCGATACGAAAGCCCGCCGCCTCGATCCGGTGCCGCGCCGAACGGACATCGGGCCGCCGGTCCAGAAGTCCGGCCGGAACGCCGGCGGGCGGCGGCGGCGGCACGTCGGGAAGCGAGGCCGCGAGCGTGTCGATGCCGTCTGGATAATCGCCGACGAGGATTTCGAGCCGCCGGATCAGGCGCTGGTAATCCTCGCGCCGCTGTTCCAGCCCCGCGCGCGCCGTCTGCTGGTCGGTGATCGCGAGCGCGGCAAGGCTCTGCGGCGTAACGCCGGCTTCGACACGCAGGTTCAATTGGCGGATCAGCTCGTCATAGGTGGCGAGTACCCGCGTCGAGAGTTCGACCTGCGCCTGGGCTTCGACGACGGCGAGATAGGTGCGCGCGGTTTCGGCGGCGATCAGCTGGCGCGTTGCCTGAAGGTCGGCGGCGCTTGCCCGGTATTCGGCGCGCGCGGCGGCGCTTTCGGACGAGATGCGCCCCCAGATATCGGCCTCCCAAGCGACATCGATACCAAGATCGAAACGGGCGGGGAGGGACGGCGCGCCCTCGATGCCACGTTCCTCGGCGCCGAATGTCGCGCCGGCCTGCGGGTACAGGTCCGATTCCTCGATCCGGGCCGCGGCGCGCGCCTGTCGCAGCCGCTCGATCGCCTGGCCTATCGAAGGGTTTCCCGAAAGCGCGCGCTCGACGAAGCTTTCGAGCAGCGGATCGCCGAAGCTTTCCCACCAGCGCCCGTCAATCTCCACCGGTGCCGCGGAATCGGCGGAGGTGAATTCGGCCGGCACGGCATCCATGATCGCGGGCCGGCTCTCGGCGGTGCGCGGCGCGCAGGCCGCTACCGGTATCAGCAGCGCCACCGCGCCGCACAGCGCCGCGCGGCGTCGACCTGCCGGAAGAAGCCCGATCGGCACGGTCAGCGCCGGGGGGATGCGAAAGCGTTCATCGCCGCGCACGATATTGGGTTCCCGGGGCAACTCAAGCCCCGACGAAAGCGCGGCTAGTTATCGATGCCGAAATGATCGGCCAGCATCGAGCCGGTAAATCCGTAGGACGGCGCATCGGGATCGTTGGGCAGCATCGTCGCGTTCCACGCCTGCCATGCCTCGACCAACTCGGCATAGGTGTCGGGATAGCGGTCCTTCAAATTCGCGCGTTCCAGCGGATCGGCGACGACATCGAATAGGAATGTGTTGCCGGCGATCTTCAGATATTTCCACCGGCCGATGCGCGCGGCTTCCTGGCCATGATTCTTGAAACGCCAGAAAAGCGGGCGTTCGGCCATGGCGTTTCCGGCGATGGCGCTGCGAATATCGACGCCGTCGCTGGGGTGGCCGGCGTCCTGCGCGCCCCCCGCCGCCGCGACGAAGGTCGGCAGCCAGTCCATCGACATGATCTGCTGCTCGCTCTCCGTGCCCGGCATCGAGACGCCCGGCCAGCGGACGATGGCGGGAATGCGCAGCCCGCCCTCCAGCAGCTCGGTCTTGCGGCCGGTAAAGGGCCAGACGTCGGAAAAGCGCTCGCCGCCATTGTCGCTGGTAAAGACGACAACCGTGTCCTGATCCATGCCGAGCTCGGAAAGCTTGGCGAGGACGCGGCCGACCTGGGTGTCGAGCGAGAGCACCATCTCGGCATAGGTTGCCATGTCGCCGCCGTCATAATGGATATGGGCGACGGGATCGGGCAGCGTGGCGAGCCGTTCGGATTCGGCCTGGTCGCCGGGACCTTCCCAAGGCCAATGCGGTGCCGTGAAATGCAGGCTCATCAGGAAGGGCCGCCGGTCGCGCTGCCGCGCCTCGAGCGTTTCGATCGCGCGCTCGGCGAGCATCTCGGTCATATAACCGGTCTCGTGAATCTCGGTCTCGCCATCCCAGAGATCGTGCGTATTGGCGAAATCATGGCTGAAATAGTCGACCCCGCCGCCACGGAGCCCCCAGAATTCGTCATAGCCGCTCTTGAGGGGGCCGAAGTCGGGCAGATTGCCGAGATGCCATTTGCCGATCAGGCTCGTCGCATAGCCTTGGTCGCGCAGCAGCGACGCGATGGTCGGATGGGAGGGCGGCAACCCGACATTGCGGTCGCCCAGCGGCTCTTCGAGGCCGATCGGCAGGCGATATTGGTAACGCCCGGTCGCCAGCGCGACGCGCGTCGCGGTGCAGACTGCGCTGTTGGCATAGGCATGGGTGAATTTGGTGCCCTGCGCCGCCAACCCGTCGAGAACGGGCGTTTCATAGTCGCGCCGGCCATAGCAGGAGAGGTCCGCATAGCCGAGATCGTCGGCCATTATGAACAGGAAATTGGGCCTGCGGCCCGGCAGATGCGCGAAGCTAGTCGCTGCCAGGGCCGCCGTGCCGAGCGCACCGGCAATCGCCGTGCGGCGGGTGATGCCTGGGGTTTTCGGTCGTTCTGTCATGATCCTCGCAGTTCCTTGCCGGGGCAGGCGGACATGCCAGTGGGTGGATGCTATCAGCCGGCATGCCCGCCCCCCAATTCGCTCTTCTTGCGCCTACATCCGGACTCTGACGCCGAGTGTATAGCGGCGACCCAAGACGTCGAAGAGCGACGGATTATATTGCTGCGAGTAGCCGAGGAACACACTGTAATAGGGCGTGATCGGCGGATCTTCGTCGAACAAATTTGTCACCTGCCCGAAGATTTCGACCGATGTGCCGCTGTCGAACTGGTGCTCATAGCTTAGCCGCGCATCCGCATAGAAGGCGGAACTGACGCTGTTACGCTCGATATCGACACCTTCGACAAGGGCGTTCTCGATCGTGCCGCCGTCGATATAACGGCCCTGTACGAAGGCCGAGAAGCCGCCATTGTTATAGGTCAGGCTGCCGGTCGCCTTGAAGTCCGGCAGGGCGTAGGCGATGCCGTCCGACTGCTGGAGGCCGGTCTGGCCGGCGCGATCGATCGTCTGCGTGCCGGCGAGCGTTTCCGAATTCTCGTCGAGCCAGCTTGCATAGAGGCGCGCGCCGATCGCTTCGCCGCCGCCGCCGAACAGTGCGATGTCGCGCTGATAGGCGACTTCCAGATCGACGCCGCTGACGACATTCTCATCGACATTGATGAAGACGTCGCCGACGAGCACCAGCCGGTCGGTAGCGATATCGCGGGTGATCAGTGAGCACAGGTCGGTCGCGCCTGCCTCGCACTGGTTGACCACCGCCTGCACGCCGAGCTGGCCGATCGCCCCGCCGATTTCGATCCGGTACCAGTCGAGCGAAATCGACAGGCCGTCGATAAACTCCGGCTGGAAGACCGCGCCGACGGTAAAGGTATCGGCCTCCTCCGGATTGACGTTGGGGTTGCCGCCCGAAAAGCGGGTGACGTTGATCGCGCCGTCGCCCGGATAGCGGGGATCGGTGATCGTCGCGACGCCGCCCGTTCGGTCGAACCGTTCGGAAAGATTGGCGGCGCGGACATCGCGCGAATAGGTGCCGCGCAAGCGGATGCCACCGCCCAGCTGCAGGTCGAGGCCGGCCTTATAGGCCCAGACCGTGCCCGATCCCGAATAATCGGCCCAACGCCCGGTTAGGTGAAGGTTCGCCTGCTCGATAAAGCCCGCATCGGCGATGAGGGGGACGAGCAATTCGCCGAACGCTTCCTTGACGTCGATCGAGCCGAGGATGTTCGAGACCTTGGAATATTGGACGCCGACCGTGTTGGCGCAGTCCGCCGGGTTCACGCCGCGCAGCCCGGCGGCGATCGCCTCTGGATCGGTGTCGCAGAGCACCGGATGGCCGTTGACGTGATCGGACGACTGGTTGGTCGAATCGCGTACGATCTGGCGGATCCGGTCTTCGCGATAGGAGGCGCCGAAAGCGGCGGAGATCGGGCCCGCCCCCCAGCCTTCCCAAAGCTCGCCGCTGAACGACAGGTCGACGACATGCTGGCGCAGCGTGGTGATGCTCACCTTGGCTTCCTGTGAGGTATAGCTATCGGTGATGCCCGGCCCGAATCCGCCATTGGCGAAGAAGAGCGGCGTCGTGATCTGCTCGCCCGGATCGTTGCCGGTCACATAGTCGACCGCGCCGGGCGTGGCGTTGCCGCGGCCGAACAGGTTGAGCGGCTGGCAGCCGGGAAACTGGTCGTTGAACAGGCTCGTCCGGCAGACGATCGAGCCGGTGGCCGGATCGACCACGGCATCGACCGCTGCGAACAGCCGGTCGACGCGCAGACCGACCTGATAGGCCCGGCGCTGGTTGTGGCCATATTGGTAATAGGCGTCGATCGTCCAGTCATCGAGGAACCCGCCGGTATCGAGATCCCACTGGAATCCGGCGGTGACCGAATTCATCACATTGCGATCGCGCAGGGTGATGTCGGCGCCGATATCCTCGGCGCTGCCCTGCCGCCGCAGGGTGAAGGACTCGAGCCCTTCGGTAATCATCGTCTGCCGGATGGCATCGGGCAGATAGGCATTATCCTGAAAAATCGTGACCGCGGTCGGCGTGCCCTGGATCGATCCGCGCGGCGTGTTGTAGCGGAAGGTTTCGTTGCTCCCCCGGATATATTGGGCGAACATCGTGAAGCCGTCGGCGACTTCATAATCCGCATAGGCATAGATCGCGTCGCGCTCGATATCCGGATAGATGGTCTGGACTTCGGCGCCGATATCGTCGCCGCTGCCACCTGCGCTGCGTGCCGGCGGCACGCCGGGCCGGGCGGTCGTCGGGCTGCCCGTCATGAACGGCGCAAAGGTGCCGTCGGACCGGAATTGCAGCATGTCGATCGCCGAACCGGGCGCGAAGATCAGGCCGTCGAACGTCGCGGCATTGGAGATGACGTTGGGCCGGATCAAGAGCTGGCCGTTCGCATCGGGCACGGTGCCCCAGGCATTGTACCAGTCGCGGCCGTCATAATTGTGGACCCCCTCCTGCTCGAAGCGCTCGGCGGAGATCAGGAAATGGCCGCGGCTGCCGATATTGGTGCCGAAAGCGCCGGAAATCTCGTAATATTCGGAATCGCCGCGCGAGGTGATGCCTGCCTGGGCGGTCAGCTCCAGCCCGTCGAAATCGGTGTCGAGGATGAAGTTGACCACGCCCGCCACGGCGTCCGTTCCATAGGCGGCGGACGCGCCGCCGGTGGTTGTCGCGATGCTGGCGATCAGCGCTTCGGGGATCACATTGGTATCGACGCCGCCAAAGGCGTTTGCCGAGATGATCCGCCGCCCGTTGAGCAGCGTCAGCGTCCGGTTGATGCCGAGGCCGCGCAGATTGAGGTTGCCATAGCCGCCGCGCTCGAACCAGCTGGTGGCATCGTTGGGTGTCTGGTTGCCATAGAATTGCGGCAGCTGGCTGAGCCCTTCGACGAGCGTGGTTGGCGCCATCGAATCGAGCGCCTCGGCCTGGACGGCGGTTACCGGAACCGGCGTCTGCATACCGTCCTGCCGGATGCGCGAGCCGGTGACGATGATCGGGGAGCCGTTGCCGGTGTCGGCCTGGGCCATCTCCGTTTCCTGCGCCTGTGCGGCGGTGGCGCCGAGGCCGAGCGCGAGCGCGCTGGCTCCGCAGGCGAGAATCCGGCGCGGAGCGCGGCGCGTTCCGATGGCGATACGATCTGTCTTGCGGTGCATATAACCCCTCTCCCTGTTGGCCCTGGACGGGCCTTTTGCGGCTCAAATCCGCTTGCGGAGACGGGAAAGCAACGCATGCCCGAATGATGACAGCCGATAAGGTACAGGTTATAACTATTCCTTCGGAGGACGGCAGAGGGGCTCGGAATTATGGGTTTTTCATACACTTTGAGGCAGTTGGAAGTTTTCGAGGTCATCAGGGAAAATCGCAGCTTTCGCGTGGCGGCCGAGCAGCTCGATATCTCTCAGGCCGCTGTCAGCAATCATCTGAAGACGCTCGAAGAGCAGCTCGGCATTTCGCTGTTCGTCCGCGAGCCCGGACGGCGCCCGAACCTCACCTTGCAGGGCATGGCCTTTGCGCGCGACCTCCAGCCTTTCCTGGCCGCGGCGGCGGTCCTGAACGGCCACAAGCGCAGCCCCGAGGACGCGGAGCCGGCCTATCGGTATAAAATCTATGTCGGGCTGAGCCTGCTCGAAAATTATGTCCGGCCCAAGCTCGACCGCTTCCTTCAGGCCAATCCCGAAATCGATCTCGAATTCCAGGCCGAAACGCCGGGCCCGGCGACCCTGCGCAAGATCCTGGAAAACCGGTTCGATTTTGCGCTGCTCCACATTATGCCGCAGCAGGAGATCGATGCGGCGACCCGGGTGCTGAGCTATTGCCGCGCAGGAATTTTCGCGCATCGGTCGATCCTGCCCAAAGCGCCGGGCCAGCTGACCATCGAGGATATAGGCAAGCTGCCCTTCGTGTTGCCGCGACCGGGAACCGAGCAGGAGAATTCGATGCTGGAGGCGCTGAGCAGGGTCGGCATCCAGCCGACGAAAATCGCCGGGCGCACGCAATATTATGACGTGCTTTCCTGCATGGTGGAGCAGGGCGTCGGGATCAGCGTGCTCTGCGAAGCCTTTATCAGCCCCGAAAAACGCGGAGAGGTGGAGAATATCTGGCCCTATGAGCCCTGGCGGATCGCGGTGCGGCGCTCGCCCGGACTCCGGGAAAAGACGGCCGATGCGGTCGAGACGTTCCTCGTCGACTGTATTTTCGAGGACGGCAACTATCCGGCGCTGGAGCCGGATGCCGAACCGGGCGTATCGCGGGCAGAGACGCTCGCCACCGGCTAGCGGCGGGCGCTCTCCCAGTCTCCCTAGGCGTTGACGGCCTCGCCCTTGATCGCGGCGGTTTCGGCACGCGTCGATTCCGGCCCGGTATTGCGCTTGTTGAGCCCGAATTCGCGCGGGTTGTGATCGAACAGTTCGGGGTCGCCCGGGCGTTGCTCGAGCCCGAAAATGTCGGACAGGCCGGGATGCCGGCCAAGGCCGCCATAGAGATCGAACCCGCGATCCAGCCAGTCCCGGAGCGGATCGTCGCTCGCCAGCGCCGGCGTGTCGGCGACCGAGGCGAGCCACAGGAAACAGCCGAGCAGCCGGTGATCGACATAGTTGGGCGCCTCGCCGCCGAACCAGTCATTGCTGCGCAGGGTGCCGCGCAACAGCTCCAGATTGGCTGAGATCTGCGGCAGCCGGTCCTCGCGCCCGACGACGATGTCTTCGAGCTTGCCGCCCATCATGCGGGCCCGGGTCTCGGTGACATATTCATGATCGACCTGGAGAGAACGATCGCGATAGCTTTTGACATAGCAGGTCATCCACGGACCGACCGCCGTGCCCCACAGCCAGCCTTCGATGAACTGGGCGGAAACCTTGATGCTGGGATCGCCGATCAGGGTGGGCCGGTCCGGATATTTCTCGTCGAGATATTCGGCGATCAGCCAGCTATCGAGCACCCATTCGCCATCGTCGACGATGGCGGGCAGCCGTTCCGTCTTGCCGCCGGTACGCTCCATGATACCGGTGAAGCCGCCGGGAACGACGTCCATGTCAAAGCCCTTATGGCCGAGCGCCAATTTGATCGCCCAGACGAACGGGCTGATCGTCGCGCCCGATTCCAGCTGCAGGTCGTAAAGCGTGATCTTATTGTTTTCTGCCATATTATCCTCTCCCTGCGCTCCCTTTGGCGGGAGCGTCATTCCCTTGGCTTATCCTTCTAGACGGCGGTTTCGGCGTCCTGTTCCTTCATCGCGGCGCGCACCTTGTCGATGTCGGCGGCGCTGTGGCGGTTGGCGACGCGGAATTCCTCGGGTCCCCAGGTCAGGTTGACCTGCCGCCCGCGCAGCACGGGCTCGCGCCCGCCGATCTGCTTCACCCACCGGGCAACATTCTCATATTCGTGGACAGAGAGGAATTCTGCCGCGCTATAGGCGCCCTGCATGATCGCGCCATACCAGGGGAAGATCGCCATATCGGCGATCGTATAGTCGTCGCCGGCCATATACTCGTTCTTCGCCAGATGGGTGTCGAGCACATGGAGCTGGCGCTTGGTTTCCATCGCGTAGCGGTCGATCGCATATTCGATCTTGAACGGCGCATAATTGTAGAAATGGCCGAACCCGCCGCCGACAAAGGGCGCAGAGCCCATCTGCCACATCAGCCAGTTCATCGTGCGCGCCCGCGCATAATGTTCGGTCGGCAGGAAGGCGCCGAACTTTTCGGCAAGATAGAAAAGGATCGAAGCGCTCTCGAACAGGTCGGTATGCGGATCGGTGGAATGGTCGCGCATCGCCGGGATTTTCGAGTTGGGATTGATCTCGACAAAGCCCGATCCGAACTGGTCGCCCTCGCCGATGCTGATCAGCCAGGCGTCATATTCGGCGTCCGAATGGCCGGCGGCGAGCAGCTCCTCCAGCATGATGGTGACCTTCACGCCATTGGGCGTACCCATCGAATAGAGCTGCAGCGGATGTTCGCCGACCGGCAGCTCCTGTTCCTTGGTCGCGCCGGAAACCGGGCGGTTGATGCTGGCGAACGCGCCGCCGCTCGGCTGTTCCCAGGTCCACACCTTGGGGGGCACATAGCCCGTCGGCTGGTTGTTGGCAGGGTCGTCGGCATCGGCCATGGATCGCTCCTCATTTGCTATTGTTGGCTTTGATAGCGTTCTAGCGTTTCGCGGCAAGGGTGCCAGCGCGATGTTCTTGGGCGGCTGTTACCCTAGCTTGCAACGCAGCTTCGTTGTAACAGGCCGATCGGTTTCAACGATAACAATTGATAACAAGGCCCGGAGAGACGCCATGGACGATATCCTCTCGACGCTCGGCAATCCCCATCTCGAATTCGCGTTCGAATGCACGCTGAAATTCACCCGCGTGCAGACGATCCCCGACACGCCCAATGGCGGCATGCGCTCCGCCGTCTATGTCGACGAAGGGCATTTCGAAGGGCCCCGGCTGAAGGGTAAGGCGGTGCCCAATTCGGGCGGCGACTATGCCTATTTCCGGCCCGACGATACCGCCGTTTTCGACGCCCGCTACATGCTCGAGGAAGAAGACGGCTCGCTGATCCTGATGCGCAATCGCGGCTATCTCTGGGGCCGGGAGGCGGACACGATGGACCGGCTGCGCCACTGGGCGTTCGAGGGCGGAGAGCCCGTGGCCCATGCCGATTATTACCTCCGTGCCCAGCCGAGTTTCGAAACCAGCGCCGGGAAGCATGACTGGCTCATGAAACATGTCTTCATCGGTGTCGGCGAACGACGCGCCGACGGCAATTTCGTCCGCTATTTTGCGCTGACCTGAGCGGCGGCGTTTGCCTAACTTCACAAACGTCACACATCGCGTGGCGGAAACGCGTAATAAAGTTTCCTACAAAATCAGCTGTCTAAGCGCGTTTCCGACATATCGAGCCAAACATAGCCGATCCTATTTTTCAAGCGATTCGTTTGCGGCCGCCTTCAGCGTCTCCGCATGCTCCTCAATCATCTGCCGTACGCTGCGCGGCGGGTGGCCGGTGAGCGTTTCGACGTCGGTCGTGCAGATTTCGAGAAAGCCTTCGCGGATCGCCCGGCCGAAGGTCACCATGTCGTCGCTGTTCCAGGGGATCCCCTTCACATAGTGATCGTCGACCGGGCGGCGGGGAATGCCCATCGCGTCGAACATCGCATATTGGGCCTCGTCGTCGACGGCGACATAGTCGAGCGGCTTGCCGGTGATTTCGGCCATCAGCGCCGTCACTTCCGCAAAGCTCTGAAGCTCCGACCCGGTGATGTTGTAGATATTCCCCTCATGACCCTCGCCGGTCAGCACCGCGACCGCGCATTCGACGCAATCGTCGCGCCAGACCATCGCCTCGCGCCCTTCGCCGGCATTGCTGATCCATTTGCCGGTCGCCATCACGCCGGGCCCGGCCATCACGATCATCGCATCGGCATAATGGGCGTCGCGCAGCATCGTCCATTCCATGCCCGAAGCGCGGATGAGCTTCTCCGTCTCGATATGGTCGTGGCGGACATCGGCCGGATTGCCGGGATCGTCGATGCCGATGAAGCTCGTATAGAGGATATGGCGGACACCGGCCGCCGCCGCGGCGTCGATCGCCGCCTTGTGCTGCGCCACCCGCGCGCCGACGCGCGTGCCCGAAATCAGCAGCAGTTTCTCCCCGCCCGCAAAGGCCGACCGTAGGGACTCCGGCTCGTCGAAATCGCCGCGCCGGACGTCCGCGCCGCGTTTGGCGAGGTCGGCGAGTTTCGCGGGGGTGCGGGTGATGAGGATCAGCTCCTCCGCCGCCACTTTGGCGAGCAGCTTCTCGACGGCGGCGCGGCCATATTGGCCCGATGCCCCGGTGATCACGATTTTCACGGGCTTTTCTCTCCTCCCATTTTCGCTAACAATCGTTAGCGAAGACGAGCGAGTCAAGAAATGGGGAGCAACGATGCGCCGAGTTGACGGCGCGCCGAAAAATACTATCAATTGTTATAAAATAACCGTCGCGTAACAGGAGAGGGCGATGTCGGATTTTCCGCGCACTGTGCAATTCATGGGGCTCAACGAGCCGATCCGCTGGGAGGGGTCGACCCCCGAACTCGAGATCGAGGGCGAAATTCCGGCGGAGATCCAGGGCGCCTTTTTCCGCGCGGTGCCCGATCCCGCCCATGTGCCGTTCGTCGAAAACGATGTGCTGCTGTCGGCCGACGGCATGGTCAGCCGCATCCTGATCAAGGATGGCAAGGTTTCGCACGATTGCCGCTATGTCCACACCGCGCGCTGGCAGGCCGAGCATGAGGCGGGCCGGGCGCTGTTCGGCCGCTATCGCAATCCCTTTACCGACGATCCGAGCGTGGAAGGCGTCGACCGCACCGTCTCCAACACCACCCCGGTCTGGCATGCGGGCAAGCTTTACCTGACCAAGGAAGATGGCCGCGCCTATCGCGTCGATCCGCATACGCTGGAAACCTTGGGCAGCTGGGATTTTGACGGGGCGCTGAAATCCGAAACCATGACCGCACATGTCCGCATCGACCCCGAGACGAAGGAAATGTTCTTCTTCGGCTATGAGGCGGACGGGCTGGCCTCGAAAAACATCGCCTATTGCGTCGTCGATCCGCAGGGCAATCTCGTTTCCGAACAGAGCTTCGACGCGCCCTATTGTTCGATGATGCACGATTTCGCGATCAGCGAGAAATATGCGCTCTTCCCGGTTTTCCCGACGACATCCGATATCGACGTCCTGAAGGAAGGCGGCCCGCACTGGATCCACCACCAGGACTGGGACAGCTGGATCGGCGTCGTCCCGCGCGGCGGCAGTGTCGAGGATGTCCGCTGGTTCAGGGGCCCCAAGGGCGTCCATGTCTATCATATCGTCAATGCGTTCGACGAGGGCGGCAAGGTGCATATCGATATGTGCCAGTCCGATTCGAACGCCTTCGGCTTCATCCGCGAGGATTCGGGCATCACTATTCCCCAGCACGAACTGGGCGGCGGGCTCGTCCGCTGGACGCTGGATATGGACGGCGACAGCGAGGAGGCGGAGGTTGCCGTGATCGGCCCGCCCGGCGATCTTCCCCGCGTGCGCGACGCGGATATGGGCCGGCCCTATGCGATGGCCTGGTACGGCACGATCGATCCCGAAGGCCCGCCGCCGCTGATGGGTGGGCCGGTCGGCATCGCCTTTACCGCTTTGCTGGCTTTCGATCCGGCGCGCGGCGTGGTCGGCGGCTATACGGTGCCGCCGATGCATGCGATCCACGAGCCCGTGCATGTGCCCTCATCGCAGGAGGGCCATGGCGGCTGGCTGGTCGCGACGGCGGACCGGATGAACGGGCCGGACGATTATGACAGCGAGCTCTGGATCTTCGAGGCCGACGCGATCGGCAAGGGGCCGATCGCCAGCGCGAAATTCCCCGAGCGGATCAAGCCGCAGGTCCATGGCTGGTGGGTGCCGCTCGCCGATTACGAGGCGGCGAAAGCCTAGGCCGCCTCCGCCTTGCGCGCTTCCTCGCGCGCGAGCTTTTCGACGAGGCGCTGGTAGAGGGTGACGCCCTTGTCGGCGCTGGTCGGCATCACCCGGGGTTCCGGGGTCGCGCTGATGACCCGCTGCTGGGCCTCGATCATCGTTTTGTCTTCCGCGAAGGCCATCGCCGCGACGCCCATCAGCGTATCGCGCAGTTCTTCGTCGCCATGGTCGCGATGCGGGCCCCAGGAGAAGAAATAGCGCGCCGTCTTCTCGGTCATCGCGGTCACCGCCTGGCTGGTGAAGGTCACGCCGACCGCGCCTTCGAGATCGGGCGGCGCGCCCATGCCCAGCTTCTTCGCCGTGCCCTCGGGATAGCTGGCGCCGCGCATCAGCAGGATACCGGGCACCAGATAATCATAGGACGACCAGGCATCGACGGTGACGCCCTTCCGGCTGCGCAATCCGCCCTGCGAGGGCACCCAGCGTTCGAAGCGCACGCCGCGTTCGAGCGGCGTCACCCGGGGCCGGGTGCGCGCCCAATCCTCGGTCGCGCCGAAGCTGTTGGCGTGGACATAGGAAAGATGGCTGAAATCGCAGAGATTGTCGTGGATCAGCTCGGCGCAAGCTTCATAGTCGAGCTGCCCGCGGCCGAGGATATAATCGGGATCGTCGAAGCCGATGGCGGGCGGGATCAGCGCCTCGTCCGCCCGCTCGGGATCGCCCATCCAGACCCAGATCCAGCTATGCTTTTCGGTAACCGGGTAACTTTTGACGCGCGCCTTGGCGGGGACGAGGTCCTGCCCCGGTATCTCCGCGACCTTGCCGTCGGGTTCGAACAGCAGCCCGTGATACATGCAGCGTAGCCGATCGCCCTCGCACCGGCCCAGCGAAAGCGGGGCGAGCCGGTGGACGCAGCGATCTTCGAGCGCGACGAGACGCCCGGACTCGCTGCGATAGAGGACGACCGGTTCGCCGAGGATCGTGATCGCGAAGGGCGTGGCGGGCTCAAGATCCTGTTCCCAGGACGCGACATACCAGGCGTTGCGAACATGCGGCGCGCTATAGCTCATGATCCCCTCCGTAACTTAACGGTGTTAAATACAAAGCACCGCCCCGCATTGTCAATCGCACGCAATGCCGCCAAGCAAGCCGCATGAAGCTCGATCGCGACCGGATCGTCGAAGAGGCGTTCGCCCTGTTGGAGGCCGACGGGCTCGATGCGTTCAGCGTGCGGCGGCTGGCGACCCGGCTTGGGGTGCAGCCGCCGGCGCTCTACTGGCATGTCGAGAGCAAGGCCGAACTCGTCACCCTGATGGCGCAGCGGCTCTATGCCGAAGCGCGGGCCGGCCATGAGGGGTTGGAGGAATGGCGGGACTGGCTGATCGCCTTCGGCCACGCAATGCGCGGGCGGTTGCTGGCCCATCGCGACGGCGCGCGCCTGTGCGCGGTGGCCGAGCCCGACCGCGCGGCGACGGCGGAAACGCGGCAGGCGCTCGCCGCGCCGCTGATCGCGCGCGGATTGGGCGAAGATGTCGCGCTGTCGCGGCTCGGATCGGTGATCGCGCTTGCGCTCGGCTGGACGATCTACGAGCAGAATGGCGGGATGCACGATTATCTCGAAGCGCTGTTCGATTTCGACGCGAGTTTCGCCGCCAGCCTGGAAGCGATGATCGCGGGCTTCCCGCGCGAGGCCTGACTCGGCCTAGTCGTCCCAGGGCGAGGGCATGTTGTAGGGCACGGTGAAGAAATTCGCCTCGATCTGCCAGAGCATGTCGTCCTGGATCTTGAACAGTTCTAACAGGTTGAAGCTGTGCGGGCGGCGGACCAGCGAATCCACCCAGGTGCCGTCGGTCAGTTGATAGCGGTCGAGCTTGCCCGAATGGTCGATGAAACCGGCGCCGAGCACCAGCCCGCGCTCCTCGTCCACCAGCGGGAAGCGGCGCGCGCGCAGCCGGTCGTCATAGCGGTAATTGCCCATCCGGAACTGTTCCTCGCAGCCCAAAGCCGCGACCGGGACGATATCGCCGAACTCGGGATTGTTGGTCGTCTGCACGCCATTTTCCACCCGCTGGCAATCGGGGTGGAACTTGGTGTGGATTTCGCCGTCGTTGAGCTCCAGCGTCTCGAAATAGCCGTTGGAAAGCTCGATCATCCGTTCGCGCGTCGCCCGGCGTTCGGGCGCGACCTCTTCCTCCAGGATCGGCTTGCGGTACCATTTCTGATTCTTGAACTGGATGCCGCTGTCGAGCTGGCGGACGACGATCGTCTCGACCTCGGAGATGGCGTAATCGGGCGTCACGCCGATGCGGACGGTGAAGCCCGATTCCTCATGCGGTTCGATGACGCTGCCGAAATGGCCGACCTGGCCCTGCCGCGTATCGGCGAAGCGCAGGTCGTAATCGCCGCGCGATGAAATCGTGTTCCACAGCCCGTCGCCGACATCGATCATGACGTTGTTTTCGCTGTGACGGACCGTGTCGGCCCATTCGACCTGGCCCGGGTCCTGCGCTTCGAGCGCGGCGAGATAGCGGTCGAGCACGGCGTAGAGTTTCTGCCGGTCGAATGCCGGGCTTTGGTCGGTCATCATATCCTCTCCTCGTGGCTGAAACCCATATCCCGGCTTGCGAACCATAACAATTGTTGCAATCAGGAAAGAAAAGCGAGGAGAGGATCATGGCGCGCACCGCCGAGGAACAGGCGCTGGCCGACAAGGCCGTCGGGCTCTACCGGGACGTGCTGATCCCGATGGATAAGAGCAAGGTCGACGACTATGTCGCCGCCGATTACATCCAGCACAGCTCACTGGCCGAACCCGGCGTTCAGGCGCTCAAGGACTGGCTGGACAAGGTACGCGTGGAATCGCCCGATGCGACGCAGGATATCAAGCGCGTCTTCGTCGAGGGCGATCATGTGATCTGCCATGTCCATGTCGTGCGCTGGCCCGGCGATCCGGGTATCGCCGTGTGCGATATCTTCCGGTTCGAGGACGGCAAGATCAAGGAACATTGGGACGTGATCCAGTTCATCGACGAAAATCCCGTCAATCCGAACTCGATGTTTTAGGCACCGGGGGGAGGGAGCTGAGCCATGGCCAAACGTTTCGACGGCAAGACCGTTTTCATCTTCGGCGGCAATAGCGGCATCGGGCTCGCCAGTGCGGAAGCGTTTGCGGCGGAAGGGGCGAAGCTCGCAATTACCGGGCGCGACCAGGCGACGCTCGACGCTGCCGCCGAAAAGACAGGCGCACTCGCCATCCGCAGCGACATGGCCGATCCGGCGGCGAGCGGGGCGGCGCTGGCACAGGCCGCCGATGCGCTCGGCCCGCTCGACGTGGTATTCGTCAACGCGGGGGTCGGCGGCTTCGCCGCGGCGCCCGATGTCAGCGAGGAGTTTTGGGACCATATCCATGACGTGAACCTGCGCGGTGCCTTCTTCGCGGCGCAAAAGGCGCTGCCGCATATGCGCGACGGCGGCGCGATGGTGTTCACCGGCTCGACCGGATCGGTGATGGGGCTGCCGGGCAACAGCGCCTATGCCGCCGCCAAGGCAGGGCTGCGCGCTGTCGTCCGGATCCTCGCCGCCGAGCTGCTGCCGCGCAAGATCCGCGTCAACATGGTCAGCCCCGGCCCGACCGAAACGCCGCTGATCAACCGCAATCCCGGCATGGGGCCCGAAGTCGTCGATCAGATGCGCAAACATATGATCGCCTCGGTGCCGATGCACCGGATGGGCGAACCCGAAGAGATCGCCCGCGTCGCGCTGTTCCTGGCGTCCGAGGATGCCAGCTTCATCACCGCGGCCGACATTTTCGTCGATGGCGGCGTCGTCGAACTGGCCTACGCGACGTGATGCGCTGGCTAGCCCTCTTTATTGCTTTCGCACTTGCCGCCTGTTCCTCCCAGCCTGAAGTCGGCGCCGGGGCGGATTGGCCGTTGTCCGGCGGCGATGTCGGCGGCACCCACCATTCACGGCTGACCCAGATCGACCGGTCGAACGTCGATCGGATCGGCCTCGCCTGGGAGTATGACGTCGGCACCAATCGCGGCCTCGAAGCGACGCCCATCGTCATCGACGGCGTCATGTATACGAGCGGCGTCGCGGGCCGCGCCTATGCGCTGAACGCCGCGACGGGCGCGGAAATCTGGGCGTTCACGCCGGACGTGGACATGCAGGTTAACCGCACCGTGTGCTGCGACATGGTGAACCGGGGCGTCGCCGTGCACGACGGCAAGGTGTTCGTGGGCGCGCTCGACGGGGTGCTTTACGCGCTCGACGCGGCGACCGGCGCCATCGTCTGGCATGCCGATACCAAGGACGGCTCGGGGCGCGGCATCAACATCACCGGCGCGCCCGAAGTGGCCGGGGATGTCGTAATCATCGGCAATGGCGGCGCGGAATATGACGTGCGCGGCTATGTCACGGCCTATGATGTCGAGAGCGGCGAAGAGCGCTGGCGCTTCTATACGGTGCCGCGCGATCCCGATCTCGGCCCGCAGGATCATCCCGATCTAGAAGCGGCGGTCGGGACATGGGACCCGGAAAGCCGCTGGGATATCGGCGGCGGCGGCACGCCCTGGGACGCGATCCATTACGATCCCGAATTCGATGCGGTCTATGTCGGCACCGGCAATGGCGGGCCCTATCACCGCGCGCTGCGTTCGCCAGCGGGCGGCGACAATCTCTATCTCTCGTCCATCGTCGCCCTCGATCCCGAAACCGGACGCGTCAAATGGTATTATCAGGAAACGCCCGGCGACAGCTGGGACTATACGGCGACCCAGCCGATGGTGCTGGCCGAACTGGAGATCGAGGGCGAGCTGACGCCCGTCATCCTCCACGCCCCGAAAAACGGGTTCCTCTATGTGATCGACCGGCGCGACGGATCGCTGCTCGCCGCCAACCCCATCGTCTATACCAATTGGGCCGACAGCATCGACCTCGAGACCGGGCGTCCAAACTTCACGCCTGAAGCCGCCGATTATTCGCAAGGGCCGCGGATCGTCTATCCGGCGAGCCCCGGCGCGCGCAACTGGCACCCGATCTCCTTCGATCCGGAAACCGGGCTGCTCTACGGCGCGGTGCTCGACATGGCGAACCTCTACATGCTGCCGCCGGAGCCAGATCCGTTCCGCGGTCGGGCGCTCAACAGCCAGGCGGGGCTGATCTTCGGCCCCGATATCGCGGGGATATTGCCGACCTTGCCGCCGCCCTTTCAGGAAGCGATTGCAGCGCTCCCGGCATTCGAGCGCGTGCAGCAGGAGGGCAGCGTGTCCGAACTGCGCGCCATCGATCCGCTGACCGGCGAGACGCGCTGGGCGCACCGCAATCTCAACTGGCAGGACAGGGCAGGGGCGCTGACCACTGCGAGCGGGCTCGTCTTCTACGGATCGATCGACGGCAATCTGCGCATTTTCGACCGCGACACGGGAGAGCTACTGCGCACCATCGAAACCGGCACCGCGATCATCGCCGCGCCGATGAGCTACGAGGTCGACGGCGTTCAATATGTCGCGGTGATGGCGGCATGGGGCGGGGGCGGCTATCCGTTCGTGCCGCATGGCAGCGCGCCCTATCGCTACGGCAATCAGGGGCGGATACTGGTTTTCCGGCTTGATGGCGCCGAGGTGCCGATCCCCGAGGAACTGCCCGAGATCGAGCCCGCGCCCGAACCGCCTGTCCAGTTCGCCGATGCAACGCCCGCGATGATCGCGCGGGGCCAGACGGTGTTCTTCCAGAATTGCGGCATCTGCCATTCGAACCAGCCGCGCTCGATCACCCCGGACCTGAGGCGCATGCAGCCGGGCACGCACGAGGCGTTCGACCGGATCGTGCTGGAAGGTCTGCTGGTGCCCAACGGCATGCCGCGCTGGGACGACATCCTCTCGCCCGCAGACGTCCATGCCATCCATGCCTGGCTGATCGCTTCGCAGGCGGAGACGCGGCGGCGCGAACTGGCGCTGCAGCGCGCGGGCGAACCTCTCGACGCGCCGTCGAGCACAATCCTGTCCAACTATTGAGGCTTAGGCGTAACCCGCCGGAACGCCGTCGAGCAGCACCGTCTTCGTTTCCAGATAGCTCATCAGCCCGTCGGGCCCGCCCTCGCGGCCGATGCCCGATTGCTTGAAGCCGCCGAAGGGCAGGTTGAAATCCGCCTTCATGCCGTTCTGGGCGACGCCGCCCGCCCGCACCCGCTTGGCGACGTCGAAGGCCGCGCTTGCATCATGGGTCAGCACCGATCCGTTGAGGCCGTAATTGGTCTCGTTGGCGATGCGGATCGCGTCTTCGGTGTCCTCGCAGGGGATCAGGCTCAGCACCGGCCCGAAGATTTCCTCCTGCGCGATCACCGAGCCATTATCGACATTGGCGAACAGGGTCGGTTCCATGAAATAGCCGCGGTTGAGATCGGCCGGGCGGGCGCCGCCGCAGACGAGATCGGCGCTTGCCTTGCCTTTTTCGATATAGTCCTCGACGCGGTGGAGCTGCCTTTCCATGGCGAGCGGACCCATCCGGGTTTCCGGATCGCCCGAATGGCCGATTTTCACCTTGGCCATTTCCCCGGCGATCGCCTCGGCGAGTTCGTCGTGCCGCGCCTTGGGGACGATCGCGCGGCTGAGCATCGCGCAAACCTGCCCCGACAGCACGGTGATCGTGCCGGTGAGCAGCTTCGCCGCTTCCTCGGTGCCGAAATCGTCGAGTATGACGGCGGCGGACTTGCCGCCGAGCTCCAGCGTGCAGCGCGCGATCCGCTCGCCGCACACGCTGGCGATCCGCTTGCCCGCCAGGGTCGATCCGGTGAAGCTGACCTTGTCGACGCCGGGATTGCAGACGAGATGGTCGGAGGCCTCGCGGTGCGCGCAGACCATGTTGATGACGCCGGGCGGGATGCCGATCTCGTCGGCCACCTCGGCGATGATATAGGTTTCGAGAGGGGTTTCGGGCGAGGGCTTCATCACCACCGTGCAGCCCGCCAGCAGCGCCGGGGCGATCTTGCCGGTCATGATGCCATAGGGGGAGTTCCACGGCGCGATCGCGGCGACGACGCCGACCGGTTCCCGCCGGATCACCGCGAAGGCGGCCAGTTCGGTCTGCGCGCGTTTTTCGAATTCGAACTTTTCAGCCAGCGCCACGGCGTGATCGAGATTGGCCGTGCCGTTGCCGACGAGGATCGGCGCGAAACCGGCAAGGCCGCCGATCTGCGCGGTCCAGGCTTTCGCCATTTCCGGCTCGCGCTTGCGCAGCCCTTCGGCGAGCCGGTTCAGATAGTCGGCGCGCTTTGCCGGCGCGAGATGCGGCCATTCGCTCGTGGCGAAGGCTTTGCGGGCCGCGGCGACGGCGGCGTCCATGTCCGCCTCGCTGCCCTCGGCGACGCGCGCGACGACTTCCTCGCTGTCCGGCGACACGATCTCTATCGCGCCGCTCTTGGCGGGCGCGACCCATTGGCCGTCGATATAGATTTTATCGGGATGGGCGATGCTGACGCCCTCGGGAAGAATCCAGTCGGTCATGCGCTTATCCTCTCGGTTTTCGGTCCTGCTCCGCCGGTTATTTGACCTGCCACTGGGCGATCCGGTCGGTGATCTTCTGCGTCGTCGCGCGAAACCGCCGCCGTTCCGCGTCGGTCAGGTCGCTGAACAGCGTTTCGGCGATATCGGCGAATTCGGGGATCATCGCGCGATAGGCGTCGATCCCTGCATCGGCGATCGCATAGGGTTTGCGGCGGCGATTGTCGGCATCCTCGACTTCCTCGATCCAGCCGCGCTTTTCCAGCGCCGTGAGCGCGCGGCTGGCATTCATCGGCTGCATGCCGATGGCCCGCGACAGTTCATGCCCGGCCAGTTCGCCTTCGCCGCCCAGGCTCATCAGCGCGCGCATCTCGTTGAGCGTAAGGCCCTCGGGATCGGCAAGCCCTTCCTTCATGGGGCGATTGATGACCGACGCGAGCTTCAGGATCGCGACCAGCAGGTCGATATCGTCGCTGCTGCCGTCGGCGAACAGCCGATCCTTCAACGTGTCGGGTTGGTCCGTCATCGCGCCTATTTTCCCTCGTTGCCCGTCCAGGGCTCGCCGGTCACCGGGTGCGGATAATGGAACGGCACGACCCGGGTGTGCGGCCAGAAAGTCGGCGTATAGTCGAAAAGTTCGTCGGGACCGAACGGATCTTCGGGATAGGTCTTTTCGATAGGCGGCAGATGCACGGAGTCATGCGCCCAGCCCTTGTCGTAATCGGCCTGCCACAGCATGTTGTAGTTGAGTTCCTTGATCTTCCAGACGCCGCCTTCCTTCACGTAGACATTCTCGTGGATGCCGCCTTCCCAGCACTGGTCGGGCATCGGACGGACCGGCTTTTCCTTGGTGTCGTGCGATCCCGCCTGCATGATGCAGCGGAAACGGCCGCGCGCGGTCTTCCCGTCCTCGGAAATATCGACAATGTCCTGCGAGATGAAGTGATCGAGGAGGAAGCCGTAAATAGGTCCATTATGGGTCCTGTCGCCGATGAACATGTCGCGGAACCATTGTTGGTAGACCCGGCTCACGCTCTCGCGGCCGCGGTAGATACCGTTCAGGAAATAGACGATGCCGTCGTCGGCGAAGAGATCGACCGCCTCGTCATACAGCATCATGTCGATATAATAGCCATATTTGAAATGCAGCGTGCGGACGTCGTGGATGTCCTTCAGCCGGGTCACATCCTTGCGGAGCGCCTGCATTTCGGCCCGCAATTCCTCGATCGCCCGGTCGTCGCTCATCCTCGTCCTCCCTCACAATTGCTGCCGCCCGTTCCGGGGCGATCATAACAATCGTGAGGGTTAGTCGCTGATCCTTTTTGCGGCAAGGCGGAAAGGGCGGTTTCCGCTTCGCCTAGCGCAATGCGTCGATTTCCCGCGAAAGCGCGGTGTCGCGCTGGGCGATCAGGCGGTCGGCGTCCGACACATAGCGCCGCTCATAGCCGATATGGCGGGAGGAGGAGCGATGGGCGGCGCGGCGGTTGGCGCGGCCGCGCGCCATGATCCAGGCCGTTACGAGATAGACGGGGATCGTCCAGGCGGTGACGAAAAGGGTCAGCGCGATCGTCGCGATCCGCACCCAGAGCGCATTGACGCCCATCGTGTTGGCGACGGCCGAACAGACGCCGAGCAGCTTGCGATCCTGCCGCACCACCGCGTTTCTTTCTTGATAGCGCATTTCCTTACTCCCTTCCTGTCTGGCCGTTACCGGGCCGTTGATTTTCGCATTTCGGCGAGTTCGGCCTCGATCCGCGCGTCGCGCACGGGATCGGCCTCGTCTTCCTCGGCGCGGCCGAGGGCAGCGGCTTCGGCATGGCCTTCGGCTTCGTCGACAACCCGTTCGAGCTGATCGAAGCGGGCGAATGCGTCGTGCATCGCGCCGCCGTTCAAAAGTTCGCGCAGGCGGATGCTGTTCTGCGCCGATTCCAGCCGCGTGCGGATCCGGTCGCGCTTCGAACAGGCTTCGCGCAATTTGTCTTCGAGCTTGGCGATATCGGCATGGTTGGCGCCCAGCGCCTTGCCGAGCACGGCGATCTCCTCGCCGATTTCGGCGGCGCGTTCTTCGGCCTTGGCCTTTTCGACCAGCGCCTGGCGGGCCAGGTCGTCGCGGTCCCGCGAGAGCGCGAGCTCCGCTTTTTCGCGCCAGTTGCCGGCGAGTGTTGCGAGCGCGTCGGCGGCGCCCTTCAATTCCTTCTGGTCGGCGATCGTCCGGGCCGTCGAGGCGCGGACATGGACCAGCGCTTCTTCCATTTCGCAGATGATCATCCGGATCATCTTTTCCGGGGTCTCGCTGTGATCCAGCATGTCGGTGAGATTGGCCGCGAGGATATCGCGCATCCGGGAGAACATACGGGTGGAGCGGCTGCTCAGCGCGCCCCGCCCGTAATCGGCCATCGGATATGCGGCCCCCGAGGCGGCCGCCCCGACGGGGCTAAGCTCAAGCGATGTCGCCATGAGCCTGTCCCGCCGGAGTGGCATTGGCGGCGACCTGCATCGGTGCGCCGTTGGGGCCTGCCTGAACCGGGCCGATGGTGCCGAGCACGCACATGCTCGAAACCGCTGCTGCCGCCACGATGGCGAGCACTCTTTGATGAAATCCCATTTCGTTGTTCATTTTCGGTCTCCTGAACCTTGGCTGTTTCCTGTTGCGTCCCGGCTTTACCGGTGACGCCCTCATATAAGCAGGGAGCGTGCCAGTTTTTGAAAATGGCGAAAATGCGCGGTTTTCGGAAAATCAGCGTGTCGACACATTCAAGCTGCGGCCGATGAAGTAGGAAAATATGCCAATATTTGGCGTCTGATTCGCGCGATCAGCGAAATATGGGTTTCTCGCCTTGAATTTGATTTAGATCAAACTAAATTAGGTTTATCTAATGTAAGGAAGGCGAAGCATGACGATTACCGATACCCTTTCCTTTGCCGCCATGGCCGAAAACGCTTCCAAGGCGGCATCGCTCCTGAAGGCGCTGTCGAACGAACACCGTCTGCTCGTGCTGTGCCATCTCGTGGCGGAAAGCGAATTGACGGCCGGCGAACTTGTCGTGCGGTCCGGGCTGAGCCAGTCCGCCTTGTCCCAGCATCTCGGCCGGCTGCGCGAGGAAGGGCTCATCGATTTTCGTCGCGACGCGCAAAGGCTCCACTATCGGATCGCCGATCCGAACGCCGAGCGCGTCCTTGGCCTGCTTCACGACATCTATTGCCCGGACCTCGAGTCCGAAGGCGAACAGGAAAAGGTGATATCATGACCCACGATACCGCACTCCAATCCGCCGTCGATCTTGCCGCGAAAGCCGCGGCCGAGGAAAGCACGGCGCCGATCGTCCAGGGTTTCTTCGACGAGGAAACCTTCACGGCGAGCTATATCGTCCACGATCCCGCGACCGGCAAGGCCGCGATCGTCGATAGCGTGCTCGATTTCGACCAGCCCTCGGGCCGCACCTCGACCGGTTCGGCCGATGCGATCATCGCCTATGTGAAAGAGCTGGGGCTGAGCGTGCAATGGCTGCTCGAAACCCATGCCCATGCCGACCATCTTTCGGCGGCCCCCTATCTGCAGGAACATCTCGGCGGGACGCTCGCCATCGGGTCCGAGATCCTCACCGTGCAGAATGTGTTCGGGAAGGTGTTCAACGAAGGCACCGAGTTCGCGCGCGACGGATCGCAATTCGATCATCTCTTTTCCGATGGCGACGGCTTCGCGCTTGGCGATATCCAGGCGGTCGCGCTCCACGTTCCCGGTCATACGCCGGCCGACATGGCCTATGTGATCGGCGATGCCATATTCGTCGGCGATACGATGTTCATGCCCGACTACGGCACCGCCCGGGCGGACTTTCCGGGCGGCGACGCGCGCCGGCTGTTCCAGTCTATCCGCCGGTTGATGCATCTCCCCGACGAAAGCCGCGTCTTCCTGTGCCACGATTACAAGGCGCCGGGCCGCGACACTTTCGTCCATGAGACGACGATCGGCGCCGAGCGCACCGGCAATGTCCACGCCCATGACGGCGTGACCGAGGACGAATTTGTCGAGATGCGCACGCAGCGCGATGCGACGCTCGGCATGCCGCGCCTGATCCTGCCTTCGGTGCAGGTCAACATGCGGGGCGGGCATTTTCCCGAACCCGAAGAAAACGGCACGCGCTACCTGAAGCTGCCGTTGAATACGCTCTAGGACGCCCATGATGGAAACCTTCCCCCCCATCGTGGCGCTCGCCGGCGGTGCGCTGATCGGGCTCGCAGCGGCAGTGATGCTGCTCGGCTCGGGGCGCATCGCCGGCGTCAGCGGACTGACCGGGCGCGCGACCGGCATCGGCGGCGCGCGCCCCGAACCCTTTGCCATCCTGTTTCTCGCCGGCTTGCTGATCGGCGCGCTGGCTGTCGCGCTGCTCACCGGCGGCGTGGTCCAGCGCTTCCCGCCGCATCTCGGCTATCTGATCGCCGGCGGCCTGATCGTCGGCGTCGGCACGCGGATGGGCAGCGGCTGCACGAGCGGCCACGGCGTGTGCGGGGTTTCCCGCCTCTCGCGCCGCTCGATCGTCGCGACGCTGGTCTTCATGGCGTCGGGCATTGCGACCGTCGCGATCATGAACGCGCTCGGATGGGGGTGGTGATGCGGCATCCGACCATCGCCCTTGTTTCGGGAACCCTGTTCGGCGCCGGGCTCGCCCTGTCGGGCATGACCGATCCGGCGCGGGTCCGCGGCTTTCTCGACCTGTTCGGGGCCTGGGATCCGACGCTCGCCTTCGTGATGGGCGGGGCGGTCGCGGTGATGGCCCTCGCCTGGCTCGTCCAGAAGCGGCTCGAGGTGCCGGTTGCCGGCGGCGGTTTCGCGCTTCCCGATACCCAGAAGCTTACCGGCAAGCTCGTCGCCGGTTCGGCCCTGTTCGGCATCGGCTGGGGCATCGCCGGGCTCTGCCCCGGGCCCGCCTTCGCCTCGCTCGCGCTGCAGCCCGCCCAGGCGGCGATATTCGTGCTGGCCATGCTGACGGGAATGATCGCGCATCACTTTGTCACTGCGGCCAGGGTGCAGACTGCCACCAACGATCCGGGCAAATCGGCCTGACGGCGGAAAGGGGCAGGGCCGTGAAGGGATGGACGCGCTATTTTCCGATCCTCGATTGGGGGCGGCGCTATAATGGGGGCACGCTGACCAGCGATCTTGTCGCGGCGATCATCGTCACGATCATGCTGATCCCGCAAAGCCTCGCTTATGCCCTGCTCGCGGGATTGCCGGCGCAGATCGGCCTGTACGCGTCGATCCTGCCGCTCATCGCCTATATGATCTTCGGGACCAGCCGGACGCTGGCGGTGGGCCCCGTCGCGGTCGTTTCGCTGATGACTGCGGCCACGGCCAGCGGCATCGCCGCGCCCGGCAGCCCCGAATATATCGGCGCCGCATTGGCGCTGGCGCTGCTTTCGGGCGCGATGCTCGTCATCATGGGTGTGCTCAGGCTCGGATTCCTGGCCAATCTGCTCTCGCATCCCGTCGTCTCCGGCTTCATCACCGCGAGCGGCATCATCATCGCGACGAGCCAGCTCAAGCATATTTTCGGGATATCGGCGCATGGCGAAAACCTGCCCGCGCTCGTCGGTTCGCTTGCCGGCAATATCGGCGCGCTCAACCCCTTCACCCTGGCGCTGGGCGTGGGCGCGATCCTGTTCCTGTTCTGGGTGCGCAAGGGATTGAAGCCGCTGCTCATCCGTCTCGGCCTGGCGGATCGCCCGGCGGACCTGCTGGCCAAGGCAGGGCCGGTGCTCGCCGTGCTCGTCACCACGCTCGCCGTGGTCGGTCTCGGCCTCGATGCGCGCGGCGTGGAGACCGTCGGCGCGATACCCGCGGGCCTGCCGCCGGTCGCGTTGCCCGGGATCGACCCCGGCCTGTGGGCGCAGCTTGCCGTGCCCGCGCTGCTGATCTCGATCATCGGCTTTGTGGAATCGGTTTCGGTGGCCCAAACGCTCGCCGCCAAGCGGCGCCAGCGGATCGACCCGGACCAGGAGCTGGTGGGGCTCGGTGCCTCGAACATCGCGGCCGCGGTTTCGGGCGGTTATCCGGTGACCGGCGGCTTTGCCCGCTCGGTGGTCAATTTCGATGCCGGGGCGGCAACGCCGGCGGCCGGCGGTCTCACCGCGGTCGGCATTGCGCTTGCCACCCTGTTTCTGACGCCGCTTCTTTATTTTCTGCCGGTGGCGGCGCTGGCCGCAACGATTATCGTGGCCGTTCTCAGCCTTGTCGATTTCCGCACGCCGCTGGTCCTGTGGCGCTATTCGAAGAGCGATTTCCTGGCCATTTCCGCGACCATCCTCGTGACCCTGGGGCTTGGCGTCGAGACCGGTGTTATCGCCGGCGTGGGGCTGAGCCTCGTCCTCCATCTCTGGCGGTCGTCGCGGCCGCATGCGGCGATCGTCGGCCTTGTTCCCGACACCGAGCATTTCCGCAATGTGACGCGTCACGCGGTGGTCACCGTGCCGCACTTGCTGACGATCCGGGTCGACGAGGCGCTGACCTATCTCAACGCGCGCTGGCTGGAGGAGTTCGTGCTGGAGCAGGCGGCCGACCGGCCCGAGCTGCGCCATGTCGTGCTGATGTGTTCGGCGGTGAACGAAATCGACGCCTCGGCGCTCGAAAGCCTGGAAGCGATAAACCACCGCCTCGCCGAAGCCGAGGTCCGGTTCCATCTCTCGGAAGTCAAAGGCCCGGTGATGGACCGGCTCAAGCGCAGTCCCTTGCTCGACGCGCTAACCGGCACGGTCTTTCTTTCGCAGTATCAGGCCTTCGACACGCTCTCCGCCGACCCGTCCGCGATGGACGAGAGAGACGGGGAGGGCATGGACGTTTTCGAAAACGCGCAGCTCTATTTCCATGCGCGCGGTCTGATCTGAAGGGGCTCAACGCACCCGGTCGCGGCACCGGCCCGGGATAGGCTTACCAGCTCCAGCCGCCCCAGCCGCCCCAGCTCCAGCCATCATCATCATCGTCGTCGTCGTTGGATCCGTTGTTCCCGCCGGAGCTCGCGTTGTTTCCGCCGGAGCTGGCGTTGTTGCCACCCGAGCTGGCGTTGTTTCCGCCCGAACTGGCGTTGTTTCCGCCCGAACTGGCGTTGTTGCCACCCGAACTGGCGTTGTTTCCGCCGGAGCTGGCGTTGTTTCCGCCGGAACTGGCATTGCCGCCGCCGCCGCTCGAACCGCCACCACCGGAACCGCCGGACGAGCTTCCGCCGCTGCTCGATCCGCCCGAGGAGGAGCTGCTGCTTCCGCCGCTCGATCCGCTCGAAGAACCGCTGCTGCTGGAACCGCCCGACGAGCTGCCGCCCGACGAACTGCTGCTGGAGCTGCCGCCATCGTCATTCGATCCGCTGGAAGAGCGACTGCCGCCAGAACTGCCACCGCTGCTCGATCCGCCCGAAGAGCCGCCACCGCCGCCGCTGGAACCGCCGCTGGAACTGCCGCCACTGCTGCCCGAACTGCCATTGCCGGAATCGTCGCTGCCATCGCCACCGCCCTTGCCGGTGTCGCAACCAGCCGTCGTGCCCTGCAGACAATCCGACACGGTGTTCATCGTCCCGCCCACCGAATCTCCGGTGTTTGCCACGGCCGCGCTGATACCGAGCGCGATAAGCGCGATCGCGAGGCCATATTCGACATTGGTTACGCCGGCGGTGCTTTTGAGCAGGCTCTTGCTTTTCCGTTCCATGATTAATTCTTCCTTGTTCGGGGCTGACCCCGAACTAGGCGAGCGGCCTTGCGAAAAGATGAAATGCCAAGGTTTACGCGATGTTACGAGTTTCATTTACCCGTTACAGCGATTCCCCTACCACTCTGATAACAAAAGATAATATCTGCCATTCTGCTTCGCGTCAGGCCTCCGCCGAGAGCAAGCTTTCGGCATTGAGCCGGTGTGGCAGTCTTTGATTAGGGATTTCGATAAGGCGGTTGCCATGCGGTTCGCGCGGTCGCACGCCAGTGTCGCGATCGCGCGCTGCGCGCTTGCCTTGATAACGATTGTTAGGATAAACGGTTCACAGGAGAGACGATCGCGGAGAGGATTCCATGAGGCTGCAACTGCCTCCCGGCGTAACTGCATCGCAGTTCGATGCCGGGCTCAACGCGTTTCGGGGCGTGGTCGGCGATGACTGGACGCTCGCCACCGATCTCGATCGCGACACTTACGCCGATTATTACGCGCCCGGCGACCTGGACGAGCACGCGCCCGGGGCGGCCGTCGCTCCGGCCAGTGTCGAGGAAACCCAGGCGATCGTCCGGCTCGCCAACGAACACCGGATCCCGCTCTGGCCGATCAGCCGCGGCAAGAATCTCGGCTATGGCGCGGCCGCCCCGCGCGTGCCGGGCACGGTAGTGCTCGACATGGGCCGGATGCGCCGTATCCTCGAGGTGAATGACGATCTTGCCTATTGCGTGGTCGAACCCGGCGTCAGCTTTTTCGATCTCTACGAATATCTGCGCGCCAATAATCATCCGCTCTGGATGTCCGTTCCCGGCAATGCCTGGGGATCGGTGATGGGCAACGCGCTCGATCACGGTTTCGGCTACACGCCCTACGGTTTCCACGCCCGCAACATTTGCGGAATGGAGGTGGTGATGCCTACCGGCGATGTGATGCGCACCAATATGGGCGGCATGGAGGGCAATCACAGCTGGCACGTCTACCCGCTGAGCTTCGGGCCCAGCTTCGACCAGATGTTCACCCAGTCGAACATGGGGATCGTCACCAAGATGGGCTATTGGCTGCAGCCGGAGCCCGAGCACAGCATATCGCTGTCGATGGAAGCGCCCAACGAGGAAGATATCGGCTGGATCGTCGACACCATCTCGCCGATGCGCCGCAACGGCCTGATCGACCAGAACCAGTTCGTATCCTCCTCCCTTGGCCGGCTCGTGCTGATGGGGCAGCGCAGCGACTTCTACGACGGCCCCGGCGCGATGCCCGACGAGGTGGCCGATCAGATCCGCGCCGACCACAATCTCGGCTTCTGGGCCGTCAACATCCGCGTTTACGGGGAGGAAGCGGTCAACCGGGCCAAGGCCGATGTCATCAGGCGCGCCTTTGCCGAACATACCGATACCGAATTTGTCGAGACGGCCTGGAGCCGCGGCGAAGAGGTGAACACCATGGATCCGGGCTTCGGCGTGCCGACGGCGGTGCCCTTGCAGATGGCGAACTGGACGGGCGGACGTGGCGCGCATCTCGGCTTTTCGCCGATCGTTCCGGCGACTAGCGAGCATATCCTGCGTCAGCTCGAACGGTCCCGCGCGGTGATCGCGGCGCACGATGTCGATTTCTACGCCTCGTTCACGCTCGGCGAGCGCTATGCGACCAACATCAATATGCTGATGTACGATCGCGACGATGAAGAGCAGGTCGCCAATATCAGGCGGCTCTTCAACGCGCTGATCGCCGATGCCCGCGAATCCGGCTATGGCGAATATCGCACCCATCTGAGCTGGATGGACCCGGTCTCCGACACCTATGATTTCAACGACCATGCCCAGCGGAGAATGGCCGAGGCGATCAAGGACGCGCTCGACCCCAACGGCATTATCGCGCCGGGCAAGCAGGGTATCTGGCCCGAACGCTATCGTGCTCAGCGGGAGGGTTCGTGATGAAACCGGCATTCACCGTGCTTGCCGCCTGCATGCTCCTCGCCGCCTGTTCGGCGGACGGAGAGCCCGCGGTGGGCGGGCCGGAAGGCGGACCCCCGCCGATGGAATTTCGTCCGATGGAGGCCGAGCAGGGAGCGGATGTGACCGATCCGGCCAGTCGCGTCGCGGTCGGCCAGGATGGCGAACGCATGTTCAACCGGCGCTGCGGCGTCTGTCATCTGGGCGGCGGCATGGGCACCAATCTGCTGACCGGCCGGGTCGGCCCGGAAAACGCGCTGCTTGCGCAACGGCCCGGCGGCGTGCCTTCGGCATTGACAATGGCGGCGGTGCGCAATGGCCTGGGCGCGATGCCGCCGCTCTCTCGCGTCGAGGTCACGGACGCCGAACTCGACGCGATCGCCGCCTATCTGTCGGAGGATCACGCGCCATGATCGGCAGCGTCAACAAGCGCGAATTCCTGGCTGGATCGGCGATCGGTGCGGCCTGGGCATTTGGCGGCCGGCTGCTGGGGCGCGGCGCGGACGGGACGTCGTTCGATCGCCGGATCGCCGCCGCGCTGGTCGACGCGCGGACGCCGCTGGGCGAAGAACTGGCGAGCGCGGCGCGCCGCGCCGGCGTGCGGACGATGCGCTTCGACGGCGCGGACGCCCGCATCTGGCGCGATGCCCGGGCGGGTTTCGGTTTACGGCCCGGCGAGGCGATGATCGGACTGACGGGCTGGTCGGACTGGACGCTGCTGCGGCCGGCCCTTGCCGAACATCGCAAACTTGCGCGCACCGAACTGCGCATCGACCGGTCCGACATGGCGCCGGGCGAGCTGGTTCCCCTGCTGGCCGGCAATATAAATGGACGGTCGCCGGTCCGGTTGCGGTCCGGCATCACGCGATCCGGGCACACGCAATTCGGCTGGCTTGTCGCCTAGGCGCCAGCGCCGCAGCGCGCGAGGTCGGCTTTAGAAAAGTGCCGGTTCGCTGAACGAAATGATGCCGTCCCGATGATCAAGATCGGGGAGCCGCGTAAACCGGCCGACGAAGATTTCGCAGCCGGACGTCATCCGGACATCGAAGATTTCGCCGTCGATGCGGTGGAAACGCGCGACCTTGTGAAGCGATACGGGCTTCTCGGCCTTGAAGGATCGAGGACTGTGCATTCGTCCGATATCGCGGCTACTGCTTAAGAAAAAGTAGACGCCCCGATCTTTTTCAGGATCGGGTGTTAACCATAACGTCTTGGAAAGCTTTGCTTTCTGTCTTGTCCTGAGACGATTTCAGCCCGGCTTCTTTATCGTTTGCCGCGACCTCGCAAATATGTTTAGATTCGATCAACCATGTTCGGAGGCGTGCTATGGACCAGAGCAGGATCAGCGCGACGGATGGCCACGCACTGGCCAGCGATGCAGCCGATCCGTTGCTCGACGATACCGAACTCCGCCGTGTAACGCCTCCCAAGCCTTCTTCGCTGTTCGACCTCGGCCAGTTGGAAGTGACGTGGGACGAGGAACGCGAGGCGCTGTGGACGTTCATGACGCCGCGCAGCCGGCCCAGTTTCAACCTGCACATGCTCCGCGATTTCGAGATCTGGCAGAGCGAGATCGCGCGCCTCTACGGCATAGGCGGGGAGCCGCTCCGCTATCTGATCCTGGGATCGCGCTTTCCGGGCGTCTGGAATTTCGGTGGCGATCTTGGCCTTTTCTCCAAATATATCCGTAACCGCGATCGCCAGGCGCTGCTCGACTATGGTCGCGCCTGCAACAACATCCTCCATCGCAACATGAAGTGCCTGGGCCTGCCGATCGTCACGATCGGGCTCGTCCAGGGACAGGCGCTGGGCGGCGGGTTCGAGGCACTGATGTCTTTCAACGTGATCATCGCCGAACGCAGCGCGAAATTCGGATTGCCCGAAATCGCCTTCGGCCTGTTCCCGGGCATGGGCGCGCACGCGCTCCTGGCGCGGCGCCTGGGATTTGCGCGGGCCGAGCAGATGATCCTGAGCGGCAAGACCTATTCGGCGCAGGAGATGTACGATCTCGGTCTCGTCCATATGCTTGTCGAGGATGGCAAGGGCGAAGAGGCGGTGAAGGATTATCTGCGCACCAACAACCGCCGCCATGCCGGCAACAGCGCGGTCTACGAAGCCAGCCGCCACGTGCTTCCGGTAACCCTCGACGAGCTCAACGCGATCGTCGAGATCTGGGCCGATACGGCGCTCAAGCTGGACGAGGGCGATCTTCGGCTGATGGAGCGGCTGGTGCGCGCCCAGGCGAAGCTCTCGGAAAAGGTCAGCGCAGGTTGACGATCTGGACGGTGCCGTCGTCGGGCACCGCTTCACTCGCGAGCCGATGGGACGCCTGCTCGGCGCTCATCGGTCGGGCATAATAATAGCCCTGCACGCGGCTGCATCCGGCGTCGCGGACGCGGTCCAGCTGCTCTTCGGTTTCCACGCCTTCCGCGACGGTCGCGACCTGCAGGGACTTCGCGAGCTGCACGACCGCGCCGATGATCTTCTGGTCGGTCGGGCTGTTCGCGATGTTGCGGATGAACGACTTGTCGATCTTGATCGTGTCGAATTCCCAGCTGCGCAGATAGGTGAGCGAGGAGAAGCCGGTGCCGAAATCGTCGAGGCACAGGCGCAGGCCCATCTTCTGCAGCTGGCGCAGCAGCGAGTTGGTGTGCGGGCTCTTGTCGAGCAGCACGGATTCGGTGATTTCGAGTTCCAGGCGCCGCGCGACCATGCCGGTGTTGACCAGGGTTTCGATGATCGTCACCGGCAGGTTGGTCTGCTTGAGCAGCGCGGGCGAGATGTTGACCGAGACGTTGACGTCCTCGGGCCAGCCGGCCGCCGCCTCGCAAGCCTTGCGTAGCACCCATTCGGTAATGTCGCCGATCAGGCCGGCGCTTTCGGCTACGGGTATGAAAACCGCCGGGCTGACATCCCCGAGTTCGGGATGTTTCCAGCGCAATAGCGCTTCGCAGCTGCGCGTCTTGCCGGTTTCCAGGTCGACGATCGGCTGGAAGAGCAGGGTGAATTCGTCGTTGGCGAGCGCCTCCTGCAGGCCGGATTCGATCTGGCGGTGCATGAGGAAATCCTCGTGCATGAAGGGTTCGAAGGCGCGGACCTTTTTCCCCCCGTCATTCTTCGCATGGTAGAGGGCGATATCGGCGTTCTTGAGCATGATCTCGCTCTGCCGACCATGATCGGGCGCGACCGCGACGCCGAGCGAAGCGGCGACCTCGACCGTGTTTTCGTTGATGCTGACCGGCTGCGAAACCGAATCCAGGATTTCGCGGCCGAGCCGGCTTGCCTCTTCGACGGTTTCCACATTGGCCATGATCACGAACTCGTCGCCGCCAAACCGGGCCAGCCATCCGCGCGGGCCGAGAACGGCCTTCACGCGCTGCGCGGTGACGATTAGAACCTTGTCGCCCGCGAGATGGCCGAGCGTATCGTTGATCGCCTTGAAGTGATCGAGATCCATCCAGATGACGGCAAGCTTGTCGGTCGGCCGCTCGTCCAGCGAGTCCAGCAATTCGCCCAGCCGCATCTGCATCGCGAGCCGGTTGTCGAGGCCGGTGAGCATATCGCTGCGCGCCATTTTCTCGAAACGCGCGGCGACCTCGCTCTTTTCCTGCTTGCCCGAAAGCGCGGTGTAGACGACTTCATAGGTCTGCAGGCTGATGTCCATGATGCCGAGGACGAAAAGCAGGGTCAGCACGGCGAGCGTGATGGAGAGCGCGGTGCCCATGACCACGAGGCCGAGCATGATCGGTACCATGCACAGGCACAATTGGCCGATGGCGATGAGCGGCCGGCCCGCATTGCGCGCGGCCACGCCGGCGGCATAGCCGGTCACCGGGATGGCGGCCATCAGCAGCAGGATCGTGTGGTTGACCTGGGTGAAGGTAAGATAGGCCATGGCACCGAGCAGCGAGGCATAGAGCCAGGCGCCGATTTCGTAGAAACGCTCCCAGTGCAGCCTCTCTCTCGACGTGCCGTTATGTTCGGTGCGGTTATAGGCGATCGCGCCGGCGATGCGGAACAGGCCGGTGATGTGGATGGCAATCGAACAGAGGAGAAGCGCAAGATTGCCCGATACATGGGCGATGCAGCCCGCCGTAACGCTGCAGGTGAGGGCGCCGATGACGAGCGATGCGGGCGATGAATAAAGGGTGCGGACCAGCGACGCGCGAACCTGCCGCGCGAGCGAACTTTCCGAAGCGGCCAAGTGCCTTAATTTACCGCCGACAGTCGGCATCGACTTCTCCCACACGCCGACATTGTTAGGGGCATATGGTTAAGACTCTATGGGTGAATTGGGTGAAATTCAGAGAATCTTCACGCGGTGCGGCCGCCCGATTTCCGGGGCTTCCGGAGGTTAACCGACTTGCCGGTGTTCCCATTTGCTGCCCACGATCTCAAGCGTCTTTTCAAGTGGCATCGGCCGGCCGAAAAGATAGCCCTGAAGCTGGTGGCAGCCGAGTTCGCGCATCCGGTTGAAGTCGTCGGCGGTCTCGATGCCTTCGGCGGTAATCGTCAGCCGGAAGCTGTTGGCCAGCATGACGATCGCCTTGATGATCGAAACCGTTTCCTCGCGCTCTGCGGCCTCGCGCACGAAGCTGCCGTCGATCTTCAGCTTGTGGAACACCGCCTTGTTCAGATAGCCGAGCGAGGAATAGCCGGTACCGAAATCGTCGAGCGCGATGCCCGAACCAAGGGAACGCAGGCGTTTGAGCACGTCGAGCGCATTGCCGGCGCCACTCATGAACACGGATTCGGTCACTTCGATTTCCAGCCGGTTCGCCGAAAGCCGCGCCTTTTTCAGCGCATCGGCGACATCGTTGGGCAGCGAAGGAATGACGAGCTGGAGCGGCGAAACGTTGACCGCGACGGTGATGTCGTCGGGCCAGTGCGCGGCGTCCATACAGGCCTTGCGCATCACCCAGTCGCCGAGTTCGCCGACAAGGCCGCTTTCTTCGGCGATCGGAATGAACACTGCCGGAGAAATCGGCCCGCGGGTCGGATGGTTCCAGCGCAGAAGTGCTTCGAAGCCGGTTACGCGCTGGGTCTGCGTCGATACCAGCGGCTGGTAGAGCAGGTTGAACTGTTCGGTCCCGATCGCGTCGCGCATGTCATGTTCGAGCCGGACGCGCTCTTCCGCCTCGACCTGCATCTTCGCGTCGAAATTGCAGAAGGTGCCGCGCCCCTGCGACTTGGCGTGATAAAGGGCGAGATCCGCCTTGCGGACGAGGTCGTCCACCGTATCGCCGTCCACCGGGCCATAGGCGCAGCCGATCGAAAGGCCGATGCGGATCTGGATATTGTCGATCATATACGGTTCGCTGATCGTGGCGATCAGCTTTTCCGCCAGCGATTCGACAGCGACGCGGCTTTGCGCGTCGTCCAGCACGACCGCAAATTCATCGCCGCCGATCCGGCCGACCGTGCCGCGCTGGCCGACAAGATCGTGCAGCCGCCGGGCGACCGTCTTCAGCACGGCATCGCCCTTGGGATGGCCGAACGTGTCGTTGACCGGCTTGAAGCCGTCGAGATCGAGAAACAGCACCGCGCACGGCACGTTGCGCGCCTTGGCGTCGACCAGGGCGGTTTCCAGCAAGGTGCGAACGCGCGAACGGTTCGGCAGGCTGGTGAGTACGTCGAGATTGGCGAGATGCTGGAGCCGGGCGTGCGAGCTTTTGGAATCGGTGATGTCGAGCCCGACCCCGCGGTAACCCATGAACTCGCCATGATCGGTGAAGATCGGGCTGCCCGACAGCGAAACCCAGCGTTCCTCCTTGTCATGGCCGACCTGGATTTCGAACTTGCCGAATTTCTGCTGTTTGCCGAGGACATCGCCAAGGCCGACCCTGCCGCCGAAGGCGGCGACGAACGGCCGGCCGAGCAGCTGGTAGGTGGCGCAGCCGAGCAATTCGCCCATGCGCGGCGAAACATAGGTCAACGCATAGTCGCGGTCGATCTGCCAGAGCCAGCCGGCGCCGCGATCTTCATATTCCTGCAGCAGCAGCCGGATATCGGCATGTTTGGCGGAAACCACGGCAGCCTTGTCCATCTGCCCCTGCCAGGATCGCGCCAGCAGCAGGAAGCCGACCAGGGCGGCGCCCGAGAAGGCGGCGAGAATGGCGATGGCGGGCAGGGCGGCGGAACCGAGCGCCGTAAAGGCGGCGAACGCCATGCCGAGCGACAATATGCCGACCCAGAGCGCGATCGCGGCGGGAATGACGGCGACCGAAATGCCGCTGACGATCATGATCGCGACGAGCCCGCCGGTTGTCGCCTGGTTGATCGGCGCGCCCGAAAGCGTCGCGTAGACGGGCATCGATATCCAGAGCGCCGCGCGAGCCGCGCAGTCGCCGGCGGCCATCCAGATCCGGCTTGCCGGTTGCTGGTCGCTGCGGCGGACCATCGTGCTGGTGCTGAGCCAGCGCGCCGAACCGTATGTCGCGCCGATGATCAGGGCGAGCCAGGCGAGCAGTAGCATGGTCGACAGCGAGTTGCGTTCGAGAATAGCGAACACGACTGCGCAGATTGCCTGGGTGCCGCCGGAATAGAGCGCGAAGCGGGCCAGAATGTTAAGCTGTGCGGTGCGCACTTCGCCCGACGGGGCGTGGCGTTCTTCGATACGATGGGCAGGGCCGCGCGCGTCGCTTTCGCGACGGTGATGCGCTTCAAGATTCGCTTCCGCGTGCAGATTGTCTTCCGACATGAGACCCCGGCTCTACAGTGTTGGCCGGAGACATGGCATGAACTATTTGATGGTTGGTTAAGATCGCTTTGGGAATGTTTATACCCCGTCTTCCGCCAGTTGCGGGTTTCCGCCGTTCCCCGGACAAGAGGTTTTTGCGCTGGATCGCAAAACCGCCTAGGAAACAGCCATTGTCAGCGAGTCCGGATACATGCCCGGACTTTATGCTCCGAGGAGAAATAAGAATGCGCAAAGCGCTGTTTTTCGCGGTTAGCGGCCTCGCCCTTTCCGCCTATGCCACCATTTTCAGTGAGGACCGCGCCATGGCGACCGAACGTGTTGCTGCCCCGGCCAACGATGCCGACCAGAATCCGCTGCTTGCCGATTGGGCCGGGCCCTTCGAAGGGGTTCCGCCCTGGGACGAGATGCGCCCCGAACTGTTCGGCGAAGCTTTCGAGACGGCGATGGCGGAAATGCGCGCCGAGGTGCAGGCGATCATCGACAATCCGGAGGCGCCGACCTTCGCCAATACCAATGAGGCGATGGAACTGATCGGCGACCGGATGAGCAATGTCCAGTCGATGTTCGGCGTCGCCGTCAGCAATGTCAGCAACGACGAATATCGCGCGGTGCAGCGCGAATGGAGCCCGCAGCTCGCGAGCTTCTATCAGGATGTCTATCTCCAGCCCGGGCTTATCGAACGCTATCGCGCGGTTTATGAAAGCCGCAACGATGCGGGCCTGACGCCCGCGCAGATCCGGCTCGCCGAAAGGGATTACGAGCAATTGGTGCGCGCCGGCGCGACCCTGGAAGGCGCGGAGCGCGAACGGCTCGACGCGATCACCGCCGAACTGGCGGGGCTCTACACCGAATTTTCCAACAAGCTGCTCGCCGACGAGGAAACCTATGTCCTGCTCGACAGTGAAGACGACCTTGCCGGTCTGCCCGACAGCCTGATCGGCACCTTGCGCGCCGCAGCCGAGGAACGCGAACTGGAAGGCTGGGCGGTGGTCAATACGCGCTCTTTCATGCAGCCTTTCCTGCAATATTCGACGCGGCGGGACCTGCGCGAGCAGGTGTGGCGGGCCTATGTCAATCGCGGCGACAATGGCGATGCCAACGATACCAACGCCACGATCGCAGCGATCCTGGCGCTGCGCGCCGAGCGCGCCGCGTTGCTCGGTTTCGAGACGCACGCCCATCTGCGGATGGCCGATACGATGGCGGGCACGCCGGAAAACGCGACCGAGCTGATGATGCGCGTGTGGCCGGCGGCCGTCGCCCGGGTTCATGAGGAAGTCGCCGATATGCAGGCGATCGCCGATGCCGAAGGCGCAGGGATCACGATCGAGCCCTGGGACTATCGCTTCTATGCCGAGAAGGTCCGCCAGGATCGCTATTCGATCGACGAGTCCGAGATCAAACCCTATCTCCAGCTCCAGAACATGATCCAGGCGATGTTCTATTCGGCCGAGCGGCTCTACGATCTCCACTTCGAGGAAAATACCGGCGCGGTGCCGGTCTTCCATCCCGATGTCCGCACCTTCGCCGTCACCAACAGCCGCACGGGCGAGGATGTCGGGCTCTTCTATCTCGATACCTATGCGCGGACCGGCAAGCGTTCGGGCGCGTGGATGACGACATACCGTTCGCAGCAGACCTTGGGCGGCGAGCGCAATGTGCTCGCCTCGAACAACAATAATTTCTCCGAACCGGCCGAGGGCGAGGTGGCGCTGATCAGCCTCGACGATGCCCGCACCCTGTTCCACGAATTCGGCCATGGCATCCATTACCTGCTCCAGGACGTCTACTATCCGGGACTGGCCGGCACGCCGCGCGACTTCGTCGAATATCCGAGCCAGGTGAACGAGAATTGGGTGCTCACGCGCGACGTGCTCAACCGTTTCGCGACGCATTATGAAACCGGCGAACCGATGCCCCAGGAACTGGTCGACCGGATCGAGGCCAGCGACACGTTCAACCAGGGTTTCGCCACGGTCGAATATCTGTCTTCGGCGCTGGTCGACATGCGGCTGCACAACCGGGCCGAACCGGTCACCGATATCGACGCCTTCGAACGCGAAACGCTGGCCGAGATGGGCATGCCCGACGAGATCGTCATGCGGCACAGGCTGCCGCAATTCGGGCATCTCTTCTCGTCCGACGCCTATTCGGCCGGCTATTACAGCTATCTCTGGTCCGAAACGATGGACGCCGATACCTGGGAGGCGTTCGTCGAGAGCGGCGATGTCTGGAACCGCGAGATCGCCGACCGGTTCCGCGAGACATTGCTCTCGACCGGCAACGTCACCGACCGCGCCGAAGCCTATCGTGAGTTCCGCGGCCGCGACCCGGATGTCGACGCCTTGCTTCGCAAGCGCGGTTTTCCGGTGCCGAGCGAAGAGACCGAAACCGACGATTGAATGTGCAGGCCGGGTGAATATGCAGGCCGGGCGGCGATCCCGCCCGGTCAGCCCTTCTCCCTAATCGTGCGCCGGCCGCGGGCGGACGGCTTCGATCACGGGGCCGTCATCCGACAATAGCAGCAGTTCATCATTGGGGCCGACATCGAAGCCGGTGACGCTGGCGAGCAGCGTGAGCAGCATATGTTCGCGATCGCTCGCTTCCCGATCGGCGCAGGCGCGCCGGGTCGAGGCGACGGGGCCGATATCGAGCGTATCGCTGAGCGCATAGCCGCCCGTGTAGCGGTTGCAGCCGCCATTGCCGGCGACGCGGCCCTCGTCATCGAAGCTTATCGTCAGGCCGTCGTCCTGCGACGTGTAATAGGGGCCGGTGGCGGTGATCACCCAGTCGCCGATCAGCACATCCTGCCGCTCGCCGCCGCATCCATAATAGTGGACCCCTTCGAGGAATATGTTGACCGTTTTCGGAAAGGGCACGTCCGACATACCGTCGCTGCAGATATCGTCTTCGATCATGACGATGAAATCGCGGCCGCTGGCGCTTCGGCTCATGAATATAGCCCGGCCGGTTATGGTGCCCGGTTCGGTGCGCGGCGCGCGCGATTCGAGAACGCCCATATGTTCGAAGACCATCTCGTCGGCGCCGATATCGAGCGACCAGAAAGGTTCGGTGCCAAGGCCGCGAAAGCCGGTCCATTCGTCGGCCGCTTCGGCTTCATGATGGTCGGCGAAGGCCGGTGAGGCCGCGAGCGGCAGCAGGGTCAGAAGCGCCGCGAGGCGGAGAAGGGCGTGGTTCATCGTCCGATTGTCGCAGATGGCGGGGATTCGATCAATCGGCTGAGAACCGGCAATTCTCGGGAACTATCCGAACCCTGTGTAATTATATTATAAGGCGTTCAAGAAACGATTCGCCTGGACAGGATTCCGATGGCTAGCGACAAGAAGCGGCGTAACCTGCCGTCCCTCGAACTCTACGTGCCGGAGCCCAAATTCCGGCCCGGGGACGAGGCTGACTTTTCCGATGTGGAGGTGCTGCCCGCCGGGGAGACGCGGCGGCCGGACACGGCGGCCGCGCATGACGAGATGCACGACCTTGCCTATGGGCTGGTGCGCGTGCTCGGTGACGACCACAAGGCCGTCGGCCCCTGGGACCCGAAGCTCGATCCCGATACCCTGCGAAAGATGCTGCGCGCCATGGCGCTCACCCGCGCCTTCGATCAGCGCATGTTCCGCGCCCAGCGCCAAGGAAAGACCAGCTTCTACATGAAGTGCACGGGCGAGGAGGCGGTGGCGATCGCCGCGACCTTCGCGCTCGACCGCGACGACATGACCTTCCCCTCCTACCGCCAGCAGGGCATCCTGATCGCGCGGGACTGGTCGCTCGTCGACATGATGAACCAGGTCTATTCGAATTCGAAGGACCGGCTGAAGGGCCGCCAGCTGCCGATCATGTATTCGACGAAACAGGGCGGTTTCTTCTCGATTTCCGGCAATCTTGCGACGCAATTCCCGCAGGCCGTTGGCTGGGCGATGGCGAGCGCCGCGAAAGGCGATACCCGGATCGCGGCGAGCTGGACCGGCGAGGGATCGAGCGCCGAGGGCGATTTCCATTCCGCCTGCACCTTTGCCGCCGTCTACAAGGCGCCGGTCATCCTCAACGTCGTCAACAATCAATGGGCGATCAGCTCGTTCAGCGGCTTTGCCGGCGCCGAAGCGACGACCTTCGCGGCGCGCGCGGTGGGCTATGGCATCGCCGGGCTGCGCGTCGACGGCAACGATGCGCTGGCCGTCTATGCGGCGACCCAATGGGCGGCGGAACGCGCCCGCACCAACAAGGGCCCGACCTTGATCGAGCATTTCACCTATCGCGCCGAGGGCCATTCGACCTCGGACGATCCCTCGCAATATCGTTCCGCCGACGAAGCCGCCGAATGGCCGCTCGGCGATCCGATCGCGCGGCTGAAAAACCATCTCATAGCGCTGGGCGAATGGGACGAGGAGCGGCAGGAGGCGATGGACAAGGAATGCGCCGAGCAGGTGAAGACCGCCGCCAAACAGGCGGAAAAGAACGGCATTCTCGGCCACGGCCTGCACCAGCCGCTTGAAACCATGTTCGAGGATGTGTTCGAGGAAATGCCCCCGCATCTGCGCAAGCAGGAGCAGGAAATGCTTGCCGAGAACCGCGCCGCCAACAATGTGGCCAAGACGCGATGACGCAGATGAACATGATCCAGGCGATCAACAGCGCCATGGATGTCTCCATGCAGCGCGACGACAATGTCTGCGTGTTCGGCGAGGATGTCGGCTTTTACGGCGGCGTCTTCCGCGCCACTGCCGGCCTCCAGAAGAAATATGGCAAGACCCGCGCCTTCGACACGCCGATCAACGAATGCGGCATCATCGGCGTCGCCGTCGGCATGGCGGCCTATGGCCTCAAGCCCGTCGCCGAGATCCAGTTCGCCGATTATATCTATCCCGGCCTCGATCAGCTGGTGTCCGAAGCCGCGCGGCTGCGCTACCGCTCGGCGGGCGAATTCACCGCGCCGATCACCGTGCGCTCGCCCTTTGGCGGCGGCATTTTCGGCGGGCAGACGCACAGCCAGTCGCCCGAGAGCATCTTCACCCATGTCTGCGGCATCAAGACGGTGATCCCCTCGACGCCGTACGATGCCAAGGGGCTTTTGATCGCGGCGATCGAGGACCCCGATCCGGTCGTCTTCTTCGAGCCCAAGCGCATCTATAACGGCCCTTTCGACGGCCATTACGATACGCCGGTGACGCCCTGGGCGAAACATCCGGCCAGCCAAGTGCCCGACGAACATTATGTGATCCCGCTCGGCAAGGCGAACATCGTGCGGGGCGGCGGCGATCTGACGATCTTGTGCTATGGCACGATGGTGCATGTCGTGATGGATTCCGTCAAAACGCTCGGCATCGATGCCGAGGTGATCGACCTGCGCACCTTGCTGCCGCTGGACATGGACACGATCGAGGCATCGGTGAAGAAAACCGGCCGCTGCATGGTGGTGCATGAGGCGACGCGGACCTCGGGCTTCGGCGCCGAACTCGTCGCGCTGGTACAGGAACGCTGCTTCTATCATCTCGAAGCGCCCATCGAGCGTGTGACGGGCTATGACACGCCCTATCCGCACAGCCTGGAATGGGCCTATTTTCCGGGGCCGGTGCGGCTCCGCCTGGCAATCGAACGCGTCATGGAGGACGTCAGTGGCGAAGTTTAGCTTCAAGCTCCCCGATATCGGCGAAGGCATCGCCGAGGCAGAGATCGTCGCCTGGCACATCAAGGTTGGGGACGAGATCGAGGAAGATCAGGCCATCGCCGATATGATGACCGACAAGGCGACCGTCGAAATGGAATCGCCTGTCGCCGGCAAGGTGCTGGAATTGAACGGTGAAGAGGGCGAGATGCTTGCCATCGGATCGGTGCTCGCGGTGATCGAGACCGACGAGCTGCCCGACGAGGAAGAGATCGCCGAAGCGGTGAAAGCGCAGGTGGAAGCACCGGCCGAAGAGGAGGCCGAAGAGCCGCACGAGAGCGAAGAGGCGCCCGAGGCGCCCAAGCCCTTCGATCAGGAAGTCGCGGCCGAACGCGAACCCGCCGCGAAAAGCAGCGGGCCGATCCTCGCTTCGCCCGCCGTGCGCCAGCGCGCCGCTGATCTCGGTGTCGATCTGGCGCAGGTGAAGCCGCATGGCGACCGTGTCCGTCATGCGGATCTCGATGCCTATCTGAGCTACGGCTCGGCGCAGGGCTATCGCGCGCCCGGCGCCTCGCGCAAGCGCGCCGACGAGGAAGTCAAAGTGATCGGCCTCCGCCGCCGCATCGCCGAAAATATGGCGGCGGCGAAGCGCAACATCCCGCATTTCACCTATGTCGAGGAATTCGACGTCACCGAGCTGGAGGATATCCGCACCGACCTTAACGGGTCGCGCGGCGATCGGCCCAAGCTTACCGTGCTGCCCTTCCTGATCGCCGCGATCTGCAAGACGCTGCCCGATTTTCCGATGATCAACGCGACCTATGACGACGAGGGCGGGACGATAACCCGCCACGGCGCCGTCCATCTCGGCATGGCGACGCAGACCGACGCCGGGTTGATCGTGCCCGTGATCCGCGATGCGCAGGACATGAATGTCTGGCAGCTGGCGACCGAGATCAACCGGCTGGCGGAGGCCGCGCGCACCGGCAAGGCCAAGAGCGAGGAACTGTCCGGCGGCACGCTCACCATTACGTCGCTCGGTCCGCTCGGCGGCATCGCAACGACGCCGGTCATCAACCGGCCGCAGGTCGCGATCATCGGCCCGAACAAGATCGTCGAACGCCCGGCGATCATCGACGGCGAACTAGAGGCGCGCAAACAGATGAATCTTTCCATCTCCTGCGATCACAGGGTCGTCGACGGCTATGACGCGGCGAGCTTCGTCCAGTCGTTGAAGAAGATCGTCGAAACGCCGGTGCTGATCTTTACCGACTAGGAAAGGCATCCGCGCCGGCGGGTGCGACGCGCTTTGCCCAACATTACAAAAGCTTAAATGTTTCGGGCGGCGTGCCCGGGCTAGGCTGGCTCGCCTGACAGGGGGAGCAAACGCCATGGACAGGCCCATCATCGATATCGACGAATTGCCCGAACTCGAAACCGGTGTTGCCGCCTACGGATCGAGCGAACAGCGCGAGGTGGGCGGCGAGGTTTGTATTGCGATCCTGCTGATCAATCCGCCGGTCGGATAGGCGGCTGCCGTGCAGCCTGGCGAGGCGCTGCGCCGGTGGCTGTCGGACGCGGGCGAGCACCGGGCGGCGCTAGACCGAACGGCGACGGCGCGCGCTGCGTTCGAAACCTTGCCGCCTGTCGCGCGATTTCGGGACAGGGTGGCCGGGTCGCAAGATGTCGATGCGATAGCGGAGGCGTTGCGCGACCTGTTTGAAGCACCGGTCTGGGTGACGGCAGCGGTCGATGCGTGGATCGGAGGAGCGCGCCGCGACCCTTTTTTCGCGCCGCCTTTCCGGCCCGTGTCCGGCCCCTTCCATCAGGGCGCGCTGTTGATCGAATTGGCCGAAGCGACGGTGGCGGTCAGCATTGTCGATCCGGTGACGCTCGCCGCGCACAAGCGGGCGGGTGGGGGAAGGGGTTCCGTCCATTTCACGGGCCGGCGGACATGGCTCAAATTTCTCGATGGAGGCGGAATGCGGCTGGCCTTTTGGCGCGCGCCCGAAGCGAGCGAGGATGTCGCGGCGCTGTCGCGGAGACCTTGCAAGCGCGTGGAGGTGCGGGACATCGAAACCGGCGACGGCATCGCCGTCGATACGCGCAGCACCAGTTACATCATCGAGAGCGCGAAGCGGCCCGCCGTCTTCCTGCACGGCGAGGTGCGGATGGGCGGCGCGGCGCTGGCGCGCGAATATGATGCGGCAACACGGCGGCTGATCGGAGTCAGCAGTTCGTCGGATCGCTGGTCGCGTATACAGATGATGCTGAGCTGGCTGCGGCGCATCGGCCATTTGCGAGCCGGAGAGATGCTGGGGGCGGCGATACGGGACGCGCCTTTCTTCGTGCGCTGGCATGCGATGCGTGAATGGCTGGCCTGCGATCCGGCTGGCGCGATGCCGGAGCTTGAGCGGATGGCGCGCGACGATCCCCATAAGGAGGTGCGGGAAGCCGCTGGAAAGACGCTCGCCGTGCTTGCCGGGCGCCGGGCCGCCTGAGGGTGCCGCGCGAACTTCCTTGCGCCGACAGAGAGGCCATCGCTTTTGACGATTTTATTGCCGCCCTCGACGCATCCGGGTTCGATGCCCGCGACGAGGAGAGCTTCGCATCGCTCGCGCCGCTGCTCAGAAAGCTCAGCAATAACACTGATTTTCTTGGCAATTTTATCGTCCGAGAACTTGAGACGCGATGTCAGGAGCAGAGCGCGAAGAACCGCTACGGCATCCAGGTGCTGATGCTCCACAGCGGGCCCGGCTATTTCATCCGCGCCAATTTCTGGCCCTCGCGCACCGACAGCCTGATGAAGTTCAGCGGCGACGCGCCCTTCTTCTATGGCATCCCGCACGATCACAATTTCCACTTCCTGACGATCGGCTATTCCGGCCCCGGCTATTGGAGCGACTATTACGAATATGACTATGAAAGCGTCGCAGGCTATCCCGGAGAAGCGGTCGACCTCCGTTTCGTCGAACGCTCCCGCCTCGCCAAAGGGCGCATGCTTCTCTACCGCGCGCATAGGGACGTTCATCGGCAGCTTCCGGCGGACGAACTGTCGGTATCGCTCAACATCATGGAATCCTCGCCCGCCTCGGCGTGGCGCGATCAATATCGTTTCGACGTCGACAAGGGGGAGATCGCGGCGCTGCTCACGCAGATTCCGGGCGGGGTGCTGATGCAATTGGCGATGGCGCTGGGCGGGGAAGAGGGTGTGGGGCTGGTAGCCGATTTCGCTGCGCATCACCCGAGCGACCGTCTCCGCTATCAGGCGCTGGCCGCCCGCGCGGCGGTGGTGCCGGCGGACGAGGCGCTATGCATCTGGGAATTGGGCTGTGCCGATCCGAGCGCGCAATTGCGGGGCCTTGGCCGCGCGGCGCTCACGCGGATCGAAGCGGTGCTCGCGAAAACGGACATATCCGCCGATGGTCCGCTCGAAAATGGCGCAGATGTCACTGGCGATAAGGGGTTGGCTCAATAACCTTGCAGCATGGGGGTCGGACGGTTCGAACTGGGTACGGAACAGCTCAAGGTCGATCTGCTTGGCCGCGCTGCGGTTTATCGGGGCGAACGGATCGCGCTGTGCCCTCGCGAACTCGATCTGCTGGCCCATCTTCTGATCCGCCACCCAGCCACCGTTTCGCGGGCGGAGCTGTTACGCGCCGTTTGCCGCCTCAGCATCGATCCGGGCACCAACGTCGTCGAAGTGCATCTTTGTCGTTTGCGTGCCAAGCTGGCCCGGCGGGGCGCGGGCCGGATCATCGAAACGGTCCGCGGAGAAGGCTATCGGCTCGCCATGGCGGCGAGTGGCTGACCACGTTCGCCCCGCGCCGAACCGGCGAAATCTCGTCCATTGCGGCGCGATGATCGCCAGCCTAGGATAATCCCGGGCAAGGGGGTTTTCTATGAGCGGAACGGCCGGCGATGGCGGGAGGCAACCGGTTGCCTTTATCAGCCATCACAGTTCGCAGGTCGAAACCGCGCGCAAGCTGAAGTGTATCCTCGGCGAAAACGATATTCGCGGCTGGATGGCGCCCGACGATATCGATCCCGGCCGCCCGTTCGACCAGGCGATCATCGAACAGGTCCGCGCGTCCGATCTCATCATCCTGCTATTCTGCTCCCGCTCCGATCGCTCGCGCCATGTGAAGCGCGAACTGATGATGGCGGAAAATGGCGACAAGCTGATCTTTCCGGTACGGCTGGAAAATATCGATGCCGACGGCCTCGCATACTGGTTGAACGACTATCAATGGGTCGACTGGATCGACCGCCGCGATGCCACGATCCAGAAGATGATCACCACGATCAAACGGATCGTGCAGATCGCAGCGCCACGGGAAGAGCCGGCACCCCCGCCGGATGCTCCCGCTGAAGCGGTTCCGGTCGCAGAAGCACCACCGCCTCCGCTCCCGAATAAGCCGTCCGCTCCCAAGGCGCGCGAACCCGAGGGCGCAGGACAGCCGCTCAATGTCGCACCCGCCCCGATGACGCTGGAACCCGAGAGCGGCGACGGTGGTCCGCCATCCGGTTTCGACCGGCGGCGGATGCTGCTCTTCGGCGGCCTCGCCCTGTTGGCGGTGCTCGTCGTTCTGGCGCTGGTCTTCCTTTGGCCCGGCGGCGAGGAGAGCGAGGATCCTGCCGCGCGCGGTGTGCTGTCGTCGAGCGTCGATTGCGGGGATGTCGCGCTGCCAAGCCATGGCATCATCTGTGGCAGCGATGCGCTGGCGGCGCGCGAAACCGCGATCGGCGAGGCCTATGAGCGGGCGATGTTGGATGCCGAAGGCCGGAGCCGGGTCGAACTGCAGCAGGGGCAGGCGGATTTCCTGGCGCGCCGCGATGAGTGCCGGAGCGAGGCCTGCCTCGCGATCGTCTATGATGCGCGCGAGGAGGAGCTCGAACAGGTGCTGGGTGAGGAAATCGAAGCGCCCGAAGAAGTTCCCGATGCCGATGGGGAGGAAAATCCTGCCCGTCCCGAACCACGCGACGAGCCGGCGGCCCAGGATCGGCCCTCTCCGTCCGGTCGCGCCGAACCGTCCCCCTCACAGCCCGAGCCTCGGCCGGCACCCGAGCCGGCACCCTCGCGGGGCGTCGCCACGACACCGCCACAACCAGCGAACAATCCGGCGAGCTGGGTCCAGGTCGGCGACTATCCTTCCGATATCCTGCGCAACGGCGAACAGGGGACGACTCGCTATCAGGTGAGTGTCGGCGCCAATGGCTTGCCGACCAATTGTTTCACCATCGGCACCAGCGGCCATTGGCAACTCGATGCCCGGGCCTGCCGCCGGGTGATGAGCCGCGCCCGTTTCCAGCCAGCGCGTGATGCGTCGGGCAACGCGGTTAGCGGCGTCTATGCAGGCAGCTACCGGTGGGTCGCGCCCAACTGAGGACGGAGGGACGCACCGGCATTCAATGGAAGTCGCGGGATTTGGGTAGCACACGCACGTTGCGGGGATGATGGTGGCCACGGGGGACCGAGGGACGGATGATTTCGTCGCTGGGCGATAGCTCGATCTCCGCGTGATGGGCGTCCGAGAGGCGGTCGAGCCAATCCGTTCGGTCGATCACATTCGCGGCCATCAGATGGACGACGCCTTCCTCGCTCCGCTGCACCTCTCCCTCGATCAGCATCAAGCGGGCGGCCATGACGGCACGGCGAACCCGGTCGAGCTGGCTTGCCCAGAGCAGCGCGTTGACGATGCCGGTTTCGTCCTCGATCGTGATGAAGATCGCATTGCCCTTGCCCGGCCGCTGGCGGATCAGCACGACGCCCGCCGCGCGCACCCTGGCACCGTTCTTCGCCGCATTGGTCGCGGCGCAGTTGAGCACGCGGTCCCTGTCGAAATGCGGGCGGAGGAACGCCATCGGATGGCCTTTCAACGACATCCGCGTCGTCTGGTAATCGGCGATCACATGTTCGGCGGGCGGCATTGCTGGGAGCTGCGGATCGGGTTCTTCGCGAAGTTCGCGTTTCTGGGCCGCGGCGAAAAGCGGAAGTTCGCCTTCGGGCATGCGGCGGACGTCCCACAGGGCCTGGCGGCGGTCCTGCCCGATCGAGCGGCAGGCGTCGGCATCGGCGATCAGACGTAGCGCGCGGCGGGGCAGGACGGCGCGGCGGGCGAGGTCCTCGATCGAGACGAAGGGCCCCGCGGCCCGGGCGTCGGCGAGACCGGTCGCCCATTCCTCGCGAAAGCCGTCGACCTGGCGAAAGCCGAGGCGGAGCGCCAATGCGCCGCTATCGTTCCGCTCCAGACTATTGTCCCAATGGCTGGCGTTGATGTCGACGGGCCGCACCTCGTCGCCATGTTCGCGCAAATCGCGGACGAGCTGGGCCGGGGCGTAGAAGCCCATCGGCTGGGCGTTGAGCAGCGCGCAGGTGAAGACCGCCGGGTGGTGTTTCTTGATCCAGCTCGACACATAGACGAGCCGCGCGAAGGACAGCGCATGGCTTTCGGGAAAGCCATAGCTGCCGAACCCTTCGATCTGCCGGAAACAGCGTTCGGCGAAATCGCGTTCATAGCCGCGGCGCACCATGCCCTCGATCATCTTCGTTTCGAACTGGTCGATGGTGCCGAGATTGCGGAAGGTCGCCATCGCGCGGCGCAGCCGGTTGGCGTCGGACGGCGAAAATTCCGCTGCGACGATGGCAAGCTTCATCGCCTGCTCCTGGAACAGCGGCACGCCGAAGGTCTTGCCGAGTACCGCGCGCAGCTCGTTCGGGTCGTGCGGCGGCCTTGGCGAGGGATAGTCATGCGGCTCCTTGCCCGAACGGCGGCGCAGATAGGGATGCACCATATCGCCCTCGATCGGGCCGGGGCGCACGATCGCGACCTGGATGACGAGATCGTAGAATTCGCGCGGTTTCAGGCGCGGCAGCATGTTGATCTGCGCCCGGCTTTCGACCTGGAAGACGCCGATGCTGTCGCCGGCGCAGAGCATGTCATAGACGGCCGGGTCTTCCCACTGGATCGTTTCGAGCTTGAAATCGCCGAGTCCGTGCGTCCGCATCAGGTCGAAGCTTTTGCGAATGCAGGTCAGCATGCCGAGCGCGAGGATATCGACCTTCATCAGGCCGAGCGCGTCTATGTCGTCTTTATCCCATTCGATGAAGGTACGCTCCTCCATCGCGCCGTTGTGGATCGGCACGATCTCGTCGAGCCGCCCCTCGGTCAGCACATAGCCGCCGACATGCTGGGAAAGGTGGCGCGGGAAATGGAGGATCCGGTCGACGAGCCGCGTCAGGCGGACGATTTCGGGATTGCCGGGATCGAAGCCGGTCTCCGCGACCCGCTGTTTCTCCATCTTGCTCGCATAGCTGCCCCAGATGGTGCTCACGATGCGGCTGGTGAAATCTTCCGACAGCCCCAACACCTTGCCGACTTCGCGTACCGCGCTGCGCGGCCGGTAATGGATGACGGTTGCCGCGATGCCCGCCCGGGCGCGGCCGTAACGGCGATAGATATACTGCATCACCTCCTCGCGCCGCTCATGCTCGAAATCGACGTCGATATCGGGCGGCTCCTTGCGCTCTTCGGATACGAAGCGGGAGAAGAGGAGATTATGTTCGACCGGATCGACCGAGGTGATGTCGAGCAGGAAGCAGACCACCGAATTCGCCGCCGAGCCGCGCCCCTGGCACAGGATCGGCGGTTTCTGGGCCCGTGCGTATTTCACGATGTCGTGCACGGTGAGGAAATAATAGGCGATCTTCTGGCCGCGGATCAGCGCGAACTCCTCGTCGAGCAGCGCCTGCGTCTTGGCCGGAATGCCCTCCGGATAGCGGTCATGCGCCGCCTCCATCACCAGATGTTCGAGCCAGTCCTGCGGTTCCCAGCCTTTGGGCACGGGTTCGTGCGGATATTCGTAGCGCAGATCGTCCAGAGTGAAGGCGATGCGGGAAAGGAAGTCGGTCGTTGCGGTGATGGCCTGCGGATAATCGCCCAGCAGGCGGGCCATTTCCTCCGGCGCTTTCAGATGCCGCTCGGCATTGGCGGCGAGCAGGCGGCCGGCATCGGCAAGCGTCGTCTTTTCCCGGATACAGGTGAGGACGTCGTGAAGCGGCCGCGCCGAGGGATCGGCATAGAGCGCGTCGTTGGTGGCGAGCAGCGGCAGCCTGATACGCTCCGCGAAACTCGCGAGCCGGGCCAGCCTGCGATGGTCGCGGCCCGTGCGCGGCATCGTCGCGCCGATCCACAGCGCGCCGGGCACGGCATCGCCAAGCCGGGCGAGCGCGGCCCCTTCGCCCTCGTCCGCCATCGCGATGAAAAGCTGCTCTTCGCTGTGATCGAGCAGATCGTCGAGCGTCAGGATGCAATCGCCCTTTTCCGCGCGGCGGTTGCCGACCGTCAGCAAGCGCGTCAGCCGTCCCCACCCATGCCGCGTCCGGGGATAGGCGATAATGTCGGGCGTGCCGTCGGCAAACGCCAGCCGCGCGCCGACGATCAGGCGGAAGGGGAAGGCGGCACGCTGTTCTTCGTCCAGCCCCTCCAGCGCATCGCGCATCGCGACATGGGCGCGCACCACCCCGGCGACGCTGTTGCGGTCGGCGATGCCGATACCCGCCATGCCGAGCCGGATCGCCTCCGCGACCATCTCGCCCGGATGCGAGGCCCCGCGCAGGAAGGAAAAATTGGTCGCGGCGGCGAGTTCGACGAAGTCGGTCACGCGAACAGTCCATGGAGATACCAGCCGGGATCGGCCTTTTCCTGTCCGTAAAGCCCGTGGCGGAACAGCCAGTAGCGCCGGCCTTCGCTATCCTCGACCCGGTAATAGTCGCGCGTCAGCCGTTTTTCGCCCAGTGGATCGCCGGGGCTGCGCCACCATTCCGAGGCGATCCGTTCGGGCCCTTCGAAGCCGATCACTTCATGCTGCTTGCCGCGCCACTGGAAGCGCCAGGGCGGGCCGTCCGGCACTTCGGCGATGACGGCGACCGGTTCGGGCGGATCGAACAGCTGCAGCGGCCGCCGCGGCGGTTCGCCGGGTTCGGGTTGCGGCCAGCCATCGGCCTTGCTGTCGCTCTGGCCGCCGGCAATGGCCGGGACGAGGCGCTGCGCGGCTTCGGGGATATGGGTGTCGCGCGGTTCGAACCGCATCAGATTGCCGCGCCCGATCCTGATGCTCAGCCGATCGATCAGCGCGGCGACCTCGTTTTCGTCGATCTCGCCGCCATCAAGCGCGATCTGTGAGGGATTTTGCACTTCCTCGCCGAGCACCAAGAGGCGGATGGCGTCGAAGCCGAAACCGGGATCCAGCGGATCGCCCAGGCTCTCGATGCGCTCGTCGAACAGCCGCATCACCGCTTCGGGATCGCGCACCGGGCGGCCGAACTCGATGGCGATCCGTTGCGCCAGCCCATCAGACCGGAAAAAGACGGCTTCGAACCGCCGCCCGCCGCGATTGCGCTGCCGCAATTCTTCCGCCGCCTCGTGCGCCAGTTCGCCGAGTATCCCAAGCGCATATTCGGTGCGCGCCACGGGTTCGGGAAAGCGGCGCTCGGCGTGGATCGCGCCGAGCGGCAGGCGCGGGGAGAGCGGTCCGCGCGTTTCGCCGAGCAGCCGTTCAAGCGCCGTCACTGCGGCCTTACCGAAGCGCGCGGCGATGGCGGCGCGCGGGCGCTTGGCGACGGCGTCGACCGTTTTCAGACCCGCCCGCCGCAGGCCCAGCTCGCCTTCGGGATCAAGGCCGAGCGCGATGACGGGCAGGCGGCGGATCGCCGCGACCTCATCGTTCGTCTCTCCATCGCCCCAGCGAGCCAGCGCGTGGGCTGCCTCGGCGGTGTTCGCACGGGCAGGGCGGACGGTCATGCCGAGCCGCTTGAGGCGGGCCATGGCGTCAGCTTCAAGCGCCGCCTCGCCGCCGAACAGGTGGGCACAGCCGGTAATATCGAGGATCAGCGCATCGGGCGGCGCGGCGGCCGCCATCGGCGTGTAGCGCGCGCAGCCCTGGACGAGCCGGTCGAGCCAGCGGGCATCGGCATCGGGATCGAAATCGCGCACGGCGAGATCGGGCACGCGCGCCCGGGCATCAGCCAGGGTCAGGCCGGGGACAAGACCGAGCCGCCGCGCGACCCTGTTGACGGCGGCGAGCCGCATCGCACCCTTTACCTTTTCCGCGAAGGCGAGGGGCGGTTCAGGCGGTGCGGGCGAAGCGGGCCGGGCGGCGATCTTCAGCCGGTCGGCCGGCAGGAAGGGGAACCACAGCGCCAGGAAGCGCCGGCTTCCGGGCCGGGTCTGTGAAGCGCCGCCGCTCACGATCCCACTCCACGTGCCAGCTCTTCCCAGCCGGGCCGCCGCGTCGGCGCAGCAAGGTAAGGTCGAATGCCGGAGGGCCGGGCGCGCGCGCTTCCAGCGTCCGTGCAGGGGCCGATCGCACCGACCAGCGCGTGTCGGCGGTGCTCGGCGAGGGGCTGGCGCCCTGCCGCAGCATCAGCGCGGTGACGCCCGAGCGTTCGGCCGCCAGGGTCAGCCGCCGGCTGGCCATCAGGTTCAGTTCGGATGGGTTGCGCCAGCATTCGGCGATCACCGCGCCCAGCCCGCCGCAGCGCAGGGCATCGGCGGCACCGCGCAGCAAGGCGAGGGTATCGGGAACGATTGCGAGCAGCACCGAGGCCGGATCGCCGCCCAGTTCGGCAAAGCCCGCCGCATGGAAGCGACCGCCGCGCCGTTCCGCCTCGCGTGTGCGCAGCCAGACCAGCGGCTTGCCACCATTCCCGTCTTCTCGTGCCTGTGCGATAAGCGCAAGCATAGCCGCAAAGCCCGCGGCGCTGCCCGCGTCTTGGGTATCGTCGGCAAAGATTTCGTGCAGTTGCGCACGTTTCAAACCTCCATCGAGCCAGGTGTCGAGCGGCTCATGCCCGGACGTCAGGGGCGCATCGCTGCTTTCGGCCCGCCCTTGGGCGTGGCTCGCAATGCGCGCCCGAAGCGCGGAGAGAGAAGCGACCGACTCGCGCATAATGTTCCCGATTTGTTCTAGTAGAGGCAAATCGGAACGGCGAGTCAAGCAGGCAGAAGCCTCTATGCTATTCGCCGTCCGCGAGAATTTTTTTCAGATATCGCTGAAACATCCTATTGCCCGGTTCGAGTGCGGCCGCCCGCGATGCCGCCGATCGGGCCTCGCCCAGCCGCCCGAGCCGCTGGAGCAGCCTGGCATGGCTGTGATGGTAGCGGGCCTCTTTAGGGTACAACGCGATTGCGCGGCGCAAAACCGCGTCGGCTTCGTCCAGCATGTTTTCCCGGAAGAGCAGGGTTCCCAGATGGTGATGATGCCGGGAAATGGACGGATCGGCCTCCACGGCCTTTCGGGCCATGGTGATGGCCTCTTGCGCGTCTCCTTCATTTTCCAGCGCCTGGCTTTGCTCGACGAAGGTGGCCGGCAGGTCTTCGGCATAGGGCGACGCGCGGGGCCCGGGGCTCAGCGCCTCCCATGCCGCCAGCCAGTCTCGCCGAAGCCGGTCGAAGCGCTCGGCGTTGGCGTCCAGAGAACCGTCCTGCAGCGTCGAATAGAGATCCTTGAACGGCTGCGCGATGTCGTCCGCTTCCAGAATCGCGTCGGCCGGGAGGGCTGCGTGGCGATGACGGGGATCGAGAAACGCCTCGATCGCTTCGCACGCGGAAGCAGCCGGGGCGAAGGGGGCACCGATCGCGGCCATCGCCGAGCCGAGAGTGGCGCGCCAGTCCGACAGTACCGCATCATAGCCGATCAGGGCGCGGGGCAGGCCGCGCGAGTGATACTCGGCCTCGATCATGTGCGATTGCCACAGCAGGAGCGCGTGCTCGCGGGTCATGCCGTCCCGCCGGGCAAGCGAGTCGGCGATTTCGAGCGGGTGTCGCGCGGCGATCAGACAGCGGGTCTCATAGCCCTTGGCCGCCAGCGCTTCGATCCAGAAAGGCAGCAGGCGCGAAAGCCGGGGGTCCTTGACCACGATCCTCCCGGCATCATCGAATTCGCTGGCAATGGCTTCGCGGGCTTCGTCGCCGAAAGCGGCGACGTCCGCCCGCGTCTGCCAGTCTTTCCCGGCCGGTTTGGGGTCCGCCCAACCGCGGTCTAGTGCGGCCAGAATCCGGTCGTCGATTCTGACGATGGGAAGCGATTCCCAATGCCCGGTCTCGTTGAACTCGGCGGAGCGCATCAGCGTCTTGGCGCTTGCCCACCCGGCAAGATTGATGACGCGTGTCAGGGCGGACGTGCCCGAACGGTGCATGCCCAGAACCAGTATCGCGATGTTTTTCTTGGTCTGTGTCACTGCGGCCCGTGTCGCTCCAACCGGATGAAATGCAAGGATTTCGGCTGGGTAGAGACAAGGGGGTTTGGCGGTCAATGTCCAGCGCCGCGAAAGGACGCGGTCCTGTCCGGAAATTTCCGCGGCGATTTCGGGCTACTTATCCAATGCTGTCGAAATAGGCCATCAGAAGGGCGTTTGCCTTCGGGGTCAGCAAAAGGAAGCAGCGCCTCTTGTCGTTTTTGTCGGGCTCCCGCCTCACGAGCCCGGCCGATTCCAGTTTCCCCACCAGCCGGATCGCGCTTGTCTTGGGGCAGTTGCCGGCGAGATAGAGATCTTTGATGCTGGTGTTCCGGCCATTCAGCTGGGCCTCCAGAAGCGCAAGCAGCATGCTCCAGCTGGGTCCATCGGCAAAATCGCGGCCCAGAATGCCATAACGGATCTGCCGCCGCTCAATTTCTCTCGCTGTACGCGCTTGGAGCTTCCCGCGCCCGGCCCCAACCAGCTTTTCCGTCTGATCCGGCGCCGCGCCATTGCCCGCAAGGCTTTCGATCCGCTCGTTCCGCATCCGTTTCCCCCAATGGCCAGCGTCACACCCACCATTCTCCTGACGATAATAGCAAAGGTTGCCCCGGAATCGCTGATCTAGAATTTAGTTACGCGTGGTCCAATTCGTCCACCTGCCCACAGGTGGGTGGATCACCGCCCGGATGCCTTGTCGATCCGTCCGCCGGGGCATCGCCTTGGGCCGCCAAGCTTGTTATCCTCCGGCCTGTCGATCGGGGCGCGCCAGTCTGCCAGACGTCCTTCGCCTTATGCCCCGGTTCGGGCAAACGGGGCGCACATGGAAAGAAAGACAACTGCATGGAACCTTTGTTCATTCCCGTTTTCTACGGCTCCTATCGGAGGGACCGGCTCGGTATCCGGCTGGCGGATTACGCGGTCGGCCAGTTGCGCGATCGCGCGCACAGGAGCGAACTGGTCGACGCCAAGGCGGTGGGGCTGCCGATGCTCGATCGCATGTACAAGGAATATCCCGAGGGCGAAGCGCCGCCGGAAATGGAAGCCGTGGCGGAGATCCTGCGCAGCGCCGACGCCTTCGTGCTCGTCGCGGGGGAATATAATTGGGGCATGCAGCCCGGCCTCAAGAATTTGACCGACCATTTTTTGGAGGAATGGTTCTGGCGGCCCGCTGCCATCCTCAGCTATTCCGCCGGCCGCCTCGGCGGTGCCCGATCGAGCTATGCTTGGCACCCCACACTGGCGGAGATGGGCATGGTGGTCGTGCCGAGTACCGTTGCGGTGCCACAGATCGGCGCGACCTTCGACGAAAACGGCAATCCGCGCGGCGACGCCGGAGAGGCGGTGAGCCGCGGCATGGACAAGACCATCGCCACCTTGGAATGGTGGGCGAGTGCGGCCAAAGAACACCGGAAGATTCAAAAGCCCGCCTTCTGATTGGTGTTGATCCCGTGGGCGAGGGCGGGAGGACATTGGCGGATTGATTTTTTCTTGGACGGATGCGCTTGTGGACCGTCGCCATCTCGTCGCTCCATGCGTCAATGCCTCGCCACGAGCGATGGAAGGGACGCGTGGGCAGGGCGAACGGGCGTCGGTCCAATGAGCAAAGCCCAAGGAAAATTGGCGGTTGCGGGATTTCAGGAAGCTGGCGCACCCGACAGGATTCGAACCTGTGGCCTCTGCCTTCGGAGGGCAGCCTGTATCTGGCCCTGCCAGTGGTGCTGTTCCTGAGACCCTAGGAAAATCGCCGGTTCCCAATCGCTCTGGGGAAGGGTAGCGCGCTATCACCGTCGATTAAAGCCCCATCGACAAGCCTTTCGTGTGTCATGAGTGTGTCAGGCCAAGGGGGCAGAAATGGCAGATTTCTGGGAAGGGTAGCACGTTTATTTTCAATGTGAATGTGCATTACCGCTAGGCTATCCCAAATTTCTATTTCTGCAAATTTTCCGATTTTGGAGAGGCTTTGCTTTGCTCGGTCACTGTGTTGTTTGAGCCCCTTTGGCCTCTGACATCGTCTATGCCGACTTGGGCTCTTTGCCTGTAAGAAGAATAAATAGCGCCGGGAAAGTTTGCGAGGATAGACCTATAAGCGCCATCTGCTTCGTCGAGACACCTTTCAGTTAGGTAGAGATCGGCCATCGAGAATTGCGCTTCGGCAACAAGTGGTATCATATCGCGGAGGATGTTTCTCACGATGTATCTGGTTCCAGCACCCGCTCGGCTCGAAGTTCCTTGGCTCTGCAAATTCGCTGCGATGTCAAACGTTCTGGCCAAGCTTTGCGGGACACCTACTTCCACGGGTGTTTGGCAGGTCGCTTCAGGATCGATGGCCATTACCTCCGCTAGGTGATTGACCGATTCCAAGTCTAACTGTGCGAGTCTTACATAGTCATCGCGTGACTGGGCAGCTGCTCCCGATGAAAAATGGGGAATTAGGCTTGCTGCTATGTATATCCGGAAACGCATTTTTCCTCCTGTGTTCGCGCCCCCGGCTGGTGCCGGGCGGTTGATCGCGCGAGAACACAGGGAACCGCGCCCCGCGTATTCCCTTGTCAGGTATTTTATTCCGCAGGCCACCCGACGTGAGTCGGTGCCTGTGTTCACCGCGCGAATGCGGACCTTCCCTACCGATCAAGATCGGGAATGCAGCTCCGGAATAGGTGAATTAGATTTGAAGGTTTACAGAGACGAGACGGGCGACAGAAAACCAGAAGAGCGGTTTCGGATCCGTTGAGCGCTTTTGAGTTTGCTATCCAGGCAAGCCGCAAACGCTACGAACATGTCGTTGCAAAGGACGAACAATCTTTACGATTTCAGCTAAAAGAGACGTTCGTGTCATAGTCCTTCAGAGCACATAGGATGGATATGCCTTCAATTTATGCATGACCCTCAGCCACTTCATGTGCGATTGTTTCAACAATCGTGCGCAAACCTTCGATTGTTTTGATTTCGCACTCCCAAACCGTAATGACGCGATAACCGATTGCAATCAGGGCCTCTCGGTTGCGACAATCTCTAGCGACATTGCCGTTCAATTTCTTTTTCCAAAATGCAGTGTTGGATTTTGGAACGGCGGCTCGGATGCATCCGTAATGTTGATGCCAAAAGCACCCGTGAACGAAGATCGCAATCCTGGCTGTGCGGAAGACTATATCGGGTTTACCCGGAAGCTCTTTTGCATGAAGACGATATCGAAGACCTCTGGCATAGAGCGCCTTCCGCAACTTCATCTCAGGTTGCGTGTTGCGACTTCGAACGCGACTCATGAGCTGGCTTCGCGCTTTGGGCTCAAGGTGATCCATTAGAGTCAGGTTTATCGACGATATTGTGAGATATCAAAACACGTTATGTGACGCACTGTTTCATATAGCCTCAGGTTTTCTCGCATCTCTATAGAGGAGGAAATGCGATGAGAGGTGTAACTTCGGTTCAATCGCGTCGATCTATTGACGGCTGCTCCAGCGAGCGGGATATGTCGTAATCGAGACTTTGGATTGCGATCAGGGGGCTTCGCGCAAATATGGCGGATAAGCCGATACGATCACGGCGCAGTATGGTGAGCAGTGCGTCATTCCAGACGCGGGCAAGGACGGTCGATCATCTTGGGCGAGAACAGATTGCCGACTGCCCCACGGCAATCTCCGAACTCTGGAAAAACTCTTACGATGCTTATGCTCGAAACGTACAGCTCGACATCATAGATAGAGCAGAGCCGGTCGCCGTGCTGTCGGATGACGGTCATGGCATGTCTCGCCGCGAATTCGACGAGCGATGGCTGGTAATCGGAACGGAAAGCAAGCTGGACGATACGTCGTCGGTACCTAGGGTAGATCGCAATGGCTTGCCGCCTCGGCCGAGACAGGGGCAAAAAGGCATTGGCCGTTTATCTTGTGCGAATTTAGGCCCACTTTTGCTGCTTCTAAGCAAGCGTAAATCGGAAGATGCCGTTGCGGCTCTTATCGATTGGCGCCTTTTCGAAAACCCTTTCATAAACTTGTCAGACATCGAGATCCCGGTCGTAAATCTTGAAAAGCCTCAGGATATATTTGACCAGATCGAAGTACTCCATAACCTTCTTGTCACGAACGTGACCGGAGATGGACGCAGTGAAGAGGCCAAGCAGGTTCTAGAGGGCGCCTGGGCGGCATACGATAAAAACCATGCTCAAGAACACAAAGGTGTGGAAACAAATTTCACCGCTCCTTCGCTTGCGATCCAAAGTTTAGCCGCATCCAGCCCCTTCGAAGCTGCAGATTTGGATGTTTGGAAAAATTTTGGCGGTAAGCATGGAACGGTACTTATGGTGGCCGGTCTAAATTACGACCTGCGCGCGCAACTTGCTCACCCCCCGTTCGATGCCTCTGAGAAGGCTACTCGCGATAGGTTTAATCAAACGCTTTCGAGCTTTATCGACCCATACATCGTCGAAGATGACCGGGCGAAATCGAAACCGACTGCTCCCGACTTTCGATATGCCGTTGCAGTTCATCGCGGCGGTCGTGAAGAAATGGTTCTTGGCACGGACAAGAACTTCAACCGACGGCAGGTTGAAGGGATGGAACACTGTATCGAGGGGACCGTCAACGACGATGGAGTCTTTGTTGGCCGCATAAAAAGTTTCGGTACTTGGCTCCCAGATGCCGTTACTATCGAACCTCCCAAAAATGCAAAAATTCCTGACAGAGCGAATACGAAAATCGGGCCGTTTAGGTTCTATATATCCGCTATGGAATGGGACGCGATAAACTCCACGCATACGGCGCAAGAGCACCAGCATTACAAAGCATTGGCGGAACAATTTGCAGGTTTCATGATCTATCGGGATGGTCTGCGCGTTTTGCCTTACGGCCGAGCGGATAACGATTTTTTTGAAATTGAATCCCGAAGATCCCGTAGTGCGGGTCGTGAGTTCTGGAATCACCGCCAAATGTTTGGTCGCATTGCTATAAGTCGGTCGAGCAATCCGAATTTGAAAGACAAGGCGGGACGCGAAGGACTCCTGGATAACGTAGCTGCGAAAGCATTCAAATCGATCGTCGACAACATATTGATGGTTTCGGCACGGAGGTTTTTTGGATCTTCGTCGGATATTCGCAAGACGCAATTGCCCGACATTAAGGCGTCGAATAAGGCCGCACGCGCTCGTGAGGCGCGTCAACAACTTCAAAAGAGACAGCGGGCCGAATTTGCCAAACTGCTCGAAGCCCATCTCGCTTCTATACCGGGCATCTTGGAAGATTTATTAGCAGCAACCGATAGTCTAAGCATTGGCAACGATGATGAAATGTTGGCGGTCAAAGAGAGTCTCCATCACTTTGAAATAAAACTAGTTGAACTCGCAATTCCGGATGTTCCAAAAGCTCTTGGCAGCCTTAAAGGAGATTATGAGCGCTACCGAGAAGAATTCGCCTCTCTATCGGATGCTGTAAGCGCATATCGGGCCGCTTTCGAAGCAGCGGTTGCATCTTTCGAACCGACCAACCCCTCAAAGGCGGTCGAAGACTATGCCGTACAGATCAAGAAGAGTATTCGTTTACAGCTTCAGGACTTTTCGTCGCGAGTGGAAGGTATCCAAAAGCGCGAATTTGAGCGAATGCGTCAACTTCGAGCAGAGAGGGAGGATTTACTGAATCAAGAAATCGCGGACGAGATCCAGTTTTTTAGGTCGAATTTGCAGGATTACACGACGACTTTTTCGAAGCTGGAAACTATCCTTGGCAAAGCGCGCCAGGAAAATCGCAGTTTCTTTGAACCTTATGTTCGATCACTCGAAGCCTTGAGTGAGAGCATTGATCTTGAGACTCTCGCAGCTTCTGGAATGGAAGAACTCTCAGATGCGAGGAAGGAGATCGAAAGGCTCAATGCGCTTGCACAACTTGGTATTGCGGTAGAAATTTCCGGTCACGATCTCGAAGACTACGATAGCATTATCACTTCCGCTCTGGCTGGTTTCCCCGAAAGTATGAAGGAGCTGAAGGCCTACCAGGACCTACAGACAGGAGTGGAGGGTCTTACGGATCATCTTCGCTTCCTCTCGCCGCTGCGATTAGCTGGTCAAAGAGTCGAACGGGAGATTTCTGGTGCCGAGATCAGCCAGTACATAAGAAACTTTTTTGCGCCCGTGCTTGCGCGAACGGGAATAAGGTTGACGACCGATCCTCGGTTCGAAGGTATGATACTTTTAGACCGACCGTCCCGCATCATGCCTGTTTTTATAAATCTTGTGAACAACAGCATCTACTGGACCGCATTGAATCGAAAGGACGGAGAGATATCAATTCATACGGACGGTACTTCTGTAATAGTTGCCGATAACGGTCCTGGTGTTGCAGATGAAGATATCGAGAATCTCTTTAGTTTGTTTTTTACCCGTAAAGCTCGTGGAGGGCGTGGTGTTGGCTTGTATTTGGCGAGAGCAAACCTTACCGCTGGCGGACATTCCATCCGCTATAAAGAGGCGGAGGACAACGTCGAACTGGATGGGGCGGCGTTTGTTATAGAATTTACCGGTGCCGAGTTCAGCGATGAATGACACATACGCAAGCTTCATAGAAAAGGCGTTTATAGATCCTATTCGATCTGTTCTAATCGTCGACGATCAATACCCTACGATTGATGGAACGCTTGCCGCAGCAATCAACAAAGAGTGGCACCAAGAGGATTGGGAGCACCACGCAAAAGATGTTGAGCTGGTCATATCAGAGTTTCGAGGAGCAGGACGGCCGTATCTTTTAGATATTCACGACCCAAGCCTAATTTCGGGGAAGGACGCAGATCAACGTCCGAAGTTGGCGACCGAAGTATCTAAAGAACAAGAACCGGACGTAGCCGAACATCTGCATCAGACCGATCTATTGATTTTGGACTACAATCTCGAACCGGGCAATGATGAAGATGGGAGCTTGGCTATTTCAATAGCCCGGAGCATTCTGAAAAATGCGCATTTCAATCTCTGTGTGATCCATACGAACAAAGAATTGGACGAGGTATTTCCGGAAGTGTTGATCGGACTTCTGCATCCCGATCCAGACTTCGCGGATCCAGAAACTCTGCTTGATGCGAACCGTCGCTTTGAAAACAGCGATAAATATGACCCCGGCCGAGATCCAGGCGTCGGCCCAGCATTGAAAGCGCTTGTCAGTAAAGAGATTTACTTTCGCGCGAGAAGCGAAGGCCTTGATCCCTTTGTGATTGACGGTGGCGCTGGGGCAAGGTTTGTGCAGATTCTTCGCGACTATGGAGTGTCTGAAGAGGACTGGAGAACCTTCGTCGCCGGTGCTTTTGACGATTTCCAAAACGACGAAACGAATGGTTTGTCAGATACGGATCTTCGGATTGCAGCATGGAACGAAGGTCGCAATGGTTCGCCGCCTTGGATTCGATCTGATTTTGGATTTCTAGCTTTTACGAAGAAGAAGGAAGGGCCGCTGCTCAAAACTTTGAGAGAAGCCCTATCATCTTGGGGACCCCGACCGTCACGATTGTTAGCCACGATGGTTCGTGCGGAAATTGATGAGCACGGTATCGAAGTTCAGGATCGAATGCTCGGAGATTCATATGCCGCCGCAAATTGGTATTTACGTCTTGTCAAAGACAAGACATCTGCCCGATCATTTTTGATAGATGAAACCGTTCGTCGCCATACTGAACAGTTGCTGGCGGAGATACTGCCGAGAGTTTCCAAGTTCATGAATGAATTGATCGAGGCAGATGAAGCTACTCTTGAGGATGAAGGGAAGTTAGCAGGGGCAGACGCAGTTGAACCTGTACCAATAAAATCTGGAGCATATCTTCGGCTCGTGGACAAACGATTCGGCATCGATCTTTCGATAAACGAAAAAATGGATAGAGCGATCCGTGACCACAATGTTTTCGTGTGCAGTATGCCGGTGACAGGCTGGCATTTGCAGACGGGGCATGTTCTGAAGATTAATGATGCATACTGGTGTTGTTTGTCTCCGATTTGTGACCTCGTGCCGGGGCAAGGCAAAAACGATGCCCCAGATTCTTTCGACGGCTGGAAGCGTTTTACGGCCGTTTGGATGGACGAAGTCGAAATGGCGACTGCGCTCAAAAAAGTGAACAGCAATCGATATGTTTTTCTCCGGACAAGAAGCGGAGAACAAGAGCCCTACCAAGCATTTAAGATTGTCGATGGCTCATCCGACAATCCTGTGTGGTCAACTTTTTATGCTGACGATGATGGCAGATTGTTCTGGCCCGAGGAAAGATCGCAATCACCGTTACCACTGTCGATTAGGCGGCTGGAACGGAAACTTCCGAAAAAGGATAGTGAGAGCGGTAACTTTGAGTTTGCTGTTCGGGAAGCAACTGTAGTTGCGCAGTTGCGCTACGAATATGCCTTGAACCTTCTACAAACCCTTGGCGGTTCAATAACGCGGATTGGGTTGGACTTTCAAAAAAAATCGTAGCTGCGGGAAAGCGCAACCTTATTGCATACGGAAGCTTGGCGGCGAGTTGCTATTTTAGCTGATCGACAAGAAACTCGCAGAGGACTCGCGCCATTTCGACGGGGACGGCGTTTCCTATCTGCTTTCCTGCCGCCATAAGCCCGCCATGGAAGACGAATTGATCGGGAAAGGTCTGTAATCGTGCTGCCTGTCGTACGGTAATTCCATGGTCTTCCGTGGGATGAACAAACCGTCCTTTGGACGGGTTTACGCATGCTGTGGTCATTGTGGGGCCGGGTTTATTGGAGTCTATACGTCCATAAACGTCTTTATGACCGTCGTGGTTCTTGTGGCATTCCAACTCGCGTGATGACTCATGCCTGGAACCACCATTATGCGGTGTTGAAGCTAGGGCCGCCGTCACAAGGGGGCCGGAATTCATATGCTTAGCATTGGGGTCATTTGCTGTAGTCGGCCGGAATGCCGCTGCCGCTGTCTTCCAAGATAATTTTTTATTCACGCCAACTTCAGTCGGCTTGTGGTGCGTTGCTTCCGGAGGCCAATCAACGCCTTTTTCCAGTTTCCGTTTATGACGCCCTAGTATGAAAACCCTCTTTCGATTTTGCGGAACACCGAAATCACGTGCATTCAGCACTACAGGATCTTCAACAACGTAATCGGCCTTTTTCGCCATGTCGTACAATCTCTTCAGATAATGCTCATGCTTGGTCCGAAGAAGGCCCGGAACATTCTCGATAAGGAAAAGCGTGGGCTTCAACGCTTTTACGTAGTCAAAATATCGCAACAGCAGTGCGTTCCGAGGATCGTCGATGCCACTGTCGTGCAGCCGGTGCTGAGAGAATCCTTGGCACGGTGGGCCGCCGAGTAAGATGTCGCAATCTCCTTGCTGCAGCCCCGTTTCCTCCAGGAACTTCATTGGTCCGAATTCTATTATATCTTCGGCAATGACTTTCGTGTCTGGCGACCATTTTTTTTGGATATTTTCACGATAAGTTGTCGATGCATGCGTGTCGTATTCCAAGGCTGCAGCGACATGAAGTTCAGCCTGGATGGCACCAAGCGAAAATCCGCCGGCACCTGCGAAAAGATCGACTGCGACTAATTTAGTTTTGTCAGAATCGTCGGTGTTCGGACGATTAGTGTCCAAGAGGGCGATGTCAGACAGCATCTTTAAGTGTTAGCCGGCACCGCGTGGGGTTGGAAGCCAGCTGAAACAAAATTGTTGATTGTGCCTTTAGGGGCACGTTGGCGCCAGTGCGGTGGGCCGGAGAGCCTGAAGCCTTATACGGGGCCAATTTGTCTAACTGTCTAACTTACTATGTTGATTCGGAGAGGTGGATACAGTGAAGGGGAAGCTGAGAGAGCGCGAGAATACGCCCTCTCAGCTTCCTTAACAGCCTAGACAGTCAGACAATCAGGCAGCCACGTGTTATTGGTCAACGGACCGGATCAGGGGATCCAGATTGACTAGCAGACCATCATAGCGGGCGAATTCCGCAGCGCGGTCGACTGGTGGAACTTTCAGCCAAAACTGCGGATTGCAGTGAATCCACAAGCTTTGCCGTGATCGCTCATCCCGTATCCAATGGAAGGTGCCGTCATCAAACATCCTCCAGAAGCCTTCGGTTCGATGTTGCGCCACAGGCACAGCACCAAGTTCCTCAAGGGCGTCCGTCAGCTTTCTGCTGCTTACGTATCCTTCCGTGTACCGAAGGTATGCCTTCACCTCGGAGAGAGAAAAAACATCCCTTGAGAACGGAAATACCCGTTCCTGCATGGCGGTGATGACCGTTTGCTCCAACGGGCTCCTGCTGGATGTCCGCAACTTGGCTTTGGCTCTTGTCTCCGGCGGATGGGCTCGTGGATCGAATGTACTCAAATCCACGTGCTCCAGATATTGAAGAATGACGCCGAGATTTTCACGCCACCATGCCTGAAAACCGACATAGTAGTCGCTATCTCTCGCCACAGCGGGAGAGTCGACAAAGAAGATGCGGCGGTCCGTGTCTTCGATCAGCAACGGGGTCTTGAGATTGGAGAGAAATACGAAACTGGCGAGGTTCTTGGCTTCGCGGACCGGCACGTATTTCTCGTTTATCACGACCGTGTCGTCGGAGATCATATCCTTCAGACGATTGTACATCTGCAATCCGCTGCCAAGATTCAGTTCCTCGATCACAACCAAAAGGTTGTCGCCGAGGAAGCCTTGGAACTGGCCTCGAACCTCGTCCGAATTCGCTTTCCGAGTGTTCTCCATTCCAACCAATTGCCGCCAGATATTGATGAGAGTGGTCTTCCCGACACCTTGGTTCGTCGAGCGTAGAAGCAAAGCGTGTCCTAGCTTTTGGCCGGGATTACGGACCGTCCATGCTATCATCTTCAAAAGGTGTTCGCGTTCCTCATCATGTGGGACGAGGTACTGAAGAAAATCCTCAAACGGACCAGCGTCTCCCGGCACGCTCTCGATGCCCGGTGGCACGTAGCGGTTCAGATAGAGGAAATTACCTTCCCTGTAGATGCGGTCGGATGTCGTAGGATCGAAACCGAAATCATGCAGGATCAGTACAAACTCGTTCTTCGTTAGGATTGACGAAATCGAGCCCTTCTCCCCTTCAAGGAGGTGGTTATAGCTCCTGTTGAAAGCATTCGGCCTGACGGTCTTACCGCTTTCTATGTGGACGAATTCGTCGCGTTTCTGAAGAAATGCCCACTCGCAAGCGAGCGTCATCCACCCTACTGGTTCCTTGGAACCGGCGTTCCAGGCGCTGATGCAAGTTGCACGAGCCTCGGCTTCACCCAGCCCGATGGCACTACTGGCATCGCAAAGGGCGAGAACGAAAGGTTCCCAGTTGGCTTTTGCTCCCGCAACGTAGCGAGCGAGATTGAATGCAACGAGGTTAAGCGTGTTGTTCCGTTCTCCCTCTTTGCAGTCTTTCAAGCGATCGATCGATGCACGAAGCTGGCATTCCAGAACCCAAGCAAATCGGTTCTGCTCCATTGCTGTAGCCAGTTCCGGCGTCTCCGCAGATAGCTGTATCTGACGATGATTTGCGGCATCGGAAAGCAATACAGATTTCAGGTTTTCTGGGACTTCCGCGAGATCGGCTTCGAGAGGTGATATCTCCCACTCGTACTCAAAACCAGTTGAGTGAATGGATGGCGGGGCGACAACATAGCCGCCTTCGCCACGTACATCGAGCTTGTGGGATGCCAGTCCAACCGAATTACGAACTTCATAGTCCGGATAACGAAAATAGATGTGACGGCCTCGGGCAGTTTTTGCGGTAGGTGTGCACGGCAGGTCCAGCTTCGCAACAAACTCTGCTGCTTCATCACTGTCTATATCGAGCACCAGAACGCCGCTCTGGCGGCCACATATGAGGCCAACATTAAAATTTAAGCGGTGCCATTCGGCCAATTCGTCATCGGTTGGTTGTCTGTCACGATACTCAGACCATTTGACAACAGGACGTTTGCCTCCTGCTTCGACTGGAAAAACGTAGAATCCAGTGTCCACAAGTACAGCAAACGGGTTCGGGTTTTCGGGATTTTTATGCAAACTATTCAAATTCTTAACTCCACATGGGATTAAGAAGAGTTTTGACATAGTTCGCAGTTGGATTGCAGGCAGATAGTATAAGATGCATATATTACAATAAATTATTACGAATTTTGCGATAAAACGTTATTTTCGTAAGATAAGTTGATAATGCATCTATCTTTTATTCTAACCCTACTTAAGTCCGCAAAGTTTACGTGTCAGCGTTATGCGCCAGCCCTTTTCATTTTCAGTAGGATGTTTTGTGGTTTAGGATGCGTGTATCTGAACAGCATTTTCGGGTCTTTGTGACCTGAGATGAGGGCGACTTCGGGAACGTTTAATCCGATCTCAAAGAGCCTCGATATTGCCTCGTGCCTCAAGTCGTGAAATCTGAAATCGTTCAGATTTGCTCGCGTCCGAAGCCGCTCCCATGCACTGCGAATAGCCTCTCCCGACACAGGGAAAATTCTATCTTCTGTACGGGGTTGCGTTGACAGGATCGAGATCGCGCTTTTCGAAAGTGGTACAGTCCTTGTCTCGCCGTTCTTGCTATGGCGAATATGAGCGGTTCCGGCCGATAGATCGACATCCGCCCAAAGTAAGCTCAAAATTTCGCCGCGCCGCATGGCAGTGGACAAAGCAAATTCCATCACTGGTCCGAGATGACGGTTTCGTGTGTGATGCAGAGCCTCGCGCAATTTCTCTAGCTCGCCCTCTCGCAATCTTCGCGTCCGCTGATCCCTGACCTCTGGACGCTTGATGGCCGATACAGGGTTGGTCCCAGTGTCGATGCCCCACTCGCGCGCGGCAACGGCGAACGCATGACGCAACACAGTGAGTTCTCGCCGAACGGTTCCGGGCTTAACTTCTGAAAGGCGTTCGTCGCGATAGGACGCAATGGCAGCGGGTGTGACGGCTGACAAAGCGAGATCACAGAGCGGAGCATTCTGCATCTTCGAGATACGTAGCTGCTCGCTGGCACCACTTCGTTTGAGACTGGAAACGTCGTTCTTGTAGCGCTCCAACAAGTCTCGAAGTGTGATCTTCGATAGCGATTGTCCGTTGAGGCAGGGATAGCGCGCATCCAGCATCGCTTCCTGCGACCGCGCCCATGCGAGGGCCGCGCTTTTCTTGGCAAAGGTCTTGTATCTGGGTGTGAATCCCTTGCGCCTAATTTGGACGTACCAGCTATCGCCGCGTTTCCTGATCGTAGCCATCTTGTCGCTCCGTGTGTCATTGCTGTGTCACGAGCGATGGATTGGACGTGCCGACGGGACGCAGGCGTATCGGTCCAATGAGCAAAGCCCAAGGAAAATCGGCGGTTGCGGGATTTCAGGAAGCTGGCGCACCCGACAGGATTCGAACCTGTGGCCTCTGCCTTCGGAGGGCAGCGCTCTATCCAGCTGAGCTACGGGTGCGTGGGCGAAGCGGGTAGCGGAACGGGCGGCTTTCGCCAACCCTGTTTATCGCATCCGCCCGCTTGCCCGCCGCTGCGCTATTCTTCCGCGTCTTCAGGAAATTCGATCGGCGTGAATTCGCCGAGCCCGCAGCTTGCGCCGCGCATGAAGGCGCCGCCCGTCCGGTTGAGCACGGTGATGATGTCCGACGAGCAGAGCTGGCTGAGCGAGGTCGAATAGCTGAACGCGCGTTCGAACCGGAGGCCGCCGCAGCGGTTGGCCATGGTGTTCCGGTACGTCCGGCCGCCGGTCATCACGAAGTCGATCGTCTGATCGTCGCGGACTTCGGTGCTGCGGATCTGGCGCAGCGGGATGCAGCGTTCGGCGGTGCCGATGGCACGGGCCTGCTGCCATTCGGGGAGCTCGTCCTCCATGGCGGTGGCGGGGAGGGCGAAGGCGGCAATCCCGGCGGCGGCGCTGGCAACGGAAAGGGCAAAAATCGATCTGCGCATGGTGTCTCTCCTTTGGGCTGTCCGGAATAATGAAGCCCGGATGAACGGCAGTTTAAGGCATCGCCTTTCGTTTCGGCGCGGGCGCCGGCGTCTTCGGTTTATAGCGGCAGAATTCGGCGACCTGGCAGCGCCAGCATTCGGGCGTCCGCGCCTTGCAGATATAGCGGCCGTGGAGGAGTATCCAGTGATGGGCGTGGCGCTTGAAATCCGCCGGCGTGACCTTTTCCAGCTTCAGTTCTACCGCCAGCGGCGTCTTGCCTGGGGCAAGCCCGGTGCGGTTGGAAACGCGGAAGATATGGGTGTCGACCGCGATGGTTTCCTCCCCAAATGCCTCGTTGAGCACGACATTGGCGGTCTTGCGGCCGACGCCCGGCAGTTTTTCCAGCGCCTCGCGATCGCGCGGCACCTCGCCGCCATGCTCGTCGACCAGCATCTGCGCGGCCTTTATGACGTTCTTCGCCTTGGTGTTGAACAGCCCGACCGTCTTGACGTGTTCCTTCAGGCCTTCCTCGCCCAGGTCCAGCATCGCCTGCGGCGTTTGCACCTGCTTGAAGAGTTCCTTGGTTGCCTTGTTCACCCCGATATCCGTCGCCTGCGCCGAGAGCGCCACCGCGACGAGCAGCGTGTACGGATTGACATAGTCGAGCTCGGTCTGGGGCTCCGGATTATTCTCCGAAAGCCGGTGGAAAAGCTCGTAGATATCGGCCTTTTTCATGGGGCTCGGTTTTCCTTCAAAGCCCCAGCACGTCGCCCATCGAATAGCGCCCCGGTTGCTTGCCCACGAGCCAGAGCGCGGCCTTGATCGCGCCGCGCGCGAAGATTTCGCGGCTTTCGGCGCGATGGCCCAGTTCGATGCGCTCGCCCTCGGTGGCGAAGACCACCTGGTGATCGCCGGCGACCGATCCGCCGCGCAGGCTGGCAAAGCCGATTGCGCCGACGGTGCGCGCGCAATCGAGGCCCGCCCGGCCTTCCTCGCGCACTTCGCCCAGGGTCGTCCCGCGCCCTTCGGCGGCAGCCTTGCCGAGCAGCAACGCGGTGCCCGACGGCGCATCGACCTTGTGGCGGTGATGCATCTCGACAATCTCGATATCCCAGTCGTCGCCGAGCTTCGCCGCGGCATCGCGGACGAGATGGGCGAGCAGGTTGACACCGAGCGCCGTGTTCGCGGCCTGCAGCACCGCGATATCGGCCGCCGCCGCGTCGATCAGCGCGTGATGCTCGTCGCGCAGTCCGGTCGTGCCGATCAGGATCGGCGTGCCGGTTTCCCGCGCGGCGGAGAGAGAGTCGCCCAGCGCGGCGGGCGCGGAAAAATCGACGAGCACATCGGCCGCCGTCGCCAGCGCGCCGACATCGCCGCCATTGTCGACGCCGCCGGCCAGCGCCGCGCGGCTTTCCTCGATCAGCGCCGCGATCGCCCGGCCCATCCGGCCTTCGCTTCCGATAATTCCGATTGCGGTCATCATATGTTCGTCCTCGGCCTGTCGGCGGTTGACACTGGTTGACACAGGTCGCGGGTAAAGCGGCTTGCCTGTCCGTCCATCAGGTGGGTCTTTCGGTCCGTCATTCTGATTGTGTGGCAGACAAATTCCAACATTTACAGCTTTGCGTTTCCCGCTCCGGCTTGCCGCTCCGTTTCGCCCCGTTATGGATGAGGCATGTCGGAAATTTGCAATATCGTCGTGCTGACAGGGGCAGGCATTTCCGCTGAAAGCGGCGTGCCGACCTTTCGCGGGCCGGACGGGCTGTGGGAGGGGCAGCGCGTCGAAGATGTCGCGACGCCGGAGGCTTTTGCCCGCGACCCCGATCTGGTGCTCGATTTCTACGACCAGCGCCGCGCCAATCTGGGCAAGGTCGAGCCCAACCCGGCGCACCATGCCCTCGGAAGGCTCGACGCGGCGTGGCAGGGCGAACTGCTGATCGTCACCCAGAATGTCGACGATCTGCACGAGCGGGGCGGCGCGAAGCGGTTGCTGCATATGCATGGCGAGCTCAAATCCGGCTGGTGCCTGGCGTGCGGCGCCCGCCATCCGTTCGAGGGCAAGATGGCCCAGCGGCCGCCATGCCCCGTCTGCAGCGCAAGCGGCCATGTCCGTCCCGATATCGTCTGGTTCGGCGAGATGCCCTACCGGATGGAGGAGATCGACGCGGCGCTCTCTGCCTGCGACCTGTTCGTTTCGATCGGCACTTCGGGTGCCGTCTACCCGGCCGCCGGCTTCGTCCAGACGGCGCGGCATTATGGCGCCCGCACCCTGGAGCTCAATCTCGATCCCAGCGAGGGCAGCATTTTCTTCGAGGAAAGCCGGATGGGCCGGGCGGGCGATCTTGTCCCGGCATGGGTGGACGAGGTTCTGGGCTAGCCGCGATGTTCGCCGTTTTCGTCCTTGCCCTGGCGCTCGCCATGGACGCTTTCGCCGTGTCGCTGGCGCAGGGCGCGGCCGGGCGGATGCGGGTCGGCGAGGCGCTGAAGCTGGCGCTGGCCTTCGGCATTGCGCAGGCCGTAATGCCGCTGATCGGCTGGGGGCTCGGCACGGCCTTTGCCGGCTGGATCGAGAGCGTCGATCACTGGATCGCCTTCAGCCTGCTCACCGCGCTCGGCCTCAACATGATCCGCGCCTCGCGGCAGGATACGGAGGCCGATCCTGCGCTCGCCGGCTGGCACCTGTTCGCCGCCGCCATCGCGACGAGTATCGATGCAGCGGCGGCGGGCATCACCCTGCCGCTGCTCGCCGTGCCTGTAGGCTGGGCCTGCGCGGTGATCGGCATCGTGACGGCGATACTGTGCTTCGGAGGCGCGCTAGGCGGCCACCATGTCGGCAAACGCTTCGAGGGCAGGGCGGAGATTTTCGGCGGGCTGGTGCTGATTGCGCTCGGCGTGAAGATCCTCGTTGAGCATTTGAGCGCCTAGGCTATTCCACCCAATCCAGCCCGATATCGCGGTAGAGCGCCTGGTCCTCTTCCCAGTCGGGTTTTACCTTTACGTGCAGGAACAGGTGGACCTTGCGGCCGAGCATTTCGGCTAACTCTTCGCGCGCCGCCGATCCGATTTCCTTGATGCGGCTGCCGCCCTTGCCAAGCACGATGGCCTTTTGCGTCGGCCGGGCGACGAGGATCTGCTGGCGGATCTCGACCGATCCGTCCTGGCGCTCCGTATAGCTCTCGGTGTCCACCGCGCTGGCATAGGGGAGCTCGTTGCGGAGCTGATGGTAAAGCTGTTCGCGCGTCACCTCGGCGGCGAGCAGGCGCTGGCTGGCGTCGCTCACCTGGTCTTCGGGGAAATGCCATGTGCCTTCGGGCATGGCTTCGACGAGCGCCTGTTTCAGCTCTTCCACGCCATCGCCGCTGGTCGCGGAAATGAAGAAGGTGTCCTGCGGTTCCAGCAGGGCGTTAAGCCCGGCGGCGAGGCGCAGCAGCTCGTCTTTCTTCGCGATATCGACCTTGTTGAGGATCAGCAGCTTCGGCTCGGGGCGCTTGCGCAGGCTTTCGACCATCGCCTCGATCCCGCCCTTGAGGCCCGCCTTGGCATCGACGATCAGCGCGATCAGGTCCGCGCCTTCCGCGCCGCCCCAGGCCGCCGCGACCATCGCCCGGTCCAGCCGCCGTTTCGGCGCGAAGATGCCCGGCGTGTCGATCAGCACCATCTGGGTTTTGTCCTGGATCGCGATGCCCATCAGGCGGGTGCGCGTGGTTTGCTTTTTGGGGCTGGTGATCGCGACCTTCTGGCCGACCAGCGCGTTGACGAGGGTCGACTTGCCGGCATTGGGCGCGCCGACAATGGCAACGAAGCCGCAGCGTTGCGTCATGTCAGTTTCTCCAGCAGCGCCTGCGCGGCGGCGGTTTCGGCTTCCTGTTTCGAGCTGCCCTTGGCCAGCGCATGGGCGCGGTTGGGGATTTCGACGCGGATCGTGAAATGGGGGTTGTGCGCCGGGCCCGAACGCTCGGCGATCGAATAGACGGGCGGCTTGCACTTGTTCGCCGCCGCCCATTCCTGCAGCGCGCTCTTGGGATGCTGGGGCGCGCTGTCCATGGCCTCGACCCGGCTTTCCCATTTGCGGAAGACGAAGGAGCGCGCGGCATCGAAACCGGAATCGCGATAGAGCGCCCCGATCAGCGCCTCGACGACGTCGCCGAGCACATTGTCGCTATCCCCGCCGCCATCGTCCTTGGCCTGCTTGCCGAGATGGATATGCGGCGCAACGCCGATTTCCCGGCCGATATCGGCGCAGGTCTGGCGCGAAACGAGCGCGGCGAGGCGGCTGTTGAGCAGCCCTTCGGGTTCCTTGGGGTAAAGATCGAAGAGCCAGGTCGACACGATCAGCCCGAGCACCCGGTCGCCGAGAAATTCGAGGCGCTGGTAATCGGGCTCGCCGGTGCTCGGATGGGTGAGCGCGCGCGTAAACAGCGCCATATCCCGCGGGGAGTGCCCCAGGGTATCGGCAAGCCAGTCCGTAGAGGCGGTATCGGTCATCGCCGACCCTCTAGCCCGGGGCGCGTTCCGGGGCCATGCTCAATATCGGCTCGATATCGGGGGTTCAATATCCATGCCCGATACGGTCCCAGCGCGCGGCGCTGAACCAGCTGACCGGGTTGGCCCAACTCGCGCTGCCATCGGTCGACCAGAAGATGACGAGCGCGCGGCCGATAATATAGTCTTCGGGCACGAGCCCGACGCCGCCGCCGGGCTCCGGCGGGAAGCGGCTGTCGGCGCTGCGGTCGCGATCGTCGCCCATCAGGAAATAATGGCCTTCCGGCACGACGAACAATTGCGTCGTGTCGGCCGTCGTGTCGCCCGCATCGAGCACGAAATAGCTGTGCCCGCCGGGCAGGGTCTCACGATAGCGCGGGGTGAAGCAGGTGAGCTGTCCGTCCGCGTTCGAACCGAGCCGCGCGCTGCCCAGCGGGATGACCGGGCAATCGCCGGCATCTTCGGCCGGCTCCTCGAAATCGGACACCTGGGTGCGCGGCACGCGCTCGCCGTTGATGATAAGCTGGCCGTCGCTCATCCGCACCCGGTCTCCGGGCAGGCCGATCACGCGCTTCACATAGGATGTGTCGGGATCGGCCGGCGAGCGGAAGACGACGATATCGCCGCGCTCGGGCCGTCCGCCGCCCAGCCGTCCCTCGGGCCAGAGTCCGGGAAGGGGGAGGCTGAAGCGCGAATAGCCATAGGGCCATTTCGCCGCGAACAGATAATCGCCGACCAGCATCGTCGGCGTCATCGAGCGGGACGGGATGTTGAACGGCGCGACCACGAGGCTGCGCACGAGCAGGGCGAGAATGACCAGCGTCGCGAGCACCCGCAGCCGCGACCAGATGCTCGGCGGCTTCCGCTGGTCGTTTTCGGGCCGGTATTCCTCTTCGGGATGGCCGATTTCCGCGGTTTCGTTCATCGCAGGCGATGTCGCCGAGCGGCGCGCGCGGGTCAAGACGCAATTCCGGCACCGATCTTCCTGCGACAATTTGCGACACTTTTTCGCCGGGCCGGGACAATTGCGCGACGGCGATGCGCTTTAAGGGCTCTCATCGGCGGACCCCGATCCGCCCGGAGTTTTTGGTAAAGCAAAGGAAGACCCCATGAAAAAGACCCTGATAATCGGCGCGGCCACCGCCACATTGATCGCCGGCGCGGCGCTCGCCCAAGGCGGCGGAGCGGAGCGCGGCATGCGCGCCGATGCGAATGGCGACGGCAATCTGACGATGGCCGAGGTCAACGCCCAGATCGACGAGCATTTCGCCCGTATGGATACCAATGGCGACGGTTCCGTCGATGCCGCCGAACGCGAGGCGCTGCATGCGCAGATGCGCGAGCGTCGTGGCGAACGCCGCGGACGGGGCGGACATGGCATGCTCGGCCAGGCCGATGCCGATGGCGACGGCCAGATTACGCGCGCCGAATTCGATGCCCGGTCCGGCGAACATTTCGCCCGGCTCGACACCGACAGCGACGGCGTGATTTCCGCCGAAGAGCGCGAAGCGATGCGCGCGAATCGCGGTGAACGGCGCGGCCATCGCGGTCGTCGCGGCCATCGCGGCGGCGGCGACGTGATGGCCCGGATGGACGCCAATAGCGACGGCGTCATCACCCGCGACGAGATCGGCGCCCGCGCCATCGAGCGCTTCCAGCGCGCCGATGCCGATAGCGACGGTATCGTCACCGCGGCCGAACGCCAGGCAGCGCATCAGGCGATGCGCGAGCAGCGTCGCGAACGCCGCGAAAATCGGAACAACCAAGGCAGCTAGCCCCCTCTTCCTGCCTTGGCACTGGGCGGCCGGTCCCCTCCTGTGGCCGGCCGCCTCTTCGCTGTCGCTTCGCGCAAAGGAGGCCGCTAAGCTCTCACCATGTCCGGCCAGCCGCATATCTTGATCGTCGAGGATGAACGCTCGATCCGCGAGCCGCTCGCCGCCTTTATCGGGCGCAGCGGCTTTCGCGTTTCCGAAGCCGCCAATGCCGAAGCCGCGCGGCAGAAACTGGCCGGCTACGCCATCGATTGCGTGGTTTGCGACATCATGATGCCGGGCGAGGACGGGCTCAGCCTGACCCGCCATATCCGCGAACATACCGAAATCCCGGTCATCCTGCTGACCGCCAAGGCCGAGGAAACCGATCGCATCGTCGGGCTGGAGATCGGCGCCGACGATTATGTCGTGAAGCCTTTTTCGCCGCGTGAGCTGGTCGCGCGCATCAAGGTCGTGCTGCGCCGCGCCGGCGGTGGATCGCGGCCCCAGCGGGCGCCCGACCAGCAGGTTTACGCGTTCGGCGGCTGGCTGCTGAAGGCGGGCGAGCAGGCGCTTGTCGATAGCGACGGCGTCAATGTCGCATTGTCGACCGGCGAATTCCGCCTGCTGCTCGCGCTCGTCACCCATCCGCGCCAGGTGCTGTCGCGCGACCAGCTGCTCGATCTTACCCAGGGTCGCGAGGCCGCGCCCTTCGACCGGGCGATCGACAACCAGGTCAGCCGGCTCCGGCGCAAGATCGAGAGCGATCCGAAAGAACCCGAATTCATCAAGACGGTCTGGGGCGGTGGCTACACCTTTGCCGCCGAGGTAACATTACCGTGAGGTGGCTCTGGCCCCGCAGCCTGCTCGGCCAGCTGATGCTGATCGTCGCGCTTGCCGTGCTCGGCGCGCAGACGATCAACTTCGTCCTCCATTATCGCGCCGGCGAACGGCTGCGCCTCGCCGAGGCCGCGGCGCCCATCATCGTGCGCATGGCCGAGGCCGAAGGACTGGAGGTTGGCGATTTCGAACGGCGGCGAGAAAGCCGGCGGCGGGACGGCGAACGTCGCGGCGGCCGGCGGCGCGCCTTTTTCCGGATCGAGGATGCCAGCGCCGTTATCGCCGAGGGAAGGGAACAGGATCCAGGCCTTGCCCGCGCGATCACCCATGTCCTCGAAGCCTCGGAGCTGGAACCGCGCGCCGTCCAGATCGGCGATGCCGATGCGGATCGCGAGCGGTTCCGCCGCTTTTTCGGCCGTCGCTTCGAACGCCGGATCGAGCGGAGCGGCCATCGCGGCCCGCCGGGGGAGCTTTACCGGGTTTCGGTGCAGCTCGACGACGAGCGCTGGCTCAACGGCTGGATGCGGATGCGGCCTCGCAACTATGGCGCGGTCGTGTTGATCGCCGGGCATACCGTGGTGCTCTATCTGATCGTGCTGCTCGCCGTCTGGTGGTTCGCGCGCCGTATCTCCCGTCCGCTCGATCGCCTCACCGAGGCGGCCGAGACGTTCGAGGCCGGCACGCCGCAGGAACCGGTGCCGGCGAGCGGGCCTTCGGACGTTGTCCGGCTGATCGACGCGCACAATGCGATGCGCGTGCGGATCGGCGCGATGCTCGCGGAGAAGGATCATATGCTGGGCGCGCTGGGGCATGACCTGCGCACGCCGCTTGCGGCGCTGCGCATCCGCGCGGAAAATGTCGAAGACGAGGCCGAGCGCGCGCGGATGGTCGAGACGATCGAGGACATGAACGCGATGCTGGAGGATATCCTCTCGCTGGCGCGGCTGGGCCGGGTGAAGGGCGAGACGGAACGGCTCGATCTCTCCGCGCTCGTCGACAGCGCGATCGAGGATTTCCGCGATGTCGGCGCGCCGGTGGAGCTGGACGATGGCGAACGGGTCGTCGTCAAGGGCCAGACGACCCTGCTCAAGCGCGCCGTGCGCAATCTGATCGACAATGCCATTCGCCATGGCGGCGGCGCGAAAGTCCGTGTGCGAACCGACGGCGGCGAAGCGGTGGTCGAGATCGACGATGACGGCCCCGGCATTCCCGAAGACCGGATCGAAGCGATGTTCGAACCCTTCGCGCGGCTGGATGTCTCGCGCAATCGGGAGGTTGGCGGCTCGGGTCTCGGCCTGGCGCTGGCCCGCGCCATCGTTCGCGATCATGGCGGCGAACTGGCGCTTTCCAACCGGGAAAGCGGCGGGCTGCGCGCGACGATCCGTCTATCGCTGGCACCCTCCGCAACTTAACGCCTGCGCCCTAGTGGGCGTCAGCCCGTTTCGGTCTCCAGCGCTTCGCTTGCTTCCAGCCAGGTCGCTTCGGCCTTCTCGATATGGCTTTCCAGTTCCGCGCGGCGCTGCATAAGGTCGCCCATTGCCATATTCTTGAGCGGGCCCTCGGCGGCGGCGGGTTCGAACATCGCGCGGTCGATGGCGCTGCGCTCGTCCGCCAGCTTCGCAATAGCCGCCTCCGCCTCGCGGGCGCGCTTGCGCAAGGCCTGGGTCTTTTCGCGCGCTTCGGCGGCGGCCTTGCGCGCTTCCTTCTTGCTGACCTTGGCCGCGCCCTTGTCACTGCCGGCCGCAGGCTCCTTGGCGAGCACGAAGGCGATATAGTCGTCGAGCGTCCCGTCGAACTCGTTCGCTTCGCCCGAATCGACGAGCACGAGCCGGTCGGCGGTCATTTCCAGCATGTGCCGGTCATGGCTGATGATGATCACGGCGCCGCCATAATCGTTCAGCGCCTGGACGAGGGCCTCGCGCGCATCGACGTCGAGATGGTTGGTCGGTTCGTCGAGGATCAGCAGGTGCGGCGCGTCGCGCGTTATCAGCGCCAGCGCCAGCCGCGCGCGCTCGCCGCCCGATAGCTTGCCGACCTTGGTCGTCGCCTTGTCGCCGGAAAAGCCGAACCGGCCCAATTGCGCGCGCACGACTGCCGGTTTCTCGTCGCGCATCTGCGCGGTCATGTGCTGGAGCGGCGTATCGCCGGGGTCCAGCTCCTCGACCTGATATTGGGTGAAATAGCCGACCCGCATCTTGCCGCTCGCATTGACCTCCCCCTCCATCGGCGCAAGCTGCGCGGCGAGCAGGCGCGCGAGCGTCGTCTTGCCGTTGCCGTTGCGGCCGAGCAGCGCGATCCGGTCGTCGGGATCGAAGCGCAGGTTGAGCCGTTCGAGAACGGGCTTTTCGCCATAGCCGACGCTGGCGAGGTCGAGCGTGATCAGCGGCGGGCGCAGTTCCTCGGGGTCGGGAAAGCCGAAGCTGAGCGAGGGATCGTCCACCAGCGCCGCGATCGGCTGCATCCGCGCGAGCGCCTTGGCGCGGCTCTGCGCCTGTTTCGCGGTCGATGCCCGGGCCGAATTGCGCGCGACATAATCGGCAAGCTTGGCCCGCTGCGCGTCCTGCTTTGCCTTGGCCGCTTCCTGCTGCGCCTGCCGTTCGGCGCGCTGCTTTTCGAAGGCGTCATAACCGCCCGGATACAGGGTCAGCTTGCCGCGTTCGAGATGCAGGATATGGTCGACGACATTGTTCAGGAAATCGCGCTCATGGCTGACGAGCAGGATCGTCGCCCGGTAGCTTTTGAGGAAATCCTCGAGCCACAGCACCGCCTCGAGATCGAGATGGTTGGAGGGTTCGTCGAGCAGCAGCAGGTCGGGCGCGGAAAAGAGCAAGGCGGCGAGCGCGACGCGCATCCGCCAGCCCCCCGAATAGCTGTCGAGCGGCGCGTGCTGCGCGTCTTCGTCGAAGCCGAGGCCTGCCAGGATGCGCGCGGCGCGGGCCGGGGCCGAATGCGCCTGGATCGCGTTCAGCTTTTCGTGGATTTCCCCGAGACGGTGCGGGTCGGCGCCGGTTTCGCTCTCGGCCATCAGCGCTGCGCGCTCGGTATCGGCGGCGAGAACGGTTTCGAAGGGCGTCGCGCTGCCGGCCGGCGCTTCCTGCGCGATATAGCCGAGCCGCGCGCGCCGGGGCATTTCCGCGGATCCCGTATCGGGCTCCAGATCGCCGCTGATCACTTTCAGCAGCGTCGACTTCCCCGCGCCGTTGCGGCCGATCAGCCCGATACGGCCGCCCGGCGGCAGCGCCGCCGTCGCGCCGTCGAGGATGGTACGCCCGCCAAGACGCACGGTTATGTCGGTCAGATTGAGCATGTGCGCGCGGCCTCTAGCATCGGTTGAGGCGAAGCGCGAGACGCTGTTTTCAACCGCGCCTCTCTGACGGTCGGCAGCCTAGCTGTTCGAAGCCGAACCGGCGCGTTCGAGATGATCGAGAAAAGCGTCGAGCTTCGGCGAAAGCTCGCGTCTCTGGTGATAGAGGGCGAAGATATTCTGAACCGGCAGTTCGTAGTCCGGCAATAGCGGGCAGAGCGTTCCGGACTCCAAATCTGCCCCGGCGAGATAGGCGAAGACATTGGCGATGCCGACGCCATCGCGCGCACCCTGCACGATCGTCATATAATTGTTGCTGATGAAAGCCGGTTTCACGCGGACGCGCGCGGCCTTGCCGTGGCGCGTCAGTTCCCACCAGTCGAACAGCTTGTTGCCCTTGAACACCAAGGCGGCGTGATCGGCGAGATCGGTCGGTGCCTTGGGCACGCCCCGCCGTTGGAGATAGGAAGGGGCGGCGACCAACAGGCGGCGTTGCTGGCTTATGCGTTTGCTGAACAGGGCGGAATCGTCGAGGATCGGCGTGCTGCGCAAGGCGAGGTCGATGCCCTCCGAACGGATGTCGAGCAACGCGTCGGTCAACCGCAACTCGACGCTGATATCCGGATAGGCTTCCATGAAGGCCGGCAGCACCGGGCCGATCAAATTCTGGCCGACCGCTACCGAGGCGGTGATCGTGAGCCGCCCTTTGGGCGTTTCGCGAAAGCTTCCCACCGCGCTGCGCACGGACGCGAGCCGTTCGTTCAGTCTCGTGCCTTCGCGATAGAGATATTCGCCCGGCTCGCTGAGGCTCATGCTGCGCGTCGATCGCAATAGAAGCTTTACGCCCAATTCCTCTTCAAGCTTGGCAACCGCCTTGCTGACCGAGGGCGATTTCGTGCCCAGCGCCTGCGCGGCGCCCGTGAACGACCCCTCCCGCACCACGGTGCAAAAGACCTGCATCAAATAGGCGAAATCGGAGCCGCGCCGCATATTCATTCCTAAAAGGAAAAAGAGAAATCATATCTTCGATACATATTTCCGGAGACCAAAGAAATAGGAGGCGCGCATCGACACGATAGGGAGATCGACCGGTGACTATGCGGCGAAAACTGGCGGGAGCGGCTCTCGCATTCCTTCTCATTCACATGGGGCCTGGCAATCCTGTCCTTGCCCAGGATGCGGTGCCTCTCGAGGCCAGCGAACTGGTGCTCGGCCTTCCCGAAGGCTGGTATCTGGGCGAGGTCGCCGGGCTCGAGCTGAATTCGAGCGGTCATATATTCGTCTTCCATCGCGGCAGTCATTCGCTGCTGGAATTCGATGACAACGGCGTTTTTGTCCGGGAGATCGGCCAGGGCCTGTTCCGCGTGCCGCACGGCCTGCGCATCGATGGCGACGACAATATCTGGACGACCGACCAGGAAACCCACCAGGTGCTGCAATTCAGCCCGGACGGGCGAGTGCGCACGATATTGGGAAGGCGCGATATATCGGGGACCGGCTGGTATGATCGGGGATACAGCGTTGCGCTCCTCAATGCCCCCAGCGATGTCGGTTTCGACAGCCAGGGCAATATCTATGTCGCGGACGGCGGGAACTTCCGCGTCGTCAAATATTCCCCGCACGGCGAATTCATCCGCAGCTGGGGAAGCCGGGGCGATCGTCCCGGCGAGTTCGATTTTCCCCATTCGATCGTCGTCGACGGGGAAGACCGCATTTACGTCACCGACCGGGAAAACGGGCGGATCCAGATATTCTCGACCGATGGCGAATTTCTCTCGCAATGGCAGGGGTTCGGGAATCCCTATGTGATCCAGCTGGGGGCGGAGGGCAGTTTCTGGCTTACCGATGCGCGGGCGGGCCGCCTGCTGCATCTCGATGGCGAGGGCCGGCTATTGGGCAGCTTCGGGGAATGGGGGAAAGAAATCGGCGATTTCGGCTTTCCCCACGGCTTCGATTTCGCGCCCGACGGCAGCATCCTTGTCGGAGAGATCCTGAACTGGCGTGTTCAACGTCTGCGGTTGCGGCAATAACCGGCCCGCTAGCGGCGGATCAAGGGCGGGGCTTCCAGCAGCGGCGCCGGCGCCGGATAGACGGCTCGGTTCCACCGGAAGCCAACACCCGTTAAAGCTGGCGGATCTCCGATTCCCCGCTCAGGACAGCCGCGCCCATGACCGATCCCTGGACCGCCATCGAAACGGCAAAGCAGCCCCGTCTTACCGAGCTTTTCGAAGCCGATCCGGACCGGCTGTCCAAATTCTCGCTCGAGGAAGGCGGGCTGTATTTCGATTTTGCGAAAACGCATCTCGATGACGGGCTGCTCGAAGCTTTTGAAAAGCTGGCCGAGGCGCAGGACCTGGCAGGCAAGCGCGAGGCGCTGTTCGCGGGCGAGGCGGTCAATATCAGCGAAGGGCGCGCGGCCGAGCATATGGCGCAGCGCGGGCAGGGCGCGCCGGACAGCGTGGCGCTTGCCACATCCTTCCAGGCGCGGATGCGGGCGCTGATCGAGGCGATCGGCGCGGGCGCGCTCGGCGATATCCGTCATATCCTCCATCTCGGCATCGGCGGATCGGCGCTGGGCCCCGATTTCGTGATCGACGCACTGGCACGCGAAAGCGAGGAGGGGCTCTACAATGTCGCGATCGTTTCCAATGTCGACGGGGCGGCGCTTGAGGGGCCGCTGAGCTTTTTCGAGCCGGAGCACACCTTGCTGGCGATCGCCTCGAAAAGCTTCACGACCAGCGAGACGATGCTCAACGCGGAAAGCACGCTGCAATGGATGCGCGAAGCCGATGTCGCCGATCCCTTCGGCCAGATGGTGGCGCTGACCGCCGCGCCCGACCGCGCGATTGCCTTCGGTATCGACGAAACCCGCGTGCTGCCTTTCCCGGAGACGGTGGGCGGGCGGTATTCGCTCTGGTCGTCGATCGGGTTTCCGATCGCCGCCGCGCTGGGCTGGGGCGCCTTCGAACGGCTGCTGGAAGGGGCTGCGGCGATGGACCGGCATTTCCGGCTCGCCGACTGGCGGCAGAACGCGCCGGTGCTCGCCGCCTTCGCCGATCTCTATTACACCCAGGCGCGGGGCGCGGAGACGCGCGCCGTGTTCGCCTATGACGAGCGGTTGCGGCTACTGCCCGATTATCTCCAGCAGCTGGAAATGGAATCGAACGGCAAGGCGGTGACCGCGGACGGCAAGCCGCTGGGCCGTCCTTCCGCGCCGATCACCTGGGGCGGGGTCGGCACCGATGCGCAGCACGCGGTATTCCAGCTGCTTCACCAGGGGACGCACCTCGTGCCCGCGGAATTTATCGCGGTGGCGGAGGCGGGGGACAAGCTCGACGACGCGCATCACGAGCAATTGCTGGTGAACTGTTTCGCGCAGGGGGCGGCGCTGATGGCCGGGCGCGACAATGACGATCCGGCGCGCGCTTTTCCGGGCGACCGGCCCTCGACGACGATCCTGATGGAACAGCTCGATCCGGCGAGCCTCGGCGCGCTGATCGCCTTTTACGAGCACCGTACTTTCGTCAATGCGGCGTTGCTCGGCATCAATCCGTTCGATCAGTTCGGGGTCGAGCTTGGCAAGGATATAGCCCGCGCCATTGCGGCCGACGACGAGGAAGCCCTGGCGCTCGATCCGTCGACTTTGGCGCTGATCGAAAGGGCGTTGTGAGGGAACGCTATAGCCGGGCGATCACAGTGATCAGATTTCCTTGCTTGCGCGTAACCATTGCCGCCACCAGATCGAACCCAAGGACAAATTCACCCCAATATCGGCAAGAAACAGAGGCTTTCCATGGCGGACTATGATTATGATCTCTTCGTGATCGGCGCGGGTTCCGGCGGCGTGCGCGCGGCGCGCGTGTCGGCGGCGCACGGCGCGAAGGTGGCGATTGCCGAGGAGCACAAGGTCGGCGGCACATGCGTCATTCGCGGCTGCGTGCCAAAAAAGCTGCTCGTTTACGGCGCGCATTTCGCCGAGGATTTCAAGGACGCCAAGCGCTTCGGCTGGGAAGTGCCGGAAGAGTGCGGCTTCGACTGGCCGACCCTGCGCGACAATGTGCTGGCCGAGGTCGACCGGCTGAACGGCCTCTATATCAACACCCTGGAAAGCCATAATGTCGAGATCGTCCACGAGCGCGCGACCGTCGCCGGTCCGCATGAGGTGAAACTCGCCAGCGGCAAGACGGTCACCGCCAAATATATCCTCGTCGCGGTCGGCGCCTGGCCGCACAAGCCCGAATTCCCCGGTGTCGAACACACGATCAGCTCGAACGAGGTCTTCCATCTCGAAAAATTCCCCAAGCGCGTGCTGATCGCCGGTGCCGGTTATATCGCCAACGAGTTCGCCGGCATCTTCAACGAATTTTCCTGCGAAGTGACGCTGATCAACCGTTCCAGCGTAATCCTGCGCCAATATGACGAGTCCATCCGCGACCGGCTGATCCAGATCTCGATGCACAAGGGCATCGATTTCCGTTTCAACTGCGAAATCGAATCCATCGAAAAGAACGAAGACGGCTCGCTCCACGTCGAAATGGGCGGCCATTCGGCGATGGACGTCGATATCGTGCTGATCGCCACGGGCCGAGTGCCGAAGACCGAAGGGCTGGGACTCGAAAATGCCGGGGTCGAACTCGACGACAAGCGCGCGATCAAGGTCGACGAATATTCGAAGACCAATATCGAGAGCATCTATGCCGTGGGCGACGTAACCGACCGCGTGCAGCTGACCCCGGTCGCGATCCGCGAGGGCCAGGCCTTCGCCGACACCATCTTCAACGACAAGCCGACGACCGTCGATTACAGCATGATCCCGTCGGCCGTGTTCAGCCATCCGCCGCTGGCCTCTGTGGGAATGACCGAGGCCGAGGCGAAGAACACGCTCGGCGGCGTCAAGGTCTATACGTCGGATTTCCGGGCGATGAAGAATGTCCTGGCGGGCCGCGACGAGCGCGCGCTTTACAAGATGGTTTGCGATGCCGCGACCGACAAGGTCGTCGGGCTCCACATGATCGGGCCGGATTCAGCTGAAATTTTGCAGGCCGCGGCGATAGCGGTGAAGGCGGGTCTCACCAAGGCCGATTTCGACGATGTCGTCGCGCTCCACCCGACCATGGCCGAAGAGCTTGTATTGCTGAAGTAATACACTATAACACAAGCTCTCGTGTAGCGGAGGTAGGACATGCACAGATTTGCAATGCCGTGCCTGGCTGTCGCCGCCGCCCTTGTTTCGACGCCAGCTGCCGCGCAATCCGTCACTTTGCCCGATACGATCGTCTTCGGCACCTCGCATGACGCGTTGGCCGAAGGGCTGGAGGCGCATTGCACCGAGGCCCGTAGCAGGGTTATCGATCCGCCCTTCCTGCCCGGGGTCGAGGCTGAACAGCTCCAGATCGATTGCGACGGGTTCGCATTCATGGGCGAGCCGCGCTTCGCCGAGTTCGTGATCCGCGACGACAGCCTCGAAATGATCTGGATTCTTGTCGATGAAGACGATGAGGATCGGATCATCGCCGCGATGCGCGAAGCCTATGGCGAGCAGGGAATCGAGGCCGGCGGCATGATCGCCTTCCCCGAACATCGGACGGCCTGGCGGTTCGAGCCGCCCGAAATTCTCTTTTATTCCGAAGCGCTTGCGCCGCTGATGGAAGCCGCGATCGCCGCCGATTCCAGCGAGTAGAGCGCGATTGGGCGACGGCACGGATCGCTGCCATTTTCGCCCACCCATTTATCCATTTCTTAACGATATTCCTTCAATCCTTTCTGCCTGGAACACAGACGGAGGGTTTAATGGGGATTTCGGGACGACATATCGGCGCTTTCGCCGTTCTCGCCGGGCTCGGCACGGCGCCGGCTTTTGCGTATCTCGATCCGGCCACGGGCAGCATGATCATTCAGGCTGTGGTCGGCGCGATCGCGGGCGGGCTGCTCTACATGAAACTGTTCATGCACAAGGTGAAGGCTCTCTTCTCGCGCAAGAACAGCGACACCACGTCCGACAACGCCGAAAACTAGGACCATGATCTCGCCTGATCCGGGTTCTTTCCGGGACCCCGCGGGTCGCGTTTATATACGCGACGACCGCGTGCTTCGCGCCGTCTACGAGATGGGCCGCGAAAATTTCGAAGCCGCCGATAAAGCGGGCGTACTTGATGCGTTGATCGCCAAGGATCTGCTCATCGGGGCGACCAAGACGCGTTCGAAGCTCGTCAAGGAGCTCGATCCGGAGCCCTGCCATGTGCTTTCGCATCCGCTCATCCCGTTCATTTCCTATCCCTATGAATGGACCTTCTCGCAGTTGAAGGCGGCGGCGCTGCTGCACCTCGAACTGCATCTGGAGGCATTGAAACTCGATTTCACGCTCTGCGATGCGACGGCGTACAACGTCCAGTTCCAGGGCACGACGCCGATATTCATCGATCACCTCTCGATCGTTCCCTATGAGGAAGGCGAGATCTGGGCCGGCCATCGCCAGTTCTGCATGCAGTTCCTCAATCCGCTGATCCTCTGGGCGAAGCGGGGCGTGGTGCCCAATAGCTGGTATCGCGGTTCGGTCGAGGGGATTCCGCCGGAAGATCTCGCCGCCGTGCTCAAATGGCGCGACAAGCTGTCCTTCACCGTGCTCGCGCACGTCGTGACGCAGGCCAAGGTGCACAGTCACGCGCTGAAGACCGAGACCAAGGAACGGGTCGTTTCGGCGCGCAAGCTGCCCAAGCGCTCGCTCGTCGCGATGCTCGAAGGGCTCAAGGATTATATCAAGGGGCTGGAATTGCCCGGCGGGCGTTCGGTCTGGTCCGAATATGCCGACGACAACAGCTATAACGCCGACAAACGTGCCGAGAAGCACGAATTCGTCGCCGCCATGGCTTCCAAGGTGAAGCCCAAGATGATGTTCGACATCGGCTGCAACAGCGGCGACTTCACCGCCACGGCGCTCGACGCCGGTGCCAAATCGGTTGTTGCCTTCGATTTCGATTATGGCGCGCTCGAACAGGCCTATTCGCGTTTCTCCCAGTCGAAACAGCCGGTTATGCCGCTCTGGCTGGACGCCGCGAACCCGAGCCCCGCACAGGGCTGGGCCAATGCCGAACGTGCCAGCCTCAATGATCGCGGCAATGTTGACGCGATGGTGGCGCTCGCCGTGATCCACCATATCGCTATCGGCCGCAACGTTCCGCTGGATATGGCGGTCGACTGGCTGATCGGGCTCGCGCCGCAGGGCGTGATCGAGTTCCCGAACAAGGACGATGTGATGGTCCGCAAGCTGCTGGCCAACCGCAAGGATATCTTCCCCGATTATACCGAGGAAGCCTTCCTCCACCATGTCGGCGAACGCGCGAAGATCGTGAAGCAGAAGAAGCTCGGTGAGGACGGCCGCCTGATCGTCCGCTACCGCCGGAACTGACGATGCTCGACCGGCTGGCAAGGAGCCCGTTCGCGCGGCTGCCGCTGGCCGGCTTCGTGATCCCGTGCATCATCTTCTTCAGCCTGTGGCGGAGCAATGCCAATCGCCTCGGCTATGAAGATGCGCTGCCGACTGGCCTCGCGCTGCTGGCGATATTGCTGGTTTTGCTGATCGGCCTGCGCTTCTGGGCGAAGTCCTGGGTGCGGGCGAGCATGATGCTCGGTATCCTCGGTGCCTATATCTTCTATGCGCCGTCGCTGACGCAGATGATTTCCTCGCCCTGGCTCGAGGGCGCGGCGCTCGCCTTTGCCGGGCTGATCGCGCTCGATCTGATGCGCCGCATCCCGCCGCATGACGGCCAGCTCGAACGCACCAATATGATGGTGAACATTGCGGCGTTGCCGCTGATCCTCGTTTTCGCGGGGCAGGCGGCGATGGACCAGCGCACGCTCGAAAGCGGACGGCCGGACGTCTCTACGCCGTTTCCGGCCTTCGAGGCGCAGGCCGACGAGAACAGCCCGGATGTCTGGCATTTCGTGATGGACCGCTATGGCAATCGCGAAACGCTGGCGCAGGTTTACGGCTACGACAATACGCCATTTCTGAATGCGCTGCGCGAGCGCGGCTTCGTTGTCGATGACAACGCTTTCGCCAACTACCAGCGCACCGGCCATTCGCTGGCCTCGACCCTCAACGCTTCCTATCTGGAACCCCTGGCCGAGAACGAACAGCTGATGGGCGGCGATTGGGTGCCGATCTACCGTGCGATGCGCGACAACCGGGCGATCGAGTTTTTCAATGAGGCGGGCTACACGACCGTTTTCGCGGGCACCTGGTGGAACCCCTCGCGCCGCAACCCCGGCGCCGCCGAAAATATCAACCTGCGCGACATGCCCGAACTGGCGCGGCTGCTTGTCGAGCAATCGGTGCCGGGCCGCGTCCTCGATCTGACCGATCTTCCCTATGGCAATGCGCGCCACGATCAATGCCTTCGCGAAGAGCATAAATTCGAAGCGCTGCAGGAACTGGCATCGCGCGACGAGCGCAAATATATCTTCGCGCATTTCCTGCTGCCGCACCCGCCCTATGTGATCAACGCCGATGGCAGCTGCCGGCCGCTCGCGGACGCCGAGGCTGCGACCCGGCGCGACAATTATATCGGTCAGCTGGACTATGCGAACCGCGAACTGCTGGCAACGATCGACGCGATCCTTGCGGGGCCGCGCCCGGCAACGATCATCCTCCAGGCCGACGAAGGCCCTTGGCCCGCGCCGCATTTCGGCGACGAACGGTTCATCGGCCGCGATCCGGTGGAAGTGGATTGGGACAATCTGGACCGCGCGGCGATCCGCGAGAAGATGGGTATTCTCTTCGCCGTCCGCCATGCCGACGGCTCGACCGCCAACATCCCGGCAAGCCCGATCAACATCTATCCCGCGATCCTGCGCCAGAGCTTCGGCTCGGCGATGGAAAACCTGCCCGACCGGCATCTCGTGTTCGTTTCGAACGGGGAGCTATACGACTATGCCGACGTCGACGCGCTCCTAGACTGAGGCGCAAGCCTTTCCGGTTGCGCTATCGCTGCCATTGCGCGGATCGTATCGGAAGCACGGCCCGTCACCGGGTCCGCCGCATCGTCGATCACGCGCCCTCGCCGGTCTTCAGCCAATGAGCGCAGGACTCGCCCAGCTCTTCGCGCGCCCTCCTTTCATATTCCTCGCACTCCTCTTGCGTGAGGATGTCGCGCCAACGGCCGTTGACGCCCTTGTTGATGAACGTCTTGCCGCCTCCTTCCCATGGCATGCCGCCGAGCGGAGCGGCTTTATCGCCATTGATCTTCATATAATCGAAGCTGCAATGCTCGAGGAGTACCGGCCACAGCTCCTCCTCGATCGCGATTTCGAGAAAATCGGCGATGGCACGCATCTGGCCCTCGAGGTCGGCCTTCAAATGGCTGAAATGGAGCAGCTTGACGTTGGGAAGATCCCGAATATCCCACCAGCTGCGGATATTTTCCCAATAGGCCCAGAAGGGCGCGCCATCATTCTCGATCCACTCGCGCCACACGTCGTGTACATTTTCGGACAGTCGCGGCATCGGTGGACCGACGAGCCCGGGCGTGTCGTTGACCATTTCGTAGAGAAAGTCGCTCGCATTCACCCAGTGGTTGTGGAAGCTCCAGACGACGTCGCGCCCGTCGCGCGCGACATAGAGATATTTGGCCTTGGGGCTGAATACGAGTGCGTCGACGGGCAGATGCGTCTTGAGAAAGCGGCGGTTGGTCTGTGCCTCGATCATCGCCAGCTTCTCGGCCTTCGGCGGAGCGCGCAGGTCGACCCAGGGTGAGAGATCGGCGACCGGCACATCCTCGTCGCCGCGAAAGAGGAGCTGGCCGACGATCTGCTGGAGCCAGGTCGTGCCCGATTTGGCGTAGGTGCCGATGACGATGTCGTCGTCGCGGAAGACGAAGTCATTCCAGACGGTCGAATCCATGTGATGATTGTGTAATTCCCGTCTTTTCACGGGCCATTCGATCTGGGCCTGCATCGTACGCACTCCCTTCCTCAAATCGCGCTGAGTCGCGCGTGACGGCGATTTATCACATCCCTAGTTCAGGCCGTGAATCTTTTCGCAGACAGCGTTTCGGGGGAAATGCCATGGGCTGCCAGCTCTTCTGGCCAGTGTAAGCCGGTCGCCAGCGCTTCGGCGGCCATCGCCATGGCGGGCGAGGTCTGGAGGCCGAAGCCGCCTTGCCCCGCGAGCCAGAAAAAGCCCGGCGCATCGGGCGCATAGCCCGCGACCGGGTTCTTGTCGGGCGCGAAAGTGCGGAGGCCCGACCATTTATGTTCAATGCGTCTGATCTCGATATCTGTCGCCTGTTCGACCCTCCAGGCGGCGAGCGCGACCGTCTCTTCGTCGGGCTGCGCATCGCAGGGTTCGGACGGGGTTTCGTCCTGCGGAGAGGCGAGCAGGCGGCCCGATCCTTCGGGCAGCATGTAGAAGCCCTCTTCGCTGACCGTTTTGGTGAATGGCCAGCCGGATACGTCGATGCCCTCGGGTGGGCGGATGACGATGATCGTGCGGCGGAGCGGCTGGAGGCCGAGCGGCGCGACGCCGGCCATTTCCGCGATCACGTCCGCCCAGGATCCGGCGGCGTTGACGATGCGTTTGGCGGCATAGCTTTCGCCGGGCGTGTCGACGATCCAGTCTTCGCCCCCGCGCCGGATCGCGTTCACAGGCGCGTCGGTGACGAGGCTTCCGCCCGCTTCCCGCAGCGCGCGGATATTGGCCTGCAGCATCGCATCGGAATCGAGCTTGTAGGCATCAGGATCGAGGATGCCCGCACCGAAGCCGTCCGCGCCGGTCCTCAGCACGGGCACGATATCGCGCAGCGCCTCGCCCTCGATCCGCCGGGCGCCGGGCGAATGGGCGAGGGTCGTCGCTTCGAGCGTATCTAGCTTCTCCATCTCGTCGGCGCGCGCGATAAACAGCGCCGCCATACGCCGGGCGAGGGGCGGGTGATCGCCTTCGGGCGGCGCGGCAAAGGCAGTCTTGCTGATGGCAGTAAGCTTGTGGACGAGACCGCCGCCGATGCCGAAATGGCAGAAGGTCGCACTGCGGCCGGAGCTGTGATAGCCGGGCGCGCTTTCGCGTTCGAGCACCACCGTCTCGCCATGCCGCGCGATCCGCGCCGCAGCCGAGAGCCCCGCGATCCCAGCTCCTATAATGATGGTGTCGAGCTTGCGCATGACGGCCATCTGGTCATGGCGGGCGGGAAAGTCAAAGCGGGTAGGGTATCTTGCCGATCGGCCGGTCTTGCGGCACATTGACGCTAACAAAAGTTAGACTCGAAAATGAGGTCGGGCGAAAACTGGACAGGGGAGATGTCGGATGATGGGTCGTTGGATTCCTGCCATGCTGGCGATGATCATGGTCGCGAGCGTTTCGAGTGGCGCCAGGGCGCAATCTGTCGCCGAGGATCGCGCGGCAAGCTGCGCCGCGCTTGCCGGGTTTGAGCGCGAAGACCTGACGATCGAGACCGCGGAACAGGTCAACCCGCCGCCGCGCTGGGCCTTTCCGCCCTCGCCCTTCAACTTCTTTGCCGGGCCGAACCCGGGAACCGGGCAGGAATTCTGCCGGGTTGCGGGGATCGTCGAGGACGAGATCCGCTTCGAGCTGTGGCTGCCGGTGCAGTGGAACGGCCGCTACCAGCAGGTCGGCAATGGCGGCTATTCGGGCGCGATCAACTATCCCGCGCTCTCGGAGGGGCTCGATGGGGGCTATGCAGTGGCCTCGACCGATACCGGCCACCAGACGCCCGACAATGTGTTCGAAACCGGCTGGATCGACGATGCCCATCCCCGGCGCGTCGAGAATTTCGGGCATCGCGCCCATCACCTCGTCACCCATGCCGCGCGTGCCCTTACGACCGAATATTATGGCGAAGAACCGCGCTACAGCTATTTCAACGGCTGCTCCTCAGGCGGCTGGCAGGGGATGAGCGAGGCGCAGCTCTACCCCGAAGATTATGATGGCATCCTTGCCGGCGCGCCTGCCAACAATTTCGTCCGGCTGCAGATGCGCGGATTCTGGCTCGACCGGCTGGACCGCGACAATCCCGGCGGCGCTTTCAGCATGGAAATGTCGCAGCTTATTGCCCAGCGCGCGACCGCCTATTGCGACCCGCGCGACGGCGTGACCGACGGCATCATCAGCCATCCCGAACAATGCGATTTCGATCCCGCGATGCTCGCCTGCGGGGATGGCGAAGAGGGCCTGTGCCTGACGCCGGCACAAGTCGAACGCGCGCGTCTCGTCTACGGTCCCGTCACTAGCGTTGGCGGGCAAAGCATGTATCCGGGCAATGCCGTGGGCGTGATCGATCGCTTCTTCCTGCCGGCGCCGCCGGGCGAGGAAAGCCTGCCGATGATCGCCTATCTGATCCCCGGCGCGATACTGGAACGGTTACAGACGGCTTTCGACTTCGACCGCGATACGCCGGAACTGTTCGATCGCTTCTCGGCCATGCTCGGCGCCTATGATCCCGATCTCAGCGCCTTCGCGGCGCATGGCGGCAAGATGATGGTCTATCACGGATGGACCGACGCCCTGCTCTCTCCCTATAACAGCATCGACTATTTCGACCGGGTCGGCGATGCGATGGGCGCCGATGCGCGGGCGCAATTCTACCGTCTCTATATGGTGCCGGGCATGGATCATTGCCGGGGCGGTGTAGGGCCCGATCGCTTCGACATGCTGTCCGCGCTCGAACGCTGGGTGGAGCAGGACAATCCGCCCGACCGGATCACCGCCGAGTATCGCCGTCCGGGCGAAGCGTACCGCACCCGGCCGCTTTGTCCGCATCCGCAGATCGCCGTCTATAGGGGCGAAGGGAATAGCGACGACGCGGCGAGCTTTGCCTGCCGGTTGCCGGAATAGCCGTAAGGCAGGCCGTCCCCGCGCTTGATTCCGTTTCATATTACAACTAATTTGGGAGGCAGGGACAGGCGCGGGAGAGGGAGGAGTGCATGGCAGGCACGGTTCTGGTCACGGGCGGCAGCGGTTATGTCGCGAGCTTCACAATCCGGCAGCTGATGGAACAGGGCTGGACGGTTCACACGACGATCCGGTCGCTGGCGAAGGAAGCACGGCTTCGCGAAATCCTCGCCGTCGACAATGAACGCCTGACGGCTTTCCAGGCCGACCTCGCCGACGATGCCGGCTGGGCCCCGGCCGCGGCCGGGTGCAGTCATGTCGCGCATATCGCCTCACCCTTTCCCGCCAGCGCCGTGAAGGACGAGAATGAGCTGATCGTTCCGGCGCGGGAAGGCGCGCTGCGGGTATTGCGGGCCGCGAAGGCGGCGGGCGTCACCCGCTTCGTGATGACGTCCTCGGCGGCGGCGATCGCCTATGGCCACCCGCGCGGCGATTATACCTTCACCGAAGCCGACTGGACCGACATCACCCATCCGGACGTCTATCCCTATATCAAATCGAAGACGATCGCCGAGCGCGCTGCGCGGGACTGGGTGCTGGCGGATGGCGGCGAGATGGAATTCTGCACGATCAATCCGACGGCGATCCTCGGGCCGGTGCTGAGCGACGATATCTCGGCCTCGATCGAACTGGTGAAGCGGTTGCTGACGGGTTCGCTGCCCGGCTGCCCCGATTTCGGTTTCGGGATCGTCGATGTCCGCGATGTCGCCGATATCCATGTCCGCGCGCTCACCGCGCCGGATATGGCGGGCGAGCGGTTCATCGCCTCCGGGCCGTTCCTCAAGATGATCGAGGTGGCGCATATCCTGAAGGAACAGCTCGGTCCGGAAGCCCGCAAGGTGCCGACGCGCAAGCTGCCGGACTGGATCGTCAAGCTCGTATCGCTGCTCGATCCGGCCGTGCGGCAGGTTTCCGGCGAACTCGGCAAGACGCGCAACATGGATGCGAGCCATGCGAAAGCGGTGCTCGGCTGGGAACCCCGCAGCGAGGCCGAAACCATTATCGCCACGGCGCGCAGCCTGATCGATCTCGGCATCGTCGAGGTCTAGCGCGCAGCACCGCCGCCGCTGTCACCGAATTGTCATCTGGCGATCCTAATCTTCGCGGCAAAGGAGTTTCCCGATGGCTGCGAATCCACCCACCTTGTCAGGTCTCGCCCCGCTGCGCCTCTCGACCCAAAGCGCCTCGGTGATGACCGAAGAACTGCGCGCCGAAATCGCCGACCGGCTGCTGCAGGGCCAGGTGCCCGACGATGTCAGCCGCTGGCTCTCGATCAAGGGCCTTGCGCCGCAGATCATCCGCGAGGAGATGAATATCGCGACCCGCGATCCTTTTTATCGCGGCACAATCCGGCTCCAGCAGCGCCAGCTGAAACGCGACTGGCAGCTCTCGCTTTTCCGCCGGCTCGTTGAGCTCGATCCAGCGCAGCAGGCGGTGCCGGTCGAAACGGCGATCGCGCCGGAAGATTTTCGCAGCCGCTATTATGCCGCCAACCGCCCCGCGCTCTTGAAAGGCGTGATCGACGATTGGCCTGCGATGATGAAATGGTCGCTCGATTATATCGAAGGCCTTGTCAGCGATGGTACGGTTTCGGTGCAATGGGGGCGCGAGGCCGATCCCGATTATGAGCGCAGCAAGGCGGCGTTCAAACGGATCATGCCCTTTGCCACGGTCGCCGAACGGCTGCGCAGCGGCGAGCCGAGCAACGACTATTATGTCACCGCCAGCAATGACGACGAGAATGATGCGCTGCTCGCGCCTTTATGGAAGGATATCGGGAGCTTGCCGGGCATCCTAGCGCCGGAGAAGGAGCGCGACGGCTTTTTCTGGATGGGCCCGCAAGGCACGATCACGCCCTTCCATCACGATCTCACCAACAATCTTCTCTGCCAGATCGCCGGTCGCAAGCGCGTGAAGCTGGTCGCGAGCTGGGACGCGGAACTGATGAAGAACGACCGGCATTGCTTCAGCCAGTGGCAGGGCGAGGAGCTGCCCGCCGGTCCGCCGAAAAAGAACAAGCCGCGCGTGCTCGAAGTGGTTCTGGAACCGGGCGACGCGCTCTTCCTGCCGGTCGGTTGGTGGCATCATGTCGAGGCGCTCGATTTCACCATCGGCATGAGCTTTACCAACTTCGCCTGGCCCAACGACCATGCCGAGGATTATCGGGCCTTCGGCAACTTCTAGGCGCTGGCGGGCTCGGCCGTTTCCGGCACCGTCGATCCGCCGGTCGTGATCAGCGGCCAGAGCAGCTGCTCGCCCAGCGAAGTCTCCGGCAGATTCTCGACCCCGAAGCTCGGCGGATAGCGCCGCGTGATCTTGGCGGTGCCGAACAGCACGTCCCAGAAGAACAGCAGGTTTCCGAAATTGCCTTTATAGTTGGTGACGCCGTCCTCGGCATGGCGGCCGTGATGGGCGTGGTGGGTTGCCGGCGTCGAGATCGTCCGCTCGACCACCCACATGACGGGCGAGAGCCATTTCACCCGGTAGAGCGGCTTGTCCCAGGCGACATCGCTATGCGCGCCGATGATCACCGCCAGCTTGACGACGATATAGCCGGCATAGACCCAGCCGAGCCCGAGATAGATGAGCACGCCGGAAAACCAGATGCCGGGCATCGTCAGATAGTAGAAGATGTTGTTCCGGTAGACGAGCCGCACGCTCATATAGCGGCCATTATGGTGCGGCCGGTGGAGCTTGTAGAGTAAGGGGAAGGTGTGCGCCGCCCGGTGCCACCAATATTGCATCATATCGTCGAAGACGAGGAACAGGAGGATCGCGGCGAAAACGTTCAGCCCGGCCAGCGCGCCCGCATATTGGGGGATCAGCAGGCTGGCGAGGCCCATGGACGAGAGCAGCACGATCGGCTGGGTAACGAAGAGCAGCACCACCGTGCTCACCAGCTCGACCACCCAGTCGGCGCTGGTCTGTTCCTTCTTGCGGAACAGGTCGCTGCGCCACAGCTCGATCAGCCCGAAGGCGAGATAGATTGCGAGTATCGCGATGGTGCTGGTCTTCACGGCCTCTCTCCCTTGCCCTGATCGCCGATTCGTAGCAGAGAGGCGGCGGACAAACTGCAAAGAAGTTGGCAATTGGATCTGTCGCCGCTCTCGCCGCCGCTCGGGCTTTTCATCGGCCGGATGCCGCCGGAGATGCGCGCGGCGGTCGAGGCGGCGGGCGTGCTGCATCGCTTTTCCGATGGCGCGACGATCCAGCAGCGCGGCCAGCATAAGCCCGGTCTGTCGATCATCGCCGAGGGCAGCGTGCAATTGAGCGCGACCGATGCCGAGGGCGAGCGCACGAGCTATACCGTGCTGCGCCCGGGCGACTGTTTCGGGGAGATGACCTTGCTGCTCGATATCCCCCGCACGCTCGACGCGACGGCGCTCGGCGAAACCGCGATCCGCGAGGTGCCGCGCGATCGCTTCTTCCGACTGCTCGACGATCAACCCGCGCTGCGCGATCACCTGCTGGTCGGGCTGGCGCGGCAATTGTCGCAGGCGCTGCAACTACTCGACGACCAGCGGCGGCTGCCAGCGGAGGTGCGGATGGCCAAGGCGCTGGCGGCGCTTGCCCGGACGGAAGGGGAGGGGCATGTCGTTCGCGCGAGTCAAACGGCCCTTGCCGAGGCGATCGCGACCAGCCGGGTGACGGCGGGCAAGGCGCTGCAGGCGCTTGCGGCCGACGGGTTGGCCGAGACCGCCTATGGCCGCGTCCTTATTCCCGATATCGCGCGGCTGAAGGCGTGGATCGCAGGGCATAGTGCGCTGGCCCCGGTCGCGAATTTCGGCGGCGCCTGAGATCGGTGCACCGAAAGCCTGGCCGGCGCGGATCATCGGGCCGGGCTAGTCTCCCACGCCTTCGAGCAGCTCGTCCTCGAGATCATCGCCATGCAACACCGATATGTCTCCGGTGGTTTCGAGAACGACCGCGCGGACGGCGGCCAGATGGAGGACATTCGCTTCGCGCAGCTTGGCAAATATGTCGGACCGGCTGACGCGCGTTTCGTCCAGGGCCGCATCGATGAAACGGCCATCCCGCATCAGCAGCCGCGGGGTATTGTCGATGATGCCCTCGACCCGATCGGACGATTGCCGGGCCTTGGCGATCAGGAACTGCAGCAGAAACAGCGCCGCGATGACGATCAGCGTCTGGGCGAACGGCTTCCACTGCGATGCGGTTCCCGCCTGGGCGAGCAGCGAACCCGTGGCCACGGTGATCACGAAATCGAATGCCGTCATCTTGGAGAAGGATCGCAGCCCCAGAATCCGGACGAGCAGCAGCACCCAGGCCAGTACGACGGCGGTCAACACCAGCCCCCGGACGATGAGATCGTATTCCGGGGGGAGTCCGAACATTATGTCGACACCCGGTTTGCTACCAGATCGTCGACGACCGCCGGATCGGCCAGGGTCGAGGTGTCGCCGAGGCTGCTCACATCGCCTTCCGCGATCTTGCGCAGGATCCGCCGCATGATCTTTCCGCTTCGCGTCTTGGGCAGGGCGGGGGTGAACTGGATGGCATCGGGGGTTGCGATCGGGCCGATCTCGGTACGCACCCATTTGACGAGATCCTGGCGCAGTGCCTCGCTTGGTTCGGTGTTCGCGTTCAGCGTCACATAGGCATAGATGCCCTGGCCTTTCACCTCGTGCGGCATGCCGACGACGGCGGCCTCGGCCACGTCCCGGTGGAGGACGAGCGCGCTTTCGACTTCCGCGGTGCCCATGCGGTGGCCCGATACGTTGATGACATCGTCGACCCGGCCGGTGATCCAGTAATAGCCGTCCTCGTCCCGCCGTGCGCCGTCGCCGGTGAAATATTTGCCGGGGAAGGTCGAGAAATAGGTGTCGAAGAAGCGTTTGTGATCGCCATAGACGCTCCGCATCTGGCCGGGCCAGGACCGGGCGATGCACAGATTGCCCTCGGTCGCGCCGTGCAGGATCTGCCCTTCGCCGTCGACGATCTGGGGTTCGACTCCGAAAAACGGTTTGGTGGCGGAGCCGGGTTTGAGGTCGGTCGCGCCGGGCAGGGGCGCGATCATCGCCGCGCCGGTTTCGGTCTGCCACCAGGTGTCGATGATCGGGCAGCGGCCTTCGCCGGGAACGGCGTGATACCAGCGCCAGGCCTCGGGATTGATCGGCTCGCCGACCGTGCCGAGCAGGCGCAGGCTCTCGCGGCTGGTTTTCGTGACATGCTCGTCGCCCTCGCGCATCAGCGCGCGCAGCACGGTGGGCGCGGTGAACAGCGTATTGACCTGGTGCCGGTCGACGACTTCCCAGATGCGGCTGGCGGTCGGCCAGTTGGGGAGCCCTTCGTACATCACCGTCGTCGCGCCGTTGGCGAGCGGGCCGTAGACGATATAGCTATGGCCGGTGACCCAGCCGATATCCGCCGCACACCAGTAAATCTCGCCGGGCCGGTAATCGAAGCAATAATGATGGGTGAGCGAGGCCCAGAGGAGATAGCCGCCGGACGTGTGCAGCACGCCCTTGGGCTGGCCGGTCGATCCGGACGTGTAGAGGATGAACAGCGGGTCTTCCGCGCCCATCGGTTCAGGCGGGCAATCGGCCTCCACAGTCTCGGCCGCCTCGTGATACCAGAGATCGCGCCCTTCGGTCATGGCAACATCGCCGCCCGTCGCCTGGATGACGACGACCTTGTCGACGCAGCTCGTGTGCTGGAGCGCCGCATCGACATTGGCTTTCAGCGGAATGGCCTTGCCGCCGCGGCGACCTTCGTTGGCGGTTATGACGATCGTGGAATCGCAATCGGTGATCCGTCCGGCCAGCGCCTCGGGCGAAAAACCGCCGAAAACCACCGAATGGATCGCGCCGATCCGGGCGCAGGCGAGCAGCGCGAAGGCGGCCTCCGGGATCATCGGCATGTAAAGCGTGATCCGATCCCCCTTGCGTGCACCCGCCGCCTTCAGGACGTTGGCGAAGCGGCAAACCTCCCGATGAAGCTTGCGATAGGTGTAGGTGCGCGGTTCTTCGGCGGGGTCGTCGGGTTCCCACATGATCGCGACGTCGTCGCCATTTTTTGCGAGATGGCGGTCGATGCAGTTGGCCGAGACGTTGATCTGCCCGTCGGTGAACCAGTTGATATGGAAGTCGGAGGCGTCGAAGCTCCAGTCGCCGGAAATTTCCGGGCGCTTGATCCAGTCCAGCCGGCGCGCCTGCTCGAGCCAGAAAGTACCCGGATCGGCTAGCGAACGGCCGTAAAGCTGGTCATAGGTCTCCTTGTCCGCATAGGCGCGCTTCGCCCATGTTTCGGGTACGGGAAACAGATCCTGTTCGCTCACTGATGCTCTCCTGACTTTCGCCGATAGTGGCGCGAGGGGCGGTCGGAACGCAAGTGCGTTTCACGATTTCGCGCCAGATTCCGGTACTTTCCATCGCGCATTGCCCTGCAAATGGTGTAACATCATCATGTCATCACATTGTCACCCGCGCGGGGTAGCGCGCTGCGATTTTGTTCGGAGGTTCACGGATGGCGGACGGGCAGCCCGGCCTTTTCCACTATGATGCGGGCGGCGAGACATCGCCGAAACGGCTGGCCGTGCTGATCGGCGGCGGCGCGCTGGCGATCATCGCGGCGCTCTGGTTGCTGGGCGGCGACGAAGGCAATGAAGCGCCCGCGCCGGTCGTCGCGCCGGCCCCGGCACCCGTCGCTGCGCCGTCTCCCGCCACGCCCGCGCCCCCGCCCGCCGGCGGGGTCTCGGTCGCCGAATTGCGCCTGCACGGGGTGATGGGCACCGGCGATGATGGCGCGGCGATCCTCTCGGTCGGCCCCGGGCCCCAGCAACTCGTCCGCGTCGGCCGGGAAGCGGCACCGGGGATCGCGCTGCTCGCGGTCGCCGGCGATCATGTGCTGCTGCGCGAACATGGCCGCGAGGTACGCCTCGCCTTTGCCGACGATGCGCCGGGCGCGCTCCCTTCTTCCGCTTCCCCTTCCTCTGCGTCTCCATCGGCGCCGGCAGGCAATGCGCCGGACCGGCGCGAAATCGTCGAGCTGCAGGCCGCGCTGATCCCCTGGCGCGAGGACGGCCGACATGCCGGTTTCGAAGTGCGCGACGGTGCGCTCCCGGCGATCCTCGCCGATGCCGGCATCCAGCCCGGCGATGTCCTGTTGCGAATCGCCGGCAACCGATTGGAAGATTCGAGCGTGGTCGCCGAAGTTCCCGCACGACTCCGGCAGCGCGGCCGGCTTGCGGTTGAAATAATTCGCGACGGCGAAGAACAGACGCTTTTCCTCGAAGCGCCCTAGACCAAGCATTTTAGCCGTCCGGTAAGCTATGTGACAGTTTCGTTTCGCGGACTGTCACAAAACCACAAACTGCGCGTCATCAAGGAATCACAGACCGCCCATAGTTGCACCCCCGAACCCGCGCTGCGAAGGGCGCACGCGGATCGCCACGACCAAACGGTTTCAAGGGGGTCAATCTACATGTCATCTACTCGCCTCATGCTCCTGATGAGCGCTGCCATTCCGCTTGCCGCTTGCGGTGCCGACGATGTTGCCTCGCCCGGTGAGGGCGGGATCGTCATCGTGCAGCCGCCGGCTCCGCCGGCCCCGACGCCGACGCCCACCCCGACTCCGACCCCCACTCCGACTCCGACCCCCACCGGCGCGCGTTTCGAAACGGTCACCCCGGCTGCGGACTGCCCGATGGGAACGACCAATGCCGGCACGATCGACGGCGATGACGACGGCAGCGTCGATTTCCGCGTTTGCCAGCTCTCCGGCACGATCACCGGCTCGCTTACGCTTCAGCGCATCGAGGGCGTCGTCTATTCGATCGTCGGCCGCGTCGATGTCGGCGTCGATGTCGGCGGTGACGGCCTCGCCGCCGGCGGCACGCAGGGCGTGCTCAACATCCAGCCCGGCGTTGTTCTGCTCGGTGCTGGCACGTCGGACTTCATCGTCGTGCAGCGCGGTTCGCAGATGAACGCGCAGGGTACGGCAGCGCAGCCCATCGTCTTCACGGCCCGCGCCAACTTCCAGGACGACGCCACCGGCGCCGGCACGGTCAATGCGGACTCGATCGGCCTGTTCGGCGGCCTCGTGCTGCTCGGCCGCGGCCCGATCAACGATTGTGACGGCGCGGCCACCGGCGGCGCGGCGGATTGCCAGACGGAAGTCGAAGGCACGACTGGCGCCTTTTTCGGCGGCGATCAGCCCAACGATAACAGCGGCATCCTCCGCTATGTCCAGGTCCGCTATCCCGGCTTCGAAGTCAGCACCGGCAACGAGCTCAACGGCATCACGCTGGGCGGCGTGGGCGACGCGACCGAAGTCAGCTACGTCCAGGTCCATAACAGCTCGGACGACGGCATCGAATGGTTCGGCGGCACCGTCAACGGCGATCACCTGCTGATCACCGGCGCCGACGATGACAGTTTCGATATCGACTCCGGCTTTATCGGTACGCTGCAGTTCCTGATTGCAGCCCAGCGTGCCGCCGGCGGCGACCACTATATTGAGGCGGACTCCAAGTTCGACGATCTGCCCCGCTCCGACCCGACCCTCGCCAACTTCACCTTCTATGGCGGCGGCGGTTCGACCGATCACGGCATCCTGCTGCGCGAAGGCATTGGCGGCCAGCTGTGGAACGGTATCGTTACCGACAAGCCCGAATGCCTGAACATCAGCAATGACGAAACGGTCAACGACGGCGTGCCCGATTTCCAGTCGGTCGTACTCGATTGCCCGACCGCGTTCGGCGACGAGGGCGACCAGCTGGTCGCGACCATCCAGACGCTGTTCAACATGGGCGCGAACAACAATGCGGCCTTTACCGTCTCTCTGACCAATGGCTTCGTCAACGGCCCGAATGAAGACGGCGTGACCGCCTTCAACGACGCTTCGATCGACGCGGTCACCTATATCGGTGCGGTCGACATGGACGCGGCGACGCCCTGGACCCAGGATTGGACCTGCGGCGTGTTCGGATCGGACGACCAGGATACCGGCGACTCGCTGCTCTCCTGCCTCGTGACGCCATACTACCCGATCTAGGGACGAATGATGGCTGGGCGGCGGTTCTTCGGGATCGTCGCCCGGCCATGTTTTCATTTCATTCGAAGAGAGTCGCCATGACGAAACACTTTACACTCGCGAGCCTGCTGCTCGTTTCGAGTGCGCTCACTGCTCCCGCCGCCTTCGCACAGACTGGCGAAGAGCCTGCCGAGGCGGCCGAGGAAACGGTCGGCCCGTCCGCCGACGACGCGAGCGACTATGCCGAAGACGACCAGCAGGATGTCGATATCTCGACCGCCGGCGGCTCCAACACGCCGATCGTCGTTACCGGCCAGTATATCCCGCAGCCGATGCGGGAATCCTCCGAAATTCTCTCGGTTCTTTCCACGGAAGACCTGGCGCGGACGGGCGAGGGCGACGCCGCCGCTGCGCTCCAGCGCGTTTCCGGCCTCAGCCTTGTCGGCGGCCGTTTCGTCTATGTCCGCGGTCTTGGCGAACGCTATTCGCTGGCGCTGCTCAACGGTTCGCCGTTGCCTTCGCCCGAACCGCTGAAGCGTTCGGTGCCGCTCGATCTCTTCCCGACCTCGATCCTGGCGAGCACGCTCGTCCAGAAGACCTATTCGGTGAACTATACCGGCGAATTCGGCGGCGGCGTCATCAACCTGACGACCCGCGCCGTGCCCGACGAGGCATTCCTGACATTCAGCGGCAGCGTCAGCGGGAATTCCGAAACGACGCTCGAAACCGGCTATACCTATTACGGCTCGGACTATGACTGGTTCGGTTTCGACGACGGGACCCGCAACCTGCCGACCGTGGTTCGCCGCGCGCTGGAAAGCGGCGTGCGTATCCGCTTCGACCAGCCCGAATTTAGCGATCCCAACGCGCCCGGCTATGTCGCCGATATCGCGACGATTTCGCAGAGCTTCCAGAATGCGAGCATCAACCTCGTCCAGCGCAACGACGACATTCCGTTCAACGGCAGCATCAACCTTACGGGCGGTACCTATGTTGATATCGGTTCGGATTTCCGGCTCGGTTTCGTTGCCACCGCGGGCCTCAGCAACAGCTGGGAAACGCGCGGCGGCATCCGCCAGCAGGGCGAGCTGACCAATGGCGACCAGACGATCACGCCGAACGTTTCGGATTATCGCTTCCTGTCGACCCAGAACCGCATCGTCGCCAACGGCCTGATCGGCATCGGCGCCGAGTTTGGCGAACACCAGATCCGCTTCACCAATCTCTATATTCGCGATACCGCCAAGGAAGCGCGGATCAGCGCTTCGGTATCGCCGGTGCGCAGCACGGGCACGCTCCAGAACAACCAGAATACCGAATGGTTCGAACGGCAGCTGATCAGCACGCAGCTCGTCGGCGAATTCGATTTCGGCGAGCTCAATGTCGATGTCCGCGCAAACTATGCCAATGCCCAGCGCGAGGCGCCGTACGAGCGCGAAATTCAATATGCGTTCAACAATGTCGCCAACGACTATATCCATGACACGCGCACCGGCGGTCAGACCGACCTGCTCAGCTTTTCCAACCTCGACGATAATGTCTATGGCGCGCAGATCGACGTCACCTACAGCGTCCCGATGGGCGGCCGTTTCGATATCAGCGCCGGTTATGCCTATTATCTGAACCAGCGCGATTTCGAGCGCCGGGCTTTCCGCTTCGTGACGCAGAATCCGGGCGGCTTGCCGCTCCCCGTCACCCAGTTGCGTCCCGATTACCTGTTCTCCGACGCGATCCTCGGCTATTACGATATCTTCGTCGAGGAGCGGACCGACGGCCAGGGCGGCGATGCCTATGAGGCGGAGCTCGAGGTCAATGCCGGATATCTCCAGGCCGATATCGAATTGTTCGACGGATTCAGCGTGGCCGCGGGCGTCCGCTACGAGGATGCGACCCAGTTCGTGAACCCGATCACCTTTTTCGGATTCACGGTGAACCCGCTTTTCGTCGCGCCGCCGCTCAGCAACGATTACTGGCTGCCCGCGGCAACCCTGACCTGGAACTTTGCCGAAGACATGCAGCTGCGTTTCGGCGCGTCCAAGACGATAGGCCGTCCGCAATTCCGCGAGCTCGCGGCGCCGTCCTATACCGATCCGGACAATGACCGCTCCTATCGCGGCAACCCGGCGCTGATCGATTCCGAGCTGCTGAATATCGAGGGCCGGTTCGAATGGTATTTCGATCGCGATCAATCGTTGCAGATCGCGGCCTTCTACAAGGATATCGACAATCCGATCGAACAGCTGGCGACGAGCGGCGACAACGACATCAACATCACCTTCCTCAACGCGCCGGCGGCAACGCTTTATGGCTTCGAGGCGGAGGTCGTGAAATTCTTCCCGCTATACGATTGGGGCGGAATCTTCTCGTCGCGGCGGATCCGCACGCAGCTTAACTATACCTACACCAATTCGGAAATCACCGTCGGCGCCAACGATACGGTGCTGGTACCGGGCTTTTCCTCGCCCCAGCCGGCCTCCAACTATTTCGTCGACGGCACCGCGCTGACCGGCCAGTCCGACCATATCGTCAACCTGCAGCTGAGCCTGGAGGACGAGGATGCGCTTTCGCAGCAGTCGATCCTCATCTCCTATGTCAGCGACCGGGTGACCAACCGGTCGCCGATCGGCGATGCGCCCGATATTCAGGAAGAAAGCCGTTTCCAGGTCGATTTCGTCTGGCGCCAGGCGTTCAGTGTGGTTGGCCAGGAATTCCAGGCGACGCTCGAACTGCGTAACATCTTCAACGACGGATATCGCGAATTTTACCGCGCGCCGGACGGTTCGGAGATCGACGCGCTCAGCTACGATCGCGGCCGCAGCTTCTCCTTCGGCCTCAGCACGACCTTCTAGATGTGCCCCTGAAGCGTGGAAAACGGCGAAGGAGCGTGCTTCTTCGCCGTTTTTCGTACGATTTCGGGGCTGCGCCCCTAAAAAAAGCTGTGTTGCCTTCCTATATCGGTAACATGGTTTGCGCTTCCGCGCAGCTTGGGTAATACCTCTAGGGAAGGGAGACACTGCGATGGGCCTCAGGGATTTCATATCCAAACAATTTATCGACGTTATCGAATGGCAGGAGGAGTCCGGCGAACTCGCCGAAAAGCTCGATTTTGCCGACAATGAAATTCAGAACGGCGCCCAGCTGACGGTCCGCGAGACCCAGGCCGCGGTGGTGATCGACGAGGGCGTTCTCGCCGATATGTACGGGCCGGGCCTGCACACGCTCGACACGTCGAACATGCCGATCCTCACCAACCTCAAAAACTGGGACAAGGCGTTCAAATCCCCGTTCAAGACGGACGTCTATTTCTTCTCGCAGAAGGAACAGGTGAACCTCAAATGGGGAACGGCGCAGCCCGTCACCATTCGCGATCCGGAGCTCGGGCCGGTGCGGCTGCGCGCTTTTGGCACCTATTCGTTCCGGGTGAAGGACATCGCGCCCTTCTACGCCTCGCTCGTCGGCACCCAGGAAAAGCTCAGCGTCGGCGATATCGAGCCGCAACTGCGCGCCGCGATCATCACCGCGCTCGCGACCGGCCTCGGCGGGGGCGGGGTTCCGTTCATCGACCTCGCGGCCAACCAGCAGAAGCTTTCCGATGCCCTGAAGGAAGCCGTCGGCCCGGCGTTCGAGCAATATGGCCTCGAAGTGCCGAGCTTCTTCGTCGAAAGCGTATCGCTGCCCGAGGAAGTGCAGAAGCATCTCGACAAGAAGAGCTCGATGCGGGTGCTCGGCGATCTCGATCAGTACGCCAAATTCCAGGCGGCCGAAGCCATCGAGCTTGCCGCGCAGCAGGAAGGCGGCATGGCCGGGATCGGTGCCGGCGCGGGCGTCGGCATGGCGATCGGCCAGACCATGGCCGGCGCGCTGGCGCAGCAACCGGCTCCGGCGGCCCCTGCAGCTCCGGCGGCCCCGGCCGCTCCCGCTGCCGATCCGTTCGAACAGATCGAAAAGCTCCACAAGCTCATGGAGATGGGAGCCTTGAGTAAAGACGAGTTCGAGGCGAAGAAGGCGGAACTGCTCAGCCAGGTTTAATCGGGGCCGGCAGTAGAACAGACAGCTAGCAGAGGGGGGACAGGCGCGGCGATGCAATCGGAGAATTGCCCGAATTGCGGTGCGGAAGTGATTTTCCGCTCGCCCGCGCTCCCCGCGCGCATCTGCGACTATTGCCACGCCACGGTGAAACGGATTGCCGAGGGCGTCGAAAAGGCCGGCGAGGTCGCCGTCCTGCCTTTCGACGTCAGCCCGGTGCAGATCGGTACGACCGGCGAATATGGCGGCAAGCATTTCGACGTGATCGGGCGTATCCGCCTCGGATACGATCAGGGCGCTTGGAACGATTGGCTCTGTTTCTTCACGGACAACAGCTATGGCTGGCTTTCGGAATCCGACGGCCAGTTCCAGATGGTGATCGAACGGCCGATCGACGAAAATAGTCCGGAACTGATCCAGCGGCTCGCCCAAGGCGGCGATGTCGAGATCGGCGAGCGCACGACCATCGACGGTTCCGATTTCGTCGTTGCCGAAGCGCGCTGGGCGAAGTGCATAGGCGCCGAGGGCGAATTGCCCTTCGCACCGGAAACCGATTGGGACGTGTTCAACGTCGATCTGCGCGATGCCCAGGGTTTTGCGGCGAATTTCGAACGGGAAGAGGGCGAGCCCCCGGCTTTCTATGTCGGCCATTATGTAACCCTAGCCGAACTCAAGGCGAAGAATCTGCGCGCCATCCATGGCTGGAAACTGCCCGCCTATGGCTGAGCCGCCCGAAGAGGATCCGCCCCAGCCCTGGGGAGATGGCGGCGGCGAACCGCCCGTGCCTCCGGCTCCGCCGGCGGGGCCGTCCGGCCGTACGGTCGTCGTGCCGCCCGACAGTTCGATGGCGCCGGCGGCCGAACAGTTCAACTGCCCCAATTGCGGCGGTTCGATAGAGGTCAAGGCGGCCGGCTATACGGTTTCGATCGCCTGTCAATATTGCGGATCGGTGCTCGACGTCACCAATCCCGACGTCCAGATCATCCAGCGTTACGAAGAGGAAGTCCGCAAGCTCGAACTGCCGCTCGGTAGCCGGGGCGTGCTGCGGGGCACCGAATGGGAAGTGATCGGCTATATGCGCCGGTCCGAACTTGGCGCCTATCCGTTCGACGAATATCTGCTGTTCAATCCCTATGAGGGCTATCGCTGGCTCGATACCGACGGACGCGGATGGAGCTTCGGCAACCAGCTCGTCGCAAGCCCGACGAAGAACGGCCTGGTCGGCTTCGAGGTCGACGGTGAATTCTACCAGCCCTTTTATGCGCAGACGCCGACCCAGGTCGATTATGTGCTCGGCGAATTCTACTGGCGGGTGGCGGTCGGCGAGGAAGTCATCGCCGCGGATTTCGTTCGCCCCGGCAAGATGCTGAGCTGGGAACGGAATGACCGCGAGTCCGTCTGGACGTTGAGCGAGCTGCTCGAGCCCCATGAGATTACCGATGCCTTCGGTATCGATCCCCCCCGGGGCGGCGGCCTGCCATTGCCGCATCAGCCTTCGCCTTATCGCAAAAAGGCCGGGCTGTTTCTGAAAATCGCGCTGGCCGCCGGCTTTGCGCTGCTCGTCGTGACGTCGCTGTTCGGCGGCATGAGCGACCCGCAGACCGCGACGATCAACCTCGCCACCAATGGTGTCGAACAATCGGCCAAGATCGGCCCGATCACGCTTGATCGGGCACGCCAAGCGGTAACGGTTTCCGCGCGCGCGCCGGGCATCGAAAACAGCTGGGTGGATCTCGGCTATTCGCTGACGAACACCGAAACCGGGGAAGTCTTTGAAGCGGATACCGTCGTCGAGGCCTATTCGGGGCGGGATTCGGAAGGAAACTGGTCCGAAGGCAGCCGGTCCTCGGCGAGCAAATTCTCGATGGTGCCGGCCGGTACCTATCAACTCGATATCTATGCGGCGGGCACGCAGTGGCGCGATAGCGGCTATGCGAGCAGCTCGGGCGCGCAGGTCGAAGTGACGATCCAGAAGGGCGCGACCTTCTATTCGAACCTGTTCCTCGCGCTGCTGGTGATTTTCGCGCCGGCGCTCTGGCAATGGTGGAAGCATCTGAGTTTCGAATCCCGGCGCAAGTCGGACAGCGATTTCGGAGGAGGCGACGATGACGACGATTGAGGCGCCGGCCGGCGAGGCGGGAATATGAGCAAGGGTGCAATGATCTTCGGCCTGTGGTGCCTGATGGTGACGGGCAGCTACAGCTATGCGGCCATGACCGGCTATTCGCCCTTTGCCGACGGCCACCGCGCGGACGGCGCGCGCGGGCCCGGCGGGGTTTTCATCGGCCGCGGCGGGCCCCGCCATAAATAGGGCCGCAAATCGCGCGAAAACGAACGGGACATATTGAGGGAGACTGGCAAATGGATACGACAATTCTCATTAACACGTTGATTTATGCGGGGGTCGGCATCCTGTTGCTGGTCATCGCCTTCGTGATTCTGGATCTCGTGACGCCCGGCAAATTGTGGGAAGAAATCGAGCAGAAGCAGAACAGCGCCGTCGCGATCTTCGCCGGCGCCATTGCGCTTTCGATTGCCATCATCGTCGCCGCGTCCGTGCATGGCTGAACCGGCTATTGCCGGACCACGACCGGGGCCGATGGCCCTGGCGCTTATCGCCTCGGTTTTCGTCGTGGCGACTTGCGGGCTTGTCTATGAATTGCTCGCCTCGACCATCGCCAGCTATCTGCTGGGTGACAGCGTTACGCAATTTTCCACGATTATCGGCGTCTATCTCTTCGCCATGGGGATTGGCAGCTGGTGTTCGCGCTATGCGAAGCGCGACGAGTTGCGCCTGTTCATCCGCGCGGAGATACTGATCGCGTTGATCGGCGGCTGGGCGGCGGCTTTGCTGTTCCTGATGTTCCCGGTGATCGACCAGTTCCGCGTGCTGCTCTACGCGCTGGTCGTCGGCATCGGTTTCCTCGTCGGCCTCGAAATCCCGCTGCTGATGCGGATCCTGAAACAGGATTTCGATTTTCGCGAAACCGTTTCGACCGTGCTGACCTTCGATTATGTCGGTGCGCTTGCGGCTTCCTTGCTCTTCCCGCTTATCCTGATGCCGTTCATCGGCATGATCCGTACCGGCTTCCTGTTCGGCTTCGCCAATGTCGCGGTCGCGATCGCCCTTATCGCGATCCAACCCCGGGGACGGAAAATGCCGGTCGAGATGCTCGCGGGGATCGCGGTTGCCGTGTCGCTGGTGATCGGGTTTATCGGCGCCGAGCGGGTCCAGCGTTTCGCCGAGACGGCGAGTCTGGAAGAACCGATCATCCACGCGACCTCGACGCCCTATCAGCGCATCGTCCTCACCCGGCGCGGCGACAACATTTCGTTGTTCCTGAACGGTAATCTGCAATTCTCCTCGCTCGACGAATACCGCTATCACGAGGCGCTGGTGCTGCCGGCGCTCGGCCGGGTCGCCAATCCGCGCAACATATTGATCCTGGGCGGGGGCGATGGCCTCGCGGCGCGCGAAGTGCTGCGCCACACCTCCGTCGAGCATGTCACGCTCGTCGATCTCGATCCGGCGATGACACAGCTTTTCACGGACACGCCGCTGCTCGCCCGGCTCAACGAGAATTCGTTCAGCGATCCGCGAATGACGGTAATCAACGCCGACGGCTTCAACTGGGTGCGGCAGGATGAGGGCCAATATGACGCGGTGATCGTCGATTTCCCCGATCCCACCTCGCTCTCGATCGGCAAGCTCTACACCACGACCTTCTACCGCGCGCTACGCCAGCGGCTGGCGCCCGGCGGAATCGTGTCGGTGCAGTCGGGCTCGCCCTTCGTCGCGCCGCAAGCCTATTGGACGATCGCCGCGACGCTGGAAGAAGCCGGTTTCTCCACCCGGCCCTATCACGCATATGTCCCCAGCTTCGGCGATTGGGGTTTCATCCTCGCCGCCAATGGACGGGTGCCGGAGACAGCAGATATCCTGCCCGGCGGCCGCTTCGTGACCCGGGCGACCGAGCCCGCCTTGTTCGAATTTCCGCCAGACATGGCGCGCCGCGATGCCGAGCCCAACCGGCTCGACAATCAGCTGCTCGTGCGCACCTTTGCCGACGAATGGCGACGCTATGACGGCTAGCGCGCCGCCCTATGACGGCCGGCATTTGCTGGCGGACCTGCATGGCTGCCGCGCGCCGCTCGACAATATCGGGCTGGTCGAACGCGCGCTGCGCGACGCCGCTCGTATCGCCGGGGCGACGGTCCTCGACCTGCGCCTCCATCATTTCGGCGAAGGGGAGGGGGTGACGGGAATCGCGCTGCTCGCGGAATCGCACATCTCGATCCACACCTGGCCCGAACATGGCTATGCCGCGCTCGATTTCTTCCTGTGCGGGCGACGGCACGATATCGAGGGCGCGCTGGCCGAGGTCGAGGACGCGCTGAAACCGGCCGATGTGCAGACTCGCGCCATCGCGCGCGGCTATGGCGTGACGGAACTGGTCGGCTGAAGCCGCACCCTCTAGCCCCGGCAAGAATATCGACTTAGGTAGGTGTCTATCTATCGCCGGGGGGATGCATCGATGGTTGGTATTTGGCGCTTTGCGGCCCTGGTGAATCGGCTGACACTCGCAGGCATGGCGGCATGATCCTCGCCGCCTCACTGCCCGGCGCCCCGGCGATCAGCCCCGCGCGATCCTGGTGGGCGATCTTCATCTTCACCGTCGCGCTGATGTTCAACTTTCTCGACCGGCAGCTGCTGACCCTGCTGATCACGCCGATCAAGGCGGACCTCAACCTATCCGACACCCAGATCAGCCTGCTCGTCGGCTTTGCCTTCGTCGTCTTCTATGTCGGTGTCGGGATCCCGATTTCGCGGCTCGTCGATCGGGGGCCGCGCAAATGGATCGTCGGGTTCGGCATCGCCTTCTGGAGCCTGTGCACGGCGGGCTGCGGCCTCGCCCAGAATTTCTTTCAGCTGGTGATCGCCCGGATGTGCGTCGGCATCGGCGAAAGCTGCAACGGCCCGGCCACCTATTCGATGACCGCCGACATGTTCCCGCGCGAAAGGCTCGCGACGCCGATTTCGGTGATCAATATCGGCATGGTCGCGGGAAGCGGCATGGCACTGCTGATCGGCGGTTGGCTGATCGTCTGGCTCACAGAGATCGGGCCGCAGACGCTGCCGGTTCTGGGCACGCTCAAGCCCTGGCAGATGACCTTCCTGATCGTCGGCCTGCCGGGCGTTCTCTGGGCGATCCTGCTCGTCGCAACGGTGCCGGAGCCACCCAGGCGAGAGGTAGCCGGCGCGGCGACGCCGTCCTTTGTCGATGTTCTTAAATTTCTCCGTCTCTGGGCCACGGCCTATGGGCCGATGTTCATCGCCTCGGGCGTCAAGGCGATGCTGAGCTTCGGCACAGTGGTCTGGTCGCCGGCCTTTTTCGAGCGGCAGTTCGGCTATGCGCCAGGCGAACCGGGGCCGACCCTGGGCATCATCGCGCTGATCGTCTCGCCGATCGGGCTTCTGCTCGGCGGCTGGATCGCGAGCCGGATGGCGGCGAAGGGGATCAAGGACGCCAATATGCGGATGGTCCTCTACGTCACCATCCCGCTCGTGCCGATTGCGATCCTGTATCCGTTGATGCCGCAAGCCTGGATGGCCTTCGCGTTGCTGGGCTGCTCGCTGTTCCTGGGGTCGCTCGGCGCGGGGCCGGCGAACGCCGCGATGCAGACGATCACGCCGGGCCGGATGCGCGGCACGACGAGCGCGCTCTATATCGCAATCTTCAACGTTCTGGGCTACGGCGCGGGCCCGCTGGTCGTCGCGCTGCTCACCGACAATTTCTATGGCGAGGCCGGGCTCGGCAGCGCGATGGCGAGCGCGGCGATCATCCTCGGCCCGATCGGGCTGATCCTCTCCTGGATGGCGCTGAAACCCTATGGCCGGGCGGTACTCGCCGCCGAGGAACGCGGCGACTAGGCCGCCGCCGGCGCGGCGCTTCCCCGATCATAGCGCTCCATCGCCTTGCCATAGCTGACGCCATAGGGCTTCACGCCCCACCAGGTGACGATGATGGCGAGCGGCCCGAGCACGATCGCCAGCAGTGTCATCGAATAGCGAAGCTGGTCTTCGGCGCCGAACAGGAAATCGGTGAACAGCGCGATGATCAGCGGCCCCATCGCATAGCCGACGATATTGAACACGAACTGGTAGAGCGCGCGGATCTGGCCGCGCATCTCCGCAGGCGTCACGACCTGCAGCGCGGCATTGCCGGCCGGTATGCCCAGTGAGGCGATGAAGATATTGGCGCCGTAACAGGCCAGCGCCCATTCCGCGCTCGGCATCAGCGGATAGAGGATTGCGAAGGGCAGCAGGCCGATCGAGGCGTAAAGCACGATCCGCATATAGGCGTCGTTGCGCCCGGCCTTCGCCCAGCGTTCTGCGATCACCCCGCCCAGCCACAGGCCGAGCGGCGCCAGGCTCAGCCCCAACAGGCCGAGAGAATAGCCGACCTGCGGCGCCGTCCAGCCCCAGGTGCGGATGAAAAGCGCCGGCACCCAGAGCGCCGCGCCGTAGCTCAGCAGCACCTTGACCGCGAGCGAGAGGAACATCGGCAGGAAGGTCCGGTATTCGTCGCGCAAGAAGCCGGCGATTTCGCGAACCGGGATCGCCTTTGCCGGGCCGGTGCCGCGCTTCAACTGGCCTTTGCGCACGGGTTCCTCGACCGTCATCATCAGCATCGCGACGAACAGACCGGGCAGGCCGACCAGGATGAACACCGCCTGCCAGGGTTTGAGTTCGCCGATCAGCGGCACGGTGATGATCCCGATCGCGGTAATGAAGGCGATGGCAGCACCGCCCGCGAGATTGGCGAGGCCGTTCCCGGCGATGAAACCCATAGAATTTATGGCCAGCACCTTGGGCAGTTGCTCGGGTTTGAAACTGTCGGTCAGGATCGAATAGGTGGCCGGGGCGAAGGAAGATTCGCCCGCACCCACACCGACCCGTGCCCAGAAGAGCTGCCAGAAATTCTGCGCCAGCCCGCAGGCCGCCGTGCACAGGCTCCAGAAGGCGATGCCGATGGCAATGATCGCGCGGCGGCTTTTGACATCGGCGAGGCGCGCGATCGGCAGGCCCAGAAAGGCGTAGAAAAAGACGAAGGCAAAGCCGGTGAGCAGCGAAAATTCGGTGTCGCTGATCTGCAGGTCCGCCTTGATCGGCTCGACCAGCAGCGAGATGATGCTGCGATCCAGCGTTGCGACGAGCAGCGCCAGGGTCAATACCGTCAGGCCCCAATAGGCACGGCCCGGCCTGGGCCACAACTCTCCCCCGCGATCGTCCACTGCATCCTCCCTCCCGCCGAAACCGTTGGCGTTCCGTCCGGGCCCATTTCGTCTAGCCAAGTTTGTCGCCTTCGAATAGGTAGGCTTCTACCTAATTTGCAAAATGGCAGGCTGGAACCTTCATGGCCCTCGATCGTCCCTTCGATCCCGAAACCGATATCGTCTCACGCGGCGATGTACCGCCGCGCATCGAACGCGGCTGCGATATCTGCGTCGTCGGGTCGGGAGCTTCGGGAATATCGGCTGCAATAGAGGCTGCGCGGGCCGGGCGCGACGTTATTCTCGTCGACGGCCTGCCGGCGCTCGGCGGCCAGGCGGTCAACTCGATCATCGGCATGTTCTGCGGCCTCTACACGCCGGGCGAAGAGGGCAGGCAGCTGACCCATGGCATCGCCGACGAACTGATCGTCGAGCTCGGCGCGACCGACGACGTCAAGGTCGTCGGCGGCGGGGTGATGAAGGTGGCGATGTATAATGAGGTCGCGCTGGGTCGCTGGGTCGAGAAAAAAGTGCTCGACGAAGGGATCACGCCATTGACCGGCGCGATCATCCGCCGGGTGAACATGGATGGCCGCCGCGTCGCCTCGCTCGATATCGCCACCCGGCACGGCGATGTCCGGATCACCGCCACGGGCTTCATCGATGCGACCGGCGATGCCGCGCTCACCTGGCAGGCCGGGCTCGACTGTCGCGTTCACAAGAACGGCCAGGTCTATGGGTCGCAGATGATCGTACTTGAGGATTTCGACGGATCCAAGCGGCCCGAATGGGACGAAATGGCCACGGCGATCCGCGAAAAGGGGGGCAAGTACGGGTTGATGCGGCGGGACGGTTTTGCGCTGGCCTATCCGGGCCGCAATGTCGCGGTCGCCAATATCACCCATATCGAAACGCCGCTGGACCCCTTCGGCGCGGCGGAAAAGGCGCTGGAAGGCAAGGACCAGGCGGATCGCTCGGTGACGTTCCTCAAAACCGAATTCCCCGATACCTATGGCAATGTCCGCGTGCGCGCCTATGGCCTGCCCGGTATCCGTCAGACGCGCTGGATCGTCGGCCGCCACTATCTGACGGTCGAGGAAGTGCGCGCGGCGACCAAGTTCGACGATGCGGTCGCGCGCTGCTCCTGGCCGCTGGAACAGCATCACAACAAGGAAGGCTATGTCTGGGAAATCTTTCCCGAAGACCATGTCCACACCGTGCCGTTGCGTTCGCTCACCGTCGACGGGGCAGACAATCTGATCGCCGTCGGGCGGTGTATCGATGCCGACTCCACCGCGCTTTCGTCGGTGCGGGTGATGGGGCCGTGCATTGCGATGGGCGCGGCAGCCGCACATGCGCTTGACATTGCGGGCGCGGGGAGCGTTCATCAAATCGACCTTGAAGCGCTGAAAGACCGGATCCGCCCGAACATCGAGGGTTAGCCGGGCCGGACGTGCAGCGGCAACAATATGAGGTAAGGCATGACGGTTGGCATCAACGAACGGGCGCGGAACGGCGGCGAGAAAGACGCCGCCGCGGCGGAGCAGGAGGAGGATTCCTTTTTTGGCGCCAATCATCCCGAACGCCACCTTGTCAGCTTCGAGGCGATGGCCTCTTTCGACGACGACCGGCTGTTTCGCGCGACGCGCGCGATCGTCGTCGCCGCGCGGCGCTGGCGCAAGATCGCCAATGACCGTGTGAAATTGGTCGGCCAGACGATGGCACGCTGGGAAACGCTTTTTCTCGTCGCCTATTCGAAAAAGGAATTCACCCAGGGCGAGCTCGCCCGGATCATCAGTGTCGAGGGCCCCACCATGGTGCGGATGCTCGACCTGCTGGCGAAGGAAGAGCTGATCGAGCGTCATCAGGGCACGGAGGATCGCCGCGTCACGGTGAACCGGATTACGCCGAAGGGGCGGGCGGTGGTCGAAGAAATCATGGCGATCACCGGGCAGCTCCGCGCGGAAATTTTCGCCGATATCGATCCGGACGAGCTCGAAACCTGCGTTCGGGTTCTCAACAAGGTTCTCCTGAAAACCGACGAATATCTGAGCTGAAGCCGGCGTGGCACGCGGCGCTGCGGCGCCGCGGATTTCCAATAGTGCGCCTTGCATACAGATATTGGTAGAATGCTACCGATAAATTTGCCAAGCTGGTCTCGGGAGAGACTCGGATGGTGCAACTGACCGCCGAAGAACGGGCGATGCTCGACGGCGCCGAAGGCGCTGCGACGCAAAAGGCGATGGATCTGCTCGTGCGCTATGCCGATGCGCTGGGCGCGGAACGCTTCGTCGAAACCGACAATGTCGCTGGCGTACCGGGCGCCGCCCATGGTTTCCTGAAAGACTATTATCGCGATCAGGGCGGCGACTATAACGCGATCTTCTCGCTGTTCGATCTCGATAGCGACGAAGTCGTCGAAGTCCCCAGGATGAAAGCCTTTTCCTGCCATCTTCAGGGCGGCATGGACCCCGATCTCTGGCGCGAACAGGGAATGAGCGAGACCGCGCATGACGGCTTCGTCTATGACGAGGAGCAGAATGCCGAGCACGGCGTCCAGCTGCTCAAAACCTGTACGCCCTATGTCGCGGGAAACGTCCCGGCCCATGGCGAACATTGCGCCTGGATGGAAAGCTCGGCCGTCGTCTATTGCAACAGTGTCGTCGGTGCGCGCACCAATACCGAGGGCCGCGAATCGACGAGCGCGGCGATGCTCACCAAGCGCATCCCCTATTGGGGCTATCACTGCCCAGAATATCGCCACGGCCAGCACGCCATCGCGGTCGAGTTTCCGGTCGGCGATGTCTTCGAATGGGGGATGCTCGGCTATTTCGTCGGCCAGTCGGTCGAGGACGGGATCCCCGTCATCACCGGCGCGATTTCCAATCCCAGCCTGATCCGGCACAAGCATTTCGGCGCGGCGGCCGCATCGTCGGGCGGCGTCGAGCTTTATCACATGGTCGGGATCACCCCCGAAGCGCCAAGCGCCGCGGCCGCCTTCGGCCCAAACCTGCCCGAGCAGCATTTCGTTTATGACGCAGCGGAGCGGCGGCGGATCTATGAGACGTTGAACGCCGTCGGCGAGTGCGAAGATGTTGATTATGTAATGCTCGGCTGTCCGCATTATTCGATCGAGCAGATCGCCCATGCCGCGCAGCTGATCGAGGGCCGCAAGGTTCACGAAAATTCGGCGCTCTGGGTTTTTACCTCGCGGGCGGTGAAAGCCGTTGCGGACCGCAACGGCCATACGAAAACGCTGCAGGATGCCGGTGCCTATCTGATGACCGACACCTGTTCGGCGATCAGCCAGGCGATCCCCGAGGGAACCAGGGTCGCCGCGCTCGATAGCGCGAAACAAGTTCATTACCTGCCCGCGATGATGGATATCGAGGGCTGGTACGGGACCACCGCCGAGTGCATCGACGCGGCCTGCACGGGGCGATGGGCGGGGCGGCTGCAATGAGGGTCGATACCGTCGACACCGTTATCATGCTGCAGGGCAGGGGGATCACGCGCGGCATTGCCGAGGGCGAGGCGCTGGTGACCACGCAGACGATTTCCGGCTGGGGCGGGGTCAATCCGATGACCGGCACCGTGATCGAGAGCCGGCACGAACTGAAGGGCCGCAGCTTCGCGGGCAAGATACTGGTTTTCCCGGGCGGCAAGGGTTCGTCCGGCTGGTCGGCGATATTCCACATGACGCGGCTGGCCGGTACCGCGCCGCTGGCGATGGTGTTCACGCAAATGACGCCCAAGGTGGCGCTTGGCGCCGTTGTGATGCGGATTCCCGCCGTTACCGATCTCGATCGCGATCCCTTCGGCCATGTCGAGGACGGCGATCGGGTGCGCGTCGATGGCGACCGGGGCGAGGTGACGATCTGGAAGGGAGGCTGCGGATAAGGGCTTTCCGCGTCCGTGTCTCAAAAGATACAGGCGCGAATAATGTTATAGATACATACAATCTATCTTGGGCGGGCTGACGCAAAAGAGTAATATCCGGCCCACTTCAAGCGAGAACAAGAAATAAAAATGCGGAGAAACCGCTGAGGAGGGGATAAAGTGACGCAAACTGTCCGCGGGCCCGTACGGGTCGCGACCGCTCTGTTGGCCACGGCCCTGGTGTTTCTGCCGGCGTCGATGTCGGCGCAGCAGGGCTCATCGGCCACGGTTTACGGTGAGGTCCGCCAGCGCGGCGAGGCGCGCAGCTATACATCGGCGGTCGGCGATCTGGATGCGGGGATGCGTATCAACAGCGTGCGGACAGAGGGCGGCCCCTGGCAGGTCTGCACCGGCAACAATTTTCGCGGCCGCTGCATGATCGTCGACGGCGATCTCGACAATGTGAAGGGCGAGTTTGGCTTCTTCTCGACCATCCAGTCGATGCGCCCCGCCTCCGAAGCGAGCGCGGCGTCGGCAGCGCCTGCCGCACCGCCCGCCAATGCGACGACCGCCACGCCGCCGGTTGCCAGCGGCGAAGGCATGCGGGGCACAGCAGCGCAATTCTTCCCGCAGCCGCTTTGGAACGGCGCGCCGATCGCCGCGGGCGATGCCGCGGCCCTTTCGGCCTTTTGCCGGGCGGCCGGGTTCGGCCGCGTCGCATCTTCGGGTTCGGCGCTAAGGGGCGGCGCCGACATCGCCGTCGATCTGCTTTGCACGGAACCCGATTCGCCGTGATCGGGCCGCGCGCCTTGATCGCGCCGGTTCCGGCGAACGCTTTTGCGGAGGCCGGGCGGGCCAGGGGGAGGTGCCGCGCGATCCTGAAACCGAGCTATTGTAGAAATAGTAGGAAGCTATCTATTTTTCGTATATCAGGCCAGAGAGGAAAGGGGAGGAAGATGAAAAACACCATAAAATCACCAACGGCATTGCGGGGAGCGGCGATGGTCGGCGCTTCGATCTTTGCGATGGCGGCTGCGTCGCCCGCATTTGCGCAGGATAGCGGCGCATCGGCCCAGCAATCGCAGGGCGGCGTCCAGCAGATCATCGTTTCGGCAACGCGTACCGATACGAACCTGCAGGAAACGCCGATCGCGATCACCGCCGTCACGGCGCAGGATCTCGAACAGCGCGCCTTTACCAGTGTCGAGGATGTCGGGCGGATCGTGCCGAACGCGAGCTTCGAACAAGCCCAGGCCGCCTTTGGCCGTGCCGTTACCGCCTATATTCGCGGCATTGGCCAGAACGATTTCAACCTGGCGTTCGAACCCGGCGTGGCATTTTATGTAGACGATCAATATTATGCGCTGCTTGCGGGTTCGGTGTTCGATCTTCTCGATCTCGAACGCGTCGAGGTGCTTCGCGGCCCGCAAGGCACGCTCTTCGGCCGCAACGCGATCGGCGGCGCGGTGAACCTCATTTCGAGGCAGCCGGGCCCGACGCCCGAAGCCTCGATCGAGGCGACCTATGGCCGCTATAATCGCACAGACCTGCGCGGCAGCTTCAACGTGCCGCTGTCGGACAATCTGTTCCTGCGCGTTTCCGGCGTATCGAAGAATCGCCAGGGCTATCAGCGGGTGCTCGATTTCCGGTGCGACATGTTCCAGCGGGGCACGCCCGAGCTTGCCGGCAACTTCCCGTCGATCGACCCTTCGGGCGGCTTCATCGCCGGCAATGGCGGCGATGACTGCGTTATCGACCGGTATGGCGGCGAGGATGTGCAAGCCGTACGCGGCGCCTTGCGGTATGAAGGCACAGGCTGGGATTTCACCTTTACGGCCGACTACACGAACGATGATTCGCCGGTTGTCGCCGACAAGCAGGTGGCGATCAATCCCGGGCCATCGACCGCTGGCCTCAACGCCAATGTCTATCAGCCGCTTTGGGGTATCGACTATGACCAGCGCTTCCTGACGGACAGCCTCTATACGACCTACGCCACCTATGCCGATCCGATTCCGGCCGGCAGTCAGTTCCCGGCGGGCTGCGCTACGGACCCGTTGGTCAATTGCACCTATTATAACGGTGCGGGCGATCGCGGCGGCATCCAGCTCGATCGTCGTGCTGTCATCGAAACCTGGGGCTTCAGTGGCCGGCTCAATGTCGATCTGTCCGATGATTTCTCGTTCACCATGCTCTCCGGCTATCGTGACGTGTTCACTACGGGCATCAACGATACGGATGGTTCGCCGATCGGCTTCCAGACCGTGAAGACGCAGATCACGCATGAGCAGTTCACCATCGAACCGCGCATCAACTATAGTAGCGACTTCATGGATCTGACGGTCGGTGCCTTCTACTATAATGGCGATGGACAGACGACATCGAACGTGTCGATCCCGTTCATCCCGCTGCAGCAGAACGCGTTGATCACATTCGATAGCGAGGCTTGGGCGGTGTTCGGCCAGGCGGTGCTCCATCCGTTCAGCCCGGACTTCGGTCTCACGCTCGGCGCCCGCTATTCGGACGACACCAAGGACACCTTCTTCAACAACGGTCAGGGCGGGATCGCTCAGCGCGTGCTTGTCGCGGACAATCACTTCGATTGGCGCGTCGGCCTCGATTATCAGGTGACGCCCGATGTGCTGATCTATGGTTCGGCGGCTTCCGGCTATCGTCCGGGCGCCTTCAACCCTCGGCCGTTCCAGGCATCGCAACTTCAGCCGGTCGCTGCCGAAGAGGCCATTGCCTATGAACTCGGCTTCAAAGGCGATCTGTTCGATCGCACGATGCGCTTCAATGTCGCCGGCTTCTATACCGATTACCGGCAGCGCATCACGCCCGCGGGCGGTTCCGAGTGCATCGACAGCGGCGTCAGCGGCGATTGCGTGGTACCGGGCGCGCAGGTCGAAATCGACAACGGATCAAGCTCGCAGTGCCGGGCCTATGATCCGGTCGCCGACGGTCCGGTGAATCTGGGTGCCGGTATCGGCGTGACCTGTATTCCGAAGACGAACTACATCAACACGCCGGGCGAGGTTTACGGTATCGAAGCCGAACTCGAATGGCGTCCGGTGGAGCCGCTGACGATCAACGCCAGCATCGGCTATACCAAGTTCGACGCTCCGGAACTGGAGGCGAACAGCTTCGTCGTGAACACGGTGCCGGTCTATGTGCCCGAGTGGACGGCATCGGCGGGTATCCAGTACGAGATCCCGGTTCCAGGTCTCAGCGGATCGATCACGCCGCGCATGGACATGTTCTACCAGTCGGCGCTGTCGTTCAACTCGACCTCGGCGCTTGCGCAGATCCCGGGCCGGACGACCTTCAACGGCCGGATCACCTACCGGAACGATGATGGCGATTTCTCGATCTCCCTCGGCGCTACGAACCTGTTCGACAGGCAGTATTTCCACAACCTGTTCGATCTGACCCCGTTCGGTCAGCCCACGGCCGAAGGCCAGCCGGCGGCGCCGCGCGAATGGTACATCAGCGTCCGCAAGGAGTTCTAGGACGCCAAAGGCTAGGGGCCGCCGTTTTCTATCGGGGAACGGCGGTCCCTTTCCGTTTCGATTGCAGAGAAGCCGCCATGACCTATTCGGTACATTCGCTCCATCCGCTGTTCGCGGCCGAACTTCTGGGCTTCGATCTGAACGCGCCGATATCCGAAGATGATCGCGCCCTGATCGAAAATCTGATGGCCGAGCATGCCGTGCTCGTGCTGCGCGACCTGGAACCCAATGACGAGGCGCATATACGTTTCGCCCATACATTCGGCTCGATGGAATTGCCGCCGAAAATGTATGGCGAAAAGCCGCCGCCCGGCGCTGCGCGGATCACCGAGGGCCTATACGATATTTCCAATATCGGTGTGGACGGGAACCTCCTGCCCGCCGACGATCTTCGCAACCGTTTCAACAAGGGCAACGAACGCTGGCACACCGACAGTTCGTTCAACGCCCTGCCGACCAAATGGTCGCTGCTGCTCGCCTATGTCGTGCCGCCGACGCGCGGCGATACCGAATATGTAGATACGCGAGCCGTTTATGATGCGCTGCCGCCGGAAATGCAGACAAAGGTCGACGGGCTTCAGGCGGTGCACGATCTGTGGGGCGTGCGCGCCAAGCACGAATATGGCGGCGGCCATGTCGACGAGGAAATGCGCCGGTTGATGCCGCCGGTCACCCAGCCGCTGGTTCGCGCGTCCGTGAACGGCCGCAAGACGCTCTATATAGGGTCGCATATCGATTATCTGCTCGGCCTCGACCGCGAAGAGAGCGACGCGCTGCTTGCCGAACTCATGGAATTCGCGACCCGGCCCGAATTTATCTATACCCACAAATGGCGCGTCGGGGACCTCGTCATCTGGGACAATCGCTGTACGATCCATCGCGGGACGGGCTTCGACCATATGCACGATCGCCGCGACCTGAGACGGGCGACGATCAACGAAGACCGGGGCGAAGATCGCGCCTCGACCGACCTGATAGACGCTGGCTGATCAATAGGAGAAATCTGTGAGCGTTGCCGATACCATCGCCCGGCGAAAGTCGAGCCGCGCCTTTCTTCCCGATCCTGTCGACCAGGCGCTGCTCGAAGCCGTCGTGCGCAAGGCGCTCCAATCCGCGTCGAACAGCAATATCCAGCCCTGGCATGTCTATCTCGTCACCGGCGATCGCCTCGAAAGGCTGAAGGCGGCGACGGCAGAGCGGAGCACGGTGCCGCCCGCCTTCGATGACCGGCCTTATCCCGTCTATCCCGAGCCGCTGGAAGAGCCATATGAGGGCCGACGCTTCCATTGCGGCGAGCGGCAATATGCGGCGATGGGGATCGCGCGCGAAGATCAGGACAGCCGGCTTCGCTATGTCTACAACAACCACCAATGTTTCGGCGCGCCGGCGGCAATGTTCCTCTATATCGACCAGCATGCCGGGCCCTCGCAATGGGCCGATCTCGGCATCTATCTCCAGTCGGTGATGCTGCTGCTGACCGAGGCGGGGATCGACAGTTGCGCGCAGATCAGCTGGAACGTTTTCAACAAAACCGTGCGCAAGCTATTGGAGGTGGAGGATAATCTCACGCTCTATTGCGGCCTTTCGATCGGCTATGCGGATCCCGATGCGCCGGTAAACGCTGTCGTGGCCGATCGCGCGCCCGAGGCGGAAACGCTGACAATCTATCGCGATTGAGCGCCTCGCCGGTAGCGATTGCGCAGCCGGGCCGAGGCTCTAGGGTGCCGGGATGACCGAGCCTCTGCCTCCCTACACGCCCGTCATTATCGGTGTCGGCCAATATGCCGAGCGTATCGGCGAACCCGGTTATCGCGCCCTCTCGCCGATGGACCTTGCGGGCGAAGCGTTGCAACGCGCGATTGTCGACTGCGGCGCGGATGTCGCCGGCACGATCGATACGGTGGCGGCGATCCGCCAGTTCGAAATTTCGACGCCGAACGCGAAGGCGCCCTTTGGCCTGTCGGACAACCCGCCGCGTTCAATTGCGCGGCGCGTGGGCTGTGATCCCGATCGCGCTATTCTCGAAGTCGTTGGCGGGCAGGGTCCACAAAAGCTGGTCGGCGAACTGGCGGCGGAGATCGCGGAGGGCCGATGCGGGATGGCCGCGATTGTCGGCTCCGAGGCGATTTCCACGGCGCTCGCGCTAATGAAAAGCGGCGAGGCGGCCGACTGGTCGGAAGAGGTTGGCGGGGATATCGAGGATCGCGGTTTCGGAATGCGCGGCCTGCTCGACAAGACGCTGATCGTCCATGGACTGGTGACGCCGATTTCCCTCTACGCCCTGTTTGAAAATGCGCGCCGGGCGCAGCGCGGCGTATCGCTCGATGCTTATCGACATGAGATGGGCGAACTGTTCGCGTCGTTCACCGAGGTCGCGGCGGCGAATCCCTATGCCGCCGCTCCGGTTGCCCATAGCGCCGAGACGCTCGCGACGGTTACCGAGCGCAACCGGATCGTCGCCGAGCCTTTTCCGCGACTGATGGTCGCGCGCGATCAGGTAAACCAGGCGGCAGGGATCATCCTGTCGTCGGTCGAAAAAGCGCGCGAAGCCGGAATACCCGAGGAGCGGTGGATCTATATCCATGCCTCCGCCGATGCGAAGGAGCTGTCGGTTCTGGAGCGACCCGATCTTGCCCGCAGCTCGGCCTCGATCGCCAGCGTTCAAACCGCGCTCGAGCTCGTCGGCATCGGCGTGGCGGATATCGGCTATTTCGATCTCTACAGCTGTTTCCCGATCGCCGTTTCCAACATCATCGACGCATTCGGGATCGCGCCCGGCGATCCGCGCGGGCTGACCCTGACCGGCGGCCTGCCTTTCTTCGGCGGCGCCGGAAACAATTATTCGGCCCATGCCATTGCCGAAGCGGCGGCCCGGCTGCGCAAGAATCCCGATGGCTATGCGCTGGTCGGCGCCAATGGCGGGTTCATGAGCAAATATTCGACCGGCATCTATTCACGCCGACCGGCTTGCTGGGAAGGTACGTGTCGATGGAAGACGGTACCGGCAAGCGGCGATAAAGCGACCGTCGTCGACGGCTATTCCGGGTCGGCGATTGTCGAAAGCTATACCGTCGTGCCGTCTGCTTCGGGAGATCGCGGCGCAATTGTCGGCCGCGCGGAAACCGGGGAACGCTTCATGGCCGTGCCGAGCGACGAAAGCGGCCTTGACCGGCTGCGCGAGGGCGAGCCGTTCGGCCGGCGGATATCGGTGACGGCGGGCGAGGATCGCCGCAACGGTTTCGTCTTTTCGGATTGAGTCGGTCGGCGGCTAGTAGAGGTGCAGTTCGCGATAGCCGCCGCGAAAATAGAGCAGCGGATCATATTCGGCCTCATAGCGCACGCCGAGCACATGGCCGACAAGAATGATATGGTCGCCGCCGTCATGCTCGGCATATTTCCGGCATTCGAAATTGGCGAGCGAGTCCGTGAGGATCGGCACGCCGGTCGACCAGCTTTCGCAGGCCGTGTTTTCGAACCGGTCGCCCTCGCGGGTGGCGAAGCGCTGGGCGATGTCCTTCTGCCCGACATGGAGGACATTCACCGCGAAGGAGTCCGCCTCCAGGAAATGCGGGGTGCTGCGCGATGCGCGCGACAGGCAGACGAGCAGCAATTCGGGATCGAGCGAGACCGAGGTGAAGCTGTTGGCAGTGAGGCCGACGGGATCGCCTTGCGCATCGAGCGTCGTCACCACGGTAACGCCGGTTCCGAAACATCCCAGCGCATCGCGCAGGGCCCGACTGTCGGTTTCGAGATCCTTCGACATAGCGCCAGCCTTAGCAAGCGGCTTGCACCGCGCAAACTTTATCCTTGGCCGGGCTTGTCATCCCCCGGGTCGGCTTGACGTAGGGCTCCCCAGCAACCACGAGATCGCGAACTTCGCGCCCATCGACCGATGGCGCGCCGACTAGGGGATATATTTGTGAGCGACATCGACGCCATCGAGATTATCGACACGCAGATCCACGGGCCCAATCCCGGGGTTCCGCTGGAGGAAGATCAGGCGGAGCTGCTGCCGATGGTCCAGGTGGAGCTGGCGCGGGAGGCGATGGATGCCGTCGGCGTCGATATTGCGCTGGCAGTCACCGGAGAGCCCTTTATCGATCTGGCGCATCAGCGTTATCCCGGCCGCTTTCCGGGCGTGGCGACCTTTTCCCACACCCATGCCGATCTCGATTCCGAAGTGCGGCGCATCCGTGCGCATCCGGCGATGGTCGCCGGCCGGGCGCTGGTCGGCGATTTCAAGACGGCGGTCATGCGCGCCGAGTTCGACGAAGGGGTGTTCGACCCGATCTATGCCGCCGCCGAAGAGGTCGGCCTGCCGATTTTCAATTCCACCCATGGCGGCTGCGCGCGCATGGCCGCGATTGCCGAGCGGCACCCGGATCTGACCCTGATCATCGACCATATCGGCGTGGCCCAGCACCCGGTCTCGCCGCCCCAGACGATGCATTGGGGACCGTTCTCCGACCTGCTCGAGCTGGCGAAATATTCTAATATCGCGGTCAAGCTGTGCGGAGCGCCGCTCTTGTCCGAGCAGAATTATCCGTTTGGCGACGTCTGGCCCTATCTGGAAAAGCTGTTCGAGGCCTTCGGGTTCGATCGCGTGATGTGGGGCAGCGATTATACGCGCCTGGGGACGGCCGACCGGCCGAGGGGCGCTCGCCCGCGCCGGCGCGGCGTGACCTATGCCGAAAACCTGGATTTCCTGCGGCGGAGCGACCGGCTCGGTTTCGAAGAGAAACAGGCATTGCTGGGCGGCACCGCGCGGCAATTGCTTCGCCTCGACCGGGACGCCGGATAAAAATTTGGGCCTGCGGAGCAGTTGACCGCGGAGGGGGCTATAGGCGTTTGCAGGCCTGACCGCCCGGTCGGGCTACGCAATTGCAATCGATAACGGCATCTCGTAATTTAATAATCCAAAGGGTGGGGCCGCGATAATATTAGTATGAAAAACCTCGGCAGGACCGTGATTGTGGTGGGGAGCGGCTTCAGGGCTGGGATTCTCGCTCTACTGCTGCAGGAAATGCTCCCGCGAACCGAGATCATGCTGGTCGCGGAGCGACCCACCGTCGGCGGTTCCCTGCAAGTGCCCGTCTTGTTCTCTGCAATTCCCCGCGCCTATTCGGAGATGTTCGAACCGCTCATCGTCCAGTCATGGCCGGGCTTTCAATTTCAGGGACCACGCCGCGCTCAAAGTTTCGATGCGCAAGTCGTGCTGTTGGCCGGCGAGCAGCTTCATATCGAATTGCTGGATCGTATCGGGACGGATCGTATCCGCCTGTTGTCGCGGATCGTCAGCGTCGGAAGCAAATCGCTCGTGTTGGCGAGCGGCGAAACATTGGTCGCGATGGATGTTGTCGATGCGCGGGAAACCCCGGGCGATTTTGCCGGCGCCCAGCCCCGGGATACCTATTCGCGCTCCGTACGCGATATTTCCGTCGCCGCGGCGCACGGGATTTCTCGCCCGATATTGTTCAGGGAATTGCAGCGGACGGACGCCGGGATAATGTTCGCCCAATATCTGCCGCTAACGCCGAACATGATAAGGGAGGTGATCTATGGCCCGTCCTCCCAAGCCGCGCCCGCCCCAACGGCTGGCCATGGAACCGTTGTCAGCGCGGAAAAATCGACGCTGGACGCCGGCGATATCTTTCTCCAATCGGGTAACGACAGACATAGGGCGGAAAGCTTGGACTTTGGCTCGTTCTTCGGGGGATTTCTGAACAGTCTCGTTTCGACGGCGAACGAGATGGCGGCCCGGCAAATTCGGATCGTCGCCTAGCTATCCATCCGCCTGTGTCCGCCGATCAGGAACCGGGCCAATATCGGGCGGACGCGATTCTCGCCCCCTCGGCCAGAGACGCGAGTTTTCGCCAGACGACCATCGGATCGACGCCGCCGCTGCCGGCATGGATGGAGAAGCCGCAATCGGTGCCCGCCATCACATTGTCGCGGCCGACCCTGTCGGCATAGCGGGCGATGCGCTGCGCCACGAGTTCGGGATGTTCGATATAGTTGGACTGGACCTCGATAACGCCGGGGATCAATACCTTGCCCTCGGGCAAGGTTATATCGTCGAAAACCGTATATTCATGGGCGTGCCGCGGGTTCGCAGCTTCGAACTGGATTGCCTGTGGCCGCGCTCGCCACAGCATGTCGACAATGTCCTTCATCGGAACGTCGCAATGGTGTGGCCCCGGATAATTGCCCCAACACAGGTGCATACGGAGCTGCTCGGGCGGGATGTTAGCCGTCGCGCGATTGATCGCTTCGATATTGAGAGCCATCCGGTCGCGAAATTCTGACAGGCTGAGATCGAGAAACTGGGTATGCCGACCCATGGCAAGATCGGGACAATCCACCTGCAGGATGATACCGGCTTCGGCGATCGCCTCATATTCGTGACGCAGCCCGTCCGCGATCGCGAAGACATAGTCTTCCTGGCTGGCATAATAATCGTTGCGGAAGAAGAGCGCCGTCACGCCGGGGGAGGCCGCACTCAAGAAGGGAATCCGGCCGGGACAATCGGCTATCGCTGCCAAGAGGTTATCCGCATCCGTCCGCACCGCTTCCATATCCTTCACCGCGATCGGCGCGTTGCAGGCCGGTGTCCTGCGGTGTTCGCGGCCGGGGTCGGCAAGAATGCGTTCCTTGGTCGCGGGGAATTCCTCGATGTCCTGGAAAACATAGCTGTTGCCGGTGCCGCCAAAGCCATCGAGGCGATCCTTGATATAGGTCGCATAGCTGGGCTTGGACTGTTCGCCGTCGTTGACGATATCCACGCCGCATTCGGCCTGTTTCTCGACAACCTGCTGCACGGCCTTGCGGACCCTGGCCTCGAAGGCCGGCTTGTCGAGCGGCAGTCCGTCCTCGCGCGCGAACATCAGCTGGACGAGATCGGCCGGACGCGGAAGGCTGCCGACATGGGTGGTGAGGAAACGGCTCGGGCCATTGCTCATAGTAAAGTCCTTTCGGGACTAGGAATGCGATGGGAGGAAGCCTCCTCTAGTCCGCCCGTTCGGCGGCTCGCCCGGACATAGGGCGGCGCTGGAAGTGGCCGCCGGCCAAGCTTTCACCGTCCCCACCGGCCCGATAAGCGGGGGGCGGGATGCCGGGACACAGCCGGCTAGGCGGCATGATCGTCCCGGAAATCATTGTTGGTCCTGAGATCCCCGGCAAGCCAGCGTTCGAGTTCAGCCCGTGCCTTTGCGCGCCGATCGGCATCGCCCTCGGACGCCCGCGGATCGTCGCAGGTGAACTCGACGATCATGCCATTGGGGTCCTTGATATAGACGGATCGGCAATAGCCATGTTCGAGAACATAGCTGTCCGGTTCGGCATAGCCCGCTTGTTTGATTCGCTGTTCGATTTCGTTCTGGGTCGTCGCGTCCACGTTGAGCGCAATGTGATTGAACGGCGATTCCGGGATTGCCGGGCCGAACATCGCCTGATCATCCGGATCGGCGAACTGGAAAAAGGCGAGCGCGCTGCCGTCGGCAAGTTCGAAGAAACAATGGCAATAGGTGCGATCGGCACCGAACAGAAAATCCTTTTCGCACCAGGTCGCAACCAGTGGCATTCCGATCACGTCTTCGTAAAATTGCCGTGTCGCTTCCAGGTCCTTGCTGACATAGGCCGTATGATGCAGCCTCGTGGGTCGGTTGCCTGTCATGATCTTCTGCTCCTGCTCCGATAGTTCGATTTTATTCCGGCCCATCATATTCGATCGCCTGCGCGGCTTCGCCCGAAAGGATGAAACCGATAGGCCGTTCCTGCTCCTCTTTGAGATGCGCGATAAGGCTCGCCGTGCGAGCCAGCAACGAAATGCCCTTCAGCGCGCCCGGCGGGAAACCAATATCGAGCATGACAGCCGGGATGGCTCCGTTGACGTTGATCGGCAATGGTCGTCCCAAGGCTTCGGGCAGCGTCGCATGCACGGCGCGCAGCATTGCAATATGCCGGCCTTCCTTGCCCCTTTCCGCAGCCAGCTTCAGTAGCAGGTGGGCGCGCGGGTCCCCGTTCGAATGCTGGGGATGGCCGAAGCCGGGAATGGCCTTTTTCTCGCTCCGCATCGCGGCGATCGCACGAGCCGCAACATCTGCAGGCGACGTTTCGCTTTCCGCAGCTTCTTCGCAAAGCCGGGCGAGGAAGCGGCCGCAATTTTCGGCGCTGCCGAGGACGACGGACCCGCAGCCGAGCAACCCTGCTGCGACGGCGCCCTGAAGAGCTTCGGGGGCGGCGGCATAAGTCATGCGTGCTGCGACCACGCTTGGCACCAGGCCATGTTCGGCGATCGCGGCGAGGACGGCGTTGGTCAGGAAGGACTGGTCCGCGTCGGGCTCGTCGCCGGTGATGAGGAGCCAGAAATAGCTCGTAAAATCCATCCGGCCGATAACGTCGCCACAGAGATCGCGCCCCCGCACCGTGATGGTTTCCGAGTCGGATGTGCAGATCGCGGAATAGCGCTGCTCCTGCTTTCCTATTCTCATGCTTCCTCTCATGGCCCGCTCACGCGGCCGGCCGGTTCGATGCCTTTGGCTTATTGGCCAGCATAATCGGAATTGCACTCTTCCCGCAACAGAAATTCGTAATGTGAAAATATATTCGTATAACGAATTTATATATGCAATGAGCGGGTCCGAGGTTTGCCCACGCCCACCCGGAGTGGGCAGCTCGGCGGCAAGGGGCTGGCCGGGCCCCTGTCGGCCGATCGCCGTTGCTGGAGGGAAAGCGGCATTGCGCGACGGCAAAAGTCATGCTAGGAGTTCGTTATACGAATTAAAATTCGATAATCGAAAATAATCGATATGGCGTTTCGTATAATTCGAAGAATAAATATTTCTGTTTGCAGATAGAATCGTAGAATTTTCAAGTAAAATTACATTCAGATCAAATAAAAAACTATTATTGAATAATATATACATTGGGGAGGTTATAGTGAGGTCAGTGGGTCTAAAGGTTCGGATGCTGTCTACGGCTGCTTGTGTCGCGGGACTGGCGATGCCTGTTGCGGCGCAGACGTCGGCAAACACGGAAGAAACCGAAAATATCTCCTCGGTCAGTGCAGAAGAGACGCCAAGCGAAGCGATCGTCGTTACCGGGACGCGCATTGTTCGCGATGGATATGAATCGCCGACACCGGTAACCATCGCCACGAGCGAGGATCTTACGCGGGCCGCGCCGTCTGGGCTGCCCGACGGGCTGAACCGGTTGCCGCAATTCGTCGGCTCCTCCGGTCCCAATGCCAGCAGCAATACTTTCGCGACTCCCGATCACGGGAATGTTCTCAACCTGCGGGGGCTCGGGCCTATTCGGACCCTCAACCTGATCAACGGGGTTCGGCTTTCGCCGACCACCTATGTTGGTACCGTCAATGCCGACCTTATCCCGCAAGCCCTGGTGGAGCGGGTGGAAGTCGTGACGGCGGGCGCTTCCGCATCCTATGGTTCCGATGCGGTCGCCGGTGTGGTGAACTTTGTCCTGGATACGGATTTCAACGGGTTTCGGGGCTTCGCCCAGGCGGGCATTTCGACGCGCGGCGACAATGAAACCTTGCGCGGCGGAGCGGCAGGGGGCTTCGATCTCGGCGATCGTCTCCACGTCCTGCTGAGCTACGAACATATTGAAAGCGACGGCTATACGCAGGGGCAACGCCCGGCGCTCGACCTGCGCGGGCTCGCGGTTGGCTCGGTGATAGGAGGCGGGCAGTCCGGTACTGCGGCCAATCCGCTGATTTTCCAGACCAATGCGGGTTTCAGCTTTTCCTCGTTCAACGGCCATGCGGCAAACGGCCCCTTTGCGGGGACGCTTTTCCTGCCCGGCGGACAATATCGGCCGCTCGATCCCGGCGCCCCGACCGGCTCGGCCGGCTATTTCGTCGGCGGCGACTATTATTACGGGCCGTCCTCGCAGAGCGCGAGCGCAGCGCTTCGTACCGACACGATTTTCGGCCGTGTCGACTATGACGTGGCCGATACCGTGGCCGCCTATGTGCAATTCATGGGCTCGGAATCGGTGATACGATATGGCTCGCTGCCGAACCTCCTTACGTTCACGCCGGTTATCTTTAGCGGAAACGCGTTCCTGCCGGCTGATCTCCAGGCGCAGCTTACGGCGGGGAATGTCGAATCATTCGGTCTCCGCAAGGCTTTTCTGGAATTCGGGCCGATCCCGGCGCGCGAGAGGATCCGCAACTATCAGGTGTTCGCCGGGCTCGAAGGCGAAATCGGCAACCTGAACTGGAATGTCGATTATACGCACGGCAATTCGGTGTTCAATTTCTCGCAGCCCAACCAGTATCAATATACCCGTTTCGCGGCGGCGATCGATGCCGTCCGCGATCCTGCTACCGGTAATATCGTGTGCCGACCCACGCTCGACCCCGATCCGGACGTCCGGGCGCGCTATGCCGGCTGTGTACCGTTTAATCCCTTTGGGTTCGGCGCCGCTTCTCCCGAAGCGCGAGACTATGTGATGGGCGTTTCGACCTATCGCGCGGAAACCAGCACCGACGACATTACCGTCGGACTATCGGGGGATCTTATCGATCTTCCCGCCGGCCCGATATCCTTTGCCGTGGGTGTCGAATATCGTGAGCAGAGCCTTGACCTGACGTCGAATTCCAACCCGGCCATTGCGGAGGACATTACCGGCCTGCGCGGTCTGCCGCCGACGACACCTCGCTATTATCTGACCAATACCGGCGTAGCCAGCGGCTCGAACAGCGTTCGCGAAGTCTATGGCGAACTTGCCGTGCCCATCCTGGCCGATCAGCCATTCGCCCGGCAGCTGGATCTGAATGGCGCCATCCGCTACACCGACTACAGCACCAGCGGCGGAGTCACGACCTGGAAGCTCGGCGGAACCTGGGCGCCGATCGACGATATCCGGTTCCGCGTCGTGCGGTCCCGGGATATCCGGGCGCCTACGCTGTTCGATCTTTTTGCCGGCGCGCAGGTCACCCAGGCGGCCGCGCTCGATCCCCATACCAACGTTACGTTCGGCGCCAGCCAGCGCGCCAGCGGCAATCCCGATCTGGAGCCGGAAATATCGGACAGCTGGAGCGTCGGCGTTGTGCTGCAGCCGAGTTTCCTCCCCGGTTTCGCGATGTCGATCGATGCCTATGAGATCGATCTTCGGGGCGCGATTTCAACGCTGAGCGCGATCCAGGTGCTGCTCGATTGCGAGAGCAGCGGCGGGACGGCGCCGTCCTGCGACACGATTTCGAGACCCTTGCCGTTTTCCGATACCTCGCCTGCCAATGTGCCGACCGAGATACGGGTCACGCCGATCAACATTTCGACGATCGAAACGCGCGGCATCGACATCGATGCCTCTTACCGGACCGGCTTTGCGGATGGCCAACTCGCGGTTCGGCTGTATGCGACCTATGTCGACCGCTTCCGGCGGCAGTTGAGCGGCAGCCAACCGGTTATCGAATATGCTGGCTACAGCACGTTGGGCGCGCGCGGGGATACCACCGTGCCTCGCTGGAAGGGCGCACTCAGCGTGAGCTATGACAGCGATGACTTCTCGATTTTCGTCCAGGAGAATATGATCGGGGAGATCAAGCTCGGGCCGACGCTGACCTATGCCGAACCGAATATGCCGGCATGGTTCACCACGGATCTGACGGTCACCGCCCGGCCTGGCTTCTTCAATGGAGATGCGGAACTGTTCTTTACCGTCAACAATCTGTTCGATGATACCCCGCCGATCTTCTTCGGGAACCTGGTGCCGGGTCTCGGGCTCGGTACGCTCAACAATCTTTACGACACGACAGGTCGGCAGTTCACCGCCGGCTTCCGCGTCAACTTCTAACCCGTCCTGCCGGCGCGCTCGCATAGCACAGCATCCTGCTGTCGCGAGCGCGCCGGATATTTTAGGCATGATGCCTGCCGCGTTTGAAGCCCGGCGCGATTCAAGCTGGGGGGAGGGCGTTCAAACCTGTTTGAGTGAATGCAGCAGGAAGGGCCAGCGATCGAGAGCGTCGCCGATCTTCCGCGCGGCGGCGCGGAGCTCGGGCAAACGGGTCTCGATCAATTCCTCGCGCGAAACGCGCGTGGTGGACGTAGAGCAATTGATCGCCGCGGCGACCTGATCGCCCGAAGCCATGACCGGAACCGAAACCGACACGATGCCGTAGTCGAGTTCGTCCTGCGCGGAGGCATAGCCGTCCTTGCGCGCCGTCTTCAGCATCTTGCGGAGCGTCGCGGCGCTGGTGATCGTGTGCTCGGTCAGCCGTTCGAGCTTGGCGCGGGACAGATAATCCTCGATGGCCTCGTCGTCCCTGTAAGCAAGCAGGATGCGGCCCAGCGAGGTTGCATAGATCGGGAAGCGGGTGCCCACGCCAGCACGCAGCCGGATGGTGCGGTTGGTCGAGACGTGGAGCAGATAGAGAACATCGTCGCCCGAAAGCACGGCGAGCGAAGCGCTGTCCCCCGTTGAATCCCTGACGGTCTGCAGGGCAGGTGCGGCGACTTCTTCGAGATTCATCGAGGCCAGATAGGCCGAGCCGAAAACGAGCACTTCCGGCCGGAGCAGGAAGCGCCGCCCATGTTGCGCAACATAGCCGAGCTTTACGAGGGTGTTCAGGCAGCGCCGCACGACAGCCGGATTGAGCCCGGTAACGGCCGCGACTTCGCTGAGCTGCATCTCCGGCCGCGTCTGGTCGAACGCACGGAGCACGGAAAGGCCGCGTTCGAGCGTCGACAGGAATTCGGGGTCTCCGTCCCTTCGGCTTTGCGCTTTCATCAATTGGCACCCTTCACAGCGATGCCGCCGCTATACCGTTATCCAAACCCCGTGCACCAGTGGTTCCGAAGTTATTTTGCCGTTGCCTCAGGCGTTTTTACGCCGAGAATTTCCTCATTATGCTCGCCCAGCACCGGCGGCGCTTTCACCTCCAGGCTGCGCTCGCCATCGAAACTGACCGGTGACCGGACCGTCCGGAACCGCCCCATTTGCGGGTGCTCGGCTTCGATCTGCAATTGCAGATGCCGGGCTTGCGGGGTCTCAAGAGCTTCGTTGGAGGCGTAGAGCGGGGCATGGGGGACATCCCGTTCTCTAAGCCTCCCGCACCATTCGGAGAGGCTGCGGGATTTAAACAGCGGGGCAAGCGTTGCGAGAACGCCGTCATAGTTGGCGATGCGAGCGTTGCGGTCCTTGAATTCCGGCCGTTCGAGCATTTCGGGCATCCCGAGCGCATCGGCCAGCTGTTCCCAGAATTTCGGCGGCGACGACATATGGAGGGCGAGCCAGCGCCCGTCCGAACATTCGAACACATAGGATTGCGAGACATGCGGCCGGCTATAGGGCCCCATAACGTCCCCTTGCGCGAAATAATGGGTGAAGTCGTCGAGATTGAAATGGGTCATCGCCTCGAGCATCGAAACCTCCACCACGCGGCCTATTCCCGTGGAGTGGCGTTCGTGGAGCGCGCCCAGGATGCCATAGGCCCCATAGAAGCCGGTGATGGCGTCCGCGATTGCCGGGCCGACCACCCGGGGGTGTTCGGGATTCACCAGCAGGCGCAAAAAACCGCTTGCGGCTTGGGCGACGCTGTCGAAGGCCGGATTGTCGCGGTCCGGTCCCGAAGCGCCGAAGCCCGATATCGAACAGTAGATCAGCGCAGGGTTGAGCGCCTGGAGCCGCTCGGCGTCGACGCCGAGCCGCTCGGCCACGCCCGGACGAAAATTCTGGATGAAAATATCGGCATCGGCGATCAGCGCGTCGAGTTCGGCCAGGCCTTCCTTGGTCTTGCTATCGATCGTCACGCTGCGCTTGTTGCGATTGTAGGTCTGGAAATGCGCGCTGTAGAGACTGCCGTTGAAGGCCCGGAAAGGGTCTCCGTTCGGGTGCTCGACCTTGATCACGTCCGCACCGAGATCGCCCAGCAACATTCCGGTCGCCGGGCCCGTAATGAAGGTTCCCATCTCGATGACACGAACGTCACTGAGCACTTTTGCCATCAACTATCTCCACAAACAGGTGGCGTGCCGACTGCCGTAAAATGTCCGTAAGCAGCACATCCTGTCAAAAAACCGACGCCGGCGCATCAAGCGCCGATATTCCGAATGCAATTTCCAGGAAGCAGGGGGGCCAGCGCCAGTTCCGCCGGACCGGTCCATCTCCCGGAAGAAGCGGACCGGGACAGGCCGGGGCGGCCGCCCTCGCGATTCCCAGATTTAGCGGAACCGGACATGAAGTTCCTTCAGGCCCAGCAGGAAATTGTTTGGAAGCCATTCGACATGGCTGTCCGCGAGGTCCGCGTCGGGAAAGCGGCGCGAAAAGGTTTCCAGGAAGATCTGCAACTCCATCCGCGACAGCGAGGCCCCGAGACAAAAATGAACACCCGAGGAAAAGGCGAGATGCTGGCGCGCATTTTCGCGGCGGATGTCGAAACGGTCCGGATCGTCGAAAACGGCAGCATCGCGATTGGCCGAGGCCAGCAGGCATGTCAGCCTTGTGCCGGCCGGAATCTCGCGTTCGCCGATCACCGTGTCGGTCCGTGAAATCCGATTGACCATCTGGCCGGGGGAGCGCAGCCGCAATACTTCCTCTACCGCATTGGGAATGAGTTCGGGTTCCTCGCAAATCGCTCGCCATTGATCCCGGTCGCCGAAAAGTTCGAGCAGCGCGTTGCCGATCGTATCCTGGGTGGTCTGGTGGCCGGCGATAACCATCTGCGCCACGATCCCCATAATGTCCTTGTCGGTGATGATGCCGCTCTCGTCATTCTCGGCATCGAGCAGCCGTGCCAGCAGATCGGTGGTTTGCTGCCCGCGCCGCGTGTCGAACGTGTGCTGGAGGCGCGATTCCAGTTCGGCCATGCCGGCATGGACCGTGTCGATGACCTCGGGGACGCGCTCGGGCGGATTGCCGATAAGCTGCGTCATGCTCTGCCAGGATTTATGGATGCTCTCTCGCACTTCGATAGGGATATCGAGCATTTCGGAGATGATAGTCAGCGGCAGCTGATAGGCGAATTCGGAGATGATCTCGATACTGTCCCGGGGCTCAAGTTCATCGAGGCGCTCGTCGACTTCCCGCTGGATACGTTCGCGCATATTTTCGATCGCGCGCATCGAGAACACGCGGGTCGCCAGGCTCCGCAACGCCACATGTTTCTCCGCGTTGCTCGAGGTGAGCCAGCGGAGCTGGTGATCGAGCACTTCGCGATATTTGCGCTGCTTTTCCGGGTCGAGGCTCGCCATCACGGCCATCACGCGTTCGCCTTCGGGATCGAAGCCGCTGAGATAGGTCTTGTGATCGCGGAGAATGTTCACGCAATCCTTGTGGCGCGAAAGGAAGGTCTGATCCCCATAATCGAATATCGGCGCTTCCTCTCGAAGCCGTGCGTAAACGTCCCACCGGTCGAGCCGGCTATCGGAATTGAGGGCAAGCCATTCGCTGACGCTGTCTTCCAGCGGGGCGGGTTCGATATCGCTGACGATCGTCATTCTGCATTCCTCTCACTGGGTGTATCGGCCGACCCACCGAGCGCAATCGGGCCGATTTGACGATAGATGCGCATCGCTTCGGGGAAAAACTGCGCCCCGAAGGCGCCGGCAACGGCCTCCGGATCCGCGTCCCGGAACGAGACTTTGGCAAGCTGGCGCCAGGGCAGGGTGATTCCGCCGCGCTGGTCCGCATTCGCCTCGAGCAAATCCACGTTCAGATCGATCCCATCATGGACGATCGAACGCTTGTTCGGCAGGTCGTTGCCGAAGGCGAGCAGCGTATGGGTTCCGTCCCGGTTGCGGGTAGCGTCGCCGAAGATATCGGGGGCCGGAGCATCGCCATCGACCGGTGAATAGACCCAGGCGACATGGTCGTCCTCGAACACGCCGTTGGACGGCGTGAAATCCTTGGCATTCCGGGTAACATCGCGATGGATTGCGGCGACGTCGTTCTCGCGAAGTTCGTATATGGCGAGGCTTGGCCATTGCAGCAGATCCCCGACCGGCCGGTCGTCGGTCGCCCAGGCGCGGAACCCGCGTTCGAACCCCGGGCACAAATCCACCACATCCTGAAGGTGATGGCTATCATACCATTGATGGAATTCGTCTTCGCGACCCGATCGCGGGCGGCTCAATGCAAGGAAGATGTGCTGCCGTTTCAAATCCTGCCCCATGTTTTTTCGATTGACGAATTATATTTCGATATGCGACGAAAGTCAAAGCCGCAAGGGCTTCCATAGGCTGCGGGATAATTTAACGGACTTCCGGGCAACGGAAGCGAACGGAAAGATGGAGTGGGATGTCAGAAACACGCAGGATCGACAGGGTCGTCTTGACCGGCAATCGGCGAGGGCACTTCGTGGCCGTGTCGTCCGGATATGGGCGGTCCATTTCCTCCGTCTTTCCGGCACTATGATCGCCCGCAATACCGTTTCCGAAGATCCGTTGAACAGCGACGAGGCCGAAACGCCGCGCCGCTTTTTCTATGGCTGGACGCTGCTCGCGGTCTTCTGGTTCATCCTGTTCGTCAATCTTGCCTTCCCCATGACGGGAGGGTCGATCATCAATACGGCGATGGCGCAGGATCTCGGCTTTTCACGCGAGGCCCTGGGCGCACCCTTCTCGATCTATTTTGGAATGATCGGACTGAGTTCGCCTTTCGTTGCCATGATGATCGGCCGTATCGGCGTGCGCTGGACATTGACGATCGGCAATTTCTGCCTGCTGCTTGGGTCTGTCGCGATGGCCACGATCGTCAGCACGCCGCTGGAGGCAACAATCTGCTTTGGCGGGATTATCGGCTTCGCGGTGGCGTCGGGCGGTAATTTGACGGCGCAGACGGCCATTCCTCGATGGTTCGTCCGGCGCCGGGCGCTCGCCTATGCGATCATGCTGAGCGCATCGGCGGGCGGAGGCGCGATCATCGCCCCGGCGCTCGGCGTGATCGTCGGCGAAGACGGTTCCGGCTGGCGGACCGGCTGGTGGATTCTCGCCGGACTGGCACTCGTCGTTACGCTGCTGGCGGCAACGCTCGTTCGGGAATATCCGCGCGACCTTGGCCAATATCCCGATGGCAAGGCCAAGCCGGCGGCCATAAAATCCGACGAGACGCCGGCAAAGGCGGTGACCGTCACCCTGGCCCAAGCGCTCGGACGGGCGGATTTCTGGACGATCATTGTCGCCTCTGCCGTCACGACCGCGAGCCTCAGTCTCGTGCTCGCGCATGGGGTGGCGAATGCGATCGATGCCGGGCATCAAACGGCCGAAGTCGGTTACGCGCTTTCCATCTACGCACTGTCGGGCTTGGCCGCAAAGGCCGCGGTCGGCTTCCTGGGGGATCGCTACAATCCTGCCTTTGTCTGGGCCGGATTGCTGGTGCCAACCGCATTGGGACTGTTGACGGCGGCTTATATCGTGGAGGGCAGCGGGCTCTTTCTCTATGCCTTGCTGATCGGCATCGGCACAGGGGGAGCGATCGTCTGCCAGCCCGCAACGATCGCCCACCGGTTCGGCGCTTCGGGCTTTGCCAAGGTCGCCGGCGCGGTGTTCCTGTTACAGGCCGTGGCAGGCATGAGCGCCCCCGCGCTCGCCGGCTGGGCTTACACGAGCGAGAGCGGATATAGTGTAAGCTTCGTCGTGTGCGCCGGCTTTTGTCTGGCGTGCGTTCTGCTGCTCGCCGTCTTTTGCCGGAAGCGAATGACCGGGCTGGACTGATGCATTTCGAGACGCGCGATTTCGCCGTTTCGCAAGGCGGCCGGAATTCGGGCATTAATCGCGGTCGATCGGTTCATAGGGCGATCGCGACGCTCGCGATGACGGCCAACAGGAAAGCCGCCTGCAAGGGGCGCCGTGTGCGGTATCGATTGGCCAGCAGGATGTTCGCGATAACGATGGCGAACCCAAGCAACCAGAAGGTTGCCGTGAACGGGGCACCGTTGCCCATCGCCAATCTTGCCAGGAATGTCGCGGTCAGCGCGATGGGCACGCCCCAGACGACGCCGTCCCATGCCGCCAGCAGGCGCGGTTCGTTGAGGCCACGGCGACGGCGCTTGCCGAGCCAGATATAGGTGCCGGTCGCACAGATCGCGGTCAGCGCCAGCCCGAACAGGAAATAGGCAATCTTGACCGGCAGCCCGCCATAATTGCCGAAGTGGAGATTATAGGTGGAGGCCGCGGCCTGCTGGCCGATCGCGCCGTCTGCCATTCCCGCGGTGCCTTCGAAATTCCCTTCGGCATCGAAAGCGTAATATTCGCCGAAGATCAGCCGGCGCGAATGCTCGGCGACGATCTGGATATGCTGGCCCGCCGTGCCGGGATCGTGGACGATGACGTAAGTCGGCTCCACGGCCGCATAGGCTGTCTGCATATGACGAAGCGCCGCGGCGACGTTCGGGATGCCCGCAGGCGCGGGATCGGCCTCGGCCTCGCCGCCGAAGATCGGTGCATAAAGCGCCTCGATATCGCCGTCATAATAGTGCGCGGCCATGCCATAGCCGGTCACAGTCGCCAGGCCGATGATCGACCCGGTCAGCGCGACCGCGACGGAAAAGGGAAGGGTCCACACGCTCAGCCGGTTGTGCCAGTCGGCCAGCGCGACGCCGCCCTTGCTGCGCGTGCGCAGGCGAAAGGCGTCGCGGAAGATGCGCGGATGGGCGACCACGCCCGAAAGCGCCAGCGCGAGGATCATCACGCCCAATATGCCCACGATCGTAATGCCGATCAGTACGGGAAGGTTCAGCGTATAATGCAGGGCCAGCAAGAATTCGGACCAGCCATTCTCCTCCGGCGCGGCGATAGTCCCATCGCGATCGACATGAACGGCCTGGGTGTCGGTCGTGATAGTCGTGCGCGGCAGATCGGCGACCGGGATATGGACGTAGAGATGCGTCGTCGGCGTTTGGCCCGCTTCGCTGGCCAGCACGGCCTCGACGGCGCGCTGGACTGCGCCGGGATCGACCTCGGCCATTTCCGGCGCGTCCTGCTGTTCGATCCGGTGGAATTCTTCGTAGAAGACGACAATGGTTCCGGTCAGGCAGACGAGGTAGAGCAGCGCGCCGCCCAGCAGGCCGATTGCCGCATGGGCCGAAAGCGCCCGCTTCACGAGCGAGAGGGAGGGCGCTTGGGTCATCGAAGGGCTCCCGTGGCAAGGACGAGGAGGACGGGCGCGGCGCTCCCAAGCAGGATCGCCCATTGCACCTTGCGGCGCGGCTGGATCAGGATCGCATAGGCGAGAACCGCCCAGAGGAAGGGCATCATCAACAGCGCGAAGGCGTTTGCATTTGCCTCGCCCCACCCCGCGGCGTGGGCTAGGCCGCGGACCACAACGGCGAGGCCAATCGAGATGAATAGCCCGGCGACAATCACGAGCAGGAAGGTGAGGCTGCGGCCCAACAGCCGCCGGGGTTCACTGCCTTCGGGAAGCATCCGGACGCGGGCATTGGAGGCGGGGGCCTTGCCCGGTCGGGCTTGCGCCCCCGCAAGGCCCAGTGCCAACCCCGCCGCAGCCATGGCCACAAGCGCGGTAACCGAACTTCCCCAGGCGCCGGAATCCGACCAGCCGAAAATCATTGCGAGCGCAAGCGCGGCCCAACCCGCCGCATTCAGCGTGGGGGATCGTTTTGGCCGCCCCCAGGACAGGCGGAGCAGCGCCACGCCGCCCGCCGCCATCGCCGCGGCTATCCAGAGCAGCGGATAGCCCATCAAAAGCGGTAGCTCACCGTACCGAAAACATTCCGCTGGGCGCCGTTGAAACAGTCGCCCCGGGCGAGGCAGGCCGAGTAATAATCTTCGCCCAGCAGGTTGGTCGCGTTGATCGCGAAGCTCCACCTGTTCCAGTTCAGCTCGGCGACCGCATCCACCAGCGTATAGCTCGGAGTTACGATGCCGTCCGGGAAGGCGGGGCCATAGGAGCGGTTGGCGCTCGTATGCCGCACGCCGCCGCCCAGGAGCAGCGAGACTTCGGAAGAAAGCTGGAACGGCCGGGTTACCCAGAGCGAAGCATTATGCTTGGGGACATTGTCGAGCTGCTGGTTGGTGCCGTCGATCTCCGCTTCGTTATAGCTGTAATTGGCGATGACCTGGAAATTGCCGGGCAGGGTTGTCCGCGCTTCGATTTCGAAGCCTTGCGAACTCAGCGAACCGGCCTGCATCTGATCGAACGGATCGGGCGTCGAGGGATCGTCGACGGGGCGGTTCGATTCCTCGATGTCGTAACCCGTGATCGTGATCAGCGTGCTGTCGTCCGGGTGGATCTTCACGCCGACTTCGAACTGTCGGCCGCTTTTCGGGACGAAGGGGTTGCCGTTGCTCGCGACGCCGGAGATTGGCTCAAAGCTCTCGGTATAGCTGAAAAAGGGCGAAACACCGGGAATGATCTCGCCGATGATGCCGGCACGGAACGATGTCGCGCTGGAATCGATCGCCTCCACACTGAAGCTGTCCGACGTGACATTGTCGTGGCGCACGCCGAGCACGATCGAGACGCGGTCGAAGAAGCGGATCTGATCCTGCAGGTAGAAGCCGAGCTGTTCCTGCTCGACATCCTCGTTGGGCCCGAAAGGCGCCGGCAGGCCGCCGCCATAGTCGGAGAGTGCATCATAATCGACATTGTAGATGTCGATGATTTCATAGCCGAAGCCGCCGGTCTTGCGGACATGGTTCCAGCTATAGTCGACGCCGGCAAGCAGGACATGTTCGACGGCTTCGCCGGTGTTGAAATCGAACCGCAAATTGTTGTCGGTCGAGAATATTTCCATTCGCGCGATGCTGCCGTCCGAATAAAGCCCGATCAGTCTTTGGTCTGGATCGAGAAACGGGTTGGTCGGATTCGCGTAATTGTCCGGATAGTGGGTGAAATAATCGAGATCGCTATCGATGTAGCGCGCGCGCATATTGATCCGGACCCGATCGCTGAACCGATGTTCGATCAGGCCGGTTCCCTGGAGCAGCCGCCCGTCATAGCGGTCCCAGCCCGGCTTGCCGATGAACCGGTCGAACGGCAGTTGCCCGTTGGGGTTGTCGAACAGCGTCCCGACCAATGGGAGGAACTGGGAGGTCGAACCGCCGTCATCCTCCTGGTAGAGGCCGATGACCGTAACGTTGGTGTCCGGCGTCGGCGCCCAGCTGAGCGACGGTGAGATCAGGATGCGATCGTCGGGGACATAATCGACCTGCGTGCCGGAATCGCGGACTCGCGCGACCAGGCGTGCGGCGAGCGTGTCCGTGATCGGACCGGTAACATCGGCGAGCGCCTCGAAACGATCGAAGGAGCCGTACCGCAGCGAAATTTCGCCGCCGGGTTCGAACTCGGGCGTTTTCGAAACGAGATTGACGATGCCTCCCAGCGAACCCGCGCCGAACAGCACCGAAGAAGGGCCGCGCACGACCTGCACCTGTGAGAAATTATAGGGATCGGCCCGGATGCTGGCATAGTAGCTGAAGACATCTCGCATGCCGTCGCGGAATTGCAGGCCGTTCACACCCCGAATAAATCCGCCGTCGACGCGGCTGTCCGGCCCATAGGGATTGGCCTGGACGCCCGCGACGTAGCGCAGCGTATCGCCGACCGAGATCGCACCCTGCTGGAGATAGACATCGTCCTCGATGATGGTGACCGGCTGCGGCACTTCGATTGCCGGCGTGTCGGTCTTGGTCGCGGCGTCGCTTTCCAGTTGTGCCCCGGTCACGATGATCTGGGTCCGGTTGCGAATGCTGTCCTCGACCTCGTCGAAGGCCATGGCCTGGCTGGCTGTGAGTGCGGTGCAGGTCATGAGCAGGACTTTGGAAATTTTCATCGATATCCCCCGGAGGCATGAGTGACTGAATCCGCCCGAGCCAATAATGCGAATCATTTGCATTAGCAAGTAAACTCTGGGGAAAGGCTTGTTCCTTGTAGAAATTCGGTGACCAGAGGCCTGTCGAAAGGCGAAAAATAGGGAAAATAACGGGCAAGCCGTCATCCGGAAAAGGCCGGTTTCTGGCTGAATTTGCCGACTTCTACCCTGGGATTTCAGGAAGGCCTGGAATCGTTATGGGAGGGGGCTGCGGCGAGCCTATTGCTACCGCGGAAACAACGGTCCGTATGCAATGTCGAGCTGGTGTATTTTTTGCAACATACCCAGCAACTGTAGGCGTTCATCCGCAGAAAACTGGGATGCCAGCCATTGCTCGTGCATCTCTGTCGCCTTCTTCCCCTGGCCGAGCGCGTCTTGCCCCGCTGCCGTTACCCGAAGCAGCATCCGGCGCCGGTCGGCCGGGTCTTGCGAGGCTTTGATGTACTTCTTCTCGAACAGTCCGGTCATTTGCGCCGATACCGATGCGCGCGCCACTTTCAGAATTTTGGCCAGTTCGGCCTGCAGCGTGTCGGGGCTGTCGTCGAGGATCCACAATATCGCGACCTGCTTTTGCGTTAGTCCCAAATGGGAGCAATGCGTGTCGAAGTGCCGACGAATGGTGCCGATAGCGAGGGACATTTGATAGCCGACAATGTCGCCCAGATCGGGAATCGCTAGCGGGCGATCGCCCGTCTCGCGTGATCGTTCAGCCGGGCTGCGGGAACTGCCGCTTTCGCGCGCATCTGCCATGATCGGGCGCCCTTTGTTCCTGTTTTGCGCGATTGCAAGCGGGCTAGGCGGGGGGGATGGTCATCGGCCGCAAATAGGAAGGATCCGTTTTGTCGCGTTCGCCTTTGACGCCGGACCATTCGTCGCCGAGCCATTTGTCTTCCGGCACCTGGAAGGTCCAGTCCATGAGCAGCCGTCTCAGGCTGACCTTCCATTTCCCCTCCCGCCGTTCCAGCTTGTCGATATAGCGGCCGCCGCCGGCTCCGATCTTCTCGCCGTCTGGCATCTGCACGAACCAGAAGACATAGCTTTCGGCGTGGGCGGTATCGCCCTTGATCTCGCAATTGTGGCTGGTGATGCCGTGATGGGTGTTGAGGAAGGCCGCTTCGCAGTCGATCGCGAAGGGCACGAACGCGTCGACGCCGCCGAGAAACGGCCCGTGATTGTCGGTGGCGTCAGGGTGGAAGGCATCGCGGATCAGATCCGCGTCGAGCCGGTCGAGCCCGCGACCGTAATTGTTGATGCAATCGAGGATATCCTGCCGGTCGCGCAGATAGCGAACCTCGCGGACCAGCGCCGCTACCTCGTCCTTGTCCATGTCCACCAAAATCTCTCCTGCTCTGCTACCAGACACCGCGAAGTCGGACGGTCGGCAGCGCTGTGAATACGGCCTCGACACCCTGGATCTCTCCGTCGCTCAGCCGAAAGGCTTCGGCCAGCACGAGCGTGAAGGGTTCGACATGGGCAGGTGGGCACACCGTACCATAGTCCACGACATTGGCGCACGGCGCGCGCAGATATTGGTGATACATGACGAAGGCGAAGACGATCCCGCGCTCGCGATCGACGATCGGATAGCGCCGGTCGGTCACTGTATCGGTATCCCAGATATGGGTGTTGAACTGGTCGCGGCATCCGAAGGACGAAAAGTTCGGCAACTCGCGCCCGCTCGGCGAGGCGGCGGGGAAGGGGAAATCCGGATTGCGGATCAATTGCACCCCGTTTTCGATCTTCAGGCAATCATTGGCGAAGGGCACGATATCACCATTGCCGCGCTCGACACCTTCATAGTGAAGATCGGATTGGAAGATCAGCGTACCGCGATCGCGGCGCTGCGCAGGTTCCAGAGTTTGGGAATAGATGGCGCGCGGCGTCGCGAGATTGGCGGCGGCGTCGCCGAAACTGAAACCGGCGCTGCTTGGCGCGGGGCCGGGGATCACGCTCTCGACTTCGACAATGCGGCGGCCGCGAATCTTGAGGCGCAGCGCGATCATCGTCCAGCCGCCTTCAAGCCGGATATTGCCGATAAAGCCGACCTGGCCGACACCCGGGTCGGCGACATAGATACGGTAATCGCCAAGTTCGCGCGCCGTCTGCCAGGCGCCCTCGCCGACGCGGAGCAGCGATTGGTTCTCGCTATATTTGACGTCGGCATCCATCGGCAGGGCCGAGGGATCGTTCGCGATCAGCGCATCGAGATAGGCGTTGGCGAAACCGTCAAGGCATTGGCGGTCGCAGGCCCCATCCTGCAAGGCATGGGCGGGGACGGCGGCCAGCAATGACATGAGACCCAGTGCGACGACGCGTTTCCATCCCACCATCGATTTTCCCCTGCAGAGTTGGCGAAGGATAAGGGAACGACTCCGCGCGCTACTTTCGCTTTTCCGAAGCAAAACTTTGCCGAGAACCGAAGGAGCTAGGCATTTTTCGCCGTAAACCAAGGCTTTGGCGAACGGCTTCGCGGCGGCGACTTGCTCTTTCGCCGTGTAAGGGCAATTATCCGTGTCATAAGATAAAGCCGGCGGCGGCCCTTCGGGCCAGCCGACCGCATGGGAGGGGAGTGCTATGCAGGAGACGAATTCACTCGAATTCGAACGCGCAAGGCCGTCCGAACGCGGCGCGATTATCGGTGATATGCTTTCATCGGCCTATTCTTCGGACTGGACAGCGCGACTGCTCGATCGGGACGATAATTGCCTCAAGGTCGGCGGCGAGACGGTGGACGGAATAGGCATCGCAAGCGCATCGCTGCCGCCGCTTTCGATCCGCAACGACCCGCCCCCGCGCCGCAAGGAACGGAAATATTATATCTATGTTGCCGATCAGGTTCAGAAACTCGAGCTTCCCGACGGCGAGGCGCTGATCCTCAACCCCGAACAGCTGACCGTGCTGAGTTCGGACATGCCGATCAAGATCACCATTCCCAAACCCTATCGCACGACATCGCTGATTATCGACCGCGATATTTTCGAAACCAGTATCCCGTGTTCGCGGATACTGGTCGGTCGCAGGCTTACCTTTCCCGACCATGTCAATTCGGTGTTGAAGGAAATGCTCGAATCGGCGTTTCTGATCTCGCATGCAGGAAAATTCGGGGATGCAGCGCCGCATCTCGCCCGGTCCTTTCTCGAATATCTGCTGATGAGCATCCATTTCGATAAGGCGATTCCGGCGGATTCGCCCAATGCCCTGGAATTTCGCCGCAAGCAGGTGATGGCCTATATCGAACAGAATTTCGGACAGCCCGAATTGTCGGTCGAGCATATCGCCCGCCGGCTGGGCGTTTCGGCGCGCTATGTGCAGATGGCCTTTGCCGGTTTCGAGATGAGCCCTTCGCAATGTATCAAGAAATGCCGGCTTGAGGCGACGGCCAAGCGCCTGCGCGATCCACAATGGAGCGGCATCAGCATCACCGAAATCTCGTTCCGGTGCGGTTTCAACAGCTCGGCGCATTTCTCGAACGAGTTTCGCAAAGCCTACGGAATGGCGCCGCGGGAATATCGCCTCGCGCCTACGACCGCCGCCAACTGATCGCTGCTTTTCCAGCTTTTCGGCCTTCCGAATTGCGCAAATCTTCGTTTCGCGTCTCGGCAAGCGGTTTCCTGTCTTCCCTCGCTAAACAAGCATTGGGGCATCGCCTGCCACGGCTGGCCTTGCCTTGATATTGTAAGGCCGGGGAGAGCGGAATGATCGATGGGTTGTACAAGGGATTTCGGATTGGGCGCCGACGCGCGGCCTGCCCGTGGCCGAGGCGTTCTTGGTTGCTGTCGGGACTGATACTCCCGGCCATGCTTTGCAGCCCCGCCCATGCTGAAGACGCGATGGCGGCAGAAGACGAGGCGCAGGCGCAATCCGGATCGGCCGGCAGCGGCGCCGAACGCGGCGCTCAGGAGCTGGTCGAAACCGCCGATTCCGCGCAATTGGGCACGATTGTCGTCACCGCGCAGCGGCGCACCGAAGATCTGCAGCGCACACCGGTTTCGATCACCGCGATCGGATCCGACGAGCTTGCGAGCCGGGGCATTTCCGATCTCGCCAATGTCCAGGGGCTCGTTCCCGCCGTCGAGTTCCAGCCGATTTTCAATCTGCTCGTCTATATTCGCGGCGTCGGCAATTACGATCTTCAGCCCGGCGTCGATCCCTCGATCACCTATAATGTCGACGGTAACTATGTGGCCCACCAATATGGGCTGACACCGATCCTGTTCGATCTTCAGCGCGTCGAAGTTCTGCGCGGGCCCCAGGGCACTCTCTATGGCCGCAATGCGGCCGGGGGCGCGGTTAATCTGATCACGAATCGCCCTGTCTTCGACAATGAAGGCAGCGTGTCTCTGGAAGCGGGCAATTACGATCTTCGCGGCGGCGAGGCGATGCTCAATGTCGCGCTGTCTCCGCAAGTCGCGCTACGCGGTTCCTTCGCTTTCAGCCAACATGACGGCTATCTCGACAGCGGTTTTAACGATGCGAACAATTGGGGCGGCCGCCTTCGTCTGCTGGCCGAACCGACCAGCAATCTCAGCATTTTGGTGACGGCGGAATATTCTGAGAAGGATGAAATGGGCGGCGGCGTCAGCTTCTGTCCGCCGGGCACCGATATCACCATCTATCCGGCATGCGCTGGTGTCGAATGGGACCCGTTCCTCGGCAATGTAGGGCAGGGCGAACTCGATATTGCCCGCGAAAATTACTGGGAGGCCGAGAATTTCGCGATCTATGCTGAGGTCAACCTGGAGTTCGATTGGGGCACGATCACCTGGCAGCCCGCCTATCGCTATGTCGATTATCGCAATCTCCAGACTTACAGCCCGTTCTTCGGCTATGCGCCCTCGGCCCGTAACAAGCTCCACAGCCAGGAATTACGCGTATCCTCGCCTTCCGGTTCTTCGATCCAGTGGGTCGCCGGGCTATACTATGCCCGGGAGAGATCGCGCGATCATACCGAGGTTCTGTCCGCCTTCGCGCTCGGCCCGGACTTCATCGCGAACAGCTATGACCTCTTCCCGTACATCACGGAATCGCGCTCCGCCTTCGGCCAGATAACCGTGCCGATCACGAACGACATCCGGCTGACCGGTGGACTTCGCTATACCGACGATCAGAAGCGGACGACGGGCCAGGCGGTCGGCTATTGCCAGAACGCGACGCCCGGCGCCGACCCGACCTGTCCTTCGGATTTTCCCGCGCCTCCTGCCACGGTGGTGGTTCCTACGGGCAGTACCCAAAATTATGAAACCGTCACATGGCGGGCGGGCTTCGAGGCCGATGTCGGGCCGGAATCCATGCTCTACGGATCGGTCAGCACGGGCTTCAAGGCTGGCGGCATCAACCAGATTCCGGCCGGGTTCACGGCGCCGGCAACCTATGGCCCCGAAGAAATCACGGCCTATGCGCTGGGCATCAAGAACCGCTTTCTCGACAATCGGTTGCAGCTCAATGCCGAAGCCTTTTACTATGACTATCGCGGCTATCAGACCCTCGGCATCACGATATTGCCGGGCGGTATCCTCGGGTTCGTGACGTTGAATTCGCAAACCGCCGAATTCTATGGCGGCGAAATCGAGTCGCGTTTCCTCATCACGCCCGACGACCGGCTCGATATCAATATCTCGCTGCTCCATGCGGAGTTCACCGAATTCAATGTGCCGTTCGCTGGCCAGAATTTCACTGGCTTCCGGGTGCCCAATGCGCCGGGCGTAACGGTTTCGGCCGGTTATCAGCATGAATTCGACCTTGGCCATGGCAGCCTGACCGCGCGCATCGACGGCAAATATACCTCGTCTCAATGGGTCGATGTCGGCCATAATTCAGGTTCGCGTCAGGGCGGCTATACGCGCACCGATCTGACGCTCACCTATCGCGACGATGACGATCGCTTCTCGATTTCCGCATGGCTGCGGAACCTGGAAAACAATGCGGCGATCGCGTCCTACAATAATGCGGTCGGCCTCCAGCCCTATGGCTCGCCGTTGCCGCCGCGGACGTTCGGGGTGCGCGGTACGGTGAACTTCTAGGGCGATGGCGGAGCAGGCCGCGACGGGGTCCGATGAAACCGGGGGGGGCCTGTTCCAGCCCTTCTCCATGCGGGGGCTGGAACTGGAGAACCGGATCGTCATGTCGCCGATGTCGCGGCACCGGGCATCGCCCAAAGGCCTGCACCATCCGCTTGCGACGCTTTACTATCGGCAACGCGCCAGCGCGGGGCTGATAATATCGGAAGGCACGCAAGTGTCGGAAACCGCCAAGGGCTTCCCCGGCATTCCCGGCATCTATCGCCCTGAACATGTCGAGACGTGGAGGGAACCTATCGCGGCGGTGCATGACGAAGGTGGCCGTATCTTCATCCAGCTTTGGCATTGTGGCAGGATCGCGCACGGATCGCATCTTCCCGAGGGGCAGATGCCGGTCGCGCCTTCCGCGATCAGGGCGGAAGATGGTATGGTGATGCTTGACGATCTGTCCTTCGCCAAGCCTGATATGCCACGCGCCTTGGAAACCCGGGAGGTGGAGGCGCTGGTCGAAGACCATGTCCACGCAGCGCGGATGGCGCTTGCGGCCGGCGCCGACGGCGTGGAGATTCATGCCGCCAACGGCTATGGCGCGGCGCAATTTCTATGCGACCGGACGAACCAGCGAACCGACCGCTATGGAGGGTCGCCCGTCAAACGGTGCCGCTTCGTCATCGAAACCGCCGAAGCCATCGCCAGCGCGATCGGCGCGGATAAAGTGGGTATCAGGCTGTCGCCGGTTTCGACCTACCAGGACGCCTGGGACAGCGATCCCACCGCGCTTTACGGCGTACTGCTACCAGCGTTGAGCATGTTGGATCTCGGCTATGTCCATATGGTCGAAGGGTCTCCCGGAACCTCCCGCGATCCGTCCGGTTTCGATTTCGCCGGCGCGCGGCGGTTGTTCGACGGACCCTGGATCGTCAACAATTTATACGATCGGGCGCTGGCGGAGGCAGCGTTGGCGCGCGGCGATGCCGATCTCGTCGCCTTTGGCCTGCCATTCCTCGCCAATCCCGATCTGGTGCGCCGATTCCGCGAGCATCGCGATCTCAATCCGGTCGAGAAAGAAACACTCTACGGCGGTGGAGAAAAAGGCTACACCGATTATCCGTTTTTCGCGGGCTAGAGAATGGCCTGCTTGACGTCATCCTGCGCAATATCAAACGCATTTTCGTGGCGGCCTTCGCATAACAACCCATCAAGGGCACCGGATGGTGCGCGACGCAGTCTGCAGTAAACCGCTTTCCGGAGCAGCTAAGGTCAAGCGGGTCTTCAGCGGCAATTCTGTTCTTTCGACGGCGTGGTGCCGGATGTCCGACTCGAACGGACGACCTACCGCTTACAAGGCGGTTGCTCTACCAGCTGAGCTAATCCGGCTCACCGTCAGCGCTGCCCCCATGCTTTATCGTACGCCGAAGGTCCAGCCCTCTTGTTGGGCGATGCTGTCGGTGCAAGCGGCTGGCTTCCAGAATGCAATATCCCCGGCCGCTTGGCGCATCCAGGCCGCGGTGAGGAGCGCATCGGTGCTGTGATCGTCATAGCGGCCGAGCGGGGCGTGAGCGGAACTGCCCAAGGCGTCCAGCGCTGCATCCAGCGCGATGGCATCGCGCATTTTCGTCCGCCCCGTAAGCCCGGCATCTCGGGCGGCGATGCTCGTATAGATCTCCAAGATCATCGGCCCGGTGTCCGGAACGGGATCGAAAGGCCAGACGGGTATCGCGCCGTCGAGCCGATGCAAAAGTCTCATGCCCGTAAGGCTCGATTTTCCGACCTGCGCCGCGCCGACAAGGTTGAAGCAGGATACGGCATTGCCGCGCTGTTGTTGGCGGCAGTGTTTCTCCGTGATGCGCAGGCGGCCCCGGCCTCCTTCGAAGCCTTCTCCGGTGATTGTCGTGCGGCCCTGCTGATAGCGGAAATGGCGGGCGAGGTGGCGATGGCCGGTCAGGCGCGAGGCGGAGAGATGGGGCTCGGCATTGCACAAGGCATCGATTGCCGCCCAGAGGCTGCGGGCGTTGCCGGGGCTTTCCGGCCAGCTGGGGAAATAGCTGCCATGGTCGACAAAGGGTAAAGCGGCGGAGAAATCGAAACCGATCAGTAAGTCGGCCTTTTCCGCGGCTCGATCAAGCAGCCAGCCGAGCGCATCCTCACGCGACCAGCCGTTGGCGGACATGGCAAGGGCGGGAGCTTTCGCGCCCGCCCCTGCGATTGCCAGGGCTATGCCCTTGGGCCTCTCTACCGCCTGTCCCGACCAGTCGAAACAGGCGAAGCGCGAAAAGCGCCGCACCTAGATACCCGGAGGTGTCTTGTCCCCCGGATTGGTGTGGGTGGCGCCGCCGCCCGTCCAGCGTTCGAGCAGCTTGTGCGCGGTCGGCCGCCCGCCAAGCCCGAAGGCGATCGCCGCTGCGATGGCCGCCGAACCGAGGATCGAGCCGAAGGCGATGACCACGATTTCGTCCGCGATATTCATGAACTTGAGGCCCATGGCGGCGAACAGCGCGATAATCAGCCATTTGAGTATCGTGGAGAGCAGGCCGGACTCGCCGGTCGAGCGCTCCATGATCCCGGTCAGCAGGCGCGCGAGCATGATACCGACGCCGATGATGACGAGGCCGAAGATCACGCGGCTGCCGAGCGCCACGACTTCGGTGACCATCGCCTGTAGCGACCGGATCTCCAGCACTTCGACGGCGGCGACCGCCGCGACCAGCACGATCGCGGTCAGTGCGACCGTGCCGATGGCGCGGCTGGCGCGGACATTTTCGGGAACGAGGCCCGATCCGCTAGCCGCACTGTCGACGCCGAAAGCTTCGAGCAGCTGCTGCAGCCAGCCCTTGACCCAGCGGCCGATGAAATAGGCGACGCCGAGAATCAGCGATGCCGCGATGGCGCGCGGGATGAAGAAGGCGACGTCCCGAAGGATCGATACCAGCGGGTCCGAGATCGAGTTCAGCTGGAGCGTCTGCAGTGCGCCGGTAGCGACCGGAATGATGATCAGCACAAAAGCGATCACGCCGGCGGCGGTGCTGAGCGTCGTGCGCCCTTCGCCGGGGGCAGCGGTTTCGGTGTCGCCGCCGGTGATTTCCGTCGCGCCGGCCCTAGCCAGCCACTCATCGGCGTTGACCGCCATAAGCGCGGTTTCGACGATCCGGCGGATGATGGTGGCGGCGATAATGCCGACGAACAGGATAACGCCTGCGCCCACGATATTCGGGACAAAGCCGGCGACGTCATTCGTCAGTGTCCGTACCGGTTCGAGTACGTGCGAAAGCTCAAGCGGTTGCAGCGCGACGACGAGACCGACGAGCCAGACGATCCAATAGGCGAGGGTGCCGATCTGGCTACCCACGGTTTCCCCGGGCTGCGCCGCGCTGTGCTTCTGCAAGACCGGGATGCGGTCCACCATCCGTGCGATGGCCCATTTGACGCCCTTGGCGATGAAATGGGTGATCAGCAGGATCAGCAGCGCGGCGCCGATTTTCAGCGACCACTCCCAGACCAGATCCCAGTTGATGTTCTGGTTGAAATCGAATTCCACGTCCGTTCCCCTTTCACAGAGCTGGATGATCTTTTCGCCAAGATACCGGATTCCGCTCGGCTTGGCCAATTATTGCTGCCGCTCGCTCCGCAGTTTCTCCCAAAAAGCAAGGCGTTCCGCGATTTTCGCCTCGAAGCCGCGCGAAGAGGGGCGGTAATAATCCTGTCGGCTCATCTCTTCCGGCCAGTAATCGTCGCCCGAAAAGGCTTCGTCTGCTTCATGGTCGTACGCATAATTCTTGCCATAGCCGATATCTTTCATCAGCCGCGTCGGCGCATTGAGGATGTTCTTGGGCGGCATCAGGGACCCGGTCTCTTTCGCGCTGCGCCAGGCGGCGCTCGCAGCCTTGTAGGCGGCGTTGGATTTGGGCGCGGTCGCGCAATAGAGGCAAGCCTGGACGATCGCGAGTTCGCCCTCGGGGCTGCCGAGAAACTCATAGGCGTTCTTGGCGGCGAGGGACTGGACCAGTGCCTGCGGGTCGGCGAGGCCGATATCCTCGGAAGCGAAGCGGACGATTCGCCGCAGCACGTAGAGCGGCTCTTCCCCGGCGACCAGCATCCGCGCCAGATAATAAAGCGAGGCCTGCGGATCGGACCCGCGCATTGCCTTGTGGAGCGCGGAGATCAGGTTGTAATGGCCCTCGCGGTCCTTGTCGTAAACCGCGACGCGGCGGTGGAGCATCTCGGCGAGACCCGCTGGATCGAGTGGCGCTTCAAGATTGACTGAGAACAGCGTCTCGGCTTGGTTCAGCAGGAAGCGGCCGTCGCCATCCGCCGAGGCTATCAGCGCGTCGCGCGCGTCCGGAGTGAGGGGCAGGGGCCGTTCTTCATGCTCCTCCGCGCGGTCGAGCAGGGTTCCCAGCGCCTCATGGTCGAGCCGGTTAAGGATCAGCACCTGGGCCCGGCTGAGCAGGGCGGCGTTGATCTCGAAGCTTGGATTTTCGGTCGTCGCGCCAACCAGGGTGACTGTGCCATTTTCGACATAAGGCAGGAAGCCATCCTGCTGCGCGCGATTGAAACGGTGGATCTCGTCGACGAAAAGCAGCGTGCGTTTACCAGCCTTGGCCATTTGCGCGGCTTCCGCGAACGCCTTTTTGAGATCGGCGACGCCGGAAAAGACCGCCGACAGCGCCACGAAGCGCAGGCCGACCGCGTCGGCGAGCAGCCGGGCGATGGTTGTCTTGCCGGTCCCGGGCGGCCCCCAGAAGATGATCGAGGCGAGTCGGCCCGCTGCCACCATCCGTCCGATCGCGCCGTCGGGCCCGGTGAGGTGCTCCTGGCCTATGACTTCGTTGAGAGTCTTGGGGCGTAGTCGGTCCGCGAGCGGGGCGGGCGGCGTCCCAGCTTCGGGGGTATCGGAGACGAAAAGGTCGGCCATGGCCGGACTTTAGCCCAATTCCCCGCGCGATCCATCTGCAGTGTTTGGCTATCCGGGTTGACAGCGCTCGGCAAAGATATATCTTAGACACATCAAAATACATTGGAGTTTGATGCAATATGACGATGAAAGATAGGGGCGGCCATGGGGGCCGCTGTGAAGGTGGGCGCGGCAAGCGCCGTTTTCCGGATGCCGTCCGTGCCATGGGCATGAGGCGTTCCGGCGGCGGGCATTGGGGCCCGGGCGGCGGCAGGCATCGCGGCGGCGGCCGAGGCGGTCGCCGGATGTTCGAATCGGGGCAGTTGCGGCTCGTGCTGCTCAAGCTGCTCGATGACGAGCCGCGCCACGGCTATGACCTGATCCGAGCCATCGAGGAACTGACCGGGGGTGGGTACACGCCGAGCCCTGGGATCGTTTATCCGACGCTGAGCCTGTTGCAGGACAGCGGCGATATCGAGGAGCTCGAGGCCGAAGGCGCCCGCAAGGCGTTTGCGATCACCGATCAGGGCCGGGCAGAGCTGGAAGAAAAGAAAGGCGAGGTAGCAACGCTGTTCGAACGCCTTTCCAGTTTCGGGGAACGGCATCGTAAATCGGACGGCGCGCCGATCCGCCGGGCGATGGGCAATCTGGGCGCGGTGCTCGAACACCGTCTGTCGCGCGAGGGCGTCGAGGACGAACTCGTTCATCAGGTCACGGCGATTATCGACGAGGCCGCGCAAAAGATCGAACGGCTATGAGCGGGTCAGCAAGCATCCCCGCCACTAGCAAGGCTGCGGTGCCGACAAAGAAGGGCAGTCGCTATCTCCAGCAATTGTGCAAGCATTGGTCGCACAATCTCGCCGTAGAGTTTACGCCCGAGCGCGGCACGGTGACCTTTCCGCGCGATGCGAGGGGCGCCGACTGGCCCGATGACGCCGTGGTCACCATGGTGGCCGGCGCCGAAACGCTGGATTGTCAGATCGACGCGAGCGTTGCGGAGCAGCTGGAAGGGCTCAAGGGCGTTCTCGCTCGCCATCTTGATCGCTTTGCCTTTCGCGAGGCGCCGCTCGCCTTCGACTGGAAGGACGAAGCGTAGCGGCTAGGGTACGGGGCTACGGGGAGGGCCCTGCACACCCTCGGCGCGCTGGCGGATGACCCGCAGATAACCGTCGACCAGCGCCTGATTCACCTGGTCCCAGCCATAGCGCTCGCTCGCCGCGCATCCCGCTGCTCCGGCGGCTTCGCGCGCGCCCTTGTTCTCGCAATAATGCTGAAGCGCATCGGCAAAGGCCTCGATCGCACCGGGGCGGATCAGCCGCCCGGTCACACCGTCTTCCACCAGGCTTTCGCTTCCGGTCGCCTTGGCCGCTATCACGGGAAGCCCCGCGGCCATCGCTTCCAGCGTGACATTGCCAAAGGTCTCGGTAACGCTGGGGTTGAACAGCATGTCGAGCGAGGCAACCGCCCGGCCGAGATCGGGGCCCTTCTGGAACCCGACGAACACCCCCTGGGGCAACCGCTTTTCGAACCAGTCGCGTGCGGGACCTTCGCCGATCACAAGTACGCGGTGGCGGACCTGCCGACGCTCGAGACTGTCGATCGCGTCCGAATAGACGTCGAGACCTTTTTCCATCACCAGCCTGCCGACAAAGCCGATTACGACCTCGTCGTCCGCGATGCCGTGGCCCTGCCGCCAGCCGAGGTCGCGGTGGCGGGGATCGAAAATATCGCGGTCGATCCCGCGAGACCAGATGCCGACATCGTAGCTCATCCGCTGTTCGCGCAGGATCTGGGCCATCGATTCCGACGGCGCGAAGATCGCGTCGCAGCGGCGGTAGAAGCGCCGCAGGATGGCGACCAGCAGGGGCTCGAGGAAGGTGAGGCCGTAATAGCGCGGATAGGTTTCGAAGCGGGTGTGGACCGAGGCGATTGCCGGGACGTTCCAGCTCCGTGCGAGGCTCAGCGCGCGATGGCCGAGAATTTCGGGGCTCGCAATATGAAAGATGTTCGGCGCGAACTGGGCGATGTCTCGCCGGACGCGGCCGGGCAGCCGGATTGGCGCACGATATTCGGCGCGGCCGGGAAGGGCGAGCGCGGGGACATGGATGAGATCGCCGGTAGGTTCGAAATCGGGGTTGTCCACCGTCGGCGAATAGACGCGCACGGCGGCGCCCTGACGCAGCAGATAGCCGACCAGGCGATTGAGCGCCTGGTTCGCGCCGTCGCGGACATAATTGTAATTGCCGCTGAACAGGGCAATGCGGAGGTCGGTTGCGTCCATCGCGTCGGAATATAGGCTCGGGGGTAAAAGGCCAATGGCCGGGTTGATGGCGTGAAAAAGCCCCGCCGGATTGCGCCGGCGGGGCTTTGTTCCTTTGCGAACGGCGAAGCGCTTAGTCTTCGCTGCTCTCGGCTTCGGCCGGGACCTTTTCGGCCTCCGGTTCCGCCGTCGCTTCCTTCGCAGCCAGCATCGCTTCCTGCAGCTTTTTCTGCTGGGCGCGAAGCGCGGCATCGCGCGAGGAGGCGGTGATGCGGGCGCGGTTCATGCCTGCGCCGGTACCCGCCGGAATCAGGCGGCCGACGATGACGTTTTCCTTCAGCCCTTGCAGCGTATCGACCTTGCCCTGAACGGCCGCCTCGGTGAGGACGCGGGTCGTTTCCTGGAAGGACGCGGCAGAGATGAAGCTGCGGGTCTGCAGCGATGCCTTGGTGATGCCGAGCAGCACCGGTTTGCCTTCCGCCTTCTTCTGCTTCTTGTCGAGCATAGCGTTGATCTCGTCCATCTCGGCTTCGTCGACCTGTTCGCCGGCGAGCAGCGTGGTGTCGCCGCCGTCGGTGATCTCGACCTTTTGAAGCATCTGACGAACGATCGTCTCGATATGCTTGTCGTTGATCTTCACGCCTTGCAGACGATAGACCTCCTGGATCTCCGAAACGAGATATTCGGCCAGCGCTTCGACGCCCAGAACCTCGAGAATGTCATGCGGATCGGGCGAACCGGCGACGAGATCGTCGCCCTTCTTCACGAAGTCGCCTTCCTGCACGTCGATGATCTTGGTCTTGGGGATCAGATATTCGACCGGATCGCCTTCTTCCGGAACGATCGCGATCTTGCGCTTGGCCTTATAGTCGCGAATGAACTCGATTCGACCATCGATCTTGGCGATGACCGCATTGTCCTTCGGAATCCGGGCTTCGAACAGCTCCGCGACCCGCGGCAGACCGCCGGTGATGTCGCGGGTCTTGGCAGCCTCTCGCGGCAGTCGGGCGACGATATCGCCCTCGTGCAGCTCCTGGCCGTCGTCGACCGAGATGACCGCGCCGGGGATCAGGCGATAGACGCCCGCCTCGCCGCTCTGGTCGTCGAGCAACGTGATACGCGGCTTGAGATCGTCCTTCTTGGTCTTGGCCTGGTCCTCCGTGATGACGCGCTGGGTGATGCCCGTCGCTTCGTCGGTCTCTTCCTTCACGGTGCGGTTGTCGACAATGTCCTGGAACTTCGCCGTACCGCCCTTTTCGGTGATGACCGGCGCGTAGCTCGGATCCCATTCGGCAATCCGCTCGCCCTTTTCGACGGTGTCTCCGTCGGCCTGGAGGAGGCGGGCACCGTAAGGGATACGGAACACACCGAGTTCGCGGCCGTCCTCGTCGAGGATCGCCAGTTCGCCCGAACGCGACAGCGCGAGTGTGCGCTTCTTGCTGTCGACGATGGCATTGAGCTCGCGATATTCGAGCTTGCCGTCGGCCGGCGATTCCAGGTTCGACTGCTCGTTGAGCTGCGCGGCGCCGCCGATGTGGAAAGTCCGCATCGTCAGCTGCGTGCCGGGTTCGCCGATCGACTGGGCGGCGATGACGCCGACCGATTCACCGATATTGACCGGCGTACCGCGCGCAAGATCGCGGCCATAGCATTTGCCGCATACGCCGATCTTGGATTCGCAGGTCAGCGGCGAACGGATCTGGACCGACTGGACGCCGGACTCTTCGACCGCCAGCGCGGTCGGCTCGTCCATCGTCTCGCCAGCCTTGACGATCACTGCGTCCTTGCCGTCGAGAATATCTTCGGCAGCCGTGCGGCCGAGAATGCGTTCGCTGAGCGTCGCGATGGTCGAACCGCCCTGGACGATCGCCTTCATTTCGAGCGAATTCGTCGTCTTGCAATCTTCCTCGACGATCGTGCAGTCCTGCGACACATCGACCAGACGGCGGGTCAGATAACCCGAGTTTGCCGTCTTGAGCGCCGTATCCGCGAGGCCCTTGCGGGCGCCGTGGGTCGAGTTGAAATATTCAAGGACGGTCAGGCCTTCCTTGAAGTTCGACAGGATCGGCGTTTCGATGATTTCGCCCGACGGCTTGGCCATCAGGCCACGCATGCCGGCAAGCTGCTTCATCTGGGCGGGGCTGCCGCGGGCGCCGGAGTGCGACATCATGTAGATCGAGTTGATCGCGGCTTCGCGGCCGTCATCGTCCTTCGGCGTCGCCTTGATCTCTTCCATCATCGCGTTGGCGACCTGGTCAGAACAGCGGCTCCAGGCGTCGATCACCTTGTTATATTTTTCCTGCTGGGTGATCAGGCCGTCCTGATATTGCTGTTCGTAATCGGCGACCAGCGCGCGGGTCTCGTCGACCAGCGGCTCCTTGGCATCCGGAATGATCATATCGTCCTTGCCGAACGAGATGCCGGCCTTGAAGGCGTGCTGGAAGCCCAGCGCCATGATGCCGTCGGCGAACAACACCGTGTCCTTCTGGCCGGTGTGGCGATAGACGATGTCGATAACGTCGCCGATCTCCTTCTTGGTCAGCAGGCGGTTGATCGTCTCGTAAGGCACCTTGTGCGATTGCGGCAGTTTCTCGGCGATCAGCATCCGGCCCGGGGTCGTCTGAACCCGTTCCAGATAGGTGTTGCCCTCTTCGTCGGTCTGCGGGACGCGGGTCGTGATCTTCGAGTGGAGCGTCACCGCACCCACTTCGAGCGCCTGGTGGACCTCGGTAATGTCGGCGAGGATCGAACCTTCGCCGGGCTCGCCTTCACGATCCATCGAGAGATAGTAGATGCCGAGCACCATGTCCTGTGAGGGGACGATGATCGGTTTGCCGTTCGCGGGCGAGAGGATGTTGTTGGTGGACATCATCAGCACGCGTGCCTCGAGCTGAGCCTCGAGGCTCAGCGGAACATGGACGGCCATCTGATCGCCATCGAAATCGGCGTTGAACGCGGCGCAGACAAGTGGGTGAAGCTGGATCGCCTTGCCCTCGATCAGGACCGGCTCGAACGCCTGGATGCCGAGGCGGTGAAGCGTCGGGGCGCGGTTCAGGAGCACGGGATGTTCGCGGATAACCTCGTCGAGAATATCCCAGACTTCCTTGCGCTCTTTCTCCACCCACTTCTTGGCCTGTTTGAGCGTCATCGAGAGGCCCTTGGCGTCGAGACGGGCGTAGATGAACGGCTTGAACAGTTCGAGCGCCATCTTCTTGGGCAGGCCGCACTGGTGCAGCTTGAGTTCCGGGCCGGTCACGATGACCGAGCGGCCCGAATAGTCGACGCGCTTGCCGAGCAGGTTCTGGCGGAACCGGCCCTGCTTGCCCTTGAGCATGTCGCTGAGCGATTTCAGCGGGCGCTTGTTGGCACCCGTGATGGTCCGGCCGCGGCGGCCGTTGTCGAACAGCGCATCGACCGATTCCTGCAGCATACGCTTTTCATTGCGGACGATGATGTCCGGGGCGCGCAGCTCCATCAGGCGCTTGAGGCGGTTGTTGCGGTTGATCACGCGGCGATAGAGATCGTTGAGATCCGACGTCGCGAAGCGGCCGCCATCGAGCGGCACCAGCGGGCGCAGTTCGGGCGGGATGACCGGAACGATGTCGAGGATCATCCATTCGGGGCGATTGCCCGAATTGATGAAGCTTTCGACGACCTTGAGTCGTTTGATGATCTTCTTGGGCTTCAAGGTCGATTTGGTTGTCGCCAGATCCTGGAGAAGATCCTCGCGTTCCTGCTCCAGGTCGAGGTCGATCAGCATCTGCTTGACGGCCTCGGCCCCGATACCGGCCGAGAAGGCGTCTTCGCCATATTCGTCCTGCGCCGAGAGCAGCTCGTCCTCGGTGAGCAGCTGGAACTTCTCGAGCGCGGTCAGGCCCGGTTCGATGACGACATAATATTCGAAATACAGGATCCGCTCGAGCTGCTTGAGCTGCATGTCCAGAAGGAGCCCGATGCGCGAGGGCAGGGACTTCAGGAACCAGATATGGGCAACCGGGGCCGCGAGGTCGATATGGCCCATCCGCTCACGGCGGACTTTGGAAACGGTAACCTCGACGCCGCATTTTTCGCAGACGATGCCCTTGTATTTCATGCGCTTATACTTGCCACACAGGCACTCATAATCCTTGATCGGGCCAAAGATGCGCGCGCAGAACAGGCCGTCGCGTTCGGGCTTGAACGTCCGGTAGTTGATGGTTTCCGGCTTCTTGATCTCGCCGAACGACCAGGAACGGATCTTCTCCGGCGACGCCAGGCCGATCTGGATCTGGTCGAACGTCTCCGGCTTTTGGGCGGCGGGGTTCTGGAAGTTGGTCAGTTCGTTCATGTCTGATCCTTGTCTGCCCCCGCCCGCATCCGGGCGGGGGGCTGGATATTCTTGATTATTCGGCAGCTTCGGGAAGCGCGTCGGGATCGTCTTCGGCGTCGTCGACGATCGACTTGAGGTCGACGCTCAGGCCCAGCGAGCGCATTTCCTTGACGAGCACGTTGAAGCTCTCCGGAATGCCCGCCTCGAAGGTATCGTCGCCCTTGACGATCGCTTCGTAGACCTTGGTGCGGCCGACCACGTCATCCGATTTCACCGTCAGCATTTCCTGCAGCGTATAGGCGGCGCCGTATGCCTGGAGCGCCCAGACCTCCATCTCGCCGAAACGCTGTCCGCCGAACTGCGCCTTACCGCCCAGCGGCTGCTGGGTGACCAGGCTGTACGGGCCGATCGAGCGGGCGTGAATCTTGTCGTCCACAAGGTGATGCAGTTTGAGCATGTAGATATAGCCCACCGTCACCTTGCGATCGAACTTGTCGCCCGTGCGCCCGTCGTAAAGATCGACCTGGCCGCTGGTGTCGAGCCCGGCGAGTTTCAGCATTTCGGTCACGTCGGGCTCGCGGGCGCCGTCGAATACCGGCGTGCCCATCGGCACGCCGTTGGTCAGTCGGCCCGCCATTTCGATGAGACCCTCATCCTCGATCGAAGCAATCGCTTCGTGATAGGGATCGCCATAGGCGGTTTTCATCGCATCGCGCACCGCGGTGGGGGGCTTGCCCGCCTTGGCGTCCGGGTTGGTCTCACGCCAATCTTCGAGAGCGTCCTTGATCTGACGGCCAAGTCCGCGTGCGGCCATGCCCAGATGGGTTTCGAAGATCTGCCCCACATTCATGCGCGAGGGCACGCCCAGGGGGTTGAGTACGATATCGACCGACGTCCCGTCTTCGAGGAACGGCATGTCCTCGATCGGCAAGATTCGGCTGATAACGCCCTTGTTGCCATGGCGGCCGGCCATCTTGTCGCCCGGCTGCAGCTTGCGCTTCACCGCGACGAACACCTTGACCATCTTCAGCACACCCGGCGGCAGTTCGTCGCCGCGTTCGAGCTTTTCGCGCCGATCTTCGAACTTCGCTTCGATTTTTTCAGCCGCTTCGTCATATTGCTGACGAACCAGTTCGAGCTCGGACTGACGCTTGTCGTTCTGGACCGCGAACTGCCACCATTCATGCTTCTCGACCTCGTCGAGCATCGCGGCGGTGATCTTCGAGCCTTTCTTGACGCCCTTGGGAGCTGCCGTCGCCGTGTGGGCGGTCAGCATTTCCTTGAGTCGGCCATAGGTGGCGCGGTTCAGGATGGCGCGTTCATCGTCGGCATCCTTGCGGAGGCGTTCGATTTCCTCGCGCTCGATCGCCATGGCGCGTTCGTCCTTGTCGATGCCGTGGCGGTTGAACACCCGTACCTCGACGACCGTACCGGCAACGCCCGGCGGCAGCCGGAGCGAGGTGTCGCGCACGTCGCTGGCCTTTTCGCCGAAGATCGCGCGGAGAAGCTTCTCTTCCGGCGTCATCGGGCTTTCGCCCTTCGGCGTGATCTTGCCGCACAGGATATCGCCCGGATGCACTTCGGCGCCGATATAGACGATGCCCGCTTCGTCGAGGTTGCGCAGGGCTTCCTCACCGACGTTAGGAATGTCGCGGGTGATGTCTTCGGGGCCCAGCTTCGTGTCGCGCGCCATGACTTCGAATTCCTCGATATGGATCGAGGTGAATTCGTCGTCCTTCACGATGCGCTCGGAGATGAGGATCGAATCCTCGTAATTATATCCGTTCCACGGCATGAACGCGACGAGCGTGTTCTTGCCGAGCGCCAGTTCGCCATATTCGGTGGACGGGCCATCCGCGAGGACGTCGCCGGCCTCGATATTCTCACCGACCTTCACCAGCGGACGCTGGTTGATGCAGGTATTCTGGTTCGAGCGCTGGAACTTCATCAGCGTGTAGATATCGACGCCGCTTTCATTGGCTTCGACATCGCCCGAGGCGCGGATAACGATACGCGTGGCGTCCACCTGGTCGACGATCCCGGATCGCCGTGCGACGACCGCGGCACCGGAATCCCGGGCGACGGTCGCTTCCATGCCGGTGCCGACGAGCGGCGCTTCGGCCTTTACCAGCGGCACGGCCTGGCGTTGCATGTTCGAACCCATGAGCGCGCGGTTGGCGTCATCATTTTCCAGGAACGGGATCAGCGAGGCCGCGACCGAAACGAGCTGTTTCGGCGAAACGTCCATCAGAGTGATCTGTTCGCGCGGCGCCATCAGGAATTCGCCGGCTTCGCGCGAGGAGACGATTTCCTCGACGAATCCGCCCTTGGCATCGAGCTCGGCATTGGCCTGCGCGACGGTGTGCTTCTGCTCTTCCATCGCGGAGAGATAGACGACCTCGTCGGTCACCTTGCCGTCGATCACCTTGCGATAAGGCGTTTCGATAAAGCCGTATTTGTTTACCCGGCTGAAAGAGGCGAGCGAATTGATAAGGCCGATATTCGGGCCTTCGGGCGTCTCGATCGGGCAAATCCGGCCATAATGGGTCGGGTGAACGTCGCGGACTTCGAAGCCGGCACGCTCACGGGTGAGGCCGCCGGGCCCAAGCGCCGACACGCGGCGTTTGTGGGTGACTTCGGACAGCGGGTTGGTCTGATCCATGAACTGCGAGAGCTGCGACGATCCGAAAAATTCGCGAACCGCGGCAACCGCCGGCTTCGCATTGATGAGATCGTTCGGCATCACGGTCGATACATCGACCGAGCTCATGCGTTCCTTGACCGCGCGCTCCATGCGGAGAAGGCCGACGCGATACTGGTTTTCCAACAGTTCGCCGACCGAGCGGACCCGGCGGTTGGCGAGATTGTCGACATCGTCGACTTCGCCCTTGCCGTCTTTCAGGTCTACCAGTTCCTGAACAACCGCAAGAATGTCTTCCTTGCGCAAGGTCGTCAGGTCTTCGGGCGCGTCGAGATCGAGGCGCATGTTGAGCTTCCAGCGGCCAACGCCAGAAAGGTCATAGCGCTCGGGGTCGAAGAACAGGCCCTCGAACAGCGCATCGGCGGTTTCGCGCGTCGGCGGTTCGCCGGGGCGCATGACGCGATAGATATCGGCCAGCGCCTGGTCGGTATCCTCGGCCTTGTCCGCAATCAATGTGTTGCGGATCCACGGGCCGGTCGTGACATGATCGATGTCGAGAAGCACCAGCTCGTTGATCTTGGCATTGTCGAGGCGCTCGAGATTTTCTTCCGAAACCTCGTCGCCCGCCTCGATATAAATCTCGCCGGTCTTCTCGTTGATCAGATCGAACGCATTGTAGCGGCCGAAGATTTCCTCGGTCGGGATGAGAAGCGTCTTGAGCCCGTCGGCCTCGGCCTTGTTGGCGGCGCGCGGCGTAATCTTGGTGCCGGCCGGGAACACGACTTCGCCCGATTTGCCGTCGACCATGTCGAAGGTCGGTTTCAGGCCGCGCCAGGCATCGGCGACGAACGGAATTTCCCAGCCGTCCTTGGCACGCTTGTAGGTGACGGTCTCGTAGAATTGCTGGAGGATTTCCTCGGTCGTAAGGCCGAGCGCATGAAGTAGCGCCGTAACCGGCAATTTCCGCTTACGGTCGATACGGACGTTGACGATGTCCTTGGCGTCGAATTCGAAATCGAGCCACGAGCCGCGATAGGGGATGACCCGGGCAGCGAAGAGATATTTTCCCGAAGCGTGCGTTTTGCCCCGGTCATGATCGAACAGCACACCGGGCGAACGGTGCATCTGCGACACGATCACGCGCTCGGTGCCATTGATGAGGAAGGTGCCGTTCTCGGTCATGAGCGGCATGTCGCCCATATAAACGTCCTGCTCCTTGATATCGAGGACGGAGCGGGTTTCGGTGTCGGGATCGACCTCGAAAACGATCAGGCGCAAGGTAACGCGCATCGGCGCGGCATAGGTGATCCCGCGCTGGCGGCATTCTTCGGTATCATATTTCGGATGCTCGAGTTCATAGTGCACAAAATCGAGCTCGGCGGTGCCGGCGAAATCGCGGATCGGGAAAACCGAGCGGAGCGTCTTCTCCAACCCCGAGACATAGTCGATCTCGGGCTGGGAGCGCAGGAACTGCTCATAGCTTTCGCGCTGAACCTCGATGAGGTTCGGCATTTCGATCACTTCGTGAATATCGCCGAAAATTTTGCGAATGCGTTTGGTGCGGGCTTCGGTAACCGCTTTCGACTTGGTCGCCATGGAGTGTTTTGCCTCGATCTGTATCGAATCGCTTCGAATTGTCAGGGGCGCGAAAACGACAAAAAGCCGCAAGACTCCCTGTCCTCGAAACCGGGGAATCCGCAGCTTTCAGCGTCTATGAAACCGTCCCGATCCATTCCTTTGATGCGGCGCGCAAATTCGCATCATTGCTCGAAAGGTGACGGTGTTGACGGGGATATAGGGACGAAGGGGGGGCGTGTCAAAGGGGCCGGAGCGGGACAGGACCGATTTTCGGCTTCGGCCAAGGGCTAAAGCCGAGAGCGGGGCCGGCACCCCACTTGTTCACATAATTGGCCAGTAAGATGAATATTGTCGGTTCGTCGGTACCCGCACACCGCCGGACCCGGAATCCGCAACCTTCCATAAACCTTTTCTGCGGCCGTCGGTTGGAAAGGCTGTTATGAAAAACAAACCCCACCCCGTCCGCCCCGCCATGGCAGTGATTGCAACCGTCATCGCGGCCACCTCAACCCCTCTTGTAGCCCAGGATTCGATGTTTTCCGATCCGGTTGCGCCGCCACCTATCGTGGCGCCGCCCGAACTCGCCCCTGCGCCGACGACATCGGCGCCGGTAGAATCCCCGGCGCCGGTCCAGATGCCGACTTCTCAGGTACCGACGACGCCGGTCATAGCCCCCGCAAGGCCGCCGGTCGCCGCGAACCGGCCGATACCAGGCGCGCCGCCCGAGCGTCAGGCTGCTCCTGCAGCCTCGGCCGAAACGGCGACGCCGCCCGAACCGGCGCGTACGGCCAGTCGCCAACCGGCTCGCGAGCCAGCCGCCGCGATTCCTGAGGAGCAGGCCGCGCGCGAATTAACCGGCTCCAAGGCCTTCGATGAGTTGAAGGCCGAAGAAACTGCGGCAATGCAAACTGTTCCGCCGTTGCCGGTTCAGCCGCTCCCCGTAGACGAAGGCGCCGCCCAAAATGCAGACCGGGGCATCGACGCCGAGATAATCCTTGCCGGACTGGCGGGCCTGCTCGGCATCGGCGCGATCGGGGGCGCAATTGCCCTTGGCCGGCGCCGGAAATCCCGCACGGCCGGTGACGACCGTCCTCCGGTTGCTGCCAAACCGCTAGTTTCGCGCGAGCCGGCCCTTTCGGAACCCGCACGTGTCGAGCCTGTTCATGCCGAGCCGGAGGTCGTGGCGCCCACAGCGACGCGTCGCCGGAGGCCCAGCGAGAGCCGCAGGGTCGCCATGGCGCCCGCATCGTCGCTTGCCGATCGGATCGATTACAGCAAACCCGCGGGCTATTATGCGTCCACGGTGGATGACGGCCCAACAGCAATCAATCCGTTTCTCACCCGCAAGTATCGGCTGCGCCGCGCGCATTTCCTCGATCGTCAGCTGAGCCGCGCAGGCGGCCAGCGTCGGGAGAGACCGGCCGTCCGCAATATGGTGCGTGAACTCGAGCCGGCCTAGGCCAGGCGGCGCATCATCCATTGCGCCATTAGAAAAGGGGCGGCTCCTTGCGGAACCGCCCCTTCGCTTTTCCGGATCGGAAAAGACCGACTATTTGAGTTCGACGGTACCGCCGGCCTCTTCGATCTTGCCCTTGATCTCTTCGGCTTCCGCCTTGTTGACGCCTTCCTTGATCGGCTTGGGCGCACCTTCGACGAGCGCTTTGGCTTCGCCGAGGCCGAGGCCGGTGATGGCACGGACTTCCTTGATCACCTGGATCTTCTTGCCGCCGTCGCCGGTCAGGATGACGTCGAATTCGTCCTTTTCTTCGACCGCAGCAGCTTCGCCGCCGCCGCCAGCCGCAGGCGCAGCCGCGACAGCCGCCGCGGCCGAAACGCCCCATTTGTCTTCAAGCATGGTCGCCAGTTCGGCGGCCTCGAGAACGGTCAGCTCCGAAAGGCTGTCCACGAGTTTTGCAAGATCTGCCATTTGTAAGTCTCCAAATCGGGGCCGCGGCCCCCTTCAATTCAGTGTTGAGCCAAAACGAAAATCAGGCGGCTTCCGACGCGCCATAGGCGCCGAAAACACGGGCAAGCTTGGATGCCGGCGCGTTGGCGAGCTGGGCGACCTTGGTCGCGGGCGCATTGAGCAGACCCACAATCTTGGCACGCAGTTCGTCGAGCGACGGCAGTTCTGCCAGAGCCTTCACGCCGGCAATGTCGAGGACGGTATCGCCCATCGCGCCGCCGACGATTTCGAGCCGGTCATTCGCCTTGGCGAAATCGGCAACCACTTTCGTGGCTGCTACCGGATCGTCCGACCAGGCCATAGCCGTCGGCCCCGTGAACAGGTCACTGATGGGGCTGTAGGGCGTGTCCTCGATCGCAAGCTTGGCAAGCCTGTTTTTCGCTACTTTGAAGCTGGCACCGGCTTCGCGCATCTTCATCCTCAGCTCGCCGGATTGGGCGACCGTGAGGCCGAGATTGCGGGTGATGACAATCACTCCGGCCTCGGTGAAGGTGCGGTTCAGTTCGGCAACCGCCTCGGTCTTCTGAGCTCGATTCATATCGCAACTCCTTCATAGGCTCGCGGATTGCTCCGCCAGCCAAACGTCAGGAACCTTGGCGATAAACGCCGCAGATCCATTCACAATGTCCGAGGGGTCGGTTGCCTGATGCGCCATCGGTGCAACAGACCGGGCCTCCATCGCACGGGATGGCCCGTCAAAAACTTTCCCCGTCTTGGCTGGAAATTAAGACGGCCATATTGCCATCACCAACTGTCTCGGACGGTACTCCGCCGCGGACGATGTCCGCGATCGGAAGAGGGCGCTGATAGCGATAGCGGACGAAATGTCAATCGGGGAGGGGGCTTCAGGCCGCCCGGTCCTGCAGATACTGCCAGACCGATGCGATGACGACCGATCCTTCGCCGACCGCCGATGCGACGCGTTTCATCGATCCGGAGCGGACGTCGCCGACCGCGAAGATCCCCTCCGCGCTCGTTTCGAACGGCGAATCCCTGCCGATGTCGCGGCCGGACAGCACGAAGCCCTTGGCGTCGAGTTCCACCAGCCCGCACAGCCAGCCGGTATTGGGCGCCGCCCCTATCATTACGAACAGCGCGTTGGTCGCGATCCTCTGACGGCCCTGCGGGCCCTCAATTTCCACCTCTTCGAGTTGGGCGTCGCCCGACAGCGCGCTCGCGCGGGACCCATAATGGACGGTAATCGCCGGGTTGGCGTCCAGCCGGTGCGATAAATAAGCCGACATCGAGGCTGCAAGGCTGTCGCCGCGCACGAGCAGATGGACGTGCCGGGCGACGCGCGAAAGATACATGGCCGCCTGGCCGGCCGAATTGCCGCCGCCGATGACGACGGCCTCGGTTTCATGGCAGAAGCGCGCTTCCATCTCGGTCGCCGCATAGAAAATGCCGGCGCCCTCGAATTCCTCGAACCGGTCGATCGGAAGCGTGCGGTACTGGACCCCGGTCGCGATCAGCAGCGCCCGGGCGCAAACTTCCTCGCCATCGTTAAGGGTCGTGCAGAACAGTCCGTCATCCCGCCGTTCGAGCCGCTCGGCGCGGCGTGGCATCGCGAAGCGGGTGCCAAATTTCAGTGCCTGGATTTCGCCCCGGTACACGAGATCGGCCCCCGAAATGCCAGTCGGGAATCCCATATAATTCTCGATCCGGCTGGATGTCCCGGCCTGGCCGCCGATCGCCAGATCCTCGACGACGAGCGCGCATAGGCCTTCGGCCCCGGCATAGACACCGGCCGCAACGCCGGCCGGGCCGCCCCCCACGATCAGCAGGTCGAATATCTGCTCGTCGCATATCTGCAGATCGAGCCCGAGCAGGGTTGCAATCTTGCGGGGGGTTGGATCATCGATGACGATGGTGGAATCGAAGATCACCGAGGGCCTGTGCGCGGCGACGGTGCACAGGCGCGAACTTTCGGTGTCGGTCGCGTCGAGATCGTAGGACCGGAAAGGGATGCGGTTGCGGCTCAGGAAGCTCTCGCAGCGCTGTACGGCGGGATCGCGGTCGGCGCCGACCAGCTTGATCGAACTGCGCGCTTCCTCGAAAATACGCCGCCTGCGGGCCGCGAACACCGTGATGACATGGTCGGAAAGCTCGGGAATTTTCGCCATCAAAGCGAGCATCGCGGTGCGCGGCGCCTCGATCGTCCGGGTCGGTTTCCTGGCGCGCATCGCAAGCACCATGGTCCCGGCATTGAGAAAGGCGAGGTCGCCGAGAAACTGGGTTGGGCCGAGCGTCGTATCGAACACCGGGCCGTCGGTCTGGGGGTCGACGACTTCGATCTCGCCGTCGAGAATATAGACGAACCGATCGAGCGGGTCGCCGACCGCGGCGACGATATCGCCCGTCTCATAGGTGCGAATAGCGCCGATCTCGTGGATCGCGGTCACGTGATCCTCGGCAAGCGGTACGCGCCGCATCGTCTTCAGGTCGTCACCGAAATTTTCCACGACGAATCTCCCACCGGGGCAATTTGTCCTTACGCTTTCCGAAACCCGCCCGCGATGGGGATATTTCAAGTTTGCGATTGGCCGAGCGGCGTACGAAAAAGGGGAGGCCGGACGATCGTCCGGCCTCCCCGAATATTCGGCTCGGGATTCGGAAAGCGCGTTAGGAGCCGACTTCCGAAATATCGACCTTCACGCCGGGGCCCATGGTCGAGCTGACGGCGATCTTCTGGACATATTTGCCCTTCGCACCCGACGGTTTGGCCTTGACGATCGCGTCGACAAAGGCGTCGAAATTCTTTTTGAGATCGGCTTCGGAGAAGCTCGCCTTGCCGATCGTCGAATGGACGATGCCAGCCTTTTCGGCGCGGAATTCGACCTGGCCGCCCTTGGCATCCTTGACCGCTTGGCCAACGTCCGGGGTGACGGTGCCGAGCTTCGGATTCGGCATCAAGCCCTTGGGACCGAGCACCTTGCCGAGCCGGCCGACGACACCCATCATGTCCGGCGTCGCGATGACGCGGTCATAGTTGAGATCGCCGCCCTGCATCGCTTCCATAAGGTCGTCGGCGCCAACGATGTCGGCTCCGGCTGCCTTGGCCTCGTCGGCTTTGGCGTCCTTCGCGAATACGGCGACGCGGACATTCTTGCCGGTGCCCGAAGGCAGCGAGACGACACCGCGGACCATCTGGTCCGCATGGCGCGGATCGACGGCAAGGTTCATCGCGATTTCGATGGTCTCATCGAATTTCGACGTGGCGTTCGCCTTGACGATCTTCAGCGCCTCATCCGACGAATGCATGGCTTCGCGGTCGACATTTTCGATCTGCGCTTTGCGCTTCTTTGACATCTGCACCATGATTTAGCCCTCCACCACTTCAAGGCCCATCGAAACGGCAGAGCCCTCGATGATGCGGGTTGCGGCGTCGATATCGTTCGCGTTCAGGTCGGCCATCTTGGTTTCCGCGATTTCCGCAAGCTGCGAGCGCTTGATCTGGCCGACGATCTGGGTGCCGACTGTGCTCGCGCCCTTTTTGAGCTTGGCGGCCTTTTTCAGCAAATAGCTGGCCGGCGGCGTCTTGGTGATGAAGGTAAAGCTGCGATCCGCATAGACCGTGATCTTGGTCGGGATCGGTGCGCCTTGCTCGAGCTGCTGCGTCTGGGCGTTGAACGCCTTGCAGAAGTCCATGATGTTCACGCCGCGCTGGCCCAATGCGGGCCCGAGGGGCGGCGAAGGGTTGGCCTGGCCTGCAGGGACCTGCAGGTTGATATAGCCATCAATCTTCTTTGCCATAGTTTCTGTTCACTCCATTCAAAGTTTAGCGGTCCAAACGGCAGTGGCTCTGCCTCCCGCATATTTCCCGGCTCATGCCGGAAATCCGTAAATCGCTATTTGACCAGTTCGACCTGCTCGAATTCCAGTTCGACCGGCGTTGCGCGGCCGAAGATCGAAACCGATACCTTCACGCGGGCGCGATCGAAATCGAGTTCCTCGACGGTACCGTTGAAGCTCGCAAACGGGCCGTCCAGCACCTTGATCTGGTCGCCAATCTCGTAATCGACATTGATCTTCTGCTTGGGGGCCGAGGCCGCTTCCTCCTTGGTGTTGAGGATGCGCGCGGCTTCGGCCTCGCTGATCGGCTGCGGCTTGCCGCTCGAACCCAGAAAGCCGGTCACCTTGGGCGTGTTCTTGACGAGGTGATAGACATCGTCGGTCATGTGGAGCTTGGCGAGGACGTAACCGGGGAAGAATTTCCGCTCGGTTTGCACCTTCTTGCCGCGCTTGACCTCGGTCACTTCCTCGGTCGGCACCTCGACTTCCTCGACGAGCTGCTCGAGGCCCATCCGCGCGGCTTCGGCCAGGATCGAATCCCGGACCTTGTTCTCGAAGCCCGAATAGGCATGAATGATGTACCAGCGCAACATGCTGTGAAATCCCCAGAAATTGCCTAGCTGACGAGGCCGATAAGGAAGCGGACGATCATGCTGAAGAACGAATCCACACCCAGAAAGAACATCGCCAGGATCGAGGTCATGATGATCACGAGGATACCCGTCTGGATCGTTTCCTGACGCGTCGGCCAGACGACTTTGGACGTCTCGGCGCGCACCTGCCGCATAAACTCGCCCGGATTGACCTTCGCCACGTCCTAATCCCCAACAATACCCCGAAGGGCCAAAACCAAAAACAGCCACACGCCGCCATCGGCCCTTTCGGCCGACACCGGCGTGAGCATTAAACTCTATCTCGGACCCGCAAGCCGTCCTTTCAAGACGTGCCTGCCGGACCAACTCGGGGCCGGATGGCAGGAGCGGAGGGACTCGAACCCACGGCCCTCGGTTTTGGAGACCGATGCTCTACCAACTGAGCTACACTCCTCCGAGTCCGAGATGGGCGCGTTTAACGGGCGGGGCAGGGGTATGCAAGGGGCAACTCGCCGGATTTCCCCGGCGGTCCGCTGCGCTTACGCAGCGGCTTCGTCACGCGGATCGCCGATAAGGGTGTGGACCTCGCTGGCGGACATCGGCCGGTCGACGAAATAGCCCTGCACCTGGGCACAACCCAGCCGTTCGGCGAGCTTGAACTGCTGGTCATTCTCCACGCCTTCGGCGATCGTGGCGATGCCGAGGCTGTCCGCCATGGCGATCACGGCCCGAATGACGGCAATGCTGGTTTTCGATCCGCTCTCGGCGTTGCGGATGAAGCTCTTGTCGATCTTGATCGAGCTGAAGCGGGTGCGGCCGATAAAGCCCAGCGTCGAATAGCCGGTGCCGAAATCGTCGAGCGCGACGGTCACACCGAGCCCGCGCAGCTGTTCGAAGGTCTTGATCGGCTGATCGCTATCGTTGCTGAGGATCGCCTCGGTGGTCTCGACCTCGAGCCGGTGCGGTGCCAATCCCGATTGCGAGAGGGCGGAGACGATCGCCGTGCAGAGCCGCGGATTGCGAAGCTGGCCGGAGGAAAGGTTGACGGCAAGGCGATAATTTTCGGGCCAGGTAACGGCTTCCGCGCAGGCGTTGCGAAACACCCATTCGCCGATCGGATCGATCAGCCGGGTTTCTTCGGCGATCGGGATGAATTTTTCGGGCGGGACTTCGCCCAGCTCCGCGCTCGTCCAGCGCAGCAATGCCTCAAAGCCGGCTATCTCCTTGGATGCCAGGGTAACCACCGGCTGATAGACGAGATGCAGTTCGCCATTTTCGAGGGCCTGGCGGAGCGCGCTTTCGATGGCGCGGCGTTCCTCGGCCTTTTGCAGCATCGCCGGTTCATAGGCGTAGTGCACGCCGCGACCGCTTTCCTTGGACTTGTAAAGGGCAAGGTCGGCGTTGCGTAGCAGCGTGGAAGCCGTGCGGCCATCCTTCGGATACATTGCCGATCCGATGCTGGCGCCGATATGCAGGATATGGTCGGCGACATGATAGGGCGCGGACAAGGCGACGATGATTTCGCGGGCGCGGCGATCGAGATCGGTCGCGGAGGCGCTATCGGCGATGATCATCGCGAACTCGTCGCCACCCAGCCGCCCGCATTTGTCGCCGGGCGCCAATATGCCTTCGAGGCGCTTGGCGACCTGTTCGAGCAGCTTGTCCCCGATCGGGTGTCCCAGCGTGTCGTTGACCGACTTGAACCGGTCGAGATCGATCATCAGAAAGGCGCAATAGACATTGGCCTCGGCCGACCGGACGATGCGGTCGCGCAGCAGTTCGTTGGAATAGGCGCGATTGGGCAAGCCGGTCAGCGTATCGAAATGGGCCATGCGATGGGTGCGCCGCTCGACGGCCTGGCGATCGGTCACATCGGATATAACGCCGCGATAGCCGATCACATGGCGGTCGCCGCGCAAACGCGGGGTGCCCGATATCTTCCACCAGCGCTGGACGCCGGCAACGCTGACGGGAAGGGCGCGTTCGCTGAATGTGCGGCCCCGCTGGATAGCGTCGATAAGGGCCCGGACATCCTCGCTGACATCGCCATTTTCCCATTCGGGCCCGGCCAGCAACCGGAAGAATGGCATTCCGTCGAGCAGCTCGGGGTCCATCGCAGCGGCCATCGCGAAGCGGGGAGAGGGATCGGTGATGCATTTGCGGGAGTCGATCTGCCAGATCCAGTCGCTGGTCGTCGCGTCCTCTTGGCGCAGCAGAAGATTGACCATGTCGCGCTGCTCGTCGAGCGTGATGTCGTTTCGCAGCCGGGTGATGACGGCGCGACCGTTGGTCAGGATCGTATAGGCGAGGCAGAGCGTGTAGGAGACGGTGAGCGCCGACAAAAGGATGAAGCCCAGACGGAAGAGCATGAAGGAGAGGCTGAGCCCGATCAGCGTGCTCAGGACCATGCCGGCGAGCGGTACGGCGGTCAGCATCAGTGCAGCCGCGCCCATCAGGGCAAGGCTGAAGGCGGCGATGGTCAGTATCTGCTCGAGATTGCCATATTGGGCGTAGAATAAAGGCGGCACCGACCAGAAAAAGCCGAGGATTGCGCAGTTGGTTGCGGCGCGCATCAGATCGGCGCGGCGTGCGCCGCCTTCACGCGCGAGATTGTGCGCGCGGGCGGAGAAGATCGAGATCGTGGTGGCGATAAGGAGGACGAGCCACGCGAGCATCAGGGATCGCGGCACGGTTCCCCAGAACTGGATGAAGGCAGAGATGGTGGCGAGCAGGACGGCGGCCATCGGCAGCAGCGAATTGCCGCTGAGCTCGCGCAACTGCGCGGCCCGGACGAGCTTCCACTCGCCGTCCTTGGGTTCTCGCAAACCAAGAATTTCCAGCCAGCTTAACTGGTTGGTGTCCATACCCGCCATTACCTTCCCTCTTGGCAAATTAGGGTATGGTGAAAGCGTTTCGGAAGTCCGGAACAGCGCGGTTAATCGGTATTTTACCCTGAAACGGGCGCAGACGGGGTCAGGCCGCGATGGCGTAGGGCTGGATCTCACCCGATAGATAAAGATTCCGCGCTTTTGCGCGGCTCAGCTTGCCCGAACTGGTGCGCGGCAGGGTCCGCGGCGGCACGAGTTCGACCACGCAATTCATGCCCGTAATGGAGCGAACCTTGTCGCGGATCAGGCCGTGAAGTCTTGCGCGTTCGTTAACGTCGCTTGTTCTGCACTGCACAAGAACAGCCGGTGTTTCTTCGCCACCAGCAGCAGTAATTGCGAAAGCGGCGATGTCTCCCGACTTGAATCCCGGCAATTGTTCGACCGCCCATTCAATATCCTGCGGCCAGTGATTCTTGCCGTTGATTATGATCATGTCCTTGGCGCGGCCGACGACATAGAGATAACCGTCCGAAAGATAGCCCATGTCGCCCGTATCGAGCCAGCCATCGACGAGGCACGCGTCGGTTGCTTCTTGGTCTCGAAAATAGCCTTCCATGATCGCCGGGCCGTCGACCCATACCTGGCCGATCGCCTTGTCCGGAAGCGGGCTCCCATCCTCGCCTCGGATCTCGATGGTGGTGTCGCGCACCGCCTTGCCGCAATTGACGATCGCGCGGTAACGGACCGGTTCGTCGTTATCGGGGCGGGGCGCGCCCGAAAGTTCGCATTCCTCGACAAGATCGACGACGATGCCTTCGCCCGCGGGCATCAATGTGACGGCGAGCGTCGCTTCGGCCAGGCCATAGCTGGGTACGAAGCATTTGGGATCGAAGCCGGCATCGGCAAAGGCGTCCGTGAACGCCTGCATCACGTCCGGCCGGATCATGTCCGCCCCGTTGCCGGCCAGCCGCCAGCGCGACAGGTCGAACCGTTCGGCGACATTGCTCTGGCTGCCGATGCGGCGTGCGCAAATGTCATAGCCGAAGGTCGGCGAATAGCTGCAGGAGGTACCGGGGTTTCGGCTGATGAGATCGAGCCAGGCGAGCGGGCGGCGAGCGAAATCCGCCGTTTTTAGATAGTCGGTCGAAACCTGGTTCGCGACCATCGAGAGCATGCAGCCGACCAGCCCCATGTCATGATAGAAGGGCAGCCAGGATATGCAGCGATCCTCTTCACCGATCAGCATGCCGTTGGCGTGGGATCCGAGATTGTGAAGCAGCGCCTTGTGGCTGATGATTACGCCATGGGGAAAGCGGGTCGATCCGCTCGAATATTGCAGATAGCAGATATCGTCGCCCGTCGCTTCGGGGAGCGCGGTTTCGGGCGCTTCGCGCTCGGCAAAGGCTTCCCAAGCTTCGCCGGGCACGCCGCAGGCGTCGGCGGCGGCCTGGGCCATGTCGGCGATTTCTTTCGGATAGAGGAGCATCGCCGGTTCGGAGCTGTTGAGCTGCACCGCCAGCTGGTCGACATAGCCTTCCTTCCCCCCGAACGATGTCGGCAGGGGCAGGGGGACCGGCAGCGCTCCGGCATATACGGCACCGAAGAACAGCGCGCAGAATTGCGGTTCGGTATCGGCGATCAGCGCGACCCGGTCGCCCGGCATGATGCCGATCGCGATCATTCGGCGCGCGGCCATCACCGCATCTTCGCGCAGTTCCGAATAGGGATAGACGCGCGCCAGATTGCCGCGGGCGTCGTGAAAGTTGAATCCCCGTTTGCCGCTTGCCGCATAGTCGAGCGCGTCGCCCAACGTTTCGAAATCCGCATAGCGGCGCGGTAGATCGTCGTGGATCGGGGTCGGTTGCATGGTTTCGGCCATAATCGGTACTCGCCGTTCAATCCTCAATCGGGACCAGGGGAACTGCTTCTCTTGGTGGCGATCGGTGCGCTTGTGCCGCAGTTTCAATTTCCTGCTCTCGATTTGCCGCTGGGCCGCGTTCAAAATCCGGCTCGACTATGGCACAAAGATGGCGCGATGAACGAGCGAACCCGCAAGAAACCCCGACCGCCGCTGGACGCGGCCAGTCTTGAGGAGCTCGCGCTCTTCTATGTCGGCCGCTACGCGACGACGCGGGCGAAGCTGAGAAGCTATCTGGGGCGCAAGATCCGCGAACGCGGCTGGCAAGGCGAACGCGAACCGGAAATCGGCGCGCTTGCCGAAAAATGCGCGGAACTGGGCTATATCGACGATGCGGCCTTTGCGAGCGCGCGGGCGGTATCGCTGGGGCGCCGGGGCTATGGCGCGCGCCGGATCGACCAGGCACTGTTTGCCGCGGGGATCGACGAAGCAGACGGCGCCGAGGCCCGCGCCCTAGCCGAAGATAATGGCTGGGATGCCGCGCTCGCCTTTGCCCGCAAGCGCCGGATCGGCCCGTTCGCCGCCGAACCGCCCGATCCCGACCGGAAACGCAAGGTGATGGCGGCGATGCTGCGGGCTGGGCACAGCTACGAGATCGCGCGGAAATTCATCGATTCCGAGCCGGGGAACGTCCCCGAGCGGGAAGACTGAATCGCTGTTGCTAGGCTCTTTCGCGGTCCCGTTGTTATATGTTAGACATACGATCAACAGGGGGCGCACGGATGACGACCGATCGCAACGCGGTGGCTTTTGCTGCGTCGGGGGACGCGATGCATCACGACGCCTATTCAGCCGGTAGCGACGCAGACGGGCTTTCCCGGGCTTCGGGCGTTGTCAAATGGTTCGATGGTACGCGCGGCTACGGGTTTCTCGTCGCCGATGACGGCGAAGGCGATATTCTCGTCCATTTCTCGGTGCTGCGCGATCACGGACGGCGGACGCTTCCCGATCGGGCGCGGATCGAATGTATCGTCGCGGAGCGCGATCGCGGACGCCAGGCGACCGAAATTCTTTCGATAGACGTCGAGGGTTGCGAAGATGCCGGACCGTCGCAGGGCGCCGAGGAAAGCGGTCATGGCGTGCCCGACGAGTTGCTCGAAGACGCCGGCGATTTCGAAACGGTCACCGTGAAATGGTTCAACCGCTTGAAGGGCTATGGTTTCCTCGTGCGCGAACATGAAGACCGCGACGTGTTCGTCCATATGGAGACCGTCCGCCGTTCAGGCTTCGCGGAAATCGATACGGGCGACGAATTGCGCGCGCGGATCGCCGATGGCCGCAAGGGACCGCTTGCGGTGGTGCTCGCGCCCTGCGAATAGCGTTTCCATGACCAGATCAGTATTGCACCTGTTCGGCCTGGCGGCGTCCCTGATGCTGGTGACGGGCTGTCGCGCCGAGCCACAGCTTCCGCAAAACCCACCAATAGAAACCGCAGAGACGGTCGAAACCGCGCCGGCGGCAGCACAGGCCGAGACCATAGCGGTCACGATCCGCACGGACGCCGGCGAACATCTGTTCGATGCAGAACTGGCGATCACGCCCGAAGAGCAACGGCGTGGCCTGATGTTCCGCGAATCGCTGCCCGAAAATGGCGGCATGCTCTTTCCGTTCGAATATCCGCGCTATGCAAGCTTCTGGATGCGTAACACGGTGATCCCGCTCGATATGATCTTCGTGATGCCGGACGGACGCATCAGCAACATCGCGCGCGAGACGGTTCCCTATACGCTCGATTCCCACATGTCCGACGATCAGGTGATCGCGGTGCTCGAGATTGCCGGCGGCCGTGCCGAGGAACTGGGCATCGGTCGCGGCGATCAGGTGAGCTGGGAGGGCGGCCCCGCGCTGCCCCAATAGCGAAGTTACAGTTGGCGTCTCTGCCAAGAGGCGTTAAACGCGAGCGCGCTATGGGACTTTTCAAAAATATCTTCTGCTGGTGGGACGGTGCCACGATCGGGACAGCGTTGCATTCCGCGCTGAGGGGCCGTTCGGTCGGCGAGGACGCTTTCGGCAACCGCTACTATGAGAGCAAGAAGGCGCCGCGCCGCCGCTGGGTGATCTACCAGGGCCAGAACGATGCGAGCAACGTGCCCGCCGACTGGCATGGATGGCTGCACCAGACGATCGAGGACGTGCCCGAGGCGGGCCTGCCGCCCGCGCGTGCCTGGGAAGCGCCCTATGTTCACAATCTGACCGGCACCGACGATGCCTATCGGCCGTCCGGTGCGCTCGAATCGGGCGGCAAGCGCGCTGGCGCGAGCGGCGATTACGAGGCGTGGAGCCCGAATTGAACATCGCCCGCAGCCATTATTTCGAAGCCGCCGTCGGGCTGATCGTCGTGATCGCTTCGGTCTGGCTCGTCTTCGCCTTTCTCGGCCGGACGGCCAACGGCGCGGGCAGCGATGCGATCGAGATCTCGGCCCTGTTTCCCAATGTCAGCGGCGTCGATGTCGGCACCGATGTACGGGTTGCCGGAATGTCGATCGGCGAGGTGACGGCGATCTCGCTTAGTTCCGATGGCTATCAGGCCGATGTCCGCATGGCGATCGATCCCGCCGCCAATATTCCCAATGATTCGAGCGCCGCGATCAGCAGCGAAGGGCTGCTCGGCGGCAGTTATATCGCGCTTCTCCCCGGTGGTTCGCTGGAGCCGATGCAGGAAGGCGATGTGATTTTCGATACCCAGGGGGCGCTCGACATGAGCAGCCTTATCGGCTCTTTCATCAATGATTCCGGCGGCAGCGACGATGGCTTCGATACGATGGCCGAGCCCGACGCCGACGGGACGACGCCGTGACGCGCTGGCTCGCGCTTTCCACGATGCTGGCGCTTGCGGCTTGCGGCACGGCGGAGGAACGCGAAGCGCCGCCGCCCAGCGAACTGGCGCTCGATCAGGGCGGCGGGGGCGATGCCGAGAATGTCGACAATATCGAGGTGGTCGGCGAGCTGATTGCCGATGTCAGCGGCGTCACGCCGATGGAAGAGCGCGTCGCCGTTCTTGGCCTGCTCAACAAACGCAACGGTTTGTCGCGCGAAATACGGCTGCGGCCGGGCGAAACGACGCGGGTCGGCGACGTCATGGTCCGGCTGCGTGCCTGCGAACATACCGCGCCTTGGGAGCCGCAAGAGCTCACCGGTGCGTTCGTACAGTTGTTCGTTCGCCAGGTCGCACAGGGTGACAACGAGGAAAGCTGGGAGAGGGTTTTTTCCGGTTGGCTTTACAAGGAGCGCCCGGCGCTCAATGTCGTCCAGCATCGTCTCTACGATGTCTGGCCCAAGGCTTGCGAGATGACATATCCGGAAATCGCACCGTCGTCGCCGGCATCGGCTCGCGCCTCCAGCGCGCCGAGCTCCGCGCCTTCGCCGGAAGCCGAGAGTCCGGCACCGAGCGCCGACAACGCCGAGTCCAACAACGACGCATAATCGTTCTTGCTGATTTCCACTGCGCCCAGCGAGGCGAGGTGGTCCGTCATGAACTGGCAGTCGAGCAGGGCGAATCCGCCGACCTTCATCCGCGCCACCAGATGGGCGAGGGCAACCTTGGAGGCGTTGGAAACGCGGCTGAACATGCTTTCGCCGAAAAAGGCGCGGCCCAGCCTTACGCCGTACAGTCCGCCGACCAGGGCGCCGTCTTGCCAGCATTCGATCGAATGGGCATGGCCGCGCCGGTGGAGCTCTCCATATGCGCGCTCGATCGAGGGGTTTATCCAGGTATCGGGACGTTCGGGCTGGGTTTCCGCGCAGGATTTCAGGACATCGGCAAATGCCGTGTCGCGGGTAACCCGGAATTTGTCGCTGCGGATCGTCTTGTTGAGCGAGCGCGAGACATGGAAGTCGTCGAGCGGCAGAATCGCCCGCTTCTTGGGCTCTACCCAGAAGACATCTGCGGCGTCCCTGCCGTCGGCCATCGGAAACACGCCGACGGCATAGGCGCGCAGCAACAGGTTGGGATCAAGAAGGTCCACATTGGCAATTTAGCGGTTCCCGCGGGCGGCGTCATCGGTCATCGTCGACCGCCGGTGAATCAACCCCTGGCGATCTTCCTTTCGACGCCGCGCCACAATTTGGCGAAGGCCTGGCCCGCCGGCGTGCGGAGTCCGAAATCCCCAAGCGGTTCGCGCCGCCGTGCCATCTGTTCGACGACGCTGGCATAGGGGATGACCGGCCAGCGCTTTTGCGCGTCGAGCGCTTCGCGATGCAGGGTACGCCGCATATCGACCATCGTGAAAACCGGAAGGATCGCCGTGCGGCCCTTATGGTGCCGCTCGATATGATCGACGACGGTGTCGAAGGCGCGCACCGAAAGCGGCGAGGGGATTACCGGCACGAGCACAAGGTCTGCGGCGCGGATGATCTGGTCGCTGGTTTCGCTAAGGCCCGGCGGGCAATCGAGGATGATCCGGTCATAGTCGCGCGCGACATTTTCGATGATCTTGGCGAGCCGCTTCTTCTTGCCGAAGGAGAAGAACATCCGGTCGAGATCGCGCAACGAGGCGTCCGCGGCCAGCAGATCCAGCCGTTCGGTCGCGGTCGACCGGATCAGCTTTCCCGGCTTCACTTCCTGTTCGTAGACGCTTTCGGCAAGGCGCTTGGGGCGCTTCCCGTCTTGCGTGAGGAAGGTCGCCGCGGCTTGCGGATCGAGATCCCAGAGCAGCGTACGGCGCGAGGACAGCATCGCCGCGCACCAGGCAAGATTGACCGCGAGCGTCGTCTTACCGACGCCACCTTTCATGCTGTAGATCGCGATCGTTGCCATGGCCGGTTCTTAGCGAGCCCGCATGATCGCGCCAAATTCCGAAAGTTGACCCCATCCCATTTTGGGACGGGCGGCCAAATCAGATGATTTCCTTCACCAGATCCTGCGGCCGGCACAGTCGCACGCCCTTTGTGGTCTCGACGATCGGCCGGTTGATGAGGATGGGGTTCTTCACCATCGCGTTGAGTATCTGATCGTCCGTGACGTCGGGATCGTTGAGCCCGAGTTCCTTCGCGAGCGGTTCCTTGGCGCGCAGACCGTCACGCGGCGTGATGCCCGCCTTCTTGTAGAGATCGGCAAGTTTCTTCTTCGTCGGCGGGTTTTCCAGATACTGGATAACGCGTACCGCGATGGCCGGTGCCTTCTCCAGAATCTCCAGCGTCTTGCGGGACGTGCCGCAACGCGGGTTGTGGTAGATAATGGCCTGCATCGAACCGGTTACTCCTGGTTAGCTGACAATGTTTCGAGGGCTTCCATCGCCGCTTCGCGCTTGTCCCAGGGGACGAAGACATGATCGTGGTGATAGGCCGCCACTATATTGGCACTGATCCCGATTTCGGCAAGCGCGGCGGCGATCGCCGCGGTCAGGCCGATAGAATCGAGCGCGCTATTAGCGCCGATCGTGATTTTTGCCCAGCCCGATTCGTGTTCAATTCCGATCCCTTCGAGAATCGCGGCAAGCGCGATCACGCTGGCGCCTTCGGCTTCCGCGAAAGTCGCAACGGGGACGAGCCCCTGCGGCCATCCCTGGCCCATCGGGATGGTGGCGAAACCGTGCTCCTCTTCGGCCAGCATCGGTTTCAGGTCGCGCAGCAATGCGCCAAGATCGCGCGTGGCAGCCATTAGGCGGTCTCGTTCTTGGCCTGGCTTCGCTTCTGCAGCCACTCTTCGAGCCATTTGATCGTATAGTCGCCGGCCCGGAATTCGGGATCGTCGAGCAAGGCCTCATGCAGCGGGATGGTCGTTTTGACGCCGTCGATCACCATTTCCTCGAGCGCCCGTTTCAGGCGCATGATGCAGCGTTCGCGGTTGGTGCCGTAGACGATCAGCTTGGCGACCATGGAATCATAATAGGGCGGGATCGAATAGCCCGAATAGAGCCCGCTATCGACGCGGACATGCATGCCCCCGGCCGGGTGATAGCTGAGAACCTTGCCCGGCGAGGGCGCGAAGGTTTCGGGGTCTTCGGCGTTGATTCGGCATTCAATGGCATGGCCGTGGATTTGCACTTCGTCCTGCGTCACCGACAATGGATGCCCGTCCGCGACGAGAATCTGTTCGCGGACCAGGTCGATGCCGGTGATCATCTCGGTCACCGGATGTTCGACCTGAAGCCGCGTGTTCATCTCGATGAAATAGAAGCCGCCATCCTCGTACAGGAATTCGATCGTGCCGGCGCCGCGATAGCCCATATCGCCCATTGCCTTGGCCACCACGCCGCCCATTTCCACGCGTTGTTCGGCGCTGATGACGGGGGAGGGGGCCTCTTCCAGAACTTTCTGGTGACGGCGCTGGAGCGAGCAATCGCGCTCGCCCAGGTGAATGGCGTTGCCCTTGCCGTCGCCGAAGATCTGGAATTCGATATGGCGCGGATTGCCGAGATATTTCTCCAGATAGACGGTGTCGTCGCCGAACGCGGATTTCGCTTCGGAGCCCGCCTGCTTCATCAGCGTTTCGAGCTGGCCGGCCTCGGGCACCAGCTTCATGCCGCGCCCGCCGCCGCCCGATGCGGCCTTCACCATCAGCGGATAGCCGATTTCCTCGGCGATCTTTTTGGCCTCGGCGATGCCGCGCACTGCGCCGGGTGAACCGGGCACCAGGGGCAGGCCGAGCTTGCCGGCGGTGATCTTGGCCTCCACCTTGTCGCCCATTACCCGGATATGTTCGGGCTTCGGGCCGATCCAGATGATGTCATGCTCTTCGACGATCTTGGCGAATTTCTCGTTTTCCGAGAGAAAGCCATAGCCGGGGTGGATCGCGTCGGCGCCGCTGATCTCTGCTGCCGAAATGATGTTGGGGATATTGAGATAGCTCTCGCTGGCCGGCGGCGGGCCGATGCATACGGTTTCGTCGGCAAGCTTCACATGTTTGGCATCGCTGTCGGCGGTCGAATGCACGGCGACCGTCTTGATGCCCATCTCATGGCATGCCCGGTGGATGCGCAATGCGATCTCGCCGCGATTGGCAATCAGGACTTTGTTGATGGTCACGGCGGCGGCCTATTCGATGACGGCGAGCGGCTGTTCGAACTCCACCGGCTCGGCATCCTCGACCAACAGCGCCGTCACCTTGCCCGATTTCGGCGCAACGATCGGGTTCATCACCTTCATCGCCTCGACGATCAACAAGGTATCTCCTTCCGCAACCGTGTCGCCGACCGAAACGAACTGCGCCGCGCCGGGTTCGGGCGACATATAGACCGTGCCGACCATCGGCGATTTGACGGTTCCGGGATGGTTTTCGGCGCTGGCCGGCGCGGCTTCGGCGGCAGGCGTTGCTGCGGGCGCGGCGGCGGCCGGCGCGGCAACCGGTGCCGGCGCCGCGACCACAGCGGCAGGCGCGGCAGTGCGCGCGACACGGATCTTCCGATCCCCGTCCTCTACCTCGATTTCGGTCAGTTGCGTTTCGTCCAGCATCTCGGCGAGCTGGCGTACGAGATCGGTATCGACGTTCATGGAGCCGTTGCCGGCGCCCTTGTCGGTGGTCATGGCGAACCCTTTATTCCTGTTAGCCGGCGCGTGCCGGATCGCGATAAGTCGCGGCTTTTACTCAAAGGCGTAGGGCCGCGTCCAGCGCCAGCAGATAGGAAAGCGCACCGAAACCCGCAACGGTTCCCTTCGCGGCTTCGCCAACATAGCTTTTCCGGCGGAAATCCTCGCGGGCGTGCGGGTTGGAAAGGTGAACCTCGATCACCGGTACGGAAATCGCCTTAATAGCATCATGCAGGGCTACGGAAGTGTGTGAAAAGCCTGCGGAATTCAACAAGATAGCCTTTGCTCCCTCAGCCTGCGCCTCATGCATCCAGTCGATCAGATGGCCTTCATGGTTGGTCTGGCGCACCTCGACCTCCGCGCCCAGTTCCTGCGCCCGGTCTTCCAGCTGGCCTGCGATATCGTCGAGCGTGTCCGAACCGTAGATTTCCGGCTCGCGCGTGCCAAGCAGGTTCAGATTCGGCCCGTTGAGAACGTAGATGACGGGATTTTCGGCCATAAGCCCAAGCCTTTCGGTTGCAGCATTGCAGGGCGCACACCTATATGCGGACCGGCCCGCAACGCAAAGCAGGATAAGCGCATGACCGGCGACGGTACGATCTCGATCCGCATCAATGGCGAGCACCGCCGGGTGCATAGCGGCATGACCTTGGCGCAGTTCGCCAGCGAGGAACTGGGGCTTGATCCCGCGAAGGTCGCTGTCGAGCGCAACCTCGAAGTCGTGCCGCGCTCGACCTTGGGCGATGTCCATGTCGAGGATGGCGACGAACTGGAGATCGTGCACTTTGTGGGCGGTGGCGATGGCAGCGACGACCGATGGAGCGTGGCGGGGAAAAGTTTCACTTCGCGGCTGATCGTGGGCACGGGAAAGTACAAGGATTTCGAGGAAAATGCTGCGGCGCTCGAAGCTTCGGGCGCGGAGATCATCACGGTTGCGGTACGCCGGGTGAATGTGTCGGATCCCAAAGCGCCGATGCTGACCGACTTTATCGATCCGAAAAAATATACCTATCTCCCGAACACCGCCGGCTGTTTCACGGCCGACGACGCGATCCGCACCTTGCGGCTGGCGCGCGAGGCGGGCGGTTGGGACCTCGTAAAGCTCGAAGTGCTGGGCGAAGCGAAGACGCTTTATCCCGATATGCGAGAAACGCTGCGCGCGACCGAAATCCTGTCCAAGGAAGGCTTCAAGCCGATGGTCTATTGCGTCGACGATCCGATCGCCGCAAAGCAGCTGGAAGAGGCGGGCGCGGTGGCAGTGATGCCGCTCGGCGCACCGATCGGCTCGGGGCTCGGTATCCAGAATCGTGTGACTATCCGGCTCATCGTCGAAGGCGCTGGCGTGCCCGTGCTCGTCGATGCCGGGGTCGGCACGGCGTCCGATGCTGCCGTGGCGATGGAACTGGGCTGCGACGGCGTGTTGATGAACACGGCCATTGCCGAGGCGAAAGAACCGATCCGCATGGCCCGCGCGATGAAGCTCGCCGTAGAGGCGGGCCGCGAGGCCTACCGTTCGGGGCGGATGGTGACGCGCAAATATGCCGATCCCTCAAGCCCGCTGGCGGGGCTCATCTGAATCCGGGTTGCGGCGAGCGGTTCGTCCCGATTGTTGGAACTTTAAAAAACGCTATTCGTTTCAACTACATGGCCAATGACGGCCGTGGAAAGGAATATGTAATGGGAGAATTGAAAGACAAGATCAAAGGCAAGTCCAACGAAGCCGCTGGACAGGCCAAGGAAGCTGCCGGCAAGGCGACGAACAATCCCGAGCTGAAGGCCGAAGGCGAAAAGCAACAGCTCAAGGGCAAGGGCCAGCAGGTGAAAGGCGCCGTCAAGGGCGCGTTGGGCGATAAGGTCTGAGCTTTTCGACCTTCGCTAAAAAAAGAGCCGCTCCATCCGGGGCGGCTTTTTTTTGGCGGTTATCTAACCCAGGCAACCGTTCGTCGAAAACGGGGGCTTTCCCCTTTACGCGCCGCCGATTTTCAGTTTTACGACACTCGTCGGAGACACTCGGTTGCCCCCAAGCCCCTGTGGGTCAACTGGGTCGCATTGGGCCATCGTCGGGATAACCGGCGGTGGCCCTTTGCGTGAAACGCCCGATTCAGGCTGCCCCGGATGCGGCGTGGATCTTGGCGATCGAATTGCCCGCGCCGATCTGGTCGGCAACATCGATGGTAAGGTGAATGAGGCGCACGCCGTCCTCCTTCATTGCCCGTTCCAGCGCGGGGCCGAACTCCGCGGTTTTCTCGACCCTGTCCGACCAGCAGCCATAGGCTTGCGCCAGCGCCGCGAAATCGGGGTTGGAAAGCCCTGTGCCCGAAACCCGCCCGGGATAGTTGCGTTCCTGGTGCATGCGGATCGTGCCATAGCTGCCATTGTCGACGACGAAGACGAGCATCGAAGCGCCATGCTGGACGGCGGTCGCCAGTTCCTGTCCGTTCATCAGGAAATCGCCGTCGCCCGCGACGGCTACGATTTGCCGGTCGGGATGGCGCAGCGCCGCGGCGACCGCCGCGGGGACGCCATAGCCCATCGCTCCGGCGGTCGGCGCGAGCTGGCAGACCGGTCCGCCATAGCGCCAGAAACGGTGCCACCAGCTCGAGAAATTGCCCGCGCCGTTGCAGATGATCGTGTCGACCGGCAGCGCCTCGCGCATCGTGCCGACGCATTGCGCGAGGTCGAGCGCGAGATCGTCGTTCGGCTGCGGCGTGCTCCATGCCTCCCATTCGGCATGAGCGTCCTTGCCGCAATCGAAATCGATAATGTCATGCTCCCACAGCGCGGCCTCTTCGGCGAACTCGCGCATATCGGCACAGATCGGCAAATCGGTGCGATAGACCTTGCCCAGTTCTTCCGGATCGGGATGGACGTGGATCAGGATCTGGTCGGGATGATCGGGCGTCACCAGCGTATAGCCGTCGGTCGTCGCTTCGCCGAGGCGTGGGCCGACGATCAGCAGCAGGTCCGCCTTCCGGATCCGTTCGAGCAGCTTGGGGTTCGGGCCGTAACCGAGATTGCCGGCCCAGACCGAGGAATCGTTGGGAATCGCATCCTGCCGGCGAAAGCCGCAGGCCACGGGCAGGCCGATATCTTCGGCGAATTGCCGGAAATAATGGGCGGTGCCCGCGCACCAGTCCGCGCCGCCGACAATGGCCACCGGCGAGCTCGCGTCTTTCAAGAGCCCCATCATCGCGGCCATCGCATCGGGATCGGGATGTTGGGTGGGCCGAACGACCTTGGGCCGGTCCACCGCCTCGACCGCATCGCGCAGCATGTCTTCGGGCAGCGCGAGCACGACGGGGCCGGGCCGCCCTGCCATCGCCGTTGCATAGGCGCGGGCGATATATTCGGGGATGCGTTCGGCGCGGTCGATCTTCGCCGCCCATTTGGCGACCGGGGCGAACATCGCGGTAAAGTCGATCTCCTGGAAGGCCTCGCGGTCTTTGTCCTCGCGGCCGACATCGCCGATGAAATAGATCATCGGTACCGAATCCTGCCGGGCGACATGGACGCCGATCGATCCGTTGGTCGCGCCAGGCCCGCGCGTGACGAAGGCGATGCCCGGCCGCCCGGTCATCGCGCCGTCGGCGGCGGCCATATAGGATACGCCGCCTTCCTGTCGGCAGACGACGAGATCGATCTCTTCGCAATCGTGGAGCGCGTCCAGCACGGCGAGATAGCTCTCGCCTGGGACGCAGAAAATACGGTCGCAGCCTTGGGCCACGAGGTTGTCGACCAGGATTTTGCCGCCGGTGCGTAACTGTGTCATGCATCCGCTCTAGCGCGCAAAAAGACGCGGAGAAAGGGAGAGAACAAGCAATGGAGATAGTGACCGACGGATTGCGGTTTCCCGAAGGGCCGGTGGCAATGGACGATGGCAGCATCATCCTTGTCGAGATCGCCGACGGGAAGATCACGCGGGTACTGCCCGACGGCAGTAAGCAGACGGTCGCCGAGCCGGGCGGCGGACCCAACGGCCTTGCGATCGGCCCCGACGGCAAGCTCTATTGCTGCAACAATGGCGGCTTCAGCTATATCGAAAGCAACGGGATGCTCGCGCCGCACGGCATCGCTGCCGACTATTCGGGCGGCCGGATCGAGCGCATCGACATCGCCACCGGCGATGTGGAAGTCCTCTACAAATCGGGCGATTTCGGCTGCGTCCTGCGCGGCCCCAACGATATCGTCTTCGACGAGCATGGCGGCTTCTGGTTCACCGATCACGGGAAGGTCGATTATGAAAAGCGCTGCCATGACATCGTCGGCATCTTTTACGCCAAGGCCGATGGCAGCCATCTCGAGGAAGTGATTTTCCCCTCACAAAACCCCAATGGCGTCGGCCTCTCGCCCGACGGCAAATCGCTATATGCGGCGGAAACCTACACCTGCCGCCTGACCAAGTTCAACGTGATCGCGCCGGGCAAGGTCGACGATGCGGCGGGGCCGGGCGGGCAGGGCATCCCGCTCTATCGCCCCGCGGGCTACAAATTCTTCGACAGCCTCGGCGTCGAGGAATCCGGCAATATCTGCATCGCCACGATCGGCGAATGCGGGATCACGGTCGTCTCTCCCGCCGGCGAAGAGGTCGAGTTCGTGCCGACCGACGACATCTTCACGACCAATATCTGTTGGGGCGGGGCCGACATGCGCACCGCCTATATCTGCCTGTCGGGGACGGGGCGGCTCGCCAAGATGCAATGGGCGCGCCCTGGCCTGCGCCTTGCGCATAATAGTTGAGGGAAGGGAGAGAGTGATGGACAGCTGGGTGATAGAGATCGACCGGGGCGACCTTAACGACGCGAAAATCGTGCAAACCGGGCCGCCGGCGTTGGACGAGGGGCAAGTGCTGGTCGCCATCGACGAATATGCGATGACCGCGAACAACATCACCTATGGTGTCTTCGGCGAACCCGCCGGGCTGTTCGGAAACGACCAGGGCTATTGGGATTTCTTCTCCGAGCGCGGCGAGCCGGGGCGGCTTCCGGTCTGGGGCTTCGCGACGGTCGTCGAGAGCCGGGCCGAGGGCATCGCCGCAGGGGATCGCTTCTACGGCTATTATCCGATGGCATCGCATACGGTGCTAACGGCGTCCGATATCCGCGAGACCGGTTTTGTCGACGCCACGCCGCGTCGCACGACCCTGCCGCCGATCTACAACAATTATCAAAAGCTAGACCGGATCGTCGACTATCGTCCCGAACATCATGACTACTGGCCGGTCTTCCGCCCGCTATTCCTGACCGGCTGGCTGATCGCCGACCAATATGAGGACGAAAGCGATTATGGCGCCGAGCAGATCGTCATCGCCAGCGCATCGAGCAAGACCGCGATCGGGCTCGCTTTCGCGCATCGCCAGCGCGGCGAGGCACGGCCGAGCAGCATCGGCCTGACCAGCGCGTCCCATGTCGACGCGCTCGCGGCGACGGGAATTTACGATACGGTGGTCGCTTATGACGATATCGGTACGCTCGATGCCTCGAAGCCGACCGGCTATGTCGATATGGCGGGCAATGGCGCGGTGACCGCCGCCGTCCACCGCCATTTCGGCGACAATCTCCGCAATTCGATGATCGTCGGCAAGTCGCATTGGGATGCGCCGCGGGTCGAACCGGACCTTCCCGGCGCTCCGCCGACCGGCTTTTTCGCGCCCGCGCGCAGTCAGAAGCGGCTCGCCGACTGGGGCCCGGCCGAATTCGGGCAACGCATCGCCAGCGCCTGGCTCGGCTTCATGGAGATCGCGCCCGATATCGCCGGGATCGACCGGCGCTCGGGATCCGAAGCGGCGCTCGCCGCCTATCGCGAAATGCTGTCGGGCAAGGCCGACCCGAAAAAAGGGATAGTCGTTACGCCCTGAACGGCGGCTATTCGAAAAAGGCCACCGAGCGGCATTCGATGCTCTCGCGGACGTTCGCATCGGGGAAGCTCGGATCCCAAAACGCCGTATGCGGCACGCGCCAGGCGACGCTGTGATCCGAGTCGTGAAATTTCAGCAGCAGCGCCTCGTCGCGCGTCATTTTCGAGAAATACCACCAACGGTGATCGGGATTGTAGCGGAAGATAGCGGCGGCCATCTGCTCGTCATCGGGCATGGGCGCGAACATCGCCTCGCCCTCGGGAATCTCGTCGACGATGTAGAGCACGTTGGGTAGGCCTTCCTCGTCGCCGACGCTGCGATGATCGCAGACAGCGAGCGGGCAATCCTGCGGCGGCGGTGAGAAGGTGCGCCAGAAGCTCGTATAGATGAAGCGCGAATAGCCGGGGCCGTCTGGTCGCACCTTTTCGTAGAGCGCTTTCGCCATGCGGTCGGCGCGCGATGGTTCGGTGTCGATATGCGCCTCGCCGGCCGGCGGCTGGACCCCGCCCTGATGCTGATAGGGCTCGTCCGTGTTCTTCTGGTACTTCGCGATGTCGCCCGAATTGCGGATCATCCAGCCCATCGGATGGACGAAGCTCGCGCCGGTCAGCGCCTTCACATGGCTCGCGACCTCGTCCTTGTAGAGCCGGTCGACCTCGTCGCTGTCGTAGAAATCCGCAATGGCGGTCGGGCAATCGCCGAGGACGAAGCCCTGTCGCTCAAGCGTGAAATGCTCGCGGATGGTGCGCGCATCGCGGATCGCCACCTCGAACGGGCCGTAGCTCCCGGTGTTGACCTCGACGCCCGCCGACACGAAGCGGCGGTTGATATCCGGTCCGGGTAGCAGATAGTTGATTTTCGCTTCGATGCTGCGGGCTTCGTCTTCGATATGCGCCTCTGCGACCGGCATCCTGTCCTCCTATCCGATTGTTTGTACGCGATTATGCTTATTTTAGGGCGCGCCGCCAGCTTGAATGTCACCGTCACGTAACTTGACCCTGCGCGGCGGGAACCGCAGACGGGCCCTCTCTCCGACGATCGATACCTGAACAATAATGGAGAAGGCCTGTGAATACGAAACAGATTGCCGCCCTATCGGCGGTTGCCACGATCGCCGGAATTTCGACCTCCGCCCAATCCCAGACGCTCGACGCCGAAGCCGCGCAAACCATCGTCCAGTCGTGCGCGGCCCGGGCCACGGCGCGCGGGCAGAGCCACGGCATCGCCGTTGTCGATCTCGGCGGTCATCTCGTTGCTGCGCTGCGGATGGACGGCAATGGCTGGGGCATCCAGGCCTTTGCCGAAGAAAAGGCGCGCGCCGCGGCGGCTTGGGGTTTCCCGACTGCAGGCATGGCCCGCGCGGTCGAAGAAACGCCCGGTTTTGCCGGTGCGCCCGATGTCGTAGCGGTTGGCGGTGGCGTGCCGATCTTCGATGCCGAGGGGAGGGAACGGATTGGCGGGGCGGGCGCGTCGGGCGAACCGCCCGAGGATGATGCCGCCTGCGTGATCGCCGGGATCGCGGCCGCGGGCCTGCGATCCTCGCGTGCCGAAAACTGATCGCCGGCTAGCCATGTCTTATTCAGCAGTCATCTGGGATTTCGGCGGGGTGATCACGACCTCGCCTTTCGCCGCGTTCAACCGCATGGAGCGGGAACGGGGACTGCCGGAAGACAGCGTCCGCCGGATCAACGCCGCCGATCCCGATAGCAATGCCTGGGCCCGGTTCGAAAGATCCGAGATCGACGCCGATGCGTTCGACGCGCTGTTCGCGGAAGAGGCCGCACGGACGGGCGTCGCGCTTTGCGGCAGGGATGTGCTCGCTTGCCTGGCCGGCGATGTCCGTCCGCGCATGGTCGCGGCGCTCGACGTCCTCAAGGTCAAGGGCTTCCGGCTGGGCTGCATTACCAACAATGTGCCGTCGGGGCGCGGAGCGGGGATGGCGGTCAGCGAGGAAAAGGCGTTGCGGGTCGAAGATATCATGTCGCGCTTCGATCATGTCATCGAAAGCTCGAAGGTCGGCGTGCGCAAGCCCGATCCGCGGATATATGCGATGATGTGCGAAGCCTTGGACGTGGTGCCGAAAAGCTGCGTCTATCTCGACGATCTCGGGATCAACTGCAAACCGGCCGCCGCTATGGGGATGGTGGCGATCAAGGTAAGCGGGGAAGAACACGCGCTGGCCGATCTCGGTTCGGTGCTCGGGTTTGAGGAAGGATGGTTGTGACGCGGTTCCTGGCCTTCGCCTGCGCAATATTGTGCGTGGCGCTCTCCGTTCCCGCGGGGGCGCAGACCGTCCCTGAATCGGCACCGGCCGAAGGCGGGCGGCTGGTGATCGTCGGTGGCGGGCTCTCGCTCGACAATGCCGATGTCTATCACGCCTTTATCGACAATCGCCTCGCAGGATCGCCGGGCATCGCGATTATCGCGGCGGCTTCGGCCAGTCCGTCCGGCAGCGGGGCGACTTTCGCCGGAGAGCTGATGTTCTACGGCGTGGCCGCCGAAGACGTTGCCATCGTCCAGCTCGCTATGCTTGACGATCCCGACACGCCGGACGTCGACGAAAGCGAATGGACGGGCGGCGCCACCGATCCCGATCAGATCGCGACGATCGAGAATGCCGGGGCGATCTGGTTCACGGGCGGCGATCAGATGCGCCTGCGCCAGCTGTTGATCGCCGAGGACGGCACCGATACGCCGATGCTCGCGGCCATCCGCACGCGGCTCGAAGTTGGCGCAGTTGTCGGTGGATCGAGCGCGGGGGCGGCCGTGATGAGCGATCCGATGATCGCGGGCGGCGATCCCTTTGGTGGCCTGTTCGGCGAAGTGCTCGCAGCCGCGCCGTCGCAAAGCGGCGAAAGCGGGAGCCTCGTCCTGGACCGCGGCCTGGGCTTTTTCTCGCCCGGCCTAGTCGACCAGCATTTCGCGCAGCGCGGCCGCTTCGGGAGGCTGGCGCGGGCGATCATGGCACAGCCCGCCACGTCACGGATGGGGCTCGGTATCGACGAAGATACGGCGCTGCTTGTCGATCGCGGGGATCGGGCGGCCTGGGTTGTCGGACGCGGCACCGTGACAGTGCTCGACGGGCGCCGCGCGACGGTTTCGGCGACGGGCTTTGCCGATATCCGGCTGTCGCGGTTGCATGGCGGCGACATGCTGAACCTTTCGACGCTGGCGGTGACGCCGGCGAGCGGGCGCGAGCCAGTGACCGCGCGGCCGTCGGTCTTCGGCGGACTATGGCCGAGCGTGCGGCTCGCCGATCCGCTGGAAAGCGAGACGCGCCAGTTGTTCACCAGTGAGCAGCGCCGCGCCGCCACGGCCCGGTTCGAGGTCAACCTGGCCGAGGACAAGCGCGGCGCGATTTTCGTCTTCGCCGCCGATGCGCGTACCCGCTACTGGCGGAGCGCCGAGGAAGAAGGCTGGAACGGCACGCTTTCGGGTGTTCGCCTGTCGCTCACCACCGGCGCGCCGCAACCCTATCGCCATTAATGCGCCATCAGCACCGGCACCGGCGATTGCCGGATGAAGTGCTTCGAAACGCCGCCGAACAGGGTTTCGCGCAAGCGACTGTGGCCGAACGCGCCCATCACCAGATAATCGGCCTCGCGGTCGACCAGCAGATTGTGCATCGCCTCCGCGACATCGCCGGCCCGGTCGCGCAGCGTGACTTCGGCCGAGATGCCGTGGCGCGAGAGATAGCTGGCCGCCGCCTCGGCCGGGAAATTTTCGGGGTCCTGGCCCAGCGTCACGATCTCGACTTCGCCGGCGATCGCCAATAGCGGGACGGCCTGGCGCATGGCATTGGCCGCGGGCACCGATCCGTTCCAGGCGATGACGGCCTTGCCCGTGCAATCGAGCGCCTTGGCCGATTGCGGCACGGCAAGAACCGGGCAATGGCTCGCCATGACGAAATAGCTGAGCGCGGATTCCAGATCGTCATGATCGTTTTCGGGCGGTTCCGACAGCACGGCAAGATCGGCGAGCCGCGAATAGCGGACGAGCGCATCGTCGGGCGTGCCATTGAGCCGGGCGAAATCCCACGGCACGTCTTCGGCGGCCATATGGTCGCGCATCCTGGCATGTTTGGCCTCGGACGCGTCCTCGGCGGCCTTGTGCTGCTCGGCCACATAATAGGAACCGCCGAACGGATCGAGCGCGACATAGGCGCTGGTTGGAATGCCGTGGAGGAAGGTCAGGTGCCCGCTGGTCGCGCGGCAGATGTCGAGCGCCGCCTGCATTCGCGATTCGAGGCCGTGCTCGTCACTCACCGGGGTTATCAGGGATTTCATGGTGCGGTTCCTTTCGCTGTTGTAAAAAAGGAAAGCACGAAATGCTCGCGGCCGCATTGATCCGCGTCAAATCGCCCATGCCTTATAGCATTGCCGATAGGACAATTGCAGAAAACGAAACGCAATTGACCCGGCCCCCGCCCGCCGCCTATCCGGGCAGAAACCCCAGCGGAGCAAAGACATGGACAAGATCTACCCCGATGCCGCATCGGCGCTCGACGGCCTGCTGTTCGACGGCATGCATATTTGCGCTGGCGGTTTCGGCCTGTGCGGCATCCCCGACCGGTTGATCGACGCGATCCGCGATGCCGGGGTGAAGGATCTCACCATCGCCTCCAACAATGCCGGGATCGACAATGAAGGGCTGGGCAAGCTGCTGCGCACCGAGCAGGTCAAGAAGATGATCTCCTCCTATGTCGGGGAGAATAAGGAGTTCGAACGGCAATATCTGGCGGGCGAGCTGGAGGTCGAATTCTGCCCGCAGGGCACGCTCGCCGAGCGCTGCCGGGCAGGCGGCGCGGGCATTCCGGGCTTCTATACCAAGACCGGCGTCGGCACCGTCGTCGCCGAGGGCAAGGAAACCAAGGAATTCGACGGCCAGGACTATGTTCTCGAGCGCGGCATCTTCGCCGATCTGTGCATCGTCAAGGGCTGGAAGGCGGACAAGTCGGGCAATCTCGTCTTCCGCAAGACGGCGCGCAACTTCAATCAGCCGATGGCGACCGCGGGCAAGATCTGCGTCGCCGAGGTCGAGGAAATCGTCGAGACGGGCGAACTCGATCCGGACTGCATCCATCTGCCGGGCATCTATGTGAAGCGGCTGATCGACGGCAGCCCCTATGACAAGAAGATCGAATTCGAGACTGTCCGCGAACGCGCTGCCTGAGCCCGAACATAATCGGGGCGAGAACAGAAGAAGGAGAGGACCATGCGGATCAACAACGGCAAGCCCGGCGACATCCATCCGCCGGCCGGCTCCTACAGCCACAGCATAACGATCCCCGGAAACAGCGAGCTTGTCTTCGTTTCCGGTCAGGTCGGGATGCGCCCCGACGGCAGCATCCCCGAAAGCTTCGCGGAGCAGGCAGAACTTGTCTTTCGGAATCTGGACGCCGTGCTCCATGCCAACGGGTTGGTCGCGAACGACATCGTCAAGATGACGACCTTCATCGTGAAGGGCCAGGCGGGAGAAGTGGTGCGAGACGCCCGCGCGAAATATCTCGACGCGCATCGCCCGGCATCGACGGCCGTGTATGTCGAGGCGCTGGTAGCGCCGGAGCTGTTGCTCGAAGTGGAATGTATCGCGGTGCGCCTGCTCTAGAGCGGGGCGCAACGCCGGAACTGGGAATCGGAAGGAAAAACATGCCCTGGACACGTGATGACATGGCCGCCCGCGCGGCGCAGGAGCTGGAGGACGGCTATTATGTCAATCTGGGCATCGGCATTCCGACCCTGGTCGCCAACCATATCCCCGACGGGGTCGAGGTCACGCTCCAGAGCGAGAACGGCATGCTCGGCATAGGGCCGTTCCCCTATGCCGAAGACATGGACCCCGATCTGATCAATGCCGGCAAGCAGACGATCAGCGAACTCCCCCAAAGCGCCTATTTCAGCTCGTCAGACAGCTTTGCGATGATCCGCGGCGGTCATATCGATCTCACCGTTCTCGGTGCGATGGAAGTCGCGGAAAATGGCGATATCGCCAACTGGATGATCCCGGGCAAGATGATCAAGGGCATGGGCGGCGCGATGGATCTCGTCGCGGGCGTCAAGAAGATCATCGTCGTGATGGAGCATTGCTCGAAAAGCGGCGATCCCAAATTCATCCCGGCCTGCACCCTGCCGCTGACGGGCAAGAATGTCGTCGACATGATCGTAACCGATCTCGCGGTGTTCAAGCGCCCGGATCATGAAAGCCCGTTCGAACTGATCGAACTGGCGCCGGACGTTACCGCCGCGGAAGTCGGCGAAAAGACGACCGCCCATTATGTCGAACGGCTGCAATAGGATCGGGCCGCCGATTTTTCGGGGTTACGCTTCAGGCGAAAAATCTATATTGCAGCGCAGCATTGGAAGCCTGACGGGCTTCTGACCCCTAGACCATAGCCGCATCGGGTTCCGGAGCGTTCAAACGCTCCGCAGCTTCGCGGCACATTGCCCGAAAGCCGTTGCCGATGCCCCTACACCGCAATTTCAAGCGCGACTGGCTGTCCCAGCCCCGTACCGAATTTCTCGCCGGACTGGTGGTGGCGCTAGCGCTGATCCCCGAAGCGATCGGCTTTTCGATCATCGCGGGCGTCGATCCGCGCGTCGGCCTGTATGCGAGCTTTTCGATCGCCGTGATCACCGCGATGGTCGGCGGGCGTCCCGGCATGATCTCGGCGGCGACGGCGGCCGTCGCGGTGCTGGTGATCCCGCTGGTGCGCGATCACGGCGTCGAATATCTGTTCGCCGCGACGATCCTGATGGGTGTTTTCCAGGGCGTAGCCGGGTTGCTCCGGCTGGATCTCCTGATGCGCTTCGTGTCGCGCTCGGTGATTACCGGTTTCGTCAATGCGCTCGCGATCCTGATTTTCATGGCGCAGGTGCCGCAGCTGATCGGCCATCATTTCACTGTCGCTACCTATGCGATGGTCGCGGCGGGGCTGGCGATCATCTACGGGCTGCCGATGCTGACCAAGGCGGTGCCGTCGCCGCTCGTGGCGATCGTTCTGCTCGCGGTTGTCAGCATTTTCGGCGGCTTCGGCGTCTCCACGGTCGGCGATATGGGGCATCTCCCCGATAGCCTGCCGATGTTCCATCTGCCGATCGTCCCGCTGACCTTCGAAACGCTCAAGATCATCGCGCCCTATGCGGCCGGCATGGCGGCGGTCGGCCTCCTGGAATCCCTGCTGACGGCGTCGATCGTCGATGACATGACCGAGACGCGCAGCGACAAAAGGCAGGAATGCTTCGGCCAGGGCACTGCGAACTTCTTCACCGGGTTCATCGGCGGCATGGGCGGCTGCGCGATGATCGGCCAGTCGGTGATCAACATCAAATCGGGCGGCCGCCGGCGGCTCTCGACGATGGTTGCGGGCGTCATGCTGCTCGTCCTGATCGTCCTTCTCGGTCCCTGGGTCGCGCAGATCCCGATGCCGGCTTTGGTCGCGGTGATGATCTTCGTTTCGATCAGCACCTTCCGCTGGAAATCCTTCCTCGAGATCAACCACCATCCCCGGGCCTCGACCGCCGTGATGCTGGCGACCGTCGTCACCGTCGTATGGACGCACGATCTGGCGCAGGGCGTGCTGGTCGGCGTGCTGCTGAGCGGCATCTTCTTCGCCGCCAAGGTCCGCAATCTCGTCACCATCGAGACGAGCCTCGATGGCACGACCCGGCACTATGTGATCGCCGGACAGATATTCTTCGCCTCGATCGACCGGATCACCGAAGCGATGGAATTCAACGAAGAGGACGTCACCGATATCGATATCGACCTCACACACGCCCATTTCTGGGATATTTCGGCGACCGGTGTGCTCGACAAGGTCGTCGCGCGCTTGCAGGGCGAGGGCAAGACGGTGCGCGTCATCGGGCTCAACCTCGCCAGCGCGACCCTGATCGAAAAATATAGCGACAACGAGAAGCCGTTTCAGAGCCTGGGCGTGGTCGGCCACTAAGGGCCAACCGGTCCTCCGCTATTCGGCCCGCTATTGGCGTCGTCTAGAAGCTGACGAAAGCGCCGATCATGAACTGTTCGGGGTCATACGCGCCGCTTGCCTCGCGGTGGCGATATTCGGCCCGGACACCGACATCCTGGCCGACCATATAGCGCGCGCCGAGGCCGTAGATGATGCCGTCCATGGAATCGTCGCTGTCGAAGGTGGCGCCGGTCGCGACGTCGCGCACCGTCACATCGACCTGTTCCCCGCCATAGCCCGCAATGCCATAGGCCGCGAAACCGGGCAGGGGCGCGAGGCCGAGCCGGGCGGTGCCGCTCCAGTTGAAACGCGCCTGGCTCCGTACTTCGCGGTCCGTGCCGTTATTGCTGACGATGGCCGTGGTTTCGCCGGTCGAATCCCCGACACCGGCCTCCAGGGCCATATAGCCCATAGGGAAGACCGGCAGTTCGATGCCGACGAAAGCGCCATAATCGACGCCGTTGCTTTCGTCGCTTCCGGTAATCGTCCCGGGTTCGCCGAAACGGCTGGCGCTGCGTTCGCCGGTGCCGGCTTCCAGGCCCATATAGATATCCGGCACGAACGGAACGCTCTGGGCGTGGCTCGGCGCGGCGAGGCCCGCGAGAAGGGCGGCGGCGGGATAGACGATATGCTTCATGGCGATAATCCTACGCAACTGGCTCGCCCCAACCGGGCGATCGCGCCCGTTCATGCCGAAAAAGACGCCGAAAATAAGAGGCCATGCGACGAGGCGAGTCCGCGCTGCGCCGGTCGGAACGAACGGGACGCAAAGCGGAATTCCAGGCTGCGCGGAAAGAAATGGCGCAATTTCGGCCACCGCGCTATGATCGGGAAATGGGGAACAGGTTTCAAATCTATCTTATCAAGCCGACGCGCTATCATGACGACGGCTATCCGCTGAGCTGGTGGCGCTCGATCGTGCCATCCAATTCGCTCGCCTGCCTTGCCGGGATCGTCGACGATGCCATCGAGCGCGGCGCGCTCGGCGATATCGAAGCGGATGTTTATACGATCGACGAGATCCATTCGCGCGTCGATCCGAAGAAAATCGCAAAGGCCATCGAGAAAGCGGGCGGCCGCGGATTTATCGGCATGGTCGGCGTGCAATCGAACCAGTTCCCGCGCTGCATGCATATGGCGCGCGAATTTCGAGCGGCGGGGCTGCCGGTGTCGATCGGTGGCTTCCACGTCTCGGGTTGCCTCTCAATGCTCAAGGAAATGACCCCCGAACTCGTCGAGGCGCAGGAACTCGGCATCAGCTTTTTCGCCGGCGAGGCCGAGGACGGCCGGATCGACGAGGTGCTGCGCGATGCCTATGCGGGCGAACTCAAGCCGGTCTACGACTGGCTCAAGGACACGCCCAATATCGCCGGCGCGCCGATCCCCTTCCTTCCGGCCGAGCAGGTGCAGAACAACACCAACCGCTTTTCGAGCTTCGATCTTGGCCGGGGCTGCCCGTTCGAATGTTCCTTCTGCACGATCATCAATGTGCAGGGCCGCAAGAGCCGTTTCCGCACCGCCGACGATCTGGAAAAAATCATCCGAGTCAACGCGGCCGCCGGGATCACGCGCTTCGTGCTCACCGACGACAATTTCGCGCGCAACAAGAATTGGGAGGTGTTCGCCGACCGGCTGATCGAGCTGCGCGGACAGGGCTTCCCGGTGAAGCTCGTGATACAGGTCGATACGCTGGCCCACCGCATCCCCAACTTCATCGATAAATGCGTGAAGATGGGCGTCGACGAGCTGTTCGTGGGCCTCGAAAACGTCAATGCCGACAATCTGGAAGCGGCGAAGAAGCGGCAGAACCGGGTCGAGGAATATCGCGAGATGTTCCTGATGTGGAAGAAGCATCCGGTCTTCATCATCTGCGGCTATATCATCGGCTTCCCGAACGATTCTTATGAGTCCATCCAGCGCGATATCGGCATCCTCAAGGAAGAACTGCCGATCGACGCGATCTATCTCAACTATCTGACGCCGCTGCCCGGCAGCGAGGATCACAAGCGGCAACATGAAGCCGGCGAGTGGATGGATCCGGACCTCAACAAATACGATCTCAACCACCGCGTCACCCATCACCCCAAAATGTCGGACGAGGAATGGGAGCGCGCCTATGTCGACGCGCACCGCGCCTTTTACAGCTTCGACCATATGGAGCGGGTGATGAAGCGGATGGTCGCGCTTGGTTCGAACAAGAAGAAGATGACGCTGAACCGTCTCGTCGCCTATCGCGAGGCGGTGCGTATCGGCGGGGTCGCGAAATTCGAATCCGGCTATTTCCGCATGCGCCGCCGCACCCAGCGCCGCCCCGGTTTTCCGATTGAAAATCCGCTTGTCTTCTACCCGAAATATGCGTTGCTCAACGTCTGGAACCTGTGGCGCGTGACGCTGACCTGGCTGAAATTGAAGCGCTTCATGCGCCGCGCGCTCAGCGATCCGAACGGCCTGGCCTATAGCGACGCCGCGATCACCGAAGAGACACGCAAGGTGGACGTGCTGCTCACCGGCACCCGCCATTCCGAGCAGGCTGATGTCCGGCGCGAGCATCGCGAAGCCCGGGAAGCCGCCGCCTGATATCGCGGCGCGCGGACAACGAAATTTCTTGGGCGAACGGATGCATTCGTGATAATTTGTCCTCCGCAATTCCGGGGGGGGAGGGCAATATGGCCGATGCAGTGAAGGCGCGCAGCGGCGCGCGAGCGGAGCGGACTTTCTATCTTTCGATGGCGCTGCTGATGGCGGCCGGCATATTGGGAGGGTTCCTGCCGAGCTGGTTCCTGCGCCAGTGGATGCACCAGCCGTCGATGCTGCCGCTGACCCCCTGGATATGGATCCACGGGCTCGTCTTCACCGCGTGGCTCGCGCTCTTCGTCACGCAGGTCGGGCTGATTTCGGCGGGCAATCGCGCCATGCACCAGCGCCTCGGCGTCGCCGGCTTCGGCTTTGCCGTGATCCTGTTCGTCGTGGGTTTTGCCGCCTCCCTGCACGGCGCGGCGCGCGGCTCGCATCCGCCGTTCCTGTCCGCCGAGAGCTGGCTCGCGGTTCCCATCCTCAACCTGGTTTCGCCCGCGCTGCTGATCCCGCTGGGGCTCGCCAACCGCCGCAAGGACCCCCAGGCGCACAAGCGCTACATGCTGATGGCGATGGCGGCGTTTACCGGGCCGGGCTTCGGCCGGATCGCTTTCATCCCCTTTTATGCGGGGCTCTATATCCCGGCGCTTTTCATCGTCGCGCTGGTCGGCTGGGATATCCATTCGCGCGGACGCATCCATCGCGCGACCTGGATCGGCGGTTCGATCGCGTTTCTCGCGATTTGCGTTTCGCCGCTGATCTGGAACACGCCGGCCTGGCTCGCCGTGGCACGGTGGTTGATGGCGCTTTGGGTATAGCTAAACGGTAGACAGCGGGCGTTTCGCCGCTAGATAGGCGGCATGCCCGAACCCCGCACACTGTACGAGAAGATCTGGGACGCACACGTCGTCGAAAAGGGCGATGATGGCACGTCGATCATCTTCATCGACCGCCACCTCGTTCACGAGGTGACGAGTCCTCAGGCATTCGAAGCGCTGCGGATCGCGGGGCGCGATGTGCGCCGTCCGGACCTGACCCTCGCCGTGCCCGATCACAATCTGCCGACCACCGCGCGGCGCGATAGCGCAGGCAACCGTATACCCATCGCCGACCCGATGTCGGCGCAGCAGCTCGAAGCGCTGGAAGCGAACGCGCCGGCCTTCGGCATCCGCTATTTCGACGATGCCTCGCCCCAGCAGGGAATCGTCCATGTCGTCGGCCCCGAACAGGGCTTCACCTTGCCCGGCACGACTTTGGTCTGCGGGGACAGCCATACGGCTGCGCACGGGGCGCTCGGGGCGCTCGCTTTCGGCATCGGAACGAGCGAGGTCGAACATGTGCTGGCGACGCAAACCCTTCAGCTAACCCGCTCCAAGTCCATGGAAATCCGGATCGACGGCACGCTCGGCTTCGCCGTGTCGTCCAAGGATGTCGCGCTTGCGATCATCGGCAAGATCGGCGCGGCGGGCGGCACCGGCCATGTCATCGAATATACCGGCTCGGTGATCCGCGAGATGTCGATCGAGGGGCGGCTGACCGTCTCCAACATGTCGATCGAGGCGGGCGCGCGCGCCGGGCTGATCGCGCCCGACGAAAAGACGTTCGCCTATCTGAAGGGTCGGCCGATGGCGCCCTCGGGCGAGAATTGGGACAAGGCCGTTCAATGGTGGAAGACGCTGCCGACCGACGAAGGCGCGCGCTTCGACAAGACCGTCATTCTCGACGCCGCCGATATCGCGCCCAACGTCACCTGGGGCACCAGCCCCGAGGATGTGGTCTCGATCACCGGCGAAGTGCCCTCGCTCGATAGCTTCACCGATCCCTCCAAGCGCGCCTCGGCTGAAAAGTCGCTGGCCTATATGGGGCTGGTTCCGGGCCAGAAGATGCAGGATGTCGAGGTCGACAATATTTTCATCGGCAGTTGCACCAACAGCCGGATCGAGGATCTGCGTGCCGCTGCCGCGGTGCTGCAGGGCCACCGGATTTCCGATGCGATCAAGCAGGCGCTGGTCGTGCCGGGCTCGGGACTCGTCAAGCTGCAGGCCGAGCAGGAGGGGCTCGACAGGATCTTCGTGGAGGCCGGTTTCGAATGGCGCGAGCCTGGCTGTTCGATGTGCCTCGGCATGAACCCGGACAAGGTGCCCGCGGGCCAGCGGTGTGCCTCGACCTCGAACCGCAATTTCGTCGGCCGGCAGGGGCCGGGCGCGCGCACGCATCTCGTGTCGCCGGCGATGGCTGCCGCCGCCGCGATCAACGGACGGCTCACCGATGTCAGGGAGATGATGTCATGATGAAGACGATTGCCAGATGGCTCGCCCCGATGGCGCTGTTCGCGGCGCCCGCCGCCGCGCAGGACACGCCCGATATCGAGATGTGGCGGCTCGATTGCGGCGTTATCGACCTTTCGGATTCCGGGCCTTTTTCCGATGGCCATCTTTACGACGGCGAACCCCGGACGCTGACCGACAGCTGTTACGTCATCCGCAATGGCGATCGATATCTGCTCTGGGATACGGGCGTGTCGAGCAGCCTGATCGGTAATCCGGTCAGCCAGTTTATTTTCACCATGTCGCTCGAACGCAGCATCGTGGACCAGCTTGCCGATATCGATATCAGCCCCGAACAGGTGACCTTTGTCGGTCTCAGCCATTATCATGGCGACCATATCGGCCAGGCGGCCGAATTCCCGGGCGCGACCTTGCTGATGAACAGCCGCGATCTGGCGGTCGTGCGCAGCGGCGCCAATGCCGAGGCAACGGCGGCGCTGGCTCCGTGGATCGGCGAAGATGCCGGAGAAGCGTTGAATTTTTCGGGCGATCACGACGTGTTCGGCGATGGCAGCGTGACGATTCTGTCGATGCCCGGCCACACGCCAGGACACAGTTCGCTCCTCGTCCGCCTGCCCGAGTCCGGTAACTTCCTTCTGACCGGCGATCTCTATCATTTCCGCGAGCAGATCGAAAATCGCGGCGTCCCGGCTTTCAACACCGACCGCGCCGATACGCTCGCTTCCTTCGAGCGTTTCGGGCAGATCGATGCCTCGCTCGATGCGATCATCGTCATCCAGCACGATCCGGGCGATATCGAGCGGCTGCCGGCATTCCCGGCTTCGGCGCGCTGACGATGCGCGGAACTCCCTTTTTCGCGGCCGCCTTGCTGGCCTCCGCGAGCCCGCTTGCCGCCGAAGTGCCGATGGCGATTGCCGCCAGCGGCCATGCGACGGTGCCGGTGGCGATCGACGGGGTCGGCACGTTCGATTTCGTTCTCGATACCGGGGCCAGCGAAAGCGCACTCTACGATCCGTTCGTGGCGGAGCACGATATCCCCGTCGGGGAATCCGAGGACCAGCTGGTCGGGCAGACCGGGGCGGTAACGGTGCGTATCGCGGCGCTGCCACGGGTGACGATGGACGGGCATTCCGCCGAAGGCATCATGGCGGCCATCCTCGATGCCCGGCCGGACGGGGTTCCGCTGCCTGGAATTATCGGTCTCGACCTGTTCGGCGACGCCGTTCTCGATTTCGATCTGCCGCGCGGTCGCGCGGCGATCCTGGAGAGCGGCACGGTGCCCGAGGGCATGGAAGAGGCCGAGAGCGTTGCAGCCGCGCCGACCCTGGGCGAGTTGCTCACCATTCCCGTCCATATCGGCGACGTGGAAGCGCTGGCGGTCATCGACACCGGCGCGCGCAAGACCCGGATCAACTGGCGGCTGGGCCATCTGATCGGCCTCGATCCCTCCACGCTCGATGCCGGAGAGACCATCCAGGGCGCGACCAATATGCCGGTCGAATCGCTCGAAGCGCGCATAGCCGATGTCCGGTTCGGCGATGTGACCCTGGCCGAGGCCCCGGTGCTCGTCGCGGACCTTCCCGTTTTCGAAGCCTTCGGAGTCGCCGACCGGCCGGCGATCATCTTCGGTATGGATTGGCTGGAGGCCGTACGCATGGTGATAGACTTTCCCGAACGCCGCGTGCGGTTCGCGGTCACGGGGCGTTGACGATGAAGCCCGTCTCCACCGTCCACGGCCGCGCGATTCCGTTCGGCCGCAAGAATGTCGATACCGACATCATCATCCCGGCCGCCTATCTCAAGACCGTGAGCCGCGAAGGGCTGGGCGCGGGCGCGTTCGAAACCGTGCGCGCGGAAGAGGGCAATGTCTTCGACGATCCCGAATATGCCGGCGGATCGATCCTGATCGCGGGCGACAATTTCGGCTGCGGATCGAGCCGCGAGCACGCCGCATGGGCGCTGCTCGATCTCGGCATCACCGCCGTCATCGCGCCGAGCTTTTCGGACATCTTTTCGGGAAACGCCTTCAAGAACGGCATCCTCGCGGTAGAGCTGCCGCGGGAGGCGGTCGACCGGCTGATGGAAGTCGCCAAGACCGATCCGATCACGATAGATCTTGAAAATCAGGTGGTTACGACTCCTTTTCAGGATCGGTTCGCATTCCCGCTCGATCCGTTTCGCAAACACTGCCTGATGGCGGGCCTCGACGAGATCGGGTTGACCATGAAGAGCGAGGCGGCGATTGCCGCCTATGAAAACAAGATCGCGGCGGAAAGACCGTGGCTCGCGCCCTGAATTTCGGGAACTCGCGCGTAAAATTGGAGACGAAGCTATGAAAGCCCTGCTGTCCTACGAAACCGGCGGCCCCGAAACCCTGCGCATGGGGGAGCTCGACAAGCCGCAAGCGAAGCCCGGCCATTTGCTTATCGCGGTCAAGGCCTGCGCGATCAACTATCCCGATGTGATCATCATCATCGACAAATATCAGTTCAAGCCCGAGCGCCCCTTTGCCCCGGGCGGCGAGGTTTCGGGCGTCGTCGAAGCGGTGGGCGAGGGCGTCGAGGGCTTTGCAGCCGGTGATCGCGTGCTGGCGATGTGCGGCAATGGCGGGCTCGCCGAATATGTCGCGGTGCCCGCGACCAACGCCTTCAAGCTGCCCGACGATGTGGCGTTCGAGCCGGCGTCCGCGATGATCCTTACCTATGGCACGACGATCCACGCGCTCGCCGATCGCGGCGATCTCAAGGAAGGCGAAACCCTGCTGGTGCTGGGCGCGGCGGGCGGCGTCGGTCTCGCCGCGGTCGAAATCGGCAAGGCGATGGGCGCGCGCGTCGTCGGCGCGGTGTCGTCGGAAGAAAAGGCGCAGGCGGTGCGCGATGCCGGGGCGGACGACGTTCTCATCTACCCGCGCGGGCCGTTCGACAAGGATGCGTCCAAGGCGCTTTCCGCGCAGTTCAAGGAAGCCGTCGGGCCGAACGGCGCGGACGTGATCTATGACGCGGTCGGCGGCGATTATTGCGAACCGGCACTGCGCTCGATCGCCTGGGAAGGCCGCTATCTGGTGATCGGCTTTCCGGCCGGCATCCCCAAACTGCCGCTCAACCTGACGCTGTTGAAGAGTTGCGACGTGCGCGGCGTGTTCTGGGGCGCTTTTGCGGCCCGCGATCCGCAGCACAATCGCGACAATGTCGATCAGCTCTTCCGATGGTGGCAAGAGGGCAAGATCGCGCCCCAGGTGACCGAGGTCTTCCCGTTCGAAAAGGGCGGCGATGCCATCGCCAAGATGGGCGCGCGCCAGGCCATCGGTAAACTGGTGGTGAAGATCGCGGACTAGCTAGTTTGCTCCGTACGGTCGGAAGGTCACGGCTTTTCGATTGCCACTCGCGCTGATGGTTATCCGGTTGTTCCGTTCCGGATCGGCATAGTTCAATCCTTGGCAGCTGTCGGTCTGGACGATTTGGTGGTCTCCAAGCCAATCGTTAATGTGTTCGAGCAGCCAATCGCAATCGCCGTTTGTAACAAGTACCACTGAAGTGAGGCGCCCTTCTACAATTCTCAGTGTGACAGATTGCCAGAGGATCCCGCCAAAATCGGAATTCCCCAACCTGAGTATATTCCGATAAGAAGGCGGCAAATCCAGCGCGACATAATACTCTTCTCTATCGATTATGGCTTCCGGATAGGCTGCTTGTACTTGGAGTTCCGACATACCCCAGCGGGTCCGGTCCCATCCTGCGGAGGCAGGCGAGGACATCGCAAATATCAGCAGAAACGCTATCAGAGTTCTGATGCCGACCTCCTCCAATTGGTGAGTCTGCGCTGTTGCAACGGGAAGAATGGTCTACCACAAGTCGAAGCTCAAGAAGACCGGATAGCAAGGGGCGTTGCGCATGGCGCTTCGCCTCCCTATTTTCAGGAACGACAAAGATTTCAGGCAAAAGGGGCCGTAGATGACGAGTTTCAAGGATCGCGAAAAAGGCTTCGAGAACAAGTTCGCGCACGATCAGGAAATGCAGTTCCGGATTACCGCGCGCCGCAACCGTCTGGTCGGCGAATGGGCAGCGGAACTGATGGGGCTGACCGCCGAGGAAACCGACGCCTATGCCAAGGCGGTCGTGCAGGCCGATTTCGAGGAAGCGGGCGATGAAGACGTGATCCGCAAGGTTCTGGGCGATCTGACGGCGGCCGAAGTCGATGTCGACGACGGCGCGATCCGCGAAAAGCTCGACGAAATGACGGTCGAGGCCCGCCGCCAGTTCATCGAGTCGACGGACTAGCATCATGGCGATGGCGGCCGAAGATATCGAAACGATGATCCGCGATGCGATCCCCGATGCCGCGATCGAGATCACCGATCTCGCCGGGGACGGGGACCATTATTCGGCCCGCGTCGTTTCGGAGAGCTTCCGGGGGATGCCGCGCGTGAAACAGCATCAGGCGGTCTATGCCGCGCTGGGCGGCCGTATGGGCGGGGAGCTGCACGCGCTCCAGCTCGTCACCGCCGCACCCGAACAGGAGTAACCACCATGTCCGACCCACAGGCCCGTATCGATGAAACCGTGAAGGGCAGCGATGTCGTGCTCTTCATGAAGGGTTCGCCGCTCTTCCCGCAATGCGGCTTTTCCAGCCGCGCGGTGGCGATCCTCGAACATCTCGGCGTCGAATTTTCGAGTTTCGATGTGCTGCAGGACCAGGAAGTCCGCCAGGGCATCAAGGCCTATTCCGACTGGCCGACCATTCCGCAGCTCTACGTGAAAGGCGAATTCGTCGGCGGTTCGGACATCATGATGGAGATGTACGAGGCCGGCGAACTCCAGGCCTTGATGCAGGAAAAGGGCGTCGCGCCGGTCGTCGGCTGACGTTGCTTAGCGCGCCGCGGCGCGCGTCGCGCCCAACAGCAGAGCCGCCGGATCGCCTTTCGCGCGAAAGCTGGCGATCAGGAGATAGGCGGTGAGCACCAGTGCTCCGCCGAAGAAGATCGCGACGGCAATCGCCAACCCGGAAAGGGCGAAACCTTCCCGCCAGGCGATCCATAGCGCGCCGAGCACCAGCAGGCAGGTAAAGTCGAGGTTGAACTGGCCCGGCCAGCCCATCGCCAGCATGTCCCCGAAATAGTCCGGGTAAAAATTGAGGCCATGAGCCGACACGGTGAACACCGTATAAATGGCGAGTTCCAGGAAAAGGATGATCAGCAGGATTCGAAAAGCGGCCATTGTCGGGTCTCCTGTTCGATGGACCGGGTGTTTTCGAAGCCGTGATGCGGCCCGTGCTGCGGCAAGTCGATTACCTTGGAGGTAATGGAATTGCGTTCGTCCGCCCTCTAGATTGCGACCCGCATCGCATGATGGAGGCGCGCATATGGGTACGGTTCCGGTTGGGCAGCAGCTCAGGCAATGGCGCGAACGGCGGCGGGTCAGCCAGATGCAGCTCGCGCTCGACGCCGATATCTCGCCGCGCCATCTGAGCTTTATCGAAACCGGGCGCTCGCGCCCCAGCACCGGTACCCTGGAACGGCTCGCCGAGCAGCTGGAGGTGCCTTACCGCGCGCGCAACGGCATGTTGCGCGCCGCCGGTTTCGCGCCCCGCCACGCCGAACGGCCGCTCGACGATCCCGCGATGGAACAGGCGCTCGTCGCGATCCAGCATATCCTGAAGGGCCATGAACCCTATCCGGCGATCGCGGTGGACCGGCACTGGAACATCCTCGCCGCCAACGACGCCATAAGCTTCTTCACCGAACAGATCGGCAGCGCGTTGCTCGCCCAGCCGATGAACGCGCTCAAGATCGCGCTCCACCCCGAGGGGCTGGCGCCGCAGGTCGTCAACCTTGCCGAATGGCACGCCCATGTGATGGAACAGCTCGACCGTTCGATAGAGGCCAGCGCCGACGAGGGGCTGGTCGCCTTGCGGGCCGAGATCGCCGGCTATCCGCATGCGCAGGCCGAAGAACCGCCGGCCGCCGATCCCGACCGGATATGGCTGCCGCTGATAATCGATACGGTGGTCGGGCGGATGTCCTTCGTCTCGACGATCACGATCTTCGGGACGCCGGTCGATGTGACCTTGTCGGAGCTGGCGCTCGAGGCTTTCTATCCCGCCGACGAGGCGACGGCGGACATCCTGCGGGCGGCCGGGAGGCACTGACCTGGCGCCCGGCCATCAAAAGCTTTCCGCCAGGCAGCCCATTCGCTAAGCCCCGCCGATGGTTTTTCGGAAAGCCGCCGGGTGCCCCGCGTGACGAGCGAGGCGAAAAAACCCGCCAGGATCAGCCGTCGCGCGATCCGGCTGGCGCTCTGGGCGCTGCCGCTGGCGGCGCTCGCCAATATCATATTTTTCCTGTGGACCCTGGATGGGCGGCCGATCGCCTCGATCGCCGAACGGCCCTGGCTGCTCGCGCTGGCCGCCGGGCTCTCGATCGTGCCCTGGTTCACCAATGTCGCGCGGCTCGCCATCTGGTGCCGCTTTCTCGATGTGCCGCTGGCCCTCAAGGGCAATATCCGCGTGATCCTGGGTACCGTGATCGCCAATTCGGTGACGCCGACGGCGACCGGCGGCACCGTCATCAAATGGGGGTTTCTCTGCAACGAGGGGGTGAAGGCCGACAAGGCCGGCACGATCATCTCGATGCAGATCGCCGAGGATACGATCGTGATGCTCGGGATGCTGGCCTTCGCGCTGTTCTACGCTTTCGGTTTCGAGCTGCCCGCGCAGCTGCGCCAGCTCGACTGGGTCGGCGCGCGCGCGTCCACCGCGCAGGCGCTGCTGTTCCTCGTCGCGCTGGCGATGATCCTCGGAACGCTGGTCGGCGCGGCGAAACGCGGCTGGCTGGGCGGCAAGATCGCCCGCGTCACCAACAATCTTTCGGCGCGCGCCGCCGAACTATGGCGCAATGTCGTTTCCGACTGGAAGACGATCCTCAAGGGCGGGAAGCTCGTCGTCCTCGCCAGCATGGGTTTGTCGTTCATCCAATGGGCAGCGCGCTATTCGGTGGCGACCGCGATTATCGGCTTTGCCGGCGGGCAGATGCTGCCGCTGCTCTACTGGGCGCTGCAATGGCTGACCTTCACCTTCAGCACCATGGTGCCGACGCCGGGCGGGGTAGGGGGCACGGAGGCGGCCTTCCTGCTGCTCTATGCGCCTTTCGTCGGCCCGTCGCGGTTGGCTGCGGTCATGGTGATCTGGCGGCTGATACTGTTCTACATACCGACCGGGCTCGCCGCCCTGATCTTCCTGGGCATGCGGGGGCGGGTGCGCGCAGAAGCATAGCCTGGCGCCTGCCGCGGTCTTTTCGGGAATTTGGGGGTATGAGGGGACGGGTTGACGCGAGACCAGTGTAGCAGTCAACCCGTCCCTCATGGGGGTATAGTGGGTTATGGAACGCCTATAACTATGCACCCCCCGTGCCAGTTTTCGACAATCGCGGAAAAGCACGGCTTTCGATGGTATCCGGCCTGTTAACCATGGGCTCTCGTGTAAAATTTCCCGACAAAGCGGCGCGAAAGGCCTTCCGGATTCGACCAACGGCAGGGTTTTCCCGTTTACAGCTGTAATCGTTCTGATTACGCTTGTGGTCGTAACGGAGGTCTTATGGACAAGCGTATCAGCGAAGCCGAGCTTGAGATCATGGAAGCGCTGTGGCGCCGCGCGCCGCTGACGGCGGCGGAAGTCGCCGAGTCCGTGGACGAAGATCGCGGCTGGAGCCCGCAGACGGTGAAGACGTTGCTCTCCCGCCTCGTCTCCAAACAGGCGGTTGCCCATCAAAAGGACGGCCGCCGTTTCCTCTATTCGCCCAATGTGGCGCGCGACGATTATGTCGGCGGCGAATCCCAGCGGCTGGTCGACCGATTGTTCGGTGGCAAGGTCACGCCGCTGGTCGCGCATCTCGCCGAGCGCGACGCGCTCAGCGACGACGATATCGAAGAGATTGAGCGGCTGATCCGGGGGCTGAAATCATGACCGAATGGATATTCGACACGCTTTTATGGACGACGATCCTGATGGCGCTGGTGATGGCGCTGCGCGCGCCGGTGGCGCGGCTGTTCGGTGCCAAGATCGCCTATGCGCTCTGGGTCCTGCCCGCGGCGCGGCTGTTCATGCCGCCGATGATCGAGGAAATCGTCGTGCCGGCGCCAGTCGCGCATCCGGTGGCGGCCCCGGTAACGAGCATGGCGCCCGAAATCGTCGCCTCTGTGCAGGCGATCGAGGCGGCCGGGCCAAACTGGGCCGCTATCGGCATCAGCCTCTGGCTCGGCGGCGCGGCCTTGCTTTTCCTCTGGCGGATCGGCGCCTATCTGCAGGATTGTAGCGAGATTCTGGGAGACGCGCGGGAAATCGAAATAATCGGCGATATCCGGCTGGTCGAGGCGTTCGGCGTGCGCGGTCCGCTCGCCTTCGGCCTGTTCCGCAAATATGTCGCGGTTCCGGCGACCTTTTTCCGCGACTTTTCCGATCGCGAGCGCGAATTGGCGCTCGCCCACGAAGTGTCGCACCACAGGTCCGGCGACCTGTTCGTCAATTTTGCCGCCTTCGTGATTCTCTGCCTGCACTGGTTCAATCCAGTCGCCTGGTATGCCTGGCGCGCCTTCCGGTTCGATCAGGAGGCGGCGTGCGATGCCCGTATCCTGGCCAGCACGCAGGAAGAGGATCATCCCATCTATGGCCGGGCCGTGGCGAAAGCCGCTTCGGGGCGCCCGCTGATGTTCGCAAGTGCGCTCGACAGCACAAACTCCCTGAAGAAAAGGCTCAAAACCATGACCATGAACGACAAAAGCAAATTCCGCCGGATCGCCGGTATCGCGGCGATCGGCACCGGTCTCGCCCTTGCGCTGCCGCTGACGGCGACCGTGAGCTACGCGATTACGCAGGAACCGTCCGCCGAGGAGCGCGAAATGGTCGAAATCGACCCCGATGCCGACATCAACGCGACGCTCGAATTCGAAGGGGATGACGGCACCGAACGCTATGTCCGGGCGATCCAGCGCTCGGAAGAGAGCGGGGACGGCGAAGCGCGCCGCCACGGGATCAGCCGCGAAGAAATTCTCGCCGACATGCCGAGCGAAGCGGAGCTGCGCGCGATGATCCCGAGCCGCGAGGAATTGCGCGCCATGATCCCCGACATCAATATCGAGGAAGGTTGTGACGGCAGCGGCGAGATGGTCCGCGATCTCAGCAGCAGCGACGGCCGGTCGGTCCATCTGATCATCTGCCGCGAAGCGATGGCCGATGTCCGCGGCGCGGCGCTGGAAGGCCTGCGCGAAGCCCGCGCCGAGATTGCGAGCGACCGTGAATTGTCCGGCTCGCTGCGGGCCGAAGTCCTGGCCGAGCTCGATGCGAGCATCGCTGAACTGGCTCGCGAGACCCGTTAGACGGCCCCTGTAGAGCGGGAAACGCGGGGGCGGAGCCTAACGGTTCCGCCCCTTTTGCGTGGCGCCTTGCCTCCTGTTTTTTGGGGCTGCCCTTTCCCCGCCGCGCCAGAATTGCCACATGAGGCGGCATGAAGCTGCCTGACGACATGCCGACCGGCCTATCGATCGAACTGACGCCGCTCGTGCGCCGCATATTGGCGCCCAATCCCTCGCCCTTCACCTATTCCGGCACGCAAACCTATGTCGTCGGCCGCGGCGAGGTCGCGGTGATCGATCCTGGCCCGGCGGACGAGCCGCATATCGACGCGATCCTGAAGGCGGTGGCAGGTGAAACCGTCCGCTATATCGTCTGCACCCACACCCACCGCGATCACAGCCCCGGCGTGATCCCGCTCAAGGCGGCGACGGGCGCGGAAGTTGCCGGTTGCGCGCCGCTGGTGCTGGAGGATGCCGGTCCGCGCGCCGATGCCGCCTTCGATGCCAGTTACGCGCCTGACAGGGTGCTGGAGGACGGAGAGCGGCTTGTCGGGGAGGGCTGGACGCTGGAGACGGTCGCCACGCCCGGCCATACCTCCAACCATCTCTGCTATGCGTTGGTCGAAGAGAATGCGACCTTTACCGGCGATCATATCATGGGCTGGTCGACGACCGTCGTATCGCCGCCCGACGGCGACATGGCCCAGTATATGGCCAGCCTGCAAAAGCTTGTCGATCGCGAGGAAACCCGCTTCTATCCGGCCCATGGCGAGCCGGTCGAAAAGGCGCGGCGCTATGCGCGCGGCCTGATGGGCCATCGCAAGCAGCGCGAGGGCCAGATTTTGCGCGCGATCGATGAGGGACTGCACGCGATCCCCGACATGGTCACGAAAATGTATTCGGGCATCGATCCGCGGCTGCACGGCGCGGCAGGCCGCTCGGTGCTCGCGCACCTGATCGACCTGCGTGATCGCGGCGCGGTGATCCAGAAAGGCGAAACATGGTCGAAGACAGCCGCATAGAGATCGATCCGCCCGAAGGGCCGCGCGGCGAGGGGCCGCGCGGATGGGGCCCCGGCGGGCCGACGCGCGAACCGCCGGTGATCCTGCTGCGCCAGGGCTCGGGCAAATATTGGGCGATGGGATGCCTGCTCGGCTTCCTTGCGCTGATTGCGGTTTTCGTGATGGGTGTGTCGAGCATCGGCGAGCGGCTGTTCGGCGGGGGCCCCGATCCCGAAACCATCGCGACCGCGAGCCTGCAGGGGATGCGCGAACAGAATACGCTCGTGCCCTTCTCCGCCCGCTTCGTGGCGGTCATTACCTCGACCCAGCGGCGCTTCGGGCTTTCGGCACGCAAGACGCTGATCATGCCGGGCGATGTGCGATACGAGCTCGATCTCTCGGCCATCGGCGACGACGATGTCGTCTGGGATGCCGGATCGAACACGCTGCAGGTGACCTTGCCGCCGCTGCGGATCGCCGGGCCGGAGATCGATATCGACGCGATCCGCGAATATGGCGATGGCGGGATATTGATGACCCTGACCGATGCGGAAACCACGCTCGACGATGCCAATCGGGCGGCGGGCCAGCGTTCGCTGCTCGCGCAGGCGCAGGCGGGGCCGGCGATGCGGCTGGCCCGCGATGCCGCGCGCCGGGCGATCGAGCGCAATTTCGAACTGCCGTTGCGCGCCGCCGGGATCGACGCCACGGTTCAGGCCAGTTTCCGGGGCGAACGGGATTCCACGCGGATGGAACGATCCCGCGATGTGCTGGGCGAGATGCGGCGCGAAAGCGCAGCAGAAGGACAGTAGCGCGCTTTTCCGCTACCAATGGTGGAAATGATGACTCAGATTAGCTGTCGGCGGCCATGCGCGCTGCCTTCTCATGCTGTAGGAAATTATATTACGCGGTCGAGCAACGCTGTGTGTGAAGTTTGTAAAGTTCCACGGGTTGTTGTCCGAGACATTCGCCATTTGCCCCCCTATATTGGCCGAAGGAGGCCACAATCATGGACGCACGAGACGGAATAGGCGGCAGCCTAGCCGGGGTAGACATCAAGGACGAAATCAATCGGCTGCGCACCGAGCGCAACGCCGTGATCCTTGCCCATTATTATCAGGAGCCGGAAATCCAGGACATCGCCGATTTCGTCGGCGACAGTCTCGATCTTTCGCGCAAGGCCGCGGAAACCGATGCCGATGTGATCGCCTTTTGCGGTGTGCGCTTCATGGCCGAAACCGCGAAGATATTGAGCCCCGAAAAGATCGTCATCCTGCCGGATATGAATGCCGGATGCAGTCTTGAGGATTCCTGCCCGCCGGACAAGTTCAAGGAATTCCGCGACGCGCATCCCGATCATATCGCGCTCACCTACATCAACTGTTCGGCGGCTGTAAAAGCGCTTTCGGATATCATCGTAACCTCTTCGTCTGCCGAGAAAATTCTTTCGCAGATCCCGATGGACCAGAAGATCATCTTCGCGCCCGACAAGCATCTGGGCGGCTATATGGCGCGCAAGACGGGGCGCGACATGCTGCTCTGGCCCGGCGTCTGCATCGTCCATGAGGCGTTCTCGGAGACCGAGCTTCTGAAGCTCAAGGCCAAGCATCCCGGCGCGCCGGTTCTCGCCCATCCCGAATGCCCGGCGGCGATCCTCGATCATGCCGATCATATCGGCTCGACCAGCTCGATCCTCGCCGAAGCCAAGGCGACCGAGAGCGATACCGTGATCGTCGCGACCGAACCCCACATCATGCACCAGATGGAAAAGGCGCTGCCCGAGGTGACCTTCATCGGTGCGCCGGGGGCGGACGGCAACTGCAACTGCAATATCTGCCCCTATATGGCGCTCAACACGATGGAGAAGCTCTACATCGCGCTGCGCGACCTCCAGCCCCGGATCGAAATGGACGAGGATCTGCGGCTCGAGGCCAAGAAATCGCTCGACCGAATGCTCGAAATGGCGAGCGCGACGGTCGGCATGGGCGATGTCGGCGCGCCGCCGGTGACCGGGGATTGAGGCCCGGGACGATAGCGTGACGGCGATCGCATGATCGCGCGGTTTCGATCCTTCTGGCTGAGCGTCAACGCCAGCTATTGGTTCTATCCGGGGCTGTTTTCGCTGCTCGCGGCGATCCTTGCTTTCGTCACCGTCTATCTCGATCGCAACGGCATGGCCGAATGGCTGAACGAGGTCAGCTGGATCCATTCGAGCCGCCCCGAAGGCGCGCGCACAGTGCTTACGGTGATCGCCGGGTCGATGATCGCGGTCGCCTCCACGGTCTTCTCGATCACCATCGCCGCCGTCGCCTATGCGAGCGGGAATTACGGGCCGCGCCTGCTCACCAATTTCATGCAGGACAAGGGCAACCAGCTTTCGCTCGGCACTTTCATCGCCACCTTCGTCTATGCGCTGATGGTGCTGCGGGTCGTGCGCGGCGAGGATGAGCGGCCCTCTGACGCGGTCGAGGCCGCCGCGACGCAATTGCCGGGCTTCACGCCCCAGCTTTCGCTGCTGATCGCGACGGTGCTTGCGCTCATCGCGGTCGCCGTACTCGTCTTCTTCCTCCACCATATCCCCGACAGCATCCGCATCAACACCGTGCTCAAGGGTATCGGCCAACGGTTGATTTGGGACATTCGCGAACGTTTCCCGGATGAGGATGGCGGCGTCGAACCCGAAAAGCCGGAGCCCGGCGAGGCGGTGCTGGCGACTGCGACCGGCTATGTGAAGATCATCGATTTCGAAACGCTCGATTCCATCGCTGAGGACAAGGGCGGCGTCGTCGCGCTGCGCATCCGTACCGGCGATTTCATCCATCCGCGCAAGCCGATCGCGGAATGGAGCGGGGCGGAACTGACCGACGAGATCGCCGACGCCATCCGCGACTGTTTCAGCGCGGGCGGGATGCGCACGCCGACCCAGGATCTCGAATTCCTGTTCGACGAGCTGGTCGAGATCGCGCTCCGGGCGCTGTCGCCGGGCATCAACGATCCCTTCACGGCGATCACCTCGATGCACTGGCTAGGCGCGGCGATGGCCGAACTCTGCCACCGCGATCTCGATCGCGGCCCCGAACAGGAAAGCTACGATCGCGATCGCGTGCAGCCCCTCGACGATGATTTCGCCCATTTCATGCAGCGCGGTTTCGGTGGCATTCGCGCTTCGGCGGCGGGCAGCGCGATGGCATCCAAAAAGTTCATCGACGTCCTCCAAGATTGCGGTCTTGCCTGCGCATCGAAACAGCGGCGCGACCTGCTGGTCGAAGAGGCGCGCCTGCTTCTCGTCCAGGCGCACACCGCGATGGAGGGGCCGTCGCTCGACGAACTCGAAGCGCGTTTCGCCGAATTCAAATCGGCGATGGCGGATAGGACCGGATAACGGCGTCGCATTGTTTTCGATCGGCTGCTAAGCCGTTCCCGACACATATCTTGGGAGATTATCCTTGCTCAGGACCGCATTCGCCGCGTTGCTCCTCGTCACCCCCGCCCTTGCAGCCGCCCAGGCCGAGGAGGATCCCTATCTCTGGCTCGAGGACATCGAGGGCGAACGCGCGCTGGAACAGGTCGAGCAGTGGAATGCGCGGACCGAGGCCGATCTCGCCGCGACGCCGGGTTTCGACGAACATCGCGCACGGGCGCTCGCCTTGCTCAACGATGAAAATCAGATCGCCGCGCCCGACGAGATTCAGGGCGATCATGTCACCAATTTCTGGATTGATGGCGAGCATCCACGCGGCCTGTGGCGGATTTCGCCACTCGACGCCTATCTTGACGGAACGCCCGAATGGCGCGTGCTGATCGATGTCGGCGCACTCGGCGATGAAGAGGGCACGAGCTGGGTATGGCATGGCGCGAACTGCCTCGCGCCCGATTATACCCGCTGTCTTGTGAGCCTGAGCCCGGGCGGTGGCGATGCCGATGTGACCCGCGAATTCGATGTCGCGGCCGGAGCATTCGTCGAGGATGGCTTCATGATTCCCGAAGCCAAGCACAGCGTGACCTGGCTCGATGCCAATCGCCTCGTCGTCGCAACCGACTATGGCGAGGGTTCGATGACGAACTCCGGCTATGCCCGGATCGCCAAGATCTGGGAGCGCGGCACGCCGCTGTCCGAAGCGCAAACGCTTTTCGAGGGTACGGCCGAGAATATCGGCGTGGGGCCGTTCGCGGCGGTCGACGGCGACCGGCGCTGGGTGTTCCTCTCGCGCAGCCTCACCTTCTGGACGAGCGAGGTGCTTCTGGTCGGTCCCGACGGGCTCCAGCGTGTACCGATGCCGGAGACGGCCTCCGAACAGGACGTGTTCGACGGCCAGTTGATCGTGCGGCTCAATGAAGCGCTCGAAACCGAAAGCGGCGTGCTGCCGAGCGGAGCGCTCGTGGCATACGACCTCACGGCAATCGCGGCGGGTGAAGAGCCGGCGCCAAGCCTCGTCATGGCGCCAAACGAAAGTCAGGCGATTGAGGAGGTCGCCGTGTCGGGCGGTGTGCTGTGGGTGAAGGCGCTCGACGATGTGTCGGGCCGGCTGTTCGCGCTGCGGCGCGCGGAAGACGGCAGCTGGACGCAGGAGGCAATGGCGCTGCCCGACAATGCCACCATCCATATCGCCGCCACCGGCGACGATATTGCACTGGCGACCGTCGAGGGGATGCTGATGCCGCCGTCGCTCTATGCGGTTCATGAAGATGGCCGCGTCGCCGATGTGCAGAGCCTGCCCGCGCAGTTCGATGCTTCCGCTATGACCGTGGAACAGCGTTTCGCGACCTCGGCAGACGGTACGCGCATCCCTTATTTCCTCGTCCGCCCCCGCGACGTCGAGGGGCCGGTGCCGACCTTCATCCACGCCTATGGCGGATTCCGCGCCGCTCAGACGCCGACCTATCTGACGCAGCAGCCCTATCGCTCGGGGCCGCTCGGGCTGTTCTGGGTGGAGGCCGGCAACGCCTATGTGCTCGCCAATATTCGGGGCGGCGGCGAATATGGCCCGGCCTGGCACGAGGCGGCGCTGCGAGAAAATCGCCAGCGCAGCTTCGACGATCTCGCCGCAGTTGGCGAGGATCTGATCGCGACGGGGGTTACGTCGGCGGGCCATCTCGGCATTTCGGGGCGCTCCAACGGCGGCGTGCTTGTCGGCGCTGCCGCGAACCAGCGTCCGGACCTCTATTCGGCGGTGATCTCCGGCTCGCCGCTCACAGACATGCAACGCTATTCGCACCTCCTCGCAGGCGCGAGCTGGATGGGAGAATATGGCAATCCCGATGTGCCCGAGGACTGGGCATTCATGCGGCTCTATTCGCCGTACCAGAATTTGCGCGCGGTCGAGGGTTATCCGGCGACCTTCTACTATCTCTCAACCCTGGATGACCGGGTCCATCCCGGCCATGCCCGCAAGATGGCTGTGCGGCATCAGGAACTCGGCCAGACCTTCTATTTCCGCGAATATCGCGAGGGCGGCCATTCGGTCGGGGCCGACCGGACCGAGGATGCGATGCGCGCCGCGTTGCTCTATGCGTTCCTGAACCGCGAACTGGGGGCCGAATGAGTTTCGCGCTGGACAATTTCGATCTCGACGCCTTCGTCGCCACGACCTTCGTCGAAGATCTTGGCGAGGCCGGCGATATCACCTCGAACGCGGTGATTCCGGCGAACGCGCATTTCCGCGGGATCATGGACAGCCGCGATTCGATCGTCGTTGCCGGACTGAAAATCGCGGAAGCGTTCTTCCGCGCGCTCGATCCGGAAATCGCGATCGAGCGACTGGTTGAGGATGGCGATTTCGTACCCGGCGGGACGGACATCATGTATCTTTCGGGCTCGGCCCGTCCGATGCTGACCGCCGAACGCTCGGCGCTCAACACCGTACAGCATCTGTCGGGCATCGCGACGATGACCCGCAGCTATGTCAACGAGATCGAGGGCACCGGCGCGATCCTGCGCGACACGCGCAAGACCATTCCTGGCATGCGGGTGCTGGAAAAATATGCGACACGGATGGGCGGCGCGGAAAATCATCGCATGGGTCTTTGGGATGCGGCGATGATCAAGGACAATCATGTCGCGGTCGCGGGCTCGGTGGAAGAAGCGGTGCGCCGCGCCGTCGATGCGGGGATTGCGGAGATCATCGTCGAGGTTGATCGTACCGGCCAGATCGAGCCGGCGATCGACGCCGGCGCGACCCAGCTGCTGCTGGACAATATGCCGCCGGAAATGCTGCGCCATGCGGTGCGAATGGTGGGCGAGCGTGTGCCCTGCGAGGCATCGGGCGGTGTGACCCTGGAATCGATCCGCGAGATCGCCGAAACCGGCGTCGATTACATCTCGGTCGGGCGGCTTACCCAGTCGGCGCCCGCCGCCGATATCGGGCTCGATTTCGCCGAGATCTCGTGATGCGCACATGGCTTGGCGTGATGATCGCACTGGCGATGCCGGCGGCGCTCCACGCCCAGGCCCGCGAATGCCGGATACCGGAACGGATTGCGGCTCCGCGCGCGGAAAGTGCGCCGCCCGGCGAACGGCGCATTGCGCCCGTGACGAATTACGTGCTGGCGCTTAGCTGGTCGCCCGAATTCTGCCGGACACGGCGGGGCAGTTCACAGCACCGGCTTCAGTGCGGCGGCATCGCGGGAGGCGGGGCAGGGCGGTTCGGTTTCGTGCTGCACGGCCTGTGGCCCGAAACGGACGGGCCGCGTTGGCCGCAATGGTGCCGCCCCGTCCGGCCCTTGCCGCGACAATTGGTTCGCGAACATCTCTGCACGACGCCTTCGGTCCAGTTGATTCAGCATGAATGGGCGAAGCATGGCAGCTGCGCGATGCGCAATCCGCGCGGCTATTTGCGGGCAGGCAGTATCATGTACCGCGCTTTCCGCTATCCGGACATGAATGCGCTGTCGCGGCGCAGCCTGACGGTTGGCCAGTTCGCGGGGGCTTTCGCCGCGGCCAATCCTGGGGTCTCGCCCGATATGCTCCGCGTCCAGACCAATGGGCGGGGCTGGCTCAGCGAAGTACGGGTCTGCCTTGCGCGCAATTTTCGGCCGCGGCGTTGCCCGTCCTATCAGCGCGGAGCAGCGGACCGCGAACGCATTCGTATCTGGCGAGGCCGGGGCTAACGCAGGCGCTCGCCCTCGACGGTAACCGTCGATGGGTGGTGCTTGTCGAGATGCTTTCTGATGATTCGCAGGTTGCGGGTGTTCGAGCGGAAAATGAAATCGGCCACATTGCCGAGCAGCGGCACCAGGCCGATTACGAAATCGAACCCGATATTGCCGAACATCCGCGCCAGCTTCCATTTCGGCATGCCGAGGTTGCGGGCCTCCCAGACCAGCCATGCACCCATGGAGGCCGCGACAAGATCGCCGAGAACCGGCACGAGACCAAGGATAAAGTCTAGGCCGAACCGGCGATTGATGATCGGCATGGTAAAGCTGCCCTCGAGCAGCAGTTCCATCGCCTCTATGCGCTGGCGGACCGAGGCAGGATCGCGGCCGATTTCGGGCATGGCTTCGGCGATGCGGTCGAAATATTCCTGCTTAACAACCATAGGTAAAACGCTCCAATAAGGCGCTTTTTCCCCGAATGCGCCCTGACGCCCAACCCCCATGTAGGGAGCATGGCCGGCTTTATCCAGTCGGTGGCAGCAGTGCGTCGAGCGGGTGGCTGGCGAACGAATTGACCGTAAAGCCCGATAGTCGGGGCGTGACCAGCGACCAGCGGATCGGGCGGGTCAACGGGATGAAGGGCGCGGCGCTTTGCAGTTCCAATGCGGCCTCGGTGATACGAATGGAGCGGGCGCGCTCCGACGGAGCGTCCTCGATCGCTTGCATCGCCCGGCGAAACGCGTCGCTGCACGGCAGCCGCTGGCCGCAGCGAAATTGCTCCAGATACCAAGTTGCGCTTTCCGTTGCCGCGATCCTGTCCACCAGCCGCAAATCGGCATCCTCGGTCCAGCCGACGCGCGTTACAGGAACCCCGATCGCCGCCCAACTCATCCGGAGCACCGCAAAAATTACGCGGCTGCCGGGCGCATCGGGCAGCGCGATCCGAATTGGCGGAATTTCACCATTGGCCGCCCGCCATTGTGCGACGGCCTGCCGCGCGAATTCACGCCGCATCGGCAGCGCATTGTCCTGCCAGGGCGGAGCGATCGAATAGGCGATCCCCTCGGCCGCTTCCGGGACGATGGTGAAGCGCGGCTCTGCCTCCTGTCGGCCGAAATGATCGGCAAGTGCTGCCCGGTCGATCGCGAGCGAGAGAATCTCGCGGCCCTGCGGCGAAGACACGAACCCGCGCTGTTCGACCACGGCGAGGCCGAACAGGCCTTCCGCGGCGTCGATCCGCAACTGAGCGGTGGGCGGATCGATCGCTTCGGCGATCAGCAGGGTCGTCCAGTCTCCGCCGGTGACAAGGCCGGTCATGCCGGCATCGAACCGCGCGACGGCCATTGCCGCAGGCAGGAAGCGCAGTTCGACCGTCTCGTTCGGCGCGATCGGCAGCGGCGCGGCGGCCTCGCCGTCAACCTCTTCCGGCGGTTCGCGATGCGGCGAGAGCAGGATCATCTCGCTGTCCGGTTCATAGCCCTCGGCGATCTCGAACGGGCCGAGACCGGAGCCGTCGATCAGGATCGCTAGCTCCGGTGCGGCAAGGAGTTGCAGGAAATCGATGCGGGGCCGCTCAAGCACGATCTCCAGGATCTGCGGCGTGACGGCGTTGATATCCTCGATATCGGCGAGCAACGGTGCGAGCGGGTTGCGGCTTCCCGGTCGGCTGGCGTTGCGCAGCACGCGGGCAACCTGCCCGGCCGTAAGCGCCGTCCCGTCGTTCCAGGTGACATCGTTGAGCCGGAACACGTAGGTCCGCCCGTCGTCGAGCACCGTCCAGCGCTGGGCGAGCCCCGGATCGATTTGGCCTTCGGCATCGCGGCGGACGAGGCCCTGTGCGGTCGCGGCGAGCAACAGCGCGGCTTCGCGCGAAGGGGAGGCCGTGATCTGCGTCCGGAATTCGCGCGCTTCGCCGATCATGTCGACGCGCACCGGTGCGCCATCGTCGCCGCCCGAACAGGCCGCCAGAGCGAGAGCTAGCGCAGGAAGGAAGCGGCGGAACATGTCGCCCAGCGCATTAGCATGTCGGGCGGCGATGCACAGGCACATTGAGCCGCAGGAGCCGCGCAGCGAAGCGCTTTTTCGGAGGATGCGGAAAGGGCAGACCCTGAAGCGGGCCCGCGTCGTCTCCGTTCCACTTTTGAGGGTTCAGCCCTCAAACGATCTGCGAACCGGAAACGGCGCGACCGCTGCGCGGCCCTAGCACTGGCCCTTTCTGCCGAAGACAGGGGCTTCGTGCACAACGGGCGGAGCATGGGCATCGAGAACCACATCGAACTGCCGTTCGTTGAGCGGTTCCCAGAATTCGCAGCCCGCCTGTTTTCCGACCGTCCATACGACAGTGGCGCGCATCCGGGCGAGCGGCGGCATTTCGATATCGACTCGCTGGCCGGTTGCCAAACCGACCCAATCTTCCACCATGAAGCCGCCCTTGGAAACATTGCGCACGACGACGCTTTGGGGACCGTGATTCTTGCCCCCGAGTCGCGCGCGAATGTCGGCTGCGACCCGGCCGAACACACGGCGTTCTGCGGGTTTTTCGGCATAGAGTTTTGACGCGATGAGCATGGTATTTGGCCTCCCTCCGTGACAGATTGTCGATGAGGTGCAACCAATTGGTTAACGGCCCGGTGGCCTTTTTCATTTGCTCTCGTGTCAGGCTGAACGCAGCCGGTTCCAAGGGCCAGTTATCGCAAGGGTAAAGCCCGGTTCCTGAATGTTTACGAACAGAACCTGGCCATCGGGTGAGAAGCAGGCGCCGCAAAATTCACTCTGCCGCGCTTGGACGTTTTCAGCGAGATCGTAGATCTCGCCGCCGGGCGTCAGGCCGCGCAAATAGGAAGAATTTTCGCCATCCTCGCACAGGATCAGGTCGCCCCAGGGCGCTGCCGCAATATTGTCGCACATGTCGAGTTCGTCCGCGCCGGGCGATTCGTAGATTAGCGTCAGCTGGCCGGGCTCGCTCTCTTCGCCCGGCTGGCCTTCATCGGTCGACGGCGAATAGCGCCACACCTGGCCCGTCCGTTGCGCCCCCCCCTGGGTGCAGGTGAAGAAGATTTCGCCACGCCGGCTTTCCGGGTGGATGGCGAAAGCCATGCCTTCACCGCGAAGGAAGCGCGCCGCGCCGGCGGCATGGCCGCGCTCTGCGAGATCGCCATCAGGCGCCTCGACCGCATCAAGATCGACCCAGTGAATAGCGAAGGATTGGCCTTGGTCGATATGGCCGAGCCCCGGCCCGCCCCAGTCCCTTGGCCAGTTGCTGGTATCGGCGGACTCTCGGCCGCGTATCGCTAACGCTTGAAGGCGGCCGCCGCGATGCAGTTCGCCCGGCGCCGTGGGCAGGAATCGGTAGAAAAGGCCGGTGCGGCTGTCCTCGGTTAGATAGACGATGCCCGTCGCTGGATCGACGGCGACCGCCTCGTGCGCAAAGCGTCCCATGGCGGTAAGCGGGACCGGTGCGATAACCCCGATGGCGGAGGAAGGCGTTTCGAAAACGAAGCCGTGTTGTCGGCCCGCGCCGTCCCCTGGCCCCACGGTCGATTCCTCGCAGCTGAGCCACGAACCCCAGGGCGTCGCGCCGCCGGCGCAATTCGCGGCGGTGCCCGCAAGGACAAGGAAATCCTCCTCGAGCATGCCGGCTTCAAGATTATAGACGGCCTTGGTCACCCCGCCGAAAAAGGGCCGGCCATCGGCGCGTCGATCGTCGTAGAGCGTGCCATCCGCGAGGCGGACCGCGAGGGCATCGTCAGCCCCGAAGGGGCTGCCTCCTTCGGTATCGGGCCAGTTTTCATGATTGCGCATCAGGATGCAGCGCGCGGCGTCCCCGGGATAGGCGAAACAGGCCATGCCGTCCGGTCGGCCGGGGCGCAGAAATCCGTCGGCCATTGTGCCGCCTGTGGTCGATACGATGCGGTAGGAAAAACCTTCAGGCAGATCGAGTATGCCTTCGGGATCGGGAAGCAAGGGCATCCGCGCGTTCGAACTATGGGCATGCGCCAGGCCCGGAAGCGACACGGCAGCATAATACATGCCGGCCGCCTGCGCGGTGATCAGGAAAGTTCTGCGGGATATCGTCATCGTCGAAGCCTTTTGTGCAGAGCCACCGTTACCGGCCTTCGATGAAAAAGCCGTGACGGTTGGCGTGAAAAGGCCAATTCGACGAACCCCAACCCCGGTTCCACCAGCCGGATGGTGCGGACGGCGGGAATCGAACCCGCACTCCCTTACGGGAAACAGATTTTAAGTCTGCAGCGTCTACCAGTTCCGCCACGTCCGCATGGCGCACGCCTGACGGCAGCGGACGGCGCGGTCAAGCCCGACGCGTGAACCTTGGGCGCGCTGCACGGGAGACACGCGAAGGCTGGATATTGCCCGCGCAACCGTCAAGAGTGCCGGTATGGCCAGCACCAGTCACAACGACCTCGAACGATCGCCAGTCGCGATCGGCGGCTTGGGCGGCAGCGGGACGCGTGTCGTCGCGCAGCTTTTTCGCGATGCCGGTTTCTATATCGGTGCCGATATCAACCGTATGAACGACAATCTGTGGGCGGTCCTGCTGTTCAACTGGACGCACATTCTGGAGGTGTCGGATCAAGAGTTCCAGGAGATATCGGCGCTCTTTTTTCAGAGAATGCGCGGCGAAATTCCCAGCCCGGACAGCGCGACTGCGCGGAGCGTGGCGAGGTTGGCACGGCGAGCCCATGACCAGTTCGAACCGGGATGGCTGGAGGCACGGGCGGCCACCTTCATGAATCCGCAATTTCCCGGCAGCGGATCGCGGCGCTGGGGTTGGAAATGTCCACCGATTCACACTGTCGTTGACCGCCTCTTGGGTTGGGACACGGAACTTCTCTACGTTCATGTCGTGCGGCATGGCCTCGACATGGCTTACAGCAGCAATAAGAACCAGCTCAACTACTGGGGGGCGGCGGTGCTGGGCCGGGACATCGCCCAGACGCCGTCCGACGCGCTAGCATATTGGTGTCGTGTCGAGCGCCAGGTGCGGCTGGTCGCGGACCGATATCCGGACCGGGTTTTCATTCTGGATTTCGACCGGTTTTGCGATGATCCCGCCAAATGGGGTGGGCGCCTTCTCCGGTATTGCGGCCTGCCTGATGCAGACGCAGCGGCAGCAGGGTTTGCCAATCAGGTAAAGCCGCTCGCATCGAGGGGGCGTTTTCGCCGGTTCGGCATCGAATCCTTCGATTCCAAGGAGATGGAATTTGTCGCCAGTTGCGGTTACGCCGTAACATAACCGGAAAGCCTTTCGTCCGCCTTCGCGTTTCCTGCGGAAGTGATCGAAAAATGTGGAGCGTCGAATGAGCCTCGAGGAAGAACTTCTCGATTCGCGGAGTCTGAAGGCGGGAGACGTGCACTACAGGGCCTATGTTGGCCCCCCCAATCAATATGATTTCATGGGGGCGACGCAGTTCCGTTTGCTGACCATGCTGGGCCTCCGGGAGGAGCATCGGCTGCTCGATCTCGGATGCGGCTCGTTGAGGGCGGGGCGGCTATTGCTGGCCTATCTGCTGCCCGGCCGGTATTGCGGCGTCGATCCGAACCGTTGGCTTATAGAGAAGGCTGTCGCGACCGAGATCGGCCAGGAGATGCTGGCAATCAAGCAACCCCTGTTCAGCCATTCGGATAATTTTGAACTGGAGGAGCTTGGACGGACATTCGATTTCGTCGTCGCCCAGTCGATATTCTCCCATACCGGCAAGGCACTCCTCGAACGTGGCATAGAGGCGGTTTCGAAAGTGCTGGATGAGCACGGGCAGTTTTTGTTCACCGTGCTGACCGAGGGGGCGCCGGCTTATGAGCGTTTCGAACAAGGAAAAGATATCGCTGGCTGGGAATATCCCGCCTGTGTGACCTTTCCTGAAAGCGAAATCGTCGAGCTTTCCGGCCGCTACGGACTTATCAGCGAACGGTTGGCCTGGTTTCACCCACGCCAAATCTGGTACCGCGCGGTGCGCGATCCCGAATTGGTTCTTGGTGCCCTGACAAGCGAACTGGGCTCTGGACGCGTCTTCTTTGACCCCAGGTTTCCCTGACGGCATTCGAAGTACGGTCCTTTAGGCAACGCCCCTAGAAGTTCAGGCGCTCCCGCATTTCCTTGCCAGGCTTGAAATAGGGCACGCGCTTGGCCGGAACCTGGACGGCATCGCCAGTCCGGGGATTGCGGCCGACGCGTGCCTTGCGCTGGCGGGTCGAGAATGCGCCGAAGCCGCGAAGCTCAACGCGGCCGCCCCGAGCAAGCTGCTCGGTGATGGCATTGAAGAAACTGTTTACGAGGCGTTCGACATCTTTCGAAGAGAGGTCGGGATTATCCGCCGCGATCTTTTGCACGAGTTCCGATCGGATCATTAAGGGTTCCCCCCTGGACCACTGTTTGCGACACCGAGCATCCGGTCTTTTTCCGGTATGCGGACGGAGGGAGCGGTATCCTTGTCCTCCCCCCTTATTAACCCCCGTGTTAATGTTCCGCTTTCCGAAGTTTTTCAACCCGACCGGGGCCAGCATACAGGATATCACGGCAATACGTTGCGAAATGGGACGATTTTCGACAAAAAGACCCGCGAATCACAGACGATTATCACAATCGTGCTGCGTTTCGCGGGCCATTTTGCGAATCACTCGCGTATTTTGACGCGGCTTATTCGGCGTCCTTGGCCTCGCCGCTACCCTTTTGCTTCAGCGCTTCGCCGAGAATATCACCCAGGCTCGCACCAGAATCGGTCGAACCATATTGTTCGACGGCCTTCTTCTCTTCGGCAACCTGAAGCGCCTTGATCGAGAAGTTCGGCTTTTTGGAACGATCGAAGCCGACGACCATGGCGTCGAACTTCTGGCCGACCTGGAAGCGATCCGGACGCTGCTCGTCGCGGTCGCGGCCCAGATCCGAACGTTTGGCGAAGCCGGTGGGGCCATCGTCGCCGACCTGGACGTCGAGACCGCCATCCTTGACGTCGAGCACGGTGACGGTTGCGATCTTGCCCTTGCGCAGATCGCCGGTGTCGCCGCCCGTCGCGGGGCCGCCACGTTCAAGCTGCTTCATGCCGAGGCTGATACGTTCCTTCTCCGGATCAACATCGAGGACGACGGCTTTGACCATTTCGCCCTTATGATGAAGATTGAGGGCTTCCTCGCCCGAAACGCCCCAGCTGATGTCCGACATGTGGACCATGCCATCGACATCGCCCTCGAGCCCGACGAACAAGCCGAATTCGGTGGCGTTCTTCACTTCGCCCTGGACTTCGGCGCCGACCGGGAAGCGTTCTGCAAAGCTGTCCCAAGGATTGGATTGAGCCTGTTTGAGGCCAAGGCTGATCCGGCGTTTTTCCTCGTCCACTTCGAGAACGACGACTTCGACCTGCTCGGAGGTCGAGACGATTTTGCCCGGATGGACGTTCTTCTTCGTCCAGCTCATCTCGGAGACGTGAACCAGGCCTTCGATGCCCGATTCCAGCTCCACGAAAGCGCCGTATTCGGTGATGTTCGTAACGCGGCCGGTGAAACGGGCGTCGACCGGATATTTCGCCGAGGCACCTTCCCACGGATCGGTTTCGAGCTGCTTCATGCCGAGACTGATGCGCTGCGTTTCGCGGTTGATGCGGACGATCTGCACCGTAACCTTGTCGCCGATTCCAACCATCTCGGAGGGATGGTTGATCCGCTTGTAGCTCATATCGGTGACATGGAGCAGGCCGTCGATGCCCCCGAGATCGACGAATGCGCCGTAATCGGTGATATTCTTGACGACGCCCTCGATTACCTGGCCTTCGGCGAGGCTCTGGATCAGATCGCTGCGCTGTTCGGCGCGGGTTTCCTCGAGCACGGCGCGGCGCGAGACGACGATGTTGCCGCGGCGGCGATCCATCTTGAGGATCTGGAAGGGCTGGGGGATGTCCATCAGCGGGGTGACATCGCGCACCGGGCGGATATCGACCTGGCTGCCGGGCAGGAAGGCCACGGCGCCGCCGAGATCGACGGTGAAGCCGCCTTTGACGCGGCCGAAGATCGTGCCTTCGACACGCGCTTCCTTGTCATATTCGGTTTCGAGCCGGTCCCAGGCCGCTTCGCGGCGGGCACGGTCGCGCGACAGCATGGCTTCGCCATTCGCATTTTCGACGCGGTCGACATAGACTTCGACCTCGTCTCCGACCTTGAGTTCGGCTTTCTGGCCTGGCGCGGCGAATTCGCGCAGCGACACACGGCCTTCCGATTTCAGGCCGACATCGATGACGGCAAGATCATTTTCGATACCGGTGACGGTACCCTTGACCACTTGGCCTTCGAAGCTGTCCGCTCCGCCAAGGGTCTCGTTCAACAGTTTTTCAAAATCGTCCCGCGTGGGATTCGGCGCAGTTGCCATGAATGAAGTCCTTTATTTCGTCGTTACAGGCCGTCCGGTTGTCTCCGGAGGTCTTGGAACATCGATTGCAGCGTCGGCCCCATGCCGATGCCGCACCCAGTTTTCGATCCTTTTCGCAAAAGCATAAAACGCGCCGAAGCCCCGGCCCTTCGACCGTTGCCTGACACGTTGCTGAAGGGATGCGGTTCTTACCGCTTACCCGTCCTAGCTTCTACGAGCGCAATCGCCCGCTGGACGGCGGCGGATATAGTAAGATCGGACGTATCGAGCAAGTCCGCATCTTCGGCGCGCTTCAGCGGCGCATTGGCGCGTTCGCTGTCGCGTTTGTCGCGTTGGATGATGTCGGCGAGGATGGCGTCATGGTTTGCATCCTGATTGTCGGCGCTTTCGTCCCTGTAACGACGCTCGGCACGAATTTCGGGGCTTGCAGTGACGAACAGCTTGGCATCGGCATGGGGAGCTATCACGGTGCCGATATCGCGTCCGTCGAGTACCGCACCGCCAGGTTGGGCTGCAAAGGCCTTTTGTCGCTCAATCAGCGCAGCGCGTACTTCGGGATGGACCGATACGCGGGAAGCATAGGCGCCGGCCCCTTCGCTGCGCAGCGCCGGGTCTTCGAGCAAAGCATCGGGGAAATCGCAGGCGGTGAGCGCGATATTGGGATTGTCAGGATCGCCGCCCGCGCGCAGCACGCCGATGCCGACCGCTCGATAAAGCAGCCCGGTATCGAGCCAGGGCAGGGCGAAATGCACTGCGAGCGCCTTGGCGATCGTTCCCTTGCCGGATGCGGCGGGTCCGTCGACGGCGATGATCATATGAAATGGCTCGATGTCAGTTGGGCGGACACGAACTCTCCGTCCAGAAAATAAACGGTGATCCAGCCTTGCCCGATCATCGCGAAGCAGGATTCGTTCGACGCAGCGTCCCGTTCTTGTGGCATGCATTCAAGAGACGCGCCTTCGAGAAAGTGTGACGCGCGGCCCAGCACTTCGTCTCGGCTGCGGGCGTCGCCTATCCCCATCGCTGGAATGCGCCGGCCTTCAAAATCCGCCGCCGCGACGATTTTGATTTTCAGGTCTTCTAAATAGTAGTGCTGCACCCTTGAGCGGTCATAATAGGTGCATTCGGACAACGGATATTCCGCGCAAAAGGAATATATAGGCGGAACCTGTCGGGCCATTTCCGGCAACTCGCGGGAGTAGAAGGATATCGACGAAAAGCTCGCGCTAGCTCTGTCTAGGAGAGCTTGGCCTTGATCGAGATTCGGTGGAGTCTGCGCCACAGTAACGGTGCCAAGAAAGGTCGACCCGAAGATTAATAGGCCAACGAGGTGCGATATTCCCCTCACGGCGCAATCGCCCCCAGATCGGCGAGCATCGGCGGGAAGCTGGGAAAGCTCGTCGCTATCGGACTGATATCGTCGATCAGCACACCGCCTTCCGACGCGAGACCGGCGACGGCGAAGCTCATCGCTATGCGGTGATCGAGCGAAGTCCTGATCTCCGGCATTGCGGACTCGCCCTTTATCTTCTCTCCCCCCGAGCCGGTGATGGTCAGTCCGTCTTCCCGCTCGTCGAGCTGCACACCGAATTGTTTGAGCCCGGACGCCATCGTCGCCAGCCGGTCGGATTCCTTGACGCGCAGCTCGCCGAGTCCGCTGGTTTTGGTTTCGCCTTCGGCGAGCGCGGCGGCGACGAACAGGATCGGGAATTCATCGATCATGCGCGGAGCGATCTCGGGCGGCACATCGACGCCCTTCAAGACCGAATGGCGGGCGCGGATGTCGGCAACCGGTTCGCCGCCCACTTCGCGCTCATTCTCGAAAACGATATCGGCGCCCATTTCCTTCAGCACTTCGAACAGCCCGGTTCTCGTTTCGTTAATGCCGACATGCTGGACAAGGATGTCCGAGCCCGGGACGAGCAGCGCGGCGACGATTGGGAAGGCGGCGGACGAGGGGTCGCCGGGAATGGACAGATTTTGCGGGCGCAGTTCGGCCTCACCGGTCACGCTGATGATGCGTTCGCTGCCGGCTTCCTCGATCGCAATGTCGGCGCCGAACGCTTTGAGCATCCGTTCGCTATGATCGCGGGTGCGCTCGGGTTCGATGACGCGGGTGACGCCCGGTGTATTCAGCGCGGCAAGCAGCACCGCCGATTTCACCTGCGCCGAAGGGACCGGCAGGCGATATTCGATGGGGACAGCGGGTACGCGCCCGTGAACCATCAGCGGTAACCGGCCGCCGGGCGTGACCGAAAATTCGGCCCCCATTTTCGATAACGGTTCGATCACCCGGTTCATCGGGCGCCGCGAGAGCGAGGGATCGCCGATGAAGGTCGCGGTGATCGCATGGCTGGCGACCAGCCCCATTAAAAGGCGCGCGCTGGTTCCAGAATTGCCCATGTCGAGCGCGGTTTCCGGTTGCAGCAGGCCGCCAACGCCGACACCCGAAACCGCCCAGTTGCCATTCGAATCCTGCCCGACCTGGGCGCCCATGGACCAGAGCGCGGCGACGGTGGCGATCACGTCCTCACTTTCGAGCAGCCCCTCGATGCGGCTGTCGCCGACGGCCATGGCCGCGAGAATCAGGGCCCTGTGGCTGATCGACTTGTCGCCCGGCACACGCGCATGGCCGCGCAACGGGCCGCGCAAGGAGAAGGGGCGAGGAATAGGGTTGTGCGACATGGATTGGTTCTTATCTGGCGTATGGGCGATGCGGGAATGCCAAGCAGTTTGACAGCGGGGTTTTGACAGTGGCAACCCCTTGTGGCAAGCGCCCGCCCGAAATGCGGGTAATGCTCGTAAGACCCTTTACAATCCGATTCGATGAAAGATTGAAATCCTATGGTGAAGCCTGAATGGGGCACGAAGCGGACCTGCCCGAAATGTGGACTTCGTTTCTACGACTTGGGCGAGGACGATCCGGTAACCTGCATTGGTAGCGAATGCGGTGCGATCTGGGAGCCGGAGCCGGTGCTGAAATCGAAGCAGCCGGTCGCCTTCGAGCCCGAAAACAAGGAAGCGGAGGCCAAGAAAGCCGATGCGGATCTGTCTGATGACGACGATGACGATGACGACGATCTCGATATCGATGTCGACGAAGATGCGGAGGTGAATCCGGACGACGAAGTCGATCTGGGCGGCGACGACGATATCCAGGTCGATACCAGCGCCAGCACCGACGAGAAGGAAGACGACAGCTAGTCGTCTCCCGCGCAAAACCATTCTTGCATAGGGCGGGCGGTGCCGCTAAACGCGCCGCCTGCACTTGATGGGGCCGTAGCTCAGCTGGGAGAGCGCTACACTGGCAGTGTAGAGGTCAGGGGTTCGATCCCCCTCGGCTCCACCAAAATTCCCGATTAAGCGATGTGGCACGCCTGGTGGATAATACTCGCTCGCTTCTGCCAGAAGCATTCGGCCATTCGTCGAAAATCGCTTGGGTGCCCACCGGTGCACTTCCAAGCTGTCTCCAGACAAAATGGGGGCATTCCAATGGCATCTCTACGTTCGATTCTCGCGCGCGCGATCGCGCCTATAGCGGCGACTTTTCTGCTGGCCATGCCGGCGGCGGCGCAAAATGCGCTCGGCACCGAGGTCGCTAACGCCTTGCCCGATCGCGGCGAATTCCATCTCGGCCTGTTCAATGGCGGTGAGGCCGACGGCACGATGCGCCTCGGCTGGATAAAGCGCGACGATGGCATCCTGCTCTACGACCGCACGATGATGCCCAGCGACGGCGTCTACGAAGTTGTGACCTTCGATCTTGCGCCGGACTTCACGTTTCGCGACGCCCATATCCTTTATTATCGCGGTGTCGCACATCTCGAGGTCGATCTCGATTTCGACGGCTCTCATGTCACCGGACGGCGGACGATCCATCGCCTCGAGGAGATGACGGTGGAAGAGGTCGATCTGGAACTGCCCGAAAATTCTCTGCCCCGGCCGATCGCCTTCCTCATGCCGATGGTCCTGTCCGCCGAAGACGGCGCCGAGACGGTTTTTCCCTGGTTCGGTCCGCTCGGCAACGCGATGGCCGATGTCACGGTAACGGCTCGGCCTGGCGGCACGATCGAAACGCCTGCCGGCAGCTTCGATACCATCCGCTACGAGATCCGCGGCGGGGCCCCCGACAACGATGTCTATGTTACCCGCGGCGTAGACCGTCGCGTAGTGCGCATCGATGTCGTGGGGCAGGACATGCAGTTCCTCGCGCTGCCGGACCCCGCCGCGGTTGAATAGGGCGATCGCCGTTAGAGCGATACATCTGCAACCATGGCGCGCACCGTGGCTTCGAGTTCCGGGCCGGCCTTTTCGGGCGTTCCTGCATCAAAGGGCGGACAGGGATCATATTCGAGGAAGAGCTGGGCGATCTTGGCGGCCTGTTCGCCGGCCAGTTCCTCGGCAAGGGTAAGCCCGAAATCGATGCCGGCGGTTACACCGCCACCTGAAATCCGGTTGCGGTCTCTCACCACACGTTCTGCCACGGGTTCTGCCCCGAAATCGGGCAGCCGGTCGCGCAGCAGCCAGTGGCAGGCCGCTTTATAATTTGTGAGCAGTCCGGCCGCGCCCAGCAACAACGATCCACTGCAAACCGAGGTCACATAGCGCGCCTGTTCGCCCTGCCGCCTGACGAAAGCGAGGACGTCCTGATCATCCATGATCGCGCCCTGGCCAAGGCCGCCGGGGATGCAGATCACGTCGAGATCGGGGCAGCTATCGAAATCGTCGGTCGGCAGGATTGCGAAGCCGGCGTCGGTCGGCACGGGATCGGTGGTCTTCCAGATGAAATGGATGATGGCGCCGGGCACGAGGCTGAGGACCTGCGCCGGTCCAGTGGCGTCGAGTTGGGTAACCTGCGGATAGATGAGAAAGCCGATATGGATGGGGTTGGTCATGATGCGTCTCCTTCGCCGGCGGGATAGGCGAAGAGGGGGTTGGCAGAAATGACAAAGATCGGATATATCCTGCCAAATGAAATCGCGGCGGGGAATCATCTTCTACATCTATGACGGTTTCGAGCTGCTCGACCTGTCGGGCCCGGCGTCGGTGTTTTCGATGGCGGATAGCTTGGGGGGTGGCGGGGCCTATTTCGTCGAAACCGTCTCTGCGCAGGGTGGCATGGTGCGAAGCGGTTCCGGCTTGTCCGTGTCTTCGCTGTCGCTTCGCGAGAGGCCCGTGCGCAACATCGATACCGTGTTGGCGGTCGGCGCCATGCCGCAAGGCCTCATGGCCGCGATGGCGTGCGAGGCGAGCCGGGTATGGATGCAGAGGGCTTGCGGGATAGCGGAACGCTTCGGTTCGATCTGCTCGGGCGCTTTCATTCTCGCCGAGGCCGGGCTGCTCGATGGTCACCGTGTGGCGACCCATTGGGAGGGATGTCGCCAGCTTGCCAAGGCCTATCCCCGGATCGACGTCGATCCCGACGCGCTCTATGTCCAGCAGGGCAAGCTCTGGACGTCGGCGGGCGTTACCACCGGTATCGATATGGCACTGGCGATGGTCGAGAAAGATCATGGGCCGGTGTTGAAAGCTGCGGTTGCCAAGGCGCTCGTCGTCTACGCGCATCGGCCCGGTAACCAGTCTCAGTTTAGCGCGGTGCTGGAAGCGCAGACGGCCGCGACCGGTTTTTCCGATCTCGGCGCATGGATCGAGGAGCGACTGGACCGGCCGATCCGCGTCGAGGAAATGGCGCGCCAGGCGGGTATGTCGGAACGCACTTTCTATCGGCGCTTCACCCAAAGGACCGGGATGACGCCGTCCAAATATCTGGAAACGTTGAGACTGGACCGCGCCCGGCAAATGCTGGAGGCAGGTCGGCCGGTAAAGACCGTCGCCCATGCCGTCGGCTTTGCGTCCGAAGGCGGTTTCCGTGCCGCGTTCGAAGCGCGCTACGATCTCGCGCCGTCACTGCACCGGGTTGTGCATGGCTCGGCCTAGGCCGCGAGAAAGCCCTCCAGCCGCTGCCGGATAATCGCATCGGCTTCGTTCATGATCCGATCGATCAACTCCTTGCAGGTCGGGATATCGTGGATCAGGCCGGCGACCATGCCGCAGCTCCACGCGCCGCGATCCATCTCGCCCTCCATCATGATCTGCGGATAGACGCCCGCGACTTGGTCCAGAATGTCCGTGATCTGCAGGTCCGCGCCCTTTTCCTGTTCGATCTTCAGGATCTCGTCGACGGCCGCGTTCTTCAGCACGCGTTCGGTGTTGCGCAGCGGGCGCATGACGAGCGCGGTATCGAGTTCGCTCGCCGCGACGATCGCCTGTTTCACATTGTCGTGCACCGGCGCTTCTTTCGTGGCGATGAAGCGCGTGCCCATGTTGACGCCTTCCGCGCCCATGGCAAGCGACGCCACGAGGCTGCGCGCATCGGCCTGGCCACCGCTTGCTACGAACGGGATGTCGAGTTCGTCGGCGGCGCGGGGCAGCAGGATCATGTTGGGAATATCGTCTTCGCCCGGATGGCCGCCGCATTCGAAACCATCGACGCTCACCGCGTCGCAGCCGATCGACTGGGCTTTGAGTGAATGGCGCACGCTCGTGCATTTATGGATGATCTTGATCCCCGCTTCTTTCAGCTTCGGCAGATGCTCGGCCGGATTGCGCCCGGCGGTCTCGACCGCCTTGATGCCGTTCGAAATGATGGCGTCGATATATTCGGGATAGGGCGGGGTGGCGAAGGCGGGCAGGAAGGTCAGGTTCACGCCGATCGGCTTGTCGGTCAGTTCGCGCGCCTTCTTGATCTCCTTGTCGAGATCGTCGGGCGTCTTCTGGGTGAGCCCGGTGATGATGCCGAGGCCGCCGGCTTCGGAGACCGCCGCCGCCAGCTCCGCAAAGCCGACATAATGCATGCCGCCCTGGATGATCGGATGTTCGATGCCGAACAGTTCGGTGATACGGGTTTTCATGCGATTATTTTCCCTTCCAGTTCGGTGCGCGTTTTTCGGCAAAGGCGGCGGCGCCTTCGCGCGCGTCTTCGGAAACGAAGACCGCACCGGCCATCTGGCCCTGCTTCTTCCACATTTCCTCTTTCGACCATTGTTCGGATTCGACGATTATCTGTTTCGAGACGCGGACCGCGAGCGGGCCATTGGCGGAAATCTTGGCGGCGAGTTCCAACGCCCCCTCGATCGACGCGCCGAAGGTCAGATGATTGACGAGGCCGATGGCATGGGCGCGCTCGGCGTCGATGAATTCGCCCGTCAGCGCCAGCTCCATGGCGAGCCGGGGGGTGATCTGGCGCGGCAGCTTGATGAGCCCGCCGGCACCGGCGACGAGGCCGCGTTTCACCTCCGGGATCCCGAATTTTGCCTCGCGATTGGCGACGATCAGGTCGCAGGAGATGGCGAGTTCCATGCCGCCGGCCAGCGCATAGCCGTCGACCGCGGCGATCAATGGCTTGGCCGGCGGTTTCTCGGTCAGACCGCCAAAACCACGGCCCGGAACGAGCGGCGTTTCGCCTTTGAGAAAACCCTTTAGGTCCATGCCCGAACAGAAGGTGCCGCCCGCGCCGGTGAGAATACCGACGGTGAGGGCGTCATTGCCGTCGAGTTCGTCGAGCGCGGCCGCGATGCCCTCGGCGGTGGCCTTGTTGACCGCGTTCTTCGCCTCGGGCCGGTTGATCGTGATCGTGAGTACGCCATTTTCGGCGCTCGTTAGTACAGGGTCGGTCATGGCATCCTCCCATGGGTGATCGCTTTGGGGCGATTCCTTTTCGGCCAGTGTCGCGCTGGTTTACGTTCACGTCAACCTTGGTTTGTCCGCGCTTTTCCTAAATAAGGCGGGCATGTCCGATGCTGCCTTCCGACCACGCCGATCCTGCCTGTTCATGCCGGGATCGAACGACCGCGCCATGGAGAAAGCGAAATCGCTTCCCGCCGACGTCATCATCTTCGACCTGGAGGACGCGGTAGCGCCCGATGCCAAGGTCGAAGCGCGCGATGCGGTTGCCGAAGCGGTGCAAGACGGCGACTATGGGGAGCGGGAACTCGTCATGCGCGTCAATGGCATCGGCACGCCCTGGTTCGAGGACGATCTCGCCGCCGCGAAGGCTGCCAATGTGGCGGCGGTGCTGGTACCCAAGGTCAATTCGGCCGACGATATCCGGCATGCCGCGCTCGGTGAGATCCCGGTATGGGCGATGGTCGAAACGCCGCTCGCCGTCCTCAATATCGCAGAGATCGCGGCTGCGCCCGCGTTGGCCGCCCTCGTCATGGGCACCAACGATCTCGGCAAGGATATGCGCGCTGCAATGACGCCGGATCGCCGGGCCTTCCTGACGGCGCTCTCGATGACGGTGACGGCGGCCCGTGCACACGGGAAGGTCGCCATCGACGGCGTCTATAACGGGATTGGCGACGCGGAAGCGTTGAAGGACGAGTGCGATCAGGGCCGTACGCTTGGCTTCGAGGGCAAATCGCTGATCCACCCCGCGCAGATCGACATTGCCAATCGGATTTATTCCCCCTCGGCCGATGCGTTGGACGAGGCCCGCGCGATCATTGCGGCGTTCGAAGAGGCGGAAAATACCGAAAAAGGCGTCATCCGGGTAAACGGGAAGATGGCCGAACGGCTGCATCTCGAAGAAGCGAAAAAGCTGGTCGCGCTTTCCGATATGATCGACGCTGCCGCCTGATCCTTCGCTAAATCGTTGAAAATGCGGGAATGGGAATGTCCCCGGGCGGGACAGTACGTCGCGATCCCCAGATTAACCTAATTTGGCCCTAACGCTCGTCCTAAACAAAAGGTTAAAAATGCGGTCATGGCTGCCGCACCGACCGAATCGCTTTACCCGCCGCTGACCGCGCGGCTCATCAACCGTAGCGACGATACGGACGAACCGATCTCCCGCCGCAAACCGCTTTTCCCCCGGCGGGACGAACTGGCCCGCGATGCCAAGCTGTTCACAATTACCTGGGGCTGCGGCTTCGTCTTCTTCATCACGTTTCTGGGCTAAGCGGCACCGCCCCGCACCGGGCCTCCATCGCGAGCTAATCGCAGGCCTTGTGGAGTAGCCAGGCCGTCCAGGCCGAAACCAGGCACATGCTGGCAACCAGAAACAGCTGTTCGGTCGTCGAGACGCCGAGCAGGCTAAGCCCGTACGCCGCCAGCGCGCCGAGCACCATGCAGCCTGAATTGACGACATTGTTGGCCGCCACCGTGCGCGCCGTCTGGCTGATGTCCACGGTCGTCGTGATGAAGGCGTATAGCGGCACGACGAACATGCCCCCTGCGATCGATACGCCGATCAAGGTGCCCAGCAGCAGCCAGCTGTCGTCGTGCAGGATGAAACCGTGAAGGTCGTACAGGCCGCCGTCGGACAGACCTTCCCATTGCACGGAAATAAAATAGAGAAGCAGCACGAATGCGCCCATCAAGATCACGCTGGCAGGAGCGATCCGCGCCGATACCTGGCCCTTGAGCAACCGGTTGGCGAGCACCGATCCGATCGCGATCCCGATCGAGAAGATGCCGAGGAACAGGCTCGCTACGGTCGGGTCGGCGGTCAGCACATTTTTTACCAGCGGCGGGAACTGGATGATCAGCACCGACCCGATCGTCCAGAAAAAGCTGATCGCGATGATCGCGAGGAACAGGCGCCGGATGTGCAGGGTGCCATAGATGAGCCGATAGGAGGAACGGAAGATGTTGTAATCGACCGGTTCGGGCTCCTTTTGCGGCGGCGCCGGCGGCACGAATTGGGCAGAGATCCGGCCGATAACGGCGACACTCAACACCCAGATCGCCGCCCAATAGGGGCCGAACCAGTCGATGATCACGCCGCCGAGAATCGTGCCCGCAAGGATGGCGACATAGGTGCCCGCCTCGACGAGGCCCGTACCGGCCAGAACCTCGTCCTTTTCCAGGTGCTGGGGCATCAGCGCATATTTGATCGGCCCGAAAAAAGTCGATTGCAGACCCAGCGCGAACAGCGCCGTCAGCATCAGCGGGATCGACTGGAGAATGAGGCCCGCAGCGCCGGTGATCGCGATCAGGATCTCCGCGGTCTTCACGACGCGGATGATTTTCGCCTTATCGTGATTGTCAGCCAGTTGTCCGGCGATCGCCGAGAACAGGAAAAAGGGGAGGATGAAAAGCCCGGTGGTTATCGTGCTGAACTGGAATTCGAGCGTTTCATCGTCATAGACCTCGTAGATCACGAGCACGATCATCGCGAATTTGAAGAGATTGTCGTTGAACGCCCCCAGCATCTGGGTCACGAAAAGGGGCAGGAAGCGGCGCTTCGCCAGAAGGAGCAGGGATGTCGGCATGCAGTCCTTGCTGGAAGCGGAAGGGCGCGTCGAATGCTGGGGGCGAGACATAGCGGAGCCGTAACGGTGCGCCAAGTGGAACGATAACAGAGATGAAACAATCGGCTCTTTATTGCGCCGGGCAAAAGCGGCTAGGGATGGCCGCGTCATGCTGACATTGCCCAACCTGTTGACCCTTTCCCGGATTTTCGCGGTCCCCATTCTTGTCGCCTTGCTCTGGGATTCCGCCTGGCTCGGCTATATCTGCGCCTTCATCCTCTATTGCGTCGTAGGCGTGACCGATTATTTCGACGGATATCTCGCACGGTCGCAAGGAACCGTGTCGAAGCTTGGCATTTTCCTCGATCCGATCGCCGACAAGGTCATGATCGCAGCGGTCATCGTGATGCTGATCTTCACCCGCGATATCGAAGGCTGGCATGTGATCGCGGCGATGGTCATCTTGGTCCGAGAAATCACGGTTTCGGGACTGCGCGAATTCCTGGCCGGTCTCAGCATATCCGTGCCGGTCAGCAGGCTCGCCAAATGGAAGACAACCTTCCAGATGGTGGCGCTCGGCGCATTAATCCTCGCTGGGGCCGCCTTCCACGCGCCCTGGCCGCAATTCGACTGGATCAAGCTGGTCGGACTGGTATCGCTCTGGCTCGCGGCCGGGCTGACGATCGTGACCGGCTGGGATTATCTGCGCGCCGGGCTCCGGCACATGGACTGAAGCCTTGGGCATCGAGCTTCTCTATTTCGCCTGGGTGCGCGAAGCGATCGGCAAGGATGGCGAGACGGCGGAACCCCCGGCTGACGCGCAGACCGTTGGCGATCTTGTTGCTTGGCTGGCGGCCAAGGGCGACGGCTATGGCGAGGCGCTGGGCACCCGGGACAAGCTTCGTGTTGCCGTCGATCAGGTCTTTGCCGGCTTCGATACGCCGCTTGACGGCGTCCGCGAGATCGCGATCTTTCCACCGGTAACAGGGGGATGACACCCGAGATTCGCATCCAGCCGGAAGATTTCGAGCCCGGCGCGGAAATTGCGCGGCTCGAGGGCCTGGGCGGCGGGGCCGTCGCGACGTTCACGGGGCTGGTGCGCGGCGAGGGCGGGATTCGGACGATGGGGCTCGAACATTATCCGGGGATGACGGAAAAGGCGCTTGGCGGGATCGCCGACCAGGCAGCCGCGCGCTGGGCGCTGGCAGGCGTGACCATAATCCACCGGGTCGGGCGACTCGGGCCCGGCGCTCGGATCGTTTTCGTCGGGACGGCTTCGCACCATCGTCGCGACGCGATCGAGGCGATGCATTTCATCATCGACTGGTTGAAAACCGACGCTCCCTTTTGGAAGCGCGAAGAGTTTGCGGACGGCCGCAGCGAGTGGGTCGCGGCGCGAGCGGCCGACGATGCTGCGCGGGATCGCTGGAGCGGCTGACAAAGAAAAAGGGCGCCGCAGCGCGACGCCCTTTCCCGGTGATTGCGTAAGGGCCTAGTCGTCGCCGGTTTCCGGCTGCGGAAGGAGCACGCCGTTGATGACATGGACGATGCCGTTCGACTGGTGCACGTCGGGCTGGGTCACATAGCCGACACCGCCAAGTTCGTCATGCAGCGCGACGGCGCCATTGACGATGGTCGCGCGCAGCGGAGAACCTTCGACGGTCGTCAGGAGCAATTCGCCGCCCGCCGCCTCGATACGCTGGGTCAGTGTCTCGGCATCGAGCTCGCCCGGGAGCACGTGATAGCTGAGGATCTGTGCGAGCTGGGCTTTCACCGCATCCTGCATCAACTGGTCGACGATGCCGTCCGGCAGCATGCCGAAAGCTTCGTTGGTCGGCGCGAAGACCGTGTACGGTCCCGGGCCGGAAAGGGTATCGACCAGTTCGGCCTGCTCGATGGCGGCGACAAGGGTCGTGAGATTGGACGCATTCGATGCATTGGTAACGATCGTTTGCGTCGGCAGCATTTCCGCGCCGCCGACGGTAACGGCTTCGCTGGTTTCTGCGTCGGCGCTGGCTTCTGCGTCGGTCGCGGCAGCGGCTTCGGCCGGTGCTTCGGCTTCGCCTTCATGGTGATCGGCAAGCGCCGGAGTGGACGTCATTGCGAAGGCGGCCAGTGCCAAGGATACGCTGGGCGTACCGGCCTTTCGCTTCAAGTTCATCAAGATTCTTCTCCTCATTGGGTTGTTGAAACACATAGTAACATACAAAATCTGTGGCTGAGCTGAACAGGGAAAGCGGGAAAAACCGGCCAAAACGGGCCGGACATCGCCGGGAGGTCAGCAGGCAGCCTCACGCATCGCGTCCGCCAGCAGGCGGAAGTCTTTTTCACGCGGGCTGTTCTTGCGCCACACGAGCGCAATCGTGCGTGCCGGATGCTCGGCATCGAGCGGCCTGGCGACGATATCGGTGTCGCGCAATATGCCTGCGTTGATCGCCATCTCTGGCAGCATAGTGGTTCCAAGGCCATTGTCGACCATCTGGACGAGCGTGTGGAGCGAGGTTCCCATCATCCGGGCCTCGGCGCGCAGCTCGGGCCGGTTGCAGGCGGCGAGGACATGATCCTTCAGGCAATGGCCGTCCTCGAGCAGCAACAGCCTGCCTTCATCGAGCAGCTCGGGAGAAATCATCTTGGGCGGGTTTTCGGGCTCGCCCTTCGGAAATGCCACGAACAGCCGGTCGTCGAACAGTTCGGCCGTTTCGACTTCGCCGCAGCGATAGGGAAGGGCGAGCAGCACGCAATCGACCTGGCCGCGCTGGAGGGATTCGCAGGCGGCTGAGCTCGTCTCTTCGCGCAGGAAGAGTTTGAGGTCGGGCCAATCGGCGCGGAGCTTGGGCAGGATGCATGGCAGCAGGAAGGGCGCGATGGTGGGGATCACGCCCATGCGCATTTCGCCGGAAAGCGGATTGCCCGCGGCGCGGGCCATTTCGGACAGCTCCTCCGCCTCGCGCAAGACGCGCTGCGCCTTGTCGGCGATGGCCAGGCCGAGCGGCGTGAAGCGCACGACACGTCGTGTGCGTTCGACCAGGGTGATGCCGATCAACGATTCCAGCTCGCGCAGGCCTGCAGACAATGTCGACTGGGTGACGAAACAGGCTTCGGCCGCCTTGCCGAAATGGCCGTGATCGCGCAGGGCAACCAGATATTGGAGCTGCTTGAGTGTCGGAAGGTAGGTGGACATATATTGATCCAATCAATGATACGCCCATCAATAATCAATTTTGTCGCTTAGCTCCAGTCCCCTCAACCAATAATTGCGCGATAGGCGCCGTAGGCGCTGGTGACCGTGAGGATGATCCCGACCATGATCAGCATCGCCTTGGTCGGCACGCGTTTTGCCATGAACGCGCCAAACGGTGCCGCCACCACGCCGCCGATCAACAGGCCGACGACCGGGCCGGCGAAATCGGTAAAACCCAGATTGGCGATGAAGGTCGCCGAAATCGTCAGCGTGAGAAAGAATTCGACGGTGTTGACGGTACCGACGACCTTGCGCGGCTCAACTCCCTGGACGAGCAGGTTGGACGTCACGACCGGGCCCCAGCCGCCGCCCCCGGCCGCATCGAGAAAGCCGCCTATTAGGCCCAGCGGTTCGACCACCTTCGGTTTCTGGTGCTTGGGCGGGTAGAGCAACCCGCGCACGAGCAGATAGATGCCGATACCGACAAGATAGGCCAGAACAAAGGGTTTCACGGCCGAAGCGTCGACATTGCTCAGCAAATAGGCGCCCAGCACGCCGCCGATAATGCCGGGGACGAGCAGACGGAAGAACAGCCTCCGATCGACATTGCCATGCAGGATATGGCTGACCGCCGAGACGAAGGTTGTGAATGTTTCGACGATATGCACCTTGGCCGACGCGCGCGCCGGGGTGAGGCCGAGCATGGTGACGAGAAAGGTGTTGCAGATGACGCCGAACGCCATGCCGAGCGCGCCGTCGACGATCTGGGCGAAAAATCCGACCGCGATGAAAGGAAGCAATGCTTCCAGTGTCGTGGCATCGATCATCTGCGCGAATCCGGTGGGCCAATCGCCCTGGGAATCGCTAATTGCGCCGGGTGCCCCGGTGCCGCAATGGAGATTTGCTTCGTAGCCGCGATAGTCCTGCTTTGGGGGCTGAAAGCAGCCCGATAATTGGCTTTACGGCTTTGAAAGGCTAAATGGGTTTTAATAAGGAACGCGACCCAGCGTACCGGTCAGGGAGACCACCGATGGCAAACCGGTTGATCGCCTATCTCGATTCGATCAAGGCCCGCGACCCGGCGCCGCGCTCGCGCATGGAGGTTCTCCTCTATCCGGGGGTCGCCGCCTTTTTCTATCATCGCATCGCGCACCGGCTGTTCCGGATGCGGCTGTTCTTTCTCGCCCGGCTCGTCAATCACTGGTCGCGCTTCGTGACCGCGATCGACATTCATCCCGGCGCGAGGATCGGGCATCGGCTGTTCATCGATCACGGCTTCAGCGTGATCGGCGAGACGGCGGAGATCGGCGACAATGTCACCATCTATCAATGCGTCACCCTGGGCGGCACCAATCCGGCGGACGGCGTGGCCGGCAAGCGCCACCCGACGATCGAGGACGATGTCATCATCGGATCGGGCGCGCAGGTGCTTGGGCCGATCACGGTGGGCAAGGGCGCGCGCATCGGCGCCAATGCCGTGGTGACGAAAGACGTGCCGCCCGGCGCGGTGATGGTCGGCATCCCGGCCAAGGCGACACTGATGGACGCGCAGGACAAGCCCGAAGGCTTCGTTCCCTATGGCACGCCCTGCAGCGAGATGTTCGATCCCTCGACCCAGCGGCTGGAGCTGATGCGCTGCGAGCTGGAGGCGATGCGCAAGCAGATCGACGCGTTGATCGCCGAGCGCGACGAGCGCGAGGAGCGCGACGAGGACCATAGGGAGAGCGGTTGCGCCTGATGGGCAGCGTTACGCCATTCCCGCTTCCGCCCGCCCGTCATGGCGGCTCCCGGCCCAGCCAGACCGGCTTCGAACGCGACGAACTCAATCGCATTCTCGATCTTTACGGCCGCATGGTCGCCGCCGGGCACTGGCGCGATTATGCGATGAATTTCGAGAAGGATTTCGCGTCCTTCTCCGCCTTTCGCCGCACCGCCGAAAACCCCGACTACCGGATCGAGAAGCGGCCCGCGCTGCGCAACAAGCAGGGCATGTGGGCGCTCTACAACGAGAGCGGGATGATCCTGAAACGCGGCCAGGAACTCGGCCCCGTTCTCGCGCCCATCGAACGGCGCCTGCTCAAGATCGTCGGAGAATGAGAAACCCCATCCCGACCCTGAGCAAAAAGGGCCGGGAGGGGGTGCGGGCCGGTGCGGCGATTTCCCGCAAGGGAAATTCTGACCGATACTAAGCCGTGACCGCCGTCGTCCCGAGCGCCGGCAGCTTCGCCGTCAGCCCTTGCGGAAGCGGCTTCACCACCAGGCTGCGGGCATTGTGCCAGAAGGCGGAGAGCAGCAGCAGCGCCGATCCGATGACCAGCGCGGCGAGCGCCACATTGGTCTCGACCGCGCCGAACCGCTCGAACAATCCGTTCAGCGCCCACAGCACATAGATCAGACTGGAGACCATCAGCGCGCGCCGGTCGATCGCCAGCGCCACCATGGCGAGCGCGATATAGAGGCCGATGACGAGCACCGCGCCGCCGGTGGAAATCGCGCCCTCGGTCACGCCGATCTGCGCGAAGATCGGATGGACGATCAGCGGCGCCGCCAGCAGGTGCAGCCAGAAGGCCACGTCCGCCCGCCGCGTTTCGCGCCGCGGATCCTTCATGTCCCACGCCATCGCAAAGGCGAAGGTGGCGAGGCCTGCGGCGAACAGGATCGCGTTCAGCACGCCCTGCATATTATCGTCGAAGATATTGCCGCTGGTCGCCGCGGTGATCCCGCCGACGACCGCCGCGACCAGCGCCGCCGCGCCCGCCGCGATGGTGATCGGCACATGGAAGCGCCGCCAATGCGCATAGGCGCCCGCCATCGCGATCAGGCCGGATATGGCGATATAGGTCGCCACGATCCGCTCGTCGCCGGGGCCGAAATTATTCTCGTCGCCGATCAGGCCGATCGCGGCCGCGCCGAACAGCCCGCCGACAAAGGCGAGCAGCAGCAGGATCGAGGGCAGCGCCATGCGCCGCACCCGCGTGAAATATTCGGCCAATCCCCAGGCCGCGACGGCCACGCCGAGCGCGCCGACCCAGGGCTGGATCTCGCCGCCCAGCCAGGCGATGGCGACGAGCAGCAGCACGCTGGCGATCGCCACGAAGATATCGTTGAAGCCGGTGACGAGGCGGAAATGCTCCTCGTCGACCAGGGTGGTGGTGCGGTCCGCCGCCATGAAGGCGCGGAATTTCTGGACGTCCGCGGGCTGCAATGCCCCCGCCGCCACCGCCGCCTCCAGATCGCTCTCGCTATACATGGGCCAATCTCCCTATTCTCCCGATGCGCAGCGCATCGTTATGGCGGCGGCATAGCATAGCTGTATTAGTGATGCAATACGGTGATACGATTGACACAGGTTGACACAGGCCGGGGGGTAAAAGGCGCAACATTGTTGCCCTTAAGGGCGCAAAACTCGCATGGTTTCGCGTCATTCCGGGCTGCCACCACCGAATCGCTGCCGTTCTTCGCATAGGATCAATAGTTTCAACGGCTTGGCCTCATGCATCTGCGCGGAAGACGGCTGCGCCTTATGCGCGCCGAGTCTCGCCAAGGGAGGCTCTCACGGAATTTCCAAATAGGACAGGGATTTATTTAGTACAAACTCCAAATAAAAATCCAGATTCGCCTTGCCTCATACTTTAGGATATTCAGAAATGGAAAGGGTAAGGCCATGGCATGGGAAGGGATTTATGCTGCTTACATGACGGCTAGTGAAGGTCAGGGATTTTCTATGTTCGTGTTTATGGGTGGGCGAATAGTGGGAGCAGATCCTTTTGGCGTCGTTTACGATGGATCATACCAGACACAGAAAGATGGCAATCTTGTAGGACAAGTTACCGTCACGGTTCCCCCTGGAGTGTTGGTCATTCAAGGAGCAACGCCCGGGCCGGACGGGATGACTTACCAAGTGCCCTTAAATTTTGAAACTGACGCACTCGGTCTGGACTATATCACATTAGAAACACCGCTTGGCCCAGTGAATCTAAGAATGACGAAAATTCGTGAACTTGAGCGTGAGGCATGATCTCTCAGATTTTATCAAACCCAGCCGTAATTGCTGCGTTCTTGAGCGCCATCGCTGCAATCGCTGCTGCAGTTGCCACATGGCGCGCGCCGGTTTCGGCGGCCAGGATCGGCGAAAGGCTTAGACGGCAGGGGGAAGGCGAATTAGAATCCAGAAGATTCCGGATGAATGTGTTCGCCTATATCATGCAAGGGCGGGCTGAAATTTGGTCCGAAGAAACTGTTCGCGCCCTTAATTCTATTGATGTCGCGTTCAATCACTCCGTTTCGGTCCGCGAAGCTTGGGCCGAGCTATATCAGGCGCTCAATACCGCGCCGATGCAAAATCATGTGGTGGACGAGCGCATTCGAAAACTGTTGCGAGAAATGGCCATTGATTTGGGTATTTCCGATACGTTGCGCCTAGATGACTTCGGGCGCATTTATTTCCCGACTGCATTGGCTGAAGAGCGTCAAGCGCGGGCTCTGGAACGGCAAGCGACATTGCAGCGGCTTGCTGGTCGAGGCGTGGCGGCGCAAACTAATGAGAATGCGGCACTGGAACTTTGGCCACCAAAACCGGATTAAGTACCTGACTTAAAGTGCTAAAGTTGGATCGCTTCAATCAATCGATAGTCACCTTACCAGTGATCCCCATCACTCCCCGCCATCTCGCTCTTATGGTATATCCGTCCCGTCGCATGAATGAGGATAGACCCATGACGAAGAGCATCGACACCGAAAAGGCGGCCAAGGCTGCCGAACTCAAGGACAAGGAACTGGACGCGGTCCAGGGCGGCGTGGCGCGGTCGGATCTTTCGGCCAGCCAGCAGGCCCAGCGCGGCCGTCCGGCGCCCAAGCCGGAAGTGAACACCGATCCCGCCATCAAGGTCGGCGGCGACGATCTTGCGGACTATGTAGCGCCTTAGGATGGACGACGGACGGCGGATCAGGCGATAGCGCGATGACGCAACCGGCTGGCCCGCCCGTCCACGCCTCTCCGGCCCGCACCCCGCCCGTCCGTACACTGTGGCAGGTGAAGGCCTCCACCCTGTGCAATCTGCGCTGCCGCTATTGCTATGAATGGGACCGGCTGGCCGATCGCCGCCGGCTGCCGCTTTCGGGCTGGCACCGCGTGTTCCAGGCGATGGCCGATTATGCCGAATATCGGTTCGAGGAACTCGGGATCGAGGCCGAAACGCTGATGGTGTGGCATGGCGGGGAACCGCTGCTCTTGCCGGTCGGCTATATCGAGGACGTGCTGGCGCTGCAGCGGGAGATGCTGGGGCCCGGCAAGCTGCGCATCGGCCGGGTGATCAACGGTGTCCAAACCAATCTCTATCGGCTCAACCCCGCTTTCGACCTGATGGTGCGCGAAGGCTTCATGTTCAGCGTCTCGCACGATGCCACGGCCGATGTGCGCCTCGCGCTGGGCGGGCAGGACAGCGCCGGGGATGTCGAGGCCAATCTGCGCGTGCTGGCTCAAAGCGGCGCCTCCAACGGCGTGGCGGTGGTGCTGGGGCGGCACAATCACCTGCGGCTGGCCGAAGTGCATGACGCGCTGGAAGCGACCGGCGCGGGCTTCATGCGGATCAACCCGATGTTCACCCCGCCCGGCACCGCGCCGGGATCGGATCTCGAACTGACGCCCGAAGAGGCGATTGCGGCGCTGGCTGCGCTGATGCGCCACCGCGCCGCGACCGGCAGCACTTTCAAGGTCGAGCCGCTGGGCCGCGCCGAGCGGGCGGCCGCGCGGCGCAGGGCAGGGGGCACGATCACCGCGCGCAACCGGCGCAGCTATGGCGAGACGCGGTTCGTCGTGCATCCCGATGGCGCGCTGGCCTGCGAGGCCGGGGTGATCGCGGCCGAACATCCGCTGGGCAATGTGATCGAGCAGGACATGGCCGATATCGTGCGCGGGCCCGCCTACCGGGCGGTGCTCGACGCGACCGAGGCGAAGATCGCCCGGCATTGCGACGCGTGCGATTATCGCGGTGCCTGCGATATTCGCGCGCTGCTGGAATTCACCTATGACGCGCCCGCCGGGCCGTGCCCGATCGAGGCGCGGCTGTGCGCGGTCGCCGAGGAGCTGGAGGCGCTGGCGGCCTGAGCCTGTCGGCGGCGGTCAGTTACCGCTGCAATGCAGTTCGATCACTTCCCAGTCGAGCGCGCTCGGCGATCCGCCGTGATGCGCGACCTGCTCGTCGATACAGCGTTCGCGCGCCGTCCGCTCGTCGCGCTCCTCGTCGGCGCGCTCCCGCTGGAACGCCTCGACGATCGCGCGTTCGCGCGGGGTGAGATTGTTCCAGTCGACATTGCCGGGGCCCGCGCTCGGCGGCGGGGCGGGGGGCGGCGACTGGATGATGGGCTGGCCGGCCGGGGCCATGGCCAGCATGCCGGCCATTCCGATGAACAATGCGATGTGCATAACGCTCTCCTTCGCTTCGTCGCATGCTCGGGTTTTGCACGTTTTTCCCGTTTTGCACGCGAAAATTTAGCGTCCGTCGCCTGAACGGGCGCTGCATCGCCAAGGTTCCGAAAAAGGCGGCGTTCCGAAGAAGCGTAGAGCGTTATCCGGTTATTTTTCTTCGGTCGGGGTTTCCTCGGTCGGGCTGGGGGCGGTGCCGCCGCTGCCCGAGTTGGCAGCGGTCATCGCGGTGGTCGTCGTCACGCCCTTGCCTTCCGCTTTCACGCTGGACGAAAAGCTCTGGAAGCGGACTTTCCCCATGGAAGGCCCCGAGCCGATCGCTTTCAGCGTGCCGCCGCCGGCGGGGCCGGGATCGCCTGCGCCCTGGATATCGTCCAGTTCGGATTCGATCAGTTCGACGGGCGTGTTGGCGGGGGTTTCTTTTTTGTCGGGCACATCGGTTCCTTTGCAATCGTGGAAACGGAAGGATGCGACACCGTGTGAAAGCCTGCCCCGGCGCGCGGGCCCCGTCAATAGGCGGGTCCGGGCGCGGTCGCGCTCGCGATATCCGGCTATACATATGATCCGGGCGCGCTAATCCTGTCGCCGAACGGAGGGGACGCCATGGCATTCGGCACGAAGGCCGCGCGCAGCGAGAAGATTTTCGTCAATTACCGGCGCGAGGATGCCGGCGGTTTCGCCGGGCGGCTTTCGGATTCGCTGGCCAATTATTTCGGCGCGGGCCGCGTGTTCCGTGACGTGACCGGCATCGATTACGGCCATGATTTCGAAAAGGTGATCGACGAGAAGCTGGAGGAATCGGGCGCGCTGGTCGTGATGATCGGCGAACGCTGGACCAGCGTGACGGATGCGGAGGGAAAGCGCCGGCTCGACGATCCGGGCGATTATGTGGTGCGGGAAATCGCCGCGGCGCTGCGCAACGGCGTTCCCGTCCTGCCCGTGCTGATCGGCGAGGCATCGATGCCGCGGACCGAGGAACTGCCCGCCAGCCTGGCCGAGCTCGCCCGGCGCAACGCCATCTCGCTGACCGACGAGCGCTGGGATTTCGACGTCGACCGGCTCGCCAAGGTGCTGACCATCGACGTGCCGGGCACGGTGGCGCAGCGCCGGCTGGACTGGATGAAGGCGGCGGCGCTGGCGATGCTCGTGCTGGGCGGCGCGATCGCGACCCTGGTCTTTTGCGCGGCGCTCGGCACTTGGCGGCCGCCGGAAGGGCTGCGCGAAGCGGGCTTTTCGCCGATCGTGTCCGCGATACCCTTCATGGCGATCGTCTTCGCCGGCGCGCTGACGCTCAACGCGGCGCCCGCGATGGAGCCGGGCAAGCGCAAATATGCCTGGGCCTCGGTGGCGCTGGCGACGGTCGGCACGCTCGGCGCGTTTATTGCCTATGCGCTGCGCAACGTCGCCGAACCCAATGGCAGCCTCGTCGCCAATTTCGGGGCCTCGACGATCACCATCTTCGGCATGCTCGCGCTGCTGGCGCTCGCCGGCTTCCGCGCCAAATAGCCGGTCAGTCTTCCGCGCCGCCGGCGGTCTCGCGTTCGGCCAGCCATTGCTCGAAGCGGATGGCATAGGGGGATGCAGGATCGAGCAGGGCAACAAGCGCGCGCATCGCGCCGATTCCCTGCTCCATCGGCACGTTGAGGAAAATGACGAGCCCGTCGCGCGACGGAAGATAGCTATAGGCGAGGGTAAGCTGCGACCAGTCTCCGCCCTCATGGCCGATCGTCCTGCGGGCGCCGAGATCGACCTCCACGAAGCCAAGGCCGTAGCCCTGATCGCGCGGGCAATCGGCCGGCGCGTCCGCGCAGTCGACGACCGATTCCTCGCCCTGGTCCGTGACGATCCGGTCGCGCTCGGCGGCCAGTTCCGGCCCATAGCCTTCGCCCGCGCTGATCGAAGCCATGATCCGGGCGTAATCGCGCAGGGTGATGAGCAATCCGCTTGCTGCCGACCAACTGCCCTCCGGCCAGCAGAAGCCGGGTCGGCACCCCGGATCGTAGCGTTCGCCCTCCGCGTCGATGCCGAGCGCGATATCGGCCGTGTCCGAACGATCGACGACAAGGGTGGCGGTCTCGATCCCTAGAGGCGCGAACAGATAGCGCCCGGCGAGTTCCGGGAAGGATCGGCCCAGCTTCTCTTCCATCGCGCGGTAGAGATATTGGAAGCCCTCGCCGGAATAGCCGTATCCGGACCCCGGATCGCGTTCGAAGGTCAGCCGGCCATCCTCGCGAAAGAAACGCCAGTTGGGGAAGCCGCTTCGCTGGGTCAGGATCATGCGCGGCGTCAGCAGCCGGTGGCGCGGATCGTCGGCGACGTCCGGATCGATCCAGTAAGGATAGACCGGCTCGTCGAGATCGGCTTCTCCCGCGGCGACGAGGCGCAGGAAGGTTTCGGCGGCCACCGTCTTGGTGATCGAGGCGACATCGAAGCGCGTATCCGCGTCCGCCGGAACGCCGGGTGCTTCTTCGCCCGTATAGTGTTCATAGACGAGGTTGCCGTCGCGCAGAATGCCGACCGCGCCGGTCGTAATGCCGTGTCGTTCCATGATCGCGTCGATCCTCGGCGCGAGCTCGGCGGTTGCCGGTCGGGCAAGGGCGGGGCTGGCGGGCGGTTCCTGTGGCGTTGTGGCGCACGCCGCCACCGGCGTGAGCGCAAGAAGGCGGTAAATCGCTATATGTCGCATGGAAGAACTCGGCGCCGTGAAGAGGAGTGCCCTCCCTCGCGCCTGCCGTTCGAGCGGCTGGATATTTTCCGCTAATCGACAGGAGAGGCAGGCCAATCGACAGTCAGGCCGAGATCTGCCGGATCAACCGCGCGCCGTCCCGGCTGGTGGTGACGGCCTCGCCGTCGGAGAGGTGGAGTGTCAGCCGACCATTGCCCGCAGGCTCGGCCCGGACGATGGCGCCCTGCCGAATGATGTGCGAACGGTGCACGCGGACAAAATCCTCCGGCAGCGACTCTGCGAACGCGGTCAGCGTGCGATTGGACAGGAAGGTTCGTACGGCGGTTGCGATTTCGACATAGTCGCCGGCGCCCGACAAGCGGACTATATCCGTGTGATCGACCCCGATGATCTCGTTGCCGTCGCGCAGCAGCAAATGACCTTCGGTCCTGGTCCCTGCGTCGGTTTCCCCATTGGTTTGGCGGTGACCCGCTGCGCGCCATTCGATGTAGAGCAGGATCATCGCATAGAGCGTAATGCCCTGATAGATTTGCCAGACGAGGGAATTTTCATTGAAGGCGCGAGCCACGAGTCCGTTTCGGATCCAGTCGGCCGCCGTGGCAAAGCCGACGAGAATGACGAAATACCATGCATAGGCGAAGCCGACAGCGGCGAGCGCGTGAAAGACGATACGGACCGGGATCCCGAATCTCGATGGCTTGACGGCTTGCAAAAGAGCGACCGTCGGCACGGTGCACACGGCAAGCGCCGCGACATTGGTCAGGGCCGACAGAAACGCGCTTCCCGACAGCCCCATCGGGATCGAAAAGGCCAGGATATAGGCGAGAAAAAGCGCCGCAAATGCGGCCAGGGGAACAACGAACCGGCCTTGCTCCATCCGCCTAATCCACTGGCTCAGCCGCCCAGTGCTTGCAGCTTCGCAATCGCCTGCATCGACTGTTCGGCCCCGGCTTGCGGCGTTTTTTCGCCGGTGCGGTCGGTGATTTCGGCCCAGTGCGCCGCCACGCCCTCGGCGTTGAGTTCGCCTTCGGGGAGCGCGACTCCGTCGGTCATCGTTACATAGGCGGCATGGAAGAAGCCCGCGCCGGCACCGATAATCGTGCTGGTCGGCGCGTCTTCGGAAACCAGGTAAATCGCCGCCGGGGCCACTTTTTCAGGCGCGAAAACGCCCTTCATCGCGTCGGGAAAGATGTCTTCGGTCATCCGCGTTTCGGCGATCGGCGCGATCGTGTTGCACTTGATGTTATATTTGGCGCCCTCGATGGCGAGCGTCTTGGTGAGGCCCGCCAGCCCGAGCTTCGCCGCGCCGTAATTGGCCTGGCCGAAATTGCCGTAGAGCCCGGTCGAGGAAGCCGTCATCAGGATGCGGCCATAGGCCTGTTCGCGCATCTGTTCCCACACCGCCTTGGTGCAGATCGCCGAGCCGTTGAGATGCACATCGACGACGAGCTTGAAATCCTCGACCGACATCTTGGCGAAGCTCTTGTCGCGAAGGATGCCCGCATTGTTGATCAGCACATGGACGCCGCCCCAGGCTTCGACCGTCTTGGCGACCATTTCTTCCATCTGTTCGGCTTCGGTCACGCTGGCGCCGTTGGACATCGCGGTGCCGCCCGCCGCCTCGATTTCCTCGACCACTTTGAGCGCCGCATCCGAATGGCCGGTGCCATCGCGCGATCCGCCAAGATCGTTGACGACGACCTTGGCGCCGCGCTTCGCGAGATCGAGCGCATAGCAGCGGCCAAGCCCGCCGCCTGCTCCTGTGACGATGGCGACGCGGTCTTCGAAGGAAATGGTCATGGGATAGCCTTTCGCGGATTCGTTCTGTTCTGGTTGCCGAGCGGGTTAACGTGCGCGGAAAGGCGCGACAAGAGCCCTGTCGCCCCAATGAAAAACCTCCCCGGGGACAGGCCCGGGGAGGTTTCCAAGCTCTCGGGGTAGGGGGGTGAGAGCTTTCCGTTAGCGCGGATCGTATGACTGCGCGCAATTGTCGCGAATGCTTTCCGAACAGGTCGGATAGTCGGTGCGGACCCGCGGCTGGAAGGTTGCGACAGCCTGCGAACGGATCGCGGCACCGCTTTCGACCGGCGGAGGCTGGCTCGGCGTATAGGAATCCGGGCCGTCATAGACCTGGGTCTCGTCCGGGCCGCCAAGGCCTTCATATCCCTCATAGGGGTCGTTGGGCAGCTGGGTTTGCGGCTCGTTTTCCACCTGCATGTCGCCCTGCTGTGCGGGCGGAGTCGCGAAGGCCGCGGTGCCGGCCATCATGGCTGCTATCAATGCGATCTTCTTCATGGATATCTCCTCTGCCGGACGCGGTGCCGGCGGTTGGGGCCCCCATTTGGAATAGGCCGCTCCTATCCTTCACACCGTCAACGGGCGTGAAGGGCCATGGCTCCACAGATTGTCGCGGATTTGGGGCTGTTCGGCCCCGGCCCGGCGTCAGGAGGCGCCGTCGGCGTCCAGCGCATAGCCCGCCGAGCGGACGGTACGGATGATATCGGGTTTACCGCCCTTGTTGAGCGCCTTGCGCAGCCGCCGGATATGCACGTCGACGGTCCGCGGCTCGATGTCCGAATCATGACCCCAGACGGAGTCCAGCAGCCTTTCGCGGCTGAACACCCGGCCCGGATGTTCGAGGAAATGCTTGAGCAGCCGGAACTCTGTGGGGCCGAGCGGAATCACCTGGCCGTCGCGGCGCACTTTGTAGCTGACGGTATCCATCGCGATGTCGCCATGAAGCAGCGGCTCGCCGGCCAGCGCCGGGCGCACGCGGCGAAGCACCGCGCCGACCCGGGCGACAAGCTCGCGCGGGCTGAACGGCTTGGTCACATAATCGTCGGCGCCGGTTTCGAGACCGCGGACGCGGTCCTCTTCCTCGCCGCGCGCGGTGAGCATGATGATCGGCACGTTCGCGGTGTCGGGCATGCGGCGCAGCCGACGGCAGACCTCGATTCCCGAAAGCCCCTCGATCATCCAGTCCAGCAGGACGAGGTCTGGCGGATTTTCCTGGGCGAGCAGCAGGGCCTCCTCGCCATCGGCGGTGTGCCGCACCTGGAATTCCTCGCGCTCGAAATGCCAGATCAGCAATTCGGTCAGCGCCATATCGTCTTCGACGAGGAGGAGTTTGGCTTTGCTCATGAGTCTTCCTCGGGTTCGGGCGCGAATGTTTCGCTCACATCGACGCGGTCGTCGAGATATTCGCCGGTCGCCGCGAAATGGACCATTTCGGCGATATTGGTCGCGTGATCGCCGACCCGTTCGAGATTCTTGGCGATGAACAGCAAATGGGTCGACTGGGTGATATTGTGCGAATTTTCCATCATGTAGGTCAGCAAGGCGCGGAACAGGCTGTTGTAGAAATCGTCGACCGCCTCGTCGCGCTCGATCACCTCCTTGGCCTTTTCCGCGTCGCGCGCCGCAAAGGCGTCGAGCACATTATGGACCATCTCGGAAACGATCTGCGCCATGGCCGGCAGGATGGAAAGCGGTTCGATCTCCACCCGGTGTTCGAACACCGGCACGCGCTTGGCGATATTCTTCGCATAATCGCCGATCCGTTCGATGACGGTGGCGATCTTCATCGCCGCCACCGCCTCGCGCAGATCGTCGGCGAGCGGCGCGCGCAAGGCGATCAGCCGGACGGCGTGGCGTTCGACTTCGGCCTCCAGTTCGTCGATCCGGTCGTCCTGTTCGACGACGCGGGCCGCGGTTTCCAGATCGTAGCGGATCAGCGCATGGATCGCGTCGCCGATCGCGGTTTCCGCGAGCCCGCCCATTTCGGAAACCAGCGCGCGCAGTTCGCCGATATCGTCGTCGAACGCCTTGACGGTATGTTCGGTGGTGTTGGACATCGTCGCTTTCCCCTTAGCCGTAGCGGCCGGTGATATAGTCCTTCGTCCGTTCTTTCTGCGGATTGGTGAACAGGTCGGACGTTTCGCCATATTCGACGAGCGTGCCGAGATGGAAAAAGGCCGTCCGCTGCGAAACGCGCGCGGCCTGCTGCATATTATGGGTGACGATCACGATGGCGTAGCGGCCGCGCAGTTCGTGGATCAGTTCCTCGATCTTGGCGGTGGCGATCGGATCGAGCGCCGAGCAGGGTTCGTCCATCAGGATCACCTCGGGATCGACGGCGATCGCGCGGGCGATGCACAGGCGCTGCTGCTGGCCGCCCGAGAGCGCGGTGCCGCTTTCGGTCAGCCGGTCCTTCACCTCGTCCCAAAGGCCGGCGCGGACCAGCGATTTCTCGACGATCTCCTCAAGCTCGGCCTTGCTCGTGGAAAGCCCGTGAATGCGGGGGCCGTAGGCGACATTTTCGAAGATCGATTTCGGAAAGGGATTGGGCTTCTGGAACACCATGCCGACGCGGGCGCGCAGCTGCACGACATCCATCGAAGCATCGTAGATATTCTCGCCGTCGAGTTCGATCTGGCCGGTCACGCGGGCAATCGGAATGGTGTCGTTCATCCGGTTGAGCGTGCGCAGGAAGGTAGACTTGCCGCAGCCCGACGGGCCGATAAATGCCGTGACATGGTCCATGCCGATATCGATCGACACCTTTTCGATCGCCTGTTTGGCGCCATAAAAGACGTCGACGTCGCGCGCCGTCATCTTCAGCGTTTCGGGCGGTATCGCTATTCGGTCGGTTGCCGGGGCGGCGATTTCGTCGTTCATTCTGTTACCACCGTTGTTCGTATTTGTTGCGCAGCCAGATCGCGATGCCGTTCATGGCGAGCAGGAAAACCAGCAGCACGATGATCGCCGCCGAGGTCTTCTCCACAAAGCCGGGATCGAGTTCGTCGGACCACAGGAAAATCTGGACCGGAAGCACGGTCGCCGCATCGGTAAAACCCGAGGGCGGGGAGGGGACGAAGGCGCGCATGCCGATCAGCAGCAGCGGCGCGGTTTCGCCGAGCGCGCGGCTCATGCCGATGATCGTGCCGGTCAGGATACCGGGCAGCGAGAGCGGCAGCACATGATGGGTCAGCACCTGCACGGGCGAGGCGCCGACGCCGAGCGCGGCATCGCGGATCGAGGGCGGTACCGTTTTGATCGCGTTGCGCCCCGCAATGACGATCACCGGCATCGTCATCAGGGCGAGCGTCAGCCCGCCGACGATCGCGGCGGATCGCGGCAGGTGGAAGGTGTTGATGAACACCGCCAGGCCCAACAGGCCGAAAATGATCGAGGGAACGGCCGCCAGATTGTTGATCGAAACCTCGATCAGGTCGGTCCAGCGGTTCTTGGGCGCATATTCCTCCAGATAGACGGCGGCGAGCACGCCGACCGGGAAGGCGAGGGCGATGGTGACGATCATCGTCAGCAGCGATCCCTTGAACGCGCCCCAGATGCCGACAAGCGTCGGGTCGCTGGAATCCGCCGACGAGAGGAAGGTCCAGCTGAGGCCGCGGCGGACATTGCCGTCCGCTTCCAGCTGCGCGTAGCGATCGATCATCGCACGGCGTTCGTCGGTCATGTGGAGGCCGTCGGCGCCGCGTGCGGCAAAATCGACCTCGGTCGACGCCTGCACCCAGATCCGTTCCTCGCGTCTCAGCAATTCGGGATCGTCGGCGACGGCTTCGCGCAGCCGCAGCCAGGCGCCGTTGGAGATCAGCATCGTGCCGTCCTCGCCATAGGCGTCGATCGCGGTCTGCTCGGCAAGCCCCTGGAAATCGGCGCCGGCCAGCAACTGGTCGCGGTCCCCTCCCTCGAGCTGCGCCGGTTCGAGGAAAATGTCGGACGCGGCAAAATCGACCGGCAGGGCGATCTCGGTCTGGGTGAAACCGCGCGCGCCGCTCGAAAGCATCGTGATCAGCAGGAAGGCGAGGAAGCCCGCCGACAGCAGTACCGCGAACAGGCCGTAGATGCGGAAGCGCTTTTCGGCGCGGTAGCGCGCGCGGATACGCCGCTGCATCGCATCGGTCGTCCAGTCGGTCGGCTCGCGGGCGGGGAATTGGGCGGCGTTCATTATTCGTAGGCCTCCCGGAAGCGTTTCACGACGCTCAGCGCGATGATGTTGAGCAGCAGGGTGACGATGAACAGGACAAGGCCCAGCGCGAAGGCGGCCAGCGTCTTGGAACTGTTGAATTCCTGATCGCCGGTCAGCAGCTGGACGATCTGCACCGTTACCGTCGTCACGCTCTCGAACGGGTTGGCGGTCAGGTTAGCGGCGAGGCCGGCGGCCATCACCACGATCATCGTCTCGCCGATGGCGCGGGAGACCGCGAGCAGCACGCCGCCGACAATGCCGGGAAGCGCGGCGGGGATCAGCACGCGCTTGATGGTTTCGGAGCTGGTCGCCCCCATGGCGAGGCTGCCGTCGCGCATCGCGCCGGGCACGGCGGCCAGCGAATCGTCCGCCATCGAGGATACGAAGGGGATGATCATCACCCCCATCACTACGCCCGCGGCGATCGCGCTTTCCGAAGAGGCGCTCGAAACGCCGAGGATGTTGACCGCGAAGTCGCGCACGGCGGGGGCAACGGTAAGCGCCGCGAAATAGCCATAGACGACGGTCGGCACGCCGGCGAGGATCTCGAGCACCGGCTTCATGATGGATCGCACGCGCGGCCGCGCATATTGGGTGAGGTAGACGGCGCTCATCAGGCCGAGCGGGATCGCGACGATCATCGCGATGATCGCGCCGATCAGGATGGTGCCCCAGAAGAGCGGGATCGCGCCGAACGACCCTTCGTCGCCGCCCGCCGTTGCCGATTGCGGGTTCCAGTGCGTGCCGAACAGGAATTCGGTGATCGAGATGCGGTCGAAAAAGACGATGGTTTCGAACAGCAGCGAGGCGACGATGCCGACGGTGGTGAGGATCGCGATCAGCGAGGCGAGCAGCAACACCCACATGACGAGCTTCTCGACCCGGTTTCGTGCGCGGAAATCCGGGCGCACCCGCAAAAAGGCGAAACCGCCCCCGGCAAAGGCCAGAAGGAGCGTCGCGACGATGCCGATTGTGCCGTAGAAGCTGTTGGCTTCCTGGAAGGCCGGAACGAGCGCACGCGCTTCCTCGTTGAAGGCGGCGGACAGTGAGCCGTCGGCCAGGGCATGCGCTTCGCTGAGGATCGCGGTGCGCTGGATATCCGCGGCCGGCAGCGCCTGCGCGGCCGGGCTCGCCAGAACCCATTGTTCGACAAGGCCGGGCATCAGGATCGACCACAGGACGAGAAAGGCGAGCGCAGGAATCGCCAGCCAGAGCGCGACATACCAGCCATGATAGCCGGGCAGCGAATGGGGGCGCGGCGCGGGGGCGGCCGGGCGCATCCGCATCGCGCGCATCCGGGCCGTGATCCACCCGATGGCGGCGAGCCCCAGAATCAGGAAAAACAAGCTGAACAGCGACACTTTAAGCGCGAATCCCTACCGATATTATGGCGCGAAACAGCCGCGCGGCACCCCGCGCGAAAACCATATCATGCCCGATCTCTTGCCCCATGAATGCCGGTCAACGCGAATCGCGCATTGCGACCAAGGAAGGCGCATCAGCCTTTGTGACACTCTCATTACGAGCAGATGACAACGTGGGCGGATTTTTCGGCAGGTGCACGATTACCCGCGTGCCGACGCCCGGCTCGCTTTCGATGTTCAGCCGCCCGCGATGGCGCTCGACGATATGTTTGACGATGGCGAGGCCAAGCCCCGTGCCGCCCATGGAACGGCTTCGGCCGGGGTCTACACGGTAAAACCGCTCGGTGAGGCGGGGCAGGTGTTCGGGGGATATGCCTTCGCCGCGATCTTCGATGACCAGGCGGACCATCGTTTCGGAAACCGATTCATAGGCGACCGTGACCGGGCTCTCTTCGGGGCTGTATTTGAGCGCATTGCCGACCAGATTGCTCACCAGCTGGGCGATCTGCACGCGATCGCCGGCAATCGCGACGCTTTTGTCGGCGCTTTCGATACGGATTTGCGCAAGATCGGTCCCCAACGTGGCGCAGGTCGCCTGGCAGGCCTCGTCGATCAGCGGGCCGAGCTCGATGGTTTCGGCGGGCGGGCGAAAACGCTCGGCCTCGATGCGGGAAAGTGACATCAGGTCGCCGATCAGCCGCTGCATCCGGCTCGCTTCGCCGTGCATGACTTCCAGAAAGCGGTTGCGCGTCTTCTTGTCCTTGGCCGCGCCGTCCTGCAGCGTTTCGATATAGCCGAGCAACGAGGCAAGCGGGGTGCGCAGCTCGTGGCTGGCATTGGCGACGAAATCGACGCGCATCTTTTCGGCGGCCTGGGTGCCGCTGCGATCGGCGAGGCGGACGAAACGGGTGTTGTTCTTCAGTTCGTGGATCACGAGTTCCCAGGGCCGTTCGCGTTCGCCGATGCCGACCAGTTCGATGGCGATGCGCGATTCGTCGTCCTTGGTATCGCCGATCAATCGCTCGGCGGCGGCCGGATGGCGGATTGCGAGGCGTACATCCTGTCCGATGATATGCGTGCCGAGCAACGCCTGGGCTGCCGGATTGGCGCGCACGACGCGGCGGCCGATGACCAGCAGGCTGGGATCGTCGATCGCGTTCATCAGCTCTTCCAGGGTCGGGAACAGCGCTTCTTCGGGCGGTTCCGGCGCGGCCTGCGGCTCGGGTTCGGGCCGCTCGGGCGCCGGCCGCCAGAGCAGGATCGCGCCGAAAACCGCACCGCCAAGGCATCCGAGCGCCAGGCCCAGGGGCGGCGCGCCGGCGGCATAGCCGGCCCAACCGAGGCCAAAGAGGGTTAACAGCGCGACAATCGCGCGAGGAGGCGTTATTTCGGCCATGCGCCAGGACAATACAGCGCGATTGTTACACTCGCCAGTGGCCCATACCCATTGTATGCGGCGGGCGAGCGCGAAAGGATTTGGAACAAGAGCGGCATGGCCGAAGAGCAGGATCAGGGCAAAGCCGGGGGTTCCGGCAAGAAAGCCGGTGGTTCCGTGGATCGCGGCCGCCGCGTGCTGATGCTCGGCGCCGCCGCGGCCTCGACCGTCGTCACCGTGCGTCCGGCGCTTGCCCAGACGACGGGTTCGATCATGTCCTGCGAAATCCCGATCCCCGATCCGGGCATGTCCGGCAATTTCATCGCGCCCGACGGTTCGGTCGTTCCGCCCGGCACGCCCGGCGCCTTCCCCCCGCCCGGCCGCAATCTGGTCGGCGAGGAAGTGCGCGATGCGCTCCAGTCCGGCGGGTCGATCCGCGGCTATGGTTATGAGCAGAGCCAGGCCTATACCAATTATATCCGCCGCCTGCAGACCGGGATGAGCGGCTTTACCTGTTACGCATCGATCCAGATGTCGCGCGGCTGAGGCCGCCGCCATGCCAGCGCCCGTCTATCGCGCCGATCCCGAAAAGGCGCGGCGCATCGTCCAACTCGATAGCGTCACCCTGATCTTCCACCGCGCTTCGGGCCTCACCCATATCGTCGCGCCGCCCGCACCGGAAATCCTTGCCGCGCTGGCCGAGGGCGATGCCGATGCGGCCACTTTGCTCGATCGGCTGAAGCGCGATTTCGATTTTGGCGAAGACGAAGAGCTGGAGGCAGCGCTCTCCGCGCGGCTGGCCGAGCTCGAAACCGCCGGGCTGGTGTGGCGGCCATGAGGCATGAATTCCGCCTGACCGTCGGCCCGGTGGGCTTCCGCATCGGATCGGACTGGCGCGAACCGCTGGATCGTCTCGCGGCGCTGTATGACGGCTATCCCGAGACCGCGCTGCCCGATTTTACCGTGCGGCTGTTCGCCCAGCGGCCCTGGCGGCGTTTCATCCGGCCCTCGGTGATGATCGGCGGCGATTATATGCTGCCCGATGCCGCGCCGATGGCGCTTGCCCATGGCCTGCTCGCCGCCGAAATGGGGATGAACCTGCAGATGGCGCTCGGCCAGCGCCGCTATTTGCTGCTTCACGCCTCGGCGGCGGAAAAGGGCGGCAAGGCGGTGCTGATGACCGGCGCTTCGGGCGCGGGCAAGTCCACGCTTTCGGCATTGCTCGGCGAGCGCGGCTGGCGGCTGATGGGCGACGAGTTTGCGCTGGTCGATTGCGAGACCGGGCTGCTCCATGCCTTTCCCCGGCTCGTCAGCCTGAAGAACGAAGCGATCGCGCTGTTCGAGGGTCAGGTGGATGCCCGGCGATTCGGTCCCAAGCTTTCCGACACGCCCAAGGGCACGATTCGCCACATGCGCCCCAATGACGAAGCCGTCGCGCATATGGCCGAGCCGGTAAAGCCCGCGCTGCTGCTCTTTCCGCGCTTCGGCCATGAGGCGGCGGTGCGGCCGATGGGCGCGGGCGAGGTTTTCGTGCGGCTGACCCAGGCCTCGACCAACTATGTCGCGCTGGGCGAAGCGGGTTTCGATGCGCTGTCTTCGCTCGTGAAAACGGTGCCGACGCGCGCCATCGACTATCCCGACACCGAAACCGCGCTGCGCCTTGTCGAGCAGCTCTGGACGGAAAGCTCGCTGTGAACGATGCGAGCGCCCTCGTTCGCGCGCTGCGCGATCCGGCTTCGGTCAAAAGCCTGGACAGCGACGGCTGGACCGCGCTTGTCTCCATCGCGCGGGCCGAACAGCTTGCCGGCAGCCTGGCCTATCAGGTGCAAGGTCTCGAGCTGCCCGCCGCCGCCGTGCGGCTGATGGCCGATGCCCGCCGTTCGGCAGAGCACCAGAGGCGGCAGGCGCTGTGGGAAGCGGAGATGGCGCGGCGCGCGCTCGGCGATCTCGACGTGCCGGTCATCCTCCTCAAGGGCACGGCCTATGTCGCGGCGGGGCTTTCCGCGGGGATCGGTCGCTCGATCGGCGATCTCGACATTCTCGTGCCGCGCGATGCGCTGGACGCCGTGGAGCGCGCGCTGATCGAGCGCGGCGGCTGGGAATGGGTGAAGGAAGACGAGTATGACGACGCCTATTATCGCGATCATATGCACGAGCTGCCGCCGCTGATCCACAAGGAGCGCGACCGGATGATCGACGTCCACCATACGATATTGCCGCGGACCGCGAAGCCGACGCCGGACGCGCAGGCGCTGGTGGCCGACAGCGTACCGATGGCGAACGGCCTGCATTTCCTCTCGCCGCCCGACATGATCTGCCACGCCGCCGCGCATCTGTTTGCCGATGGCGACCTCGCGGGGGGGCTCCGCAACCTGTGGGATATCGATCGGCTGTGCCGCGATTTTTTCACCCAGCCGGGCTTCTGGGAAACGCTGGGCGAACGCGCCGAGCGTCACGAACTGGCCAAGCCCGTGGGCCGCGCGCTGCGGCTGGCCGAAACGCTCTACGGCACGCCCGTCGACGGCGATGTCGCCGGACGGGCAAGGGCAGGGGACGGGCTTTATCTCCGCCGGCTTTTCGCGCGCGACGGCTGGGGCTGCGAAACGCGAAAGCCGTTGCGCTTCGCCTTCTATCTCCGCTCGCACTGGCTGCGCATGCCGCCGCTGATGCTCGCGCGGCATCTCTTCACCAAGTGGCGAAAAGCCTGAAGGCGGTTATAGGGAAAGGCGGAGTCGCGAAATTTCGAGAGGAAACGCTTATGCGACATCTGATTGCCGGTTTTGCCCTGTTGCTGCTCGCCGCCTGTTCGCTCGCCGCCGATGCCGATGCGGGCCGCGAGGCGGTCACCATCTTCCACGACCAGTTCGACGATCGCGAATTCGCCGCCATCTATCGCGAGGCGGACTCGGCCCTTCAGGACAGCGTCAGCGAGGCCGATTTCATCGCCCAGCTGGGCGCCTTTCGCGAGCGGATGGGCACGGTCGAAAGCACCGAGGAAGGCGGCTGGAACAGCCAGTCCGCCACCAGCGGCCGCCAGGTCGAGCTGAACCAGGAAACCCGGTTCCAGAACGGGACAGCCGACGAACGCTTCATCTTCCGGTTCGAAGGCGATGTGCCTCGGCTTGCCGGCTATCATTTCAATACGACCGAATTTACCGGCGAAGAGCCCGGTTCGACACCGCCGCCCGAAGCGGCGGGCAAATAGCGACTAGCCCAGCCGCGTCAGCGCCGGGATCAGCTCGTCATAATGGTCGATGATCGCATCGGCGCCCAGTTCCTCGACCGGCTGGTGGAGGAACCCGAAGCTGACGGCGACGGTCGGTATCCCGGCATTTTTCCCGGCCCCGATGTCATAGATCGAATCGCCGATAAACGCGCCGCGCTCCGCTGCGCAGCGCTTCATCATCTCGTCGATCGGCGCGCGGTGCGGTTTCGAAAAGCCCTTGCCCATCGTGTCGCCGCCGATGATGCAGCCGAAGCGCGGAGCGAGGCCGACCGCTTCGAGCAGCTTCACCGCGAAGCGTTCATATTTGTTGGTGACGACCGCCATCTTCACGCCCATCGCGTCGAGCCGGTCCATCGCCGGCAGCAGCCCCGGATAGGGATGCGATCCGCTGCCCAGATTGTCGCCGTAAAATTCCAGCAGCACCGGTAGCCATTCGTAGAGCAGTTCGTCGGACGTTTCTCCCGACGCCTCCAGCCCCACTTTCAGCATATGCTTCGCGCCGAGGCCGATCATCGGCTTCACCTCGTCGCGCGAAAAGGCGGGCCGCCCGAGCCGCCCGAGCGTGTAGTTCACCGCCTCGGTCAGCTCGTCGCTGGTGTCGAGCAGGGTGCCATCGAGATCGAAGCCGACCAGATCGAAAGGGAAGGGGGTGTTGGATGAAGCTGTCATGGTCGCGCCCATGCCCGTTTTGCATGCGGATGGCCATATGCCGCGGCAGCGGCTAGGGCGCGCATGCAATCGGCGCGGTCAGGGCCGCCCCTCGTCATCTTGGAGAATTTTTACAGTCATGGCTTCCTTCAAAGACCCCAGTTTCCAGGAGCGCACCGCGCTCGCCAATCGAGCGAAGCAGAAGGCGCTCGAACAATTGAAGGCGAAGCCCAAGGTCGACGAAGCGGTATTGGCCGAACGCCGCGCGGCGCGGATCGCCCGCGAAGAGGCGGAAGCGGAAAAGCGGGCGGCGAAGCGGGCCGCGCAAGAACAGGCCGAGGCGGAAAAAGCCAGCGCCGCCGCGGCGCAGGCCGCCGAGGCGGTCGAGCTGACCGAAGCCGAGAAAAAGGCCGCGCGCGACGCGAAATATGCGGCGCGCAAGAAGAACAAGAAAAAGCGGCGCTAGCGCAGTGCTGCCGCGCGTCGAACTGGACAGGTTGGCGCTGCCGGACGGCGGCACCCTGCGGCTGATCCAGCGCGGCGACGAATTCTCGATCATGCTCGACACCAACGAGCTGATGAACAGCCGGCTGAGCGCGTCCGAAGAAGCGTTGGCGACGATGAGTATCGAGCGGCGGGGCGGCGTCGAGGCGCCGCATCTGCTGATCGGCGGTCTCGGCATGGGTTTCACATTGCGCGCGGCGCTGGGCGCGCTGGGGCCGGAGGCGCGGCTCACCGTGGCCGAGCTGATCCCGCAAGTCGTCGAGTGGGCGCGCGGGCCGATGGCTTCGCTGTTCGGGGCCTGTCTCGACGATCCGCGCGTCACGATCGAAATTGCCGATGTCGGCAACCTCATCCATTTTCCGCTATCGCGCTACGATGCCATCCTGCTCGATGTCGATAACGGCCCCGACGGGCTGACCCGGGAAGCCAATGACGAGCTTTACGGCCTTGGCGGCTTGCGCGCCGCCTATGATGCGCTGAACCCGGGCGGGATATTGGCGGTCTGGTCGGTGGCCTCGGATCCCGGTTTTGCCCGGCGGCTGCGCCGCGCGAACTTCGCGGTCGACGAGGTGCGGGTGCGGGCCCATGCCGGCAGGCGCGGCGCGCATCATGTGATCTGGTTCGCGAAGAAGCCCGGTTGAGCGCTGCTCCTGTGCGATCCCGGCTTTGCTATGGAAATGGCAGGGATTTGCTGGCAGGACGGCGCGCGTGATGAGCGACGGAACCGCCCTCGAAACGCCGCGCGCCTTTGCAGCGGTGATCCTTGCCGCGGGCAAGGGTACGCGGATGAAATCGGCGCGCCACAAGGTGCTCCACGACATCGCCGGAAAGCCGATGCTCGCCCATCTGATGGACGAGATGAAACGGCTGGCGCCTGCCGAAACGGTGGTCGTGCTGGGCGACGGGCGCGAGCAGGTGGAACCCCTGGTCGGCGGCCATGGCGGTACGGTCGCTGTGCAAGGCGAGCAGCTCGGCACCGGTCATGCGGCGCTGATGGCGAAAGAAAAATTGCAAGGTTTTGAAGGCGATATACTCGTCTGTTTCGGCGATGTGCCGATGGTGCGCGCGGAAACCGCGGCGGCGATGCTGGAACGGCTCAACGCCGGTGACGCGCCCGCGACGGTGGTGCTTGGCTTCCGCCCGCCCGATGCGCTCGCCTATGGCCGGATCATCGCCGATGACGCCGGCACGATCGCGAAGATGGTCGAGCATAAGGATGCGAGCGCAGAGGAACGCGCGGTCGATCTTTGCAATTCGGGCCTGATCGCGACGCGCGGCGCGGATCTCTTCGCGCTCCTGGAAAAGGTCGGCAACGATAATGCGCAGGGCGAATATTATCTGCCCGATATCGTCATGGTGGCGCTGGGCGAGGGCCGGGCCAGCGCGGTGATCGAGGCCGAACCCTGGGAGGTCGACGGCATCAACAGCCGCGCCGAACTCGCCGCCGTCGAACGCCGCTGGCAGGATCGCCGCCGCGCCGAAGCGATGGCGGAGGGCGTTACGCTGGTCGATCCGGCAACCGTCTGGTTCAGCCACGACACGATCATTGGCAGCGATGTCGCGATCGAGCCCCATGTGCGCTTCGGCCCCGGCGTGGAGATCGGCAACGACGTGATGATCCACGCCTTCAGCCATATCGAAGGGGCGACCGTGCACGAAGGCGCGACGATCGGCCCCTTCGCGCGGCTGCGCCCGGGCGCGGTAATGGAGAAGGGCTCAAAGGTCGGCAATTTCGTCGAGATGAAAAAGGCGGTGCTGGGCGAGGGCGCCAAGGCCAACCACCTGACCTATCTCGGCGACGCGACCGTCGGCGCGAACGCCAATATCGGCGCGGGCACGATCACCTGCAATTATGACGGCTTCTTCAAATATCAGACGGTTATCGGCGCGGGCGCGTTCATCGGCTCCAACTCCGCGCTGGTCGCACCGGTCGTCATCGGCCAGGGCGCGATTGTCGGCGCGGGCAGCGTGGTGACAAGCGATGTCGAGGCCGACGCGCTCGCGCTGGCCCGCGGCGATCAGAGTGCGAAACCCGGCTGGGCCAAACGCTTCCGCGAGGCGATGACGAAGAAAAAGGCGGGCAAATAGCTTCAGGGCCGTCAGACCAGCCGCCAGGCCGTGTTTACCACACTGTGCATCAGGATCGGCGCGAGCACGCTGCCGGTCGATAGCCGCAGCCACATCAGCAAAAGGCCGATCCCGCCGGCGAACAGAGCGATCTCCGGCGAGAAGAAGATGCCGGTATCGGTCCAGACAAAGCAATGGATCGCGCCGAACATGATCGTCGCGATGCCCGCCGCCCAGCCGAAATTGGCGGCGAAAAAGCGCGGCCCTTCACCAAAGGCCTGGACAAGGCAGTAAAGCAGGACGCCGCGATAGAAGATTTCTTCGTCGAGGCTCGGCATGGTCAGCTGATAGGCGATCGTGTCGGTATCGAAGGCGGGCGTGTCCGACATCAGCGCGAGTACGATATCGATCGCGAAGAGCAGTGCGAACACCGCCCAGCCGACCTTCCAGCTTGCGGCCTGGCGCAGGGTGATACCTGCCGCCTCGCGGTCGATCAGCGGCGTCGCGATCAGGACCAGCGAGACGGAGAGGGCGACGATCTTGCCGGCCCAGTTGAAGCTGGTCGCCGGACTGCCGGCAAGATCGAAGAGGAATGCGTTGATGCCGAACATGTCGACGACCAGCGCGAGGTTGAGGTTGAGCAGCGCCAGCGCGATGGCCAACCAGCGCCAGTCGAACCGCTTGCGCGCGAAGATCGCCGCGACGGCGCCGGACGCGAGGAACACCCCGTTCCACAGCAGGATGCTGATCCCATAGTCGATGTCGCCCATTGTCTTCCCCCGGTTTCGTCCCGCGCGGATTGCGTCTCCGACGCCGGCACGCCATAGTAAAATGCAGCAATAAATTATCGTTATACGATAATAATTATCGCATGAAGGAAAGAATCGAGCGATGTCAAGATTGAAAAGATGGATCATTGTCGCGAGCGTCGGCTTTCTGTGCCTCATCCCGCTGTTTGCGCTTGTCGCGATTGCCGGCGTGGTGTCCTATTGGGGCTTCGGGGTCGATCATGTGGACAGCAGCCTGTTTGGGCCGAATTTCCTTGTCCTTGCCGAAGCGCCGCCGGTGCCCGAGCGGCAGGTCTATGGGCTGGTAGCGGCCCTCGTGCCGCTGCTGCTCTGGCTCTGCGCGCAAGTCCGTCTGTTCGTGATGTTCGCCCTGTGCGCGAGCGGCCGGGCGCTGGGCACGGCTACCGTTCGCCATCTGCGCGCCTTTTCGCTTTATGCCGCGCTCGCGGTGCTGTCGGGCTTTGCGCTAAGCGGCGTCATGCGCTGGGCGGCAGGGGAATTCGACGATGCCCCACTCTGGACGCATCTCGGCTTTTCCACGACGCATGCGGCGGTGCTGTTCATGGCCGCGATCATGTTCGTCGCCTCCCACATTATCGAGGAGGGCTATGATTATAAGCGCGAGACCGAGGAATATGTCTGAGCCATGGCGATAGTCATCACACTCGATATCATGCTGGCACGTCGCAAGATGAAGTCCAAGGAGCTTGCGGCGGCGATCGGTATTACCGAGGCCAATCTTTCCAAGCTGAAATCCGGCCATGTGAAGGGCGTGAAGCTTGAAACGCTCGACCGGATCTGCGCGGCGCTGGAGTGCGAGCCCGGCGATCTGCTCGCTTGGGAACCCGGCGCCGACGAATAGCGCGCTTCTTCACGCCTCGATCAGCAGCCGCGGACCGGGCCCTTTCGCGCCGACCCGGTCCTCGGGATTGTAGAGCGCGCATTTCTTCAAGGACAGGCAGCCGCAACCGATACAGCCGTCCAGCCGGTCGCGAGTCCGCTCAAGTTCGGCGATGCGGGCGTCGATCGTGCTGCGGATCGCGTTGCTGATCTTCGTCCAGTCCCGGGCCGTGGGCGTGCGGCCCTCGGGCAGTTTTTCGAGCTGTTCGGCGATCTCGCCGATAGAAAGCCCGAGCTGCTGGGCGATCAGCACGAAGGAGAGGCGGCGGATATCCGACCGCAGGAAACGCCGTTGCCCGCCCGATGTGCGGATTGGATGAACGAGCCCCTTTTCCTCGTAAAAACGGATCGCCGAAACGGCGAGTCCGGTCCGGGCCGCCAGATCGCCGATCGGGATGAGTGTGGATTTCGCCATAACCGTGATCGCTTTTTCCGTTTGAAATAAAGCTTGATCTCAACTTAACTTGAGGTTGTAGCAATGGCAACCGAAGCAGGGACGCTTCGGTTCAACAGCCGAAGCATCGCCTGCCGCAACCCGGAAGGAGCAGGCGCATGCAACTCAACCAGGTCACGCTCGGCTGTGTCGACTATCCGGCCTCGGTCGCCTTCTACACGGCGCTCGGCCTGACCCGGATCGTCGATGCCCCGCCGCGCTACGCGCGGTTCGAAACGCCGACCGGCGAAACCTTCTCCATCCATCTTGTCGACCGGATCGAGGGCGCGAGCACGATGATCTATTTCGAGATCGAGGCGCTCGACGAGGCGGTCGCGGCGCTGAAAGCGCGCGGCATCGCCTTCGACAGCGGGCCGCGCGACGAAAACTGGGGCTGGCGCGAGGCACGGCTTCGCGATCCCGCCGGCAATCCGCTTTGCCTCTTCCGTGGCGGCGAGAACCGCCGCTTCCCGCCCTGGCGGATCGACACCCTTCACGCAGCAAAGGAACAGGACCAATGACCACAGGAAAACTCGAACACGTCAACATCTCCGTCACCGATCCCCGGCGTTCGGCCGATCTCATGCGCGATCTTTTCGGCTGGGAGATCCGCTGGGAAGGCGAGGCGATGCTGGGCGGCCACACCATCCATGTCGGCAATGAATTCGATTATCTCGCGATCTACACCAATCCCGATATTGCCGAAGCGGACCCGGCCTTTCGCAAGAGCGAGCCGCTCAACCATATCGGCGTCGTCGTCGACGATCTCGATGCGGTGGAGGCGAAGGTGATTGCGGCGGGCTTCGAACCCTTCAGCCATGGCGACTACGATCCGGGCCGCCGTTTCTATTTCCTCGACTGGAACGGCATCGAGTTCGAGGTGGTGAGCTATGCATAGGATCAATTGCCTGCTCGCCGCCCTTGGGCCCTATATGGTGACGCGCACCTGCGATGTCGAAGCGGCGTCCGCGCTGCGGCCTTCTGCGCGCGCTCCCAGGCGGAAGACGCGCAAGAAGAAGGAGAAGTCCCTGCCCGATTCCAGCCGCCACCGCCTGTTGTTCACTTGAAGCTAACGGGGTTCCGTCTAAACAGCGCTTTATGTGTGGAATTATCGGCATTCTCGGCAAGGGCAGCGTGGCGGACCGTCTGATCGACGGCCTCAGGCGGCTCGAATATCGCGGCTATGACAGCGCGGGCATTGCCGTGCTTACTGATCGCGGCATCGAGCGGCGGCGGGCCGAGGGCAAGCTCGACAATCTGGTGAAGGTGCTCGCCACCGATCCGGTCGATGGCGTCGCCGGCATCGCCCATACCCGCTGGGCGACGCACGGCGCGCCGACCACCGACAATGCCCACCCCCATGCGACCGAAGAAGTGGCGCTGGTCCACAATGGCATCATCGAGAATTTCAAGGAATTGCGCGACGAACTGCTCGCGCGCGGCCGGACGTTCGAAAGCGAGACCGATACCGAAGTTGTTGCCCATCTGATTTCCGAACAGGTCGAGCGAGGCGTCGAACCGCGCGATGCGGTGCGCAAGACGTTGGACCGGCTGCACGGGGCCTTTGCACTGGCGATCATGTTCAAAAGCCATCCCGACCTGCTGATCGGCGCGCGGCTCGGTTCGCCGCTCGTCGTCGGCCATGGCGACGGCGAAAATGAGGGTGAGAATTATCTCGGATCGGATGCGATCGGCCTCGCGCCCTTCACCCAGAAGATCAGCTATCTCGAAGAAGGCGATATGGTCGTCATCTCCCGCGATACGACGACGATCTACGATGCCGACGACAAGCCGGTCGTGCGGCCGGTGAGCGAAAGCGGCGCTTCTGCGGCGATGATGGAGAAGGGCAACCATCGCCACTTCATGCAGAAGGAGATTTTCGAGCAACCGATCGTCGTCGCGCAGACGCTGAAAAGCTATCTGCGCCGGATCGACGATTGCGTGTCGATGCCCGACATGGAGTTCGATCTGGCCGGTTTTGACCGCGTCTCGATCGTCGCCTGCGGGACGAGCAGCTATGTCGCGATGATCGGCAAATACTGGATCGAGAAGTTCGCGCGCGTGCCGGTGGAAACCGATGTCGCGAGCGAATTCCGCTATCGCGATCCGGTGCTCGGCAAGAACCAGCTCGCGATCTTCATTTCGCAATCGGGCGAAACCGCCGACACGCTCGCCGCGCTCAAACATTGCAAGGCGGCGGGTCTGAAGACGGCCGGCATCATCAACGTGCCGACCAGCTCGATGGCGCGCGAGGTGGACCTCTTGCTGCCGACCCATGCCGGGCCGGAGATCGGCGTCGCCTCGACGAAAGCCTTTACCTGCCAGTTGGCCGTGATGGCGGCCTTCGCCACACGGATCGCGCGCGCCAAGGGGGTGCTTTCGGCTGCCGAGGAGAAGGATATCGTCCACCATCTCTCCGAAGCGCCCGAAGCGATGAATTTCGCGCTCGGCCATGACGAGGATATCGAGGCGATGGCACACAAGATCGCCGAGGCGCGCGACGTGCTGTATCTCGGCCGCGGCCCCGATTATCCGATGGCGCTGGAAGGCGCGCTGAAACTCAAGGAAATCAGCTATATCCACGCCGAAGGCTATGCGAGTGGCGAGATGAAGCACGGGCCGATCGCGCTGATCGACGATCATGTTCCGCTGATCGTCATCGCGCCCTCCGGCCCGTTGTTCGACAAGACCGTTTCCAACATGCAGGAAGCCCAAGCGCGCGGCGCCCAGGTCGTGCTGATCTCCGACGCAGACGGCATCGCCAAGGCGGGCGAGGGGACGATCGCGACGATCGAGATGCCCAAGGTGCATCCCCTGATCGCGCCGCTGGTTTACGCGATTCCCGTCCAGCTGCTCGCCTATCATGTCGCAGTGGCCAAGGGCACGGATGTCGACCAGCCGCGTAATCTGGCGAAGAGCGTGACGGTGGAGTGAGCACAATCTCGTGAACTGGCTTATGATCTTTGCTGCGCTGTCGGGAGCCATTGCCGTGGCCGCGGGCGCGTTCGGCGCGCATGGCGCGACCGGCGAGGCCGAGGAATGGCTGAAAACCGGCGGGCAATACCAGCTGGTGCATGCGGTCGCCGCGCTTGTGGCGGTGCAGCTGCAGGCGCGGGGAGCGGCCTGGATGTTCGTCATCGGCGCCGCGATCTTCGCCGGCACGCTCTATCTCATGGCGCTGGGCCTGCCGCGCTGGCTGGGCGCGGTGACGCCGATCGGCGGAACGCTGCTGATCGGCGGCTGGCTATGGCTCGCCTGGCGGGCCGTTCGCGGATCGTAACCGCTAGGGAAAACGGCCCGCCGGATAACCGGCGAGCCGTTCAATTCATGAATGTCGACGCGTTTAGCCAGCTGATCGGGCGATGGATTCGGCCGATGCCATGCCCGGTGCGGTCGATGTACCGCCGATCATGTCGCGGACGGCTTTTTCGATGCGATTGCCGATTTCCTCGTCGACATTGCGCCAATATTCGAACGCGCGGACAAGGACTTTCTCGCTGACCCCGTCGGCGAGGTGCCCGGCGACATTGTCGACAAACCGATCGCGTTCGGCATCGTCCATCACCTCGCGTACCAGCGCTCCTGCCTGGCTCCAGTCGTCGTCATCCTCGCGCAACGTGTAGGCTTCCCGCATCATATCGCCATCGGCGTACCACAAGCCCGCTTCATCACCCTGTGGGGGTTGCGCAGACGGCCCGCCATAACTGTTGGGCGCATAGACGGGATCGGTCACATTTTCGGTGCGGCCCGCGCCGTCCTTGGTGTAGCTGAACACGGGGCATTGCGGCTTGTTGACCGGGATTTCCTTGTAATTGACGCCCAGTCGCGCGCGGTGCGCATCGGCATAGCTGAATCCGCGCGCGAGCAGCATCTTGTCGGGGCTCAGGCCAACCCCCGGCACCATATTGTTCGGCTCGAACGCGAGCTGTTCGATCTGCGTGTGAAAATCGACGGGATTTTTGTCGAGCACGAGCTTGCCGACCTCGATCAACGGATAGTCCGCATGCGGCCAGACCTTGGTCAGGTCGAACGGATTGATACGATAGGTCTTCGCATCCTCGAAAGGCATGATTTGCCATTTGAGCGTCCAGCTGGGCGCGTTGCCCGAGGCGATATTGTCGAACAGGTCGCGGCGGTGCACGTCGCCGTCTTGGCCGGCCATCCTGTCGGCTTCCTCCTGCGTATAATGGGCATTGCCGTCGCCCTGATCGGTGTGGAAATGGAATTTGACCCAGAACTTCTCGCCCTCGGCGTTGACCAGCATATAGGTATGGCTCGAATAGCCGTTCATCTCGCGCCATGTTTTGGGAATACCCCGGTCGCCCATCAGATAGGTGACCTGATGTGCGCTTTCGGGTGACAGCGTCCAGAAATCCCACTGCATATCGTGATCGCGCAAGCCGTTGTCGGCGCGACGCTTCTGGCTGCGGATGAAATTTTGGAACTTGATCGGATCGCGCACGAAGAAGATCGGCGTGTTGTTGCCGACCATGTCGAAATTGCCTTCCTCGGTATAGAATTTTACCGAAAATCCGCGCGGATCGCGCCATGTGTCGGGGCTTCCGCGTTCACCGGCTACGGTCGAGAAGCGCATGGCCACGTCTGTTTTCACGCCGGGCTGAAACAGTTTGGCCTTGGTGTATTTTGATACGTCGGCGGTGGTTTCAAAATGGCCGAACGCGCCGCTGCCCTTCGCATGGGGCTGGCGCTCGGGAATGCGCTCGCGATTGAAGTTCGCCATCTGCTCGATCAGGTAATGATCGTGGAGGACGATCGGGCCGTCGCGCCCGACGGTGAGCGAATGTTCGTCGCTGGCTACCGGGATGCCGGCGTCTGTCGTGGTGGGCGGGGCTTTCTTGTCGGTCATGGTCTCGTTTCCTCTCGAATCCCCCCAATCGCCCGATCATCGAACCAACGGGCGTATCTGTCCAACAAGTTAAAGTGGTCAGATAGATCGAATAGCTCATTCGCGGCGATGCGAGGCAAACGCCCGGTCGAACGGGCCGGCGGCGCTCCCGTTTCGCAATAGATGCGCTTTCAGAGGATCAAACAAGGGATGTTGGCAATCCCGGCGGCGCTATCCTAACAGGGCGGCGATTATTGCATATTGGAGTTGATTTCATGGGTTCGGATACCCGGCTGTCCCCCGAACGGCTGACCCATCTGGAACGGCTTGAGGCCGAGGCCATCCATATCATGCGCGAAGTGGTCGCCGAGGCGGAAAAGCCGGTGATGCTGTACAGCGTCGGCAAGGACTCCGCCGTGATGCTCCACATCGCGAAGATGGCCTTTTTCCCGAGCCCGCCGCCTTTCCCGCTGTTGCACGTCGATACGACCTGGAAGTTCCAGGCGATGTACGAACTGCGTGACCGGGCGGCCAAGGAGGCGGGGATGGAGCTGATCGTCCATCACAATGCCGAGGCCAAGGAAAAGGGTATCAACCCGTTCGATCATGGTTCGCTCCATACCGATATGTGGAAGACCGAAGGGCTGAAACAGGCGCTCGACGCGCATGGCTTCGACGCGGCCTTCGGCGGCGCGCGGCGCGACGAGGAAAAGAGCCGCGCCAAGGAGCGCGTGTTCAGCTTCCGCACCGCCAATCACCGCTGGGATCCGAAGAACCAGCGCCCCGAGCTCTGGAAACTCTACAACGCGCGCAAGGCCAAGGGCGAGAGCATGCGGGTCTTCCCGCTCTCCAACTGGACCGAGCTCGATATCTGGCAATATATCCATCTCAACAGCATCGAGATCGTGCCGCTCTATCTCTCCGCGCCGCGGCCGACGGTGGAGCGCGACGGGCTGATCCTGATGGTCGACGATGACCGCTTCCGGCTGGAGCCGGGCGAGGAGATCGTCGAACGCTCGATCCGCTTCCGCACGCTTGGCTGCTATCCGCTGACCGGCGCGGTCGAGAGCGAGGCGGCGACCTTGCCCGAGGTGATCCAGGAAATGCTGTTGACGACGACGTCGGAGCGGCAGGGGAGGGCGATCGACCACGATCAGGCCGCCTCGATGGAGAAGAAGAAGCAGGAGGGCTATTTCTGATGGCCGACCAGGAAAGCGTCTACCAGACGGACGCCCTCATCGCCGAGGATATCGACGCCTATCTGGACCAGCATCAGCACAAGTCGCTGCTGCGCTTCATCACCTGCGGATCGGTGGACGACGGCAAGTCGACCCTGATCGGCCGGTTGCTTTACGATTCGAAGATGATCTTCGAGGACCAGCTCGCCGCGCTGGAAGAGGATTCCAAGCGCGTCGGCACCCAGGGACAGGACATCGATTTCGCGCTGCTCGTCGACGGCCTCGCCGCCGAACGCGAACAGGGCATCACCATCGACGTCGCCTATCGCTTCTTCTCGACCGAGAAACGCAAATTCATCGTCGCCGATACACCGGGCCACGAGCAGTATACCCGCAATATGGTGACCGGCGCCTCGACCGCGGACCTTGCCGTGATCCTGATCGACGCGCGCAAGGGCGTGCTGACGCAAACCCGCCGCCACAGCTATCTCGCGCACCTGATCGGCATCCGGAACATCGTGCTCGCGGTGAACAAGATGGATCTCGTCGATTACGAACAGGGGACGTTCGACGATATCGTCTCCGACTATCGCGATTTCGCCGACGAGATCGGCATCGAGGATTTCACCGCGATCCCAATCTCCGGCCTTAAGGGCGACAATATCACCGCGACGAGCGATGCGACGCCCTGGTATGACGGTCCGATCCTGCTCGATCATCTGGAATCCGTCGGGATCGATAATGATCGGCTGCGCGAACAGCCGTTCCGCCTGCCCGTTCAATGGGTGAACCGGCCGGATCTCGATTTTCGCGGTTTCGCCGGGACGATCGCCAGCGGGCGGATCAGGCCGGGCGATCCGGTGCGCGTGCTCCCCTCGGGCAAGACCTCCACCGTCGCGCGGATCGTGACGATGAACGGCGATCTCGACGCCGCCGTCGCCGGCCAGTCGGTGACGATAACGCTCGCCGACGAGATCGACTGTTCGCGCGGCGACGTGATCGCGGCCGCCGATGCACCGCCGGAAGTCGCCGACCAGTTCGAGGCGACGATCGTCTGGATGGCCGAAGAGCCGATGCTGCCGGGCCGTCCCTATGCGATGAAGCTGGCGACCACTGCCGCGCGCGCGACGATCACCGACGAGAAATATCAGGTGAACGTCAACACCATGGAAAAGACGCCAGGCAAGACACTGGAACTGAACGGAATTGCCGTCTGCAACATCTCGCTCGACAAGCCCGTTCCCTTCACCGCCTATGACGAAAATGCCGATCTTGGCGGCTTCATCCTGATCGACCGGGTGACCAACGCCACGGTCGGCGCGGGCATGATCCACTTCGCGCTGCGCCGCTCGCAGAACATCCATTGGCAGGCGATCGATATCGACCGCGAAGCCCATGCCGCACAGAAGGGCCAGAAGGCGAAGCTGCTCTGGTTCACCGGGCTTTCGGGATCGGGCAAGTCGACCATCGCCAATCTCGTCGAGAAGAAACTGCACGTGCTCGGCAAGCACAGTTTCCTGCTGGATGGCGACAATGTCCGCCACGGCCTCAACCGCGACCTCGGCTTTACCGATGCCGATCGCGTCGAGAATATCCGCCGGGTCGGCGAGGTCGCGAAGCTGATGACCGATGCCGGGCTGATCGTGCTCACCGCCTTCATCTCGCCCTTCCGCTCGGAGCGGCAGATGGTGCGGCAGATGATACCCGATGGCGATTTCGTCGAGATTTTCGTCGATACGCCGCTTTCGGTGGCCGAGGAGCGCGACGTGAAGGGCCTCTACAAAAAGGCGCGTGCCGGCGAGCTCAAAAACTTCACCGGCATCGACAGCCCCTATGAGGAACCCGAACATGCCGAGATCAGGGTCAACACCGTCGAAATGACGGCCGAAGAGGCTGCCGATTACATCGTCGAGCGGCTGTTGGGCGGAGAGAAATGACTTATCTCTTCGTCGTGCTGAACTCGATTCGGCATCCGGTCGCTCATCGGTGGCGACCGAAGCCCAGGCGCTTGCGCTCATGGACCCTGAATCAAGTTCAACGTGACGGGGAAGGTAAATGACCGAAGAAGCCGCGACGGTCGTCCGCGGCGGTTGCCATTGCGGGGCGGTGCGCTTCGAGGCGCTGGTCCGCGAGCGGCGCCCCGAAATACTCGATTGCAACTGCTCGATCTGCAGCAAGACCGGCTTCCTGCATCTCTTCGTCCCGCACGAAGATTTCGAACTGGTGACGGGCCGCGAGGACCTTGTCAGCTACCGGTTCGGATCGGGCCAGGCGAACCACCTGTTCTGCGGCAGCTGCGGCATCAAGAGCTTCTACCAGCCGCGCTCCCATCCCGATGCCTGGAGCGTCAACCTGCGCGCGCTCGACGAGGGCCATGGCCTCGATGTCGAGATCAAGGCTTTCGACGGACGCGACTGGGAAAAGGCCAAGGCCCAGCTCGGTAACGGCTGAGCTATTCCGCCGCTTCGGCGATTTCCGTCTCGCCCCGCTCCGCCGCCAGAATCCGCGCCACCGTCCGCCGGGCGAGGATCGCGGCGCGGTCCCGCGGCAGGACGACGGGGCGCATCTCCATCAGGTCGCGCCCGGCCATCTGTTCCTCGACGTCGGCCATCATCGGCCCGTCCTCGGCGTCGAAGATTGCCTTGAAGAAGCTCGTCCAGCCCTCGTCCTTCGCCGGGTCCTTGTCCCAGCTGCGGGCGACCGGCGAATAGTAATGGGTCGAGGTCGCGGTTTCGGGCGTCATGATGTGCGACTGGGTCATGTACGGGATCGATCCCTCGCGTTGTCCGACCGGCGACGCGTGGATGAAGAAGCGGATATCGGCCGGCGCGCGCCAGATCGTGTCGTTCCACTGGTCATAGGGTTCGCCTTCCGGAAGGCGATTGGGCACCGCCGAGGGCTTGGTGACGTTCGGCGTCAATGTCGTCGAATGGACTTCGTCGCCAACCTGTTTGGCCGTATAGACCTCGCCCGGTGCCGGGCCGGCCTCATCCTTATAGCCGCCGATCGAGTTCGCATGCAGCCAGAAGAGATGTGTGAGGTCGAGCAGGTTGTCGTTGCCCAGCTGCCAGTTGCCCTGAAAGGTATAGTGGATATGCGCGGTATGCATGTCCTCGGCTTCCAGATGGCTGTGATCGGGGACGAGATCGGGGTCGGCCAGCGCCGCATCGCCCATCCAGATCCAGATCATGCCCCAGCGCTCGACGACCGGGAAGGTCGCCACCGCGATATTGGCGGGCGGGCTCTCATGATAGGGACTACGCGTGCAGCCGCCGTCCGCGCCGAAGCGCAGGCCGTGATAGATGCATTCGACCTCGTCGCCGATCCGCCGGCCCTTCGACAGATAGGCGAAGCGGTGCGGGCAGCGGTCCAGCATCGCCACCGGCGTGCCGTCTTCCTTGCGGTAGAGCAGGACCGGCTCATCGAGCAGGCGGCGGGCGAATAGCGCCTCGCCGATATCCTCGGCATAGCAGGCGACATACCAGGCGTTGCGGATGAAATTGCTCACAATGAGCCTCCTTTTGCGGCGGGGGAGGGGGTGACAGAGGCGGCGATGCCCGGCATCACCCATTCCATGATCGGCGATCCGCCAACAGGAAATGGCCGTGAGCCGGCTCTCGTCCACCTCGTCAAATGGGCGGAGATGGCGGTGCGCAACCGTGTCGAAACGGCGCTGCGGCCGATGGCGCTGACGACCGTGCAATTGCTCTTGCTGGTGATGCTCGACGAGGTCGGCGAGGCGACCCCCGCAGCGCTTTCCCGCGCGATGCACCGGACGCCGCAGGCGATGACGACCCTGCTCAAGCCGCTGGAACGCGACGGCCTTGTTGCCCGGCGGCCCGACGAAACCAACCGGCGGCGGATCTTGCTGAGCCTCGATACCGAAGGCCGCAAGCTGCTGCGCCGCGTGCGATCGGTGACGCCGGAGGTCGAAGCGGAGCTGTTCGCCGAACTCGACGACACGGAACGGGCAACGCTGCGCCGCCTCCTGATGAAGATCGCGCAGCCGCTGGGATAAGCCATAGCGGCACCTCTCTTATATAAAGAGTGTTTATATAAGAGAGGGCATTCGCGGTCAACGCTGTGCGGCGTCAGTTGCCCTCGAACAGCTCCCGCAGGAACAGCGTCTCCACCGCGCGGCGCAGATCGTTGTTCGGCTTCTTGCGGAAGCCGTGGCCTTCGTCGGCGAAGACGACATACCAGGTGGGGACGCCGGCCTCGCGCAGCCCTTCCACGACATTGTTCGATTCCGAAAGGGGCACGCGCGGGTCGTTGGCGCCGGCCATCACCAGCATCGGCCGGGTGATCCGCGCAAGGTTGTTCATCGGGGCGATGCGGGCGAAGACCTCGGCCATGGCGGGATCGCGCTCGTCGCCATATTCGCCGCGCCGCATGTCGCGGCGATAGCTTTCGGTATTTTCGAGGAAGGTGCGGAAATCGCTGATCCCGTAGCGCTCGACCCCGCCGACGAGGCGGTCCGAATAGTGGATCATCGAGGCGAGTGACATATAGCCGCCATAGCTTTGGCCATAGACGGCGACGCGGCTGGTATCGAGCTCCTGTCGGCGGGACAGCGAGTCGAGCAGCGCGCCGATATCGCGGACGCTGTCTTCGCGCAGCGGGCCGTTGTCGAGGTCGCGATAGGCGGTGCCATAGCCGTCGCTTCCGCGCACGTTCGGCAGGATCACCGTCGCGCCCAGCGTGTTCGCGAAATATTGCGCGCCGGGGTTCCAGCCGGGCCGGGTCTGGCTTTCGGGGCCGCCGTGAATGTCGATGATGACGGGCGTCGGCCCGGTCGCGCCGGTCGGGCGGTAGACGAAGGCGGGGATCGAGACGCCGTCGAAACTGCGGAAACGGATCAGCTCGGGCTCGATCAGGGTCGCGGGATCGAGCGGGCCGAGTTCGGATTGCGTCCAGCGCACCAGCTCGCCGGAGGTCACGCCCCATGACCAGACATCCCCGGCCGTGGTCGCGGTTTCCAGGCCGATGGCGAGGCTTTCGCCGTCGGGCGAGAAATCGAGCGCGCCGAGCACGCCGGTCGGCAATTGAGGCTGGGGCAGGGCGCGGCGGGTGACGAAATCCTGTACCACGACGCGCGAATAGCCTTCCTCGTTCACCGCATAGGCGAGAATGCGGCCATTGTCGGAGAGGTCATAGGCCTCGACGTCCCAGTGGAGGCCGGGGGTAAGGACGCTCATCGCGCCGGTCTCGCGGTCGAACTCGACGAGGCGGCGGAAATCGCTGTCGCGGTTCGTAATGGCGAGGATCGCGCCGTCGTTCCGCGCGAAATGGGGGGCTTCGTCGACCGTGCCGTCGCTCGGCGCGAACTCGGTCGCCTCGCCCGTCGCCATATCGAGCAGGTAGATGCTCGCATCGCTATTCGAGCGATAATTTTCGAGCAATACCGTGCCGCCATCGGCCGAGATATCGGCGGGGAACATCGGCGTATCGAAGGTCGCGACGACGCGGCGGCTGGCGGGGTCTGCCGGGTCCGCGGCGTAGATCGTATAGGTCGCGCTGCTTCCCGCGCTCGTCCAGACCATCAGGCTGCCGTCCGCGCTGAATATCGCCGCCTGGTTGCGGGTGCCGGGCTCGGTCAGCCGGGCAGGCTCGCCTTCCAGCCCCATCGCGTCGATCTGGAACCATTCGTCGCCGCCGGTATCGCGGACGAGGACGAAACGGTTTTGGCCGGAAATGGCGGTCGCGCCCTGCACCGGTTCGGAGAAATAGGTGAGCTGGCTGCGCACGCCCAGCGGCTCGGTCACGCGGTGGACCTGGCTGGTCGTGCCGAAGCGGGTGGTGATCAGCATCGACCCGTCGGCCAGCCAGTCCTCGAAGCCGGCGCTGCGGTAATTCTGGTAGCGCTGGACCGCGGCATCGATATCCGCCGGGATTTCGGGGACGTTCTGCAGCGTCGCGCTGCCCTGTGTGCGCTCGCTCACAGTCTGGGCGGCGAGCGGCGTGGCGAGAAGCGCCAGAGCGGCGGCGAAGGCTAAGCGGTGCATGGCGGACCCCTGTGACTATCCAAGCCCCACTATGCCGCGCCCGCCTGCGCGTGAATAGCCCGCTTGCCGTTGTGCGGCCTTTCTCCGTAAAAGCGCCCAAAGGCAAAGAGGGCCCGAGAAAAAGAGGGGAGGCCGCATGGCCAGCGCAGCACCGGCGGTTTCGGCCGAACCCAGCAAGAAGGAAATCCGTCTCGTCATCGCGGCATCCTCGGCGGGCACGGTCTTCGAATGGTATGATTTCTTCATCTACGGCACGCTTGCCGCGCTGATCGGCCAGGCCTTTTTCCCAGCCGGCAACGAAACGCTGCAATTGCTGCTGGTCTGGGCGGGCTTTGCGGTCGGCTTCGGCTTCCGCCCGCTCGGCGCGATCCTGTTCGGCTTCCTGGGGGACCGGCTGGGGCGCAAATATACGTTCCTCGTCACCGTCACGCTGATGGGCATCGCCACCGCCGGGGTCGGCCTCATCCCCTCGGCCGCGAGCATCGGCATCGCGGCGCCGATCATCGTGATATCGCTCCGTATATTGCAGGGCCTGGCGCTGGGCGGCGAATATGGCGGCGCGGCGATCTATGTCGCCGAACATGCGCCGCCCGAAAAGCGCGGCTTCTATACCTCCTTCATCCAGGCCAGCGTGGTTGGCGGTTTCGTGCTCAGCATCGCGGTCGTCCTGGCCTGCCGCTTCCTGATCCCGCCGGAGGAATTTGCCGCCTGGGGCTGGCGCGTGCCCTTCCTGCTGTCGATCGTGCTCTTGTTCATTTCGCTCTGGATGCGGCTCAAGCTCAACGAAAGCCCGGTTTTCAAGGCGATGAAGGAAGCCGGCGAGACATCGGCCAATCCCTTCGCCGAAAGTTTCCGCTATCCGGGCAACAAGAAGCGGATCTTCGTCGCGCTGTTCGGCATCACCGGCGTGCTGACGACGATCTGGTACACCGCCTTTTTCTCGGGCCTGTCCTTCCTGCGCGGCCCGATGCGCGTCGACGAACTCACGGTCGAACTGATCCTGTTTACCGCGGGCTTCGTCTCGATGGCCTTTTTCGTGGCCGTCGGCTGGTGGTCGGACAGGGTCGGCCGCAAGAAGCCGATCATGATCGGCGCGCTCGCCGCGCTGGTGCTGCTGTTCCCGATCTTCTGGGGCATGGGCAGCCTCGCCAATCCCGGCCTTGCGCGGGCGGCGGCGGAAAACCCCGTGATCGTCGCCGGCCCCGAATGCACGACCGATCCCTTTGCCGAACTGTTCGGCCGCGAGCAGAGCGAGTGCGGCCGGCTCCTCGAAACGCTGACGTCGAGCGGTGTGCGGTATAGCGTGGAAAGTGCCGATGGGCTGGGGCTGAGCGTGGGCGGCGAGGCCGTGCCGGTCACCGCGGAATGGCTGGCCGACGGTACGGCGTTGCGCGACGGGGTACAGGCTGCGCTCGGCGAGCGCGGTTTCGATTTCTCGCGCCAGTCGCCGCCCTTTATCAATATCATCGGCATATTCGCGCTGCTTCTGGTTTCGTCGATGCTCTCGGCGTTGACCTATGGCTCGGTCGCGGCTCTACTCTCCGAAATGTTTCCCCCGAAAATCCGCTACAGTTCGATGTCGATTCCCTATCATATCGGCGCCGGCTATCTGGGCGGCTTCCTGCCGCTGATCGCGGGGTTCATCGTCGCGCGCACCGGGGATATCTATGCCGGCATATGGTATACATGGGCGATCGTGGCCTTCGGCGTCATCGTTGCCTGGTGGGGTATACCCGGCGGCCCGCCGCGCGATTTCGACGAGAATGGTTGATGCCCCTCAGCCCCCCTTGCGCGTTCGGCTTGACGGCGAGGCGCTGGTCGGCAACTGGCGCGCGCTCGATCGGCTGAGCGGCACCGCGGCCTGCGGGGCGGCGGTGAAAGCGGACGGCTATGGCGTGGGCGCGCGCGAGACGGTGGAACGGCTCGCCGCCGCCGGCTGCCGGGATTTCTTCGTCGCGACCTGGGCCGAGGCCGCCGAGATCGCGGACCTGTGCGTGGGCGCATCGCTGACGGTCTTTCACGGCGTGCGCGAGGAGGACATGGACGTGGCGCTGGCCGGGATCGCGCGGCCCTGTCTCAATTCGCCCGAGCAGGTCGAACGCTGGAAGGCGGCAGGGGGCGGGGCGTGCGACGCGATGGTCGACACCGGCATGAACCGGCTCGGCCTGTCGGTGGCCGATGTGCGCAAGGGCCTGCTCGACGGGCTGAAAATCGACACGCTGATGAGCCATCTCGCCTGCGCCGACGAGCCAGACGATCCGAAAAACGAGCGGCAACGCGAGGCGCTGGAAGGGCTCGCCGGGCGCACCGGCGCGATGCGGATGAGCCTTGCCAATTCGGCGGGCATCGCGCTCGGCAAGAAATATCATTTCAACCTGACCCGGCCCGGCATCGCGCTCTATGGCGGCGTGCCGGCCGAAGCGCTGGCCCCGCATATCCGCCAGGTCGCCTTTCCCGAAGCACAGGTGATCCAGCGCCGCGCGATCGGCCCGGGCGAAACGGTGGGCTATAACGCGATCTTCACCGCCGGCGAGGCGATGGAACTGGCGATCCTCAATATCGGCTATGCGGACGGCTATCTGCGGGGCTTTTCGGGAACCGGCGCGGCGCATTGCGGAAAGGCCGACTGCCCGGTGATCGGCCGCGTCTCGATGGATCTCGTCGCCGTATCGGTCGATGCGTGCGCGGAGGTGAAGGAAGGCGACTGGCTGGCGCTCAACTATCGCCTGCCCGAAGCCTCGGCCCAGTCGGGTCTCTCGCAATATGAGTTGCTTACCGGCCTCGGCCACCGCTATCAGCGGCTCTGGCATGGGTGAAGCAGGCGCAATCAATACGGTCATTTCCCTGTTCGCGGCGATCGGGCGGCCCGTCATATCGGCCTTCGCGACGATCGGCCGCATCGCGCTGTTCGCGCTGACGACGATCCGCCGCGCGCTGACCCCGCCTTACTATCCGATCCGCCTGCTGGAACAGCTGCTCTCGATCGGCTGGTATTCGCTGCCCGTCGTGGCGCTGACCGCGGCCTTTACCGGCATGGCGCTCGCCCAGCAGATCTATACCGGCGGCATGCGCTTCAACGCGCAATCGACGGTGCCCGCGATCGTCGTCATCGGCATGGTCCGCGAATTGGGGCCGGTGCTGACCGGCCTGATGGTCGCCGGGCGCGTGTCCTCGGCCATGGCGGCCGAGATCGGCACGATGCGGGTGACCGAGCAGATCGACGCGATGGTGACGCTGCGGACCGATCCCTATCGCTACCTGATCGCGCCGCGCCTGTTTGCGAGCATAATCGCGCTCCCGCTGCTGGTCTGCGTCGCCAATGTCATCGGCATTTTCGGCGGCTACCTGCTCTCCGTCTACAAGCTCGGTTTCAATCCCGCCGGCTATCTGGAGATGACGGCGAATATTCTGGAAAGCGACGATATCGTGATGTCGCTCGTCAAAGCCGCGGTGTTCGGTTTCTTCATCGCGCTGATGGGCTGCTATGCGGGCGTCCGCACCGCGGGCGGCGCGGCGGGGGTCGGCCGCGCGACGACCGATGCGGTGGTCTGGGCTTTCGTGCTGATCCTGCTTTCCAACCTCATACTCACCGTGGCGGCGTTCGGCTGATGGCTGATATCCCCAAGATCGAGCTGCGCGGCGTTTCGAAGAGCTTCGGCGCCAAGGCCGTGTTGCGCGATGTGAGCTTTGCGGTGGCGCCCGGCGAAGCCTTCACGATCATCGGCGGTTCGGGCAGCGGCAAATCGGTAACGCTCAAATGCATATTGGGCCTGATGGAGGCCGATGCCGGGAAGATTTTCGTCGACGGCGAGGAAATCACCGCGATGAAGCCGGCCGAACGCGATCGCGTACGCGCCAAGTTCGGGATGTTGTTCCAGGGCGGCGCGCTGTTCGATTCGCTTTCCGTCTGGCGCAACGTCACCTTCGCGCTGACCCAGGGGCGGCTCAAAGGCGGCGGAGAGCTTCGCAAGATCGCCGAGGAGAATCTCGAGCGGGTGGGGCTCGGCGCCGAGGTGCTGGACCTCAGGCCGTCCGAGCTTTCGGGCGGCATGCAGAAGCGCGTCGCGCTGGCCCGGGCCATCGCCCACCGGCCGGAAATCGTATTTTTCGACGAGCCGACCACCGGTCTCGATCCGATCCGCGCGGATATCATCAACAAGCTGATCGTCGAGCTGGTCCGCGATCTCGGCATTACCGCGGTCGCTATCACCCATGATATGCAATCGGTCGAGAAAATCTCCGACCGGGTGGCGATGCTGTATGACGGCGCGATCGTCTGGACGGGGCCGACCGCGGATTTGCGCCATTCCGGCAATTCCCATGTCGATCAGTTCGTCGAAGGGCGCTCGGACGGTCCGGCCGAATAATTCGACATTTCGATTAAAAATTATCGATTGATTGAGTTTTGCGATAACTGACTATCGTGAAATGCGTTGGAACAGGCAGTGGCATTCGATCATTGAATCCCCAGATCACAGCAACACCAAGCTTCAATCAAGGGAGATTTCAATGCTCGGACGCAACGTCCCCAACGTAACCCTCAAGACCCGTGTTCGCGACGAATCGCTCGGCGGCGACAATCCGTTCCGCTGGGAAGACGTGAAAACCGGCGAACTGTTTTCGAACGGTCGCTATGTCGTCTTCTCGCTACCCGGTGCCTTCACGCCGACTTGCTCCAACGAGCAGTGCCCCGCATTCGAGCGCTATTATGACGAACTCGAATCGCTGGGTGTCGACGAGACCTATTGCATCTCGGTCAACGACGCCTTCGTGATGTATCAGTGGTCGAAGAATCTCGGCCTCGACAAGGTCAAGATGCTGCCGGACGGATCGGGCGATTTCACCCGCCGCATGGGCATGCTGATCAACAAGGATCATCTCGGCTTCGGCGATCGCAGCTGGCGCTATGCCATGGTTGTCGAAGATGGCGAAATCGTCGCCTGGTTCGAAGAGCCCGGCATCAACGACGATGGCACCGACGAAGATCCCTATGTCGAATCGACGCCGGAAAACGTCCTCGGCTGGCTCCGCGAGAATCGCAGCGAAGCCAAGGCTGCCTAAGCCGGCCTGAACCCATACCCCCGACCGCATTCCTGATGCGGTCAACTGAAACCCGCACCGGCATCTCCCCCTCTCGCCGGTGCGGGTTTTTTATTTTCGCGGCGCGCGGCCCTCGCTAGGAGAGTTGGAAAAGGGGGCTTGGCCATGACCGAACAGGCGATGATCGCGCCGCGCATAGAAACAGAACGCCTGATCCTGCGCGAATTCCGGCGCGAGGATTTCGACGCTTTCTGCGCGATGCTCGCCGATCCCGGGGTGACGCGCTTCATGGGCGGCGTGCTCGACAGGGTGGCGGCCTGGGACAAGTTTGCCCGCGTCCCCGGCTATTGGGTGCTGCTCGGCTTCGGCTTCTGGATGATCGAGGAAAAGGCGAGCGGCCGGATTCTCGGCAATCTCGGATTCAGCCTGTTCGAACGCGATATCCAGCCGGCGCTTCCGGACATTCCCGAAGGCGGCTGGGTGTTCGACCGCGCGGCGCATGGCAAGGGCTTTGCGAGCGAAGCACTGGCCGCTGCGCTCGCCTGGGGGGACGCCAACCTCCCCAATCGCGGCTATTGCTGCATCATCGCTCCCGAAAACACCGCCTCGCTGGAGCTTGCGAAGAAATTCGGTTTCGCCGAAACCGGCCGGGCAAGCATGCGCGGCGCCGAAACGGTGGTGCTGGAACGGCCGCCCTTCTAGGTGACCGTTTTTGCTTCGGCGAAGCGCGGTTCGCGCCAGAGGCCGCTGTCGAGGATCTCGCCGAGGATTTCGGTCGCCCGCCAGATATCGGCATAGGATGTGTAGAGCGACGTCAGGCCGAAGCGCAGGATATCGGGCGCGCGGAAATCGCCGATCACGCCGCGCTCGATCAGTGCCTGCATGATCGGCCAGCCGCTTGGATGCGTGTAGGAAATATGGCTGCCGCGGTGCTCGGGCTCGGTCGGCGTGATCAGCGTAAGCCCCTGGCCATAGCAACGTTCGTCGATACGTTCGGCGAACAGCTCGAACAGCGCCGCCGATTTCGCCGCCAGCGCCTCGATATCGGTTTCCAGGAACAGGTCGACCCCGGTTTCGAGCGCCAGCAGGCTGAGGACCGGCGGCGTGCCGCACAGGAAGCGGCGGATGCCGGGTGCGGGCGCATAATCGTCGCGAAATTCGAACGGTGCGGCATGCCCCATCCAGCCGGATAGTGGCGAGACGAGTTGCTCCTGAAGATCCTCGCGGACGAAGAGGAAGGCGGGCGCACCTGGGCCGCCATTGAGATATTTATATCCGCAGCCGACCGCGAGATCGGCATCGCAGCCATTGAGATCCACCGGAATCGCCCCGACGCTATGGCTCAAATCCCAAAGCGTCAAAGCGCCTGCCTTGTGCGCGGCTTCGGTCAGCGTTGCCACCTCGTGCCGCGCGCCGGTCTTGTAATGAACATGGGTCAGCATCAGCAGCGCGGTGTCGGGGCCAAGCGCATCAGCGATGTCGCCGGCTTGTTCGGTGTGCACGACCTGCTCGGGGAGCATATCGGCCGCGCCGCCCGCCGTGTAGAGATCGGTTGGGAAATTGCCCGGTTCGGTCAATATCTGCGCGCGGTCTTCCTGATAGCGCGACGCGGCGACGATCAACTTGAACAGATTGACCGAAACCGAGTCGGTGACGATCACCTCTTGCGGCTTTGCCCCGATCAGCTGCGCGATCTTCGCGCCGATGCGTTCGGGCGCGCCGATCCAGTCATTCGCGTTCCAGCTGGTGATAAGGTCCGTGCCCCATTGGCGCTCGACGGCGTCACGTTGCGCGGCAATCGTCGCCCTAGGCAGTGCGCCCAGCGAATTGCCGTCGAGATAGATGATATCTTCGGGTAGGACGAACGCGTCGCGGAATCGGCCAAGCGGATCGCCGGCATCGAGCGCCCTGGCGTCTTCGAGCTTCACCGGCCGAGTGCCTCCTCGATCAGCTGAACCTGCCGTTCCCAGCTGGCGGTGCCGGGCGAGATGAGCTCGACATGGCCGTCGCCGGGGATCGTCACCAGTTCGATATCGGTCACGTCGCGGGCGAGATTGGCGTTGCGATAGGCGTCGGCATAGGCCGGCGGGGCAATCCGGTCGCGCGCCGCGTTGACGAGAATCTGACGCGCAGAACCGGCCGGCATGCGCTGCGGCGAGGTCAGTTCGGGCCGGGGCCCCAGCATGAGCCGCGGCGCTTCGGTGCCGCAGGCATGGCCTTGCCGGGTTATGCCGGCTTCGAGATCGGGCAGCCCGCCCTGGCTGATGACCGTGCCGATAGGCAGGCGCATGATCGCAAGGACGCCGTCGCCGGGCAGCGCATTTTGCCGCGCAGCGAGCCACAGGGCGAGATGCCCGCCGGCGGAATGGCCGATGGCGACGACATTGGAGAGATCGAGATTGTACCGTTCGCCATTTTCGACCAGCGAGTCGGCGGCCCGGAGTACATCCTCATAGGTTCCCGGAAAGCCACCGCCTTCGCGGTCGACGCCGCGATATTCGATATTCCAGACGGCGATCCCGCGATCCTGCAGATCCCCAGCGATCCAGTTCATGATGTCGCGTTCGGCGATGTCGGTCTGCCAGCAGCCGCCATGGATCATGAAGACGGTCGGATAAGGGCCACTGCCGCCGGGCAGCCAGAGCTCGGAGAATTGCAGATCGCCCTCGCCATAGGCGATGCGGATTTCGGTTTCCGGCTTTGGGCGCGCGTAAAGATCGTCCCAGGTCATGAGTTCGGCCGGCGGCGGAGAGGTGGTCGAGCTGTCCTCGGGCATGGCGCAAGCGGTCAATCCGGCAAGGCAAACGGCAAGCGCCGTGCGGGTGAATGGTTTCATCCCGCAAGGCTAAGGCCGTGGTCCGACGAAAGCAATTCGGCTCAGGTAGTGCCGCAGCCCTCGAAATGTTGCGTGAGAAGCCGCGTCCAGCCGCTTTCGCCGCTGTCCTGCACATCGGCCAGGCGGATCGCGAAATCCTGCATCCCGGCATGATTGGGGATGCCCCATTCGGCGCCGAGCACATGATGCGTATCGGCGTCGAGCCAGAGCGGGCCGCCATTGGCACCGAGCGCCGATCCGCCGACCTCGAAACGAAGCGCCGCCGTGCCGTGATAATCCTCGGCGCGCACGAAGGTGGCTTCGGCGGTGCCAAGGTGATTGAGGTGGCGCCCATCTTCGTCGGCTTGGGTCAGCACCAGCGGCAGGCCGAAGGAAAAGCCTGCGCGCGGATCGTCCAGCCCCATCGTCTGGACCGAGAGCGACGCGAGGTCGAAATCATAAAGGTGGTAGACCGGTTCCGCGATGCGAACCTGCTGGTGCACGGCGCGATCTGGCAGGGCGGCATCCACCGCCAGCCGGTTCGATTCTCCGTCGAAGCTCAGCGTTGCGAAATTTTCATGCCGCGCGTTGGGCATCAGCCGTCCGCCCTGGATCATCGTTGCGCGACCGGTATGGGAATCGACCCAGGCCGAAACATAGGCCGCGCTCGTGCAGCGTTCGCGGCTCTTGTAGACTTCCAGCCGGTTTCCGGCAGCGCGATACACGTACACATTTTCGGGATCGGTGCCGTCCCGGTTGCTGCGCACATAATGATAGATGCGGCCCTCGGCCGCCTCGGCCGAGTCCGATCCGAAGATGTCGGCGGCATATCCGCCAACGGCAAGGGCAAGGGCTCCGCCCGCAAGAGCGATTTTGTCGAACATTCCTGAACCTCGTTGGGTTTATCGTTATTGTATTAGTGTACTATACTGCCAACACAGTAATGTCAATTCTTGCACTGGGCCTAGCGCGCTACCCTTACCACAATGTTACGGTTTGTTGCAGTGCAAAATAATTATCGACACTTTCGCCTTCGGAATGCGCGAAAGAAGGGATGCCGATATGGTGCGCCGCGATCAGGGGCTGAGGTTTTTCGGCCAGTCCAGATGTGCCAACGGGGCGGATGCCGCGATCAACGCTCGACGCACATTGCAATGCCCATGCCACCGCCGATGCACAGCGTGGCGAGGCCCTTCTTGGCGTCGCGCTTCTCCATTTCGTAAAGCAGGGTGGTCAGCACGCGAGCGCCCGATGCGCCGATCGGATGGCCGATGGCGATCGCGCCGCCATTGACGTTGACCTTGTCCGCGTCCCAGCCAAGCTCCTTGCCGACCGAGAGCGCCTGGCTGGCAAAGGCTTCGTTTGCCTCGATCAGGTCGAGATCGGCGATGGTCCAGCCTGCCTTTTCCAGCGCACGCCGGGTGGCGGGAACCGGGCCGATGCCCATGATCGAGGGATCGACGCCCGCCGAGGCCCAACTCGCGATGCGGGCGAGCACCGGCGCGCCGCGCTTTTCGGCTTCCTCGGCGCTCATCACGACCAGGGCCGCGGCGCCATCGTTAATCCCGCTGGCATTCGCGGCCGTCACGGTGCCGTCCTTCTTGAAGGCGGGGCGCAGGCCGGCAAGCCCTTCTGCGGTCACCCCTTCGCGGATATATTCATCGTCTTCGACCACCGTCTCGCCCTTGCGGTGGGTGACGGTGACGGGCGCGATCTCGTCCTTGAACTTGCCCGCCGCGCGCGCCGCTTCGGCCAGATTCTGGGAACGGGTTGCGAAAGCGTCCTGGTCTTCGCGGGTCACCTGATATTGCTCGGCGAGATTTTCCGCGGTGATGCCCATATGATAGCCGTTGAAGACGTCGGTCAGCCCGTCCTTGATCATCGTGTCGACCAGCGAGAGATCGCCCATCTTCGTGCCGCTGCGCATATTCTGGGCGTGGGCCGACAGCGACATGGATTCCTGGCCGCCCGCGACGACGATTTCGCTGTCGCCGGTTGCGACCGCCTGGGCCGCCAGCGCAACCGCGCGCAGGCCCGAACCGCACACCTGGTTGACGCCCCAGGCAGGGATTTCCTTGGGCACGCCCGCGGCCATCGAGGCCTGGCGCGCCGGGTTCTGGCCCTGAGCGGCGGTCAGCACCTGGCCGAGAATGACTTCGGAAACATCGCCGGCATCGACCCCTGCCTGGGCCAGCGCCGCCTCGATGGCGACACGGCCCAGTTCATGGGCAGGCGTGGCGGCGAAGGCGCCGAGAAAGCTGCCCACGGGGGTGCGCTTGGCGGCGGTGATGACGACATCGGTCATGGCGAAAATCCTTGCGTATCGGTGTGGCTAGAGACTCGGCGGGCCTTCTATCACCCGTGCTGCACCTGCGAAAGCCATTCCGCGAGCGGCTGCCAGAGAGCCTCGCGCCCCTTGCCGCCGACGACCATGCCGACATGGCCCTGGGCGAGTGTGCGCACCGTTCCCGTTCGCGCCGCGGTCGCCTCCGGAACGATGCGATCGGTGGTCGAAACGATATCGAGCACAGGGCAGGGCAGGGCGGCAGGATCGACCATCTCCCCACCGACCCGCCAATCGCCTTTGCCGGTTACATCCTTCCGGAACAGGTCCTCGACGAGTTCGCGACCCGCGCCGAGGGTCAGCGGTGGGCCGTCATTGGCCCAGTCTTCCAGCGCCACGAAAGCGCGTGCCTTGGCGCTGGCGGGATCGATCCGGCCGAACATCTCGAACTTGCCGACCGTACGCGCGGGATCCAGCCGCCAGAAGGCGGTCTGCAACACTTCCATCGGCAGCGCGCCGAGTTCCTCGGCCAGTGGTCGCGCGCTCGTCCAAAGGTCGGTGAGCCCTTGCCGGGCCTCATCGGGAAATCCGGCAAAGCGCCATGGCGCCGCAATCATCGTCAGGGACAAGGGCGGTCGCAATGCCGCTGCGCCGGCCGCCATTGTCCCGCCCAGACAATAGCCGGCCAGATGGTAGGAGGCGTCCAGCGTATCCAGCAACGGCAGCAATATCTCTTCGACATGACCGCCTATGCTCAGGTCGCTTTCGCCCGGGGCGGGCGCGCCCCAATCGACGAGATAGGGGCGCACGCCCTGCGTGGAGAGCCAGCGCAGCAGCGAGTTGTCCAAGGCGAGATCGAGGATGCCCGGCGGGTTTATGAGCGAGGGTATAAATACCGCACGGGGCCTTTCGGTGTCGCCCGCGCCGCCATAGTCGATAAGTCGCGCGCGCCCGGCCTCGGCCACGACCGGCATGGCCGGCGGCGGCGGCGGGCGCTTGGCTTGCTGATACGCCTTTACCCCCTTCAGGGCAGCATCGAGCCTCTCCGGCGATGCTGCAGTTTCGCTGCGCAGCAACTCTAGGAAAAGTGGGAGGGGGCGGGGTTTTTGTTGCAGTGCAGTATCTCCGGGTGCTAGGCGATAACATTATTTTGGAGAGCATTATGGCGAAATCCGGTTCCGATTCCGAAACGGTCATTATCAAGAAGTACGCGAACAGGCGGCTCTATAACACTGAAAGTTCAAGCTACATCACGCTCGATCATCTCGGCGGAATGATCCGCGAGAAGCGCGATTTTCAGGTAATCGATGCGAAGTCGGGCGACGACATCACCCATAATGTGCTCACCCAGATCATCATGGAGGAAGAAAGCCACGGCCAGAACATGCTGCCCGTGTCCTTCCTGCGCCAGCTGATCGGTATGTACGGCAATTCGATGTCGGCGATGGTGCCGCAATATCTGGAAGCCTCGATGGAAGCGTTCCAGCGTAACCAGGCGAAATTCCGCGACGCGATGGAAGGGGCCTTCGGCTCCGGCCCGTTCGGCGAGATCGCGCGCCGCAACATGGAAATGTTCGAGGCTGCGGCGGGAGCGTTCCAGGCCGATGCCAAGGGCGAAACGGCGAGCGAGCCGGCCGAGGCCGGCCGCGACACCGAGGTCGAAGCGCTCAAGCAGCAACTGGCCCAGCTTCAGGACCAGATCGACAAGCTCAACAAATAACGAGGGCCGGGTGGAGGCCTATTTCGCCGCGGCTGCGGGATTGCTGGCGCTTGCCGGCTGGTCGGCGTGGATGGACCGGCGCCGCAACAATCGTACCTCGCTCGATCGGGTCGGCTGGGTAAGTTGGCCGCTGGTCATGGTGCTGTCGCTGGTCGGCGCGCTGATGATGGTCATCCTCGCGGCTCACGCCTGACACCGAAAAGCCCTGCGATCCCCGAGGGACCGCAGGGCATATTCCTCAACCAGGCCGTCAGGCCGCTTCGGCGTTCGCCAGTGCGTGGACATCCGCCGCGCCGAGCATCTGGCCGCCGATCGCCCAGTCGCCTTGCGCGATTTCGTTGATCTTGACCCAGGTAACCGGGCGCATGGCTTCGCCTTCGACGGCGACCATGGCATCGGTGACCTGTGCGATCATGTCGGCCTTCTGGTCCGGGGTGAAGACGTCCTTGATGACGTCGATGGTAACGAGGGGCATTGGGTATCTCCTTGCTGACTGTGCGCCGGGAAACGTCCCGGTGCCGATGAGAGGCTTGTACGGCGGACGCTCTCGTCATGCTTGGAGACGATCTGGAGAAAATCGGGAGATTTTCCGGAATGCGGTTATGGTCCCGCGATGAACTGGCGATTCGAGAATTTCGAGCTCGACGAGGCAAAATTCGAGCTGCGCAGCGCGGGTCTGCCGCTCGCCGCCGAACCGCAGGTGCTTTCGTTGCTGATTCACCTCGTTCGCCATCGCGACCGGCTCGTCACTAAGGACGAGATCAACGAAACGATCTGGCACGGCCGTTTCGTTTCGGATTCGGCGCTGGCCTCGCGGGTGAAGACGCTGCGCCGGTTGCTCGGCGACGACGGGCGCCAGCAGCGGCTGATCCGCACCGTTCATGGCCGGGGTTTCCGGTTCATCGGCGATATTGCCGAAAATTCTCCCGCCCCGGCGCCTGCTCGGGTAAAGGTCGACGAACATCCTGCCGCAGCCATCGAAGCCCCGGTGAACAAGCCTTCCATCGCTGTCCTGCCATTTCGCCTGGTCGGGATAGGCGGGCCTTATGCGGGCATTGCCGAAGCGTTGCCGGACGAGCTGATTGCCGAGCTTTCCCGGCTGCGCTGGCTGTTCGTCATTGCGCGCGGATCGTCCTTTCGCTTCCGTTCCGCGTCCGCCGATCTCCGCGATGTCGGTGCCCGTCTCGGCGTCCGCTATTGCCTGTCGGGCACAGCGGAGATCAGCGGGACGCGGATGATGCTCGCCGTCGAGCTGGCGGATACCCGCGATTGCGGGGTGGTGTGGAGCGAGCGTTATGACGCCAGGCTCGACGACGTCCATAGCGTCCGTGAAACGATATTGAGCAGTATCGTTGCGGCGCTCGAACTCCAGATTCCGCTCAACGAAGCCCAGCGCGCCCGACTCGTCCCGCCGGAAAATCTCGATGCCTGGGCGGCCTATCATCTCGGCCTCGATCATGTGTTTCGTTTCAACGCGAAGGACAACGCTATCGCCGGGGCCTTGTTCGAACAGGCGATCGCAAAGGAGCGGGGTTTCGTTAGGGCGATCGCGGGCCTGTCTTTCACCCATTTCCAGAATGCCTTCGCGGGCCATACGCCTGATTTCTCGGAGCAGGCCGCGGCCGCCAGACGGCTGGCCGACGAGGCCGTCGCGCTCGACGGGCGCGATCCCTTTGCCAATCTCGTGATGGGCCGAGCCCATTGGCTCGCCAGCGACCTGGAGGGGAGTTTCGGATGGCTGGAACGGGCGACGCAGCTCAGCCCCAACTATGCCCAGGGCTTTTATGCCTGGTCCTGGGCGGAAGCGCTCGCCGGGATAGCCGATGCCGGACAGGAGCATAGCGACCTTGCGCGCTCGCTCAGCCCTCTCGACCCGCTATTCTACGGGATGCTGGGAACACGGGCGCTGGCGCACATGTCGCGGGGAGAATTCGAAGAGGGCGCCGTCTGGGCAGAGCGCTCGGCGCGTTCGCCCGGCGCCTACAAGATGAACCACGCGATTGCGGTCGCCGCGCATGAGCTGACCGGCAACCACGAACGGGCGGCCGCCTGGGCCGATCATCTTCGGAACACCAGCCCGGAATTTACCGGGGCGGATTTTTTCCGATCCTTTCCCTTTACCGACAAGCCGGCAAAAGAGCGGATGGCGGCCGCGCTCGCGCGGCACGGCATCTGACTAGAGGCACGCCTCGAGACAAGGCTGTTCGAAGCCGAAGGCCTTTGCCTTTTCTAGCGTGTAGGGGCGCAGGCCCATCGACGTATATTCGCCGACGATCTTGCCGTCGTCGCCTTCGCCCTGATATTCGAACTTGAACAGTTCCTGCGTGACGATGACTTCGCCTTCCATGCCGATCACCTCGGTGATGTTGGTCGTGCGGCGTGAACCATCGCGAAGACGTTTCACCTGGACGATGAGATCCACCGAGTCCGCGATCTGGCGGCTGATCGCCTCTTTCGGGATCTTGATGTCGCCCATCATGACCATGTTCTCCATACGGCCGAGGCATTCGCGCGGGCTGTTGGAGTGAAGCGTACACATGGATCCATCATGGCCCGTGTTCATGGCGGCGAGCAGGTCGAAACATTCCGACCCGCGAATTTCGCCGAGGATGATACGGTCAGGACGCATACGCAGGGCGTTCTTCACGAGATCGCCGATGCCGATTTCGCCCTTGCCCTCGAGGTTGGCCGGGCGGGTTTCGAGGGGCAGCCAGTGCGGCTGTTGCAGCCGAAGCTCGGCCGCATCCTCGATCGTCAGCACGCGCTCGCCGGGATCGATCATTTTCGAAAGGGCGTTGAGCATCGTCGTTTTACCCGAACCCGTACCGCCCGAGATAACGATGTTGAAACGGCTGGCGCCCGCGACCTTGAGGAAGGTCGACATCTTTTCCGACATCGAACCGAATTTCTGCATCATGTCGATGGTGATCGGCTTGTCGGAGAATTTACGAATCGAGATCGCGGTGCCGCGCAGCGACAGCGGCGGGACGATAACGTTCACACGAGAACCGTCGGCGAGACGGGCATCGGCCAGCGGCGTCGTCTGGTCGACACGGCGGCCGACAGCGTTGCAGATGCGCTGCGCGATCTGGAGAAGGTGATGTTCGTCGCGAAACTTGATGCTTGCGAGTTCTAGCTTGCCCTTGCGCTCAATATAGGTCTGCTCCGGGCCGTTGACCATGATGTCGTTGATGTCCGGATCGTTGAGCAGCTCTTCGAGCGGGCCCAGGCCGAGCAGCTCGTCGACCAGCACCTTTTCGAGCGCGAATTGCTCGCGGCGGTTGAGCGTGATCTTGAGCTCCGCCAGCACTTCGGAGATGATCGGCCGGAATTCCTCGGCCAGTTCGTCCTTGGTCAGCGTCGCGGCGGCCTCGGGGTCGACGCGTTCGAGCAGGCGCGGCAGCACCTGTTCCTTGATCTTGTGAACCGAAGCTTCGAAGCCTTGGGCCTCTTCGGGCGCGGCATTGACGGAGTTCTGGCGCTCGTTGAGCTTCGACATCGCGTCGCCGTCAAGCGCGGCAAAGCTGCCATCGTCCTCGCCCGAAGGCAGGTCGAGCGAATTGATCGGCGGAAACTGTTCGCCGCCATCGGCCTCTTCGGAAGCGGGCTGGGCATTGCCGCCGCTCTTCATCGGGCGCGCTACGCCAAACGAGGATTTCTTTCCCGGGCCGCCTTTACGTCCAAATGCGCTCATTCCGTCCCTCAAATTCTGTCGCCCGCGCAATGCGGGCCAAGACGACATGGTGAATAGATTGAAAACTTTGACAATTGACTAATGGAAGGCAAAGGAAGGCGATGGCTGCGGACAACCCTCGAAAAGTGCAGGAATCCGGGCGTTCCAGCGACCATGTGGCGATGGGGCTGATGCTTGCAATGCTCGGTTTTGCAGGGCTTTCGGTCGGTGACGCCATAATCAAGTCGATCGCGGGGGCCTGGCCGGGAACGGCGGTTTCGCTGCTTCGCTACGTTATCGGGACCGCCGGACTGCTTGTTGCCCTGCTGATCGTCGAGGGAAAACAGGGGCTGCGCTGCCCGATGCCCTGGATCCAGCTTGCCCGTGGCGTCACAATTTCGCTCGGCTCGGTATGCTTCTTCAGCGCGATATTCCTCATGCCGCTCGCCGATGCGACGGCGATCCAGTTCACCTCGCCGATGTTCGCCGCGCTCTTTTCGGCACTGATCTTGCGGGAAAGGATGCCGCTCGTCGCGTGGATCGCCACCCTGGTCGCCTTTGTCGGTGTGCTGATGGTGCTGCGGCCGAATTTCGCGACGCTCGGCTGGGCGGCGCTGCTGCCGATGGGCACGGCGATCGGCATGTCGCTGAACATGATCCTGAATCGCATGGTCTCGCAAGCCGGATCGGCATTGCTGATGCAGCTGCTGGTGTCGGCGATCGCTATTCCGGTGCTGGCCGTGGCGACGGCGTTCGGTCATTTCAGCGGCATAGAGGCGCTGCACGTCACGGTGCCGGACTGGACGATCGTCGCCCGCATCGCCGTGGTGGCCTGCACCGCGACGGTTGCGTTGATGCTGATCTATCTGGCGACCACCAAGGCCTCGGCGGCGGTTACCGCGCCGATGACCTATGTCCAGATTCTCGTCGCGCTGGGGCTCGGCATGCTTTTCTACCAGGATTATCCCGATCCGCTGGCGCTCGGCGGGGCGGCATTGATCATCGCCGCCGGGTTATGGCTCTGGAGCCGCCAACGCGTGCCGCCCGCCCGCTAGAGCCGTTCGGCCAGCATTTTGCCCAAGTCGGCGATGGCCGCTTCGTCGCGCCGATAGAAGGTCCACTGCCTGATGCGCTTGGGCAGAATGAGCCCGGCATCGACCAGCGCCTTGAGGTGCTGGGCCGTCGTCGGCTGGGCGAGGCCGAGCTTGTCCATGATGAACACCGCGCAAGCCCCGTCTTCCACAAGGTCGCCGTCGACCTGGGGCGGGAAATGCGCTCGGGGGTCTTTCAGCCATTCCAGGATCTGGCGGCGGTGCGGATTGGCGATCGCCTTGAGCTGGCGATCAAGTGCGTCTTTCATGGCGGCAACGCTTTCCATATTTGAATATCGCAATTTTACGATATAAAGTCGGCATCTTCAAGTCAGGAGCCTCTAGATGTCCCGCGATCACGCATTCAAACAGGTCGATGTGTTTACCGCCGTTCCGTTGCTCGGCAATCCGGTTGCGGTTGTGCTCGACGCCGAAGGGCTGGACGATACGGCGATGCAACGCTTCGCGGCCTGGACCAATCTTTCGGAAACGACTTTCGTCTTGCCGCCGGAAGAGGAGGGGGCCGACTATACGGTGCGCATCTTCACCCCGCGCGTGGAACTGCCCTTTGCCGGACACCCGACAATCGGAACGGCGCATGCAGTGCTCGAAGCCGGGCTCGCGACGCCCAAAGCGGGGCGGCTGGTTCAACATTGCAAGCTTGGGCTTGTCGATCTTGCCGTCGCCGCTGACTGGCCGAGGGACGGATTATCGTTCCGGCTGCCCACCTATGCTGTAGAAGAAGCGCCCGAAGCCGATGAAGTCGTTGCGCTGCTGGGTGCGGAGGTGACGGTTCGCGCGGTGCCGGCTGCCGTGAATGTCGGCCCGGTCTGGACGATCGCCGAGTTGGGGGACGTTGCCGCGATCGAACAACTGCAGCCCGATCTGGCGCGTCTTGCTGCCTATTCGGTACGGCATAAGGGGACGGGTCTCACCGTGTTTGCTTCGGATGAGGACGGCGCGGTCATGGTCCGGTCCTTCGCGCCGGCCGACGGCATTCCCGAAGATCCTGTCTGCGGCAGCGGCAACGGCGCGGTCGCGGCCTATCGGTTGTTGGGGGGGCAGATTGGCGACGGCGATGCCTATACAGCCAGCCAGGGTCGCCAGGTCGGCCGCGACGGCAAGATCAGCGTGCGGATCAACGGCGCCGATATTCATATCGGCGGCGCCGCGGTCACCGGGATCGAGGGCGTGCTGAAGCTGTAGAGCGGGCAGGGAAGGGGACGCGCCGTTTCGTCGGGCGCGTCCGCCTAATTTTCTTCGACGACCTTTTCGGCGAGAATCGTCAGCCCTTCGGCATTGACCTCGGCAAAGCCGCCCTCGACGCGGACCGTTTCCGGCGTGGCGCCGGCACTCGCGAAAATCTTGACCTCGCCGTCGCGGATTGTCGACATCACCGGCGCATGGCGTTCGAGCACGCCGAAATCGCCCTCGGTGCCGGGAACGACGACCATATGGACCTCCTCCGAACGGAGGAGCTTCTCGGGCGTGACGAGCTCGAAATGGAGCGCCATGGCTACGCGGCCTCGGCGGCGAGTTTCGCGGCCTTTTCGCGGGCTTCGTCGATACCGCCGACCATGTAGAAGGCGGCTTCGGGCAGGTCGTCATGCTTGCCTTCGACGACTTCCTTGAAGCTGCGGATCGTGTCGTCGAGCTCGACGAACTTGCCGGCCAGGCCGGTGAAGACCTCGGCAACGTGGAAGGGCTGCGACAGGAAGCGCTGGATCTTGCGCGCGCGCGCGACGATCAGCTTATCCTCTTCGGAAAGTTCGTCCATGCCGAGAATGGCGATGATGTCCTGGAGCGATTTGTAGCGCTGCAGCGTTTCCTGGACGGCGCGGGCGGTCTCGTAATGCTCCTGACCGACGACGCGCGGTTCGAGAACGCGGCTCGTGGAGTCGAGCGGATCGACCGCCGGGTAGATGCCGAGCTCCGAAATCGCGCGGTTGAGCACGGTCGTCGCGTCCAAGTGAGCGAAGGACGTGGCAGGCGCCGGGTCGGTAAGGTCATCTGCGGGAACGTAGATGGCCTGGACCGAGGTGATCGACCCCTTGTTGGTCGAAGTGATGCGTTCCTGCAGGTTGCCCATGTCGGTGGCGAGCGTGGGCTGATAGCCCACGGCCGAAGGAATACGGCCGAGCAGCGCCGACACTTCCGAACCCGCCTGGGTGAAGCGGAAGATATTGTCGACGAAGAACAGCACGTCCTGGCCTTCCTGATCGCGGAAATATTCGGCGATCGTCAGGCCGGACAGGGCGACGCGGGCACGGGCCCCGGGAGGCTCGTTCATCTGGCCGTAGACGAGGGCCACTTTCGAGCCTTCCGACGTCGCAACGCCGTTCTCGTCCTTGGCGATAACGCCGGCGTCGAGGAATTCGTGATAGAGATCGTTGCCCTCGCGGGTACGTTCGCCGACACCGGCGAACACCGAGGTGCCGCCATGGCCCTTGGCGATGTTGTTGATCAGCTCCTGGATGAGCACGGTCTTGCCGACGCCGGCACCGCCGAACAGGCCGATCTTGCCGCCCTTGGCATAAGGGGCGAGCAGGTCGACGACCTTGATGCCGGTGACGAGAATTTCCGCGTCGGTCGACTGATCGACGAAATCCGGGGCTTCGGCATGGATCGGCGCGGTCGATTCGGCGCCGATCGGCCCGAGTTCGTCGATCGGTTCGCCGATCACGTTCATGATGCGGCCGAGCGTCTTAGGGCCGACCGGCATGTTGATCTGCGCACCGGTGTCGGTGACTTCCTGACCACGGACAAGGCCTTCGGTCGCGTCCATCGCGATCGTGCGGACCATGTTCTCGCCAAGATGCTGGGCGACTTCGAGCACAAGGCGCTGGCCGTTATTGCTCGTCTCCAGCGCGTTCAGGATGTTCGGCAGCTCGTTCGGGAAGCTGACATCGACGACGGCGCCGATAACCTGCGAGATCGTCCCGACATTATTGGTGGTGGCCATGATTTCTACCTCTTGCCTTCTTAGCTCTAGAGCGCTTCGGCGCCCGAAATGATTTCGACGAGTTCGGTGGTGATTACCGCCTGCCGCGTCCGGTTATATTCGATGGTCAGATTGTCGATCAGCTCGCCGGCGTTGCGCGTGGCATTGTCCATCGCGGTCATCGACGCGCCCTGTTCGGAGGCCGTATTTTCCAGCAGCGCGCGGAAAAGCTGGATGGTCAGATTGCGTGGCAGCAGCTCGGAAAGGATTTCTTCCTCATCGGGCTCGTAGTCGACAGCGGCGGTGCTTTTGGCGTCCGTGCCTTCCTCGATCGGAACCGGAATGATCTGCTGGGTCTGCGGTTCCTGGAGGAGCGCCGACTTGAATTTCGAATAGAATAGCCAGGCGACGTCGAATTCGCCCTTTTCGAGGCGTTCGACGAGTTCGTCGGCGATCGCCTTGGCGTCGTCATAATGCGGGTTCTTGATCTCGGTGGTGTCGAACTCGCCGGCGATCTTGCCCGGATAGACGCGGTTGATCACCGGGCGGCCCTTGCGACCGATCATGAAGAACTCGACCTGCTTGCCTTCGGCGATCAGCTTTTCGGCCTTGATCCGGACATCCTTGACGATGTTTGAATTAAACGCGCCGCAAAGGCCGCGATCCGAGGTCGCGACGACCAGCAGATGCTTTTCGTTCTTGCCGGTGCCGGCGAGCAGTTTCGGCGTCGAATCGCTGATCGACACCTTGGACGCGAGCGAACCCATCACCTTTTCCAGCCGCTCCGCATAGGGACGCGCAGCTTCGGCCGCCGCCTGCGCCTTGCGCAGCTTCGCGGCCGCGACCATCTGCTTCGCCTTGGTGATCTTCTGGGTCGATTTGACCGAGGCGATCCGGCCCTTGAGTTCCTTGAGGCTAGCCACGTGGTGCTATTCCCTTTTGCGTCAGGTGCTTAGGCGAACGTCTTGACGAAATCGCCGAGGATCGATTTCAGCGTTTCGGCGGTATCGTCCTCCAGCTTTTCGGTATCGCGGATCGTCGCCAGCACGGCGGCATGATCGTGGCGCATATGCGAGAGGAAGCTTTCCTCGAAATGCGTTACCTGATCGGTGGCGATACCGTCGAGATAGCCGTTCACGCCGGCGAAGATCGAAACGACCTGCTCTTCCATCGGCATTGGCGCAAACTGCTTCTGCTTCAGCAACTCGGTGAGCCGAGCGCCGCGGTTGAGCAGCTTCTGCGTCGAGGCGTCGAGGTCCGAGCCGAACTGGGCGAAAGCCGCCATTTCGCGATACTGGGCAAGTTCGAGCTTGATCGAACCCGACACCTTTTTCATCGCCTTGGTCTGGGCGGCCGAGCCGACGCGGCTGACCGAGAGACCCACGTTAATGGCGGGACGGATGCCCTGGTAGAACAGCTCGGTTTCGAGGAAAATCTGGCCGTCGGTGATCGAAATCACGTTGGTCGGAATGTAGGCAGAAACGTCGCCGGCCTGTGTTTCGATGATCGGCAGCGCCGTCATCGAGCCCGAACCATTGTCTTCGTTCATCTTCGCGGCACGCTCGAGCAAACGAGAGTGAAGATAGAAGACGTCGCCCGGATAGGCTTCGCGGCCCGGCGGGCGGCGCAGCAGCAGCGACATCTGGCGATAGGCGACAGCCTGCTTGGAAAGATCGTCATAAACGATGCAGCTGTGCATGCCGTTGTCGCGGAAATATTCGCCCATCGTGCAGCCGGTATAGGGCGCCAGATACTGGAGCGGGGCTGGCTCGGAAGCCGTGGCGGCGACGACGATCGAATATTCCATCGCGCCATTTTCTTCGAGCTGGCGAACGATCTGCGCAACCGTCGAGCGCTTCTGGCCGATGGCGACATAGATGCAATACAGCTTCTTGTTCTCGTCATCGCCGGCATTGACGCCCTTCTGGTTGATGAAGGTGTCGATCGCGACGGCGGTCTTGCCGGTCTGGCGATCGCCGATGATCAGTTCGCGCTGGCCGCGGCCGACGGGAACGAGCGCGTCGAGGGCCTTGAGGCCGGTCTGGACCGGCTCGTGAACCGATTTGCGCGGGATAATGCCCGGGGCTTTCACTTCCACGCGCTCGCGGGTCACGTCGGTGAGCGGGCCTTTGCCGTCGATCGGATTGCCGAGGCCATCGACGACACGGCCGAGAAGGCCCTTGCCGACGGGAACGTCCACGATCGTCTCGGTGCGCTTGACGGTATCGCCTTCCTTGATCTCCGCGTCCGAGCCGAAGATCACGATGCCGACATTGTCGGCTTCGAGGTTGAGCGCCATGCCCTGCACGCCGTTGTCGAAGGCGACCATTTCGCCGGCCTGGACATTGTCGAGGCCATGAACGCGGGCGATGCCGTCACCGACCGAAAGCACGGTGCCGATTTCCGAGACCTGCGCCTCTGTGCCGAAACCGGCGATCTGGTCCTTGATGACCTTGGAGATTTCTGCGGCGTTAATGTCCATTTTCAGTCTTTCCCAATTAGCCCTTCATGGCGCTGGCAAGCGAGTTCAATTTTGTGCGGATCGAGCCGTCGATCATCCGGCTGCCCATGCGAACGACGAGGCCGCCCAGCAGCGAGGGATCGACGGTCATATCGACGTTCACATCGCGGCCGGCCAGGCTTTTCAGTTTGGCCTTGAGCGCGGCGACCTGATCGTCGGTAAGCGGATGGGCCGAAGCGACTTCGGCGTTCGCCTCGCCGCGATACTGGGCGGCGATGGTCGAAAAGGCCCGGATCGCGGCGCCCAGCTGGGCGAGCCTGCGATTCTCGGCGAGCGTGCCGAGGAAATTCTTGGTCAGCGGATCGAGGCCGAGCGAATCGGCGACCGCAACGGCAGACGTAACCGCCGTCGCGCGCCCCACGAGGGGACTCGTGGTCAGCTCTGCAAACTCGGCCGATTCGGCAAGCGCCGCCTTGACCTTCGCAAGACTCGATTCGACTGCGTCGAGCTGTTTATTCTCTTCCGCCAGTTCGAACAGTGCCGCTGCATAGCGGCCTGCCAGGCTGGCCTTGATTCCGCCGGAAATATCCACGCGCAGATTCGCCCCTAAAGAGGATGACTAAGGTCCATAGAAAAGGGAGCGGCAAAGCGACCCCGCTACGGCTGCGGCGCACCTAGCAAGGGTCATGCTGCGATGCAAGACGAAGAGACCCAAGTTTTCCCATGGTTATTCGGATGCGTCCGCCCCGGCCTCCGGGTCGGCCTCCTCGGCAGGCGCTTCGGCCGCACCCGCATCGCTTGCTGCCGGCGTTGGAACATCCGCCAGCGCCAGGCTCGGTCGGTTGACAAAAACATAGACCGATGCCGCCATCAGCCCAATCCCGACGCCGATCGAAACCGTGCCGACCACCGCGCCGCGGCGCCATTTGTTCTTGTAGAGCATGGCGACGACCCCGCCTGCGAGCAGCAGCGCACCGACCACGATCAGCGCCACGGCGAGCGCAAGTTGCAGTTCGCGCGCTTCATAGAGCCGCTGCCGCTCGCGCTCCGCCTCGATAAAGGCCTCGCGATTCTGTTCGGCGGCGCTTTGCAGGGCGCGTTGGGTGGCAGGTATGCAGCGATCGGTAGTGATTTCCGGCTGAACGTTGTTGGCCCGGAGGAAAGGGATGATCTCGCGCGCCGAAATGGCAAAGCCGAATTCGGCGTCATTGGCTTCGGCGAGCGAGCCGAAGCTGTTGACGCCGATCACCCGGCCGCATTCGTCGACCAATGGCCCGCCGGAATTGCCGCGCGCCATCGCCGCCGTGTGAAGCAAGGTGTCGACGTCGCGGCGGCTCCGACCGCCCGAAATCTGTCCAAAGGTACGCACGGCGGGGATCGGGCTGACGCGGTCCGTGGCGGAGAGATTTTCGGCCAGATCGACCGATCCGGGATAGCCGATCGCAGCGACCCGCGCGGTTTCGTCGGGACTCCCTGTGAAAATCGTCAGCGGGGTGATGTCGCCGCCCTGCATGCGGATCAGCGCGAGATCGGCGCGCGTATCGGACGCGACGAGTTCGCCCGGATAGCGGCGGCTGCCCGATGAAGGCACGATGCTGATCGCGATATTGGGCGATTCCCTGAGCGGCGCGACGACATGCGCATTGGTGACGATCATGCGCGGCGCAACGGCGACGCCGCTGCCATGGCCCAGCAGATATTCGCCCTGTTTGGGATCGTTGGCGATCAGCGCGACCCGCACGACGCTTTGCGCGGCGACGACGACCTGGCTTCGCTCGGCTTCGCCATTCTCGCCTTTTTGCGCGGACGCCGTCACCGGCAGCAGCATCAGCAGTGCCAGGACCAGTGCGGTGAGGCGGGGCAGGGTGGTTTCGGTTCGCATTGCGCGGGCTTTTAGCATGGGGAAAGCCGCAGGAAAGGGCGAATTCTTTCGCCCGTTCTTTTGATCGCAACTTTCGGGACGCAGCGCCGTGTGCCGCTGCATAGAAAAGCGGCATCGAAACAAAGGACCCGAAATGACTTATCGTATTAGCGGCCTTGCGCCCGAACAATTTGCCCCGCTCTTCGCGGCATCGCCCGAAGAACTCGCCACGTCCGGCGCGGTGCGCGTTACTGCATCCGCCAAGCCCGGTTATCCGTGCCGGGTGACGCTGGAGGATGCCGAGCCGGGCGAGGCGCTGATCCTGCTTCACCATGTCTCGCACGACGTCGAGACGCCCTATCGGTCGGCCTATGCGATTTTCGTCCGCGAAGGAGCGGACGAAGCCGCCGACTATGTCGATATGGTGCCGCCGGTCTTCGAAGGCCGGCCATTGGCGATGCGCGGATTCGACGGCGACGGAATGCTCGGCACAGCGATGCTCGCTCTGCCCGGCGAGGCCGATGCAAGGATCCGCGAGATGCTGGCGAACGATGCCATCGCCTATATCGATGTCCACAACGCCGCGCATGGCTGTTTCGCCGCGCGTGTGCAAAGAAACGGGGAATGACCATGCCTGACGCAGATACCGCTTGGCGCGCCGTGAAGGCGCGCGACCGCGGCTTTGACGGCCGCTTCGTTACCGGCGTGCTGACGACCGGCATCTATTGCCGCCCGTCCTGCGCCGCCCGCCATCCCAGGCGCGAAAATGTCCGCTTTTTCGCGAGCGGCGCGGAAGCGCGGGAAGCGGGCCTGCGCGCATGCAAGCGCTGCATGCCCGACAATGTCTCGCGTGACGAGGCGGCGGTCGCCGAAGCGGTAACGCTGATCGAACGGGCGGAAGAAACGCCCAAGCTCGATGCGATCGCCGAAGCGGTTGGCTATTCGGCGACCCATTTTCTGCGTGTGTTCAAGCGCGCGATGGGCGTGACGCCCGCCGCCTATGCGCGGCGGCTGCGCGGCGAACGTGCCGAGAAAGCCTTGATGCGCGAAGAGCGCGTGACCGATGCCATCTATGAAGCCGGCTATTCGGGTCCGGGGCGCTTCTACGCCGAAACCGGCAAGCGGCTCGGCATGACTCCCTCGGCCTGGCGCCGGGGCGGGAAAGGCGTCACCATCCGCTGGGCGGTCGCGCAGACGAGTCTGGGCGAGATGCTGGTCGCCGCAACCGACAAGGGCATTTGCCGCCTGTCTTTCGACGAGGGCGAGGAGGCGCTGCACAAGCGCTTTCCCCATGCCGAGATCGTCCGCGCCAATGGCGAGATGGCCGAACTGGTGAAGAAGACGGTCGCTGCGGTCGACAACCCTGCGCGCCAGCACAATCTGCCGCTGGACGTTCACGGCACCGCATTCCAGGAAGCGGTGTGGCGCGAACTCACCCGCATCCCGCCCGGCGAAACGCGCAGCTACGCGCAAATCGCCGCGGCCGTCGGCAAGCCCAAGGCGGTCCGCGCGGCGGGCTCGGCCAACGGCGCGAACAATGTCGCTGTCCTTATCCCCTGCCACCGCGTCATCCGCACAGACGGCAGTCTTGGCGGCTATGCCTATGGGCTGGAGATCAAGAAAAAGCTGCTGGAGAAGGAAAGCGCTGCGCGCTGAACCCTGCGCTTAACCAGCACGGAGGATCAGATACATCGCGGCGATCGCGGTCATGGTCCCGATCGCCGCGATGCTGAGCGCGCGTATCCAGGGGGCGGGCCGCGCATTATCGGGCATCGCGCACCGCGTCACCACAAGATGGTTGAGCAGCGCGACGACCGGGGCGATCAGGAAAGAGGCTGAGGTGACCAGGTCGATGAACACGCTGAAGTCCGAGAGCAGCAGGAACAGCACGGCGATCGCCAGACCGACTTCGATGAGAAGGAAAAGCCTATAGGCGCGCTTGAATCTCCCCGGATCTTCGGTTTTGCCGAAATCATCATAGCCGGCGGCGAACATCCGGGCATAGGCATCGGTTGCGGCGATTACGGTCGTCGCCATCACCAAGAGCGCGGCGATCGCCGCGAGCATCGCCGCCTGAGGCCCCAGTGTGCTGCGGTAGAGATCGATGACCTGCGCGGCAAAATCCGCTGCGCCGGAGGCCGGCTCGATGGTGTCGTTGTGCATGACACCGGCGCCCATGATGCAGAAGCAGAGCGCGAGTATGGTCGTGAGCGTATAGGAGGCGGCAAAGGCGCTGCGCGTTTCGCCGAGGCTCGACTGATCTGTGGCCGCGACATCCTTTTCGGCCTCCAGCGTCCACAGCGATACCGTCACAGAAGCATCGACAGGGTTGGGCATGAAGCCCGCAAGCGCGACGATAAACAGCAGCGCCAGCGGATCCACGGCCCAGCTGGTGTCGAACACCGTTCCCCATTCGATGCGTGGCAGTACGAGGGCGGTGGCAGCGAGGGTGGAAACGATCAGGAAGGCCAGCAGGACGCGGTTGATGCGGTCGAGCCAGGGATAGCCGCCGAATATCAGCACCACCGTCGCCGAGCCGAGGACGAGGCTGGCGAGCGCCGCGATCGAGAGCACGGGTCCGCCGAGCGCGGTCAGGATGCCGGCGGTGGTTGCGCTGGTGGCGGCGAGGACAATCGGCGCAATCGGCGCGATCACGACGAGAAAGAGGATCGGCGCCCACAGGCCGAGTTCGCGATAGCCGTGCAGCAGCGATTTGCGTGTCGCGTGACTGTAATCGATGCCGAAGCGGAATGCCGGATATTTGAGAAGGTTGATCAATATGATCACGCCGAACAGCGCGAGCCCGAACATCGCCCCGGCGCGGGTCGACTGGACGAGATGCGAAACGCCGACTGCAGCGCCTGAAAATAGTAGTCCCGGCCCGATGGCGCGCCAGATCCGCTCGCGACGTGAAATCATGCCCCTCTCCCCCGAGCAGACAGTGAACCAAAGTACGGCCCGCGGCTAGGGCGGCCGATGCCTATGGGCTGGAGCGCAAGGAGAAACTGCTGGCGAGGGAGGGGCGGACTAGCTGCCGCTTTCGGAAGCCTCCGCTTCGGGGATAGTTTCGGCATCCCCGGCCCGCGCCTGCGCCAAGATCGCCTGTGCGGGTTCGGTATAGCCAGTTCCATGGGGATTTTGCGCAAGTGGCGTGGCGATCCGTACCGCGTCGTCCAGCCTGCCTTGCTCGACATATTCCGTCGCGAGAAGGAAGCGGATATCGTCATTTTGCGGCACAAGGTTGAACGCCCGTTCCAGTGCGGCGACGGCTATCGCCGGTCGCTCGTTCCGGTCGGGAAATGAGGCGAAATAGGATGCGAGGGCGGACGGGTTGTTCGGCGCCGCGTTGTTGGCGCGTGCGATAAAGGTACGGCTTTCTTCCCAGCGGGGGTCTTCGGGGTTTTCGGTGGCGCGGGCCATTACAATTAGAATGTCGCCCTTCAAGATATTGGCATCGATATTATCGGGATCGATGGCAAGCGCATGTTCGACCCGTGCGAGCGCGCCGTCGAAATCGCCCTCGTGGAAAATGTCCCGTGCCAGTTCGACATGCGCCTGGGGATTGTTCGGATAATATTCGACGGCGCGCCGCACGGCTGCTTCCAGATGGCCCGGCTGACGGGGGGCAAGCAGGGCGATGGCGGCTTCCTCGTCGGACATCGGTGTGATCGAAACCGCATCTTCGGGGAGGGGGTCCAGCAGATAGGAAGATACCGAGAACCGGTTTCGCGAGAGATAACGCTGCATCATCCGGTTTACTGTCCGGCGCGACTGGCCAAAACTGTTTTCATAGGCTTCGCGCCCTGTTTCGCCGCGAACCAGCCGGTTGAGATAGTCCGAAAGCGCGGCGCCGACTTCGGCGTTATTGGCGGCCAGATGGACCAGGAGCCAGCCCTCGGCATAGGTCATATGATCATTTTCGGATTCGTTGGAGAGCATCCGGTCTGCCCGAATCCAGGTGCCGTATCGCAGCGAGCTCGCACGAAATTCGGGTGGGCTGCCGAGCCGGACCGAGCCGTCCTCGAGGAACTCGACTGTCGCGAAATATTCGGCGAACCCCTCAATATACCAAGCTGGATAGGCCGTCGGGAAATATTGCAGCATGAAGTGATGCGCATATTCGTGGAACAATATGTTGGTTGTCGTCATCCGGTTATAGCCGCTGCCGACGTCGCGCATGGGGGTCACTGCGATCGCGCCATCGACTGCGCCCCGGTAAAAGCCTGCGACTCCGCTCGGCGCATCGAAATAGCGGCGCACCGCCGCATCGTTCTCGACGATATAGATGCGAACCTTGAGTTCAGCGGGTTGTGCGGTCATCCCGGAATATAGCCGCAGCAAATGATCGAACTGCTCGAGCTCATTGGTGAAGCTACGCAGTTCGTCTGCCGGCTGCTCCGAATAGACTATGAAATGTGGCGATTCCGCGCGATGCCAATCGGCATGAGCAGCGGAAGATAAAGCCAGAAGGCAGAGGACAAGAAATATTCTATGCATTTTTCTTGGGCGTTATTGCGGTCTTGTTCTTCGGTAGTTCGGGATCGACGCGACCTCAATCCGCACCGTGTTTTTTGGCGGGGCTTTGCGGTCCGGCGAAAAATGCGTCGAGCATGGCCTGATCCTCGCCCGCGCCCTCCCCATCGTGCGCTATGTAACCGTAAAGCCGGGCAAAGCCTTCGTAGATCATCGCGCCGGCTTCCTCGTCGCCCAGGAAGTCCGCGATTTCGCGCATCTCGGCGATCCAGCGATAGGCTTTCGGATACATGCCGGGCACGCCGCGCTCGAAATGGCCGAGAAGATGGGGAAGCCGTTCGTCCAGTTCCGTGCGCAAGGCATCGCCGGCGCCGTGGCGCTGGGCGGCGAGCAAAATCGCCGTGCCGAGACCGATGACGCCCTTGTTGATCCCGGCGAAGCACATCTTGAGCGCCGCCGCCGCCCCGACGGGGCCGTCGATGGTGCGGACGTCGAGTCCGAAATCGCCGAGCGGGAGCGCGCGCTGGGCGTGCGCTCCCGAAAAATAGAAGACCGGGTTCTGCTGGTCCGATGGCGGCGAACCGATGATGACGCCGTCGACAAAGGCCGCGCCGGTCGCGGTGACGCGCGCCTCGAGCGCCTGTTTGGTTTCGGGGCTCAACGCGTTGCAATCGATATAGAGCGATCCCTCGCCAAGGTGATCGAGCAGCGCATCGACCGGCTCGCTGGCGGCGGCGGGCGGCAGGATGGAAAGGATGATGTCGGCCTCGGCAAGGCGCTTGTCCGGGGCGTCGTCCATTCCGGCCGCCCTGGCGCGGGCGCAGCTCGCCTCGCTGCGGCCTTCGAGCGATGTGAGGACGGTCGCGCCATGCGCGGTCAGCCGCGCGGCGACGGCGCTGCCCATGGCGCCGGGGGAGAGCAGGGCAATTGTGAGGGACATGGCGAGGCTTCCTTAGAGAAACGAATAGGGATCGACATCGACCGCGACCCGAACGCCGCGCGGGAATTCCATTTCGCCCAGCCAATTGCGGATCACCTCCTGCACGTCGAGGGCGCGGCGGGCGTGGACGAGGAGGCGCTGGCGGTGGCGGCCGCGCAGCATGGCGAGCGGCGCGGGGGCCGGGCCCAGCACCTGCATCCCGTCGACCTTGGGCGCGCGCTGGCCGATCATCCGCGCGGTTTCGAACGCCTCCTTCTCGTTCTCAGAGGAGATGATGATTCCGGCATAGCGACCGAAGGGCGGCGCGCCGGCAAGACGGCGGGCTTCGGCCTCGGCCGCGTAGAAGCTCTCGGCATCGCCGGAGACCAGTGCCTCGATCACAGGCGCCGATGGATCGTGGGTCTGGATGAAAACCCGGCCCGGCGTCTCGCCGCGCCCGGCCCGGCCCGATACCTGCATGATCTGCTGGAAGGTGCGCTCGCCCGCGCGCAGGTCTCCGCCTTGCAGGCCAAGATCGGCATCGACGACGCCGACCAGGGTGAGGTTCGGGAAGTGATAGCCCTTCGTCACCAGCTGGGTGCCGATGACGATATCGATATCGCCGGCCTCCATCCGGTGGACGAATTCGGCGGCCTTGGCGGGTGACCAGATCGTGTCCGAGGTGACGATCGCGGTCTTGGCGTCGGGAAACAGTTTCGCGGCTTCGTCGGCGATCCGCTCGACGCCGGGGCCGCAGGCGACCAGGCTGTCCTCAGCGCCGCATTCCGGGCATTCGGCGGGTGGCGGCATGACATGGCCGCAATGATGGCAGGCCAGCCGCGCAAGCAGCCGATGCTCGACCATCCAGGCCGTGCAGTTGGGGCACTGAAAACGGTGACCGCAGGTGCGGCACAAAGTGAGCGGGGCATAGCCGCGGCGGTTGAGGAAGAGGAGCGCCTGTTCCTTGCGCTCCAGTGTTTCCTCGACCGCTTTCACAAGCGTCGGCGCCAGCCAATGGCCGCGCGGCGGCGGGTCCTGCAGCATGTCGATGGCGGCGATGTCGGGCATTTCCGCGGCGCCGTAACGGCCGGGCAGGGTGACGATATCGTAGCGGCCGATGTCGACCATCTGCCGGGTTTCGAGCGCCGGGGTGGCCGAGGCGAGGACCACCGGGAAGTTGGCGAAGTTGCCGCGCATCACGGCCACGTCCCTTGCGTGGTACATCACGCCATCCTCTTGTTTAAAAGCGCTTTCATGGGCTTCGTCGACGATGATAAGGCCGAGATCGGGATAGGGGAGGAAGAGCGAGGAGCGCGCGCCGACCGTGACTTGCGCCTCGCCCTTGGCGATCGCGCGCCAGGCACGGCGGCGCTCCGATTGCCGCAGCCCCGAATGCCAGGCGACCGGTTCGCAGCCGAAACGCGCGGTAAAGCGGGTGAGGAAGGGCTCGGTCAGGGCAATCTCGGGGAGCAGCACCAGCGTCTGCCGCCCCATCCGCAGCGCCTCGGCCACCGCCTCGAAATAGACCTCGGTCTTGCCGGACCCCGTCACCCCGTCGAGCATGATCGGCGCAAACTTCCGCAACCTTACGGCCTCGACGAGCCGCGCCGAGGCAAGCTTCTGCCCCTCCTCGAGCAACGGCGGCGCAAACTCCGGATCGGGAAGCGGAAAGGGCGCGTCGAGCGACACCTCGACCGGCTCCAGCGCGCCCGTTTTCACCAGCCCGCGGATCACCGCGTCGGATACCTCGCCAATCTCGGATAGCTCGCGGATCAGCCCCTGTTCGTCGCCGATCAGTTCCAGCGCCTGTTCGCGTTTCGGCGTCATCCGCTCCGGCATTCCGCCGCTCGCGCGATATTCGGTCACTGTCTTCTCGCCCAAATAGCCGCTCGACGAGGAAAGGCTCATCCGCAGCACCGCGGCCAGCGGCGCGAGATAATAGTTCGCCGTCCATTCGATCAGGCGGCGCAGGCTATCGGGCAGCGGCGGCGCGTCATAGGCTTCCAGGATCGGGCGCAGCCGCGAATAGTCGACCTCGTCGGCCTCCAGCCGCCCCTCGTCCCAGACGACGCCGGTCACCTGGCGCGGCCCCAGCGGGACCTTCACGATGCTGCCGGGCGGCGCGACCATGCCGGGCGGCATGCTGTAATCGAGCGGCCCCAGGGCGGTGTTGAGGATGACGACGCGGACGCGGTTCATGGGCGCACCATAGGCAATACGATGGCGGACGGAAGCCATAGCGGCACCCCGGGTTCGGGACGGCGCCCTCTGGCTGATTCCACGCCCGCGCGCGGGCGCATTTACGAGTTGCAAGGCCGCACGCGGGGGAGGATATGCCGATGGACGGCCTGCGCTTGGCACGCCGTATCGATCGAGGATCACAGTCCATGAAGTTTCTCGGTATTTCGTCGAGGACGGCCGCCGCGCTATGCGCGACGGTCAGTGTCGTCGGCGCCGGATCGGCGCAGCAAACAAGCCAGGGTACCACCGAATATTGGATGACCGCGGATACGGCGTCGGGCATGGCGTCGATGATGGGCGGCGGCGCTACGGGCGGCGGCGGGCCCGATCCGTCGGCGGCGATGCGGATGATGATGGGCGGCGGGGGCGGGCAAGCCGCGCACCTGCTGAACCTGCGTCTCGCCTCGCCGCGGACGGCTGCCAATCCCGAGGCTGAGCATGTGCCGCCTGCAGTACTCGGTGCCGGCCACAGCCTCCCGCTCGTGACACCGCCGGCGAGCCGCCGGGCGGAAGCGCGCAACTCGATGGTGCCGGAGGGAATGGAGCGGCCGCGCGGACGCATTCTCATCTATTGGGGTTGCGGCGACCATGCCCGGCCCGGCCAGCCGGTCGTGGTCGATTTCGCGCAGCTGAGCGCGGGCGAGATTCCGGCCGCGTTCGGCAATGCGGGCATTTCGGGCATCGCGCTACCGGGGCCGGAAAGCCGTCCGGGCTATGGCGAATGGCCGAACCAGCGGACGCGGACGTCCGTTCCCGCCACCGGTTCGCTGGTCGGTGGGCATGTCGTGCGCGGCAATTACACGCCGGAAATCAGCTTCACGCTTACGCAGCAGCAGGATTTTCTCGATCCGGTGCGGCTGACGGCCAGCGAGGCGGCATCGTCCGGCGCGGTGCCGCTGGCCTGGGCGCCCGTCCCGGGATCGCGCGCATGGCTCGCCACGGTGTTCGGCGGCACGCAGCGCGGCGATGTCATCATGTGGAGCTCGAGCGAGGTCCAGGCACTGCCGATGGCCCTCGGCATGGGCCATTTCTCCGACGCCGATCTCGCCCGGGGTGTCCGCGAACGGCAGTTGCTTCCCGGTGAAACCGCGCGGTGCACCGTTCCGGCCGAGGTCGCCGGCGCCACCGAAGGCGCGATGCTGTCGCTCACTGCGTTCGGCGGCGAGGCGAGCTTCGCCCATCCCGTGCGCCCCGCCAACGCCCCGGCCTCCTGGCGGCCCGAATGGACGGTCACCCTGTTGCGCAAGTCGAGCCATATGAGCCTGCTCGGCCTCGACATGAGCGATATGATGGGCGCATCGGAGCGGAACGAAAACCCGGCCGAAGGCGAAGGCAATCCGCGGCGGCGGACGCTGCTCGATCGGCTGCGCGGCCAATAGGGCGTGCAGCCTTTCCTTCCGCGCAATCCCAACGCGGCAGCGGGGCAGGCATCGGAAGGCGGCCTGCCCGGGCCGCGATGACACTTTTCGGTCGCTTGTTCGTTCAAGACCCGTAACAAGCGACAGAGAAGGAGCAGGTGCGATGGCGACACGGGAGAATATCCGGAGGCGCGCGGTGCTGATGGGCGGCCTCGCACTGCCGCTACTCGCGCTGCCGGGCTGCACGGGCATGGGCGGCTTCGACCTGTCCGAAGCGATCCGGCGGATGCTGACGCTGTCCTCGCAGCGCGCCTTCGCTTCGCTTCTTGCCGAGGATGGTTTCTATTCGGACCAGCTCGCGCGGATCGACCTGCCCGATCAGATGGGCGGATCGCGCGCCGGCGGTATCGTGAACGCGCTGCTATCGACCTCGGCCGTGCGCAACCGGTTGCTCCATGTCCTCAACGATGCCGCAGCCGAAGGTGCCGAACGGGCCGCGCCGCTGGTTGCCGATGCGATCCGCAGCTTCTCGGTCGCCGATGCGTTGGCGATCGTCCGCGCCGCCAATGGCGATGCGGCGACCCAGGCGCTGCGCGGCCAGATGGGCGACGCGCTGGTGACGGCGATGTTTCCCGAGATCGGCACCGCGCTGCGCATCGCCGACGATCCGATCGTCGGCCAGGTCCTGCGGGCCACGACCGGCATTGATATCGCGGGCTTGGGCGAGCATGTCGCGCGCGAGGCGGCTAACGGCATCTACGCCGCGATGGGCCGGGAGGAAGCCGCGATTCGCGCCGATCCGCAGGCGACCGGCGATCCGATCATCATCGGCGCCTTCGGCCTGCTGCGCTGAGCGCCATGGCGGAGTCCGTCAGAAAAAGGCGGAGAGCCGCAGATTGGCAGCATGGATGATTTCGTCGTCTGCCGGGCGCCGCGTCCATTGATGGATATAGCCGACACTCAGCACGAGCGACGAGGAGATCGGCTGGGACAGCGTTGCCGTTCCGCGTAGCCGCGTAAATCCCTCGGTCCCGCCACGCGGACTGATAACCGTGACGAAGGCCTCGCCGCCAAGCGAGATGCGGGTATCTGCGTCGAGCAATCGCGACCAGCCGATCCGTTCGCGCAGCCGCCAGCCCATTTCGCTGGGGCCGGTGACGAAGCTTTGTTCGATCTGGGTCCGGCTCGAAAATCCGCCGCCGAGATCGATATCGAGCTGCTCAAACGGGCGTTCGAGGGTGCTGGTGCGCCGCCCGTGATCCAATATCTGGAGATGGACGAAGCCGGCACCCAGCGAGACCCTGTCGCTCAATTTGTAGATGGCGACGACGCGGCCGGAATCGGAATAGAGGCCGTCGCGGATCGTGCTGAAGCGCTGGCCGTAGCTGCCATATATTCGGGTGCGCGGATCGAGCTGGACGCTCGCCGAACCCGCCACCCATAATTGGGCGTCCGCCTCGGCGGCGCGGGCGGCCGGGGCAAGGCCGAACGCAAGCGTGGCCGCGACGAAAAGATGACGAATCACCCTAGCTTATTAACCGCGGCGGCAGGTTGTGGATAGCCAGATGAGCGGCCCTGTACTTATCGGCTATACGCGGGAAACCGACTCACCGCCGCAGCAGGATCGCCATTATGAAATTCTTTGCCGATACCGCCGATGTCGATGCCATTCGCGACCTTGCCGAAACCGGGCTCGTCGACGGCGTCACCACCAACCCTTCGCTCATCCACAAATCGGGCCGCGATATCCTGGAAGTGACGAAGGAGATTTGCGGGATCGTCGACGGGCCGGTGTCGGCCGAAGTCGTCGCCACCGATCACGAGACGATGATGAAGGAGGCTGAAGTCCTCCGGAAGATCGCCGACAATATCGCGATCAAGGTGCCGCTCACCGTCGACGGCCTGAAAACCTGCAAGAAGCTTTCGGGCGACGGCACGATGGTCAACGTCACGCTCTGCTTCTCGGCCAACCAGGCGCTGCTCGCAGGCAAGGCCGGGGCGAGCTTTATCTCGCCCTTTGTCGGCCGGCATGACGATATCGGCTATGACGGAATGAACCTGATCTCCGATATCCGGATGATCTACGACAATTATGATTTTCCCACCGAAATCCTCGTCGCCTCGGTCCGCCATCCGATCCATATATTGGAGAGCGCAAAGATGGGCGCGGATGTCGCGACGATGCCGCCCAATGTCATCCTGCAGCTGTTCAAGCATCCGCTGACCGAAAGCGGTCTTTCCGCCTTCCTCGCCGACTGGGAAAAGACCGGCCAGACGATCGGATAGGACTCCGTATCATGGGCCTTCCGGGAATCGCGCCTCCTTGCTAGAGTAATATTCTTACAAGGAGAGAAGTGCCGATGAGCGCCGCCCCCAATCTCGATTTCGCGCTCGGCGAGACCGCCGACATGATCCGCGAGACGACCAGCCGTTTCGCTGCCGACAAGATCGCGCCGCTGGCGGCGAAGATCGACGCCGAAGACTGGTTTCCGCAAGAGCTATGGCCGCAAATGGGCGAACTCGGCCTGCACGGGATCACCGTGGAGGAGGAGCATGGCGGCCTCGGCCTCGGCTATCTCGAACATTGCGTCGCGGTCGAGGAGATCAGCCGCGCATCGGCTTCGGTGGGGCTCAGCTACGGCGCGCACTCCAATCTCTGCGTCAATCAGATCCGCCGCTGGGGCAGCGACGAGCAGAAGGCGAAATATCTCCCCAAGCTGATCTCGGGCGAGCATGTCGGCAGCCTTGCCATGTCCGAATCCGGGGCGGGGTCGGACGTCGTCTCGATGAAGCTTAAGGCCGAGGCGGTGCAGGGCGGCTATGTGCTCAACGGCACCAAATTCTGGATCACCAACGCCGCCTATGCCAACACGCTTGTCGTCTACGCGAAAACCTCGCCCGACGAGGGATCGCGCGGGATTTCCGCTTTCCTCATTGAAAAGGACATGCCGGGCTTCAGCATCGGCCAGAAGATCGACAAGATGGGGATGCGCGGCTCGCCCACTGCCGAGCTTGTCTTTGACGATTGCGAGGTCGGCGAGGACCAGGTGATGGGGCCGACCAATGGCGGCGTCGGCGTGCTGATGAGTGGACTCGATTATGAGCGCGTCGTGCTCTCGGCGATCCAGCTCGGCATCATGCAGGCCTGTCTCGACACCGTCATTCCCTTCGTTCGCGAGCGCAAGCAGTTCGGCAAGCCGATCGGCAGCTTCCAGCTGATGCAGGCCAAGGTCGCCGACATGTATGTCGCGCTCAATTCCGCCCGCGCCTATGTCTATGCGGTGGCGAAAGCCTGCGACGCCGGGCAGACGACGCGCTTCGATGCGGCCGGCGCGATCCTGCTCGCATCGGAGAACGCGGTGAAGGTCGCCAATGAAGCCGTGCAGGCGCTGGGCGGCGCGGGTTACACGAAGGACTGGCCGGTCGAACGCTATATGCGCGACGCGAAGCTGCTCGATATCGGGGCGGGCACCAACGAGATCCGCCGCATGCTGATCGGGCGGGAGCTGATCGGCGGCGGCGCGTGAGCGAGACCACCCTCAACATCCTGCAATATTATGGCGCGGGGGCGGCGCTGCTGGCGGCGCTGGTCGTCTCGCTCAACCTCGGCGTCAAATGGACGGGCTGGGCGTTCGTCGTCTTCGTCACCAGCTCGATCGCGCTGATCGGCTGGGGTTTCCTCAACGACGAGGGCGCGGGCATCGGCTGGCAGAATATCGGGCTGCTCGCGATCAACCTGGTCGGCGTCTACCGCTATCTGATCGCCGGAAAACCGCCCGAGGCCCCGGACGAAAGCTAGAAGCGACGACTTTACCAGACGCGGACCCGGTCTTCGGGCGCCAGGTAGAGCGTATCGCCGGGCTGGACGTCGAAGGCGTCGTACCAGGCATCCATGTTGCGCACCGTCAGCGCGCGATACATGCCCGGCGCATGGCCGTCGGTGGCGATCCGCTGGCGCATCGCCTCTTCGCGCATCTTGGTCGCCCAGGTCTGCGCGAAGGCGATGAAGAAGCGCTGGTCGCCGGTCAGCCCCTCGATCACCGGCGCCTCTTCGCCGTCCAGCGACGCCCGATAGGCGTCATAGGAAGCCTGCAGCCCGGCAAGGTCGGCGATATTCTCGCCCAGGGTCAGCCGGCCGTTGAGGTGCAGCCCGGGGAAGGGGGCATAGGCATCATATTGCGCGGCCAGCGCGTCGCCCTGTTCGCTGAAATTGGCGAGATCTTCCTCGGTCCACCAGTTGCGCAGCGCGCCGGTCGAATCGAAGGCCGCGCCGTTATTGTCGAAGCTGTGGCTGATCTCGTGGCCGATCACCGCGCCGATCGCGCCATAGTTGAAGGCCGGATCCGCCGCCGGATCGAAAAAGGGCGATTGCAGGATCGCGGCCGGGAAGTTGAGCGCGTTCTGCACCGGCAGGTTCACTGCGTTCACAGTCTGCGGTGTCATCCACCATTCGCTGCGGTCCATCGGCCGGTTCAACTTGGCGAGCTGGTGCGCATATTCGGCGCGCTCGCCGCCCAACGCATTGGCATAGGCATTGTCGGTGGAAACTTCGTAGCTTCGATAATTGCGCCAGTTGTCGGGATAGCCGACGCCGACGACGATCGATTCGACCTTGGCCAGCGCTTCCTGCCGCGTTTCGGGGGCCATCCAGTCGATCGCCTCCACCCGGTCGGCAAAGGCCTGTTTGATATTGTCGACCATTGTCTGGATCTGGGTGCGGGCCGAAGCGGGGAAATAGCGTTCCGCATAGGCCTGGCCCACGGCATCTCCCAGATAGAGGTTGAGCGCGGAGAGCGCCCGCTTCTCGCGCGTGCGCTGCTCGGGCACGCCGAACAGCACGGTGCCGTAAAAGGCGAAATGGGCCTCGTCGATGGCCGTGGGGAGGACATCGGCATGGCTGTTGATCTGGTGGAAGATCAGCCAGTCGCGCCACGCCTCGATCGGCTCGGAGGCGACCAGCGCGGAAAGCCCGGTGATCGCCCCGGCATGATAGGCCGCGAAGGACCTCTGGTCCTCCAGCTGCGCCGCTTCCAGGAAGGCGTCCCAATCGATGCCCGGCGCGCTGGCTTCCAGTTCCGCGCGGCTCCACACGGTTGCCGATCCGGCGAAATCGTCGCTCTCGTCGCGCGTTGCATGGGCGCGGGCGATTTGCATTTCCAGATCGTAGATTCGCTCGGCGCGTTCCGCTGCCGCGTCGATCTCGGCAGCTTCGAGCAGGGTTTCGATATAGGCGCGATACTGGGTGCGGATCGCCGCCATCGCCGGATCGGCGGAAAGATAATACTCGCGCTCGGGCATGCCGAGGCCGCCCTGCAGCAGATAGGGCAGCACACGTCCCGGCGTCGCCAGCCCCTGGGTCACGAACAGGCCGAACAGATTCTCGGTCTCGAAATCGGTGGCGTTGAGCGGATCGACATCGGCCCGCAGCTGCGATCCCAGTACGCGAGACAGGTCCTCGGCGTCGCCCATCGCCTCGAACCGGCGGATATCGGCCTGGACCGGCGCCATTCCGGCGGCGTCGATCGCGTCGGTGTTCATATAGGCCTGGTAGAAATTGCGGATGCGGCTCTCGTCGCTCAGCGGGTCCTGCTCGCCGCTCACGATCTCGCCGATCATCTCGTCCAGCTGCGCTTCGGTCGCGAGAAAGGCCTCATAGGCGGCGGAGAGCGATGATCGGTCCGCCGGAATCTCGGTGTCGCGCTGCCATGTGCCATTGGCATAGCCATAGAAATCGTCGCCCGGATCGATGCTCGTATCCATCGCGGCAAGGTCGATTCCGATTCCGGTTCCCGCGACGGTTTCGGTCTCTTCGGCCTGGGTGCATGCGATGGGGCCGGCCAGCATGGCAACGCCGAGCAGCAGGGCGGGAAAAAGACGGGTTTTCATGGGTATGCGGCCTTTCGCGGGGATTCGTTCTTGGCGCGGACTATAGGGACAACGCCGAAGCCCCGCAAAGTCGTTCGTCGAATGTTATGGGCGGTTCTTTCCTTGCGCGCCGCCGAACGCTACGCACGGGGCCACAGCAGGAGACGATGCCGAATGAGTGCGCCGACGCTCGACAGCAAGATCGATATCGCAGGTGAAGCCTTCCGCGCCAACAGCGCGCACAACAAGGCGCTGGCGGAGCAGCTTCGCGCAGATGTCGCCAAGGCGGCCGCGGGCGGCTCCGAACGCTCGCGCGAACGCCATCTTTCGCGCGGCAAGCTGCTGCCGCGGGACAGGGTGGAACGGCTGCTTGATCCGGGTAGCCCTTTTCTCGAAATCGGCCAGCTTGCCGCCTGCGACATGTATGAAGGCGAAGTGCCCGGCGCTGGGATGATCGCGGGCATCGGCCGGGTCTCGGGGCGCCAGTGCATGATCGTCTGTAACGATGCCACCGTTAAGGGCGGCACCTATTATCCGATGACGGTGAAGAAGCATTTGCGCGCGCAGGAGATCGCCGAGCAGAACCGCCTGCCGTGCATCTACCTCGTCGATAGCGGCGGCGCGAACCTGCCGCATCAGGCGGAAGTCTTTCCCGATCGCGATCATTTCGGCCGCATCTTCTTCAACCAGGCCAATATGAGCGCACTCGGCATCCCGCAGATCGCCTGCGTGATGGGCAGCTGCACGGCGGGCGGGGCCTATGTGCCGGCGATGTCCGACGAGAGCGTGATTGTCCGCAACCAGGGCACGATCTTCCTCGCGGGGCCTCCCTTGGTGAAAGCCGCGACCGGCGAGGAGATTTCATCCGAAGATCTGGGCGGCGGCGATCTCCATGGCCGCAAGTCCGGCGTCGTCGATCATGTCGCCGAGAATGACGAGCACGCGCTGACCATCGTCCGCGATATCGTTTCGACCTTCAACACGCCGCACGATCCGGGCATCAAGCTGGTCGAGCCGCGCCCGCCCAAATTCGATGCCGAGGAAATCTACGGCATCGTCCCCGACGATGTCCGCGCGCCCTATGACGTGCACGAGATCATCGCGCGGATCGTCGACGGTAGCGAGTTTCACGAGTTCAAGGCGCTTTACGGATCGACGCTGGTTTGCGGCTTCGCGCATATCTGGGGGATGCCGGTCGCGATCCTCGCCAATAACGGTGTGCTGTTTTCGGAGAGCGCGGTGAAGGGCGCGCATTTCATCGAGCTTGCCTGCCAGCGCCGCATTCCGCTGCTGTTCCTGCAGAATATTTCCGGCTTCATGGTCGGCGGGAAATATGAAGCGGAAGGGATTGCGAAGCACGGCGCGAAACTCGTCACTGCGGTGGCCACCGCGACCGTGCCCAAGATCACCGTGCTGATCGGCGGCAGCTTCGGCGCGGGCAATTACGGCATGGCCGGCCGGGCCTATTCGCCCCGCTTCCTGTTCAGCTGGCCCAACAGCCGGATCAGCGTGATGGGCGGCGAGCAGGCGGCGAGTGTCCTCGCCACCGTCCACCGCGACGCCGATAGTTGGACCGAGGAGGAAGCCGAAGCCTTCAAGGCCCCAATCCGCCAGACCTATGAGAATGAAGGCAATCCCTGGCACGCCACAGCGCGCCTCTGGGACGACGGCATCATCGATCCTGTGCAGACAAGGGATGTGCTGGGGCTGGCGTTCAGCGCGACGCTCGAAGCCCCGATCGCCGAGCGGCCGGCCTTCGGCGTGTTCAGGATGTGAGGAGACTGAGTATGAAGAGATTTGCGCTCTTATTGGCGATAATCTCGATAGGCACCGCTTGCGCTGCTGAGGAGATAGAACCAACGCAAGAAACTCAGAGCAGTTGGCCGGACCTCCCTACTGAGGGTTTTATTAGTGGACGAGCGGCAACCGTTGATGACGTGGGAAATGGCGATGCCGCTTTCTCGATGGACGGGGCTAGCCAAGGACCGATTGATATCGAGATACCGCAATATGCACTTTGGACCAACGAAGTAGGTGAGGAAGTGCAGGTTGTTGTGGTTCAAGCCGAGCGAGCGCCGGATGGCTCGCAAATTGTGGGTATGAGGTTATTTGACGGAGGCGAGGTTGTCGGAACAATGCCCGAAGTAGAATTGCTCGGACAAACAAAGCCAAACTGATGATCTCCTCGCTCCTCATAGCAAACCGCGGCGAGATCGCCTGCCGGATCATCCGCACCGCGCGGCGGCTCGGCATTCGCACGGTCGCCGTCTATTCGGATGCGGATGCCAAGGCGCTGCATGTGCGCGAGGCGGACGAGGCCGTGCATATCGGGCCGAGCCCCGCCGCCGATTCCTACCTTGTCGGCGAGAAGATCATCGCGGCGGCAAAGGAAAGCGGCGCCGAGGCGATCCATCCGGGATATGGCTTCCTTTCCGAAAATGCCGATTTCGCGCAGGCCGTGATCGACGCGGACCTGATCTGGGTTGGGCCGAAGCCCGAGAGCATCCGCGCCATGGGTCTCAAGGACGCCGCGAAAAAGCTGATGGACGATGCGGGGGTTCCGACGACGCCCGGTTATCTTGGCGAGGACCAGTCGGAAAAGCGGCTCGCGAAAGAGGCGGACGCCATCGGCTATCCAGTGCTGATCAAGGCCGTCGCGGGCGGCGGCGGCAAGGGGATGCGCAAGGTCGACGATGCGAAGGATTTCGTCGACGCGCTCACCTCTTGCCGGCGCGAGGCGACCGCGGCCTTCGGCAACGATCATGTGCTGCTGGAAAAATGGATCGAGAGCCCGCGCCATATCGAGGTGCAGATCTTCGGCGATAGCCACGGCAATGTCGTCCACCTGTTCGAGCGCGATTGCTCGCTCCAGCGCCGTCACCAGAAGGTGATCGAGGAAGCCCCCGCACCGGGCATGGACGAGGAAACCCGCGAAGCCGTGTGCGGCGCCGCTGTCCGCGCGGCGCAGGCCGTAGATTATGAGGGCGCGGGCACCATCGAATTTATCGCTGATGGTTCCGAGGGCCTCAAGGCCGACCGCATCTGGTTCATGGAAATGAACACGCGGCTGCAGGTCGAACATCCGGTGACGGAGGAGATTACCGGGCAGGACCTCGTCGAATGGCAGTTGCGCGTGGCGAGTGGGGAGACGCTGCCGAAGATGCAGGACGAGCTGAGCATCAACGGCTGGGCGATGGAGGCGCGGCTTTACGCGGAGGACCCGGCGCGCGGCTTCCTGCCGAGCATCGGCACCCTGGACGTGTTGATGCTGCCTGAATCAGAACGGGTGGATACGGGCGTCGAGGAGGGCGGCGAGGTATCCCCCTTTTACGACCCGATGATCGCGAAGGTCATAAGTTTCGGCGGGCAGCGCGGCGAGGCCATCGAATATCTGCGGCTCGAACTGTCGACGCTCGGCGTCTGGCCCGTGAAGACCAATGCGAGGTTTCTCTACAACCTGCTCGGCGACGAGGATTTCCGCAGCGGAAACGTCGATACCGGGCTCATCGAACGGAAGGTGGAGGTGCTCGTCTCCGGCCCGTCGCTTCCCGCCGCCGAATTGTCGGCGGCGCTGGAGGTCCTCGGAGGGGGCTCGCTGCCCTGGCAGCCGGAATTGGAAGGTTTTCGGTTGAACGCTCCGGCGAACCCCGAGCGGTGGCTCGGCGTCGACGGTCGGCGTGCCAGCTTTAGTGCATGCAGCCCTTCGGGCGGCTATGTCTCCAGCTATTTCAGGCGAGTGTCCGCCGACGCGGTGCTGATGATATATGAGGGTGCAAGCCTGCTGATCGAAAGGGACCGCGCCGAGGGCAGCGCCACCGGCGCCGCTTCCGACGGCGCGATCCTGTCGCCGATGCCGGGCAAGATCATCGCGGTCGAGGTCGCGGCAGGGGACGACGTCTCCAAAGGCGACAAACTCGTCACCCTCGAAGCCATGAAGATGGAGCACAGCCTTGTCGCGCCGTTCGATGGGACGGTGGCGGAGCTCAACGCCCAGCAGGGTGGGCAGGTGTCCGAGGGCACTCTGCTCGTGCAGATAGAGGCCGCCGAGTGAGCGGGCTCGCGATCCGCCCGGCGCGGCGCGAGGATTTGCAGACGATCGTCGCCATGCTCGACGATGACGAACATAGCAGCGGCCGCGAGGACCCGTCGCTGCCGCTCGATCCGCGCTATGCCCAAGCCTTCGATGCGATCGACGCCGATCCCGACCAGCTGCTCGTGATCGCCGAGATCGAGGGCCAGCCGGTCGGCACGTTGCAGCTGAGTTTCCTGCCCGGCATCGCCTTTCGCGGCGCCTGGCGCGGCCATGTCGAGGCGGTGCGCGTGGCGAGCGACCGGCGCGGCGAAGGGGTCGGCGCGCAATTAATGACCTGGGCCGAGGCGCAGTGCCGCGCGCGCGGCTGCCGGCTCGCGCAGCTGATGTCGAACGAAAGCCGCACCGACGCCCATCGCTTCTACGAACGGCTGGGCTGGGCGAAGAGCCATCGGGGATTCAAGAAAAGTCTGGAAAGCGCATGAGCGACTACGAAACCATTCTTACCGATGTCTCCGAGGGCATCTTCACGCTGATCCTCAACCGCCCCGACAAGATGAACGCCTTTACCGGGCGGATGATGCACGAGATGTGCGCCGCTTTCGACGAAGCAGATGCCGATGACAGCGTTCGCGCCTTGATCGTCACCGGATCGGGCGAGCGCGCCTTTTGTGCAGGCGCGGACCTTTCGGGCGGCGCCAAGACGTTCGACTATGCGGAAGGCAAGAGCTGGAACGAGAAGGGATCGCCCAAGCGCGATGATGGCAGCATGGACTGGTCGCATCCCAGCGTGCGCGATGGCGGGGGAATGCTTTCCTTGCGCATCTTCAATTCGAAAAAGCCGGTTATCGCCGCGGTCAACGGCGCGGCGGTCGGCGTCGGCGCGACGATGACCCTGCCGATGGATTTCCGGCTGGCGAGCGATACGGCGCGCTTCGGTTTCGTCTTTTCCAAGCGCGGCATCGTGCCCGAAGCGGCGTCAAGCTGGTTCCTGCCGCGGGTGGTCGGCATCGGCCAGGCGCTCGAATGGTGCTATTCGGGCAAGGTGTTCGGGGCCGAGGAAGCGCATGAAAAGGGGCTTGTTCGTTCGCTCCATCCGCCGGGCGATCTGATCGATGCGGCCCGCTCGCTGGCGCACGAGCTGACCGACGAAACCGCGCCGGTATCGGTGGCGATGGCGCGGCAGATGCTGTGGCGGGGCCTGGGCGCGCCGCATCCGATGGTGGCCCATCAGCTCGAAAGCCGGGCCGTCTGGTCGCGCGGGGCGAGCGCGGACGCCAAGGAAGGCATCGAGTCCTTCCTTGAAAAGCGGCCGGGCGAATATCCTGATAGGGTGTCGACAGATATGCCGCATTTCGCGCCGTGGATGGACGATCCCGACTATACATAGACCCGACAGGGCCAATCAGAGGAGAGGGGCATGGCCGCACCCATATTCGATTTCACCGGCAAGAATGTCATGGTGTTCGGCGGTACGAGCGGGATCAATCTCGGCATCGCCAAGGCATTCGCGAAGGCCGGCGCGCGGGCCGGCGTCGCCAGCCGCTCGCAGGACAAGGTCGATGCCGCGGTGGCGCAGCTCGGCAATGATGCGGGCCCGGCGCTCGGCTTTGCGCTCGACGTGCGCGACCATGAGGCCGTCTCCGCCGCGGTCGAAAGCTTCAAGGCCGAGCGCGGAACGATCGACGTGCTGGTATCGGGCGCGGCCGGGAATTTCCCGTCGCTTGCCGCCGCGCTCAGTCCCAACGGTTTCAAGGCGGTCGCCGATATCGATCTGATGGGCACCTTTCACGTGATGCGCGCCGCCTATGGCGCGATGACGAAACCGGGTGGATCGATCATCAACATTTCCGCGCCCCAGGCCTGGATCGCGATGCCGATGCAGATCCATGTCTGCGCGGCCAAGGCGGGTGTCGACCAGATTACCCGCACCCTGGCGATGGAATGGGGGCGCGAGGGCATCCGCGTGAATTCGGTCTCGCCCGGCCCGATCGAGGGCACCGAGGGCATGGAGCGTCTCGCCCCGACCCCCGAAGCCAAGGAGCGGTCCGCAAAGGCCGTGCCGCTCGGGCGCATGGGCACGGTCGACGATATCGCGGACGTTTGCCTGTTCCTTGCCTCGGACGCGGCGCGCTATGTGTCGGGCACGGTGCTGCCGGTCGATGGTGGCTGGACGGCCGGCGGGATGCTGACCACCGCGATGGGAGGAAGCTGATGCGCGCGCGGCAGGCCTTTATCGAGGAAATTGGCGGGCCCGAGGTCATCCAGTGGCGCGATGCCGAGATCGGCGAACCGGGGGCGGGCGAACTCCTGGTTCGGCACGAAGCGGTCGGGCTCAATTTCATCGACACCTATCATCGCGGCGGCATCTATCCGGTGCGCCTGCCTTCCGGGCTCGGCATGGAGGCGGCCGGGATCGTCGAGGCGGCGGGTGAGGGCGTTTCGGGCCTGGCGGCGGGGGACAGGGTGGCGATGCTCACCAGCACGCTCGGCGCCTATGCCGACCGGCGCATCGTTTCGGCCGATGCAGCCATCCGGCTGCCCGAAAATGTCAGCGCCGAACAGGCCGCGGCCTCGCTGCTCAAGGGACAGACGGCCGAGGCGCTGATCGAGCGGTGCGCGAAGGTAAAGCCGGGCTGGACGGTGCTCGTCCATGCGGCTGCCGGCGCGACCGGGCAGATCCTCGTCCAATGGCTGAAAGCGATCGGCGCGACCACCATCGGCACGGTGTCGAGCGACGAGAAGGAAGCGATCGCCCGCAAGGCCGGTGTCGATCATGTGATCCGTTACGATAGCGAGGATGTCGCGGCGGGGGTTCGCGACATCACCGGCGGGCAGGGCGCGGAGGTCGTGCTCGACGGCGTCGGCATGGCGACCTGGGAAGCCTCGCTTGCCAGCTGCAAGCGGCGCGGGCTCGTCGTCAGTTTCGGCAATGCCAGCGGACCGGTGACCGGCATCGGGCTGGGGCCGTTGGCGACCCATGGTTCGCTCTATGTCACCCGGCCGACGATGTTCGATTATTATGTCGATCCCGCCGAAGCCGCGGTCGGCACGAAGCGGCTGTTCGGGATGCTGGAAAGCGGCGCCGTGACGGTCGAGATCGGCCAGCGCTATGCGCTGGAGGAGGCCGAGCAGGCGCATCGCGATCTCGAAGGCCGCAAGACGATCGGCGCGTCGATTCTGGTTCCCTGATCGGGCGGAGGCTTGCGCAACCGGGCCGTCCTCCCGATATTCTCCCTATAGGAGAAGCACATGGCAGGCGGATGGTCGCGCGATGGCGCGGTACAGGATCAGATCGACGCAACCGTCGAGGACGCGCTGAAGCGCGCGCGCAGCGAGCAGCCCAGCGGCGACAGCCTCGAATATTGCGATGAATGCGGCGAGAACATTCCCGAGGCGCGGCGCATGGCGGTGCCCGGCGTGCGCTTCTGCGTCCAGTGCCAGTCGGCGAAAGACAAGACGCGCCGCGAAATTTCGCCCTTCAACCGGCGCGGCAGCAAGGACAGCCAGCTGCGCTAGCCGGTCGCTCTATCGCCCCCAGGCGATGAAATGGGGATTATCGAAGCCGCGCTCTTTCTTGTTGTAGAGCAGCGGCCCGGTTTCGGTTTCGCCGTCCAGCGCCATCACGCGTCCGCCCGCGGCCTCCAGCACCGCCTGGCCTGCGCCGGTATCCCATTCCATGGTCCGGCCGAGCCGCGGATAGACGTCCGCCGATCCCTGCGCGACGAGGCAGAATTTGAGGCTTGAACCCGCCGGCGTGAAATCCTTGACGCCGATCTTTGCCATCAGCGCGTCGGTTTCAGCCGAGCGGTGGCTGCGGCTGGCGACGGCGACGAGATTTTTGTGGAACGAGGAGCGCGCCTCGATCTCGTGCGGATGTTCGGCAGCACTGCGGTCCTGTCCGGGCGCGATTTCCTGGAAAAAGGCGCCTTCGCCGCGCGCGCCGTAATAGAGCTTGTCGATCGCCGGGGCGTAGACGACGCCGGAAACCGGCCGGCCATGGTCGATCAGCGCGATGTTGACCGTGAACTCGCCGTTGCGCGACACGAATTCTCGCGTGCCGTCCAGCGGATCGACGAGGAAGAAGCGCGTGCCGAGTTCGGGAATCCGGCCTTCCGAGGCAGCTTCCTCTGCCAGGATCGGGATATCGGGCGCAGCCTCTTTCAGCCCCGCCTCGATCACCGCCTCGGCGCGCTTGTCGGCGGCGGTGACGGGTGAGCCGTCGCCCTTGGCCTCGGCATCGAAATCGGTCTTGTAGATCGCGTCGATCTCGGCGCCGGCCTTCAAGGCGAGCGCGATCATCAGGTCGAGATGGGTGTCTGTCTGCATGGTCATTCAAATAGGAGGAGATGGAAGCGGAGACCAGCCGGGCGGCTAATTCACCTGCCGTTCCCTGCCTTCCCAATAGGGCGCACGCAAATCCTTTCTCAGGATCTTGCCGCTGGCGTTGCGCGGCATCACCGCGATCACGTCCACCGTCTTGGGCGTTTTGTAGCCGGCGATCCGCTCGCGGACGAAGGCGATGATTTCCCGTTCGTCGATCTTGGCGCCGTTCTTGGGCACGATTACGGCCTTTACCGCTTCGCCCCAGGTTTCGTCGGGAACGCCGATCACCGCCGCTTCAGAGACTTGGGGATGCTCATAGAGCGCGTTTTCCACCTCGGCGGGATACACATTCTCGCCGCCGGTGATGATCATGTCCTTCATCCGGTCGTGAATATAGATATAGCCGTCGGCATCGCGATAGGCGGCGTCGCCGGTTCGCAGCCAACCTTCGCCATCGACGGTTTCGGCCGTGCGTTCCGGCTGTTTCCAGTAATGGACCATATTGGCTTCGGACCGGGTGACGATTTCGCCGACTTCGCCGACGCCTACCTCCTTGCCCTGTTCGTCGACGATCCGCACCTCGACGCCGTCGAGCGGCTTGCCGGCGGAGCGCATGCGCTCATTGCCCGCCGGATCGTGATCTTCTGGCGGCAGCACGATGATCGTGCCGGTGGTTTCCGTCATCCCGTAAAATTGCGCGAAACCGGCATTGGGAAAGGCCTTCATGCAATCGCGGAGCAGCTGGAGCGGCATCGGCGAGGCGCCATAGGCGATCTGGACGACCCCGCTGGTGTCGATCTCCGCCAGCCTGGGATGGGTGATCAGCATCTGCAGCGCGGCCGGAACCAGGAAAAAGCGCGTTACGTGCCGGGCATCGATCAGGTCGAGCGTTCGCTCGATATCGAATTCGGCGATGATGCTGCACGCCATGCCGCGGTTGAGCGGCAGGATGCCGTACCCGGTGCCCGCGATATGCGCGACCGGCATCGCCTGCAGCCCGGCATCGCCCTCGGCCCACCGGTCCCAATTGGGAATTTCGCGCTCGTCGCGACTGCGTCCCTTGAGGATATTGTTCTGGGTCAGCACCACGCCCTTGGGCTGTCCGGTCGTCCCCGAGGTATAAAGCTGCACGATGGGATCGTCGCAATGCGGACTATAGTCGACCGGCGGCGCGGACTCATGCCGGGCCTGCAGGCTGGCGACGCATTCCGCGGTGGGGTTTCCCTCGGCGCCGAACAGCCGCTTCACGCAGCCGATCGTATCGGCAAAGCCGCTCGCAAGATCGAGGAATTCCGGCCCGGAGACGATCGTCCCGGCTTCTGCATCCTCCACGATGAACGCCATTTCGGCGGTTGCCAGCCGCCAGCCGACGGGTACCGTCACCGCGCCGATCCGTGCGGCGGCGAACAGGGTGAGGAAATAACGGTCGCTATTCTTGCCGATCCAGGCGATTCGGTCGCCCTTGCCCACGCCTTCCGCCGCGAAGGCGCGGGCCAGCGCCTCGCTCGCGTCGCGGAACTCCCGAAAGCTCGTCGCCCGGCCATCGAAACGATAGGCGATATCGTCCGGTTTTTCTGCTGCCCAGTAATCGGCCAGTTCGTTCAGCGTCATCGCGCTGTGCTGTTCGCGCATCCGTCCCTATCCTATCGGCGAAGGGCGCGTGCATTATTTCTATGCCCCCAAAACCATAGTCAGGTGCGACCCTGCCGACTATGATCCGGGCAGCTTCTATTTCGATCGGGGAAAATTTCAATGCGTACGGTGGAACATTTCATAGGTGGCAATGCGGCAGGCGGCGGATCGCGGCAGCACGACATCTGGGATCCCAATATCGGCGAGGTGCAAGCGAAGGTTTCTCTTGGTTCGCGCGACGAGCTGCAAAAGGCCGTGGATGCGGCGCTTGCGGCGCAACCGGCATGGGCGGCGACCAACCCGCAAAAGCGCGCGCGGATCATGTTCAATTACAAGGCCTTGGTTGAATCCAATATGGATGAGCTTGCCGCCTTGCTCTCCTCCGAACACGGCAAGGTGATCGCCGATGCGCGGGGCGATGTGCAGCGCGGGCTCGATGTGATCGAGTTCGCTTGCGGTATACCGCACGCACTGAAGGGCGAGTTCACCCAAGGCGCGGGCCCGGGCATCGACGTTTATTCGATGCGCCAGCCGCTCGGCATCGTCGCGGGCATCACGCCGTTCAACTTTCCCGCGATGATCCCGATGTGGATGTTCGGCGTCGCCATCGCCTGCGGCAACGCCTTCATCCTGAAACCCTCGGAGCGCGATCCTTCGGTCCCGGTCCGGCTCGCCGAGCTGATGAAGGAATCGGGCCTGCCCGACGGCATCCTGCAGGTCGTGCATGGCGACAAGCAGATGGTCGACGCGATCCTCGACCATGACGATATCAAGGCGGTGAGCTTTGTCGGCTCGTCCGACATCGCCCATTATGTCTATCAGCGCGGCACCGAGAACGGGAAGCGCGTCCAGGCGATGGGCGGCGCGAAGAATCACGGCATCGTCATGCCCGATGCCGATCTCGACCAGGTGGTGAACGATCTGGCGGGGGCCGCCTTCGGGAGCGCGGGCGAACGCTGCATGGCGCTGCCGGTGGTGGTGCCGGTCGGCACCGAAACGGCGGACCGGCTGCGCGAAAAGCTGATCCCGGCGATCGACGCGCTGCGCGTCGGCGTCTCCACCGATGGCGAGGCGCATTACGGCCCGGTCGTCACCGCCGAGCACAAGGCGAAGGTCGAGCAATGGATCCAGACCGGCGTCGACGAGGGCGCCGAACTGGTGCTCGATGGCCGTGGGTTCAAGCTACAGGGGCATGAAAAGGGTTTCTTCATCGGCCCCTCGCTGTTCGATCATGTGAAGCCGGGCATGGAAAGCTATCGCGAGGAAATCTTCGGCCCCGTGCTGCAGATGGTCCGCGCCGACAATTTCGAGGAAGCGCTGAGCCTCGCCAGCAATCACCAATATGGCAATGGTGTCGCGATCTTCACGCGCAACGGCCATGCGGCGCGCGAATTTGCGAGCCGCGTCGAGGTCGGCATGGTCGGCATCAACGTGCCGATCCCGGTGCCGGTCGCCTATCACAGCTTCGGCGGTTGGAAGCGCAGCGCCTTCGGCGACACCAACCAGCACGGCATGGAAGGCGTGAAATTCTGGACCAAGGTGAAAACCGTCACCCAGCGCTGGCCCGATGGCGGCGGCGATGGCTCCAACGCCTTCGTCATCCCGACGATGGGGTAGAAGAATGCGGCGGACGGCGACTGCCTGTTGCGCGTTGGCCCTCGGCCTTGCCGCGCCGATGGTGTTCACGCTCGCCGTGGCGACGCCTCCGCCGCCGCCCTTTCGTGCCGCTTATGGGCCGATGCCCTTTTGCGGCGAGGGGTTCGTGATCGACGTGACCGAGGCCGAGGCGATCGGCTGGCGGCCGCAGGGTTCGCTGCCCTTTCCCAGCTATACGCTGCGCAGCGGATCGCGCGAATTCTTCGTCCAGCCGTTCCGCAGCGATGCCCTGCATAGCTATCGGCCGTTTCGCGAATATGCCGAAGGCCGGGCCGAGGAGATCGAACTCGAGGGGCTGGGAACGGTGCTGCGCTTTCCCCTGCATTTCGAGGACATCGATATCAATTCGCGGCTGCGCACGGTCTATGTCGTCGACCCCGAGGGGATGCCGGACGGGTTTAGGCTGGCGCTGCTCTCGCCAGATTTCGAAGGAAGCGAGCGCGACCTGGAACTGATCCGCCGGGTCCGCGCGGGCGCGCCCGAAGCTCTCGGATGCGGCGAGCCGACATTCGAGAGCCGGGAATTCGCGATAGCAGCGGCGATGGATGGCGGGGCGCTGGCGTCCCGGCCGATACCGGTGCCCGGACCGATCTTCCTGTGCTCCGCCGGCTGGGGCTTTGCCGTGGAGGAGGGTGAGCGCGTGACGCTGCCGTGGAATGTCGCGGCGGGGATATTCTACCTGGATGACGGGCGCGTCCGCCTTTCCGGCGGCAACTGGCTGCGCGCGCCCGAACCGCGCCTCGGCCGCATGGTCGACGATCCGCGCATCGCGGTGGAGCGGCGTGGTGGCGCGGGTGCCGATATGTCCGGCCCGCGCTCCTATGCGCTGTTTCGTACCGACACTTCGGGCTATGGTCGCTCCACCGTCACCTTCACCGGCGAGGAAGCGGCGGAAGGAGACAGGGCGTTCCTGTCGCGGATCGAGCTGATCGAGACAGGCGACGAACGCTGTTTCCCTATCGACGATCAATAGCATGACCAGCAGGAGAGGACCCCGATGACGATGGAACGATTGCGCACCAAATCCGCTTCTCCCTTCGAGGAACAGATCGGCTTTTGCCGCGCGATGCGCGTCGGCGACCGTATTCTGGTTTCCGGCACCGCGCCGATACAGGATGACGGCAGCTCGACCCCCGGCGATGCCGGGGCGCAGGCGGACCGCTGTTTCGAACTGATCCTCGGCCAGATCGAACAGCTTGGCGGCAAGCGGGAAGATGTCGTGCGCGTGCGCATGTTCGTCACCGACATCGCCGATGCCGACGCCGTCAGCGCCTCGCATGCCCGCTATATGAAACCCGCGATGCCGACCGCGACCCTCGTCGCCGTCCACCAGCTTTACCGCTCCGAATGGAAGGTGGAGATCGAGGCCGAAGCGCTGGTCGGCTGACCGGGCCGGGCAATCACGCGCGACATTTTCTTGCGCGCGCGACAGTGCTAGGGCGCAGCGATGGAAAATCAATTCGACCTGACCGATGAGCAGCGCGCGATCCAGGATATGGCGCAGAAGTTCACCGCCGACGAGATCACGCCGTTCGCTGCGGAGTGGGACGAGAAGCATATCTATCCCCGCGAGGTCGTCTCCAAGGCCGCCGAGCTCGGCTTCGGATCGATCTATGTGTCCGAGGAATCGGGCGGGATCGGCTCCGGGCGGCTCGAATCCGCGATCATCATTGAAGCCATGGCCTATGGCTGCCCGGCGACCAGCGCCTTCATCTCGATCCACAATATGGCGAGCTGGATGATCGACCGGTTCGGCGGCGACGCGGTGAAGGAGAAATATCTGCCCACCCTCGTCACCTGCGAAACGGTGGCGAGCTATTGCCTGACCGAACCGGGATCGGGTTCGGACGCCGCCGCGCTCAGGACGAAAGCCGAGCGGGTCGGCGACCATTATATCGTTTCCGGCTCGAAGGCCTTTATCTCGGGCGGCGGCGTCAACGATGTCTATGTCACCATGGTGCGCACGGGCGAGGATGGGCCCAAGGGCATTTCCTGCCTGGTGATCGAGAAGGATATGGCGGGCGTTTCTTTCGGCGCGCCGGAGAAGAAGCTCGGCTGGCACGCCCAGCCGACCGCGCAGGTCAATTTCGATTCTGTGCGCGTCCCTGTGGAAAACCGTGTGGGCGACGAGGGCGAGGGCTTTCGCATTGCGATGATGGGGCTCGACGGCGGGCGTCTCAATATCGGCGCGTGCAGCCTTGGCGGTGCCCAACGTTGTCTCGACGAGGCGGTGAGCTACACCAAGGAGCGGCAGCAATTCGGCAAGGCGATTGCCGATTTCCAGAACACCCAGTTCATGCTCGCCGATATGGAAACCGATCTTCAGGCCGCGCGGATGCTGCTCTACACGGCGGCGGCGAAAGTCAGCGCGAACGCGCCGGACAAGACGCGTTTCGCGGCGATGGCCAAGCGGCTGGCGACCGATAGCGGATCGAAGATCGTCAACGACGCGCTGCAGCTGTTCGGCGGCTATGGCTATTTGCAGGACTATCCGATCGAGCGTTTCTGGCGCGACCTGCGCGTCCATTCGATCCTCGAAGGCACCAACCAGATCATGCGGATGATCGTCGCGCGCGATATGCTGCGGCAGTAGGCAAAGGCGGAGCGCGCCGTATTTTACGTCATCCTGACGAAAGTCAGGACCCATGAGCGCAAGCGTTTCGGATAAGGTCGAAATCGACCAGCCAATGGATGCTGAAACACGTTCAGCATGACGAAGGAAGGAAGCAAGATGTCCGACTACGAAACCATTCTCGTCGAACAGCGCCCAGAAACGAATGGCGCCGTTACGCTGATCACGCTCAACCGACCGCAGGCGCTGAACGCGCTCAACAACAAGGTGCTGTCCGAGCTGATCGCGGCCTTTGCCGCTTATGACGCCGATGACAGCCAGCGCTGCGCGGTGCTGACGGGCAGCGAAAAGGCGTTCGCGGCGGGGGCCGACATCAAGGAGATGTCCGATCAGGGCTTTGCCGACATGTACGGCAACAATCATTTCGGCGGCTGGGACAGGGTCGTTGCGACGCGCAAGCCCTGGATCGCAGCGGTGTCGGGCTATGCGCTGGGCGGCGGCTGCGAGGTCGCGATGATGGCGGATTTCATCATCGCGGCAGACAGCGCGAAATTCGGCCAGCCCGAGATCAAACTGGGCGTCACGCCCGGCATGGGCGGCTCGCAGCGCATGGCGCGCGCGATCGGCAAGGCCAAGACGATGGAGATGTGCCTGACAGGGCGGATGATGGACGCCGAGGAGGCCGAACGTTCGGGCCTCGTCGCCCGCGTCGTCCCGGCGGCCGATCTTGTCGAGGAAGCGGTGAAGACTGCCGAGACGATCGCCGGCATGGGCCCGCTCGCCGCGCTCGCCGTCAAGGAAATGGTCGATGCCGCTTTTGAGACGACCCTGACCCAGGGCGTGGCGTTCGAGCGCCGGCTGTTCCACGGCCTGTTCGGATCGGAAGACCAGAAGGAAGGCATGGCCGCCTTTGTCGAGAAGCGCGAAGCCAAGTGGAAAGGACGCTAGACATGACAACCATAGCCTTTATCGGCCTCGGCAATATGGGCGGCGGCATGGCCGCGAACCTGGCCAAGGCGGGACATGATGTCGCCGCCTTCGATATTTCCCAGGCTGCGCTGGAAACCGCCGTCGGCAATGGCTGCCGTGCGGCGGAATCGGGCGCGGACGCGGTGAAGGGCGCCGAGGCGGTCGTCACGATGCTGCCCGCGGGCAAGCACGTCAAAGCCGTCTATACCGACGATGTGTTCGACAATGCGGAGCCGGGAACCCTGCTGCTCGATTGCTCGACGATCGACGTCGATACCGCGCGCGAGGTGGCCGAAGAGGCCGGGACCAAGGGCTTCCTGATGGTCGATGCGCCTGTATCGGGCGGCATCGCGGCGGCCAATGGCGGCACGCTTACCTTCATGGTCGGCGGGCCGGACAACGCCTTTGCGCGCGCCGAACCGATCCTCGAGGCGATGGGCAAGGCGGTGATCCATGCCGGCGAATCCGGCGCAGGGCAGGCGGCGAAAATTTGCAACAACATGCTGCTCGGCGCGACGATGATCGCGACCTGCGAGACCTTCAACCTCGCCCGGCGGCTCGGCCTCGATCTCCAGACCTTTTACGATATTTCGAGCAAGGCTTCGGGCCAGAGCTGGTCGATGACGAGCTATTGCCCGGTGCCCGGCATCGGCCCGCAAAGCCCGGCGGACAATGATTATGAAGGCGGGTTCGCGGCGCCGCTGATGCTCAAGGATTTGAAGCTCGCGATGGAAGCCGCCGACTCGGTCGATGCCCGCACGCCGATGGGCGCCAAGGCCCGCGCGCTCTACGAGCAATATGTCGCCCATGGCGGCGACAAGAAGGATTTTTCCGGGATCATCGCCTTCCTTGAACATGGCGAGTCCCGTTGACAATCGTGCCTTTCCTCCCGTTTACGGAAGGGGAAACAAGGGGATAATGATGCAGCAAGCACTCGACGAACTCGAACGGCGGCGCGACCAGGCGCGGATGGGCGGCGGCCGGAAGCGGATCGACGCGCAGCACGCCAAGGGCAAGCTCACGGCGCGCGAGCGGCTCGAAGTCCTGTTCGACGAAGGCTCGTTCGAAGAATATGACATGTTCGTCGAGCATAATTGCACCGATTTCGGGATGGAAGAGCAGGTCGTTTCCGGCGACGGCGTCGTCACCGGATCGGGCACGATCAACGGCCGCCTCGTCTTCGCCTATAGCCAGGATTTCACGGTGTTCGGCGGCTCGCTCAGCGAGCGCCATGCCGAGAAGATCTGCAAAGTGATGGATATGGCGCTGAAGGTCGGCGCGCCGGTGATCGGGCTCAACGACAGTGGCGGCGCGCGCATCCAGGAAGGCGTGGCGAGCCTCGGCGGCTATGCCGAAGTTTTCCAGCGCAACGTGCTCGCATCCGGCGTCGTGCCGCAGCTTTCGATGATCATGGGCCCGTGCGCGGGCGGGGCGGTCTATTCCCCGGCGATGACCGACTTCATCTTCATGGTGAAGGATTCGAGTTACATGTTCGTCACCGGGCCGGACGTGGTGAAGACCGTGACCAACGAGGTGGTGACGCAGGAGGAGCTGGGCGGCGCGATCACCCACACCACCAAATCCGGCGTCGCCGATGTCGCCTTCGAGAACGATATCGAGGCGCTGATGGCGGCGCGCGATTTCATCGATTACCTGCCCGCATCGAACCGCGAAGAGGTGCCCGAGCGCCCGACGGCCGACGCCTGGGACCGCGAGGAGCCGGGGCTCGACCAGCTGGTCCCGGCCTCGTCCAACCAGCCCTATGACATGCACGAGCTGATCCGGAAGACGGTGGACGAGGGCGAATTTTTCGAGCTCCAGCCCGCGCACGCCGCGAACATTATCATCGGCTTCGGCCGGATCGAAGGCCGCACCGTCGGCATCGTCGCCAACCAGCCGATGGTGCTGGCCGGCTGCCTCGATATCGCGGCGAGCAAGAAGGCCGGGCGCTTCGTGCGCTTCTGCGACGCTTTCGAGATCCCGATCGTGACCTTTGTCGACGTGCCGGGCTTCCTCCCCGGCGTCGGGCAGGAGCATAACGGCATCATCAAGAATGGCGCGAAACTGCTCTTCGCCTATGCCGAGGCGACGGTGCCGAAGATTACGGTGATCACGCGCAAGGCCTATGGCGGCGCGTACGACGTTATGGCTTCCAAGCATTTGCGCGGCGATCTGAACTATGCCTGGCCGACCGCCGAGATCGCGGTGATGGGCGCTAAGGGCGCGGTCGAGATCATCTTCCGCGGCCTCAGCGAAGCGGACATCGCCGAAAAGACGAAGGAATATGAAGACCGCTTCGCCAATCCCTTCGTCGCGGCGAGCAAGGGCTTTATCGACGAGGTCATCATGCCGCATTCGACGCGGCGGCGGATCGCGCTCGGGCTACGCAAGCTGCGGAACAAGCAGCTCGACAATCCCTGGAAGAAGCATGACAATATTCCACTTTAATATCTTACGATGGATAGTTGCGGTGCTCGCCGTCGTGGTTATTATTGGAGCTGTTCGCATAATTTGGAAAATGGAAGACGGTCTGTCTGACCGACGGCAATTTCTGGAAACTGCTCGCCTCTATCTGTCCTGTGAACGGCTTCCGCCTGACGATGTGCTCGCTCGTCTCTATGCTTTTTCGGTCCTTCATCAGGACGGGCAGCGCATAGTACCTTCGTTGAATTGGCAATTGAATTATTGGGCATACACAAACTACTATCATTTGCGCTTGTCGCATGAAGAATTGGCTGAAGGTTACTTGCGCACGCCATCGCGAAGAGAGCCAAATTGCGTTGTGATCGGCGGAAACCACGCATGACAAATTTTCGTTGTCACATCCTAAGCCAACCCGTCACCCTGAACTTGTTTCAGGGTTCACCGCTCAATCTGCGATGTCCATGCCGGTAGATGAGTGGATGCTGAAACAAGTTCAGCATGACGGAAATGGGGAAGCGTAAATGAAACTCGGACGGACGAACCATGTCGGCGTCGCAATGACGGTGATATGGCAACAGCCATCAAGGCTGTTCGCCGCGAACCTCGCAAACTCCACGAGCCCCGCGCATTTCCTCTGTCCTACAGCACCGGCGGCCTGCTAGGGTCGGCGACGCGTGCGTTGGCGGGTATCCGCGCCTGGGTTTTCGGAGCTGATAGGCGGGCATATGAAAGGTCACATACCGGGCCCGCCGGGTTGGCCGTATTTGGCTGTTTTCCACAAGGTCCGGGCTAAAGTCACAGGGAAAAAATTCGGGCTTCCGTGTCAACTTCGGGGTCGCCCGGCGAGGATGAATTGAAGAATGACCGACGCCTCCCTTGGTCTCATTGGTACTGATTGCTGGAGTTGAATTTCCGCTATGAAACTAGGCCGTATGAACCATGTCGGCGTCGCGACGCCCGATCTCGACGCCTCGATCGCCTTCTATCGCGACGTGATGGGCGCGACCGATATTACCGAGCCGTTCGTGCTCGAAAGCCAGAAGGTGCGCGTCTGCTTCGTCAACACGCCGGGCGAGGGCGGTGCCGCCGGTACGCAGGTCGAGCTGCTCCAGCCGACGGAGCCCGACAGCGCCGTCGGCAAATGGCTCGAGAAGAACCCGGTCGGCGGCCAGCATCATCTTTGCTTCGAGGTGCCCGATATCCACGCCGCCAAGGCCGCGTTCGAAGCGCAGGGCAAGCGCGTGCTCGGCGAGCCGCGGATCGGCGCGCACGGCACCTTGATCTTCTTCGTCCACCCCAAGGATATGGGCGGGGTTCTTACCGAGATCATGGAAACGCCGAAGCACTGACGGCCGTTCGTCATCCTGAACTTGATTCAGGATCCATTGGCGCCCCGTTTCCGGAAATTCCTCGACGGAGAAGGCCCCTTGCATAACCCCCGCCGCTCCGGCAGGTTGACGTTAACGGAAAGTAACAACGACTCAGGAGCGGATCATGGCGGGCTACGAGACCATCCTTCTCGACATCGCGGACGATATCGCGATCATCACCCTCAATCGCCCGGAACGGCTGAACGCCGCGCCGATAGAAATGGCGGACGAAATCGTCACCGCGCTCGATGAGGCGCTGGATGCCGGCGCGCGCGCGGTGCTGATGACGGGGGCGGGGCGCGCTTTCTGCTCGGGCGCCGATCTGGCCGGGGGTCGCGACCGGACATCAGGCGTCGGCGGCGGTGGCGATCGCGCAAAGGCCTCGCTCGAAAATCACTATAACCCGATGATGAAAAAGCTCGCCGAACTGCCGGTGCCGCTGGTGACCGCGGTCAACGGCCCGGCGGCGGGCATCGGCTGCTCGATGGCGCTGGCCGGCGATTTCGTGCTGGTCGGCGAATCCGGTTATTTCCTGCAGGCCTTCGTCAATATCGGCCTGGTGCCGGACGGCGGCGCAAGCTGGACCTTGCCGCGCCTGATCGGCAAGGCCCGCGCTTTCGAGATGATGATGCTCGGCGAGAAGATCCCGGCCGCGAAGGCCGCCGATTGGGGCATGGTCTACAAGGTCGTGGAGGACGGCGCGCTGATGGACGAAGCGCGCGCGCTTGCCGCGAAGCTCGCCAAGGGGCCGACGCTTGCCCTGGGCCTGATGCGGCGCACGGCGGCGGAGAATCTCGACCGCGATTTCGGCGCGGCGCTCGATGCCGAAGCCAACGCCCAGCGCGAAGCCGGCAACAGCCAGGACGCGGTGATCGGCGCGGTGGCCTTCCTGAAAAAGGAAAAGGCGGTTTTCACTGGCAAATAGGCGGTTTTTCGCTTCTCGATTGTCGGTATCACTGCCCTTCGACAAGCAGGGTGCAGGCGGTTATTGAAGCGGGATATGACTGACAAACCGACCATCGAAGACTGGCGGGAGCGCGCCGCCGGGGAAGTGAAGGGGCGCGATCTCGATTGGGAGACGCCCGAGGGTATTTCCGTAAAGCCGGTTTATGGCGTGGACGATGCGCTGGACCCCGGCCTGCCGGGCTTCGAACCGTTCACGCGCGGGCCCTACGCGTCGATGTATACCGGCCGCCCCTGGACGATCCGGCAATATGCGGGCTTTTCGACGGCAGAGGATTCCAACGCCTTTTACCGCCGCAATCTCGCGATGGGGCAGAAGGGGCTGTCGGTCGCCTTCGATCTCGCCACGCATCGCGGGTATGATTCCGATCATCCGAGGGTGACCGGTGATGTCGGCAAGGCCGGGGTCGCGATCGACACCTTGGCCGATATGCAGATCCTGTTCGACCAGATCCCGCTCGACCAGATGAGCGTGTCGATGACGATGAACGGCGCGGTGATCCCGGTGATGGCCTTCTATATCGTCGCGGCGGAAGAGCAGGGGGTATCGCAGGACCAGCTTTCCGGCACGATCCAGAACGATATCCTCAAAGAGTTCATGGTGCGGAACACCTATATCTATCCGCCCGAACCCTCGATGCGGATCGTCGCCGATATCATCGCCTATACCGCAGAGCATATGCCGCGTTTCAATTCGATTTCGATCAGCGGCTATCATATGCACGAAGCCGGGGCGACGGCGGTGCAGGAGCTCGCCTATACGCTGGCCGACGGCATGGAATATGTCCGCGCGGCGATGGCGCAGGGCTTGCCGGTGGACAGTTTCGCGCCGCGGCTGAGCTTCTTCTTCGGCATTGGCATGAACTTCTTCATGGAGGTCGCCAAGCTGCGCGCGGCGCGCAAGCTATGGCATTCGATCATGGAGGATTTCGGCGCGGAAAACCCCAAATCGAAGATGCTGCGTACCCATTGCCAGACGAGCGGGGTGAGCCTCACCGAGCAGGACCCCTACAACAATGTCATCCGCACGACGATCGAGGCGATGGCGGCGACGTTAGGCGGGACGCAGAGCCTCCACACCAACGCCTTCGACGAGGCGGTTGCGCTGCCGACGGACCGTTCGGCCCGGATCGCGCGCAACACGCAATTGGTGCTGCAAGAGGAAAGCGGCATCGCCCATGTCGCCGATCCGCTGGGCGGTTCCTATTATGTCGAAAGCCTGACCCAGCAACTGGCCGACAAGGCCTGGGAGCTGATCGAGGAGGTCGAGGCCGCGGGCGGGATGACGAAAGCCGTCGCCGAGGGGCTGCCGAAACGCCATATCGAGGAAGCTGCCGCCGCCAAGGCCGCCGCCGTCGATCGCGGCGAACAGGTGATCGTCGGGGTCAACAAATATAGACTGGAAGAAGAGGCCGAGATCGACATTCTCGATATCGACACGGCCCGCGTCCGCCGCGACCAGATTGCGCGGATCGAAAAGACGCGGAGCGAGCGCGACGAGGATGGCGCGCAAGCGGCGCTCGAGGCGATGACCGCAGGCGCGAAAGGGGGCGGCAACTTGCTCGCGCTCGCGGTCGATTGCGCGCGGGCGCGCTGCACGCTGGGCGAAATTTCGAGCGCCATGGAGGAGGCTTTCGGCCGTTACGATACTGTCCCGCATCCGGTCAGCGGCATTTACGGCGGCGCCTATGACGGCGATCCGCGCTGGCTGCGCGCCGGCGAGGGCGTCGAGGCGGTCGAGCGGCGGCTGGGGCGCAAGCCGCGCATGATGGTCGCCAAGATGGGGCAGGACGGGCATGATCGCGGCGCCAATCTCGTCGCATCCGCGTTCGGCGATCTCGGCTTCGAGATCGTCTCCGGGCCGCTGTTCCAGACGCCGGCGGAAACCGCGGCATGGGCGATCGAGAAGGATGTCGATGTCGTCGGCGCGTCGAGCCTTGCTGCGGGACACAAGACCCTGATCCCCGAACTGATCCAGAAGCTTGCCGATGCCGGGCGCGACGATATCAAGGTGATCGCCGGCGGCGTCATCCCGCAACAGGATTACGAGTTTCTGCGCGAAGCAGGGGTCAAGGCGATCTTCGGCCCGGGCACCAATCTGGTTGACGCGGCCGGCGAAGTCCTCAAGCTTCTCGGCCATAATCTTCCCCCGCTCGACGAGGCCGCCGAATGACCGAAATCCGTACCGACTGGACCCGCGAGGAGATCGCGACGCTCTTCGATTTGCCGTTCCACGAGTTGATGTGGCGCGCGCAGACCGTTCACCGCGAGAACCATGCGGCGGGCGAGGTGCAGCTGTGCACGCTCCTTTCCATCAAGACCGGCGGCTGCCCCGAGGATTGCGGCTATTGCTCACAGTCCAAGCACGCCGATAGCGGCGTCAAGGCGACCAAGCTGATGGATGTGCGGCAGGTGCTGCAATCGGCGGCGCAGGCCAAGGATGCGGGCTCGCAACGCTTCTGCATGGGCGCGGCCTGGCGCAACCCCAAGGATCGGGACATGCCCGCGATCGTCGAGATCGTGAAGGGCGTGCGGCAGATGGGCATGGAAACCTGCATGACCTTGGGCATGCTGACGCCCAAACAGGCGGAGATGCTCAGCGATGCGGGCCTCGATTATTATAATCACAATATCGACACCTCGCCCGAACGCTATGAAGAGGTGATCACGACGCGGACATTCGCGGAGCGGATCGAGACGCTCGACAATGTCCGCAATGCCGGGATCAATGTCTGCTCGGGCGGGATCGTCGGCATGGGGGAGACGCGCGAGGATCGCGTCGGCTTCATCCATGCGCTGGCGACTCTGGAGCGCCACCCCGAAAGCGTGCCGGTGAACGCGCTGGTGCCCGTAAAGGGGACCGTGCTTGGCGATATGCTCCACGACATTCCAGAGGCTCGGATCGACGATCTTGAGTTCGTGCGCACTTGCGCCGCCGCGCGGATCACCATGCCGCGCGCGATGGTGCGTCTTTCCGCGGGGCGCGAAAGCATGAGCGAGGCCGTGCAGGCCATGTGCTTCATGGCCGGCGCGAACAGCATCTTCACCGGCGACAAGCTGCTGACTACCGGCAATCGCGGCGACGATGCCGATGCGGCGCTGTTCGAAAAGCTCGGCCTCGTTCCGCTGGAAGGCGAGGAACCGGCGCGCGCGGACCTGGTGGCGGCGGAATAGGATCATGCTCGGCCCCATCCTTCTCGCCGCGATGCAATTCATACCTAACGCCACCACCTGCGCTGACAGCGGCAACCTGCCGCAGCAAATGATGAACGCCTGCGCCGCCTGGGATTTCGAACAGGCCGATGCCGAACTCAACGCAACATGGCCGGTGGTGCTGGACTATGTCCGCACGCATCTGTCCGAAGAGTTTGCGTGGGACGAACGCCCATCGGGCGAAGAACGGTTGCGCGCCGCGCAGCGCGCCTGGATTACCTTGCGCGACGAGCATTGCGGCGTCTGGGCCTATCATATGCGCGGCGGCACCGCGGAGCCGCTGCTCTTCCATGCCTGCAAGACGCGGATGACGCGCGAGCGGATCGAAGAGCTGCGCGCACTGATGATCGAGGATCAATGATGGCATATTGGCCTATGATCGCGCGGCATCTGCCGGTCGCCTTGGCCTGCGTATTTGCCGCGCCGGCTCTGGGCGCGGTGCCTGCGGAAACCGAGACCGCAGCGATGTCACCGTGGACGATGGTCGTAGCTGGCGGTTTTCTGTGGTTTGCCACGTTAATCCTAATCACCAAACTTCCGGACAAGAGCTAGTGTTTACAAAAATCCTGATTGCCAATCGCGGCGAGATTGCCTGCCGCGTGATGCGCACCGCCAAGAAGATGGGGATCGCCACGGTCGCCGTCTATTCGGACGCCGATGCCCGGAGCCCGCATGTCATGATGGCCGACGAGGCCGTGCATCTCGGCCCGCCGCCCGCGGCGGAGAGCTATCTGCTCGCCGACAAGATCATCGAGGCCTGCAAGGCGACCGGGGCCGAGGCCGTGCATCCCGGCTATGGCTTTCTTTCGGAGCGCGAGAACTTCGCCAATGCTCTGGCCGAGGCGGGCATCGCCTTTATCGGCCCGCCGGCCAACGCCATCGCGGCGATGGGCGACAAGATCGAATCCAAGAAGCTCGCCAAGGAAGCCGGCGTCAATGTCGTGCCGGGCTATCTGGGCGAGATCGCCGATACCGATGAGGCGGTGAAGATCGCGAGCGAGATCGGCTATCCGGTGATGATGAAAGCCTCGGCCGGTGGCGGCGGCAAGGGCATGCGGCTCGCATGGGAAGAAAAGGATGTCCGCGAAGGCTTCGAGGCGACCAAGCGCGAAGGGCTTGCGAGCTTCGGCGACGACCGCGTGTTCATCGAGAAATTCATCGAGCAGCCGCGCCATATCGAGATTCAGGTTCTCGGCGATCAGCAGGGCAATATCGTCTATCTGGGCGAGCGCGAATGCTCGATCCAACGCCGGCATCAGAAAGTCGTCGAGGAAGCGCCGTCGCCCTTCGTGACGCCCGAAATGCGCAAGCGGATGGGCGAGCAGGCGGTCGCGCTGGCCCGCGCGGTCGGCTATTACAGCGCCGGGACGGTCGAGCTTATCGTGTCGGGCGCGGATACGACCGGCGAGGGCTTCTATTTCCTCGAAATGAACACGCGCCTGCAGGTCGAGCATCCGGTGACCGAGAATATCACCGGCGTCGATCTCGTCGAACAGATGATCCGCGTCGCGGCGGGCGAGGCCTTGCCTTTCCAGCAGGACGATATCGAACTCAACGGCTGGTCGGTCGAGAACCGCGTCTATGCCGAAGATCCCTATCGCGGCTTCCTGCCCTCGATCGGGCGGCTCGTTCGTTATAATCCGCCGGAAGAGGGCGCGGGGGTGCGCGTCGACGACGGGGTGGCCGAGGGCGGCGAGGTTTCGATGTTCTACGATCCGATGATCGCCAAGCTCGTCACCTATGGTTCGACGCGCGAAGAGGCGATCGACCTGCAGATCGAGGCGATCGACAGATTCGAGCTGGAAGGTCTCGGCCATAATCTCGATTTTCTCTCGGCGCTGATGCAGCATCCGCGCTTCCGCTCCGGCGAGATCACCACCAATTTCATCGCCGAGGAATATCCCGACGGCTTCCAGGGGGCGCCGGCCGACGAGACGCTGCGCAAGCGCCTCGCGGCCATCGCGGCCTTTGCGGCGACCGCCTATTCGGATCGCGCCCGGCGGATTTCGGGCCAGCTCGACGGCGAGCTGCGCCCGCCCGCCGACTGGGCGGTCGCGATCGACGGCGTGACGCATGATGTGCATGTCGATCTCGACGATGTCTCTGTCGATGGCGAGGCGATGGCGCTCGCCATGGCCTATGCGCCGGGCGAGCGGATCATCGAGGCGGAGTTCGGCGAAGAGGCGCTGGCGGTGAAGATCGCCGCCGGCCGTTATGGCTTTACCCTCACGACGCGCGGGGCGAGCCATGCCGCGCGCGCGCTGCCCCAGCATTTCGCGCATCTTTTCGATCACATGATCGAGAAGGAGCCGCCCGATTTATCGAAGATGCTGATCTGCCCGATGCCGGGCCTGATTACCGCGCTGCATGTCCAGGCGGGCGACAAGGTCGAGGCCGGCCAGCCGCTCGCGGTCGTCGAGGCGATGAAGATGGAGAATATCCTGCGCGCCGAAAAGGCGGGCATCGTCGCCACGGTCAGCGCCAGCGAAGGCGAAAGCCTTGCTGCCGACGATGTCATCATGGAATTCGAATAGAAAAAAGCCCGGAGCGTCGCCCGGGCTTTATTTCCTTCCACTCGCGCGATTCGGCTAGCCGCCGCGCAGGCCGATGCGCGTGCCGTTGTCGATCGTGTCGGTAGCGTCGCGATTGCCGTCCCGGCGCAGGGTTTCCCACTGCGCGTTGGTCATGCAAACCCGGATGCGCCGGGCCCGCGAGCCGGTTACCGCGCGCCGTTCGCAGCGCACGGCATCGGGATCGAGGCGTTCGGCCTCGTCTGCCACGTCTGTCGTCGGTGCCTCGGCGTCCTGCGCTGCTGCCGGGGCCTGTGCGATTGCGATGGCGCCGAACGCGAGCCCCGCCGATAGGATCAATTTCATTGTCTGCCTCCCGAAATATATGGCGCGATGATATCAGACACCCGATTGGCTCTCAAATCTTTAGTTCGCGCTTGATCGTTGCCCTGGTCGTCTTGCCATAGGGCGGTTTCATGCCCGCGAGTTTCGCCACGTCCATCTTCGGCTGGCTGTAGACGCTCTTGGCATGGCTGAACGTCTTGAAGCCTTCATGGCCGGTATAGGCGCCCATTCCCGAAGGTCCCACGCCCCCGAACGGCAGCTCTTCCATCGCGATGTGGAAGATCACGTCGTTGACGGTCGCGCCGCCCGAAATGGTGCGCGACAGCACCCGGCGTTCCTCGGCCTTGTCCTGGCCGAAATAATAAAGGCCCAGCGGCCGATCGTGCAGGTTCACATAGGCGATCGCCTCGTCGACCGAACGATAGGTCTTGATCGGCAGGATCGGCCCGAAAATCTCCTCCTGCATCACCTTCATGTCTTCGGTCGGGTTACGGACGAGGGTGAGCGGCATCTTGCGCGTGTTCGAGGCGGAGAAATCCTCCTTGCCCGGGTTGACCTCGACAAGGATCGCGCCTTTTTCCCGGGCATCGGCGAGATAGCCCTGCAGCCGTTCATAGTGCCGGTCGTTGACGATCGCCGTGAAATCGTCATTCGCGTCGAGGGTCGGATATTGCTCGGCGACGGCGGCGTGGAAGCCCTCGATCAGTGCCTCTTCCTTGCCTTCGGGCACCATCATGTAATCGGGCGCGAGGCATATCTGGCCGGCGTTCATCATCTTGCCCAGGGTCACCCGGCTCGCGGTGCGCGCGACATTCGCGCTCTCGCCGACGATGACGGGAGACTTGCCGCCCAATTCCAGCGTCACCGGCGTCAGATGATCGGCCGCGGCGTGCAGGATATGCTTGCCGACGCTCGTCGCGCCGGTGAACAGCAGATGGTCGAAAGGCAGCGCGGAAAAGGCCTGGCCGACATCGGGCCCGCCGTTGAACACAGTGACTTCTTCGGGATCGAAGGCCTTCAAGATCAGCTTTTCGACGAGCGCGCTGGTCGCCGGGGTGAATTCGCTCATCTTGATCATAGCGCGGTTGCCTGCGGCGAGCACATCGGCGAGCGGACTGAAGGTCAGCTGCACCGGAAAGTTCCACGGCGCGATAATGCCGACCACACCCTTGGGCTGATATTCGATCCGCGCCTTCGCGCCGAGCAGGCCGAGCGGGAAACGCGTCTTGCGCTTTTCGGGTCGCATCCATTTTTCGACATGCTTGCGCGCATATTTGATCTCGCCGAGCGCCGAGCTGATGTCGGTCATCATCGACTGCTCCCGCGAACGATGGCCGAAATCCTCGCTCATCGCCGCGCACAGCGCCTCGGCATTGTCGACCAGAAGCCGGCCCGCGCGCGTCAGCCGATCCTTGCGCATATCGGCGCCTACCGGCAGCTCCGCGGTAAATGCCGCGCGCTGCTTTACCAGCGCGGCGCGCATCGCCTCGGTGTCGACCGGCGGCATATCGGCATCGGCCATGGCATCGTCCCCTGTTTCGTTTTGAAACTGAATTTTATGCAAGCGAGACGCATTTGAATAGAGGGTTTGCGCAGCCGGGGTGACGCCGCATTTCCGGGCCGCTAAGCCGTTCCCATGACCGAAGAAATCCTCAGCAGCACGGATGGCAAGGCCGCGCGGCTGCGCCTCAACCGCCCCAAGGCGCTGCACGCGCTGACGACGAAAATGTGCGCGGCGCTCACCGATTCGCTGATGGGCTGGCGCGACGATCTGGCGGTGGAGGCGGTGCTGATCGATCATGCCGATGGTCGCGGTTTCTGCGCGGGTGGCGACATCCGTATGTTGGCGGAAAGCGGCGCGAAGGACGGCGTGGAGGCGCGGGATTTCTTCCACACCGAATATCGGCTCAACCATCTGCTCTTCACTTATGCCAAGCCGACGATCGCCTTCATGGACGGGATCACCATGGGCGGGGGCGTCGGTCTGGCGCTGCCGTGCAAATATCGGGTGGCGACGGAAAATACGCGCCTCGCCATGCCCGAAACCGGGATCGGCCTGTTCCCCGATGTCGGCGGCGGCTGGTATCTCTCGCGCCTTCCCGGGCGGACTGGCCAGTTTCTCGCGCTCACCGGCGCGCGGCTCGACGGGGCGGAGTGCAAGGCGCTTGGCCTTGCGACCCATTATCTCCCCGCCGAGGCGCTCGACGAAGCGAAGGTCCGGATCGCCGAAGATCCACGCCATATCGCGGCGGTCCTCGACGAATTTGCCGTCGCGCCGCCCGAGGCGCGGATCATGGGCAATCGCGCGGCCATCGACCGCTGCTTCGCCTCGGACGAATATGAGGAGATTCTCGCGGCGCTCAAGGCCGAAGGGACGGACTGGGCGATGAAGGAACTCGAAGCGCTCGCCACCAAATCGCCGCAAACCTGCAAGGTTTCGCTCCACCTGCTGGCGCAGGGCAAGCACCACAGCGATTTCGCCGACGAGATGCGCGTCGAATATCGCGTGGGGGCGCATGTCGTGCAGCGCCACGATTTCCTCGAAGGCGTGCGCGCGGTAATCGTCGACAAGGATAATGATCCGAAATGGGATCCCGCAACGCCCGAAGGCGTCAGCGGCCGTCTGATCGACCAGATTTTCGCGCCGCTCCCCGAGGACGAGGAGTGGACGCCGCTGCGGCTCTAGGCCGAGCGGCCCGGCAGCATCCGCCCGAACACGCCATCCTTGTCGATCACCAGATGCTTGAACGCGGCGAGGGTGTGGAAGATGGCGAGATAGAATATCGCCTTGCCCATGATCTCGTGCGTCTCGTGCAGGACGTCACCCAGCGCCTCGTTTCCCGCAACCGGCCAGGCGGGCACCCCGAACAGGCCGAAATAGGAAACCGGCGCCGGGATGGTCGACATCCAGAGCCAGCCCGAAAGCGGCAGCGCGATGAGCAGGCCGTAAAATATCCAGTGGGTGGTGCGCGCCAGCGCCTTTTCCCATCCGGCCATGCTTTCGGGAAAGGGTGGGGGCTTGTGGCCCATACGCCAGGCGAGCCGTATCACCATCAAGGCGAGCACCGAAATGCCGCAGGCCTTGTGAATATCCATATAGGGGCCGCGGGCCGCGCGAGAGAGGTCTTCGGTCAGCTCGGCGAGGCCGATATTGGCGAGGACGAGCGCGGCGATCAGCCAGTGGAGGAGCATCGCTACCCCTGAATAGCGGGGCGCGGTCGCGTTTCCGGTTGCGGATGCCATGATGTTCCTTTCCTCCGTCAGTTTTGGGGCATCGCGCGTCGCAACGCCCCCTGCCAGTCGGCCAGCAATGCTTCCCGCCGGCTCTCCGCCATGTCGGGCTCGAAACGGGCTGCCGCCCGCCATTTCTCCGAAAGATCGCCGAGCCCCTGCCAGACGCCGGTGGCGAGACCCGCGAGATAGGCCGCGCCGAGCGCCGTCGTTTCGTGGCTTTCGGGCCGCTCGACCGGAGCCGCCAGCACGTCCGAGAGGAACTGCGCGAACCAGGCGTTCTGCGCCATGCCGCCGTCGATCCGGATCGCGCTCGGTACATCGGTGCCGTCGGCGCGCATCGCATCGAGCAGGTCGCGCGTCTGGAAGGCGATCGATTCGAGCGTCGCGCGGACGATATGATCGGCGGTGGTGTCGAGCGTCAGCCCGGTGAGGAGCCCGCGCGCGTCGGGATCCCAATGCGGCGCGCCCAGGCCGACAAAGGCGGGGACCAGCGTGACGCCGTGATCGTCGGCGACGGCGCGGGCGATGTCCTCGCTTTCCGCCGCGTCGGTAATCAGGCCGAGCTGGTCGCGCAGCCATTTGATCGCCGCGCCAGCGACGAAAATCGATCCTTCCAGTGCAAAGGCCCGTTCGCCGCCGATCGTATAGGCCGGCGTCGTCAGCAGCCGGTTTTCGGAGCGCACCGCCTCGCCGCCCGTATTGAGCAGGAGGAAGCAGCCGGTGCCATAGGTCGATTTGACCATGCCGCGCGAAAAGCAGGCCTGGCCGATCAGCGCGGCCTGCTGGTCGCCGGCCATGCCCGCGATGGGGATTGCGCGGCCGAACAGGGCAGGGTCGGTCTCGCCGAAAATTCCCGCATTTTCATGGATCTGGGGGAGGAGATTCGCAGGGATGCCGAACAGTTCCAGCAGCTCTTCGTCCCAGGCGGCCTCATGAATATTGCAGAGCATGGTGCGCCCGGCATTGGTAATATCGGTCGCGTGGGATTTTCCGCCCGTCAGCCGCCACAGCAGGAAACTGTCGATCGTCCCGGCGGCCAGTTCGCCCTTTTCCGCCCGGTCGCGCGCCCCGGGCACGGTATCGAGCAGCCATTGCAGCTTGGTCGCGCTGAAATAGGGATCGAGCAGCAGGCCGGTCTTCGCGCGAACCATCTCCTCGGCGCCTTCGGCCTTGAGGCGGCGGCAGGTTTCGCCGGTGCGCCTGTCCTGCCAGACGATCGCGTTATGGAGCGGCTTGCCGCTTTCCCTGTCCCAGAGCAGCACCGTTTCGCGTTGGTTGGTGATCCCGATCGCGACGGTTTCGTCTGTCAGCACGTCCTGCACCGCGGCCACGGTATCGCGCCAGATATCTTCCGGATCATGCTCGACCCAACCGTCCTGGGGATAATGCTGGGGAAATTCCCGTGCGGAAACGCTGAGCGGTTTGCCGGCCTCGTCGAACAGGATCGCGCGGCTCGATGTCGTGCCCTGGTCGATGGCGACGATATGCTGGGTCATGCCGCACTCTCCGCGGCGACACGCCCTTCGAAATAGGCCGTAAAGCGCGCCTGTTCCTGCTCGTTCATCAGCAGCCCCATCTTCGTTCGCCGCCACAATATGTCGTCCGGCGTCTTCGCCCATTCATGGGCGACCAGCCAGTCCACCTCGCGCGCCGTCAATCCCGCGCCGAAATGTTCGCCGAGATCGTCCATGCTCTCGGCATCGCCGAGAATGTCGGGGAGGCGCGAACCATAAGCGCGGGCCAGGCGCGTCGCATTTTCCCAGTCGAGGAAGCGATAGCGCGCATCGATCTGCTCGAGGAAATCGTCGAACCCGATGCCGAGATCGCCGCCCGGCAGCTTCGCGGCCTTGGTCCAGGGTTCGCCGGCAAGCCGGCTCGCATCCGCGAGTCGGTTGCAGGCGTCCTCGGCGAGCGCTCGGGCGGTCGTGATCTTGCCGCCGAAGACAGAGAGCAGCGGCGGCGTGCTGTTCCCGCCATCCATCTCCAGCACATAATCGCGCGTCACTTCCATCGAATCCGCGGCGCCATCATCGTAGAGCGAGCGCACGCCGGCATAGAGCGAGATCACATCGTCCGGGGAAATCTGAACGGCGAAATACTGGTTCACCGCGCGGCACAGATATTCGACCTCGTCGGTGTCCATCACCGCGTCCTCGGGATTGTCGACCGCGATATCGGTGGTGCCGATCAAGGTGAATTTGCCCAGATAGGGCATGGCGAACACGATCCGCCGGTCGGGCTGTTGCAGGATATAGGCCTGGTCGCCGGCATAGAGGCGCGGAACGATGATATGGCTGCCGCGCACCAGCCGGACATGCGCCTTGCCATGCGCGCCCAGCCGGCTCTCCTGCACTTCCGACACCCAGGGGCCGGCGGCGTTGACGAGCGTCCGCGCCTCCACCGTGCGACCGTCGGACAGTGTCGCCGACCAGAGATCGCCCGTGCGCGTCGCCGAGAGCAGCGCGACGCGGGTTTCGATTTCCGCGCCCCTGTCGGCGGCATCGCGCGCGTTGAGCGCGACCAGCCGCGCATCGTCCACCCAGCAATCCGAATAGACGAAGCCCCGCGTCCGGGGATCGGAGAAGGGGGAGCGATATTGCGGGTTCGCCTTGCCCAGGCTGCGCGTGCCCTTCAGCGTCCGCCGCCCGCCGATCATGTCGTAGAGGAACAGCCCGATCCTGATCATCCAATAGGGGCGCACCGAATTGTTGTGCGGGAAGACGAAGCGCATCGGGAAGATGATGTGCGGCGCGCTTTTCAGCATCACTTCGCGCTCTTTCAGCGCCTTCCGCACGAGCCGGAATTCGTAGAATTCCAGATAGCGGACGCCGCCATGGATCAGTTTCGAAGAGGCGGAGCTGGTATGGCTGGCAAGATCGTCTTTCTCGACGAGCAGTGTCTTCCAGCCGCGCCCGGCCGCGTCGCGGGCGATTGCCGCTCCGTTGATGCCGCCGCCGATTACGAGCAGGTCGTAGGTCATTGGAATAGCTTAGCGGATTAATTGGCCGCGTCACTATCGGGCATGCGCCGAGGCGCCTATATTCGGGCCATGCCCCAAAAACCGCCCGCCGGCCTTCCCAGCGAACAGCAGATCATCGATTTCCTCGACAGTTCCGACCGACCGGCCGGAAAACGGGAGATCGCACGCGCCTTCGGCCTGAAAGGGCAGGAAAAGGTGAAACTGAAGGCGATGATGCGGCGGATGGCTGACAGGGGGCTGCTGGACAAGGGCGCGGGCAAGGCCGTGCACAAGGCAGGCGGGCTGCCCAAGGTCACCGTGCTGCGGATCGTTGATGTCGACGATGAAGGAGAGCTTTACGCCGAGCCCGAACGCTGGGATTCCGATGCGCCGGTGCCGCGGCTGCGGGTGAAGGAGCAGCGGCGGCACAGGGCGCTGGGCGTCGGTGAACGGGTGCTCGCGCGAACCGAGCGGGCGGGCAAGGGCTGGATCGCCCATCCGATGAAAACGCTGGAACCCGGCGCCGCGGAAATGATGGGCGTCGTCCATGAAGAGGGCGGCAAGCTCTGGCTCAAGGGCCTTGAAAAGGGCGATCGGCGCGACCTGCCTATTTCGGACGCGGGCAAGGCGGGGGTCGGCGATCTCGTGATGGCGGAGAAGGCGGGTCGGCCGCCGCGCATCACCGCGCGGGTGACGGATATTCTCGGCGATCCTTTCGAGCCCAAAAGCTTTTCGCTGATCGCGATCCACAAGCACGAAATCCCCAACGTCTTCCCGGAAGAAGTGCTGGCCGAGGCGAACCGGATTGCCGAAGAGCCGCTGGGTGAGCGCGAGGATCTGACGCATCTCCCGATCGTCGCGATCGATCCCGCCGATGCGCGCGACCATGACGACGCGATCTGGGCGGAGCCGGACGAGGCCGAAGACAATAAGGGCGGCTGGCGCGCGCTCGTCGCCATCGCCGATGTCAGTTTCTACGTGCGGCCCGGCTCGGCGCTCGACAAGGAAGCCCGCAAGCGTGGCAACAGCGTCTATTTCCCGGACCGGGTCGTGCCGATGCTGCCGGAAAAACTCTCGGCCGAGGCCTGTTCGCTCAAGGCCGGGCAGGACAGCGCGGCGATGGCCTGCCATCTCGTCATCGGCAAGGACGGGCAGGTGAAGAGCTGGCGCTTCTCGCGCGCCAGGGTGCGGATCGCGGCCAATATTCCCTACGAAATCGCCCAGGCTGCGATCGACGGCGAAGACGGGCTCGACGAGGAACTGGTGGAAACCGCGCTAAGGCCGCTCTGGGCCTGCTGGCGGGCGCTGGAAAAGGCGCGGGGCAAGCGCGCGCCGCTCGAACTCGATCTGCCCGAACGGCGGATCCAGCTCGACGAGAAGGGGCGTATCCTGTCGGTCGCTCCGCGCGAGAGGCTCGATGCGCACCGGCTTGTTGAGGATTATATGATCGCCGCCAATGTCGCGGCGGCCAAGGCGCTGGAGGCCAAGGCGGCACCCGTCATGTACCGCGTCCATGAACCGCCGAGCCGCGAGAAGCTCGTCGCCCTGAAGGAATATCTCGATACCTATGGCGTGCCGCTGGCGCTCGGTCAGGTGATCCGCCCCGAAACCTTCAACCATATCCTCGAACGGGTCGGCGAAGCCGATTTCCGGCCGCAGGTGATGGAACAGATATTACGAACCCAGACCCAGGCCTATTACGCGCCGAAAAATGCCGGCCATTTCGGACTCGCGCTCGGCAGCTATGGGCATTTCACCTCGCCGATCCGCCGCTATGCGGACCTCGTCGTCCACCGCTCGCTGGTCGGCGCATATGGCCTCGGCCCAGACTGCGCGGCGACAAGGCTTTCGCCCAAGGAGATCGAGAAGATCGAGGCGACCGGCGAGGCGATCAGCAAGCTCGAACGCCGGGCGATGGAGGCCGAGCGCGATACCGTCGACCGCTATGTCGCGGCCTATTTGTCGGAGCGCGTCGGCGACGTGCTGGATGCGCGGATCACGGGCGTCCAGAATTTTGGATTCTTCGCGACGATCGAGGGGCTGGGCGGCGACGGGCTGCTGCCGGTGCGCGATCTGGGGCGCGAATATTATCGCTACGACGAGGATCATCACGCGCTGGTCGGCGAGAAGACGGGGACACGCTATGCGCTGGGCGACCGGCTGGAATTGCGCCTCGCCGAGGCCAATCCGGTATCGGGCGGCCTGCGCTTCGAATTGCCCGAAGGGAAGGGCGGCGGCACCGATTCGCGCCCGCGCCGCGGCGCCGACCGCCGGCCTTCGCGCGGGGGGAAGGATCGCGGCAAGCCGCGCCGCCGGCGCTAGTCGTCGGTGGCTTGGGCTTCGGCTTCGCGCGCGCGCCGGGGTTCGAGTTCGCCGCCCAGCTGCGCGACGATCGCTTCCAGGTTGCGGCGAAGAAGGGCGGGGCGATCGGTCGCCTGTTCCCAGCCTGCATAGTTGGACCGGATCGCCGTAATCGCCGCGTTGATTTCCGCCTCGGTCGCGATGTCGTCGGCCAGGACTTCGCTTTCCATCTGCCGGCGCACGAAGCTGATATAGGCGATCTGGTTCGCGGCGAGCAGGTTGACCGGCCCCGGCGTGCCATGGCCCGGATAGAGGGTGTAGCCGCTGAAATCGCGCGCCAGCCGATCGAGCGCGCGCGGCCAGCTGTCGATATCGGCATCGCTAAGATCGGGATGCATCTGGTTGGCAACGAGATCGGAGGCGAGGATCGCGCGTTCGCTGGGAATTTCCAGCATGGTGATCGACGGGGCTTCGCTGTCCGCGACGATATGCACGATCACCGGCACGCCTGATACGCTCAGCTCTTCGCGGTTTTCGATCGTCCGGCTCGGCGCGGCGGGCATGCGATAGTCTTCGCCCAAAGTCTCGCGCAGCCGTTCGACATAGCCGGAAAGATCGCGCCCGATTGCTTCCGCCAGCGGCTCGCTCATCAGCAGTTCGGCATCGGGAAAGGCGTCGGTAAAGACTTGCAGGCCGCCGAAATGGCCGGGATCGTAGTGGCTGATGACGATCGCGGTGACCGGCTTGCCGGTGGCGCGGATCCGCTCGACGACATATTCGGCATTGGCGAGCGAGCTCTGGGCATCGAAGACCAACACCTCGTCCTCGCCTTCGAGCCAATAGCTGTTGACCGATCCCGGGCCGGGGCGGAACGGCCGGTGGATTTCGATCCCTGCGGTTTCGGGTTCGGCCTCTGGGGTTTGCGCGGGTTCGCCGCCCGAACAGCCAGCCAGCGCAAGCGCCGCTGCCGCCAGGCCGATCTTTAGCAATGCCGCGCGCATGTCCAAGCTCTCCGTCGCCACCGACGCAAGACTATATTGAACGGTGCGCATTTCGCAATTTGCTGTCGCGACCACCGCCCGTTTTTCGTGGATTGTTGCGCGGTCGCACCCTCGATCCCCAGCCTGTGTCATCCAACGTTTACATAAACGTCATAAAAGTGTAATAAAGATGTCATTCAAACGTAACCAGGAGAGAGACGCATGAAAAAGATAATCGCTTTTGCGGCCATTTGCGCAATCCCCGCAGCGCTGTCGGCGGCGCCCTATCCGGTCGCCGAACCGACCGGCTATGATCCCTATGCCGCGGACGCCATCGCCCGCGCCGATTATTCGGTAGCCGAGGAGCGCCTCGTGCGCCGTCTCGACGCGAACGGATCCGATATTTCGGCCCTGCTCAACCTTGCCGCGGTGATGACCGAAACCGATCGCGTCGCCCGCGCCTCGTCGCTGCTCGAGCAGGTGCTCGACGCCGACAATGTGATGCTCGAAGGCGCGAACGGCCAAGCCGTCTGGTCGCACGATGCGGCGACCGCGGCGCTCCGGTCCCGCGTAACGGTCGGCGCGCGCTAGGCACAGGCTTTCAGTTTCTAGCCGGGAATGGGCCCCGTCGGAAGCGTTCCGGCGGGGCCCTTTTTTTGCCTAGAGCTTGGGCAGGGTCACGCCCCGCTGGCCCATATATTTGCCCGCCCGGTCGGCATAGCTCGTCTCGCAGGGTTCGTTGCCTTGCAGGAACAGGAACTGGCAGGCGCCTTCATTGGCGTAGACCTTGGCGGGTAGCGGCGTGGTGTTGGAGAATTCCAGCGTGACATGGCCTTCCCAGCCGGGCTCCAGCGGCGTCACATTGACGATGATCCCGCAGCGCGCATAGGTCGATTTTCCGAGGCAGATGACGAGGATGTCTTTCGGCACCCGGAAATATTCAACCGTGCGGGCGAGCGCGAAGCTGTTGGGCGGGATGATGCAGCAATCGGTCTGCCGGTCGACAAAGCTGTTCGACGAGAAATTCTTCGGATCGACGATCGCATTGTCGACATTGGTGAAGATCTTGAACTCGTCGGCCGCGCGCGCGTCATAGCCATAGGAAGACAGGCCGTAGCTGATCGTCCCGTCGCGGCGCTGACCGTCCTCGAACGGTTCGATCATCTTGTCTTCAAGCGCTCGCTCGCGAATCCATCTGTCGGCCATGATGCTCATGGGAAAAGTCCTTAGCCTCCCTGTTCCGGCCGCACCACATTCCAGGCCACCGGGTTTTCCACACCGTCGATCCGCCGGATGTCGCTCGCCTGCCACATCACCCAGGGCACCGCGCCGAAATCGGGCGGGAACAGCCGGCGCGGCAGCCAGACGCTGCGCTCGACCCGGCTGGTGATCGCATATTCCGCGTCGAAATCCCGGGTGACGTATAGGATCGCCGGGCTCTGGGCGTGCGCCTCGATCATCGACAGGAAGGTCGCGAGTTCGGCGATCAGCGGTTCGGCATCGGGCCGGTCCGAGCAGTTATGATCGAAATCGAGCAATATGGCGGGCGGCAGCGCATCGGGATCGCGCGGCACCGTGGCGATGAAGTTGGTCGCCTGGTCGACGGCGAGGCGGCAGAGCTGCCAGCGATGGATCGCGCCGTAGCGCAGGCCCGCTTCGCGCGCCCCGGCCCAGTTGGCCTGGAAGGCGGGATCGCGGCCGGCATCGCCATCGGTCGCCATGATATAGGCGAATTGCGCGCCGGCCGCTTTCAGGGTCGGCCAGTGCACCTCGCCCGAGGCCGCCTCGATCGTCGCGCCCTGCATCGGATATTGGCTCGTCGGCGGCTGCCAGCGGATCGCGACCTGCCACAGCACCACCCCGCAGAGCGCAAGGAGGAGCAGCCATAAACCGGCCCATTTCAGTGTTTTCACGAGTCCCCCAAGGTTTCCAAGGTCGCTTCCGGCGCCAGAACGTTCCAGTCGATGCGTCCTTCGACGCCGTCCATATGTCGGAACGACGAGGCTTGCCAAATCGTCCAGTCCCGGCCCCCGTAATCGGGAAGCGTGACAAGCGATCGGAGCCACAAGGTGCGGTCGAAATGCTCGATGATCGCATAGCGTGCGTCGAAATCCTCCAGCACATAGAGGATGGCACGCTGGCCGTAATGGCCTTCGACCAACTCCAGGAAATCGGCCAGCTCGCTTCTCAGCGTTTCGGGGTCGGCCAGTACGCTGCAATTGCCGTAAAATTCGAGATCGACGACGGGCGGCAGGGCGTTGGCATCCACCGGAACGGTGTCGATGAAATTCTGCGCCTGTTCTCGTCCCGGTCGGCAGAGCGTGAAGAAGTGATAGGCGCCCCGCCGCAGACCGGCGGCTTCAGCTTCGCGCCAGTTTTCAGCAAAACGGCCGTCGACCCAATCACCGCCCTCGGTTGCCTTGATGAAGGCAAAATCCGCGCCGCCGCTTCGGATCTCCCGCCAGTCGATATCGCCTTGGTGTCGCGAAACATCGACGCCCTGTATGGGATATGTCGCCGGAGACGGATGCCAGCGAATCGCGATCTGCCATCCAGCCAGCGCGCTCATTCCAGTCACCACGGCTACGAAGCCGAGCCATTTTACCGTCCGCATCCTCGCTACCCCTTGATATGCAGAACGCAGATGAGCGTGAACAGGCGCCGGGCGGTATCGAAGTCGACCGCAACCTTGCCGTCGAGCCGGTCCACGAGCAGCTCGGCCGCCTGGTTGTGGACACCGCGCCGCGCCATGTCGATCGTCTCGATCTGCTGCGGCGTGGCCTGGCGAATCGCCTGGAAATAGCTGTCGCAGATCGCGAAATAATCGCGGATCGGGCGGCGGAAACGTGTGAGGCCGAGAACGATGGTTTCCAGCAGTTCGCCGCTCTCCGCCGCGATATCGAGCGCCAGCCGCCCTTCCTCGACCCGCAGGGTGAGCTTGTAGGGCCCGGCATAGCCGCCCGGATAGTCTCTCGCGGGCTCGAAATGATTGCCTTCGAGCAGATCGAAGATGGCAATGCGGCGCTCCTGCTCGATATCGGCATTGCGCCAGATAATCGTGCGTTCGTCGAGCGCGACATCGATGATCCGTGGATCGGTCATGCTGCGGGGCTTAGGGGGAGTTTCGGGACAAAATCAATCGCGCAGTCCCGGGACGAAACCCCTCGCAACTTTTCCACAAGGCCGTCCACAAGCTTGTCGGCTTGAGCGCGAGGCCGATCCGCGCGACAAGGGGGGATGGCTGAACCCGTTCCCCTGATCGCCGACAATGAAAACGGCCCGACGCAGCTGCCGCACAATCTGGAGGCGGAAGCCGCGGTGCTCGGCGCGCTGCTGATCGACAACCGGCTGGTCGACGACGTCCAGCGAATCCTCCGCGACGACCATTTCTTCGATCCGCTGCACGGCCGCATCTACAACGCGATCATCCGCATGGTCGTCGATCGCAACATGGTCGCCAATCCGGTGACCCTGAAGCCGATTCTCGAAAGCGACGAGGGGCTCAAGGCGCTGGGCGGCACCAGCTATCTGGTGAAGATCACCGAGAGCGGCGTGGCGCTGATCGGTGCCCGCGATTTCGCGACCCAGATCTACGAGCTGGCGCTGCTGCGCGCGCTGATCGGCGTCGGGCGGGAGATGGTCGAAAAGGCGGTCGACACCAGCGAGGATGTCGATCCCAAGACCCAGATCGAGGAAGCCGAGGTCGAGCTTTACAAAGTCGCCGAAGCGGGCGGCGAAAGCGGATCGACGAAAACCTTCGCCGCCGCCGCGACCGAAGCGGTGTCGATGGCCCAGCGCGCGCTCAATTCGGGCGGCAACGTCTCGGGCTATACGACCGGCTTTGCGAGCCTCAACCATCATTTCGGCGGGCTGCACAAGTCCGACCTGATGATCCTCGCCGCGCGCCCGGGCATGGGCAAGACGGCGCTGGCGACCAACATCGCATTCGAAACCGCGCGGCGCTACCTGCGCGACCAGCAGGACGGGATCGAGCAATCGCTCGGCGCTCCGACCGCTTTTTTCAGCCTCGAAATGTCGGCCGACCAGCTGGCGACGCGTATCCTGTCCGAACAATCGAAGATCAGCTCCGAAAAGCTGCGCAAGGGCGATATCAGCCAGGAACAGTTTCGCGATCTTGCGCGGGCGGCGGCGGAGCTGGAAAGCCTGCCTTTCTATATCGACGATACGCCGGGCCTCACCATCGCCGCGCTGCGCACCCGCGCGCGGCGGCTGAAGCGGCAGCGCGGCATTGGCGTCATCGTCGTCGATTATCTCCAGCTGCTCCAGGGCTCGGCCCGCAGCGACGGCAACCGCGTGCAGGAAATTTCGGAAATTTCGCGCGGGCTGAAGACGCTGGCCAAGGAACTCGAAGTGCCGGTGCTGGCGCTCTCCCAGCTCAGCCGCGCGGTCGAACAGCGCGAGGACAAGAAGCCCCAGCTTTCGGATCTGCGCGAATCGGGCTCGATCGAGCAGGACGCCGATATCGTGCTCTTCATCTATCGTGAGGATTATTATCACGGCTTTGCCGAGCCGCCCTTCGTCACCGAGACAAGCTCGCCCGAAGACCGCGAAAAGCGCTCGGCCTGGGAGCTGAAAAATGCCGAGATCGCCGGCAAGGCGCAGGTCATCATCGCCAAGCAGCGCCACGGTGCGACCGGCACGGTGACGCTGCACTTCGACCGCGAATATACCAAGTTCAGCGATCTCGCCTACGACGACCAGCGGCCGTCGCACTAGTCAGCGCTCGGTTATTCCCGCCTTCGCGGAACCGGCAAGTTCCTCTAAGCAATCTCGATGCAGCTTCGCACCCGCGCCCTTGTCTGCGCCGTTCGTCCGCATGGCGAGCATGGCGCTATCGCCCGGCTGATGACGCCGGAAAACGGGCTGGTCGCCGGTTATGTGCGCGGTGGGCGATCGCGGCGCGTCCGGCCGGTGCTGCTCGCGGGAAATGTTGTCGAGGCGGAATTTCGCGCGCGGACCGAGGAGCAGCTGGCGGGGCTCACCGTCGAACTGGTGACCAGCCGCTCGGGGCTCTACGCCGAACCGCTAGCCGCTTCCGCGCTCGATTGGGTCTGCGCGCTCACCGCCGCCGTTCTGCCCGAGGGGCATGATTATCCGCGGATCCACGACGCGTTGGACGGCGTACTTTCGGCGATCGAGGCGGCGCCGAGCGCGCGGCGCTGGGCTTCGGTGCTGGTGCGCTACGAAGTGCTGATTCTTCAGGAGCTCGGCTTCGGGCTCGATCCCGAGCGCATGGCGATCCCTGAGGGCGGCGACGACTGGTCGGCGATATTCGAGGGATTGAAGCTCACCGGCCGTTTTTTGGCGCGAGACCTGTTGGACGAACGCCGCAATGATGTAATGGCGGCACGCGAAAGACTGGTCGAGCGGTTGAAACGCGCGGCCTGAGCCGAATCGGACGAAGGAAAATGCCCATGCTTATCGCCTTGCTGCCCGGGGACGGGATCGGGCCCGAAGTGATCGCCGAAGCGGTGCGCCTGCTCGATACGCTCGGCATCGACGGGCTGGCCTTCGAGGAAGCGCCGGTCGGCGGCGCGGCCTACAAGGCGTCCGGCCATCCGTTGCCCGATTCCACGCTGGATCTGGCGAAGCGCGCCGACGCGATCCTGTTCGGCGCGGTCGGCGATCCCGATTGCGACGCTCTGGAACGGCATCTGCGTCCCGAACAGGCGATCCTCGGCCTGCGCAAGGAACTGGCGCTGTTCGCGAACCTGCGGCCCGCCAATCTCTTCCCCGATCTCGCCGACGCCTCGGCGCTGCGCCCGGAAATCGCGCGCGATATCGACGTGATGATCGTCCGCGAGCTCAATGGCGACGTCTATTTCGGCGAGAAGGGGATGCGCACGACCGAGGACGGCCTGCGCGAAGGCTATGACATCATGTCCTATAACGAGGCCGAGGTCGCGCGGATCGCGCGCACCGGCTTCGAAACGGCGCGGGCGCGCCGCGGCAAGCTCTGTTCGGTCGACAAGGCCAACGTCCTCGAAACCTCGCAGCTGTGGCGCGACGTGGTGATCGAGATATCGGCCGACTATCCCGATATCGAGCTCAGCCATCTCTATGTGGACAATGCGGCGATGCAGCTGGTGCGCGCGCCGGGCCAGTTCGACACCATCGTTACCGGCAATCTGTTCGGCGATATCCTTTCGGATCTTGCCAGCATGTGCGCGGGCTCGATCGGCATGCTGCCCTCGGCCTCGCTCGATGCGCAGGGCAAGGGGCTGTACGAGCCGATCCACGGCTCCGCGCCCGATATTGCCGGCCAGGGCAAGGCCAATCCGCTGGCGACTATCCTCTCGGCCGCGATGATGCTGCGCTATTCGCTGCAGCTTCCCGAACCCGCCGACCGGATCGAGGCGGCGGTTTCGAACGCGCTGGCGGGCGGCCTGCGTACCGGAGATCTCGGCGGCACCGCCTCGACGCGCGAAGCGGGCGACGCGGTGATCGCCGCGCTCGGAAGCTGACGGTGCAATTCACGCTCGACGAGTTGCGTACGGCGGCGGAGCGCGTCCACCGCGAGATGGCACCGACCCCGCAATATCCCTGGCCGCTGCTCGGCGAGCGGCTGGGCTGCGAAGTCTGGGTGAAGCATGAAAATCACACGCCGACCGGCGCCTTCAAGGCCCGCGGCGCGATCACCTATATCGACTGGCTGAAACGCGAGCATCCTGAGGTGCCGGGCATCATCACCGCGACCCGTGGCAATCACGGCCAGGCGCAGACGCGGGCCGCAATCGTGGCGGGGCTGGAGGCGGTGATCTACGTGCCCCATGGCAATTCGCAGGAGAAGAACCGGGCGATGCGCGGCTTCGGCGCCGAGCTGATCGAGCATGGCAGCGATTTCGACGAGGCGCGGGTCGAGGCCGGGCGGGTGGCCAAGGAACGGGGTCTGTGGCCCGTTCCGGCCTTCCACAAGGAACTGGCGCGCGGCGTCGCCACCTATGGGCTGGAGCTGTTCGATGCGGCGGGCGAACTCGACGCCGTCTATGTGCCGATCGGCTGCGGCTCGGGGATTTGCGGGACGATCGCTGCGCGCGACGCCTTGGGCATGAAAACCGAGATTATCGGCGTCGTTGCGAGCGGCGCGCCGGGCGCCAAGCTATCCTTCGAAGCGGGCAAGGTGGTCGAGACCAACGAGGCGCGAACCTTTGCGGACGGCGCGGCGGTGCGCGTGCCGGTGGCCGAGGCGCTGGCCATTTATGGCGAAGGCGCGAGCCGGATCGTGGCGGTGGACGATGCCGATACCGCCGAAGCGATGCGCATATTGTGGCAGGACACGCATAATCTCGTCGAGGGCGCCGGGGCGCTCAGCCTCGCCGGGCTGATAGCGGAACGCGACGCGATGGCCGGCAAGCGGGTCGGGGTGATCGTTTCGGGCGGCAATATTGATCAGTCGATGGCGGCAGAAGTGCTGGCAGGCGGGACGCCGCAGGCCTAGGCCGCGCCTTCCGGCAGTTTCGAAAGCACCGCCACCTGCAATCCGTCCGGCGCTTCGCTGAAATAGATGCGCTCGCCATGCATATCCATCGGGCCTTTGACGTCCAGGCCATTGGCTTTGGCGGTTTGCGCATAGGCGTCGGCATCGTCGACGACGATATGGAGCATCATGCCTTCGGGCATATGCTCGCTGGCCGCCCAGATTTCGGTCCAGCTCGCTTCTCCCGCCGGGAAGACGGCGCCCTGAAAGCCATCGCCTTCGCCCATATCGCGCTCGCCGATTCCCCAGCCTTTCGCGCCGAGGAAATCCGCCAATCCGCGCGCATCTTCCTCGGGTTTGACGGTGCAGAAGCGGATTCCGAAGACGGCCATGATCAATTCTCCTTGTGCGCCGCCAACATATTCATGGGGGCGGGAGTTTGCCAAGGACGCGATGCGCATTGACGGGGCGGGCCCCGGCTTGGCAAAGCGGGCGCGATGAAAAAACTGACCGGCCAAGACCGCGAAACGACCGCGAAATGGAAGCCCGCCACGCAGGCCGTGCGCGGCGGTACCGCGCGTTCCGAATGGGGGGAGACGTCCGAGGCGATCTTCCTCACCTCCGGCTACGCCTATGATTGCGCGGCCGATGCCGCGGCGCGCTTCGCGGGCGAGCAGGAGGGGATGACCTATTCCCGGCTGCAGAATCCGACCGTAGAGATGCTGGAAGAGCGGATTTCGCTGATGGAAGGGGCCGAGGCCACGCGCTGCACGGCGACCGGCATGGCGGCGATGACGGCGGCCCTGCTCTGCCAGCTGGAGCAAGGCGATCATGTCGTTGCGGGCCGGGCGCTGTTCGGATCGTGCCGCTGGCTCACCGATACGCTGCTTCCGAAGTTCGGCATCGAAACGACCACCGTGGACGCGCGCGATCCCGATCTGTGGAAAGCGGCGATCCAGCCCAACACCAAGGCCTTCTTCTTCGAAACCCCTGCGAATCCGACGATGGATGTCGTTGATATGCAAGCGGTCTGCGATCTGGCGCGGGAGAATGGCATCGTCTCGATCGTCGACAATGCCTTCGCGACGCCTGCGCTGCAAAGGCCGATGGACTATGGCGCGGATATCGTCGCCTATAGCGCGACCAAGATGATGGACGGGCAGGGCCGGGTGCTCGCCGGAGCCGTCTGCGGGACGGAAGATTTCATCCTGAACACGCTGCTGCCCTTCACCCGCAACACCGGGCCGACCTTGTCGGCGTTCAACGCCTGGGTGGTGCTCAAGGGGCTCGAAACGCTCTCGCTGCGCATCCACCGGCAAAGCGAAAATGCGCTGCATGTCGGGCGTTTCCTCGAAGCGCGGGTGCCGCGCATCCTCCATCCGGGGCTGCCCAGCCATCCGCAGCACAATCTCGCGATGAGCCAGATGTCCGCCTGCGGGCCGATCTTCTCCTTCTCGCTCGATGGCGGGCGCAAACAGGCGCACGGTCTGCTCGACGCGCTGGAGCTGGTCGATATTTCGAACAATATCGGCGATTCGCGTAGCCTGATGACGCATCCGTCCTCGACCACCCATAGCGGCCTTTCCGAAGAGGCGCGCGCGGAGATGGGCGTCGACGAAGGCATGCTGCGGATCAATGTCGGGCTCGAAGACCCCGAGGACCTGATCCAGGATCTCGACGGCGCGCTGAGGGCGGTGGGGCTGTGAACGCGCTGTTTCCCCATGCTGCACGCACCGGCGATGTCGTCGTCCGGGTCGCGGTCAGCTTCCTGCCCGAACAATCGGAACTTTCAAAGGAACGTTGGTTCTGGGCCTATCATATCCGCATCGAAAATAGCGGCGATGCCCCGGTGCAATTGCTGACGCGTCACTGGGTCATCACCGATGCCCGTGGCTACAAGCAGGACGTTGAAGGAGAAGGCGTGGTCGGCGAGCAGCCGATGATCGCGCCCGGCGAGTCCTTCGATTATGTCTCGGGCTGCCCGCTCGCGACGCCGACCGGCACGATGGAAGGCAGCTACCGGATGCTGCGTGCCGACGGTTCCCATTTCGATGCCGAAATCCCGTGCTTCCCGCTCGTCGGCCCGGCAGTCACCGGATGAAACGGACCCTTCTCCCGCTGAACGGGCTGCGCGTTTTCGATGCGGCTGCGCGGCACCTCTCCTTCACCCGGGCGGCCGACGAACTCGCGGTGACGCCGGCGGCGGTCGGCCAGCAGATCCGCGCGCTCGAGGATACGCTGGGCGTCGTGTTGTTCCGCCGCACGCCCAAGGGTCTGGAACTGACGCCCGAGGGCGAGCGCGGGCTCGATGCACTGCGCGCCGGCTTCCTGCAGTTCGAGGACAGTGTCCGGGCGATGCGGCAGGGCCAGTCCTCCAACCGCCTCACCATCGCCGCGCCGCGCGATTTCAGCCGCTACTGGCTACTGCCGCGGCTGGCGGACTATGCGAAGATCGAGCCCGACCTGCATTTCCAGCTGATCGCCGCCGACGATCCGCTCGATTTTACCGAGGCCAATCTCGACCTCGCCATTCGCCTTGTCGACGGGCCCGGCGATCTGGAAGGCGTGAAGCTGGGCGAGCCCGAAGCGGTCTGGGTCGGCGAAGGCGATCTCATCTGCTGGGAAGGCGGCAAGGCCGAGGAAATCCGGCTGATCCTTGCCGATGCGGGGCTTGCGCTGGAAGCCGCGCGGGCGGGGTTCGGACGGGCGCGGGTGCCGCGCCTGCTCGCCGAGGCGGCCGATATGAAGATCGGCGCCAGCGAAGAGGCGCGTCGCACCTATTGGCTGATGGCGCCGCTCCCGCAATGGCGGCAGAAAAAGGTGCGCGATCTGGTAGCTGCGCTGACGGCCTGATGGCTGATCTTCCGACGCTGACGACCGGAAGGCTGGTCCTGCGCGCGCTCGCCCGAAGCGACGCCGAGGCGATGCATCATTTCTTCTCCGACGAGGAAGCGATGACCTGGTGGTCGGACGGTCCGCACAAGACGCTGCAGGAGACCGCCGACTATGTGAAGGTCAATGCGAGCGGCGAACGCTATCTCACTTGGGCGATTACCGAAGATGGCGGCGAGGCGCTGGGCTGGATTGCCGTCATTCCCGGCCGCGACGGCGTTGCCGAAATCGGCTATAATCTTCGCCGCAGCCATTGGCGGCGGGGGCTTGTCGGCGAAGCGCTTTCCGAGATTATTCGCCATTGTTTCGAGGAGCGGGGATTGCGGCGCCTGACCGCCGACACCGATCCCGACAATGCCGGATCGAACGCATTGCTCGAAAAGTTGGGTTTCCAGCGTGAAGGCTATCTGCGCGAGGAATGGACGACCCATATCGGCATCCGCGACAGCATCATCTGGGCGCTTCTCAAGCGGGAATGGGAAGCGCGCTAGGCGAAGGTCGATCCGAGGGCATTTTGCGGCCGGGGCCGCACGGCCTTGCGGTACAGGTCCGGAATGAAAAACACGTCGAGCAACATCCATATCGACGCGGCGACCATGATCAGCATGCCGACCAGGGCGACGTCTCCGTCATTCTTGTCGAATGTGCTCATCCAGACGAGCAACCATCCGAAGACCCATCCGCCGACCTGCGTCACCGCCGAGCGATAGGCGCCGAGATAGAAGCGATGGGCACTGAGCGTGCAGGCCAGGAACCAGAGGAGATAGGCCATGGCCTTCGATTTTTCGGCGGCCGGTGCCGGCTGCGCCGCCGCCGCGGCCGTGAGACCCGGCCCATCGCCCGTTCCGAAATCGCCCTCTCCGGCGGCTGCGCGGGCGCGTTCGGCCTGGATAAAGGCCTCGCGCTTGCGCGCCATCTCTTCGTCGGGCTCTCCCTTGCGACCGAAAGCCGCAGTCGGCTGCGCCGTTTCGCCGGTTCCGTCCGGCTGTCCCTTGCGTCCGAAAACCGCCGATTGCATGGCCACGCTCCCTTTGCAGGCAAGGGGTTAGGCCGATTTTGCAAAGATTCGGTTTAGCGGAGCGTATCAGGCGTCGATCGCGTCTTCGTCCAGCGCTGCGGCATTTTCCTGGATGAAGGCGAAACGGTGTTCGGGGTGCTTGCCCATCAGCCGGTCGACCAGGTCTTTGACCACCGCCTGCTTTTCATAGGATTCAGGCAGCTTCACGCGGAGCAGGGAGCGGGTTTCGGGGTTCATCGTCGTTTCGCGCAGCTGCCCCGGGTTCATCTCGCCAAGGCCCTTGAAGCGCGAAACCTCCACCTTCTTGCCCTTGAACACGCCGTTCTCGATATCCTCGCGCTCGGTCTCGTCCTGCGCGTAGAGGCTCTGGCCGCTCGCGGTAAGGCGATAGAGCGGCGGGCGGGCGAGGTAGAGATGCCCGTCCTTCACCAACGGCGCCATTTCCTGGAAGAAGAAGGTCATCAGCAGGGTCGCGATATGCGCCCCGTCGACATCGGCATCGGTCATGATGACGATGCGCTCATAACGCAGCTGCGAAGGGTCGCACTGGTCGCGCGTGCCGCAGCCCAGGGCCAGGTTGATATCGGCGATTTCGGTATTGGCGCCTATCTTCGCCATCGTCGCCGAGGCGACGTTCAGGATCTTGCCGCGAATCGGGAGTACGGCCTGCGTCTTCCGGTCGCGCGCCTGTTTGGCCGACCCGCCGGCGCTGTCGCCTTCGACGATGAACAGCTCGGTGCCTTCGGGCCCGGCTTCGGAACAGTCGGTCAGCTTGCCCGGCAGACGCAGCTTGCGCGCGCTGGTCGCGGTCTTGCGCTTGACCTCTTTCTCGGCCTTACGCGCCAGCCGCTCGTCCATCCGCTCCATCGTATAGGTCAGCAGCGCCTTGCCGCGTTCCATATTGTCGGAAAGGAAATGGTCGAAATGATCGCGCACCGCATTCTCGACGAGTTTCGCGGCCTCGGGGCTGGTCAGCCTGTCCTTGGTCTGGCTCTGGAATTGCGGATCGCGCAGGAACACCGAGAGCATGAGCTCGGAGCCCGCCATGATATCCTCCGCGGTGATCCCGTTGGCCTTCTTGTTGCCGACGAGTTCGCCGAACGCGCGGATACCCTTGACGAGCGCGGTGCGCAGCCCGGCTTCATGGGTGCCGCCGTCGCGCGTGGGAATCGTGTTGCAATAATAGCTGTAGGCGCCGTCCGAATAGAGCGGCCAGGCGACTGCCCATTCGACCGAACCCTGGCTGTCGGGGAAATCCTGCTTGCCGGAGAAGAAGTCGCTGGTCGCGCACGGGCGTTCGCCGACCTCTTCCTTCAGATGATCGGCAAGGCCGCCGGGAAACTGGAAGACGGCTTCGGCCGGCGTATCGTCCTTGATCAGCTCCGGCGCGCATTTCCAGCGGATTTCGACGCCGGCGAACAGATAGGCTTTCGAACGGGCCAGCGCGTGCAGCCGCGCGGGCTTGAACATCGCCTTCTCGCCGAAAATCTCCGGATCGGGCACGAAGGAAACGCTGGTGCCGCGCCGGTTGGGCGTGTCGCCGATCTTTTTCAGCTTGGAGGTCGGCTCGCCGCGGCTGAAGCTCTGGCTGAAAACCTCCTTGTTCTTGGCGACTTCGATTACGGTATCCGAGGACAGCGCGTTGACGACGCTGACGCCGACGCCGTGCAGGCCGCCGGACGTCGCATAGGCCTTGTTCGAGAATTTGCCGCCCGAGTGGAGCGTCGTCATGATCACTTCGAGCGCCGATTTCTTCGGAAATTTCGGGTGCGGGTCAATCGGGATGCCGCGGCCATTATCGGCGATGGTCAGCTTGTTGCCGGGTTCCAGCGTCACCTCGATCCGGTTGGCATGGCCGGCCACGGCCTCGTCCATCGAATTGTCGAGCACTTCGGCGGCGAGATGGTGCAGCGCGCGCTCGTCGGTGCCGCCGATATACATGCCGGGCCGCCTCCGGACGGGCTCCAGCCCTTCCAGAACCTCGATCGAGGAGGCGTCATAGCCGTCGGACGAACCGTCCGAGCCGCCGGAAAACAGGTCGGTCATGCGCGCTTCTATAGGAATCGGGGAGTCCGGGCGCTAGCGCTCGGTCGGTGTTTTATCCCCAACATCGCGCCAAGGCTGGCCGGTAAACCGCCTGAAACGGTCGCGAAAGCGCCAGAGCGCGGTAATCCGGCGTTCGGCGATGCCGGGCAAGCTTAGCGGATCGAGGCCGGTCCAGGGGAGATAGGGATTGCGCCGCCCATAGGCCCAGATCTCGACGCGCGTCGACGGCCGCACCGAAGGCCCGCGCGCATGGAAGCCGAACGTGTCGCCGACGACCAGCGTGTTGGCGGGCACGGCGAACTGGCGGGGCGGCGGCAAGCCGAGCGCCGGCAGTTCCGCGGGTGTGACTCGAAACGATCCCCGCGAGGAAAGGCGATCGAGGCCTTCCGGTGCCTTCAGGCTCATCTGCCGTTCCCATTCCAGCCGTTCGGGGGTCAGCCGGTGCGAGCCGGGGACGTAGCAAAAGGGGCCTTCATCTTCGGCGACATCGGTGAGGAACAGCCAGGCCTTCACCGTCGGGTGGAAGGTGTCGGCGTGGAAATGGGTCTGCGGATCGGGATCGGCCTCGCGCACATGGCTGAGAATGGACTGGATATAGTTGAGCGGTTCCTGGTCGAAGCTCCCCGCATAGCGAATGAGGCCGCGCCATTCGGGATGGGCGAGCAACGAACGCAGGTCGGGGATCGCGGCGAGCAATTTGGGATCGATCGCGAAGCGCCGGGTGATGGTATCGCCCTGCACCATATCCCGCGCCGGGCCGCGATAGGCGAGAACCGTGTCGCGGAGGCGCGCAAATTCCTCGGCGGGCAGGAAATCGCGCTTCTCGACGAACCCGTTGCGATCGAAGGCTTCGCGTTCCGCCGGATCGATCAGCCGAGCGAGCCGCGCCCGCCTTTTCGCGGCCATCGCATGCGCGTGCTTCACCCGCGAGACGTGGAGGCCGCACGCGTTCAGTCGTTTCGAGCCGATCAGCGGATTCTTCGAAAAATTCTTCGCGCCGGTCGCGAGCTGCGCCAGCCACCAGGGGGCGAGAAGATAGCGGGCGGGGTTCATGGCGCCCTTTTAGCTGCGCATGCGAGAAAAGGTTAGCCGCTTCGCGCGCGGACCCATTTGAGCGCGCCTTCTTCCATACCCTTGAACTTCGGTGCGTCCTCGAGCGGCGCCGCGAGCAGCGCCGTGCCCTTGGGAAGCGCCCATTTGACCTTGTGATAGAGCTTCGAGCGGGTCAGCGGGCTCTCGACGAGCAGCAGGCCCGGCCGGAGCTCGAAATGGTCGAGCGCGAAAAGCAACTCCGCGTCGATATCGCAGCCGGGTTCGTGCCAGACGAGATAGAGCGCCACGTCGGCTTAGCGGACCCTCGGCCCGCCGAAAGGCAGCGGCGGCGGCGGGCGGCGGTCCTTGCGCGGCAGCTGCGCCTGATAGGCGCGGCCGCAATGTTCGACGCAATAGGGAAAGCCGGGGTTCACCGGTCCGCCGCAGAAATGGAAATCGGGTTCGCCGGGATGGCCCATCGGCCATTTGCAGATCCGCTCGGACAGGTCGAGCAGCCCGGTCTTCTCCTCATATTCCGGATCCAGCTTGGCGGGCACGAGGCGGCGCGGCGGCGCGGGAGGCAGCGGCGCCTGGTCGGCCGGCGACTGGCGTGTGAATCCGCCGGGGCCGATCGAGCGATATTGCTGCTGGGGCGGGGCGGGGGGCGTTGCCGTTTCGGTCGACCCGGCTTCTGCGGGCTTTTCCTGCGGTTCCGGGCTCCGGGCGGCGGGGGGCGCGGCCTTTTTCGGCGCTGTCTTTTTGGGCGCGGCCTTGGGCTTTGCCGCGGGCTTTTTCTTCGCCTTGCTGTCCTTGGCCTTTACCGGCGAGGGACGCGATTTCAGGCCAAGGCGATGCGCCTTGCCGATTACGGCGTTGCGGCTGACACCGCCAAGCTCGTCGGCGATCTGGCTCGCCGTCATGCCTTTTTCCCACATCTTCTTCAGCTGATCGATGCGTTCGTCGGTCCAGGCCATCATATTTCCTTCGTTACATTGCCAACCGGCTTGCCGGGGCGCGCGGCAGCCGATAATCGCATCCGCGATGACAGACCAGCCCAAATCGCACGCACCCGCCGCAGGAACCATTTCAGAACCCGGGGTTCCGGTGATCCCGTTCGTCAATTGGATAGGCTTGCGAACCCTATACATTAAGGAGGTTCGGCGTTTCTTCAAGGTGCAGTTGCAGACTGTCTGGGCCCCGGCGATCACGACCCTGCTGTTCCTGGTCATCTTCACCGTCGCGCTCGGCCGCGGCGGGCGGGAAGTAATGGGCGTCCCGTTCAACAGTTTCATCGCGCCGGGCCTGATCGTGATGGGCATGATCCAGAATGCCTTCGCCAATTCCAGCTTCTCGATGCTTGCGGGCAAGATCCAGGGAACGATCGTCGATCTGCTCATGCCGCCGCTATCGACCTTGGAGCTGCTCGCCGGCATCGTCGGCGGTGCGGTCACCCGGGCCCTCTGCGTCGGCGCAGCGGTCTGGGTCGCGATGTTCCTCTGGGGGATCGACGTGACCCCGGATCATGTCTGGGCGGTGCTCTATTTTGGCCTGATGGGATCGGCGATGCTTGCCTTCATGGGCGTGCTGACGTCGATGTGGGCTGAAAAATTCGATCACGCGGCCGCGGTCACCAATTTCCTTGTCGCCCCGGCGGCGCTCCTTTCGGGCACTTTCTATTCGATTGATAGGCTGGACCCCACCTTTCAGATGATCAGCCATGCCAACCCGTTCTTCTACGTGATCTCGGGATTTCGCTATGGCTTTATCGAGGTTTCGGATTCGGACGTGACGGCCGGTTTCTTCGTGCTGCTCGGCGTCAATCTGGTGCTTGGCGGACTGTGCTACCTGCTCCTTTCGCGCGGCTGGCGGATCAAGAACTGACCGGCCCCGGGGCATTTGACGGGCATTGCCGGATTCAAGTATAGAGCCCTCCCATTGGCGGCCGCGGGGGCCGCCATTTTTGCTTTTGAAGAACCGACAGGAAAGCACGATGACGATTACGCCGCTGATGCCCGTATATCCCCGGAGCCCGGTGCGTCCCGTGCGAGGCGAGGGCGCCTATCTCTATGGCGAGCAGGGTGAGAAATATCTCGATTTTGCGAGCGGCATTGCCGTCAATCTGCTCGGCCACGGCCACCCGCATCTGACCAAGAAGATCCAGGATCAGGCCGCGACCCTGATGCATGTCTCGAACATGTACGGATCGCCGCAGGGCGAGCATTTCGCGCAGCGCATCGTCGACAATAGTTTCGCCGATACGGTGTTCTTCACCAATTCGGGCGCGGAAGCGGTGGAATGCGCGATCAAGACGGCGCGCCGCTATCAATTCGCCAACGGCCATCCCGAGCGGACCAAGCTGATCAGCTTTTCGGCCGCCTTTCACGGCCGTACGCTCGGCACGATCAGCGCGACCGCCTCGGAAAAGATGCGCGAGGGCTTCGAGCCGCTGCTGCCCGGCTTCGAAGTCGTCGAGTTCGACAATCTCGATGCCGCCGATGCTGCGGTCGACGAAACCACGGCCGGCTTCCTTGTCGAGCCCGTGCAGGGCGAGGGCGGCATCCGCCCGGCCAGCAACGCCTTCATGCAGGGATTGCGCGCCTTATGCGACGCCAACGGGCTGATGCTCGTGCTCGACGAGGTCCAGTGCGGCTATGGGCGGACCGGCACCTATTTCGCCTATGAGCAATATGATATCGAGCCGGACATCCTGGCGGCGGCCAAGGGCATCGGGGGCGGCTTTCCGCTCGGCGCCTGCCTTGCCACCGAGGAAGCGGCTTCGGGCATGGTCGTCGGCACCCATGGTTCCACCTACGGCGGCAACCCGCTCGCCATGGCGGCGGGTGAGGCGGTGCTCGACGTGATCCTGGAGCCGGGTTTCTTCGAGCACGTCCGCGAGATGGGGGACCGGTTGCGCGGCGCGCTGGAACAGATGCTGCCCAATCACGACCATCTTTTCGAAGGGGTACGAGGCAGGGGCCTGATGCTCGGCATCAAGATGAAGAGCGACTGCAAGCCCTTCGTCCTGCATCTGCGCGAAAAGGGCTTGTTGACCGTGGCCGCCGCCGACGATGTCGTGCGCGTACTGCCGCCGCTCAATATCGAGGAATCGCATATCGCCGAGTTCGTCGAGGGCCTGTCGGCCGCGGCGCGGGATTATGAAGCGCCCGAAGCATGACGCGCGACTTTCTCGATCTTTACAATCTCGACGGCAACGCGCTCGCCGCGATCCTCGACGACGCGCTAACCCTGAAAGAGGCGCGCGGCCGCAAGCCGAGGGGCGCAACCGACGAATGCCCGTCGCTTCCCGGCCGCACGCTGGCGATGATCTTCGAAAAGAATTCCACCCGCACGCGCACCTCGTTCGACATGGCGATCCGTCAGCTCGGCGGGTCTTCGATGATCATGGAAGCGGGCAGCATGCAGCTCGGCCGAGGCGAAACCATCGCCGATACCGCGCGGGTGCTTTCCCGCTATGTCGACGCGATCATGATCCGTACCGACGATCACGACAAGCTGCTCGAACTGGCCGAACATGCCAGCGTGCCGGTCATCAACGGGCTCACCGATCGTTCGCATCCCTGCCAGATCGTCGCCGACATGCTGACGGTGCTGGAGCGGCTCAAGCGGCTGGCGGGCACGAAATGGACCTGGCTGGGCGACGGCAATAACGTCCTCACTTCGATCATCGAGGCGGGAAGCCTGCTCAAGTTCGACGTCGTGATCGCCTGTCCAGAAAGCCTGCAACCGCCGATGAATGTCGTCACCGAGGCGCGCGCGCGCGGCGGCTCGGTCGAGATCATGCGCAACCCGATGGCCGCGGTCGCGGATGCCGATGTGGTCGTCACCGACACCTGGATTTCGATGGGGCAAAAGGGCGGCGAGGCCAAACTCGCGGCGCTGGAACCCTTCCAGGTGACCGAAGATGTGATGGCGGCGGCGAAGGAGGATGCGATCTTCCTCCACTGCTTGCCCGCCCATCGCGGCGAAGAGGTGACCGACGCCGTGATCGACGGGCCGCAATCGGCGATATGGGACGAGGCGGAGAACCGGCTTCACGCGCAAAAATCCATTCTTCGCTGGTGTTTCGGCCTGATCGAATGACCGCGCCGACCGTCGATAGTGCGCTCGGCTTTTCGGTTCCCGCCCGCAATGCCCGCGGCCGCGTGGTCCGGCTGGGGCCGGCGCTTGGCGAGATCCTCGAAGCGCACGCCTATCCCAAGCCGCTGGCCCAGCTGCTCGCGGAGGCGCTGACCCTGGCCGCGCTGCTCGGTTCGACATTGAAGGATGCGGGCGGGCAGTTGACCCTGCAGGCGCAGACCCAGAACGGCGTCGTCGAACTGCTGGTCGCCGACTACAAGGCCGGCGAGATGCGCGGCTATCTGCGCCACAATCCCGAACGCCTCGCGATGGCCCCGGCCGATCCCTCGCTGTTCGGGCTGTTCGGGCAGGGCTATCTGGCGATTACCTTCGACCAGGCGACGACCGGCGAACGCTATCAGGGCATCGTACCGCTGGAAGGCGGCTCGCTCGGCGAAGCGGCCGAGCATTATTTCGTCCAGTCCGAACAGATACCGAGTCTGGTTCGCCTTGCCGCCGATCAGAAAGAGGACGGCACCTGGATCGCGGGCGGCATGCTGCTTCAGCATTTGCCCGAAGGCGAGGAAGGGCGCGAACGGCTGCACGTGCGCTACGATCACCCCGAGTGGGAGCATATGCGCGCGCTCGGCGAGACGATCACGGCCGAAGAACTGGCCGATCCGGCGTTGGAGCTCGAAGCGATTGTCTGGCGCCTGTTCCACGACGAGGACGAAATCCGCGTCATGGAGCCGGCGATGCTTTCAAAGGGGTGCCGCTGCGATCCCGGTCATATTCGCGATGTCGTGAGCAAGTTCAGCGCCGACGAACGCACCGATATGGCCGATGAGGAAGGCGTGATTCGCGTGGAATGCGAGTTTTGCGCGAAAAATTTTCCGCTCGAACTCACTGAATTTTAAGGCGAAACAAGGCTTTTCAGTCCCAGTTCACCTTATTTCGGCTATGAAACGGCCCAGATGGCGCAATAGTATTCTACTGTCGTGCCATCGCTATGGGAGCGAACATGCTGAACCTATCCCCACTGAAGCCGGGCCTGCTGGCCGCGGCGGGTGCCGTCCTGCTGGCGACCCCGAGCGTCGCGCAGGCGCCTTCGGCGGCGCTGGGTTCGCTGCAGGCGGGTCTGTGGCAGCTCCGCTCCATCGGCGGTTCGGCGCGCGAGCCCGCCCGTTCGATTTGCATCCGCAACGCGGCCCAGCTGCTGCAGCTCCAGCATGGCAATCGCCGCTGTTCGCGGCGCGTGCTGAGCGATAGCGCCCGCGAAACCACGATACGCTACGAGTGCCAGGGCGCAGGCTGGGGTCAGACGACGGTGCGCGTCGAAACTCCGCGGCTCGCCCAGATCGACACCCAGGGGATCGACGGGGGCAGCCCGTTCCACCATGCCTATGAGGCGCGCCGCACCGGCGATTGCTCATAAGCCTTTCGTTAAGCAATTAACCGAATGTTTACGCTGACGGCCTAGCAGGTGGGTGTGCCTTTTCATGGGGGCACGCTTTCCTCCCTAGCAGGCCGCAAGGCCAAACTTGGCCGCTCTTCGGAGCGGCCTTTTATTTTACCCGTCGGCCCTGTCCGGCTTGCGCGCGGGGCCCGGCAGGCATAGCTCCGTCGCTATGGCCGATACCCATTCGAAACTGGCGGTGTTGCTGCTTTCCGGCGGGCTCGATTCGATGGTCGCGGGCGGGCTGGCGCGCGAGCAGGGCTATCGCATTCTCGCGCTGACCGTCGACTATAACCAGCGCCACCGGATCGAACTGGAGGCCGCCGCGCAAATCGCGCGCGAGCTGGAGGCCGCGCGGCATGTCATGATCCCGCTCGATCTCGCCCAGTTCGGCGGATCGGCGCTGACCGCCGATATCGAGGTGCCGAAAACCGGGGTGGGGGACGATATCCCGATCACCTATGTGCCGGCGCGCAACACGATCTTCCTTTCGCTTTGCCTCGGCTGGGCCGAAGCCGCCGGCGCGCGCGACCTGTTCATCGGCGTCAATGCGCTCGACTATTCGGGCTATCCCGATTGCCGCCCCGCATTCGTCGAGGCGTTCGAGACGATGGCGAATCTTGCGACCAAGGCGGGCATCGAAGGCGAGCGCTTTGCGGTCCGTACGCCGCTCATGGAACTCTCCAAGGCGGAGATCGCGAAGGAAGCATCGCGGCTGGGCCTCGATGCGGGGATGAGCTGGTCCTGCTACGATCCCACGCCGGACGCCCGCCATTGCGGGCTGTGCGATAGCTGCCGGTTGCGCCGCAAGGGTTTCGAGGAGGCGGGGATAGCCGATCCCACCGACTATGCGGCCGCGCCATGAGCTACGCAGTCAAGGAACTGTTCCTCACCTTGCAGGGCGAAGGGATGCAGACCGGGCGGCGCGCCGTCTTCCTGCGTTTTGCCGGCTGCAATTTGTGGACCGGCCGCGAGGAGGACCGGAGCGGGGCGGTCTGCCGCTTCTGCGATACCGATTTCGTCGGCATGGATGGCGAAAATGGCGGCCGCTACGATGCGCCGACGCTGGCGGCGAAGGTGGGCGAGCTATGGGGATATGACCGCGAAGCGGCCTATGTCGTCTGCACGGGCGGGGAGCCCTTGCTCCAGCTCGATCCGCTGCTGATCGACGCGCTTCATGGCGAAGGGTTCGAGATCGCGGTGGAAACCAACGGCACGATCGCGGCGCCCTACGGCATCGACTGGCTGTGCGTCAGCCCCAAGGCCGGGAGCGAGGTCGTCCAGCGCACCGGCGACGAATTGAAACTCGTCTGGCCGCAGACCGGTATCGACCCCCAGGAACTCGCCGATTGGGATTTTCGGCATTTCCTGATCCAGCCGATGGATTGCGAGGACGGCAAGGAGGCCCGCGAAGCCTCGCTTGCCTTTGTCGACAATCATCCTCGCTGGCGGCTGTCGCTCCAGACGCACAAGCTGCTCGGCATTCCCTAGGGACTAATAGAGAACCGGTTTCTTGCCGCTGACGCTCGCCCAGAGCGCGCGCAGCCAGCGCCAGCGCTTATGGCCGGGTGCGGGCGCGTCTTCGCTGAGCCAGGAGACGATCTCTTCGGCTGTGCAGGGCAGGCCGGTCGGCGGATGGATATAGCGCGGATAGAGAAGCAACGTGCCGGCGACGAGTTCGTCGAGCGTCAGCCTGCGGGTGCGGCGGTCCAGCGCCAGCCGATCCTCGGTCAGCCCCCAGCCCGCGTAAAAGGGGCCGCCATAGGTGGTGACCGGCTTGCCGCGCAGCAGCGCCTCGAACCCGGCGAGCGAGGTCATGGTCGCCAGCCGGTCGCAGGCGCCAAGGCACAGGTCGATATTGGCGTTGCGGACGACCTGGTCGGCGAGCCGGTCAAGATCGGCCTCGGCAATCCCGCCCTTGCGATTGCCGGTCTCGACATCGGGATGCGGCTTGTAGACGAGATGGGCGCCGGGATAGTCGGCGCGCGCCGCTTCGAGCAGGCCAAGATTGGTCGCGATGTCCGCGGTGCCGCGCTCGATCGAGCGATCATCCTCGACCTGGCCGACGACGAGCAGGGTCTCCTTGCCGGGCACCGGGGTCAGTTCCGGCGCGTCGCCGACATTATATTTGCTGATGCCGGCGGCCACCAGGCTTTCGCGCAGCCGCGCCGCGCGCGCAGTCAATTCCGGCGGCAGGGCGCGGTGTTCGAGCGTGGTTTCGAGCCGGGAAGCGGTGTGGCGGTCATAATAGATGCCGCGATCGTCGAGCACGACCGAAGCGGGCAGGTGGAAATCCGATCCGAGGCCTCGCGAGCGCAGAAAGCCGTCCTCCATCCGCCAGACGGGCACGCTGGCGCGGGCGAGCGCGTCGCGCGTTTCGGCATCCTCCTTGCCCGACCAGATCAGGATCTTGCCGCCAGTCGCTCTCGCCTTGTGCCGGGCGGTGATCACGCTGCGATGGAATGAGATGCTGTTGCGCGGGCCCGACAGGATGTTGCGGACGGCGGCGCGCTTCCACGGCGTAAAGCCGATGGCCGCGAAATGGCCTTCGTTGCGGTCCGCCATCATTCGCCAGTGGAGCAGCCGGTCGATCGTCGCTTCCAGGGTCGTGGGCTCGCCCGAGATCGGATCGACATAGCGCGAATAGAGGAGATAGGCGGCGGCGAAGATTTCGACGGTCGAGCGTTTCGCGGTCCGCCGCTTACAGCCTATCTCGTCGCGCGTCGCGCCCCAGCCGGCATAGAAGGGCATGCCGAAACAGCGCACATCCTTGCCCTGGATCAGCGCCTCGAAACCGGCGAGGCTGGTCACGCAATAGACGCTGTCGACCTTGGCGATGATGTCGGCGGCGCGCGCTTCCTCGTCGACCAGCGTCACGCCCCGCAAACTTCGTGCAGGGATGCAGCCTTTTTTCAGGCCCGCGGCAACGGCGGGATGGCGGCGGACGATGATCTCGGCATCGGGTTCGTCCTTGCGCGCGGTTTCCAGCATTTCGGCGAAACGCCCGGTATCGGCGAGCCCGCCCTCGATCGAGGCGTCGCCCAGGGTCTGGTCGATCACGAGTACCCTGCGGCGGCTTTTTTCCGGCAGCGTGCGCGGATCGAAGGGCGGCGCGGCGTTGGTCTTGCCGAGCCCGGTCTCGGCGATCCGCTGCATCGCTGCTTCGGCGCGGGCGAGCAGTTCCGGCGTTTGCCAGCCGCCATCTTCCAGCAGCGTCTCGATTCGCGATGGCCCGCGCGCATCGTAATAGATGCCGAGATCGTCGGCGACGAGGCTGAGCGGTGGGGTTCCGGCTTCGCCGAGATCGATCGAGCGCAGGAAGCCGTCCTCAAGCGCGATATAGGGCAGGCCGCGTTTCTCGGCGAGCGCGCGGGCGTGCTTCGCGGTCGGCTTGTAGCCCCATCCGGCGATCGCGTCGGTCGCCGCCGACGGGCTGCGCCGCCTTTCGACCGAGCCTATTTCGGGCAGGAAGGCATCAAGCCGGGGCAGGGCGGCGACACCGCGGCCCGGGACGAGCAGGCTCTGCGCGGAAAGGCGGAAGTGCGGCGCGTCGGTCATCCGGGGCGGGATGGAGAGGTCGGGCCGCTTTGACAAGACCGGCCGGGAAAGCGCTGGCCGGAACGCAGCGTCAGCAGCGGCGGGTGTCGTAGCTGTCGCCGCGCCAGCAGGCATTGTCCAGGCGCGGGATCGCCGGCAGCGGCACCGGCTCGTGATAAGGCATCGTCGCGTCGCTATAGGAGATCAGGCTCGATCGCATCGCCCGCATATTATTCTGGGCGGCGAGATAAAGCTGGCCCTTGGGCTGGGCGAGTGCATCGCGCGCAGCCTGCGCCGCGGTCGTGCAGAAGGTGCGCTGCGACCCGACCCGGACATAACTCTGATACATGGTGGTCGTGTACTCATCCATGGTCGATTGCCATTGGCGGCCCGCGGTGCGGCGGAAATAGGATTTCAGCCCTTCATAGGCCGCGTTCAGCTCGTCGGCATGATGGGTGAGGATCGCGTTGTAATTGTCGACCGACATCACGCTGGGCCAGAACTGGCAGTTGAGCGCGGCAACATTGAGGCTCGACCGCAGGTTCCAGATCAGGTTGGCGCGAATATCCTCCGGCGTGCCGCCGACCATCTGCGGCACGAACAGGCCCTGTTCGTCGCCATTGACCGGTGCCGATTCGAGATCCGGCGGGTAGAAGAGGATCTGCGCCGATGCTGGCGCCGCAACGCCGAACAGGGCGGCGGTTACCGCGAGAAATTTTCCGAACTTACCCATTTTACTCTCCACTCGACGCCGGTTTTAGCCGCTTGGCGGGCGCCCGGTTAGCCGGATAATCGCAACCTGCCGCCGCTGCAGCCCCGTCTGGCGCAGCGCCGGGGACGAAAATGCCTATTCGCTATCCTCTTCGGCAGCATCGTCTTCGGCCGGGGCGCTCGGTTCGGGATCGGGTTCCCGAGAAGCGCTCGCCGCCGCCGGTGCCGGCGCGCTCGGCTCGCTACGGGAATCGGCGGGCATCCGGCTTTCCATGCCCATTTCCTCTTCGGCGCCGATCGTGCCGTCGATCAGGGTCGTGTCGTTGATCGTGCCGTCGCCTTCGCCCGGATCGACATCGGTGACGGCCGTGCTTTCGTCCGAAGTCGTGGCGTCGCCGCCGCCGCCGCATGCCGCCAGGGTGAGCAGGGCGGATCCGGCCAGAATCGTCATCGATATGCGCATCACTATCTCCCTCATCGCGCGGAATAGCCTTCGCGATTTCAGCCTACAAGGCTTTCCAGAAAGGCCGGGAAGCGCGCGGCGAGCGCATCGTCGACCACCGCCATGTCGGTGGCGAGCCCGAGTTTCTCGAGGCTGGTCACCGGATATTCGGCAATGCCGCACGGAACGATGCCGTCGAAATGGGTGAGATCGGGCGCGACATTGATCGCGAAACCGTGAAAACTGACCCAGCGCCGGATACGCACGCCGATCGCGCCGATCTTGGCTTCGGTGTCCCCGTCATCGGCCCAGATACCGATTCGGCCCTCGGCGCGACGCGCTTCGAGGCCGAGCTCGGCCAGGCTGTCGATCATCCAGCCTTCCAGCGAATGGACAAAGCCGCGCACGTCCCGCCCGCGTTCCGCAAGGTTGAGCAACACATAGGCGATCCGCTGCCCCGGCCCGTGATAGGTGTACCGGCCGCCCCGGCCTGCCGTGAAGACTGGAAAGCTTTCGGCGGACAGCAATTCTTCGGGAACCGCGCTCGTTCCCGCGGTATAGAGCGGCGGATGTTCGATCAGCCAGACAAGCTCCTTCGCCTTGCCCTCGTATATCGCCGCCGCCCGCGCTTCCATTGCGGCAAGCGCTTGGGGATAGTCGGTGAGACCGGGCGTCACGCGCCACTCGATGCCGTTCTTCTCCATCGCCCGCCTAGATGCGGGGCAGGGGCGGGCGGATCAAGGGCGTGAAACGGGGCTTGTGCGTCCGGGCCCAAGGCCGCATGAAGCCGCCATGGCCGTTCAACACCGATTTTCACCAAGCGCAGGCTGGGACGAGGTCGTCCGCATCACCCGCCGGGAGCTGCAGCTGCTGCTCGCCATTGCCGGCGTGTTTTTCCTGCTTCCCGCCCTCGTGCTCGGCTATTTCGCGCCGATGCCGCAAGAGACCGAAAGCCTTGAGCAGTTTCTCGCGGCGATCCAACCCAGCCTGCCGCTGATGATCGCCGGGGGGCTGGTCTCGATGGTCGGCCAGCTTGCGATGTGGTCGCTGCTGCTGGCGCCGGAACGGATGACGGTGGGCGAGGCGATCAAGGCCGGGCTGTTGTTCCTTCCCTATTATTTCCTGATCTCGATCTGCGTGAATGCGATGCTGGGCATCGGGTTCCTGCTGCTGATCCTGCCGGGCGTCTATCTCTGGGCGCGGCTGGCCGCGCTCGGCCCCGCCGCTATCGGCGAGCAGTTGAAATCCCCGGTCGCCGCGATCAAGCGAAGCTTCGAAGTCACGCAAGGGAACGCCTTCCCGATCGTTGCCTTCATGCTGATCGTGCTGCTGGTGTTTCTCGTCGTCGCGCTGGTCGTTCCCAATGTGATAGGCGCGATATTGGCGCTGTCCGGCCTCGATATGTCTCCGGGCGGCACTGGCCTGGTGCTGATGGTGACGATCAGCGGGCTGATCCAGGCCGCCGGAACCATGATATTCGCGGTCATGGAATTCGTCATCTACCGCCAGCTCACCGGCGTGCCTTCGCCGCAGGTCTTCGGCTAGCTTTCCCGGATAGGGATGTGCGGCGCGAAAGTGCGCGGCAGCAATCCCGTCAGGCGCGGATCGGGAAAGGTTTCGACCGCCTGTCCGCGTGCCGTGAACCCGCAGCTCTGATAAAAGCCGAGCGCCGCCGGATGATCCAGCGTGCAGGTATGGACATTAACGCGCGCGATATCGGCCCGCCAGGCCCGCACTAGCGCCTGCGCCATAAGCCAGCGGCCATGCCCCTTGCCGGCGAGTTCCGGAACAAGGCCCAGATAGGAAAGCTCGCATTGGCCCCCTTCGCGGAAATCGAGTTCGAGCATTCCGACCTCGATCCCGCGCGGATCCTCGACCGCATAGACCTCGATAGCCTCATCGCCGATAATTGCCCGCAATTCCCCGTCGTCCATCGTCAGGCGGGAAAACCAGAGCCACGGCCCGCCGACACGTTCGAACAATATCCGGTATTTGACCGGATCGACCGGTTGCCAGCGTTTGAGCCGCAAGCGCGAATCCGGCATCGGCGCGGGCCTGGGCCGTTCGCGCATGTCGAGATAGGTGACGATCGCGCCGAGTTCGCCGGGTTTGAGCATCGTCAGGCCCATCGCTTCAGCCCCCTGCGCTCACGACCAGGTGGCGAGCGGCGGCAGACTCATCAGGATCGCGTCGATATTGCCGCCGGTCTTGAGGCCGAACAGGGTGCCGCGATCATAGACGAGGTTGAACTCCGCATAACGGCCCCGCCATTCGAGCATCCGGGCGCGATCCGCCTCGTCGAACTCCTGCGCCATGCGCTTGCGGACGATGGCCGGAAAGGCTTTCAGAAAGGCGTCGCCCACCGCCTGCGAGAAGGCGAGATGGGCCTGGAAATCCGCTTCAGTGTCGATTTCGAGATGGTCGTAGAAGATGCCGCCAACGCCGCGCGCGACGTTGCGGTGGGGGATCCAGAAATAATCGTCGGCCCATTTGGAAAATTTCGCATAGTCGCCCGGATCGTGCGCATCGCAGGCCTTGAACAATTGCGCATGGAAGAAATCGGTGTCTTCCTTGCAGGGGATCGGCGGATTGAGGTCCGCGCCGCCGCCGAACCAGCGCTTGGTGGTGGTGAGGAAGCGCAGGTTCATATGCACGGCGGGCACATGCGGGTTCGCCATATGCGCGACCAGGCTGATGCCGGTCGCGAAGAAACGCGGATCGTCGCCCGCGCCATGGATCGTCTTGGCGAATTCCGGGTTGAACTGGCCCGACACCGTCGAAACATTCACCCCGGCCTTCTCGAACACCGCGCCGCGTATCGTGCCGCGTACGCCGCCACCGCCCGGCATGCCGGTTTCGTCGGGCCGTTCCCAGGGCGTATATTCGAAGCAGGCGTCGCTGCCGGCTTCCCTTTCGATGGCTTCGAACTCGGCGCAGATCCGGTCGCGCAGCGCTTCGAACGCGGTGCGCGCGGCTTTTTGCTGGGGATCGAGTGCGATTGCAGGCGCGGTCATTCGGGCCAATCTCCTGTCTGTCTCAGCGCTTCGCCGAGCGCGATGCCCGTTGCGATAGCGACATTCAAGGACCGAAAGCCCGCTCGCATCGGAATCCTGATTCTCAGCCCCGCAGCCTCGTGAACCTCGGGCGGGACGCCGGCCGTTTCAGACCCGGCGAGCAGCACGTCGCCGGGTTCGAATCGCGCATCGGGCAGGGCGGTGCCCCCATCCACCGTCAGCAGGACGAGTCTGCCCGGCGCCGAATCGCGGAACGCTTGCCAGTCGGCGTGGCGGCGAATCTCCGCCCGCGCGGCATAGTCCATCCCGGCCCGCTTCAATTTGCGGTCCGAAAAGGGAAAGCCGCAGGGTTCGACGATGTCGACGGGCACGCCGAAACAGGCCGCCATCCTCAGGATCGTGCCGACATTTCCGGCGATATCGGGCTGGTAAAGGGCGATACGCATGGCGGCCTGTTTGGCGTGCCCGGAAAGATGTCACAACCCGGTCAAAAACGCTGTTGGCAAATGGGGCAAAGGGCGGCTATCAGGCGCGCCAAGCCGCCGGGGCATGGGTCGCGACCCGTTCTGATTGCCTCGGTGTCGTGTAGAACCACAAAGGCCCGAGGGAATGGCGACAGCAGAGCATAGCGAACAGCCGGCAGGCGAAGCGCAGGCCGGAGACGGTGTACGGCGCAGGGATTTCCTGAATGTTGCGGCGGTAAGTGTTGCCGGCGTCGGCGGGGCGATCGCCCTGTTGCCGCTGATCAACCAGATGAACCCGTCGGCGGACGTCCTCGCGCTGTCGTCGATCGATGTCGATCTGTCGGCGATCGAGGCGGGTCAGGCGATCAAGACGATGTGGCGCAAGCAGCCGCTGTTCATCCGCAACCTCACTGCGGCCGAAATCGCTGAAGCCGATGCGGTGCCGCTGTCCGATTTGCGCGATCCGGAAACGCTGACCGAGCGTACGATCGAGGGGCATGAAAACTGGCTCATCACCCTGGCGGTCTGCACCCATCTCGGCTGCGTGCCGCTGGGCGCGGGCGAGGGCGAGAACAAGGGCGATTACGGGGGCTATTTCTGCCCCTGCCACGGTTCGCACTATGATACCGCCGCGCGCATCCGCAAAGGACCGGCGCCGCGCAATCTCGCGGTGCCCGAATATGAATTCACTTCCGACACAACCGTCACGATCGGCTGAGGCAGGATATCATGAGCTTTCCCTGGGCTGAGCAGTACAACCCGACCAATCCCCTGATGAAATGGGTCGACGAGAGGCTGCCTCTGCCGCGTCTCGTCTACAATGCGGTCGGTTCGGGCTATCCGGTACCGCGCAATCTCAACTATTTCTGGAATTTCGGCGTCCTTGCGGGGCTCGCGCTCGTTATCCAGATCGTGACCGGCATCGTGCTCGCGATGCACTATGCGGCGAACGCGGACATCGCCTTCGCCTCGGTCGAGCATATCATGCGCGACGTGAATTCGGGCTGGCTGATGCGCTATCTGCACGCCAACGGCGCCAGCTTCTTCTTCATCGTCGTCTATCTGCATATTTTCCGCGGCCTCTATTACGGTTCCTACAAGGCGCCGCGCGAGATGATCTGGCTGCTGGGCCTCGTCATCTTCCTGCTGATGATGGCCACCGGCTTCATGGGCTATGTGCTTCCCTGGGGGCAGATGAGCTTCTGGGGTGCGCAGGTTATCACCGGCCTGTTCGAGGCGATTCCCGTGATCGGCGCACCGATCAAGCAGTGGCTGCTGGGCGGCTTCGCGCCGGACAATGCCTCGCTCAACCGTTTCTTCTCGCTCCACTATCTGCTGCCCTTCGTGATCGCGGGCGTCGTGATCCTGCACATCTGGGCGCTGCACATCCCGGGTTCGTCCAACCCGACGGGCATCGAGGTGAAGGGGCCGCAGGATACGGTGCCGTTCCATCCTTACTATACGGCGAAGGACGGCTTCGGCGTCGGCGTGTTCCTGATCCTGCTTGCGATCATGGTGTTCTTCTTCCCGAATTTTCTTGGCCATGCCGACAATTATATCGAGGCGAACCCGCTCTCGACCCCGGCGCATATCGTTCCCGAATGGTATTTCTGGCCGTTCTACGCGATCCTGCGCGCCTTCACGGTGGATTTCATCCTGCCGGCGAAGCTGTGGGGCGTGCTGGCGATGTTTGGTTCGATCCTGCTGCTCTTCTTCCTGCCCTGGCTGGACAAGTCTCCGGTTCGCTCCGGCAGGTTCCGGCCGCAGTTCAAGATCTGGTTCTGGGTGCTGGTGCTCGACGTGCTGGTTCTCGGCTGGTGCGGTGGCGCGCCCGCCGAAGAGCCCTATGTCATGATCAGCCAGCTGGCCTCGATCTACTATTTCGCTCACTTCCTCATCCTGCTGCCGCTGATTTCGCGCACAGAGCGGCCGATGCCGCTGCCGAATTCGATCACCGAGGCGGTGCTCGGCAAGGATGACGACGCGGCCCAGCCCGCGCCGGCCGAATAAGGGGCTCGACACAATGGTTCGCATTCTCGGATTTCTCGTCGGTCTCGGTTTCTGCGGGGTCCTGTTCTATTCGCTGATTGTCGGCGCGGTCGCCTATATCAGCGAGCCGCCGGTCGAATCGGTGGAACATGAATTCCATCGCCATGCCGAGCCCATCAGCTTCGCCAGCGACGGCGCGTTCGGTCGTTTCGACCGCCAGCAGCTGCAACGCGGCTTCCAAGTCTACAAGGAAGTCTGCGCCGCCTGCCACTCGCTGCGCTATGTCGCGTTCCGCAATCTGGAGGAAATCGGCTTCAGCGAGGCCGAAGTCGATGCGATCGCCGATCAGTGGCAGATCCAGGTGCCGGCGGTGAACGAGGAAACGGGCGAGGTGACGACGCGCAACGCGGTCGCGGCCGATCACTTCCCGAGCGTCTATGCCAATGAAGTCGCCGCCCGCGCCGCCAACAACAACGCGCTTCCGCCCGATCTTTCGCTGATCACCAAGGCGCGCGAGGGCGGTGCCGCCTATATCCATTCGCTGCTTACCGGCTATCAGGATCCGCCCGAAGACCTTCCCGAAGCGAATCGTCCTGGCACTGGGCTTCACTACAATCCCTATTTCGCCAACCTCAACCTCGCCATGCCGGCGCCGCTGACGGCGGACGGACAGGTGAGCTATGCGGACGGTACCGAGGCCACGGTCGAGCAGATGTCGCGCGACGTGACGGCCTTCCTGATCTGGACGGCGGAACCGCGGATGGAAGCGCGCAAATCGCTCGGCTGGGCGGTGCTGATCTTCCTCGTCTTCGCGACCGCGCTGGCCTTCCTTGCCTATAAGAATGTCTGGCGCGACACGAAGCATTGAGCGGGGCATTGAGCGGCGATAATTCCGACCTCAAGGCACTGATCCGGACGATTCCGGATTTCCCGACCCAGGGGATCCAGTTTCGCGATATCACGACCCTGCTGCTCGACGCGGAGGGGTTCGCGCTGACGATCGAGCGCATGACGGCGATGGTGGACGGTCCGATCGACGCGGTGGCGGCGATCGAGGCGCGTGGCTTCGTATTCGGCGCGGCCATTGCCCGGGAAATCGGCGCGGGGATCGTCCTCGTCCGCAAGCGCGGCAAGCTGCCGGGCGGCACGGTCTCGGTGGACTATGCGCTCGAATATGGTTCCGACAGCCTGGAGATGCACGACGACGCGATCCCGCAAGGCGCGCGCGTGTTGGTCGTCGACGATCTGATCGCCACGGGCGGCACCGTGCTTGCTGCGGTCAAGCTGCTGCGCGGCGCGGGGGCGGAAGTCGGCCAGTCGCTGTTCGTCATCGACCTGCCCGATCTCGGCGGCTCGGCAAAGCTCCGGGAAGCCGGGGTTTCGTCCGATTCGCTCTTCGAATTCGAAGGCGATTGAACGCCCGTTGGGTGGCCTATTCCGCGGGCCGCGTGCGGATCAAGCCGATCGTCTTCAGGGTCATCACCGGTTCGTCGTCCTGGTTGAAGACGGTGATCTTGCTCTTGAACGAACCCATTTCGGGCCGGCTGCGCGAGGGCGTCTTTTCGACGATTTCGGTCTCGCAGCGCAACGTGTCACCCGGATAAACGGGCTTCAGCCAGCGCAATTCATCGACGCCGGGCGAGCCGAGGCTCGCCTGTTTCTTGTCGCCCATATTGTCGACGATCATCCGCATGGTCATCGCGCAGCTGTGCCAGCCAGAGGCGGAAAGCCTGCCGAAAAACGTCTTCGCCGCCGCCTCGTCGTCGAGGTGAAAGGGCTGGGGATCGTAGAGGGATGCGAAGGCGATCACCTCGTCGCGGGTCACTTCATAGTGGCCGAAACTGGCTTTCTCTCCGAGCTCGATATCTTCAAAATAGCGCATCGCATAAGTGTAGTCGCCCGGCTGCTTTACGCAAGCGTAAAGGGGCTAATTTCCGAGCAAAGCGTCGGCCACGGTCGGGTTCCCGTCATTGGCCAGCGGTTCGATGCCGATCAGCCTGGTGAGCACCGTATAAATGTCGATATTGTCGATCGTTTCCGGCGGCGTCGCCCCGGCAAAGGCGGGGCCGCTCGCCAAGAACAGCGCGCGCATCTGCGGATCGCGATTGTCCCAGCCATGCGCGCCGCCCGCGACCGGCCAGCGCGGCTCCCCCGAGATAATGATCCAGCCCGCTTCCGCGATACAGATGATGGCCGCGACCCGCGGATTGCTGCCGAATTCAAGCGCGGGTGGCAGATCTTCGCGGCGCGCGCAGGCCATATGGTCGTGCGGACGGAGCAGCGCCTCGGGGACGAGATTGTCGGTCCCGGTTACGGGTTCGATGGCGGCATAGGGGCCGCTCTCGACGAGCGTGTAGAAGGCCGGGTCGATCAGTTCGTCGAGCTGGATCACCCGCGCCGCGTCGACCTGCCGCATGCCGTGATCCGAAACGATCAGGATATTGGCGGCCCGGCCTATCGCCGCGAGCCCATCGACCAGCTCGCCGATCCGCGCATCGATTTCGGTGATCGCCGCGTCGATCTCCGGCCCGGCCGTGCCGTTCATATGGCCGGCGGTATCGACGGTGTCGAAATAGAGGGTGACGAAACGGGGCCGCAGGGTTTCTGGGCGGCGCAGCCAGTCGAGCACGGCATTCACGCGCTGGACGTTGGAAACATGCTGGTCGTAGCGCATCCAGTCCTGCGGTCGCACGCCGCGGATCGCGGCTTCGGAGCCCGGCCAGAACATCGTCGCCGTCCGGATGCCGGCATTCTCCGCCGTCACCCAGACCGGCTCGGCCTCGTCCCACCAGAAGGGATCGAGCGACTGGGCAGGATTGCCGAGGCTGAACATCTCGCCGGGCCGGGCGGGATCGATCATCGCATTGCCGGTAATCCCGTGACCATCGGGCCGGAGGCCGGTGACGATCGTGTAATGATTGGGAAAGGTCTTGGTCGGGAAGGAAGGCCGCATCGGCGCGAACACGCCGCCGTCGCGCAGCGCCGAAAGCCGGGGCGTGATGCCGCGATCCAGATAGTCGGGCCGGAAGCCGTCTATCGAGATCAGGATGGTCGTCGGCGCGCCGGGCGCGGGCTGGGCGGAAAGTGGGGCGGCGAGGGCGAACCCCAGAAGGGCGAGGAGCAAGCGGATCATGGGCTGCCGCATAGCAATCGCCTGTGACAGATCGACGTCACTTCCGGAACGCGCCCCCGCCGCCATCCAAGTCTTCCGCCTAACGCCCCAGCGCGAACCGCGCGAACAGGGTGAAGCCCATCGGATTGTCGCCATAGGCGGCCTCCAGCGCGTTCGGGAAGGCGAAGGCCGAAACGGTGCCGCCCAGCGCGACGTTGAGATTGTCCGCGAGCGGCAGGCGATAGGCATAGCCGGCCTGGAACTTGCTGATCCGGTAGGGAATCTCGTGGAGGGGGCTGTCATGGTCGAACAGCTCGTCATTCTCGACATTTTCGAACCGGCCGAAGACCGTGTGGTGATTGTCGATGTTCCAATTGGCTTCGATCAGAAAGGCTTCGAGCGTCGGGCCGGGGATACGGTTCTTCGCGGAGAAGGCGGCCATCGCGGAGAGACCGTTCCAACCCGAATAATGGACGCTGGCCGTGAACCGGCCTTCGTCTTCGCCCGGATGCAGGGCTTCGGGTTCGTTGATCCGGCCATAGCTGAGCTGCGTGGCCCAGTTGCGCGAAGCGTTCCACGTTCCCCGGATGCTCCACGAATCCAGCCGCGGCGTCTCGATGCCCCAGCGTTCCTCGTCGGGTTCGCGCCCGCGAAAGGCCGAGGCTTCGAGCTGGAAGCGGCTCGACGAATATCCGGCGGTCACCACGCCATAGGTGATGTGCGTCGAATCGAACCAGTGATGGGTGATCGGCGCTTCGGGATTATAGGTTGCCGATCCGCGATGCATGAAGGCGCTGGGGCCTAGCGCAGGTTCGGCGACGGGGCCGCCATAGAGGAACAGCTGGTTTGACCCGCCGATATCGACATTGACGCGTGCCGCCAGTTCCATGAACAGGTCGTGGGGGTGTTGGCGATCCACCAGCGGCTCGCCTTCATCGGTTTCGCCGGTGGCGAAGAGGTTGGGATAGCCGGCATTGTCCATCAGCGGTTCGGCGCTGAGCATCGTCCGAAGTTCGAGGTTCACGCCCTCGCCGATCGGCCCCGAAGCGGAAAGCATGACCATCGATTGCGCGTAGATTTTATCGTCGCCGCGCGGGCCCGATTGATCCGTGTACACCGGCCAGACATAGCCGTGCGCCATAAGCATCCAGTCGCCGGACATCGCATGAAGCCCGCCCGGAGCGTGAGCACTCGCCGGTTGGCCGCAGCCGCCGAGCGTTCCTTCGGAACCGGGTAGCCGCGATGTGCCCGAGCCGTTTGCCCAGGCCGGGACGGTCGCGACGGGCAAGCAAAGATTGCCGGACTCCATTTGATGCGTGCCGTGGTTGTGTTGCTGCGTTGCCTCTTCCGCCGGCATCTGGTGGCCGCCATGGCCTTCGTGTTGCGCCATCGCCGGGCTACCGATCAGGGCGGCCAGCGCGATGCCGGTTTTGAATGTCATTTTCATCTGTCTGTTCCTGGCTGAATTGCGTTGCGGAAGCCTTGGCTTCCGATGACGAAATCAGGCGGGAATTCGGGGCGGCGGCGTATCGGGGATCGGGCCGAGGCCACCGCGCGCTGCAGGCAGCGAGGGAAGGGGTGCCGCCATGAGAGAAGCCGCGGGCGGGGCATAGTCGATGGAAACCGGCGGTACGCTACAGCCGATGCAGCTTGCCACCATGGGGTGAGGCTGGTCCGGCGCATCATGGCAGGGCATTTCGTGACGAGGTTCGCCATCGCCTTGATCCATTGCCATCGCGTGTGTCGCCGTCTCCGGGGCCGGACTGCAATCGGCCATCGCGATCGACGGCGCGACAAGGCCGATCACCATTGCGAGGAAGAGAAGAGGCTTCAGCATCGCTACACGTTGAACTTGAACAACATCACATCGCCGTCGGCGACTTCATAGTCCTTGCCTTCCTGACGCAGCTTGCCGGCGTCGCGGGCGCCGCTTTCCCCGTTACAGGCGATATAGTCGTCATAGCCGATGGTTTCGGCGCGGATGAAGCCGCGTTCGAAATCGGTATGGATGACGCCGGCGGCCTGCGGCGCATGGGCATGGCGCGAAACTGTCCAGGCGCGGGTTTCCTTGGGCCCAGCGGTGAAGAAGGTGATGAGATCGAGCAGCGCATAGCCGGCGCGGATGACGCGGGCGAGCCCGGTTTCCTCCAGTCCGAGATCGGCGAGAAACTCCGGGCGATCGGCCGGGTCCATAGACACGATCTCGGCCTCGATCGCGGCGGAGATGACGACGGCCTCGGCATTTTCGGCCTTGGCCTTTTCGAAGACGCGCGCGCTGAAGGCATTGCCCTCCGCGGCCGAGCCTTCGTCGACATTGCAGACATAGAGGACCGGCTTCGCGGTCAGCAGCTGCGCCTCGCGAAACAGCTTGGCCTCGACCTCGTCCTTGGGTTCGGTAAGCCGGGCGGGCTTGCCCTCTTTCAGCAGCTCCAGCGCCTGACCGAGCACGCTTGCGGTTGCCTTGGCGTCCTTGTCGCCGCTGGTCGCGCGGCGCTTGGCGTTCTCGACGCGCCGCTCCAGCGATTCCATGTCGGAAAGCAGCAGCTCGGTTTCCACCGTCTCCGCGTCGGCGATGGGATCGATGCGGTTGTCGACATGCTGGATGTCGTCATCCTCGAAACAGCGCAGCACATGGACGATGGCGTCGACCTCGCGGATGTTCGCGAGGAACTGGTTGCCCAGCCCTTCGCCCTTGGAGGCGCCGCGCACCAGGCCGGCGATGTCCACGAACTCCAGTTGGGTTTCGATGGTCTGCGCCGAACCGGCGATCTCCGCGATCTTCACGATGCGCGGATCGGGCACGGCGACCTTCCCGACATTGGGCTCGATCGTGCAGAAGGGGTAGTTGGCCGCCTGCGCTGCCTGCGTCTCGGTGAGCGCGTTGAACAGCGTCGATTTGCCGACATTGGGCAGGCCGACGATACCGCATTTGAAACCCATCGCTTGTAAGTCCTGTTCTGGCCTGCGGCGCCTAGCGGTTGGAGCGATCGAGCAGTTCGATCAGCTCATTCGCCTTCTGCCGTTGATCGGCGCTGTCGCCGCCGGTGATCGCCGCTTCGATGCAATGGTCGAGATGATGCTTGAGCAAACCCGTTTCGACCCGCGACAAGGCGGCGCGCACAGCGCGTATCTGGGTGAGCACGTCGATGCAATAGCGGTCTTCCTCCACCATCCGGGCGACGCCGCGCACTTGGCCCTCCAGCCGGTTGAGGCGTTTCAGCAGGCTATGCTTGTCGGCGTCGTTCATGCGAAAATTCCGTCCGTTTATACCCTAGCAGGGTATCTTGAATTATACCCTATGGGGGTATATATGGCGCGCATCGAAGCCGGTCAATACGATAGGAAGCGGACACGCCATGGATGATTGCACCCACACCGAAACCGACCATTGCGCGCATGAAAGCGGCGGCCATGGTGCCCACGCCTCGCTGGTCACGTCGGCGCAGGCGACCCTGCACTGCCTGACGGGCTGTGTGATCGGCGAAGTCGTCGGTCTCAGCATCGGCGTTCATTTCGGTTTTGGTATCTGGCCGACGATCGCGCTGGCGACCGGGCTTGCCTATCTGTCCGGCTTCACCCTTGGCCTCGTACCGGTCATGCGCGATCGCGGCATGAGCTTTGGCGAAGCGTTCAAGCTGATCTGGATTGGTGAGGCGGTGTCGATCGGCGTGATGGAAATCGCGATGAACCTGGCCGACTATCATATGGGCGGGATGACCGCGGGCTCGATCCTGTCCTGGCCCTATTTCCTCGCGCTTATGGTCGCGATCCCGGCGGGCTTCCTCGCCGCCTGGCCGGTCAATTACTGGCTGCTCAAGCGCAACCTGAAAGCCTGCCACTAGCCTTCTCGACACGCATTCCCCCGCGACCTAGTGTCGCGTCCTTCGAACGGGGGAATTTCCGATGCGGGCAGCTATTCTGGGCTTGGTTCTGGCGGCGGGCCTTGCCGCATCTCCCGCGCTGGCGATCGAGCCGGCCGCGCAGGTGCTGGCCGGTACCGAGGCGCAGACCGGGTTGCTTCCCGTCCATGTCGACCGGCGCGAGGGGCAGATATATCTATCCCTGCCGCGCCCCGATGCCGGCGGCGTCGCCGGCCGTTATATCTATCTGAGCGCGCTGGAAACCGGGCTCGGTTCGGCGCCGATCGGGCTCGATCGCAACGCCAGCAACGGCGCGCGCATCCTCGTCTTCCGCAGGGTCGGCAACCATGTGCTGGCCGAGATCGAAAATCACCGCTTCCGCGCGACCACGGGGACTCCGGCGGAGCAGGCGGCGGTGCGCGAATCCTTCGCCTATTCGACGATCTGGATGGGCGAGGTCGCGGCCGAAACGGCGGGCGGCGGCTTTCTCGTCGATATCGCCTCCTTCCTGACGCGCGACGATATGGGCATCGCCGACGCCATCGACAGCGGCGATGGCGATTATAAGCTCAAGCCCGAACTCTCGGTCGCCGACACCAATTTCGTGCGCGTCTTTCCGCGCAACATCGAACTGCGGGGGCGGCTGACCTTCGTCGCCGACGAGCCGGAGGCCGAGACCGGCAACATCTTGCCCGTATCCGGCAATGCCAGCTTCCTCGTCCGCCATTCGCTGGTCGCGCTGCCCGAAGCGGGCTACCAGCCACGCCGTTTCGATCCGCGCGCCGGATCCTTCGGTTCGACGGTCGTCGACTATTCCGCGCCGCTCGGCCAGCCGGTCGTCTACGAGCTGGCCAACCGCTTCAGGCTGGAACGTACCGATCCCTCGACCGAGCGCTCGCCCGTCGTCAATCCGATCGTCTTCCATATCGATCCGGGAGCGCCCGAGCCGATCCGCACGGCGCTCCATGAGGGCGTGTCCTGGTGGAGCGAGGCGTTCGATGCCGCGGGTTTCGTCGATGCCTTCCGGGTCGAGATCCTGCCCGAAGGCGCCGATCCGCTCGATATCCGCTACAATGTCGTCAACTGGGTCAACCGCGCGACGCGGGGCTGGTCCTATGGCCAGGCGATAGACGATCCGCGGACCGGGGAGATCATCCGTGGCGGCGTGCTGCTCGGCTCGCTGCGCGTGCGGCAGGACCTGATGATCTTCGAGGCGCTGGTCGGCGCGGGGTTGACCGGCACCGGCGATCCCGACGACCCGATCACCGCCGCGCTCGCCCGCATCCGGCAATTGGGCGCGCATGAGGTCGGCCATGCCATCGGCCTGGCGCATAATTTCGCCGGGTCCGCGCAAGGCCGTTTTTCGGTGATGGACTATCCCGCGCCGCGCATCCGGCTCGACGAGGAGGGCAATATCGATCTCAGCGACGCCTATGGCGTGGGGCTGGGCAATTGGGACCGGTTCGCGATCCGCTGGCTCTACGGCGCGCGGAGCGAAGCCGAGGCCGACCGGATGATGGCCGCGGGGCTCGCCGCCGGGCTGCGTTTCGTGGGCGATGGCGAAGCGCGATCCGCCGGCTCGGCCCATCCGGCCGGCAGCCTGTGGGACGACTATTCCGATCCGGTCGCGGAACTTGCGCGGATGATGGAGGTCCGCCGCGTCGCCGTCTCCCGCTTCGGCCCTGCGGCGATCGGGAATGGCCAGCCGGTCTCCCAGCTGCGCCGCGCCTTCGTGCCGATCTGGCTGCTTCACCGCTATCAGGTCGAGGCGGCGGCCAAGGTGCTCGGCGGCGTCGATTTTGCCTATTCGCGCAACGGCGACGGGCAGGAACGCGCCGAGCCGGTGCCGCCGGAGGCCCAGCGCGCCGCGCTCTCGGCCCTGCTCGATACGCTCTCGCCCGATGCGCTGCGCGTGCCGGCGAACGTGCTGCCTTATCTTTCCTCGGCCTATTCGGGGAATACTGACCGGCAGACGAGCATCGAGATTTTCCCGACGGCGGGCGGCCCGGTCTTCGATCCGCTGACCGCGACCGAGCTCGGCGCGGTGGTGACGCTTACGGATCTGCTCGCGCCCGAACGCCTGAACCGGCTCGAAATCCAGCACGAGGCCAACCCGGACTCGCCGAGCGCGCACGAAGCGATCGACGCGCTGATCGACCGGGTGTTCGGCTTCGACGGGCGCGCGCGCGATGCCGGCGTCCGCCGCCGGATCGCGACGACGACCGCGCTGGCGCTCGCCCGCGTCCAGCGCGATGCCGGGCTCTCGCCAACGGTCGCGCTCGCGCTATCGGACGGGCTGGAGCAATTGGCGGAAAATCTAACGGGCCGCGGTTCGGACGTGCAGGCGCAATGGGGCAGGGGGCTCGCCCGGCTGCTGCAGGACCGCGAGGCGCTCGACGCGGCGATCGCCGACGAAGCCCGCCTGCCGCGCGTTCCGCCCGGCATGCCGATCGGCTAAGCTAAAGCCTCGCCGTTACAGGCAGGGATTGAGTACTGGCGGACGCGGTACGGCGAGCGCGAATTCGGTCATTTCATCTATTCCGGTCGCACCTTGCGAGATGAACAGCTGATAGAACCGCTCCGCTTCGCCATCAGGCGCACACACGCCTTCCTCCGCATCGACCTCGGCCAGCCTAGAGGCGACTCTTGCTTCTAGGGCATCACGGGTATCGTCGCTGTTGGCGACAATGAAAGTGTGGAAACGATCGAGCGACCGGTCCAGCGAAGAGGTGAGTTCAGGCGGTTCGTCAGCGTGACACCGTCGATGCAGGGCTCGCATCTCCGTCACGATCATCCAGCTGCAAAGAACGGCGCCCCGTTCGCTATCGATGCGGGTATATTCGGGGTTGCTCTGGGCAGTTGGCGGCCCGCTGTCGAAGGGGTTGTCGCCTTCTTGGGCGTGCCCCCCGGCGAGCGCCAAAAACGCACCAGCGGCTGCGGCGGATCCTAGCAAGATCGATCGATTCCGTATCGTCACGTCAGCACCGACCGGATCCACGGCCCGTAGCCGCTCGGGCCCAGCCAGGCGAGCTGGGTTTCGTGGGAGACGGTGTTGATCGCCGCTTGCGGAATACGCTGGGGATGGACGGGGCGGCGCAGCGGGCGAGAGCCGGGCATCATTGCGATGATCTCGGCGATCGCGCGCGGCACGTCCAGCACATCGGTATCGCGGCCCGATCCGTCCTCGGTGCCCATCCGCGCGATAAGGGCCGGATAGCCATTGGCGTGGGACTCGGGAATCCGGTCCCGCAGTTCGCGGGTATAGCGGTTGCGATTCACCCAGATTTCGGTCGGATAGCCGCCGGGCTGGATGATCGTAACCTCGATATTGTGCGGCACGAGTTCATAGGCGAGCTGCTCGAACATCGCCTCGACCGCGAATTTGGTCGGCGAATATTGGCCGGCCGAGGGCACGACGAGGCGGCCGAGCTGGGAGGAAATGACGAAGATCTGGCCGGACCCGGCGGCGCGCATCCCCGGCAGCACCGCGCGCGCCATGCGCAGATAGCCAAAGACATTGGTGTCGAACATAAGCTGCGTCGCTTCCATGTCCTGTACCTCGATCGGGCCGGTGATGCCGATCCCGGCATTGTTGACCAGCACGTCTATCCCGCCGCCTGCGATCCGCTCGGCCTCCGCAACGCCCGCCGCGACCTGTTCGTCGTCGAGCACGTCGATTTCGACAATATGGAGATCGAGATTCTCGGCAGCGGCTTCGGCGGCAAGGCTTTCCGCCTCGGGCCGGGGCAGGCCCCGCATCGACGCGATCACCTTGGCGCCAAGCCTCGCATAGTGCAGCGCGCCCGCCCGCCCGAAGCCCGAGGAACAGCCGGTGATAAAGACGGATTTGCCGGCAAGATCGGGCCGGGTGTCGGCGGCGGCCATCGCATCTTGCCCGCGTGCGGGCATGGCGGCGAGCGCGGCGATAGCGGCGGTTCCGGCGAGAAGCTGGCGGCGGCTGAAGTCGGACATGGCGGATCTCCTGTTGCTGCCCTCGTTATAGCACCAACCCGTCGATCCCGCGAAGGCGGAAGACTTAGCCCGCGTCCTGCATCCTCAGCGCCACCTCGTTCAGGAAGCGGGCGTCGTCGTCTTTCGCCAGCCACTCCGCTTCGGCGGCGATCGCGCCGAGCAGGTCGGTCAGCGGTTCGATCTCGCTCTTGGCATAATTGCCGAGCACATGCTTCGTCACCCGCGCCTTGTTTCCCGGATGGCCGATGCCGATACGGACGCGGCGGAATTCCGGGCCGATATGGGCGTCGGTGGAGCGGATGCCGTTATGGCCGGCGGTACCGCCGCCGCGCCGCACCTTGATTTTGAAGGGTTCGAGATCGAGTTCGTCGTAGAAAACGGTCACGTCTTCGGGGGCGAGCTTGTAGAAGCGCATCGCCTCGCCGATCGCCTGGCCGGACTTGTTCATATAGGTTGCCGGTTTGAGCAGCAGGATCTTCTCGCCGCCGATGCGGCCGTCCTGCGCCCAGCCCTGGAACTTGCGTTGCACCGAACCGAAACCATGCACTTCGGCAATCGCATCGGCCGCCATGAAGCCGACATTGTGCCGCTGCATCGAATGTTCCGCGCCCGGATTGCCGAGACCTGCCCAGATTTGCATGCGCTGCGCCTAGCCCTTTTGGCCCCCAAAAGAAAACCGGCCTGCTCGCGTGGGAACAGGCCGGCTTTCCAAACCACATATAGCGGCGTTTCGAAAGGGGAGGGGTCTAGTCCTCGCTCTCGCCTTCTTCGCCATCGCCCTGGGCGGTGGTGGGCACTTCGTCGGCGGCGACTTCACCTTCCTCGCCCTCTTCGCCGTCTTCGGCTTCGCTATCCGAACGCTTGAGCGCGGACGGTGCGACGACGCCGGCAATTGTGAAGTCGCGATCGTCGATCGCCGAGGTTACGCCCTCGGGAAGTTCGACCTGCGAAATATGGATCGAATCGCCGACCTCGAGGCCGTCCAGGGCGACTTCGATCTCGCTCGGGATTTCGTCGGCCGGGCAGGTGAGCTCGAGCTCATGCCGCACGACGTTGAGAACGCCGCCGCGCTTGAGGCCCGGCGAGGCTTCTTCGTTGATGAAGCGTACGGGAATTTCGAGCGTGATCGTCGCGCCCTTGCCGATACGCAGGAAATCCACATGCATCGGGCGATCGGTGACCGGGTGGAACTGGATATCCTTCGGCAGGGTGCGGGTTTCCGCATCGCCGAGCTTCACGGTCACGAGGCTGTTCATGAAGTGGCCGGTGTGCAGCATCTTCACGAGCTCGCGCTCTTCGATATGAATCGGTTCCGGGTCTTTCTTCTCGCCGTAGATTACGGCGGGTACTCGGCCTTCGCGGCGAATGGCTCGAGAGGCTCCCTTGCCTGCTCGTTCGCGCACTTCGGCCGACAGCGTTAGCTGATCGCTCATTGCATGTCTCCAAATCGCTTGGGGTTATGTTTCCATCCCCACCACGCCTCCAGGGGGCACATGGCGGGGAAGCGGGGCATATACGGGCGAATCGGGGCCATGGCAAGCTGTCCCGGGCGGTTTGGAATCGAGGATTCCCATGGCCGAAAACAGCCTTGCGGGCCGATCGTCGCGGATCGCCACGCCGCGCTCCAGATCGGCCTGCAATTGCCGGCTGCCGGGCAGCGCATCGGCGATGGCACGGGCCGAATCCCCGTCTTCGCACAGCATCCGATACCAGCGGCGTTTCTGCCAGCCCATCAGCGCGCCGACCTGCGCGTTGCGGGCATAGCCGGCGCCCTGGCAGCGGATGTTTCGCCAGAATTGGCGCCGCGAGCGAACCGGATAGTGATAGACGGTCACCGCGCCGGGTTTCCGGTCCGCTTCTCTTCCATCATGGTCCGCCCCGTGATTGCCCTGCCAGACGCGCGTCAGCCCCTCGGCGCGCACCAGCGCCTTCGAACCGAGTTGCATATAAAAGAAGGGCGCGGGGAGGGCGCCATGGAGCCGGTCCATTCCTTTTTCGAACGGCACCGGCCGAGCGACCCGCGCCGTCATCGTTTCCCACCAGGGGGCCAGCCGATCGTCGTCATGGCCGCGCAGCATGTTGCGGACCGGGCAATCGAGCGCCGTCGCTTCGCCGCTTGCCGGCAGCGCGGTTTTGAGATCGCCCTGGTCGGCCAGCCAGAATTCGTCGGCATCGCCGTTCAATATCCAGTCGGCGCCATATTCGTCGCGCGCCATCAGGGCCATGCGCGTAACCCATGATCCCTGCGCAAAATTCCGGCCCGGTTCGCGCAGCAGCGTCAGCGCGCCGGCACGCTCGAAGTCGGTCAGGATATCGAGCGTGCCGTCTACCGACCCATTGTCCGTCACGATGATATGATCGACGCCCGCCGCGAGATGATAGCGCAGCACCTGGCCGACGATATCCTCCTCGTCGCGGACGAGCAGGGTCATCACAAGTTTCGGTTGCTTCGTCACGATGCCGATATTCCCCTCGGCCGATGGCGCGAAAGGCCGCCTATACGCGGTGGCGCGGGGATTTTGAAGCGGCGGGGCCGCCCGCCGTCAGTCTTTTGCCGGAATCGCCAGGAGTTCGTCGACCACGCTGCGCCGCGTATTTTCGAATTGTGTCCGCGCTTCAGGCACTTCGCCGTTATCCGGAAAGGCGTCTTCGATCGCCCGGTTGCGCGCCTTCACCTCGTCGAGAAATTCGGCATGGGTCAGGATATGGGGCCGGTTTTCGCGAATCGCCTCGATCACGGCGGCGCCCATGTCCATCGGATCCATGGCGACGCGCATCGCCGCGAAAAGCTGTGCGAGCAGCTCCCCGTCGGGTCCGTCGGGCACATCCTCTTCGCCCTCTTCGGGGACGGGGACGAGCGCGGTCCGCACCGCGCCGGGATAGAGGCAGGACACGCCTATGCCGTCCGCCGCGAGCGCGAGGCGCAGCGATTCAGTATAGCCGCGCACCGCATATTTGGACGTGGAATAGGCGGCGAGGCCCGGCAGCGGCACGATTCCCGCCATCGAGGAGGTGTTGACGACATGGCCGCCTTCGCCCTGTTCCTTGATGATCGGGACGATGATCTTGCTGCCGTTGATGACGCCGCCGAGATTGACCGAGATCGCCTTGTCCCATTCGTCGAAATCGGGATCGTCGGCCGCACCGCCGCCGCCCACGCCCGCATTGTTGCACAGGACGTGGATCTTGCCGAAGGTATCGAGTGCTTCCTGCGCGGCGGCGCGCATCTGTTCGCGGTCCGAAACGTCCAGCTTGATGAAATGGACGGCGTTCGATCCGGCGAGCGTTTCGCGCGCCTGCGCCAGGTGATCGTCGTTCCAGTCGGCGATCACGACCTTCATCCCCTCGGCGAGGAAGTTGCGCGCCATGCCGAGTCCGATGCCGCTGGCGCCGCCGGTAACGAACGCCACCTTGCCTTCGAAATTCTGCATATCCTCTCCTCCGCCTTCTTTGGGGCGCCGGGGGCTTAAGCGGTGCCGAGCACCCAGTAGTTCGGCCCGCGTTCTTGCTCGAGCTTTGCCAGCTGTTCGCGGTGGATCTCCCGCACGCGCGCGGCCGTAATCACTTCGGATGCGTCCACTTCCTCGATCTTGAGGCTGGTCTTGTCTTCGTAGAGATGTTCGCCGGCGAGCCTGGCGGTCTCGTCATAGGGCCAGATAAAGGCCTGGCGCGAGGAGACGTGATAATAGGTTTCGTCCTCGATCACTTCATAGCCGACCGCCTTCAGGTCCGCCCCCTTGGCGAGCTGGTGGAAGGTCAGTTCGTCGGCGACGCCCCAGTCGTTGACGGCGATACAGTCGTCCGAATTCCAGAGCACCGATTCGCCGACACTGTTGTAGAAGGCGACAACCGCCTCCTTGCCCTCGACGAGCGCGGGTTCGTCGCCCCAGCTGACGCGATAGACCGGGTGATCGACCATCATGTCCGGCGCGGTGATCGCCTCGAACTGGGCCGAACCTTCCAGATGCACGTGCCGCCAGAAATTGAGCAGGATCGCGCGGTGGAGCGGATCGCTCGTTCGTTCCAGCAGGGCGCGGGTCGGCTCCATGCATTCATAAACGGCTTTTTCGAAACGGTTCATCGCGGCATCCTCCCACAGCCTTTGGCCTGCGCCTTTTCGACTTGTCGGAGGCGAGCCTAGGAAAGGCGCATGATGCCGCGCAACCGCCGCATCGCGCGGCGTCCACTGCGTGAAACGGAAGCGCGCCTTATTGGACGCGAACGACCTCCAGCCCGGCCCGGGAGAGGAAATCCTGCACCGATTCCCCGCCGGCGAGATGGCCGGCGCCGACGGCAAGGAACACCGTGCCGGGCCGATCGAGCCGTTCGCCGACCCATTGCGCCCAGCGGGCGTTGCGGTTCGTCAGCAGCGCCGCGCGCAAGGCGGCGAACTCGGCCATTTCGCTGTCGAAGGTTTCCGCGATCGCCGCTTCGTCCCCGGTGATCCACGCATTGAGCATGGCCTGAAACTCCGCGCGGACATCGTCGGGAGCGTCGATCACGGTGGCGAGAAAATTGCGCTGCGCGTCTTCGGGCAGGGTATCGAAATAGCCGAGCTGCTGGGCCGGGGTTTCAAGGCCGGTGACGCGCTTGTGCGCAAGGTTGAATATCTGCTCCAGCTGCTCCTCGACGCCGCTTTCCGAATCGAGGCCGAGATCGTTGAGCGTCACGCCGACGAGCATCAGCGCCGCCGCCCAGGTTTCCAGACCGTTGAGAAAGCTTTCGGGGAAGGGGCCGCGCGCGATCATCGCGGCGAGCTGGGGATGCACCTCTTCGGGCACGCGCTCGCCGATCGGCGGCAGCCCCGGGGTGATGCCCAGCTGCATCAGCAGCAGTGCGGATTCGCTCTGTTCGCCCGACATCACGGTTTCGAGCACCAGTTCGTCCGACGAGGCGATGGCCGCGTCGATCGCGGGATTGCGCCATTCGAAGCCGCTGGGCAGCATATGGATCGTGCCGAACAACCACACGGTCGTGTCCTCGTCCGACACGCGCCACAGGGCGGGCGCCTGGCCGGGATCGGCCAGCCCCGCGGTCACGTCCGTGGTCGTGCTGGGGGCAGGGGCGCTCGCGCTTTCCGGCGGGGAAGCGGGCGTGCAGGCGGCGAGGAGGAGGGCGGTGAGCCCGATGCTGAGCTTTTTTACGGTCATGGAGATGGGCTATCCGCGATTTCCTGCCCAAAGAAAAGCCCGGATTGCTTGACCAAAGCGGCCCGATCCGCCAATTCCCGCGCAACTTTTTCTGCAACTGCGAAGGTCAGTCCCTTGGGCGATTCCCCGCTCAGCTTCCAGAAGCTCATCCTGACGCTCCATGACTATTGGAGCGCGCGGGATTGCGTGATTCTGCAGCCCTATGATGTCGAGATGGGCGCGGGCACCTTCCACCCGGCGACGACCCTGCGCGCGCTCGGCCCGAACCCGTGGAACGCGGCCTATGTCCAGCCGTCGCGCCGGCCGACCGACGGCCGCTATGGCGAAAACCCCAACCGGCTCCAGCATTATTACCAGTATCAGGTAATCCTGAAGCCGAGCCCGCCCGACATCCAGCAGCTCTATCTCGACAGCCTCGTCGCGATCGGCATCGATCCCTTGAAGCACGATATCCGTTTCGTCGAGGATGATTGGGAATCGCCGACGCTGGGCGCCTGGGGGCTGGGCTGGGAAGTCTGGTGCGACGGGATGGAGGTGACGCAGTTCACCTATTTCCAGCAGGTCGGCGGCTTCGACTGCAAGCCGGTGGCGGGCGAACTCACCTACGGGCTCGAACGGCTGGCGATGTATATCCAGGGCGTCGACAATGTGTACGATCTCGCCTTCAACGATGCCGGCGTTTCCTATGGCGACGTCTTCCTCGAAAACGAGAAGCAATTCTCCAAATATAATTTCGAGGTGGCGAACACCGAAACGCTGTTCCAGTGGTTCAGGGATGCCGCCGCCGAATGCATGCGCTGCATCGAGGCCGGCGTCCCGCTGGCCGCCTATGATCAGGCGATCAAGGCCAGCCATATCTTCAACCTGCTGAACGCCCGCGGCGTCATCTCGGTTGCCGAGCGGCAAGCCTATATCGGCCGCGTCCGCGATCTCGCGGTGGGATCATGCCAGGCGCATATGGAAAAGAACGGGTGGGCGGCGTGACCGATTTCCTGCTCGAAATCCTGTCCGAGGAAATTCCCGCGCGGATGCAGGCGAAGGCCCGCGAGGATCTGGCGCGGCTGTTTACTGCCGAGCTCGCCGAAGCGGGGCTCAATGCCGATGATCTTACCGTCTATTCGACGCCGCGCCGGCTGGCGCTGATCGCCAAGGGCCTGCCAGCCGAAACCCAAGCCGTCAGCGAAGAACGCCGCGGCCCGCGCGCCGATGCGCCGGACAAGGCCATAGAGGGCTTTCTGCGCGGCGCCGGGGTCACGCGCGACCAGCTGGAGGAGCGCGAGGACAAGAAGGGGACCTTCCTCTTCGCGGTGATCGACACGCCGGGCCGCGCGACCAGGGATGTGCTCGCCGAGGCGATCCCCGCGGTCATCCGCGCCTTTCCCTGGCCCAAATCGATGCGCTGGGGCGCAGCCTCCGAAAGTACCGAAAGCCTGCGCTGGGTCCGCCCGCTGCAAGGCATCGTCGCGATCTTCGGCGAGGAGCTGGTCGAATGCAGCATCGGCGATGCGACCTCGGGCTATGACACGGTCGGCCACCGCTTCCATCACACTGGCCCCATCACCATCGGCGGCGCCGACGATTATGTCGAAAAGCTGCGCGCCTGCCATGTCATCGTCGACCAGGCCGAGCGCGAGACCATCGTCCGCGACGGCGCGAAAAAGGCGGCGGAAGATGCCGGGCTCGTGCTGGTCGGGGATGAGGGGCTGGTCGTTGAAAATGCCGGGCTCACCGAATGGCCGGTGCCGCTGCTTGGGACGTTCGACGAGAGCTATCTGGAGGTGCCCGAAGAGGTCATCCAGCTCACCGCGCGGATCAACCAGAAATATTTCATCTGCCGCAAGGCCGACGGAAGCCTCGCGCCCAATTTCGTCTGCACGGCGAATATCGAGGCGAAGGACGGCGGCAAGGGCGTCGTCGCGGGCAACGAGAAAGTGCTGGCCGCGCGGCTCTCCGACGCCAAATTCTTCTGGGAGCAGGACCGGCTCAAGACGCTGGAGCAGCATGCCGAGCGGCTGGGCGAGATCGTCTTCCACGAAAAGCTTGGTACCGTTGCCGACAAGGTGGAGCGCGTTGCCAGGCTTGCGCGCTGGCTCGCCGAGGAGGGCATCGTCGCGGCGGACCCCGACAAGGCCGAACAGGCGGCGCGCCTCGCCAAGGCCGATCTCGTCACCGGCATGGTCGGCGAGTTCGCCGACCTGCAGGGCGTGATGGGCGGCTATTATGCCGAGGCCGAGGGGCTGGACACTGAAGTCGCGAACGCGATCCGCGATCACTACAAGCCGGTCGGTCAGGGCGACGAAGTGCCGAGGGCACCCGTTACGGTAGCGGTGTCGCTGGCGGACAAGCTGGATACTCTCAGTCAATTCTTTGCTGAGGATATGAAGCCAACAGGGTCAAAGGACCCGTTCGCGCTTCGCAGAGCCGGGCTGGGAGTGCTCGAACTTTTGAGTGCGAATGAAATTCGGGCGCGATTGTTTGGAGTTGTGAACCATACGGTTAACCTGCGAAAACTGCATGCAAATATCATTGCAGATGAAGTGCTTCAGTTTCTCATCGATCGCCTCAAGGTCCAGCAGCGCGAGGCCGGGGTCCGGCACGACCTGATCGACGCGGTTTTCGCGCTCGGCGGCGAGGACGATCTCGTCCGGCTGCTCGCGCGCGTTAAGGCGCTGCAGGCGTTCGTCGAGACCGAGGACGGCGTCAATCTGCTAGCCGGCTACAAGCGCGCGGCGAATATCCTCAAAAAGGAAGAGTGGGAGCCGCTCGAAGGCGACTATGCGGCCGAGCCCGCCGAGGCGGCGCTGCGGGAGGCGCTGGACGCGGCCGAGCCCAAGGCGGCCGCGGCGATCGAGGCCGAGGATTTCGAGGGCGCGATGGCCGCGCTCGCCTCGCTCCGCGCGCCGATCGACAGCTTCTTCGAGACTGTCACCGTCAATGACGAGGATGCGGTCAAACGCGCTTCGAGGCTTCAAATGTTGGAACGGATGCGCGATGCCGTTCATACGGTCGCCGACTTCTCCAAAATCGAAGGTGGCGGATAGGAAATTTCGTTTCGATCCCGGGTCCGTCCGGCCTTTCGGGGGCCGCGCCTGTGTCAACCAGTGTCAACCGAGCAAAGGAATATTCTCCCAATGACTCAGTATGTGTACCGTTTCGGTGGCGGTGTTTCCGAAGGCGGATCGGGCGACAAGAATCTTCTCGGCGGCAAGGGCGCGAACCTCGCCGAAATGGCCTCGATCGGCCTGCCGGTGCCGCCCGGCTTCACCATCTCGACCGAAATGTGCACCCGCTATTATGACGAGGGCGAGCAGTTCCCCGACGAGTTGAAGCAGCAGGTCGCGGACGGCATCGCCCATGTCGAAAAGGTCACGGGAAAGATTTTCGGCGATGCGTCCGATCCGCTGCTGGTTTCGGTGCGCTCGGGCGCGCGGGTTTCGATGCCCGGCATGATGGACACCGTCCTCAATCTCGGCCTCAATGACGAAACGGTGCAGGGCCTGGCCGCGATCTCCGAAGATCCGCGTTTCGCCTGGGACAGCTATCGCCGCTTCATCCAGATGTATTGCGACGTCGTCCTCGGCCTCGATCATGGCGCGTTCGAGGAAGCGCTCGAAATCGCCAAGGAAGACAAGGGGATATATCTCGATACCGAGATGACGGCCGAAGACTGGCAGGCGCTGGTCGCCAGCTACAAGGCGATCGCCGAAAAGGAACTGGGCCGGCCTTTCCCGCAAGACCCGCAGGACCAGCTCTGGGGCGCGATCGGCGCGGTGTTCGGTTCCTGGCAGGCCGAACGCGCCAAGGTCTATCGCCGGATCAACGATATTCCGGGCGATTGGGGCACGGCGGTCAACGTGCAGGCGATGGTGTTCGGCAATATGGGCGAAACCTCCGCGACCGGCGTTGCCTTTACCCGCGATCCCGCGACCGGCGAGCACGCCTATTATGGCGAATGGCTGATCAACGCGCAGGGCGAGGATGTCGTCGCCGGTATCCGCACGCCGCAATATCTGACCAAGGCCGCGCGCGAACGCGCCAACGCGAAACCGGCGTCCATGGAAGAGGGGATGCCCGAAACCTTTGCCGAGCTGGCCAAGGTCTTCGACCTGCTCGAAGCCCATTATCGCGACATGCAGGATATCGAGTTCACCGTCGAACGCGGCACATTGTGGATGCTGCAGACCCGCTCGGGCAAGCGCACGGCCAAGGCCGCGCTCAAGATCGCGGTCGATATGGCGGCCGAAGGGCTGATCAGCGAGGAAGAGGCGGTGCTCCGCGTCGATCCGGCGGCGCTGGACCAATTGCTCCACCCGACGCTCGATCCCGAAGCGGAGCGCGACGTGATTGCCAAGGGCCTGCCGGCATCGCCGGGCGCGGCGTCCGGTATCGTCGTGTTCGATGCCGATACCGCGGAGAAGCGCGCCGAACAGGGTGCCGATGTCATTCTTGTCCGGGTCGAAACCTCGCCGGAAGACATTCACGGCATGCACGCCGCCAAGGGTATTTTGACGGCGCGGGGCGGCATGACTTCGCACGCCGCGGTGGTCGCGCGCGGCATGGGCCGCCCGTGCGTGTCGGGCGCGGGATCGGTCGCGATCGATGCGAAAGAGAAGGTTTTCCGGGTCGCGGGCCGCGAAGTCCGCGAAGGCGATATCGTCACGCTAGACGGCGCGACCGGCGAAATCATGGCCGGGGAGGTTGCGACCGTGCAGCCCGAACTGGCCGGCGATTTCGGCCAGTTGATGGTCTGGGCGGACAAGTCCCGCCGGCTCAAGGTCCGTACCAATGCCGAGACGCCGGCGGATTGCCGCACGGCGCGCGAATTCGGCGCCGAGGGCATCGGCCTTTGCCGGACCGAGCATATGTTCTTCGATGCCGCGCGGATCACCGCCGTGCGCCAGATGATCCTGGCCACCGACGAGGCCGGGCGGCGCGAGGCGCTGGCCAAGCTGCTTCCCGAACAGCGCGCCGACTTCAAGCAGATTTTCGAGATCATGGCCGGGCTGCCGGTGACGATCCGGCTGCTCGATCCGCCGCTCCACGAATTCCTGCCGCATGAGGATAGCGAGTTCGAGGAAGTGGCGAAGGCCGCCGATGTTTCGGTCGATACGCTCAAGCGCCGGGTGAACGAGCTGCACGAGTTCAATCCGATGCTCGGCCATCGCGGCTGTCGCCTCGGCATCACCTATCCCGAAATCTACGAAATCCAGGCGCGCGCGATATTCGAGGCGGCCTTGCTGGTGACCGAGGAAACCGGCGCGGCGCCTTTCCCCGAGGTGATGGTGCCGCTGGTCGGCACGCGGCGCGAGCTGGAGCTGATGAAAGCGGTGATCGACGCCGCCGCTGCCGCCGTTTTCGCCGAGCAGGGCAAGAGCGTCGACTATCATGTCGGGACGATGATCGAGCTGCCGCGCGCGGCGCTGCGGGCCGGGCAGATCGCCGAGGTCGGCGAGTTTTTCAGCTTCGGCACCAATGACCTGACGCAGACGACGCTGGGTGTGTCGCGCGACGATGCGGGGCGCTTCCTCACCCAATATGTCGACAAGGGCATCTATCCGCGCGATCCCTTCGTCAGCATTGATATCGAGGGCGTGGGCGAGCTGATCCGCATTGCCGCGGAGCGGGGGAGGGCGACGCGCCCCGACATCAAGCTCGGTATTTGCGGCGAACATGGCGGCGATCCCGCCTCGATCGCGTTTTGCGAGGAAGTCGGGCTCGATTACGTCTCGGCTTCGCCCTACCGGGTGCCGATCGCGCGGCTGGCAGCGGCGCAGGCGGCGCTCCGGAAATAGCGGCTAGCGCGCTGCGCGATACTGGCGGCTATGCTCGTCGAGTTCGCCGCGATGGAGCAAAGCGGCCTGCGCGGACCATGCCTCGCGCTCGACCATGCCCGGCTCGGCGCCGAGCCGGCCTTCGATCGCCGCGCGCTGTTCGGCGGAAAGTTTGGCGATCTGCTTGTAGCGATGGAAACCCATCTCGTTGAGCGTGATCTCGTCGTCGCGCCCGAGGCCGCGGATCACGGTAAGGTCGTCGCTGCCCTTGGTCGCGCCGGCGATCGCCGCGCCCGTGCGCGCGCCGATCGGGTCGGCGTCGTGGCGCTCGATTTCAGCGATTCGCTCGTTGGCGGCGCGGATTCGCGCTTCGTGATCGCGTTCGAGCTCCACATAGCGCGCATGCTCGTCGCGATACCGCCGTTTCCACTTGCCGCTGGGGCTGAGGATCAGGCCGATCAGCAGCCCGATCAATAGGGCGAGGCCCAGCAGGATCCCTTGTTCGAGGTCGATAACCGTCATCGCGTTACATTCCTTTCGGAAACATAACCATCATCGATGCAGGACGGTTCCCATGAAAGGTTAGGCGGGGCCGGGAGAGGAGTGAACCGGCCCCGCCTAAATCGGTATCCTAGTTGACGAAATTGTCCGTGATCGAACAGGCCGCAGGGCCAAGGATCACAACGAACAGCGTCGGCAGGATGAACAGGATCAGCGGCACCGTCATGATGGCGGGAAGCCGCGCGGCCTTTTCCTCGGCGCGCATCATGCGCTCGTTGCGGAATTCGGCCGATAGCACGCGCAGCGCACTGGCGAGCGGCGTACCGTATTTCTCGGTCTGGATCATCGTCGTCACAACGCCGCGCACGGCCTCGAGATCGACGCGATAGGCCAGGTTCTCGAACGCCTGGCGGCGTTCGGTCAGGAAGCCCAGCTCGATCGCCGTCAGCGCGAATTCGTCGCCGAGCTCGGGATAGGCGCTGCCCAGTTCCCGCGCGACGCGGGTAAAGGCGGCGTCGACCGTCAGGCCGGCTTCGGCGCAGATGACGAGAAGGTCGAGCGCGTCGGGAAGGCCCTTGCGGATCTCGTTCGAACGCTTCTGCACCTTGTTGGTGACGATGATGTCGGGAAGCTTGTAGCTGAACAGCAGCGTACCGCCGACCAGCATGAACTTCTTGAGCGGCGACCAGTCGGCCTGGAAACCGAACATGAAGACCGCGATCGCCATGCCGCCGCCGATCACGATCGGCAGTACGAGGCGGCCGAAAATGACGATGACGGCAAGGTCCTTGGACCGGATGCCGGCCTGGGCAAGGCGTTGCTGCGCCTGTTTCAGCTGGTCTTCCTGAAGCGTGTTCATCGACTTCAGGAACGAGCGCATCCGGTCGGTCGTCTGGTTGGTCTGGGTCAGCGACTTGCGCGTGCGGCGGGTGGAGGCGGTAATACCGGCCTTCAACTGCTCGCGCCGTTCGTTGAGCGCCTTCACGCGTTTGGCCATCGGATCGCGCACCGTGGTTGCCGCATAGAGCGCGACGAGCACCGCGAAGGCCGCCACTGCCGCGAGCAGGGTCGCGACAAGGATCACATCGACGCCGAGGATGGTCGGTCCGGTGGGAGGGGCTTGTGTCATATTCTCTCTCGCTCCTCTCGACTAGATTTCGAAGTTGACCATCTTGGCCATGATGAACACGCCAATGCCCATCCAGACCAGGCCGCCAAGGCCGGCGATCATCAGGCGTTCGTCGACGAAGAATTCGCCCATATAGCCCGGGTTGATCGACATGATCAGGCCGAACACGATGAAGGGCAGCGAGCCGACGATATAGGCCGACGCCTTGGATTCCGACGACATCGCCTTGATCTTCAGCTTCATCTGCGAACGCTGGCGCAGCACGTTGGCAAGGTTCGAGAGCGTCTCGGCCAGGTTACCGCCGGTTTCGCGCTGGATCGCCAGGGTGATGCAGAAGAATTTGAATTCCGGCGTGCCGAGGCGTTTGGCGGTATCTTCGAGCGCCTCTTCCATCGTCTTGCCGATCTTCATCTTGTCGACGACGCTCGCAAATTCGCTGCCCACGGGATCGGGAACTTCCTTGGCGACGACCGACATGGTCTCGGAAATCGGAAGGCCGGACCGCAGGCCGCGAACGAGCAGTTCGATCGCGTCGGGAAATTTCGAGGTGAATTTGTTGATCCGTCGCTTCATCATGTAGCCGACGACCATGTGCGGGATGAACAGGCCGACAAAGGCGCCGAGCATCAACCCGAACAGGATCGGAAGGCCCTTGAAGGTCAGGAAGCCGGTGATGATGATCAGCAGGCCCGCGCTCACCATCATATAGTGGCTCAGAGTCCAGGGCATGCCCGTCTGCGCAAGTCGGGTCCGCAGCATTTCCGGGCGCGGTATCAGGCGGCTCGCCAAGCTATCCATCTGGCTGTCGCGCTTCGCCAGGATCCGCTTCATCTGCGCTTCGGCCGAAACCGTGCTGGTAGCCGACGCATAGCGCTGGCGCACGGCCTGGAGCCGTTTCGCCGAGGCCTTTTGCACATTGGGCCCCGAAAAGGCGAAATAGAGAAGCAACATGAAGCCAAGCATCCCGGCGAACATGATGAACATGGGAAGAATGGACATATTTGCTTTCCGTTCTTTCTCGGCCGGGCCCGCGCATCGCGCAGGCCCGGTGTTTTACGCTTAGGCTTCCGCCTTTTCAGGCTTCTTCGAGACGAGCGCCTTGAGGCCGCCAAGCTTGCCCATCAGCGAACCGCTGCCGGCATCGCCGCTGGCGACTTCCTCGAAATCGTCGAGGCTGGCGACACGATCGGCAAGCTGCTTCACCATGGAGCCGACCCGCGACGACCGGGCCGCTTCGGCAAGCGTCTTGCCGAGCTTCGCAGCCTGGATGGCGGTTTTGGGGTCGAACGGGATCACCATGTCGACGCGGCGTTCGATCGAAGTTTCGAAATCCTTCCGCGTGATTTCAAGCTGGCCGCCCGAAGGCACGCGATTGGCGACCAGGATGACCTGGGCCCCCGGCGCGTTCGACTTGAACCAGGAAAGCAGGCGGATCGTGTCGCGCGTGGCGGCGAGCGTCAGCTCGGTCACGATCACGGCCTTGTTCACATCCTGCAGCAAGTGCGGGAACTGGATCAGCGTCTGGCGCGGCATATCGATCACTGAAAGCTCGAAGGCGTTCTTGATCTCTTCTTCCAGCTGGTAATAGGCGGTGCCGTCGGTCAGCATCGGCTGGTTGATCGGCGCTTCGGCCGACAGCACAGCGAGCTTGTCATTGGCTTTGACCATAGCGCGTTCGATGAACAGGCCGTCGATGCGGCTCGGATTCTCGATTGCGTCGATCAGGCCGCGGCCGGGCTCGAGATCGAGCGACAGCGCATCGGTGCCGAAATGGACGTCGAGATCCAGCAGCGCCGTCAGGCGGCCCTGTTCCTGGCTGACGAGCCAGGCGACCGAGCTGGCCAGCGTCGAGGCGCCAACGCCGCCGCGCGTGCCGATAAAGGCGGTCATCACGTGCGGGCGATCGGTTTCACCACCATCGGCCTGACGCGGGCCCGCGAGGATCATCTGGGCCTGGGTCAGCGAATCGCGGAGCTGATCGGCGTTGAACGGCTTCAGCAGGTAATCCTGGATGCCGCTCGTCAGCAGATCGCGGTACAGGCGAACATCGTTCACCTGGCCGGTTGCAATCACCACCGTGCCGGGCTCGCAGACTTCGGCGAGGCCGTTGATGTCGTTGAGCGGATCGCTGCTCTCCGAAAGATCGACGAACAGGATGTTCGGGCTCGCGGTGACCGAAAGCGACTGGACTGCGTTGCGCAGGCCTCCCTTGTTGACCTTCTCCTCGGCCCAGCCGAGTTCGGTCGCGACCGGGCGGATGATGTCAGCCGTTTCGTCGTCGCAGATATAAGCCTGGAACGGGTCGCGCTGCGACGCCGAAGCTGTGTTGAAAGGAGCGTTCATCAATTGCCTCCCGCAGTGGTTTCTGCCTCGATCGCCTGTCCGCCGGCACCGGTCGGCGTGGCCGAACGATAGGTGCCGATGGCGCGGGCCGTCGTACGCGGATCGCCCGATCCATCGCCCGTCTGGCCGCGGATCAGGTCTTCAGGATTGGCGACCATGGCCGCGACATTGCTGTTGATCGCGCAGCCATAGTTGGACGTGGCCGACCCCCGGAATTCGCCGTTCGATTCGCGATCCCAATTCGGGCAGTTCGGAACCTCGGCGCGGGTGCGGCTGATAATGACGCGCATCTGGCCGGGCGGGATAGCGCCGGCGGTAACCGGAGCGCGATCGGCCAGCAAAAGACCGTAACGGCCTGCGATGTCGGCCACCGAGGCACGCCGGTCGGGCGCGCCATAGGGGCTCGGATCTTCGATCGAGACGCGGTCGCCATAGCCAAGTTCGAGAGCCTCGAACCAGTCGGCGAGGCGGGCCTGGTCGCCATAGGACAGGCCGCCGCTGCCGGCGTTGACGTCAAACACATAGTCCGTGCGGCTGACGACCGGCTGATTGACCGAATAGACCGTCGGATTGACCGTTCCGGTCCCCGCGGCGCAGCCAGACAGCGTGCCGGCGACGGCGAGAAGGGTGAAGGTGGCAAGAGTGCGCATGATTTTCTTCTCCAAAAGACGCTGATCTATTCGTTGAACGAAAAGCCGGGCGAGGCGCCGCCGCCGGCCGGAGCCGCGGATGCATCCTGTTGCGGGGCGGGAACGGTCAACGCGCCGGTTTCCATGCCGGGCTGAACGGTGGTTGCCGGCGCCATCGTCGGGCCCGGACGGGTCGCGCCCGTTTCACCGTTGAAGCTGCGGCCGAGGAAGATACGCTCGGCATCGCGCGGCGACTGGAACCCGTCGGTCGGCAGGGCGATCTGGTTGGCCGAGACCGGCTGCACCAGATACGGCGTCACGACGATAACCAGTTCGGTTTCCTCGCGCCGCCAGCGGTTCGAACGGAACAGCGCGCCGAGCACCGGAATGTCGCCAAGGCCCGGCGTGCGCTCGACCGTCGTATTGTGACGGTTCTGCATCAGGCCGGCGATCATGAAGCTTTGGCCGGAGCCGAGTTCCACGGTCGTTTCCGCCCGGCGCGTCGTGAGCGCGGGAACGGTGAAGCCATTGAGCGTGATCGCTCCCTGGTCCGAAAGCTCGGAAACCTCGGGGCGGACGCGCATCGAGATGCGGCCATTGGCGAGCACGATCGGCGTAAAGGCAAGGCTGACGCCGAACTGCTTATATTCGATCGAGACCGAGCCAAGACCCTGGGAAAGCGGGATCGGGAACTCGCCGCCGGCAAGGAAGCTGGCGGTTTCGCCCGAAAGCGCTGTCAGGTTCGGTTCGGCCAGCGTCGAAGCATGGCCTTCGGTTTCGGCCAGGTCGAGCGCGCCGGTGATGTCGAGACCGAGCAGATTGCCGGCCGCGGCGATGCCCGTCGTACCCCCGAGAGGCGTGAACTGGCCCGTCGCGGCGTTGATGGCGCCATCGCGGCCCCGCGAAATTCCGAACTGGAAGCCGCCGGTCGAATCGTTGGTCAGCAGGTTGAAGCCGATATCGCGGACAACCGAACGGCTGACCTCGGCAATGCGGACCTGCAGGTTCACTTGCAGCGGCGTTGCCGTGCGAAGGCGGCTAATGACCTGCGTGTTCTCGCCGACGAACGCCTGAGCGAGAGCCTGGGCTTCCTCGACATCCTGAGGCGAGGCGACGGTGCCGGTCATCAGGATCATGCCGTTCATCGGTGTAACGGCGATCGAGGCTTCGGGCATCGCGATCGACAGCATCGAGCTGACGCTGTCGAGATTGTTGCCGACCCGGACATTGGCCGAATAGACGACATTGCCGGAAGAATCGGTCGCATAAACCGTGGTTTCACCCGCGGCCTTGCCGAAGACATAGAGCGCGCGAGACGTGCGCACCTGGACATCGGCCACCGCGTCGTTGGCGACGAACAGGTCCGTCATCGAACGCGGCAGGTTGATCAGCTGTCCGCGGCCCACCGAAAGGGTGAGGGTTTCCTGCGGCGCCGGCCGGGCCTGCGCATGGGCCGATTCGGGCATGGTGACGCCAAGGCCGACACTCGCGACGAGGGCGGAGGCGGCGACTGCTGCCAGAGTGTTGATGCGAGTTTTGCGAATGAAGGTCATCTATATTCCCCTACCGTACCGGCACGTAGGTGACGGCGTTACCGCGAGCGATACGAACCGAAGGACCGTCGGGACGCTGGCTTGCCACGGCAGCCACTGCCGCGCCGGCCATTTGCGTTGCCGAATCCATCGGGCTGTTCTGGGTGCGGGCGGGAACCGTGCGGCGCTGGAAGCGCGAGACGTCTCCACCCGTGACGAAGGTCGTATCCGTGTCGTTCGGACGCTGGGCGACCTCGATCAGCATCCGGCGTTCGGCGTCGGGATCGTTGTCCTCGGGGACTTCGACCTCGCCGGCGGCAATCGCGCGTTCGAGTTCGGCCGTGTTGTCGGCGATCGAACGAAGCGAGAGCGACAAGGCGCCCATCGTCTGCGCAACCGCGATCTTCTCCGCGATCCGCGGCGTCACTTCGACGGTTACCGTGTTGGAAACGCGAACGCGGTGATCGCCTTCCTCATCGGTTTCGGTCGTCGTCCGCTGGTCGGTCGCAAGGATGCGCAGGTTACGGATGATCGTTTCGGAGGCGTGCAGGGCCGGGCCTTCGCCGCCGCCCGCAACTTCCTGCGTCAGCACGAGGTCGACGCGGTCACCCGGGAAGACGAAGCCGGCGACGCCACTCTGCGCGGACACCGGAACCGTCACGGCGCGCATGCCCGGGCCAAGCGCAGCGGCAAGGAAGCCGCGATCGCCAGGACGGACGAGCGAACCGAGCGTGATCGGCTGACCGGCCGTGACTTCGGAACGGACAACCGTTCCGGCCAGGCTGTCGATATCCGATTCGCCGCGGATGAAATAGCTGCCCTCGATCAGTTCTTCGGGCCAGGGCTGATAGCGGAAGCTATCGGCGTTGATGATCGTGCCGACCGGGAGGGCCCGTGTGGCGACAAGCACCATGGGACCTTCCTGAGCGGCTTCGGCGGCTTCTGCGTTCGGGGCGCTGCCGCCTGCGAACATGCTGCGCGCCATAAAGGCGGTGACCACTGCGATGAGCAGTGCGCCGACGAGCAATATGACTTTACGTGCATCCATGACGATCTCTGCCTCCTGTCAGGCTTTCTATCGGCCCGATCAGGGCGATACGGTTCCATTGGTTAAAATCCCGTTCATCAAGGCCCAGCCAAGGGCCCAGAGACCGCCGATGGCGATCGCTATTCCGTAAGGGATCTCGGGTTTTTCGGGTTTTTTCGCGACCCGATGGTGAATCATCATCGCCACCGTGATGATGCCGCCGGCGAGCGCCATGACGAACAGCATCACCGGAAGTTGCATGGGCGTCATCCACAAGGCGATCGCCCCGATCATCTTGACGTCGCCGCCGCCCATCGCGCCAATGGCGAAGGCGAAGGTGAAGAGAATGAACAGGACGAGCGCCAGGCCGACGATGATGGCGACATTGGGCCAAAGCGAAAAGCCGGCGGCCCACCAATATAGCGGCGCCGTCAACGCGATAGCCGCGTTAAGCTTGTTGGGAATGTCCCGGCGAAGCCAGTCGCCCCACGCCGCATATAGCAGCGCAGGCGCAAGTATCCCCAAGGAGAAAAGTGAAGCCACCCCTGTCATGGGGGATGGCACTAAGGCTTACCTCTTTCTAAACCGTAACCAGCAACCATGAAAAAAAACCGTACCGTTTTGAGAAGCTATCCGGAGGGCCTGACGCTGGATCGTCTGGACATGCCCGACGAATGGCCGCTGCGGCGCTGGGATTGGCCGATTTCCGACGGCGAGGCGCCCAAGGGCAGCCTAATCTTCCAGACGGGCCGGGGGGATTTTTTCGAGAAATATCTGGAAAGCCTGATGGCCTGGCATCAGGCCGGATGGAACCTTACGGGCTTCGACTGGCGGGGCCAGTCGGGCTCTGGAAGGCTGCTTAACGACCCCACGGTGGGGCATGCGGAAAGTTTCGAGCCCTGGATTGCCGATCTCGATCGCTTCGTCGCCGACTGGCGTCAGAGAATGCCCGGTCCGCATATTCTCGCCAGCCACTCGATGGGCGGCCATATCGCGATGCGCTACTTGGTCGATCACCGGCCGAAGCTGGACGGGGCGATCTTCAGCGCGCCGATGCTCAAGGTCGTCAGCAAACCGCTGGGCGACCGGCTATCGGCCTTCGTCGCCCGTCAGTTCGCCCGTTTCGGTTTTGCCGAGCAACATGCCTGGCAGGAAAACGAGAAGCCCTCTCTGCCAGGAAGCTCTCGCCAGAAACTGCTAACCCATGACGATGATCGTTATGCCGACGAGGGTTGGTGGCTGGCCAACAAGCCCGAGCTGAAAATGGGGCCGCCGAGCTGGCAATGGCTGGTCGCCGCCTATGAATCGTCGGCCAGGATGTTCGCGCCGGGCGGGTTGGAGGCGGTGGAAACGCCGGTGCTGATCCTTGCCGCCCAGAAGGACAGGCTCGTCAGCATAGGCGCGATTCGCGAGGCGGCGGCGCGGCTTCCCGACTGCCGCCTTTATGTCCATCCCGAAGCCGCGCACGAAGTGTTCCGCGAACGCGACGAGATTCGTGATCCTCTGATGGCCGAGGTCGCGGCCTTTCTCGAGGGGTGCGCAGCGGCGCGGCCATGACGTACGACTTCGCGATTATTGGGGCCGGCATCGCCGGGGCAAGCCTTGCGGCCGAGCTCGCGCCCCATGGCCGTGTCCTGCTGCTCGAAGCGGAAGCGATGCCCGGCTATCACGCCACTGGCCGGTCCGCGGCTTTCTGGTCCGAAACCTATGGCGGCCCGTCCGTCCAGCCGCTGACGACCGCCTCCCACGCCTTCCTGTCTTCGCCGCCGCCGGATTTTTCGGAGCGGGGATTCCTGGAAAAATGCGGAGCGCTCCACATCGCCACCGCGCAAAGCCATCATCGCCTCGATGCCTTTGCCGCCGAGTTTGCCGGCAGCGGCGTGGAGCTTGGTGGGATGACGTACGACGATATGGCGGCTTCCGTGCCCGGGCTGCGGCCGCAATGGGATCGCGCGATCACCGAACCCAGCTGCGCCAATATCGATGTCGGCGGGTTGCACCAGGCCTATTTGCGGTCGGCGCGGCGCGGGGGCGCTGAGATACGCTGTTCGGCGCAGGTGGAGAAGATCGAGGCCGCGGGGCCGGGCTGGCGGATATCGGCCGGGGGCGCGCTGTGCGAAGCGGTCATCCTTGTAAACGCCGCCGGCGCCTGGGCCGACGAGATCGCGGCGATGGCCGGCCTGCCGACGATCGGTATCGCGCCCTATCGGCGCACCATGATCCAGCTGCGCACCGATCCGCCCGCGCCGGCGCAATTGCCGCTGGTGATCGACGCCGCCGGGGCTTTCTATTTCAAGGGCGAAGCCGGCGATCGCCTTTGGCTCAGCCCGCACGACGAAACCGCGGTGCCGCCGGGGGACGTGGCGGCCGAGGAAATCGACATCGCCGTCGCCATCGAACGGCTCGAGAGCGCGGTCGACTGGACGGTCGTCGCGGTCGAACGCAAATGGGCCGGGCTACGGAGTTTCGCGCCCGACCGGCTACCGGTTTACGGGTTCGATCCTCTTGCGCCGGGCTTTTTCTGGTGCGCGGGGCAGGGGGGGTTCGGAATCCAGACCGCGCCGGCGGCTGCCCGGCTGTGCCGCGCGTTGCAGACCGGCGAGCTACCGGAAGCCGGTATCGACGCCGCGCTTTATGCGCCGGACCGGTTCCGCCGCTGATGAAATGACATTTTTGCGACGATGCCTCTGGTCGCCCGCCGGACAATCCCATATGCCCATGGCGTTACCGATTTCCGTTCAGGGAGAATGAAATGGCGCACAAGTTCGAAATCTACAAAGACCGCAAGGGCGAATTCCGCGTCCGTTTCAAATATAATTCGGAAATCATGTTCTCAAGCGAAGGCTATGCGAGCAAGTCGAGCGCGAAAAACGCCATCGCTTCGGTTCAGAAGAACGCCCCCGGGGCGGAAACCGAAGACAACAGCTAACGGCCGTTCGCACCGGCTGCTATCGCCGCGTCGCTGGCGAGGCAGTCCGCGCGCTCGTTCTCCGGATGGCCGTCATGGGCTTTCACCCAGGTCCATTCGATTTGGTGCGGTGCCGCCGCTTTGAGCAGTTCCTGCCACAGGTCCGCGTTCTTCACCGGCTTTTTGGCGGCCGTCCGCCAGCCATTTTTCTGCCAGCCATGGATCCAGCGGGTGATCCCGTCCTTCACATAGGTGCTGTCGGTCGTGATCCGCACCTCGCTCGGCTTTTTCAGCGCTTCGAGCGCGCGAATCGCCGCGGTCAGCTCCATCCGGTTATTGGTGGTCTCGGTTTCCCCGCCGGACATTTCCTTTTCGTGCCGACCGGAGCGCAGCACCACGCCCCAGCCTCCGGCCCCGGGATTGCCCTTGCAGGCGCCGTCCGTGAAAATCTCGATTCTGCTCATGGCAGGAAAATTTCCGGGTCGGCGGCACGGTAGAATTCAAGCCGGCGGAGAAAGGCGCCCGGATCCTTGCGGGTTACCAGCGCATCGGCGGGCGTGTTGAGCCAGTCCCAGGCGCGGGTGAGCAGGAAGCGGAGCGCGGCGCCACGCGCAAGCACCGGCATCGCCGCGGCTTCGGCCGAGGAAAGCTCGTGGGCGCTTTCATAGCCTTCGATCAGCGCCTCGGAACGTTCGGCGTCGAAACCGGTCCCGTTATCCCCGAAGCACCAGGCGGCGTGGGTGACGGCAAGATCGTAGGCGCGGATCTCGGTGCAGGCGAAATAGAAATCGATGATGCCCGTCACCTGGTTGCCGAGCATCAGCACATTGTCCGGAAAGAGATCGGCATGGATCGCGGACCGGGGCAGGTCGCTCGGCCAATGCGCATCGAGAAAGGCGAGTTCTTCTGCAATGGTGCCGCCGAGCCCGGGCGCGATATCGTCGAGATGGTCGCCGCACCGCTTCGCCAGATCGTGCCAGCCCGGCAGCGATAGCGTATTGGGCCGCGCATGGGTAAAATCTTCGAGCGCGCCATGGAGCGCGCCGAGCGCCGCCCCGGCCGCACAGGATTGCGCCGGATTGGGCTCGCCCGGCGAAACCCCGGGCAGGAAGGCGATCAGGCAGGCGGGCCGCCCTTCGACCTGCTGGATCTGCCGTCCGTTCCGGTCAGCGATGGCCGGCGGCACCGGCTGGCCGCGCTCGGCGAGATGATCGAGCAGCGTGAGGAAAAAGGGCAGGTCGTCCGCATCGACGCGCTTTTCGTAGAGCGTCAGGATGAAACGGTCCTTGCTGGTCTCGACCAGATAATTGCTGTTCTCGACACCCTCGGCGATGCCCTTGGCCGATACCAGCGTGCCGACGTCATAATCCGCCAGCAGCGCCGCGATACGTTCGGCAGAAACCTGTGTGTAGACCGCCATTGCCTGCTTATGCTGCCTCGAGGCCGCGGGGGAGCTTGAAGAGCATCTTTTCCTCGGTCGTCTTCACTTCGCGTTCGCTGACGTCGAAGCGTTCGGAAAGCCGGTCGACGACTTCGCGGACGAGAATTTCCGGCGCCGAAGCGCCCGCGGTGATGCCCAATGTCGCGACGCCGTCCAGCCAGTCGAAATCGATATCGGTCGCGCGCTGGATCAACTGCGCGCTGGTGCCCTGCCGTTCGGCAACCTCGACGAGCCGCAGCGAGTTGGAACTGTTGGGCGCGCCGATGACGAACACCGCATCGCAGCTCGCCGCAATCGCCTTGACCGCGTCCTGTCGGTTCGACGTCGCATAGCAGATGTCTTCGCTGCGCGGCGCGTTGATCGAGGGGAAGCGCTCGCGCAGCACATCGATGATCTGGCGGGTGTCGTCGACCGAGAGGGTCGTCTGGGTGAGAAAGCCGAGATCGCCATGATCGGGCGGCGATACGCTCTGGGCGTCCTCGACGGTTTCGATCAGGGTCATCGATCCCTCGGGCACCTGGCCGAAGGTGCCGATCACCTCGGGATGGCCGCGATGGCCGACGAACAGGATATGCTGGCCGTTTTTGACCAGCCGTTCGGCCTGGCGGTGAACCTTGGAAACCAGCGGGCAGGTGGCGTCGAGAAAATCCAGCCCGCGCTCTTCCGCCTTGGCCGGAACCGCCTTGGGCACGCCATGGGCAGAAAACACGACGGGAACGCCGTCCGGGACATCGTCCAGAGTTTCGACGAAGATCGCGCCCTTTTCCTTCAGCGCGTCGACGACATAGCGGTTATGGACGATTTCGTGCCGGACATAGACCGGCGCGCCATATCGCTCGATCGCCAGTTCGACGATCCGGATGGCGCGGTCCACACCCGCGCAGAAGCCGCGCGGAGCCGCGATCAGCAGCATCAGGGGCGTTTTTCGGGTGTTCGTGTCGGGGTTCATGCGGGCGGCTTTACCGGATCGCTTGCAGCGGCGAAAGCCGCTTCCTATGAAGGGCCCGATTTCGGGCCCAATGTATCGGCGCCCATCAACAGTAAGGATTCATCCGTGCGGAAATACAGCAACATTGTTCTCGCAGGCGTTATCGGCCTTGCCCTGGTTTCCTGCGGGCGCCGCGACGTTATCACCGCCGGCGAGAACGGCGTCGGCCTGCTCGTCAACCGTACGGCCTGTCCGGCGGTCGCGACCCCGGTCAACACCAACGAGATCACGCTGTTCGATCCGCGATCGAGCCGCGAGGCGAGCGCCATCGATACGCTGGCGGTGATCAGCAATATCCGCAGCACCTGCAGCGATGTCGATGACCGGATCCAGACGGTCGCAAGCTTCGAAGTCAGCGCCCGCCGGAGCAATCCCGTTGGCGCGCGGCAGATCGTGCTTCCCTATTTCGCGACCGTGATGCGCGGCAACGGCCAGATCGTTTCCAAGGAAATCGGCCGCATCGGCATCAATTTCGCCGACGGCGCCTATCGCGCCAGCACGACCGGCCAGGCGACCGCCAGCATTTCGCGCGCCGCCGCGACCCTGCCGGCCGATGTCCAGGAGCGGTTGACGCGCCGCCGCCGGCCGGGAGACCCCGATGCCGCGCTCGATCCGATGGCGGACCCGGCGGTGCGTACCGCCGTCAACGCCGCGACCTTCGAACTGCTGATCGGTTTCCAGCTCGAACCGGACCAGCTCGAATATAACGCCACCCGCTAGGCGATGGAGCCGGTTGCCGTCGATGCTGTATTGACAGGCAAGGCGGCGCCGTTGCGCGGCGACGAACCCAGCGCGATCCGCAAGTCCAGCCGTGAAGGCCCCGTCGTCATTGGGCCGTTGGGGTTGGAGGAAGACGAGCAGGCCGATCTGCGTGTCCATGGCGGGCCCGACAAGGCAGTCCATCACTATCCGTTCGATCATTATCCCTTCTGGAAGGCGATGGTGCCCGATCATCCGCGGCTCGATGCGCCGGGCGGCTTTGGCGAGAACATCTCGACGTCCGGGCTGGCCGAAAGCGATGTCTGTATCGGCGATCGCTTCGCGCTCGGCTCGGCCGTGGTGGAGATCAGTCAGGGGCGGCAGCCCTGCTGGAAGCAGGGCCATGTGATGGAATGGAACCAGCTCGTCGCGCATATGGTCAAGCATCGGCGGATCGGCTGGTATTACCGGGTGATCGAGCCGGGAGAGGTGCGCGCCGGCGACCGGCTGGACCTGATCGACCGGCCTCTGCCGCAATGGGATGTGCGCCGCGTTTTTGGGCTGCTCATCGGCGGGGAGGGGAAGGACGAACTCTCTGCGGTGGAGCAACTGGCCGAGCTCACGGTTCTCGCCGAGGAATGGCGGGCCAAGGCGAGGCGGTTGCTCGCCGCCTAGGTCGAGGCACGATCCGAAGACCAATTCCGAGCGCGGCAATTTATTTTGTATGCAGCGCAAACGGCTGGCGAATCCGCAATTGACTCCCTCCTTCGGGCGCGCCAATCGAGGGGCAGCCGCTGCCGGGAAACCGGCAGATGACTGCGCGGGAGAGTGTGTGGCTTGCCACACCGCCGAAGGAGCAACCGCCCCGGAATCTCTCAGGCCGAAGGACCGCGCAGCCAATCGGTGCTCTGGAAAGAGCTCTCGCAAAACAGAAAAGCGGGAGCCGCCGAAGGAGTAAGCTCGGTAAGCCGTCAAGCGGCTGGCCAGCGAAAACTCTCAGGCTTCCGTGACAGAGGGGGCAGGCCGGAAAGAGTTTCGGCTTCGTGCTGTCACGGAGGTTGAATGAGCGACGACGCAGTACTTCCCCTCGATAGCTGGCACCGCGCCAGGGACGCCCGCATGGCGAGCTTCGCCGGCTATGCGATGCCGATCCAGTATGAAGGCATCATCGCCGAACATCTGTGGACGCGCGAAAATGCAGGCCTGTTCGACGTCAGCCATATGGGGCAGCTTTTCTTTTCCGGAGACGGCGTCGAGGCGGCGATAGAGGCGCTGACCCCGGCCGATGTCGAAGGGCTCGCGCTGGGGCGGCAGCGCTATTCGCTTCTGCTTACCGGCGATGGCGGGATTATCGACGATCTGATGATCGCGCGCTGGCGGCAGGGCATCTACATGGTCGTCAACGCGGCGACGAAAGGCGCGGACATCGCGCATATCGAACCGCATCTGCCAGATAATGTCTCGATGAAAGTGCTTACCGATCGCGCGCTGATCGCGCTGCAGGGGCCGAAGGCCGCCGAGGCGCTGGGTCGGCACGTTTCGGGCGAATATGGGCTCGACGCGCTGATCTTCATGGCGGGCGGCCAGTACCGGCTGGCCGGCGAAGACGTATGGATCAGCCGCTCGGGCTATACCGGCGAAGACGGGTTCGAGATCTCGCTGCCCGCGACCATCGTCGAGGAGGTCGCCGAGGCGCTGTGCGGCGAGCCCGAGGTGAAGCCCATCGGCCTTGGCGCGCGCGATTCGCTGCGGCTCGAGGCGGGCCTTCCGCTCTACGGCCATGATATCGACGAACATACGAGCCCGATCGAGGCGGGTCTCGGTTTCGCACTGTCGAAGCGCCGCCGGGAGGCCGGGGATTTCCCCGGCGCCGCGCAGATAATCCGCCAGCGCGAAGAGGGGCCGTCGAAGAAACGCGTCGGCCTGATCGTCGAGGGCCGCCAGCCGGTTCGCGAAGGCGCGCTGGTCGTCGATGCCGAGGGCCAGGAGATCGGAAAGGTCACGAGCGGCGGTTTCTCGCCGAGCCTCGAAAAGCCGATAGCCATGGCCTATGTGCCCGCCGCTCTCGCCGAGCCGGGCACCGAAATCGCGCTCCAGCAGCGCGGCAAGCCTTTTGCGGGCACCGTTACCGCGCTGCCCTTCGTTCCGCACACCTACCACCGCCAACCGAAGCCATAGGGGGAAGAATATGGCCCGTTACTTTACCGAAGAGCATGAATGGATCGATGTCGACGGCGATAGCGCCACCATCGGGATCACCGATTACGCACAGGAACAGCTCGGCGATATCGTGTTCGTCGAGGTGCCCGATGCCGGCGCGATGCTGGAAAAGGGGGACGATGCCGCGGTCGTCGAATCGGTCAAGGCCGCGAGCGACGTCTACGCCCCGGTTTCCGGCGAGGTGATGGAAGGCAATGATCTGCTCGCCGAAGAGCCCGGCCTCGTGAACAGCGCGCCCGAGGAGGAAGGCTGGTTCTTCCGTATGACATTGTCCGACAAGGATGAGTTGAACGGGCTGATGGATGCCAAGGAATACAAGGATTTCATCGCGAGTCTTTAGATTAACCCTCAACTGTGAGGGGTGGAGTAAATTCGATGCGCTACCTTCCGCTCAATCCCGCCGATCGCCAGGCGATGCTCGCCACGATCGGCGCGCCCGATATCGACGCCCTGTTCGCCGATGTGCCCGAAGAGGCGCGGCTCGATGGCCCGATCGAGGGCCTGCCCGGCCATGCGTCCGAGATGGCGGTCGAGCGCGCCATGGGCGCCATGGCGCGCAAGAATTTGTCGGCCGGAGACGCGCCCTTCTTCATCGGCTGCGGCGCCTATCGCCATCATATCCCCGCGAGCGTCGATCATCTGATCCAGCGCGGCGAATTTTTGACGAGCTACACCCCCTATCAGCCGGAAATCGCACAAGGGACGTTGCAGGCGCTGTTCGAGTTCCAGACCCAGGTTGCGCGGCTTTACGGCTGCGAGGTCGCCAACGCCTCCATGTATGACGGCTCGACCGCCTGCTGGGAGGCGATCGCGATGGCGCGGCGCGTGACGCGGCGGGGCAAGGCCATCCTCTCGGCCGGCCTGCATCCGCATTATGTTTCGGTCGCGCAGACCATGGCGCGCTTTACCGGCGATGTGATCGACAGCGCGTTGCCTGATCTCACCGAAGGCGCGCCGGGCGACGATAGCGCGCGGCTGTTCGCCGCCATCGACGAGGATACGAGCTGCGTCGTCGTCCAATATCCCAATGTCCTGGGCCATATCGGCGATCTCTCCGAACTCGCCGCGCGCTGTCATGAGAAAAAGGCGCTGCTGATTGCGGTCGTGCCCGAGCCGGTGGCGCTGGGCCTGATCCGTTCTCCCGGAGAGATGGACGCCGATATCGTGGTCGGCGAGGGCCAGTCGCTCGGCGTCGGGCTGAACTTTGGCGGGCCCTATGTCGGCCTGTTCGCCTGCCGCGAAAAACATGTCCGCCAGATGCCGGGCCGGATCGCGGGAGAGACGGTGGACGCGGCCGGCAAGCGCGGTTTCGTGCTGACCCTCTCGACCCGAGAACAGCATATCCGCCGCGAAAAGGCGACGTCCAACATCTGCACCAATGCCGGGCTCTGCGCGCTCGCTTTCTCGGTGCATATGACCCTGCTCGGCGAAAAGGGGCTGCGCGATCTGGCCGCGCTCAACCATGCCAAGGCCGTGCGCGCGGCGACGCGGCTGGCCAATGTGCCCGGCGTCGAACTCGTCAACGGGCCCTTCTTCAACGAATTTACGCTGAGGCTGACCGAGGAGGCGCGCCCCGTGCTGCGCGCGTTGGCCGATCGCGGCGTGCTGGGCGGGGTATCGCTCGGCCGGCTCTATCCCGATGGCGACGGGCGCGAGAACGGCCTCGTCGTCGCGGTCACCGAAACCAACACGCAGGACGATGTCGTCGCCTATGCCGCGGCGCTTGAGGAGGTGATGGCGTGAGCATGCTGAACGAGGGCCGCCCGACCCGACCGATCGAGGCCGAACCCGATACCGCCGCCGACACCTTCACCGGAAACCGGGCGCTGATGATCGACGAGCCCCTGGTCTTCGAGATCGGCGATACCGATCAATGCGGCGTCGATTTCGACGAGGCGCCCGAGGGCGAAAGCCGGATCGGCGGGCTGGAGCGCAACCGGCCGATCGGCCTGGCCGGCCTCTCCGAACCGCAAACGGTGCGCCATTATACGCGGCTCAGCCGCCAGAATTACGCGATCGATCTCGGCCTTTTCCCGCTCGGTTCCTGCACGATGAAGCATAACCCGCGGCTCGACGAGAAGATCGCGCGGCTGCCGGGCTTCGCCGATCTCCACCCGCTCCAGCCGGTCGATACATTGCAGGGCGCGTTCGAGGTCATCTACGAACTCGCCGTCTGGCTGATGAAACTGACCGGCATGTACGGCGTCGCGATGAGCCCCAAGGCGGGCGCGCATGGCGAACTGTGCGGCATCCTCGCGATCCGCTCGGCGCTCGAGGCGCGCGGCGACATGCGCGAAGTCGTGCTGGTGCCCGAAAGCGCGCACGGCACCAACCCGGCGACCGCCGCCTTTGCCGGCTACCGGGTCGAGAATATCCCGGCGACGGCGGAAGGGCGGGTGGATCTGGAAGCGCTGAAAGCCCGGCTCGGCCCGGACGTCGCGGCGCTGATGATCACCAATCCCAATACCTGCGGCCTGTTCGAACGCGAGATGAAGGCGATTTCGGACGCCGTTCACGCGGCGGGCGCCTTCGTCTATTGCGACGGGGCCAATTTCAACGCCATCGTCGGCAAGGTCCGCCCCGGCGATCTCGGCGTCGATGCCATGCATATCAACCTGCACAAGACCTTCTCCACGCCGCATGGCGGCGGCGGCCCGGGATCGGGACCGGTCGTGCTCTCCGAGGAGCTGTCGGCCTACGGACCGCTGCCCTTCGTCGCGAAACAGAGGGACGGCAGCTTCCGCCTGATCGAGGAAGAAAATGCCGCCGAAATCCATCCGCACGGCTTCGGGCGCATGGCGGCCTTTCACGGCCAGATGGGCATGTTCACGCGCGCGCTCGCCTATATCCTGAGCCACGGCGCGGACGGCCTTAGGCAGGTGGCGGAGGATGCGGTGCTGAACGCCAATTATATCCTGCGCAGCCTGGAAGACGTGCTCGACGCGCCCTTCGCGGCGTCCGGCCCCTGCATGCACGAGGCGGTTTTTTCGGACGCGGGCTTCGCCGAAGGCCTGACCACGCTCGATGTCGCCAAAGGGCTGATCGACGAGGGCTATCATCCGATGACGATGTATTTCCCGCTCGTCGTCCATGGCGCGATGCTGGTCGAACCCACCGAAACCGAGAGCAAGGGCACGCTCGACACCTTTATCGGCGCGCTGCGCTCGGTCGCCGAGCGCGCCAAGGCGGGCGATGAAAGCCTGCACGCCGCCCCGGTCTTCGCGCCCCGCCGCCGGCTCGACGAGACGGCGGCGGCAAGGAATCCCGTGCTCGTGTGGAAGGAAACGGAACAGGCCGAAGCGGCGGAATAGTTCCCCCTCCCGCGCGCGGGAGGGGGTTAGGGGGTGGGAAAGCCGGGACAGGCAGGGCAAGACGAGCCGTCGATTGCCCACCCCTCGATCCCCTCCCGCAAGCGGGAGGGGAGGCTATAAGGGCACGCTGATGCCCGAATTTAAGAACCGACCCACGCGCCGTGCGCAGCATCTGCGCAACAACGCGACCGATGCGGAACAACTGCTTTGGCGGCACCTCCGCCGTCGCCAGCTCGAAGGTTTCAAGTTCAGCCGCCAGATGCCGGTCGGTCCCTATGTCTGTGATTTCCTTTGCCGCGAAGCCAAGCTCGCGATCGAACTCGACGGCAGCCAGCATCATGATCGTCAGGCGCATGATGCCGGCCGGACGCGCTATATCGAACGCCAAGGTTATCGCGTGCTTCGTTTCTAGAACAGCGAGCTTTTCGAGAATGAAACGGGTGTGCTCGAAGCGATCCGCCAAGCGCTGATCGAGAAGGATGGCTGAACGCTTCCCCCTCCCGCAGGCGGGAGGGGAGGCGGGCGCCACTCTTGCCATCGGCTTGTCCGCTCGGCACAGCGAAGGCGGAGGGGGACGATCGATGATCCAGCGGCTGACCAGCCTGTTCGCGCTGTGGACCGTGCTCGGCACGGCCTGGGCCTGGTTCATTCCCGATCATTTCCTCTGGGCGGTCGACGGGCGTTTCCGGCCGCTGGGCCAGCCGCTGATATCGGTGCTGCTCGGCATCATCATGCTCGGCATGGGGCTGACCCTGAGCTTCGAGGATTTCCGGCGCGTCGCGCGCATCCCGAAATGCGTGGGCGTCGGCGTTGCGCTGCAGTTCACGGTGATGCCGCTGGCGGGGGTGACGATCGCGACGCTTTTCGGCCTGGAGAGCGGGCTGGCGGTCGGGCTGATCCTCGTTTCCTGCTGCCCCGGCGGCACCGCGTCCAACGTCATCGCCTATCTGGCCCGGGCCAATGTCGCGCTGTCGGTGACGATGACGATGGCCTCGACCCTGGTCGCCGTGGTCGCAACCCCGCTGCTGACCGGCTGGCTGGCGGGCAAATATGTCGAGATCGACCAGTGGAACCTGTTCGTGAACATGGTCTCGATCGTCCTGCTGCCGGTTATCGCCGGGGTGATGCTGGGGCGCTATTTCCCCCGCGCGACGGCAAGGATCGCGACGATATCGCCGCTGATATCGGTGCTGGTCGTGGTGCTGATCGTCGGCGGGATCATCGCCGCGTCGAAACCGCTGATCGTCGAATATGCCGGCGTGCTGCTGCTGGCGGTGCTGTTGCTGCATGTGATGGGCTTCGGTCTCGGCTATCTGCTGACGCGGATCGGCGGCTTTCAGGAAGCGGCGGCGCGCACGATCAGTATCGAGGTCGGCATGCAGAATTCCGGCCTCGGCTCCAGCCTTGCCGCGACGCCGGGCTTCGCCGCGCAGTTCGCGACGCCGATGCAGGCTGCGCTGGCGCCGGTGCCGGCGGCGATCTCGGCCGTCTATCATGTCGTGATCGGCAGCCTGCTCGCGGCGATCTGGCGGCGGGCGCCGAGCGAGGAGGAAGCCGCCGGCTAGAACCAGCGGCGGACCTGCGCCTTGTAGGCCGCATATTCCTCGCCGAACTTGGCGTGGAGATAGCGCTCCTCCCGCGCGATCACCTGGGTACGGATGGCGAGGATCAGTACGGGGAAGAGGATCAGCGCGCCGATACTCGCCAGCGCCAGCGCGAGCCCCAGATAGGTAGCGGCCATGCCGAGATACATCGGGTTGCGCGTGAAACGGTAGATGCCGGCCATCGCGAGGCCGGTCGTCGGGCGCCAGGGCTTTTCGTCGGTGTCGATCGCCCGGAAAAGCTTGATCGCGGCAAGGGTGACGACGGCGCCGAAGATCACGAGCCCTGCGCACAGGCCGTAGCGCAGCGCTTCGGAAAGCGGCAGCGGATCGAGGGCGAAGAGCCGGTCCCCGGCAAGGCCCAGCAGCAGGAAGCCCAGATAGACAAAGGGCGGGGGGAAGCGTACCTTTGCGCTGTCTTCGGCAATGTTCATTTTCCCATCTCCTTTCGCTCCGCCACTGGCATCCTGTGTACCATTGCGGGGCGCACGGGAAAGCGCCGATCGATGAGCGAGCGTCCCTGGATCGGCAACGAGGCCGGCCCCGAAAAGAAAAAGCACGCGCCCGCTACGGCCCGCAACCGCGATGCGATCGCGGATGTCCTTCGCGACGTGCTGCCCGAAACCGGAACCGTTCTCGAAATCGCCAGCGGATCGGGCGAACATGCTATTCATTTTGCGGAAGTGTTTCCCGCGCTGCGCTGGCAGCCGAGCGATCCCGACCCCGCTTGCCTGGCCTCGATCGCCGCCTGGTCTGCCGAGAGCGGCCGCGCCAATATCGCGCCGCCGCTGGAGCTCGACGCGGCGTCTGCCGACTGGCCCGTCGAGCGCGCCGACGCGATCCTGTGCATCAACATGATCCATATCAGCCCCTGGGCGGCGACCGAGGGCCTGATGGCCGGGGCGGGGAGGCTGCTCGCGCCCGGCGTGCCGCTCTATCTGTACGGGCCGTATCGGGTCGAAGGACGGGAAACCGCGCCCAGCAATCTCCAGTTCGATCGCTGGCTGAAGGAGCGCGATCCGGCATGGGGATTGCGGCGGCTCGAGGCGGTCGCGGAGGAAGCGGAACGCCATGATTTGCGGCTCGTGCGGGTCGCCGACATGCCGGCCAATAATCTTTCGCTAATCTTTGTCCGCGCCTGAAGAGCGTCGAATCCATGGCTAACGGGGCCATAACCGTCTCGCGGCGTTAAGTATTAACGATTTGGCAATATCTTGCTTCGCGGTTGCAATGAAAACGGTTGGAAAAGAATGACGTTTCAGGAAAGGCTCGTCGGCGCTCGCGAAGCGCGCGACGATCGCAAGTCATTGCTCGCCAAGGCTCCCCTGTTCCAGGACGGGGTCGAGATAGCCTCTCTCCGGATCCGAAATCTCTCCGCGTTCGGCGTTGGCGGCGTTACCTCCATCCCGTTGGAAAAGGGCATGGTGCTGACCGTCCGGCTGCAGGGGATCGGCGATATCCCGGCCCGGGTCGCCTGGGCGAGGGGCGACAAGGCCGGGTTTCAGCTCAGGCAGAGGATCGAGGCGGAGGCGCTCAAACTGTCCGACCTGGCCAGCGTGAAACTGCCCGGTTCGGGCAAGGTCCCGGCGCGCTTCGAGCCGGTCAAAGACCATAAACGCCCCGGATTCAAGCACAGCTGACCGCCGCGAAAAAACGGGGTAAATAGCGCTATTCTTTGCGCTTTCTTTACCCTGATTGTTCTATGATCCGGTTTCCTGAAGATTGAACTCGGTGATACGCCATGAGTGCCTATTCTCAGGGGGGGACATTCGAGCGGCGGAAACGCACGGCTCTGTTGACCAAAACCGAACTTCGCGGAGAACGCGGGACGTTGGGCAATGCGCGCGTCCGCAACCTGTCCAGCAAGGGCCTGGGCGGCGTCACCGATGCCCATCTCGAACCCGGCGAGGCGATCAGCATCCTGTTGCGCGGCGTCGGATCGGTGTCCGGCCATGTCGCCTGGGTGAAGGGCGACAAATTCGGCATGGAGTTCGACGAGATGATCGATGTCGACCATGTTTCGATGCCCGATACCGACATGCTGGTCGCGGCGGAGGGCTTCCACGTCGCCGACCGGTTCCAGCCATCGGAAGACTATAAGCGCCCCGGCTTCTACCATCGCGGCTTCCACCCCAAACATTGACGCCTTGCCCGCCCGCCAGATCGTCCGCCGATCCCCGAAAGGATGGCGAAACGGGCAAAAGCCGCGTCTGCCATCGATGAAAAGGAAATGGTGAGCCCTGCTGGGTTCGAACCAGCGACCTACTGATTAAAAGTCAGTTGCTCTACCAACTGAGCTAAGGGCCCGACCATGGCGGGGAGTTAGGGATGGTTCCCGCGCCGGTCAACCGGGATATTGCGCCTGAGCCGATGGCGGAGGTGGCGGACGGTGAGGCCGGTAACCGGATCGCGCCATCGGGGGGCAATCGCGGCGAGCGGATCGAGCACGAAACCGCGCTTGCGGAATTCCGGATGGGGCAGGGTGAGCGCCTCGCCGCTCCAGCAGCCGCCCGACCACAGGATCAGGTCGAGATCGATCGCCCGGTCGCCCCAGCGCCGCCCGCTGCGCCGGCCGAGCTTGTGCTCGATCTTTTTGCACAGTGTGAGGAGTTCGGGCGGGGAGAGATCGCTCTTCGCGCGGATCGCGGCATTGGCATAGCGCCGGGTGCCCGGCCCCAGCGGATCGGTGGCGATGACGGGGGAGCGGGCTTTCACGTCCAGCCCAGCCTTTTCGAGCGCCTTGATCGCGCGCCCGATCATCCGGCGCGGCGGCCCCTGGCGATAACGGTTGCTGCCGAGCGCGATCAGGTAGCGCGTCTTGGCCTGTGCCCTGGGCGCGGGCTTCTTTTTGGAGGCTTTCGCGCCTGCCTTTTTCCCGGACTCGCTTGTCTTCGCCATCCCCGTGCGACTATCGCAGCGCGATGCCCGATACCAGCGCCGAAATCGCCCGGCCATCGTCCGATTGCAGGCTGTGCCCGCGTCTTGCCGCCTATCGCCATGACCTGCGTGAGGAGCAGCCGGACTGGTTCAACGCGCCGGTTCCGAGCTTCGGCGATGCCGGTGCCTGGCTTGCCATTGTCGGGCTGGCGCCGGGGCTGAAGGGGGCGAACCGGACGGGCCGGCCCTTCACCGGCGATTCCGCGGGCGGGCTGCTGTACGAGACGCTGGGCCGGGCCGGGCTGGCACGCGGCAGCTATAGCGGCGCGGCCGATGACGATATGCGGCTGGAGGGCGCGATCATCCTCAACGCGGTGCGCTGCGTGCCGCCGCAGAACCGGCCGACGACGCAAGAGATCGCCGCCTGCGGCCGCTTCCTGCGGCCAGAGCTGGACGGGCTATTCAACCTCAAGGTGATCGTCGCGCTCGGCACCATCGCGCACGGATCGGTACTGCGCGCCTATGGCGAGACGCTGGCTCACCACAAATTCGGCCATGCCGCCGAGCACGCGATCCCGGACGGACCGCTGCTGCTCGACAGCTATCATTGCTCGCGGCTCAACACGAATACCGGGCGGTTGACGCCGGCGATGTTCGATACCGTGTTCGCACGCGCGCGCGAGATGCGCGGCTAGTCGGCCTTGCGGAAGAGAAGCGTCATCCGGTCGCTCTCGCCGATCGCCAGATATTGGGAGCGGTTTTCCTCGCCGCCCGCCAAGGTCGGCGGCAGCGTCCATACGCCGCGTTCCCAATTGGCAGGATCGCCGGGATTGGCGTTGATTTCGGACGATCCGACCAGCTCGAAGCCATGGGCGTCGAACAGCGCGATCACGTCCGACTGTTTCAGATAGCCGCGCGAACCGTTGGCGCGTTCCCACACCTCGCTTTCGGGCGCCCGGTGCTGGACGACGCCGATCATGCCGCCCTCGGCCAGCAATTCGCGCCATTGGCGGATCTCGGTGTCGGCGATGCCGTTGTTGAGCAGGCCGTGCATCGCGCGGAAGACGAGGATCCGGTCGACGGTGCCGGCCAGCCCTTCGGGTATCTCGTCGCTGTTGAACGCGGTGACGCGATCGGCCGTCACGCCCGTCCATTCCTCGACCCGGGCCGGGAAGCCGGCGGTTGCCGCGTTGGCCCGGGCGATCTGCTCGGCGTCGAGGCCGCGGCCGCCGGTGCCCGAATTCACGACCAGGTAGCGGCCCTGATAGGCGGTGAGCGGGGCGAGTATGCGGCTGTACCAGCCGCCGCCGGGGCCGATCTCGGCGACCGTCATCGTCGGTTCGACGCGGAAGAAGGCGAGCGTTTCCTCGGGATGGCGATAGCGATCGCGCGCCCGGTCCTCGGCGCGGTAATCCTCGGCCAATATGATTTCGATCAGGCTCGAACCTTCGCTCTCCGCCGCGGTTTCCTCCGCCTGCTGCGCGGGACCGAGAACCCGGTCGAGCAGGCGATCGAGGATCGAGGGCTGCTCTCCGCTTTCCGGCTGGGCGGAGGTCTGTTGGGCGAGCGCGGGGGCCGACAGGGCGGCGCTCGCTGCGAGCAGCAAGGCAATGGTGCGGGTCATGACAGTCTCTCCTGGTTTTGGTCTATTCGTCGCCGGCTTCGGCGCGCGAGGCATCGCGGGCTGCGCGGAACTCGGCGTCCGGGTTCCAGTTCGGCCAATCCTCGGAATCGGCGAGTTCGCGGCCGATGGCATAGTATAGCCCCAGATCGAGCACGGCGCCCGACCAGTCCCAATCGGGATCATATTCGTCCGAGGGTGCGTGATAATGGGCGGCGATATAGTCTTCGACGGCGGCGCGGCCCGCTTCGGCCCCGCCTTCGACGAGATCCTCGCCGCTATCGGCATAGAGCATCGGCACGCCGACCCGGGCGAGCGAGAAATGGTCCGAGCGGAAGAAGGAGCCGCGTTCGGGCGAGGGTTCGGGTTCGACCCTGCGTCCCTGGCTCGCGGCGGCGCGATCGAGATAGGCTTCGAGTTCCGACTTGCCATAGCCGACGACCACCACGTTGCGCGAAGGCCCGATGATGTTGAGCCCGTCCATATTGACGCCGCCGACCGTCTGCGCGGCCGGGAAGACCGGGTTGGCCGCATAATAGGCGGAACCCAGCAAGCCCGATTCCTCGGCCGTCACGGCGAGGAAGATCAGCGAGCGTTCGGCGGGGCCGGCAGCGGCATGGGCTTCGGCGAGCGCGATCAGCCCGGCGGTGCCGGTCGCATTGTCGAGCGCGCCGTTGCAGATATCGTCGCCGGTCTCGTCGGGCGTGCAGCGGCCCAGATGGTCCCAATGCGCGGTGTAGATGACATATTCGTCGGGACGGGCGGAGCCCGGCAGCACGCCGATCACGTTGCGCGAGGCCTGGCGGCGGATGGCGTTGTCGAGATGCGCGCTGGCGGTGATGCCGAGCGGTACGGCGGTAAAGCCGGGCTGGCGCGCGGCATCGCTGAGCACATCGAGATCCTGCCCGGCGGCGGCCAGCATCCCGTGCGCGACATCGTTGGTGACCCAGCCCTCGATCGGCACCCGGTCCATATGATTGTCGGCGGCGTCCATATCGAGCTGCGGCCCGGTCCAGCTGCTTTCGACGACGCTCCAGCCATAGGCGGCCGGCGCGGTATCATGGACGATGATCGCACCGGCGGCGCCCTGCCGCGCGGCCTCCTCGTATTTGTAGGTCCAGCGGCCATAATAGGTCATCGCCCGGCCGTCGAAGAGGCCCTCGTCGCCGCCTTCGGCGAAATCGGGATCGTTGACGAGGATCACGGCGATCCGCCCCGTCATGTCGATGCCTTCATAATCGTTCCAGCCGCGCTCGGGCGCGTTGATGCCATAGCCGACGAACACCAGTTCGGCATTTTCGACATCGACGCTCGGCACGATGCGCTTGGTCCAGAACACCGCTTCGTCGCCATAGGACAGCGCGGTTGTCGCATCGCCCGCGGTATAGCCGAAGGCGGCGGTATCGGGATCGGCGGTAATCTCGACCAGCGGCACATCCTGATACCAGCCGCCGTCATTGCCCGGCTGCAGCCCCGCCTGTTCGAAGCGCTCGGCGATCAGGGATACGGTCAGTTCCTCGCCCGGCGTCGTCGGCGCGCGGCCTTCATAGGCGTCCGAGGAGAGGGTCTCGGTGACGGTGCGCAGCGTATCGAGCGAAATTTCGGGGGCGCTATCCTGCGCCAGCGCCGATGCGGCGAGGGTGAGCGAGAAAAGGGCGAGCGGCGTTGCGATCCGGTATTTCAAGGCAAATCCCCTTTCTGGAGGCGGAAGCCCGCCTGGCGGGCTTGTCCTTCTTAACTAAGCGCTTTTCGGCCCGGTTCGCAATGGCAAAGCCGGTGGCGGTCCGTTTCGGCGCGATGGGACAGGGGGCTTTCGCATCGCCGGGCCGGGCTGTACAAATTCCTGAGCAAAGGGGGCGCCATAATCGTGAGCAAGAATATCGCACGGAAATCCATATTGTTCGCCTGCGCGGCGATAGTCTGCGCCGCGAGCGCGCAGGCGCGCGATCTTGAAAATCCAGCCGAAGCCTTCGGCCATCGGGCGAATATCCAGTCGATCGCCTTGTCGCCGAGCGGCGAGCGGGTGGTGTATCTGGGTCCGGGGCCGGGCGAGGAAACGCGCGTCTATGTCGCCGATGTCGGCGGCGGGCCATCGAGCATCGTCACCACCACCGACGGCGATCCGATGGAGATGGACTGGTGCCGCTTCGTCAACGAGGAACGGCTGGTGTGCGAAATCTATGCGCTCGTCGAAGACGCCCACAACATCTATCCGGTGAGCCGGCTGTTCGCGGTCGACGACGATGCGGGCGAGCCCCGTACGCTCGGCCAGCGCGACAATGGATTTCGCAACAACCGCCAGTTCGACGGCGAGATCATCGACTGGCTGCCCGGCGAAGACGAGACGGTGATGATGAGCCGCGTCTATGTGCCGGAGGCCTATCGGGGCGATACGCGGGTCGTGGACCGCGACGAGGGGCTGGGGGTCGTCCGTATCGACACGCGCAGCGGGCGGACGCGCCGCATCGAGGCGCCGGCCTGGCAATCCTCCCGCTTCCTGTCCGACGGGCGCGGCAATGTGCGCATGAAGGGCACGGTATCGATCCGCGGCGCGACCAACATGCTCGATACCGATCGCCATTATTATTACCGCCTGGCCGACGACAATGAGTGGCGCGAATTCGGCACCTATAATTCTCTGGAAGACGAGGGCTTCTACCCGCTCGCGGTCGATCACGATCTCAACGCCGTTTACGGGCTCGAGGAACTGGACGGGCGCGATGCGCTCTACCGGATCAGTCTCGACGGATCGATGACGCGGGAGCTTGTCTTCTCGCACGATACGGTCGATGTCAGCCGGCTCGTGCGGCTCGGGCGGCAGCGCAGGGTTATCGGCGTCGGCTATTCCGACGATTATTCCCGAATCGAATATTTCGATCCGCAGCTGCGGGCGCTCTCCACCGCGCTGCGCGACGCGCTGCCCGGCAATCCGGTCGTCGGTTTCGTCGATGCCAGCGACGACGAGCAGCGGTTGCTCGTGCGCGCGTCGAGCGACACCAATCCGGGCCGCTATTATGTGTTCGACCGGACATCGGGAGCGCTCAACGAGATCCTGCTGGCCCGGCCCGAGCTTGAGGGGGTTGCCCTCTCCCGGGTCCGTCCGGTCCGCTATCCGGCGGCCGACGGGACGATGATCCCCGGCTATCTGACCCTGCCTCCGGGTAGCGACGGGCGCGGGCTTCCGGCCATCGTCATGCCGCATGGCGGGCCCGAGGCGCGAGACACATGGGGTTTCGACTGGCTTGCCCAATTTTACGCACATCAGGGCTATGCCGTGCTCCAGCCCAATTTCCGCGGCTCGGCGGGCTATGGCGCGGACTGGCTCGCCACCAACGGCTTCCAGAGCTGGGAAACGGCGATCGGCGACGTCAATGACGGCGCGCGCTGGCTGGTGTCCGAGGGTATCGCCAATGCCGACCAGATCGCCGGCGTCGGATGGTCCTATGGCGGCTATGCGGTGCTGCAATCGGCGGTGATCGAGCCGGGCCTGTTCCGCGCTATCGTCGCCATCGCCCCCGTAACCGACCTTCCCGCGCTGCGCGAGGATGCGCGGGCCTATGCCAATGGCCGCAACGTTGCCGAATATCTGGGGTCGGGGCCGCATCTCGTCGCGGGGTCTCCCGCCCGCCATGCCGAACGGGTGACCGCGCCGGTGCTGCTGTTCCACGGCGATCAGGACATCGACGTCGCCATCGGCCAGTCACGGCGGATGAACGGCCGGCTGCGCGATGCGGGCCGGAGCAGCGAGCTGGTCGTGTTCGAGAATCTCGATCACGGCCTGCGCGATTCCGCCGTGCGCGCGCAGATGCTGGAACGGAGCGACGCGTTCCTGCGCGAAGCGCTGGGGCTCTAGGCGCCGTCCTTGCGGGCGGCGTCGATCAGTGCCCGGATCGCCCAGCGGCGGATCGCTCGGGCTTCGGTGTCGTCGATGCGGAGAACGTCGCGGCCGACGATAAAGCCCTCGGTCGCGATGATATAGGAGAGCGCCTTGGCGAGCCGGTCGAGCGCCGCCGGGCCGATCTCGTCGGCGATCGGCGCGAGCGCTTCCTCGATCAGCGGCTGGCGGCGGTTCTGCCGGACCGGCTTGTCGGCTTCGCCCGTAGCCCGGCGTTCGAGCGCGCGGGCGAGCATGATGCGCAACTGCACCTCGTTGGCGGCGGTCATATGGTCGAACGCCGCATCGACCAGGTCGACGCGCTTGGCGGGATCGGCGGGTGGATCGGCGAAGATGGTCGCGGCATCGGGCAGCGCGATCTCCAGCGCCGCTTCGCGCTGCAGGTCTTCGGCCGACGAGAAATAGCGATAGGCGGTGGCGCGCGAAACCATCGCCTCTTCGGCGGCTTCCTCAAGGCTCGGCACGGTTCCCTGTTGCATCAGCCGCGTGGCGGCGCGCAGCAGGTCCTTGCGCGTCCTCAGCCGCTGCCGCGCGCGTCCGCCGCCGTCGCTATCGGCCATCAGATCGCGGGCAGCTGTTGCTGGATGGCGGCGAGATCGAGCCAGACATTTTCCCGGCTGATCCGCCCGTCACCGGCGAATTCGACGATGTGGAGCAGGCGGAAGGCGAGGGGGCGATCCCGGCCGACGACGCCGAAGGGCGTTCCCGGCGCGCGTCCGCTCCACAGCGATTCGTCGACGAGGAAATTCTCGCCATAGAGCCGGCACACCGTTTCGACCCTGCCGTCGGCAAGATCGGGAAAGGTCGCTTCGTAGAATTTGCGCGCGCCGTCCCGTCCATGCGTCGGCCCTCCGGGAAAGCCGACCACGTCATGCTCGACATCCTCGGTCAGCGTGGAAACGACGCCGTCGATATCGTCGAGGGCTTCAAAACGGAAATGCTCATCCATCGTCCGGTCCATATCGGCGGGGCTCAGCATGGCGAATCATCCTTTCTCGAAATGCCGTTTCAATGGCCGCGAATTAATGAGACAAAAATCTCATGTCAATAAATTAGTCGCGATACGGGCGGGCTTGGCATCGGCAGGCCGCTTGGCCATGACGGTCGCATGACCGAAGCCCAACAAGAGAGCGCGCCCCGCATCCTTGTCGATGCCGATGCCTGTCCGGTGAAGGAGGAGATCTACAAGGTCGCCTATCGGCACGAGGTGCCGGTCGTCATCGTCAGCAACAGCCATTTGCGGGTGCCCGATCACCCGCTGATCGCGCGCGAGGTGGTGAGCGACGCCTTCGATGCCGCGGACGACTGGATCGCCGAGCGCGCGGATCCGAAAGCGGTGGTGGTGACGGCCGATATCCTGCTTGCCGATCGCTGCATCAAGGCGGGGGCGAGCGTGCTCGCGCCGAACGGCAAGCCGTTCACCGCCAATTCCATCGGCGCGGCGGTGGCGACGCGGGCGATCATGGCGGATCTGCGGGCGGGCGGCGATGCGATCGGCGGCCCGCCGCCCTTCACCAAGGCCGATCGTTCGCGCTTCCTCTCTGCGCTCGACGAAGCGCTGGTGCGGCTGAAGCGAAATTAGCGCATAAACGCATCGCGGCCGGATCGTGCCGATACTCGCTCATCAAGGGGAAGCGCATATGGACGGGGCAAGGCAGGCCGTTTCGGTCAGGGACCGCAATTTTGCCGTGGATTTGCCGGCCGAAACGCTCGCCCGGATTCAGGACGGGGTTCTCCGGTCGCGCTATAAGGGGCGGCGCTTCTGCAAGAACCCGTTCGACGTCATGCTGTATCTGCAACTGCTCGAGCGGTTGCGGCCCAAGACGATCATCGAGATCGGGACATCGGAGGGCGGAAGCGCCCTGTGGTTCCATGACCAGTGCGCAGCGCTGCAGATCGAATGCGCGATCTACAGCTTCGATCTCGATCCGCCCGCCGATCCGATCGCGCCGGGCGTGCATTGCCTGAAGGGCGATGCGCTGGATCCGCAGGGGAGCTTTCCCGCCGATATTTTCCGCTCCGCCCCGCATCCCTGGCTGATCGTCGAAGACAGCGCCCATAGTTTCGAGAGCGTGCTCGCCGTACTCAGATATTTCGATTCCCGGGTGATCGCCGGGGATTATGTGGTGGTCGAAGACGGTATCGTCGCGGACCTTCCCGGCGATCGGTATCGCGCCTTCGAAGACGGGCCCAACCGGGCGGTCGCGACATTCCTGGCGGAAACCGGCGAGAAATATGCGATCGACGAAGCCCGCTGCGATTTTTACGGGCACAATGTGACCTATTGCCCCAATGCCTGGCTGGAAGTGCGCTAGCCGGGCCGGGCCTTACCGCTTCTCGTTCGGGGCGCGCGCCGCCTGGGCAAGGCCGTCCAGCTGGTTGGGGCGGAGGCTGCCATAGAACTTGGGCGTGACGGGGGGCAGCTGATAGTCATGGCCCCGTATCGCGGCATATTCCGCATTGTAGGTGCTAAATTTGGAAACGGCCGAGTTGGTCGCAACGCCGCCATGGAACTGGTGGAAGGTTCCCTCGCCGAGCAGCATGATGACCTCGCTGCCGGCAGCCATGCAGGCCCGGTGCCACATATCCAGATTGGCGAGCCCGCCGCCCGGCTGCTCGAACCGCGGATCATAGCCGCCGAGTTCCCGCCATCTCGATTTGTGCATGAACAGGGCGTTGGTTTCGGCGGGCAGGGCGAACCAGCCTTGTTTCGATGACGACGCGAAAACCGAAATGTCGAACAGGCGGTAGCCGTCCTTTTCCCACTCGATCGATGCCAAGAGCGCATCCTCGGCCCTTTGATCGTAGCCGGTTTGGACGGACTTGCTCTGTATTTCGTCGCCGAGATGAAAGGCAAAGGATCCGATAACGGCCTGCCTGCCGATCTGTGCTGCTTGGATCGCATGGTTCAGCAGGCCGGGAGAGGCCATGCGGGCGCCGTCGATCATCACCCCGACCAGCGCGCCGCGCGCCGCGGCGATTCCGGTGTTGATCGCGCCGACGGGAGAAACCGAGCCGCTTTCTTCGCTCAGGAACCGGATATTGGGCGCAATCGCCGCGCAGGCCTCGCGGTCGAACGGCTTCTGCTTCGAGCCATTGTCGACGACGATGATTTCATAATCCTCGGCGTCCAGCGCAATTTGCATGGCGGGGGACAGGGAGCGGAGCGTTCGCGGCAATTCGCGCGCCATTTCATGGGCGATCACCACCACGGAGAGCTTCGGTTCCTTCGCGGGCGGGGCGGGCTGCTTCCCCGCGGGCCGTGTCAGCGATTGGAGAATATCCTCAAAGTCCGGGCCTGCGGGGTCGAGCGCATTGTCACGGTTCAAGATGGCGCGATCGGGCGGATCGCCGGAATCCACGGCCTGACGGACGATCGGGTTGTAATTTTGCCACAATATGCGGCTGCGGCGATCCAGCCCGGCGATCAGCAACAGGCCGGTCGGCGCCGTATCGAGGAGTATCAGTCGAAGATCGGGCCGGTGCTTCTGCAATATGCCGATGAGCTTCCAGACATCGCCGCACCACACGCGCGTGGAACGCTCGCGGGTCGCCTGTTCGGGTTCGTTCGGGAAAATATCGTCGATCGCGATGACTGTGTTCGGACCGCTGATCCGCTCGGCATGCATGAAATCGCGCAGCGCGTTTTCGACGCGGTGCATGCCGTCGATAAAGATCAGCTCCGGCCGCCGCTTGAGGATCGGGTCGACCGCCGCTTCGAAAAAATCGTCGCTGCTTTGCCGGACGATGCGGGCCTGTGGCGGCAATTCGCACTGGATGTCAGGAGCCGGGTCGACGCCGACCGCTTCACAGGCCGCAAGCGCGAGGCTGTGGCCGTGGCGGACGCCGATTTCCAGATAGGATCGGGGCTGGAGCGCCGCGTGCAATGTTTCCAGCAGCCGATGCGTGGGGACATCGCCTTTGACGCTGTCATGAACCGTTGCCTCGAACTCCGCCTCGTTCACCGCCAGCGCGGCACCGGCGTCGATAGAGGCAACCTTGTTCGGCGGCTCGCCGCTCTTGTTGAAGACGCCGACAAGGTCGTTCCACGGGCCCTTTTCGTCCAGCCAGACATCGACCAGGTGGCAATCGGCATATTTGGCCAGGGCGCGATAGGCATCGGGGTAGAAGCGGTAGCAATCCACCGGATAATCATGGATCGGCCCGGCGGACGGCGCGATCAGGAAGATATACCCATCCTCTTTGAGGACGCGCACCATCTCGCGGAATATGCGCCAGAAGAATTCGCAATGTTCGAGCATCTGCCCCGAAATGACGATGTCGATCGAGCCGCTTTCCAACGGCAATGTATCGGGATCGGTCAGATGGACGGACACGCCTTCGCCCGCTGCGATATCGGCGCCCAGATATTCGATATTGGGACCGCTGAATATCTCGGCATAGCTGCCATTGACGTCCGCACCGCCGATATCGAGCACCTTCAGCGCCGGACGGGTTTCGAGCGCGCTGCCGGCAATATATCGGCGGTAGCATTTCCGCATATTGTCGAAGGAGCTCGGATGCATGATGCTTGCCTGACGAGAAGAGGGCAGGGCCGCCCATTGGGGCCGTAAGCTATAGAGACCAAAAGATTATCGGTGAAGCGCCCTAGCGTTCGCAGCTGCCTCCATTGGCCGCTTGCCGCTCACCGCCCGGCCGATAGCGGCAGACGATATGGGCTTCGAGCTCGTCGGCGGTGAACCATGTCGGCTTCATGCGCATCGCGGCGAAGAGCGGCGCCTGATCGGCATAATGGCGGGAATTCGGCCGGGTCGAGGCCGCGCCGAACTGGTGGATGCTGCGCGAACTCACCTGTCCCTCGCCGTCCCAGCTGATCTCCATGATATAGCTGTCGCCCGCGGTGGCGACCAGGGCGTCGCCCTCGGGCGCGGGCCAGTAGATCGCGCGCAGCGCGTCCGGCCCGCCGGTCAGCGGCAGGTCGGCATCGCCGCGGCGCAGGCGCAGCACTTCGCCGAGCGACGGATCGATCCGGCCGTAATTGTCCTGCAGAAAGGCGACGGCGTTGGTGAATACGCCGCGCGGCTCGGGCAGGGGATCGCCGCGATAGGCCGCGAGCATCACCGAGCGCAGGATCGCGGCGGCCAGCGCATCGGCATCGCCTTCGCCGTCCAGCGACCAGTCCCAGCCCGCGAGCAATTGCTGGGCGTCGGAAAGCGCGCCTTCCGGGAAATTCAGCGCCGCGATCCGCCGGAAATAGGGCCCGGCCGCCGATTGCCGCGAATAGCCGCGATCATATTTGACGCGGCGCAGCTCGGGCCAGCCGATCGGGCCCTCGATGGCCGCCAAGAGTTCGTCGGCGCGGTACATGCGGTTGGTGGTGTTGGTTTCGATGCCGAGCAGCGGCGAGAAGCTCTCGCAATCGAGATTGTCGGCCGGGGCGGTGGCGATGCAGGGGGTGTTGTTGGCGTTGAAGATATAGCCCGAAGGCGGATCGATCAGGAAGGGAATGCCCTCGAAGGGCGCGTTGGCCGTCCAGACGGCGGCGCTGGTGTCGCCGGGCAGCACGCCGCGCCAGTCATAGCCTTCGGCGCGGTCGGGGAAGCGCGCATTGTAGAGATGGGCGATATGTCCTTCGCCATCAGCATAGACGAAGTTGGTGGCGGGGATCGCCTGCATCCGCATCACCGCCTGCCATTCTTCGAAATTTTCCGCGCGGGTGAGGCGGTAATATTGCTCGACCTGACGGATCTCGCCGATCCCGGCATAGCGGATCGCGAAGGCGCCATTGTCGTTGATCATCACCGGGCCGTGGACCGAGCGATAGACGGTGCGGGGGACCGGGAGAACGAGCGGGCCGGTGCGGACATGCAGCCAGATGCGGCGGCTTTCCAGCGGCAGCCATTCGCCGTCATAGCGATAGCGGTCGCCATCCTCGTCGAGCTCCAGCCGGTAGACGTCGACGAGATCGGGGCGGTTCACCGTGTTCGCCCAGCCGAGATGGCGGTTATGGCCGAGCAGCGGCAGCGGCGAAATGGGAAAGAGCCCGCCGATCATGTCGAGCCCTTCGGCGCTCGTCACATGCGCCTCGTACCAGGCGACCGGCCCTTCGAAGGGCTGGTGCGAATTGACGATCAGTTTCGTCACGCCGTCGGGATCGCGCGCGGGAGAAACCGCAAAGGCGTTCGATCCGCGCTCGGTTTCCGGTTCGCCGTTGCGCGGCGGATCCTCGCTGTTTGCGAGCGCGCCCAGAGTGCGGTCGATCCCGTAGAAGAAGGGCGAGGTGAAGGCGAAGCCGGTGGCAATGTCCCGCCCCGTCACCGGGAACAGCCCGCGTAGGCGCAGCTCTTCGGGATGCTCGGAGGCGTAGAGGTTGAGCCCATCGGCATAGGCCTCGATCAGCGCGCGGGTATCGGGCGAAAGCGCGCTCTCATAGCCGGCATCGACATCGCTGCGCGCGTCGAACAGGTGCCAGGCATAGTCCTGCGCCGCGCCTTCCGCGCCGGTCAGCTCGCCGAGCCGCCCGCGCGCGCTGGCGATCACTTCCTGCAGGGTTTCGAAATCGTCCTCGGCATGGGCATAGGCGAGACCGAAAGCGGCGTCGGCATCGGTTTCGCCCAGCACATGCGGCACGCCCCATTCGTCGCGGCGGATGACGACGTCATAGGTTGCGCTCGGCGCTTCCACGGTCTGCCAGGTCGCCAGCCAGCGGCTGTTGAGCAGGGCATTGCCGCCCGCGACCAGCAGCAGCGCGGCGACGATCACGCCGAGAATCTTCGCGAGTTTCCTGATCACCTCTCGCCCTCTCCTTGCCCCGCACCATCGGCGCGCCGCAGGGGAAGATCAAGCGGGGCTAGAGCGTGCCGAGGTCGCAGCCGCGCGCTTCGAGCAGCGGCTTCATCTCGCGATAGGCGGCGGGCGTCCTGGTGATCGGAATGTTCGGATAGAGGTGATGGACGATGTGGAATTGCATCCCCATCGATCCGATATTGCCGAGCCTGCTCTTCCAGGCGCGGGTATTGCCGTAGCGGCCGGTACCGAAATTGGTGTGGTGCGGCGCCCAGCTCAGGAAGAAGAGCACATAGCTCGATCCGATATGGCGCGGCAGCCACCATAGCAGCACCGCCTCGATTCCGAAGCCGTTCCAGGCGAGCGCGCAGAGGATGCCGTAAAAGACCAGCTGATAGGCGATCCCGTCCAGCACGACCTCGGGCCGGCCGAGCCGCTTCAGCACTTCGGGATAGCCGCGCAGGCCGATGGTCGATCCCGGCTGGCGGTTGCGAAAATGCCGCCACAGCGCATTGACCGGGCCGCTGCCATGCATCTCGTAATCGGGGTCCAGCCCCGGCTTGTTGGTATGGCGGTGATGTTCGAGATGGGTGAGCCGGGCCACGCGATAGGGCAGGATCAGCGGGATCATCGAGAGATGCCCGACCAGCTCGTTGAGCCAGTGCAGCCGCGATCCGCGCCGGGCGATGATGTCGTGCATCGCTTCATGCGCGGGCAGATAGGAGGCCGCGACATTCACCGTCGCAATCGGGAAGGCGGCCCAGAGCGGCAGGATATCGAGAAACACCAGCGGCCAGAGCGACAGCCAGACGGCGAGATTGCCGAGACCCCAGATCACCGGCGTCCAGGCGACGCCGCCGATATATTTGCCCGCGACCGCCTGTTCGGCGCGGATCAGTTCCTTGTTTTCCGGCGCCGAGCCGGCGCGCGCCTCGTCGCGCTCGATAACCTGATCGGTGGCGGTGTCGGGGGCGGATGTGGTTACGCTCTCCATGTCACCCAGCTCCCCGAAATCTGCGCGAAACCGCCCCAGACGCCGCCGACCACGAAACCCGCAGCGAGCGGGGTCAGGCCGAAAGGCGGGGCGATATTCAGCGCCGCGATGATCTGCGCGGTCACCGGCGGGATGAACAGCAGGCCGAACAGGATCGGCCCGAACCGGAATCCGGTGCGGATGATCCTGACGATTGCCCTGTCCTGTTCCTGTGCTGCTTCCACGGCCAGTCTTCCTCGCGGTTAACAAATCCCTAATAGCCGATCCCGCGATGAAGCGGAAGCCGCCCGGGCAGGGAGGGCGCGCGTTAACCGCGTTTCCATGGTATGTTCGGCCGCATCCGATTTCACGAGGGAGGGATATGAGATGGGCGAAGCGGTGAACGAAGCGAAACTGGAAGAACTGGCGGGCAAGCTGGTGGGCGACGTCGCCTCCGCGCTCAGCCTCTATATGGCCTATATCGGCGATCAGGCGGGGGTGTATGCGGCGATGGACGAGGCCGGGCCGCAGACCGTGGAGCAGCTTGCGGAGAAGACCGGGCTCAACCCCAAATACCTCCACCAATGGCTCGGTTCGAACGCGGCGGCCGGTTACGTGACCTACGATCCGGCGGGCGAAACCTTCTCGCTCACCCCCGAACAGGCGCTGATCTTCACCCGCGAGGGCCAGCCCGCCTGTATGCAGGGCTTCATCCAGGCCGTCGTCTCGCAATATGAATCGCACGAAAAGGCGGTGCAGACGTTCAAATCGGGCGAAGGCCGGCCATGGAGCGACCAATCCGACTGCTGTTTCTGCGGCACCGATCGTTTCTTCCGCCCCGGCTATGCCGCCAATCTGGTGAGCCAGTGGATTCCGTCCCTCGATGGCGTCGAAAAGAAGCTCAAGGCCGGCGCCAAGGTCGCCGATATCGGCTGCGGGCACGGCTCCTCGACGATCCTGATGGCGGAGGCCTATCCTGCATCCACGATCATCGGCTTCGATTTCCACGAACCCTCGATCGCCGAAGCCAAGGCCAAGGCGCAGGCGGCGGGCGTCACCAATGTCGAATTCCATGTCGCCCGGGCCCAGGATTTTCCCGGCGAGGATTTCGACTTTGCCTGCATCTTCGATGCGCTCCACGATATGGGCGATCCGGTGGGCGCGGCCGCGCATATCCGCCAGGCGCTGAAGGGTGACGGCACGTTCATGCTCGTAGAGCCGATGGCCGGCGACAGCATGGCGGAGAATATGCATCCGCTGGGGCAGATCTATTATGCCTTCTCGACCACCGTCTGCACCCCGGCTTCGCTGGCGCAGGAAGTTGGCCTCGGCCTTGGCGCGCAGGCCGGGCAGAAGCGGCTCACCGAAGTGCTGAACGAAGCGGGCTTCACCCATGTGAAGCGCGCATCGGAAACGCCGACCAATATGGTGCTGGAGGTTACGGGCTAGGCTTGGCCCGGATCGCCGGGCCGGCCGCTATTTCATCATCGTGAACAGCGCGAAGGACAGGGCCGTGCCGAAAAAGAAGAGCGGCCAGGACCAGTAGAAGCTGACATCCAGCACGGTGACCTGGTGCACGACCAGAAAGCCGCCGCGCGACCCGCCCGACCCGATGAACATCGAAACGATCCAGGTCAGCAGGGCACCGGGAAAGGGCGCTTTGAGCAAGGAGATCATCTGTCGGCTCCCTTGATATCCGTAACGTCGAGCGGGCGAACGACGCGGTAACCATCCTTCGCCGAGCGCGAATCATACAAGGAAGCAGATTATATTCAAATTTATACGGTTTTGCGACGGTAGCACCGACTAGCCGGCAGCGGGGCGATACGCCCGAATCCCCGGATTTTCGGGAATGTGCGCCCCGCCGGGCGTCCAATACGAAGTTCGTGTGATTTACGGCCCCTTAAGGCAGCCCGCGCTATCCAGATCGGCAGTTGCACTATCACGGCTCGATAAGGCCCGTGATTGACCCACTTTGTGGGGGGGAAGAAAGGTTGCGCTGCCATGGCGCACATTATCTATGCGGAGGACGATGATCTCATCGTCGATATCGTTCGCGACGTGCTTCAAAAGGACGGCCATGTCGTCGGAGTCGTTACGGACGGTGAAAGCGCCCTCAAGGCGATCAGGCTCAAGCGCCCCGATCTCGTTATACTCGATTGCAACATGCCGGAAATGACCGGCATCGAAGTGCTTTCGCGGATGCGGGTCGATCCCGCGCTGTGCGATATTCCCGTGCTTATGCTCACCGGCAGGCGCGGCGCCCAGGACGTCGATATCGCCATGTATTCCGGCGCCAACGAATATCTGAAAAAGCCGTTCGATCCCGACTATCTGGCGTTCGTCGTCGATAATCTGCTGTCGAAATATGTTCCTTCGGGATCCGGCGCCCATCACGGCTTGGCAGCCCATGGTCCCGGCCGTCGGTGACCGCCTGACCGGCTTCCAGTGAGGGGCCGGCTGTTTGCAGCGCTAAGGCGCCGCGCCCGCAATCCCGTTACGCCGCAAGGCGCCATTCGCCGGTCGGCACATCGCCGACCGTCCAGTCGCCCACGCTCCAGCGCACCAGCCGCAAGGTCGGCAGGCCGACTGCCGCCGTCATCCGGCGCACCTGCCGGTTGCGGCCTTCGCGGATCGTCAGCCGGATCCAGCAATCGGGCACGGTCTTGCGAAAACGCACGGGGGGATCGCGCGGCCAGAGGGCGGGCGGGTCGATGCGCTCGGCTTCGGCCGGGCGGGTCGGGCCGTCTTTCAGTGTGACGCCGCGCCGCAGCCGATCGAGATCGGCCTCCTGCGCCTCGCCTTCGACCTGCGCGAGATAGGTTTTGGGCATCTTGAACTTGGGATCGGCGATCCGCGCCTGCAGCCGGCCGTCATCGGTGAGCAGCAGCAGGCCCTCGCTGTCCCGGTCCAGCCGCCCGGCCGGATAGACGCCCGGCATGTCGATGAAATCGGACAGGGTCCTTCGCGCCGTCCCGCTCCCCCGATCGGTGAACTGCGACAGCACGCCATAGGGTTTGTTGAACAGGAGCAGCCTGGACATGGCATCTCATAGCCCGGTTTTCGCCCTTTGCGGAAGGAAGAAAATCGGAAGCGGCCTGAGCGCCTTGCCGCCTATATGGCCCGATTTTCGAAATAAATTTCAATTTCCGAATGGCAAATTAATTAATCTAATAAATAAAATAAAAGAAAATTGGCAATTGAATTTTTATATATTTCGAACTATATATTCCTATCTAAGTGCAGTAAAAATAAAACTGCATATCTGGTTTGATTTTAGGCGCGATATAAGGCGCTTTTCTCCGATCGTTTTCAAATAAAGAATCCCGTCCAGCGGTCCGACGCGGCGGGAAAAGTGGACCGTATGGGAATCGCAACGGCGGATATTCCGGCGTCGGCCTGCGCGGCCCGGCTGGCTTCGAAAAGAGGCCGAAGGGGTCTGCTTTCATCGCATTCGGGATTCATTGAAGGAACCGCCATGCCTCCGTCGTCCTCCGCCAGTTCCCGGCCGCTGTTCGATTTGAAACCGCCGCCGGTCTTCCACGATCTCGTCGAACGGGAAGCACCGCGGCCGGCCGATCCGGAAACGCACGCGGCCGCCACGGCGATCGTCTATTGCGAAGCCAATTTCGGCGGGATCGACGGGAAGACGGCCAATGGCCTCGTGCGCCATTCGGAAAAATACGAGATCCTCTCCGTCATCGACAGCAAGCAGGTGGGGCAGGACACCGGCACCGTGCTCGACGGCAGGGCCAACGGCATCCCGATCTGCCGGGACCTCACGGATGCCATGACCATCGCGGGCGCGATCCCCGATTATTTCATCTTCGGCGTCGCGCCGATCACCGGGATGCTTTCGCCCGACGAGCGGGATATCGTGCTCGAGGCGATGGCCTTCGGCATGAATATCGTCAACGGCCTGCACGAATTTCTGAGCGACGATCCGGAATTCATCGCGGCGAGCCGCGCGAGCGACGTGACGATCCTCGATATCCGCAAGCCGCGCGACAAAAAGCATTTGCGGCTGTTCAGCGGGCGCATCAACGATCTCGCCTGTCCGCGCCTCGCCGTGCTGGGCACCGATTGCGCGATCGGCAAGCGCACCACCGCCACCATTCTCGCCCGCGCGCTCAACGATCGGGGCATCAAGGCCGTGATGATCGGCACCGGCCAGACCGGGCTGATCCAGGGCGCGCGCTACGGCCTGGCGCTCGACGCGGTTCCCTCGCAATTCTGTGCCGGCGAGCTGGAAGCGACGATCCTGGAAGCCTGCGAGGCGGAGGATCCCGATATCATCATCGTCGAAGGCCAGGGCTCGCTCAGCCACCCGGCCTTTTCCACCTCGTCCTTCATCCTTCGCGGCAGCGTTCCCGATGCCGTCATTCTCCAGCACGCGCCGGCCCGCACACATCGCTGCGATTTCGAGGCGATGGCGATGCCGGACCCCGCCGACGAGATCGCTCTGATCGAAACCTTCGCCGCGACCCGGGTCATCGGGCTGACGATCAATCACGAAAATATGACCGCCGGCGAAACCGATGCGGCGATCGCGCGCTATCATGGGGAACTCGGCATCCCGGTGACCGACGCGCTGACCCGCTCCCCCGACGAGCTTGTCGCCATGACGCTCGCGGCCTTCCCCCAGATCGAGCGAAAGCGGATCGCCGACCCGGCATGACCGGGCCGCGGCTGGAGATCGACCTCGACAAGATCTCGGCCAATGCGCGCATTCTGGTGGGGCGGCTCGCCGCCCGCGGCATTGCGGTGACCGGCGTCACCAAGGCTGGGCTCGGCTCTCCCGAAATCGCGAAGGCGCTTCTCGAGGCGGGCGTGTCCGGCCTCGGCGATTCGCGGATCGAGAATATCGAAAGGTTGCGGGGCGGCATCGGGCCCCGGCCGGTCCTCAGCCTGATTCGCACGCCGATGCCCAGCCAGGTCGACCGTATCGTGCGCCACGCCGATATCAGCTTCAACACCGATCTCGACGTCGTTCGCCAGCTCTCGTCCGCCGCCCAGGCGGCAGGCCGGATCCATGGGGTCGTGCTGATGGTCGAACTGGGCGATTTGCGCGAAGGCATCATGCCGGGCGATCTCGAAAGGATTTTCCGGGAGGTTTTGAACCTGCCGAATATCGCGCTCCGCGGAATCGGCGCCAATCTCGCCTGTCTCAGCGGAACCTCGCCCGATGCGGGGAACATGGCCGCGCTTTCCGCGATCGCGGTATCCATGGAGGCGGCGTTCGGGGTCGCGCTCGACATCGTGTCCGGCGGCAATTCCGCGAATATCAACTGGGCGCTGGGTGACACGGATATCGGCCGGATCAACGATCTGAGGCTGGGCGAGGCCATCCTGCTCGGCCGCGAAGCGCTCGAACGCCGGGCGATAGACGGCCTTCATACCGACGCCTTCGCCCTGGTCGCCGAGGTTATCGAATCCGGCATCAAGCCCAGCCGGCCCTGGGGCACGATCGCGCAAAATGCGTTCGGCGAAACGGTCCAGACGGCCGATAGCGGCAAGATCATGCAGGCGATTCTCGCACTCGGGCGGCAGGACAGCGATCCCGCCGGGCTCATACCTCCGTCCGGCATGACGATCCTCGGGTCGAGCAGCGACCATCTGGTGCTCGATACCGGCGGCGAGCCTCTCTCTGCCGGCGCCGAGCTCCGCTTCGGGGTCAACTATACCACCCTGCTGCGCGCCATGACTTCGCCCTTCGTCGCCAAGACGATGATGAAGGCACGATCGCAGCAAGGCGCCCTTGCCGCGGCGTGAGCACCGCCATCCATCCCGGACATGAAAAGGGCGGCCCCGCGGAGCCGCCCATTCTTTATTCGGTACTGCCGTAAGCCTGGCGCGAAAAGAAGCGGCCCGGAGTATCGGGGAAAAGAGACCGGCGCCCGCAATCGGGGCGCCGGCCAGGCTCGTCGCCTAGAATTCGACGCCGACCTGCACATACCAGTTGCGGGGCCGCGCGAAGATGCGTTCGGCATAGCCGAGCGTGCCCAGCGAGGCGTTGCCCTGGATCAGGTAACGTTCGTCGAAAAGGTTGATCACGCCCGCCCTGATCTCCCAGCCACTATCCTCGTCGGCGAGGGTGGCCGAGGCGTTGCCCACGAAATAGCCGTCCTGCTCGATGATGGGCACGCTGCCCGTGATGAAGGTCAGGTCCGACGTGTAGCTGCCGTCGAAGCGGGGGGTGAAGGTGAGGCTCTGGTTGAGCTGGAATTCGTAGGCGATCCCGATATTGCCCTGGAATTCGGGCGTGAAGGGCAGGGTGTCGCCCGGCGCGATCGTCGCCGATATCGTGGTGCCGGGCGGTGCGGGCACCGGCGTGACGCTCCGGATGTCGGCGTCGAGCAGACTGAAACCGCCGTCGATCGTCAACCCGCCCCAGGCCGGGCGATAGCTGAACTCGCCCTCGAGCCCGCGATAGCGCGCCTGGCCCGCGTTGAAGAGCAGCGGCACGACGCCCTGGCGGAAGATCAGCTGGATATCGTCGTAATCGGCCTGAAAGGCGGCGAGGTTGAGCCTGAGATCGCCGATATCGAGCTTGGCGCCGATCTCGTAGCTGTTGACCGTTTCCTCGTTGAACGACACCGGCACGAAGCCCGGCGGCGGCGCGTTGTAGCGCGTGTTAAAGCCGCCCGATTTGAAGCTGCGCGAGAAGGAGGCATAGGTGCTGATCGACTCGTTCCAGCGATACTGGATGCTCGCCGATCCGGTCAGCGCCGAGAAGCTTTCGGCGTTGGGCGTCGGATAGATGAACAGCGGCCCGCCGTCGGGAATAGCGTTTGCCGGTAGCGGATCGGGGTCCGGCAAGGTCGACGGGAAGAGGTTGAGTACGGTGCCCTGATAGCTCTTGTCGTCCTGGGTGTAGCGCAGGCCGCCGGTCAGCTCGAGCCCGTCGACGATCTCGTAGGAAACCTCTCCGAAGACCGCGAGCGAATCGGTTTCGAGGTTCGAATATTGCAGGTCGCGCGAGCCCGGCCCGCCCCCGAGTATCGAGCCGATGACGGGCGGCGAGGGTGGGAAGGAGAGCGGCACGCTTGCCCGCTCGAACGTCGTCTCGTTGAAATAATAGCCGCCGAGAATCGCGTTGAACTGGTCGAAGTCGAACTGGAACTGGATTTCCTGGCTCCACTGGTCCGAATTCGAGCCGACATCGGTGGTCAGGATCACGAACGGCGTGTTGTCGGCATCGCGGATGCCGCGCGAATTGGTCGAGCGGTAGGCGGTGATCGACTTGAAGGTGAACTCGTCGGTGATCCGCGCCTCGCCGGTGACCGAGAAACCCCAGACCTCGGACGTGCTGCGGACCGGCGCGGTACCGCCATTCGTGTACGGCCCCATGTCGTAGAAATCGTTGGCGCAGCGCGGATCGGCGATTTGCGGCACATTGGGCGCGCCGAAGCGCGGATCGCCGGGTACGAGCGGCGCGAACGGGATGGTCGCGCCGGGGCAGCCGGCGGCGACGCTGACGATGGCGGGCACCGGCGCCTGTTCGTTGATGCCGGCGAAGACGAAGGGCGCGCCGTTCTCGTCGCGGTTCATGTAGTCGCCGCGAATCGTCAGGTCGAAATCGGGCGACGGTTCCCAGCGCAGCGCGCCGTTGACCGTGTAACTGCTGTCGTTGCCGAGATCGAGGCCGTCGAAGACGCGGCGGACATAGCCGTCGCGTTCGCGGAAACCGCCCGAGATGCGCGCGGCGAGTGTGTCGCCGATCGGCAGGTTGACCGCCGCGAAGCCCTCGTAAAGATCGTCGTCGCCGATGCGGAAGCGGGCGCGGCCGCTGAACTCGTTCATCTCGGGGACGCGCGAGCGCACGAGGATCGCGCCGCCGATCGTGTTGCGGCCGAACAGCGTGCCCTGCGGCCCGCGCAGCACCTCGACGCTGGCGATGTCGCCGAAATCGATCGCACCGCCCACAGCGCGGCCGACATAGACCTCGTCGATATAGATGCCGACGCCCGGGTCCACCGCGGCCGTGGGATCGAGCTGGCCGATGCCGCGGATAAATACGACGGTGGCCGCGCTGTTCCCCGAAAGCTGGCCGGCCGTCTTGAACTGGAGGCTGGGGGTGATGCGTTCGAGGTCCGAGGTCTGGAGGATTTGCCGGTCTTCCAGCGTTTCGGCGGTGAACGCCGAGATCGCGATCGGGGTGTCCTGCATCCCTTCCTCGCGGCGGCGCGCGGTGACGATGATGACGTTGCCGCCCTGTGCGGCCTCGGCATCCGTATCCTGCGCGGCGGCGGCGGTGGCCGGAACCCCCATCGCGCATGCGGCGACCAGCGCCAGTGCGCTGCCCTTGGCCATCAGTGCGGCGCGCTCGACCCGTGCGGAATGAAACATCGTGAACCTCCCCTTCATCGAAGCGGTCTTTTCCCGCTTTCTGCTTGGCTCTAGGAAATTGCACAAATAATAGTTACGGTCAATAACAGTTCATGTGCATAACAATAACGACTTTCCATCTCGCGCGGGCATGAAACAGGCTTTCCAAGGCGATTTGAAAGGGACGCGAAGTCGGATTAGGGCAGGAGCCTATGGCAACGAAAATCAAGCGAACGCGGAAACGCCGGGCATTGGAGCTGTTCGATTCGACGCTCGACTACGGCCTGCTGTCGGAGCTGACGGGCTTCGCGATCAAGCGCGCCAACGTCATCGATTTTGCCTCGTTCGGGAACACGCTCGACGACAAGACGGTAACCCCGCTGCGCTTCTCGATGCTCAACCTGATCGGTTGCAATCCGGGGCTCCAGCAAGTCCAACTCGCCGATGCGCTTGGCCTCTCGCGTTCGGCGACGACCGTGACGATCGATTACTGGGACGAGCGCGGCTGTGTCGAGCGGCGCTCTGATCCCGCCGACCGCCGCTCCTACGGCATCTACCTGACCGACGAGGGGCGGACCCGGCTCGATCGCATCGCCGGGCTGGTTGCCGCCCACGACAAGAAGTTCACCGAAAATCTCACCCGGGCCGAGCTCGTCGAGCTCAGGCGGTTGCTTGCCAAGTTATATATGCGCTGAGAGGCGGCAATAAAAAAAGGGCGGCCCCGCGGAGCCGCCCGTTCTCAATTCGGTACTGCCGAAAGCCTAGCGCGAATAGAATTCGACGACGAGGTTCGGTTCCATCTTCACGGGATAGGGGACTTCGTCGAGCGTCGGGATGCGCGTGAAGACCACTTTGGCGGTGCCGTCGGGAACGACATAATCGGGTATGTCGCGTTCGTTGAGGCTCTGGGCCTCGAGAACGAGCGCCATTTCCTGGGCCTTCTGGCGCAACGTGACCTCTTCGCCCGGCTGGATGCGGCGCGAGGGGATGTTGCACTTCACGCCGTTGACGCGGACATGGCCGTGATTGACGAGCTGGCGCGCGGCGAAGATCGTCGGCGCGAACTTGGCGCGATAGACGATCATGTCCAGCCGCTGCTCGAGAATGCCGATGAGGTTCTGCGAGGTATCGCCCTTCATCGCATTGGCGTCGGTATAGGCGCGCTTGAACTGCTTTTCGGTGATTTCGCCGTAATAGCCCTTGAGCTTCTGCTTGGCGCGCAGCTGCACGCCATAATCGGAAAGCTTGCCCTTGCGGCGCTGGCCGTGCTGGCCGGGGCCGTATTCGCGGCGATTCACCGGGGATTTCGGGCGACCCCAGATGTTTTCGCCCATCCGGCGGTCGAGTTTATATTTGGCGCTCTGGCGCTTCGACATGATGCATGTCTCCAATTTGCTTGTTTATGTCAGTGTCCCGGAACGCACCGCCCTGCCGACTATGCTGGACGCGGCCACCACTTCACCGGGGTGCGGGGCCAATTGCGAAGGCGCGCATCTGGCGATTCGGGGCCGTAAAGTCAAGCTTTGCGTGTTTTGTCAGACCTTCGGCTTTGCCTCAGGCGCCCGCACCGGCCCACGCCCCCGCCCGGCCTCCCAATGAGTTTACCCTGTGGGAGGCCGGGCGGGGGCGTGGGCCGGTGCGGCGAACTTCCGCCAGGAAGTTTCTGACAAAAATCGAACGCCTAATCCTGCCGCTTCTTCTCCAGCGCGGCGACCACGCCGCGCAGGGTGCGGATTTCGGGGGTCGTCCAGCCGGGTTTGGTGAGGATCGTGCGCAGCGCCCGCTTGGTCGTCGGCGTGCGATCGGGCGGGTAGAAAAAGCCGGTCGGTTCCAGCGCGGTCTCGAAATGCTCGATCATGCGTTCGAGCTCGATCTGGGGGGCGGGGAGTTCGTCCTCGGTGCGGGTAGGCACGGCGAGCGCTTCGCCCTTGGACCATTCATAGGCCATCAGGATCACCGCCTGGGCGAGGTTGAGCGAGCTGAATTCCGGGTTGATCGGCACGGTGACGATGGTGCGGGCGAGCGCGACATCCTCTGCGTCGAGGCCGGACCGTTCGGGGCCGAAAAGGATCGCCGAGCGGGCTGGAAGTTGGCGGATTGTGGCGGCCGCTTCCGCCGGCGTCGCCACCGGCTTGTCCACGCCCCGCTTGCGCACGGTGGTCGCGAACACCTGCCCGCAATCCGCCGTCGCCTGCGCGACACTTTCGCAAACTTCCGCCTTTTCAAGCACCATGTCCGCTCCGGAAGCCGCGGGATAGGCGGTCTCGTTGGGCCAGCCGTCGCGCGGGGAAACCAGCCGCATCTCGCTCAGCCCGAAATTGAGCATAGCGCGCGCCGCCTTGCCGATATTCTCGCCGAGCTGCGGCCGGACGAGGACGATGACGGGGGGAAGTGCCGCGCCGTCCGTCATTCCTCGAACAGATCCTTCACCGTACCGGCGAACTCCTCGAAATCCTTGGCCTCGCGGAAATCCTTATAGACGCTGGCGAAACGGATATAGGCGACGCTGTCGAGCTGCTGGAGGGCGTCCATCACCATCTCGCCGATCCGGCTGGAATCGATTTCGGTCTCGCCGCTGGTTTCCAGCTGCCGTTGCAGCCCCGAGACGAGCTGGTCGATCCGCTCGGGCTCGATCCCGCGCTTGCGGCAGGCGAGGGTGACCGAAAGATGCACCTTGTCGCGGTTGAACGGTTCGCGCCGATTCTCGCTCTTCATGACCGTGAGTTCGCGCAGCTGCACGCGTTCGAAGGTGGTGAAGCGCGCGCTGCACCCGTCGCATTGCCGCCGTCTCCTGATCGTCGCCCCGTCTTCGGTAGGACGGCTGTCCTTCACCTGGCTGCTGTCATGCGCGCAAAAGGGGCAGCGCATCTAGATGCCCGGATAGATCGGGAACCGATCACAAAGGGTGGCGACACGCTCGCGGACATGGGCCTCGGCCTGACCGTCGCCTTCGTCGCCATTGGTGCGCAGGCCTTCGACGACCTGGGCGATCAACCCGCCGATTTCCCGGAATTCGGCTGGGCCGAAACCGCGCGTCGTGCCGGCCGGCGTGCCGAGCCGGATGCCGGAGGTGACGAAGGGCTTTTGCGGATCGAAGGGAATGCCGTTCTTGTTGCAGGTGATGGCGGCGCGATCGAGCGCATGCTCGGCGGCCTTGCCGGTCGCGTCCTTCGGACGCAGGTCGACGAGCATCAGGTGATTGTCGGTACCCCCCGATACGATATCGAGCCCCTGCGATTTGAGCGCATCGGCAAGGGCCCGGGCATTTTCGACGATATTGTGCGCATAGGTGCGGAATTCCGGTTGCAGCGCCTCCTGAAAGGCGACGGCCTTGGCCGCGATGACATGCATCAGCGGGCCGCCCTGCAGCCCGGGAAAGACCGCCATGTTGAGCTTCTTCGTAAGGTCGGGGTCGTTCCACAGGATCATGCCGCCGCGCGGGCCGCGCAGCGATTTGTGCGTCGTCGTGGTTGCGACATGGGCGTGCGGGAAGGGGCTGGGATGCGCGCCGCCGGCAACGAGGCCGGAGAAATGCGCCATGTCCACCATCAGCCAGGCCCCGATCTCGTCGGCTATTTCGCGGAAGCGCTGGAAATCCCAGATCCGCGAATAGGCTGTGCCGCCGGCGATGATGAGCTTGGGTTTCTCCCGGCGTGCGATGTCCGCGATCTCGTCCATGTCGAGCATCTGGTCGTCGCGCCGCACGCCATAGGGAATGGGGCGGAACCATTTGCCCGACATGTTGACCGGCGATCCGTGGGTCAGGTGCCCGCCCGAATTGAGATCGAGGCCCATAAAGGCGTCGCCGGGTTCCAGCAGGCCGAGGAACACCGCCTGGTTCATCTGGCTGCCCGAATTGGGCTGAACGTTGGCAAAATCGCAGCCGAACAGTTTCTTCGCCCGCTCGATAGCCAGCGTTTCGACGATATCTACATATTCGCAGCCGCCATAATAGCGCTTGCCCGGATAGCCTTCGGCATATTTGTTGGTGAGGATCGAGCCCTGGGCTTCGAGCACCGCTTTCGAGACGATATTCTCGGACGCGATCAGCTCGATCTTGTCGCGCTGGCGCCCGAGTTCCTTGCCGATGGCATCGGCGATCTCGGGATCCGCCTCGGCAAGGCCGCGCGTGAAGAAGCCGTCCGGCTGCGCGTCGGTCGGGCTATCCTGAAGCTCGGCGATGTTGGTGCTCATGCGTTTTCCTTTGCCGCGGAGGGCTGTGAGAGTTTGTCGACGCGGCGCTGGTGGCGATCGCCGCTAAAGGGAGTAGCGAGAAAGGCGGCAAGGCAATCCTTGGCCGTATCGACGCCGATCAGCCGTGCGCCCATGGCGATGACGTTTGCATCATTATGTTCGCGCGAGAGGCGCGCGGAAAGATTGTCGGAGACGAGCGCGCAGCGGCAGGCCGGGTTGCGGTTCACGGCGATCGAGATGCCGATCCCCGATCCGCACAGCGCGACCCCGAAATCGACATTTCCCTCGGCAACCGTTTCGGCGAGCTTGTATCCGAAATCCGGATAATCGACCGAATCGGTGGAATAGGGGCCGAGATCCTTGACGCTATGGCCCTGCTCTTCGAGCCAGCCGAGGAGTATGGATTTCAGTTCGACGGCGGCATGGTCGGACGCGATGGCAATGCTGTGCGGCATGTGGAGCCTCCCGGAGGCGTTGGTGCGGCGCTTTCAGGAGGCCATTTAGTCGTCCGCGCCGCCGTGCGCCACCACCTATTGTGGGTTTTTCCACATTTCCGCGCGGATTTGTTTCAGCCATTCCATTCTCGCCGCGATCTGCAGCCGCGCGCCGCGATGCGCCCAGATTTCCTCGGTATCGCCCAGGCGCCCATATTCGGCGATCCGCAAATCGAGGGCCTCCAGGGTTTCCCGGGTCCGTCCGATCCACGATTCCAGCGCCGGAATGCGCTCGCTCGACGGCAATAGCGCGAGAAAATGACAGCGCAGGCGGATCGCATCGGTGATCGAGTCGCCCAGCCAGCCGGCGTCCGAAACGATCCAGCGGCGCAACGCCTTCTCTCCCGCGCGGGTAAGCCGAAGCATGCGAGCGCCCCTGCGATCCGCCTCGGCCGCGCCTTGCGACAGGAGGCCGGCTTGGACGAGCTTGCGAACCAGCGGGTAGATCGATCCCGTGCTGGCGCTCCAGCTGGACGTCAGCGAAGCCTGGAAAGCGGCGCGGATTTGATAGGCCGTGCACGGCTGTTCGCGCCAGATGAAACCGAGCGTACAGCCTTCCAATTCGGTGGGCGTATCGGGATCAAGCCGCGCCATGCGGCTCTTATCGTGCGAATAGTATTAAATCGAAACTAAAGAAGCGGCCGCTTTTCGCCTGTTATTTGACGCGGGTTTTCGCCCCGGCTCGATTCATATTGCCTTGTCGGGCTTTAACTGTATTACTGCGGTAACACGGCAAGGAGGGTTTCGATATGCGATTTCGTGGGATTTGGGCAGCCATCGGCCTTGTGGCGCTGGGCTCACCGGCATGGTCGCAAGCGACCGGTGAGAACGAAGCGGATGTCCCGGCCGAGACGGCGCCCGTCGAGGTGATGGTCTTCGGCACCTATCATTTTGCCAATCCCGGTCGCGACCTCGCCAATGTCGACGTCGACGACGTGCTCGCGCCGCACCGCCAGGCCGAAATCGAAGCTCTGGTCGATGCCATCGCGGCATGGCGGCCGACGCGGATCCTGATCGAAACCGAAGCGGGGGCGCCGAACTTCGAAGTCGCCGGGTATCGGGAATTTACGCCCGCCATGCTGGGCGAACGGCGCAACGAGATCGTCCAGATCGGCTATCGTCTGGCCCACCGGCTTGGTCATGAGGCGGTTTACGGTTTTGACGAACGCGGCGGCGAGGGGGAGCCCGACTATTTCCCGTTCGACGCCGTACAAAGCTATGCCGCCGCGCACGGCCAGCGGGAAATCGTCGACGGATTGCTTGCGTATATCCAGGCCGAAGTGGCGGCCATGAGCGATTTTCAGCGCGATCACAGTATCCCGGAAAACCTGATGTCGAGCAATGACAGCGCCGCCAACCGCGCGGGACACAGCAGTTTCTATTACGGTATGCTCGCCATCGGCGACGGTGAAACGCAGCCGGGCGCCGAGCTCAATGCCTATTGGTATATGCGCAACGCCAAGATGTTCGCCAAAATCGGGCTGATTGCCGAACCCGGCGACCGGATATTCGTGCTGGTCGGCGCGGGCCATCGCTACTGGCTGAGCCATTTCGCCGAAAATGCGCCGGGCTATGTCGCGGTCGATCCGATGCCGTATCTGGAGGCGGCGGCCGCGGCGGTTTCGCGCTAGCCGGTTCGTGGGCCGCGCACCGGGGCGATCAGCGATCGAACCATTTTTGTGCGGACTCCCTGCGATGGGGACAGCCCGGCCAGCAGCAGGGGCGACGCTTGCCGTCCAGTATCTCTTCCTGAAGGCGTCCGAAGCGTTTCTCGCGCGTTTCCTGCTTCTTGGCCGAGGTCACCCAGCAGATCCATTCATTGCGCGCCAATGAAGTCAGATCTTCCCATTTGGTCCGGAGATGCTCGTCCTTGTCGAGAACGGCGCGTAGATCGGCCGGGGTCTCGTGACGAAAGTCTTTCGAAACCGGCCGGGTCATGCTCAGGCCGCCAGCCGCAGCTCCATCCGGCTCCAGATTTCGACGAGGGCGTCGGTCAGTTCGCGCATCATCGCCTCGTTATGGGTCGGGCCGGGCGTGAAGCGGAGCCGTTCGGTGCCGCGCGGCACGGTCGGATAATTGATGGGCTGCACATAGACGCCATATTCGGCGAGCAGGATATCGCTGATCCGCTTGGTCTTCACCGGATCGGCGACGATCAGCGGGACGATATGGGTGGTCGAATCCATCACCGGCAGGCCGGCCTCGGCGAACATGGCCTTGAGCGTTTGCGCCGAGGCCTGTTGCGCATCGCGTTCTTCGCTCGACGATTTGAGATGCTTCACGCTGGCGAGCGCACCGGCGACGAGCACGGGCGAGAGCGAAGTGGTGAAGATGAAGCCCGGCGCATAGCTGCGGATCACATCGACGATCATCTGGTCGGCGGCAACATAGCCGCCCATCACGCCGATCGCCTTGGCGAGCGTGCCTTCGATGATCGTCACCCGGTCGGCTACATTATCGCGATCGGTGATGCCGCCGCCGCGCGGGCCGTACATGCCGACGGCATGAACTTCGTCGCAATAGGTCAGCGCGTTATATTTGTCGGCAAGATCGCAGATGTCCGCGATCGGCGCGACGTCTCCGTCCATCGAATAGACGCTTTCGAAGGCGATCAGCTTCGGCGCCTCGGGATCGGCCGCGGCGAGCAGCTCTTCGAGATGCGCGAGATCGTTGTGCCGCCAGACATGCTTTTCGCAGCCGGCATTGCGGATGCCCGCGATCATCGACGCATGGTTGAGTTCGTCGGAAAAGACGATGCAGCCGGGCAGGATCCTGGCGAGCGTGGAAAGCGTGGCTTCGTTCGAGATATAACCGCTCGTGAAGAGCAGCGCGCCCTCCTTGCCGTGAAGGTCCGCAAGCTCCGATTCGAGCTCGATATGATAATGGGTGTTGCCGCCGATATTGCGCGTGCCGCCCGATCCCGCGCCGACATCGTGGAGGGCTTCCTCCATCGCTTCGATCACCTTGGGATGCTGGCCCATCGAAAGATAATCGTTCGAACACCATACGGTAATCGGCTTGGGCCCGTTATGACCCGCAAAGCAGCGCGCATTGGGATAGGCGCCCTTGTTGCGCAGGATATCGATAAACACGCGGTAGCGGCCTTCTTCGTGAAGCCGCTCGATCGCTTTCGAAAAAACGCGCTGATAATCCAAAACAATTCCCCCGGGGATACGGTTGTGGCCCATCTAATGGCTGAAATCGGCCATTTCCAGCGCGAACGACTCGCAATAAGCCCTAAAGCGCCTCAAATTCGGTGATGCCGTAGCGTTCGAGCCCGGGTTTCAGCGGAGTCGTGTCGCTGCCGTCGGAAATGAAAATCGCGCGGCCGGGCGGCGGGGCATCCGGCCAGGGCTGGCCTTCGGTCAATTGCGCGACGCGCCGGGCGATGCCTTCGCCGCCATGGACGAAGGCGATAGGCCGCCCGGCGGCTTCGGCAAGCTCCGTCTCGACAAGCGGGAAATGCGTGCAGGCGAGGACGATGGTGTCGATCTCCTCGCCGCGCGGCTGGGAGAAGAGGCCGTCCAGGATCGCGGCGTAGTCGGCAATCGCGGTTTGCTCCCCCCGCAATTTCCGCTCGGCGAGCATGACGAGTTCGTGGCTGCCATGGCGGATCACCGTGCAATCGCCGGCGAATTCGCGGCTGAGATTGTCGACATAGGGCTGGCGGACCGTGGCGCGCGTGCCGAGCACGCCGAAAACGCGGGATTTTGACAGTGCGGCGGCGGGCTTGATGGCGGGCACCGTGCCGACGATCGGAATGTCGAGCGCCTGGCGTACCGGATCCAGCGCGATCACCGAGGCAGTGTTGCAGGCGATCACGATCAGCCGGGCATCGACATGCTCCATCAGCCTGCCGAGCAGCGCGGGGACCCGGCCCGTCAGCTCGGCCTCGGTCTTCTGGCCATAGGGATAGCCGGCCTGGTCCATCGCATAGACGATCGGCGCATTGGGCAGCAGCTCTTGCACCGGGGCGAGGATCGACAGCCCGCCGACACCGGGATCGAGAAAGAGCAGGGGCTGGGAAGCGTCCATTGCGCGATGACATATGGCGAAGGCCACATCGCTGCAATAAGCCCGCTGCAAAGACCGGCATATTGCTCCGCGCGGTTCGCGCGCTATGAGCGGACAGGGAAAGGATTTCGCCATTTTCGATCATCCGCTCTGGCTTGCCCCGGCGCTGGCGCTGTTTTGCGGCTATCTGTTCGGTTCGGTGCCCTTCGGCATCCTGCTGACGCGGGCCGTGGGCGCGGGCGATCTCCGCCAGATCGGATCGGGCAATATCGGCGCGACCAATGTGCTGCGAACCGGCCGCAAGGGGCTGGCGGCGACGACCCTGCTGCTCGACGTTGCCAAGGGATTCGCGGCCGTGAAGCTCGCGCCGCTGCTTGGCGGAGACCCGGAAAGCATGATGCGATTGGCCGCGGTCGGCGCCTTTTTCGGCCATTGCTATCCGGTCTGGCTGAAATTCCGGGGCGGGAAAGGCGTGGCGACCCTGCTCGGCATCGCCGCGGCCTTGGGCTGGATTTATGCGCTGGTCTTCGCGCTCGTCTGGCTCGCGATGGTGGCGCTGTTCCGCTTCTCCTCGCTCGGCGGGATCAGCGCGGCGGTGGCGCTGCCGATCGCCGCGTTCGTGCGCGTCGACCTGGGCATCTTCTTCCTGTTCGGCGCGCTGGCGCTGCTCGTCCTGTGGAAGCATCGCAGCAATATCGGGCGTCTCCTTCGCCGCGAGGAACCCAAGGTCGGCGGCTCGAAAAAACCACGGCCCGAAGATGGCTGAGATGGGCGACGCCGCAAAGTTGCGGCTCGCCCGCTCGCGCAATATCGGCCCCGTCGCCTATGCCCAGTTGATGATGCGCTTCGGCAGCGCCGAGGCGGCGCTCGACGCGATTCCCGATCTTGCACGGCGCGGCGGGGGCAGGGCGCCGAAGCTAGCGGACATGGACGCGATCGAAGCCGAAATGGCGAATGTCGCGCGGCTCGGTGCCCGCTATCTGTTTCTCGGCGATTCCGGCTATCCGGCGGCGCTGGCGGAAATCCCGACGGCGCCGCCCGCGCTCATCATACGGGGAGAGGCGGCGCTCCTGCAAAAGCCGATCATCGCCATGGTCGGCGCGCGCAACGCCTCGGCCGCCGCCCGCCGTTTCGCGCGCGATCTCGCTTTCCGGCTGGGCGCGGAGGGTTATGTCGTCGTTTCGGGTCTTGCGCGCGGTATCGACACGGCCGCGCATACCGGCTCGCTCGAAAGCGGCACCATCGCCGTGATCGCGGGCGGCACCGATATCTTCTATCCGCCGGAAAATGAGGAACTGCAGGTCGCGATTTCGGAGCGCGGCCTGCTGATCGCCGAACAGCCGCCGGGCAGCGAGCCCAAGGCGCGGCATTTTCCCTATCGCAACCGGATTATCGCCGGGCTCGGCAGGGGAACGGTCGTGGTCGAGGCGGCACCCAAATCGGGCTCGCTGATCACCGCACGCCAGGCCAACGAATTCGGGCGCGACGTGATGGCGGTGCCGGGCTCGCCGCTCGATCCGCGCGCACAGGGCTGCAACCAGCTGATCCGGGACGGCGCGGCGCTGATCCAGAGCGCCGAAGATGTGATCGCCTCGCTCGATCCGTTCAATATCGGCGGAGTGCGGGAGCCGGGCGCGGACTATTCGGGCGAGCCGGTCTTGCCGGATGCGAGCGATAGCGACCGCGAAACGATTACCGAATTGCTCGGTCCGGTGCCGGTGTCGGTCGACGAAATCGTCCGGCAGGCAGGGCTTTCGCCGGCCATCGTCCAGACGGTTTTGCTGGAGCTGGAACTGGCTGGAAGGCTCGAACGACATGCGGGCGGGAAGGTGAGTCTGACATAATCGCTTGACGAACCGGGCTTGCATCGCATCCTCGCGCGCGTAAGAGACGCCTCCACAATTCTTGGAAGAAATCCGCTTTATGAAGTTAGTTGTCGTCGAATCGCCCGCCAAGGCGAAGACCATCGAGAAGTATCTGGGCGGCGACTATAAGGTCCTCGCATCCTACGGGCATGTCCGCGATCTGCCGCCCAAGGACGGTTCGGTCGATCCGGACGACGGCTTCGCCATGAAATGGCAGGCTTATGGCGACAAGACCAAGCAGCTCAAGGCGATCACTGACGCGGCCAAGCAATCCGACGAACTGATCCTCGCGACCGACCCCGATCGCGAAGGCGAGGCGATCAGCTGGCACGTCCAGGAAGTACTCAAGGGCCGCAAGGCGCTGCCTGCAAAGGTCGAGCGCGTCGCTTTCAACGCGATTACGAAACAGGCGGTGCTCGAAGCCATCGCCCATCCGCGCGAGATCGACGACGATCTCGTCGATGCCTATCGCGCGCGCCGGGCGCTCGACTATCTAGTCGGCTTCACGCTCTCGCCCGTGCTGTGGCGCAAGCTGCCGGGCGCCAAATCGGCGGGCCGGGTGCAATCGGTTGCGCTCCGCCTGATCGTCGAGCGCGAGCGCGAGATCGAAGCCTTCAAGGCGCAGGAATATTGGTCGGTCGCCGCAGCGATGGAGCAGGACGGCACCGGCTTCACCGCGCGGCTCGTCCGCTGGCGCGGCGACAAGATCGAGCGACTGACGATCGGCACCGAAGGCGACGCGATGGCGGCCAAGGCCGATGTCGAACAGGGCGCTTTCAAGGTCGTCTCGGTCGAAACGAAGCCGCTGACGCGCAACCCGCCGCCGCCCTTCACGACCTCGACGCTGCAGCAGGAAGCTTCGCGCAAGCTGGGTTTCTCGGCGAGCCATACGATGAGCCTCGCCCAGGCGCTCTACGAGGACGGCGCGATCACCTATATGCGTACCGACGGCGTTCAGATGGACGGATCGGCGATTTCGGCCGCGCGCGGCGCGATCGCCAACCGCTATGACGCGAGCTACGTCCCCGATCAGCCGCGCGTCTACAAGACCAAGGCGAAGAATGCGCAGGAAGCGCATGAGGCGATCCGGCCGACCGATTTCGGGCGCGACAAGGCCGGCGGCGGCGATCACGCCCGGCTCTACGATCTCATTTTCAAACGCGCGCTGGCGAGCCAGATGGCGTCGGCCCGGCTGGAACGCACGACCGTGGAAATGGAAGAGGGCACGGGGCAGACCGCGCTGCGCGCCACCGGCCAGGTCGTGAAATTCCCCGGCTTCATGGCGCTCTATACCGAGGGCCGCGACGACAAGGACGACGAGGACGGCAAGCTCCTCCCCGCCATGTCCGAAGGCGATGCGCCCGCGAAGAAGGGCGTCGAGGCCGAACAACATTTCACCCAGCCGCCGCCCCGCTATTCCGAAGCCAGCATCGTCAAGCGGCTGGAGGAACTCGGCATCGGCCGGCCTTCCACCTATGCCTCGATCATCAAGACGCTCAAGGACCGCGAATATGTCCGTATCGAGCAGAACCGCTTCTTCCCCGAAGAAAGCGGCCGGCTCGTCACGTCCTTCCTCGAGCGGTTTTTCGACCGCTATGTGAGCTATGATTTCACCGCGGGGCTGGAGGAAGAGCTCGACGATATCTCGGGTGGCCGGGCGCAGTGGCAGGAAATTCTCAAGGCCTTTTGGCAGGACTTCAAGCCGAAGACCGACGAGGTGATGGAACGCCAGCCCTCCGAAGTGACCGCCGAACTCGACAAGTTTCTCGAACCGCTTCTCTTCCCGGAAAAGGAAGACGGATCGGACCCGCGTCTCTGCCCGCGCTGCAACGAGGGAAAGTTGGCGCTGCGGGGCGGCCGGTACGGCGCCTTTATCGCCTGCTCCAACTATCCGGAATGCAAATATACGCGCCAGTTCGGCCAGCGCGGGGGCGATCAGCCCGATCAGGGCGAGGACGAGATTCTGGGCAAGGATCCCGAGACCGACGAGGATATCGAGTTCAAGACCGGGCGGTTCGGCCCTTATGTGGAAATGGGGCAGGGCGAGGGCGAAAAGCCGAAACGCGCCTCGATCCCCAAGGATATTCCGCGCGCCGATGTCGATCTCGAAATGGCGCTCAAGCTGTTGTCACTGCCGCGCGTCGTCGGCCAGCATCCGGAGACCGGGAACGATATCGAGGCGGCGATCGGGCGCTATGGCCCCTATCTGCGCCACGACGGCAAATATGCCCGGCTCGAAACGACGAGCGACGTTTTCGAAATCGGCATGAACGCAGCGGTCGTGAAGCTTGCCGAGGCGGCGCAGAAGGGCGGGCGCGGCAGGGGCGCCGCGCGCGAGCCGCTCAAGATTCTCGGCAAGCACCCGCGCACCGAGGAAGAGATTAAGCTGATGGACGGCCGCTACGGCCCCTACGTGACCGACGGCACGACCAACGCGACGATCCCCAAGACCGTCGACAAGGACGAGCTTACGCTCGAAGAAGCCGCGCAGCTGATCGACGACCGCGCGGCCAAGGGACCGGCGAAGAAGAAGCGCAAAGCGCCTGCCAAGAAGAAGCCGGCGGCGAAAAAGAAGGCCGCGCCGAAGAAAAAGGCCGCCGCCAAGCCCAAGAAGGCAGCGGACGCGACGGACGAAGGCTAGGGCCTAGCGCCCTTCCATATCCGCCTGGATCTCGATCAGCAGTTCGCCGAGATGCCGGGCATAATTGGTGTCGAAAAAGCTCTCGGCGGATTCCTGCTGCCGCCCGGCGCCCGTCATCAACGCGATCGCCGTGCTCCTGAGCGTCATGCGCTCTTCCGCGCAGGCGTCCGTGACATAAGATGCCAGCGCATCGCCCTGCAGGTCGGCATCGGCGCCGCGCACCTCGCGCTCGATACACTGGTTGAGCGCATCGTTCTGCGCCGCCGCTTCGGCCTGCAGGTCCGTGGTTCCTTGCAGGAGGATGAGCAGGGGGACGAGTATCGCCACCGCTAATCGGCGAGGTTACCGAGCAGCATCACGAAGGTCCATCCGCACAGCACAACGATGGTCGCCCAGGTCAGCATGACACCTACGAAACGCGGCCAGGGCGGCCCGTTTTCCGGCCCCTTCATATAGAGGCCGATCGCATGGAGGACGCGCGCGATGATGAAGACGCCGGCGATTGCCAGCAACGCCATGTGATTGGCCCGGCTCATCTCAAGCAAGCCGACGAGGATGACCACCAGCGGCGCATGTTCGGCGAGATTGCCATGGGCGCGGCTGGCGCGCTCCAAACGTTCGTCATCGGCCGTGCCGAAAGCGGCGCGCACGCGCAGCCGCTGGCGCACCGTATCGATCGCCAGCAACAGGAGCAGCGCCGCCATGGCCACTGCGAGGGCTGCGGTAACGGGCAATGTCATGGTCGTTCCTCCCCTAAAGCGTGACGAGCCGGTCGTCGCCAAGGCCCGTCATCAGGCTGACAAGGCCGCCGGCTTCGACGCCGGGGCCGAGTTGGCCGATTTCCAGACCTGACAGCGCCATGCCCCCTTGGCAAGCGATCAGCCCCACACCCAGGCCCGAGGCTTCGGCGCGCAGCTCGGCAAGGGTGGGAAGGCCGCCGGCATGGCGGCCGGCATCATCGGGCGCCGGAGAGCGTTCGGCGAGCAGCGTGACGGCGCGGCCTTCGCAGAAAATACAGGCGGGGCCGCCGCTGGCGGCGTGGGCGGCGGCGATTGAAAGCGCCGAATAGAAGCGTTCGGGGTCGGTGCCGGTAAGGATGATCGTCAGGCCGCGCATAAAGGGCATCCCGGGTCCTTGGGCAAAGCGAGGCTGCGGAAGCGCATCGAGAGCGCATCGACGAGCAACAGCTTGCCCGCCATGTCTTCGCCAAAGTCGGCAATCTGCCGGATCGTCTCCAGCGCCGCGAGGCTGCCCATCACCCCCGCCAGCGCGCCGAGCACGCCCTGGTCGGCGCAGCTGATATCGGGCCGGTCGGGATCGGCGCCGACGAAACAGCGGTAGCAGGGCTTGTCGGCCTCCCAACCCCGGAACACGCCAAGCTGCCCCTCGAACTGGCCGATGGCGGAGGAGACGAGCGGGATGCGCAGGCGATGCGCGGTGTCCGCGACAAGCAGCCGGGTTGCGAAATTGTCGGACCCGTCGATGGCGACGTCACTGCCGGAGAGGAAATTCTCGGCATTGGTCTCGTCGAGCCGCGCCTCGACGGTATCGACGGCAACATCGGGATTGAGCGCGGCGATTGCCGATTTCGCCTTCGCGACCTTGGGCGCGCCGACATCCGCCGTCCCGAACAGCGTCTGACGCTGGAGGTTGGAGAGCGCGACCATATCGTCGTCGATCAGTTTGAGCCGCCCGATCCCCGCCGCGGCGAGATACTGGATCAGCGGCGATCCGATGCCGCCCGCGCCGATAATGGCGACCGTCGCGCCGAGCAGCTTCTGCTGCCCGTCGCCGCCAATCTCCTTGAGGACGATATGGCGGGCATAGCGGTCTAGCTGGTCGTCACTGAGCGTCACGCCGTCCTCTCTAGGTTCCGGTCGAGCCGAAGCCCCCTGTGCCGCGCACCGTATCGTCGAGTTCCTCGACCTCGATCATCTCGGCGCGGAGCACGGGCGCGGGAACGAGCTGGGCGATGCGTTCGCCGCGCAGCGCCGAAAAGGGTGCGCTGCCGAGATTGGCGAGGATCACTTTCACCTCGCCGCGATAGTCGCTGTCGATCGTGCCGGGCGTGTTGAGGCAGGTCACGCCATGCTTGAAGGCGAGCCCCGAGCGCGGGCGTACCTGCACCTCATATCCGTCCGGGATGGCGATGGCGAAGCCCGAGGGCACGGCCATGCGCTCGCCGGGCTCCAGCGTGAAATCCTCGGCCGTCACCACATCCATGCCGGCCGCGCCCGCGCTCGCATAAGCGGGCATCGGCAGGCCTTCGCCGTGCGGCAGCCGTTTCAGTCTAATCTCGATCAACGGTTTTTCCTTCGATGATGGCATCGGCCGACCAGCGCCCGGCGCCGGCGGTGGCGTAGAGCAGCCCGATGGCGACGAGCACGATGGCCGGCCACCATTCCCGGAAGGTCTGCTCCCAATGCACGCCGATCACGCCGACGATGAAATTGACGGCGAGGACGATGCCCGCCCAGCGCGTGAACAGGCCGAGGACCAGCGCGATGCCGATTGCGAACTGCACCCAGACGGTCAGCGGCGCGAGGATTTCGGGCGAGGAGAAACCGAAGGCGGCCATGAAGGCGATGAATTCCTCCATCCGCTCGGCGCTGACGATATTGTCCCACACGCCGTAGATCAGGAAGCCGCCGGTCAGCAGGCGCAGCGCCGCCAGGCCGAGATCGGCATAGGCAGCGAGGCCGGGCAGGAACAGCAGGTCGCGCCTGGTCATGCCAGGGTCTCGGCGATCCGTTCGGCCAGCTTGCGGGCGACTTCGCTTTTGGGCATCTGGTCCCAGCTTTCGACGCCGGCGGCGGTGATCAGGTGGATGCTGTTTTCGGTGCCGCCCATCACGTCGCCGGAAACATCGTTGGCGACGATCCAGTCGCAGCCCTTGCGGTCGAGCTTGGCCCTGGCGTGGCCGACAACCTTGTCGGTTTCGGCCGCGAACCCGATCAGCAGCCCGGGGCGTCGATCGCTGCCGCCGAGCCCGGCCAGGATGTCGGGGTTCTCGACCAGCTGCAGCTCGGGCGGGCCGCCGGTCTCGCCCTTCTTGATCTTGCGCGGCGAGGATTCGGCCCGCCAGTCGGCGACCGCGGCGACAAGGATCGCGACATCGGCGGGCAGCGCTTCGTTGACCGCAGCCTCCATCTCGCGCGCCGTCTGCACGTCGATGCGGGTTACGCCGCGCGGCGTGTCGAGCGACACCGGGCCCGTGACCAGCGTCACCTTCGCGCCGAGCCGGGCGAGCGCGCCGGCGATGGCGAAGCCCTGCCGCCCGGACGAACGGTTGGCGATATAGCGAACCGGGTCGATCGGCTCATGCGTCGGCCCGGCGGTGACAAGGGCATGTTTGCCGGCAAGCGGAGCAGGGGCGGCCGAGGGCGGCGAGGCGAGCAGCGTTTCGATTTCCTCGAGGATAGCGGCGGGTTCGGGAAGCCGGCCTTCGCCAAATTCGCCGCAGGCCATCGCGCCTTCGTCCGGTTGCATCACGACGACACCGTCGGCGCGAAGCCGCTCGACATTGCGGCGGGTCGCGGCGTGTTCCCACATCCGCACGTTCATCGCGGGGACGGCCAGCACCTGCGTGTCGGTGGCGAGCAGCAAGGTTGTCGCGAGATCGTCGGCGATACCGGCGGCCATTTTCGCCATCAGGTCGGCCGTCGCCGGACAGACGACGATCAGGTCGGCTTCACGGCTAAGCTGGATATGCCCCATCTCGGTTTCGTTTTTGAGGCTCCAGAGGCTGGTGAAGACTTCGTTTTCGGAAAGCGCGGCCAGGCTCATCGGCGTCACGAATTGCGATCCGCCCTCGGTGAGCACGCAGCGTACGTCGCCGCCCGCCTTGCGGATCAGCCGGATCAGCTCGCAGGATTTATAGGCCGCGATGCCGCCGCCGATCACCAGGAGGACGCGCTTGCCGATCATGGGGTCGGCTTTGCGATCTTGCGGGCGGCTTGTCGAGTCGGGCGCCGGCGGAGTTCCGCCCACGGCCGGTGCTCGATCTCCTCGAAGCGGAGCGGCTTTTCGAGATCGAAGCGCATCGTCGCGCGCTTGCGGTCGACGGCGGCGCCGTGCCGTTCGGCAAGGTCGACCAGAGGCCAGAGAAAATCCTCCGTGCCCGTCGGCCCCGCCGACATGTTGAGGCCGATGAACAGGGTTCCCGGATAGGTGAGGCGGGTGTCGCACAGATATTCGATGAAGGATGCCCATTCCGGCACGTCCCAGCGGCGGCTCCTGTCGCCGGGAAAGACGTCGAACACCTGGCCGTTGACGACGACCATGTCGTGGCGGCCCAGCTCGTCGGGCAGCGGTTCGCCGAGCTTTACGCCGCCCTCGATCCGGGGGATGCCGAACAGCGCGATCAGATCGGCGTAAACGGCGGGATCGGCCTTGTCGAACGCGAGCACCTTGTGCCCGTGCGCCTTGGCGATCGCGAGAAACTGGCCGCCGCCTGCGCCGATATCGAGGATCGAACCGGGCGGGCGGGTATCGATATCAAGAAGCAGGGCGATCCGCGAATGGATCATGAACCAGGGCGCGAGATCGACATATTTCGTGACCGCCAGTTCGTCGGCCTGCTCGATTTCCTCGCGATACTTTTGCTGCAGCGCTGCATAGCCGGCCGGATCGACCGATTGCGCGACGCGGTCGTAGATTGCGCGCTGCCGCTCGTTGGTGACGACAGCACGCCAGCCCTTCAGGCGCTCCTTAAGGGGGCGCAAGGGCCGATAGGTAACGCCGTCCGCGTCGGGACGGCGCACCGGCTTCGGCCCGAGCCCGAGTGCCTTTTTTACGCGTTTCACTAAAGCCACAACCAACTTCCTACTGCTCCGATTGCAAAAGCTGCGACGGCGATAGCCGCATAGCGCCAGCCATTGCCGGATTTCCATGTGTCGATATCGCGCAGCGGCGGCGCGGGGGGCGCGGCGCCGCGTTTCGGCAGTTCGGCTTCCAGCCGCCGCACGAGTTCGGGCAGGCGGAGCAAGGTCGAGACATCCTCGCGCAGCCGGTCGGCAATCGCCGCTTCCGGCCCCAGCTCGCTGCGCAGCCATTCGCTGACAAAGGGTTTCGCCGTTTCCCACATATTGACGTCGGGATCGAGGCTGGTCGCCACGCCCTCGACCATCACCATCGTTTTCTGGAGGAGGAGGAGGTGCGGCTGGGTCGGCATGTCGAAATCGCGGGTGATGCCGAACAGGCCGTCCAGCATCTGGCCGACCGAGATATCCTTGACCGGCAGCCCGCGGATCGGTTCGCCGACCGCGCGGAGCGCCGTCGCGAATTCGTCGAGATTATGATGCGGAGGCACATAGCCCGCCTCGAAATGGATCTCGGCGACGCGGCGATAATTGCCGGTGATCAGGCCGTACAGGATCTCGGCGAGCCAGAGCCGTGCGCGCCGGTCGATTCGGCCCATGATGCCGAAATCGATCGCGGCGATCTTGCCGTCGGCAAGGACGAAGAGATTCCCCTGATGCATGTCGGCATGGAAAAAGCCTTCGGAGATTGCCTGGCGCAAAAAGGCGTGGACGAGCGTTGCCGCCAGCGCCTTGCGGTCATGGCCGGCCGCATCCAGCGCCTCGCGATCCGATATCCGCACGCCGTCGAACCATTGCAGCGTCATCACCCGGCCGCCGGTGCGCTGCCAGTCGATTTCCGGCACGACATAATCGGGTTCGGCCGCCATCGCTTCGGCGAGTTCGGACGCCGAGGCGGCCTCGCGGCGCAGATCCAGCTCGCGCGCCGTCCAGCGCTTGAAGGTTTCGATGGTCAGGCGCGGGCGCAAGCGGGCGAGTTCGCCGCCCATTTCCTCGACCTGCGCGGCGGCCCATTCATAGGTGTCGATCGCGCGGGCGAATTCCTTCTCGATGCCGGGGCGCAGGACTTTCACGGCCACCGTCCGGCCATCGGTCGTCACCGCCTTGTGGACCTGCGCGATCGAGGCAGCGCCGACCGGATCGGGATCGATGCTGTCGAAAAGATCGCTTACCGGCTTGCCGAAGGACTGGACGATGGCTGCCTCGATCTCGGCATAGGGGACGGGCGGCAACCGGTCCTGCAGCCGGAAGAGATCGTTGGCGGCTTCCTCGCCGACGAGATCGGGGCGGGTCGCCAGGGTCTGGCCGAGCTTGATCGCGGCCGGGCCGATCGCCTGAAAGGCATCGGCATAAGTGGGCTGTTTCGGCACGCGCGCGCCGAACCGGGCGAGGCGAATCAGCCGCTTCACAGGTTTCGGGGTCAGCGGATCGCGCTCGATGCCGCTGAGCGCGCCGTGACGCGCGAGAATGCGGCCCCATTTCAGCAGCCGCCAGATATGCGTACGGGGACGGGTCAAATGCGGTAGCCGCTGTGAATGGCGACGAGGCCGCCGAGCATCGGTTCGACCCTGGTCTGCACGAAGCCGGCTTCGCCGATCATCGCCTTGAAGGCGTCCATGTCCGGGAAGCGGCGGATCGATTCGATCAGATAGCGATAGCTGTCCTCGTCATGGGCGAGCGCCTTGCCGATCTTCGGCACGACCTTGTGCGAATAGGCATCGTAGATTTCCGCGAAGCCCGGCCAGAGCGTCGTCGAAAATTCGAGGCAGAAGAAGCGCCCGCCGCGTTTCAGAACGCGGTGTGCTTCCTCGAGTGCCTGTTGGATGTGGGTTACGTTCCGGATGCCGAAGGCGATCGTATAGGCGTCGAAGCTCTTGTCTTCGAAGCTCAACGCCTCGGCATTTTCTTCGGCCCAGTTCAGCCCTTCGATCTTGCGCTTCTCGGCCCGCTCCATGCCGACGGCGAGCATTTCGGCATTGATGTCGGCGACGGTCACCTGCGCGCCGCGTTTTGCCATGCGGAAGGCGATGTCGCCGGTGCCGCCCGCCATGTCGAGGATGGTCTCGCCCTCGCGCGGTTTCACGCGGCGCACGAACCGGTCCTTCCACAGCCGGTGCATGCCGCCCGACATTGCGTCGTTCATGATGTCGTAGCGGGCCGCGACGTTCGAGAAGACGCCGCCGACCCGGCGGGTTTTCTCGTCGGGCGCTACGTCCTCATAGCCGAAAGATACCTGTTCGTTGCTCATAGCCATACTGCCAATTGGGAAGGCCTGATCCTCTAGCCAAGCCTTGCCGCGCCCGCAAACGCATCTTAGCTGAGTTGTTTGTCGCAAACGGCACCGGCCCGCTCCCCCACCCGGCCTCCCAATGAGCATATCCTGTGGGAGGCCGGGCGGGGGAGCGGGCCGGTGCCGGTTCCACCCGGAGAGGGCCCATGCCGGAATTGCCCGAAGTCGAAACGACCATACGCGGCCTGGAGCCCGTTCTCCTCGGCCAGCGCCTGGCGTCGGTCGATCCCCGGCGCCCCGATCTGCGTCGGCCGATCCCGGCGGACCTGCGTCAGCGGCTGACCGGCGCGACGGTCACAAGGCTGCATCGCCGCGCCAAATACGGCCTGATCGATACGAGCCGCGGCGATACGATGATCTTCCATCTCGGCATGTCGGGGCGCTGGCGCGTGGACCCGGAGGAGATCGGGACGCACGACCATCTGCTGATCGAGACGGGGGAGGGGCGCCGGCTGGCGCTCAACGACCCGCGCCGCTTCGGTTCGCTCGATATCGTGGAGACCGAAGCGCTTGCCGGTTTCGCACCCTTCGTTCGGCTCGGCCCGGAACCGCTCGGCCCGGAATTTACGGCGCGCCATCTCGCCGCCGCGCTGGCCGGCCGCGCCGCGCCGATAAAGGCGCTGCTGCTCGACCAGCGCGTCGTCGCGGGGCTCGGCAATATCTATGTCTGCGAGGCGCTGCACATGGCCGGTATCGCGCCGGGCACGATGGGGCGGCGGATCGGCATGGTGCGACTCGATCGGCTGGCGCGCGCGATAGAAGCCGTGCTCGCATCGGCGATCGAAGCGGGCGGTTCCAGTTTGCGGGATTTTGCGCGCCCCGACGGCGAACTCGGCTATTTTTCCAAACAATGGCGCGCCTATGGGCGGGAAGGCGAGCCCTGCCATTGCGGCACGCCGATTCGCCGCCGCACGGATGGCGGACGCTCGACTTTTTACTGCCCGCGCTGCCAGCGTTGAAAAGCGCTGCGGGCCTTGACCTTTAGCGCCTTCATGGCTAGGTGCCTTCCGCTTCCGGTGTGGCGAGAGCCGCGCCTTTTTATTTTCAGATGATCGAGGTTTAGCCATGGCGAATACGCTGCAGGCAAAGAAACGCATTCGCCGTAACGGACGGCGCACTGTTGTGAATACCAATCGCGTGAGCCGCATCCGCACCTTCATCAAGAAGGTCGAGACGGCCATCGAATCGGGCGACAAGAAGGTCGCCGCCGAGGCCCTCCAGGCGATGCAGCCCGAGCTGGCCCGTGGTGTCGCCAAGGGCGTCTATCACAAGAATACGGCCGCCCGGAAACTCTCGCGGCTGTCAAAGCGCGTCGCCTCGCTGTAGTTTCATTACGGTCCGGGAACGAAAATTCCCGGTCCGCTTGAAACCGGCCTCGCTACAGTTTTTTTGCACTTTGGTTACGCCTTAGATTTCAACGAGTCGCATCCGCCGGAACTCATTTCGTATCCGAAATGAAGTAAAATTAATTCAATTAAATCAATGATTTACATGGTGTAATACGGAGAATCGCGACTCTCCGTGTCAACCCCATTTATTTCATTTTTTTGACGTCCAGCCCCCTTGCGCAAAAGCCGTTAACACTTCATCAAATAGGTCCTCGGGCGGCTACGATTCTCGACTGCCCGAACAGACATCAGACTAAGGTACGATGCGAAAATCCCTATTTTCGCACCGGGTTTTCTGTGTCTGGCCACGCCGGATCGGGTGGGTCGTGCGTACCCAATGCGGCGGCGAGGGGGAGTGGCGAGCGTAGGGGAGGGATATAGAGTGCAGCGCGAAAATGGTCTTGAAACAGTGAGCATGTCCGGCCCCTTCGAGGCAGCCTGGGAGGCTATCCGTAACGGGTTGCGCCGGGATCTTGGCGCGCGGACCTTCGATCATTGGCTCAAGCCGATGAAGCTGACCGGGTTCGAGGAAGAGAAGGGCATGGTGCAGCTGGAGCTGCCGTCCCACTTCATGGCCGACTGGGTTCGCGAACATTATTCCGATCGCCTGCGCTATGCCTGGCGCGCCACCGTGCCGAGCGTGCGCGAGATCGATATCGCCGCTGCCGCCGGCGCTTCGCGTCCGGCGCTCTTCATCGTCGGCGAGGAAGATGTCCTCCCGCCGACCGAGCAGCTGACCGGCACCACCAGCGACAGCATCGGCACCCCGCTCGAAAACCGCTACGTCTTCGCCAATTTCGTCACCGGCACCGCCAACGAGGTTGCGTTCAACGCGGCGCGGATGATGGCCGATACGGGCGTGCCGATGTTCTCTTCGCTTTATATTCATGCTGGCACCGGCCTCGGCAAGACGCACCTGCTTCACGCCATCGGCCATGAGTTCCTGCGGCAGAAGCCGCGCTCCAACGTGCTCTATATGTCGGCCGAAAAGTTCATGTACGAATTCGTCTCGGCGATGCGCGAGCGCGACACGATCGGTTTCAAGCAGAAGCTGCGCTCGGCCGACCTGCTGCTCGTCGACGACGTCCAGTTCATCGCCGGCAAGGAAGCCACGCAGGAAGAATTCTTCCATACGATCAACGAGATTATCGCGGCGGGTCACCGCCTGGTGATTAGCGCGGACCGGCCGCCGCACGAGCTGGGCGCGGTCGACAAGCGGATCGCCTCGCGGCTCGCCGGCGGCCTCGTCACCGATCTGCGCCAGGCCGATCTCGATCATCGCCGGCGGATCGTTTCGCACAAGCTCGCGCAGATGCCGCAGGCCAACATGCCGCAAGACGTTGCCGATTTCCTCGCCCAGCGTTTCTCGGCCAGCATCCGCGAACTCGAAGGCGCACTGACCCGCGTCGTCGCCTATTCCTTGCTGTCCAAGCGGCCGATCGACATCGCCTTCGCGCAGGAAACGCTGGCCGATCTGCTCCGCCACTCGCAGCGCCGGATCACGATCGACGAGATCCAGCGCAGCGTGTGCGAACATTATGGTATCCGCCATGCGGAAATGACTTCAGCGAGACGCGCCCGCGAAGTGGCCCGCCCGCGGCAGGTCGCGATGTATCTGGCCAAGCGCCTGACGCCGCGGTCCCTGCCGGAAATCGGCCGGCGCTTCGGCGGGCGCGACCACACGACCGTCATCCACGCGATCAAGCGCATCAAGGAATTGCGCGTCGCCGATTCGGAGCTCGATTCGGACGTGCGCTCGCTGCTTCGCAAGCTGGAAAGCTAGGGACTGGAACACGAAAAAAGGGCGCGGCTCCGGATGGGAGCGGCGCCCTTTTTCTATTGGCTGTCGAAGAGGCTCAGCCTTCTTCGCGCGGCATCACCGTGATCCGCACCTCTTCGCCCGAATTGCCGGGGAAGCCGGTGAACATCGCCTCGATCAGATTGGGAACGAGTTCGGTCAGATTGTCGTCGCGCGAACGCGCCCTGGCGCGGCCTTCGAAAACCGGTTCGCCGTTCGCCGTGCGCGAAATCCGCAGGTCCAGTTCGCTGGTGTAGAGCGTGTAGACGCGAACATCGTCACGCCCGAAACCCGAATCGAAGAACGGGTCGTACCAGCCGTAATAGAAGGGCGAGCGCCAGCGCAGCCGGCTATAATAGGGGCTGTAGAAGGGGCTGTACCCCCAATAATAGGGCCGGCTGTAACCGGGGGTGGTGACGACGCGGTCGCGGCCATTGTCGACGGAATAGTCCATTGTCACGACGAGCGTCGCGTCTTCGGCGGTCGCGGCCGGCCGATAGCCGAATTGCGAAAGTTCGGCCGAAACGAGATTGGCATAGGTCGCGAATTCGAGGCCGCTCGCCTTTTCCGGGTCGGCGGACTGCACGTAGAAACTTTCGCCCGACGGCGCCGGCATTTGCTGGAAACGCGCGACATCCGCGCGGAAAGGCGTCGTGCAGGCGGCGATGGCGAGCAGCAGCAGCGGCGTCGCCAGAACCATAATCCTTTTGCCGATCGTCATGGCAGGTCTCCGAAAATCGTTATGCGCCCAATATAGTGACGATGCAGACTATCGAAAACCGCATGAATGCGGAATGAAAAGATAAAATACTGAAAATAAACGCCAATTAGTGGCCGCTGAGCAGCCCCAAAGCCCGATAGGCGGCAGAAAGAGTCGGCGCACCGGCGGCTTTGGCCTTCTCGGCGCCGCGTTCCAATATGGCGTCGATCGCGGAAATATCGTCCTTCAACGCGTTGAAACGCGCCGAAACCGGCTCAAGCACCGAGACGGTGAGATCGGCCAGCGCCGGCTTGAATTCGCCGAAGCCCTTGCCGGCGAACTGGCCGAGCACGGCCTGGGGCTCGATCTCCGCGAGCGCCGCATAGATCGAAACGAGGTTTTTCGCCTCCGGCCGGTCTTCGAGCTCCGCCATGGTTTCCGGCAGCGGTTCGGCATCGGTCTTCGCCTTGCGGATCTTCTTCGCCACGGTGTCGCTATCGTCGGACAGGTTGATCCGGCTCATTTCCGACACGTCGGATTTGGACATTTTCGCGGTGCCGTCGCGCAGTGACATGATCCGCGCCGCCGTCGTGCCGATATAGGGTTCGGGCAGGATGAAGGTCTCGGTGCCGGTATCGGCGTTGAATTTCTCGGCAACGTCGCGGGCCAGTTCGAGATGCTGCTTCTGGTCCTGGCCGACGGGCACATGGGTTGCATTGTACAGCAGCACGTCGGCGGCCTGCAGCACCGGATAGGCGTAGAGCGCGATCGACGCGCCCTCGCGATTCTTGCCGGATTTGTCCTTGAACTGGGTCATGCGATTGAGCCAGCCCATCCGCGCGGTGCCGTTCAGCAGCCAGCACAGTTCGGCATGGCCGGGCACGCGCGCCTGGTTGAAGAGCACCGCCCGCTCCGGATCGACGCCCGAGGCGATCAGCGCCGCCGCCATCTCGCGCGTGCTCGCGGACAGCGCGGCCGCGTCGGTCGGCATCGAAATCGCGTGCAGGTCCGCCAGGAAGAACAGGCACTCGCTTTCGTCCTGCATCTTCACCCAATTGACGATCGCCCCGAGATAGTTGCCGAGGTGAAGGTTGCCGGTGGGCTGAATGCCGGAGACGACGCGCATTATTGAGAGGCCTTTTTCTTGAAGAGCAGGGCGAGCTTGGATTTGTCGAGAGCGCCGGTGAGCGCCGCGGCGCCGAAATAGACGAGCATCCCGACGAAGACCAGTGCGCCGATAGACAGCACGCGTTCGATCACGCCGCCGCCGAACCAGGGCGCGACATAGGGGATCAGGAAATAGAGCGCCGCCGTCATCGCCCCGGCCGCGAGCAACTGGCTCATCAGCCGGCGGATCAGCGCGGCGTGCATCCGATAATGGCCGCGTTTCCACAGTAGCGTGTAGAGGATCGCGACGTTGAACCAGGCGCCGATCGCCGTCGCCGTGGCGATGCCGACAATGCCGAGCCGGTCGATCATCACGATATTGAAGGTGATGAAAAAGGTGAGGACGATGGCCGCCGCATAGACCGGCGTCTTGGTGTCCTTGCGCGAGAAATAGGCCGGCGTCAGCACCTTGATCAGCACATAGGCGGGAAGCCCCGCGACGAGCGCGGCGAGCACCTGGCTGGTAATCGCCACATCCGCGGCATCGAAGGCGCCGCCCAGGAAGAAGGCGCTGACGAAAGCCGGCGCGCAGATCATCAGGGCGGCCGCGGCGGGCAGGGTGAGCAGCATGGCGAGCTCGATGGCGTTGGACTGGACCCGGTCGGCCTGCTCCTTCTCGCCCGCGCCGATATGGCGGGAAAGGGCGGGGAGGATCGCCGTGCCGAGCGCGATGCCGATCACGCCGAGCGGCAGCTGGTTCAGCCGGTCGGCGAAGTTCAGGTGGCTCACCGATCCTCCGGGAAGCTGCGTCGCGAAGAAAAGCTGGACGAGCTGGCTGATCTGATAGACGCCCGCGCCGAAGGTGGCGGGCAGGATGATGATCCCGAGTTCTTTCACATCCTTGGTGAAGCGCGGGCGGTGGAGCCGGAGCGTGAACCCGCTGCGCCGCATCCAGAACCACAGCCAGAGCAGTTGCACGACGCCGCCGACCGCGACGCCCCCCGCCAGCACATAGGCGATGAGAATATCGTCGCCGCTCGATCCGCGCAGCTGGTCGCCCAGCAGTATCGCGGCGATCAGCACGATATTGAGCAGGATCGGGAAGCTGGCACCGGCGGCAAAGCGCGACATCGAATTGAGGATCGCGGTCAAAAGCGCGACCATCGATATCAGCATCAGATAGGGAAAGGTGATCCGCGACAGCGCGATCGTCAGTTCGAACTTGCCCGGCACGTCCTGGAACCCGCTCGCCATCAGCCAGATGACCGCCGGCATGGCCAGTTCGATGATCGCCGTGAACAGCAGCAGGATGGGGAGGAAGACCGAGACGACCTCGCTGGAGAATCTCTCCGCGGCGTCGAGCTCGCCATCCTTGCCGAGCTTGCGGCTGAACAGCGGCACGAACGCCGCCGAAAAGGCGCCTTCGGCAAAAAGCCGACGGAAGATGTTGGGCAGCTGGAAGGCGACGAAGAAACTGTCCGCCGCCATGCCGGGGCCGAGGATGCGGGCGAGGAGCATGTCCCGGGCGAAACCGGCGATCCGGCTGACCATGGTCAGCCCGCCGATCGTGCCGGTTGCCCGGTATAGGTTCATCGCGTCAGGCCCGCCCCCGGGCTGTCCGACGGATCAGGCCTGGCCGATGGGCGCATCGATATCGACATTGTCGCTGCCGCCCTGCGCAACCTGGGCGCGTTGCTGCATGTAGAGCGCGGCGAAATCGATCGGCTCCAGCATCAGCGGCGGGAAGTTTCCGTCGCGTACGGCATCGGCGAGGATACGGCGGGCGAATGGGAACAGGATACGCGGCGCTTCGACGAGCAGGAAGGGCTGCATCTGGTCGTCGGGCACATTCGACAGCTGGAAGATCCCGGCATAGGTCAGTTCGACCTGGAAGGCGGTGCGATCCTCATGCTTGGCGATCACGTCGACCTTCAGCAGCACCTCGTGCACGTCTTCGCCAGCACCGTTGCTGCCGATGTTGAACTGCACGTCGATGCGCGGGGTTTCGCTGGTCTGGTAGACGGCGGGCGAATTCGGGTTCTCGAAGGACAGATCCTTCACATATTGCGCCAGAATATTCGCGCGCGGCACATTGTCGCCGCCGGCTTGATCGATTGCGGGGCCCTGTTCGTCGGCCATGATTATAGTCCTCAGTGGATGTCCGGATGAAATTCCGGTTGCGGCTAGCAGCCGCGCGCGGACAGGGCAATGGGGCTCAAAAGCTTGTCAGGGGAGATATCCGGCGGCAGGGAAGGGCCATGGCTATCCGAAACCTCGCGCTCGCCGCCGTCGCGGTATTTGTCGTTTCCACGCCCGGCGTCGCCCAGCAGACCGACGTGTCGCCGCACGATCGCGCGCTCGCCGCCGGTTATGTGGCCGCTTTCACCTGTAGCGGCGTGTTCAATGCCGGGCAGACCGAAGCGGAGGTCGCCGCCGACGACCTGACCCGGATCTATCCAAGCTATCGCCCGCTGATCGACGACGTGGCGATGACCGTGGATCGCGAGCGCCGCCGCGTTCTGGTGCGTTTTTCCGACGATCTTCCGCCGCGCGCGGCGATCTGGCGGCCGCATCTCGGCTGCGTCCAGCTGCCGATCGCCGCCGACCCCGAGGCCGAATGGGATCTGCCGCGCCTTCCCGAGGATATCGACGCGCCCGATCTCGCCATGGCCGATGCGCAACCCTGGCCGATGGGCGATGCCGGGGCGGTGCAGCCGCTGCCCGGCGGCGCGCAAGGCGTGCTCGATGCGGCGATCGCCAGCGCTTTCGACCGCGCGACCTATGGAGAGGGGACGGAAACCACCGCCGTCGTCGTCGTCCGGAACGGCGCGATCGTCGGCGAACGGTATCGCGAGGGCTATGATCCGCACCGGCCGCAGCGGACATGGTCGGTGGCGAAAAGCATCGCGGCGACGGTTATCGGCCGCGCCGTCGAACAAGATATCGTGTCGCTGGATAGCCCGGTGATGGTGCCGGCATGGCGGGCCGAAGGCGATCCGCGCGCGAATATCCGCTGGCACGATCTTTTCCATATGAGCAGCGGCCTGTGGAGCCCGACGGCGGGCAACCGCACCGACGACATCTATTTCGGGGGCATGGCGGTAACCGATTCGATTTCCTCGCTGCCGCTCGAGGCGGCGCCGGGCACGCGGTGGCGCTATGCCAACAACGACACGCTGATCGCGATGTATTCGCTGCGCCGCGCGATCGGGACCGACGACACGGCGCTCGCCTATCCCTATCGCGAACTTTTCTGGCGAATCGGGATGACGCGCACGACCGCCGAGACCGACTGGCAGGGCAATTTCATCATGTCCTCGCAGGTCTGGACGACCGCGCGCGACCTGGCCCGGCTCGGCTTGCTCTACCTCGACGACGGCGTCTGGCAGGGCGAACGGCTGCTGCCCGAAGGCTGGACGGATTATGTCGCGACGCCCGCGCCGGATCAGCCTGAGGGGCGCGGCGGGGTTGGCTATGGCGCGCAGTTCTGGCTGTTCGGGCCGGAGCAGGGCCTGCCCGAGGGGACCTATGCCGCGATGGGAAATCGGGGCCAATATGTGATGATCGTGCCCGCGCTCGATGTGGTGATCGTGCGCCGCGGATTCGACGCGGTGGGCGATGGCGAGGGCTTCGATATCGCCCGCTTCAGCCATGATGTGCTGGCGGCGCTGGGCCGCTGATCGAGGCTCCCGGCGTACAAGCGGCCAATTCCCTATTTGAATCGCGCCCGGCACACGCCTATGTAGGGGATGAGCTAGTAATGGAGACCTTGTGAGCCCGGAAATCATCCTTCTCGCCCTGGTGGCCCTGTTTGTCGGCTTGCGCCTGTTCAGCGTGCTGGGCCAGCGCACCGGGCATGAGCAGGAACATCGGTTGCCGCCGCAACCGGCGGAGCCGCGGCCGACCCTTACGCCGGTGCCGCAACCCGTGCCCGATGCCGTTCCCGAGGCCGCTTCTGACAATGACGGGCTGGTGAGCCCGGCCGCGCTGTCCGGCGTCCGCAAGATTGCCGCCGCCGATTCGACGTTCGACGTGAACAGCTTCCTGATCGGCGCGCAGGCGGCCTACAAGATGACTCTCGAGGCCTTCTGGAAGGGCGATCGCGACGATCTGCGCCATCTGGTGAGCGACGAGGTTTTCGAATCCTTCGACGCGGCGATCGCCGCGCGCGAGGAGCAGGAACATGTGCTCGACAACCGTCTCGTCGCGATCGAACGGACGCAGATCGACCGGGCCGAATACAGCTCGCACATCGCGCGGATCAGGCTGCGTTTCGACGCCGATATCGCCGCGGTGACGCGCGACAAGGACGGCAATGTCGTTGCCGGTTCGCTGTCCGACGCCGTGCCGACGCACGATGTCTGGACCTTCGAGCGCAATGTCCGCGAAAGCGACCCCAACTGGATTCTGGTCGAAACCGACGAGGGATCGTGACGGTCCGGCGGGGCGCTTCGGCGCTCCTCTTTTCCCTTGCCCTGGCCGCCTGTTCCGGGATCATCCCGCAAGGCGCGGAACGTCCCGCGCCGCCGGTCAGCCGCGCGCCGGTCGACGAGCAGCCGTTGCCGCCCGTACCGCCGCCGGATTATCGCTACGAACCGACACCGCTGCCCCATTTGCAGTATCCGGCCCCCGCCGGCGAAAATGCGCTCGGCGCGGGCGTGCGGCCCGGGCCCGCGGTTGCCAGCCTGCCGATCGACGCTGCCAATGCGGCGCGCGCGCTCCATGCCTTCCGGATCAGCTGTCCCTCGGTGATCAACCAGGCGGACCGGACCGGGCTGACGGCGGCGCCCGACTGGGTCCCCGCTTGCCGCGCCGCCTCGCAAACCGCATCGCGCGACGCCCGGGATTTCTTCGGCGAACATTTTTCGACCGTGGAAGTGGCCGACGGCGCGGCCTTCGCGACCGGCTATTACGAACCCGAGATCGAAGCTTCGCGCACGCGCCGGGACGATTATCGCTATCCGATCTATCGGGTGCCCGACGACCTGATCGAACGGCCGCAGACGCGCAACCGTGATACGTCCGGCCTGCCGCCGGTGGTGCGCGAGGCCGACGGGCGGCTGCTGCCCTATTTCGACCGGGCCGAGATCGACCGCGGCGCGCTTGCCGGGCGCGCCCTTGAAATCGCCTGGGCGCGCGATCCGGTCGCGCTCTTCTTCTTCCATGTGCAGGGCGGCGGACTGCTTCGCCTGCCCGACGGCGCGACGATGCGGCTCAGCTATGCAGGGAATAATGGTTACAGCTATACGAGCATCGGCGCGCTGATGCGCGAACGCGGCCTGCTCGAACCCGGCCAGACGACATCGCAGGGCATCCAGCAATGGCTGCGCGACCATCCCGAAGACGCGCGCGAGATCATGCAGGCCAACCGGCGGTATATCTTTTACGCCGAATCCACCGCGCTGGCGCCGTCCGGTTCGATGGGCCGCTATGTGACGGCCCATGCGACGGTCGCCGCCGATCCCGCCTATGCGCCCTTGGGCGCGCCGATTTTCCTCGATGTCGCGCACGATATCGCCGACGGCCTGTGGGTTGCGCAGGACACCGGCGGCGCGATACAGGGTTCCAACCGTTTCGACACCTTCTGGGGCGCGGGCGAGGAGGCGCACCGGATCGCGGGCGGCATGGCGAGCCGGGGCAGGGCGCTTATCCTCATTCCCAACGCTTCGGCCGAACGGCTGCGCCGCAGCCGGTGAGCCGCGGTTCGCTCAGCGATGCGGAAGCGGCGCTCTGGGCCAAGGTCGTCGAAAGCGTCGAGCCGCTGGACCGGACTCCGCTCGAACGATCGAACGCACCCGCGCGCCCGATTACCCAGCTGCGCCCGCCGCGCTTGCCGGAGCGCAAGTCCGCGCCCGGACCCGGCACGACGCTGGATGCGAGCTGGGATCGCAAGCTGACGCGGGGCAAGGCCGAACCCGATTTCACGATCGACCTGCACGGCCACAGCCTGACGCGCGCCTATGACCGTCTCGACCGCGCGCTGGAACAGGCGATCGCCTCGCATGCGCGGGTCGTGCTGCTGATCACCGGCCATGCGCCGAAGGGCGAAGGCCCGGTGACGCGCGGCAAAATCCGCGCGGCGGTCGGCGACTGGCTTGCTTCCTCGCGCCATGCGGGGAATATCGCTGCCGTGCGCGGCGCGCATCCGCGCCATGGCGGCCGGGGCGCGCTCTATATCGTGCTGAGGCGACGGAGCTAGGAGACAGGCGATGATGATGACCGTGGTCGTCGTGCTGGTGGTTTCGGGAGCGCTGCTGCTCGGCGCGCTCTGGGGTATCTACGGAAAGCTGCCCCGCATCCTGGAAGGGTTCCTGATCGCGCTCGCGGGCGGCGCGCTCATCTATTCGCTGATCAGCGAGCTTATCGAGCCCTCGATCGTCCAGTCCTCGCTCGGCACGGCGATGATCGCGGTGGCCGTGGGCGCGATCGCCTTTACCGCGCTCGATTATTGGGTCGACGAGAAATGGGGATCGGACAATGGCGGGGGTTTGCTCGCCGCGATCACGCTCGACGGCATTCCCGAAAATCTGGCGCTCGGCGTGGCGCTGATCGGGGCGGGCGCTCCCGAAGTGGCGGCGCTGGCCGGTTCGATCTTCCTCTCCAACCTGCCCGAAGCGGCGGGCGGCGCGAAGGAGATGAGCGAGGGCGGCCGATCGAAGAAAAAGATATTCCTGCTCTGGGCGGCGACGGCGGCCCTGCTTTCGGCGGCGGCGATCATCGGCAATGTCGCGCTGGCCGGCGTGCCCGATCATGTCCTCGCCATCATCCGCTGTCTCGCCGCGGGGGCCGTTGTGGCATCGCTCGCGACCGAGGTGTTCCCCAAGGCCTATCAGGAGGACCATCACCTGTCGGGAATCGCGACGGTGCTGGGTCTCGTGCTCGCCTATCTTCTCGGATCGATCGCGGGGGGCTGATCAGCGCGTCGAGATGCGCCGCGCAAGGGCGTCGTAGATCCGAGCCCCCAGACCATCGCCCTGGAGCGGATAGAGAAACGGTTCGATCAGTTCGAGTTCCATTAGCAGCAAGGCCCCGTCCGCGCCGCGCACCATATCGACGCGCGCATAGAGCGGCGTTTCGTCGAGCGCCGCCAGCACCGATTCCGCGGCCTTCCGGTCCGATTCGGGAGGCGATATCGCGCTTTCCCGCCCGCCATAGGTGGACTGGATCCGGTAATCTCCGGCCGCGGCGGTCTTCTGCAGGGCGTGCGACAGCGCGCCGTCGATAAAGACGAAGCTGTATTCGCCTTCCTCGGCGATCGCGGGGAGGAAGGGCTGGACCATCATCGGTTCGGGCATTGCGGGCAGGGGATCGCCCTTGCGCAGCCGATACTGGCCCTCCGCGCCCGCGCCGATCTGGCGCTTGAAGATAAGGTCTGCAGACGCAAGCGTCGCAAAGGCGTCTGCGGCAGCGCGGCTATCGACCGTTTCGAGCCAGAGCGTCGGGATCGTCGGCACGCCGCGTCGTTCCAGTTCGCGCAAATAGGTTTTCCGGCTGTTCCAGCGGACGAGCGCGCCGGGATTCAACAGCGCCGTCCGCCGTTCGATTTCTTCGAGGCGAAGGAGAAATTCGCCGAGCCTGTCCGGGTAATCCCAGGTCGATCCGATCAAGGCGGCATCGAAGGCCGACCAGTCGGCCTGTTCATCGTCCCAGCTGACGGGGACGATTTCGGCGCCATGGGGGGCGAAGCCTGTGTCCAGGCACGCGACCATCTGGTCATGCTCGAAGGCATCGGTCCGGCGGTTCGGTGAGCCGGGCAGCGTCTGCCGGCTGCTCAGATAGGCGATCCGCACCGTGGAGTTCAGCCAAGCGCGCGGCGCAGGATCGAGCCGTAAATCTCGGTGAGGCTACGCACGTCCTCGACCGCGACCGCCTCGTCGAGCTTGTGCATGGTCGCGTTGAGAAGCCCGAATTCGACGATCGGGCAGAGCGTGTGCAGGAACCGCGCGTCGGACGTGCCGCCGCCCGTGGAAAGCTCCGGCGTCAAACCAGTCACCTCGCCGATCGCCGCGCCGACAAGATCGGAAAGCGGGCCCGGCTCGGTGAGGAAGGCCTCGCCCGACACGATCGCCTCGAAGCGCGCGCCCGGCGCTTCTTCCTCGACGATGGCGCGAACCCGCTCGACGAGCTCGTTGCCGGTGTGATGGACGTTGAAGCGGATATTGAGCCTGAGATGCGCCTCGCCCGGGATAACGTTGGTCGCCTGGTTCCCGACATCGACGGTGATGACTTCGAGGTTCGAAGGCTGGAACCATTCGTCGCCATCGTCGAGATCGAGCTCGTGCAGGCGGGTACCGATCTTGAACAGCCGCCGCAGCGGATTGTCGCCCTCGTGCGGATAGGCGACATGCGCCTGCCGCCCGATCACGTCGATCCACATATTCACCGAACCGCGCCGGCCGATCTTGATCGTGTCGCCGAGCCGGTTCTGCGACGTCGGTTCGCCGACCAGGATCATGTCGGGCACGATGCTGCGCTCGGCCATCCAGTCCATCAGCGCCCGCGTGCCGTGAATGGCGAGCCCTTCCTCGTCGCCGGTGATGATGAAGCTGAGCGTGCCGCCGAGATCGGGCGCCCGCGATACGGCGGCGATGAAGGCCGCGATCGAACCCTTCATGTCGACCGCGCCGCGGCCGTAGAGAAGGCCCCCCTTTGTCTCCGCCTTGAAGGGATCGGTGGCCCAGCCCTTGCCGGGCGGCACGACGTCGGTATGGCCGGCAAAGGCGAAATGCGGCCCGGCGCTTCCCCGCGTTGCGAAGAGATTGGGCACCGGCCCGTGCGGCGCTTCGCCCGACACCAGCCGCGTCACATCGAAGCCGAGGCCGGTCAGCGCCCGCTCCAGCACGGCCTGCGCGCCGCCTTCTTCGGGCGTGATGCTGGGGCAGGCGATCAGCTCTTCGAGCAGCGCGATCGGATCGATTGCATCGGTCATGGGCGGGGGTGTAACCGGGGCATCGTCCCTTGCCTAGCGGAGAAGAACCGGAGAAGCCCGATGCCCAAGCTCGATCTCGACGCCATCGAACAAAGCAATGCCACCGGCTATCCGCCCGAATATGCGGGGGCTGTGAAGGAACGCTGGTATCGGCGGCTTGCGCCCGTGGGCGGGCTGAAGGATTTCGGTGTCAGCCATGTCGAGCTGAAGCCCGGCGCCTGGTCCTCGCAGCGGCACTGGCACGAGGGCGAGGACGAGTTCGTGGTGATGCTCTCGGGCGAGGCGATGCTGGTCGACGATAGTGGCCGTACGCCGATGCGCGCCGGCGATTGCGCCGCCTTTCCCAAGAATGACGGCAACGGCCATGTGCTGATCAACGAAAGCGCGGAAAGCTGCACCTTTATCGCCGTCGGGCGTAGCGCCGACACCGATTGCCATTATCCCGATATCGACATGCATCTCGACGCCGCCAAAGGCCGGCAGGTGCGCAAGGACGGCAGCGATTTTTGATCGGGCGCCGAACGACTAGGGCCTAGCCCACTTCCTCGAACTGTTCGATCGTCCAGGGTTCGTCCTGTGCGGCCTCGATCCATTCGCGCACCCAGCTATGGTTGAGCACCGCTTCGACATAGCCGATCGCGAAGGGCGGCAATTTGACCGAATAGGTGACGAGCCGCGTGCAGACCGGCGCATACATGATGTCGACCGCGCAGAAATCGCCGAACAGGAACGGGTTTTCGCCGCCATAGCGGGCGCGGGCCTGGGCGCAGATTTCGAGGATGCGGGTGAGGTCCGCCGCGACGTCCGGCTTGACCGGTTTCGGCGGATAGACCTTGCGGACGTTCATCGGCATCTCGCGGCGCAGGGCCGGGAAGCTCGAATGCATTTCGGCGGCCATCGACCGCGCCATGCCGCGCGCGCCTTCGTCCTTGGGCCAGAAACGATCGCGCCCGACCTTGTCGGCCAGCCAGTCGATGATCGCGAGGCTGTCCCAGACCACGGTATCGCCATCCCACAGCACCGGCACCTTGCCCGACGAAGCGGCGAATTCATTGCCTTCGCGGCGCTTTTCCCAGTCTTCGCCGTAAAGCGGGACGACGACTTCCTCGAACAGCAAGCCCGATTGCTTGCAGGCGAGCCAGCCACGCATCGACCAGGACGAATAGGCCTTGTTGCCGATGATCAGTTTCATGGACTTCCGCTCCTGCTAGCCGATGGCTTGGATAACGGCTTTGCGCAATTCGTCCACACCCAATCCGGTCTGGCTCGAGGTGGCGAGGATTTCGGGATGGGCGGCGGCATGGCCCTTGGCCTGCAGCGCCATCGCCTCGGTCGTCGCGGCAAGCTGGGTTTCCTTCAGCTTGTCGGACTTGGTCAGGACGACTTCGTAGCTGACCGCGGCTTCGTCGAGCATCTTCATCAGCTCGATATCGATGTCGCGAAAGCCGCGCCGGGCGTCGACCAGCAGCAATACCCGCTTCAGGTTCGGGCGGCCGCGCAGGAAATCGTTGATCAGGTGCCGCCAGCGCTTCGCCACCTCGGGCGGCGCCTTGGCAAAGCCGTAGCCGGGCATGTCGACGATCCGGAATTCGGGTGGATCGCCGACCGTGAAGAAGTTCAGTTCCTGCGTCCGCCCCGGCGTGTTCGACGCGCGCGCCAGCCCCTTGCGGTTGGTGAGCGCGTTGATCAGCGTCGACTTTCCGACGTTCGAACGGCCCGCAAAGGCGACCTCGGGGAGGTCCGCCTCGGGGATATGCTCGAGCGTCGGCGCCGATTTCAGAAAGTCGATCGGTCCGGAGAAATATTTCCGGGCCGCTTCTTCGACTGCCGCCTGATCGGTCACTCGTCGGTCGCCTTGGCTTGCTCTTTCAGGCGCGGATCGCGGCTGTAGAGCCATTTCTGCTGGGCGATGGTGAGGATGTTGGACGTCACCCAGTAGAGCTGCAGGCCCGCAGCGAAGGGCGCCATGATCACCATGAACACCCAGGGCATGATGCCGAAGATCTTCTGCTGGGTCGGGTCCATCTGCGCCGGGTTCAGCTTGAACTGCAGATACATGGTGATGCCCAGCAGAATCGGCAGCAGGCCGATGGCAAGATAGGGCGGCGGTACGAAATCCAGCAGGCCGAACAGGTTGACCGGGGTCAGCGGATCGGGTGCCGACAGGTCCTTGAGCCATAGCGCGAAGGGCTCGTGCCGCATTTCGACCGACAGCATCAGCACCTTGTAGAGCGCGTAGAAGATCGGAATCTGCAGGAAGATCGGCAGGCAGCCCGCGAGCGGGTTCACCTTTTCGCGCTGGTAGAGGGCCAGCACTTCCTGCTGCATCTTCTGCTTGTCGTCCTTGTAGCGTTCCTGGACCTCTTTCATCTTCGGCTGCACGGCACGCATGCTGGCCATCGACTGGAACTGTTTCTGCGCGATCGGGAACATCAGGCCCCGGACGATGAAGGTCAGGCAGATGATCGCGACGCCGAAATTGCCGATCGTCGTGAACAGCCAGTGGAGCAGGTAGAAGATCGGCAGTTCGAACCAGTAGAACCAGCCCCAGTCCACCGAGAGGTCGATCTGGTTCAGGCCGTTTTCGCTTTCATAGCGTTCGAGCAGGATGATTTCCTTGGCGCCCGCGAAGAAGCTGGTGCTGCGCGTTACCGCGCGGCCCGCGTTGATCACGGTTTCGGGCGTCGAATAGACGGCCTGGAAGCGTTCATTGCCGAGCGGCATGAAGGCGGCTTCGACGTTCGTGCCCGCCGCGGGGAAGATGGCGGTCAGCCAATATTTGTCGTTGAAGCCCAGCCAGCCGTCGGTGATGCTGAACCGCTCGCCCGTCGAACCGGCGGCCGTCACATCGTCATAATCGATATGGTTGAGGTCTTCGGTCCAGAAACCCGTCGGGCCGGAATGGATGAGCCAGGTATCGGGTTCGCGCTGGGCATGGGTTTCGGGCAGCGAGCGCGAAAGCTGGGCGTAGGAGCGGGCGGTGATCGGATTGTCGCCGAGATTGGAAATGCGCTGATCGACGGAGAAGAGGAAATCCTCGTCGATGGCGAGGACGATCTCGAACAATTGCCCGGTTTCGTTGCGCCAGCTGAGCGTGACCGGCGTATCGGGCGTCAGGCTTTCGCCATCGGCCTGCCAGACGGTGCTGCCGTTCGGCGTTTCGATATCGGCGGCGGCCCAGCCGAAATGCGCGAAATAGGCGGCATCCGCGCCTTCCGGATTGAGCAGACGGATCGGCGGGGAATCCGCATCGATGGTTTCGCGATAATCGAGCAGCACAAGATCGTCGATCCGCGCGCCGCGCAGGTTGATCGATCCTTCGACGCGCGGGGTTTCGATGGGCAGGCGGGTCGCCTGAGATTCGGCGAGCACCTCGGAAAGCTCGCGCATTTCCGCGGGCGTATCGGGGCCGGGCGCATCGGTATTGGGCAGCGCGACCTGTTCCCCCTCGACGATCTCGGTCGTCGGTTCGGTGGCCGTTGGCGCGATCCTTTCGGACAGGAAGCTCCATCCGATCAGCACCAGCGCCGAAAGCACGATCGCCAGGATCATGTTGCGCGAACTATCCACCGCAATTCCCCATTCTACTCATTCTCGATTAGCGGAACGGGATCATGACCCGATCCGCCCCATGGATGGCAACGCAGGATGCGCCGAAGCGCCAGCCAGCTGCCCTTGAAGGCTCCATAGCGCGACCATGCGGTGATCGCATAGGCCGAACATGAAGGCGTGTAACGGCAGGTGGGGGGCAGGATCGCCGACGGCCCCCATTGCCACAGGCGCGCCAGGCCGATGAACAGCTTCGCGATCACGGGTTTATCCTGCCGAGCGCCTCGGCCAGTTCGCCGCGCATTTTTGCGAAATCGCGTTCGATGCCGCCCTGCCGGCCGATCATCACATAATCGGCGCCGGGCTTGCCACGTTCGGGCAGGAGGTCTCGGCCAAGCGCGCGAAACCGGCGTTTCATCCGGTTGCGGACGACCGCGCCGCCGATCTTCTTGGTTACGGTGATGCCGAGGCGGATGGTGTCGTCCTCGTCCTTGCGATCGCGGACGAGCAGCACGAAACCGGGCATCGCGGCGCGTTTTCCGCTATTCGCCGCGAGGAAATCGCGCCGTTTGCGGAGTGTCGCCAAACCCGGTGCGGAAGCTGTCGTCAGGCGGAAAGCTTCTTGCGGCCCTTGGCGCGGCGCGCGCGCAGCACGTTGCGGCCGCCCACGGTGGCCGTCCGGGCCCGGAAACCATGTCGCCGTGCACGCACGAGATTGCTCGGCTGGAAGGTGCGCTTCATCGCTCATTTCCTCAAAATCTGAAACTAAAAGGGCCGCGCCTTTCGGGCGGCCTCCAATCTGGTCGCGTAGCTAGTCAAAGCGGGCTGGAAAGTCAATCGCCCCTCCGTTCCTCATGCCGCCTTTCGCGGTCGCGTTTTGCGCGGCGCCGCGCGCTTCGCCGGCGCAGCGCCCAATCGACCCATTGGCCCTTTTGCGGGTGCTTGGCCTTGAGCCGCGCATAGACCCGCCGGACGATCGCGGAATTCTTCAGCATCAGCGCGAATCCGGCGGCGAAGACGAAGATCCCGCCCGGCCCCGGCAACAGCCCCACGATAGGCGAGATAATGCACAGAAAGCCGCCGAAAACGGTCAATGCCAGCCGCACGCCGCCGCGCTTGTCGGGGGGCGGGGAAGGGGACGGCCGAACCATGGCGCCCATGTGGCGTGCGGCAAGTCTTGCTACAAGGCTGAAAGCGCTGCTGTGGAGACCTTTTTTACCGGGCGTTTGCGCCGGAAACGCCCCCCGCCTATATTTGTCTGCATGGCTTTTAGTCGGGGCATAATTCTTGCCGCAGTTTCGGTAGCGTTGATCTGGAGCACCGCGTCCCGCGCGGCGGACGATCCTCTCCGGCTGCCGGCGGCAGGCCCGTGGGAAATCAACTATGCGGAGGACAATTGCAACCTCGGGCGCAGATTCGGGGAGGGCGACCAGGAAATCTCGATGGTCATGTCGCGCTTCTCACCGAGCGATCGCTTTCGCTTGATCCTGACGGGCCCGGGATTGCTCCGGCTGCATACAAGAGGGGAAGCCACGATTCAATTCGGTCCCGTCGAGGAGGAGCAGGAGATCGAATTCCTGACGGGTCAGTCGCGGGGATCGAAAACCATGTTCGTCGTTGGGCAGCCGCGTATCGCGCCGTGGAGCGAGGAGGAGCAGGCATTGCTGGAGCGGTCGCCTGGGGGTGACCCGCAATTTGTCGATATCCAGCCGATCGGCTTCGAACGCTTGGGTGCGGTCGAGTACCTCCTCTTTGACGCGCCCGGCCTTCCGGCAATCCAGTTGGAGACCGGATCGTTGCGGGAACCGTTCGAAGCCTTCGATCGATGCATGGACGAACTGCTGACGCATTGGGGGATCGACGTAGAGCGCCACCGGAGCCTGACACGGCCTGCGACACCGGTCGGGTCGGTAGGCCGTTGGATAGTAACGTCGGACTATCCGAGAGCCATGATCCGGGGGCGCAATCAGGGAATTGTCTATTTTCGGCTGAACGTGGGCCTGAGCGGCGAAGTCACCGCTTGTCATATTCAGCAGTCGACCCGGCCTGAAGGCTTCGAGGACGCGGTATGCCGAGCGCTGCAACGCCGCGCCAGGTTCGATCCCGCCCTGGACGCGGACGGCAATCCGGTTGCCTCCTACTACGTCAATTCCGTGAGTTTCCAAATGCCGTGACCGCGCGGTATCGCCGGTGGCCGACCCTTTCCGGAGCCGCCCAGCCGGTTTTCGAATGCGGCTGGAACGCTTTCCAGCCGCGCGGTTCTTTCGGTAATTGAATATTTCTGTTCTTTCTCTAACCTTGGTTGGGAAATGCGGGGTGTTCAGGTCTTGGGGACGGATACGGAAGAGCGTTACGGTCTTACTTGGCGGGTCACGCCAGACCTTTTGGGGATTCTGAGTACAAGCGGCCTGTTCGAATCGACCAATCCCGCATGGTTCGCGACGCTCGGATATGAAGCGGAAGAAATCGAGAGCCGGCCCTTTTTCGATTTTGTCCATGAGGACGATATTCCGCGAACCGAAGAGGCGTTCGAAGATATCCAGCATGGCAAGCCGGTGCTGCGATTTCGGAACCGGTACCGCCACAAGGACGGCAGCTTCCGGTGGCTGTCGTGGAATTGCGTGCCCGAAGGCGGCAAATTCTATTGCAGTGCGCGCGACGTTACTTCGAGCGTGGAGAACCGGCTCGCTCTCACCAGCAAGGAAGAAGAGGCGCGGCTGCGCGAGCAGTTCATCGCGGTGCTGGGCCATGATCTGCGCAACCCGCTCGCCGCCTTGCAATCCGGGCTCCATCTGATGGGCAAAGAGGCGTTGAGCGATCGCGGCAAGACCGTCATCGCGGCGGGCCAGCGATCCATCGACCGGATGTCGGGCTTGATCGACGCCCTTATGGATTTTGCGCGAACGCGCCTGGGTAGCGGCCTATCGCTCGATATATCCGACGGAGAGGATCTTCGTGAGGCCATAGAGGCCACCGTCGACGAAATCCGCATCGTCCACCCGGAAGCCCGGATCGATTCGCGATACAGCCTCCAAGCCGATGTCCGCTGCGATGTGGGGCGGATCAGCCAGCTCTGTTCGAATCTGATTTCGAATGCGGTCACGCACGGGGACGGGCGGACTCCGGTCGAGCTGGTTGCGGAGAGCTGCGAATCCGGCCTGCAAATTATCGTGAGCAATCGCGGGGAGACGATGCCGGAACGCGTCATCGCCCATCTTTTCGAACCGTTCGTTCGCGAGCAGATGCGCCCCTCGCAGGAAGGGCTCGGCCTGGGCCTGTTCATCTGTTCGGAAATTGCCAAGGCGCATGGCGGCACGCTTTCGGTCGAATCCACCGACGGATTGACCGTTTTCACCTTCGGGATGGGGAACGACGTGGCGCTGGGCTAGTCGCCGCTTTCGCTATTGATGCACATAGACCGCGCGGTCGTGCGAAAAGGCCTTGAAGCCGAAATAGCCGTGATAGCTGCCCATGCCGCTCTGGTTGACGCCGCCGAAGGGCAGGTGGTTTTCCAGATAGTGGGAGAAGACGCCGTTGACGGTCACGCCGCCCGATGAGGTGCGCTTGAGCACCTTCTCGATCGTCGCCGGGTTCGCGCTGAAGATATAGAGCGCCAGCGGTTTGTCGCGGCTGGCGATATAGTCGATCACCTCGTCGATCGTCTCATAGGTCATGATCGGCAGCACCGGCGCGAAAATCTCTTCCTGCAGGATCGTCATGTCCGGGGTGACGCCGGTGACGAGGGTGGGATGGATGGTGAGATCGGCTTCTTCCAGATCGCCGCCGACGGCAATCTCCGCGCCCTTGCCCACGGCATCGTCGACCAGCCCCTTCACCCGCGCGAAATTCCCTTCATTGACGATCTGCGCGATGCTGCTCTTGTCGATCGCGCCGTCCTTGTAGAGATTGTCCTTCACCGCGGCCTGGAACGCTTCGATCAGCGGCGCCTTTTGCGATTCCTGCACGAAGACATAATCGGGGCAGATACAGGCCTGCCCGCCGTTGAACTGTTTGGCGTTGGCGAGCGCGGCGGCGATCGCGCCGATATCCGCGCCCTCGTCGACGATAACGGGCGATTTCCCGCCCAGCTCCAGGGTCACGCTCGCCAGATGCTTGGCCGCCGCCGCCATCACGATCTTGCCGACGCGCGTGCTGCCGGTGAAGAAGATATGGTTGAACGGCAGTTCGAGCAGCGCCTGGGCGACGCTCACATCGCCCTCGAACAGCGCGACCTCATTCTCGTCGAACGCCTCGCGGATGATCGTTCCGGCGACCCGCGCGGTGGCGGGGCACAGGTCGGTGAGCTTGACGATGCAGCAATTGCCGGCGGCGACGGCGGCGGCGAGCGGGCCGAGCGCGAGGCCCAGCGGGAAGTTCCACGGGCCGAGGATCAGGCACACGCCGCGCGCCTCGGGCACGATCATCGCCTTGTCGGCGGGGTTGAGCGAGGGCGTCACCTCGGTGGGCTTCATCCACTCGTCCAGATTGTCGATGTTCCGCTGGATATTCGCCGTCACATTGGCGATCTCGGTGATCCGGATTTCCTGTTCGGGCTTGCGGGTATCCTCCAGCACGGCCGCGACGATATCGTCGGCATGGGCTTCCACCGCGGCTTTCAGCTTCCCAAGCTTGGCCTTGCGCTCCTCGGCCGAGCTCGCCTTGACGTCCCACTGGTTCGCCTGCTGGGCGGCGAAGACCTGTTCGATATTTTGGGTAGCGTCGTCGGAGGTTTGGAGAGCGGTAGCCATGAATTTTCCTGTCTGAGATGAGTAGCAACCTACACAATAGCGCGTCGGCGATATTGCGCCAACAGCCATATTTGCGGTGCCTCCGGAGGCAGCAACCTAGTAGCTGGCGAAAATGCCGCCCGAGCCGTCGCGATTAAAGGCGATGACCCGATAGGGATCGGTGCGATCTCCCATCTCCATGCCCGGTGATCCCGCGGGCATGCCGGGCACCGCAAGCCCTGCGACGTCCGGTTGTTCGTCGAGCAGTCTACGGACGTCCCCCGCCGGTACATGGCCCTCAATCGCATAGCCGGCGACAAGACCCGTGTGGCAGGAGCGTAGCGCGGGCGGCACTCCGCTTTCCGTGGCGATCGGCCCGGTGTCGGCGACTTCGATCGTGCGAACGGCAAAGCCGGCCGCGCGCATGTGATCGACCCATGCGTTGCAGCAGCCGCAGGTCGGGGTCTTGTAGACGACGAGTTCCGGCGCTTGCGCCTGATCGGCTTCGAGGAGCGCTGCGGCTTGCGTCTCGTCGGATTCGCCCGTGCAGGCGATGAAAACGAGAGGAACAGACGCGACGAACGTGCGACGAGACAGATTGGGCATTCGAACCTCCATGCCCATAGTGTTAGCGCCTCGCTGTGCGCAATGGCAACGACAACGGGCAGTTCCGTGTGGTCAGCGGCGCGCGGCGGGCGCCTTGCTGTTCACGCCCATGGCACAGTCTGGGTTAATCCTCGCCGATCCCCCTCGACTCCGCCTCCGTTTCCATGCATGAGAACAAACCGGGAATATCGACGGGGGAATCGGCATGGTCGCGCATGTTGCGACAACCGCCTATCTGGGGCTCGAAGCACGGCCGGTAGAGGTGCAGGTGCAGATCGCGCCCGGCGTTCCCGCCTTCAATCTCGTCGGCCTGCCGGACAAGGCGGTCGCTGAAAGCCGGGAGCGGGTGCGGGCGGCGATCTCCGCCATCGGCCTCGCGCTGCCGCCCAAGCGGATCACCATCAACCTGTCGCCGGCGGACCTCCCCAAGGAAGGCTCGCATTACGATCTGCCGATCGCGCTGGGCCTGCTCGGGGCGATGGGCGTCGTCGATGCCGAAACGCTTGCGGGCTATGTCGTGGTCGGCGAATTGGGGCTGGACGGGCGGGTGGCGGCCTCTCCGGGCGTGCTGCTGGCCGCGCTCAACGCGTCTTCGCGCGATCTCGGCTTGGTCTGCCCGGCGGCGCAGGGGCCGGAAGCCGCCTGGGCCGGGGATGTCGAGGTGATCGGCGCGCCGGATCTTCTGGCGCTGCTCAACCATTTCAAGGGCACGAGCCAGTTGCCGCCGCCCGAGCCCGGCGCGGTCGAGGATCGCGTCGCCGGGCCCGACCTGAAACAGGTGAAGGGGCAGGAAACCGCCAAGCGCGCGCTGGAGATCGCGGCGGCGGGCGGGCACAACCTTCTCATGCTCGGCCCGCCGGGCGCGGGGAAATCGCTGCTGGCCGCGTGCCTGCCGGGAATCCTCCCCGATCTGGCCCCGGCCGAGGCGCTGGAAGTGTCGATGGTCGCTTCGGTCGCCGGGACGCTGGAGGGCGGGCAGTTGCGCCGCAACCGGCCCTATCGCGCGCCGCATCATTCGGCTTCGATGGCGGCGCTGGTCGGTGGCGGGCTGAAGGTGCGGCCGGGCGAGGTCAGCCTTGCCCATCTCGGCGTGCTGTTCCTCGACGAACTGCCCGAATTCCAGCGGCCGGTGCTCGATTCGCTGCGCCAGCCGCTCGAAACCGGCACCGTGTCGGTTGCCCGCGCCAATGCCCATGTCACCTTCCCGGCGCGCGTCCAGCTGGTCGCGGCGATGAACCCGTGCCGCTGCGGGCATCTCGGCGATGCCGCGCTTGCCTGTTCGCGCGCGCCGAAATGCGCCGCCGACTATCAGGCGAAGATATCGGGGCCGCTGCTCGACCGGATCGACCTGCATGTGGATGTGGACGCGGTTTCGGCGTCCGACCTGACCCTGCCGCCGCCCGCGGAGGGTTCAGGCGAGGTTGCAGCGCGCGTCACGGCGGCGCGGGCGGTGCAGACGGCGCGCTATGAAGGCGAGGCCGCGCGCACCAATTGCGAGGCCGATGGCGAGCTGCTGGATGCGGTGGCGACGCCGGACGAGCCGGGCCGCGCGCTGCTCGCCCAGGCGGCCGAGGCGATGCGGCTCACCGCGCGGGGATATACCCGGGTGCTGCGCGTCGCCCGCACGATCGCCGATCTTGCGGGCAGCGACGGGGTCGGCCGCGTCCATATCGCCGAGGCGCTCAGCTACCGTCGCCAGCCGCCGCGCAATTGACTCGTTCCGCCGGGGCCGTCATCCTTCACGCGGGCGCACATTCGTTCCAGGGATTGGCGGAGGCCGATCCGCTGCAAGAGGGGAATCTCAATGGAATATATGTTGATGCCGCTACGTCGCTATGCGGATTTCGAAGGGCGTTCGCGCCGAACCGAATATTGGATGTTCGTGCTGTTCTACGTCATCCTGTTCGTCGCGGCGTTTGTCGTCGGCATGATCCTCGACGCGATATTGGGTTCGATGTCGGGCGGCGGCATGGGAATTATAACCATGATCCTCGTCATCGGTCTGGCTCTGGCGCTTTTCGTGCCGTCGCTGGCGGTGCAGGTGCGCCGTTTTCACGATCAGGACAAATCCGGCTGGTTCGTCCTGCTGGGCTTCATTCCCTATGTCGGCGGCATAATCGTGCTCGTTTTCATGTGCCTCGATGGCACGCCGGGCCCGAACCGGTTCGGCCCCGATCCAAAAGAACGCGGCAACGCCGACGTCTTTAGCTGAGGCGCAAACCAAGGCCGGTATTTTAGGCGTTTCAATCGCGCGACGATGTTGCGCGATTGAAACGCTTCGGCTAACGGCCATGCCGTCCGGCGGGCCTCTGTGGCGGAATTGGTAGACGCGCTCGACTCAAAATCGAGTTCCTTCGGGAGTGCCGGTTCGACTCCGGCCAGAGGTACCAACGGCCCGTCAGAAAGCCGCAGTTTTCTGCCGTTTCCATACGTGCGCAGGTGGGGTGTGCCAACAATTTGGCACAGTTTCACACCAGAATTTGGCACATATGCTATGGTACCTTTCGTGCTATTCTGATTGGAATTGAAATTCGATTTGTCTGAGTTGTCGTCGCATAGGGGGAGATATGGGCTGGCTGATCGCCGTTCTAATCATCTTGACGGTGATCTATTTCAGCATCATTTCACCGGGATTTAGAAAAGGCCTTTTCGGATTGATCGGTCTCGTCGTTGTGGCTGGATTGATCTACTATTCATATGAACGCAGGGAAGAGCGGGCCGCTCTCTCGCGAGTTTCACAAGATGATTTAGAATTCACGCGTTTGGGTTGGACCTTTAGCTATAGCGACGATGTACTGTTCTCGGGGGTGGTTCGGAACCGATCTCGATACGAGGTTACAAACCTTGTTTTCAGGCTCGAACTCTTTGACTGCCCGACAAGTGCGCCGGAAGATGATTGGCCTAGAGGTTGCGCATCGATTGGTCTCGATGATCGAGCTTCGACGTACGCCTCAATACCGCCGGAGGGTTCGCGACAATTCGAGGTTCGAGGCATGATGTTCCATACGCCAGAGGTACAGGGATCGCCTTATCTCCAGTGGGGTATAGAAGAGGTTCGAGCAAACGAGGTAGATTGAAGTGAGGCCTTCAATCGTCCGGCGTGATGATGGATTGGCGATGTGTCAAAGTGTGCCAATCGGAATGCTATGCACAAAATTGTTGGCACAGATGATGGCACATTGTTGAAATTGTGGCCGCCGGGCGCAGAATTCTGCCATTCTTTTGCACCCAGAGGTACCAACGGCCCGTTTTTCCTGTCCTACAGACCGGCGCGCATGATAGGGTCATGCCCGCACGCGCGCCTCGTTTCGCGGCCCGCGGCAGGACGGGAAGCAAAGGTCACACGCACATTCTGAAAATCCGGGAAAACAGGGCTTTCCTGACCCCCGCCTGTGTCGATCCGTGTCAACCGGGGCCGGGTCCTAGAAGCCGAGATCGCTGAACGTCTGCTGGTCGAAACGCAGGCGGAAGGTGACGTAAGGGCCGCTGCGCGTATAGCGGGCTTCCTCGAAATCGCGGTCCTCGAAGCCGGCGAAATTATAGCCGACCGTGATCCAGCTATTCTCGACCGGGCTGATGCCGATATTGGGGCCGGCCGACCAGGTCCAGGCGCGGCCGCCATTGCCTTCGCGGATGCTGCCCGAAGCGCCGATATCGACATGTTCCGACAGGTCGAAACGGACATCGGCGCCGAACAGGTTGCTCCAGCCTTTGACGTCGGCGGTGCCGATCCGGTCCGACACGTAGCGCGTGCCCCAGAAGAAGGAGAATTCGCTGCGCGAGAGGAAATCGGTGCCGCCGAACATGTCTTCCAGCGGGGTGGTCGGCGACCAGTTCAGCGAGAAGCTGTTGACGATGCGGCGTGAGCGCAGGTCGCCGGTCGCGATCAGCGCGGCGCTGCCGATCGGGCCGGGCTGGCCGGCGATCGCATTGTCGACGCTGTCGCTGCGCAGCTCCAGCTTGTTGAGGAAGGACCAGTCGCTCCAGACGGGGCGGTGGGCGAGCGAGACTTCGAGTGCGGTGATCTCGCTCGACGGGCCGCCTTCCTGCTCGGCGCGGAGCCAGGAGAAGCTGCCGCCGACCGCGCTGCCTTCGCCGATCTGGCGCAGGAGCGAGGTGGTCAGGCCGTAGCGATCCTCGCGCTCGCCGTCGCGATATTCGGCGCGCCCGGCCCAGCTCCACCGGTCGCCGCGATAGGTGGCGCCGAAGGTGGTGGCGAGGAAATCCTCGGTCAGTACCGGGTTGGTGCCGTTGCCGACGAACCCGCCCGACGCGACCGGATGATCCTGGTTCAGCACGGTAGCGGGATCGATGCCGCCGTTCAGCGTCTCGTTGCCGTCGAGCGTGAAATCGATCGACCAATGCTCGTCGAGCACGACCGACTGCGCGAAACCGAAGGCGGCAAAGGTGCGCGGGCCATATTCGGAAATTTCCTGCTGGTTGCCGGCCAGCGAGATGCGCGCGCCGGACCAGGGCGCGAGATCGAAGCCGATGCGCGCCGTCTGGGCGTCGAAATCGCCGCCATCGGCGATCTCATAGCCGCCGACCAGGGTCAGCCAGTCGGTCGCGGCAAAGCGCGCGGTGATCTGGTGACGGGCCGGGAAGTCGACGCTGTCGGCATCGTCGAGCGCGAATTCGGTCTGCGCATCGAGCGTCAGCCGGTTGTCGATGAAACGCTGGGTCGCGCCGAGCTGGATCAGGGTGGATTCGGCCGTAGACCCGTCGCTGAGCGAGTCGTTGGCGTAGATCAGGCCGATCCGTCCGTCGGTCTGCTCGCCATTATATTCGAGCATCGCGCGGCCGGCGATGCGGCGGGCGTCGCGCGTCAGGAAATCCTCGTGCCAGCCGCTCGCCGCCAGGGTGATCCGGTCGGTCAGCTGCGCCCGTCCGTCGAAACCGAATTTGCGGGTGCCGTTCTGCGAACCGCTGATCTGGCCGGTGCCGAAACCGTCCTGCTGCTCGCGCGCATAGGCAAGGATATCGAAGCTGGAGCTGTGATGCTCGGCCTCGACCAGCCAGGCCGTCGCCGTACCGGGATCCTCGGTGCCCGAAGCCGCCGCGGCGCCGGGCTCGGCATTGCTGGCGGCGAACTCGGCGCGCACTTCGGTCGAATCGTCGGGTCGCCAGCGGATGTCGACCGCGCCCATCGTGGTTTCCACCTGGTTGTCGTCGTCGCGGATCGCGGTTGCACCGATCCGCAGCCGCTGGTCGGCGGTGGACCAGGTGACGCGCGCGCCGGCATTGATCCGGCGTTCGGCGATGCCGTCGACCTCATATTCGACGACGATGAATTGCGGGTTGAGGTTCGAATCGCGGCTCAGGATCGGTTCGCGGAAGCGGATCGTGCCGTTGAAATAGTCGACATCGTAGTCGATGTGGCGGACCAGCGTTTCGCTCGACAATATGAGGTTGGAGCGCAGCCGGTCCCGCACCTCGATCGTCACGCGCTCGCTGTTCGCCAGCAACTGGGTGCTGCCGATCGCATAGGGGCCGGTCAGGCCGTTGCCCTGGATCTCGACGCGGCGGAAGCGGTAAGGCGTATCGGCGACGAAAGCGGTGGCGGACACGCGCTCGTTGCGGAACTCGGTCCGTACGCCGTTGAAGCTGCGATTGTAGCGCGCGAGTTCGGTTTCGTTGAAATTGGTCTCAAAGTCTCCGAACATCGCATAGAATTGCGGCCGCTCCAGCCGCAGATAGAGCCGGCGGACGCTGGCGGCGTCATAGCCTCGCGCCGAACGATCGGCATAGACCGTGTAATATTGGTTCGGGTCGATAATGCCCTGGAACCGGCTTTCGTCGCGCTCGGCATCGCTGTCATAGGCGAGGGTCATCAGCCAGCGGCCGGTAACGCGGCCGCGCGCATAGAGCGCGATGCGGGCATCGGTGTAGACCTCCTCGCCATCGGCGGCGAGTTCCTCGAGATTGCGGTCGAGATGGTTGAAGCCGACGGTGCCGGCGGCAAAGCCGACGATCGTCCAGGGGCGGTCACCGGGTTCGAGCCACAGGTCGATCGTCTGTTCGCGCGCTACCTCTCCGTCGCGGAAGGCGAAGGAGGCGGCGAGGCTGCCAGACACGGTCGTCGGTTCCAGCTCGATATAGGCGATGCCCTCGTCGCCCTCGACATGCCATACCGGGCGGGCGCGCTCGAGCCCGGCGAGCTGGCGCGCCTGCTGGGCATCGGCCTCGACTGCCGGGAAATAAGGGGAGGGGACGGCGAAATCGCCGGTCAGCCCATGATGGACGGGCCTGCCGTCGCGATCCGTCAGCCGCACCGCGATGACCGGGCGGCTCACGCCGTCGGCAACGAGCAGCGAGCGTTCGCGGACGAGTTCGGCGCGCATCGGGGCGTCGCCGAAATGGATCGTGCGGTTCAGCGTTTCGGCGATCGAACCGTCGGCGTTGACGACTTCGGCGACCAGCGTGTTTTCACGCGGTTCGATACCGATGCCGCGCCACAGGCTCACCGAAACCGTGTTTGCAGGGTTGGTCCGCATCCCGTCGAACGCGATCGGCGCGGCCGCTTCGCCGTTGACCGACAGGCGGACGGTCTGGCCCGGGCGGTGCTTGATCGCAACGCGCATGACGCGGGTGCGCGGATTATAGTCCTCGGCCGGGAACAGCCAGTCGATGCCGGGCTGCTGGCCAGTCAGCCAGTCACGCTCGGCGCCGGCGGCTTCTGCGTCGCTGAGCGGTTCGGGACGCGTGATGGTGGGCGCGGCGCCTTCGGGGGCCTCGCGCGGAGCGACGGCACGAACCGTGAAGTCGGTGCGATAGAGACCGCCGCCCTGACCTTCGACGAAGCGCGAAAAGGCGCGGCCGGCAGAGCGGGTGTTGCGCGCGCAATCCACGGCGGCCCGGTCGAGCGGCAGGGTGGACTCGTCCATCTGCACGACATGGAGGCCGGGCATGACGGCTTCGAAGTGATAGCGTCCGTCTTCGTCGGTAACGGTGTAGCTGCCGTCTTCCATCATGATGCGGACGCCGCCGACGCCTGGCGCGGTGCGCGGGTCTACGCCGCAGCCGCCATCGACCACGCGGCCGATGATCGTCATCCGGTCGGCAATCGTTTCGCGCTCGATGCGTACGGCGGCATCGGCGAGGTTGCTCACGGCGCCGCGATCGTCGCTGACGGTTGCGCTGTTCACGGCGTTGCCGGCGCGTGCCTGGGGCAGCACCTCGGTGATATAGGTAAGCGCCGCCGCCTCGCCCGCCGCCAGTGCGGGAATGGCGACCGAGAATTCGCGGCCGTCCGGGGCGATATCGGCGGGGGTCGGCAGCGGCTGGCCGTTCAGGCGGAAAGTGTCGGGGCGCAGGCGGAGCTGCGGCGGCAACCGGTCGGTCACGGTCAGCGGGCGCGTGGGGCGCGAAGGATCGACGCTCGACACCGTGATCGCAAAGAGTACGGGATCGCCGGGCACGGCGCGCTGGCGGGAGGCCTGCTTCTCGATCAGCAGTTCGGCGGAAGGCCGGTCGACCGGGATGTCGATGGTGACCGGCGTGACGCCGCCGAGCAGGAACACCTCGCCGAACGATCCGACGACGATGTTGAAGGGTTCCCCGTTGGAATCGACAAGGCCCGCCAGGTCCTGCGGGCTTGTCTGCGAAAATCCCAGATAGGGCTCCGGCACCTGTATCGTCATTCGGTACTGGCCGGGCGGCACTGCGGGGAAGAAAAATTCGCCTGCTGCCGGGCGGTATGTATAGCCGCTACTGTCCGTGACGGCCTCTCCGGTGACCACGGTTGCGGGATATAGGGACAGGCCGTCGTCGCCGAACACCTGGGCGGGCTGGCCGGTCTGGGCATCGATCAGCGTCACCTCGACGCCGTTGACCGGCGCGCCAGTTTCGCTGTCGAAGACGACCGAGCCAAAGCTTTCGAGAATGTCCACGGCGAGCTCGCGATAGACCTGCGATCCATCGGAACTGTGGGGCGTAATGTGCAGCATCGCTCCGGGGACGACCGAGAGGACGCAATTTTCCGCGATGGGTGCGGGGGGCTGGGCCACGGTCCGGATGAAGCCGGCGAACAGGCCGGTATCGGCGCCGGTTTCGTGAAGAACCAGATGCTCGGTGTCTCCGGTATCGGTTTCGATGACCAGTTCGAACGTGTCTGCGGAACCCGGATCACTGTTGCTCGGTGCGTGTTCGACGAGGAACACCAGCGGTTCGCCGGGGCGGATCGCCGAAGCGCCCGAAATCGCCGCGGGCTCCAGAACCAGATTGGCATAAGCGCCGCCGAGCGGCTGCGATACATAGGGCGGGGTCGCGATGCAGCTTGTGCCAGGCAATTGCACCATTATCGCACTACCGGAACCGGTAATATCACCGAATTGGTACAAATTGATGTCCGGCGGGGCAATCGTTTCCTCGACAGCGAGATCGACCTGGTTGGACGCCAGCCGACGACGCGCCGCTCCCTCGTCCCATTCAGCAAAAGCCGTATTGCTGATGGTCCGTGCCGTTTGCGCATGGGCTGTCGAACCGACCGGCGCACACAGCGCAGCGGCCAGTGCAAAAAGCATTGCACAGGCTAGGAGGAAAGGATTGCGCATCTTTTCAAGGCCGCCGGCTGCCGGACATTCGCCCGGCAGCCGACTTATGGCACCTAGTCGATGGTCGCGCGGAAGGTGATGATTTCCGTGGTTCCCGCACTCACCGTTCCGATCGTGGCCGATACTGTGCCCGCACCGAACGAACCGCCGGCAACGCCTGTGCTGTTGTCGCAGCCGGTCAGGACATCGTCGGCCGGATTGCCCGGCGTGCCGTTGTCGTCGATCGTTGCGGTGCCGCCGATCACGATCGAACTGCCCACGAAGGTGGTGTTCGCCGGGAGCGGATCCGAAATCGCAACATTGGTGGCATCCGCGCCGCCCGCGGCGTTGGTTACCGCGATGCAATATTCGACTGTGGCGCCCGGGATCGCATAATAATCCGTGGCTCCGACAATCGGATAGTTGGCGCTTACGACCGTGCTGGACTTCAGCGCGGTCAGGCTGGCGGCGGCGACCGTATAGTCGTCGTCGTCCGACGCGATGCCGTCATAGACGCCGTCGGAATCCGCGAAGACGGTATCTTCGGCAGCGGTATCGCCACCGGTCGTGGCGGTGATCGCGGCACCCTCGGCGCCGGTTGTGCCGTTATTGCCTTCGCGTGCCGTACCGGTCAGCGTGACGCCGGCGACATCGCCGTTCGTCGCGCCGGCACCGATATCGCCGACGATGAAGACCCGGCGGGTTTCGTCGGCCGCCATCTCGTCGAGGAAGGTGACGAGCGTGTCGAAGGCCACATCGAAATCGCCGCTGGCATCGGTATCGACATAGATCTGCACGTTGCTCACGTTGATCGTGTCGGTGCCGCCATGCGTCGCCGCGCCGCCCGCAAGCTGCGAAGCGCTGAGGCGGATGTCGATGATGTCGTTCGAGACGTTCGTGACGAGGAACGTCGTATAGGCGTCCTGCTCGTTCGGTACCACCGAAGTCGTCGCATTGCCGTCTTCGGCAACCGTCAGGTTGATCTTCCGGTCAACGACGAAAGTGTCCGATGCCGTCACGTCGGTCTGCGATACCCCCCCGACCTGATATGCGACGGTCACATTGTTCGTGATGCTCGACCCCGCAGTGGTGCCGTCCGCCAAAGCAGGGCTCGCGGCCAAGACCGCAAACGTTGCACCGCTGACAGAAGCAAGCAATTTTGTCATAGGTTTCATTGCTTTAGTCCTAATCCTGTCTTCTTCAGTGCCCTTCACCCCCCGGTCCGCTGGCACTATCGGCGGTATCTTCGACGGCTATCTGACGACGCCGCGAAAAGTCAGTTGTCCGGACCCGTTGCCGGCAATCGGCTCGGCCAGGGTCCAGCGAATATGCGTGACGTCGTCGGCGCGCGCCGGACGCTCGGTGCCGTCCTCTTCGGTAACGATGAGGTCGGCGAGCAACCCGAAGACCGTGCCGCCGTCGACGGAAAATTCTGCGCCCGGGCTATCGGTGTCGCGATAGGCGACGGCGTCGGGCATCGGATTGGTCGCCGTGAAATTCGCGACCGGTTCGGCGCTGCTGTTGCGATAAGTCAGCACGAAGACGAGGCTATCGCCGGGAACCACCTGGGATGGTTCCGTATGCGTAACGGTTACGGTGCCGTCGGCCTGTTCTACATTGCGTTCGACGAAGACCTCGCTGCTGAGCTCGACCTGGTTGGCGAGGGCGGCGGCCGGTGCGAGAAGCGCGAAAAGGGAGATGAGGAATTTCATTGCTGTTCTCCGTCAGTCGATAACGACCTGAAATTCGATGACACGGGTGGTGCCGCCGGCAACATTGCCGAGCGCGACCGAAATTCCGGTGCCGTCGAAGGCGCCCGCATCGGCATCGGTGGCGTCGGTCAAACCCGAACCGTCGAGCGTGATGCTGCTGGCGACATAAGTGGTGTCCGACGGAACGGCGTCGGTGATCACGATATTGTTGAGCGTGCTGGAGCCGGTAACCTCGGCCGTCAGCGTGTAGGTGATGATCGAGCCGGGCACCTGCGTCGAACCGCCAAACGGATCGAGCACGGTCGCGGCCTTGGTGAGATCGAGATCGGCGTCGAAGATCGCGTAAAAGCCGCTATCGTCGCTCGTCGCGCCCGTCGAGCCGACGACAGCATCGCCGCCGCCTTCGCCCTGGCCGGCGAAAACCGTGCCCGGCGTACCGCTGCCGGTCGCTGCCGTGCCCGTGAGTTCGACTTCGCTGCGCTCGCCATCGGCGGCCGCCGGCATGTCGCCGAGGATGAAGACGGCGATCGTCTCGTCCGGATTGAGGACCGGCGGGCTGCCCGCATTATAGAGCGTGTCGACGCCGGCATCATAAATGCCGTTGCCGTTCGCATCTATATAGAGCGTCACGGCGTCGGGATCGAAATCGTCGCCGGCCATGTTCGGATCGATGGTCAGCACGACCGCTTCGGGGCCGTTGCCGCCATTGGTAACGGTGAAGGTGAGAACCGCATCGGCTTCGCCGGGGCTCGCGGAAACATCGCCGGGATCGGTAGAGGTAACGGCGATGTCGAGAATTTCGTCGACAATCAGCGCAACCGGGTTGGAATCGATGGTGACGGTCGTCCCGCCATCGTCATAAGTCGCCTGGGCTGTGTTGACGATCGAAGTGCCGGCGAGGGTGCCGGCCGCATGGGCCGGTGACGCCATCGCGGCGGCCAGCGCCGCGGCGCTGCAAAGCGCGGCTTTCGCAGCTGAAATACGCGCAAAATGGCGCGGGTAGCGCAACATAACTGGTGTCCCCCCGGACTGATTTCGTCAAAAGTCCAGGTGGATATGGGGGAGTAAGGCTAAAAAGATGTAAAATTTCACCGGTTTTTTTACAGTAAAAAGGATATTATCCGGATGTTTTTCGATTTGAGAGGGTGAATATTTGTCTTCGTTAACGATCTATATTTTTAGATAGTAAATAAAGAGTAAACAAATCCCGACGAATCACGCAGCCCGATTCGCAGGGGCGCAATCCGCTTGACAGGGCTGGAGGCCTCCCCTAACTCGCGCGTCTTCAACGCCTATGCGGGTGTAGCTCAGTTGGTTAGAGCGCCGGCCTGTCACGCCGGAGGCCGCGGGTTCAAGTCCCGTCACTCGCGCCATTTTCCTGTTTCCATCCACCGTAAAAGCGGCTTCAGCGGGACGATCCAGACGATCCCCGCCACCAGGTAGATCGGCAGCTGGACGAGCACCGGCAGTTCGCCGATCCACGGAGCTGCGCTGGCGATCAGCACGCACCAGACCAGGATCAGCGTCAGGATCATCAGAACGCCGAAGGGTTTCCGCCAGGAAGGCGTCATGACGCCACCGCAATCAGCCGCTCCGGCGTGGCAATGAAATCGAGCGGAACGTCCCACGGATCGGCCGGCAAGGCATCGGCAATCTGGCACTCCCAGCAAAAGCCCACCGTCGTGAACGTCATTTTTCGGCCGAGTTCCGCCAGTTTTCGGTCATAATAGCCGGCGCCCTGTCCGATCCGGTTGCCTGAGCGATCGACCGCGGTCAGCGGCACCAGGATCAATGCGGGATCGATCGCGGGGCTGCCGCCCGGGGGTTGCGGTATGTCCATCAGCGGGCCGGGCAAAAGTTCTGCATCCCATTGCCAAAAGGCCATCGGCGCCTTTCGGTTCGCGAAGGCGGGCAGGGCGATCCGCTTGCCTTGCTCCCGCCAGCGGAGAAGCTGCGGCCCGGGATCGAGTTCGTCTCCGAAAGCGACATAGCCGGCCACGGTGTCGGGCAGTTCCAGCCCGGCCTCCAGGTGATCACACGCGGCCTGGGCTGCGGCCTTGCGGGCCGATGCCCCCAATTCCGATACGTAATCGTGCCGAATGTTCCGGAAACGCGCTCTCAATTCGTTCTTTGTCATGATCGCGCTCGTTCAGGTGGCGGGGCCGCCGTGGCCGTTAGCCCGAAAATCCTCTGACGCCAATAACGTCAGGTGGGCGCCATATGCACCGGGCCCGGACTCTATTTCAAATCCCGCAACCCGGACAGGGATAGCTCCCTTGGATGTTGTATCGCCTCAGGGATATTCGCAAAGGCGCGTACCGGGCAGCGCCCGCCACAGCTGATTTAGGATTGCGCGTCGTCAGGCGCAAGCCGCTCGCTTATTCCGTTCAGCCGATCGGCGAGATTCTCGATGCTGGAAAGCTCGCCGTCCGAAATCGAACGTTCGGCATTTTCGTCGGCTTCGTCGGCGAGCAGCAGCGCGGCGAACAGCAGCATCCGCGCTTCGCCGAGATTGCCGCCGACCGATGCCTTGGCCCGTTCGGTCCTGTCGTGCACCATCCCGCCAAGCTTTTGCAGCCGCGGTTCCTCGCCATCGCGGCAGGAAACGGTGTAGCTGTGACCGCCGATAGACAGGATGACATCAGCCATGGTTTTGCGCCTCGGCGGTGGCGATCAATGTATCGAGACCGGAAAGGGCGGATTTTGTTGCCGATTCCAGCCGCTCGCACCGCTGCTGCAGCGCTTTATATTCGGCTTCGTCGATGCCGGATGCCGGCAATCCGGCCGGGCGTTCGGCGAGTTCGGCCCGCAGCCGCGCGATTTCTTCGTCCTTCAGCTTGCCGATATCGTCGAGATCCGCGCGCAGTTTCGCGATCGTGCGGTCTCTATCTTCGATCTCGCTGCTGTGCGCGGCACGGAGCGCATCGATTTCGGCCGCCAGTGCCGCTTCGGCTTTATCGCCGGCAGGCGCGGCGGCAGGTGCAGCTGCCCGGTCTAGCCTGGCGGCGGCATCTTCAATGCGGGTGAGGGCACGGGCGAGACGTTCGTTTCCCATCGGCTTTGCATAGCAGGATGGCGCATGTCGGCAAGTCCGGCTGTCGCGCACGGGGCGCTTGTGGGCGCGACGGTTGACGATATCCCCATAGCATATCAATGGTCGCGCGCGCCTGCGACTCGCCGGCGTTCCGGCAGGGCCGCCGCACACCCTCTAGCAAGGCCGACAGGGGAACCCGAATGACCGTCACCCACACCCAGCTTGCCAATGCCGTCCGGGCGCTTTCGATGGACGCTGTGCAGGAGGCGAATTCCGGCCATCCCGGCATGCCGATGGGAATGGCCGATGTCGCCACGGTTCTGTTTACAAAATATCTCAAATATGATCCGCAAGACCCTGAATGGTTTGATAGAGACCGTTTCGTTCTCTCGGCCGGCCATGGCTCCATGCTGGTCTATTCGCTGCTCCATCTGAGCGGCTATGCGCGCCCCACGATGGACGAGATTCGCCACTTCCGGCAGCTCGGCAGCCCCTGTGCGGGGCACCCGGAAAACTTCCTCCTTCGCGGCGTCGAATCGACCACCGGGCCGCTGGGCCAGGGGCTTGCGATGGCGGTCGGCATGGCGATCGCGGAGCGGCATCTGAATGCGCATTTCGGCGACGATCTGGTCGACCACCGGACCTGGGTGATTGCTGGCGACGGCTGCCTGATGGAAGGCATCAACCACGAGGCGGTGGGCCTTGCCGGGCATCTGAAACTCGGCCGCCTGATCACCCTGTGGGACGATAACGGAATCACCATCGACGGCGGTACCGAGCTTTCGACGAGCGAGAATGTCGCCGCGCGTTATGAAGCGTCGGGCTGGCACGTCACGAAATGCGATGGCCATGATCCCGACGCCGTCCGCTTCGCGATCGAAGAGGCGCTGGCCGATCCGCGGCCCTCGCTGATCGCCTGCAAGACGGTGATCGGCTATGGCGCACCCACCAAGCAGGGCACCTCGGCAACCCATGGCGCGCCGCTCGGCGATGACGAAATCGCGGGCGCCCGCAAGGAGCTGGGCTGGGACGCGAAACCCTTCGCGATTCCGCCGGAGATCGAAGAGGCCTGGAAGAAGGCGGGTCAGCGTTCGCGAAACGAGCACAAGGCCTGGGACGACAGATTCGCCAAATCGGCTGAAAAGGACGAGTTTGAGCGCCGGATGGCGGGAGAGCTTCCCGCCGGTGACACGGCCATAAAGGCCTATTTCGACTCACTGGTCGCCGATCCGCCCAAGGTCGCCACGCGCAAGGCTTCGGAAATGGCGCTGACCGCGATCAACGAGGCGCTGCCCGAGACGATCGGCGGGTCTGCCGACCTGACCGGCTCCAACAACACGAAAACCGGGGCTACCGCGCCGCTGACCGCTGACGATTATGGCGGCCGCTATATCTATTACGGTATCCGCGAATTCGGCATGTCGGCGGCGATGAATGGCATGGCGCTGCATGGCGGGGTGATCCCATATGGCGGGACTTTCCTGGTTTTTGCCGATTATTGCCGCCCGGCAATCCGGCTTTCGGCGCTTCAGCAGGTGCGCGTCGTCTATGTGATGACGCACGATTCCATCGGACTTGGTGAAGACGGGCCGACCCACCAGCCGATCGAGCATCTCGCATCCTTGCGCGCAATGCCCAATCTCCACGTCTATCGCCCGGCCGATGCGCTGGAAACCGCCGAATGCTGGGCCTTGTCGCTGAAACGCAAGGACGGCCCTTCGCTGCTCGCGCTCAGCCGACAGAATCTTCCGCCCGTGCGTTTCGATGCCTCGGAAAATCTCTGCGCCAGGGGCGCTTATCGGTTGAAGGCCGCGGAAAAGGATCGCCGCGTCGTCCTGCTGGCATCCGGTTCGGAAGTTTCGCTGGCACTCGAGGTCGCCCAAAGCCTTGAAGCCCAAGGCCATGGCGCCGATGTCGTATCGATGCCGAGCTGGGAAGAATTCGCCGCGCAGGACGATGCCTATAAGGCCGACGTGCTGGCGACCGGCAGCGACGTCTTACGGGTTTCGATCGAAGCCGGTGCCACATTCGGCTGGGAACGCTATACGGGTACCGACGGACTCAATATCGGGATCGACCGGTTCGGCGCTTCGGCGCCTGCCGACAAATTGTTCGAATATTTCGGGCTGACGGAAGCGGCGATTACGCCACGGATCCTGTCGGCACTCAAGAGCTAAAGGGAGACTTCATCCATGGCAGTCAAAGTTGCGATTAACGGTTTCGGTCGGATCGGGCGGCTCGTCGCCCGCGCCATTCTCGAACGTCCCGATTGCGGGCTCGAACTCGTGGCGATCAACGATCTCGCCGATGCCGAAGCGAACGCGCTGCTGTTCAAGCGCGATTCCGTCCATGGCGCCTTTGACGGCGAAGTGGGGGCCGAAAGCGGCGCGGTGATCGTCAACGGCAAGCGGATTGCGGTGACCGCCGAGCGCGACCCCGCCCAGTTGCCCCATGGCGACAATAATGTCGATATCGCCTTGGAATGTACGGGTTTTTTCGCCGACAAGGAAAAGGCGAGCGCGCATCTGACTGCCGGCGCCAAGCGCGTCCTGATCTCCGCTCCTGCTAAAAATGTAGATAAGACAATTGTTTATGGTGTGAATCATGAGACTTTGTCTGAAGCGGATACGGTCGTTTCCAACGCCTCGTGCACGACCAACTGCCTGGCGCCCGTCGCCAAGGTGCTGCATGACACGGTCGGCATCGAACGCGGGCTGATGACGACGATCCACAGCTACACCAACGACCAGAAAATCCTCGACCAGATTCACGGCGACATGCGCCGGGCCCGCGCCGCGGCGATGTCGATGATCCCGACGACGACCGGCGCCGCCCGCGCGGTCGGACTCGTCCTGCCGGAACTTGCCGGCAAGCTCGACGGCTCGTCGGTCCGCGTGCCGACCCCGAATGTCAGCCTGATCGATCTCGTCTTCACGCCGTCGCGCGACACGAGCGTCGAGGAAGTGAACGACGTCTTGAAGTCAGCCGCGACGTCAGGCCCGCTCCACGGCGTGCTTGCTTATACCGACGAGCCGCTGGTCTCGATCGACTTCAATCATGATCCGGCAAGTTCGACGATCGACAGCCTGGAAACCGCGGTCATCGAAGGCAAGCTCGTCCGCGTCGTTTCCTGGTACGACAATGAATGGGGCTTCTCGAACCGCATGGTCGATACCGCCGGCGTGATGGCGGGCCTTCTCTAAGCCTAGGGGAAGCTGCGGATAACCGCGGAAAACCGCGAAAAGGAAAGGGGTGGCGTCATGACGTCATTTCGGACGCTTGACGATCTGGATGCGGTCTCCGGCAAGCGCGCGCTCGTCCGCGTGGATCTCAACGTGCCGATGGCCGGCGGCCAGGTGACCGACGATACGCGACTTCGCGCGGTCGTTGCCACCGTCGCGGAGCTGGCGGACAAAGGCGCGATCGTGCTTTTACTCGCGCATTTCGGCCGACCCAAGGGCGCGGTGGTTCCGGAAATGTCGCTGGAACCCGTGGTTCCCGCGCTTTCCCGCATTCTTGGCCGTGACGTCACATTTGTCGAGGATTGCCAGGGCGTGGCGGCGCAAGCCGCGGTGGCGGGCCTTGCGCCCGGTTCGGTCTGCGTTCTTGAAAATACACGCTTTCATGCGGGCGAGGAGGCGAATGACGCCACATTCGCGCAGGCCATGGCGAAGCTCGGCGACTTTTACGTAAATGACGCCTTTTCCGCCGCGCACCGTGCCCATGCGTCGACCGAGGGCCTGACCCATCTGCTCCCGGCCTTTGCCGGCCGCGCGCTGCAGGCGGAGCTCGTGGCGCTCGAGAAAGCGCTGGGCAGTCCCGAGCATCCAGTCGCCGCGGTCGTGGGTGGCGCCAAGGTGTCAACCAAATTGGAGGTTCTCAGGCACCTCGTTGCCAAGGTCGATCACCTGATCATCGGCGGAGGCATGGCCAATACGTTCCTCGCCGCGCGTGGCGTCAACGTCGGAAAATCGCTGTGCGAGCATGATCTTACCGAAACCGCGGAAGCGATCCTGGCGGCCGCGGACCAGGCCGATTGCACGGTCCACCTGCCGTATGACGTCGTGACGTCAAAGGAATTTGCCGCCAATCCGCCAACCCGCACCGTAAACGTTCATGAAGTCGCCGAGGACGAGATGATCCTGGATATCGGCCCGGCCGCGGTCGAGGCGCTGGCCGATGTTCTCAAGACCTGCCGAACGGTTGTTTGGAACGGCCCGCTCGGTGCCTTCGAAACGCCGCCCTTCGATGCCGCCACCGTGGCGCTGGCGAAAACCGCTGCCGCGCTCACCCGCGAAGGCTCGCTGGTCTCGGTTGCCGGGGGCGGTGACACCGTGGCGGCACTGAACCATGCCGGCGTCACAAGTGACTTCACGTTCGTTTCGACCGCCGGGGGCGCCTTCCTCGAATGGATGGAGGGCAAGGAACTGCCCGGCGTGAAAGCGCTCGAAGGAAATTGACACGGCACAGCCGATCGGTGGGAAGGCGGCACGATCCTGTCGCCATGCGACGCCGGTCGAAGGAACCGCCGATGAAGCGGGAAACGGAAACCCGAATTTCGGCGGGCGGTCGGCACAGCGTTTCCATATCTTTCCTGGAACGGCTGCCGGATCGGAAACGCGTATTTTCCGATCTCGATTTCCTGGTGCCGGAGACCTCCTGGGCCCGTTGCCGAGCGGGGCGGCTTCTTCTATCAAAATAGCCGAATCCGGATATTCCGAATCCCATATTCTCGAACTTAGGGGACTTTTTTGATGTTTGATCCGAAGATGATGGCCCAAATCACTGAAGGTGATGGCTTTATTGCCGCATTGGACCAGAGCGGCGGGTCGACGCCCAAGGCTCTGGCGGGTTACGGCATTTCGGAAGACGCCTATGCGAGCGAGGAGGAGATGTTCGGTCTCATCCACGATATGCGCGTCCGCATCATCACCTCGCCCTCTTTTGCCAGCGGCAAGGTGATCGGGGCGATCCTGTTCGAAAAGACGATGGACGGCGAAGCCGACGGCAAGCCCGTGCCGACGGCGCTCTGGGATCGCGGCGTCGTTCCGTTCCTGAAGGTCGACAAGGGGTTGGAGGACGAAGCCGACGGCGTGCAGATGATGAAGCCGATGCCCGATCTCGATGCGCTGCTCGAACGGGCCAATGCCAAGGGCGTGTTCGGCACGAAAATGCGTTCGGTGATCAACAAGGCCTCGCCGAGCGGCATCGCCGCCATCGTTACCCAGCAGTTCAAGGTTGCCAATCAGATCCTCGATCATGGCTTGATGCCGATCGTCGAGCCCGAAGTGTCGATCAAGAGCCCGGAGCGCGCCGAATGCGACGCGATCCTGAAGGACGAACTGGTCAAGGCGCTCGACGCGCTGCCGGAGGATCGCCAGGTCATGCTCAAACTGTCGATCCCGGCCGAGCCCGATCTTTATGCCTCGATTGTCGATCACCCGCGGGTCGCGCGGATTGTGGCGCTTTCGGGCGGCTTTTCCTGCGACGAAGCCTGTTCCGAACTGGCCAGGAATCGCGGCATGATCGCGAGCTTCTCGCGCGCGCTGCTACAGGATCTTCGGCATCAGATGGACGATGCGGAATTTGATCGCACGCTGGGCGCGGCTATCGACAAGATTTATCGGGCATCCACCGTCAAAGCCTGAAAATAGGCTCGTCGGGGCCGTCCCGTTCAGAGGCCGCCGTCAAATTCGAAAGCAAAGCGGTAGGATTCGGGCAGCGGTTCGCCGCTTCCCGCTTCGGGCAACACTGAAACCAGCGTCAACGCGCCGTCGGCGACCTGTTGGGGCTCACCCGATACCAGATCCATGGTTTGCGCCCATGCGCCGCCGGTAACCTCTACCCTTAACACCACGCGCCCCTCCCAAACGCATGCCGTGCCGCGCGGGCACCGGCTGTCTTCGATTACCTGGATCGGCATTACGTTCGGCCCGTCCACGAAAATCGTATCGCCCAATCGCGCCATGCCGTCTTCGCGCGTCGGCTCGGCGGAGGGCGTCGCGCAGGCTGAGGTCGCCGCCATCATCAAGGTCAGGATTATCCGTTTCATGCCGCACTTCCTTATACCATGGCGCTGCACGCCGGATGAACAGTGAAAACCGCCTTCCGTTCGCTACCGGCTTGGCGCTAGGGGAGGGGCATGACTCATCCCCGTTGCCAGCTCTACCTTATTTCCCCGCTCGATGTCGGTGGCGATTTCGCCAAACGGCTGGAGCGCGCGCTCGATGCCGGGCCGGTTTCGGCCTTCCAGTTTCGCATCAAGGATATCGACGAACACGAAGCGGCGCGGCTGGCAGAACCCCTGCAGGCGATCTGCGCGGAGCGCGAGGTAGCCTTCATCGTCAACGATTCGCCGAATCTCGCCAGGCGGCTGGGCGCGGACGGCGTCCATATCGGCCGGTCGGACGGGAGCATTGCCGAAGCGCGGGCGCTGCTGGGGCCCGGGGTCCAGATTGGCGCGACCTGCCATGACAGCCGGCATTTCGCGATGGAGGCCGGTGAGGCGGGGGCCGATTATGTGGCCTTCGGGGCTTTCTATCCGAGCGGCACCAAGGAGACGGTGCACCGGCCGGATCCCGATATCCTCACCTGGTGGTCGACCATGTTCGTGCTGCCCTGCGTGGCCATCGGCGGAATCACCGCTGACAATGCCGCGCCGCTGGTTGAGGCGGGGGCCGATTTCATCGCCGTCAGCGGTGCCGTGTGGAACCATCCCGATGGCGAGGCCGCCGGGGTTCGTGCCTTTGCCGATGTGCTGAACGGCTAGACGCTCCAGCTACACTCCCACGTCGTCCTCGCGCCGACCGATCGTGAAGGCGACGGCCTTGCGCATCAGCGACGCGCGATAGCTTTCCGACTGGAGCTCGAAGGGCTCGTCCTCGATCTTCCGGAGCCGTCCGGGAATGCCTGCCAACCGGCCGAAAAGTCCGGCTGCGCGGGGGGAATTACGCTTACTCGGTATCATCTGCATTACCTTTGCCTAGTGATCCGAAAACTAGGCGAATCGCGCTTTGCCGTATTGGACGGATACGACAGAAATTTCGGCTGCTTGTGGCGGCGTCCAAGCGCTGGTAGAGCGCGCGCCTGCTCTTTCTAAACAAGCGAGACACCCATGAAGATCAGCGGCGTGGACATTCGTCCCGGCAATATCATCGAATATGAAGGCGGCCTGTGGCGCGCCGTGAAGATCCAGCACACCCAGCCCGGCAAGGGCGGCGCCTATATGCAGGTCGAGATGAAGAACCTTATCGACGGCCGCAAGAACAACGTCCGCTTCCGTTCGGCCGAAACGGTCGAAAAGGTGCGTCTCGACACCCGCGAATACCAGTTCCTGTTCGCCGAGGGCGATATGCTGACCTTTATGGACAAGGAAAGTTTCGAGCAGATCGAACTTCCCGCCGACATGCTGGGCGATGCCGCGGCCTTCCTGCAGGACGGGATGGACGTGATGCTGGAGCTTTACGAGGAAAAGCCGATCTCGGTGCAGCTGCCCGACCAGGTGGAGGCCGAGATCGTAGAGGCCGACGCCGTGGTGAAAGGGCAAACCGCTTCATCTTCCTACAAGCCCGCGATCCTCGACAATGGCGTGCGCGTCATGGTGCCGCCGCATATCAGCGCGGGCACCCGCATCGTCGTCGACGTTTACGCGCAGGAATATGTGAAGAAGGCCGAATAGCGGCCCGCCCGAAGGAAAAACCGGAAAACCCATGCCAGCCCGTTCCGCCCTTATCACCGTCATGGACCGCGCCGCCCGCAAGGCGGGGCGCAGCCTTGCGCGCGACTTTACCGAGGTCGAGCATCTCCAGGTCTCGAAAAAGGGACCGGCGGATTTCGTCTCCAAGGCCGATATGCGCGCCGAACGCATCCTGTACGACGAACTGCTCGCGGTTCGCCCGGGCTGGGGTTTTCTGCTGGAAGAAGCCGGCGTCATCGAAGGGGAGCCCGATATGCCGCGCTGGGTCGTCGATCCGCTCGACGGCACATCGAACTTCCTGCACGGCATCCCGCATTTCGCGATCTCGATCGGCGTCCAGCATCGCAACCCCGATGGCAGCTGGGGCGAGATCACCGCCGGCATGGTTTATCAGCCGCTGACCGACGAGGTCTTCTGGGCCGAAAAGGGCGGCGGGGCGTGGCTACACGACCGGCGGCTGCAGGTTTCGGCGCGGAGCCAGCTCGGCGATTCGCTGATCGCGACCGGCATTCCCTTCAAGGGCCATGGCGATCTGCCGCGCTTCGACGCGATCTTCAACGCGGTTGCGCCCGAAGTCGCCGGTATTCGCCGCTTCGGCTCGGCGGCGCTCGACCTTTCCTGGGTCGCGGCGGGCCGTTTCGACGGGTTTTGGGAAGAGCATCTGAATCCCTGGGACGTCGCGGCCGGTATCCTGATCGTGCGCGAGGCCAAGGGTTTCGTCACCGATTTTCGGGGCGGCAGCCAGCCGATCGAACGCAAGGAAATCCTGGCTGCCAATGACGCGCTGCATTCCAAGCTGCACAAGCGGGTCGCGGGAGCGATCCGGTAAGAGAATAGGGCTCGCCATGCCATCCCGTCCCGCCGCCATTTTCGCTCTGGGCCTGCTGATGGCCACGCCGGCGATGGCGGAAGGCGAAACCTGGCGCGACGTGGGCCCCGCCGAAGAACGGGCCTTCGATCTCGAACGCCTGGATACCCTGACCCAAGCCTATCCCGATAGCGGCACGATGCTGCGCGCGATCATCGCGACGGCGCATCAGGTAGGCGACGGCGATGCCGTTCGCGGCGCGTTCGAGCGGTTCGCCGTGATGGGCGGCGGGCTTTCGGAAGGCAGTATGACGCTGGTTTCCGGCTATTTCGAGGAAGCACGCTGGGCGGCGCTGACGGCGACCGTCGCCGACGGCCAGTCGCCTGTCGCGGCAAGCGAGGTCGTGGCGGCGGTTCCCGCCGACATCAATCTTGTCGAAGGCGTGGCTTGGGACAGCCGCCGCGCAACGCTTTACGCGGGATCGGTGGTCGAGCGCGGGCTGTACCGGCTCTCGGGCGAGACATGGGAACGCGTGCCGCTCCCGGAAAATAGCGGCAGCCTGTTCGGCATGGCTTATGATGCCGGTGCCGACACGCTCTGGCTGGTGTCCGGCGCCGCCGATCCCACGCCCGATCCCGACACCGCTTTTCGCGGGCTGATCGCCTATAGCCCCGAAAGCCGCTCGGCGCGGATGCTGGCGGCGCCCGGCGAAGGCGCGATGAGCGGCGATATCGCGCTCGGGCAAGACGGCAGCGTTTATGTGAGCAACAGCATCGGCGGGGCCATCTATCGCTGCCGGCCCGGCTGTTTGGCGCTCGAGACGATCGTCGAGCCGAACCGGTTTCGCAGTCCGCAGGGCATGGCCGTCTCTCTCGACGGAGCCTGGCTCTATGTCTCCGACTATAGCCATGGCCTGGCCGCTATCGATCTGGACACCGGCGCGATTTTCCGTGTCGCGGCCACGGCCGACATGTTGCTCGACGGGATTGATGGGCTGCTTCCAGATGGCGGGGACCTGATCGCGATCCGCAACGGCAGCCTGCCGATGCAGATCATGCGATTGCAATTGTCCGAAGACGGGCTGCGCGTCGAACAAGCCACGGTGATCGAGCGCAACCATCCCGACTGGGGCGAGCCGACCCTCGGCGCGTTTCGCGGTGCGGAATTCCTCTATGTTTCGGACGCACAATGGGAACGTTTCGGGGCCGACGGCGCGCCCGATCCCGGGATTGCACCCCGGCCGACGCCGATCCGTTCCGTGCGCTTGCGCTGATCCTCGAAAAACTGGCGGATTTTGCCGCCTGCCGCCCTTGCCCCCACGGGTTCATCCCCCTAAAAGCGCGAGCGAATTCAACACCCGACCGCGAGTCCGAAACCTTGCCCGAGACGATCTCCGTCGACCTTGCCGAATATCTGCCGATTCTGATCTTTCTCGGTATCGCGCTTGGTCTCTCTATTGCCTTTGTTGTGCTGCCGATGATCGTCGCTAAATTGACCGGCGCGTCGAAGCCCTATGCCAACAAGCTCACCGAATATGAGTGCGGCTTTCCGGCGTTCGAGGATTCGCGCAGCCAGTTCGATGTGCGCTTCTATCTGGTCGCGATCCTGTTCATCATCTTCGATCTGGAAGCGGCGTTCCTCTTCCCCTGGGCGGTGACGGTGTTCGATCTGGGCTGGGTCGCCTGGATCGCGATGATGGTGTTCCTCGGGGAACTCGCCATCGGTCTCGCCTATGCCTGGAAGAAGGGAGCGCTGGAATGGGAGTAGACCTCACATCACCGCCGCCTCCCGGTACGTTGCCCGATCCCGATTTCCTGAGGGACATCAATTCGGAGGTTTCCGACAAGGGTTTCCTCGTCACCTCGACCGAGGAGCTGTTTCAATGGGCGCGCACCGGTTCGCTCTGGTGGATGACCTTCGGGCTTGCCTGCTGCGCCGTCGAGATGATTCAGGTCAACATGCCGCGCTACGACATGGAGCGCTTCGGCGCCGCGCCGCGCGCTTCGCCCCGCCAGTCCGACGTGATGATCGTCGCCGGTACGCTGTGCAACAAGATGGCGCCGGCGCTGCGCCGCGTTTACGACCAGATGTCCGAACCGCGCTATGTGATCTCGATGGGCAGCTGCGCCAATGGCGGCGGCTATTACCACTATAGCTATAGCGTCGTGCGCGGATGCGACCGGATCGTTCCTGTCGACATCTATGTTCCCGGCTGCCCGCCGACCGCCGAGGCTCTGCTCTACGGCGTCATGCAGTTGCAGCGGAAAATCCGCCGCGCCGGCACGATAGAGCGCTAGTCCATGGCGTCTCCGGCTCCCGTCATGGCCTCTAACGAAGGCATGATCGACGCGGTCAACTCCGCGCTCGGCGCTTCCGTCGTCGCTATCGTCGATGCGGTCGGCGAGATTTCGGTGACCGTCGAACGCGAGGCGCTTGCCGAGGCGCTGCTCAAGCTCCGCGATACGCCGGGCCTGGAATATCAGCAGCTGATGGAGATTGCCGGGGTCGACTATCCCGAGCGTCCCGAGCGCTTCGAGGTCTGTTATCATCTGCTTTCGCTGACCCGAAACCACCGGATTCGCGTGAAGGTGACGACCGACGAGGAAACGCCGGTGCCCAGCGTTACCGATATATGGCCGGTCGCCGGATGGCTGGAGCGCGAAGTGTTCGATCTGTACGGCGTGCTGTTCGCGGGCAATCCCGATCTTCGCCGCATTCTCACCGATTACGGCTTTCGCGGCCATCCGTTCCGCAAGGATTTCCCGCTCACCGGCTATGTCGAGATGCGCTATTCCGAGGAACATAAGCGGGTGATCTACGAGCCGGTAAAGCTCGCCCAGGATTTCCGCACTTTCGATTTCATGAGTCCCTGGGAAGGCGCCGAATATATCCTGCCCGGCGACGAGAAGGCGCAAGGCGAGGCGCCGGGCGCACCGACGCCGCTCAAGGCCGACGAGATAAAGGGCGGCAATGCTCCGCCGAAGGGCGAGGAGGCCGCGGCCACGCCCAAGACGACCGAAGATACCGACGATACCGGCGCTGGCGAAAAGGCCAACAAGAAGGCCGCCGAAAAATCCGATGAGCCGGATGTGCCGGGAGGCGACAAAGATGGCTGAGTATCTCGAGGAAATCGCAGGCGAGACCGATGCCGCCGACCCGACCGTCGGCGATACCGAGATTTCCAACTACACGATCAATTTCGGCCCGCAGCATCCGGCCGCGCACGGCGTGCTTCGGCTGGTGATGGAGCTGGACGGCGAGATCGTCGAGCGCGTCGATCCCCATATCGGCCTGCTGCATCGCGGCACCGAAAAGCTGATCGAGCACAAAACGTATCTGCAGGCGCTGCCCTATTTCGACCGGCTCGATTATGTCTCGCCGATGTGCATGGAGCATAGCTATGTGCTCGCCATCGAGAAGCTGCTCGGGCTCGAAGTGCCGACGCGCGCCCAATATATCCGCGTGCTCTTCGCCGAGCTCACGCGCATGCTCAACCATTGGCTCAATCTTGGTAGCCACGTCATGGACGTCGGCGCGATGACGCCGAATATCTGGATGTTCGAACTACGCGAACAGGCGATGGCCTTTTATGAGCGGGCTTCGGGTGCGCGTATGCACGCCGCCTATTTCCGCCCCGGCGGCGTCCATCAGGATCTGCCCCCCAAGCTGATCGCCGACATGGCCGACTGGCTCGATACCTTCCCGACCTTGTTCGAGGATGCGATGAGCCTCGTCGTCGACAACCGCATCTTCAAGCAGCGCAATGTTGATATCGCGGTCGTCGCCAAGGAAGACGCGATTCGCTGGGGCTTTTCCGGCCCGATGATCCGCGGTTCGGGCATTCCTTGGGATCTGCGCAAGTCGCAGCCCTATGATGTGTACGACCGCATGGACTTCGAAGTTCCCGTCGGCACCAGGGGCGATTGCTACGACCGGTTCATGGTCCGCGTCGAGGAAGTCTGGCAGTCCGCAAAGATCATGCGCCAGTGCATCAACGACATGCCCGAAGGGCCGATCGCCAGCCTCGACCGCAAGGTCGTCCCGCCCAAGCGCGGCGAGATGAAGCAGTCGATGGAAGCGCTGATCCACCACTTCAAACTCTATACCGAGGGTTTTCACGTGCCGGCCGGCGAGGTCTATGTCGCGACCGAAAGCCCCAAGGGCGAATTCGGCGTCTATCTTGTTTCTGACGGCAGCAACAAACCGTATCGCTGCAAGATCCGCCCGACGGCCTTCAGCCACCTCCAGGCCATGGACTTCATGACCCGCGGCCATATGCTCGCCGACGCGACCGCCATCCTCGGCGCGATCGACGTGGTGTTCGGGGAGTGCGACAGGTGAGGGTATTAAACCGTTCAGATTTTTGGTTCGCCTTGCTGCTCGTGCCGTTCCTCGCCTTTGCCATATTCTTGTCCGGCGTCGGGGATGTGGTGCAGGAACCCGTAAATCTGCTCAAATTTCTCGTGATCGCTTGCATTGCCTATCTTTACGGCAAACTGCAGTTCCCGCTTAGCCAGATGGACATCGTGGCGAGATCTATTTCGTGGTTTTCGATCGGAGTGACCGTTTTCGCCATCTGGATGTTCCTTGAAGGCGAAGAATTTGAGCTGCCTGCAGCAGCAATGTTGGGGATATTCTTGGTTGCCTTAAGTCTCCTTCCTGATCTGCGAAGGAAGGGGAATAGCCAATGACCATCCTCCCCGACGACAAGCTCTCCCAATCCTCCACGGATACCGCGCTCGAAAACGACGCGATCCGCGAACGCTGGGGCAATTTCGCCTGGACCGAAGAGAATGCGGCCAAGGCGAAGGATATCATCGCGCGCTATCCCGAGGGACGGCAGGCGTCGGCGGTGATGCCGCTGCTCGATCTGGCCCAGCGTCAGGTCGGCGCCGAGACTAATACGCAGGGCTGGCTGCCTGTGCCGGTGATCGAGTTCGTCGCCGCCGAAATCGGCATGCCCTATATGCGCGCCTATGAGGTCGCGACCTTCTACACGATGTACAATATCGTGCCGGTCGGCCGCTATCATGTGCAGGTGTGCGGCACGACGCCATGCATGCTGCGCGGGTCCGACGATGTGCTCGCGGCCTGCAAGAACAAGGGACTCATCAAGGGCAAGACGACGCCCGACGGGATGTTCACCCTGACCGAGGTCGAATGCCTTGGCGTCTGCGCCAACGCGCCGATGGTCCAGATCAACGACGATAATTACGAAGACCTCGATTACGACATCATGACCGGTATCCTGGAAAAGCTGGCCGATGGCGAAGACGTGGCTCCGGGCCCGCAGACCGGGCGGCAAACCAGCTGTCCCGAAGGCGGGCCGACGACGCTCAAATATATGGCGGAGGGCGCTGAATGATGGCGACCCGCGGGCCCTTTTCCTCGATGACGCTGATCCAGGCGACGATCACCTTCGTCGTCGCGTTCCTCGCCGTGAACGTGCTGATCGACGTCCTCGTCTTCGGCGCCGAGCCGACGCGCAACATCGCGCGCCATATCGTCGCCGCGCTGATCGCCGCGCCGATCTGGTATTTCTTCATTCGCTGGATGAGGTCGCGCAATGCTTGACGACAAGGACCGCATCTTCACCAATGTCTACGGCTTCCAGCCCTGGGGCATCGACGCGGCGATGAAACGCGGCGACTGGGACGGCACGAAAGAGCTGATCGCCAAGGCGCAGGACGACATTATCGAGGAAGTGAAGGCCTCCGGGCTGCGCGGCCGTGGCGGCGCGGGCTTCCCCACGGGCCTCAAATGGTCGTTCATGCCGAAGGAATCGAAGGACGGCCGTCCGAGTTTCCTCGTCATCAATGCCGACGAGTCCGAGCCGGGCAGCTGCAAGGACCGCGAGATTATCCGCCACGATCCGCACAAGCTGATCGAGGGCGCGCTGATCGCCGGGTACGCGATGCGCGCGCGGGCCGCCTATATCTATATTCGCGGCGAGTTCATCCGCGAGGCCGAAACCCTCTTCGCCGCCGTGCAGGAGGCCTATGACAAGGGCTTTATCGGTAAGAATGCCTGCGGGTCCGGCTATGATTTCGACGTCTTCGTCCATCGCGGCGCCGGCGCTTATATCTGCGGCGAGGAAACGGCTTTGCTCGAAAGCCTGGAGGGCAAGAAGGGCCAGCCGCGCCTGAAACCGCCCTTTCCGGCGGGCGCGGGGCTTTATGGTTGCCCGACCACGGTCAACAATGTCGAGAGCATCGCGGTCGTCCCGACGATCCTGCGGCGCGGCGCGAGCTGGTTCGCCGGCATCGGGCGCGAGGGCAATGTCGGCACGAAACTGTTCCAGATTTCCGGCCATGTCGAAAAGCCCTGCGTCGTCGAAGAGGCGATGGGCATTCCGTTCCGCGAGCTGATCGAGAAACATGCCGGCGGCATCACCGGCGGCTGGGACAATCTGCTCGCCGTCATCCCCGGCGGCTCCTCGGTGCCGCTGGTTCCGGCCGCCGAGATCATCGACGCGCCGATGGATTTCGACGGTCTGAAGGAACTCGGCTCCGGCCTCGGCACGGCGGCGGTGATCGTCATGGACAAGTCGACCGATATCGTCCGCGCGATCAGCCGGATCAGCTATTTCTACAAGCATGAAAGCTGCGGCCAGTGCACGCCGTGCCGCGAGGGCACGGGCTGGATGTGGCGAATGATGGAGCGGCTGCGCGAGGGCGAGGCCGAGGTCGGCGATATCGACATGCTGCAGGAAGTCACCAAGCAGGTCGAAGGCCACACCATCTGCGCGCTTGGCGACGCCGCGGCCTGGCCGATCCAGGGCCTGATCCGCCATTTCCGCCCCGAGCTGGAGCGGCGCATCGCCGCGCATAAGGGCGAAGAGACGCTGGAGGCGGCCGAATAATGCCTAAAGTCACCGTAGACGGCATCGAAACCGAAGTTCCCGACGGCGCGACCGTGCTGCAGGCGTGCGAGATCGCGGGCAAGGAAGTGCCGCGCTTCTGCTATCATGAGCGCCTCTCGATCGCCGGCAATTGCCGTATGTGCCTTGTCGAGGTGAAGCCGGGACCGCCCAAGCCGCAGGCGAGCTGCGCGCTGCCCGCCGCCGAAGGCCAGGAAATCTTCACGACGACCGAGATGGTGAAAAAGGCGCGCGAAGGGGTGATGGAGTTCCTGCTCATCAACCATCCGCTCGATTGCCCGATTTGCGACCAGGGCGGCGAATGCGACCTGCAGGACCAGGCCATGGCCTATGGCAAGGGCCATACGCGCTATGAAATGAACAAGCGCGCGGTCACCGAAAAATATATGGGGCCGGTCGTAAAGACCGAGATGACGCGCTGCATCCATTGCACGCGCTGCGTCCGTTTCGCGCAGGAAGTGGCCGGGGTCGAGGAAATCGGCGCGGTCGGCCGCGGCGAAAATATGGAAATCACGACCTATCTCGAACATGCTGCGACGAGCGAGCTTTCGGGCAATGTCGTCGATCTCTGCCCGGTCGGCGCGCTCACCGCGCGGCCGTATGCGTTCGAAGCGCGCCCCTGGGAGTTGCGCAAGACGCCCTCGATCGACGTGATGGACGCCGTCGGCACGAATGTTCGCCTCGATAGCCGGGGCAGGGAAGTGCTGCGCGCGCTGCCGCGCCTCAACGAGGACGTCAACGAGGAATGGGCGTCGGACAAGACCCGCCACGCCGTCGACGGCCTGATGAAGAACCGGCTCGACCAGCCCTGGGTGCGGAAAGACGGCAAGCTTCAGCCCGCGAGTTGGGAAGAAGCTTTCGCTGCCGTTGCCGCTGCCGCGAAGAAAGCGGGCAGCAAGGTTGCCGCGATCGGCGGCGATCTCGTCGAGGTCGAAGCGCTCTATGCCGCGCATAAGCTACTGGAATCGCTCGGTTCCTCGGCGATTGAAGGCCGCCAGAACGGCATGGATTACGACGTGACCAGCCTCGCGGCGGTGAACTTCAATTCGACCATTGCGGGTATCGAGGAAGCCGATGCGATCCTGCTCGTCGCCACCAATCCGCGCTGGGAAGCGCCTCTCGTCAACACGCGCATCCGCAAGGCGATCAAGAAGGGCGCGAAGGTCTTCGGCATCGGGCCCGAGGTCGATCTCACCTATCCGGTCACCTGGCTCGGCAATGATGCGACGCTGGCTGCCGATCTGCCTGCCGAAGCGGCCGATGCGTTCAAGGACGCCGAAAAGCCGGCGTTGATCCTTGGCGGCGGCGGACTGATGGTGCCCGGCCTTCACGGCGCGACGCTCAAGCTTGCCGAGACGCTCAGCCTCGTGCGCGAGGGCTGGAACGGCTATAACGTCCTGCATTTCTCGGCTTCGCGGATGGGCGGGCTGATGCTCGGCTGGGCGCAGCCCGGCGGCGTCGCCGATATCGCCGCAGCGAAACCCGAATTGCTGTTTCTGCTTGGCGCCGACGGCGTCGATTTCTCCGCCTTCGAGGGCGCGTTCAAGGTCTATGTCGGCCATCATGGCGAGCAAGGCGCCGCCGCCGCCGATGTCATCCTGCCGGGCGCGGCCTATGCCGAAAAGAGCGGCACCTGGGTGAGCACCGAAGGGCGCATCCAGAGCGGCGAACGCGCCGTCTATCCGCCCGGCGATGCCCGCGAGGACTGGACCATTTTCCGCGCGCTTTCGGACGTACTGGGCGCGCCGCTGCCCTTCGATACGCTGGACCAGCTGCGCGACGCGATCGCCGCCGAATTCCCGGCCTTTGCCGATGAAGGGCTGGCCGACTATGAATGGACGCCGCCCAAACTGGACGGGGCAGCTGCGGGTGAAATCGCCTATCCGATCAAGGACTTCTACCTGACCAACGCGATCTGCCGCGCGAGCGAGACGATGCAGCGCTGCTCGGCGGAGCTGGTCCATGGCGAGACCTTCATGGAGGCGGCCGAATGACCGCTTTCTTCGAATCCCTCGGGATGACCTATGAATGGGCGTGGTTCATCGCCACGGTCTGCGGCATCCTGTTGATCGCGCTGCCGCTGATGCTGGCGGTCGCGATGATCATCTATGCGGACCGCAAGATCTGGGCGGCGATGGCGTTGCGGCGCGGCCCCAATGTGGTCGGGCCGTTCGGGCTGCTCCAGAGCTTTGCCGACGGGCTAAAGGTGTTCCTCAAGGAAACCATCATCCCGACATCGGCGAACCGGGGCCTGTTCCTGATCGCGCCGATCATCACCTTTACCGTGGCGCTGATCGCCTGGGCGGTGATCCCGTTCAGCGAGACGGCGGTGCTCGCCAATATCAATGTCGGCCTGCTCTATATCCTCGCGGCGTCCTCGCTTGGCGTTTATGGCGTCGTCATTGCGGGCTGGGCCTCCAATTCCAAATATCCCTTCTATTCGGCGCTCCGCGCGGCCGCGCAGATGGTGAGTTACGAGGTCTCTATCGGCTTCGTGCTGCTCGCCGTCGTCATGTATGCCGGATCGTTCAACATGCAGACGATCATCACCGGGCAGCAGGGGCATATCTTCGGCTTTATCAACGCCTACGGCTTCAATCCGCTGCTCTTCCCGATGGCAGTCGTCTTCCTGATTTCGTCGATGGCGGAAACGGCGCGCGCGCCCTTCGACCTGACCGAGGCGGAGAGCGAACTCGTCGCCGGTTATCAAACCGAATATAGCTCGATGAGCTTCGCGCTCTTCTGGCTCGGCGAGTACGGCAACGTCATCCTGATGTGCGCGCTCAACGCTGTGCTGTTCTGGGGCGGCTGGCTGCCCCCGGTGGACTGGGCACCGCTCTATTATATCCCCGGCATCGTCTGGTTCTTCCTCAAGATCTGGTGCTTCTTCTTCATCTTCAGCTGGGTGAAGGCGACCGTGCCGCGCTACCGCTACGACCAGCTCATGCGGCTCGGCTGGAAGGTCTTCCTGCCGCTCTCGCTGATCTTCGTGTTCCTGATTTCGGGCTGGCTGATGCTCACGAGATATGATCCGCCCCCTGCCTCAGTTACCAATGACAATCAGGACCTTCGCTGGGTGATATGCGATGGAGGCGGACTTGTTGAACCCGATCCTGAATGCGCAGATCAGGAGCCCGCCGGATAATGCTGCACCTCATCAAATCCTTCACCCTTTGGGAGTTCGTGAAAGCGCATTGGCTGACCTTGAAATATTTCTTCAAGCCCAAGGCGACGATCAACTATCCCTATGAAAAGAACCCGATCAGCCCGCGTTTTCGCGGCGAGCATGTGCTGCGCCGCTATCCGAACGGCGAGGAGCGCTGCATCGCGTGCAAGCTGTGCGAAGCGGTCTGCCCCGCCCAGGCGATCACCATCGAGGCCGAACCGCGCGAGGACGGATCGCGCCGCACGACGCGCTACGATATCGACATGACCAAGTGCATCTATTGCGGTTTGTGTCAGGAGGCCTGTCCGGTCGATGCCGTCGTCGAAGGGCCGAATTTCGAATATGCGACCGAAACCCGCGAGGAACTTCTCTACGACAAGGAAAAATTGCTGGCCAATGGCGACAAATGGGAGCGCGCGATTGCCGCGAACCTTGCCGCCGATGCGCCCTATCGTTAAGCCGCCGACCATTCTTACAGGGGTCCACCGAACACCGTGATTCAGGCCATCGCCTTCTACATTTTTGCCAGCGTCGTTATCGCCTCGGGTGCGATGACGATCCTGTCGCGCAATCCCGTGCATTCGGTGCTCTGGCTGATCCTCGCCTTCTTCAACGCGGCGGGGCTGATGCTGCTGATCGGCGCCGAATTTATCGCGATGCTGCTGGTGATCGTCTATGTCGGCGCCGTCGCGGTGCTGTTCCTGTTCGTCGTGATGATGCTCGACATCGATTTCGCCGAACTCAGGGCCGGGGTGAGCCGCTATCTGCCCTTCGGCCTGTTGATCGCACTCGTGCTGCTGGCCGAGATCGTGCTCGCCATCGGCGTATGGAATTTCGCGGATATCGGCCCCGACACGCGGCTGGCGCAGATCGATCCGAGCGTTCCCAATATCGAGGCCGTCGGGCGCGCGCTGTACGACCGCTATCTGCTGATCTTCGAAGGGGCGGGCATCGTCCTGCTCGTCGCGATGGTCGGCGCGATCGTGCTGACCCATCGCGAGCGTTCGGGCGTGCGGCCGCAAAATGTGTCTAAGCAGATCAAGCGCCGTCCCGAAGAAGCGACGCGCAACACCAATCCCGAAGTCGGCAAGGGGATCGAGCTGTGATCGGTTTGGGGCATTATCTGGTCGTCGGTGCGATCCTGTTCGTGATGGGCGTGCTCGGCATCTTCATCAACCGCAAGAACATCATCATCATCCTGATGGCGATCGAGCTGATCCTGCTCGCCGTGAACATCAATCTCGTCGCGTTCAGCGCCTTTCTCGGCGACATCGTCGGCCAGGTTTTCGCGATGTTCGTGCTGACCGTGGCTGCCGGTGAGGCGGCGATCGGGCTGGCCATCCTCGTCATCTATTTCCGCGGCCGGGGCACGATTTCGGTCGATGATCCCAGCCGGATGAAGGGATGACGCGTTGATCCAGCTTATCGTCTTCCTGCCGCTGCTCGCGGCCATCGTCGCGGGCTTGGGCAACCGGATGCTCGGCAATGTCGCGGCCAAGCTGATCACGACGGGCGCCCTGTTTGCCGCCTGCGCGATGAGCTGGCCGATCTTTCTGTCTTTCCTCGTCGGCGGGCAGGAAGCCTATGTCGCGCCGGTGTTCGACTGGATCCGTTCGGGCGATCTCGACGTCGCCTGGAGCCTGCGCGTCGATACGCTGACGGCCGTCATGCTCGTCGTCGTGACCAGCGTCTCGGCGCTCGTCCATCTCTACAGCTGGGGCTATATGGACGAGGATCCGGACCAGCCGCGCTTCTTCGCCTATCTCTCGCTTTTCACCTTCGCGATGCTGATGCTCGTGACGTCGAACAATCTCGTGCAGATGTTCTTCGGCTGGGAAGGGGTGGGGCTGGCGAGCTATCTGCTGATCGGTTTCTGGTACCACAAGCCGTCGGCCAACGCGGCCGCGATCAAGGCGTTCGTCGTCAACCGCGTCGGCGATTTCGGCTTCTCGCTCGGCATCTTCGGCACCTTCCTCGTCTTCGGCACCGTTTCGATCCCGGAAATCCTGGAAGCCGCGCCGGCCATGGCCGGATCGACCATCGGTTTCCTCGGCACGCGCATCGACACCATGACCTTGCTCTGCCTGCTGCTGTTCGTCGGCGCGATGGGCAAGTCCGCGCAGTTCGGCCTCCACACCTGGCTGCCCGATGCGATGGAAGGCCCGACCCCGGTTTCCGCGCTGATCCACGCCGCGACGATGGTGACGGCCGGCGTGTTCATGGTCTGCCGTCTCTCGCCGATGTTCGAAACCAGCCCGGTCGCGATGGGAGTCGTCACCTTTATCGGGTTGATCACCGCCTTTTTCGCCGCGACCGTCGGCACGACGCAAATGGATATCAAGCGGGTGATCGCCTATTCGACCTGCTCGCAGCTCGGTTACATGTTCGTCGCGGCCGGTGTCGGAGCCTGGGGCATCGCGATGTTCCACCTCTTCACCCATGCCTTTTTCAAGGCGCTGCTGTTCCTCGGCGCGGGCAGCGTGATCCACGCCATGCATCACGAGCAGGACATGCGTTATTATGGCGCGCTGCGTAAGCAGATCCCCTTCACCTTCTGGGCGATGGTCGCCGGTACGGTGGCGATCACCGGTGTCGGCGTGATCGGTTTTTTCGGTTTTGCGGGCTTCTATTCGAAGGACGCGATCATCGAGGCGGCCTTTGCCAGCGGCACGAGCATCGGCGGCATTGCCTTCTTCTCCACCGTTTTCGCGGCGCTGCTGACGAGTTTCTACAGCTGGCGGCTGATCTTCATGACCTTTTTCGGCAAGGCGCGCTGGATCGACAGCGAGCATATCCAGCATGGCGTGCACAAGACGCCCGAAGAGGCGGGGGACGACCGGACCGGCGGCTATCATCCGCACGAAAGCCCGTGGACGATGCTGGTGCCGCTTGGCCTGCTTTCAGTCGGCGCGGTTTTCGCCGGATATTTCTTCACGCACGAGTTCGTCGATAGCGCGGCCTTCTGGAACGGCAGCGTCGCGTTCAACGAGCATCTGATCCACGAAATCCACGAAGTGCCGCTCTGGGCGAAGCTTTCCTCTACCGTGGTGATGCTCGCCGGACTGTTGATCGCCTGGCTTGCCTATATCCGGCATACCGACTGGCCCGAAAAATTCGTGGGCCAGTTCCGCGTGCTCCACGCGTTCCTCCTGAACAAATGGTATTTCGACGAGCTCTACAACGCGATTTTCGTGCGTCCCGCCTTCGCCATCGGCCGCTTTCTCTGGAAGCGTGGCGACAAGGGCACGATCGACCGGTTCGGGCCGGACGGCTTCGCCTGGGTGGTCGCGCAGGGCAGCGGCGTCACGCGGCGTTTCCAGTCGGGATATCTCTACACCTATGCGCTCGTCATGCTGATCGGCCTTGCCGCGGCAGCGACCTGGGCGATGACACGGTAACGGCATGAACGCTCTCGGTTTTCCCATTCTTTCGCTGATGGTGGCGCTGCCGCTGCTGGGCGCGCTTGTCTGCCTCGTCGCGCCCGGTGCGGGCGAGGCCAAGGCGCAGACCGCGCGTTATGTGGCTCTCGGCGCAACCCTCGCCACCTTTGCGCTCGGCATCCTGCTCTGGGCCAGTTACCAGATTGGCGGGCCGCAATGGCAGTTCGTGGAGAGCTATCCGCTGTTCGGGCGTTTCGCCTGGGCGCTGGGCATAGACGGCATCGCGCTGATGCTGATCATGCTCTCGGTTTTCCTGATGCCGATCTGTATCCTGGCCAGCTGGAAAGCGATCACGACCCGCGTGCCGGAATATATGGCGGCGTTCCTGCTGATGGAATCGCTGATGATCGGCGTGTTCACGGCGCAGGACCTGTTCCTCTTCTACATCTTCTTCGAGGCCGGCCTCATTCCGATGTATCTGATCATCGGCATCTGGGGCGGCGCCGAACGGATCTACGCGAGCTACAAATTCTTCCTCTACACCTTGCTCGGATCGGTGCTGATGCTGATCGCGATGCTCTGGATGGCGCAGGAAGCGGGCACGACCGACATTCCGACGCTGATGGCCTATGATTTCCCGGCGAACGCGCAGACGTGGTTGTGGCTCGCCTTCTTCGCGAGCTTCGCGGTGAAGATGCCGATGTGGCCGGTACACACCTGGCTCCCCGACGCGCATGTGCAGGCACCGACCGCGGGTTCGGTGATCCTCGCCGGCGTGCTGCTCAAGATGGGCGGTTACGGCTTCATCCGTTTTTCGCTGCCGATGTTCCCCGAAGCGTCCGCCGATCTCGTATGGATCGTTTTCGGCCTGTCGATGATTGCCGTCGTCTACACCTCGCTGGTCGCTTTGGTGCAACAGGACATGAAGAAGCTTATCGCCTACAGTTCCGTCGCGCATATGGCGTTCGTCACCATCGGCCTGTTCGCGTTCAACCGGCAGGGCATCGAGGGTGCGATGATCGTCATGCTCAGCCATGGCCTTGTTTCCGGCGCACTCTTCCTGTGCGTCGGCGTGATCTACGATCGGCTCCATACCCGCGAAATCGATCGCTATGGCGGGCTCTCGGACAATATGCCGCAATATGCGGTACTGTTCCTGCTCTTCACCATGGCTTCGGTCGGCTTGCCGGGAACCAGCGGCTTCGTCGGGGAATTCCTGGCGCTGGTCGGCGCTTATGAAGCTTCCAGCTGGGTCGCCTTTATCTGCACGACCGGCATCATTCTCGGCGCGGCCTATATGCTCTATCTCTACTGGCGCGTCTGCTACGGCACGCTCGACAAGGAAGACGTGAAGGCGATGCCCGATCTCTCGCTGCGCGAACTCGCGATGCTCGGGCCGATTGCTGCGATCGTCCTGTGGATGGGCGTCTATCCCGAAAGCTTCATTGCGCCGATCCGCGACGATGTCGGGGTGTTGCTCGACCGGATCGAACGTGCCGCGCCGGCGGGCGACGCACATCTCGTTATGGGCGAACCGCCAGCCGCAGAAGACGGCGAGCACCATGCCGAACCGGCAGCCGGGGAGGGCGCCCACTAATGTCCTATCTCGACAATCTCGTCATCGTTGCGCCCGAACTGATCCTCACGATCACCTCGTTGCTGGCGTTGCTGCTGGCCGCATGGTCGGGCCGCAGCGGCTATGAGGCGGTTTCGGTCGTGTGCCTGTTCGGCCTGCTCGTTGCGGGGCTTTCGCTGGTGGGCGCGGCCGGCGATGGCGGGCCGGTCTTCGGCGGGCTCTATTTCGCCGATGATTTCTCTACCTTTTCCAAGGTGCTGATCTATGCCGCGGCGGCGGTTTCGATATTGATGGCGCCGCGCTTTTTCGCGAGCGACGGGCTGCGCGCCGAATATCCGATCCTGATCGTGTTTGCCGCGCTGGGCATGGGTTTCATGGTCTCGTCCGGCGATCTGATGACGCTCTATATCGGCCTCGAAATGCAGAGCCTTGCCGCCTATGTGCTGGCGAGCTTCATGCGCCAGGACACGCGATCGGCGGAAGCCGGCCTCAAATATTTCGTGCTCGGCGCGCTGGCGAGCGGCATCCTGCTCTACGGCGTTTCGCTGCTTTACGGCTTTACCGGCACCACCAGCTATCGCGGCATCGCCGTCGCCATGCAGGCGGGCCTTTCGACCGGCGAACTGTTCGGGCTGGTGTTCGTGCTTGCGGGCCTGGCCTTCAAGATCAGCGCCGTGCCCTTCCATATGTGGACGCCGGACGTTTACGAAGGCGCGCCGACGCCGGTCACCGCCTTCTTCGCCTCGGCGCCCAAGGTCGCCGCCGTCGCCCTGTCGATCCGCGTGGTGATCGACGCGATGGGCCCGGCGACCGGCGAATGGCAGCAGATCGTGATCTTCGTGGCGCTTGCCTCGATCGCGCTCGGTGCGGTCGCCGCGATCGGCCAGTCCAACATCAAGCGCCTGCTTGCCTACAGCTCGATCAACAATATCGGTTTCGCGCTGATCGGCCTGGCTGCCGGTACGGTCGAAGGCGTAGCCGCGACCATGTCCTATATGGCGATCTATGTCGTGATGACCCTGGGCAGCTTCCTGTGCGTGCTCCAGATGCGCGACGCGGAGGGGCGTCCGGTCGAGGATATCGAGAGCCTCGCCGGTCTGTCGAAGACGCAACCGGCGCTCGCCGCGGCCTTCGCGATCTTCATGTTCTCGCTCGCGGGCATTCCGCCGCTGCTCGGCTTTTGGGGCAAGTTCCTGGTGTTCGACGCGGCGGTTTCGGCAGGCCTCTTCCCGCTCGCCGTGATCGGCATCGCGCTCTCGGTGATCGGGGCCTATTATTATCTCCGCATCGTCAAGACGATCTATTTCGACGATTCCGCGCCGGCCTATGCTCCGGCCAATTCGATGGTCGAGAATGGGCTGATCGCGGTGGCGGCCGCAGCGGTTTCGCCGCTCGGCTATCTGCTCGTGCCGTTCCTTGCGCTGACGGCAGGCAATGCCGCGCGGGCGCTGTTCTAGGATGCATTAGTCCTGGGTATCCGTATCCAGACGGTCGCGGAGACCGGCTCCACCAACGACGATATGATGGCGCGTGCGCGGTCCGGCGAAGGCGAGGGACTGTGGCTGCGTGCCGAACGCCAGAATTCGGGGCGGGGACGGCAGGGGCGAAGCTGGGACTCGGTGACCGGCAACCTCTTCGCGAGCACGCTGGTGCGGCTGGGCGAAGGCGACCCACCTCCTGCGAGCCTGGCGCTGGTCGCCTCGCTCGCGCTCTACGACGCGGTGGCCGCCTTCCTGCCCGAAGATGAGCATGTTTCGCTGCTGCTCAAATGGCCCAACGACCTGATGCTCGAGGGCGGAAAGCTTTCCGGCATCCTGCTCGAACGCGAAGGCAATGCGGTTGTGATCGGCATCGGCGTCAACCTTGCCCGCCATCCCGAAGGGCTGGACCGGCCGGTGACCAGCCTTGCGGTCCATGGGATGCCTCCGGCGCCCGACATTTTCCTGCGCGAACTCGCCGAGCGGTTCGCCGATTGGCTTGCCAAATGGCGAGAACCGGGGCTTGGCGCGATCCGCGATCAATGGCTGTCGCGTGCCCATCCGCCGGGAAGCGCGCTGACCGTGCATGATCCCACCGGCCGCAAGCTGGAAGGCATGTTCGACGGGATCGACGCCGATGGCGCGCTGCGTCTGCGCTTGGCGGACGGCTCCGTCCATGTCATGCATGCCGGCGATGTTTTCCTTGTCTGAGAGTTAGGCCGATGTTGCTTGCCGTCGATGCCGGAAACACCAATGTCGTCTTCGCGCTGGTCGAAGGCGACGAGATCAGGTCCCGTTGGCGCATCGCCACCGATCCGCGCCGGACGGGCGACGAATATGCGGTGTGGCTCCACAATCTGATGGCGCTTGAAGGCCTGACGCCCGCCGATGTTGATGCCGTCATTATCGGCACGGTCGTTCCGCGCACCATCCATAATCTCGAAGTGCTGGCGTCCAAATATTTCGGCGTCGAGGCGATGATCGCCGGGCAGCCTCCGGTCGAATGGCCGATGCGGCTCGATGTCGACGAGCCGAAATCGCTCGGGGCAGACCGGGCGCTCGACATGATCGCCGCCCATGCACTGTATCCCGAAGATTTGATCGTGATCGATTTCGGCACGGCGACGACCTTCGACGTCGTCGATTATGAAGGCGCGTACAAGGGCGGGATCATCGCGCCGGGGATCAACCTTTCGCTCGACGCACTGGTCAACGCCGCCGCGATGCTGCCGAGGATCGCGATCGAGGCTCCCGAGGGCGACAAGTCGGTGGTGGGTACGACGACGGAAAGCCAGATGCATATCGGCGTCTACTGGGGCTATGTGGCGATGGTCGAAGGGCTGGTGGCGCGGTTGCGGGCCGAAATCGGCCGGCCGGCCAAGGTCGTTTCCACAGGCGGTCTTGCGGCCCTGTTCGACAAGAATACCGATGTCTTCGATGCCATCGAGCCCGATCTGACGATTCAAGGGCTGGCCATGCTCTACCAAAGGTCTAGATAGGCCCGCATGAACCCCAAAAACGAACTGCTTTTCCTCGCGCTCGGCGGGTCGGGCGAGATCGGCATGAACGTCAATCTCTACGGAACCCAGGGAAAATGGGTGATGGTCGATTGCGGCATCACCTTTGGCGATGCCCATTATCCGGGCATCGAACTCGTACTCCCCGATCTCGAATTCATCGAGGACCGGGCCGAAGACCTGCTCGGCATCGTGCTGACGCACGGCCATGAGGATCATATCGGCGCGCTGGCGCATCTCGGTGCCGATCTCGGCGTGCCGATGTATGCGACGCCGTTCACCTCCGGTCTTATCGTCAAGAAGCTGGAAGAAGCCGGGTTGCTCGACGATGTCGAGCTCCATGTCATCGAGAATGAGGGATCGTTCGAACTCGGCCCGTTCGGCTTTCGCTACGTGCCGCTTGCCCATTCCATTCCGGAGGGCAACGGACTGGTTATCGATACGCCGCATGGCCGCATCTTCCATACCGGTGACTGGAAGCTCGACGACGAACCGCAAATGGGCAAGCCGGCAACTGCCGAAGAGCTGACCGCGATCGGCGATGAGGGAATCCTCGCGCTCGTCTGCGATTCGACCAATGTCTTCAACGACAAGGCATCGGGTAGCGAAGGCGCGGTGCGCGAAGGGCTAGGCGAAGTTATCGCCGCGGCCACCGGCCGCGTGATGGTCACGACCTTCGCCTCGAACGCCGCCAGGCTCCAGACGCTGGGCCGCATCGCCGACGACACCGGCCGCCAGCTTTGCGTGGCGGGGCGTTCGCTCAACCGGATTATCGAGACCGCGAGGGCGACCGGCTATCTCAAGGATTTTCCCAGCACCGTCGATTTCGACGAGGCGATGAAGCTGCCGCCACGCGAGCTGATGATCATCGCGACCGGCGGGCAGGGGGAGTCCCGCGCCGCGCTTGCGAGGGTCGCCGAGAATAATCACCCGCTGACCTTGGTCGAGGGAGACCTTGTTGTCTTCAGCTCCAAGCAGATCCCCGGCAACGAGATCGCCATCGGCCGGGTGCAGAATGCACTCGCCGAGCGCGGCATCGAAATGGTCACCGACCGCCAGGCCTTCGTCCATGTCTCCGGCCATCCCGGAAAGCCGGAACTGGCCGCGATGTATGAGTGGATCCGGCCCGAAATACTGGTGCCCGTGCACGGCGAAATCCGGCATATGGCGGAGCAGGCGCGTTTCGGCGCCGCCAAGGGCATTCCCAAGACGATCGTACAGCAAAATGGCGATGTCGTGCGGCTCGCGCCGAATGGCCCCGCCATTGTCGGCCAGGAGCGAACGGGACGGCTCGTCCTTGATGGCGATACGATCATCGCGGCGGACGGAGAGGCGATGAACGAACGTCGCCGGATCGCCCAGCGCGGGTTGATCGCGGTCGCGGTCGCTTTCGATGCCAAGGGCAAGATGCGCGGCATGCCCGCCTTTTCCATGGCCGGAGTCCCGATCGAGGAAGACCGCGAGCAGTTTATCGACGAAGCGGTCGAGGCAGCCGCGGGCGCGGCGCGCAAGGGCGCCAAGGATGCCGAAAAGCTGCGCGAGGCGATCCGCCTTGCCGTTCGCCGCATCGCGACCGAATGGACCGGGAAAAAGCCTGTCGTTAATGTGTCGCTGATGGAGGTCTAGCCGTGCAGCCGATTTCGGCGATCGCAATTTATTTCCTGTTCTGGTTCCTCAGCCTTTTCCTGGTTTTGCCTTTTGGCGTGAAGACCGACCGGGAGGCCGGTATCGAACCACAGCGCGGCCACGCCGAAAGCGCGCCGCACCGATTCTCGCCGGGCAAGGTCGTGCTGCGGACGACGATCCTCGCGGCGATCCTGTTTGCGCTATTTTATGCGAATTACGTCTTCGGCTGGATCACCACCGATACGATCGATTTCGTGAAGCTGGGCGAATAACCGCCCGGATCGCTAGCTGCGCAGGCGTTCGATCGCCTGGGCGAGCGACACGTAGAGCTTGCCGTTATCCGACGACAGCAAGGTCACCGCGAGCGGCGAGCCGTCGCGCGTCGCGAGCACCCGGCGCAGCATTGATTCGAAATCGTGAATATAGCGGTTCACATGTTCGCGGAATTCCGAGTTGCTTTCATATTGCGCGGCAATCTCGCGCGCTTCGCCGGTGTCGAGCAACCGGACCGCGCGCCGTGAGAAAACGCCGCGATCGCCCTTCAGATAGGCCGCCCAGGCCGTATCGGTGACCTCGTTCGAGAGGATCTTGCTGACGTCGATCGCGGTCGAGTTCAGCGATTCGATCAGCAGAGTCACGCGGCGGGCGAAACCGTCCATGCTCGATGCTTCTGCTTCCGTCTGCGTTTCTTCGAGCCGCGTCTCGATCGCCGTGCTGCGTTCCTCGATCTCGGCCATCTTGGCCTCGAGTTGATCGGCGGCTTCGCGGGCCGCGGTGATCGCCCGTTCGGAGGCCGTGACGATCTCCGCCATCCGGCCCTCGATATTCTCGCCAAGCGCATCGGACATCGCCTGGCGGGTTGCCTCGCTGAGCGCCGAAGCGCTTTGCGGGATCAGCTCGCCAAAGGCGGCGCGCGCCTTTTCGGCGGCCTGGTCGGCCGTCTCGCGTACCTGCGCCAAGGTTTCGATCAGGCGCGGCGCCGCGCCTTCGGCAATGCTGTTCGCCTGCTCGGCCGAATTGGCCAGCGCGGTTTCGAACCCGGCGATATCCTCGCGCATCGATGAAATCCGGTCGCCGACCTGATCGACGAAATTGGTGATGCCTTCCTTCTGGTCGTCGAGGCTCTCGCCGCTGACGACGACATAGGCGCGCGTATCGTCGGCCAGCTTCTGGAGCGTTTCGAGTTCGGGCGTAACGCTGCGGATCGCCTCTTTCAGCTGTTCGGTCCGCGATTCGGTGTCGGCAAAGGCCCGGGGCAGGGTGTCGCTCAGCGAAGAGGCGCTGAGATCGAGCGCCGCCTTCACCTCTGCCGCCCGCGCGATCAGCCGCTCGGTCGCCGCATCGTTGCCGCCGATGCTTTCGCCAAGCGCCGACATGCCCGCGCGAAGGCCATCGAGTTCCTCACCGAGCTTGCGGGCGTGGCCGGCCCCATTTTCGGAAAGGCCCGCCAGCCGCCCTTCGATGCCGGTCAGTCCCTTGTCGAGATCGCTGAGAACCGAGGCCGTTGCCCGGCGTTGTTCGCCGAGCTTCGCGTCGAACGCGGTAAGCGCATCGTTGGTCGCCGCAAGCCGCCCGTCGAGCATCGCTGCGGCTTCCTCGCTCTCGGCGGTGAAGGTCGCGCGCGCGGTTTCGATCATCGCGGAAAGCGCGGCCCCGATTTCGGCGACGACCTTCCGGGTATCCTCCACGGCATCGCTGGACCGGTTAAGCGCGGCCTCGACGGCAGCGTTTATCTCCTCGCCCTTGGTGGCGAGCTTGTTCGCGGCGATTTCGGCGACGCCTTCGATCCGGGTGAGATTGGCGGCAAGCGCCCGGGCGGCGCCGCTGGCGATATCGTTGGCTTCCTCGCCGCGCTCTTTCAGCGATTTAAGCTGGGTATCGAGGGACGCGGCCTGCTCGTGCGCGTTGATCCCGGCTTCCTTGAGGCTGCCGCTTACCGCGCGGGCCTGCTCTTCGGCGCGTGGAAGATCGGTCATGAGAATCTGGACATTGTCACGCGCGGTCTTCGCGGCACGATCCAGCAGCCCCGATTTTTCCTCGATCGTGGCGCCGGCGTTGCGCACATCCTCGCCGATCGTTCCCAGTCTGCCCGCCGCTTCCTCGCTGAGCACGAGCAGCCGGTCGGTTTCGGTCGATATGTTTTCGCGGATTTCGGATAGCTGGGCGGAAACGATCGCCATCGCCGTGTCCAGCCGACGGGCTTCGGTCCGCATGGCTTCCGCCGTGCGGCCGAAACGGACCGCTTCGCGGCGGCTGGTGCGCTGGGTCATCAGCCAGAAAATGCCGAGGAGCGCGAGCGGAACCGACGCGATCGCAATCCAGTTGGCGATTTCGGTGAGCGTGGGATTGCGCGCAACGATGCTTGAATAGGCGGCCCAGCCGACAAATCCCGTCCAGCCCAGCGCCGCCAATACGATCAGGATGACGGGCAGCCGCTCGGCGACACCCGGCTTTTCAAGCGCGAATGCCCATTCGTCTTCGTCCAGCCATTCGGGGCGCGCGGAGGCCGTTTCGATCTGCTTTCGGGCGGCGTTTCCGCCACTTTCGAGTTCGGCAATGTCATTTGCGGCTTCGGCCATCGCAAGTCCCTCTCAATTCGCCGTGTTTACCATGTTTTACTCCGCCCGAAAGCCTTGCAAGGCAACGGAGCGTTAACGGCGATGCCCTAAAGCCACAGCATGGCCTACGATCCGGGTGCATTAGACAAGACTCTCGCGGCTGCGGCGGGCGACGATCCGGCGCTTGTCGCGGAGTTGCGCCTGGCATTCTTCCGGAGTGCGCAGCGGCACGTATCCTCGCTCCACAACGCCGTGAACGACCAGCAATGGCAGGTTGCGGCCTGGCGGCTCAAGGGGCTCGCGGCGAGCTTCGGCGCGACCGACCTGATGGCGCTTGCCAGCGAGGCAGCCGAGGGCGTTCCGTTTAGCCGCGAATTGCTCGATCGAATCGACAAGGCCGTGGCCGGATTCGAAAAGAGCGGCCAATTTGGCGGCGGCGAACTCGGCTAAATCGCCTTCTATCCCCTAATTTGAGAGAAAATCCCGCTTTTGAGCGGTGAACGGCTTTGCAACCCGGCGATTGCAGGCGTAACCAAAGTCCCAAAATGGGTACGGGACGCACATAATGGCCTTTGCGGCGCTGATCGCGGCCTATCAGGAAACCGAGGACAGGGAAGGCGGCCTGCGCGCGCTGTTGCCGATGGCCGGCCGGAGCCTGCTCGAACATCAGGTGCGCCGGGCGATGGCGGCCGGCGCCAGCCATGCGGTCGTGCTTGTCGAACGGATACCCGCGGCGCTGAACGCGGCGCTGGACCGGTTGCGGCGCGACGGCATAGCGGTAACCCTGGCCCGAGATCCGATGGATGCGGCCGATCATTTCCACCCCGAAGAACATGTGCTGCTAGTGGCCGATGGGCTCGTCGCGGCGCCCGACTGCTTCGATGCCATGGCCGCGCGGGCTTCGCCGGCCTTGCTCGTCGTGTCGGACGTGCCGGCCAACGAGCATTTCGAAAGGGTCGATGCCGAAAAGCGCTGGGCAGGCCTCGCCCTGACCAATGTCGAGACGATCGCGGCAACCGCCCAGATGCTGGGCGATTGGGACCTGCAATCGACATTGATGCGCCGGATCGTGCAGGGCGGGGCGGACTTCCTGCCGATCGATGGCGAGGCAGGGGTGGTCGCCGAAGCGAGCGAGGCCGTCGTCCTTGCCGAACGCAGCGAAAAGAGCCGCGACGCGGGCAAGGCGATGCTCTCGCGCAACCGCCTCCACACGATGAGCTGGCCCGAACATTTCCTCTATGGCCGCGGCCTTTCCTTGCTGGCTCCGCTGCTGCTCGATTTCAGGATCGAGGCGTTCTGGCTGCGCGTCGCGGCGATCCTGCTCTCGCTTCTGGGCGCGGCGGCGCTTTGGTGGGGCTGGCAGTGGACCGGCCTGGTGCTGTTGCTGCTCGCCGGACCGATCGATGCGACGGCAGGGCGGATCGACCTTGCCCAGCTGCGTAGCCACGATGGGGGTTGGGAGGTTCGGTACGCCAAGGGCCTCGCCCAAGCCCTGGCGATCCTCGCGCTGGGCCATTTCGCCGCGCGATCGAGCGGGGAAAACGGCTATTTCGTCATGGCGGCTGCCGCGGTGGCGCTGCTGGTCTTCACAAGCCGCGAAATGGCGTTGTTCAGGCGAATAGGCCCCGAAAAGCAGCGGCTTTTGCCGTGGATGATAGACGGCAATGCGGCGATCTGGCTCGCCTTGCCCTTCGCCGCGGCCGGCCAGTGGAACTGGTGGCCGCTCGGGATTGCCGTTTACGCGTCTATCTCCCTGTTTTTGCTCCAGAACAGCATACGCGAGGCGGTTCGCCAGCGCGATTGACCTTTCGAAACAGGATTAGCATCGTCTTAACGACGTTTCGGCTATGTCCCTTTCATGTCCGAACCGGCCAATTCCCGCCCGGAATCTGCCGAAGAGCGCGCTGCGGCGTTGCTCGCCGACGCCGCGCGTGCCGCCTATGGGCGGCAGGCACGGGCGACGGTCGCACTCGAGGATTTGCACCGGCCCGAACGCTACCGCCTCAGCGAGTTTCAGATCCATACCATCCGACAGCTGCTCGACGGACTGATCGATGCCGTCGAAGGGGATTTGCGGGCGCGGCTGCTGGCGCGCGCCGAACTGCCGGACAATAGCGCTTTCGTAGCGTCGATCGGCGCTGCGCATGTCGCCATTGCCGGCCCGGTGATGCGGCGGGCGGGCTTGCCGGACGACGCGGCGCTCGCGACCGTCTTGCTGCGCCGGGCCGACGAATATCGGATCATGCGCCAGCTCCGAAAAGCTGCGTCCGTCACCGAAAATGGCGTATTGGACCGGCTCATGGACGAGCCCGACAGCGCCATTGCCGCGAGCGCGATGCGTCACCTGATCGCCGAAACCCGGAGCAACGACCGTCTCGACGACCCGCACATCGCGCGGGCGGACCTGCCCGCAGAGGTGGACAAGGCGCTGGTCTGGTCGGTGGCCGCGGCGCTGCGCGCCTATGGCGAACGCGAACATGGCATCGAGGGCGCGGCGCTCGACGCGCCCATCACCGCATCGGCGCGCGAAATGGTCGAGAGCCGGACGGCCGAGGCCGCGCTGGAATCGGCGGCCATGGACCTTGCAGGACATCTCGATCGCCACCGGCTGATCGACGATCGGTTGCTCGCGGAAACGCTCGGTGGCGCGCGGTTGGCGCTCTATGCCGCGCTCCTCGGCGAGAAGGCCCATCTACCTTTCGGCACGGCCTGGGATATGGCGACCGCGCCGGATGCCGCCGCCCATGCGCTGCTGCTCCGCCATCTCGGTGTCGAACGCGATATGGCCGCATTTCTGGCAACCGCGATGGCGCGGGCGGTGATCGGCGACGACCGCGCGGGCGAGGAATGCGCCGCGCGCCGGATCGAGGGCTATGAAGCGATGGATGCCGAGGCAATCGAGGCCGCGATGCGGCCCTGGCGGCTCGACATCGCCTATCGGACGGCGCTGGCTCGCCTTGACGCCGGAGACCGCGCATGAGCGGCGCGGCGGCGATGGACGGTACCGCCTTTGGCCGGCTCGACCGGGAAGGACGGCTGGTTTCGGCGGATGCCGCGCTCGCCGATCTCAACGCGCGCGCGGGTGGCGTGACCGGCGGCGCGCTCGCCATTCCCCAGATCGCGGCGCTGGCGCGGCTTGCCCAGCGTCTCGGCATTCATGTTTCGCGCTCGGTGATTGCGGCCGATGGCGAACGCGACCTCGAACTGCGCGTCCAGGCCGAACCGGATAGCGACGGCGTCAGTCTCGCCGTCGGTGGCTGGGTCGGAAGAGACGCTTCACCACCTGCGTCTGGCGCGCGCGCGATGCGCGATCACGATTTTCAGCGTGCGGCGGCCGACTGGCTTTGGGAAACCGATCAGGCGCTGCGGCTGACCTCGCTCTCGCCCGACGCTGTCGCCGCGATCGGGGCGATCGAGCCTTTTGTCGGCCAGCCGCTGACGGGCCTGTTCCGCTTTGTGGAAAGCGGAGACGGTGGCCTGCCGATCCTCAACGCGCTCGCCGAACATCGCCGGTTCGAGGACCAGGCGGCGGTGGTACGGGTCGAGGGCGGATTGACCGTGACCCTGACCGGCGTCCCGTTGATCGACGGCAATGGCCGTTTTGCCGGTTTTCGCGGTACCGCCGAAATGCGGGAAGAAGCGCCGGCCGCGCCGCCTCCGTCCGCCGATGAGAATATCGGCGTGCCCGATGCGTTCGGACGACAGCTCGACAGGGCGCTGCGCGAGCCGCTCGACAAGATCGTGGCCGGCGCGCACAGCATCGAAGCGCAACTCGATGGGCCGATCCGCACCGATTATGCCGAATATGCGGGCGATATTGCCCGGGCCGGCCAGCATCTGCTGGCGCTGATCGACGATCTTGTCGATCTCCAGGCTGTGGAACGCGACGATTTCGTCGCCGAGGTGCAGGCGCTCGATCTGGCCGATGTTGCGCGCAGCGCGGCCGGGCTGCTTTCGGTCCGCGCCAGCGAAAAACGGATCAAGATCGATATGCCGGCCGACGATGAAACGCTTCCCGCGCTTGGCGACTATAAGCGCGTGCTCCAGATCCTCGTCAATCTGGTCGGCAATGCGGTTCGCTATGCGCCGGAGGAAAGCCAGGTCTGGATACGCTGCGAAGGCGAGGGCGATCTTGCCGCCGTCGTCGTTGCCGATCAGGGGCGCGGCATCGCGCCGGAGGACCAGCCCCGCATGTTCGAAAAGTTCGAACGGCTTTCGGCGAGCGAACCCGGTACCGGCCTCGGCCTCTATATCGCCCGCCACCTCGCGCGCGCGATGGGCGGCGATATCGACGTCGACAGCGCGCCGGGGCAGGGCGCCCGTTTCGTGCTGACTCTTCCGGCTGGAAGCTAGCCTCTAGCGGCTCCCGAGCGGGACATAGTCCCGCATTGTCGGGCCCGTATAAAGCTGGCGCGGACGACCGATACGCTGTTCGGGATCCGAAATCATCTCGTTCCACTGGGCGACCCAGCCGACCGTTCGCGCGAGCGCGAACAGCGCCGTAAACATCGTCGTCGGGAAGCCGATCGCCGAGAGGATGACGCCCGAATAGAAATCGACATTCGGGTAGAGTTTTTTCTCGATGAAATATTCGTCGTTGAGCGCGATCTGCTCGAGCTCACGGGCGACATCGAAGATCGGATCGTCGACGCCGAGCGTTTCGAGCACCTCGGCGGCGGTTTCCTTCATCACCTTCGCGCGCGGATCGAAATTCTTGTAGACCCGGTGGCCGAAGCCCATCAGGCGGAACGGGTCCTCCTTGTCCTTGGCGCGAGCGATATATTCGGGAATCTTGTCCGGTGTGCCGATCTCGTGCAGCATGTTGAGCGCCGCTTCGTTGGCGCCGCCATGCGCCGGGCCCCACAGACAGGCGATGCCGGCCGCGATGCAGGCGAACGGATTGGCGCCCGAGGATCCGGCAAGCCGCACGGTCGAGGTCGAGGCGTTCTGCTCATGGTCGGCATGGAGGATGAAAATCCGGTCCATCGCCTTTTCGACGACCGGATTGACTTCATAGGGCTCGGCCGGAACGCCAAAGGTCATCCGCAGGAAATTTCCCGTGTAGGAGATCGAGTTTTCCGGATAGAGGAATGGCTGCCCGATCGAATATTTATAGGCCATCGCCGCGATCGTCGGCATCTTCGCGATCAAGCGGTGCGAGGCGATCTTGCGCTGCACGGGATCGGTGATGTCGGTCGAATCATGGTAGAAGGCGCTGAGCGCGCCGACGACGCCGCACATGATCGCCATCGGATGGGCGTCGCGGCGGAATCCGTTATACAGCGTTTTGAGCTGCTCGTGCACCATGGTGTGGCGCGTGATCGTATATTGGAAATCATCGAATTCGCCGGGGCTGGGCAGTTCGCCGTTGAGCAGCAGATAGGCGACTTCCATGAAGCTCGACTGTTCGGCGAGCTGGTCGATCGGATAGCCGCGATGGAGCAGGATGCCCTCGCCGCCGTCGATGAACGTCAGGCCGGATTCGCAACTCGCCGTCGAGGTAAAGCCAGGATCGAAAGTGAACATACCCGTCTGTGCGTATAGCTTGCGGATATCGACCACTTCGGGCCCTACACTGCCTTTGACCACCGGATATTGCTGATCTCCGATGGCCATTTCCCCGGCTTTGTCGCTCATTTATATGCTCCTGCTATCTGTCTGTTCTCTTTATCGTGTCTGGTCGGCGATCCGTGCCAGTGACTCCTCGCGGCCGAGGAGCACAAGCACGTCGAATATTCCCGGAGATTGCGCGCTTCCGGTAAGCGCCGCACGCAGGGGCTGCGCCACCTTGCCCAGCTTAAGCGCCTGAGCCTCGGCAAATTCCCTGACGGCGGTATCGAGCGCGTCCTCGGTCCACTCTTCCAGCCCCTCCAGCTCGGGCAATAAGGTGGCGAGCAACGCTCGGGCGTCGCTATCTAGCAGGCTTTTTGCCTTCTCGTCCAGATTCAGTGGGCGGGTGCGAAAAAGAAACATCGCCTGCTCCACGATCTCGTGGATTGTCTTGGCTCTCGGCTTGATTGCGGCCATGCTGCGTTGCAGCATATCCATGCCGTCTTCATGCAATTCATGGCCGAGATGGGCGGCGATGAGCGGCGCGGCGATATCGGCAAGGGCCGCATCGCCGGACTCGCGAATATAGTGGCCGTTGAGATTTTCGAGTTTCTTGACGTCGAAGCGCGCCGGCGACTTGCCGACGCCGTCCAGGGTGAACCATTCGATCGCCTGTTCGCGGCTGATGATCTCGTCGTCGCCATGGCCCCAGCCCAGGCGGAGCAGATAGTTGAACAGCGCCTCGGGCAGCATTCCCATCTCGTCGCGATAGGCCTCGACGCCGAGCGCGCCGTGCCGCTTGGAAAGCTTTGCGCCGTCCGATCCATGGATAAGCGGAACATGGGCATATACGGGTGTCGGCCATTCCATGGCCTCGATCAGCGCAAGCTGGCGGAAGGCATTGTTGAGATGATCGTCGCCCCGGATGACATGGGTGATGCCCATATCGTGATCGTCGACGACGACCGAGAGCATATAGGTGGGCGTGCCGTCCCCGCGCAGCATGACGAAATCGTCAATCTCCTCATTCTTGACCGTCACATCGCCCTGGACGGCATCGGCAATCGTCGTTTCGCCGTCGCGCGGGGCTTTCAGGCGGACGACGAAAGGTTCGCCTTCGGGGGCGTCGGCCGTATCGCGGTCGCGCCACGGGCTGTTGACCCGGAACGGGCGGCGTTCGGCCTGGGCCTGTTCGCGCATCGCCGCCAGCTCCTGCTGCGTCAGATAGCAGCGATAGGCATGGCCCTTGGCGAGCAGTTCGTTGGCGACCTCGGCATGGCGATTGGCGCGGGCGAACTGGTAGATTTCATCGCCGTCCCAGTCGAGCCCGAGCCAGCGCATGCCATCGAGGATCGCGGCGATCGCCTCGTCGGTGGAGCGGGCGCGGTCGGTATCCTCGATGCGGAGCGTGAAGGTGCCGCCGTGATGCCGCGCGAACAGCCAGTTGAAGATTGCCGTGCGTGCGCCGCCGATATGCAGGAATCCTGTGGGGGAAGGGGCGAAGCGGGTGACCACTCCGCCCGTATTTTCGGTTGCGCCCATGCGCGCTTTCTCCAAGATTGATCGCCGATGCGGCGGATATTTCGAGCGCGGACTAGCATAGCGTCTGGCGGGCGACAATCGGCGCTCGCCGGGGTTGCCGCCGCCATCGAGCGGCGGCTGGAAACCGAGCGCGATCAGCTGGCGCTGTGGCTGCCGGTCGGCCTTGGCTGCGGGATTTCCGCCTGGTTCATCGTGACCGAACGGAGCAGCTGGATCGCGTTCATTCTGGCGGCGCTGGCGCTCGCCGTGGCGGCATTCGCGTTCGGCCGGGGGAGCCGCGCAGGGCGGGGGCTGCGTCTCTTTGCGCTGGCCGCGGCATTCGGCATGGCGCTGATCTGGGTGCGTGCGGAATGGATGGCGACCGAGACATTGGAACGCCCGGTCGCGAGCCGCTTTTCGGCGGAGGTGGTTTCGGCCGAGCATTTGCCGGCGCGCGAAAGCATTCGGCTTGTCGTGCGCAACCCCAGCGATCCGGCGCTGCCCTATCGGTTCCGCGTCAATATCGACGAGGCGGCGGTTCCCGATGGCGTGCGGCCCGGCGCGCAGGTCGTGCTCGACGCGCGGCTGATGCCGCCGCCGCGCGCGGCCGTGCCAGGCGCATATGACTTTGCGGAGCGCGCCTGGTTCGAGGGGATCGGCGCGACCGGAAGGGCCTGGGGCGATGTAACCATCGTCCGCGAGGCGGGGCGCGGTTCGTTCGGGGCTTGGATCGATGCCCGGCGGCAGGCCCTTGCGGCGCATGTTGCGGAACGGCTCGGCGGCGGGGAAGGGGCGATCGCCGCGACGCTCGCCACCGGCGACCGCGGCCGGATCACCGAAGCCGATGCCGAGGCCATGCGCCGCAGCGGCCTTGCGCATCTTCTCGCGATCAGTGGGTTGCACGTCACCGCCGTGATCGGCGTGGCGATGCTGCTGGTGCTGCGCTTGCTCGCGCTGAGTCCGCGCCTCGCGCTGCGCTGGCCGCTGATGCTGATCGCGGCAGGCGCGGGGGCGATTGCGGGCCTTGGCTATACTTTGTTCACGGGCGCCGAGGTGCCGACCGTGCGCGCCTGCGTCGCGGCGATGATCGTGCTGCTCGGCGTGGCGATGGGGCGCGACGCGATCACCCTGCGGCTGGTCGCTACCGGCGCGCTCATCGTGTTGCTGCTCTGGCCCGAAACCATTGTCGGCCCCAGCTTCCAGCTGAGCTTCGCCGCCGTGATCGCGATAATCGCGCTGCATGAAAATCCGCGCATCAAGCGCCTGCTCTCGCGCCGCGACGAACGCTGGGCGAAGAAACTCGGCCGGTTCGGGCTCGGTCTGTTGCTGACCGGCCTCGCGGTTGAGATCGCGCTGATGCCGATCGCGCTCTACCATTTCAACAAGGCGGGGATGTACGGCGCGCTGGCCAATATCGTCGCCATCCCGCTGACGACCTTCGTGATCATCCCGCTCGAGGCGTTGGCGCTGTTTCTCGACATTTTCGGGCTGGGCGGACCGATATGGTGGCTCGCGGGCCAGGCACTGGGGGCGGTGCTATCGCTGGCGCACAGCGTGTCCGAAGCGCCCGGCGCGGTGGCCCTGCTGCCGGCGATGCCGCTCGGGGCCTATGGCTTGCTGATCGGCGGCGGCCTGTGGTTCTGCCTGTGGCGAACCGGCTGGCGGCTTTGGGGCGGATTGCCGATAGCCATCGGCGCGCTCTGGGCGATGCTCGCGCCGCCCGCCGATATCCTGATCACCGGTGACGGCACACATATGGCGGTTCGCGATGCGGACGGGCGGTTGGCGCTGCTGAGGCCGCGCGCCGGCGATTATGTCCGCGACATGTTCAACGAGGCGTCGGGAACCGAGGAGGAAGCCTCCGCGCTCGACGATCTGCCCGATGCCTGGTGCAGCAGCGACAGCTGCCGGGCGACCGTGTGGCGCGGCGGGCGGCAATGGCGGGTCTTCGCGACGCGCAGCAGCTATTTTCTACCCTATCAGGATATCATCGCCGAATGCGCCGCCGCCGACATCGCCGTCAGCGACCGGCGTTTGCCGGACGGCTGCACGCCGCGCTGGCTGAAAGCGGACCGGACTCTGTTATTGCAGACCGGCGGCCTCGCCATCCGGCTCGACCCGCCTTCGATCGAAACCGTGCGTGTGCCCGGAGACGATCATCCCTGGCTGCGGACCGGCGGTCAGTAGCGGCGCAGCAATCCGGCGAGCGTGCCCTGGATACTCACCTGTTCGGGGGAATAGCGCTGGGGCTCGTAGTTGCGATTGGCCGGATCGAGGCGGACCATCGATCCTTCGCGGCGGAAGGTTTTCAGGGTCGCGTCATGGCCGTCGACCAGCGCGACGACGATTTCGCCCTCGCGTGCGACCTCGGCCTTGCGGATCAGCGCATAATCGCCGTCGAGAATGCCTTCCTCGACCATCGAGTCGCCGGCAACTTCGAGCGCATAATGCTCGCCCGAGCCCAGGAAGGCGGCGGGAACCGACAGGCTGTCCTGCCCCTCGATCGCCTCGATCGGCTGGCCTGCGGCGATACGGCCGTGGAGCGGCAGTTCGAGAATGTCGTTGGCGGCGATCGGGATCGTCTTCGGCGCGCTGGTTATCGGCGCCAGCTTGGCGGTCGCGGTTTCGGGGGTCTTGAGGATCTCGAGCGCGCGCGCGCGATTGGGGAGGCGGCGGATGAACCCGCGTTCCTCGAGCGCGGAGATCAGCCGGTGCACGCCGGACTTCGACTTGAGGTCGAGCGCGTCCTTCATCTCCTCGAAAGAGGGGGAAATTCCGGTGTCGCCCAGCCGGTCGTGAATGAACATCAGCAGCTCATGCTGTTTCTTCGTCAGCATTGCCCTTGGCCTCCATATTGGCGTTCCCATGGGGAACGAACGGAGAACGTGTAGGAAACAAAAGATTCAGAGTCAAGCGAGCGGCAGGATATCCACGCGGTCGCCCGGTTCGGCGGCGGGCTCATGGGCCGGACGGCATATCAGCACGTCTGCCTCGGCCAGCGCGGCGAGGGCGGCGCTGCTTTGCTGCGGGATCGCTTCGACGGTTTCGCCGACCCGCTGGCCGCGCAAATATTCGGTTCGCTTGCCGACAGCCGGAAGCCGGGATGCAAGCGGCGCGGTATGAAAGCGCGGCAGCGGATGGCTGGCGCCCGACAGGGCGGCGACCAGCGGTTCGAGAAAAAGCTTCGCCGCGACAAAGGCCGAGGCGGGATTGCCGGGCAGGCCGAGAACCACGGCGCCGCCCAGCGTTCCGGCCATCAGCGGCTTGCCGGGCTTCATCGCGATCCGCCAGAATTCCATGATCCCGCCGGCCTCCTCGAGCGCCGGGCGCACAAGATCGTGATCGCCGACCGATGCGCCGCCGATCGTGACGATGATATCGGCCTTGCTCGACGCCGCGAACGCCTTGGCCAGCGCCTCCATCGTGTCCGGCACGATGCCGAGGTCATGGATTTCGACGGGAAGCGAAGCGAGCTGCGCGGCGAGCATATAGGCGTTGGAAGCCGGCAGTTGGGCCGGGCCGGTGGGTTTCCCGGGCGGCACCAGTTCGTCGCCCGTCGAGACCAGCGCGACATGGACCGCGCGGCGGACGGGGAGCGTGCCATGGCCGCCGGCTATCGCCAGCGCCAGCCTGGGCGGGGAAAGCCGTTCGCCTGCCAGGAGAAGATTGTCGCCTTCATCGAAATCGCCGCCGCGTTTGCGGATATTCGCGCCTTTTGCCGACGGACCTTCGCCATCGAGCGCAAGGGTTTTGCCGTCGCTCGCCGCTTCTTCCTGCACCATCACCGTGTCCGCGCCGCCGGGAACCGGGGCGCCGGTAAAGATTCGCGCGGCTTCTCCCGGCGCGATTGCCGTGCCGAGCGGCGATCCGGCCGCGCTTTCGCCGACCAGTTCCCACGGACCGGGCAGTTCGGCGAAGCGGATCGCATAGCCGTCCATCGCCGACAGATCGGCGTCGGGCTGGGTGCGCAGGGCGCGAATATCGTCGGCGAGCCAGCGGCCTGCGGCCTGCGAGACCGGCAATGTCTGCGCTTCCACCGGCCCCGCCAGCGCCAGCAGCCGCCGCTGCGCATCCAGGACCGGCAGCAGATCGCTCATTTTGCGGTCCAGTCGCCCGAACGGCCTCCGGATTTGGCGAGCAGCCGGATGCCGCCGATTTCCATGCCGCGATCGAGCGCCTTCGCCATGTCGTAAACGGTAAGCAGGGCGACCGAGACGGCGGTCAGCGCCTCCATCTCAACGCCGGTCTTGCCGGTCGTGCGGACGGTCGCGGTGGCCGTCACGCTATCTTGCCCGGTTTCGAGATCGAGCGTCACGCCCGCGATCGGCAAGGGATGGCAGAGCGGCACGAGGTCGCTGGTCTTTTTCGCGGCCATGATCCCGGCGATCCGCGCCGCGCCCAGCACATCGCCTTTCTTGACATTGCCCTCGCGGATCGCGGCCGCGGCCTCGGCGGACATCGCGATGCGGCCGGTCGCCGTTGCCTCGCGCACCGTATCGTCCTTGGCCGAAACGTCGACCATGCGCGCGGCGCCCGCCTCGTCGATATGGGTAAGCTCAGCCATGGCCCGTCAATAGCATGCGCGTCGCGGTTTCTACATCGTCCTCGCGCATCAGCGATTCGCCGACGAGGAACGCGCGTACGCCGCTTTCGGCGAGCCGCTGGCAGTCCGCATGGCTGTTGATGCCGCTTTCCGAAACGAGAAAGGCGTTGTCGGGCACGAGGCCCGCAAGCCGCTCGGTCACGGCAAGATCGGTCTCGAAAGTGCGCAGGTCGCGATTGTTGATGCCGATCAGCGGCGATTTCAGCGCCAGCGCGCGATCCAGCTCCGCCTCGTCATGAACCTCGACCAGCACGTCCATGCCGAAACTCAGCGCCGAGGCCTCGATATCGACCATCAGCGCATCGTCGAGCGCGGCGACGATGACGAGGATCGCATCGGCGCCGATCGCCCGCGCCTCGATCACCTGCCAGGGATCGACCATGAAATCCTTGCGCAGCGCGGGAAGCGCGCAGGCCGCCCGTGCCGCCTCCAGATAGGCGTCGGAGCCCTGAAAATAGGGCTCGTCGGTCAGCACGGAAAGGCAGGCCGCGCCGCCCGCTTCATAGGCTTTCGCATGGGCCGGCGGATCGAAATCCTCCCGAATGAGCCCCTTGGATGGGCTCGCCTTCTTGATTTCGGCGATCAGCGCATAGCCGCTTTCCGCCTTCACGCGCAGCGCGGTCAGAAAGCCGCGCGGCGGTGCCCGGGCTTCGGCGCGGGCCTCCAGATCGGCAAGGCTCGTCGCTGCCTTGCGCCGGGCGACCTCGTCGCGCTTTACCGCGCAGATCTCGTCGAGCTTGTTGGTCACCGGAAGGCGATCCAGCGGTCGAGAAGATCCTTCGCTGCGCCCTCGTCGATGGCCCGGGCCGTCTGTTTCGCGCCGTCTTCCCATCCGGAAGCGCGGCCCGCGACGATCAGGGCGCCCGCGGCGTTCAGCAGAACGGCGTTGCGATAGCCGCCGGTTTCTCCGTCGAACAGGCGGCGCAGCGCGGCGGCATTATGTTCAGGATCGCCGCCCCGGATCGCTTCGATGGGGAAGGCTTCCAGCCCTGCATCATCGGGCGTCACGCGGGTACCCCTATCGATCCCGCCGAAGCTCGCGATCCGGCTGAGCCCGGAAATCGAAAGCTCGTCCAGCCCTTCCTCGCCCGAAACGACCATCGCGGCCTCTGCGCCCAGCTGCTGCAGCGCCGCGGCATAGACGGGCACATAATCGGGCCGGGCGATGCCGATCAGCTGGCGGCTGACGCGGGCGGGGTTGGAGATCGGCCCCATCAGATTGAAGATCGTGCGTTTGCCGATGCGTTTGCGGATCGGCGTGATCCGCGCCATCGCCGGATGGTGATTGGCGGCGTGCAGGAAACAGATGCCGAGTTCGCTCAGGCTGCGCTCGGCCACGGTGCCGGCATGGTCGAGATCGAGGCCCAGCGCCTCCAGCGTGTCGGACGCGCCGGCCTTGCTCGATGCCGCGCGGTTGCCGTGCTTGGCGACCGGCACGCCGAGCGCCGCGACAACCATCGACACGGCGGTGGAAACGTTGAGCGTATGCTGCCCGTCGCCGCCCGTGCCGCACACGTCGATCGCGCCTTCGGGGGCGTGGATCGCGATCAGCCGCTCGCGCATCGCGGTCGCGGCGGCGGCGATCTCGACAGCCGTCTCGTCGCGCTCGGTCATCACCGTGAGGAAATGCTCGATATCCTCCTCGCGCGGCTTGCCGTCGAGCATGTCGGCAAAGGCCTGATAGGCGGCCGCTTCATCGAGCGGGGCGGTCGGGTCGGGCAGCTTTGTCATGGCGCGGGGTCAAAGCATGGGGGGGCGCGAAAGGCCAGCCACTTTTGCTCTCGGGCCGATATCAGGCGATCTCTTTCACCTTCATCCCGGCAAGCTCCATGAAATTGGCGAGCAGGGCGTGGCCATGCTCGGTGGCGATGCTTTCGGGGTGGAACTGGACTCCGTGGATCGGCAGGCTTTCGTGGCGGAAGCCCATGACGGTCCCGTCCGGCCCGCGCGCGTTGATGACCAACGCCTCGGGCAGGCCTTCTTCGGGCACGATCAGCGAATGATAACGGGTGGCCGTGAAGGGCGAGGGGAGGCCTGCGAAGACGCCCGTTCCGTCATGTTCGACCGGCGATGTCTTGCCGTGCATCAGCCCGCCGCGCACGACCTTGCCGCCGAAATGCTGGCCGATCGACTGATGGCCGAGGCACACGCCGAGTAGTGGCCTTCTCGCTTCCGCGCAGGCGGCGACGAGATCGAGGCTGACCCCGGCCTCGTTGGGCGTGCACGGCCCTGGCGAGATCAGGAAGGCGCCGGCGCCGGAGGACAGCGCCTGTCCGGCCGAAATCGCATCGTTGCGCACGACATCGACCTCCGCCCCCAGCTCGCGCAGATAATGGACGAGATTCCAGGTGAAGCTGTCATAATTGTCGATGACCAAAATGGTGTCGTTCGCGCTCATCGGGAGCGGCCTTCGCTTATAAAAGGCGAGCGATCAAGCATGTTGAACACCCGGCCGATTCAGCTGGTCTTGCCGGCAAAGCGGTCGGTGGCGCGCACAAGGCCGTCGGTAATGCCCGGTTCGGTGAACAGGTGGCCGCCATCGGCAACGATCTGCAGGTCGACCTCGGGCCATACCTTTTTCAGCGCATGGGCCGCCGCGGGCGGGGTGCAGCAATCGTGGCGGCCCTGTACGATAACGCCCGGGATGCCCTTGAGCCGATCGGCATTGGCGAGCAGCTGGCCTTCTTCGAGGAAACAGCCATGGCGGAAATAATGATTCTCGATCCGGGCAATGGCGATCGCGTGATTGTCCTCGGTGAATTCCGCGAGCATTTCCGGATCGGGCAGCAGGGTCACCGTCATGCCCTCCCAGGTGCTCCACGCCTTGGCAGCGGCGAGCTGGATATCCGGATCTTCGCCGGTCAGGCGCTTATGATAGGCTTCGACCAGATCGCCGCGCTCATTTTCGGGAATGAGGCTGACAAAATCCTCCCAGGCTTCGGGATAGAGCTCACTCGCGCCATAATGCATCAGCCAGTCATATTCGGTCTGTCGTGACAGGAAGATGCCACGCAACACCAGTTCGCTCACCCGTTCGGGATGTGTCTGCGCATAGGACAGCGCCAGGGTCGAGCCCCAGCTGCCGCCGAAGACCTGCCATTTTTCGTGCCCGCACATCGCGCGCAGTTTCTCGATATCGGAAACGATATCCCAGGTCGTGTTGTTGTCGAGGCTGGCGAAGGGCGTCGACCGGCCACAGCCGCGCTGGTCGAAAAGCAGGATGTCGTAGAGTTCCGGATCGAACTGCCGGCGCTGATCGTCGCTGCAGCCGGACCCCGGTCCGCCATGCAGGAACACGACCGGTTTCGCGCCCTTGGTTCCGCACCGTTCCCAGTAGAGGACATGGCCATCGCCGACATCGAGCGTACCCGTTTCGAACGGTTCGATCGGCGGGTATAATGTGCGCGCATAGTCCATCGCTTGATCTTTCTCTTCGGGCGAAGTTCGTGGGCGCCTGCCTATCCTTTGGCGCGGGCCGGGCCAAGGCCTGTCGTTCGCCGACCTTGCCGGGCGGCTTGCAGAAATCGGCTGTTTTAAGGTAGCAAGGCACCGATATCGATCACAGTGCTAAATCTGCGGGATAGACCCGTTTCCGACTTCCAGGAGTTAAGCAATGACCACCCGAAAATACGCGCTTGCAGCGGCTTCGCTGCTCGCGATCGCCATTTCCAGCCCGGCGCTTGCCGATCATCATGAAGAAGCGGCGCCCGCCGCCACCGCGGCGAGCGGCCAGGCCGAAATCGGCAGCTGGGGCATCGATCTCGACGCGCGCGACCTTTCGGTCGATCCCGGCGATGATTTCAACCGCTATGCCAATGGCCACTGGATCGACACCACCGAAATGCCCTCGGACCGTTCGCGCTACGGCTCGTTCGACATGCTGCGCGAACGCGCCGAAGTGCAGGTCCACGAGATTCTCGAGGAACTCGTCGCCGATCCGGCTTCGGGCGGTGAACTGGGGCAGATGGTCGCCGATTTCTACGGCGCCTGGATGGACACCGACGCGATCGAGGCGCGCGGCACTGCGCCGCTCCAGCCCTATCTCGCCCGCATCGACGCGATCGAGGATACCGGCGACCTGCTCGGGATATTCGGTACGGTGGGCTATGCCTCGCCGGTCGGCGTCGGCACGCTGGAGGATCCGGCCGATCCCACGCGCTATATTGCCTTTGCCAGCCAGGATGGGCTCGGCATGCCGAACCGCGACTATTATCTGAACGAAGGCGAGGAATATGAAGGATTCCGCACCGCCTATCGCGCCTATATCGTCCAGCTGTTCGATCTTGCCGGTATCGAGGGTGGCGCCGACCGCGCCGACCGGATCATCGCGCTCGAAACGCAGATGGCAGAAACCCAGTGGGAGCCCGCCCGCCAGCGCGACATCCAGCAGATCTACAATCCGATGAACCGCGAACAGCTGGCCGAGCTGGCGCCGCAATTCGAGTGGACGACCTGGCTCGAAGGCATCGGCCTAGGTAGCGTCGACACCGTGGTCGCCGCCGAAACCACGGCGATCACCGCCGCCGGCGAATTGATCGAAAGCGTGCCGCTGGATACCTGGAAGGACTATCTGACCTTCCACTTCATCAGCGACAACGCCGCCTATCTGCCTGCCGCATTCGACGAGGCCCGCTTCAACTTTTTCGGCCGCACTCTGCGCGACACGCCCGACCAGCGCGATCGCTGGAAGCGCGGCGTGGAGCTTGTCGACGACAATATCGGCGAGGCGATCGGCCAGATTTACGTCGACCGCCACTATCCGCCCGAATCGCAGCGCCAGATGACCGAGCTGATCGCGAACCTGCGCGCCGCGCTGCAGGAGCGGATCGAGAATAGCGACTGGATGGACGAAGCCACCCGGGCAGAGGCAGTCGCCAAGCTCACCGCCTTCGAACCGCGGATCGGCCACCCGGTGGAATGGATCGACTATTCGGACCTCGAAATCCGCCGCGACGATCTGCTGGGCAATGTCCAGCGCGCCCAGCAGCACGCGTTCAACCTCGCGCTCCAGCGCCTGCCGCATCCGGTGGACCGGGAGCTGTGGGGCATGAACCCGCAGACGGTGAACGCCTATTACAACCCGCTCCTGAACCAGATCACCTTTCCCGCGGCGATCCTGCAGCCGCCCTTCTTCGATCCCAATGCCGATCCGGCGGTCAATTACGGCGCCATCGGCGGCGTGATCGGCCATGAAATCGGCCATGGCTTCGACGATCAGGGCCGGCAGTTCGACGGCACGGGCCGCATCCGCGACTGGTGGACCGAGGAGACCGCGGCCGAGTTCGAGGCGCGCACCGCCCGCTTCGGCGCGCAATATGACGCGTTCGAGCCGATCCCCGGGCTGCACGTGAATGGCGAGCTGACGATGGGCGAGAATATCGGCGATCTCGGCGGCCTCGAAATGGCGTACTCCGCCTATCGCCGCTACGTCGCCGAACATGGCGAACCGCCGGTGATCGACGGGCTGACCGGCGACCAGCGCTTCTTCCTGAGCTGGGCACAGGTATGGCGCGGGCTGATCCGCGAGAACGCCCTGCGCGAACGCATCCTCACCGATCCGCACAGCCCGCAGGAATTCCGCGCCAACGGCCCGGTCCGCAATATCGATGCCTGGTATGAAGCCTTCGGCGTCGAGCCCGGCGATGCGATGTACATCCCGCCCGAAGAGCGCGTGCGCATCTGGTAGGCTGGCGGAAGTCCGCAAGCAGAGCCCCTGGCCGGAAACGGCCGGGGGCTTTTTCGTTCAGGCGGTGCCGTCGCCGCCCGAAAAACGCGCGAGCCAGCCGAACAGATCGCGTTCGAAGTCCGGCAGGAAACGGTTCTCGCGCATCAGTGCATGGCCGACCCCGGGATAGACGCGCCAATCGGGCCGCTGGCCTTCCGGAAGTGCCTCGAGCCGCCTCACGCTCTCGGTGACGGGCACGTTATCGCTTTCATCCTCTTCGCCGAGCGCGAGGAAGAAGGGTCCGTGCCATTCTTCCCATTGTTCGAGCATGTTGTAATCGCCGTTGGCGGCCCAGAAACCCGGCTGGCGGCGCTTGGCGCGGGCGGTGAAGGCGGAGGTGAGCAGGCCCTGGAGAAATCCCGGCGCGCCTTCGCGCACGCCGTTGCCGACCTCCAAGCGAAGCTGTTCCGCCATGTCTGTCGCCGCTGCGCTCAGCGCGACGGCGAAATCGGCTTCGGCGATCCGCGCCGCTTCGGGGGCGATGGTGCCGCCCTGGCTCACGCCGACAAAGCCATAAGCGGGAAGATCCGGCGCCTCTTCGCGCAACATTCCCAGCCAGCGCTTGCCGTCCTGCGCGAGCAGCGAGAAGGGGGCGTTGCGCCAATCCCCGCCCGATCGGCCCGATCCGCGCTTGTCGGGAAGGATCACGACATGGCCGGCGCGCGCCAGATGATCGGCGAGCAGGGCGTACCATCCGTTGGACCGGTCCGAATCGCCCGAGCCGTGGAGGATCACGATGCCGGTTCCCGAAATCTCCTCGGGTTCGAATATCCATGCTTCGAGGATTTCAGGATCGCCGATGGACAGGGTGCGGACCCGGTAAGGCTGGGTGCCGGAGCGGACGAGCGGGCCGTCGGCAAGCTCCGCGGCGCCGATATGTTCGGCCGCTTCCCAGCGATCGAGGTTGAAACGATAGAAGTCGCGATCCAGCGCAGGCAGCACGAGCCGATGCTGCGCCCCGTCGGCGCTGGTATAGACGCCGCTGCGTTCGTCGATGGGTTCGGGGGTGGTGTCGATCGCGGCGCGCAGGTCGGGCGGACCGGGATTGAAGAAAACCCATCCGCCGATCGCCGAAGCGACGAACAGGAACAGCAGCAGCCCGGTTCCGAATGTCTTCACCTGTTTCCTCCGCTTCCCTTACTGTATTATTCTTATAATACACATAGGCGGATTGCAACGCTTTTCCGCGACTGGCGGCTCGGCGTGCGGATCGTTAGAACGGCGCGATGGATATTCTGATCAGCGGCGCGGGCATAGCCGGCCCGGCAACGGCTTGGTGGCTGGCCGAACACGGCTTTGCGCCGACGGTGGTCGAGGAGGCTCCGGCGCCGCGTTCGGGCGGATATGTCATCGATTTCTGGGGCAAGGGATACGACATTGCCGAGAAGATGGGGCTGATGCCCGATCTTCTCGAAGCCGGATACCAGGTCGGCGAAGTGCGGATGGTCGGCGACGACGGGCGCCGCAGGGGCGGTTTCAAGACCGAGATTTTCGACCGCGCGACCGGCGGCCGTTTCGTCAGCCTGCCGCGCGGCGAATTGTCGCTGGCGCTCAACCGGGCGGTGGAGGGCAGGGCGGAGATGCTGTTCGGGGACCGGATCGCCACGCAGATCGACGATGGCGACGCCGTGAACGTGACCTTCAAGAGCGGCGCGGAACGCCGTTTCGATCTCGTCATCGGTGCAGAGGGTATCCGTTCGCAAACCCGCAAGCGCGTTTTCGGCCCGCACGAGCGTTTCGAGATCTATCTCGATTACAAGTTTGCCGCCTATATCGTCGATGGCTACGAGCCGCGCGCGCCGGACGCTTATATCATGCACAGCGAGCCCGGCATGCAGGCCGCGCGCTTCGCCCTGCGCGACGGATCGACGCTGATCCTGCTGATCTGGTGGGAGCCGGCATCGAACGCGATCCCGCATGGCGAGGTGATCCAGAAGGCGCTGCTGCGCAACACGTTCGGCAAGATGCGTTGGGAAGTGCCGGCGATGCTGGACGCGCTCGACGGCTGCCGCGATCTCTACATGGACACGGTCAGCCAGGTGCGGATGGAGCGCTGGTCCGGGGGCCGCACGGCGCTGGTCGGCGACGCGGCCTTCGCGCCGTCCTTCCTCGCCGGGCAGGGCTCGGCGCTGGCGATAATCGGCGGCTATGTGTTGGCCGGAGAATTGGGGCGCGAGCTGGGCCGGGCCGGCGGAAACCATGAGGCGGCGTTCGCGCGATACGAGGCGCTGCTCCAGCCTTTCCTTGCCGAAAAGCAGAAAGCCGCGCGCCGCTTCGCCGGGGCGTTCGCGCCGAAGACGCAGCTGGGAATCACCTTCCGCAACTGGGTGACGAAAGCGATGGGGCTGCCCTTCGTGGCGGACATGGCGCTGGGGCAAGGGCTGACCGATCAGGTGGAGTTGCCGGACTATTGAGCCGCGCTATTCGCGTTCCTGCCGGCGAAGGTCGCCGCTCGCGAAATGGGTTTCGAGCGCCAAGACGGCCCCGTCTTCGCGCACGAACCGATAGCGTATCAACGGATTGGCTCTTTCGAAAAACAGATCGCCGGATACCCGGCCAAGGCGTTTGACCGGCCGCCGGCCCTGGTGCAGCAGCAATCCATCGTCCGCCGCTTCGATGCGATAGGGCCCGTAGCTTCCCGCGAGCGCTGCCAGATCGGCACTGTTCTCCGCGCTTTCGTCGGCTTCCAGCGCCGCGCGGGACCAGGCGATATCGTTGCGATAGGCGGCATCGACGCGGCTCGCGAGCGCATCGAGCGCGAGTATCTGCGCGTGCCGCAGGGCATCTTCCGCAGGCACTTCCACATCGGGCACGACTCCGCTGCCTTCCCAGTTGCCGCCGGTGATCGGGTTTACCGGAGAGCCGTTCGAAACGAACACGGTGAAACCCTCGCCGACATCGATCGTGCCGCCGGGGTTGGCGCCGCCCGCCGTCGCCTCGCCGACGACAACGGCGCGATCCGCCGCCTGCAGCGTATAAGGCAGCGCCTCGGCTGCCGAACCGGTACGCGCGCTGGTGACGATGTAGAGCGGCGTTTCGAGCCGCGGGGCCGCGTAATAGACGCCCGGGGCTTCGCTCGCGCTGCCGCCGCGATACTGGAATTCATTGTAGATGGGCGCGCCCGCCGGTGTGAAGGCGCTGACCAGATAGCCGACCATCGCCGGGGATCCCCCGCCATTGGTCCGGAGGTCGATGATGACGGCGTCGCTCGCTGCGATGAGCGCCAATGCGGCATCGGCCGCGCGTTTTGCCGGATCGGCCGGGTCGTCGAAATCGATATCCGCAAAATTGGTCATCTCGATATAGCCGATATTGCCCGGCAGGATGGAGACGGTCGCAAAGCCATAGCCGGCCCGGCGTATCTGATCGCCAAAGCCATAGAGTGAGCGGCCTGCCGGATTTTCGCTCGCCTCTTCTTCGCTGTCCCCGGCTTCGGCGGGCGAGGCCCAGGTGACGCGGAAATGGCCGTCAAAGGGCTCGATGATCGCGGTGAGCGCGGATGCCAGCGAAAGCGGGTTCTCGATGCCGTCGAGCGCGCCGCTTTGCGCGCGGCGTCTTACCGTATCGGCAATTTCCACCGCCCGGTTTTCGTCGAAATAATTGCCTTCGATCGCCTCGGCGACGGTGTTGGCGATCGCGCGGGGCTCGGCGGCCTGAGCGGCGAGCGGCAGCACTGCAAGCGCAAGCGCGGACAAACAGAATCTGAGCATCGATTTCTCCCCTATTCGGGGATCGGGCTATGGCGAGGCGACCCGCTCGGCAATATATTTCCGACGAATGTCGTAGTGAGAGGGGTGAACGTCAGGCGTTACTGCCCGAATCCCGGTTCGTCCGCGCGCTCGATGGCGTCCTTGGCCGCGGCAAAGAGCGCCCCGGCCTTGTGCTCGCATTCGCGCTGTTCGTATTCGGGATCGCTGTCGGCGACGATGCCGGCACCGGCCTGGACGTGCATGACATCGTCTTTGACGACGGCGGTCCTCAGCACGATGCAGCTGTCCATGCCGCCATCGGGCGAGAAATAGCCGACGCCGCCGGCATAGGCGCCGCGCGTTTCGGGTTCGAGTTCGGCGATGATCTCGCAGGCGCGGACCTTGGGCGCGCCGGAAACCGTGCCCGCCGGGAAGCCCGCGAACAGGGCGTCGAGCGCGTCGTGATCGGGCGAGAGCTTGCCGACGACGTTCGAAACGATGTGCATGACATGGCTGTACATTTCGACGCCATAGCTGTCGGTGACGGTGACGCTGCCTGCTTCGGCCACCCGGCCGACATCGTTGCGCCCCAAGTCGAGCAGCATCAGATGCTCGGCGCGTTCCTTGGGATCGGCGAGCAGGCTTTCGCGGTTGGCGGCGTCCTCGCTTGCGGTCTTGCCGCGCGGGCGGGTGCCGGCGATCGGCCGGATCGTGACTTCGCCGTCGCGCGCGCGGACGAGGATTTCGGGGCTCGATCCGATCAGCGCAAAGCCCGGCAGGTCCAGATAATAGAGGAAAGGCGAGGGGTTGATCCGCCTGAGCGAGCGGTAAAGGTCGATCGGCGGCAGCGGGAAGGGCTGGGTGAAGCGCTGGGCCAGCACCACCTGGAAGATGTCCCCGGCATGGATATAGTCCTTCGCGCGGGCGACCATCGCCTCATACTGTCCCTCGGCCATGGTCGGGCTGGGCGCGATGTCCGGCAGTTCGGGCGGCTTGCGGTGGCGCGGCAGATAGGGCGCATTGAGCCGCGCGGCGGCGGTTTCGATGCATTCCACGGCCTTGTCCACAGCCTTTTCCGCCGCATCCTCCCCATCGTCGGCATCGGTGCCCCAGATCGGCGCGACCAGATGCAGCGTGTCTTCCAGCCGGTCGAAGATCAGGATCAGGGTCGGCCGCACGAACAGCATGTCCGGCACGTGCAGGGGATTGTCGGCGGGACGCGGAAGCGTTTCGATCAGGCCGATCGTCTCATAGCCGAAATAGCCGACCAGGCAGGCGAGCGAGCGCGGCAGGCCTTCGGGCAGGTCCATCCGGCATTCGGCGACGAGATCGCGCAGCGCATCGGGGCTTTTTTCGTCGACCGGTTCGAAGGCTGCGGCGTCGGCGAGCCAGTGGCGGTTGATCTCGGCCTGCTCGCCTTGCGCGCGGAAGACGAGATCGGGCGCCAGGCCGACATAGGTGTGGCGGCCGCGAACATTGCCGCCCTCCACCGATTCCAGGATGAAATCGCCGCGCCCCGGCTCGATGAGCTTCAGCGCGGCGCCGATCGGCGTATCGAGATCGGCGAGCTGCTGCCGCCAGATCAGCGCCGGGCGGCCGGCCTCCAGCGCCGCGATGGCCTCGGCGCGCCCGCTCATGTCGAAAAACCCATCCTAATTGGCGCGGCCGGTCCGCAGCCGTTCGGCGAGCGCGGCGATCGCCTCTTCGTTGCGCGTCACCGGATAGTCGACGAGCACGGCGTTGATGAACTGTTCGGAATATTCCTCACCGGTCACGCCTTCGAACTGTTCGGCCGTTCGGCGCACCATTTCGGGCGTCACGCGGTCCTCGTCGCTCTCGATCGCTTCGAGCACCACGACATACCAGCCCTGGTCCAGCGGCAGCCGGATGAGCTTGGCCGTGTTTTCGGCCATGCGGAACATCAGGCGCACCGGTTCGGGGATATTGGCGTCGGGCCGCGATACCGCCTGCCGGGTGGCCCGGGCGGGCAGGGGGCGCGGCAGGTCGATCTCGACCTCCTGCATCGCTTCGGCCAGCGACTGGCCCGCATTGACGCGGGCGACGATGCCGTCGGCGATCTCGCGGGCCCGGCGGGCCTGGCGGTCCAGCAGGAAATCGCGGGTCACGGCCGGCTGGATGCTGGCGAGCGCGCGCGGTGCGCGGGAGGCTACGCGGGTCACCTGGACGAGGGCGTAGCGCTGATTCTCCTCGAGCTGCACGAGTTCGGGATCGTCGCCTTCGCCCAGCGTGAAGGCAAGCTGCAGGATCGGCTGGAGATCGGCGGTAGGGCGGTACCCGGGCTGGTCGGGCGCGAGGCCGGCCGATGTCAGCAGCGGCGTCGACTGGATGGTAAGGTCCTTGGCTTCGATGACTTCCTCGAACGAGGCGCCGTCCTCGATCGCGCTCTCGATTTCCTCATAATAGGCGCCGAGCGCGGCCACCGTCGCCTCTTCGCGCAGGGTCGCGACGATCTCGGGGCGCACATTGCCGAGCGGCGTTGCGCCGCGGGTGACGATGTCGGAAACGCGGATAACGTGCCAACCGAGGCCGGACCGCATTGGCTGGAGGAGCGCACCTTCATTGGCACGAAAGGCGGCAGCGGCAATGTCCTGCGATGTCGTACGCTGGAAGGCGTCCTGCGTCTGCCCGCTGACATTGAGCGATCCCGCCGCAAAGCCCCGCTGCGCCGCCTGCGCCGCAAAATCTGCGCCGCCATTTACCGCCTGGTAAAAGGCCCGGGCATCGGCCTCGTCCGCGAGGATGATCTGCTGGAACGAGCGGGTTTCACTGCCCGCATAGCGTTCGTCATTGTCTTCGTAATAGGCGCGTATATCCTCTTCGCTCGGTGCCGGGATGTCGATACTGGTCCGCGTGAAGACTGCATAGCGCACGGCCCGTCGGTCGGGCAGCGTATAGCGATCGATATTGTCCTGATAGAAGGCGTTGATCTCGGCCGCGGTCGGCGGGTTGCCTTCCGGTATCGCGCTCGAGGGAATGGCGGCGACCTGGCCGCTACGTTCTTCCGGCAGCAGGCTCGCATAAGGCCGCGCGACGGTCAGCGTGACGTGCGGCGATGCGCCGAGCGGGCCCATCAGCACGCGGAGCAGGGCCTGCCGCGCCAGATCTTCGCGGACCTCGGCTTCGCTCAGCCCTTGCGCCGCAATCACCTGGCGGAAGCTCGGCTCGTCGAATTCGCCGGTCAGCCCCTGAAAGGCCGGGATATCCCGGATCGCGGCGTTGACGAGATCGTCGCTGACAAGGATGCCGTGATCGTTCGCGAACATGCGCAGGGCTTCGCTGCGGACATATTGGTCGATCACGTCGTTGAGCGCACCGGAATCGATGAAGTCGCCCATATTCGCATTGGGTTGCTCGGTCCGCGCATTGTCGAGCGCGCGTTGAGCCATCAGGGCGACGCGATCCTCGTCGACATCGGTGCCGTTGACGCTGGCCACGGTCGTGCCGCCGCCCGAGAACATACCGCCCGGCGCGCTGATATCGGCAAGACCGAAGGCGAGGGCGATCAGCGCGACGAACAGCATCGCAATGACGACGCCGAGCTTCGTATTGAACAGTCTGCGGAAAAAAGTGATCATGGAGTAAGCGCTCTCGCCTGGCTTCTTCGAAAACAGCCCGTGCTTTAGGGGTGTGCGCGCGCGGCTTCAAGCGTGGAAGCGCGATTTGGCAGGGCGTGCGGGCGCCGCTATCAGGCGGAGTCTGAACAGGCTTCAACAGCGACAGCGAGGCGATTTCGCACATGACAAGACGCAAATTCGTGGCCGGCAATTGGAAGATGAACGGCCATCTGGATCATCTGCGCGAACTTCACGGTATCGAAAAGGCCGCCAAGGCCCATCCGCAGGTCGATGTCGCGATCTGCACGCCGGCGACGCTGATCGCGCCGGCTGTCCAGCGCACGCCGGACCTGATGATCGGCGCACAGGATTGTCATGCGGAGGATCGCGGCGCGCACACCGGTTGCCTGTCTGCCCCGATGCTGATCGAAGCCGGCGCAAAATGCGTGATCGTCGGCCATAGCGAGCGCCGCGACGAACAGTGCGAGACCGACCGGCTGATCCGCGGCAAGGCCGAGGCTGTCCACCGGCATGGCCTGACCGCAATCGTCTGTGTCGGGGAGACCGAGGACGAGCGCGACGCGGGCAGGGCGGAAGACGTGGTGATGGCGCAGGTCGGGCGCTCCGTGCCGCGGCATGCCGCCGGCGACTGGCTGGTCGTCGCCTATGAACCGATCTGGGCGATCGGCACCGGGCGCATTCCGACGCTCGACGACGTCGCCGCCATGCACGCGACGATCCGCAAAGAGCTGGCCGATATGATCGGCGATGCAGCCGGGGGCATTCGCATTCTTTATGGCGGATCGATGAACGGCGACAATGCGGCGGACTTGCTGGCTATAGACAATGTCGATGGCGGTCTGGTCGGCGGGGCAAGCCTTAGCCATGACAAGTTCGTGCCGATCATCGAGGCCGCGGCAGCGCTCGCTTGAACCTTGCGCCCGAAACGCCTATCTCGCGCGGCGAAGAGACTTGGGGCGGATAATCCGCCGCCGACATTTCTAGAGACCAGATCATGATTTTCACCTTCCTGCTCGTCGTTCAAGTGGTCGTCGCTTTCGTGCTTGTGACCCTGATTCTCATGCAGCGCTCGGAAGGCGGTGGCCTGGGCGTTGGCGGATCGTCGTCCGGCCTGATGACGGCGCGCGGGCAAGCCGATTTCCTGACGCGGGCAACCGGGCTCACCGCGGCCGCTTTTGTCGGGCTGAGCATCCTGCTCGCCGGTCTCGCCACGCAGCGCCAGCATGGATCCGCTTTCGAAAGCGATCTTGCGCCGGTCACCCAGTCCGAAGCGCCGGCAACGGCCCCCGCGGCGCCTGCCAATGGTGCGGCTTCGCCCGTGGACAACGATATCCTCGGCAGCATCGCCGGCCAGTCGGAAGCCAGCGACACGGCCGCCCCGGCAGAGGATGGCGCGGCAGAATAAACCGCGGTTCCGGCGCTTACTCACAAATTATTCGTAAGCTGCGGATTCGGCATCTTGCCCTTTCACCGCAATCCTGCGTAACCCTTTCCTCCCATGGCGCGGTTCATATTTATCACCGGCGGCGTGGTCTCATCGCTTGGCAAGGGTCTCATGGCAGCAAGTCTCGCTGCCCTCCTTCAGGCGCGTGGCTACAAGGTCCGCATCCGAAAATTCGATCCCTATCTGAATGTCGATCCGGGTACGATGTCGCCCTATCAGCATGGCGAGGTCTATGTGACCGACGATGGCGCGGAGACCGATCTCGATCTTGGCCATTATGAGCGCTTTACCGGCGTTTCGGCGCGGCAGTCCGACAATGTCACTTCGGGCCGCATCTACCAGACGATCATCACCAAGGAACGGCGCGGCGACTATCTCGGCGCAACCGTCCAGGTGATCCCGCACGTCACCGACGCGATCAAGGATTTCGCCAAGGCCGATCTCGGCGATATCGATTTCGTGCTGTGCGAGATCGGCGGCACGGTCGGCGATATCGAGAGCCTGCCCTTCATGGAGGCCATCCGACAGCTGAGGAACGAGCTGGGCCGCGGTCAGTCGGTCTCGATCCACACGACATTGGTACCGTTCATCGCCGCTGCCGGAGAACTCAAGACCAAGCCGACCCAGCACAGCGTCCGCGAGCTGACCTCGCTCGGCATCCAGCCCGAAGTGCTGGTCTGCCGCTGCGAACATCCGCTGCCCGACAGCGAACGCGCGAAGATCGCGGCTTTCTGCAATGTTCGCAAAAGCGCGGTCATCCCGGCGCTCGACGCGCCCAGCATCTATGCGGTGCCGCTGACCTATCACGAGGCGGGCCTTGACGACGAAGTTCTCGCCGCCTTCGGTATCGAGGAAGCGGAAGAGCCGGATCTCACCACCTGGCTCGATATCAACGACCGGCTCGAAAACCCCGAAGGCGAGGTGACCATCGGGGTCGTCGGCAAATATGTCGGCCTGCAGGACGCCTATAAATCGCTCAACGAAGCGCTCGTCCATGGCGGCATCGCCAACCGGGTGAAGGTTCATATCAAATGGATCGACGCCGAACTGTTCGAGGAAGAGGAAAGCGATATCGCGGCGCAGCTCGAGCCGATGCACGCGATCCTCGTCCCCGGCGCGTTCGGCGAGCGCGGCGCGGAAGGGAAGATCGCGGCGGTCCGCTTCGCGCGCGAACGCAACGTGCCGTATTTCGGCATTTGTTTCGGCATGCAGATGGCGTGCATCGAGGGGGTGCGTAACCTTGGCGGCATCGAGAACGCGTCCTCGACCGAATTCGGAGACACCGAAGAGCCGGTGGTCGGGCTGATCACCGAATGGATGAGCGAAGAGGGTATCCAGAAACGCGAGGCAGGCGGCGATCTGGGCGGCACGATGCGCCTCGGCGCCTATGAGGCGAAGCTCGACGGCAACAGCCATGTCGGGACAATCTACGGCAGCGAGATGATCAGCGAACGCCACCGTCACCGGTACGAGGTCAACACCCATTATATGCCGAATCTCGAAAAGGGCGGCCTCGTTTTTTCCGGCATGTCCCCGGACGGCCAACTGCCCGAGATCGTCGAGCGGCCCGATCATGACTGGTTTATCGGCGTCCAGTTCCACCCGGAACTCAAGTCCCGCCCCTTCGATCCGCATCCGCTATTTGCAAGCTTCATAGAAGCGGCGGTAAGACAGTCGCGGCTGGTCTAGTCGCAAGGATCGCCGGGTCGCATCCTGATCAAAGGAGGGACATATGGCAGTCGATCGGATGAAAGCGCAGGATCTTCTCGCGATCCTGCCGAAAGGCTCGCTTCTTGCGGCCTGCACGGAGGAACAGCTCGACGATCTGTTGGAGCGCACCAAGCTCGAATTCGCGGCGAAGCGAGAGATATTGATCCATCAGGGCGATCCGGGCGATTCGGCGATCATTCTCGTCACCGGCACGGCGCGGGTGAACATGGTGGCGGCGAACGGCCGGGAAATCGTGCTCGATTATCTGGGGCCGGGCACGGTGATCGGCGAGATCGCTCTGCTCGACGGGGGCGACCGGACGGCGACGGTAACGATGGTCGACGATGGCAGCATCATGCACCTGACCCGATCCCAGGCCGAGGATTTCATCTTTCAGAACCCGACCGTCGCGCTCCGCATGCTGCAGGAAATGGCACGGCGGCTTCGCCAGATGAATACGACGGTCGAAAGCGACCGCGCCTTTTCGGCCGGGCCCCGGCTCGCACGCTATCTCCAGCGCCTTACCGACGCCGAAGCCGCGAACCAGAAGCTCAAGATCGACATCAGCCAGAGCGAACTCGGCCATTTCGTCGGTATCAGCCGCGAAAATATCAATCGTCAGCTTTCGGCCTGGGCCGAGGCCGGGTTGATCGAGCTCGACCAGGGCAAGATCTGTATTCTCGATTGCGCGGCGCTATGGGAAATTGCGGCGATGGGCGATTAGGCGCCGGCTTCACGCTCCGCCAGCTTTCGCAGATTCTCCTCATGCTCGGTCCGGTCGATCCGGTATTGGCTGATGATAGCGATCATCGTCAGCCAGAGCGCGAGCACGGCCGGCGCGTAGACGGCGCCGAGCAGCCATAGCGTTTCATCGCTCGCTTCGCCCTGTTGTGCGCCGGCGGCGAGGCCGACCGCCGAAATGACGAAACCGGCGATAACGATGCCGATCCCGATCCCGCATTTTCGCATGAAGGTATAGGCGGCGTAGAACATGCCTTCCGAGCGCCGCCCGGTCCGGAGTTCCGCCTGTTCGACGAGATCGGCGACCATCGAGGCAGCGAGGATCTGGTAGCAGATCACCAGCCCGATATCGATCGTCGTCGTCAGCACGATGAACCAGAAGATGAAGGGCGACTCATTACCCGGAAGCACGTCCATCAGGCGCAGGAAGATCGGCGTCGGCGATCCGATAAAGGCGATCAGGCCGATGGTGATCGCGCCGCGCTTCTTGCCGAATTTGCGCGAAATAACCGGCGCGAGCACGGCCCCGAGCACCGCTGAAATAAAGACGCACAGCGTGACGACGCCGATCTGCTGCGGGCTGAAACCCCAGAAATAGGTCGTGAAATAGAAGGCCAGGCCGGCATTGAGGCCGGTCGCGACGAAGCCGAAGATCGAGGCGATGAACAGCGCGATAAAGGAACGGCTGGCAAAGGTTTCGCCGATTTCCCGGAAGATCGTCCCCAGGGTCAACCGGCGCTTGGGCGGCGGTTGTTTGAGATGCGGAATGCGCGAATGGGTGCCGAGCGTCGACACCATGATCGCGGCAAAGATCAGGATCGCCGACAGCAGGCCGTATAGCGCATAGGCATCCCGGTTGAATGAGCCGTTGGCGATCGCCGCCGTCACGAAAGCCGGAAAGATCAGCGCGAAGTTGATGACCGACATCGCATTGCCGCCGGTCCATGCGAAATAATAGCGGAAGCTGAGCAGGGAGCTGCGCTCGTCGTAATTCTCGGTCAGTTCCGGCGCGAGCGCGGTGCTCGGCGTCTCGTAAAAGGTGATGAAGGTGCGGATCAGGATCGCAAGCAGCAGCACATACCAGAACAGCGCTTGGCTGCTCCACCCGACCGGCGGGTTCCAGAGAAAATAATAGCTGACCGCGACGGGAATGGCGGCGGCATACATGAAGGGATGGCGGCGGCCCCAGCGCGACCGGAAATTGTCCGACCAGTATCCCACCACCGGATCGCTGATCGCATCGGCGATCAGCGCGATGAGGATGGCGAGACTGACGAGCCGCGCGTCGAGCCCGATGACCTGCGCGTAGAAGAGCAGCAGGAAATAGTTGAAGCCGTTATCCTTGACGCCATAGGCGATCGCACCGAAGCCATAAGCGAGCTTGGTCCACAAGGAGGGGCTGGTCTTGGCAAGCCCGCCCGCGCCCAGCACGCTCTCCGCGCCGACGGAACCGATGCCGCTCCGTTCGTCTTCCCGCATCCCGCTCTCCCCGGAACTGTTTTCTTTTCGGGCTAACCGCTCCCGTGGGAAATAGCCATGGGCGGCCGCTGCAACGCGATTGACCGCAAACCGTCATCGGCCAGTCACCATGCACCCCTAAAGGCATCGGGCGATGGAGACGCCCATGGCACAGCTTCGGCTCGCGGAAAGTTCGAAACGCACGCACGGCAGGAATGGCGAAGTGCGCCGCGCCGTTCACCAGCACGATCATCTTAGCAAGCAGGGCCTGTTGGAGCGCGCCTTCACCTTCGCCTTTCGCGGCCTTGTCTATGCGCAGATCTGGGAAGACCCGGTTGTCGATCTCGAAGCCTTGCAGCTGGGCCCCGATTCCCGGCTGGTGACGATCGCCAGCGGCGGCTGCAACGTGCTGAGCTATCTGACCGCCAATCCCGAGCGGATCGTCGCGGTCGATCTCAACACCGCGCATATCGCGCTCAACCGGCTGAAACTCGCGGCGGCGGCGCAGCTTCCCGACCATGCGAGCTTCCACCGCTTTTTCGCCGGAGCAGACGACCGGCGCAACATCGCCGCCTATCGCGATCATGTTCGCCCGCATCTCGACGAAACCAGCCGGCGCTATTGGGAACGGCGCGATCTGCTGGGCCGGCGCCGGATCGGTGGATTTGCGCGCAATTTCTACCGGCGCGGCTTGCTCGGCCATTTCATTACCGCGGCGCACATGGTGGCGAAGCTCTACGGCGTCGATCCCCGCGAGATGCTGAAAGCGGAAACGCGCGAGGAGCAAAGGCGGCTGTTCGAGGAGCGCCTCTCACCGATCTTCGACAAGAAATTCGTGCGCTGGCTGACCGACCAGCCCGCTTCGCTGTTCGGCCTCGGCATTCCGCCCGCGCAATATGAAGCGCTGGTGGGCGGCGATCCCGACGGCATGGCGAATGTCCTTCGGAAGCGCCTCGAAAAACTCGCCTGCGATTTCGAGTTTTCGGACAATTATTTCGCCTGGCAGGCTTTCGGAAGGGGTTATGGCAAGGCGGAGACGGCGCCGCTTCCTCCCTATCTGGAACAGGCCAATTACGACGCCGTCGTTTCCCGGCTCGATCGCGTCGAGATACGCCACGCCAATTTCGTGCATTTCCTGGCCGAGGAACCGGCGGGGAGCCTCGACCGCTATGTGCTGCTCGATGCGCAGGACTGGATGACGGACGATCAGCTGACCGCGCTCTGGACCGAGATTACCCGCACCGCACGGCCGGGATCGCGTGTCCTGTTCCGCACGGCGGCCGAGCCGAGCCTGCTTCCGGGCCGCGTGCCGGAGCGTATCCTCGGGCGCTGGGCCTATCGGGACGAACTGTCCCGCTCGCTGACCGCCCGGGACCGGTCTTCCATCTATGGCGGCGTCCATCTCTATGAACGCGCCGATTGAACCGGCGCTGGCCGGCGGCAAGGCCGGCGCCCGGATGGATGCGATTTATCGCCACCAACGGCATATCTACGATCTCACGCGCAAATATTATCTGCTCGGACGCGATCGCATGGTTGACCGGATGGCGCCGCCTGCCGGCGCTTCGGTGCTGGAAATCGGATGCGGCACCGGTCGCAACCTGATCCGCGCCGCCCGCCGTTTTCCCGACGCCCGCTATTTCGGAATCGATATCTCCGAAGCGATGCTGGTGACGGCGCGCGCCAATATCGCGAAGGAATGTCTGAGCGAGCGAATCATGCTTGCCTGCGGCGATGCGGCGCAATTCGATCCCGATGCGCTGTTCGGCGTCGCGCGGTTCGACCGCGTATTCCTGTCCTACACGCTCTCCATGATCCCGCCCTGGCGCGCCGTATTGCAGGGCCTGCCGAAACTGCTCAGCGGGCGCGGCGAAATTCACATCGTCGATTTCGGGCAGCAGGAGCGCTTGCCGCCCGCCTTCCGGCGGATGCTGTTCGCCTGGTTGGACCGGTTCGACGTCTCGCCGCGGGCGGAGATGGCGGATACGCTCAGTGCCCTGGCGGCCAATCACTCTATGACGCTGGAGTTCGACCGGCTGTTTCGCGGCTATAGCTGGGCGGCGGAAATGCGCTGGATAGGGTGCGCGGATCCCGGACGCTAGAAAGCCCGAAACGCCTCGTCCGAAATGTCTTAGGTAGAAACGAATGTGCCCGGACCTTTCGATCCGGGCACAAGCGTGACGAATATTCGTCAGCCCCCTTTGGTTGGCCCCGGTTCGCGCCCAGCTTTTCCCCTCGAAAACGGGCAGCGGGTGGAGCCTCCCTGAACCACGGCCGTTTGGCGCGTAATCCGTAGCGAAACTGCTATGCCAAACCGCAGCCCCTTGTCATGGGGTTAGAGGTAACATGGCCACATTATCTTTGAATCCGTGTCTATCGCGCAACAGAAGCATGGAGCGCTAGAAGGTTGCGGGCGGCGCAGCGCGGCCCTAGAGACGCGGGTCATCCACGGCCCCATTCGGACCCAAAAACCCATGCGCCTATCCCGCTATTTTCTGCCCGTTACCAAGGAAACGCCCGCCGACGCTGAAGTGATCAGCCACAAGCTGATGCTGCGCGCCGGGCTCGTCCGCCAGACCTCGGCCGGCATCTATGCCTGGCTACCGCTCGGCTTTCGCGTGCTCAGGAAGATCGAGCAGATCGTGCGCGAGGAACAGGACCGGGCGGGCGCGATCGAGATGCTGATGCCGACCATCCAGTCGGCCGAGCTGTGGCGCGAAAGCGGCCGTTACGATGCCTATGGCCCCGAAATGCTGCGCATCGCCGATCGTTCGGATCGCGATCTCCTCTATGGCCCGACCAATGAGGAAGTGATCACATCGCTCTTCAAAGATGGCGCGAAAAGCTATCGCGACCTGCCGCGCAATCTCTATCATATCCAGTGGAAATTTCGCGACGAGCGCCGTCCGCGCTTCGGCGTGATGCGCGGCCGCGAATTCCTGATGAAGGATGCCTATAGCTTCGATCTCGACGAGGCTGGCGGACGGATCAGCTACAACAAGATGTTCGTCGCCTATCTGCGCACTTTCGCGCGGATGGGGCTGCGGGCGATGCCGATGCAGGCCGATACCGGACCGATCGGCGGTGACCTTAGCCATGAATTCATCGTCCTCGCCCCGTCGGGCGAGAGCGAGGTGTTTTTCCATGAAAGCTGGGAGCAACCGCGCACAGCCGAGGATTATGCGGTCGATGTCGAAGACAGCGCGGCTCTGCAGGCCTTCGTCGATTCGATGACCGCCGACTATGCCGCGACCGACGAAAAGCGCGACGAGGCGCGCGAGGCGGAAATGGGCGATGCGCTGCGCGAATCCCGCGGCGTCGAAGTCGGCCATATCTTCTTCTTCGGCGAAAAATATTCCAAGGCGATGGGCCTCAAAGTGTCGGGCCCCGACGGCGACATGGTGACGCCGCTGATGGGCAGCTACGGCATCGGCGTTTCGCGCCTCGTCGGCGCGATCATCGAGGCGAGCCATGACGATGACGGGATCGTCTGGCCCGAGTCGGTGGCGCCCTACAAGATCGGCCTTATCAACATGCGCGCGGACGACGAGACCTGCACGGCGGCTGCCGACGATCTCTATGCGCGGCTGGAAGCCGCCGGAGTCGAGGTCCTGTACGACGATCGCGACGAACGGGGCGGCGCCAAATTCGCCACGATGGATGTGATCGGCCTTCCCTGGCAGCTGATCGTCGGCCCCCGAGGGCTGGAAAAGGGCGTGGTCGAGCTCAAGAACCGGGCGACCGGAGAGCGCGTGGAACTAGCGCCGGAACTCGCCATCGGAAAGCTGTCGGGATGATCCTCTCCCGCCATGAGCGGATGATAGCGAAGCGCTATCTGCTGCCCGGCAAGGGCGAGCGTTTCATCTTCGTCGTTGCCTCGATCAGCCTCGTCGCCGTCATGCTCGGCGTCTGGGCCCTGGTCGTCGTGATGAGCGTGATGAACGGATTTCGTGCCGAGCTGTTTGACAAGACGGTGGGTCTGAACGGCCATGCCGTGGTTCAGGGCTATGGCGGACGCTTGCCCGACTGGGAACTGATTATGGACGAGCTGGAGGCGACCGAGGGCGTCGTTTCGGCGACTCCGCTGATCGAACAGCCGCTGATGGCGAGCTATGCGGGGCGCGTCGAAGGCGTGCTGGCGCGCGGAATGCGCACCGCCGACATTCGTGAGAACGAGGTTTTCAACAGCAATATCATCGAAGGCGACATGCGGGCGCTTACGCCGGGCAGCGGGAATGTCGCGATCGGATCGCGGCTGGCCGTCTCTCTGGGCGCCGTCGTTGGCGGGCAGATCAGCCTGATTTCACCGCAAGGCCGTTCGACGCCTTTCGGGACCGTCCCGCGCATCGTTTCCTACAATGTCGGGGCAATATTCGAGGTCGGCGTCTATGATTTCGACAGCGCCTTCGTGCTTATGCCGATGGAGGACGCGCAAACCCTTTTGATGATGAGCGACACCGTCGGCATGATAGAGATCGACACCGTCGATCCCGACAATGTCCACGCCATCATAGCGCCGATCGCGGCGCGTTGGGCCGGTCAGGCCGTTGTCACGGACTGGCGGGAGATGAATAGCGAGTTGTTCGACGCGCTGGAAATCGAACGCGTCGTGATGTTTATCATCCTGTCGCTGATCATCATTGTCGCGGTGTTCAATATCCTGTCCTCGCTGATAATGCTTGTCAGGGCCAAGAAACGCGACATCGCCATCTTGCGTACCATGGGCGCGACAAGGCGCTCCATGATGAAGATATTCCTCACCATCGGCCTCACGACGAGCGCGCTCGGTACCATCGCCGGGCTGCTGCTTGCTTTCGTGACTCTTCGCTACCGTCAGGGCGCCGTCGAAATCGTGCAGACCCTTACCGGCCAGAATCTCTGGGATCCGTCGATCCGCTTCATCACCGAACTGCCCGCGCGCACCGATCCTTTCGAAGTTCTGGCCATTGTCGGACTGGCGATGGGTTCGGCCTTCATCTTCACTCTCTACCCGGCCTACAAGGCGGCCAGCACCGATCCTGTCGAGGTGCTGCGCTATGAGTGAGACGGTTCTCGCCGTTAAGGCGCTGGCGCGGAGCTTCGAACAGGGCGGCGTCAGGATCGACGTATTGCGCGGTATCGATTTCACCATCGGCCATGGCGAAATCGTCGCGCTGCTCGGCCCGTCCGGTTCCGGCAAATCGACGATGCTGCAGGCGGTCGGCCTGCTCGAAGGGGGCTTTTCCGGTTCGATCGCAATCGACGGCGAAGAGGTCGGAAGCCTGGAAAGCGACGCGCGGACCCGCATCCGGCGCGATCATCTGGGTTTCGTCTATCAGTTCCACCATCTTCTTCCCGATTTCTCGGCGAAGGAGAATGTCGTCATCCCGCAGCTGATCCGCGGCGCGACCTATGCGGATGCCGAAAAGCGCGCAGCATCGCTGCTCAACCGGTTGGGCCTCGGGCATCGGCTCGAACACCGTCCATCGCAGCTTTCAGGCGGCGAGCAGCAGCGCGTCGCAGTCGGTCGGGCGCTGGCGAACAAACCCTCGCTCGTCCTTGCCGACGAGCCGACCGGCAATCTCGACGAAGCCACGGCCGATATCGTTCTCGCCGAATTCCTGAAACTGGTCCGCGAGGAAGGGAGCGCGGCGCTTATCGCGACGCATAATGAGCGGCTGGCGAAGAAGACGGACCGGCTGGTGCGGTTGCATGAGGGCCGTCTTGAATAAGGGCGATCCGCAGCCAGTCATGAGCGTGCACGGTTTCGAGGTGGATCTGCCCGACGGCACGAAACAGGCGCTCGCCGACTATGCGGGCAAGGCGCTGCTCATCGTCAATGTCGCCTCCCAATGCGGATTCACATCGCAATATGCCGGGCTCGAGGAACTGTATCGCAAATATAAGGATCGCGGGTTCGAGATATTGGCGTTCCCCTGCAATCAGTTTGGCGGGCAGGAACCGGGCGATGCCGAGGAAATCCGGAATTTCTGTACGCTCACCTATGACGTGACCTTTCCGCTCTTTGCCAAGATCGCCGTCAACGGGTCCGATGCCGATCCGCTCTGGGTGCATCTGCGCGAGCAGGAGCGCGGCCTGGGCACCAACCAGATCAAGTGGAATTTCACCAAATTCCTGGTCGATGCCGACGGCGCGGTCGTCCATCGCTACGCGCCGACGACGAAGCCCTGGCAGATCGAAAAGGATATCGCGGCGCTGCTGTCCTAGGGCGGCTGCATTTGCCAGCAGCCCCGATTCATGGTGGATTGCACCGGAAGCATATGACCGGGGGCAAGATGAACCGAATTTTCAAAGCCGGCCGCAAGCATTTTTCTCGCGGCGCGATGGCCGGCCTTGTGGTCGCTATCGCAAGCCTTTTCGTCCCGCCCGTTGCCGCGCAGGAGACGGCGATCCGCATCGCCCCGGTGCCCGCCGAGGCCATGCCCGATGGCTTCACCTTCGCCGCAGTTGGCGATCTCATCTATTTGCGGCCGATTCTGCCGGTTCTGGAGTCGCGCTCGCCCCGGATGCTGGCGTTGCTGCGCGAGGCCGATCTCACCTTCGGCAATTTCGAGACGATGGCGATCGACATGGCGCATTTCGAGGGGTCGCCCCAGGCGCTGTCGGGCGGTTCATGGATGTATGCCGACCCGCGCGTGGTGGGCGATGTGCGGGACATGGGCTTCGATATCGTCAGCCTTGCCAATAATCATTCGACAGATTGGGGCGTCGAGGGGCTGGCCGAGACCGAAAGGCGGCTCACCGACGCGGGACTGGTGTTCGCGGGCACGGGACCGACCTTGCAGGGCGCGCGATCGCCGCGCTTCCATCATGCGCCTCAGGGCCGGGTGTCGCTTGTCGACGCCGCGTCCAGTTTCACGGCGATGTCGCCGGCGGGCGATCCGGTCGGCGCGGTGCCGGGCCGTGCTGGGCTCAATCCGCTCCGGGTCGATCGCATCGCTATCGTTCGCCCCGACCAGCTCGAGCAATTGCGCGCGATCGCCGGGCAGGAGGACGAGGCAGAAACAGTTCGCCTGTTCGGGCGGAGTTTCCGCGCCGGGACGCAGCCCGATGGTACGCTGGCCTGGACGTTCGAGCCCAACGAAAGCGATGTGGCGGGCAATCTCCTCGCGATCCGCCAGGGCCGACAGTACAGCAATTTCGCGGTTTACAGCCTGCACAATCACGAGCCCGGCAACGATAGCGATACGCCCGCCGATTTCGCCATCGCCTTTGCGCGCCGGGCGATCGATGCGGGCGCCGACGCCTTTGTCGGGCATGGGCCGCACATCTTGCGCGGCATCGAGATTTATCGCGGGCGGCCGATCTTCTATTCGCTCGGCAACTTCGCGATGATGAACAATGCGCTCGAGGCGCTGCCCGGCGATTTCTACGAGCGGCTTGGCATCGAGCCCGGTGAAGCGACGGTCGGCGAGATCCTGCAGGGCAGGGCGGAACGGTCTTTTTCCGATTCCCGCCAGTTCGAATCGGTGATTGCGGTGTCGCGCTTCGAGGGCGGGCAGGTTGCCGAAATCCGGCTCTATCCGATCGATCTCGGCGTCGATGCGACCGGCATCGACCGCGGCGTCCCACGCCTGGCGACCGGCGCCACCGCGCGGCGGATCCTCGAAACGATGCAAAGGCTGTCGGAGCCTTTCGGAACGACCGTCGTCATTGCCAACGGCGTCGGGATCATCCGGCCCTGAGACGGCCGCCCATTGGCGATCCACATCGCGGCGGCTTTCCCGCTTTTCCGAATCGCGACGAGTGCCCATAGTCGCGGCCATGCCCCATACGCCCTTCGTCCCGCTGCGCGTCTTTTCGGCCTATACGATGCTGGAAGGCGCGATCCAGCCGAAGGATATCGCCAAAAGGGCCCGCGAACTCGGCTTTCCGGCGGCAGCGCTCATGGACCGGAACGGGCTCTATGCGGCGATGCCCTTTTGCGCGGCGGCGATCGAGAAGGGCGTCCAGCCGATCATCGGCGCGACCTTGGCGGTGGCACGGCCGGGCCGGCCCGAGGGCGAGGATCCGATCATCGATTGGCTGCCGCTGCTCGTGCAGGACGAAGAGGGCTATGAAAATCTCTGCGCGCTGGTGTCGCAGGCGCATCTCGATCGGCCGCTCGAGGAACCGCCGCATATCGCCATGGACGCGCTGGAAGGCCGCACCGCCGGCCTGATAGCGCTGACCGGCGGGGGCGAGGGCGGGCTTGCGCGGCTATACGAGGGAGAGCAGGCGGACGCCGCCAAGGCCTATGCCGACCGGCTATGCGCGCTGTTCCCCGGCCGTCTCTATGTCGAGATCAGCCGGCGCGGCGATCCGATAGAGGAGGCGAGCGAGGAGGCGCTGCTCGATCTCGCCTATGCGCGCGACCTGCCCCTCGTCGCCACCAATCCCGCCTTTTTCCAGAAGCAGGATTTTCATGCGGCGCACGATGCGATGCTGTGTATCGCGGATTCGAACTATGTCGAAAGCGACGACCGGCGGCAAAGCCCCGAAGAGGGCTGGATGGTGCCCTATGAAGCGATGGAATCGCGTTTCGACGATCTGCCCGAAGCGCTCGAAAATACGCTCGTCGTCGCCCAGCGCTGCGCTTTTGCCGCGCCGAAGCGCGATCCCATCCTGCCCAGCGTCGCCGGCGATCTCGACGGCGAATCGGCCCAGCTGCGCGAGGATGCCCGGGCCGGTCTGGAAGCGCGGCTGGTCGCGATCCACGGCGATGCGCTGACCGACGAGATCCGAAAGCCCTATGCCGAGCGGCTCGAATATGAACTCGATATCATTATCGAGATGGGTTTCCCCGGCTATTTCCTGATCGTTGCCGATTTCATCAAATGGGCGAAAGCGCAGGACATTCCCGTGGGGCCGGGACGCGGCTCGGGCGCGGGTTCGGTCGTCGCCTGGGCACTGACGATCACCGGCCTCGATCCGCTCCAACTGGGCCTGCTTTTCGAACGCTTCCTGAACCCGGAGCGCGTGTCGATGCCCGATTTCGACATCGATTTCTGCGAAACGCGACGCGGCGAAGTCATCCGCTACGTCCAGCAGAAATATGGCCGCGACCAGGTCGCCCAGATCATCACCTTCGGAACCATGAAATCGCGCGCCGTGCTGCGCGACGTCGGCCGCGTGCTGCAGATGCCCTATGGCCAGGTCGACCGGCTGACCAAGATGGTGCCCAACCATCCGACCGATCCCTGGACGCTGGAACGCACGCTCAACGGCGTCACCGAATTCGCCGCCGAATATAAGGGCGACGGCGATGTGAAGAAGCTCGTCGACCTCGCGATGAAGCTCGAAGGCCTGCCGCGTCACAGTTCGACCCACGCAGCGGGCGTCGTCATCGGCGACCGGCGGCTCGACAAGCTGGTGCCGCTCTATCGCGATCCCCGTTCCGACATTCCCGTCACCCAGTTCGATATGAAGAATGTCGAAAAGGCCGGGTTGGTGAAGTTCGACTTTCTCGGCCTCAAGACGCTTTCGGTTCTGCAAAAGGCCGTGCAGCTCCTCGCGCAGCGCGGGATATCGGTCGATCTCGACCGGCTTGGCTGGGACGACGAACAGGTGTACGAACTGCTCCAGAAGAGCGACACGGTCGGCGTTTTCCAGCTGGAATCGGAGGGCATGCGGCGGACGCTTGCGGCGGTGAAGCCGACCTGTTTCGAAGACATCATCGCGCTCGTCTCGCTCTACCGGCCCGGCCCAATGGACAATATTCCGATGTTCGGCGCGCGCAAGAACGGCGTCGAGCCGATCGAGTATCCGCACCCCGATCTCGAACCGATCCTGAAGGAAACCTACGGGATCTTCGTCTACCAGGAACAGGTTATGGAGGCGGCGCGGATCCTCGCGGGCTATTCGCTCGGCGACGCCGACTTGCTCCGCCGCGCAATGGGCAAGAAGATCCAGTCGGAAATGGACGCGCAGCGTGAACGCTTCGTGTCGGGTTGCGCCGGGAACGACATCGGCGCGCCCAAGGCCAACGAGTTGTTCGACTTGATCGCCAAGTTCGCGGGCTATGGTTTCAACAAGTCCCACGCCGCCGCCTATGCGCTGATCGCCTATCAGACGGCCTGGTTGAAAGTCCATTATCGCGAGGAATTCTACGCGGCGTCGATGTGCTACGACATGGGCAATACCGACAAGCTCGGCATCTTTACCGAAGACATGCGCCGTTCGAGCGTCGCATGCCTGCCGCCTTGCGTGAATGCGAGCGAGGCGCTGTTCTCGGTCGAGGAATATCAGGACGAACATGCGGTCCGCTATGCGCTGGCGGCGCTCAAGGGTGTCGGCTCCAAGGCGATGGAACAGCTGGTCGTGGAGCGCGAGGCGAACGGGGTTTTCGAAAGCCTCGATGATTTCGCAGCGCGCGTCGATCCGCATCTGCTCAACCGCCGCCAGCTCGAAAGCCTGGCCGGAGCGGGCGCGTTCGACGCTCTCGACGCCAATCGACCGGCGGTCTTCGCGGCGGCGGAAACCATCCTTTCGATCGCGTCGAGCGAAGCCGATGCACGCGAAACCGGGCAGGGCGGGCTGTTTTCGGAAAGCGAATCCGATATTGCCCATATCCGCCTGTCGGAGAGCGCACATTGGCCGCTCGCCGAGCGCATGGCGCAGGAAAAGGAGGCGTTCGGCTTCTATTTTTCCGGCCATCCGGTCGACAATTACCAGCACCTCGCCAAGGCGTTCGGCGCGCAAAGCTATGCCGAACTGTGCGCGCTGCCCGCCCCGGTCGATGGCGGGCGGATGCGCGGGATCGTCATGGCGGGGCTCGTCGAAAATGTGCGCAAGCGCACCTCGCGGCGCGGCAACCCGTTCATCACCGCAACCCTTTCCGATTCCTCGGGCCAATATTTCTCCAGCGCGTTCGAGGAAGGGCCACGCGAGGAGATGGAAGAAGCGGCACGCGACGGCAAATGCGGGTTGCTTCGCGTCGAGCTCGACTGGCAGCCGGGCGAGGAAACGCCGCGCGTCACCGTCCAGCAATTCCAGCCCTTTGACGGCCTTGCCAATGCCAGCCGGATGACGATGACCATCGAGACCGCGGACCCTGCCTCCCTGGCGCAGCTCCCCGCGGCGCTGGGCGGGAATGGCGAGGGGCGCGGCACGGTCGTGCTGCGCGCGCCGCTTCCCGGTGGCGGCGAAGCCAATGTGGTTCTCGGCCGCCGCTTCGCGCTCGATGCCGAACTGGCAGAGACGGTCCGCACTCTTCCCGGCATGATTTCGGCCCAGCTATCGGCGGACAATACCGCCGCACCGGCCGAGCAGCGGCCGCGCCTCGCCGCCGTTTCCTGATCCGCCCCTTCGGCGCCGCGGCACAGTTTCGGGCTGGACCGCCCGGCGCGCCCGGCTAAGATGGCCGGAAAAAAAGTCCGAAGGACGAAGGGATAGACATGCTTGGAGGAATGCAGGACGCGCAGCTGCGGGTGACGAACATCATCGATCACGCCGCGCGCGAACATGGCCATCGCGAAATCGTGACCTATTGGGCGGACCGGACGATCGGTCGCACCAACTGGGCCGGCATCCATGAAGATGCCCGTAAATGCGCCCAAGCGCTGCTGAAGCTCGGCATGACGAAGGGGGACCGGATCGCGACCCTGGCGATGAACCATGCGCATCATCTCGCCTCCTGGTACGGGATCGCGGGCATCGGCGGCGTCGTTCACACGGTCAATCCGCGGCTGTTCGCCGAACAGCTGATCTACATCATGAACCATGCGGAAGACCGCGTGCTGCTGTTCGACAAGGCGTTCGAACCACTGGTCGAGGCGATCAAGCCCCAGTTGAAGACGATCGAGCATTTCATCCTGTTCGACGGTCCGATCGACGGCGAGGGCGACTATCCGACCTTCCGCGCGCTGATCGACGCGGAAGATGGCGACTTCGAATGGGTGACCGGCGACGAGCGCGAACCTTGCGGCCTTTGCTATACGAGCGGCACGACCGGTAATCCCAAGGGCGTGCTTTACGAGCATCGCTCCAACGTCATCCACGCGATCACCGAGGGTCAGCCCGATGCGATGAACCTCTCGACGCGCTCGGTGATGCTGCCGATCGTGCCGATGTTCCATGCCAATGCCTGGGGTCTGCCCTTCGCCTGCGCGGTGACCGGATCGAAGATGGTGTTCTCCGCCGTCAACGAAGGCGAGGTACTGTGCGATCTCGTGCAGAATGAAGGCGTGACCCATTCGGCGGGCGTGCCGACCGTCTGGCTCGCCATGTTCGCCCATATGGACGCAACCGGGGTCGATTACGGCAAACTGGAAATGGTGGTGATCGGCGGCTCGGCCGCGCCGCGCGCGATGATCGAGCGGTTCATGCATGCCGGCGTTTACGTGCTCCACGCCTGGGGCATGACCGAAACCTCGCCGATCGGCACCATCGGCCAGCGCCCTTACAACTGGGAGGAGCTTTCCTTCGACGAAAAGGTCGACATCATTTGCAAGCAGGGCCGGACTCCGTTCGGCGTCGAGATCCGCGTCGTCGACGATGACGGTAATGTGCTGCCGCGCGACGGCGAATCCTCGGGTCGGCTCCAGGTGCGCGGCCCCTGGATCCTCGATCAGTATTTCCAGGACGAAAGCGGCAAATGCGTCGGCGAGGACAATTGGTTCGACACCGGCGACGTGTCGGTGATCCATCCCGACGGGGTCATGCAGATCACCGACCGGGCGAAGGACGTCATCAAATCGGGCGGAGAATGGATCAGCTCGATCGAACTGGAAAACGCCGCTGTGGGCTGCCCGGGCGTTGCCGAGGCGGCGGCGGTCGGCGTCTATCATCCCAAATGGGACGAGCGGCCCCTGCTGCTGGTCGTGAAAAAAGACGGTGCCGATATCGAGGCCGATGATGTCGTCGGGTATCTGACGGACAAGGTCGCCAAATGGTGGCTGCCCGACGAGGTGAAGTTCGTTGACGAGCTGCCGCATACGGCGACCGGCAAGATCCTGAAGCGCGCACTGCGCGAGGAATATAAGGATTACAAGCTGGAAGGCGTGTGAGGGCTTCGCGCTAGAAAAGCTCGCCTTGCGGCCCGGCGGGTTTTCGGAACAGGTCGGAACGGGGCAGGGGGAGCCTTCCGACGATCCCGTGCTTGCGCGCGGCGATCTTGAAGCGCGTACGGATCAGTTCCGCCCAGGGGCCGCTGCCGCGCATACGGCTGAAATAATCGGGATCGTTGTCGCGATTCTGCCGGATCGAACGCACGGTGTTCATCACCTTCTCGGCGCGGTCGGGATAATATTCGTCGAGCCAGGCCCGGAACAGCGGCGCGACCTCGTGCGGGAGGCGCAGCGGGATATACATGACGGCGTTTGCCCCGGCCTCCGCGGCGGCGGCGATCAGATGTTCGATCTCGCTATCGGTGATCGCGGGAATGATCGGCGAGATCGAGACGCCGACCGGCACGCCGGCTTGGCTCAGCGCTCTTACGGCAGCGAGGCGCTTTCGCGCGGAGGGCGCGCGCGGCTCCAGCGTCTGGTGTATCTTGGCATCGAGCGAGGTGATCGAAACCGCCACCGTCGCCAGCCCTTCTCTCGCCATGGCGGCGAGCAAGTCGATATCGCGCACGATGCGATCCGACTTGGTGGTGAGCATCAGCGGATGGCGCGTTTCGGCGAGGATCTCGATGCATTGGCGGGTGATCCGGTATTCGCGCTCGATCGGCTGATAGGGGTCGGTGTTGGTGCCCATGGCGAGCGGCGCGGGCACATAGCCCGGTTTCGCCAGTTCCGCGCGCAACAGCGCCGGGCCGCTCGGCTTGGCGAACAGGCGGGTCTCGAAATCGAGGCCGGGCGAAAGATCGTGAAAGGCGTGGGTCGGCCGCGCGAAGCAATAGATGCAGCCATGCTCGCAGCCGCGATAGGCGTTGATCGACCGATCGAAGACGATGTCGGGGGAGCGGTTGCGGGCGATGATCGTCTTGGGCCGTTCGATCGTGACCTGTGTGCGTGGGGGCGGGGGGGCGCCGTCCAGCGTCTCCCGCTCGTCCAGCCAGTCGCCATCCGGCTCGCGCTCCGCCAGGTTGAAGCGCTGCGGTACGGCATTGGCGGTCGCCCCGCGTCCCTTGGTTTTCGATGAGAACATAATAGGAACAACTTGTCATATTCCCGCGATCGGCGCAATGCGGTTTCGAAGGAGAATATCGATGAGATTCGCTGCCGCGCCGTTGTTGTTCGTCTCGATCGCCGCGCTCGCCGCCTGTTCGGGAGAAGCGCAGTCAGACGCATCGGCAGTGCCGGACGAAACCGCGGTCGAACCGGCGGCGGAGGCGAACCTTCTGGTGCTCGATCCGACGGTCGGCGAGGGCGGGACGCCGGTCGATTCCGCCGGCGTGAACGAGATATTCGATCCCGAATGCGTGATCACCGAAGACGGCGTGGCGAATCTCGGCATGCCGGCGACACTGGGCGAATTCGTGGAAGCCTTTCCGGCGCGCACCGTGCTGACCTTCTATCCCAGCTATATGGTCGATTTCGGTGCCCTGTGCGCGCGTTCGGACGGTGAAGACGCGATCTGCGCGATTTTCGAAAATTACGAGATCGAAAGCTATGCCGGCGGGATCGGGATTTCCGCTTTCTCGGTGCAGTCCGATGTCTGCCGCACTGCCGAGGGGGTGGGCCCCGGATCGCCGATCGCCGATGCCGTTGCGGCCTATGGCCCGGCCACTTTCGGCTTCAACTATGACAATGAAGGCCGCGAATATGTGCGCTTCGAAAACGAGCCCGCCGGCTACGCTTTTCGCGCCGAATCAGCGACCGGTGAAGCGCTGGAGGGCGATATAGTCCGCGCGCCGGGCCGTCATGGCGGCGATTATGCGGGTGTCAGTGGCGATGGCAGCTATTTCGAGACCGATCGGGCTCAGCCCGACGCGACCCTTTGGGAAATATGGATCAATTCTCGGTAAGCCGCGGCATCAGTTCCACGAAATTGCAGGGCTGGTGACGAATATCGAGCTGGCTGGCGAGTATCCCGTCCCATCCGTCCTTTACCGCGCCGTTCGAGCCCGGCAGCGCGAAGATATAGGTGCCGCGCGCCACGCAGGCGCAGGCGCGCGACTGAATCGTCGACGTTCCGATATGCTCGTAGCTGAGCCATCGGAATAGTTCACCGAAGCCCGGAATCGGCTTGTCCTGGACGCGTTGCAGCGCTTCGGGCGTGATATCCCGCCCGGTTACCCCGGTGCCGCCGGTGGTGATCACGCAATCGACTTCGGGATTGTCGATCCACGCATGGAGGCGGGAAACGATTTCGGACATGTCGTCGGCAACGACGCGCCTGTCTGCCAGGATATGGCCCGCATCCGTCAACCGCTCTTCCAGTATGTCGCCGGACGTGTCGTTGGCGCGCTTCCGGGTATCCGAAATCGTCAGCAACGCGATTCGGACGGGCAGGAACTCTATGCTCTCGTCAATTGGCAATGCGGGTTCCGCCATGGCCGGAAAGACGTACGGCTACCGGTCCCTGGGCGCCGGGAAAACGCGGCCACATACCCTGGGCGAGCGCGGAAAGGCTCGGCGACGCCTCGCCGGCGTTGCGCTGGTACATCCAGTAGTTGCGCAGGATGATCGGCACATAGCCGCGGGTTTCCCAGAAAGGGATGCTCTCGATGTAGAGCAGCGGATCGCCGCCGTCGCGCAGCCGGCCCTCCCAGTTCATCACGGCGCCGGGCCCGGCATTGTAAGAGGCGATCACCTTGGGCAGCAGGCCCTGCATGCCGGGAAAATCGCGCATCCGCTCCATGTAGAACTGGCCATATTCGATATTCACTTCGGGCACGTTGAGCCGCGAAGCGTTGACGCTCTCGCCGCGGTCGCGCGCGATGTCGCTTGCCGTGCCGGGCATCAGCTGGAGCAGACCGCGGGCGCCGGCGGGGCTGACCACATCGGGCCGGAAATTCGATTCCTGCAGCGCATGGGCGAAAACCAGCGACCGATCGACACGCCAGCCGCCGATCGGCTGATAGTCGGGCGCCGGGAAGCGATCCCGCGCCGAAGGATGGTGGGCAATCGGCAGGTTCTGCGCGACCCACAATTCGGCATTGGGCAGGTGCAACTGGTTGGCGAGATCGAGCCAGGCATCATGGCTGTGCGGGTTGCCGATGGCGACGCCATGGCGAACATATTGCTCGGCGAGGTTCCGTTCGCCGATTTCGACAAGCGCGATCGCGCGCTGCGCGTTCGCTTCGTTGCGTATATTTTCCCAGCTATGGGCGAGCCCGGCATGGTCTGCCGTTTCCGGCGCGACGCCGAGCGATTGCGCAGCGAGCAGGCCGTAAAAGGTTTCGTTCATCTGGGCGGCGGTGCGCAGATATTGCTGCACGTTTTGCGGGCGTCCGCAGCTCATTTCGGCCCGCGCCGTCCAATACAGACCGGCGGAACGCAGTTCGCTGTCCGGCGCGCGGCGGCCGACCGCGGAAAAGGCATCGGCCGCTTCCTGGCAGTCGCCCGCGCGGAACGAGGCGAGCCCGTCTACCCAGTCGGCATGGACGGCCCAGTCGCCGGTGCCGTTGCGGGCCAGCCGAGCCATGCGCTGCGCGTTGCGATCGTCGCCCGAAAGATAATAGGACCAGGCCACCCGCTGGCGGACCTCGGTCAGGCCGTCGGAGCTGAGGCCGCTGCCAAATTCGTCGATAAGATTTTCCGCTTCGCGCGGGCTGTCCGCCACGATCAGCGGCTGGATACGCCCGGTGAGCGCGCGCGTATTGGCATCGTCGCTGACCGGTCGGGCACGACTGCGGCGCGACGGGCTCGGCATCCGGCGCAGTGTTTGCGCCGAGGGAATACCGGGCGCGCTGTCGACGCCGCGGCCCTGCGCCAGCGTCAGGATACGCGACGCATCGGGAAGGTCGGGCGCATCGCGGAGCAGGTCACGCAGCGGGTCGCCTTCGACGCGGGGCGATCCGGACGCGAGATACAGTTCGGCGCGGGCGACCGGATAGAGAACGCCGCGCGGCGCATCGTCCAGGCGCTCCTGTGCGCTCGCCCAGTCCTGGTTGCGGATATCCGCGAAGATCTGGCGATAGGCCTCCCGTTCGCTGCGGCTCAGCACGGCGTCGACGTCGCTGCGGACCGAAGGCGCGGACGAGGGGATGTTCGCGCTGTCGGCCAGCGCCGGGGCACTGGAAAGCGCAAGCAGGGCGGTGGCGGTCAGGAGTTTCAGTTTCACGCGTTCATTCCTTCGACCAGCATCTGCAAATCCTTCCAGCTCTGGGCCTTGAGCCGCGGCTGCTGGAGAAGGAAGCGCGGATGGAAAGTGGCAATCGCGGACACAGTGCCGCCATCATGGTTAAGGACACGTTGCTTTCCACGTGCCTCGTTGAGGCTGACCCCGCAAAAGGCACGGCTCGGCGCTTCGCCCATCAACAGCAACTGGCGCGGCGCGGCGAGCGCGACGTGGCGCTTCGCGGCGTCTGCAAGCGCGGCAAAAGCCGTCTCGTTCAGGGCGCCGCCCAGCACGCGTGCCGGCGAAAAGGCGGCGAGATAGATTGACGCCCGATCCCGGCCGATCGCCGCCAGCATCCGGTCGAACAGCAGTCCCGCTTCGCCCGAAAGCAGCTTTCCCGCGCTCTCGTCGCCCTGTTCGGGCATGTCGATCAGCACCATCAAACCGCTCGCCGGATCGCCGGCGGCGTCGAGCCGTGCTTCTCGCGGCGCCTCGATGATCGTCGCGTCGAGCAGCCAGGGGCGAAATTCCGCCAGCGCGGAGGGCATCGCGACGGGTACGGGCGGCGTATCAACAGCAACGGGAGCGCCTTTTGTCGGCGCTTTTGGTGCAAGGGGCTTGGATTCGGTGAGCCAGCCGCGCGGTTCGTCGCCGACGATCACATCGGCTCCCGCCTCTCGCCACCAGTCCAGCGCGCTTTCCATTTCTCCGCCGACAGCCATTGCCCATCCACCTATAAAGCCCGCATAGAGTCTAAGGTTGACGGCCCGGTCAATCGGCGGGCAGTGACTATATGACAGAATGTTTGCTGGCCGCGACGATACGAACAAAAAGGCGGTGCAGGGGAGAAAGTGACGAGAATGTCCGAACGGGAATCCATGCCTTATGACGTGGTGATCGTAGGCGCCGGCCCCGCGGGGCTTTCGGCGGCGATCCGCCTGAAACAGCTTGCCGAGGAAAACGGCAAGGAAATCTCGGTCTGTATCCTCGAAAAAGGGTCCGAGGTTGGCGCGCACATCCTTTCGGGCGCGGTCGTCGACCCAAGGGCGCTCGACGAACTGTTTCCGGACTGGCGCGAGGCCGACGATGCGCCGCTGACGGTGCCGGTGACCGAAAACCATCACTGGGTGCTGAGCGCCACGAAGAAATACGAATTCCCGCATTTCGCGATGCCGCCCTTCATGAACAACAAGGGCACCTATACGGTGAGCCTCGGCAATTTCTGCCGCTGGCTGGCGGGCCGGGCCGAGGGACTGGGCGTCGAGATTTTCCCCGGCTTTGCCGCCGCCGAGATCCTGTGGAACGAAGACGGATCGGTGAAGGGCGTTGCGACCGGCGATATGGGTATCGCGCGCGATGGCGAGAAGAAGCCCGATTACATGCCGGGCATGGAGCTGCATGCCAAATATACCTTCTTCGCAGAAGGCGTGCGCGGCAGCCTTTCGAAACAGCTGATCCGGCAGTTCGATCTCGACAGGGATTCCGAGCCGCAGGTCTATGGTCTCGGTATCAAGGAGCTTTGGGATATCGAGCCGGGCAAGCATGTGCCGGGCCGCGTGATCCACACCCAGGGCTGGCCGCTCGAAGATGCCAATGGCGGCGGTTTCCTCTATCATCAGGAAAATGGGCAGGTCGCGCTCGGCTTCGTCACCTGGCTCAACTATGCCAACCCCTGGCTTTCCCCGTTCGAGGAAATGCAGCGCTGGAAGCAGCACCCGGCGATCCGTTCGATCCTCGAAGGCGGCAAGCGCGTTTCCTACGGAGCGCGCGCGATCAACGATGGCGGCTGGCAATCTGTGCCGAAGCTTGCCTTCCCGGGCGGCGCGCTGATCGGCTGTTCGGCCGGTTTCGTGAACGTACCGCGCATCAAGGGCAGCCATACCGCGATGAAGACCGGGATGATGGCCGCCGAGGCCGCGTTCGAGGCGATCGGCGCCGAGCGTTCGGGCGACGAGCTCACCGCTTATGAGGCCGCTTACGAGGATAGCTGGGTCTACAAGGAACTCCGCAAGGTCCGGAACACGCTGCCGCTGGTCGAGAAATATGGCAATTTTGCCGGGACTATCCTGGCCGGGATGACGATGTGGGCCGAAACGATCGGCATCCGCATGCCCTTCACCATGGGCCATCACCCGGACAATCAGAGCCTGTGGCGCGCGGACCAGGTCAAGAAGATCGACTATCCCAAGCCCGATGGCGAGATCAGCTTCGACCGCCTTTCATCGGTGTTCCTCTCCAACACCAATCACGAGGAAGACCAGCCGGTTCATCTGAGGCTCAAGGACCCCGATATACCGATCGACTATAACCTTCCGCTTTATGCGGAACCGGCGCAGCGTTATTGCCCGGCGGGTGTGTATGAGGTGGTAGATGACGATGGCGGAAAACCGCGGTTCCAGATCAACGCGCAGAACTGCGTCCACTGCAAGACCTGCGACATCAAGGACCCGACCCAGAACATCAACTGGGTGGTTCCCGAAGGCGGGGGAGGACCCAATTATCCCAACATGTAAGCGTATCGCGCGCGCCGCCGCGCTGCTGGCACTGGGCGCGGCATGGAGCGTTCCGGCCCAGGCTTATGACAGCCGCAACGCGCTGGCCGATTATGCCCGGGCGCGGGTAGCCGACGCTTCGGGCGAGATCGCGGTTGCAGCGCGCGGCTATGCCGCCGCTCTGGCCGAAGCGCCGTTCGATGAAGCACTGGCCGCGCGCGCCTATCGCCGCGCCGTCGCCGCCGGTGACCGGACGCTGGCGCTGCAGGCCGCGCGCTCGCTCGATGGCGCCAATGCGCTGCCGCCCGATGGGCGTTTCCTCTTCCTGATCGAGGCGCTGGAGGATGGCGACTGGGCCGAAGCCCGGCGCGTCGTCGACCGGATCGAGGAAGAACAGCTTTTCGAATCGCTGGTGCCGGTGCTGCGCGCCTGGATCGCCTATGGCGCGAACGATGGCGATCCGATCGCGATTCTCGATGCCGGGCGCGACGGCGGTACGCCGGCCGCCTATTCGGCCGAACATCGGGCATTGCTGCTGATCGCGCAGCGCCAGTTCGAGGAGGGTACGGCCGCGATTAGCGGGCTCGCCAGCCTTGGCCCGGCGCGCTTCCTGCGGGCGCGGCTTTCCGCGGCCTCGCGGCTCGCGCGCAGCCGCCAGCGCGACGAGGCGTTGGCGCTGCTCCCCGGCAACAGCCGCGCGGAAATTGCCGCGCGCGCGCTGATCCAGCGCGGCCGGACGGTGCCCGGCGCGGCGGACAGCGCGGCGGACGGTATCGCGGAGGTCTTTATCCGCCTCGCCGCCGAAGTGAACCGGCGCGACGTTTCGGCTCTGGCCTTGACCCTGGCGCGGTTCGCGACCTTCCTCGCGCCCGACAACAGTTCGGGCTGGTTCGTGACGAGCGCGATCCTGGACAATGCCGGACAGGACGCGGCAGCGCTTGCCGCGCTCGACCATGTCGACGAACGCGATCCCTTTTTCGCGGACGTGCAGGATATGCGCGTCCAGCTGCTCGCCGAAACCGAGGACGCGGCCGCTGCGCTGGCGCTTGCGCAGGAGCGGGCCGAAGAAAATGGCGCGAACGCAGCCGACTGGCAGCGGCTGGGCGAACAGCTGGCGTTGATGGACCGCTATGGCGAGGCGGCCGATGCCTATGGCCGCGCGCTGGCGCTGGCGGGCGGCGAGGACGCGCCCTGGACGGCGTGGATCCTCTACGGCGGCGCGCTGCTGGACGGCGGCCAGTGGGAGGATGCCCGGCCGGCGCTCGAACGCGCCGTCGAGCTGGCGCCCGATTCCGCCGTGGCGCTCAACTATCTCGGCTATGCGCTGCTCGAACGGCGCGAGGATCTCGGCCGCGCCGAGGAGCTCATCCGCCGGGCGGCGGAGCTCGATCCCGGCAGTGCCTCGATCATCGATTCGCTCGGCTGGGTTCATTATGTGCAGGGCAATATCGACGAGGCGATCCCGATGCTGGAAAGCGCGGCCCGCGGCGAACCGGCCGAACCGACGATCAACGAGCATCTGGGCGATGCCTATTGGACCGTCGGCCGCCGCCGCGACGCGCGCTTTGCCTGGCAGGCGGCGCTGGTTTCCGCCGAAGACGAAGCCGCCGAGCGTATCCGCGAGAAGCTCGATATCGGCCTGACCGCCGAGACCGCCTCGCCCTGATGCCGGGCGGGCGATGACAAGGGACACCGGGCCGCTCACGGAAACGGCCTATGCCAAAATCAACCTGGCGCTGCATGTGCGCGAACGGTTGCCCGACGGCTATCACCGGATCGAGACGCTTTTTGCCTTTTGCGAAGAGGGCGATGTGCTGGCGGCCGAACCGGCAGGCGATCTCAGCCTGACGATCGACGGCCCGTTCGCCGAAGGGCTTTCCAGCAGGAACGACAATCTGGTGATGCGCGCCGCGGCTATGGTGCGCGATTATGTGCCGGGAGGGCCAGGCGCCGCAATCCGGCTGACCAAGAATTTGCCCATAGCGTCCGGCATTGGCGGCGGGTCGGCCGATGCCGCGGCGGCGATCCGCCTGCTCGCGCGGCTGTGGCAGGCCGATCTTGATGCGGCGGTGGCGCATGACATCGCGGCGGATCTTGGCGCGGATGTGCCGGCGTGCCTCGGTTCAAAAACCGTGATCGGGCGGGGCAGGGGGGACGAGCTCGAAGCGATCGCACTTGCATCCGTGGAAAGCGCGCCGGCGCTGCTCGTCAATCCCGGCGTTGCGATCCCGACCGGCCCGGTCTTCCAGCGCTGGGATGGCGAGGATCGCGGGGCTCTGGCCGCCGAGCGCGGAGCCGGCGGCTGGCGCAACGATCTGACGCCGCCGGCCATCGCCATCGCGCCGGAAATCGGCGCCGTACTGGCCCTGCTAGACGGGCTGCCGGGCGCATTCTTCGTCCGCATGTCCGGATCCGGCGCGACCTGTTTTGCCTTGTTCGAGGACATGGAAAAGCGCGCCCAGGCCGCACTTAGCGTCAAATCGGCACATCCGGACTGGTGGGTATGGGAATCCGCTCTGCGTTAACCTTAGAAACCGAGCGTTAACCCTGTTTTTCAGGGTTTTGGTAACCTTTTGCGTCAAAATGGTCAGGGAACGGATCGGGCCCAGCCGGCACCATCCGCGAATGATCTGCGCTTCTCCTGAACGCGTACGTCATTGAAACGGGCAGCCACGCCATGCGGTGCGGCTGTCCGTTTCGTTTCCGGCATCGGCGCAGGCGATCAGGCGGCGTCGATACGCTCTGCAACAAGCCGGAGCGGCATCGCCCCCTGGCCAAGCACGAGCGCGTTGAATGCGCGCAGATCGAACGCCTCGCCCTTGCGGCTCCGCATCTCCTCGCGCATCGCAAGCAGCCTGAGCTGGCCGAGCTTGTAGCCGAGCGCCTGTCCGGGCCAGGCCATATAGCGCTCGATCTCCGCGACGCAGGTGCTTTCGGGATTGCCGGTCGCTTCCTGCATAAACCCGATCGCCCTCTCGCGGGCCCAGCGCTTGTGGTGCATGCCGGTATCGACGACGAGGCGGACGGCGCGGAACAGCTCGTCCTGCAACCGGCCGAGATCGCCGAAGGGATCGTCTTCATAGGCGCCCAGCTCCCACATCAGCCGTTCGGCATACAGCGCCCAGCCTTCCTGATAGGCGTTGAAGCTGGCGATGCGGATGATCAGCGGCGCTTCGCCGAGCCCGCTGGCTATCGCGGTTTGCGTGTGATGGCCGGGTACGCCCTCGTGATAGCTCAATGTCGGTAGCGCGAAACGGGCGACCGCAGCCATATCGCGCAGGTTGATCCAGTAGGTTCCGGGCCGGGTCCCGTCGAGCGAGGGGGCGTCGTAATAGCCGCCCGGCGCGCTGTCCTGCGTCGCCACCGGCACGCGGCGCACGCGCATCGGCTGGCGCGGGATGATGTCGGCGGGCAGGAAGCGCGGATATTGCGCCTCGGCATCGCGGACCTTTCCGCGCACATAATCGAGCACCGCCTCGCGCCCGGCGTTGCTGTCTTCGAACAGCAGCCGGGGATCGTCGGCCAACGCCAGCATCCGTTCGCCGACGCTGCCCTGGGTCAGGCCCTGCGCGTTTAGCAGCGCCTCCATCTCGGCGGTGATCCGGCGGACTTCCTCCATACCGATTTCATGGATTTCGTCGGGCGACTGTTCGGTATCGCCGAGCGCGCGAACGTTGGCGGCGTAGAGTTCTTCGCCGAAAGGTTGCGCCCAGACGCCCGAATTATCCTGCCCGCGCGGCAGCATATCGGAGACGATCGCGCGCAGCCGGGCATAAGCGGGCCGGGCCTTCGTCTCGAGCGCGGCGATGGCGCGCTGCAGCGCGGTTTCGCGGAAGCTCTGGTCGATCACGGCATCGGTCATCCCGGCGGAAAGCGCTGCGATCAGTGGGTGCCGTTCCGCCGGGCCTTCGAGGAACGCATCGAGCACCGGCAGCGTCTTTTCAAGCAGTGCCTTGGGTGGGCGGCAGCCATCGGCCTCGTCGGCGCGAATCTTTTCGGCGACCCCGCCAAAGGCGGTTTCGAAGCTCTCGAGCTTCTCGATCCAGGCGTCGATTGCTTCGGGCGTGCGCAGCGACTGCTGCGTCGCCATGACCGCCGGGGAATCGATCGCCGGGCCGCTTATCTGCTGGACGAGATAGGGGAGGTGATTGACGTAGCTGAACGGATCGATGTGGCCATAGGAGATCGAGGAAGATCGTCCGGCATTTTCCAGCACCGCATCGACAACCGCTGCATGGAGCGCGCCGCTCGTATCCGGTCCGCAATCGAGAGCGGCGATCCGGGTACGGCTGGCCGCTGTTCCGGCGCGCAGGGCCGCTTCGCCGGCCGGGGAATAATCGGTAAGCCGCCGCGCCAATGGCCCGCCGTCCAGTGCGGCTTCCGCGCCATTATAGGTCGCAACCTCGGGAAGCATCGCCAGCAGCCGGTCCGCCTCCATCGAGAGCACGCCGCCAGCGGGGCAGGGGCGCGATCCGCGCTCCATAGTGGCGCAGCCCGGCAGGCTGAGCGCCGTCGTTGCGGCTAGCCCGGCCAGCGCCTCGCGGCGCGTTACTTCGAAACCCATTGCGACCCTCCTTCTTGCCTTCACTGGTGACATAGCGGGCGCGGCGCGGCAACTAGGCGGCATGTTCACCCTATCCGTCTCCGATGCGGTCGCCACGATCGCCCTGTCGCCGCCCGGAAAGCTCAACGCTATCGCCCAGGCGCACTGGCACCACCTCGCCGGTTGCATCCATAAGGCCGAGGCTGCCGCTGCGCGCGTCATCGTACTGAAATCCGACGATCCGGCGATGTTCAGCGCGGGCGCCGACATCACCGAGTTCGAGGCCTTGCAGCGCAACGCGGATGCGCGCGTCGGCTTTCGCATGGCGATGCGCGAAGGGATCGAGGCGCTGGCAAATTCGCCGCTGCCGACGATCGCGCTTGTCGAGGCGGGATGCGTCGGCGCGGCGGTCGCCCTGGTGCTGGCCTGCGATATGCGGATTGCGGGCGAGGACGCGCGGTTCGCGGTGACGCCCGCCAAGCTTGGTCTCACCTATCAGGTCGAAGATCTGGCCCGGCTTGCCGCCGTCGTCGGGCAGGGTCAGGCGGCGCGGCTTATCTTTTCGGCGCAATCGGTGGATGCCGAGGAGGCGATGCGGATCGGGCTCGTGGAAATGACCGGCGGCGCGGCGGCGCTCGAGGCGCTGTGCGCGGCGATCGCCGCCAATTCCGGCACCAGCGTTCGCGGGCTGAAGGCGTTGCTCAAGGCGGCGGTGGTCGATGAAAGCGGCATCGTGACCGAAAGGCTGTTCGACGACGCGTTCGGCAGCGCCGATTTCGCCGAGGGGCTGGCCGCATTTCGCGAGCGGCGCAAACCGGATTTCAAAGGATGAGCGATGTCTGCACGGAGATTGCGGGCGATTCCGATTCGGGCCTGCTGCTGATCGCCGATCATGCGTCGGACCGGGTGCCCGGCGATATCGATCTCGGCGTCGATCCGGCGGTGATGCAAAAGCATATCGCCGTCGATATCGGTATTGCCACGCTGGCGCCGCTGGTCGCGGCTCGGCTCGGTTGCCCGGCGCTGCTCGCCAATGTTTCGCGGCTGGTTGTCGATCTTCACCGCGAAGCCGATAACCCCGCTGTTATTCCCGTGACGAGCGATGGTTACGAGATACCCGCCAATGCCGCGCTGAACGCGGCGGGCCGGGCGGCGCGCATCGATCGTTTCTGGAAGCCCTATCATGCGCGGGCGGCGGAACTGATCGAGGCTCATGCGCCCAGGATGCTCTTCACCCTGCACAGCTTCACTCCCTCGCTGGAATCCGCGCCTGCGGACCGCCCCTGGCAGATCGGCATTCTCTACAATGCGGACGAGCGCGCGCCGCGTATCGCGATCCCGAAGCTCGAAGCGCTCGGCCTCGTCGTCGGCGACAACGAGCCTTATTCGGGCAAGCTTCTGAACGCGACGATGAACTTCCATGCCGAGGCGCGCGGCCTCCCTTATCTGGCGATAGAGGTCAGGAATGACTTGATCGACACGCCCGAAGGCGCAAGGGAATGGGCCGAATTGCTCGCGCCCGTCATCGCGGCGGTGCGCGACGCGCTCTAGGATGAATGTGTAACAAGGAAGATCATGTCCAATCGTTTCGACAAGGCGAAATTGCCGAGCCGCCATGTTTCGCTGGGTCCGTCGCGGGCGCCGCACCGTTCCTATTATTACGCGATGGGAATGACCGAGGAGGAGATCAACCGTCCCTTCGTTGCCGTGGCGAGCGCCGGAAACGACAGCGCGCCTTGCAACACCCTGCTCGATAGCCAGGCGAATATCTGCCGCGAGGGCGTGATCGCGGGCGGCGGCCTGCCGCGCCGGTTCAACACGATCACCGTCACCGACGGCATCGCCATGGGCCATCAGGGGATGAAATCCTCGCTCGTCAGCCGCGAGGTGATCGCCGATTCGGTCGAGCTTTCGGTGCGCGGCCATTGCTATGATGCGCTCGTTGCCTTTGCCGGCTGCGACAAATCGCTGCCCGGCATGATGATGGCGATGCTGCGGCTCAACGTGCCGTCGATCTTCGTTTACGGCGGCTCGATCCTGCCCGGCCATTTCCACGGCGACGATGTGACCGTGGTCGACGTGTTCGAGGCGGTGGGACGCTACGAAGCCGACAATTGCCCGCTGCAGGAGCTGATCGAGCTCGAAAAGGTCGCCTGTCCCGGTCATGGCGCGTGCGGCGGACAGTTTACCGCCAACACCATGGCCTGTGTCGGCGAGGCGATCGGGCTTTCGCTCCCCAACAGCAACATGGTGCCCGCGCCGTACGAATCCAACGCGGATATCGCCCGGGCGGCGGGCGAGCAGGTGATGAACCTGCTCGAAGCCAATATTCGCCCGCGCGACATCTGCACGAAAGAGGCTTTCCAGAACGCCGCCAGGGTCGTCGCTGCGACCGGGGGGTCGACCAACGGCGCGCTGCACCTGCCGGCCATGGCGAACGAGTGCGGGATCGATTTCGACCTTTTCGACGTCGCCGAGATGTTCAAGTCGACGCCCTATATCGCCGACCTGAAACCCGGCGGGAAATATGTCGCCAAGGACATGTATGAAGCGGGCGGCGTCTACATGCTGATGAAGACCCTGCTGACGAACGACCTGCTCGACGGCAACTGCCTGACCGTGACCGGCAAGACGCTGGGCGAGAATATCGACGAGATCACCTGGAACCCGAACCAGAAGGTCATCTATTCGGTCGAACGGCCGCTTTCGCCGACGGGCGGGGTTGTCGGCCTCAAAGGCTCGCTCGCCCCCGACGGCGCGATCGTGAAGGTGGCCGGCATGGCGCGGCTGCAGTTCGAGGGGCCCGCGCGCTGTTTCGACAGCGAGGAAGACTGTTTCCACGCCGTGGAGACGCGCGATATCGCCGAAGGTTCGGTGATCGTCATCCGCTATGAAGGCCCCAAGGGCGGCCCCGGTATGCGCGAGATGCTCTCGACGACCGCCGCGCTGTACGGCCAGGGGATGGGCGAGAAGGTCGCGCTGATCACCGACGGCCGCTTCTCGGGTGCGACACGCGGCTTCTGCATCGGCCATGTCGGGCCCGAAGCCGCCGAGGGCGGACCGATCGGGCTGGTCGAGGATGGCGATATCATCCGCATCGATGCCGAGGCCGGGACGATCGACCTCGATGTCGACGCGGAAACGCTCAAGGCGCGGCGCGAGGCCTGGCAGCCGCGGACCAACGACTATCAGGCGGGCACGCTGTGGCGCTACGCCCAGAATGTCGGCCCCGCCCGCACCGGCGCCGTCACCCATCCCGGCGCCAAGGCCGAAACCCATGTCTATGCGGATATCTAGCGCGCTTCTGGTCACCGTTTCGCTGGCCGCGTGCGGCACGGCCGATCCCGCCGCGAACAACGAGGCGCTGCTCGAATCCGAAGCCCAGACGCGCAGCGAACTGGCCGAAAGCGGCCGCGTCTATTGCGCGGTCAACGGCGGCGAGGGCTTCCGCCCCGAATGCCAGATCGAGCGGACCCAGGGCAGCGAAGGGCTGGTGCTGACGATGCGCCATCCCGATGGCGGCTTCCGCCGGCTGCTCGTGACCAATGACGGGCGCGGGCTGATCGCCGCCGACGGTTCGGAACCCGCCATCGTCACCCCGGTGTCCGAACGCGAGGTCGAGGTCTCGATCGGCTTCGACCGCTATCGCCTGCCGGCGACGGTGCGGTGATCCCCCGGGCGATCCTGACCGCCGCCGAGATGAAGGCGGCCGAGGACGCCACCATGGCGAGCGGCGTTTCGGTCGACCAATTGATGGAACGGGCGGGGCGCGCCGCGGCCGATATCGCCTGGCGGATGGCCGGCAAGGCGCACGTGCTTGTTCTTTGCGGCCCCGGCAACAATGGCGGCGACGGCTATGTGGTTGCGCGTCTGCTCGCCGAACGCGGTTGCGAGGTGCAGGTTGCGGCGCTCGCCGACCCGGCGACCGATGCCGCGAGAAACGCCCGCGCGCAATGGCCGGGCCCCGTCGATGCGATAGGCGATGCGCGTCCCGCGCCGATGGTCGTCGATGCGCTGTTCGGAACCGGGCTGGCGCGGCCGCTCGGCGCCGATCTTTCCGCCGCGCTCTGCGATCTCGTCCGCAAGGCGCGGCACAGCCTTGCCGTCGACCTGCCGAGCGGGATCGAAACCGATAGCGGGGCGCTGCTCTCGCCGGTTCCTTTTTTCGACGCGACGATCGCGCTGGGATCGCTGAAGCCCGCGCACCTGCTCCAGCCCGCGGCGGGTTTCATGGGGATGACGCTGGTCGGCGAGATCGGCATTGCCGCGGAGAGCGCGCTGCTGGAAATCGGCCGGCCGACCCTCGTACCGCCGCTGCCTTCGGCGCATAAATATTCGCGCGGCTATGTGCTGGTCGCGGGGGGAGCGATGGCGGGGGCGGCGAGCCTTGCCGCCGACGCCGCGATCCGCGCGGGGGCCGGCTATGTCGCGCTGGCCGGCCCCGAGCATGGCGAAGGGCCGCTGGCGCTCGTCCAGCGCCTTGCCGTCGATCCACGCACGCTGGCGGATCTGCTGGCCGATGAGCGGGTCGATGTCGCCGTGGCCGGGCCGGGCCTCGGGCTCAACGACAAGGCCGAAGCGCGGCTCGAGAGCGTGCTGGCAGCGGGCAAGCGGCTGGTGCTCGATGCCGATGCGTTGACGCTGATCGCCAAGCGGGGCGCAGAGACGCTGGCTGGTCTCGATGCTCCGCCGATCCTGACGCCGCACGAGGGCGAGTTCGCCCGGCTGTTCGGCGACATATCCGGCAACAAGGTCGAGCGCGCGCGCGAAGCGGCCCGGCGGTCCGGGTCGGTTATCATCTACAAGGGCAATGACAGCGTGGTCGCTTCGCCGGACGGCCGCGCCGCCATCGCGCCGCCGGCACCGAGCTGGCTGGCGACGGCGGGCACCGGAGACGTGCTCACCGGCATCGCGGCGGCGCGCTATGCCGCGACCGGCGATCCGTTCGAAGCGGCCTGCGAGGCCGTCTGGCTGCACGGCGCGGCGGCGCGCATGGCAGGGCCTTTCCTGATCGCGGACGATCTGATCGAAGCCCTGCCGCGCGCGCTTGCGGCCTGTCTCTAGACCGGAACGCTTCTAGCCCTGAAAGGCGATCAGCGCCGCGTTGATTGCCAGCCAGATCAGCACGATGCTCGACAGCGCAAAGACCATGAAGCGGAACATCACCCGGTTCACCGTCGCCTGGATCAGGCTGTGCAGCACCCGCAGGCCGACATAGATCCACGCGAGCGTCACGTTGAAGCCCAGGCCCGCGCCGAGCAGGGCCAGGCTCAGGCAGATTGCGTAGAACAGTGTCGGTTCGGTCAGCAGGTGGTTGTAGTTGTGCGCCTTCCACTGGACATTGGGCGGCAGGATGGCGTCGAGATCCGCGCCTTTGCCGCCGACCATCTTGTTCGCGTCGATATCGGCCTTCTGCATCGCCGGAATGCGCGTGACGTACATCCACAGCCACATGATCATCGTCCAAAGCACCAGCGCGATAACCGGCTGTAAAATGGTATTGGTTCCCATCATTGCTCTCCTCTATTTTATAGGGCTCAGGCGAATTGCCAGGCGATGACCAGCGCGTGCAGCGACAGCAGCAACAGGCAGATCGTAGCCAGGGTGAACACCACGAAACGCACGGGCACATAATTCCAGAGCAGCTGGATCAGGCTGTGGACGATGCGCAGCCCGACATAGGCCCAGGCCAGCCAGACGTTGATCCAGACGTTGCCGGTGCCGGTCAGCGCGATGATGAACACCGCCGCGTAGAAGATCGTGGGCTGTTCGGCGAGATGGGCGTAGTTGTGCGAAGGCCAGTTCGCCTTGTCGGGCAGCACCCCTTCGAGATTCTGTCCGCGTCCGCCGGGCTGGGCGCCCATGTCGATCCCGGCTTTTTTCATCGCCGGCAGCCGCGTGACGACGAGCCAGAGCAATATGATGAGCGTCCAGACGACGAGGACCGCCGCCGGCGCGAGTATTTGGCTTTGCATGAATCCGCTCCCCTCTATTTTATTGTGCAGGGAGACTGGAACAGGCCCAAAAAGTTGTCAATTGCAACGGGACTTTCGCGCAATTGTGGGGCAGGGAAAGCCGAGCTAGGGGAGCGCCATGAACGCACAATCACAACGCACACCGACCATCGAAGGCATCAGGGAAGCCGCGGCGCGCATCGCCGAGATTGTGCCGCCGACCCCGTTGATCCCGTTCGAAACGCCGCACGGCAAAGTCTGGCTCAAATGCGAGAATCTCCAGCCGATCGGCGCTTTCAAGGTACGCGGCGGCTATCACCGGCTCGCCGCGATGAGCGATGAAGAGCGCAAGGGCGGTGTCGTCGCCTTTTCCTCCGGCAACCATGCGCAAGGCGTTGCCTTTGCCGCCAGGCGGCTCGGGATGCCGGCGCTGATCGTGATGCCCGAGGATGCGCCCAAGGCGAAGCTCGAAGCCACGAAAGCGCTGGGCGCGGAAGTGGTGCTTTACGACCGGATGAGCGAAGGCCGCGAGGCGCTGGCGGCCGGTCTCGCTGCCGAACGCGGCGCGGTTCTGGTGCCAAGCTTCGACGATCCCTGGGTCGTCGAAGGGCAGGGGACGGCGGCGCTCGAAGCCGTGGACCAGATGATCCAGCTTGCCGGCGGGCCGCCCGACAGCGCGGTCACCTGTTGCGGCGGCGGTGGTCTTTCCGCTGGCACCGCGCTGGTCCTGCCCGATGCCGAGATCACCATCGTCGAGCCGGAAGGCTGGGACGATATGACCCGCTCGCTGGCCAACGGCGCGATCGAACCGGTCGGCCCGAACCCGCCGCCGACGCGCTGCGATGCGCTCCAGACGATGCGGGTCGCGCCGATCACTTTCGATATCCTCAAGAGCCATGGCGCGACCGGCGTCGCGGTGAGCGAGGAAGAGGTTGCGCACGCGATGCGCACGGCCTTTTCGAAGCTCCAGCTCGTCGTCGAACCGGGCGGGGCGGTGGCGCTCGCGGCCGTGCTGGCAGGGAAGGTAACGCCGAAAGAGCGCGCGATGGTCACCCTTTCAGGCGGCAATGTCGATCCCGCGGTTTTCGCGGCGATCATTCAGGGCTAGGCTGCGCCGATGCTGCTCGCCGCCAATATCGCCCTCTCGATCGCCATGCTCGCCGTCTTCGCGCTGGCGTTCGGTGGGATATTCCTCTGGACGAAGCGCGGCGACAGGAAACGCGGCCTGCTGATGCTGGCCGCGTCTTTCGTCATCCTCGTCAACGTGCTGATCTGGACGCTGCCCAATCCGAGCTGATTGCCGAATCGACCTATCGGTCGAGCGCCGCACCGGCCCGCACCCGGCCTGCCATCTAGGACATACTGAATGGGAGGCCGGGTGCGGGTGCGGGCCGGTGCGGGGAACTTCCGTCAGGAAGTTTCTGACCAAGAAAACCTACTTAATCGGGCAGTCCGGATCGAGGCGCATGTCGAGATAGTCGTCGACCGACTTCATCAGCGGCGTCATTTCCCGTTCGAAGAAATGGTTGGCGCCGGGGATCATGTCGTGCTGGATCGTGATGTGCTTTTGCGTGCGCAGCTTGTCGACCAGCTTCTGCGTGCCCGAGGGCGTCGCGACTTCGTCGGCATCGCCCTGGATGATCACGCCCGACGCCGGGCACGGCGCGAGGAAGCTGAAATCATACATGTTCGCGGGCGGCGCGATGGTGATGAAGCCGCGGATTTCCGGGCGGCGCATCAGCAGCTGCATGCCGATCAGCGAACCGAAGGAAAAGCCCGCGATCCAGGTGGTTTCGGCCTCGGGATGGAAGCTCTGCACCCAATCGAGCGCGGCGGCCGCATCGGAAAGCTCGCCGACACCGTTGTCGAACTCGCCCTGGCTCTTGCCGACGCCGCGAAAATTGAAGCGCAGGGTCGCGAAGCCGCGGCGCACGAACGTCTTGTAAAGCGCCTGGACGATGGCATTGTTCATCGTCCCGCCGCCTTGCGGATGCGGATGGAGGATCATGGCAACCGGCGCGCGCGGGCGCGGCGGCGGGGAAAAACGGCCTTCGAGGCGGCCGTCGGGACCGGGAAAAATAACTTCTGGCATAATATGTTCGGTTCAACCCATGGCTGGAAACGGCAGGGAATCGGGCTTATGCGGGCACAAGCGAGTGGCGCGCTATATAGGATGCGCGGGCTTTTCCGCAACAAAAACCGGATAAGTGCTTGAAAGAACGCCTTTATCTAGATCATGCGGCGACCACGCCGATGCTTGCCGAAGCGCGTGAGGCGATGACGGCGGCCTTTGCGGACTGGGCCAACCCCTCGTCGCCGCACGGCGAGGGGCGCAGCGCGCGAGCCGCGCTGGAGGATGCGCGCGAGCGGACCAAGGCGGCGCTGGACTGGACCGGCGAGCTGATCTTCACGAGCGGCGCGAGCGAGGCGATTGCGCTCGCCATATCCTGCGCCAAGGCCGAACGGGTGATTGTCGGCGCGACCGAGCATGACGCGGTGCTGCGTGCGGCCGGCGATGTCGAGCGGGTGCCGGTCGACAGCGAGGGCCGGATCGACGGCGGCAAGCTGAACTGGATGCTGGCGGGCGCCGGGGAGCGCGCGCTGGTCGCGGTCCAGTCTGCGAACAGCGAAACCGGCGTGCTGCAGGATCTGGAGGATCTCGGCGAACGCGTGCATGTGGGCGGCAATCTTCTGCTCGCCGATTGCAGCCAGTCGGCGGGAAAATTGCCGCTGCCGAGCGCAGATTTCGTCGTCGTTTCGGCGCACAAGCTGGGCGGGCCTCCGGGTATCGGCGCGCTGCTCGTGAAAGATCTGGCGGACCTTCATGCGCTGGGCGGGCAGGAGCGGGGCTATCGGCCCGGCACGGAAAATCTGCCGGCGGCGCTGGGCTTTGCGGCGGCGGTCGAGGCGCCGCACGGCTGGATGGATCGCGCCTCGCAGCTGCGCGAGCATCTCGACAAGGCAATCGAGGCCGAGGGCGGCACGGTCGTCGCCGGCGATGCGAAGCGGATCCCGACCATCGCCTCCTACCGGATGCCCGGCATGGCCGCGAACGCGCAGCTGATCCAGTTCGACATGGCGGGGATCGCGGTGTCGGCGGGATCGGCCTGTTCCTCGGGCAGCCTCAAGCCCAGCCATGTCCTCGCCGCGATGGGTTGGGACGATGCGGACGCCGGCGAGGTGGTGCGCGTCAGCCTGGGGCCGGCCACCAGCCGCAAGGACGTCTACCGCTTCGTCGATGTCTGGAAGCGGCTCGCGAAAGAGGCGAAAGCCCGCGCGGCATGAGCGATCCCATCTATCTCGATTATCAGGCGACGACGCCGCTTGCCCCCGAGGCGCGCGAGGCGATGCTGCCCTATATGAGCGAAAAATTCGGCAATCCGCATTCCCCGCACAAGATGGGCCGGGAGGCCGCCGCCGCCGTCGAACTGGCGCGCGAGAGGGTGATGGAATGTCTCGGCGCCGATACGGGAAGCCTCTATTTCACCAGCGGCGCGACCGAGGCCGCCAACTGGGCGATCAAGGGCGCCCTCGCCAATGCGCCCAAAGAGCGCAACCGTATCGTGACGGTGGCGACCGAACATGCCGCGGTGCTCGACAGCTGCGAATATCTGAAAGGGCAGGGCTATGAACTGACCGTGCTCGACGTGTCCGAGGAAGGCCTTGTCGATCCGATGGCGGTGGACGCGGCGCTCGGCGAGGATGTCGCACTGGTCGCCGTGATGATGGTCAATAACGAGATCGGCGTCACCCAGCGCGTTTCGGAAATCGCCCCGGTCGTGAAAAATGCCGGGGCGCTGCTGTTCTGCGACGGCGTGCAGGCGCTGGGCCGGGTGGAGATACCCGCCGCGCAATGCGACATGATCGCGCTCTCGAGCCACAAGATTCACGGCCCCAAGGGCATCGGCGCGCTATGGTGCGCGGACGGGGTGAAGCCCGCGCCGCTGATGCATGGCGGGGGGCAGGAGGGCGGTCTGCGTTCCGGCACGCTCGCCCCGGCGCTATGCGCGGGCTTCGGCGCGGCGGCCGCGCTGATGAAGGAGCGGGGCTTCGACGATTATGCCCATGTCGAGGGGCTCTGGGCGCTGGCGGTCGAAAAGTTCGGCGATCGCTGGACGATCAATGGATCGGATTGCGCCCGCTATCCGGGCAACCTCAATATCCGCCTCGACGGGCTGGACGCGGGGCGGCTGATCTCGGAAACGCGCGGCGTTGCCTTTTCCGCCGGATCGGCCTGCGCCAGCGGTTCGGGGCGGCCCAGCCATGTGCTCTCGGCGCTCGGGCTTTCCAAGGCGCAGGCGCAATCGAGCATCCGGCTCGGCTATGGCCGCTATACGAGCGAGGAGGAGCTTGAAAAGGCCATCGATCTGATTATCGATTCCGCGCACAGCCAGCTCCCGAATCGACCGGTTTCAGGCGACGAGCCCCACCCGGAAGACAATATCCAGCTCCGCGAACAGGATAGCGAATGATCAGGATCCGCTTCATTTCGGCCAATGGACAATCGATGAGCGAGGTCGAGGGCAAGCCCGGCGACCGGCTGCTCGATCTCGCTCAGGCCGACGACCAGCCGCTCGAGGGAACGTGCGAAGGGCAGATGGCCTGCTCGACCTGCCACGTCCATGTCGATGCCGACGATATCGCCAAGCTGAAACCGGCGACCGAGATGGAGGAGGACATGCTCGATCTTGCCGCCGATGTCGGACGCTACAGCCGGCTCGCCTGTCAGATTTTCCTGACCGAGGAGATGGACAGCCTGACGGTGAAGATCCCCGGGGCGGTTCACAATATGCAGGGGCGCCAGTGATGGACTGGAAGGTAACCGGCGCGCTGTTGCTCGCCCTGGCGCTCGGAAGCGCCTGTTCGTCGGGCGCGCAGGAAGGCGAAACCGCGAGCGAAGCGCCGGCGAGTGCGCTGACCGAAGCCGCGATCGCGGAAATCGAGGAGCGGATCGGCGGCCGGGTCGGCGTTGCGCTGGTCGGCGCGGACGGGCGTATTCTTCACAGCTATCGGGGCGGTGAACGCTTCGCGATGTGTTCGACCTTCAAGCTGGCGCTGTCGGCGGCGGTGCTGGAGCAGGTCGAAGCCGGCACCCTGGAGATGGACCGCGCCGTCGAGTTTGCCGAAAGCGACCTGCTCGATTACGCGCCCGCCGCGCGCGAGCATTTCGACGAGGCCATGGGCGCCGGGCAGATGACCATCGCCGAGATGGCCGAGGCGATCAGCACGCTGAGCGACAACACGGCGGCGAACCTGCTGCTGCAGATGATCGGCGGGCCGCAGGAAATGACGGCCTTTTTCCGGCGGCATGGCGACGAAACGACCCGCCTCGACCGGATGGAGCCCGAACTCAACGAAAACGCGGCGGGCGATCCCCGCGACACGACGACCCCGCAGGCGATGGCCGGGCTCGTCCAGCGCCTCGTCCTCGGCGATGCGCTGTCGGCGGAAGGGCGCGAACAGCTTGCCGCCTGGACCGTCGCCAACCGCACCGGCGACGACCGCATCCGCGCCGGCATCCCCGAAGGCTGGCGGGTCGGCGACAAGACCGGCAGCTGCGGCACGGCCTATAACGATATCGGCATCGTCTGGCCGCCCGAACGCGAGCCGTTCGTTCTTACGGTTTACGTGGATCGCCCGACGGCGGAAGCGGGCGAGGTGGATGCCGCAATCGCGGAGATCGGAAGGCTGGCGGCGGAGCGGCGGGGCGGGGGCTAGGCTGGCCAGAATCAGCCCTTAGGACTGGTCTAATATGGTGATGCCTCTAGCAGATCTTCACGGTCGTGAACTTGTCTGGGTTGTCCGATATTCCAAGCTAAACCGCATCTCTGTAGAAGTTTAATTAATGACCAGCCTGGGTCGGTTTGCCTTGGATAAAGGCCGATTTGAGCAGATTCGGGAAAGGCATGATGATTGTTATGCCAGCATTCGCCGTACGTCAGCAGGCCGAGACCAGGTACGTTCGATGCCTGAACTGCAGCGTTTCGAACAGTCCATCGACCTGGCCCCGGATTATGACAAAAATAGGTGATGGTCCAATGCCCGGCCGCACTGACAAACACTCTTGCGCAGATACCCCAGACAACCCATCCCCAGCCACCGAAGAAATAAAACGCTGTAGCGAGAGGTAGTTGATGCCAACGCCAACTCCAATCGAGGAACCGATAAAATGAATCATCCGCGAAATGGGATTCAATGGTGAGTTTAGGTGGTCGATTGAACCTGAATCGAAAAGCCAATTGCCAAAGCAAATCTAGCGGCAAAGATTTCGTGTGAGCGAAAAAATCGTGGCAGCGAGATTGTCGTTGGGCCCAATCACGCGTGTCGTGAATGCCGATAATTCCAAATGGACCAGCAACGCCAACAAGAACTCCCACATATATCAGAGTGCGTTCAACAGGCTTGGCGCACTCGAATGTTCGATGAATCATTAATCGGTGCATGCCAACACTGTGGCCCACGAGCAGGCTCACATATGTCGTAATCAAGAAAAGCGCGAATGCACTCCAAGTGAATAATGCCCCTGCTAACGCTACGGTCGCAAATAGCATACCGCCGTTCCAAACAGCCTTTGGAAAATCCAGCACAGGTTTACCGGACTCGGCGCATGCGCTGCTACCATCAATCCGAAGGACCGGTTTCATCATGGCGTAGGACTCCAAGCTTCCACATACATTCTTAGAACTTGTATCTGCAATGTGGTGTCGCGGGAGACAGCCGCTCACTTTTCCCGCCGAGTTTGCATTTCCCCCCCAACATCGCCATATGCGCCCCGGGAGTCGGGCGGACGTGGCATTCGCCAACCCGGTCAGGTCCGGAAGGAAGCAGCCGCAACGATTTCGCCGCGGGTCGTTCCGGCTCCCACCTCCAGCGAATATAGATCGACGTCATTGCGAGCGGAGCGAAGCAATCCAGAGCCGCAAACGATACTGTCTGCCGCTCTGGATTGCTTCGTCGCCCCGAAACAAGTTCGGGCCTCCTCGCAATGACGGCGTGGCGGAATCCCGCTTTCCTATTCAGCCGCCTTGCGCTATCGTTCTCTTTATGTTCTTGTCGGCGACCCCTGCACGAAATCCTGCGCGGCCGGTTTCTGGGCCGATCCGTGTCAACGAGTGTCAACCTAAGGTCACACCGCCGCACCGATTTCGGCCATCGCCGCGCCCGTCTACCCCGGACCTGTGTCAACCGGTGTCAACCACTGTGAACTTTGCGCGAACCGTCGATAACCGCTTCGACTTATCGGCGCGCCGGGGCTAGGTTGGTCCGATGTCCGATTCCCATGACACGATGACCGAAACGCCCGTCGACGAGGGGCCGGGACTGGGTCTCGACGCGCCATCGCAGCCGGCGGCTGTCGAAACCGAATATCGCGTGCTGGCGCGCAAATACCGGCCGCAGAGCTTCACCCAGCTGATCGGGCAGGACGCGATGGTCCAGACGCTGGGCAACGCGATCAAGCGCGACCGGCTGGCCCATGCCTTCCTGCTCACAGGGGTCCGCGGTGTCGGCAAGACGTCGACGGCGCGGCTGATCGCCAAGGCCTTGAACTGTATCGGACCGGACGGGGAGGGCGGACCGACGATTTCTCCCTGCGGCGAATGCGAGCCCTGCGTCGCGATTTCCGAGGGGCGGCATATCGACGTTGTCGAGATGGATGCCGCCTCGCATACCGGTGTCGACGATGTCCGCGAGATTATCGAGGCCGTGCGCTATTCGGCGGTGTCGGCGCGCTTCAAGGTCTACATCATCGACGAAGTTCACATGCTCTCGAAGAACGCCTTCAATGCATTGCTGAAAACGCTCGAAGAGCCGCCGCCGCATGTCAAGTTCCTGTTCGCGACCACCGAAGTGAACAAGGTGCCGGTGACGGTGCTTTCACGCTGCCAGCGCTTCGATCTGCGCCGCATTCCGGCCGAACGGCTCGTCGAGCATTTCCGCTGGGTGGTCGGCGAAGAGGGCGCGGAGTCCGACGAGGAAGCGTTGGCGCTGATCGCGCGCGCGGCCGAGGGATCGGTGCGCGACGGGCTTTCGATCCTCGACCAGGCGATCGCGCACGGCACCGGCGGCATTACCGCCCAGCAGGTGCGCGATATGCTCGGGCTTTCGGATCGCGGCGCGGTGCGACGGCTGTTCGGGCAGTTGCTCGAAGGCGATGCGCAGGCAGTGCTGGCGACGGTTCAGGAACAGCATGATCTCGGCACCGATCCTGCGGCGCTGTTTCGCGGGCTGCTGGAAACCTGCCACGGCATCGTCCGGTCCAAGGTCGGCGGAGCCGCCGATCCGGCGCTCTCGTCCGAGGAACGCGCCGCTTATGCGGATTGGGCGGCAGGGCTCGGTTTCGGCGCACTTCACCGGATCTGGCAGCTCCTCCTGAAGGGCCTGCACGAGGTCGAGACCGCGCCGATGCCGATCGAAGCGGCGGAGATGGCGCTGCTGCGTATCGTTCATGCCGCCGGGATGCCCGATCCGGGCGAACTGGCGAAGAAGCTGGAAAATGGCGAGATCGCGGCGGCTTCGGCTCCCGCGGCGCCGGGTGGGGCGCCGGGTGCCGGTCCTGAAGGCGCCATGCCGGCCGATTTTCCTGCGCTGATCGCCTTTCTGGAGGCCCAGGGCGCGCATATGATGGCGGTCCGGCTGCACGATCAGGTTGGGCTGGTGCGCTATGCGCCGCCCGCGCTCGTCATCAAGCCGCTTCAGCCGATGGGCGAGGACGAATTGCGCGAGATTGCGGCCCTTCTCAAGGACAAGACGGGCGCGCACTGGACCGTCGAAACGAGCGATGGCCCGGCCGAACCCTCGCTGCTGGAACGCGAAAAGGCGGCGATCGATGCCGAGCGCCAGTCGGTGCTGGATTCGCCGATGGTGAAGGCCGCGTTCGAGGCCTTTCCCGACGCCGAACTGACCGACTACAAGCTGGCCCAGGGCCGTTAATTCCCGACAGGAGCTATTCCCCGTGAAGAATTTCGACGACATCATGAAAGCCGCGCAGAATGTTCAGGAAGAGCTGCAAAAGGCGCAGGCGAGCCTCGAGAATATCGAGGTCGAGGGCGTTTCGGGCGGCGGGCTCGTCAAGGTTCGCGCGAGCGCCAAGGGCACGATCCTGGGCGTCGAGATCGACGAGACGCTGCTCGTGCCTTCCGAAAAGCAGGTGCTTGAGGATCTGGTCACCGCCGCGTTCAACGATGCGCGCGGCAAGGCCGATGCGGCCAGCCAGGAAGAAATGGCCAAGATGACCAGCGGTCTGCCGCTGCCGCCGGGTTTCAAACTGCCTTTTTAGAGCCCGGTTTCGAAGGCTTGGTTTCTTCTCCGGAACCATTGCGCTCTCCCGGCCGTTTTTAGCGGCAGTAAAGGGAGACACAGTCCATGACCGAAGAACGGATTACCGAACGCGACGACGGGGTTACCACCGAACGCACCGTCGAACGCGGCACGGACGACAGCCATACCGTTGTCGTCGAACGGCGCAGCGGTGCCGGCATGTGGGTGCTCGCGCTCGTCATTCTCGTGGCGATCGGCGCCGGTATCTATGTGTTCAACGAAACCAACGCCCGGGAGGCGGTGGAGACTGAAGCGCTTACCGATGCCGCATCCGAAGTCGGCGATGCTGCCCGCAATATGGGCGATGCGGCCCAGCAGGCCGGCGATGCCGCCGAAGAGGCCGTCGACGGTATGAACGGCGAATAGCCGCCGGACGGGCTAGATGCAGTCGTCGAGCGGGCTGGCGCGGACCTGCCGCATGCGCGCGGCGATCCGCCCCGCATAGCGGGAGGTCCAGCCGCCGCTCGGGCTGCGCGATTGCGGGGCCGGGAACACGGCGATCATCCGCGCCGCCTCCAGGTCCGAGAGCCGGCTCGCGTCATGGCCGAAATAGCGCTGGGCACCGGCCTCTACGCCATAGGTGCCGATGCCGGTCTCGGCGACGTTGAGATAGACTTCCATGATCCGGTTCTTGCCCCAGATCAGCTCGATCAGCACCGTGAAATAGGCTTCCAGGCCTTTGCGGAACCAGCCGCCGCCTTGCCACAGGAAGACATTCTTCGCCGTCTGCTGGCTGATCGAGGAGCCGCCGCGCTGCCGCCGGCCCGATTGCCGCTCTTCCCAGGCCTGTTCGATCGCTTCGAAATCGAAGCCGTTATGCAGGCAGAAATTGCCGTCCTCCGCCGCGATCGCCGCGACCGCCATCGACCGGTCGATATTGCCCATGCTCGTCCAGTCCCGTGTCGCGCCATGCTCGTCCATCAGCATCGTCGCGGTGATCGGCACCGGCACGAAACGCAGTATGACGACCCACAGGATGGTGATCGCGAGGAACCAGAGCAGCGCCTTGAACAGCAAGACGAGGATGCGGAGGGGAAATGAGCGTTTGCGCGCAGCTTGGGCCATGGACCGGCTTTATCGGGCCCAAAGAAAAACGCCATCCCCGTTTGTGGCGGGAATGGCGCTTGGATAGGGTATCGGAAAAAGCTCAAGCGGCGGGAAGCAGCTTTTTATCCTCGGCGATCCGCATCATCGCCTTTTGCAGCTTTTCGAATGCGCGCACCTCGATCTGGCGGATACGCTCGCGCGATACGCCGTAAACCTGGGAGAGTTCCTCCAGCGTCTGCGGATCGTCGGTCAGCTTGCGCTCGGTCAGGATGTGCTGCTCACGCTCGTTGAGTTCGCCCATCGCTTCCATCAGCATGGTGCGGCGCACGTCGGACTCTTCGGCTTCTGCGACCATTTCGTCCTGCAGCGGCTCTTCCGCGACCAGCCAATCCTGCCACTGGCCTTCGCCGTCCTCGCGCATCGGCACGTTGAGCGAGGTATCGCCGCCCATTGCCATGCGACGGTTCATCGAGACGACTTCGGCCTCGGTCACGCCGAGATCGGTGGCGATCTTTTCGACGTCTTCGGGCTTGAGATCGCCATCCTCGAACGCGTTGAGGCGGGATTTCATCTTGCGCAGATTGAAGAACAGCTTCTTCTGCGCCGCCGTGGTGCCCATTTTGACGAGGCTCCACGAACGCAGGATATATTCCTGGATCGAGGCGCGGATCCACCACATTGCATAGGTGGCGAGCCTGAAGCCGCGTTCGGCCTCGAACTTCTTCACGCCCTGCATCAGGCCGATATTGCCTTCCGAGATAAGCTCGGCGACGGGCAGCCCATAACCGCGATAACCCATCGCGATCTTCGCCACGAGGCGCAGATGCGAGGTTACGAGCTTCTGGGCCGCTTCGAGGTCGTCATGCTCCTCGTAGCGCTTGGCGAGCATATATTCCTCTTCCTGCGACAGGATCGGGAATTTCTTGATCTCGGTCATGTAGCGATTGAGGCCTGCCTCGCCTCCGATCGCCGGGATAGTTGCAACGGCATTTGCCATTAGGGGAGGTGCTCCTTGAACCTTGTGTTTCTCCCGGATTTCCGAGGGAAACCGTTATATTATCTATACGTTTAATGCCCTTAATAGTTCCTGTATGTCGAGGGGTAATTCGCTTTCAAAGGTCAAAGCGTTTCTTGTCACAGGATGGACGAATCCCAGCCTTTTAGCATGTAGGGCCTGACGACGGAAATCCAAGCTTTCCAGGATGGCCCGGTGAGCCTTTTTCGTCCTGCCGTAAAAGGGGTCCCCGAGCAGCGAATGGCCGATATGTGCCATGTGCACGCGCACCTGGTGGGTGCGCCCGGTTTCGAGCCGGCATTCGACATGGGTGGCCTCGTTGAGTGCCACGATCCGCCGGAAATGCGTAACGGCATGTTTGCCGCGCGGCGGCTCGACAACCGCCATTTTCTGGCGGTTTTGCGTGGAACGGGCGAGATTGCCTTCGATCCGTCCTTCGGGTTCCATGACAATTCCAGCTGCTACTGCGCTGTAAATACGGTCTATACTGTGCGCCGCGAACTGCTTGGCGAGGCCGATATGGGCCTTGTCGGTCTTCGCCGCGACGATCAGGCCCGATGTGTCCTTGTCGATCCGGTGGACGATGCCGGGTCGCGCAACGCCCCCGATCCCGGACAGATTGCCCGCACAATGGTGAAGCAGGGCGTTGACCAGCGTGCCGTCGGCATTTCCGGCAGCCGGATGCACGACCAGTCCGGCCGGTTTGTCGACGACAATAAGATAGTCGTCTTCGAAGACGACGGTCAGCGGAATATTCTGAGCGGTGGCTTCTGCGGGTTCGGGTTCGGGCACCGAAACCGTGAATTTCTGCCCTTGTGCGGCGCTGGCCTTGGCGTCGCGCACCGCGGTGCCGTCCGATGCCAGGACATGGCCCGACGCAATCAGCTTTTTCAACCTTTCGCGTGAAAATTGCGGAAGGGCGGCGGCGAGCGCACGGTCGAGCCGCCAGCCGTCAGCTTCTGCGGGTATCCGCGCAACCAATGTCGACAAGTCCCCCGCCATTGCTTAGCAATTTGGGGGTGAGCGTCACGATATCAAGAGCGGCCAAGGCCCGCATTTTGGGGCATGCTGCGGAATCTCTCCACTTCGAGGCATGCGGTTTGCTATTTGGCGACGAGGGGACGATTACGCGCGTCCAAGCGGCGGAAAATGTTGCCGATGCGCCGGAACATCGGTTCGAGATCGACCCCGAAGCCCTGTTTTCCGCTATTCGGTCTGAACGGCAGGGCGGCGAGCGAATGATCGGCCATTATCATTCGCACCCCCGGGGACCGTCTGAACCGTCCGAACATGACGCAGCGATGGCGCTTGACGTCGGGAGGCTCTGGCTGATCGTCGCGGACGGTGAAATGCGGTTGTGGCGGGTCGTCGAGCGGCATCGGTTCGTGGCTGTGGAGCTAAGCCTTGCCAGCGACGGGCTCAATCGACATTAGGGGCCTGCGCGGCGCAGGCAATACGGGAATCGCCAGAATATGGACAGCAAAAGCATTGAATTTGCGAGCCTATTGGCGTCGCGGCTATGCCATGACCTGCTGAGCCCGATCGGGGCGCTCAACAACGGCATTGAACTGATGGCCGACGAGCATGATCCTGAGATGCGCGCCCGCTGCCTCGAGCTCCTCGCCGAAAGCGCCCAAACGTCCGCCGCCAAGCTCAAATTCTTCCGCCTGGCCTTTGGCGCGGCCGGCGGCTTCGACGACGAGATCGATACGCGCGAAGCGAAAACCGCGATCGAGGGGCTGATTGGCACGCAAGGCCGGGTGTCGCTGAACTGGATGGTCGACCAGGCGACGATGCCGAAATCGCAGATCAAGATCCTCCTGAACCTGGCGCTTATCGCCGCAGATGCGCTGGTTCGCGGCGGCACGTTGCTGGTCGGCGCAGAAGGAAACGAGATCGTCGTTCGCGCCGAGGGCGAGCGGCTGGTGCTCGATCCCGAACTCAAGACCGCGCTGCTCGGCAAGACCGGCGAGGACGCGCTTACGCCGCGCGCAGCGGCGGCCTGGCTTGTCCATGTTCTCGTCACCGAGGGCGGGGGCGAAGTGCAGGTGTCGGAGCCCGAGGAACATATGCTGCTGTTTGGTGTGGTGTTTGCCGCATAAACGCGGGGGAAACGCGCCCGGATAAACCACAATTTAACCATCAGGCCCCATCAGGGGTGCCCAGCATATGCAGGACGGGGCCGATGGACGAACTTCTTGCCGAATTTATCGCCGAAACGCGCGAATCCCTCGAAACGATTGCCGGCGAGATCGTCGCCTGGGAAGCCAATCCGACGGACCGCGAACGGCTCGACCTGGTTTTCCGGTTCGTTCATACGGTCAAGGGTAGCTGCGGCTTTCTCGACCTCAACCGGTTACAGCGCCTCAGCCACGAAGCCGAAAGTGCGCTGCAGGAGCTTCGCGACGGCAAGCTCGAACCCAATCCTGCCCTCGTCAGCACCATCCTCGCCATCATCGATCGCATCGGCGTGCTCGTCGATGCGCTGGAATCGGGCGCCGCAATCGAGGAAAGCGTCGATGAAGCGCTGATCGCCGCGCTCGCAATCAATGCGAAAGGCGGCGATGAGGTTGCGGCGCCGATACAGGCCGCCACGCCTGATCAACGCAATCCCGCGCGCAGCATTCGCGTCCCGGTCGAACTGCTCGACCGGTTGATGAGCGGCGTTTCGGATCTTGTGCTCGCGCGCAACGAGCTGTCGCGCCAGTTGCGCCGCGTCCAGGGCGATCACAATGTCGAGACAGCATTTGAGCGGATGTCGGGCTGCGTGGCGGATATGCGCGATGCGATTACCTGGACCCGCATGCAGCGGATCGAAAGCCTGTTCCAAGCGCTCCCCCGGCTCGTTCGCGATCTTTCCGCCGATCTGGGCAAGTCCGTCGCGCTCGAAGTCGACGGCGCGGATGTCGAGCTCGATCGCGAGATGATCGAGATGCTGCGCGACCCGCTGACCCATATCGTGCGCAATGCGCTCGATCATGGCATCGAAAGCCCCGACGATCGGCGGAACGCCGGCAAGGATGTGAACGGCGCGCTGCGCATCGCGGCCCGGCAATCGGGCAACCAGATCCAGATCAGCATTACCGACGATGGCCGGGGTATCGATCCCGACAAGCTTGTCGAGCGGGCCGTGGCCGCCGGCTGTATCGACCCGCTCGCCGCCGAGCAGCTGAGCGATGAACATGCGCTGGAACTGATCTTTCAGCCCGGCTTGTCGACGGCCAAGGAAATCAGCGCGATTTCCGGTCGCGGCGTTGGGATGGATGTCGTGCGTTCCAACGTCGAACGCATCGGCGGTACGATAGAGATCGAAAGTGTGAAGGGCGAGGGGACGACCCTGGTCCTGAGCGTGCCGTTGACGCTCACCATCATTCCAGCCCTGATATTCGGCACGGCGAGCGGGCAGTTCGCGATTTCGCGCGCCGGCATCGAAGAAATCGTTTCGCTCAACACCGGCAGCGCCAGGCTTGAATCGGTCGGCGGTACCGAAATTGCCGAAGTCCGCGGGCGCAGAATTCCCGTAGTCCGCCTGGCCGCGATGCTGGGTGCCGGAGCCAGCGAAGAGGCGGATGCCAAGCATCTGGCGATCCTCCGGTCGAGCCGGCGGGAGCGCTTTGCGCTGGTGGTGTCGGACGTGTTCGATCACGAAGAACTCGTCGTGAAGCCTGCTGCTCCCTGCATCATGGCTTCAGGTGTCTATGCGGGCACAGCCTTGCCCGACAATGGCCGCCCGCTATTGCTGCTCGACATTGCAGGGCTGGCGGCTGCGGCAGGCCTGCGCCTCTCGCTGGCGCGCCAGACCGAGGGCGAAGGCGAGAAGGGCGAACGCAAGGCGACTGCCGGCGATGCGCTGATCTTCGAGGATCTTGACGGCAAGCGAAGGGCCGTCCGCATGGGGCTCGTTGAGCGAATCATCGACGCTGATGTTTCGCAGATTGCCGAGAGCGCGGGTGCGCTTCGCCTTACCCGGGACGATGAGACCGTTCGGGTCGTTGCCAATGGCACGCTGCCGGACGAAGGGATCGTCCGTATATTGCGCCTGAACGACGGCAGCCGGACGCTCGCTTATGCGGTCAAGCCGGGCCTCGTGGATGTTATTCCTTTTCCCGCCACCTTCGAACCCGCTTCGGCGGCCGGCCCCGTGTCCGGCGTCGCCGTGATCGAGGGATCGCCGGTCGAGATTGTCGATCCGCACTTCCTGTTTGCCAATAACGGCGCGGCGGCGGTGCACAAGGAACGGCCGCGCTGCTTGGTGCTGGGCGGCGACGATCTGTGGCGGCATGAAATGTTGGCACCGCTGATCGAAGCCGCGGGGTACACGGTGAGTTTCGATGAAAGCGATCAGGAGGCAGCGGTTGTCATCGATGCGAGCGACGCCTCGGCCGCCGGCGTTTCCGACGCCGACAATGTCGTTCGCCTAACCGCGGATCCGGCGGGCGAAAACGGCCATGTCTACCGGTACGACCGGACGGGTATCTTCGCTGCGCTCGACGCGCGGCTCAAGGCGCAGGGATAGGGATAATGGAAAAGCTGTATCTTCTCGCAGAAGCCGATGGCTCGACCTTCGCCATCTCCGCCGACGCCATCGAATCCGTGGTTACCGCGGGCGAGATCGTTCCCGTGCCGCTCGCCGCATCCTGGGTCGCCGGGCTGACGGCCCTGCGCAGCCGGGTGATCACCGTCGTCGACACCATCGCCTCCATCTATCAGCGCGAGGCGGAAATTCGCGACGGCCAATCGCTGGTCGTCGTCAATGTCGACGGCAATCTCTACGGGCTCGCCGTCGACGAGGTGCACGATGTTTGCGAATATTCGATCGAGCTCGAACGCCTGGGCGCATCTTTCGATTCCGGGTGGCGCCGCGTTTCCTCGGGCATGATCGAGGCAGATGGCGCGGCGGTGATCGTGGTCGATCCCGCCATCCTGGTGCTGCCCGAGACGGCAATCGCCGCATGACCGTCCAATTCCGAATAACAGCGTTAACGCGGAAGTTACCGCGGGCGGTTAGAGCCCGGGCGATAACAAGGATAATCGGAGAGTTTTCGTGAAGAAGTGTCTCGTCGTCGATGATTCCAAGGTCATCCGAAAGGTTGCCTGCCACATTCTCGAAACGCTCGATTTCACGGTCGCCGAAGCCGAGGATGGCAGCCAGGCGCTCGAGGCCGTACAAAGTGAATCCCCCGATGTCGTGTTGCTCGACTGGAACATGCCCGTCATGGACGGAATGCAGTTCCTGAAGGCGCTGGGAGAGCTGACCCTCGAAAAGCGTCCCAAGGTCATTTTTTGCACCACGGAAAACGGCGTCGAACATATTCGCGAGGCCATCGATGCCGGCGCCGACGAATATATAATGAAGCCGTTCGATCGGGAGACGCTGCAGAGCAAACTTCAAATCGTCGAACTGGGTTAGGGTTTATGGCAAGTCGGCCTGGTGCCTTCAGTTCCACGCTCCGGGCGCAGCCGGAAAAATGTCGTGTGCTCGTGGTCGACGATTCCGCCGTCGCACGGCTCGTCGTCCAGCGCATCATCAACGAGACCGATCGGTTCGCCGTCGCCGGACAGGCGGCGAGCGCGCAGGAAGCCTTTGACAAGCTCGACAGCATCGCTGTCGACCTGATCATCCTCGATATCGAAATGCCCGGGATGGATGGCATCGAAGCGATCCCGCACTTGCTGCGGCGGAGCGGCGACGCGCCTATTCTCGTCGTTTCCTCACATTGTCGCGAAGATGCCGAAGCATCGGTGCAGGCGATGGCGATGGGCGCGAGCGACATTATCCTGAAGCCCGAAAATCGCGGGTTGACCGAACGGTTCGCGAAATCGCTCAAGAACAAGATGATCCGGCTCACCGATCCCGACGCGGCGGCCAAGGAGGCCCATGTCGAGATAAGCGATCCCGAGCCGCTCCATCTCGCGCCGAAGCCGGCGGAGGGGCATCCGGTGCGCTGCCTCGCAATCGGTGCATCAACGGGCGGGATTCACGCGCTGAGCACCTTCTTTGCCGCGCTTCCACGCGATCTCGACATGCCGATCTTCGTCACCCAGCATCTGCCGCCCGATTTCATCGTCTATTTTGCACGGCAGCTGAAACTTATTACGGGGCGCGACACATTTCCGGCGCGCGATGGCCAGCGCGTCAAGGCCGGCGAAGTTCTCGTTGCGCCCGGCGATGCCCATCTGACGGTGCGCGATACCGACGGTTATGTACGGATCGTCTTTTCCGACGAACGGACGCCGGGAGGTTTCCGTCCGTCGGTCGATCCGATGCTTTCCAGCGTGGCCCGGGTCTACGGCGCAGATGCCGTCGGCGTGGTGCTGACCGGCATGGGCCGCGACGGCGCGGACGGCGCCAAGGAATTGGCCGATGCGGGTGGCGAACTGCTTGTTCAGGATCGCGCCAGCTCGGTCATCTGGGGCATGCCCGGCGCCGTCGCCGCGCAAAATATCGCCAATCTCATCGCGCCGCCGCCGGAATTGGCCGCCTATGTCGACGAGCGCGCGAGGACGTTCGGATGGAGATAAGCCCCTCCGCCCTGCGCGCCCTGTCCTCGATCCTGGAGGAGCGGACGGGCCAGCGTCTCAACGAAGGCCGGCAATGGCGCGTCGAGCTGGCACTGCGGCCGATCCTGAAGCTGCACGATATCGACAGCTGCGAAACCCTGGCCGTCCGGTTGACCGAGCCGGGCAGTGAATCCCTGCGTGACGAAACCGTCGATGCCTTGCTCAACAACGAAACCTATTTCTTCCGCGATACCGATGCCTTTTCGACGCTACCGCAAATCATCGAAGCGATTGCAGCGCATCGCGAGAACACCAAAAAGCTCAAAATCTGGAGCGCGGGGTGCTCCACCGGCCAGGAAATCTATTCGCTCGCGATGCAGTTTCGCGAAGACAGGCGCCGCTGGGAGGGTTGGACGCTCGACCTGCTGGGCACGGACATTTCGCGCAAGGCGATCGCGCGCGGACAAGAGGCGGTCTACAGCCAGTTCGAGATTCAGCGCGGCCTGCCGGCCAAGCACATGCTGCAATGGTTCGAGCAGCGCGGCGAGCGCTGGCACGCGCATGACGATCTGCGCAGGATGGTCCATTTCCGGCGGCAGAATATTCTCGAGGCTCCGCCGCCCGGGATGTTCGATCTGATCTTGTGCCGCAACGTGCTCCTCTATTTTCCGGCCGCCAACCGCAGCAAGGCGCTCGACTGGATGTCGCGGGTGCTGGCGCCGGACGGCGCGCTCATGCTGGGCGCCGGAGAAACCGTGCTCGGCTATTGCGACCGGTTCGAAATTCTGCCGGGTGCGCGTTCCCTCTATCGTCTCGCCCCGCCCGAAAAGCACCAGCTCGCCATCGGCGCTTGATGGCCCGGGGACTGACGGGGCTTGACCTCGCCCCGGAAATTGGGCCGTATCGGCCCATGGACCGGCCGCCCCATCGACCATTTGCAGGAAACCGGTGGGCATGAGCGTGATCGAGACACCTTCGCCGAATTTCAACGATCGCCAACTGCCGGTATCGATGCTCGTGCTTCACTATACGGGCATGCAGGATGCGGCATCAGCGATCGAACGGCTGACGGACCCCGAAGCCTCGGTATCCGCCCATTATGTCGTCAACGAGGATGGGACAGTGTTGCGGCTCGTCGACGAGGGTAAACGGGCCTGGCACGCCGGTGCGTCCTATTGGCGCGGCATCACCGATGTGAACTCGGCGAGCATCGGTATAGAGATCGTCAATCCCGGTCACGAATTCGGCTATCGTCCGTTTCCAGACGATCAGGTTGCGGCCGTCGTCCGTCTCGTTTCGGAAATCCTGAAGCGGCACGATATTCCGCGTGCCAATGTGGTGGGCCATTCCGATGTCGCCCCGGCGCGCAAGCAGGATCCGGGCGAACTCTTTCCCTGGGGCAAGTTGGCGCGCCTCAACCTTGCCCTGGCACGGCCCGACAGTGCGATCACCGATCCGGGCTGGACCGACAGCGCTTTTCTGATCGCACTGGAACGGTTCGGCTACGATATCGAAGACAAGCTTGCCGCCGTCGTTGCCTTTCAACGTCGTTTCCGCTCCGAATTGATCGACGGAGAGATCGACGGGCAGTGCCGTGCGATCCTTTTCCAGCTGCTCTTGGATCGCGAGCAAGGAAGCGCTAGATAGGCCGGGCCAGAGGGCTGGGCGGCCGCGTGGGCTTGCTCACGAGGAAAGTCCGGGCTCCACGGAACCACGGTGCCGGGTAATGCCCGGCGGGGGCGACCCCAGGGAAAGTGCCACAGAGAATAGTCCGCCAACCTCGCTTGCGAGGCGGCAAGGGTGAAAGGGTGCGGTAAGAGCGCACCGCGCGCGCCAGCAATGGCCGCGGCACGGCAAACCCCACCGGGAGCAAGACCGAATAGGGGCGGCATATGGGCCTGGTCCGGCTCGTCGCCCGGGTTGGTTGCTTGAGGGCGGGAGCAATCCCGTTCCTAGAGGAATGGTCGCACAGGCGGAGCAATTCGCTGGACAAAACCCGGCTTACAGGCCCTCTGGCACTAACAATATTGGCTCGACACTTGATATTGTTGCATCTTTGTTCGAGCCTAAGGGGCCTGAGCCGTTTGCGAATCGAAGACGGCTCTCATCAGAGACGAGAAGGGGGTATTCAATGGAATCCTATCTTAAGTTCGAAAAATTCATTACGCCGACGTTCATTCAGGTGATCTTCTGGATCGGAGTCGCCGGTATCACGATTTTCGCACTTTTGTCGGTGGTTGGCATGATGAGCTATCAGCCGGCCATGGCCATTTTGGTCCTGTTGATCGGGTTGCCGCTGTATCTCATTTTCTGGCGTGTCTATTGTGAGGTAATGCTCGTACTCTTCCGCATTCTGGGGGAATTGCAGGCGATCAAACAACAAGGCGAATCATAAGGTAAGGATGCTGGGAAGGCGTGGCATCTGGTCATGCCTCCCACTTTTTTTGAGCGGCTAGGCGGGCATCCGGCTTCGGCCACCGGCTGGGACATACGTGATGACAATCAACAGCTTGCTCGACATGATACGCAGGCCAGCCCAATTTTGGGATTCCCTGAGCGCGCGCGAAACGGAAGAACCGATTCCGGCGATCCGTCTGGCCCTGCTTTTTGCTCTGATACCGGCCGTTTGCCGCCTTTGCGGCATCCAGCTGCACTATGCCGACAATGCCTATGTGAACACGACGCTGTTCTCGACAGCGCTTGTCGCCATCAAAACATATGTGCTGTTCCTGGTGACGCCATTGCTGCTCGCCCGGCTGCTCTTATGGGTCGTGCCGCTGTTCAAGGGAGAGGCGGATCTCGAGGCGACCACAAGGCTCGCTATCTATGGCGCTGTACCGGTGTGGATTGCCGGCCTGCTGTTTCTTCTCGCACCCTATTTCGATCCGCTCGTGCTGATCGTCGGGCTGGGCGCGGCGAGTTATCTCTTCTATCTCGGATGTCAGAAGCTGCTCGGTATCGGCATCGACATGGCAGTCGGTCTTACCATCATTCACGGCGCAGCATGGCTCATCGTGTATTTCACGCTGTATTTCGTGATAATGGCGCTAGGTATCCGATAGGCGGGTTTCGAAAATCCCGTTGCCGGATGAACGGTCTCGACGGGACAGCGAATAGCGAAAGTTGGCACAGGTGAAACGATCCAACGACTGGGGATTTCCGCGCTGGCGCGGCTATGGTTCGTCGCGCGAAGCGACGGAGGTGCGGCTCTGCGACCGCCATGGCTGCAGCGAGCCCGGAGACCGGCCTGCGCCGAAATCGCCGAATAGCCCCGAGCGCTGGTATTTCTGCGAGAAACACGCCGCCGAATATAACCGCAACTGGAACTATTTCGAAGGGCTGACCAAGGAGCAGCGCGAGGAGCGCGAGCGCGATGAACAGCGCAGTGCCGAGGGCTATACCGAATCCTCCCATTATGGCTGGGGTGGGCCCGGCGATGGCAGCCGCAGCGCCGACGAGATGCGCGCACTCGAGATATTCGAACTCGATCCTGACGCCGAATTCGACGCGGTCAAAAAGGCCTGGCGCCAGCTCGCCAAGGCAAATCATCCCGATGTGAAACCCGACGATGCCGAGGCGGCCAAACGCTTTGCGGCGGGGCAGGCGGCCTGGGAAGTGTTGCGCGCGGCCGAGGAACGGCGCGAATGGAAGGGCGGCTAGGCGTAGCGTGCAGCGGTTTCTCGGATCAGCGAAATCATGTTCGGGATACCCTGGGTCCGGTTCGAACTCAGCTGGTTCTTGAGGTCGAAGGGCGCGAGCGCGTCCCCTATATCCGTTTCGAGAATTTCTCCCGCCGACCGGTCCTGCACGGTTGTCAGTACGAGCGCGATAATACCCTTGGTGATCGCTGCATTGCTGTCTGCCAGGAAATGCAGCCGGCCGTCTTCCTGCCGTGTCGGATAGACCCAGACTGCCGCCGAGCACCCCCGCACCAGCGTCGCATCGGTTTTGAGGGCATCGGGCATGTCTTCGAGCTGCCGCCCGAGATCGATCAGCAGGCGATAGCGATCGTCGGCTTCGAGAAAATCATATTCGTCGCGGATCGCGTCGAGCGATGTGGGCAATGTCATGCCGGTCATTTAGGGGCTGGCCGGCCCGACGTCACCCCGGCAAGTGCCGGGGCCCCTTCGGGTAGGAGTTTCGGGCCGATCCGAAGAGATTCCGGGGGGCAACCGGAATGACGATCCTGGTGTAGGTAGCGAGACGCGGGCGTCTTAGAGTTCGATTCCGGCGGCGATTGCTTCGAGCTTGCGGACGCGTTCCTTGAGGTCGGCGACCTCAATGCGCGAACCGGTGCTGGGTACCGTCACATCGCCGGCGGTGCCGGTCAATTGCTGGATTTCGAGCCGCTTGAGTTCGAGCCATCCCCGCCACCCGTTAAGGGCCGTCAGGCTGGCGATCGCGATGCCGATCAGTGCGGCCGCGGCGGTTGCCAATGTCGCTATTTGGTCTTGCATGGCTTTACCTTCCCGTTCCTGAACCTTCTTTTCCCTAACCTAATGCTGGCGTTCGTCGCGCAGCGCCTCGATTTCCTGTTCGAGCCGGTTGCTTTTGTCCGTTGCGATCCGTTCGAGCACGACGATGCGTTCCTTCAGACCCCGGATCTCTTCGCGCATCCGATCGGCATCGGGATCGCGGATCAGCCGCGTCTCGCCCTTGTCGTCGTCGAACACGCCGTGCTCGGCCTTGTATTTGGCCCTCAGCACGCCCGCGATGGCGGTAATCAGTACAATCGCCACGACCATCGAAAACGGGTTGTCGAACATCTCCTGAACCTTTCTTCCCTGTTTCTGCCGCTCTAGTTGAGCGGTTTTTCCCTGAGGCCTTCAATCTCTTCCGACAATGTGGTCGAGCGATCGGTGAGGATGCGCTCCAGCGTCGCCACCCGCTGCTCGAGCCGTTCGGTCTTGGCGGCATATTGTGCCGCTTTCTCGGCCGTCATCGCCGCGTTGGCGTGAGCCTCTGCCTTGCGCCAGGCGAACCATTTGTTTCCGAAAATCCAGAAGGTGACGGCACAAATCGGGAGGGCGACGGTGATGAGCAGAATGGCAATCGTTTCCATGATCGAAACCCCTAGTTCGACTTGGAGCCACGGAGGCTCTCAATTTCCTGTTCGAGGACGTAACCACCGTCGGTCACGATCCGCTCGACATTGGCGAGCCGGTCCTTGATCGCGCCCAACTCGGCGCGCAGTTGGGCATTTTCCTGGCTCAGCAGCTTGATGCGTTCGGCCGCTTCCTGATCGGTCTTCGGATAGACGGCCTGTCCCCAGCTGCTTTCGAGCGGATAGCCGTTCTTGACGCGCAGCCAGGTTGTCACGACCCAGCCGGCGATACCGAGGATGCCGATCACGCCGATAAGCGGGACGAGTGCGGAGATGGTTTCAATCTTGTCCGGATCCATCGTCTTCGTTCCTTTCTTCTGGGCCGGCTATTCAGCCGGGCTGCGCAGATTCTCGATCTCGTCTGAGAGCCGTGCGCTCTTGTCGGTGGCGATCCGTTCCAGAACCGAGATCCGCTCTTCGAGCCTGCCGATCTTGTCCTTCAATTCGCCATTTTCGTTCGAAAGCAGTTCGATCTTGCGATTGTTTTCCGGATCGTCGCGGTGGGTCGTACCGCCCCATTCGCCTTCCAGCGGATAGCCGTGCTTGGCGCGAATGGCCGTGGTGATGATCCAGCCGATCATGCTCATGCCGATGATCGCGAGTACAAATTGCGGGCCACCCCAACTCATGATATTTCTCCCTGAACCTTGTTTCTATTATCTAGCGCAGCGCTTCGATCTCGTCGGCCAGGCGCTGGTTGCGGCTGGTGACCAGCAGCTCGACATCGGCGAGCCGGCGATCGACATCGCGAAAGCGCGAGCGGATCTCGTTGACCGAGCGGCGCGGGTTGGCGCGCGTGCCCTGCCAGAATTTCTCTTCTTCCTTGTTGTCGTAGAGGCCGAGCGGCTTTTTCGGCGCCAGCCAGCCGACCACGAAATAGAGCGGAATCAGCGGCGGAAAGGCGAAGATCGTCGTGAAAACAGCGCCGACGCGGACCCAGAGTACATCGATGCCGGTATAATCGGCGACACCCGAACAGACGCCCAGAAATTTCGCATTCTGCTTGTCGAGGTAGAATTTCGTCCGGCGGTCGTGCATTTTCATAACTCCTGTTTTCACCCCTTGCCGTTACGAACGGCGGATCGGGGTGGCCTCTTCTTCGCTTTGCGTCAGCCGATCGCTCGGCAGCTGCTGTTCGGCAGTCAGATGCTGCCGGCCCCATTCCGGATTGTCGGCCGCGATGATCCGTTCGATCGTGTTCATCCGGTCATCGAGCCGCCGCCCCAGTTCGTAGAGCTCGTCCAGCAGGTCTTCGTCTTCGCGGCTGATCGTGCCGGCGCGTTTCCATTGCGTCGAATAGTGGAGGATCAACCAGGGAAGCCCGATGAAGAGCATCCCGACGACGCCGATGGGGACGAGGATATCTTCCATGGGCTACGCCTCCTTCGCCGGATCGCCGGCCTTCTTGCCGCCGGCCTTCTTCATAGCGGCGAGTTCGGCTTCGATCTTGTCGCTGGTTTCGAGTTCGTTGATCTCTTCCTCGAGCGTCTTGGGCTGGCTGCCGAGGCTCAGCGCATCGGCACGGCCTTCGGCCATGTCGACGCGGCGTTCGAGCATCTCGAAGCGCTCAAAAGCATCCTGGACACGCTCGCCATCGTAGAGATCGCGAAGCTTGATGCGGTTTTCGGCGCTTTCGAGCCGGGCCGAGATGCTGGACTGGCGGCTGCGTGCTTCGCGCAGCTTGCCCTGGAGCTTGGAAATATCATGCTCGTAACCGGAAAGGGCTTCGTCCAGCACCGCGATCTCGCCGTTCAGCCGGTCGGCCATGTCGCCGGCCTTCTGCTTTTCGACGAGCGCCTGCTTGGCAAGGTCTTCGCGATCCTTGGAAAGCGCGAGTTCGGCTTTTTCCTTCCAGCCTTCCTGCAGCTGCTCAAGCTTGGTGATCGAGCGGCGCATTTCCTTCTGGTCCGCAATGGTGCGGGCAGCGGACGCGCGAACCTCGACCAGCGTTTCCTCCATCTCGAGGATGATCATGCGGACCATCTTGGCCGGATCTTCGGCCTTGTCGAGAATGTCGGTCACGTTGGCGGCAATGATGTCGCGAGTGCGGGAGAAAATTCCCATGGTTGTACTCCTATCCCTCGAACAATTTTGTGGGCCGGGGAGGGGGAGGGGCAGCCGCCTCCCCGGCCAAGTTCCGGCTAGGCGAGCTGGCCGGTCATAACTGCGGTCGTTGCATATTGAGTTTGCAGCTGAACCGGCTGGGCCGTGTCGCTGCCCTCGATCGGGCCGACCGCTCCCAGGATGCAGGCGCTGCTGAGAACCAGAGCGGCGACGGCGGCGATGACATTCTGGTGAAGGGCGATGTTGTTGGTCATTTTCGGTCTCCTGAACCTTGGCCTTATCCTGATGCCCTTGCGGGCTGCGAAACTTGGTGCGATCCTTTGATCGTTCACAGCCCATTCATTGCATCGAGCGTGCCAGTTTTTGAATATATAGCAAAAACAATGCGTTAGCGAAATTTTCCGGAAAAAACGCACGGTGCATATTGCCAGAATTTGGGAAAATATCCTAAAAGTTGGAAATGGAACGGGAATCGCAATTCGTCGGAGAATCAGGCGCCTTTCTCGACGCTGTCGAGCAGGCCAGCCGCGCCGCGCCGCTGGACAGGCCGGTGCTCGTCATCGGCGAGCGGGGCACGGGCAAGGAGTTGATAGCCGAACGGCTTCACCGGTTGAGCCAGCGCTGGGAGGGGCCACTCATCACCCTCAACTGTGCGGCGCTTCCCGAAACGCTGATCGAAGCCGAACTGTTCGGACACGAGGCCGGCGCCTTTACCGGCGCGACGCGCGCGCGGGCCGGTGCGTTCGAGGAAGCCGATAACGGTACGCTGTTCCTCGACGAACTGGCGACGCTGTCCGCCGCCGCCCAGGAACGCCTGCTCCGCGCCGTCGAATATGGCCAGGTCAGCCGCATCGGTTCGAACCGGCCGATACGTGTCGATGTTCGTATCGTCGCCGCCACCAATGAAAATCTGCCCGATCTTGTCGAGCGCAACAAATTTCGCGCCGACCTGCTTGATCGTCTGTCGTTCGAGGTCGTGACCCTGCCGCCTCTGCGCGTGCGGGAAGGGGATATCCTGATCCTCGCCGACTATTTCGGGCGGCGAATGGCGGTGGAGCTCGACTGGCCCGGCTGGCAGGGCTTTGGCGATAATGCCGTGAAGGCGCTGCTCACACATGACTGGCCGGGCAATGTTCGCGAACTCCGTAATGTGGTGGAACGCGCCATCTACCGCTGGACCGCGCCCGGCGAGCCGGTCGACACGATCCAGCTCGACCCGTTCGACTCTCCTTGGCAGATGCCGGCCACGACGGCGGCACCGACAGGCGATACGGCGGCCGAAGCCGCGCCTGCTGCTCCGCGGAGGGTCGTTTCGGATTTCAAGGCGGCGGTCGAAAGCTATGAGCGCGAGATCCTGGAGGCTGCGCTCGAACGCGCGCGGTATAACCAGCGGCAGACGGCCAAGGCGCTGGGCCTCAGTTACGATCAACTGCGGCACGCGCTTAAGCGGCACGACATGATCGGCTGATTCGCAAAAAATGCCGAAATAACGTATGTTCCTCCCATAACGGGAGACGGATCATGCGTGGACCGACTGTGTTTCTCTCTGTTGCCGCCAGTTTGGGCCTGGCAAGCGCCGCGCCGGCGGCGATCACCGTTTTCGGCAACAGCAATGCGCGCAGCTGCTACGAGGCGGCCCGTGCCGAACGAACCGGGCCAACGCATATACGGCATTGCACCCGGGCGCTCGAAGACCGCACATTGGCGAGCAATGATCGTGTGGCGACCTATGTTAATCGCGGCATATTGCACGTCTATAACGGCGATTTCGAGAGCGGCATCGCCGATTATGACCGGGCGATCGCCCTCGATGCGAGCGAACCCGATGCCTATCTCAACAAGGCGCTCGCGCTTCTGCACAACCAGAATGACCTGCCGCAGATTATTTCGCTGCTGACGACCGCACTCGAATTTGGCACGCGTGAGCCCGCACTCGCCTATTACGGCCGCGGCCTTGCCTATGAACTGAGCGGCGATATTCCATCGGCCTATTATGACATTCAGCGCGCCGTCGAAACCGATCCCGGTTGGGAGCTTCCGGCCCGGGAATTGACGCGTTTCCGAGTCGTGGGCGGCGAAGACAGCTGATCGGCCGGTGCTTGGCGATCGTCGTTAATCGTCGGGGAACACCCGTTGGACGAATATATCGGTCGAATCCGGCCCCCGATTTATGCGTTTATGACTGCGTCTGATAATATGCAGCTGACGCAATAGCGCATCAGGGGAGGTTGTTATGAAGACATGCACCGGAATTGCGGCAGCGGCGATCGCGACCGCGCTGGCCGCCTCGGCCGCCCAGAGCGGCATCATGGTGGCCGGCAATAGCTCTGCGCGTATCTGTTACGCGGCGGCGGCGCGCCAGTCGGACAATCGCGTAGACCTGCGGCCCTGCAGCCTGGCGCTTGATCACGACGCGCTGACGACGCGCGATCGCGTCGCGACGCTGGTCAATCGCGGTATCATCTATTTCCACCGCGCCGATTGGGACCAGGCGCTCGCGGATTTCGATGCCGCGCTGGCGATCGACAACAATCAGCCCGAAGCGATGTTGAACAAGGCGCTCACCCTGCTGCGCCGGGATCGCTCGGGCGAGAACGCCATTCCCTATTTCACCCGTGCGCTGGAACTGGGCACGGAAGCGCCGGCGGTTGCGCATTATGGCCGCGGACTCGCGCACCAGCTCGATGGCGATCTGACCGACGCCTATATCGATATTCGCCGTGCGTCCGATCTCGATCCGGAATGGGATGCACCGCGCAACGATCTATCCAACTTCATCGTCCAACCCGTCGGCTGACGCCCTTGCGGGGCCCGCCCCGGCGGGTGCGAAACATGGAAAGTCGGGCCGTTTCCCCAAGGAGGCGGCCCGTTTCGTTCCTACGGTCGAAAATCGCTGAAACGCTAGGGATACCCTTGATGGGTCGGTGCGTTCCCTTCATTATACCCCAGACCAACAGGAGACTATTTTCATGGCATTCGAACTCCCCGCCCTTCCGTACAGCAAAGAGGCGTTCGGCGAGATCATTTCGTCCCAGACATTCGATTTTCACCACGGCAAGCACCACAAGGCCTATGTCGACAAGACGAACGCCGCGATAGAGGGCACCGACCTTTCCGGCGCAAAGCTCTCCGAAGTGATCGCGTCGGCCCGGGAAAACGGTAACACAGGTCTGTTCAACAATGCCGCGCAGGTGTGGAACCACAGCTTCTACTGGCAATGCCTGAGCCCGGACTCGCAAAAGCCGGGCGGCAAGCTTTCCGCGCATATCGAGGAATGTTTCGGTTCGACCGGCGAGATGCTCGAAGCGTTCAAGACGGAAGCCGCCGGCCATTTTGCGAGCGGCTGGGCCTGGCTCATCCTCGATGGCGACGAGCTCAAGATCACCTCGCTGCACGACGCCGATACGCCCGTCGCCCATGAAGGGATGCAGCCGCTGCTCACGCTCGACGTCTGGGAGCATGCCTATTATCTCGATTACCAGAATGACCGCGGCGCCTATCTCGACGCGCTGCTCGATCATGTGAACTGGGAATTCGTGGCGCAGAACCTGGATGGTGCGGGCGTTAAACGGGCCGATCAGGGCTGATCTGACGAGTTTTATTCGCCGCCTGCGGGCGGCGCCGCCGCTTCCGATGCTTCCTCAAGCGTAAAGCCGTGTTTGAGGAGCATCGGGATATTGGCGATGCCGAACAGCAGCGAAAGGACGGTAAGACCCCAGGTCTTGACCGTTAGCCACATCTCGAACGAAAGCGATGCCCGCATAGCTTCGTTGGCGAGCGCCATGAAGACGAAGAACAAACCCCAATTGCGTGAAAGCTTGAGCCAGCCTTTCTCGGTTAGCCCTTGGAAGGCGGCGGCAAAGGCGTAGCGCAACATCGGCGTGCCGCGCAGCCAGCCGCCAAGCAATAGCGCGGCGAAACCAAGGTAGATTATCGTCGGCTTGATCTGGATGAAGACCGGATCATGCAGATACACAGTCAGCGCGCCGAAACCGAGAATCAACACAGCGGAGATCCACTGCATCGGCGTCACCTTCTTGTAAGCGATCACCGAGAAGACGATCGCTGCGGTAATCGCCACCATGAAGGTGATCGTGCCGATCAGGATGCCCTGAAAGGGATCTTCGTCGGACTGGGCCAGCTTGAAAGCTGTGAAGAAGGCAACCAACGGTCCGAAATCCAGCAGGAAAGATATCCAGCCGGATTGCGCCTTTGACTTGGAAGGTTCCGCGTCGGTCATGTCTTTACCTCGTCGAATTCGTCGGCGCCGGCTATTGCGCGGGCGACGGCGCGCGGATCGAAGGGGCGAAGGTCTTCCAAGGTTTCGCCGACGCCGATCGCGTGGATCGGCAGCCCGTATTTTTCGGCCGCCGCGACGAGAACGCCGCCGCGCGCCGTGCCGTCGAGCTTGGTCATGACAAGGCCGGTGACGTTGGCGACTTCCTTGAACACCTCGATCTGGGACAGCGCATTCTGGCCGGTGGTGGCGTCGAGGACAAGGATCACGTCATGGGGTGCCGCCTCGTTGAGCCGGCCGAGCACGCGGCGGATTTTCGAAAGTTCGTCCATCAGGTGGCTTTTGTTCTGCAAGCGTCCGGCCGTGTCGACGATCAGCACGTCGGTGCCGATTTCGGTGCCGCGCTTCACGCCTTCGAACACCAGGCTCGCCGCATCGCCCCCTTCCTCGCCGGAAATGATCGGCACGCCGATCCGGTCCGCCCAAATCTTGAGCTGGCCGATTGCGGCGGCGCGGAACGTGTCTCCGGCAACCAGCATGACGTTGTAATCGTCTTCGAGGAACAGATGACCGAGTTTCGCGATCGTCGTCGTCTTGCCCGATCCGTTGACGCCAATGACGAGCATCACCTGCGGCCGGGGGAAGGCGTCGATTTCGAGCGGGACGGCGACGGGTGTGAGGATTTTCTCGAGCTCGTCGGCCACGATCTCGCGGATATCGAGTTCGGAAAGATGGCGTTCGAACCGCCCGTCGGCGAGCCGGTCGCGGATCCGCGCTGCGACCGTGGGGCCGAGATCTGTGGCGATCAGCGCTTCCTCGATATCGTCGAGCGTCTCTTCGTCGAGCTTTTCCTTGGTGATCAGGCCGGTGAGATTGCCGCCGAGCCGATCCGAGGTCCGTTTGAAGCCCAGTCGCAGCTTGTCGCCCCAGCTTTTCCGCTCGCTCATGCTGCCTCTCCGATCAGGCCGCCGTTTTCGGCGCCGGTCACCCGCACTTCGACGACGGAGCCGGGCACCGGCGAGCCGGCGATCTGCACTTCGGCAAAACTTTCTCCATGGCCGGTGCCGTCCCCGCGCTCGACGAGCACACGCTGGCGGGAACCGACCAGGCCCTCCAGCCATGCCGTTTTCCGCCGGGCGCAGGCTTCACGCAGTTTCTGCGCGCGTTCGCGGCGTACCGGCATGGGCATCTGCGGCATCTTCGCGGCCGGCGTGCCCGTCCGTGCCGAATAGGGGAAGATATGGCCATGGACGATGTCGCAATCGTCGACGAGCCGCAGCGTGTTTTCCGCCATCGCTTCGGTCTCGGTCGGGAAGCCCGCGATCATATCCGCGCCGATCGCGATTTCCGGCCGGGCGTCTTTCAGCTTCGCGACCATCTCGACCGATTGTTCGCGGCTGTGCCGGCGTTTCATGCGCTTGAGGATCATGTCGTCGCCTGCCTGCAGCGAAAGGTGGAGGTGCGGCATGAAGCGCGGTTCGCCGGTGATGATGGCGAACAGACGCTCGTCGATCTCGATGGAATCGAGTGAAGAGAGGCGCAGCCGCCGCAGCGTGGGCACGCCTTTGAGGATACGCTCGACGAGCATGCCGAGGCTGGGGCTACCGGGGAGGTCGGGCCCATAGCTGGTGACGTCGACACCGGTCAGCACGACCTCCTGAAAGCCTTCGTCGACCAGCGCCTTGATCCGCTCGACGACCAGCCCGGCGGGCACCGAGCGGCTGTTTCCGCGGCCATAGGGGATGACACAGAAGGTGCAGCGATGATCGCAGCCATTCTGCACCTCGACAAAGGCGCGGGCGCGATCGGCAAAGCCGGTCACGAGATGCGGTGCCGTTTCCCGCACGGCCATGATGTCGGAGACCAGGTCGCGCTCGGCGGCAAAGCTTTCGGGCAGCATCTTTTCGCGGTTGCCCAACACTCGCGTCACTTCGGGCATCGCGGAAAAGCTGCCGGGGTCGATCTGCGCCGCGCAGCCCGTGACAACGATCTCAGCGTCGGGCCGCGCCTTTTTCGCCTTGCGGATCTGCTGGCGCGTCTTTCGCACGGCTTCGCCCGTCACCGCGCAGCTGTTGACGATGACGAGGTCGTCGCGGTTTCCGGCAAGCGTGCGCATCGCTTCGCTCTCTGCGAAGTTCAGGCGGCAGCCCAGGGTGATAAGCTCGGGGCCGCTCACAGAAGCATCTCGATGTCGATTTCGGCGGAAAAAACATGGATCGCGGGGCCGGTCATCCGGATCGCCTCGCCGGGCGTCCAGGCGATCGACAGCGCGCCGCCGGGCAAACGGACGACCGTTTCGCCGTCGACCAGCTTGCGGCGGACAGCCGCGACCATCGTTGCGCAGGCGCCGGTTCCGCACGCTCGCGTCAGGCCGACGCCGCGTTCCCAGACATGCAGTTTCAGGCTGCCATCGGGCTCGACGCTGGCAACGTTCACGTTGACGCGATCTGGGAACAGCGGGTCATGCTCGATGATCGGCCCCAGCCGCGCAAGATCGACCGTGTCGGCATTGTCCACGAAGAATACCAGGTGGGGATTGCCGACATTGACGGCCACCGGATTTTCCAGCGCGTCCCAGCCGACGGGCATGTCGAGCGTGTCCATCGCATAGGCGAGGGGGATGGCGTCCCAGTCGAGGCGCGGCTGGCCCATGTCGAGCGTCGCGCCGCCGCCTTCGCTCTTCCCGTAGATCGTACCGCCGGGGGTTTCGATCATGGCTTCCGCGCCGATCAACTGCGTCACGCAGCGGGCCGCATTGCCGCAGGCTTCGACTTCGCTGCCGTCCGCATTGAAGATGCGCATAGCGATATCGGCGGTGTCCGAGGGCTCCAGCAGGATCAATTGATCGCAGCCGATACCGGTGTGCCGATCGGCCAGTGCGCGCGCCAGGCCCTCCGTCATCGTGACGGATTGCACGCGCGCGTCGATAACGACGAAGTCGTTGCCGAGGCCGTGCATCTTGTGAAAGGCCAATTTGGGAGAAACGGGGCGCATGGCGCGCGATTTAGGGATGGCGGGGGCCGCTGTCCACTTGGGTTTCGGCTTTTGCAGGCGTTGCGAAGAAAGGCGTTCAGCCTGTCCGACGAAGCTTGCGGAGTTCCTCCATCGCTTCCTTGGCGATTTCCTCGCTCGAACGCGCGGTCAGCATGTCCAGATCGGCCAGCATCCTGCGGGTCTTGCCGATCGCCATCGGCTTGCCGAAATGCCAGCCCTGGCCCGCCATGTTGCCGAGGCCTTTCAGGATATCGGCGATCTTTTCGTCCTCGATGCCCTCGGCCGTGATCGGCATGCCGAGACTGGTGCCGAGACGGGTGATCGCGTCGACGATTGCCGCGCTTTCGCTGTCCTTGTTGATCGAGGTGACGAAGCTGCGATCGATCTTGATCCGGTCGAAGGGCAGGGCGCGCAGATGCGCAAGGCTGGAATAGCCGGTGCCGAAATCGTCGAGCGCAACGCGGATGCCCTGATTTTTGAGGCTGGTGATGATCGACTGGGCGATGCCGAGATTGTCGAACAGCGCGGTTTCGGTGATCTCGATCTCGAGCCGGTTGGCCGGGAAGTTGGTTTCCGTCAGCAGCTTGATGATCTTCTGGGCGAGCCAGGGATCCTTGAGCTGCGCCGGCGAAATATTGACCGAAAGCGAAATTTGCGGGTCCCAGTCGCGGCCTTCGATAAAGGCGCGGCGCATCACGCATTCGGAAAGCTCCGCGATCAGGCCGCATTCTTCCGCAACGGTGATGAACTGGTCGGGCATGATCACGCCCTGTTCGGGATGTTCCCAACGGGCGAGCACTTCGAAACCGTGCAGGCGGCCGGTCATCAGATCGACCTGCGGCTCGTAATAGGGCGCGAACTCGCCGGCCGGAATGCCCTGGCGCATGCCCGCTTCGACGCGGTTGCGCTCTTCGAGCAGCCTTTCCATGCTGCCGTCGAACCAGACGGCGCGGTTCTTGCCCTGCCGCTTGGCCGCGTACATGGCGATATCGGCGCGGCGCAGAAGCGTCTCGACGCTGTTGCAATCATGATCCGACCGCGCGACGCCCACCGACGCGCTCGTCTGGATCGACTGGTTTTCGATCATGAAGGGCTGCGAAACACGTTCGATCAGTTCGTCCGCGATCGCATCGACGGCGGAGGGATTGGCGGCGTCGAACTGGAAGGCTGCCGCAAACTCGTCGCCGCCCAGCCGGGCGCAGAGCGCCGATCCCGGCATCGTTTCGACGATCCGTTTGCCGACCTCGCGGAGCAGGAAATCGCCGATATGGTGGCCGTTGAGATCGTTGACATATTTGAAGCTGTCGAGATCGATCACGAACATCGCGACGACCTTGTTGCGCGCACCGGCCTTGTTGATGAGGTCGCCCGCTTCGCTGGCGAGCGCCCGGCGATTGAGGAAACCAGTCAGCGGGTCGCGCGAAGCCAGCAGTTTTGCACGCTTCGCCGCTTCGGCATGTTCGGCGATCTGTTCGGTCACTTCGTTATGGTGACGCCAGCCGATCAGGATCAGCGCGATATTGAGGAGCAGCGCGACCGCAAGAATGGGATCGCGCTTGGTGGCGGTGCCGGCGATGATGTTGCCGACGACTTCGCCGCCGAGCGCGGCGAACATGAGGATCGCCGCCATCGCGATGGCGGCGGATATGAGGCTGCGGGGCTGTTCTTCAACAGCGACAGGGTCCACCGGTGCCGGTTCGGGAACCGGCTCTGAAGTCTCGGCGTCGCTCATATACTTTTGTCCCCATTCGAAGGGGGATATGTGGCATAAACGGAGTGAAGACCGGGTTAATATCGGGAAAATGCGCCAGGGCCTTGTAAAAGGCTGGAATCGGCAGTATTTGGCCGCCATCAGTTCCGTCAGGAATGCATTGGAAGCGCCATAGGCGCGCGCTGGCCGGCGAGGTTTCGCCCGCTGGCGTTTTTTGCGTTTCGCCCGGAACGGGAAGGATAGAAGCGATGTTCGACAGTCTCAGCGACCGGCTTGGCGGCGTATTCGACCGCCTGAAGGGCCGTGGTGCGCTCAGCGAAGCCGATGTCCGCGCGGCGATGCGCGAAGTCCGCATCGCGCTGCTCGAAGCCGATGTCGCGCTGCCCGTCGCCCGCGACTTCGTTGAAAACGTCACCGAACAGGCGGTCGGCCAGCAGGTTCTGAAATCGGTCACGCCGGGCCAGCAGGTTGTGAAGATCGTCAACGATGCGCTGGTCGCGATGCTCGGCGCGGAAGCCGTGGAACTCAATCTCGCGGGTACCCCGCCCAATGTCATCATGATGGTCGGGCTCCAGGGTTCGGGCAAGACGACCACGACCGCGAAGATCGCCAAGCGGCTCACTGAAAAGGACCGCAAGAAGGTCATGATGGCGTCGCTCGACGTCAATCGCCCGGCCGCGCAGGAGCAGCTTGCCGTGCTTGGCACGCAGACCGAAGTCGCGACCCTTCCGATCGTCCAGGGCCAGACGCCCGTCGACATCGCCAAGCGCGCGCTTCAGGCGGCAAAGCTTCAGGGCTTTGACGTCGTTCTGCTCGATACCGCGGGCCGCCTTCACGTCGACCAGCAGCTGATGAACGAGATGAAGGCGGTGGCCGACGTTTCCGAGCCGGAGGAAATCCTGCTCGTCGTCGATGCGCTGACCGGCCAGGATGCGGTCAACGTCGCGCAGAACTTTACCGAGCAGGTACCGCTCTCGGGTGTCGTGCTGACCCGTATGGACGGCGATGCGCGGGGCGGTGCGGCGCTTTCGATGCGCGCGGTTACCGGCAAGCCGATCAAGTTCGTGGGCACCGGCGAAAAGCTCGACGGGCTCGAGCAATTCCATCCCGAACGCGTCGCTGGCCGCATCCTTGGCATGGGCGACGTCGTCAGCCTCGTCGAAAGGGCGGCCGAAACGGTCGAGAAAGACGAGGCCGAAGCGTTCGCCAAGAAGATGGCGAAGGGCCAGTTCGACATGAACGACCTGCGCACCCAGCTTCAGCAGATGCAGCGGATGGGCGGCCTTGGCGCGCTGGCCGGCATGCTGCCAGGGATGAAAAAGGCGCAGGCCGCGATGGCGCAGTCGAATATGGACGACAAGGTGCTCGTCCATATGGATGCGATGATCGGGTCGATGACCCGGGAAGAACGCTCGAAACCGGCGCTTCTCAACGCCAAGCGCAAGATCCGGATCGCCAAGGGCTCGGGCACGACCGTCCAGGAAGTGAACAAGCTCCTCAAGATGCACAAGGAAATGTCGACGGCGATGAAGCGCATCAAGAAGATGGGCGGCCTCAAGGGGCTCATGAAGATGTTCGGCGGCGGCGCGATGCCCGAAGCCGGGGAAGGCGGCGGCCAGATGCCGCAGGGCGGTATGCCCGGCCTTCCCGGAATGCCGGGGCAGGGCATTCCTCCCGGGCTCGACAAATTATTGAAGCGATAGATTTTTTACAGTTCAGTTCAGATCAGAAGGAAACAAGACAATGGCAGTTGCAATCCGGCTTTCGCGCGGTGGCGCGAAGAAGCGGCCTTATTACAAGATCGTCGTTACCGACTCGCGCAAGGCGCGCGACGGCAAGTTCATCGAGCGTATCGGCAGCTACAACCCGCTGCTCGGCAAGGACGATCCCGATCGCGTGAAGCTCGATACGGATCGCGCCAAGCACTGGCTTTCGGTCGGCGCCCAGCCGTCGGACCGCGTGTTGCGCTTCCTCGACGCCGCCGGCGTCCTGGAGCGTGCGGCCCGCAACAATCCGCAAAAGGCCGAACCGGGTGCCAAGGCCAAGGAACGCGCTGAGGAAAAGGCCGCCAAGGACGCCGCGCCGGTAGAGGAAGCGGCTCCGGTGGAAGAAGCCGCCGCTGAAGAAGCGCCGGCCGAAGAGGCCGCCGCCGAGGCTCCGGCCGAGGAAGCCGCTGCCGAAGAGGCCCCGGCTGAGGAAGCTCCGGCCGAAGAGGCCGCCGCTGAGGAAACCGCTGCGGAAGAAGCGCCGGCTGAAGAAGCTGCCGCCGAGGAAGCTCCTGCTGAAGAGGCTCCCAAGGAAGAAGAAGCCAAGAGCTAGGCCTTGGCTGAAAAGCACATCACCCTCGCCGCCATCGCCGGCGCACATGGCGTTGGCGGCGAGGTGCGCCTCAAGCTCTTCACGGAAAATCTGGAGAGCTTCAAACGCTACAAGACCTATGACGCGGCAGGGCGCAGCCTGACGCTCGTTTCCGTGCGCCAGACCGGCAAGATGCCGGTCGCCCGTTTCGCCGAGATCGGCGACCGAAACGCCGCCGAGGCGCTGCGCGGCACGCCGCTCACCGTCCCGCGCTCGGCCCTGCCGCCGCTGGCCAAGGGCGAATATTATCATGTGGACCTGATCGGCCTGCCTTGCGAAACAAGCGAGGGCGAAGCCGTCGGCGAGATCGTTGCCGTCGAGAATTTCGGTGCGGGCGACATTATCGAAATCCGGCGGCCCGATGGTTCCGATTTTATGGTGCCGGCCAAGGCCGTCTCAATCGGCGATGATGCGGTCACTATGGATGCCGATTATCTTCCCTGACGGCCCCTGACAATTTCTTGCCGTGACGGTGCGAATTGCCGCATGATGGCGGCGTGACCCCCACGGACGATCCGCTTTGGCAACGCCTCGAACCCTATGCGATCGGCCCGCCCGATGCGGCATTGAGCTTCTGCTCGCGTCTGGCGCGGGAAAATCGCTGGCCCGAAGATTTTGCGGGCCGGGTGATCGAGGAATATAAGCGCTTCTGCTATCTTTGCGCGACGGCGGACCATGTCGTCACGCCCTCCGATGCCGTCGATCAGGCGTGGCATCTGCATCTCACCTATAGCCGCGATTATTGGGAGCGATTTTGCCCGGAGATACTCGGCTGCCCGCTCCATCACGGCCCGACGGCAGGGGGCGAGGCCGAACTTGCCAAACATTATGAGCAATATGCGCTGACCCTGCGCAGCTATGCGCAGGTTTTCGGAAACCCGCCGGGCGATATCTGGCCCGGTGCGCGGCGCCGTTTCTTCGAGGACCACAAGGCCTATCGCCTGCACCCGCGCGAAGCTATTGTGATGAGGCGGTCGATTGCGCGCTGGCTGGTGGGTACAGGCGCAGTCGCACTGCTGGGGGTCGCGTTCATTGTGTGGAGGGCACTATGGATGTCTTGAACTGGTCCGGGCCTGAATTTCTTGTCCTGTATGGCGGTCTTGGGGTCGTCGCCTTGCTGGTATCGGTGTTCACCGCAAATATGTCGCGTGCGCCCGGACGCGATGCGCCGCTCACCGATCTCGACGCTATTGCCATGCTGAGCCGCGGCGAGGCTAACGTCGTCGATGCCGCGGTCGCCCGCCTTCTCGGCAACGGCTCGCTGCAGCTGTCCGACCGCAAACTGGTCACGGTGGATGGCGCGCGCGGCGAAACCGATTTCGAGCGGGCGATATTGGCCGAGCAGGGAGAGATCGGACGCCAACGGTTGAAAAGAATCGGCGCCCGCCACGGGCACGGCGTGGAGCAGCGTCTTGTTCGGGACGGGCTCTATATTTCCGGGGAAGAAGCGCGGACACGGGGCTTCCTCCAGGCGGCGCCCTTCCTCATCCTCATACTGCTCGGCGCGGCGAAGCTCTATGTCGGGATTTCGCGCGATCGGCCGGTGACCTTCCTTGTCCTATTGCTGGGCGTCACGGCGGGGCTTGCAATCTGGCGGTATCGCGCCGTCGATCGGCGTACGCGCGCGGGAAGCCGGGCCGTGGCGAGCCTTCGGGCCGAGCATGACCGGCTCCGGCTGGCCGCACCGTCGGACGAAATGGGCATGGCTGTTGCGATATTCGGTGCCGCGGTTCTCGCCGGCTCTCCCTTTGCCGCCTATCGGCAATTTGCCGCGGGCAGCGGATTGGTCGGTTCCGACCATCATATCGACCATCATGACAGCGGTTGCGGTAACGATAGCGGATGCGGCGGTAGCGGTTGCGGGGGGTGCGGCGGCGATTGACCCGCGCTGATGGCTGTGCATGACGCATGCCGATGACCTTCGCCGCCACCATTCTTACCCTGTACCCCGAAATGTTTCCGGGGCCGCTTGGCCAGTCGATTGCCGGCCGGGCGCTCGACGAGGGGAGATGGTCGCTCGAAACGCTCCAGATCCGGGATTTCGCGACCGACAAGCATCACACGGTCGATGATACGCCGGCGGGCGGCGGCGCGGGCATGGTCATGAAGGCAGATGTGCTCGGAGCGGCCGTCGATGCGGCGCTCGAAAAGCAGCCCGGCGCACCGGTTCTCGCCATGTCTCCGCGCGGCGCGCCGCTGACCCAGGAGCGGGTGCGGAGCCTTTCGTCGGGTCCGGGCGTGACGGTGCTGTGCGGGCGTTTCGAGGGCTTTGACGAGCGGATTTTCGAAGGCCGGCCGGTCGAACCCGTGTCGATCGGCGATTATGTACTATCGGGAGGAGAAATCGGCGCTTTGGCGCTGCTCGACGCTTGCATTCGGCTGCTTCCGGGGGTAATGGGCGCGGCTTCAAGCGGCGATGAGGAAAGCTTCGAAGCGGGGCTTCTCGAATATCCGCACTATACCCGACCTCAAATATGGGAAGGGCGCAGGATCCCTGAAGTGTTGCGATCGGGGGATCATGCGAAGATCGCGGCGTGGCGCAAAGCCCAGGCCGAGATCGCTACACGGTCACGGCGGCCGGATCTTTGGGAGCGCTATAGTGGCGCTCCGGATCAGTCGCCCTCTGGCGCGCAACGCGAAAAGTCAAAGGACGAATGAGATGAATCTCATCGAAACGCTCGAGGCGGAAGCCATTGAGAGCATCACGAGCGACAAGAAGCTGCCCGATTTCAAGGCGGGCGATACGCTTCGCGTGGGTGTGAAGGTCGTCGAAGGCGAGCGCACCCGTATTCAGAATTATGAGGGCGTGTGCATCGCGCGCACCAATCGCGGCATGGGATCGAGCTTCACGGTTCGCAAAATCTCGTTCGGCGAAGGTGTCGAGCGCGTTTTCCCGCTCTATTCGCCGAACGTCGACAGCGTCACCGTGCTGAAGCGCGGCGTCGTGCGGCGGGCCAAGCTCTATTATCTGCGCGGCCTTACCGGCAAGCGCGCCCGCATCGTCGAAAAGCGCGACGATCGCGAGAAGAACACGATCAAGACCGAAGCGCCCGAAGCCGCGGAAGCCAGCGAGAGCTGAGCCTTTCGGCACCGAAGCGTTTTCGCCGGATTTGAAGGAAGGGCTGCCCGCCGGGTGGCCCTTCTTTTTTGGCTGGGCTAATCCGCGCCCATGGCGAAGGACAGCGAAGGCAGCCTCGGTTTCAACGCCGCCTGGTCGATGGCAGTGGGCGGCATGATCGGCGGCGGCATCTTCGCGACGCTCGGCGTCGTGATACAGGCCGCGGGCGAATGGGCCTGGGCGAGTTTCCTTATCGGCGGCCTGATCGCGCTTGCCACCGGTCACAGCTATGCCGCGCTCACCGTCGAATCCGGCAAACCCGGCGGTATCTACCGTTTCCTGCGCGAGCTCGATCACGGCTATGCCGCACGGATCGCGGCATGGGTGCTGATCCTCGGCTATACGCTCACCGTTTCGGTCTATGCCTTCACCTTCGGCGCCTATCTCGCCAACGCGCTGGGCGGGCCGGCCTGGCTGCCCCAGGCGATGGCCGCGGTCTCCATCATAGCGCTGGCCGGGGTGAACCTGATGGGCGTCGGCGAGGCGTCCACGCTGGAAATCGTCGCCGTCTGGGGCAAGCTCGTGATCCTCGCGGGGCTTGCCGCTTTCGGATTGGCGCAATGGAATGCGGGCGAGCTCGTCATCGATCAGCCGCCGGGCATTGTCGGCGCGCTGATCGGAGCGGGCACGGTCTTCATGGCCTATGAGGGCTTTCAGCTGCTCGCCTATGATTATGACGAGATGAAGGACCGCGAGACGCTGATGCCCCGCGTCATGCCCGCGGCCATCCTGACGGCGCTCGCCGTCTATATCGCGGTGGCGCTGGGCACGCCGATGCTGATCGGCGCGGACGCGGTGATCGAGCAGCGCGAGGTGGCCTTGGCGACGGCGGGGCGCGCGGCACTCGGCACGACAGGCTTCGTCGCCGTTACCATCGCCGCGGCCTTTTCGACCGCGTCGGCGATCAACGCCACCTTGTTCGCGACCGCGCGGCTCGCGCGCTCGGTTGCCGAGGAGGGGGAACTGCCAGGCATTTTCGGCAAGACCGACAGGGAAGGCGTGCCCTATGCCGGGATCATGCTCATATCGGCGGTGGCGCTGGCTCTGGCGCTTGTAGGCGGGCTCGGCGATCTGGTGAAGGGCGCAAGCGTCATATTCCTGATCGTCTTCGGGCTCGTCAACGCGATTGCGATCCGCCGCAAGGTGGGGCGGGCATGGATCGCCTGGGCGGGCTGCTCCGGCGCAGCTCTCGCAGCGGCCATACTCCTGCTCCACCAGTTGGGATTCATCTAGGCACGCGGCGCTTTCCCGGCTTTCCGCTGGACAAAAATCGCGGATTCGCTAAAGCGCGCGACGCTTGAACGAAGGAAGGAAATCATGGGTTACCGGGTAGCTGTTGTCGGAGCGACGGGAAATGTCGGGCGCGAAATGCTCGCCTGCCTTGCCGAGCGCGAATTCCCCGCAGACGAGATTGCCGCGGTCGCGTCGCCGCGCTCGCAGGGCATGGAGGTCGAATTCGGCGAAACCGGCAAGATGCTCAAATGCCAGAATATCGAACATTTCGATTTTTCGGGCTGGGATATCGCGCTGTTCGCCGCAGGCTCCGGTCCGGCGAAGGAATATGCGCCCAAGGCCGCCAAGGCCGGTTGCACGGTGATCGACAACAGCTCTCTGTTCCGCATGGATCCCGATGTGCCGCTGATCGTGCCGGAGGTGAACCCTGAAGCTATCGACGGCTATCTGGCGCGCAACATCATCGCCAACCCCAATTGCTCGACGGCGCAGCTCGTCGTGGCGCTCAAGCCGCTCCACGATGCCGCGACGATCAAGCGGGTCGTCGTCTCGACCTATCAGTCGGTGTCCGGCGCGGGCAAGGAAGGCATGGACGAGCTGTTCAACCAGTCGCGCGACATTTTCGTCGGCGATACGGCAGACGCGAAGAAGTTCACCAAGCAGATCGCCTTCAACGTGATCCCGCATATCGACGTCTTCCTGGACGATGGATCCACCAAGGAAGAATGGAAGATGATGGTCGAGACCAAGAAGATCCTCGATCCGAAGATCAAGCTGACCGCAACCTGCGTGCGCGTGCCGGTGTTCGTCGGCCATTCGGAAGCCGTCCATATCGAGTTCGAGAACGAGATTTCGGCCAAGGAAGCCCAGAATATCCTGCGCGAAGCGCCGGGCATCATGCTCGTCGATAAGCGCGAGGATGGCGGCTATGTCACGCCCGTCGAATGTGTCGGCGACGGCGCGACCTTCATCAGCCGCGTGCGCGAGGATCCGACGGTCGAAAATGGTCTCATCCTGTGGTGCGTCTCCGACAATCTCCGCAAGGGCGCCGCGCTCAACGCCGTCCAGATTGCCGAGCTGCTCGGCCGTCGGCACCTGCAGAAAGCGGCGTAGCTAAGCCGCCGGTTCCGGGCTAGCCTGCGCTTGCGCCAGGCGCTTCCGGATCGGCGGCACCCGCTTCAGCAGCAACACCGTGGGCGCGGCGATGATGCACGCCCACATGATCAGCCAGAAATTGTCGACATAGCCGATCATCAGCGCTTGCCGGTTGATCTCCTGGTCGATCAGCCGGATCGCGACTTCCGGCGGCAAGCCCAGCCGGTGTAGCTCCATCGACGGCAGCGTCGACGGATTGATATGCGTGGCGAGATCGGCATGGCTGATCTGCTGGACGCGCGCGATATTGGTCGCGGTCACCGAAATGCCGATCGACGCGCCCACATTGCGCATGAGGTTGAGAAGCGCCGAGGCTTCGGTGCGCAGTTCGGGCGGCAAGGTCGCGAACGCGATGGCGTTGATCGGCACGACGATGAAGCCGAGCCCGAAGCCCTGGACCAGCCCGACCGTGACGATCGGCCGCCAATCCATCGTCAGATCCCATTGGGTCATCAAATAGCAGGACCAGGCGGCGATCGCCCAGCCGGCGCACACCACATAGCGGGCATCGACATAATTCATCAGCCGCGCGGCGGTGGCCATCGCGACGATGACGCCCACGCCGCGCGGCGCGAGCAGCTTGCCCGCCTCGATCACCGGATAGCCCATCACGGTTTGCAGCATCGGCGCGATCAACGCCATCACGGCGAAGACGACGACGCCCGCGAGCAGCATATAGACGAGCGACCCTGCAACATTGCGGTCGGTGAAGATGCGGGGGCTGAGCAGCGTGTTGCGCCCGGTGGCCATGTGCACGGCGAACACCCAGAAACCGACGATCGCCGCGCCGATCCCGATCCAGATTTCAGGGCTGTCCAGCCAGTCGAGCTGCTGTCCGCGATCGAGCACGAGCTGGAGCGAGGCGAGGCCCAGCGCGAACATCGAAAAACCCAATATGTCGAAACTCCGGCGCACCACCGGCCGCGTCGGCAGCAGGACGTAAAGGATGGTCAGGGTGACGATCCCGATCGGCAGATTGACGTAGAACACCCAGCGCCAATTATAGCTTTCGGTGATCCAGCCGCCGATCAGCGGCCCGATCACCGGCCCCACGACCGCGCCGATGCTCCAGATGGCGAGCGCGGAATTATGTTTGTGCGAGGGGTTGATGTCCAGCATCGCGGTGAGCGTGATCGGGCCGATAAAGGCGGCGGCGATGCCCTGCAGGATACGGAAGATCACCATCTGCTCGAGGCTGGTCGCCGCGCCGCACAGCATCGAGGTCGCGATAAAGCCGACTACCGACCACAGGAACAGATTGCGCGAGCCTACCCGGTCCGAAAGCCAGCCGGTAATCGGAATCGCCACGGCGGTGGCGACGATATAACTGGTCAGCACCCAGGCCACGGAATCGATCGTCGCGCCCAGCGATGTCTGCATGTGCGGCAGCGCGACGTTGGCGATCGTCGTGTCGAGGATCTGCATCATCATCGCCGTCATGATGGCGAAGGTCAGCAGTGCCTTGTAGCGGACGGGAAGGAGCGGGGCGCCGCCGGGGTTTGCCGCGGCCGGGCTAGCGCTCGCCATCGCTGCGATCGTCCCCGCGAACGTCCACCCGCACATCGGCGCTGAGGCCGGTAATCATCGGACGCGACGGCGTGCCCTCTATGGCAATCCGGACCGGGACGCGCTGGGTTACCTTCACCCAGTTGCCGGTCGCATTTTGCGGCGGCAGGATCGAGAATTCGGCTCCCGTGCCCGCGCCGATGCTCTGGACGCGGCCTTCGACGACAAATCCGGGATAGGCGTCGAAGGTGATGCGCGCGGGCTGGCCGATGCGCATCCGGTCAAGATCGGTTTCCTTGAAATTCGCTTCGACCCAGGTCTCGTCGTCGGCGACGATGCTGACCACCGTGGTGCCGGGGGATGCCATCTGGCCGATCTGCAACCGGTCGACCTCGCTGATCGTGCCGCTGACCGGCGCGCGGATCACCGTGCGCTCAAGGTTGAGCTGCGCTTCGGAACGCCGCGCGCGGGCCGCGGCGACGGCCGGAAATTCGCTGCGGACGCCCCGGCTCGAAGCGCTCCCCACGGCGGCGCGCGCATCCTGCTGCGCGGCGAGCGCCGCGTTGAGACGCGCGCGCGCGTCCGAGAGCTGGTTTTCGAAGGATTCGACGCGCGCGCGGGTGTTGAAGCCGCGATCCATCAGTTCGCGTTCGCGAGCCAGGTTGCGGCTGGCGAATGCGACGTTGGCGCGCGCGGTTTCGATATCGACGCCGCTCGTCGCGACCGCGGTTTCGGCCTGATCCAGCGAGAGCTGCGCGTCGCTGATATCGGCATCGGCCTGTTCCACGGCGATGCGATAGGGTTCGGGATCGATGCGGAAAAGGATATCGCCGGCTTCGACATGCTGGTTTTGCTGCACCATCACCGCAACGATACGCCCGTTCACCTCCGGGCTGATCTCGACGATGTCCTGCTGCACATAGGCATTGTCGGTCGAAACATAGCGGCCCGAGCTGATGTACCAATAGGCGCCGATGCCCAGCACGATAAGCGGTACGAGCAGCATGAGCGCGACGCGCATGGTCGAGCGCGTCCGCTTCGGTTCGGCCTCCTGCCTCGTCATGGCAAGATCTTCGGCAGAGAATGTCGGATCATCGTCCGCCATGGTCTGACCCCTCCCTGTTATCGCGCAAGAATCGCACAGAGACGGGCCGAAGGCGAGGCAAAATTGCACAAAGCGGGCCATGTGAGTCTTTTTCGACACAGTCGCGGCCCCGGGTGGCGGCGCCGGAAATTGGCGATTATGGAGGATTTCCGGGCTTCGACCCGTCCGCGACCCGGAGTGGAGAGGATATATGACGCTGACCGCCGATCTCTACTGGTCGTTCCGCAGTCCCTATAGCTATCTCGCCATTGGACGGTATCGCGCGATGACGGAGCAGCACGATCTCGATATCGCGCTCTGTCCCGTCTATCCGCTGGCCTTGCGCCAGCCCGATTTTTTCGAGCGCAACCATCCGAACTGGCTCCGCTATACCCTGCTGGACGTGATGCGGCTGTCGCAGTTTCACGGGATCGCGATGGCGCCGCCGCGCCCCGATCCGATCGTCCAGGATATCGCGACCCGCAAGATTGCCGAGGACCAGCCCTATGCCTATCGCCTCGTGCGTTGCGGCCAGGCGGCGGCGAGGCGCGGCAAGGGCTTCGGCTTCGCCTATGAAGTATCGACGCTCATTTGGGGCGGCACCGAGAATTGGCATGAGGGCGACCATCTGGCGAATGCCGCGCAGCGCGCGGGCCTCGACATGGCCGAGCTCGATGCCGAAGCCGAAGACGATGCCGAAGCGCTGGACGCCGAAGTCGCCGCCAACCAGGATCGGCTGGAGGCGGCCGGCCATTGGGGCGTGCCGACGCTCGTCTTTGAAGGCGAACCGTTTTTCGGGCAGGACCGGATCGATGTTGCGCTGTGGCGGATGCAGCAAAAGGGACTGGAGGAACGCAGGTGACCGAAACCTATGCCGGCGGATGCCAGTGCGGCGCCGTGAACTACCGCTTCGAGGGGCCGTTGCCGCCCGCTTATTGCTGCCATTGCGGCGAGTGCAAGAAGCAGACGGCGAGCGCCTTTTCCATGTCGGTGACGATCGATTTTTCGCGGCTCGACGTGGTGGGGCAAACGGCGATGTTCGAGGTCACCGGATATAGCGGTGCGATCAAGCAGTGCCATTTCTGCCCGCAATGCGGGACGCGGCTCTGGCATCGCTCGGCGGCCGCGCCGGACTATGCGACGCTGAAGGTGGGAACCATCGAAAACGGCGAGGATATTGCGCCGCGCAGCCATATCTGGGTGTCCAAAAAGCAGGCGGGCATCCTGCTCGACCCGGATGTTCCGGTTTACGAGACGCAGCCCGAGGACATGAAGGCCTGGAGGGAGAGCCTGTGACCGTCAAGACGATGACCGGCGGCTGCCAGTGCAGCCGTATTCGCTACGAGGTCGATGCCGAAAATGACGAGGCCTATCTCTGCCACTGCCGGATGTGCCAGCGCGCGACGGGCGGCGTTTCGATCGCCTTCAAGAATGTGCCGAAGGCCTCCGTCCGCTGGACGACGCAGGAGCCCGACTATTACGCCAGCTCGCCGATCGCCCGGCGCGGCTTCTGCTCCGCCTGCGGGACGCCGTTGACGTTCGAATATCCGGATAGCGATAATATGGACCTGACCGTCGGCTCGCTGGACGATCCTTCAGGCCTGAAACCGAAGCACAATTTCGGCGCCGAGGGCCTGCACGAACATTGGCTGAACGCGGCGGACCTGCCGCGCTACAAGGCGGCAGATTATGAACCGCTCAAAAAGCGGTGGGAGGAAAAAGTTGGCAAAGTCCCCGATTGATCCGGAGCCGCATTATTACGAAAGCCGCGACGGCCAACGGCTGGCCTGGCGGGAAATGGGGGAGGGGCGGCCGATCGTCCTGCTCCACGGCTTTTTCTCCAACGCCTTCACCAACTGGATTCGCTACGGCCATGCCGAAAAGGTCGCGGCCAAAGGCTATCGCGTCATCATGCCGGACCACCGGGCCCATGGCGACAGCGCGAAGCCGCACGATCCGGCGGCCTATCCGCCGGACATATTGGCGCAGGACGGGCTCGCGTTGATCGAGCATCTGGGGCTCGAGGATTATGATCTGGGCGGCTATTCGCTCGGTGCGCGAACGGTGGTGCGCATGCATGTGCTGGGCGCGCGGCCGGGGCGACTGGTTGTCTCGGGCATGGGGCTTGCGGGGCTCGTCAATCTCGGCAAGCGAGCAAACCATTTCCGGCATATCCTCGAAAATCTCGGGAAGCATGAACAGGGCTCGCCGGAATGGATGGCCGAGGCGTTCCTCAAGACCACCAAGGGCGATCCCGAAGCGCTGCTGCTTGTCCTCAACGTCTTCACCGACACACCGGTCGAGGCGCTGGAGGCGATCGTCATGCCGACCCTGATATTGGTCGGCGACGAGGATCGCGACAATGGCGATCCCGACGAACTGGCCGCCGTCATTCCCCATGCCGAACATGTCGCGGTGCCCGGCGGCCATATGAGCTGTATCGTGAAGCCGGAATTTGGGGACGCGCTGGCGGACTGGCTGGGAGACGCCTGAGGCATTGCCGTCATCGCGAGCGAACGACGATGGGGCCGAGGGTAAACGAAACGCTGTCCTACAGGATGCCCTATCGGCTATCATGGGGAAATCGCAGCGAGCATGGACCGTTGACCCCTTTCCTGTGTCAACGAGTGTCAACCTGCTGGCGGCACGGGCATGCCGCCCGGCGACGGCGGAAATCGACCAACGGCCCTTGACCGTCACCGGGGCGAACGGTCTAACACGCACCATGCAAACGTCTTACAGAGAGGTTTTCCGATGAAAATTCTTGCCAAATTCGGCGCATCGGCGCTGGCGCTCGGCGCCGCGCTTTCCGCCGCTCCGGCCTATGCCGACCACCACCAAGAAGCCGCGCGTACGGCCGAAGCCGCCGATGCCTTCGTCGCCGCGGCCAATGAGGAAATGGCGCGGCTGTTTCATATCTCCGCGCAGGCGGCATGGGTGAATTCCACCTATATCACCCCCGATACCGATGCACTGAACACCTATTTCGGTACGCTGGTGACCGAGATGGTCGTGCGGCTGGCCAATGAAGCGGCGCAGTTCGCCGAGGTCGAGGGCCTCGACTATGCCACCGACCGCCAGCTCAACCAGCTGCGCTCGCAGATCGGCCTGCCGGCGCCGACGCGCGACGGCGCGGCCGCCGAGCTCAACCAGCTCGCGACGGCCTTGAGCACCGCCTATTCCACCGGCCGGGCGACGATGAACGGCGAAACGATCAACGGCAACGAGGCCGAAGCCCGGATGGGCACGGTGCGTGATCCCGCCGCGCTCGCCGAGATGTGGACGACCTGGCACAATAACGGCGCGGCGATGCGCGACAATTATGCCCGGCTTGCCGAAATCGCAAACGAGGGCGCGCAGGAGCTCGGCTACGACAATGTCGGCGATCTCTGGCGTTCGGGCTATGACATGACGCCCGACGAATTCGCGGCGATGACCGAGCGGTTGTGGAACGAGACACGCCCGCTCTACGAGCAGCTTCATTGCTATGTCCGCGCCGAATTGAACGAAGAATATGGCGACGAGGTGCAGGCTGAAACCGGCCCGATCCGCGCCGATCTGCTCGGCAATATGTGGGCGCAGGAATGGGGCAATATCTACGATATCGTCGCGCCCGAAGGCGCCGGCGATGTCGGCTACGACCTCACCGAATTGCTTGAACAGGCGAACTACACGCCCGAGCAGATCGTACGCACGGGCGAGGGCTTTTTCAGCTCGCTCGGCTTCGCGCCGCTACCCGAGACTTTCTGGGAACGCTCGATGATCACCGAACCGCGCGACCGCGATGTGGTCTGCCATGCCAGCGCCTGGGATCTCGACAATGTCGACGATCTGCGGATCAAGATGTGCACGCGCGTCAACGCCGACGATTTCGTCACCGTCCATCACGAGCTCGGCCACAACTATTATCAGCGTGCCTATAACGAGCAGCCGATGATCTTCCGCAACAGCGCGAATGACGGCTTCCACGAGGCGATCGGCGATACCATCGCGCTTTCCGTCACGCCGGAATATCTGGTGCAGATCGGGCTGCTCGAAGAATCGCAGGTGCCGGGCCCGGATCGCGATATCGGCCTCTTGCTGCGGCAGGCGATGGACAAGGTCGCCTTCCTGCCGTTCGGCCTGCTGATCGATCGCTATCGCTGGGGCATTTACGATGGCTCCATCACGCCGGAAAATTACGAGAGCGCGTGGAACGAGATGCGCCTCAACTATCAGGGCATCACGCCGCCGGTCGAGCGCGGCGCCGACCAGTTCGACGCGGGCGCGAAATATCACGTGCCGAACAATGTGTCCTATACCCGCTATTTCCTCGCCCGGATCCTGCAGTTCCAGTTCTACCAGGCGGCCTGCGAACAGTCCGGCTGGGAAGGGCCGCTGCATCGCTGCTCTTTCTACGGCAATGAGGAAGTCGGTGCGCGGCTGAATGCGATGCTGGAAATGGGCGCTTCGCGGCCCTGGCCGGAAGCTCTGGAAGCGTTCACCGGAACGCCGGAAATGTCGGCTGAGCCGATGCTCGCCTATTTCGAGCCGCTCCAGACCTGGCTCGAAGAGCAGAATGAAGGCCGGGAGTGCGGCTGGTAGCGCACGAACCGGCGGTCAAACAAAAAGGGGCGGCGTGCGAAAGCGGCCGCCCCTTTATGATCCGGGATGGTACGGGCTAGTCGGCCGCGGGCTTGACCTTGGGCGGGGCGGCCTTGGCCGTCTTGCGCTTGTCGTACATCTTCTTGCCGACCACCGCGCCGGCGGCGGCCGCCGCAACGCCGCCGACCGCAACGGCGGTCTTGATCGGATGCTTCTTGACCGTGTCGGCGGCGCTCTTCGCGCCCTTGCCGACCTTGTCTGAAGCCGTTTTCGCGGCCGCGCCGGCCTTGGTGCTCGCCGCCTTGGCGGTTTCGCCGGCCTTGGCCGATACGGATTTGGCGGTGCCGGCGAGCTTGTCGCTGAATTTTTCGCTGAATCCGGGCTTCGCGGTGCCGTTTCCGGCGGTCGCGGTCTTTGCGGTCTTGGTAGGTTGGGTAGCCATGGTGATGCTCCGTTAAATATGGTCGGGCCTATACCCAACCAATTCGCGACCCGGGTTTTGGTTCCGCCGGCGCTATAGCTGACCGAGCATATGTTCGGCCGAGCTGACCTTGTATTCGCCAGGCGCTTCGACGTTCAGATGCTCGACCACGCCGTCGTTGACGACCATCGAGAAGCGCTGGCCGCGCGTGCCCATGCCGAAGCCGCTGGCGTCGAAATCGAGGCCGATCGCCTTCACGAACGCGCCATTGCCATCGGCGAGCATCGTCACGCCGTCCGCATCTTCGCCCCATTTGCCCATGACGAATGCATCGTTCACCGCGGTACAGCCAATCGCATCGATGCCCTTGGCCTTGAGCTCATCGGCTTTCTCGACATAGCTGGGCAGGTGCTTGGCCGAGCAAGTCGGCGTAAAGGCACCGGGTACGGAAAAGAGCGCGACCTTCTTGCCCTTGAAAAAGGCGTCATGGTCGATCGGCTGCGGGCCGCCTTCCGTCATTGTTACGAAACTGGTTTGGGGCAGCGTATCGCCTTCGCTGATCGTCATTATTCACTCCTTCAGGATGGGTTCGCGCCATCATAGCGGTATCGCCGGCGCATGAAAGCGTTTCAATAGGCGGCCGGGCGCTGGCCGCAAAGCCGGCATACTTCCGCGCAATCTGCTATGGCGCTGGCAGTCGAGAGCTTTATGGTCGCGCTCGACCCTTCGGGAGAGTGTTTCATGCGTATTGTCATCCCCGTTGTCATGGCGCTCCTGCTAAGCGGCTGCATCGCCAAGACCGCTGCCAATATCGTAACGGCGCCGGTGCGCGCGGTCGGGCAGGCGGCGGACTGGGCGACCACCAGCCAGGACGAGGCCGACCGCAATCGCGGTCGCGAGCTGCGCGAGGAGGAAGAACGGCTCGGGCGTCAATGGCGGGAATGCATGGAAGAGCGTGAGGATCGCGATTATTGCGACGAAGTCCATCGCCGCCAATCCTCGCAAAGGCCGCCCGACGAGGATTGAAGCGTCTACCATTGTCGCTCGCCGTCATTGCCGGTTATAAAAGTGGAAACGGGGGGAGCAGTTGGCCGAGCAGGGCGGATCCGACGAATATAAGGGCTATGACGATTTCGACCCCGAATGGGATATCGAAAGCGGCGGAAGGCCTGGGCTTGCGGCCGCGATATGCGCGATTCTCGTACTGACATCGACTTGCACGTTCGATGCGGGCGATCTGGCGAACCAGCAGATGCCGATTGCCTATATGGCCGGCCGGACGATAGGCTTTGGTGCGGTCGCCTGGGGTATTGCCTATGCCATTACCATCAGAAAGGCGTCACGGGGCTGGATATTCGGCTCTCTTGCCATTGTCATCGGTGCCAGCCTGATTGCGCTGCTCGGTCATCTCGTCGAGGCAGGCAGCCTGACTCCGGATCATCGGGTTGCGCTGGAAGGCGTGGCCGAGTCGATGGAAGCGATCCAGGAAGGTGCTATCAGCGGCGATCTCCCCACTGATCGCTCGGTTCCCGGCCTGACACGCCTTTTCAACGCCTATCTGAACAGCGAAATGTCCGATGCCAATCGGTTCCACGCAGAAGCGGAAGAGGCCGGGCTTGTTGCGCTTCTGAATTTCGAGAACCTGACTCCGGATAACGAGATCTTCGGGAAATGCGATGCCATGGCCGCTCTGGCGGACCGCGCGAGCTATTATGGAGGGCGGGCCGGGGTTCATCGCCGGGCGGCGCAGCATTTCGGCCTCGGTCTGGTTCGCGAGGGCGCGCTCAGCCGACGCGATCTGGATCAGTTTGTTGCAGCGCTGCGATCTGGAAGCGCCCAGTTCGAGCGGGTCTGGGAACTTAACAGCCGGATTTGCGAAAGCGCAGCGGCGGCCTGCCATGTGCTTGCCCGCGGCCGATGGGAGTATGAGGACAGGATGCCCTATTTCACCAGCGACGCGGATCTTGAAGAATATAACCGCCATATTGGGACGGCGCAGGGATATCAGATCGAATTGCAGCGAATCGGGCAGGAATCGGCGGATTCCATGCGCGAGATTGCCCGGACGCCCTAGGGCTTCGCAAAGGCCGGTGAGCGGGCGTGGGAAACAGTTCGGCCTGTCCTCGCGACAAGCGCTCTGGACCCGTTGCGGCCATCCGCTAGAGTCGGTCCGATGGAAACCGATCCCGACACTTCGCCGCCCTTCCTTTCCGGCCAGCTGTTGCTCGCCCTGCCGGGTATGGGCGATCCGCGGTTCGAACGGGCGGTCATCGCGATGTGCGCGCATGACGAACAAGGCGCGCTGGGTATCGGGATTGGCGCAACGGTCGCCAATATCGGCTTTCACGCGCTGCTGGACCAGCTCGAAATCGATCCCGGCTTGGCGCCGGACGTGCCGGTCCATTTCGGTGGGCCGGTCGAGCCGCAACGGGGTTTCATCCTGCACAGCCTGGACTGGGGGGGCGAGGACAGCGTCCAGGTCGGCGATAAATGGTCGCTCACCGGTACGCTGGATATCCTGCGAGCCATAGCAGGGGGCAGGGGCCCGTCGCACTGGCTCGCCTCGCTCGGCTATGCGGGCTGGTCGCCCGGGCAGCTAGACGAGGAAATGACGCGGCACGGCTGGTTTACCGCAGCCGGCGACCGGGAAATCCTTTTCGAAACCGATGCCGCGGACCGCTGGGCCGCCACCTATCGCCGCGCGGGTATCGACCCGGCGTTGCTTGCCCATGATGCCGGCCATGCCTAATCGCCCGGTTGCCCGAGTGATTCCCGCCGCTTAAAGATCCCTCCCAAGGGGGTGCCGACATGATTTCCGAACTGAAAAACGCCTTGAAACGGGTCGCGACGGTTGCGTCCATGCTGCTGCTGGGAGCGTTGGTTCCGGTTGCATCCCTGGCCGAATCTCGGTGCGAGGGTTCCGGCGCGTTGCTGGTCCGCGATGTGCGGGTGCTGGATCTTGCGGGGGAAGCTCCGGCGACAAGCGATCATATGAACGTGCTGATCCGTGACGGCGCAGTCGTCGCGATTGGACCGGACTCCGGCGCGCAGGCGCCCGACGATGTGTGCCATCTCGACGGCCGCGGACGCACTCTGATGCCGGGTCTTGTCGATATGCACGTGCATATCTGGGACGAGGCGGAACTCGGGGCCTATATCGGCCATGGGGTTACGACGGTTCGCAACCTTTCGGGCATGCCGTTCCTGTTGGAGATGCGGGACCGGGTCGCTACCGGCGAATTGCTGGGGCCGCGTATCGTGACGAGCGGGCCGATCCTCAATGGCCCCGGTCCCAATGCGCAGATCAACCACCAGATCGTCGAGACCGCCGAAGAAGCCCGCGCAGCCGTGCGCGCGCAGCATGCGGCCGGATATCGGAGGCTCAAAGTCTATTCGAACCTGTCGCGCGAAGCCTATGAGGCGATCCGCGACGAAGCGGAAACCCTCGGCATGCCGATCACGGGCCATACGCCCGAGGGCGTCCGCGAGCCCGGCATGCCGTTCGAGCGGCCCTTCAATATCGCCTTCGAGGAATTGCTCGACGACGGGTTCGAGACGATCGAACATGTCGAATCCATCGTCTGGCACGGCTTGCGCGAACGCTACGACGAAGAGGCCGCCCGGGCGTTGGCTCATCGAATCGCCGAGGCCGGCGTGCCCGTCGATCCGACCTTGATCGCCTTCGCGAACCTCTATCGTACCGCCGAAAGCCGCGGTGCCTATCTGGAGCGGCCCGGCACCAACATGTTGAACCCGTTCATTTCCGCGATGGAAGAGCCGATGTTCGAACGCTGGCGGTCCGAAGATGCCGATCGCGCGCGCGAGCAGCTGGCCTTTTTCAGCCGCTTCACCGCACAGCTCCAGCAAGAAGGCGCGATGCTCGTCGCCGGTTCGGATTCCGGCATCTTCACCAATATTCCCGGCGCGTCGCTGCACGACGAACTGGCGCTGCTCGTCGAGGCCGGGCTGACGCCGTATCAGGCGCTGCGGGCCGCGACCTACAATGCGGCGGTAGTGCTTGGCGAAGCGGAGACTGTGGGCCGCGTCGCGCCGGGCTATCGCGCCGACCTGATCCTGGTCGCTGGCGATCCGCTCGCCGATATCGGTCTGGTCCGCGAACCGGCGGCGGTCATAGCCAATGGCAATCTGCTGACGGCGGGCGGGATAGCGATCATGCTGGAATCCGCCGAACAGCCGTCGGCGGAGCGGACCCAGCGCAACGTTCTCGCGGCGATGGCCGCGCAGGGCAGCGAAGTCCCGGCCGAATGACCAAGGCACGGATTTGCCGCCCCACACATATAAAGATATCCTTATATCCCATTGCATTTGGGCCGGGCAGCCTTTAAAAAGGCTCCCTATCGGCCGCACGATCTATTCGCGCGGCCCTTCTTTTTGACCCGAAACAAACACTCACAGCCCGAACAGGAGCCCTTTTTGATGGCCGATCAGGATTACATAGTGACGGATCTTTCCTTGGCGGAATATGGCCGGCGAGAGCTGGACATTGCGGAGACGGAGATGCCGGGATTGATGGCGACGCGGGAGGAGTATGGGGAGGAGAAGCCGCTTGCG
>NZ_JACJVJ010000002.1 GCF_014237875.1 Parasphingopyxis marina
GGCCGCCTATATCGGGGTCGAACAGCAAGGTCCCTTCAAGACCGACGCCTATCGCTACTAGCTACACCCCAAACCCAACCAAAGGGCGCCCGCCAACAACGGCCGGCGCCCTTTCTTGTGCGCTGCAACGACGAATGGAATGATAGCTTCGACGAACCGATCCTCTATCAATTGATATGTTGTCACATACCGAATAGGTCGCGGTTCATGAAAAACACCCGCACCGCTGCCCTGCGCGCTTTGCTCCTTGCGAGCGTCACGATCACCGCTCAGCCGGCTTTTGCCCAGGAGACTGCCCGAGGAGGCGATCTTCATGATGAGACTTCGGCGCAGATCGTCGTCACGGCGCAATTCGTTGACCGGCTGGACATCCTCGCGGGAACCTCGACTTTGTCGGGCGCTGAGCTCGACCAAAGTATTCGTCCGCAGATCGGCGATTCCCTGACCCAATTGCCCGGCGTTTCGGCGACCTCGTTCAGCCCCGGCGCGTCGCGCCCCGTGCTCCGTGGTTTCCAGGGCGGACGAATAGCGGTGCTGACCGACGGGATCGGTTCGATCGATGCGTCGAACACCTCGGCCGACCATGCCGTCACCATCGATCCGCTGACATCCTACCGGATCGAAGTGCTGCGCGGCCCTGCGGCGCTGCTGTTCGGCAGCCAGGCGATCGGCGGCGCAGTCAACGTCTTCGACCGGCGCATACCCCGCGAAGTCCCTGACGAGCCCGTCCATTTTGACGGTCTCGCCACTTATTCGTCGGCCGCCGAGGATCGCAGTATTGCCGGTGCGCTCGATGTTCCGCTGACGAGCCGCCTCGTCGCCCATGTCGATGGCAGCTATCGCAATAGCGACGATGTCGAAATTTCCGGCTTTACACTCGCGCCGGAGCTGCGCGCCGAACAGCTCGCTATTGCGGCGGAGGAAACCGAGGAAGGCCATTTCGACGAAGCCGAAGAGGCATTAGAACTGGCGAATCTCAGGGGGACCGTTCCCAACAGCGCGACCGAAACCTGGACTGCGGGCGTCGGCCTCGCGTTGATCGACAGCTGGGGCAGCCTCGGCGCCTCGGTCAGTTTTTACGACACCAATTACGGCATTCCCGCCCGGCCCGGCGCCGAACATCATCATGAAGAAGGCGATGACGATGCGGACGAAGAAGGGCATGAAGAGGAAGGCCCGGTTACGATCGACCTTCATCAGGTGCGCGCCGACCTGCGCGGCGAACTGATTACGGGCGGCGGCTTCCTGGAAAGCGTCAAGTTGCGTCTCGGCTATGCCGACTACGAACATATCGAATTCGAAGGGGACGAGATCGGCACGCGTTTTCTCGTTTCGGGTCTGGAAGGCCGGCTCGAACTCGTCCAGGCCGACCGCGATGGCTGGCGCGGCGTCATCGGCGGACAGCTCTATGTTCGCGATTTCAACGCGATTGGGGCCGAAGCCTTCGTGCCGCGTAACAATACCGAACAATATGGCTTGTTCACCGTCCAGGAATTCGAGATGGGCGCGCTCGGCATCGAAGTCGCGGGCCGCTATGAACATACCAGCGTGGACGCGGCGCCGCTTGCGATAGATCGCAGTTTCAATACATTTTCGGGAGCCGTCGGCCTCGGCTTTGAAGTTGCTCCCGAGGTTCGCGTCGGCGCCAATCTCTCCCGCACCGAGCGCGCACCGACCGCCGAAGAGCTATTTTCCGATGGCCCGCATATCGCAACCCAGGCCTATGAAATCGGCAATCCGAACTTCGATACCGAAAAGAGCATCGGTCTCGAAGCCTATCTGCGCGGCGATACCGGCCGCTTCAGTTTTGCGCTGACCGGCTTTGTCAGCTGGTTCGACGATTTCATCTACGACACCGCTACGGGCTTGGAAGAAGACGAGCTTCCCGTCTTTCAATATTTCCAGAACGATGCGACCTATTACGGCTTCGAAGCGGAAGCGACTGTACTGCTCGCCGAGGCCGGGTCGTTCCGTTTCAATGCCGATCTCGTCACCGACTATGTGCATGCGACGATCGACAGCGGCGGCCCGGTGCCGCGTATCCCGCCGCTGCGGGTGTTGACGGGTCTTGAAGCGCAGTCCGACCATTTCGACGCGCGGGTCGAGGCGGAATGGGTTTCCGGACAGGATCGCATCGCGGCTTTCGAGACGCCGACCGACGATTTCACGCTCGTGAACGTCTCGGCCGCCTGGCGGCCCTGGGGCAGCGCCAATGGCAGCGCGGTCTTCGCATCGGTCAACAACCTGTTCGACGTCAATGCGCGGCGACATGCCTCCTTCACCAAGGATTTCGTACCCTTGACGGGTATCGATTTCCGGGTGGGCGTCAGGACGCGCTTCTAGCAGCCGATTCTCCCACCGCGGTGGGGCGCCGCCACCTTCCGCACGCCTCTCATCCGGTCTAGAAGCGCCTCATGTTACGGGGCATCCGACCGCTATGATCACCGTTTCGACCAGCGCGGCCGTGATAATCGGCATGGTGCTGGCCGCCTGGCTGGCAGTTGCGACCTGGGCGACGGTTACGGCCCTGCGCGCCCGGGCCGGCGGCGAACGGGCGGCCGCGGCGGCCCGGCGCGGCGGACGGCTTCTCGAAAGCGCGCCAATGGTCTTCATGATCGTCGATTCCAAGGATCGTGTCGATGCGGGGCCGCGCCTTGCGGAATGGTTCGGCTTTTCCCGTCCGCCCCGGCGGCTGTCCGACTTCAAGGATGTGGTCGGTGAAGAACCGTTCGATTCCTTGACGGAGGCCGTGCGGGCCACGCGCCGAACCGCAAAGCCCTTTGGCCAAGAACTGAGGCTCGCGGGATCCAGCCGTATCCTTTATGTGCAGGGCGGCCCGGCGCCCGACGATCTCGGCGGTCCCCAGGCAGCGATTCTCTGGATTTTTGACGCCAGCGATACGCGCAGCGAGATGGTCGAACTTACGAGCCGGGCGGACCGCGCGCTGGAGGCGCTGACCGCGCTGTCGGCGCTGATTGAAGCGGCGCCCTTTCCGATGTGGCATCGCGGGCCCGATCTTCGGCTTACACTCGTTAACCAGGCTTATGTCGACGCGGTTGAGGCCGAAAACGCTGCGGAAGTCATCGCGCGTGGCACCGAATTGATCGAGCTTTCCGGCAAGGATAGCCCGCAGGCTGTGGCTTCGCGGGTGCGCGAGGAGGGCGAGGCGCATGTCCGGACGGTTCCGGCTACCCTGCGTGGTGACCGCAGGATGCTCCGGATTGCGGATGTGCCGCTCGGCGATGCCGGGGTGGCCGGCTATGCTGTGGATGTCGAACAGCTGGAGCAGGCGCGCGCCGAGCTCGGCCGGTTTGCGCGGGCCCAGCGCGCCATGCTGGACCTGCTCTCGGCCGGCGTGGCGCAGTTCAACGCGGAACGCTCGCTCGTCTTCTCCAATCAACCTTTCCAGCGCATCTTCGCGATGAAGAGCGAATGGCTTACCGATCGTCCCGAATTCGATCGTATCCTGGAACGCATGCGCGAAGCCGAGCGTGCGCCGGAAGTCGCCGATTTTCCGGAATGGAAGGCCCAGAGGCGCCAATGGTTCCACGGCGGCAACGAGGCTTCGGAGGAAAATTGGTTGCTGACCGATGGCACCCATATTCGCGTCGTTGCCCAACCCTTGCCCGACGGGGGCCTGTTGCTGATCTTCGAAGACACCACTGAACAGGCCCAGCTCGCAAGCGCGCGCGATACGCTGCTGCGCGTCCGCACCGCCACCTTCGACAATCTTTCCGAAGCGATCGGTGTATTTGCCGCCGACGGCCGATTGCATCTTTGGAACCGGCGGATAGAGGAGGTCTGGGATATCGACGAAGATGTCCTTGCGGGCCATCCGCGCGTGGATGCGATGATGGCTGCGGTCGCCGATCAGTTCGTCGATCCCGATGAGGCCGAAGCGATCCAGCAAGCGGTACGGATGGCGACGTTCGACCGCCAGCAAAAGGGGGGGCGGTTCGTCCTCAAGGATTTGCGCAATTTCGCCTACGCGGCGGTGCCGCTGCCCGACGGCAACGCGCTCTTCACGATGCTCGACATTTCGGATAGCACGCGGATCGAAGCGGCGCTGCGCGAACGCGCCCAGGCCCTGGAAGCGGCCGATCAGGTGAAGACGGCCTTCGTTTCGAACATGAGCTACGAACTCAGGACACCGCTCACATCCATCGCGGGTTTCGCCGAAATGCTGGACGGCGGCTACGCCGGGGAACTGTCCGGCCGGGCGACAGAATATGTCAGTGCGATCCTCGAATCCGTCGGCAAACTCCGCACCCAGATCGACGAGGTTCTCGATCTGACGCAAAGCGAAGTCGGCGGTCTGCCGCTGGCGCGCGAGGAAGTCGACTTGCGGCAGATGTGCGAAGATGCCGTCGCCGCCGTCCGTCTGCTGGCGGAGGAGAGCCGGCACGAACTCGTCACCGAAATCGACTGGTCCGTGGGGAGCGTGACCGGCGATGCCCACCGGCTGCGCCAGTCGGTCGATCATCTGTTGCGCAATGCCGTGCGCTATACGCCGGAAGGCGGGCGGGTTCTTTTGCATGCCGAGGGCGATGCGGCGGCAGCCCGTATCACCATTTCCGACAACGGCGCGGGGATCGCGCCTGGAGAACAGACGCGGGTATTCGATAGGTTCCATCGCGCCGATGCCGAGGAGCAATCGCGCGCCCTGGGCCTTGGCCTGCCGCTCACCAAGCAGTTCGTGGAGGCGCATGGCGGATCTATCGACCTGCAAAGCACGCCGGGGGAAGGGACATTCGTGACAATCACCCTGCCGCGTGGCGGGGCGGAGTAACCGGGTTTGGATGCCGAGCTCTTTCTGCCCGACGAGGCCGCGACGCTCGTGCTCGGCGCCCGCATCGCCGATCTTCTGGAGCCGGGCGATGCGATTGCACTGTTCGGCGATCTGGGAACCGGAAAAACGACGCTGACGCGCGGTATACTCGCCGCGCTTGGCCTTGCCGAGGAAGCGCCGAGCCCCACTTTCGCGATCGTCCAGCCCTATGAGCCCCCGGAAACGCGGTTGCCGGTCTGGCATGTCGACCTCTACCGGATCGAAGACCCCGGGGAGACGCTGGAGCTCGGCCTTGATGATGCGCGCCGCGATTGCGTGCTGATCATCGAATGGCCCGAACGCCTTGGCGGCGCGCTCTGGGACGATGTCTTGCGGCTGGAAATATGTGCCGGGGTGCCGGGGGAAGGGCGGCCCGCCGCTCGGCGCTTGACAGCGACCCTTCCGCCCGCTTGGGAAGCACGATGGCGACAAGCATGAAATATCCCGATTCCGCTCCGGATTTTCTGGAGGAAAATGGCTGGGGCGACGGCGCTCTCCTACCGCTGGCGGGCGACGCATCCTTCCGGCGCTATTTCCGGGTCGTGGCCCCGGGGCGGACGGCGGTGCTGATGCATGCGCCGCCCGAGACCGAGAACAGCCAGCCCTTCCTGGACGTTGCGACGCATTTGAACCGGCTCGGCTTTGCCGCTCCGCGGATCATGGCCAGCAATCTCGAAAAGGGGCTGATCCTGCTGGAGGATTTTGGCGATGCGCGGATGCGCGAGGTTGTCGACGCCGCGCCGGAAAGCGAAGCGCGCATCTATCGCGATGCGGTAACCTTGCTCGGCGTGCTCCACCGCTCGCCGGCCGGCGATCTGCCGCCCTATACGCTCGCCGAATATCTGCGCGAGGCGCTATTGTTCACCGAATGGTATGCGCCGGCGGTCGACATCACTGTCGACGAAGAAGGATATGAAAAGGCGTTTACGCAGGCCCTGGGTCCGGTGCTGGAACTGGGCGAACCGGTTACCGTGCTGCGCGATTATCATGCCGAAAACCTGATGCTGCTCGAAGGGCGCCACGGGATCGGCGCTCTCGGCTTGCTCGATTTCCAGGACGCACTGGCCGGGCATCCGGCCTATGATCTCGTTTCGCTGCTTCAGGACGCACGCCGCGACGTCAACCGCGAGCTCGAAGAGAATATGCTGACCCACTACCGGGTGACCAATCCCGATGCAGCGGGGCAGGGTTTCGAAGCCGCCTATGCCGTTCTCGGCGCCCAGCGAAACGCCAAGATCCTCGGCATCTTCACACGGCTCTGGAAGCGGGACGGCAAGTCGCGCTATCTCTCCTATCAGGCGCGCGTCTGGAAATATCTGGAACGCGACCTCCGCCATCCCGCGCTCGCGCCGGTCGCGGCATGGTTCTCGGCCAATGTCCCGAGTTCGAAGCGCGCCGCGGCGTGGGAAGGGGTTTCGACGCGATGACCAAATATACCGCTCCGCTTGCCATCCGTCCGGCTGCGGAAGGGCCGGTGGTCGAAGCGGCGATGGTCATGGCGGCCGGCCTTGGCAAGCGGATGCGGCCGCTGACGGCCACTACCCCCAAGCCGTTGATCCAGGTATCGGGCCGGGCGCTGCTCGATCACGTACTCGATCGGCTACGCGATGCCGGCGTCACCAAGGCGGTCGTCAACGTCCACTATCTCGCCGATGCGCTTGAGGCGCATGTCGCGCGGCGTGGCGCCGATATCGCCATAACGATATCCGACGAACGCGCGCAGCTTCTCGAAACCGGTGGCGGGGTTACCAAGGCATTGCCGCTCATTGATTCCGATCCTTTCTACATACTCAACACCGATGTTCTGTGGGTCGACGGGCCGAGCGATACCTTGCGGTTGCTTGCCGCGCGCTGGGACCCCGACACAATGGATGCGCTGCTGCTGCTGGTGCCGCAGGCGCGCGCACATTGCCACGGCGGGCGCGGCGATTTCCACATGGACAGCGTCGGACGGATCCGGCGACGCGGGCGCGGCAAGATCGCGCCTTTCGTCTATTCGGGTATCCAGCTTGTCTCGAAGCGCCTGTTCGAGGATGCGCCGGAAGGCGCCTTTTCGACCAATATCCTGTGGGACCGGGCGATCGAAGCGGGCCGTGCCTTCGGGCTCGCGCATCAGGGCATGTGGTTCGATATCGGCACGCCGCCGGCGATCAAGAAGGCCGAAATGCTGCTCGTGGATGGCTGAGGCCGCCCACCCGCACGTCTATACAGTCCCGCCCCACCGGGCCTTTGCCGATGCGCTGGCGGCGGGCTTGCTCGCCATGCACGGCAAGGACCGGCTCGAACTGGCGCGCGGCATCGTCCTTGTCCCCACCAACCGCGCCGCGCGGGCGATCCAGCACGCGTTCGTGCGCCGCGCCGAAACCGGGCTTCTGCTGCCCCGGCTGATTCCGATAGGCGATCCCGAAATTGCCGAAACGCTGGGCGGCGCGCTCGATCCGATGGGGGAGGGTGAGGAAGCGCCCCCCGCGATCGCGCCGATGGAGCGGACGATGCGGCTCGCGATGCTTGTGCAGCAAGTGCGCGGCGGGTTCGGCGAGGATATCGACGCAGGCGAAGCGATCCGCCTCGCCCGCGATCTGGGCGCGACGCTGGACCAGTTGCTGATCGAAAAGGCCGATCCCCGCCGGATCGATGCGCTGGCCGAGGCCGAACTGCCCGAGCATTGGCAGGCCTCGCTCGACCAGCTCCAGCTGATTATCCGCAAATGGCCCGAAGAGCTGAAGCGGCTCGGGCTGATCGACATGGCCGAGCGCCGCAACATATTGCTCGGCCGGGTTGCGCGGCGGTGGCGGGACGCGCCGCCCGCGGGCTTTGTTGCCGCAGCGGGCATCACCTCCACGGCCCCGGCGGTTGCCGATGTGCTGCGCGCGATTTCGCGCATGGAAGGCGGCATGGTCGTCCTGCCCGCGCTCGATATCGACATGCCGGCGCCGGAATGGGATGCGCTCGGCCCGCACGAGTCCGATCCCGAAACCGGTTTTCGCAAGCCATCAATCGAAACCCATCCGCAGTTCGCGCTGAAGATGCTGCTCGACCGAATGGGCGTGGCGCGCGGCGAGGTTGCACGATGGCGCTGGGGCGGCGGGCATGACAGCCCGGCGGTCCGAACGCGGGCGATCGGCAACGGCATGGCGCCAGCCTCCTTCACCGGCAAATGGAACGATCTGGCGCCTGCGGAACGGCGTTTGTCCGGGGTGCGCGCCGTCGAATTGGCGACGCCCGCCGAAGAGGCGCAGGTGATCGCGCTGGCGATGCGCGAGGCGATCGAGCAACCCGCGCGTACGGCCGCGCTGGTGACCCCCGATCGCGCCCTGGCCCGGCGGGTGTCGGCGCATCTCAAGCGCTGGGGGATCGCTGCCGACGATTCCGCCGGTCGGCCGCTCTCCGAAATGGCTTCGGGGACATTGCTCGTCGCGCTTGCCGAGGCGGCGGCCGAGCGTTTCGCGCCGGTGCCGCTGATGGCGCTTTTGAAGCATCCACTGGTGCGCTTCGGCGAGGATAGTCGCGGGCCTTGGCTCACCATGGTACGGCGTTTCGACCTCTTGATGCGCGGGCCACGGCCGCGCCCCGGGCTTGGCGGCATCGTGCCGCATCTGGCCGGCCAGCGCGAAGGCGCGTCGGAAAGGCGGCAACATGAAATCGATGCGGTGATTGCATGGTGGCGGGATGTGCTGCCGTTGCTCGAGCCGCTGGAGCAAGCCGCAGCGAAACCGCGTTCGCTGCCGGAGCAGATTGCCGCGGTGCGCGCTGCCGCGACGCAGCTGGCCGGCGACGCGGCATGGTCGGGACCCGGCGGACGCGAGGCGGCTGACTTTATCGCCGATTGCGAGATGCATGGCGCGCAGGGGCCCGCACGGGCCGATATGGCCTCGCTCGCCGCGCTGCTGACGCATCTGATGGCGGACCGAGCCGTGCGTCCGCCCTATGGCGGGCACCCGAGGCTGTTTATTTGGGGCCTGCTTGAGGCGCGGCTGCAGCAGGCGGACGTGATGATCCTCGGCGGCCTCAACGAAGGCGTCTGGCCGAACCTGCCGACACCCGATCCCTGGCTGGCGCCGCGCCTGCGCCGGGAACTCAAACTTCCCGGGCTCGATCATCGCATCGGTCTTGCCGCGCATGATTTCGCGAGCGCGCTGGGCGGGCGGCAGGTTCTCGTCACCCGCGCGCGGCGCGATGCGAGCGCACCCGCCATCGCCAGCCGCTTCTGGCTAAGGCTCGAAGCGATGACCGGCGGATTGACGCGCGCGCCCCGTTTTGCGGCTTGGGCGCAGGCGATCGACCGACCGCAGGCGGGCGTGCACCCTGTTTCCCAGCCCGCACCGTCGCCACCGATCGCGGTTCGCCCGAAGCGGATTTCGGTTACCGCCGTCGACCGGCTGAAGGCGGATCCCTACGCCTTTTACGCGCGCACGATGCTGGGCCTGTCGCGGATCGATCCCGTCGACGCCGAGCCCAGCCCGGCCTGGCGCGGGATGGCGGTGCACGCGATTTTTGAAGCCTGGTTCAAGGAGGATGGCTGCGATCCCGCCAAACTCCTCTCGCGCGCCGAAGCCCTGCTGGCGGGAAGCGAGGCTCATCCGCTGATGCGGGCGCTGTGGCAGCCTCGCTTGCTGGAACCGGTTGAGTGGATGGCGGAAAAGGTTGCAGAATTCGCGGCCGAAGGCCGGAAGCCGATCGCCGCCGAGATCAAGGGCGAGGCGGAGGTTGCGGGCGTGACGCTGAGCGGCACGGCGGACCGGATCGACAGCCTTGCGGACGGTTCTCTGGCGATTGTCGACTATAAGACGGGCAAGCCGCCTAGCGTGTCGCAGGTCGAGGCCGGTTTCGCGATGCAATTGGGGTTGCTGGGATTGCTGGCCGAACGCGGGGCTTTTACCGGGATAGATGGCGAAGCGGCGGCGTTCGAATATTGGTCGCTGATGAAGGAAAACGATCGGTTCGGGGCGATCAAGACACCCTTCAAGCGCGGCGGTACGATCTTGCCGGACAATTTCGTCGCCCATGCCGCCGACGTCTTCGAAAAAGCGGCAGAGCGATGGCTGACGGGCAGCGAGCCATTCACCGCGAAGCTCCATCCCGAATATGCGCCCTATGGCGACTATGACCAGCTGATGCGGCGCGACGAATGGTATGGGCGCGGTGATGGCTAGACGGATGAAGCCCCTCTACGCGCTCACCTCCGAGCAGCGCGACGCTTCGGCACCGAAGGAACTCGCCTGGCTGTCCGCGTCGGCGGGGACCGGCAAGACGCAGGTGCTGACCGCGCGCGTGATGCGGTTGCTGCTGGCCGGGGTCGATCCAGCTTCGATCCTCTGCCTGACCTTCACCAAGGCCGGCGCTGCCGAGATGGCGGACCGGATACACGAACGCTTGGCCTATTGGGTGCGGCTCAAGGGCCCGAAGCTGGCGCAGGAATTGCGCGCGCTCGGCGAGCCGGTCGGCGAGGAGAATGTCGAGGCCGCGCGCCGGCTTTTCGCCGAAGTGCTCGATGCGACGGGCGGTGGCCTGCGCATCCAGACGATCCACGCCTTCTGCCAGAGCCTGCTCGCGGCCTTCCCCGCCGAGGCGGGTATCGTGCCCGGTTTCCAGCCGATCGAAGGCCGCGAACAGGCGCTGCTGCTGCGCGAAACGATGGCCGAAATGCTCGTCGCGGCGGAAGAGCGGGCCGATGCGGGGCTGACTGCTGACGTGCAGCAATTGAGCCGGCGAATGGGTGAGGACGGGGCCGAGAAGTTTCTCGAACGCTGTGCCGGAGCCTTTCAGGAACTCCGCGCCCTCGGCGCGCCGGAACTTATCGGTGACGAAATGCGGCGCGCGCTCGAGGTGCCGCTTGGCGATATCGATGCGGCGATTGCCGAAGGCTGTTCGGACGCGCATTTCGACACGGCCTCGCTCAGGGCGTTCGCCGCCGCCAACAGAGAATGGGGAACGAAGACCGGGCTAAAGCGCGCCGATACCGCAGCCGATTGGCTGAGCCGCGATCCCGCAGGCCGCGCCGAAATTCTCGGCTATCTCAGGAAAGCTTGGATCACTGGGGCCGGCACGTTCAACCAGACGGGCTGGGCGAAGCTCTGCGAACTGGACGCGGACTACGAAGCTACGCTGATCCGTCTCAACGAAATTGTAGGCAACCTCCTTTCCCTTCGTATCAAAGGCGATTTCGCCGATTTCGCGGCGGCGGGGCTCCGGGCCGGACGGCGCTTTGCCGAAGCCTATGCGCTCGCCAAAGGTCGCCGGGGCGTTCTCGATTTCGGCGACATGATCGGCCGTGCGCGGGGTTTGCTGGAGCAGCCCGGAATCGGCGACTGGATCCGCTACAAGCTCGACCAGTCGATCGACCATATCCTTGTCGACGAGGCGCAGGACACCAACGCCGAACAATGGGATATCGTCTGGCATCTGACCGAGGAATTTTTCGAAACCGATCCCGAGAGCGGGGAAGCGCCGCACCGCACGATCTTCGCCGTCGGCGATTTCAAACAGGCAATCTTCGGTTTCCAGGGCACCAATCCGCGCGCCTTTCGCGATGCGCAGCAGCGCTTCGCCGACCATATCGCCGAACGCTTGCGTGAGCTCCGCGATCTCAGTCTCGATAAAAGCTATCGTTCGACCCCGCCGATCCTGGAACTTGTCGACGCCGTCATGGCCGATATCGGCGCTCCGGCCATCGGGCTCGATAGCGGCATTCGACCCCATGTCAGCGGCCGCGGCGACAAGCCCGGCCGGGTGACGCTGCTGCGGCCGGTGACGGGCGAGGAACCGGAGGATGCCGAAGAAGGTTGGGCGGCCGACGCCAAGCTGAAGATGGCGTCGAACCTCGCAAAGCAGGTCAAGCGCTGGCTCGACGAGAAACTATGGCTGGGCGGGCAGGGTAGGGCGCTGCGGCCCGAGGATGTGCTGATCTTGGTCCGCAGCCGCGGCGAGCTGGCCGCGCTGCTCGTCGCGCGGCTGCACAAGGAAGGCGTGCCGGTGGCCGGTGTCGATCGCCTGATGCTGACCGATCCGCTGGCGGTGCAGGATCTGCTGGCGGCCTTGCGCTTCGCGCTCCAGCCTGAAGACGATCTCAACCTTGCGAGCCTCCTCGTTTCGCCTTTGGGCGGATGGACCCAGGACCGGCTCTACGATGTCGCGAAGGATCGGCGCGGCAGCCTTTGGAGCGCTTTACGCGATACGTTGAACGATGAAGACGAGACCCGGGCTGCGCTGGAATCCATTCTCAACGCTGCCGATCTGGTGACGCCCTACCAATTGCTGGAATCGATCCTCTCGGGTCCGCTCAGGGGCCGGGAAAAGCTGCTTTCCCGGCTCGGCGAAGAAGCGCGCGACCCGATAGAGGAACTACTCAACCGCGCGCTCGTCTTCGAGCAGGAAAATTCGCCCTCGCTCCAACATTTCCTGCAATGGTTCGATACCGGCGATGCCGAGATCAAGCGCGATCCTGCCGCCCCGCTCGATGCCGTAAGAGTGATGACCGTGCATGGCGCAAAGGGATTGCAGGCGCCGCTGGTGATACTGGCCGATGCCGCCGCCAATCCCGAAGACAGGCCGTTGAGCGAAGTCGATTTCCCGCTTGGCGGGGGGTCTCGCGGCGTGCCGATCCCCCGGCCGCGCAAGATCGAACAGGTTGGCTCGCTCGCGGAAATTGTCGAAGCGAAGAAACAGGCCGATTTCGAGGAGCATTGGCGGCTGCTCTACGTCGCGCTGACCCGCGCCGAAGAGCATCTCGTGATCGGCGGCGCACTGGGCAGTCGGGCCAAGGGCGTTGCGCCTGAAAAGAGCTGGTATGCGGCAGTAGAGCGCGCGCTCGTCGGGCTGGGCGGCGATTGGATCGAGGACGATCTCTGGTCGGGTCGGTGGGACTTCGAAGGGAAGGCGCCGCCAAAGGCGAAGGGCGGGACGGCGGCGAGGCAGCGGTTCGCAGCGCCCGAATTGCCGGCACCCGAATGGCTTCACGGCCGGGCGCCAGACGAGCAGCGCCCGCCGCGGCCTCTGGCACCATCCTCGCTCGGCGACGACAGGGTCGCCGATCCTCCGCCCGATGCAGCGATGCGAATGGCGGCGCAGCGCGGGCTGCTGCTGCACAGCCTGTTCGAGCGGTTGCCGGACGTTGAGCCGGGCCAGCGGCGGGAAGCAGCGCGGACCTGGCTTGTGCGCGTCGCAGGTATCGAAGGAGCTGCGGAGCGCGAGGAAATCGCTGATGCGGCGCTGGCGGTGATCGACGATCCGGCCTTTGCCGACCTGTTCGCACCGGATGCGCTGGCCGAGGCCCCGATAGCCGCTGTGGTCGGAGAGATCGTCGTGTCGGGCACGGTCGATCGTCTGCTCGTCGAAGAGGATCGCGTGCGGGTGATCGATTTCAAGACCGGCCGGCGCGTGCCGCCCAGTATCGAGGAAGCACCGGAGGCGCATGTGAAGCAGATGGCTGCCTATGCGGCGGCGCTTGGCGTGATCTTTCCGGATCGCCGCATAGAGGCGAGCCTGCTGTACACATCGGGTCCGCTCTTGCTGACACTGGGCGAGGCTCTTTTGGAGGCTCACAAGCCCGGCTTGGCCCATGAGGAGCAAAGTTTGTCGCCGGTCGGTTGAGCGCGGCGCACTCTCACCCTAAATGGCTATCAACCCATCAAGGAGAATCGATCATGGCGACCAAGCCGATTACCGATACCAGCTTCGAAGCGGACGTCCTGAATGCCGACGGCCCCGTACTCGTCGATTTCTGGGCGGAGTGGTGTGGACCCTGCAAGATGATCGGCCCGTCGCTCGAAGAGCTGTCGGAAGAGATGGACGGGCAGGTGACCATCGCCAAGCTCAATATCGATGAAAATCCGGAAGCGGCGGCCCGTTATGGCGTGCGTAGCATTCCGACGATGCTGATCTTCAAGGGCGGCGAAAAGCATGCCGAAAAGATCGGCGCTGCGCCCAAGATGCAGCTCAAACAGTGGATCGAGAGCGCGCTCTCGGTCTAATCGAACAGAATTTCCGCCGCCTGATCCCATAGCTGCGGTGTGGCGGCCGAGAGCAATCCCGGCCGCCTTTCCGCGGGGCGGTACGCGCTGCCATCCGGCCGCGCCGTCTTTCCCCCCGCTTCCTCTACGAACAATGCGCCTGGCGCATGATCCCAGGGCAGGATGCGCTCGAACAGCGCGATATCGTGCTGGCCGAGCACGAGCCGAGGATATTGTTCGCCGGCGCAGCGGGGAATCGCGACGAGATCCAGCTTTCCCTCAGCACGCCCCGCGAATTCTGTTCGGCGCGCTTCGTCCATGAATTGCATGCCGAGCGCGGTTTTCGGTCGTTCTGAACGGGTTGCTTGTGAAACGATGCGGTCGCCTTCGACAAAGGCGCCATGGCGGCGATGGGCGTGGCAGATACGGCCGGTGACCGGATCGAACATCCAACCGGCCTCGGTCTCGCCGTCGGCGAGCAGGGCGATCATCAGCGCGAAGGGCGCCTTGCCTTCGGAAAAGTTGGACGTGCCGTCGATCGGATCAACGATCCAGACCATGCCCTTGTCGAGCCCTTCGAGCAGGCCCGGATTTTCCTCGGCCGATTCCTCGCCGACGATGCGTGCTTCGGGGAGGATCGCAAGCAGTCCTTCACTTAGCATCTCCTCGGCCTCGCGATCCGCCACGGTGACAATTTCGCCCGGCGATTTTTCGGCGATCTCATGCGCGGCGAGGCTCTGGAAGCGCGGCATCACGACCGCTTGGGCGGTGTCCTGGAGCAGCGAGAGGACGGCCGCGTAGAGCGGGTGGAGGGTCTCAGGTCCGGTAATCGGCATTAATCGAGATATAGCCATGGGTGAGGTCGCAGGTCCAAACCGTGGCGCGGCCGTCCCCAAGGCCCAGATCGACGCCGATCTCGATCTCCTGGCCCTTCAGATGCACGGCGACAGGGGCTTCGTCATAGCCTTCGACGGCGAGACCGTCTTTCGCCACCTGCGTCGCGCCGAAGCGGATCGAGAGCCTGTCGCGGTCGGCGGGCTCGCCGGCCTTGCCGACCGCCATGACGACCCGGCCCCAATTGGCGTCCTCGCCGGCGATCGCGGTTTTGACGAGCGGCGAATTGGCGATAGAGAGCGCGATTTTGCGCGCGCTTTCGTCGCTTTGTGCGCCCCCGACGCTGATCTCTATGAACTTGCTGGCCCCTTCGCCGTCACGCACGACGAGATGCGCGAGTTCGCCGCAGACATTATCGAGCGCGGCGGCAAAGGCATCGGCGCCGGGATCGTCAAACGAGCCGAGGGGCGTGTTGCCGGCTTTGCCGGTCGCAAAGACCAGTACGGTGTCCGAAGTCGAAGTGTCGCTGTCGACGGTGATACAGTTGAAGGTGCGCGCTACAGCGGCGACGAGCATCTCCTGCAGGAAAGTGGGTTGGGCCGCGGCATCGGTGAAGATAAAGCCGAGCATCGTCGCCATGTCGGGGGCGATCATCCCCGATCCCTTGACGATCCCGCTGATCTGCACGGTCTTTCCGTCCACGACTGCGCTGGCGGTCGCGCCCTTGGCGAAGGTGTCGGTCGTGCCGATGGCGTTGGCCGCGTCCTCCCAACTTGCCTCGGGCGCGGTGAACGCCGCTTCAAGCCCCGCTTCGGCCTTGTCGATGGGGAGCGGGACGCCGATTACGCCGGTTGACGCGATAAACACTTCGGTCGGCGCGCAGCCGCAATGGGCCGCGGCCTTTTCGGCGATGGCTTCCACCGCCGCGCGCCCGCGATTACCCGTAAAGGCGTTGGCGTTTCCCGCATTGACGACCAGCGCCCGCGCCGTGCCGCCCTTCAGCGCCTCCCGGCACCACTCAACTTCGGGCGACGGACAGAGCGAGCGCGTCGTCACCCCGGCGACCGCCGTGCCTTCGTCCATCGCCACAAAGGTCAGATCGCAGCGGTCCCATTCCTTGTAGCGGGCGCGCGAGACATGCGGGACGGCCCCGGTGATTTCGGGTAAGGTGGGGAATGTCGCGGGCGCGAGGGGGGATTTTTCGAGAGACATTTTCAGCTGCCTGATGGAATTTCGGCCTGCCTTAACCGCTTGCCCTCCAATTGACTATCCTTCGCTCCATCCCTACATCGCGCGCCTAGGTTTTCAGGGGGTTTTCGGCCCGTTTTCGGGGCCTCTCCCGCACTTTAACGTCAGGAACGCCCATGTTCGGCGGTATCGCCAAAGCAGTCTTCGGATCGAGCAACGATCGGTATATCAAGAAGCTCGACAAGATCGTTGCGCAGATCAACGCATTCGAAGACGAAATTCACGCCCTGAGCGACGAGCAGCTCAAGGCCCAGACCCCGAAACTGAAGCAACGGCTCGCGAGCGGTGAAACGCTCGACGACATCCTGCCCGAAGCTTTTGCAACGGTGCGCGAAGCGGCTCAGCGAACTCTCGGCCAGCGGCACTATGATGTGCAGATGCTGGGTGGTATCGTTCTGCATCGCGGCGAGATTGCGGAAATGATGACCGGCGAGGGCAAGACTCTCGTCGCGACCCTGCCGGTCTATCTCAACGCGCTCGAGGAAAAGGGCGTCCATGTCGTTACCGTCAACGACTATCTCGCCCGCCGCGATGCCGACTGGATGGGCCAGATTTATACGTTCCTCGGCATGAATTACGGTGTGATCGTGCCGAACCTGACCGAGGAAGAGCGCCGCGCAGCTTATGGTGCGGACATCACCTACGGCACCAATAATGAATTCGGCTTCGATTATCTGCGCGACAATATGAAATATTCGCGCGCGCAGATGGTCCATCGGCCGTTCAACTTCGCGATCGTCGATGAGGTGGACTCGATCCTGATCGACGAAGCGCGCACGCCGCTGATCATTTCCGGCCCGACCGAGGACAAGTCCACGCTGTATATGGGCGTCGATGCGGTCGTAAAGCAGCTCGTCGACGACGATTATGAACTGGACGAAAAGCAGCGCTCGGTCACGTTGACAGAAGACGGCACCGAGAAGGCCGAGCGGATGCTCGAGGATTCGGGCCTGCTCGAAGGCGCCAATCTATATGACTATGAAAACACGCTTGTCGTCCATCATTTGAACCAGGCATTGCGCGCCAATGTGCTGCAGAAGCGCGACAAGGATTATCTGGTCAAGGACGGCGAGGTCATCATCATCGATGAATTCACCGGCCGCATGATGGAAGGGCGCCGCTGGTCCGACGGCCTTCACCAGGCCGTCGAGGCCAAGGAAGGCGTCGAGATCAAGCCGGAGAACCAGACGCTCGCCTCGATTACCTTCCAGAATTATTTCCGCATGTATCCGAAGCTTTCGGGCATGACCGGTACCGCGCTTACCGAAGCGCCCGAATTTTTCGACATCTACAAGATGAACGTGACCGTGATCCCGACCAACAAGCCGATTCAGCGGATCGACGAGGTCGACGAGTTCTACAAGGACGAGCAGGACAAGTTCGCGGCGATCACCAAGGCGATCCGCGAAGCGAGCGAGAAGGGCCAGCCGGTTCTCGTCGGTACGGTCTCGATCGAAAAATCCGAGCTGCTTTCGAGCTTCCTGACCAAGGAAAAGGTCGAGCACGCGATCCTCAACGCCCGGCAGCATGAAAGGGAGGCGCATATCGTCGCCCAGGCCGGCCGCACCGGCGCCGTGACGATTGCGACCAACATGGCCGGTCGCGGCACCGACATTCAGCTTGGCGGCAATGTGGAATTCCGTATCGGCGATGAACTGGCGGATATGCCCGAGGGGCCCGAGCGGGAGGCCGCGATTGCGCGGATCACGAAGGAAGTCGCCGAGGAAAAGGAAAAGGTGAAGGCCGCGGGCGGGCTGTTCGTGCTCGCGACCGAACGCCATGAAAGCCGACGGATCGACAATCAGTTACGCGGCCGTTCGGGACGCCAGGGCGATCCCGGCCTTTCGCGTTTCTACCTGTCGCTTGACGACGATCTGCTGCGCATATTTGGCCCGCAGACGATGTTCGCGAAGATGGTCCGCTCGAACCTCGAAGAAGGCGAGGCGATTGTCAGCCCCTGGGTCGCCAAGGCGATCGAGACCGCTCAGAAGAAGGTCGAAGCGCGCAACTACGATATCCGCAAGCAGGTCGTCGAATATGACGACGTGATGAACGATCAGCGCAAGGTAATCTACGAGCAGCGCGGCGACGTGATGGATGCCGACGAGATCAGCGACGTCATCGAAGATATGCGCGCCGAGACGGTGAACGGCATCGTCGCCGACCATTGTCCGCATGGTACCTATCCCGAGCAATGGGACGTCGAGGCCCTGAAAGCCCGTGTCGACGAAGTACTCGGCCTCAATCCGCCGCTCGACGACTGGTTGAAGGAGGAAGAGGTCGATCCGGTCATCCTCGAAGAGCGCATCCAGGCGCTCGCCGACGAGCAGCTCGCGCAAAAATCCAAGGATATTCCGCCCGAGGACTGGAAATCGATCGAGAAGAGCGTGCTTCTCCAGAATCTCGACATTCAATGGAAGGAGCATCTCGCGACGCTCGACGCGCTGCGCGCGGTCATCAACCTGCGCTCCTATGCGCAGAAAAAGCCGATCGACGAATATAAGCGCGAAGCCTTCTCGATGTTCCAGCAGATGCTGGTCAATATCCGCGAGGAAGTGACACGGACGCTGGCCTTTGCCCGCTTCCAGCAAGCGCCGCCGCCGCCGCTGCCGGACCTGCCGGACTTCATCACGACTCATATCGATCCGTTCACGGGCGAGGATGACAGCGCCGATATCGATGCCGGCGACCTGGGGTTGGTCACGACCAAATTGCCGCCGCGCCAGTCCGGGATGCCGCGCCTTGACGAGATGCTCTCGGACAATCCCGACGAATGGCAGGGTCAGGTGAGCCGCAACTCGCCATGCCCGTGCGGTTCGGGCCGCAAGTTCAAACATTGCCACGGGGCGCCGCAATAGGGCGGCCCCGCCAATGACGTCGCCCGGCGATCCGCTCGTCCTTGCCGAGGACGCGCTGGCGCGCGGCGACAATCTCGAAGCCTATGATATTGCCGTCTCGGCCCGCGAAGAGGGCATCGAAGCCCCGAGGCTGGACTATGTGGCGGCGCTAGCGCTCGCGCGCATGGACGATACCGAGATGGCGCTCGACTATTATGAGCGCACCGGACTTGGAGAGATTGACGACGACGATATTCTCGCCCTTTGGGGGCGGCTGAAAAAGGATCTCGCTGAAAACGCGTCGGGCGACGAGCAGGCGGTACTCTTTGCCGAGGCCAGCGCGGCCTATCTCGAACTCTACAAGACCAAGAAGAGCTATTATACCGGGATCAATGCGGCGACGACGGCGCTGCTTGCCGGCGATACCGAAAACGCTTCGGCGCTCGCCAAGGACATTCTCGAGGATCCGGAAGTCGCCAAGCCCAAGGGCTTTTACGCGACGGCGACGGCGGCCGAAGCCAATGTCCTGCTCGACAACGATATAGAGGCACGGCAATCGATTGCCGACGCGATCCGCTGGTCGGATGCCGGGGTCGGCTCGAAAGCCTCGACCTTCCGCCAGATGATGCTGATCGCGCGGATCGTTCCCGACAAGGAAGCCATCATCGCGCCGCTTCTCGACATGCTCCGGCCCTCGCCGGTGCTGGTCTATACCGGGCATATGTTCGTCGAGAATTCTGCGGCCGAGGCTGCGCTTTCGGTCCAGATCGACGAGGCGATCAAGGCGCTCAAGCCCGATACGGCCTATGGCGCGCTCGCTTGCGGATCGGACATCATGGTCGCCGAGGCGATTCTGAAACGCGGGCTGGAACTGCACCTCGTCTTCCCGTTCGAAATCGACGATTTCCTGGAACAGTCGGTGCTGCCCGGCGGTGAAAGCTGGATGCCACGCTTCCAGCATTGTCTCGACCGAGCGGCGCGCGTCAGCCTGGCGACCGACATGAAGTTCATCGGCGATCCCAATATGTTCAGCTATGGATCGGCGGTCGCGATGGGGCTCGCCCGGATGCGCGCCAATCATCTGCGCACCGATGCGATCCAGCTGGCGATCGTCAAGCCCGGCGATGCCGCCAAGGCTGCCGGTACCAGCAGCGACGTCGCCTTTTGGCAAAATCTTGGTCATGAAAGCCATGTCATCGACCCGGGCGACATCAACCGCGATCTGGATTGGCCGCCCAAGATCGAGATGCCCGAAGGTGTCACCCGCGTCGCCCATTCGATGATCTTCGCCGATTTTGCTGGCTTTTCGCGCCTGTCGGAGGCTGTGCTGCCGGTGTTCGTGAACGAGATACTCGGTCGTACCGGCACGCTGTTGGACGAGTTCGAAGACGAAGTGCTGTATCGCAACAGCTGGGGCGACGCGCTTTATGCGGTCATCGCTTCACCGACCGATGCCGCGGAGATCGTCCTGCAACTCCAGGCCCGGCTATCGAAAATGCCCGAACAGCTGCTCGATTGTGCGGCCAATTGCGGGATGCGGATCGGCGTTCATCACGGGCCGATCTATCGCGGTTTCGATGCGGTCATCCGCAAGCCCTCCTTTTTCGGGACCGAAGTGACGCGCACCGCGCGGATCGAGCCGGTAACTCCGACCGGGGAAGTCTATGCGACCGAAGCCTTCGCGGCGATCCTGGCGCTGGAGCAGGAGCAGCGGTTCGGCACGCACTATGTCGGTAAGGTCCAGCTCGCAAAGAATTACGGGCAGCTGGCGATGTACAAGCTGAGCCGGCTTCCGCTGGGCTGAGGAAGACGCGGCCGGCGGCTATCTATTGGGCGGACGAATACGGCTCCGCTGCCGATCATAGTGAGATGTCGTCCAGCAATGCGCGCGGCATTCGCCGGTGCATCGGCCGCGTCAGGTTTCCCGAGAGCAAATCATATCCGCTGCCCAGATCGACGGCGACACCGCCATTTTCCTTGATCCAGTGGCAATAGAATTCGGCCCATACACCCGCGCCTATCAGGTGCAGACAGCCCTGGGCCTGCTCCGGCAATTGGGCGCGCACGTCGTCAAGAAACACCGGGTGGGGACGGTCATCCCGGCCGTGTCGGCCGACCGTGCCGACGGGGATATGGGTTATCCTGAGCGCCGGGTGCCGGGCTTGCAGCTTCGCCACCAGATCTGCCCGGCTGGTGATGCATATCAGGTGTTCGGTGGCTGAAAACAACATGTCGAGCCGCTGTGCCAGGCCGAAATAGAAATGGGCCGGCGCCAACAGCTTGGAATCCAGCGCGCCGCTCTCGGCCTGGCGGATCAGAAAATCGACGCCGCGAATATGGCCGGTGACCCCTCGATAGTTTTTCCTGAAATCTTCGACGACGGTTTCGAGGTTCAATTCCGTGGTCCGCCGGGGCCGCCAGATCCCCAGCACGCCCACCACGTCCGCCGATGCGATCGCGGCGTTCATCAGCGCATTCAGTTTGTCCAGCCACGCCTCGGTTGGAGAGAAGGAATCCTTCCGGTTGCCGATGCTGGCGGCTAGGGCGTGACGATTGAGGCTCGGGGTTTTGCGATAATATTTGTAACCGGCGATATTGGCCTCGCCGTCGCCGATCCGGATCGCCGAAAAGGGTTTTCCCCCGCGCAGCGCCTCCACGATCCGCGTGGCCAGGGCAGCGCCGAACGGATCGTCTATAAAGGGCAGGCCACAGTGGCGGTATCGGCGCCTTACTTGCTCCGGGTCCCAGATTTGCGGATTCCGGCGTATGAATTCGGCGAATGTTTCGACGTCTTCTTCGGTTACCGACGATCGGGGATAGGGCGACTCGGAATCGCTAAACATCGCGCGGCGACGGTAAGGGCCGCGAGGGCGGGCTCGCTAGGTCCACGCTGTTCATCCTTCCCTTATCGACGCTGTGGCCGTCGCCGCAAGCCGATATGTGACGAAACGGAAGGGAAACGGTGGCTCCCCGGGTCTGATTCGAACAGACGACCGAGCGGTTAACAGCCGCTTGCTCTACCACTGAGCTACCGGGGAACACCGTATATCCGACCGGGCTATTCCCGGTGGAGGCGGCCCTATAGCAACGCTTTCGCCGCTTTTGCAAGCATCTCAGACGATGAATTGTTCGCGGGCTATTCGCTCGTCCAGGGCGAAATCGGGGTCGAACATCAGCGAAAGCGTGAGGCTGGTGTCGAGATGCACTTCGACGGTCGAAACCTCGCGAACTTCGCGCTGATCGGCCACCGCGCTGACGGGCCGTTTGACCGGTTCCAGAACGCGGAACCCGATGCGCGTCGTATCGGGCAATATCGCGCCGCGCCAGCGCCGCGGGCGGAACGGGCTGATCGGGGTCAGCGCGAGCATATTGGACCCCATTGGCAGGATCGGGCCCTGGGCGGAAAGATTATAGGCGGTGGACCCCGCCGGTGTGGCGACGAGGACGCCGTCGCAGACAAGTTCCTCGATCACGACGCGGCCGTCGGCCGTCACTTCGAGCTTGGCCGTCTGGCGGGTTTCCCTCAGCAGCGACACCTCGTTGATCGCGGCGCTGGAAATGGTTTCGCCGTCGACGGTAACCGCCTCCATGCGCAACGGGGTGACGGTGAAAGTTTTCGCCTTTTCCACCCGCTGGTCGAGCGTATCGGGCTTCCACTCGTTCATCAGAAAGCCGACGGTGCCGAGATTCATGCCGAAAACGGGCACGATGCGCCGGTCGGTGAGCATCTGGTGCAGGGTCTGGAGCATGAAACCGTCTCCGCCGAGCGCGATGATGCCTTCCGCCTCGTCCAGCTCCGCGAAATCGTGTCGACGGCGCAGCACGGTGGCCGCATCCTGCGCGGAATCGGTCGGCGAGGCGACGAGCGCGAACTTTCCGTCGATCGTCATCCGCCGGTAACGCTCATGTGCCGGGTTGCGCGGGAGGAGACATGGCCCTTCTCGATTGCGAAGTCGTGGCGTTCGGGCTTGAGGATCATCGCCTTGTCGAGCACTGCGTCGAGCGCCTCGCGACCGCCTTCGCGCAGCGCCGTTTTGAGGTCGAGATGGTCGTCATGCCCGAGGCACATATAGATTTTCCCGGACACGGTGACGCGGACGCGGTTGCATCCGGCGCAGAAATTGTTGGTAAGCGGTGTGATAAGGCCGAGCTTCAGCCCCAGTTCCTCGACCTGCCAATAGCGCGCCGGCCCACCGGTGCGTTCGATCAGCGGCGTTAAGCGAAACTGCTCTTCCAGCTGCTGCTGCACGGCGTCGAGCGGCAAATAGCGATCGTGCCGGTCCTCGTCGATCTCGCCGAGCGGCATCGTCTCGATCATTGTCAGATCGTGTCCCTGATCGGCGCACCACCGCATCATCGGTACAATTTCGTCCTCGTTGAGCCCCTTCAGACCGACCATGTTGATCTTGACGCTGATACCGGCCGCCTTTGCCGCTGCGATACCCTCGAGCGTCCGATCGAGCTCGCCCCAGCGGGTGACATAGCGGAAAGTTTCGGGATTGCGGCTGTCGAGGCTGACATTGACGCGGCGGATGCCCGCATCGACGAGCGCTTCGGCATGGTCGGCGAGCCGCGTCGCATTGGTCGTCATCGTGAGTTCGTCGAGCGCACCGCTGTCGAGATGGCGGCCGATCATGCGAACCAGATCGACAACTCCCCGCCGCACCAAGGGTTCGCCGCCCGTGAGCCGGATCTTGCGCACGCCGCGCGCGATAAAGGCATCGGCAATCTCGCCGATTTCCTCAAGCGAGAGGATGCTGCGCCGGGGCAGGAACTGCATCTTTTCGGCCATGCAATAGCGGCATCGCAGGTCGCACCGATCCGTCACGGACATACGCAGATAGCTAATCCGCCGGCCAAAACCGTCGGTAAGCGGGCGCGCAGCCTGGGAAGCCGTTAAATCCATGCGCCCGCCCTAAAACGGGGCAGGGGCGGGAGCAAGTGTGGATCGGGAGATTGCGAAGGCTTAGATCGGGTATAAGGTACGGAATTCGCGAGCCCGAACGGGGTGCGACCTTCAGGAGCAGAGGCCATTTCGGACTTCACGCCGTTGACCGCCAACCCGCTTTTCCTGCTGTCCTTCCGACAGCGCGACGAGCTGGCGTCGGCCGTGGAGCGCGCCGGCTGGACTCCGATCGCCGCACGGCGGATCGACAAGGCGGAGCGGCGGTTCATCTTTTCCGGCGCGAAAATCGCCGTCGTCGATGCGCGCGGCGCATTCGAGGACGGGATAACGGCGATCCGCACGCTCGCTGAATCGATAGAGGCTAATGCCGCCGCGCTCCTTGCCTTGATCTCCAAAAAGGACGTGACCCGGGTCGACGAGATACTGGCAGCCGGCGCAACTCATTATCTGGCCAGCCCCTTTGGCGAGCAGGAGCTCGGCCAGGCGCTACGCTTCGCGGATCGCTATACGGTCCGCCTCGGCGGGCGGTTCCAGAATGATGCGATCTCCGAACCTGACACGCCCGATTATGGCTGGCAGCTCGACCGCCTGTCGGAAGCGGTGGTCCTGACGCCCGCTCTCGCCGGCCAATTGTCTATCGGCCAGGACGCGCTTTCCGCGCGCTGGCAGGATTTCGTCGCGTTGCTGGGCGATGCGGCGCGGCCCGAAGCGGAACGCGCGCTGGAGCGTCTCGCAGCGAGCGGCGAACCGACGGCCTTTGCTCATGATTTTCCCGGGCGGGAGGGCGAACGGATGATCCATCATCTGAGTTCGGCCGGCGCCGATGGCGAGGTGACGGCCTGGGTCGAATTGCCGGACGAAGATGCCGATACACGCCCGGTCCGCAACCGGGACTTCTTAACCGGGCTCGGCGATGTTCATCGAGCCTATCACTGGATCGACGAGCAGCTGCGCACCGAAGATACGCCTGAACCGAAACTGGCATTGCTTCTCGTCTCGCTCCATCGGTTCGACATGGTCAACGCGGCCTATGGCACCGCGGCCGGCGATGCGGCGCTGCAGGGGATGGCGCGTCGTATCGAACGGCTCGTTTTCGCGATGCGCGAACGCAAGAAGATGGCGGCGCGGCTTGCCGGGGCCGAGTTTGCCATCGGCCTGGCGCCCGGCGTCTCGCTCGACGAGGCGGAGTTTTTTGCGCAGCAATTGGCGGCGGTGATCGAGCAGCCTTTTGTTTCAAACGGCGAGGTTATCCAGCTCAAGATGCGCTGCGGGATTGTCACCGGCGGCGCGGACGACGGCGATGCCGCCGCCGTAATGCGGCGCGCGAGCGCGGCGCTCGCCGAGGCGCGCGAACTCGATGGCCAGGCAATCCGCGTTTTCGGCGACGCCGAGGAAGGCGAGGCGACCCGGGCTTCGCGGCTCGAGATCGATCTTCGCCTCGCGCTTAATCGCGACGAGATCGATATCGTCTTCCAGCCTCAGGTTTCGGTGACGACGGGAACGATCGTCGGCGTCGAGGCGCTGGCGCGCTGGCGGCACCCTCTATTCGGCGAGTTGGGCGCGGAGGTGCTGTTCGCCGCGGCGGAGCGCTCCGACTATCTGACCGAGCTTTCGGCCCATGTGCAGCGCAAGGCGCTCACCATGGCGACATCGTGGGGCGGCGCGCTTACCGGGCTTCGGTTGTCGGTCAACGTGACCGCCGCCGACATGGCCGCTTCCGATTTCGTCGAGCGCTTCGTGGCGATGGTCGGCGAGACGGGGTTCGACGGCGCCCGGCTGACGCTGGAGGTAACGGAAAGCGGATTGATCGCCGATCTCGGCAGTGCGGCCGAACGCCTGGCGGACCTGCGCGCCCAAGGCTTCCGCGTCGCCATCGACGATTTCGGCACCGGCTATTCGAGCCTCGCCTATCTCAAATTCCTTCCGCTCGACTATCTCAAACTCGATCGCCGGCTGAGCCAGGATATTGCCGGCAGCAAGCGCGACCGGGTCGTTGTCAGCGGCGTGATCGATATGGCGCGTTCGCTCGGCCTTTCGGTCATTGCCGAAGGCGTCGAGACGGAGGAGCAGCTGGCGCGTCTCGCCGAACAGGGATGCGAGCTATATCAGGGTTTTCTCTGCTCGCCGCCGGTTGCCTTCGAAGATCTGGCCGGTTTGGTGGACGCTTAGGGGATATCGCGATCCGGCGCGGGCGTTTCCGCAAGCCGGTTTGCGGGTAAAGCGCGATCCTGCCGGCGCGACATGTCCGCATTGGGCATCTGCATCCTTATCCGCCGGTTGGCGAAATCGATCGAAACACGGTCGAACAGGCGCAGGACATCCATCCCCAGCAGCATCGCCGGTCTGTTCACGAGATCGAGCTGGCGGAACAGCTCGGTCTCCGCAAAGGCCACGGGTAGCGCATTGAAGACGATGCCGCCAATCTCCAGCCGTTCCGCAATCGTGTAGTTGATCTGCATCGTCGCCCCGGTGACTGCTGTCAGCTCAAAGCTCTGGTCGGGATCCATTCGGCGGCGCCGTATAAGGCGTCGGCGCAGCGCGTCATTGCCAATCGATATCGAGGAACCGGTATCGACGATGGCATAGACGCGCGTCCCATCCAGCTCGGCGTCGGCCAGCACCAACCGGCCAAAACGGTTGCGCGCGCGCACGACGATGGTCGTGTTGCGTGGCCAATTCTCTTGCTCGGGCTCGGCGCGGCTGAGGGTTATTTGCCGGCGCGCAAAATCGAGGATGATCTGTTGATCCTCCAGCGCGTCGATCCCGAGCACCCCTTCGGCGCCGAGATCCGCGCGGGCGAGCGCCGGGGCTTGGATCACGTCCACCGTCCGGCGACCGAGATCGAGGCGCGGAATGATCACGGTCGGAACCCGCCGCACGTCAATGATCGAGGTCAGCATGATATCATGGCTCGGATCGAGCCCGAGCGTCTCGGCAAGCTCGCGCGCGATCACCGTCCGTTCGGAACCAGTATCGACGATGAAGGGAAATGGCCCCCGGCCGCCGATGATCACGGGCACCGTCATCCGCCGGTCCGCCGCATGGTCGTAATCGATGGTCTCGGATTGCGGCTCGGCGGGAACGGGCGGAACGGTTGCCGACGCCGACGCCACCGTCGCCAAGACGGCGCAAGGAAGGCCGATCCAGGCCAGCCTCATGGCATGCTCTCCTTTTGGCCTGAATTCTACACGAACGGGCGGCGAACGCGAAACGTGCCATATCAGCCTGCGGCCTTGGCGAGCCCCTTGGAAAGCTGGAGTGCGCCGTTGAGCCGCGCCTGCGGGTCGCCCCAGTTGCGGCTGATGACGAGCCGATGGTCGGGCCGCAGCCGGGCAATGCCTTCGAGTTTCCCGACATAAGCGATCAGGCCTTCCGGATTCGGGAAACTGTCGTTGAAGAAGCTGACGAGCGCGCCGCGCGGGCCGACATCGATCTTCGCGACATGGGCCTTTTTGGCGTTGAGCTTGGTCTCGATCAGCTTCAGCAGATTGTCCGTAGGCGCCGGGATTTCGCCGAACCGGTCGATCAGTTCCGCGGCGAACGCCTCCACTTCCTGCCGGTCTTCCAGCGCGTTCATCCTGCGATAAAGGCCCATGCGCAGATCGAGATCGGGAACATATTTCTCCGGGATCAGGATCGGCGCGTCGACCGTAATCGTCGGCGAGAAATCGCGCGTATCGGCTTCGAGCCCGACATCGCCGGCCTTGGCCGCGACGATCGCGTCTTCGAGCATGGACTGGTAGAGTTCGAAGCCCACTTCGCGGATATGTCCCGATTGTTCGTCGCCAAGCAGGTTGCCCGCGCCGCGAATATCGAGATCGTGGCTGGCGAGCTGAAAGCCGGCACCGAGGTTTTCGAGATTCTGAAGGACCGTGAGCCGCTTTTCGGCGGTTTCGGTGACGATCCGGTCGCGCGGCGTTGTGAGATAGGCATAAGCGCGCGTTTTCGAGCGCCCGACCCGGCCGCGCAACTGGTAAAGCTGGGCAAGGCCGAACATGTCCGCGCGGTGGACGATCAGCGTGTTGGCCGTGGGTATGTCGAGCCCGCTCTCGATGATCGTGGTGGAAAGCAGGACGTCGTACTTCTTGTCGTAAAAGGCGCTCATTCGCTCCTCGACGACGGTGGGAGTCATCTGGCCGTGCGCGGTGACGAAGGTGATTTCGGGAATCTCCTTGCGCAGGAATTCCTCGAGCTCCGGCAGGTCGGCGATCCGCGGGGCGACGAAAAAGCTTTGCCCGCCGCGATAATGTTCGCGCAGCAACGCCTCGCGCAGCACCACCGGGTCCCAGGGCATGACATAGGTGCGCACCGCCAGCCGGTCGATCGGCGGCGTCTGGATCACAGAAAGTTCGCGCAAGCCGGACATCGCCATCTGCAGGGTGCGCGGGATCGGGGTGGCGGTGAGCGTCAGGACATGGACGTCGGCCTTCAACGCCTTTAGCCGTTCCTTGTGGGTGACGCCGAAATGCTGCTCCTCGTCGACGACGACGAGGCCGAGCCGTTTGAATTCCACCGATTTGGCGAGCAGGGCATGGGTGCCGACGACGATATCGATCGAGCCGTCGGCAAGGCCTTCGCGCGTCTTTTTCGCTTCCGCGGCGGGCACGAGGCGCGAAAGGCGGCCGATATTGATCGGCAGGCCCGCGAATCGCTCGACGAAATTCTTGTAATGCTGGCGGGTCAGCAAGGTCGTCGGGCAGACGAGTGCGACCTGCAGGCCGGCCATCGCGGCGACATAGGCGGCCCGCAACGCGACCTCGGTCTTGCCGAAGCCGACATCGCCGCAGACCAGCCGGTCCATCGGCGTGCCCTTGCCCAGATCGTCGATCACCTGCTCGATCGCGCGTTCCTGGTCCTCGGTTTCGGCGTAGGGAAAGCGGTCGACGAAGGCGGCGAAGCTGGAATCGGGCTCGGCAACGTCCGCAGATCGCAAGGCGCGTTTAGCCGCCGTGGCGATCAGTTCGCCGGCAATGGCGCGGATCCGCTCCTTCATCCGCGCCTTGCGCCGCTGCCAGCCTTCGCCGCCAAGCTTGTCGAGCGTTACGCCTTCGTTTTCGCTGCCATAGCGCGAGAGTATGTCGAGATTTTCGACCGGAACGTAGAGCTTGTCGCCGCCCGCATATTCGAGAGCGACGCAATCGTGCGGCGCGTTGCCGACCGGGATCGAGGTCAGCCCTTCATAACGGCCGATGCCATGTTCGGCATGGACGACGAGATCGCCCGGGGTCAAGGTCGCCAGTTCGTTCAGGAAAGCGTCGGCATCCTTCTTGCGGCGGCTGCGGCGGCGCAGCCGGTCGCCGAGCATGTCCTGTTCGGTGAGCAAAGCGACATCGGGCGCGGTGAAGCCGTGATCGAGCGGCAGGACGGCGAGCGCCGTGCCCGCACCTTGTGCGGCCTGCCAATTGTCCGCCGGGACGGCGTCCGTGAGCCCGTGCTCATCGAGCAGGCCCGAAAGCCGTTCGCGTGCGCCATGGCTGTAGCTCGCCAGGACGACCTTCTTTCCGGCTTCGCGCAACGCCTTCACATGGGTGACCACGGCGTCGTAGATATTGGCGTTCGCCTGACGCTCCGGCGCGAAATCGCGCGCTGCGGCGACGTCGAAATCGATGACGGTTTCGCTCGGGGGCTCATGGAATGGGCTCGACAGGTGGATCGGGGTTTCGGCGATCCGCGCCTTCCAGTCTTCGGCGTCGAAATAGAGCGTATCGGGGGCGAGCGGGCGATAGGCACCCGGATCGACGGAGAGCGTCGCTTGGCGGTTTTTGTAATAGTCGGCAATCGCCTCGAACCGCGCCTCGGCCGCACCGGGCACGCCGGCATCGCGGACGATGACGGCGTCCGCGCCAATATGATCGAACAGGCTGGCGAGCTTTTCCTCGAACAGCGGCAGCCAATGCTCCATGCCCGCGAGCCGGCGCCCTTCGCTGATCGCCTGGTAGAGCGGATCGCCGGTTGCGGTCGCGCCGAACCGTTCGCGATAGCCGCCCCGGAAACGGGCGATGCTGTCTTCGTCGAGCAACGCTTCGGACGCCGGCAACAGCGTAAACTGTTCGGCGCGGCCGGTGGTGCGCTGGTCGGCGGGATCGAAGCGGCGGATGGTGTCGATCTCGTCGCCGAAGAAATCGAGGCGTAGGCCTTCCGTTTCGCCCGAAGCCCAGAGATCGACGATGCCGCCGCGCACGGCGAACTCCCCGGCATCGGCGACGGTCTCCACCCGGATATAGCCATTGCCCTGTAACAGGCGGGTCAGCGCCTCGATTTCGATTCGTTCGCCCGGCGCGAGTTTCGCGACCAGCTGGCGGATGCGGAAGGGCGTCAGCGTGCGCTGGCTGATGGCGTTGATTGTGGTGACGATCAGGCGCGGCTTTTCCGCCTTCGCCTGCAGGACATGGAGCGCGGAAAGCCGTTCGGCCGAGATCCGCAGACTGGGGCTCGCCCGGTCATAGGGCAGGCAATCCCAGGCGGGGAAAGCGACCAGTTCAATCTCCGGCGCAAAATAGCGTGCGGCCTCGGCAACGCCCATCATCGTTGTGTCGTCGGGTGCGACATAGACGGCGGCGCGATCCTTGAACGCGGCGGCGCGCGCAAGGTCCACCATCAGCGCGGGAAGGAAGCCCGGCGGCGTGCCGGCAAGGGTCAGCGGCGCGCCGGCATCGAGAATGCGCTGGATATCGGTCATGTCGTCAAAATCACTATTCGCGTTTCATCGGGCTATGGGCACATAATCGAGCTGCTGCATCCGCTTCATCATCGGTCCGTCGATAGGCTCCGGCGGGGCCTCCGTGCCCGTCGCCCAGGCCATAATCAGCACATCGTCGATATCGAGCAGCGCCTCGAACCAGTCCGCCTCTTCCTCGCTCCAGCCCGCCGAAAATTTGTCGAAAAAGCCGCCGATCAACAGGTCCGCCTCCTTGGTCCCGCGATGCCAGGCGCGAAACTTCATGCGTTTGAGGCGGTCGGGCAAAGTCACGGTTTCTCCAATGGCAAAAGGCCGGCAGGCTCTGGCAAGGCCTGTCGGCTACGGTATAGGGGTATCTAGAGATGCGCCCCGAGATACTCAATCCGCTCTTTGCCGAGGTCGAAGCCCTGAAGGGGGTGGGGAAGGGCCTAGCCAAGCCGTTGGGGCGGCTAAGGCTCGAAATGATCGTCGATCTGCTCTTCCACCTTCCGAGCGGGTGGATCGACCGCAAGCGCGTCGAGAGGCTCGACATGGCCGATGCGGGGGGCGTGGTGACGGCGGTGGTCACGCCGATCGACTATCGCCAAGCGGGGCCGCGCAGTCCCATGAAGGTGCAGGCGCAGGACGGGGAGGGCAATGTGCTGAGTCTCGTCTATTTCAACAATCCGGGCTGGGCGAAAAAGCTGCTGCCGCTCGGCGAAGCGCGCGCGATATCCGGGCGGATGGAGCTGTACGGACAGGAGCTCCAGATCGTGCATCCGGACATCGTCGTGCCGCCCGAAGAAATCGGTGAAATTCCCGAGCGCGAGCCCGTCTATCCGCTGTCGGAAGGCCTCACCAACAAGCGGCTGAACCAGCTGGCCGAACAGGCGCTCGAACGCGCACCGCAACTGCCGGAATGGGTGGAGCCGGGACTGAAGGCGCGCGAGGACTGGCCAGACTGGCGCGATGCCATCGGACGAATTCATGCGAACCCGGCGGACGACAAGGCACGGACGCGGCTCGCCTATGACGAGATTTTCGCCAACCAGCTCGCCCTATCGCTGGTCCGCGAATCTTCGCGCAGCCGCAAGGGCAGGGCGCTCAAGGCCGATGGACGGCTGCGCGACATGCTCAAACTGCCCTATGAGCCGACCGGCGCGCAAAAGCGCACGATCGGCGAGATCGAAGGAGACGTTAGGCAGGATGTGCCGATGCTGCGTCTACTGCAGGGCGATGTCGGTTCGGGCAAGACGCTGGTGGCGGTAGAGGCGCTGCTGATGGCCGTGGAAGCGGGGATGCAGGGGGCGTTCCTCGCGCCGACCGAGATACTCGCGCGCCAGCATTATGACACCGTCTCGCAGATGCTTTCCGGACTGCCCGTCACGGTTGCGATCCTCACCGGGCGCGACAAGGGCAAAATTAGGGAATCCACCTTGATGGGCCTTGCCGACGGGTCGATCGATATACTGATCGGCACCCACGCCATTTTCCAGGAGGCCGTGGCCTACAAGAACCTCGCGCTCGCCGTCGTCGACGAGCAGCACCGGTTCGGAGTCGCCCAGCGCATGGCGCTGGCGCAAAAGGCCGAGCGGCCACCGCATCTGCTGGTCATGACGGCGACACCGATCCCGCGCACGCTGACCCTGACCCATTATGGTGAGATGGACGTTTCGCAGCTCGACGAGATGCCGCCCGGCCGCCAGCCTATCGAGACCCGCGTGCTATCGGCGTCGCGGCTCGAGGAGGTCGTCGAAGGACTGGGACGGCATCTTGCGCGCAACGGCCAGGCCTATTGGGTTTGCCCGCTGGTCGAGGAAAGCGAGGTGATGGACCAGGCGGCCGCGGAGGACCGTGCCAAAACCTTGCAAGCGCGGTTCGGCGCGGATCGCGTCGGCCTCGTCCATGGCCGAATGAAGGGGCCGGAAAAGGACGCGGTGATGGAGAGGCTCCAGCGCGGCGAAATCGCGGTGCTGGTCGCGACGACGGTGATCGAGGTCGGCGTCGATGTACCCAACGCGACCCTAATGATCGTCGAAGGCGCGGACCGGTTCGGTCTCGCCCAACTCCACCAGCTCAGGGGGCGGGTCGGGCGCGGCGACCAGCAATCGGTGTGCCTGCTATTGCGCGCCGATGCGCTGTCGGAAACGGCGCGATCCCGCCTGGCCCTGCTGCGCGAGACCAATGACGGCTTCCGGATCGCCGAGGAGGATCTGCGGCTGCGCGGCGCGGGCGAACTGCTCGGCACGCGGCAATCGGGCGATGTCGGCTTCCGGCTTGCCACGCCCGAACAGGTCGCGGCGCTTGCACCGATGGCGAACGACGATGCGCGGTTGCTGCTGGAAAATGAGGGAGGGCTCGCCTCCAAACGCGGCGAAGCGGCCCGCATCGCGCTTTATCTCTTCAAGCGCGATATGGCGGTGCCGCTTTTGCGGTCCGGCTGAATTCGGGGCTTGGCCCCCGGCCTAGTCGTTCTGCGCCTTGTTCGGCGTGGAATCGAGCAGGGCGCGATAGCCGCGCGCATCGAACGGACGAATGAACTCCGCGCCGATCCGGTCCGAAAGCGACCAGACGATGCGGGCGTTGACTTCGCCGATCAGCGGCAGGTTGAGACGCACCAGCGTGCCCTCGCGATAGGCCTTGGGCGATATCGCCATAAAACCGAATGGCGAGAGGTTGCCGACGAGAATCTCGTGGCCTTCCTCGCTCGGTTCGTGAAGCGAAGCACGGATCGACACAGCGTCACGCGCGGCGCGGCGCTTCTCAACGTCGAAAATCTGCTGAGCGATAGGTTGCGCGCTCATTTCCGTTTCTCCCAATGTGCTCAAAAGCAGGACATAACTGGCACAGAGTGATTAAACGTGCGCCAACGGGCATGCCTAACATCGCGTTAACCACCGGTTGGTGCGGCGAAATCGGCAGATTTCGGGATGAAAGGGGCGTCGCGCGCCATGGCGGCGTGGTCAAGGGCCGGTTAACGCCCGCACATGGAAGAGAAAGCGTCGCTCAGGCGCGGACGAGCACGCCGTGTTTCTTCTTCCCGGCGGAGATACGTACCGGTTCGTCGCCGATGGTAACGCTCGCGCCTTCATCCTCGACCTTTTCTCCGTCGATTCGCGCGCCGCCACCCCGGACCAGCCGTCTGGCTTCGCCCTTGGAGGCGACCAGGCCGAGATCGACCATCGCATCGAGCAAGGCGATTTCGCCGGCTTCGACCGAAAGCGAGGGCAGGTCTTCCCCGACCGCACCCTGCTCGAACGTCTTCTGGGCAGTTTCAGAGGCATCGCGGGCCGCCTGTTCGCCGCGCGCCATCGCCGTTGCGGCGTTGGCGAGGACCTTTTTGGCCTCGTTGAGTTCCGCGCCTTCAAGCGCTTCGAGGCGGGCGATCTCGTCGAGCGGAATATCGGTGAAGAGGCGCAGGAACCTGCCGACGTCGCGGTCATCGGTGTTCCGCCAGAACTGCCAATAATCGTAGTGGCCGAGCTGGTCCTCATGGAGCCAGATCGCGCCGGTGACCGACTTGCCCATCTTGGTGCCGTCGGCCTTCGTGATGAGCGGGGTCGTCACGCCGTAAAGCTCGGCGCCGTCGATCCGGCGGGCAAGCTCGATGCCGTTGACGATATTGCCCCACTGGTCCGAACCGCCCATCTGGAGACGGCAGGTGTGCCGGCGCGACAGCTCGAGAAAGTCGTAGGCCTGGAGGATCATATAGTTGAATTCGAGGAAGGTCAGCGGCTGTTCGCGATCGAGGCGCAGCTTGACGGAGTCAAAGGTCAGCATCCGGTTGATGGTGAAATGCCGACCCACCTCGCGCAGAAAGGGAATATATTCGAGCGTGTCGAGCCAGTCGGCATTGTTGACCATGATCGCGTCGGTCGGCCCGCCTTCCTCGCCCTCGGGTGCGAGCGTCAGGAGCCGGTCGAAGATACGGCGGATCGCGGCGATGTTGCTGGCGATACCGTCCTCGTCGAGCAGCTTGCGCACTTCGTCCTTGCCGGAAGGGTCACCGACCTTGGTCGTGCCTCCGCCCATCACGACGATCGGCTTGTGACCCGATTGCTGGAGGCGGCGCAGCAGCATGATCGACACGAGATTGCCGACATGGAGCGAGGGCGCGGTTGCGTCGAAACCGATATAGCCCGGCACGATCTGGGTGCCGGCGAGCGCGTCCAGGCCCGCCGCATCGGTGATCTGGTGGACATAGCCGCGCGCATCGAGCAGGCGTAGAAGATCGGACGAATATTCTGTCATGGCGCGCGGGCGCTTAGCATGGAGATTGGTGCTTGGGTAGCGTTCGCCGGGCTTTGGTGCTGCATCCCGATTGCCGCTGCGATGCGGTCGAGACGATAGAGGTTCAGATCGCGCGACCGGGTGCGGGCGAGTTGGCGCTGCGTTTCGTCGTTAAGGGCGATATCGCTTCTATCGCGGTGCCGGCTGCGGCCGATCCGGGCTTTGCCGACGGGCTCTGGAAACATAGTTGCTTCGAGGCCTTTGCGGGCAGCAGCGAGGCTACGGCCTATCATGAGTTCAACTTTTCGCCTTCGAGCCAATGGGCCGCCTATCGGTTCGACGATTATCGCAGCGGCATGGCGGCGATCCCCCCACTGGTGCCGCCTGAGATCGATGTCGATGCCTCGGCGTGCGACCTTCAGTTGGCGGTCGCTCTCGCCGGTCTAACCGAGGCGCACGACCTGTTCGGTCTTTCCGCGGTGATAGAGCAGGTGGACGGTACGCATTCCTATTGGGCGCTCGCGCATCCGCTCGGTAAGCCCGATTTCCACCACAAGGATTGCTTTGCGCTCGAACTCCCGGCAGCAAGCGCGTCATGAAATTCGGTATCGATCGCCTGATAGAAGACGCTGCATCGCGCGCCCCGCTCGAGGGGCAGCGTGTCGCGCTGCTCGCTCATCCTGCTTCCGTAACGGCTGACCTGACCCATTCGCTCGACGCGCTGATCGCCGCCGGCGTCAACGTCACCGCGGCCTTCGGCCCGCAGCACGGGATCAAGGGCGACAAGCAGGATAACATGGTCGAGACGGCCGACGAGAGTGATCCGGTCCACGGCATCCCGGTCTTCAGCCTCTATGGCGAAGTCCGTCGCCCCACCGCTGCGTCGATGGAAACCTTCGATACGATCCTGATCGACCTGCAGGATCTGGGCTGCCGGATCTACACCTTCATCACCACCTTGCGGTACATTCTCGAAGCGGCAGCCGAGCACGGCAAGGCCGTCTGGGTGCTCGACCGTCCCAATCCCGCCGGACGGCCCATCGAGGGGCTGACCCTGCGCGAAGGCTGGGAGAGCTTTGTCGGTGCCGGGCCGATGCCGATGCGGCACGGGCTCACCATGGGCGAACTCGGCCATTGGTTCATCGAAACGCTGGGCCTCGATGTCGAGTATCGCGTGATCGCCATGGAAGGTTGGGCGCCCGACGAAGCGCCGGGCCATGGCTGGCCGCTCGGCGAGCGCATCTGGGTCAATCCCAGCCCCAACGCCGCCAATCTCTGGATGGCGCGCGCCTATGCCGGAACGGTCATGCTGGAAGGCACAACGCTGAGCGAGGGCAGGGGAACGACCCGCCCGCTGGAGCTGTTCGGGGCACCCGATATCGAGGCGGGCAGGGTGTTGGCAGAGATGGAACGGCTTGCGCCCAATTGGCTGGCAGGCTGCCTGCTCCGCGAAATCTGGTTCGAACCGACCTTTCACAAACATGTCGGCCAGCTGTGCAGCGGTATCCAGATTCACCCCGAAGGGCCGGCTTATGATCACGGCGCGTTCAAGCCCTGGCGGCTGCAAGCTCTGGCGTTCAAGGCGATCCGGCGGCTCTGTCCGGATTACGAGCTATGGCGCGGCAAGGATTTCAAATATGAATATACTGACGACGTTTTCGCCATCGACGTCATCAACGGCAGCCCGCTGCTGCGGGAATGGGTTGACGATAGCGGCGCCGAACCAGGTGATTTGGTGGCGATGACCCGAAGCGACGAAGAGGCTTGGCGCGATCGCCGCGGCGCTTCGCTGATCTATGAAGGCTGACCGCACAAGCCGCGGAATACCTGGAAGATTCCGTCACCTCGTGCACAGCCTCGTGCCTTTTCTCGAAAGGAAGCCACCGCGCGGCGGCGCGAATTTTCTCCTGGCCGGGCAATCCAACATCGCCGAATGGGTGACGGCCGATGGCGGGGCCGCTCTCGAAAGTTTCCGGCGCAAATTTCTCGCGCTTAGTCCTGCGTCAAGCTCGGTGCAGTTTTTCAGCGTTGCGCGGGGCGGCACTGCGCTTCTGCACGATTTCGCGAGGGCCAACGCAGAGAGTGACCCCGGCGACGATGCGATCAAGGCGCGAATCCGGCAAAACTACTGGTGTGAAGGGGAGAGCAAGAGTTTCGGTCCGGCCTTTGCGTTGGCGCAACGCAAAATCGGTGCGTGGCGAGCGCAATCGACCCGTTTCGATGAAATCATCTGGGCGCAAGGCGAGTCCGACGCGATAAATCTGCGGGAAGCAGATTTTGATCGCTACTGTGCGGCGCTGTCAGACGTTCTGCTGGCTCTCCGCGAAAAGGCGAATTGCGAGCGTGTGCTGGTGCAGGAACTCGGCCATTGGACCTGCACCGGTACGCGGGGCAAATGCGGGATTGAACGGGTTCGGCGCGCGCAGCGTGAAGTGGCGGCGGCCTGTCCGGCAATCGAGATTGCCAGCGCCAGCTTCGATTTGCCGACTCGCGACGGAATTCACCTTACAACGGAAGGCTATTGCATCGCTGCAGACCGCATGGCGGTTGCGATCGCGACCGGCGAACGCTCGCCCTTGCCTGTGTCCGGCTCGAGCGATGCTCAGGGCAGAATCGAAATCGGATTGGATATGGTGCCGGGCCAGCGGCTGGATGCGAACGATCGAACGACGGGCTGGCGGCTTGTTGACGAGATCGGGGAGATTGCCATCGCGGAACTGTCCACGCACGCAGAGGGGCGCATCGTGCTCTCTGCCGAACGCCCCTTCGAAAAGGCGCTGCTGAGCTATGCAGGCGCAGCCTGTGTCGAGAACATGGTTGACGGGGATTTTCTGACGGTTACCGGCGCCAATCTCACTTTGCCGGTGCGACCTTTCTCCTTTGCGACCGGGGGCGGCTGAGAGCCGCATCCAGCAAAGTCTTTCCATTCAGGCCGGCGTAATCAAGCGATCGGCAAAAGGTACCGATGATCAAACTGTTTTCCGTTTTTGCGCTGTTGCCGCTCCTGACTCTCGCATCAGCCGCTGCGGCACAGAATGTCCATCGGTTAAGCGACGAGGAAATCGCGGAAATCGAAGCAAGACCGTCCCTGTCGCCCGATCAGGTCGCATTGCTCGAGCGGCACGGGGACGAAGAACCCGCGCGTCGGATGCAGTCCGAACTCAGCATCGGGATAGGCACGCATGGTTATTTCGATGTGCGCGCCTCTACGCTGATTCCGCTGGGGTCTGGCGGCATGCTCGCCTTGTCGCTCCAGCGCACCGAGTTCGATAATGTTCCGCTCGGCTATATCCTCGATCCCGGCGTTCATTATTGACCGCCTGCTAGACTGCGGTTCCTACCAGTCTGCCGATTCCCGCCGTCACCGCCATCGCCAATGCGCCCCAGAAAAGGACGCGGGCCGTTGGCCGCAACGGATGGGCGCCGCCGACGCGGGCACCGATGGCTCCAAGCGCGCCCAACGCGACGAGCGAAGCACCGGCAACGGCTGGAACACTGGAGGTTTCCGGTACAAGTAGCGCGACGACCAGCGGTATCGCGGCGCCCAGCGTAAACGTGACTGCAGAAGTTATCGCCGCCTGAACCGGCCGCGCGGTGCTGATTTCAGATATGCCGAGTTCGTCCCGGGCGTGCGCGCCGAGAGCATCCTTGTCCATCAATTGGGTCGCGACCTGCTCTGCGGTTGCCTTGTCGAGACCGCGGTGCCGGTAAATGCTGGCCAACTCGGCATGCTCGGCATGGGGAGCGGTTTCGAGCTCCCAGCGCTCCTTCGCGAGATCCGCCTTTTCAGTGTCGGACTGCGAGCTGACCGAGACATATTCACCCGCCGCCATCGACATCGCCCCGGCGACGAGCCCGGCAAGCCCCGCGACCAATATCTCGGGCCGGCCTGCCGAAGCCGAGGCAACTCCGACGATCAGGCTGGCGGTCGAAACGATTCCGTCATTGGCGCCGAGCACGGCGGCGCGCAGCTGACCGATACGCCCGACTTGATGCTTTTCGACATGCAGGCGGCTCATGCTCAATTTTTCCGCGTCAGTTCCCGCATCGCATCGTCGAGACCATCCAGGGTCAGGCCGTACATGCGATCATTCATCAACTCACGGATCACCTTCACACTTTGCGAATAGCCCCAATGCTGTTCTGGTACCGGGTTCAGCCAGGCGGCGGCGGGATAGGTGTTGGTCAGCCGGTGCATCCACACCGCGCCGGCCTCCTCGTTGAAATGCTCGACCGAACCGCCCGGATGGGTAATTTCATAGGGGCTCATCGACGCATCGCCGACGAAGATCAATTTATAGTCGTGGCCGAATTTGTGAAGCACGTCCCAGGTCGGCGTGCGCTCCGCGAAGCGGCGGCGGTTGTCCTTCCACAGGCCCTCATAAGGGCAGTTATGGAAATAGAAGAATTCCAGATTCTTGAACTCGGATGTCGCCGCGGAAAACAGCTCCTCGCACAGCTTGATATGCGGATCCATCGAACCGCCGATATCGAGCATCAGCAGCACCTTGATCGCGTTGCGCTTTTCGGCGCGCATATGGATATCGAGCCAGCCCTGCTTCGCGGTGCCGTCGATCGTGCTTTTGAGGTCCAGTTCCTCAGCCGCGCCTTCGCGTGCGAAACGGCGCAGGCGGCGCAGCGCGACCTTGATGTTGCGGGTGCCAAGTTCCTTGGTGCTGTCGAGATTGCGAAACTCCCGCTTGTTCCAGACTTTCACCGCTTTCTTGTGCTTGCTTTCGCCGCCGATCCGCACGCCTTCGGGATTATAGCCCGAATTCCCGTACGGCGAGGTGCCGCCGGTGCCGATCCACTTGTTGCCGCCCTCATGGCGCTCCTGCTGTTCCTCAAGCCGTTCTTTCAGCGTCTCCATGATCTCTTCCCAGGAACCCAGCTTCTCGATCTCCGCCATTTCCTCTTCGGTCAGATATTTCTCGGCGACCGAGCGCAGCCAGTCTTCGGGCAGCGCCATCGCTTCCTGCCCATAATCGGTTTCGATGCCTTTGAAGACCTTGGCGAACACCTGGTCGAACCGGTCAAGCAGCCCCTCGTCCTTCACGAAGGTGGCGCGGGCGAGGTAATAAAATTCTTCCGGGGAGCGCTCGATCACATCCTTGTCGAGCGCGTCGAGCAAGGTGAGATGTTCTTTCAGGCTGGCCTGGATGCCCGCAACACGCAGTTCGTCGACAAAGGAAAAGAACATCGATCAGCCCATATGGTTCGTGGTTTCCGTTAACGTCATGCCAGATCGCCGCGCGGTTGGGAAGCTGCGCACGGACGATGGATAAGCGAAACGAGGACGAAACTGATGATCATCAAGAGGTACCAGCTGCCGAGCTTGGCGAGCGATACCGGCTCCCAGACCGCTTCCTGCCCCGGATAGGTCCAGGCGCGCGCGAAGGTGCCGATATTTTCGGCGAACCAGATGAACAGTGCGACGAGGAAGAAGCCGATCAGAAGCGGCATCCGGCGCGGCACGCGCCAGGGCGTGTAATACACCCATGTTCGCCAGAAGAGCAGGGCGGTCGCCCCGAACAGCAGCCAGCGGATATCCGGCAGCCAGTGATGCGCGAAGAAGTTGATGTAGATGGCGGCCGCGAGCGCCAGGGTCGCCCAGCGCGGGGGATAGTGCGAATAGCGGAAGTCGAATATCCGCCAGACGCGCGCGATATAGCTACCGACCGCCGCGTACATGAAGCCGGAGAAAAGCGGGACATCGCCTATCCTGAGCAGGCTTGCCTCGGGATAAATCCAAGACCCGTTTGCGGTCTTGAACAGTTCCATGATCGTGCCGACGATATGGAAGATCAGGATCACCTTGGCTTCGGCCCAGCTTTCCAGTCGAAGTGCCAACATCGCAGCCTGGATCGCAACGGCGGCGAGCGTCAGAAAATCGTAGCGGGCGAGCGGTGCATTGTCGGGATAGAAAAGATGGGTGGCGAGCAGCAACGCCAACATCGCACCGCCGAACAGGCAGGCCCAGCCCTGTTTGAAGCCAAAGAGCAGGAATTCGTAGAGCCAGCGCTGCCAGCGCTTCGGAAAATCGAGCCTTTCCAGCTTCTCGCGGATGCGGGCGAAGCGGGTCGCGCCTTCCAGTGGGGCGAGCACGCCCGGTCGCTCCCGCTTATTCGGCCGGTTCGTCGTTGGGATAGCTCGAAATTCTGCCGAGCCCCTCATTCTGGAGCCTGAAGACCGGCACAGCCATGCCGATTGCCATGCCGGGTGCCGGCGCCCTGTCGAACAGGCCGATCGCATAGGTCCCGTTGGGGCGGTTGGCAAAGAGGCCGAATTCGCCGTTTTCGGTGGAGGCGAGAGGACGGGTGACGAGGCTCCAGCCGGCATCGGCGATCAGCATGGTCCAGCCGCCGTGATCGGCTTCGCGTTCACGGAACAGGCTGGTGTAGGTCCGCATATCGTCCGGCGTCATGTCACAATAGGCCGAAGGATCGACGGAGATCCCGCCGCCGCCGCGAGCATCGGAATATTCGATCAGCCCTTCCGTGACGATAATGCCGCGCTGCGCCGGGACGATCGACAGTGGATTTCCATCGAAATCCGTCCGGTCGTTGCACGCGCCGGGATAGACCAGAGGGTGGGCCGTAAAAGGCTCGCCTTCATAGGAAATAGCGGCCGCGAGTTCGGCGAGAAGCGCCGTCATGGCCGCCACATCTTCGCTCGGGCGGCTGACTCGGATTTTCACGATCCATTCGCCAAGCTGGACGATGGTGAGCCCCGCCGTCCGGAATGCATCGAAGTTGAGACGCATCGACTGGCTTACGGCGTTGGGAGAAGCGGAACCTCCGGCTCGGAGCATTTGCATCTCGTCCGCCGGAACCAGACCCGAGATATTGGGCCTTTGGGCGATTGCCATCATGGCCTGGCGAAACCACAGCATCGCGTTGGGTTCGCTGGCGCGGTAAACGTAGAAGGTTACGGCATCGCCTGACTCTTCGTGGCGATATTGCAGGATGGTGTCGGTTCCGTCGTCGGTCAGCGGGCGTTCCTCGACGAGATCATAGCCAGCGATCGTGCGGGGCAGGATGATGGTATCGAAGGCGCCGCGCCAGGTTTCAGCGTTGGCGGTCGGAGATGCCGCCATTTCCTGCGCGATGGCGGGCGTCGCAACCAGCGCCAGAGCCAATATGGCGGATCGAATCATCGGCGTTTCTCCCCTCCCGGTTGCGCGCACTATCGACGGTCGGCAGCGCCAAGGTCAATCGAGCGAGGCCGGCGGGGGCCGAACGCTGTCCGGACGAGCGGGATGCGGATCAGAGCCGCGGCCACCAGCAGCGCTGTCGTCACGCTTCCAAGCAGGAGTGTTTCCGCCCGGAAAATGCGCCCGCCATAGCTCGCGAAGAAGATGAACCAGAGCAGCCAGATGCCGGTGATATGCAGCCGCTTCCAGTTGCGACCCAGCGCGCGCATCGCTGCGTCGCTGGAGGTCGCGGCCATCAGCCACATCAGGACATAGCCGGTGCCGCCGATAAAATAGACATAAGGCGGTCGGCTGACCGGCGTCGCGGCGATCAGCCAGATGAAGCACATTGCGTGGATGGTGTGCGCGGAAGCGAAACCGAGCCCGACATAACGGCGTTGGCGCAGCAGCGCCGTCCAGATGCCGCCGAACATTTGGTGCAGCGGCCGCGCGGCGAAGGCGGCGAGGAACCAGAGGAAGGACCAACGCGCCGTCAGCCGGGTGGCGAGGCTCAGCCGATCTTCGAAGCTGCCCGGCACGGCCGACGCCGCGGCACAGATTGCCAGCGCGCCCAGCGTCGCCAGGCCAATGAGCCAGCGCTTGCGATCCTTCGTCAGCCCCGCACTTGGCATGCCGTTTCACCCCATGGATTTTCCGTCCCGAGGGTCTTGTAGCCGGTCGCGGGGCGAGGCTAAAGACACAGGGGAGAGGATAGTTAGCAATGATAACATTATATAGTTTCGGTCCCGGCGCGAATTCGCTCAAGCCCATGCTCACGCTTTACGAGAAGGGGCTCGAGTTCGAGATCAAGCAGCTCAACCCGGCCAAGTTCGAGCATCACGAGGACTGGTTCAAGAAGATCAATCCGCGCGGCCAGGTGCCTGCGCTGGCCGATGGCGGCCATATCATCACCGAATCCACGGTGATCTGCGAATATCTGGAAGACGAACATCCGACCGCGGTGAAGCTGCGTCCCGACGACAGCTATGGAAAAGCGGAAATGCGGGTGTGGACCAAATGGGTCGACGAATATTTCTGCTGGTGCGTCTCTACGATCGGCTGGAGCCGGATGGTCAGCCAGATGGTCAAGGACCTGACCGACGAGGAATTCGAGGCCAAGGTCGAGCGTATCCCGATCCCCGAACAGCAGGTGAAGTGGCGCCGCGCGCGCGAAGGCTTTCCGCAGGACATGCTGGACGATGAAATGCGCAAGATCGGCATTTCCGTGCGGCGTCTCGACGATCACCTTGCCGATCACGAATGGCTGGCCGCGGACATGTATTCGCTCGCCGATATCTGCAATTTCGCAATCGCGAACGGCATGCAGCACGGCTTTTCCGAACTCGTGAACGAAAGCGATACGCCGCATTTGCTGCGCTGGATCGCGCAGATCAACGAGCGCCCGGCGTGCAAGAAAATGTATGCAGAGGTGCCGCATGAAATGCGGCGGCCGCCGGAGGACTAGGTCTAGCGGCGAGGGCCGGGTTTACGCCGGGGGTGTCAGCGCGCGGTTGATGAGGTCCGTGTCGCAATATTCGACGATCTCGGCGACCTTTCCGCCGCGGAAGGTGAATACCCAGCAATAGCGGTTCGCATAGGCCATTCCGTCATGGGTAACGCTGTGGTTGCGGCCTTCGACCGCGACGAGATCGCCTTCGCCGATGAAACGTTCGGCGGTGACCGTGTTCGGTCCGTTGAAATTCGTGGCGAGCGGGCCGAGCAGATTGGCTAACACGTCCGCCTTGCCTTCGTAGACTCGCGACCAGGCCGTGCTGCCGATGATCGACCAGCGAACATCGTCCGCCATCATATCGACGAACGGGCGGCCATTGCCCCTGGCAGTCTCGGCGAAAGCCTGTTGGAGAACCGCCTTGTTTTCGGCGACGCCCATTTGCGGTTAGTTCCCCTGGCGCCGGCTCATAAAGGCCAGCCGTTCGAACAGCATCACGTCCTGCTCGTTCTTGAGCAGCGCGCCGTGGAGCGGAGGAATCGCGCTGTTGGGATCGCGATTCTGGAGAACCTCGAGCGGCATGTCTTCGTGGAGAAGCAGTTTTAGCCAGTCGAGCAGCTCGCTGGTGCTCGGCTTTTTCTTCAGCCCCGGCACGTCGCGAACCTCGTAGAAAATATCCATGGCTTTCGAAACGAGCATCTTCTGGATGTCCGGGAAATGGACGTCGATGATTTCCTGCATCGTTTCGCGATCGGGGAATTTGATATAGTGGAAGAAGCAGCGGCGCAGGAAGGCGTCGGGCAGCTCCTTTTCGTTGTTCGAGGTGATGACGACGATCGGGCGTTCTTTCGCGGTGATCGTCTCTTTCGTCTCGTAGACATCGAACGACATGCGATCGAGTTCCTGGAGGAGATCGTTCGGAAATTCGATGTCCGCCTTGTCGATCTCGTCGATCAGCAGGACGGGCAGGTCTTCTGAGGTGAAAGCCTCCCACAGCTTGCCGCGCCGGATATAGTTGGTGATGTCGTGGACGCGCTCATCGCCAAGTTGGCCGTCGCGCAACCGGGCGACGGCATCATATTCATACAGGCCCTGCTGCGCTTTGGTGGTCGATTTGACGTGCCATTCGATCAGGGGCGCGCCGATGGCCTTGGAGATTTCGTGCGCGAGAACGGTCTTGCCGGTGCCGGGCTCGCCCTTGACGAGCAGCGGCCGGCGCAGCGTCACCGCAGCGTTCACGGCGACTTTCAAATCGTCGGTGGCGACATAATCCTTGGTTCCGTCGAAACGCACGCGGCTATTCTCCCTTGGCTTCCGTTAACGTCAACTGCCGACGAATAGGCGGAAGGGGTGCGCGTTGCAACCATGGCGTAGCGGAAGAGAGTGCAGCGGGGAGGTGGCGTGAAGGGCGATCACCCTACCACATGTCGCGGGCGGCCTCACGGGCCTCGAGCAGGTTCCACAGGCCGCGATGCTGGGCAAGGATCTGTTCGCCCCCAAAGGCTAGCGCGCGGCGTACGGCAGGCGATTCTCCGGCGACATCGGCGACCGCAACGGCATCGGCGCCATCGGGAAGGGCGGAGAGGGGCGCTTCGACTTCCAATTTCTCGGCGGCCGCGATCAGTACGCGGCGGATGGCCTTCCAGTCCATGACGAGCGCTATGGCTGCGCCAAGCGCGCAACCGGCGCGCTCGGACCGGGCGAGCGTCTCGATCGCATGGCGCTGCGAGAGGACCGCCGACTCGCTTTCTGCGTGGCCGGGCGTCGAAGGGAGAGGGCCGGCGGCCACGGTAAGGTTGGTGAGGAAGGCGCGTTCGCGGGCAAAACCCAGTTCGGCTTGCTCCAACCAGCTGCGGGCTTCGGGAATGGCGGTTTTGACGGCGGCGAGTTCGACGACGCCGGGCTGCTGGCCATGAAGAATGCCAAGGAAATGCGCGGCGTCGGCAAGATTGCGCGCCGCTTCCTTGTCGCTGTTGAGTTCGGTGCTCGAAACGTAACGATGGGAGGCCGAACCATCGGTATCGGCCATGGCGCTCAATGTCGCACCGATTCCGGATTCGTCGATTGCCTGCGCCGCGCCGTGCGTCATTTCCGGTCTCCACAATGGCGGTCGATGCCGCCTTTACTCCCCACCCACGCGCTCCTGATAGTGGGTGCGTGTAAAGACCCGGTTTACAGCCCATTAGTCTAGAATTGACGGAAGTTAACCATCAGGAACGCGCGGGTTCTTGACAAAAGCCCGGCCATCCCCGAGCGCCGGGGCCGGCATGAGCGGAAAAGCTTTCCACGACATCGACGATCATCGGCGTGCCGGGCCTGCCGATATTGGCCGCGCGCTCGTCGAACGTGCCGAATCGCTCGAAAGCGAACTGACCGAGGCCCGGCGGACCATTCGCCGATACGAGCAGAACCGGTCGAAGGCGCTCGCGCCCGAGCTGGACGCCGCGCGGGAAAGCGTCCGCTCGCAGCTTTCCTATCGTTTTGGCGAGGCAGTGCTGCGAGCGATCCGCAATCCATTGCGCTTGCCGCTGCTGCCGTTTTCGATCTTTCGCCAATGGCGCGCCTTCCGCGCATCCAAGGCGGATGAGGCGACGACGGTAGCGGGGGACGCTCTCGACGGAGTCGAGGCTGAACCGCTTGAGGACAGCCCGATTACCCGGGAGATCGCCCGGCAGATGTCGGTAGATGCGTTGAGCGGGCTTGAAACGAAGAAACTGCGCGGGCTCCTCCGGGAAGCCACGAACCGCGGAGAGCTGGCGCTACAGGTTCGCACCGCCGAAGCGATCTGGCTCAGGGAGCGCAATATCGCGGCGGCGCTCGTGCTGCGGCGCAAGCGCGGATTGTGCGCGGAACTCGATACCGGCTGGCTGCCGCTGCTGCCGAAGCGGCCGATCGCCGATGGCGGCGATAAGACCGTGCTGCACCTCTTCAAGACGATCTACCCGGTGGAATCGACCGGCGGCGCGGTGCGCAACTGGTCGATCGTGAAGCAGCAAAAGGCCCGTGGCTGGAATCCGGTTGCTGCGGTGGCGCCCGGAAACCTGCCTGAGACTCTCGTCGAGGCCAACGGCGGGCGCGACGGGCCCTTCGTCGTGGAGAGCGAAGGGGTGCCGATCCACTATTGCCATTTCACGGCGCAGGATCAGACGGAGATGCCGAAGGATGTGGTGCTCGGGTTCGAGGCGCATCTTCTCGACGAGATTTGCGGCACCGTCTGGCCCTCGATCATCCACGCGGCGTCGGGCTTTCGCGGGTATGACAATGCGCTCAAGGGCCTGGCGCTGGCGCAGGCGCGCAATCTGCCGTTCGTCTACGAAGTCCGCTCCTTCCACGAACATACCTGGGGCCCGCGTTTCAACGGGATCGAGGATACCGAACACACGCGCTTGCGCATGGCCCAGGAGGACCGCTGCATGGCGGCTGCCGATGCGGTGGTGACGATATCCGAAGCGATGGCCGAACAGCTTCACAGGCGCGGGGCCGTGAAAACGCGGCTCTTCATCGTTCCCAACTCGGTGGAAGAGCATTTTCTGGAAGAGCCGGATCGCGATACCTGCGAAGCCTTTCGCGCCAAATGGGGGCTGATGGGCAAGGCGGTCATCGGCTATGTGTCCAATATCTCGCGGCGCGAAGGACATGAGATATTATGCGAGGGGTTCGCCCGCCTGGCCGCCAGCAATCCCGGCCTCCAGCTGCTTATCGTCGGCGATGGCAATTATCGCGAAGAGATAGAGCAGCGCGCCGCCGTGCTCGGCATAGCGGATTCGACGATCTTCACGGGGCAAATCGATCATGCCGAGATAGCGGCGGCCTATGCGGCGATCGATATTTTCGTCGTACCGCGCCTTCCCGATTATGCGTCGGATTATGTAACGCCGATGAAACCTGTCGAGGCGATGGCGCTGCGGCGGCCCTTGATCATGTCCGACCGCCCCGTATCGCGCGAACTGATCGGCGAGGAGGAGCGCGGCCTGTATTTCGAAACCGGCAATCCCGCGGACCTCGCGCGCGCGATCCAGCAGGCGCTCGCCGATCCCGCCCGGCGCGCCAGCCGCGCCGAAGCGGCGCGCAAATGGGTGGAAGATACGAGGCTCTGGCCGCAGAGCGTCGCACGCTATGAACAGGTTTATGCGGCAGCGCGCACGCACCACGCGAAACGCAAGGGAAGCGAACGATGAAACCGGGCGAGGCCCCGGCTATCGTGCCTTGCGGCCGATCGGAAGCGCTGGCCCGCAAATATAGCGAGCTCGCCGCGCTGGGAACCGGGCAGCTGCCGGGACTGCTGATCTGCTGGCCGACGGCGCGCGCCAACAAGTTCCAGTCGCTGCTCTATCGGCGGGCCGAAACGCATGGCTTCGCCGTCGAGCGGATCGTGAAGCTGGAGGAGCTGGATGAGATATATTGGCCGGGGCCCGTCATCTTTCACGCGCACTGGTTCGGGCCGCTCGCCAACAAGGTCGAGACCGAGTCGGAATACCGCCAGGTCGTCGAGAATGCGCTGCAATCCTTCGATGCGCTGCGCCGCCGGACCGGCGCGAAGTTCGTCTGGACCGCGCACAACACGATTCCCCATGGATCGCGCTATCCCGAGGTCGATACCGAATTGCGCCGCCGCATCATCGCGGACTTCGATGCTGTCCATTTCATGGACGAAAGCCATGCCGCGTTGCTGGAAGAAGCCTTCGGCCTTGGCCCCAGGCACGCGTTTGTGGCGCGTCACCCGCACTACGATCCCGCCCATGCCGATCATCTCGAACGATCCGAAGCGCGCGAGACGCTGGGCATCGATCCGGGAGCGACGTTGCTGCTCTTTTTCGGATCGATCCAGCGCTACAAGGGCCTCAACCGGCTGATCGCCGCCTTTGCGGAGGCATCGAAGACTCGGCCCGATCTGCGCCTCGTGATCACCGGTATTCCGAGCGACGCGGATTATGTGGCAGAAGTCGGCGATGCGGTGGCGGGCGTCAACGCGGTGCGCTTCCTCCCGTACAAGGTGCCGGACGACGAGATCCAGCGTTATTTCCGCGCCGCGGATGCCGCCGTCCTTCCCTATAGCGGCGAGCAGCTCAATTCCGGCGCGGCGATGCTGGCGCTGTCGTTCGATTGCCCAATTATCGCGCCGCGGGCCCAAGCCTTTGCCGCGCTGGAGCGGTTCAATGTTACGCTATATGCGGACACCGGCGAGCATGCGCTCGCCCGGGCACTGGCGGGTTTCGAGCACCGATCCAGCACGATCGACTTCGCAGCATTCCGCGAGGCGCACGATCCGGTAAACGTCTCGGACGCCTTTTTTAAAGGGCTGGAACCGCTGAAAGGCTGAATCTTTCCGGCCGGCTACTGGTCGAGGAAGCTCCGCATTTTCCGGCTGCGGCTCGGATGCTTGAGTTTCCGCAGCGCCTTGGCTTCGATCTGCCGAATGCGTTCGCGGGTCACCGAGAATTGCTGGCCGACCTCTTCGAGCGTGTGATCGGTGTTCATGCCGATGCCGAAGCGCATGCGCAGCACACGTTCTTCGCGCGGGGTGAGGCTGGCGAGCACGCGGGTCACCGTTTCCTTGAGGTTGGACTGGATCGCGGCGTCCACCGGGATGATCGCATTCTTGTCCTCGATGAAGTCGCCGAGATGCGAATCCTCCTCGTCGCCGATCGGCGTTTCGAGGGAAATCGGTTCCTTGGCGATCTTCATCACCTTGCGGACCTTTTCGAGCGGCATCGACAGCCGCTCGGCCATTTCTTCCGGCGTCGCCTCGCGGCCCTGCTCGTGCAGGAACTGGCGCGAGGTGCGAACCAGCTTATTGATCGTCTCGATCATGTGCACCGGGATACGGATGGTGCGCGCCTGATCGGCGATGGAGCGGGTGATCGCCTGACGAATCCACCAGGTCGCGTAGGTGCTGAACTTGTAGCCGCGGCGATACTCAAACTTATCGACCGCCTTCATCAGCCCGATATTGCCTTCCTGGATCAGGTCCAGGAACTGAAGGCCGCGATTGGTGTATTTCTTGGCAATCGAAATCACGAGACGGAGATTGGCTTCCACCATTTCCTTCTTGGCGATCCGCGCTTCGCGCTCGGCCTTCTGAACCATGTTGACGATGCGGCGGAACTCGTTGAGCGACGTGCCGGTCGCCTGACTGATCTCGCCGATTTCGGTGCGGATGCGTTCGACGGCTTCGGCTTCCTTGTCGGCGAACTTCTCCCATTTCGCGTCGATCTTGGAGACTTTCTTCAGCCAGCCGTCTTCGAGTTCGTTACCCATATATTCTTCGAGGAACGAACGGCGCGGCACCTTGTGGCGCTCGGCAAGCCGCAGCATCTGGCCGCCCAGCGCGGTGAGGCGGCGATTATAGGAATAGAGCTGGTCGACCAGATATTCGATCTTGGTCGCATGGAACTGGACGCTTTCGACCTCGGCGGTCAGCTCTTCGCGCAGATTGTGGTAGCGCGTTTCCTGCGCCTTGGGGAATTCCTCCCCGCTGCCGAGCGCTTCCAGCCGCCGCTCCTGGACCTTGGAGAAGGTCTTGTAGAGCTTCGTGATCTTGGCGAACCGCTCCAGCGCGTCGGGCTTGAGGGCCTCTTCCATCTGGGCGAGCGAGAGCTGGTTGTCGTCTTCGTCTTCCTCGGCCTCGCGGCGACGCGCCGCCGCAGCGTCTTCGTCGTCCGTGCTGTCGTCGTCTTCCTCGTCCTTGTCGGCGCTTTCCTCCTCGTCGAAATCGTCCTCGTCTTCCTTGATCGAGACGCCGGCGGTTTTTTCAGAGATTTCGCCGCTGTCGTCGTCATTCTCGACGTCTTCCGCGGTCGGCCCCTTGGTCAGCATCGCCTCGAGATCGAGAATTTCGCGCAGCTGCATTTCCTCATCGTTCAGCGCGTCCGACCATTCGATGATCGCGTGGAAGGTGATCGGGCTTTCGCACAGCCCCATGATCATCATGTCGCGGCCCGCTTCGATACGCTTGGCGATGGCGATTTCGCCTTCGCGGCTCAGCAGTTCGACCGCGCCCATTTCGCGCAGATACATGCGCACCGGATCGTCGGTGCGGTCGCCCGTGGTCTTGGCCTTGGGCGCTTCGACCAGTTTTTTCTCTTCCGGTTCGTCTTCCGAGCCATCCACCGCGCTCGGAACGTCCTTGGCTTCGGCGGCCTCTTCCTCGCCGGCGTCCTCATTCTCGACGATGTTGACGCCCATCTCGGACAGCGCCGACATGATGTCCTCGATCTGTTCGGAGGCCATCTGATCCTGCGGCAGTGCCTCGTTCAGCTCGTCATAGGTGAGGTAACCGCGCTTCTTCGCCTTGGCGATGAGCTTCTTGATCGACGCCTGGTTCAGGTCGATGACCGGTGCGTCGCCCTCGTCCTTGGGCGCGGTGTTTGCTTTTGACATATGTTATCCTGCGTTTGACGCCGCTAAGCTGCGGCTTCCCCTAGCAATTCCAATTCATCGTGCAAGCGTTGCTTTTCCGCCATCAGCTGACGCCGCCGTTCCGATTCCCTGTTCCAGACGCCTTCGAAATCGTCCGAATCCGCCGCGTGTTCGAGCGCGGCACGGACGCTTTCGAGATTGGCCTCGAGCTCCTGGCTGCGGGCGATCGTGTCGATCGCGGCCTCCAGATCCCTGATCGCGACCTCCGGGTCCGACCGGCGATAAAAGAAAGAAAAGCCAAGATCGCGCCACAAATGGCGGTTCTCCGCCACTTCTATGTCCGCATCTGCCAATATGGTTTCGATCATGTCAGCATCAAGGTCCGGCCGCTCGAAAGCCGCGGCAACGAGCAGGTCACGCCATTTGGCGAGCAGGCTCTCGTCGACGCTGAGCGACTGGATTTGGTCGGCGCGGGTCTTCACGACCACCGGATAGCGCGACAGACCGAGCAGGATCGCCCGAATATAAAGATCGAGGCCCTGCAGTCGATCGCGACCGGATGTCGCCGCAATCGCGCCGCGGACGAATTCGACTTCCTTCTTTTTCCAGCCATAGGCCTGCCAGAAACGATCGCGAAATTCGCGACCGAACTCGTCGCGCATCGCCGGATCGCCGATCCCCTGGGCGATGTCGGCCAGCCGTTTCTTGAGCTTGGCGCGCGCTGTCGGGCTGCGCGCGTCGATTTGCGTGGATTCGTAATTCCACAGAAATGCGTCAAGGCTGAGCGGGTTTGCGAATTGCCGTTTGAGATCGGCGGTGCCCCCGGCCTTGATCACATCGTCCGGATCCTGCCCCGGCGGCAGCGAGACGAAGGCGAGCGTGCGTTCGGGCTTGATTGCCGGCAGCGCGCGCTCGACGGCGCGCATCGCGGCTTTCTGGCCGGCGGCATCGCCGTCGAAGCAGAGGATCGGCGCTTCGTCGACGCGCCAGAGCATGGTCAGCTGTTCTTCGGTGAGCGCGGTGCCGAGCGGGGCGACGGCCTCGGGGAAGCCGGCCTGGTGGAGCGCGATCACGTCCATCTGGCCCTCGACGACGATAATCCGTTTGGCGTCGCGCGACGCCGGCGAGGCTAGGTCGAAATTGTAGATCGTCCGTCCCTTGTCAAAGAGCGGCGTATCGGGCGAATTCAGATATTTGGGTTTCCCATCGCCGATGATCCGCCCGCTGAACGCGATCACCCGGCCGCGCTGGTCGCGGATCGGGAACATCAGGCGGGACCGGAACCGGTCATAGGGGGAGCGGCCCCGATCCTCTGGAATGGCGATCAGGCCCGCCTCGATCAGCTTGTCGCGCCCGAATTCCTTCAGCGCCTCTTCCAGCTTGCCGCGCGCATCCGGCGCAAAGCCGAGGCCGAATGCCTTTTGCGTGGCCGCATCGAGGCCGCGCTGCTCCAGATAGGCGCGCGCTTCCGCGCCGGCCGGTCCATGGAGTTGCTCCACATACCAGTCCGCCGCAGCGGTCATGACGTCACGAAGGGTTGAAGACCGTTCCTGGCGTTCGCGGGCTTGCGGATCGGGCGCGGGCATTTGCATGCCGGCGGCTTCCGCCAGCTCTTTCACCGCATCCATGAAGGGAAGGCCGCGCGTCTCCGTGACGTAGCTTATGGCATCGCCATGCGCGCCGCAGCCGAAGCAGTGATAGAAGCCCTTTTCGTCGTTGACCGTGAAGGAGGGCGTCTTTTCCTTGTGGAAGGGGCAGCAGGCCTTCCATTCGCGGCCGGCTTTCTGGAGCTTGGTATGCCGCCCGATGACACCGGACAGCGTCGTCCGCATGCGCAGCTCGTCAAGGAAAGCAGGGGAAAGGGACATAACCCTATTATAACGCCGAATAGCGCCAAAAGCGGCGATTTTCAATCCATCTGCGGGGATAAGTGACATTTGTATCGCCGGACCCGGTCCGGGGGCGGGCAAAGCCTATTCGCACACCGCCGCGATAGCCCCGCCCTCGCTCGGCATCGGGCCCATACCCGTCGCTTCCGCGCCGTCGGCAGTGAATCGATATTCGCCGGTCGGGCCGCTCGGTGGCTGGGTCGATTGCCAGAAAAAGGTGATCGTTTCACCCGTTCCCCATTCCGATTCCTCCGGGATCGTCCAGACGATTCGATTATCGACGCAGCTGATCGTGGCGGTAAAGCCGTCGGCAAGCACCGATTCCGCGTCATATACCGAATAGCCGGCGACACCGGTAAAGCCATAAGCGGGGAAGGTGAGCGCGAAACTCGTCGCGCGTTCCACCGGACGCAGCTCTTCCGGCATTTCGAACGGCGGATCGTTGGGGCCGTCGAAGCCGGGCCGCACTTCGTAGATATAAGTGTAGATCGTGCCTTCGGGAGCGGTGCCCGGATCGCATGGGTCCAAGTCTCCCGGGCACTGGACGCGGCTGGCGATATCGCCCAGCGCGACCCCGGCGGCGACCAGCGACGCTTCGACTTCCGGGCCGAGCGGGCCCTGGATAATGCCGCCCAGTTCCAACGCCGCGAAATCGGTCGGCGCGATCATGTCTCGGGATTCGGCGAGCGTGGCGTCTTCAACCGGATCGGCCGGCGCATCGGCCGGCGACTGGCAAGCGGCCAGGGGGAGGATCAGCGCAAGGGAAAGCGGTAAAAAGGCGGCAAAGCGCATGAACATTCCTGAATCGTGGGGAAGCAGACGACAAATGTCGGTACCCGAACGCCTCGCGTCAACCCGGGGTCAGCCCGCGAGCTTCGCCTTCACCATGCCGCTCGCCAGCCCCATGTCCATTTCCCCGGCATGCTTCGCTTTCAGTTGGCCCATGACTTTTCCCATGTCCTGAACACCTTGCGCGCCCGTATCGGCGATGATCGCGTCGATGGCGGCGGCCATTTCCGCCTCGTCCATCATCGCGGGAAGGAATTCCTCTATTACCGTAACTTCGGCCTTTTCCGCGTCGGCGAGCTCCTGGCGGCCGCCGGTCTCGTACATCGCAATCGATTCGCGGCGCTGCTTGACCATCTTCTGCAGCACCTCGCTCACCATCGCGTCGTCGTCCTTGGCGCCGCTCTCGGTGCGCAATTCGATATCGCGATCCTTGATCTTTGAAAGAATAAGGCGGACGGCGGCGAGCTTGTCCTTGTCCCCGGCCTTCATCGCGGCGACCTGGGCGGCCTTGATATCGTCGCGGATCATCTGCTTTTTCCTTGTCTGTTGCGCTGCCAGCGGCGCGGGCATTTGGGCGGAAAACCCTAGCTGGGGATAAAGCGAAAGAACAGGCATTGACCCGGCGGGGCGGGCTGCCTAGCTGACAACCGTTTGCGCGCCCGGCAAACTTTATAGAGCAAGGTAACATCCCATGGCTGACGCCAAACCCGCCCACACGCCCGAAGGAGCGACGGGCGTATTGGTTCTGGCGGACGGGACATGCGTCTGGGGCAGGGGCTTCGGCGCGGAAGGCGATGCGACCGGCGAGGTCTGCTTCAACACATCGATGACCGGCTATCAGGAGATCATGACCGATCCCTCCTATGCCGGACAGATCATCACCTTCACCTTTCCCCATATCGGCAATGTCGGCGCGAACCCCGAGGATATCGAGGCGACCAACGCCCATGCGCTCGGCTGTATCGTGCGCGAGGATGTGACAGACCCGTCCAATTTCCGCTCCACCCAGCGCTTCGATCAATGGCTTGCGGCGAACGGCCGGATCGGGCTGGCCGGTGTCGATACGCGCGCGCTGACCCGGATGATCCGCGCGAAAGGCGCGCCCAACGGCGTGATCGCGCACAGCAAGACGGGCGAATTCGATATCGCGGCGCTGGCGAAGAAGGCGTCGGAGTGGCCGGGGCTGGTGGGCATGGACCTCGCCAAGGACGTCACGACCGCGCAGCTATATGATTGGCGCGACGGCCTCTGGCAGCTCGGGCAGGGCTATGCGCTGGGCGAGGGCGACGATGCTGCCCGCCCGCATGTTGTCGCAATCGACTATGGCGCAAAGCGCAATATCCTGCGCAATCTCGTCGCCGCCGGTGCGCGGGTGACGGTGCTGCCGGGTACCGCTTCAACCGAAGACGTGATGCACCACGATGCCGACGGCTATTTCCTCGCCAACGGCCCTGGCGATCCCGCGGCGACCGGCGATTATGCGGTGCCCGTGATCCGGGCGATGCTCGATACCGGCAAGCCGCTCTTCGGCATCTGTCTCGGCCACCAGATGCTCGGCCTCGCCATGGGCGCGAAGACGATCAAGATGCACCAGGGCCATCGCGGCGCGAACCATCCGGTGAAACGCCTCGCCGACGGCCGCGTCGAGATCACCAGCATGAACCACGGCTTCGCGGTCGATATCGACAGCCTGCCCGACGGCGTGAAGGCGACGCATGTCAGCCTGTTCGACGGCTCGCTCTGCGGGCTGGAGCTGGAGGACTATCCGGCGTTCAGCGTGCAATATCATCCCGAGGCGAGCCCGGGGCCGCAGGACAGCACCTATCTGTTCGGGAAGTTCGTGGATCGGCTCAGATGATGTTCAAGCGCACGGGCATCTCTTTCGGCCTTCTTATCGGGTTTTCGTCGATCATCGGATGTTCGGGTTCCGCGCGAGCCGAACAAGGCGGAAATTCCATGCATGCCAAATTGGACCGCATTTCGGCTGACTGCGGCACGCCCACCGAGTGGTTGATCGTTCGGGAGGGGGGAGCTGTTGAGGTAAGGCCGTCCCCAGATGGCACTTACGAAGAGGTAGACTGTGTGTTGGCTGGATTGCGCGACGCACAAATTTACAATTTGGGTTTCGTCGGGAACGAGGCGCCGCCCGCTGACGGAATAGAACGATAAATGCCCAAACGTACCGACATCTCCTCCATCCTCATCATCGGCGCGGGCCCGATCATCATCGGCCAGGCGTGCGAGTTCGATTATTCGGGGACGCAGGCCGTGAAGGCGTTGAAGGAGGAGGGCTATCGCATCGTCCTCGTCAATTCGAACCCGGCGACGATCATGACCGATCCCGACCTCGCCGACGCGACCTATGTCGAGCCGATCACGCCCGAGATCGTCGCCAAGATCATCGCCAAGGAGCGCGCCGAACGGCCCGACGACAAGCTTGTCGTGCTGCCGACGATGGGCGGGCAGACGGCGCTCAATACGGCGCTGGCGCTGGACGCCGACGGCACGCTGGAAAAATACGGCGTCGAGTTGATCGGCGCGGATGCCGATGCCATCGACAAGGCCGAGGATCGCGAGCGCTTTATCGCGGCGATGGAGCGGATCGGACTGGAAAGCCCGCGCTCGGCCATCGCCGCCGCGCCGCCGATCAAGGACGATGCCGGCAAGATCACCGGCTATGATCGCGCCCAGGGCTTTGCCAATGCCGTGCAGCTGATGGACGATATCGGGCTGCCCGCGATCATCCGCCCGGCCTTTACCCTGGGCGGCACCGGCGGCGGCGTTGCCTATAACCGTGAGGAATTTGAATATTATGCCCGCACCGGCATCGATGCTTCGCCGGTTGCGCAGATCCTGATCGACGAAAGCCTGCTCGGCTGGAAAGAATATGAGATGGAGGTCGTTCGCGACAAGAACGACAATGCCATCATCATCTGCAGCATCGAGAATATAGACCCGATGGGTGTGCATACCGGCGACAGCATCACCGTCGCGCCCGCGCTGACGCTGACGGACAAGGAATTCCAGATCATGCGCAACGCGAGTATCGCGGTGCTGCGCGAGATCGGGGTGGAGACCGGCGGATCGAACGTCCAGTTTGCGGTGAACCCGGAAGACGGCCGGCTGGTGGTGATCGAGATGAACCCGCGGGTCTCGCGCTCCTCGGCGCTGGCCTCCAAGGCGACGGGCTTTCCCATCGCCAAGGTCGCTGCGAAACTGGCGGTCGGCTACACGCTCGACGAGATCGACAACGATATCACCGGCGTCACGCCGGCGAGCTTCGAGCCGACCATCGACTATGTCGTGACGAAAATCCCGCGCTTCGCTTTCGAGAAGTTCAAGGGCGCCGAAGCGGTGCTGGGCACGGCGATGAAATCGGTCGGCGAGGTCATGGCGATCGGCCGCAACTTCCACGAGAGTTTGCAAAAGGCATTGCGCGGGCTCGAGACGGGACTTGTCGGGCTCAACTGGGTCGATGAGCTTCATGACGCGCCGCGCGCGCGGATCGAGGCAGCGCTTTCCGAGGTTTCGCCCGAAAGGCTGTTGGTGATCGCCCAGGCCCTGCGCGAGGGTTTCAGCGTCGAGGATGTTCACGCGATCACCAAATATGATCCCTGGTTCCTGGAAAGGCTGGCCGAGATCGTCGCTGCGGAGCGCGAGGTGATCGACAATGGCCTGCCCAACGATGCCGTGGGGCTGCGCAAGCTGAAGGCCATGGGCTTTTCGGACAATCGGCTGGCGCGCCTTGCCCTGGCTTCCGTCCATGTTGCCGACGGCATGGAAAAGGCCGCTTACAGCCCCGGCCTGATCGGCGAGGCGATGCAGGCGATGGCCGGCGCGGTGACCGAGACGCAGGTCCGCGAACTGCGCCACAAGCTCGGCGTGCGCCCGGTCTTCAAGCGGATCGACACATGCGCGGCCGAGTTCGAGGCGAAGACACCCTATATGTATTCGACCTATGAAGCACCCGTCTTCGGTGAGCCCGAATGCGAGGCGATGCCGAGCGACCGGAAAAAGGTCGTGATCCTGGGCGGCGGACCGAACCGGATCGGGCAGGGGATCGAGTTCGACTATTGCTGCTGCCACGCCTGTTTCGCGCTGGAAGAGCAGGGCTACGAAACTATCATGATCAACTGCAACCCGGAAACGGTGTCGACCGATTACGACACCTCGGATCGCCTCTATTTCGAGCCGCTGACCGCCGAGGATGTGCTCGAGATTCTTGCCGTCGAGCAATCGAAGGGCGAGCTTGTCGGTGTGATCGTCCAGTTTGGCGGCCAGACGCCGCTGAAGCTGGCGCAGGCGCTCGAGGATGCGGGCATCCCGATCCTCGGCACATCGCCCGACGCCATCGATCTGGCCGAGGATCGGGAGCGCTTCGCGGCGCTTGTCTCGAAGCTCGGCCTCAAGCAGCCCGATAATGGCATTGCGCGCTCCAAGGAGGAGGCGCTCGCCGTCGCCCGGCGGATCGGATACCCGGTGCTGATGCGCCCGAGCTATGTGCTGGGCGGTCGGGCGATGGAGATTGTCGACAGCGACGCCCAGCTCGAGGATTATATCGAAACCGCCGTGCAGGTGTCGGGTGACAGCCCGGTACTGATCGATCAGTATCTGCGCGACGCTATTGAAGTGGATGTTGACGCGATTGCCGACGGCACCGATGTCGTGGTGGCCGGGGTGCTCCAGCATATCGAGGAAGCCGGCGTTCATTCGGGCGACAGCGCCTGCACCTTGCCGCCCTACAGCCTGCCGCCGGAGATCATCGCCGAGATCGAAAGGCAGACCGATGCGCTGGCCCGCGCCCTCAGCGTGCGCGGCCTGATGAACGTCCAGTTCGCGATCAAGAATGGCGAGGTCTATCTGATCGAGGTCAATCCGCGCGCCAGCCGCACCGTGCCTTTCGTCGCCAAGGCGATCGGCCATCCGGTAGCGAAGATTGCCGCGCGGGTGATGGCGGGCGAGATGCTGGCCGACCTGCCCGTGATAGACCGCGCGATTGATCATATCGCCGTGAAGGAAGCGGTTTTCCCCTTTGCGCGCTTCCAGGGCACCGATCCGGTGCTGAGCCCCGAGATGAAATCGACGGGCGAGGTGATGGGCATCGACAATGATTTCGCGATCGCCTTTGCCAAGTCCCAGCTTGCGGGGGGAGTGACCCTGCCCACCGGCGGCAAGGTCTTCATTTCGGTCAAGCAGGGCGACAAGGATCATATCCTCGAACCCGCCAAGGCCCTTGCCAGCTATGGCTTCGCGATCGTCGCGACCGGCGGCACCGCGGATTTCCTGATCGAAAACGGCGTTGCGGCGGAGCGCATCAACAAGGTCGCGCAGGGCAGGCCGCATATCGTCGACGCCATTGTCGATGGCGATATCGCCCTAATTTTCAATACGACCGAGGGTTGGCAATCGCTCAAGGACAGCGCTTCCATCCGGAAATCGGCGGTTTCCAGCCGGATTCCCTATTTCACGACGGCTGCCGCCAGCGCGGCCGCGGTCAGGGCGATCGGTGCCTTGAGGACAACAGAACTTGAAGTGAAGCCGCTTCAGGCTTATTATCCGGTCGCCGATCGCTGATCCCGACAATTTGTGCGGAAAAAGCAGGCGGACCCGAAAGGACCGCCGCACGGCAATGTTTTGACGAAAGGTAGGGCAATGGCGACTATCGAAAAAATGCCGATGCTTCTGGAAGGCTATGACTGGCTGCGCACGGAAGTGAAGCGCCTGAAGGAAATCGAACGCCCCGCGGTGATCGACGCGATCGAGGAAGCGCGCGCCCATGGCGATCTTTCCGAGAACGCCGAATATCATGCGGCGAAAGAGCGGCAGGGCCAGATCGAGGCGCAGATCGGCGATTATGAAGACCGGCTGACGCGTGCCCAGGTGATCGACCCGAAAGAGCTTTCGGGCGACAAGGTCGTGTTCGGCGCGACCGTCCACCTGCTCGACGAGGACGACAAGAAGATCAAATACCAGATCGTCGGCGAGATCGAGGCGGACGCCAAATCGGGCAAGATCTCCTACAGTTCGCCGCTGGCGCGGGCGCTTATCGGCCGCAACAAGGGCGACGAGATCGAGTTCACCGTGCCCGCCGGCGACAAATATTATCTGATCGAGAAGATCGAGTTCGTCTAGGCGCGGGCGAGGAGGGTCTTTCATGAACTGGCAGACGCGCCTCGCCCATTCATCGCCGACCGAACGGATCATCGGCGTCACCATCCTGTGCTGGGCGGTGATCGCCTTGTTCCGCCTGCAGCTATGGGCCTTCGGTTTTGGCGGTTTCGTGCCGCTGCGGTTCGACGGGCTGGACGTCCCGGGCGCGCTGCCTGCCGTGCTGACGCCGCTGTCGGCGACCTTGCTTCATGCGGATTTCCTGCATGTCGCCTTCAACATGCTGCTGATGTTCGTTTGCGGCAGGGGAGTCGAAAAACTGATCGGCGGCACCGGGCTTTTCGCGCTCTATATCGTCGGCGCCTATGTCGCGGCGGCCGGGCATTATCTTTTCAACATGGATAGCGCCGCGCCGATGATCGGGGCGAGCGGCGCGGTATCGGCCGTAATCGGCGCCTATGCTCTGCTCTATTCGAAGCCGCGCAACGGCGTCGGCGGCTGGCAGCATGTCGCTTCGCTGGCGGGGGCGTGGATTTTCATCCAGTTGCTGATCGCATTGACGACGCTGGGATCGCCGGCACCGGTCGCCATCATGGCGCATATTTTCGGGTTTATCGCGGGCCTCGCGCTGGCGCGGCCGCTGTTGCTCTGGCGTTATCGCAACGCCTAGTTAGAGGCTATTTCCTGGCGCGTCTGATCTGTTCCGGTTCCAGAAGCCGGTGCAGGTGGACGACGACATATTTCATCTCCGCATCGTCTACCGTCTGCTGCGCCCTTGCGCGCCAGGCCTCTTCGGCTTCCTCGTAATTGGGAAAGATGCCAACAAGATCCATCGAATCGAAATCGTTGAAATCAAGGGTTTGCGGGTCGGAAACGCGTCCGCCGAACACGAGGTGGAGATTGTTGTCGCTCATGGCGCGCGCCTTAATCGAAAGGCGCGGCCAATGCCAGCCACTTCCTACGCGCTGCTTGCGAAAATGCCCCGGAATGCGCGTGTCAGGCGCCCCGCGATTCCATGAAGGCAACGAGCTGATCGAACCCGCGGCGCTGGATATAGGCGTCGAAATCCTGCCGCTGGTTAAGCGTCAGGTTAATATTGGCGACGCGCATATTGTACACCTGATAGCGGCTGCCCGAACGCGTCAGATACCAGATCGCCGAAACCGGGCGCGAGCCGGGATTGGTGATCCGCGTCTGGACGAGATAGCTGCTACCCTGCTGGCGGGCGTTGATCACCTCGACATTGGCGCGCGAATAGCTGGAAAGCCGGTCGGCATAGGTGCCAAGGATGAAGCCCGGCAGCGCGCGGCGATAGGCCGAATATTGGGCCGGCGTGATCTGGTTGCGCCAGCGGCCGAGCAGCTGGTCTCCGATCGCCTCGACCGCAAAATGCTGGCCGAGCAGCGAACGGAACTGACCGCGGCGCTGGGCTTCGCTGCCGGACCGCAAAACGGCGAGTCCGTCGGAAGCCAATGTTTCGACAAAGGCCGAAGGATTGGATTGGCTGACAGCCGCGGAGGCCGGCGTAACGAGAGCCGGGGCGGCGATGCCTGCGGAAAGCATGGCACCCAAAGCGAGCTTGGAAATACGCAACATTTTTTACCTCAATATCCTGCTATTACAGCGTGTTAACTGTATAGCGGAAGGCGGATGAACGGCAATTGAACTGACCGCAAACGCCGCGCTATTCGTCGCCACGCGCTTTCTTCGCAGCGGCGGAACCGGCTTCGCTGGCGGCAATCTTGGCCTCGTCGATCACTTTTTTGGCCGTGTCGCGGGCGGTATCTTTCACGAAGCCGAGGCCGTCGATCTTCTCTTCCCCGACCGCGCGGGCCGCCTTGGCCGCTTCTCGGGCGCGATCGGTGATCTGGTGGCCGTAAGGGCCGAGCAATTCGGTTTCCCGGCGGGTGCGCGGCAGCAAGGCGCCGATCAGCATCCCGATGCCGAGCCCGCCGACCAGCGCGGCGAGCGGATTGCCGTCGACGGTTTCCGCCGTCACGCGGCGCGCATCGGAGGCGCGCTCACGGGCGCTGGCATAATATTCGCTCGTTCGCGCTGCGGCGCTCTCATAAGCTTCTTCGGCCTTGGCGCGCGTTGCGCGATAGGATTCGCGAACCGTGTCGCCGGCTTTTTTTGCGCTGTCCTTAACACTCATCGTCATACCTCCTCGGATATCTGCTTGGGCGTCGGATCGGGCCGCGGCCGGACGCCTTTCGGTTTCTTGGCTGCCTGGGCGCGTGTTTCCGCGCGCTTTTCCCGGTGGCTGCGAAGGGTTTTCGTGACTGCCTTTGCGATCGGCCTGCGGAACAGCAAAAGCCCGATGGCGGTTCCGGCGGCAATCAGGGTTCCGGGGCGTTTGCGCACCGCATTGCCCATCTGCGCCGCCGCCCGGGCGGCATGTTCCTTCACCTGTTCGAACGCCTCATCGGCAATGTTGGCGGGCGTGGCGCGCGCCTGTGCGGTTTCGACGGAATCGAACCAGCGGGATCGCGCCAGGCGTTCCTCGATCTTCGCATCGGCCAGGCGTTGTTCGGCGGTCTTCATGCGTCGACTTTCTCCACTGCCGGCGCGCCGGTCGTCAGCTCGTCGGGAACGGGATCCTCGGGAAGCCAGGGCAGGTCGTCATTGTCGAGCAATTGATCGTCGAGATCGGGAAAGCGGCGAACGGCCGCATAACCGAGCCCAACGGCGATGGCGAGGCCGCCGCCGCCGACGATGATGCCAGCGAGAAATGGTCCGGTATATTGCGCTAGGCTGACGACCAGCGCCAGCATCAGCGCCACGCAGGCGGCTGCGGCGATCAGCACGGCGCTGAGCATCAGCAGGGCCGACATCCGGGCCTGCGAAATGCGATAGAAGATCAGCGCGCGGTAAAGCTTCAGGCGCGCCCGGGCGAACCGCTCGCCGTCCTCGAACAGGCGGGCGAGCAATTCGCCATAGGCAATGTCCTCGCGCCCGTTATCGCTCATGCCTCGTCCCGATCTCCAAGCCCCGATTTGACGAGGCGGGCGATCGCGAAGCCGGCAACCGCGGCAATGCCGATTGCGACGACCGGGCTCTTGCGGACGAGCGCCTTGGCGTCATCCAGCAAATCGTCGACATCCTTGGCTTCGATCTTTTCGGCAAAGCTCGAAATCGCGCCGGCGGCCCAGCGTGCATATTCGCCATAATCTTCGCCGAGGCGCTGGTCGACCGATTGCGCGGCGTCGTCCATCGCAGCCGAGATTTCCCGGATCGTGCCCGTGGCCTTCTCCTTGCCGTCGCGCGCATAGTCTCGGGCCTTGCCCGTAGCCTGCGATTTCAGGGTCACGGCTTCTTCCTTGATCCGAGCCTTGGCCTTGGCGACCGTGCCGCCTTCCTCTTCCTCGAGCGTGTCGATCACGCTGTCGGTGCCTTCGGGCAGTTTTTCTGTCTTTGCAGCCATCATTCTAACTCCGTAACGAATTGCCACTTCATCATAAATAAGCGTGTGAAAGGCAATTGAGTTCCGCCTGTCGGGTCTTTCCTACAGCATTTGCTTCGCGCGCGCAGCAAGGATAGAGCCAAAAGGTAAATCCGGCATTTCCTGTAAGAAAGGTTTTCGATGACTGCCATCGCCGACATTCGCGCCCGTGAGATACTCGACAGCCGCGGCAACCCGACCGTCGAGGTCGATGTCGCCCTGGAGGACGGCAGCTTCGGCCGCGCCGCCGTGCCCTCGGGCGCATCGACCGGCGCCTATGAAGCGAACGAGAAGCGCGATGGCGACAAGGACCGTTATCTCGGCAAGGGCGTGCTGCAGGCATGCGAGGCTGTGAACGGGGTCATTTCCGATACGCTTCGCGGCGCCGATGCCGAGGAACAGGTGGCGATCGACCGGGCGATGATCGATCTGGACGGGACGCCCACCAAGGCCAATCTCGGTGCCAACGCGATCCTCGGCGTCAGCCTTGCCGTCGCGAAGGCGGCGGCCGAAGCGCGCGGCCTGCCGCTTTATCGCTATGTCGGCGGTACCTCAGCGAGCGTGCTGCCGGTGCCGATGATGAACATCGTCAACGGCGGCGAACATGCCGACAATCCGATCGACATCCAGGAATTCATGGTGATGCCGGTCGGTGCCGAAAGCGTCGCCGAGGCCGTGCGCTGGGGCTCGGAGATATTCCACACGCTGAAAAAGGAACTGAGCGCCGCCGGCCATTCGACATCGGTTGGCGATGAGGGCGGCTTCGCGCCCAATATCGGTTCGACCACCGAAGCGCTGGATTTCATTCTTGCCGCGGTCGAGAAGGCCGGATACGCGCCCGGCGACAATGTCATGCTCGCGCTCGACTGCGCGGCGACCGAATTCTTCAAGGACGGAAAATATGTCATGGCGGGCGAGGGGACGACGCTCTCCCCGGTCGAGATGGCCGATTATCTCGCGGACCTCGCCGGCAGATATCCGATCCTGTCGATCGAGGACGGGATGGCCGAGGACGATTTCGAGGGCTGGAAGGCGCTGACCGACAAGATCGGCGATACCGTCCAGCTCGTCGGTGACGATCTCTTCGTGACCAACTCCGAACGCCTTGCCATGGGCATCGAAAAGGGGCTGGCCAACTCGCTGCTCGTCAAGGTCAACCAGATCGGCACGCTGACCGAGACGCTGGAAGCCGTCGATATGGCGCACCGCGCGAATTATACCGCCGTCATGTCGCACCGCTCGGGCGAAACCGAGGATGCGACGATCGCCGATCTGGCGGTTGCCACCAATTGCGGCCAGATAAAAACCGGCAGCCTCGCCCGCTCGGACCGGCTCGCCAAATACAACCAGCTGATCCGCATCGAGGAGGAGCTTGGGGATAGCGCGCATTATGCAGGCCGCGGAATTCTGCGGTAGCGGAAAGTTATCCCCGGGACTCATCTTATCCACAGCCTGATTCGGTTCGTCGCAAAGTGATGAATCGCGCTTGAATCCACGAGTCGGCTGTGATTCAAGGGCGCAATGACGCTGACCAGCCCGCGATCCTTTGCCCATTTGCTCCGTTCGGCCGCCGCTCCGGCGCTGGCGGTGCTCGTGATCGCGAATTTCGCAGGCTATGCGCTGCTCGGCCCGAACGGCCTGTTCGCCTGGGGCGACTATGCGCGGATGCGCGAACAGCGCCAGGTCGAACTCGTCCAGCTGGTCGACGAACGCGCGCGGCTCGCCAACCGGGTCGAACTGCTCGATCCCGGCAGCGTCGATCCGGACTTTGCCGACGAACTGGTTCGCCGCAACACCGGTGAAATTCGCGAAGACGAGCATCTCATCCTGCTCGATCCGCCCGCTCGCCCGTAACCCGGCCCATAACTATCCCGAATTCGCGATAGGAAATGCTGGAAAACCGCGCTTCTTGATTGCGGAATCGGCAACGCTCCTCCATATCTCCGGCACGCTAACGTTCTGAAGAAAGGGGCCCGCTTTGGCCAAGGCACCGGCACCACGTAAAACGCCTGCACGCAAGACAGCAAGCAAACCGGCTGGCAAATCCACGGCGCGAAAATCCGCGCCGCCGCCTCAGCCTAACCGTGAACGGCCTGACGAACCCCAACGGTTCGAGGCGACCAAGGAACAGCTGCTCGAATATTATCGCCAGATGCTGCTGATCCGCCGCTTTGAGGAAAAGGCCGGCCAGCTATACGGCCTGGGCCTGATCGGCGGTTTCTGCCATCTCTATATCGGCCAGGAAGCGGTCGCCGTCGGCCTTCAATCGGCGCTGGATGGCGACAAGGACAAGGTCATCACCGGCTATCGCGATCATGGTCATATGCTCGCCTACGGCCTCGATCCCAAGGTGATCATGGCCGAGCTCACCGGCCGCGCTGCGGGTATTGCGCAGGGCAAGGGTGGGTCGATGCACATGTTTTCGGTCGAGAAGGGCTTTTATGGCGGGCACGGCATCGTCGGCGCGCAGGTGCCGCTCGGTGCGGGGCTCGCCTTTGCGCAGAAATATAACGACGATGGCGGCGTGACGCTCGCCTATTTCGGCGACGGCGCGGCGAACCAGGGCCAGGTCTATGAAGCCTTCAACATGGCCGAGCTGTGGAAACTGCCGATCATCTTCGTGATCGAGAACAACCAGTACGCAATGGGCACCAGCGTCAACCGTTCGTCGGCCGAAGACCAGCTGTATCGGCGCGGCGAAAGCTTCCGCATTCCGGGCCTGCAGGTGAACGGCATGGACGTGCTCGAAGTGCGGGGCGCGGCGACGGTCGCGCTCGATTGGGTGCGGGCAGGGAAGGGGCCGATCCTGCTGGAACTCAAGACGTATCGCTATCGCGGCCACTCGATGTCCGACCCGGCCAAATATCGCTCCCGCGAAGAAGTCCAGTCGGTGCGCGAGAAATCCGATCCGATCGAGGGCGTGAAGAAGGACCTCGAAGCCGCCGGCATTTCCGAGGACGAGATGAAAGCCATCGACAAGGAGATCAAGGCGATCATCGGCGAGGCAGCAGATTTCGCCGAAAGCTCGCCCGAGCCGGACCCCGATGAACTCTACACCGACGTGCTGGTGGAGCAATATTGATGCCGATCGAATTGAAGATGCCGGCGCTCTCGCCGACGATGGAAGAGGGCACTTTGGCCAAATGGCTGGTCAAGGAAGGCGACGAGGTTTCCGCCGGCGATATCATGGCCGAGATCGAAACCGACAAGGCGACGATGGAATTCGAAGCGGTCGATGAGGGGACGATCGCCAAGATCCTTGTTCCCGAAGGTACGGACGAGGTGAAAGTCGGTACGGTAATCGCGATGCTCGCCGAGGAAGGCGAAGACGCTGCCGATATCGAGGCTTCGCCGCAGACGAGCAAGGACGAGCCTGCGGAATCGCAGCCGGACGACCCGCCACCCGCCAAGACGGCTGCTGCCAACACGATCGCCAAGGAAGACAGCAAGCCTGCAAGCCTGCGCGTCGACCCCGACGTGCCCGAAGGCACCGAGATGGCGAAACTCACGGTCCGCGAGGCGCTGCGCGATGCGATGGCGGAAGAAATGCGCGCTGACGAGCGTGTTTTCGTGATGGGCGAAGAGGTCGCCGAATATCAGGGCGCCTATAAGGTCACCCAGGGATTGCTCGAGGAATTCGGCGGTCGCCGCGTGATCGACACGCCGATTACCGAATATGGTTTTGCCGGTATCGGCACGGGCGCGGCGATGGCTGGGCTTCGCCCGATCGTCGAGTTCATGACCTTCAACTTCGCGATGCAGGCGATCGACCATATCATCAATTCGGCGGGCAAGACGAATTACATGTCGGGGGGGCAGATGCGCTGCCCGATCGTGTTCCGGGGCCCCAATGGCGCGGCCAGCCGCGTCGGCGCGCAGCACAGCCAGAATTATGCGCCCTGGTATGCCCAGATACCCGGCCTTGTCGTCATCGCGCCCTATTCGGCGGCCGATGCCAAGGGTCTGCTGAAATCGGCCATCCGCTCGATGGATCCGGTCGTCTTTCTCGAAAACGAACTGCTTTACGGGCACAGCTTCGAAGTGCCGGTGCTGGACGATTATTCGATCCCGATCGGCAGCGCGCGGCGTGTGCGCGAAGGCGCCGACGTGTCCATCGTCACCTATTCGATCGGCGTGGGCATCGCGCTGGAAGCCGCGGAAAAGCTGGCTGGCGAGGGGATAGAGGCCGATATCATCGACCTGCGCACCTTGAGGCCGCTCGACAAGGCGGCGGTGCTGGAAAGCCTGAAACGCACGAACCGGATGGTCGTCGTCGAAGAGGGCTGGGCGACCTGCTCGATCGCTTCGGAGATAGCGGCGATCTGCATGGAGGAGGGTTTCGACGATCTCGACGCGCCCGTCATGCGGGTGACGAACGAGGATGTGCCGATGCCCTATGCGGCCAATCTCGAAAAGCTTGCGCTGGTGAATTCGGACAAGGTGGTCGGCGCGGCGAAGGCCGTTTGCTACCGCTAAGGAGAAGCGGTTGGTCCCGCAACTAACCTCCGCGCGCGCACCTCTGCCGGGCTAGCAGCCGTTGACGGCCAGCCCCTGCGTATTCGTGATGTTCTGGTTGGTCCGTTCACGCACGTTGAACGCGCTTTCGTAGCGGATCTGGCGCGTGCCGAGGAGGTTGAGCTGCTCGACGAGCGGCTGATAGTCATAGGTAACCTCGACGAACATGACCGCCGTGCCGGGCGCCGACTGGATCTGGTTGCCTGGCGGGCCCATCCCGTCTTCGAGATCGTCGTTGGTGCTGCCCGTACCCTGCACGCCATAGGCCGGCGTCACGCTGGTCAGATCGCCCCAGCAACGCTGCCAATTGATTTCCTGGCCCGCATTGGACCCGGTTTCGCCATTTTCCCGCAGGGAAGACAGGACGATCCGGCCGTTGGGTTCGAAGTCGAGCGATTCACCGACAAGAGCGGCGCCCGCGAAGATCTCGTAGATCTGGGATTCGTCGATCGTCGTGCTGACGCGGCCGGCATTATCGGCGACGGTCATTGCCAATTGGCTGACGCGCATATGCGCGAGCGCATAGTTCGCAGTCTCGAGGCCGCCGAAGATGAGCGAAAGCAGGATCGGCAGCGAGAAGGCGAACTCGGTCAACGCGACACCGCTGGTGTTGTCGCGCAAGCTGTTCAAAGGCATGAGTTTTCTCATATTGTTCGCCTTTTTCTAGGGGACTACGCCGCATTCGACCGGCGGAACGGCCTGGTCGGCGAAGGGCTGGTTTCGAATAGCCGTGCGCGCAATGATATTATATTCGTCCGGAACCCCGATCAGCGACATCACGGGAACGATGCGCGGCATCGTCACGGTCACCTCGTAGAAGACGACGTCGTCGGCGCCGCCCTGGCCCGTGCGACCGGCGTTTTCGTCGAAGCTGCCATTGGCGTTGAGGTCTTCCCAGCAATCGCCGTCGTCATAGTCGAACGTACCGTCGCCATCGTTGTCGGTGACGAGTTTCTCCGAGCGGCCGACGCCGGAAAACTGATAGTAATTGGTTTGCTGGATATCGTAGGTCGCGCTGCGGGCGATGCGATTGACGCGCTCCCGGACCGCATTCTCGATCTGCTCTTCAACGGTATCGCCGTCTTCGCTGAACGAAGGGTTCTCGACCGAAGCCGTACGCGCAACGCGATCGAGCACGCCTTGGAGCTGCGACTTCACATATTGCTGGTAACCGAGATCGAACGCGCCGAGCAGCACGATCATCAGCGGCACCACGACGAAGCCGAATTCGACGATCGCCATGCCGCGCGTTTCGCGCGACAGGCGATGGCGGAGCGAGCGGAGCCGGCTCATTGGGTCAGCCTCAGGCGGCCGATACCGGCGCCGATCTGGGCGAACACCTCTTCGAGGTCATTGCCGTCGCTGATATAGAAATGGCCGGAACTGGTCGCGCACGGCTCGATGTCGCTGGTGTCGGCGACATCCAGGGCGATGACCCAGATCGTCATACCCATCGATTTTGCCCGGTTACACGACGCCAGGAAGTGATTCACATGGCGTTGGTTCTGCGACTGACTGCCCTGCAGACGACGGCGCTCGCGCTCATAGCCATAGGCGGAATAGCCGCTCGTGCTAACCTGAAGCAGTCCATCCGTGAGATAAACGATATGCTTGGAAACCGGCACATTGTTGAATTCTTCCGGATTGTCCGCGGCGAACATGCCCGTCGACGAGAGGTAGCGGGCGGCCCACATCAAACCGATATCGTGATAGGTGTTGCCGCCCACGCGAGACGTGGCGGCGTCGATGGCGCTTTGATAGGCGGTTTCACTCGAATATGTCCGCAGGCGGCTGGCGCGGGCGGGACAGGCATAGGTGCCTACATTGTCGCCGTCGTCATCCTCGACTTCCGAGGGAACATAACGGCCCCATTGCAGGGCCCTGTCGCTGCTGTTCGCGGCAATCGCGTCGATATCGGCCCGGCTGACCGACTGTTCGATTTCGATCTCATGATCCGGATTGCCGATAGTCGGCCGCTCTTCGATGCAAGCATCGCTGCTGTTGCGCCACGAGGAAATGCTCGACCAGCTGGTGTCGGACAAGGGAACGTCCCAAAGGTCGTACACATTGCCATATTCGCGGCAAGATCCGTTGGACCGGTAACGCGTACAAACGCGGCGTTCCTGCCAATAATAGGTCGTATCGAGGATGTCTTGGTTGCGAAGATCGCGACCGACATTGACGGTCATCGAATAGGGCATGAAGCCCATCCGCGTGCGCGTGTTGGTGGCGCCTTCAAGAGCCCGATAAAGGCCGATCGCTCCGGAACGAAGGCGATCGATCTTGGTCGGGTATCCCGATCCGCTCGGCCGGTTGTTCATCGAACCGGTGACGTCGAGCACGACCATGATATCGTTGTTGCCATAATCCTGGTCGGCGTCGCAGGAGACGCTGATCTCTATTTCGTCATTGCCGAACAGGCTCATGACGGTCGTCGGAATGTCGGCGCTGGCCGTCACGGTGACCCTGGAGGAATCGGTAGAGCTCTGGGCAACGGTGCGCGTGAGGTTTTCCGCGCTCATCGTGTCGGATGGGAAGTTGAAATCGAAGAAGCGTTCGCCTTCGGTGCGGGCGTCGGTCGTCCAGCTGTTGCCGGACATCGTGCGCCGCGCGGCAAGCGCAGCGGCGTCGCAAGCGTTCTGAAGCTTGGCCTGCGCCAGATAGCCGCGGCTGATATCGAGGCCCGATCCGATGATGCCCGCAATCGGCACGAGAGCCGCGCCGGCCATGGCCAGCGTGTTGCCCTGCGTGTTTTTGCGCAGCCGTGAAAGGAAGGAGCCTTTGTGTGCGACTCCGCGGGATTCTCCGTATTTTTCCCAGTCTCGCATTGTGTTCCCCTACCCCCTGCAGGTAATTCCGACCCAGATTCGAGTGGTTTATGACCAAGCGCTGTTAAACAGTCCTCTCGGGACAAGGTTAACATCGCGTTTGCCATAAGCGGCGGTGAGTTTAGGAGAGGCGCGCATGACAGATTGTTTGGCCGATCCCGAACGCGAACTGGCATTGAGCTATGCGGAACGGCAAGCGCGGCCCCATCTGCGCGCGCTCTGGACGGTCGACGAGCGATTCGGCGCAATCGTGGCGGGCACGACCGAAGCCGCGATCGGCGAGATGCGGTTGCTGTGGTGGCGCGATGCCCTAACGGAAGCGCCGCCAAGCGCGCGCGCCGAACCCCTTGTCGAGGCGGCGGTGACGGCCCTGCGCGAAACCGGGATCTCCGGCGCCGAATGGGGGGCGATGGCAGAGGGCTGGCATGCGCTGCTCCAGCAACCGATCGAAGCGGCGGAACTGGCGCGCTTCGCCCGGGAACGCGGTGGCCGGCTGTTTTCGCTCTCGGCGACAATCCTGGGCGTCACCGACTGGGCGGGCCTCGAGGAAGAGGGGCAGGGCTGGGCGTTAACCGACCTTGCTTACCGTATCACCGATAGCGGGGTGGCGGCCGAGGCGCGGGCGAGCGCCGCAGCCGTCTTTCCCGACAAATCGCGCTGGCCGCGCGCACTGCGGCCGCTGGGCGCGCTGACGGTTCTGGCGCGCCGCGATGCGCTGGCCGGAGAAACGCGTCGCCGCCAAGGATCGCCCGGCCGTGTCGCGCGGATGGCCTGGCACCGGCTTACCGGCCGGTAGGGCGAACCGGTAAGCCGATACTGTCTTCGGTGACGCGATCGTCTAGCGCGTCAGCCGCAACCGGCCGATGCCCTGTCCGATCTGGGTGAATATCTGTTCGAGATCGCTGCCGTTACTGACGTAGAAATGGCCTGAGCTCGTGGCGCAAGGTTCGATCGCGCTGGTATCGGTGACATCGAGCGCAATCACCCAGATGGTAATTCCCATCGATTTCGCCCGGTTACAGGCCGACTGGAAATGCGCGATATGCCGGTTGGTCAACGATCCCGATCCCTGAAGCCGGTTGTCGAAGCTGTCGACCCCGAAGGCGGAATAGACCGTCGAGCTCGGCTGCATGAGACCGTCCGTGAGGAACACGATATGCCGGGTGACCGGCACGCCGTTATATTCTTCCGGATTGTTCGATGCGAACATGCCGGTCCGCGACAGATAGCGCGTGGCCCATAGAATACCGGTATCGTGATAGGTGTTGCCGCCCACGCCTTGCGTGACGGTGTTCACCATCGACGAATAGCTGCTCTCGCTTGAATATTGCGCAAGCGGGCGGGCGGGGCGAGGGCAGGCCGTGCCGCTTTCGGCGGTTACCGCGCTCGTATCATAGGGCGTCCATTTATAGGCGGTCGTGGATGTCGATACGGTGTCGACGTCCGCCTGGCTTACGCTGGTCAGGATGCGGACCGGCGAACCGCTCTGGCCGATGCTGGCGCGTTCCTCGACACAGCCATTGCCGGTCTGGCTCGTATAGCTGCCGCCGCCGCGCCAGGTGTTGGTGATCCAGGAATTGCTGTGGTTCACCGAAACCAGGCTCGAGGTTCGGCACGACCCGTTGTTATTGTAGCTCTGGCACTGCTGGTACGACGCGGGGTTGCGCACCCAGCCGGTGTTGAGATCCCGCGCGACATTGACGGTGACCGAATAGGGCATGAACCCGTATCGGGTACGGGTGTTGCTGGCGCCCTGAAGCGCGCGATACAGGCCGACGGCGCCGGTGCGGAGCCGGGCGATCTTGGAATTGGAATTGCCGTTGCAATTGCCGCCGCCCGGGCAATCGTTCATCGATCCGGTGACGTCGAGCACGACCATGATGTCGTTATTGCCGTAATCTTCGTCGGCCGTGCACGAGACGGCGATCGGAATGGTTTCCCGCCCGAATAGCGACATCACTGTCGTCGGAATGTCGGCGCTCGCCGAAACCCTTACCTGGGTCGGGTCGCTGATATTCTGAGATACGGTGCGCACCATGTTCTGGGCCCGCATCGTATCGGACGGGAAATTGAAGTCGAAAAAGCGTTCGCCTTCATCTTCCGCGTTCGATGTCCAGTTGTTGCCGGCCATTGTGCGCCGCGCCGCGAGGGCCGCGGAATCGCAGGCGTTCTGCATCTTGGCTTGCGCCATATAGGCGCGGCTCAGATCGAGTCCGGATCCGATAATCCCGGCAATCGGAACGAGCGCGGCCCCCGCCATCGCCAACGTGTTGCCGGACGAGTTTTTTCGCAGCCGAACGAGTACGCCCGGCTGGCGATCCAACGAACGCAGCACGCTGCGCCCCCCTTTTCTGTCCATTTTTTCTGAACGTCTCCACGAGCGTCGACAACGAGCTGTCACGGTCGCCCGTCTATTTTCGTCGATGCGCGTAAATTAGTACCTCGCAACTATGGTAAATGCCGGCTTCACGATTTTTTTATCCGCATATTGCCGTGGCACCCGCGGCGCGTAGAATATCGGCAAGGAGGCAGGGGATGGGCCGCTATATTGCAGGGGTGATCTCGGCGATGCTGCTGATGCTGGCGGGGATCTTCGTCTGGCAGGGCGTGGCGCAGCAGGAAGCGCCGCCGCCGCCCGCGCCGCCTCCGCCCGAAGCGCCGCGCTACGATCCGATGGCCGCGGGCGATCCGGGCCGGATCGGTCCGCCGCCGCCGGAGGCCACCGAGCTGACCCGGGAGCAGCGGCGGTTCTACCGCTACGACCGCAACCGCGACACCATGATTACCCGTGCCGAGATGATGGCGAGCCGTACCGATGCCTTTCGCGATCTCGATTCCAATGGCGACAATTACCTTACTTTCGAGGAATGGGCGGTGCGAACCAGCGAACGGTTTGCCGGCGCCGATTCGGACGGGTCGGGCGCGCTGACACCGGCCGAGTTCGCGACGACACGCCAGCGGCGCTCCGCCAGCAGCCGAACGCGCTGCAATTGCTGATGGTCTTTGGTTGACGCGGCGCGCGCGACGCCCCTAACTCGGCGCATGAACAAGACAGTCCTTACCGGCGCCCTCGCGATGGCGCTTCCGCTCGCTCCGACCGCCATTTTCGCGCAGGAACCGGCAACCTATGATGCCGAGATCGCCGCGATCCGGGCTGCGCCCGCCTTCACCGTGGCCGCCGACCATATCGGCGCCCAGCACGCCGCGCGGCTCGAAGATCTCGTCACGCTGACCGAGATTCCCGCACCGCCCTTTGCCGAGGAAACCCGCGCCGCCGCCTATGCGGAAATGATGCGGGCGACCGGCTTTGGCGAGGTTTCCATCGACGAAGTCGGGAATGTCGTAGCGGTTCGGCCGGGCCGCTCCGGCGATCGCGCCGTGGCGATGGTCGCGCATATCGATACCGTCTTCCCGGCGGAAACCGACGTGACCGTGACGATCGAGGGCAACCGCTATGCGGCGCCCGGCATCGGCGACAATACGCGGGGCGCGGTCATGCTGCTGGAGCTCGCCTCGGCGATCGCGGCGGCTGATATCGAGACCGAGGCCGACCTCATACTCGTCGGCAATGTCGGCGAGGAGGGGCTGGGCGATCTGCGCGGCGTCCGCCACCTGTTCCGCGAGGGCGCCGACCATCCCGACGCGATGATCGCGATCGACGGCGGCGACGAAACCCGGCTCGTGACGGGCGCGATTGGCTCCAACCGCTACCGCGTGACGTTCCACGGCCCCGGCGGTCATAGCTGGGGTGATTTTGGCGATCCCAATCCGCACCATGCGGCGGCCCGCGCGGTGACGCTGTTCGCCGAAGCCGCGCGGCCGATCACGCTCGAGGGGAACCGCTCCAGCTTCAATATCGGGCGTACCGGCGGCGGGACGTCGGTCAACTCGATCCCGTTCGAAAGCTGGATGGAAGTCGATATGCGGTCCGGCGATCCCGAGCGGCTCGCGCTGCTCGACGAAGCGTTCCAGGCCGCGATGCAGGCAGGGCTCGCGGCCGAGAACGACGCGATGGGCGAAGGCGACCGGCTGACGGTCGAGATCGAACCCATCGGTTTGCGCCCCGCGGGGCAGGGCGACGTCTCGATGCCGCTCGTCCAGCGGGCGCTGGCGGCGCTGCGCGCTTCGGGGCTGGAAGCGGATACCGCAGCCTCCTCCACCGATGCGAACATCCCGATCTCGATGGGCATTCCGGCGATCACGATCAGCCGCTGCGGATCGGGAGACGGCGCGCATTCGCTTGGCGAATATTGGGTCGACGACGAAAGCGTGGTGCCGTGCACCGTGCGCGGACTGACGATCCTGCTCGCCGAAGCGGGGCTGGCCGCCGACTAGGCCGCGTCGCGAATTTCCTCGCCGATGGCCCGGAGCCAGCCGCGCATCGCTTCGCGCGCCCGGCCGGTCATCGCTTCCTTGCGCTGCTTCTTATGGACCTTTTCGTCGAGCGGCGGGAACAGCCCGAAATTGACGTTCATCGGCTGATAGGAATCGGCGTCCGCACCGCCGGTGATATGGCCGATCAGCGCCCCGAAGGCGGTTTCGGCCGGGAGGGGGGGCAGCATCTCGCCGCGCAGTTCCGCCGCCGCCATCCGCCCGGCGATGAGCCCGACCGCCGAGCTTTCGACATAGCCCTCGCAGCCCGTAATCTGTCCGGCAAAGCGGATATGCGGCGCGGTTTTGAGCCGCAGCTCGCTATCGAGCAGCTTCGGCGCATTGATGAAGGTGTTGCGGTGCAGCCCGCCCAGCCGCGCGAATTCGGCCTTTTCCAGCCCCGGAATCGTCCGGAACAGCTCGACCTGCGCGCCATGTTTCAGCTTGGTCTGGAAGCCGACCATGTTCCAGAGCGTTCCGAGCGCATTGTCCTGGCGCAGCTGAACGACGGCGTGCGGCCAGCGCCCCTCGGGATGTTCGGGCGTGGCGCTATGCGGATTGTCCAGCCCGACCGGCTTCATCGGGCCGTAGCGCAGCGTATCGAGCCCGCGTTCGGCCATTATCTCGATCGGCATGCAGCCGTCGAAATAGGGCGTGTCTTTTTCCCATTCCTTGAAGCTCGTCTTCTCGCCGTGGATCAGCCCTTGGTGGAAGGCGAGATATTGTTTTTCGGTCATCGGGCAGTTGATATAATCGTCGCCATCGCCGCCTTCGTCGTTGGATTTCCCCCAGCGCGAGGCCTTCCAGCAGATATCCATGTCGATGCTCTCGACATGGACGATGGGCGCGATGGCATCGAAAAAGGCGAGCGCATCGGCTTCGGTCGCCGCGCCGATACTTTTCGCGAGGCTCATCGCGGTCAGCGGCCCGGTCGCTACGATGGTGGGGCCTTCGGAGGGCAGCGCGTCGATCCGTTCGCGAGTCAGTTCGATATTGGGATGTTCCGCCAACGCCCGCGTCACGCTCTCGCTGAAACCGTCGCGGTCGACCGCCAGCGCCGATCCGGCCGGAACCTTGTGCTTGTCGCCCATAGCCATGATCAGCGAGCCGAGATCGCGCATTTCCCGGTGGAGCAGGCCCACGGCATTGCGTTCGGCATCGTCGGAGCGGAAACTGTTCGAACAGACAAGCTCGGCCAGCCCGTCGGTCTGGTGCGCGGGCGTCATCTCGCCGCCTTTTTCCTCGGGTGCCCCGCGCATCTCCGAAAGGCGCACCTTCACGCCCTGCTCGGCGAGCTGCCAGGCCGCCTCCGAACCCGCAAGTCCGCCGCCGATGATATGGATTTGGTAATCTGTCATAGCTCAAGGTAACGAAGGTTGCGGACCGTCTGTGAAGACAAATGTCCGGCATTTGAAATAGGGTTGCGCGCAAACCGCGCCACCAAGATCGCGCCAAGCGGCCATAGCGCAAGAGGGGGCCTGTAGGACAGCATGAACGAGACCGCCACTTCGAAATCCGGAACGCTGATCGGCGCGCTGTTCGTCCTCGCGCTGCTCGCGGGGCTTTCCTATTGGGTGGTGAGCCGGATGACCGATCCTTCCGCGCCCGCGATCATTGCCTGGAAGGGGCTTGGCGTCGGGCTGCTCGCGATCTGGGCGTTCCTTCAGGCGCGGAATTTCGATGGGTGGTTGATCGGCGTGGTGCTGGCGCTCGGCGCGGCGGGAGATGTGGCGCTGGATCTTGCGGGCGCCAATGCGGGCGGCGTATTCTTCATGGCCGGCCATGTCGTCGCGGTGTTTCTCTATTCGCGCAATCGGCGCTTTGCGATGAGCTTCAGCCAGAAGCTGCTGGCGCTGTTGCTCGTGCCGATCGTCATCTGGCTCGGCTGGGCCTTGCCGGCGGATCGGCGCATCGCCATCGATATCGCCATCTATGCCACGCCGCTCGCTTTCATGGCCGCGACGGCCTGGATCAGCCGCTTCCCGCGCTACTGGACCGGGCTTGGCGCGATGTTGTTCGTGATATCGGACCTGCTGATCTTCGCGCGGATGGGGCCGCTTGCCGGTTCGATGATACCGGGCCTGCTGATCTGGCCGCTCTATTTCACGGGGCAGGCGATGATCGCTATCGGCGTCGTTCGTACGCTCGAAGAGGATCGGCTGCGCGGCGCGGTGCCGCCGCCGATCGAGGAACCCGAGCTCGTCTAGGCGGGATATGCGCCGATCGTGGTGCGGTGGAGCAGCCGGGCATGGCCTTCATAGCCGCCGGTTGCGCGGTGGAGCACGGAGCGGTTGTCCCACATCGCCAGCATGCCCTGCTCCCAGCGGTGGCGATAGACGAATGCGTCCCGCGTCTGCCATTGATGGAGCTCCATCAGCAGCGGCAGGGCCTCTTCCTGCGCCATATCTTCGATCCCGACGATATAGCCGAGACAGCTGTAAAGCCCTTCGCGGCCGGTTTCGGGATGCCGACGGATGATCGGGTGAAGCCGGGTCGCTTCGGCCTCTTCGGACGGACGGATATCCATCGAGCGATCGGTTCGCTGGTCGGCATCGCCATAGGAGCCGGTCGGCGCATAGGCGTTCTTCGCCGAATGGATCGCTTGCCGACTCTCGATTTTCGCGCGCAGTTCGGCCGGCATCGCGTCGAGCGCCGCGTGCTGGTTCGCATAGAGCGTATCGCCGCCAGCAGGCGGAATGGTGATCCCGTAAAGGCAGGTGCCCGCGGGCGGTTGGTCCTGGAAACTCCAGTCGGTATGCCAGTTTTCGGCGAACAAAGGCGCGGTCTCGTCCGCCTCCCGCTTGACGGCGATGATATGCTCGCGGCCCGGGATCGGCGCAATAAACGGGTCTTCGCCGAATGGGCCGAAGGCGAGCGTGAAGCGTTCGAGATCGTCGTCGGTGAGCTTTTGCCCGGGAAAGGCGAGGACATGATGGTCCAGCCAGGCCGCGCGGATTTCGGCGACGAGATCGTCGGACAATGGCTGCGCCAGATCGACGCCGGTAACGGTGGCCCCGCAGGCTTGTTCCGATGGAGTGATGGTCAATGCCATGATGGGATGCTGCGCCCCGGATAACGCCGCGTCAATCGCGCCGGCTATGGACCTTTACGGCGCTCAGCGGGAGATCGGCATAGAGATGCGGAAACAGCTGCCCGCCGCGCGAGGCTTCCCAGCGCAGCGCATCGCCGAAAGGCGCCGGATCGATTTCGGCGATGACCAGCCCGGTTTGATCCGCAAAATGCAGGGCCAGAGTTTCCTCGAGCTGCTCCGCCGTGGACAGGTGGATAAACCCGTCCTTGAGATCGATCGGCGCGCCGCGGAACACGCCGTCGCGTTCGAACGCCGCCCATTCCGGGCCGGTCAGGATCTTGAAGGCGGCGGCGCTCATTCGTCCGGATCGGCGGCCGGCGGCTCCACATTCTCGGCGATCTCCGCGGCCACGGCCTCTTCCGCGGCATCTTCCGGCTCTTCCTCTTCGTCGATCAGGGCGACGCCGACGACCTTTTCGTCCTTGGCGACGTCGAGCAGGCGGACGCCCGCCGTGCTGCGGCCCATGACGCGGGTATCGGAAACGGCCATGCGGATGAGCTTGCCCTGGTCGGTGATGATCATCACCTGGCTTTCGTTGCTCGCCGGGAAGCTGGCCACGACCTTGCCGTTGCGCTTGATATTGTCGATGTTCGAAACGCCTTGGCCGCCGCGTTTGGTCTGGCGATACTCGTAGGAACTCGAACGCTTGCCATAGCCGTTGGCGCAAACGGTAAGGATGAATTCCTCGACCGCCTCCATTTCGGCCATGCGATCCCCGGAAAGTTCCGGATCGTTCTCATTTTCCTTCCACGGCGCGGCGCGCAGATAGGCGTCGCGCTCCTCGATGCTGGTGTCGGCGGCGCCCATGATCGAGAGCGAAATGACCTCGTCATCCTTTTTGAGCGTAACCCCGCGCACACCCGTCGCGGTGCGGCTCTGGAAGGCGCGGACATCGGTTGCGGCAAAACGAATCGCCTTGCCGTTGCGGGTGGCGAGCAGCACGTCGTCGCTCTCTTCGAGCAGGGCCACGCCGACCAGCTTGTCGTCGCTGCCGTCTGCGAAGCGCATCGCGATCTTGCCGTTGGACGGAATATTCTCGAACGAGTCCATCGAGTTGCGGCGGACATTGCCTTGCGCGGTCGCGAACATGACGTGGAGCTTGTGCCATTCCTCCTCGTCCTCGGGGAGGGGAAGGACGGTGCGGATATATTCGTCCTCGGCCAGCGGCAGCAGGTTCTGCATCGGTCGGCCGCGCGTCGCCGGGCCGCCTTCGGGCAGCTTCCACACCTTCATCCGGTAGACCTGCCCTTTGTTGGAGAAGAACAGGACCGGCGTGTGGGTGGAGGTGACGAACAGGCGGGTGACGACGTCTTCGTCCTTCATCGCCATGCCGCCGCGCCCCTTGCCGCCGCGCCGCTGGGCCCGGAAGGTATCGAGCGGCGTGCGCTTGATATAGCCTGCATGGGTGACGGTAACGACCATCTCCTCGCGGGCGATCAGGTCCTCGTCCTCGATATCGAAATCGCCCTGGGTGATCTCCGAGCGCCGCGGTGTGACATATTGCTCGTAAATCTCGTCGAATTCCTCGCGCATCACCTGGTAGAGCTTGGCCCGGTCGCCGAGGATTTCGAGCAGCTCGGCGATGGTGACCGCCAGTTCCTTGAGTTCGTCGCCGATTTCGTCCCGGCCGAGCGCGGTGAGGCGGTGGAGACGCAGGTCGAGGATCGCCTTCACCTGGGCTTCGGAGAGCCGGTAAACATCGCCTTCGATCGCCGTTTCGACGGCTTCGACGAGCTGGATATAGGAGCGGATCTCGCTGATCGGCCATTCGCGGGCGAGCAGGGATGCGCGGGCTTCCGCCGGGTTGGCCGATCCGCGGATGATGCGGACGACCTCGTCCATATTGGTGACCGCGACGACGAGGCCAAGCAAGATGTGCGCGCGCTCCCGGGCCTTGAACAGCAGGAATTTCGCGCGCCGGGTGATGACTTCTTCGCGGAATTTGACGAAGGCCTCGATAATATCCCGCAACATCAAGGTTTCGGGGCGGCCGCCGCGGATCGCCAGCATGTTCGCCGGGAAGCTGGATTGGGCGGGCGTGTGCCGCCAGAGCTGGTTCAGCACGACGTCGGGCGAGGCGTTCTTCTTGAGTTCGATGACGACGCGCACGCCTTCGCGGTTGGATTCGTCGCGAATGTCGGAAACGCCCTCGATCCGCTCGTCCTTGGCGGCTTCGGCGATCTTCTCGACCAGCCCGGACTTGCCGACCTGGAAGGGCGTCTCGGTAAGCACGATGGCGACGCGGTCACGCTTTTCCTCGATCACGTGGCGCGAGCGCATGATGATCGAGCCGCGACCGGTCTGATAGGCCGAACGCGCGCCCGAACGCCCGAGGATCAGGGCCCCGGTCGGGAAATCGGGGGCGGGGACGATCTCGATCAGCTCTTCATTGGTGATCGCGGGATTGTCGATGAAGGCGCGGCAGGCATTCAGGACCTCGCCCAGATTGTGCGGAGGGATGTTGGTCGCCATGCCGACGGCGATGCCGCCGGCGCCGTTGACCAGCAAATTGGGAAAGCGCGCGGGCAGGACCTGAGGCTCTTCGCGCGAGCTATCATAGTTCGGGGTGAAATCGACGGTGTCCTTGTCGAGATCGTCGAGCAGCGTCATCGCGACCTTGGCGAGCCGCGCCTCGGTATAGCGCATCGAGGCCGGGGGATCGGGGTCCATCGAGCCGAAATTGCCCTGGCCGTCCATCAGCGGCACGCGCAGCGACCAATCCTGCGTCATCCGCGCGAGCGCATCGTAGATCGCGCTGTCGCCATGGGGGTGATAGTTGCCCATCACGTCGCCGACGATCTTCGCCGATTTGCGGTAGGGGCGGCCCGCGACGAAACCGCCTTCGTCGCAGGCGTAGAGAATCCGCCGGTGGACGGGCTTCAGGCCGTCGCGCACATCGGGCAGGGCGCGGCTGACGATGACGCTCATCGCATAGTCGAGATAGCTGGTTTTCATCTCGTCGACGATGTTGACCGGACTGATGTCCGACGGGCCGGCGAGAATGGTTTCGTCGTCGCTCAAGGCGGTACTTTCTGCTGTGTTTTCTGGGCTTCGAGACTAGCAAATAGGCACCCGAAAGGCCAATTTCAGGGGGCACTTATCCACATTGGAAAATTGTTGAAAAACCGGACTTTACGGCAGTGCGAGGCTAGCCGCGGACGAACCGCCAGCGGTTCTCTTCGGAGTCGCCCGAAACGTAGCGATAGCCGTCCGAATCGAAGGCTTTGAGCGCCTCGGGATCGTCGATCCGGTGTTCGCACAGATAGCGGGCCATCAGGCCGCGAGCGCGCTTGGCCTCGAAGCTGTTGAAGCGCAGGCCGTCCGGGCCGTGCTCGCGGAAATCGACGGCGATGACGCGCTTTCCGGCGATCGGCTTCGCGCCGTCGACCGCCGCCCAATATTCGTTGCTGGCGAGGTTGATGACCGTGTCCGATCCTTCCCGGCCAAGATCCTCGCTCAGCAGGGCCGCGATCTTGTCGCCCCAGAAATCGGTGAGCTTCTTGTACCGCGGCGCCCAGCGGGTGCCCATTTCCAGCCGATAGGGCCGCATCCGGTCCAGCGGCCGCAGCAGACCGTAGAGCCCCGAAAGGATGCGCAGGTGATCTTGCGCGAATCGGATCGCTTCTTCGCCCAGGCTCTTCGCTTCGAAACCGGTATAGACGTCGCCGTTGAAGGCGTAGATCGCGTGGCGTTCCGGCTGCGTCCAGAAATTCTGGTACCGGCCGTGATTGAGGTCGATCAGCTTGTCGGAAACCGGCATGATCGCCTTCAGCTTCTTCTTGCTGAGGTTCGACGCGGCCGAGACGAGGCGATCGGTTTCCACCGGGAAACGCGCGTCTGTCGCGGGAATCGAAGGGGTTTCGCTTTCGAAATCGAGCGATTTTGCGGGAGATATAACGGCTAGCATGGGCGCCCCGTTAGCCTCTCTCACCGGGCACGTCAAAAGCGGCTTTCAACGGCAAAACCGACGGTTCAAGGTGCGTTCAGCGCCCGGGCGCTATGAAAAACCCATCCATCGCAACTTGTTCTGGACGCCGTCCGTTAGTAGCAGGGCTTCAAACCGGTTCTGCGCCGTTGGGCGCGCAAAAGAAGATTTAGGAGAATGAATTTTATGAAACGGGTTTCGCTTTTCACCATGGCCGCCGCTCTGGCTTTTGGCGCAGCCGTTCCGGCCGCCGCCTACCAGCCCAGCGATGTGGTGGCTGAATTCGATCAGGGCGAGCTTGGCGACGAGCTTCGCGGGCTGATCGGCAGCGCCCAGGCGGCGATGAACGCCGAAGGTGCGCCGGTCGATATCGCCGCCGTGCGGGGCGAGCTGGAACAGGCACAGGACCTGATCCAGAATGACGACGAGCGCTTCATCGTCGGGCAGCTCTTCGTATCGCTGGCCGCCAAGATGCAGGAACAGGGCATGGATGCCGCGCAGGTGACCGCCACCCAGGCGCGCGGGCTTCGCCTTTCGCTCGACAGCGACCGCGTGACGCTGGATCGCCGCGGCATCTATTGGCAGGTCGTGGCAAGCGCTGCCAATGCCGCCGGCGATTCCGCTACTGCGCTGCAAGGCTTTCGCAACTCGCTGCACTATGATCCCAACAATGCCGATGCGCATATCCAGGTCGCGCTGGCCAGCTTCAACGCCGGCGATCACCCTGCCGGATATCAGCATGCCCGCGATGCTTTCCGTGTCGCCCGGGCCGATGGCGGCGCGATCGATTCGTCCTGGCTAAGCGTGCCGTTCCGGTTCGCCTTTGAAACGCGCGACATGGCGCGGACGATCGAATTCGGCACCGAATATGTGAAGGAACAGCCGAGCGCGACCAACTGGAACGAGGTTATCCGCGTTTTCCAGACCGTCGGCGAGTTCGACGATGCCGGCAATCTGGATGCGCTGCGCCTGATGCGCGCCGCCAATGCTTTCGATGCCGCCAGCGTCAACGAATATATCCAGATCGCGGCGCGCCGCGGTCTGCCGAACGAAGCCAAGACTGTCTATGATGCCGCGGTTGCCGGCAACGCGATCCCGGCCAATCCGACGATCGCCAGCGAACTCGACGCCGATATTCCGGCCGATCGCTCGAGCCTCGGCGAATCCGAAGCCCAGGCGCGCAGCGCGGCCAATGGCCGGATCGCGCTCAACACGGGCGACGCCTTCGCTTCCTACGGCCAGAACGAGAAAGCGCTCGAACTCTATGCCGTCGCGGCGGAAAAGGGCGGGGTCGATGCCGGCACGGTCAATCTGCACCGCGGCAACGTGCTGTTCAATCTGGGCCGGATGGACGAAGCCCGGCAGGCCTTCGAAGCGGTAACCGGCGATCGTGCCGGCCATGCGGCCTTCTGGTTGCAGCTTATCGACCAGCGTACGGCCGCGTCGGCTCCCGCTAGCGCCGAAGAGCCCGCTGAGTAAGGCAGATGGAAGCGGTTCTGGGGGCGGCGATATGGTTTCGCCGCCCCTATGTCTTTATGCGGCAGGAGAATGTCGCGTAAACGGGAATGAGGGCGAGGATGTTGAGTAAAGCGAAGGGGTTGTCTTCCCTTGCCTGTGCCGTCGCGGCGCTGGCCCTTGCACCGCCGGTGGCGGCGCAGGATGTATCGAGTTTCCAGCTGACCCGGGATATCCGCGAAGCGGCGCAACAGGCACAGACGGCAATTGGGGCGGGCAATTTTCCGGCCGCCTCCGCCGCGCTGAACCAGGCGGCCGCCCAGATCCGCACCGACAGCGATCGCTTCGTGATCGCGCGGCTGCAACTCGATATCGCCAACCGCACCTTCAACACCGCCGCCCAGGTGGCGGCGATCAACGCGCTGCTGGCGAGCCCGCTGCTCCCCGCCGACCAGGCGGCCGATCTCTATTATCATCGCGCGCGGATTTCCTATCATCTGCAGAATGTGGAAGCGGCGCGCGCCGACCTGCAGGCCGCGATCGACCGCGGCACCAGCAATCCGCGGATCTTCATCGCGATGTCGAGCCTGCTCAGCGATCGCAGCGACAATGCCGGCGCACTGGCGATGTTCGATCGCGCGCTTGCCATCCATCAGACTGCCGGGATCGCGACGCCCGCCGACTGGTATCGCCGGGCGATCCATTTCGCCCAGCAAACCGGCCAGCAGCCGCGCGTGCTCCAGCTCGGCCAGATGATGGTCGCGGCCTATCCGACCCGGCGCAACTGGCGCGACGTGGCGATCGAGCACCGCGCCGCCTATGCCGCCGATCCGGGGTCGATCATGGATCTGTGGCGCTTGCAGGCTGCGGCCGGCGCGCTGACCGGTGAGTTCGACTATCGCGATTATGCGCGGGCCGCCCATGCCGTCGGGCTTCCGTCCGAGATCGAGCGCATCGTCCAGGCGGGGCGGGCGGCCAACATCCTTGACGGCGGCAATTCGGAAATTGCGACGCTCGATCGCGGAACGACGCGGGCCGCAGAGGCATTGCGCAACGGATTGCCGGCGCGCGCCCAGGCGGCCGCGAGTGCCGCGACCGGCGAAAACGCGATGGCCGCTGCCAATGATTACCTGTCGCTCGGCGGCTATGACGGCGCCGCGCCGCTCTATCGCACGGCGCTCGAAAAAGGGTCGGTGGATGCCGAACTCGCCAATCTGCGGCTCGGCATCGCTCTTGCGATGAGCGGCGATGCGCAAGGCGCGCGGGCGGCGCTGGATCTGGTCACCGGGCCCCGGGCTTCGGTGGCGCGGCTCTGGCGGGCTTATGTCGATACGCGTCCGGCACCGGCCGCTGCTCCCGTGGCGGCACCGGCAGATCCGGCCAGCTAGTCGACCGGCACGCCGGGCAGCGCTTTCGACGTCCGGATCGTCAGCGAGGTCTTTACGCTTTCGACGTTCGGGATGGTCGTCAGGCTTGAGGTCAGAAAATCCTGGAAATGCTGGAGATCGCGGGCGACGATTTTCAGGATGAAATCGATTTCGCCGTTCAGCATATGGCATTCGCGGACAAGCGAGAGCGTGGTGATATGCTGTTCGAAGGATCGCAGATCGTCTTCGGCCTGGCTCTTGAGGCTGACCATGGCGAAAACGGTGATGCCATAGCCCAACGCCCGGGGGTTGAGCTTGGCATGATAGCTCTCTATCGCGCCCGCTTCCTCGAGCGCGCGCACCCGCCTCAGGCAGGGCGGAGCCGTCAATCCCGCGCGCCGGGCAAGCTCGACATTGGTAATTCTTCCCTCGTCCTGCAACGTGGAAAGAATCAACCGGTCGATATCGTCCAGAGCGGGCGAAGACGTCTTCATAGTCTAATCCTTCACAAAACCAGCCTTGGTTATAATTATATGTCTTGGAAAAGCAATTGTCCCAATACCGTACGGATGGAATAGTCGGCTTCCGTTAACCATTTCCTCGGTCTATCGAAAAATCAGGGGTTTGCGCGGTCCTCGCGCGGATTCGTGAGTGAAGGGCGACGATGCGATTCGACGATATGCTGGCAACGGTACTGGCGCAGCCGCGCGATACCCCTGCCGCACGGATATCGCAGTGGCGCCAGCTGGTCGATGTGCTCGCCCAGCGAGAGGATGTCGCCGCCAATCCCGACCATATCCCGGCCTTTGCGCTGCTCGACGAGTGGCAGCGCGACGTACCCGACGCGATCAAGCTGGAAACGGCGCGCTCGCTCTCCGGCCGGTTCGTGCCGGCCTGGCTGGTTGCCCATTTCGCCGAGGAAAAGCCCGATATCGCGCAGCCCCTGCTGTCCGGCGCGCAGCTCGATACCGGGGATTGGCTCGATATCCTGCCCCGGATGCGGCCCAGTTCGCGGGCGTTGATGCGGCATCGCTCCGATCTCGACGAGGAGGTCCGCGCCGCGCTCGATCGCTTCGGCGCCGCGGACATGATTCTCGATAAACCCGCCGATGCCGCGGTGGAGGCGGATGCGGCCGGGGAGATTCTCGAGCTCGAAGAAGCTGCGATCGTTCCGGAACTTCCCGATCAGGGTTCGATCGCGCAGGATTTCCGGCAGATTCGCAATCTCGTCGAACGGATCGAGGCGTATCGCCGCAACCGGCCGCCGCCCGAGCCCGAAGCCGGGGAATCCGGGGCCTGCACCGAATTCCGTTTCGAAACCGGGCCGGACGGCGTCATCCGCTGGATCGATGGCGCGCCGCGCGGGCCCATCGTCGGCCAGACCATCGCGTTCAGCGCCGATGCGCTCGATTTCGGGGTCGATGGCCATGCGGCCGGCGCCTTTCGCGGCCGCGCGCCGTTTCGCGACGCCCGGCTGATGGTGGCGGGGGAGGGGCCTGCGGCCGGCGCCTGGCGGATTTCGGCGGTACCCTTTTTCGGCGACGCCGATGGCCGGTTCGAGGGCTATCGCGGCATGGCCAGGCGGCCGCGCCGCGACGAGGAGGCCGCGCCGCCGCCAGCCCCGCCCGCTGGGCTTTTCGGATCGAGCCTCCAGCCCGATTCCCTGCGCCAGCTGATCCATGAACTGCGCACCCCGCTCAACGCGATTATCGGCTTTTCCGAGATGATCGAGGGCCAGTTGCTGGGTCCGGTCTCGGCCGCCTATCGCGAACGCGCGATGGCGATCGGCCGGGAAGCGGCGGGCCTGCTCCGATCCGTCGAGGATATCGATACCGCCGCGCGCACCGAGAGCGACCAGCTCGCGCTGGTGCCCCAGCAGGTGGATGTCGCGGAGATCCTCAAGCGGCTGCACGACAATTATCTGGGTCAGGCGGAGGCGCGCGGCGTAGAGCTGACGATCCGCATCGAAAAGGGGCTGCCGCCACTCGCCGCCGATCCGATCGCGACCGAACGGATGATCGAGCGGCTGCTTTCGGCGACGGTCGGCCTGGCGGCGTCGGGAGAAGTGATCACGGTATTCTGCATGCGCGGCGCTGCGCCGGACACGGCGGCCATCGCCTTTTCCCGGCCGGCGATGCTGGCGGGCAAGGACGAGGCCGAACTTCTCGATCCCGGCTTTTCGCCCGAGGGCGACTGGCCCGATGCGCCGGCGCTGGGGCTGGGCTTCGCGTTGCGGCTCGTCCGCAATATCGCGCAGGAAGCGCAAGGCAGCCTCGATATCGCACCGCAGAAATTTGTCCTGCACCTGCCGGCAAAAGATGCTAGCGCCTTGCCCGGTGAGCGGGGCCGATAACAGCGACAAGCCGGACGTCGAGGACGCCTATTCCGGGGAAGAAAGGCGAATGGGGCGGATAGATCGTCCGCCCGATGCCCGCGCCCATGCCCGTCTGCCCCGCGATTTCGGCAAACGTTTCGCGATTTTCGTCGATACCGAAGAGCAATTCGACTGGGAAAAGCCGCTGCGGCGCGAAAACACCGCCGTCACGGCGATGGAAGAACTGCCCGCGGCGCAGCGTTTCTTTCGCGAGGCCGGCGCGCTCCCCATTTATATGTGCGACTGGCCGACGGTCGACGACGATCGCTCCGCGGCGATTCTCGCCGAAATGCACGCGCGGGACGGCTGCGAGATCGGCACCCAGCTCCATCCCTGGGTCAACCCGCCGTTCGACGAGGCGGTCACGGCCTATAACAGCTTCACCGGCAATCTTCCGGTCGATTTGCAACGCGCGAAGCTCCAGCGGCTTACCGCGCGGATCGGGGAACGGATCGGCGTGCGGCCGACCCTCTATCGCGCCGGGCGCTACGGCATCGGCAAGCAGACGGCGGCGCTGCTGGAAGCCGAAGGCTATCGGATGGATGCTTCGGTCCGCGCACTGTTCGACTATGGCGCGCAGGGCGGCCCGGATTTTTCCGGCTTCGAGACCCAGGCCTTTTGGGGCGGCCCCGGGCGTACGCTGTTGGAGCTGCCCCTGACCGCCACCTTTATCGGTACCTTGCGGCAATGGGGCGAGCGACTGTTCCCGCTCGGTGATCGGATCAGCCTGTGGCGTACGATCATGGCGCGGACGGGCATGATCCAGCGGATTGCGCTGACGCCTGAAGATTATCCGCTGCCGCAGGCGCTCGAGGCGATCGAGCGATTGCTCGACGACGGCCTCGCAGTCTTCAGCCTGTCCTATCATTCGCCCTCGGTGGTGCCGGGGCACACGCCCTATGTCCGCGACGCCGCCGATCTGAAGGCCTTTTACGCCTGGTGGGATGGCGTTTTCGATCTTTTCGCCCGCCGCGGCGTGACCGCCGCGCGCGCCGCGGAGATCGTTGCCGCTGCCGACGCTGTCCGCCTTGCCGAATAGGCGCTTGCGTTGGCCGGTGCGCTTTGGCAGGGCGATGCCGCCGAACGGGTGGGGCCTGTAGCTCAATGGTAGAGCCGGCCGCTCATAACGGCTTGGTTGCAGGTTCGAGTCCTGCCGGGCCCACCAGTTTTGCCTATCGGGAAAATACGCGGGGCGTATTTTGGGGGCAAAACTCGCCGAGCGATAGCGCGGTGGTATAGTTACGCTGAAAGGCCCCGTCTCAGGGGTTGAAAATGTCGGGGAGTGGCGCAGCCTGGTAGCGCATCTGCTTTGGGAGCAGAGGGTCGCTGGTTCGAATCCAGTCTCCCCGACCATTCAAGATCCGGCTTCGGGCGACCAGCGCCGCATGGCCTCCGACCATCCCGCGATGCCGGGCCCCGCGGACCCTTGTTCTATCGGTCCACGGATAATCATCGGTTGGGCGGCGATAGGAGGAAACGCGCTGACCGACGATTGTCGCCCGCTTTGCCCTTTCTCATCGGGCGGCAATCCATATAAGCGGGATCGCTTGTCGTTCTGATCACAAAAGGGAGTTCGAATGGCGCGACGCCCGGTTGAACTCATCGAACAGGCACTCGCCGAGCCGGATCCGGTGGAATCGACACTGTTGCTGGCCGAAGCGGGTATTCGCGGCGGAAATCCCGAATTCGCGCGCGAGGCGCTGCGCGGCGTTGCCGGGGATTCGAGAATCGCAGCCGCGCAGGCGCGTATTGCGTGGTTGTCTGACGATTATCTCGCAGTGATCGCTTATGTCGATCGCATCGAAGGGGCGGGCGCTCTCGATCGCGAGACCGCGGTCTTGGGGGCGAAGGCTTCGTGGCGCGCGGGAGACTATGCCCGCGCCTCCCGTCTGGCCCGTCGGGCTGCTGACCAGGCGCGGGCCGAAAAAGGGTTGAGTGAACGCGCGACCCGCGACCTTCGCTGGATGTCCGCTTATTTCGATGCGATCGCCGGCGACCCGCGCGAAGGGGACTGGCTCGTCAATCGCGCGCTTGTTAAGCGCTGGCAGCAAAGCCCTGAGGCCGACATGCCGATCATCGGCCTGTTCGACTATAAGGGCCCCGACCTTTCCTTCGCCAGCGCCAATCTCGGCGACTTCATCCAGACGGCCGCGATCCTGCGCCACATCGCCCGTTTCCGGGGGGCAAGGCTGGTCTGCGACCAGCAGCGGATTCACCGTTCGCTGCGCCGGCTCGCCGATAGCTGGTCCGAGGAAGATCGTGTTGCGATGCCCGGCGATGCCTATCTCGCCATCTTCGATCGCGATGCGCCGCAATCGGTCGCCTTGCGCTTTCCGGGGCGGCCGGTCTGGGCCGTCTATAACGGCTGGTTCTATCACCGGCAGTTCGGCAAGAACGATGCCTTTCCGCCGCCTGACAATCTGTGCCCGATACCCCTCGGCTTCCATCTGTGGCGTCCGTCGGACCTGGACCAGCCTCTGCTCGATTGGCTGCGCCGCTACGCGCCGATCGGCTGCCGCGACAGGAACACGATGCGCTGGCTGCTGAACCAGGGGATCGATGCCTTTCTTTCGGGCTGCCCAACGATGACGCTCGCCACGGCGATCAATCCCGACGAGCCACGCTGCGGCCGCTGCCGGGTCGATATAGAGAAGACGGGTGAGGGGCAGGGCTGGGAAACACTGACCCACCACTATCCCGACCTGCGCACAGCGGCCTTTGCCGAAAGTATTGAAAAGGCTGTGGACCGGCTCGACCATTATGCCGGGCTCGAAATGGTCGAAACGGGCCGGTTACATTGCCTGCTTCCCTGCGAGGCGCTCGGCACGCCGGTCCGCTTCGTGCCGGGCAAGGACGCTGATCGCCGCTTCGAGGGGCTGGTTGGGATCGCCGACGACGACCGGTTCGGGCTGCGGGATCGCATAACCGAGCTGCTGCGCGAGATGTTTACGCAGATTCTTGCCGGACAGACACCCGATACCGTCTATGAGCGGTGGCGCGCCATGACGGCGCCGCTCGCCGTCGCAGCGAAGGCCGAGCTGTTCGGCAAGGAACCGCCACCGCGTCTCGGCTGCGTCGAACCGGTGAGCGTCGCGCCGGGGACGGATGGTGGCATGGTGACCCTCGTCATGGCTTTCGACGCGGCCTATGCGGCGCGCGCCCAGGCGGTGCTCGCTTCGATCCGTGCCAACAGCCAGCGTCCGATCCGGCTCGTACTGCTAGTCCGCGAGCTGGAGGATCGCCAACTCGCGCCGTTGTCGTGCGCGGCCGATGCGGTGGAGACGCGGATCATCCCCATGGACGAGCGGCTCGAAGGCGCCGAAGTCGAATTGTCGCAGGCGATCACGATCTCGACGATGGACCGCCTGTTCCTGGTCGACGCGCTCCCCGATCTCGACCGAATCGTATATATCGATTGCGACACCATCGTGCTTGGCGATATCGGCGAGCTTGCCGACCATGATCCGGGGCCTGCGGGCCTCGCCGCGCGGCCGACGCCCAATCCCAACGTTGCGCGAATCGCCGAGATGCTCGAACGCCGGGCCGCCGGCATGCCCGCCGACGAGGCACGCGCCCTGCGGCTGCGCCTGGCGCGCGAGATCGATCTTCGGCAACCCGGGTTCAACGCGGGGGTACTTGTAATGTCGCTCGATACGCTGCGGGCCAACGGGACGATCGACTGCGCGCTCGATCTCGTCCATCGCTTCGGCCTGCACGATCAGGACGCGCTCAACTTCTCGAGCCTCCAGGGCTATGCCGCCTTGCCCGCCCGCTGGAACAGCATACCGCAATTCGACATCGATCCCGACGCTGCGCTGCTTCACTGGGTGGGAGCGCGCAAACCGTGGATGAAAACCCAGGTCCGTTGTCAGAAGCAATGGCAAATCTATGCCCGGGACCTCGAGCCGATCCCCGGTCTGGAACCGCGAGCCTCCGCAAAGGTGACCAAGGACCATTGGCTCGACGCCGGCACCTATCGCGCGGACTGGGACGATCGCGCTGGAATGGCCGCCCGCTGGATCGCCGCGGGATCGCACGTGCTCGACCTCGGGTGCGGAGCACGGCTGTCGCTCAAGGAGAAACTACCGCCGGGCTGCATCTATCAAGGGCTCGATCAGCGTAGTTGGAGCGATGAAGTCATCGCGATGGACCTCGACACCGGCGATTTTCCGAATGGCGACTATGACGTTGCCGCAATGCTCGGCCTGATCGAATATCTGTCGGGCCCGGCCGGTGTCCTCGCCCTTGCAGCCGCTACGGCGCGGCGGCTGATCGTCAGCTATTGCCATCCATGCGAAGGCGGCGATCCCGGGCTTCGTGAGAAACGTGGCTGGATCAACGCCTATGACAACCGCGAATTCCTGCAGCTGCTCGAAGGCGCGGGCTGGCAGGTCGAGGCGATGGAAACCTATCGCGCCAACGCCAATATCCGGGAATTGCTGTATCGGTGCGGCCGCCGATGATCCGGTTCGCCGTCCTCTCCATGCCGCGCACCGGATCGACGATGGTTGTCGAGAAGCTCGGCAGTCATCCGGACGTGACCTGCTATCTCGCCCTGTTCAGCAAGCGCGAATTTTTCGCCACCGATCACCCCCCGACCCGCGCGCTTCGCGACGCTCTTTCTGGATGGGACGTGTGGGAGGACCGCCATGAAAAATACGCGGCGTTCATGGCGGACGTCGTCGCCGGCACGCCGCCCTGCAAGGCGATGGGTATCAAGCAGCATATCAACGGGCCGAAGGCCGCTACGCAGGGCCTGCTCGCGGATCCGGACGTTCGCCTCATCTCGCTCGTCCGGCGCAATCACCTTGCCACCTATTCCTCGGCGCAGATCGCGCTCCAGAAGGGCTGGAATAACCGTCGCACGATAGCGGCGCGAGAACAGCCGAAGGTCGCTTTCGATGCCGGCCAGTTCGAAAAACACATCTGCGCCCGCGAGCATCATGACCGGCTCTGGTCCGGGTTGATCGCCGAGCGTGGCGGGAAGGAGATCGATTATGCGCGCGCGCGCACCGCGGATGGCGCGGCCGAACTCTGGGAATTTATCGGCGTCGATCCGGCGCTTGGCGGCGACACGACGCTCGTGAAGAACAATAGCGAAGATTTTCTGCAGCGGTTCGAGAATCCCGGCGATGTACAGGACTGGCTCGAAGCGCATGACCGAACCGATTGGCTGGAGCCCGAAATCCAGCCTCCCGATTTGGGTGGCCGTGTTCAGTAAATCATGGACAATCCTGCCGTTTTTGGCATAGTTCGTATCTTGCCCAGGGGGGGTAGTAGTATGAAGATCAAGCAACTTTGCAACGCGATCCAGGTTTCCGACATCGATCTGGAGGACGACGAGCAGTGCCGCGAACTCGGTCGGCTTGTCGCGCACGAATGCGTGGTTTTCGTTGATGACAAGGTGTCCGAGCCGCGGCTCCACGAAATTCAATCGCTATGGGGCCAGCCGTGCCGGGCGATCATCCACCGCTATGTCGGCGAACGGAAGCTCTCCGGAACGCATTGGCGCAGCCTGCTGCTGAACCTGGGCCATATCTCGAATGCCGTCGATGGGTTCGCCGAAAAGGGCGGTATGTCGCGCGTCAGCCCCATCTTGAATAAGAAGGGCAAGCCGACCGGCATTTTTACCAACGGCAAACTAGACTGGCATTCGGACCAGCAAAGCTATCATGAAAGCCAGCGCGTGGTCGGTCTGATGAGCCTTTGGGGGTCGAAGGGCAGCCAGACCGTCTTCCTGTGCACGGCGCCGGCCTATGAGGCGCTGAACCATGAAGACCGGACGATGGTGGAGGAGCTCCACTCGGTCTGGGCCTGGGACGGTGGCGAACTCGGCGGCGACCTGATCGATTCGCAAAAGGAAATCATTCGCTACAACACGGTGCCGCTGCCGGAGATGGAGAATCCGCTGCTCGATGAGACTGCGACGGGCCGCAAGGGCATTCGTTTCCCAAGCCATTGCTTCAGCCATTTCCGGGGGATGTCGAAGAAAGAGAGCCTGGCCTATCGGGACCATTTATGGTCGCTGCTCAACCGGCCCGAATATATCTATACGCGGGACTGGGAAGACGGGCAGATCATGTTCATGGACCAGAATATCACGCTCCATGCCCGACCGACCGACATCACGATGACCGACACCCGGACGATGAACCGGATGAACTCCTATATGGACCGGCTCTATCCCGACGCGGCGCCGCTCGACCATGTCTTGTACAAGGGGCAAAAGCTCGATCACGACACTTTTGCCAGGCTTGTCGACGAACAACGGCGCGAAGATTTTTACAAGGAACAGGGCGGCCATCACGCCAAGGCCGCCATTCCCGCTACCGCCTGACCGTTTCGGAGCGGCCGCGCTCCGTGAGCGATAGGCCCTCGCGGAGCACTTGGCCCAATGTTCGGCCCTTTGCCGCTTCGACCATGACCTGGTGGGAGGCCTGACCCTTCAGCGCGATCGAATGCACGCCGGGCCTGTCGGCGATCCGCGCGGCGTGCCAGCTGTCGATGCCGTTATCGGCGGAATAATAGTGGGTGATCGGCAGGGAATCATCGAACGCGTCCAGCCAGGAAAGCATGTCGAGCGTCGCGGTATCGAAATTGCGTTGCAGTTTGCGGGCAACTACCTGAGCGCGAAAATCAACATTGGCATTGCCGGGCCCGCAATCGGTCGGCGAACCGAACAGCAGAGCCGCTTCCGCCCGCAGGTGAAGCCCGTAGACAACTGCCGAATAGCCGCCCGCCGATCCGCCCATCGTGTAGATTTTCTCCAGACCGAGATCCGTCACGATTTCCCTGAGGCCAGCGGCGGCTTCCTCGATGGATTCAGCAAAGTCGGGAATGCCTTTCAGGCACAGCAGGTGGCTCGGATCCTTGACCGTGATTGTGGTGAGGCCGAGATCGGAAATATATCGGTCCAGTACGCTGCCTTCGCTGCGGCCCCGGCCGGGTATCCCGAAGCCGTTGAAAAAGATCAGGGCGCCGCGATCTCCCTCGCTATGCCCGACCATGACATTGGGCGTAAGGCCTGACGCTTCGAGACGCGGCTGACACGCCGGAACATTGGTCAGCATGTCCAGGATGCCATCGAAATCGCTGGTCTCGGCATTGCCGCGATATCGGCGCGCCAGAAGAACCGCGCGATCCTCTTCGCCGGCCCGGTACAGCCAGCGAATTCCTTGGAGCTTGATCGCGGTGCCGCTTTCGGCCGGCAAGTCCTCCAGATAGGAGACGAGCCGCTCGTGATCGTCCGATTTCATGCCGACATAATCGCTGGCGGCGAGCAGCGCCTCGGGATTTTCGAAGGCGCGGGGGCGAAGCCGCATGATCCGCCGTATCGCGCCGATCCTGTTCAGCCGCCCTAGGAGGCGAAGCTGAAGCCCGGCAATGACGGGGTCGTCAGGCGCGACCTCCGCGGCATCGGCAAGCAAGGCTTCGAGGCGTTCCATGTCATGGGCGTGCATCAGCGCTTCGGCATAGCCGCGGACTTCGGCCAGCGGGAGCTCCAGCGCCAGGATTGCATCGGGCGTCAGCCCCACGAGGATGTCGTCCGCGATTCCCTCTTTCGAACGCATAAGCGCGGTGCGCAACACGCTTCGGGCAATGCGTTTGACCGGTTCGTCGTGATCGGGCGAAAGCGCGGCGATATAACCCGGCCAGTCTTTTGCCGCGGCGAGCTCTCTAAAGCGCTTCGCCTGCTCGCGCTGCTGCACGCCCAAAGGTTTTGAGTTCACTTCGCGCTCCAACACGGTAGGATATCAAAAGCATAGCAGGCCGCCAGGGAAGTAAAATCCATGCACCGGATAGTCGATCGATCGCGAATTGTCCCCATGGGTCATATTTGAGGCGGCATCGCCACGATGGCAACGATCGATCGCCTTTTCGCCATTATCGGCATGCCACGCAGCGGGACCACATGGTTGCACCAGCGATTGTGCCGACACAGCCGCATGGTGCGCGCACTGGGGCAGATAAAGGAAATCCATTATTTCGATCATGTTCATGCCGGCGATATAAGCCTGCTTCCGAGCGACGAAAGCCGTGTGGCCGGGCGTTTCGATTTTCTCCGGGCCCAGGCCGAAGCGCGCCTGGCGCGCATCGACCAAGACCTCGCATCGGCCGATGGCAAACGGAAGGTGCGGCTGGAGAGGCAGCGGCGCGACATACGCCATTATATTTATGAATTCGCCTCGAGCGACCAATGGTATGCAGACCTGTTTGCTGACGGCCCGGGCGACTGGTGTCTCGATTCTACGCCAGCCTATTACCGATTGCCCGAAAAGGGCCTGCGACACCTCCTGTCGGTAGCAGAGCAAAGCCGGTTTCTGCTGTTGTTACGCGATCCCTATGAGCGGACGCTCTCTGGCATCCGGCAGAGGATTGCGCGACAGGGCCTCGACTGGAACGCTTGGAGTGAAAACGAGCGCCTCGTCTTTGCTCGGCTCGTCTTAGACGATGGCCGCGCGGTCGAAGAAACCCGGCGCCTTCTGGACAATGTTCCGCCGGAGCGTCTGCGGATCGTCTGGTTCGACGATATTCGCGAGAAGCCGGAAGAGGTCGTCGCGGCTGCGCTTGATTTTGCCGATCTCGACTTTGAGCCAGGCTGCATGGCCGCTGCCGAAAAAATACCCAATCCGAGTCCCGGATACGAGCTTTCGGAGCAGCTCCGGGCCGTTATTCATGCCGAAACCCGGCAAACCGTCCAGGGTCTACGCACCATCGGGCTTGACGTTCCCGCCGGATGGGATCGACCGATCCGGCCGGACCGCGACACACTTGCCACGATCCCCGGCACGAGGCAGGGCAGGGGCATGAGCCTCGCCATTTCGACCGGTATCGCCGTCCAGCCCGAATTCGACTATCGAACGCTCCAGCTGCCCCTGCGGGTTCAAGATGCGCCCGGCATGCTCTCGCTGGGCGAGCGGCGTTTGATCTATGGCTATTTGCGAAACAATTTCGAAGATGCCGGTCTTGTTGTCGATGGCGGAAGCTTTCTCGGGTCCTCCACCGTGGCCGCCGCGGAGGCGCTCCGCGAAAGGGGCGCGGACGCGCCGACGATCCACGCCTATGAGCGCGGCTTTTTACCGGGCAATGGCGCAATCAGACAATTCAGGGACGTGTCCTACCGGATGGGCGAAAGCTTCGTTCCGATATTGGAAGATGCGGTTCTGCCCTATGAAGACCTAGTCCAGCTACACGTCGGCGATCTTCTGGAAGAGCGGTGGAGTGGCGATCCCATCGAATTCTGCTTCATCGATGTCTGCAAGAGCGCCGCGTTGAACGCGCATGTGGGCCGAGAATTCCTGCCACACATCCTTCCCGGCAAAATCCTCGTAAACCAGGATTTTTTCTTCGATCGGCTGCCATGGATCAAGATCACGATGGGATATCTCGCCGATTATTTCGAATGGCGCGGCCGGGTTCATTCCAGCTCGATTTATGTTTGCAAGAAGCAGGTGCCGCAAGCGGTCGCCGATTACGATCCCTGGACGGCGCGGGACGAGCGCTGTCTCGAATATCATGATCGCGCCGTCGATCTGCCCTTTGAGGACGAGGGCGTCGATTTTCTCATGGCGCTCTCCCGCACCTATCTGGTCGCGCTTTTGCATCGCAAGGAGGAGGCGCTGGCAATGCTCGACGATACCCAAGCTCGGCATGCGGATTATATCGCCTCGAAAGACAATATGCGGGATGCCAGAAACGCGCGGTTTCGCGTGGAACGCGCGCGCCGGCAGATTAGAAACGATGCAATCCTCAGAGTGTCCTGATCGAAAAGACCACCGCTGGCGACGGAAACGCTAGTCTGGGCGAAACCGCATTCCCAATCGCCTGCGAACGCGGCCGAGCAAGCCCATCGCGCCGGGATCGATCGTTACGGTGGGTTCCGTAATGCCCCGTTTGCCGGTTGAAGATTTGATCGCTGTTGCGCCGTTGCCGTTCCGCGCAAGAGCCTTTTTGCGCAGGCGTTCGGCTCGCAGGCTTTCCACTATTTCGAGTATCGCGTCGAAATCGCTTCCCCAGTAGATCGGCCGATGGGAACTCAGATAGTGGATGTTCTCCTCGAGGCGCTGAATGGCCACCCCGGCGGCCTTGATATTCTCGTTTATCAGTTCGATCCGCAAATGCGCCTTTGGCCTGGTTTCGAGAAAATCGAGCACCGGAAATTCGAGAATTTCGAGTTCCTCCCGGCTGTCGAAGCTCTCGTCGCTTCGCAAGACCTCGTTGTTCAGGAGCACGACGAGTGCACCCGTATGCCGGACGGCGATCCGCAATATATTCCGCTCGCGCTCGAAGCCGAGGAAGATCGAATGGTTGTACGGCACCGTTTCGTCGAGACGGCCCTGCCGTTCGACATTGGTCAGCCACGCGATGCTTCCCGCCTTGCGGTGCGCACCGGCCATTACGAGCGGCCCGGCATTTTTTTGCTTCTGCCGTTCCATATTGCCGACACCCATCAGTAGGAGCTTCCTCACGGCGAGATCGGTGGTTTGCAGCATCGTCTTGCGGATCAGATAGTCGCTATGCGCCTCGGCCCGCGTGATGGCGTCATAATTTCCGGAAAATTCGAACAGCGGTTCGGGGATCGCGAACAGCTCGCGGCCCTCGGCCGCGATCCTGCCCAGAAACTCGAATATCGTCCCCGCGCTGACACGATATGGCTCGAACAGTCCCGCGTCTTTGAAAGCCTTGCGCGTGCCCGCCACGAGTTCGACGCCATAGGCATCTCGGGTCAATGTCTGGGTCGCCGGGTCGCCGCCCAGCGGCGCGAAGAGCGTATCGATAGCCGTGTCTTCGGATGCAAATCGGAACAGGCTGGTCACGAAATCGTCGGGCCGCGCGGTGAGCGCGCGCCCTACAGCTTCGAAAAAGGCGGGGCTCAGCGCAATGCCGTCGGTTCCGGCGAATATGCAGATGGCACTGTCTGTTTCCGCATAGGCGCGGTTGAAACATTCGCCGATCGAGCATCCCGACGCCTGGATAATGCGCGCGCCCTTGGCCGCAGCGTCGCGGATGAGTCCCTGATCGGCGTCCGCAGGAGGGAAAGCGATGCAAATGACCGTCTCTACCGTATCGGGTTGTACGTCGAGCGAATGAACAATCCGAGCTAGCTCCACCGGGCTGGAGGGCACCGAAATGCAGGCAATAGACTGCTCTTCGATGGCTTCTGATAACGGCACTGACCAGTCGGCTACGCCCTTGTCGGCGAGGAAATGATGGAAACCATACCATGTCTCCAAATTGGCGCCGTTCTCGAAACTGGGTCCCGCAATTACTTGCCCGCCTTCCAGTACGGTTGAAAGCCGGACGGACAGCTCCTGCACGTTTGGACCGACGAGGGTCGCCGCGCGATATTCAGGTGCGATTAGTTCGGGCGTGCCGCCGACGGCCGTCGCGACGAACGGGATGTGATGGACGAGTGCCTCATAGACGGCCATCGTCGAATTCTCGATCAGCGAGGGCATGACGGCGATCATGTCGCGCGAACACATAAGCGAGAGCGCTTCGGGCTGGTTGAGATCGGTGACGATATCGACGGGAAAGGGCCAGCGTGCGGCGTGTTCCTGGATGAAGTCCAGCGACTTTGTCTGCTTGAGGATTTTTTCCCCTTCCTTGCCGAGAAAGGTGACACGCTCGATCGCCATATTCTCCGCGACCAGCATGTCCACGGCGTGGACGAAGAGGTCGAGCCCCTTGCGCGGTTCCAGCCGGCCGAAGAAAACAAGTTCGCGGGCCTTTACGATATCGCCGGTTGTGCGTTTGGGGCGCCGATCCTCGACCAGCACTTCCGAGAAATCGACGATGTTGGGCTGCACATAGGTGCGGCCTTCGGGCAGCGTATAGCCGATATGGCCCATGAAGCTGAGGAGATGCGCGCTGCCGCCCACGACCATGTCCGCCCATTCGACGCATTTCTGCTCGGCGAAACTTGCGACGACGAGATCATGTTTTTCAATCGGCCGCATCTGATAGTGCCGATTCCAGACGTGGGGCGATGAGGCCTTCATGATGAAGAGCGTGTCCTGAAAGGCGAGGCCGAGCCGCTTGGCCTGCAGCGCATAAAAGGCGCCGCCCCGCCATTCGGAACTGTGGACGACATCGAAGCGGTCATTCGCCTTGAGCCAGCGATAAAAGGCGAGCCATCGCCCCTGCCACTTGCCGCTCGCGGCCGCGATGTTTTCGTCGAGCTGCCGCAGATAGACCAGGTCAATGCCGAAGGTACGGTAATGCGCGATCCAGTGTTCGGGCGTCTCGTTTTCGACGACCGGGCCTTTCAGGCATAAAACCGTCACTTCATGGCCTTTGGCAACCAAGCCGCGGGCAAGATGATAATAGGTGGAGGCGATCCCGCCGTTACGTACCGGGCCGATAATTTCTTCGGTAGCGATTAGGACGCGCAGGCCGGCATGGGGCATGTCCGATGTGAACGCCGCCAGCGAGGGAAACTCCAATATGTCGAAGGCGTCTGTTTGCACGGGTGCGGTCGTCCTATTTTGGGGTCGCCACACAAAGCACGGCATTCACCGTGAGATCGCGCTTCGTAAGGGTGGGATCGAAATTCTGGATCTTTGCAAGAACAGAATGGTTTAGCCTTTTCGTCACGGCAGCAGGCGAGTCGATTTCTTTCCAGATTTCCAGCGCGTAGTGCCGCTCCGTCGCCGCTTTTATCTCGTTGAGCCGAATGTGATTGAGGCCGGCGTTCACATAATGATCTGCCGGCATGTCCGGTGCGGCGATGATGTGGTTCCAGTCCGCCATCCGGTCCTGCTCCGCGACGCCCGGCGTGTAGTTCTGGGGCTGGTTGGGCGCCTGGTGATGGCCGTTCCAGCAATAGAAATTGTGATGGTGATAGATCAGCCGCCCGCCCGGCTTGAGCAGCTTGCGGATATCGGGAATGATTTCCCGGATATTCGCCAGATGTTCGGTGACATTATGCAACGCCACGACATCGAATTGCTCGCTGGCACCAAGATCTTCGACAACGCCGTTGATCAGCCGGATGTTGGGGCATTTCCGCATGATATCCCGCGGCGTGATGCCAAGATCGGCCTTGATCCGTTTGCGCTTGTTCTTCACCGCACTGGAATCGAGCGGCATCTTCGGGTCGATGCCTACATAGTCGGCGGCGCCTGCCACTAGAAAGCCGTTCCCGAACGCGCCGAACCCGCAGCCGATATCGAGCACTTTGCCGTGGCGGATATAGGCCCGGATGCGTCGGGGCCAGATGATATACCCGTATTCGACAGATTTCGCGATCAGATCGGAATCATAATTGTCGATCGCTGGTTTGGGGGTCGGGGCGTTCAGGAAATATGCGGCCTTGGCATAGACGACGTCATTGGCCCAGTTGCGATCTTCGATCTTCTCGGCCTGGCCCTTGATCCAGCGAATATGCTTGCGCAGTTCGGCCATGCGTTCGGGCCGGGCTCGCTCGGGCAGGGCGGCTTCGATTTTCGCGATTCTCTCGGCCAGCATTGAATCGAAATCCGATACCGGTTTTTTCTGCCTGCTCGGCTTCGCCTCGGAGGCTGCGGCCTTCTTCCGCGTTTCTCTTGTCTTGGCATGGCCAGGAGCAGGGAGGGGAAGGTCTTTCCCGATTTCGGTACGCAGGCGTATCGCAAGGCTATGCCGGGGGCGCTCCGCGAGAAAGCCGTCGATCAGCTCGAGCGCCTGTCCGATATCGCCGGTTGCCCGCAAGGCGCGCGCCAGATGCAGTTCGACGATCCCGGACGACCGCATTTTCCGCGCCGCTTGCAAATCTTCCAGCGCCAGTTCGGCGGTCCCCTGGTTCAGGGCCGACTTCGCCTTTTCCACCAGCGCCTGGGTCGTATCGATCCGCCGTTTCGATTCCCGCACGGCTGTCGCGGGCGCGCCGAGTTCTCCTGCGCGATCCAGCGCTTCGACGGCCTTGTCGAACTGGCCGAGCCATTCCCTGATCCTGGCCATCCGCATATGCGCGGACCAGCTGCCCGGCGTAGCCCGCAACACTTGGTTCACGATCTGCAGCGCTTCGTGAGACTTTCTCTCCGACAACAGTCCTTGGGCACGCTGAAGCGGCGTAAGATCCGACTTTTCGGATGTTTCGAGCATACTGTCCCCAACCGCTAAAGCGACCCTTGGCCTTAGCGATCGGATAATGATGCCAGTCCGGCGGGTTTCCTGCAATGCCGGGGGCAAGGAGGACTGGTTGGGGTTTCGGTAGCGCCCCGCAGTTTCACGCAGTTCCGGTCGAGGGCGGTGCGGGGGTTTTCGGCCTTTTTAGCTATCGGGTGGTGAGACGGATCCGGCTCTGAGACCGCATGCTGCGGGGTGGTCGAAGTTCCCAGCGAAATACCTTAAGGCCCGGGACGCTTCGCCGCCGCTAATCGATCGGGCTATATGAAGTCCTGTGCGCTCGACCCTTGTGGGGTGGCTCGCTTGCTCGAAATCCTCCGCCGGTGCTGTTCAAATGGCGGGGAAGGGGGCGAAGCCGTTATCGGGTGCTGCCCCAGCCGCCGCCGAAGAGCCAATCCCAAAAGCCGCGAACCGGCTGATTCTGGCGCGGAGCGCGGGCTTCGTCCATCGGGTTGGGCTTGCTCATCTCGATATTCCTCACGATCACAGAAAAACGCTGTGCCGCATGGATTATCATTAATGAACACGGTTAACAACCGTTAAGCATCATGCGCTCGCGCGATTGCCTCCGGGTGAGAGGGTGTCCAGTAATTCGCCCGGGCTCATCGGAAAGCCGATCAGATAGCCCTGCGCCCTGTCGCACCCGAATTGTTTCAGAAGCTCCAACGCTTCTTCCTCCTCCACGCCCTCGGCGGTGACCGACTTGGACAAGGCGTGTGACAGATCGATGATAGATTTTACGAGAACCTCGTCCGCCTCGGAGCCCGGCAGCTTCTGGACGAAACTGCGGTCGATCTTGATTTCGTGCACCGGCAATTCCCGGAAATAATCGAGACTCGACTGGCCGGCGCCGTAATCGTCGATCGCGATACGGACGCCCATCTGTGTCAATCGGGCGAGCAGCTCAGCCGCCCGGCCCTTGTCCTTGAAGGGCGCGGTCTCGGTGATTTCCAGCGTCAGGCAAGAGGGCGAAAGGTCGCGCTGGCGGATCGCGCCTAGCACCAGTTCGATGAGCGAGTCGTCGTTGAGCAGGCTGACCGAGAGATTGACCGCTACCGTGAAGTCCGGATTGGATTTCCGTGCCTCGGCAACGAATTCCAGCGCCTGATCGAGCACGAAGGTCGTCAGATGCTTAATCCGGCCGCGCTGTTCCGCCAGCGCGATGAATTCGCCGGGGCCGATTTCCCCGCGAACGGGATGCTTCCAGCGAACCAGCGCTTCGGCGCTCATGATCCGGCCGTCCAGCAGGTCGATCTGGGGTTGGAAAACGGTCCTCATCTCGCCGCGGCTGATCGCGGATTCCAGTTCGCCGATCATCGCCAGGCCCCATTCCTTTTGCGGACGGGCTTCCCGGTCATGCTCGATCCACAGGACGCCGCTGCTCATGGCTTCGCGCGCGGCGGCCAGAACGCTGGTGATGCGGTGGGAAAGCGGCATGGCGGGATCGCGGTCGATCCCGAAGGTCACATTGGTATCAAACTGCTTGCCGTCCACCAGGACGGGATTGCGAAACAGCGCATGGATGCCGGAAAACTGGGTGACAGCGCGGTCGAAATCCTCCGCCGGCACGAACCAGCAGAAATTGCCGTCGTCGCCGTGCATCAGCGCCGTGTTGCCGATGCCAAGTTGCAGCCGGTTGACGACCTGGCTCGTAACCTCGGCCTCGAGATGCGCAGGCAGGGCGCTCACGATTTCAGCGAGTGTGTCGAAATGGGCGCCCACCACGACATGCCGGTTGAGCGGTTCGTCGTGAAGCGCCGCGTTGAAGGTCGGCAATCCGGAGATCGGATTGATCGTGCCCTCCGATTTTTTCCGGCGCCCCATCCGCGCCCAGATACCCCATACGAGCATGATCAGGACAAAGGCGATCGTCGGCGCGAGTTCGGCAGAGATATTGATCGTTTCGAGCAGCGTGGTGCCGAGAAAGGTTACCGGCAGAAGCGCCAGACAGGTCAGGATCGTGCGCATGCTCCAAAGCTGGTTTCGCCAGGCGAGAAACAGCGCGAAGCAAAAGGCCCAATAGGATATCCAGCCAAGAAAGGCCGGGCGCCCGGCTTTTAACGTCTCGGCACCGAGGATCGTGACGAACAATCCGGCGGCGGGCCGTTGGCCGAGAACCGAGTAATAATCGCTCACCGTTTCGTCGTTGCCACCGACGACCACGTCGCGGCCGGTCAGATCGGGCAGAGGCCCTTCATTTTGCACGAAGTGCTCGGCGCTCCAATAGGGTATCGAGGCGACCGAATAGGAATAATCGACCCGGAAGAGTTCGCCTTCTTCGCCGGATATGTCGGCGATCGCGGCCTCCATCGATGGACGGGAGACGCCGGCGATCCGCATTCGATAGGGAACCGATTCCACGCCGTTCCAGAAAGTGATCCACTTGCTGATCGACACGACCTCGACCTGTTCGGCGATGGCTTCGCTGGGATTGACGAAGCTGCGGTCCCTAGGATCGGGGCTTACCGAACTGGCGACGAATACCCGACCGGGAAATCGGCCGACGGAATCGATCAGCGCTGGTTCGTTCCGGACCTCACCCGACTGGAAATAGAAATTATAATAAACCCGCCGGGCCCCGGCTTCGAACAAGGAATCGTTCAGCGCGGCGATCGTTTCTCCGTCCCAAGGCCAGCCGCCGATGTCGCGCAGGGCACGCCGATCAATGCCGACGGCCACGATCTCCCCGGAAACGGGCTGACTGCGCATCTTGTTGCGCAGGCCGGACAGGGCGAGATCGAGCGGTTCCCCGAACCCTGTAAGGCCGATGAGTAGGGAAATGGTCGCGGCCCACAGTACCGGGCTGAGAGACCCTCGGGCGAGGGTTCCTGTGCCGGAATCGCGTCCAGATCTCTTTAGTCCCAACATGGACCGATCTTATAAGAAATTAGGTTACGATTTGCCGAACACGGTACCGTTTGGCGAGAGTTTCGATAAGCTTGCAGATAATAACATGGCTTATTATATGTGGCGCATGGAAACGCTACCCTATGACCTTGTAGAGACCGCCCGGTTGATGCGCCGCGGGTTCAACCGGCGCGCCGCCGTGCTGGGGACCACGCGCGAACAATGGCGGGTTCTGGTGCGCCTGCACCGGCATGGCGACGATCTGCGGCAGATCGACCTCGCCGAAGCGCTGGAGGTGGAGCCGATCACCCTGTGCCGGATGATCGACCGGCTCGAGGAAGCGGGGCTCGTCGAACGGCGCCGCGACAAGAAGGATCGGCGCGCCTGGCGTATTCATCTGACGGACAAGGCGCAGCCGATCATCGATCATCTCGGCACGCTGTTCGAGAATTTTTCCGACGAACTCTTGGCGGGCATCGCACCTGCCGATCTCGCGGTGACCGTAGCGACGCTCGAACGGCTGCGCGGCAACCTTGCCTCGATGGACGAAAGCGAGAGGCAGGCGTCATGACCGATGGGCCGACGGACCTCAGGGGCGATACGCGGCAGCCGCTCGATATCGAGCCGGAAACCGCCGAAAGCGCTCCGCGCGTGGAAGCGCCGTCCGCGCCCGAAGAAAGCGGAAGGAGCCGCCGACGCTGGTCAATATTGCTGGCCGTGCCCGTACTGTTGGCGCTGATACTCGGCTATATGTGGCTGTTTTCCGGGCGCTATGTTTCTACCGACAATGCCTATGTCCAGCGTGACATGGTGTCCGTGACAAGTCAGGTATCGGGCGAAATCGTCGCCGTCCATGTAACCGAAAACCAGCAGGTACGCCGCGGCGACCTACTTTTCGAAATCGATGACCAGCCCTATCGGGTCGCTCTCGCCGATGCCGAGGCGCAGGTTGCGCAGGCGCGGGTCCAGTTCGCCTCGTTAAGAGCGGAATCGGCCGGAACCAGCGGCGATATAGCCGGCGCGCAGGCCAATCTGGCATACGCCGAGCGCAATTTCGAACGCTATCGCGACCTGCACGAACGTGGCTTCCTGAGCCGGGCCCGTTATGACGATGCAGTGCATGACGTGCAGGAGGCGCGCGAACGCCTCGCCAATGCGCGGGCGAGCGCCACCACCGCCGGCGCGGCGCTGGCCCCCGGGGGCCTCGGCAACCAGCCCGTGCTGCAGGCGGCGATCGCCGCGCGAGATGCCGCGCTCCTCAATCTCGAACGCACGCAGGTTCGCGCGTCCGCTGATGGTTATGTGACGCAGACCGACCGGCTTCAGGTCGGCAATTCGGTCGTGACCGGGGTGCCGGTCGTGACGATCGTGCGCAGCGAAACCACATGGATCGAGGCCAATTACAAGGAAACCGACCTTGAGAACATGTATGTCGGCCAACCCGCGGAAATCGATATCGACGCCTATCCGGGGACCGTCGTGCGTGGCCATGTCGCGAGCATCGGCGTCGGCACCGGTTCGGAATTCTCGGTCCTGCCGGCGCAGAATGCCAGCGGCAACTGGGTGAAGGTCACCCAGCGCGTGCCGGTTCGCATCGCGGTCGACGGGACGCCCGAGCGGCCGCTGATCGCGGGCCTTTCGGCGACGGTGACGGTGGATACCCAGGAAAGACCGCCGCAGACACAGGCGGGTGGGGACCAGCCGGCCGCGCGTCCGTGAACGGCTGAGCGGGCCATCCCATGACCGACGGTATCGCTCTCAGCCGTTTCCAGCGGACGATGATCACCATCGCGGTGATGACGGCGACGCTTTTGCAGGTGCTCGACACCACCATCGCCAACGTCGCGTTGCCGCATATGCAGACAAGTCTCGGCGCCACCCGCGAAACCGTGAACTGGGTGCTGACCAGCTATATCATCGCCTCCGCGGTCGCGATCCCGATTACCGGCTGGCTTGCCGATCGGATCGGCCGCAAGACGCTGTTCGTTGCCGCCGCTATCGGCTTTACCGCAAGCTCGGCGCTCTGTGCCGCCGCGATGGGGATCGGCGAGATCGTCGCCTTCCGCGTTCTTCAAGGCATAGCCGGGGCATTTCTCGTGCCGCTGGCGCAGGCGATCCTGTTCGATATCAACCCGCCCGAACGCCACGCGTCTGCGATGGCGCTGTTCGGGGGCGGGGTGATGATCGGTCCGATCCTCGGCCCGGTGCTCGGCGGATGGCTGACCGAATATTACAGCTGGCGCTGGGTGTTCCTCGTCAACGTGCCGGTCGGGACGGTCGCGACCGTCATGCTCTGGCGCTATCTTCCGTCGGGCAAGACGATCAAGCGCCGTTTCGACCTGTTCGGTTTCGCGTTGATGGGGCTGGCACTGGCAAGCTTCCAGCTGATGCTCGACCGGGGTCAGCAGCTTGACTGGTTTGCGAGCTGGGAAATCTGGGTCGAGTGTTTCGTCGCGCTGGCGGCGGCATGGATGTTCGTCGTTCACCTGGTTTCCGCGCGCGATCCGCTTGTGGATCCGAAAATGTTCAGGGATCGCAATTTTGTGGCGGGCATGCTTTTCATGCTAATGACGGGCGCGGTCATGCTCGCCGGGCTGTCCCTGCTCCCGCCGCTGCTTCAGACGCTGTTCGGATATTCGGTCCTGCAATCGGGCTTGCTTACCGCGCCGCGCGGTCTCGGGACGCTGGTCTCGATGCTGCTTGTTGGGCGGATCGCGAGCCGCGTCGATAGCCGGACGCTGTTGCTCGTCGGGCTCTCGCTGATGGCCCTTTCGCTATGGCAGATGTCGGGCTTCACGTTGGAGATGGATCGTCGGCCGATCATCCTGAGCGGCGTAATCCAGGGATTTGGCCTCGGATTCGTCTTCGTACCGTTGCAGACTTTGGCGTTCGAAACGCTGGGCGTTCACTATCGCACTAGCGCAGCGAGCCTGCTCAACCTGACACGCAATGTCGGCGGCTCGATCGGTATTTCGCTGGTGACGGTGCTGCTCGGGCGCAATTTCCAGGTCAGCCACGCCGCGCTCACCTCCAACGTCACGGCGACGGACCTGCCGCCGCTGCCGCCATCGCTGGCCGCCCCGGGGCAATTTGTCGGCCAGTCGGCGCTTCAGATGCTCGAAAGCGAGGTCAGCCGCCAGGCGATGATGATTGCCTATCTCGACGATTTCTGGGTGATGATGCTGGCGACGATTGCAGCCTTTCCGTTGTTGCTGTTGATTCGCCGCAAGCCCAAACCGGCGAATACAGCAGCCTGATGCCGACTGCGACGCGGTTCAAACCGCGCAAAGAAAAAGGGCGCTCCCCATGGGGGAACGCCCTTTTCAATTCTTTGGTCTGCCCGAGGGCAAACCGCCGAAAAGCTGGCTTATTCGGCCGGAGCTTCTTCAGCCGGGGCTTCTTCAGCAGCCATTTCGCCGGCTTCTTCAGCCATCGCGTCAACGTCTTCAGCCATCTCTTCGGTGGCTTCTTCGGTCGCCACAGCGGCTTCTTCAGTCGCTTCGACGGCTTCGTCGGTGGTTTCCGTGGCGGTTTCGCCGCAGGCAGCCAGGGCCATCAGGCTCGTAGCGGCAAGCGCAAAGCTAAGCTTCTTCATTATATGTGCTCCCATAGCATTACATTTTGGTACTGGCTCTGCGCCAATCCCAGCGCGCCGACATAACGTTCTTCTCCGGAACGTCAACTCGGAAATGCGCGACCGTCCCGAATCCGGGCATCAAAAATGCTGCGACGCAACATTGTTTCCCGGGGTTTATTCTTCATTGCCGAAGGCACCCCAATCGGCGCTACTGTCGGCCATCACGGCGAGCATTGTCGCCCAGGCTGCGACATTCTGCCGCAGCTGTGCGGGATCGATCTTGTCGAGCGTATCGTCGGGCGTGTGGTGAAGGTCGAAATAGCGGGTGCCGTCCTGCCGAAGATCGATCGCGGGGGTACCCGCGCGCACGATCGACCCGGTATCGGCGCCGCCGGTGGCCCGTCCGCGTCCGCGCGCGATGCCGAGCGGGGCGAGCAGGGCGGCAAGCCGGCCGCTTTCCGTTTCGGCCGCAGGGGGGAGGCGGAAATCGACGCGCCAGACGCGGTCCGCCCCGAAATCCGATTCCGCCGCGAGGACGTGGTTGTCGCCGCCGTGCCGGGCGAAATAGGCGTCGCCTCCGAACACGCCGACCTCTTCCGCGCCGGCCCAGAGCAGGCGGATCGTGCGCCGGGGTCGCTGGCCGCGTTCGAGGAACCGGTGGGCGGCGGCCGCGACGATCCCGCAGCCCGCGGCATCGTCGAAGGCGCCGGTGGCGAGGTCCCAGCTGTCGAGATGGCAGGCGATGAGGACGATTCCGGCTTCCGGATCGCGGCCCGGCACCTCGGCGATGACATTGCCCGAAGGCTGCTGACCGATCCAGCGCGGGGTGAGCGTCAGGTGCAGCCGCACGGTGCCCCGTGCCAGCATCCGTTCCAGATTGTCCGCATCGGGGTTGGAGAGCGCACCGGCCGGGATCGGCGTAACGCCCTCGGCCCAGCTCGTACCGCCGGTATGGGGGTTGCGGTGGCTATCCGTGCCGACCGAGCGGATGACGATCCCCACGGCCCCGCGTTCGGCGGCGAGCGAGGGGCCTATCCAGCGCGCCGGCCCGGCAAAGCCATAGCCTGATCCGTCCTGCGTGCGTTCCATATGATGGGTGACATAGGCGATCTTGCCCGCAAGGCTGCCGAGCGGCGCAGCGCGCAGGTCCGCCACGCTCGCAAAGCCGATCACCTCCGCCGTGATGCCTTCTTCGGGCGTGGCGCCGCTTGAGCCCAACGCCGCGATCACCAGATCCTGCTCGAAATCGCCGACCACCCGCGCGCGTTCCTCGCCGCGTACCCAGGTGTTCATCGTGAAGGGTTCGATGCGAACGTTCGCGAAGCCGAGATCGTTGAGATGTTGGACGGCCCATGCCCGGGCGCGGGCCTCGGCCGGTGTACCGGCCAGCCGCTGGCCGATTTCGGTCGTCAGTCCCTCGGTAATGTCCCAAGCGATAGTGTCGCTGGAGAGCGCTTCGTCGCGCATCGAGGCGATGGCGGCGTCGGCTTCGGTCAGCGTGCTGCCGAGCGAAATATTCTGGTTCCGAATCGAACGCTGGGCGGGAAGCGAGGCAGGAAGAGTGATGGCGAGCGCGGCGGCGCCAAGGACAAGCTTTCTCATCGGCTTGGCTTAACTCCAGCTTTGGCGTTTGCCAACGCGGGCGCGCATCCCTACATCGCGCGCGAACAGTCACACGCATTTCCGGAGACCGAACGAGCCATGGCCGCGCAATACAGCTTTGTCATGAAGGACCTGACCAAGACCTTCCCGGGCGCCAACAAACCGGTGCTCAACGGCATCAACCTGCAATTCTACCAGGATGCCAAGATCGGCATTGTTGGCCCCAACGGGTCCGGCAAATCGACCCTGATGAAGATCATGGCCGGCATCGATACCGAATTCCAGGGCGAAGCTTGGCCGGGCGAGGGCATCCGCGTTGGCTATCTGGAGCAGGAACCGCAGCTCGACGAGACGAAAACTGTCAAGGAAAATGTCATGGACGGCGTGCGTCCCGTCGCCGACCTTGTCGACCGGTTCAACGAAATCTCCGGCCTGATGGCCGATCCGCCCGAGGACGCGGATTTCGACGCGCTGATGGAGGAAATGGGCGAGCTTCAGGAAAAGATCGACGCCGTAGATGGGTGGACGCTCGACAACCAGCTCGAAATCGCGATGGATGCTCTGCGTTGTCCGCCCGGTGACAGTTCGGTCGACAATCTCTCGGGCGGAGAGAGGCGCCGCGTGGCGCTGTGCCGATTGCTGCTCGACAAGCCCGATATTCTGCTGCTCGACGAGCCGACCAACCATCTCGATGCCGAAAGCGTGGGCTGGCTCGAAAAGCATCTCGTCGATTATCCGGGCAACGTCATCCTCGTCACCCATGACCGCTATTTTCTCGATAACGTCGTGAACTGGATTCTCGAACTCGATCGCGGCCGGTACTTTGTCTACGAAGGCAATTATTCGACCTATCTGGAGAAGAAGTCCAAGCGGCTCGAGCAGGAAGAGCGCGAGGACAAGGGCAAGCAGAAGGCGATTTCCGAAGAGCTGGAATGGATCCGGCAGAGCCCCAAGGCCCGCCAGACCAAATCGAAGGCGCGTATCCGCAAGTTCGACGAACTGGTCGAAGCGCAGGAAAACCGCACCCCCGGCAAGGCGCAGATTCTCATCCAGACGCCCGAACGCCTGGGCGGCAAGGTAATCGAGGCCGAGGGGCTGACCAAGGCCTATGGGGAGAAGCTCCTCTTCGAAAACCTGACCTTTTCGCTGCCGCCCGGCGGCATTGTCGGCGTGATCGGTGCGAACGGCGCGGGCAAGACCACCCTTTTCAAGCTGATCACCGGAGCCGAGGAACCCGATAACGGCAAGATCGAGATCGGCGAGACGGTGAAGCTCGGCTATGTCGACCAGAGCCGCGATGCGCTCGATGCGTCGAAAAATGTCTGGGAGGAAATCTCCGACGGGCAGGACATTTTCCGCTTCGGCAAGCACGAGGTGCAGACGCGGGCCTATCTCGGTGCGTTCAACTTCAAGGGCACCGACCAGCAGAAAAAGGTCGGCCAGCTATCGGGCGGCGAGCGCAACCGCGTCCATATGGCCAAGATGCTGAAAGAGGGCGGCAACGTGCTGCTCTTGGACGAACCGACCAACGATCTCGACGTTGAAACTCTGCGCGCGCTCGAAGATGCACTCGAGAATTTCGCCGGCTGCGCTGTCGTGATCTCGCATGACCGTTTCTTCCTCGATCGCCTCGCCACCCATATCCTGGCGTTCGAGGGCGATAGCCATGTCGAATGGTTCGAGGGAAATTTCGAAAGCTATGAGGAAGACAAGCGCCGGCGCCTCGGCGACGAAGCCGACCGCCCGCACCGGATGAGCTACAAGAAGCTGACTCGGTAGGGCCTGCCCAGGTAGAGGAACGGATCCGTGATACTGTTCCTCACCGTTTTCTTTGTCATCATCATCGTTGGCGGAACGGTTGCCTTTTCCGCGCTGGCATATTGGTCGGCACCGAAATTCGGCGTGTCTCCACGGTACCGCGGGCTGCTGACATTTGGAGCGGCGATAGCCGCTTCCGGCATCTTGTGGTGGTCGACATTCGGACCATCGGAAGGGCCGGTAGATCCGGTTCGTTACGAGCAAGCTCTGCCCGAACTAATGGAGAAAGGCGGTTCGGTCCTTCGCGCACATATCATTGATGAAGCGACGCATTATACCCTGTTTCTCGAATTCGCCCTTACTTCCGAACAATTTACGCAGCTGAGGGCGGAAGGCCACTTCAAGCGCGACTCATTTCATGGGGATCTTCTTGTCCTCGGGATGCCTGACTGGTTTGGCCGGGGATGGAATTGCGTAGGCGGGGAGCGCTACAATCCCTCCCATGCCAGCCCTCGCCTGATCGACTCGTTGGACATTACCCATTGTCCGCATCAAAATCGCGCATATGCTGTGCAATTCTGGCCCTAAATCGAGACGGTAATGTATTCGACCCGCAATCGGACTTCCTACTCCGAAGAGGAACAGCGTAACCTCGATTTCTGCACGCGGATGTATCGCGAATGCTGATGACCTTCGATGCGAGCCATATCGACGAGTTCATCCATGCGGATTATATCCAGCACAGCACGGCGGCGTCCGGCGGCAGGGAAGGGCTGCGCGCCTTTTTCGAGGATCGCGCGGACCGCTTCGCCGATGTCGAAATGCATATCCGCGCCAGCTTCGCCGATGGCGATTTCACGATCTTCCATATTCATACGATCGGCCAGCCCGGCGATCCGGATATGTCGATCATGGATATATTCCGCATGGAAGACGGCAAGGTGCGCGAGCATTGGGAAGTGCTGCAGGAAATCCCCGGCGTGCTTCCGCACGAGAACGGGATTTTTTGACGCGCCGGATTTTCAGGCGGTGGCCTGCTTTTCGAAATGCGAGAAGCCGCCAGCGGGGAGCGGTGCAGCGTCGATGTGCTTCACACCCGCCCTTGGCGGCCCATCCTTCGCCATCTCGATAAACCGCTCCACCGCCTCGTCTTCGCCCTGCACGACAGCCTCCACGGTCCCGTCGCGGCGATTGCGCACCCAGCCGGTTAGCCCCAGCCGGCGTGCCGTCTCGACCGTCCAGTCGCGGTAGAAGACCCCCTGGACGCGGCCATGAATGATGAGGTGCCGGGCGATCATGTTTTCCTGTCCTACACGATAGCGCTTGTGAGATAATGCCGGCGGTGGTTGTGAAGCCAGGGCGTCGGCGCGGCACTATGGGCCAGTCACGGGCAGGGAGAAAAGGCCCAAAAGGATCGGCGGATAAAGATCGCCCAAAAAAGATCGTCTGTGTGCGAAGTTCGTGAAGTTATGGCAACAATGTTGCGCCTCCCGGCAGCTTTCTGGCGAACGGGCGGGCCCTGCCGCGCTGCGATCGCCGGGCGCGCATTCCCGTCGCCCGGACATTGATTTAATGACGGAAGTTCCGCATTTGCGGCCCCATCACAATTTACGGGCGAAGAAGGTCCCTCAACAAACGTGGCCACGAAACTTTTCCTCCATATCGGCTGGCGCAAGGCGGGCAGCTCGGCGCTGCAACAGCGATTGGCCCGGCAGACAGAAGCGCTGGCGGGCTGCGGCGTGGGGCTGGTCGGCAACAAGGCCGGCAAGTTCGAAAGGGCGGGGACGTGGGACGGCCCGGCGACCGATATCGATCGTTTCCCGTGGCAGCGGCTGCGCAAGGCGTGCGACAATGCGCGTCCCGGCGACACCGTGATCGCCAGTACCGAAGGCCTCTGGCCCGTCGAGCCCTCGGAGGTCGCCGCGCAACTCGACGGGATCGAGACTCACATCGTTATCTATCTCCGGCGTCAGGACCTGGTACTGGAGAGCGCGTACAAGCAACAGGTGAAAGGCAGGCCGATGCTGCTTTCCTTTCAGGAATGGCAGGGCCGGGTTTCCGCCAAGCTTCTCTGCTATTACGAGACCATCACGGCCTGGCAGGCCGCGTTCGGAAGGGAGCGGATCGTTGTGCGGCGGCTGGACCCGATCTGCGGCGTTTCCGATATCTGCGACGACTTCATGGATATTGTCGGCTGCGATATCGCGATCCCGCCGCTCGAACGGCGCGCAAATCCCTCACCACGCAGCGAGATTTGCAGGCTGTTCAACATTTATGATCGCCGGAAAATAGCCCTCGACCGGCGCTTCCTGCAGATCAAGTTCCGGGATCTCGATTATTATTCCCGCAACGCCGACCTGCTTTCCGATAGCGAACGATCGCAGGTCTTGGCAGGCTTTGCCGAGGAGAATGACAGGATATTGGAGGAGTATTTTCCCGGTGAAGAGGCGCTATTCTCTGCTCCAACGCCGGGCAATCGGGAGGATCTGGCTTCCACATCGCCCGAATATGAAAGGCTGCTGGACCTGTTTGCCCTGGCGGTCGCCAAGGCCCGCTAGTCCGGGGAATGGATCCTAGCGCAGCCTCTTGACGAACACCTGGCCGTTATCGCGCTGTTCGGTTGCGAAATTGGGGATCGTGTCGATCAGATCCTGAAGCCGGGAATAGCCGTAGTTGCGGACGTCGAAGCTTGACCGGTTGCCGGCGCGCTGGCCGACCGCGGAGAGCGAGGCGAAACCTTTTTCGTCGCGCTTCGCGGCGTCATAGGCGTCGATCAGCAGGGCCACGACTTCTTCGTCGACCGCGCCTTTCTTGCTGCTGCCGCCATTCCTTTCCTTCTCCGCGCGGATCAGGGCGTCGACGTCGATGAAGCGGCTGCAGGCCTGTTTGAAGCCTTCGGGCGTCTTGGCGCTGCCAAAGCCGTAGACGGGTAGGCCGTCCTGCCGGATACGCATGGCGACCGGCATGAAATCGCTGTCCGAGCTCATGATCCCGAAGCCGTCGACCCGGCCGCTGAACAGCAAGTCCATGGCATCGATCGTGATCTTCATGTCGGTGGCGTTCTTGCCGCGGGTCAGGTCGAACTGTTGCTGCGGCTCTATTCCGTAGCGATGGACGAGATCGGCCCAGCTTTTGAGCGCCTGCTTGCGCCAATTGCCATAGGCGCGGCGGATATTGACCGTGCCGAGCTCGGCCAGGACGGTCAACACCGGATCGAGCCCCTGGGGAGACGCATTGTCCGAATCGATGAGCAGCGCGATGTTCGGGCTGTGGCGGTCGTGATCGTTGGGCATGGTTATCCTTTACCGCGCGGCTTGCGCCCTGTCGAAGGTATCCGTGATCGATGCTGCGGGTTCTTTGCCGGCCAGGCTGACAAGGATCGCGGCCGCGCCGCAGACGAGGAAACCAGGTACGATCTCGTAAAGCAGGCTGGAAAGGGTGGCGCCGTTCGCGAGCACCGGCGCATAGATCCAGAACAAGACGGTCGCCGCGCCCGCGATCATGCCCGCCAGCGCGCCGTTGCGTGTCATCCGCTTCCAGGTGAGGCTTAGCAGCACGATCGGGCCGAAGGCGGCGCCGAAGCCCGCCCAGGCGTTGGAGACGAGGCCGAGCACATTGTTGTCCGGATCATAGGCGAGCCAGATCGCGACCAGCGCTACGGCGACGACCGACAGGCGGCCGATAAGCACTAGTTCCTTCTGGCTCGCGTCGCGGCGCAGGAAGATGCCATAGAAATCCTCGGTCATTGAACTCGACGAGACGAGCAGCTGCGAGGAGATGGTGGACATGATCGCGGCCAGAATCGCGGCGAGCAGGAAGCCGGCGATCAGCGGATGGAACAGGATCTGGCTGAGGATGATGAAGATCGTTTCGGGATCGTCGACCGCGATGCCGTTCTCGGTCGCATAGGCAAGGCCGATCAGCCCGGTGGAGAGCGCGCCGATCAAGGTGACGCCCATCCAGGTCATGCCGATATTGCGCGCCTTCGGCACTTCCTTCACGCTGCGGATCGCCATGAAGCGGACGATGATATGCGGCTGGCCGAAATAGCCAAGGCCCCAGGCCAAGGCCGATATGATTCCAATCAGCGTCATCCCGCCGAACAGGTCGAGCAGGCCGGGGTCGATGCCTCCGATAGTGGCTTCCAGCCCGCCAGAGCCGCCGACATCCGTCAGCGCCACGACCGGCACGAGCACCAGCGCCACGAACATGATGCAGCCCTGGACGAAATCGGTAAGGCTGACCGCCAGGAACCCTCCGAACAAGGTGTAGGCCACGACGACGCCCGCGGTGAGCCAAAGCCCGAAGGTGTAGTCCGCACCGAAGGCGCTTTCGAACAGCTTGCCACCCGCGACCACGCCGCTCGAGGTGTAAAGGGTGAAGAAGATGACGATAACGACCGAGGAGATCACGCGCAGCATGTGCGACTTGTCCTCGAAGCGCTTCTCGAAGAAATCGGGGATGGTGATCGCATCGTCGGCTTCCACCGTGTGGACGCGCAGCCGCGGCGCGACGATGAGCCAGTTGAGCAGCGCGCCGATAAACAGGCCGATCGCGATCCAGGCCGAGGAAAGCCCCGTGACGTACATCGCGCCCGGCAGGCCCAGCAGCATCCACCCCGACATGTCCGACGCGCCCGCCGAGAGCGAAGCGACGGCGGGGCTGAGCTTGCGGCCGCCGAGCATATAGCCCTCGACATCCTCGTCGGTGGTCCACCAGGCGTAGAGCCCGATGCCGAGCATCAGGGCGAAATACAGGGCGAGCGAGATAATCTGTCCGGTTTGCATCCGGGCGCTCTAGCAGGTGAAAGCCCGTCTGCTAACCGCTAGCGGTATCGCTCCAGTGCAGCATTTTCATGGTGGCGACCTGCGCCTTGGCGACGGGTGGCTCGACGCGCTCGAATATCACTTTGCCGGAAACCGCGCCCATCTCGATAAAGGCTTGGATGGCGACCGCCTCTCCGGCGCGCAGTTCGATCGCCATCGCGTTTTTGGCCTTGGCCGCCCGCGCCATTTGCGCGCTAAGCCGGTAGGTGCCCGGATCGAGCTCGGCCATCAGGAACTGTTTAGACTTGATTTGGCCCGAGAAGACGCCGTCGATCTCCACATTCATGCCCTGTAGCGCGGCCACGAAACCGCGACGGATAATGTAGATCCGGCCCTTGCCGTCCGCCGGCGCGAAGGCGCGGGCACTGGCCAGCTCTTCGCCGGATGCCGCGGCCCCGCCCCGATTGCCCGAAAGCGAATAGACGACAAACCCGATCGTACCGCCCAGTATGAGGACGAGGAGAAGGGCTACGACGCCGATCGGCATATCACCCAGCAGCGCAGGGCCTATAAACGCCCCGACGAATGCCGCGACGAAGATAAGTACAATCCAGAAAACATTCTTGCCGCTCATGTTCCTGCTCCCGTCCTGAAAGTCTAAAACATCGGGTGATCGTTGGCCGATTCCTCGGGTACCGCCTGGATCACATCCCAATGTTCGACGATCAATCCGTTTTCGATCCGGAAGATGTCGACCACGGCCGAACCGCGATCATCCTCGTTCATCCGCATGCGGGTGTGGACGGCCGCGAGATTGCCGTCGACGATGATCCGGTGGATCTCGTAATTCAAGGTCGGAACGGCTTCAAAGAAGCCGGAAAGCGCGGTAATCGCATTGTCACGGCCATCGGCGGCGATCGGGTTGTGCTGGATATAGTCCGGATGGACATAGGTCATGAATGCTTCGCGGACGTTGCGGTCCACCCAGAACAGCCGGGCGAACTGTTCGATAATCGTCCGGTTCGCCTCGGTTTCGGCGTTGAAATCGGCGTCCGCAAGCGGCGGCACGGTTTCCTGTGCGGCGAGAGCGGCCGGCGCCGTCGACAGAATCATGGCGAGGGCGGTTATTCCTAGGCGATTCATGGCGTTTTGCTCCTCGCCGCATCGATGCTCCACGGGCCGGGGCCGGCGGCGGCGATATAGAGGAAGATGAAGCAGAACAGGATCGAAGCATCGCCATTATTGGCGACGGGCAACGGTCCCATCGCGAAATGGACGAGCCAATAGGCGATCGCCATCTGGCCCGACATCAGGAAGGCAGAGATCCGCGTGAACAGGCCGAAAATGATCAGAGCGCCGAAGATCAGTTCGAAATAGCCGGCCATCAGCGAAAGGCCTTCGACCGGAAAAGGGGCAGGGGGATAAGCGAGAATTTTCGAAACGCCGTGGGCGAAGAACAACAGGCCGGCGACGATCCGCAAAACACTGAGCAATGGTGCCGACCAACTGGCCGGAATGGGACTCCAATTCATTGACTTCCTCCCTCTTATGTTTCGTTCGCTATGCCGTGCGCGGCGTCATGACGTCAGCCTCGTGCTGGTGCAAATTCGCCATTTTCCTCGTCCAACAGATGCAGCATGCCACTGCTGATAGCGAACCAGGCGCCGTGTAGTTTGAGCTTTCCCCCGGCCTCCCGCTCGGTCACGAAGGGAAAGGTGCGGAGATTGGCGAGGCTGGCCTTAACGGCCTCATGTTCCATTGCGTGCAGCGCTTCCTCGCCTTCGTGCCCATGGAGGCCGACGACGGTTTCGCGCGCCTGGTCGAGGAGGGTGATCCAGTGCGCGATGAAACCGCCCTTGCCAGGCTCGGTGCCGGTGAAGGCGCCGGAAAGTGCGGCCTGACAGCCACCGCATAGGCCATGGCCCATAACGACGATTTCCTCGACCTCGAGTTGGGTGACCGCGAATTCGAGCGCCGCGGAAACGCCGTGATAGCCGCCGCCTATTTCATACGGCGGAACAAGGGCCGCGACGTTGCGCACGGTGAAGATCTCGCCCGGCGACACATCAAAAATCTGGGCCGGATCGACGCGACTGTCCGAACAGGCGAAGACCATCACCTTCGGGCTCTGCCCCTTGGCCAGTTCGCTCCAGCGATCGCGCTGAATCTTCCAGCCATTCTCCCGGAAGCGGCGATAACCTTGGACGAGATCGGCATATCGGGTCATGGCGACTGACTGGCAGAGCGAGGAGGGGGTAGCAAGCCCGCTTTTCCGTCGCTATCTGGACGGCATGAACGAGCCGCTGCCCCTCAAGAACGTCGAGCGCCGCCGCAAGCCCGACTGGATCCGCGTCAAGGCCCCGGTGGGCGAGACTTTTAACGAGACGCGCAGGCTGATGCGCGAGCTCAATCTCAACACGGTATGCGAAGAGGCGGCGTGCCCCAATATCGGGGAATGCTGGTCGAAAAAGCACGCCACCGTGATGATCCTCGGCGATGTGTGTACGCGGGCTTGCGCGTTCTGCAATGTGAAAACCGGCATGCCGCGTGCCGTTGACGCGATGGAGCCGCAACACACGGCAGACGCCGCGGCCAAGCTCGGCCTGGAGCATATCGTTGTTACCTCGGTGGACCGGGACGACTTGCCGGACGGCGGCGCGAGCCAGTTCGTGAAGGTGATCGAAGCGCTGCGGAAAACGACGCCGAAAACCACTATCGAAATCCTCACGCCGGATTTCAGGAACAAGGCGGAAGCCGCTGTGGAAGCGATCGTTTCAGCTCGGCCCGATGTCTATAACCATAATCTGGAAACGGTGCCGCGGCTTTATCCCACGATCCGCCCGGGCGCGCGCTATTATGCCTCGCTAAGGTTGCTGGAATCTGTGAAACGGCTTGATCCCTCGATTTTCACCAAATCGGGCGTCATGATGGGGCTCGGCGAGGAGCGGATGGAGGTTCATCAGGTGATGGACGATATGCGTTCGGCGGATGTCGATTTCCTGACCATGGGCCAGTATCTCCAGCCGACGCCGAAACACGCAAAAGTCGCCGATTTCGTGACGCCGCAGGCCTTTGATGCCTATGCGGCCATCGCGCGTGCCAAGGGCTTCCTGCTTGTCGCGTCGAGCCCGCTGACGCGGTCCAGCTATCATGCCGGCGATGATTTCGAGAAGATGCGCGCGGCTCGCGAAGCGCAACTCGCCAAGGGCTGACGGCCGCGCTGCGATGCCCCGTCACAGTGAATCCCGTTCGGTTCCCTATACGCCCGGCCAGATGTTCGACTTGGTGGCGGATGTCGCCCGCTATCCCGAATTTCTGCCCTGGGTCGTGGCAACGCGGATACGGTCGAACAGCGAAACCGAAATGGTCGCGGACATGGTTGCAGGCTTTAAGTCGCTGCGGGAAACCTTCACCTCACGCGTCCACAAAGAACGGCCCGGCCGGATTGCCGTCGACTATGTCGATGGCCCGCTCAAATTCCTCCACAATGAATGGCATTTTCGGCCTGACGGGGACGTTGGTTGCATCATCGATTTTTCGGTCGATTTTGCTTTTCGAAACCGGGTTTTCGAGAGCCTTGCGGGCCAAGTTTTCGATCGAGCGCTGCGGAAGATGACGGATGCCTTCGAAACGCGGGCAGGGGCGCTTTATTCCTCTTCGTCGGACACCAGCCGCGCGCCGGGCAGCAGCAGTTCGAGCGCCCATAACGTGGCCTGAAGCCGGACGCCGCCGCGGCCGTCATCCTCGAAACATTTCTGGTCCGCCGCAACCTGTTCGGGATTGGCGTCGCGCTTGGCCCGGGCGAAAACCACGGTGCCGACCGGTTTCATCTCGGTTCCGCCTCCCGGCCCGGCCACGCCGGTTATGGATACCGCCACATCCGCATCGGTCTTTTCCTGCGCACCTATCGCCATTGCCCAGGCGACGGCGGGGGAAACCGCGCCGAATGTGTCCAGAACATCCTGATTCACGCCGAGTAGCTCGACCTTGGCCTTGTTCGAATAGGTGACGAAACTCGCGTCGAAGACATCCGAGGACCCCGGGATTTCCGTAAGCGCGGCGCCGACGAGGCCGCCGGTGCAGCTTTCGGCCAGCGCGATGCGCCGGCCGGCCTTGCGATTGGCCTCGACGACGCGACGGGCCTTGTCGACGAGCCTGGGCGGGAGCAGTGTGTCGATCTGCGGCATGGAATCAAGCTTCCTCTTCGCGGCAAAGGCTGAACGGACCGGGCACCGGATCGTCGCGGCTGCCGATATCGAGAAAGATCACGAAAAGCCGGGCGAAATTGGCGGCCGGCAGGGGCTCCAGCGCGGAAAAGATATTGTTGGCGAGCGCGCATCCATCCGCATCGAGTTCGCCGGCAAGTTCGACCGCGATAACCGCCTCGACCATATCGAGAGCCGTCGACGGATCGAAATTCGCCTCGGCCGGCGGGTTTTCACCCGAAAAAATCATCCGCGTCACGATCGGGTTCGCGACATCCCGCGCCCGCAGCGCCGGACCGCTGTAGCGTTCGGCCATTTCGAGACCTTGTGTGGTGAGCGCGGCATCAACGGGGAGCAGTGGCCGGCATTGGTCGCGTACATTGGTGATGAGCGCAGGCAGGAAGGCCGTTGCGACGGCTTCTGCCTCGCCGTGGGTCAGGCATTGGGGGCGGGCAAAAGCTTGGACCGGCAGCGATATCATGCCGAGCGCGACAGCAATTTTCCCAAAACCGTGCATATCAGTTCCTTCCCTTTCCCAATGTCGCCACGGCCTGCGCGGCGATGCCTTCCCTGCGTCCCGTAAAGCCCAAACCTTCACTGGTGGTTGCTTTTACGCTGACAGAATTTTCGGGGATCGCAAGGATTTCGGCGATTTTCTGCCGCATGGCGGTGCGGTGCGGCCCGATTTTGGGTGCTTCGCATATGATCGTGACGTCCACATGCCAGATTTCAAACGCCGCTCCGCGCGCCAACGTTGCGGCATGTTCGAGGAAGCAACGCGAAGGCGCTCCCTTCCATTGCGGGTCCGATGGTGGGAAATGGTCGCCGATATCACCCGCACCGGCTGCTCCGAGGATCGCATCGGTGAGCGCATGAAGTGCAACATCGGCGTCCGAATGCCCCGAAAGCGCGCGGTCATGCGGGATTTCGATGCCGCCGAGCCACACGGCGTCGCCCGGCCCGAAGGCATGCACATCGAAGCCCGAACCGGTGCGAACCGGCGGGAAGGGGGTTGGGCCGGCAGCGGACATGGCGAAATCCTCGGCAAAGGTGAGCTTCCGTAGCGCCGCATCGCCTTCGATCAGCGCGATCTCATGGCCGGCGGCGCGGGCGATGGCCGCGTCGTCGGTCGCTGGTTCCGCGCCGCTCCAGCTGCGATGGGCGGCGAGAATTGCCTCGAAGCGGAAGGCTTGCGGGGTCTGGATGCTGACGAATGCGCTGCGGTCGACGGTAGAACCGTCGGTGCGTGCGAGGCTGTCGGTCACGGGCAGCGCGGGGATCGCACCGATATGGGCCCCCAGGCCGCTCAGCAGGCGGTCTATCACCGCCGGGGGCGTATCCGGGCGCGCCGCATCGTGAATCAGCACGATATCGGGGCTCTCCGTGGCGGCGAGCGCTTCGAGGCCGTTGCGCACCGATTGCTGCCGGGTTTCGCCGCCAATTATGGGGGCGGGGAGCGAGAGGCCCATTACGGCCGTTTCATAGGCTTCTCGCTGGCCCTCACCGATCACGACTTGAGCCCGATCGACGGCGGGATGGCCGAGCAGCGCCTTGGCGGCCAAGAAAAGCACGGAATTCCCGCCGATCTCGCGATATTGTTTGGGAATGACGCCGCCCGCGCGCTCGCCCTTTCCGGCGGCGACGATCAGCGCGGCGACTTTCGGGCGGTCTGCCATGCGATGCGCCTTAGCCAGCCGCAGCTTGCCCGCCAATGGCTTTATGACTAGATGCGCGCCGAACGATCATGATCAAACTTGCCCCCATCTCCGTCGGCCCGCTGACGATCGACTGCCCGGTGATCCTCGCGCCGATGACCGGCGTGACGGATCGGCCGTTCCGTCGCCTCGTCCGGCGCTACGGTTCGGGCCTCAACGTCACCGAGATGGTGGCGAGCCAGGCGGCGATCCGCGAAACCCGCCAGTCGATCCAGAAAGCGGCCTGGGACCCGATCGAGGACCCGGTATCGATGCAGCTGGTCGGCTGCGATCCGGAGTCGATGGGCGAAGCCGCGAAACTCAGCGAGGAACGCGGGGCGGCGATCATCGACATCAATTTCGGCTGCCCAGTCCGCAAGGTCGTCAGCGGTAACGCCGGATCCGCGCTGATGCGCGAAGTGCCGCTCGCCAGGAAGTTGATGGAAGCCACGGTGAAAGCCGTTGGCGTGCCCGTGACCGTCAAGATGCGTACGGGCTGGGACGATCATAGCCGTAACGCGCCGGAATTGGCGAAGATCGCCGAGGATCTCGGCGTGCAGATGATCACTGTCCACGGCCGTACGCGCTGCCAGATGTATAAGGGCCATGCCGATTGGGACTTCGTCTCGCAGGTCAAGCAGGCGATTTCCATCCCGGTCATAGTCAACGGCGATATCTGCTCGATTGACGATGCCGAGGAAGCGCTGAAACAGTCGGGCGCGGACGGCGTGATGGTGGGGCGCGGCGCTTATGGAAGGCCGTGGCTGTTGTCGCAGATGATGCACTGGTTCACGACCGGCGAGCGAAAGCCCGATCCGACGCTCGACGAACAGTATCGCGTCATCGCCGCCCACTATCGCGACATGCTCGATCACTATGGCGCGGATGTCGGTGTTAAATTCGCGCGCAAGCATATCGGGTGGTACACCAAGGGCCTGCACGGCTCGGCCGAGTTCCGCCATCGCGCCAACACCGAAGGGGATCCCGAGCAAGTGCTCCAGATGCTCGCCGATTTTTACGGGCCATGGCTGGAGAAAGCCGCCGCCTGATGCGCCCATGGCGTATTTGCGACAAAGCGAGGCTTTGATGCGCCCCAATTTCCCGGCAAAACTGGAAAACTGTGTTTTCGTTGCAACGCCGCTGTGTTAGTTGCGCAACGATGGCGCGAGACGAAGATTTGACGGAGCCGAGGGACGGCAAGCGAGGGCTCGGCGCGCTGCGCGGCAAGAGCTGGTTCATGCCGTCGATCGAGATCGTCACGCTCGGCATTTTCCTTGCGATGCTGGCGCTGACCTATTTCATTCTCACCCGAGAGAACGCGCCCGACGACCTGTTTCCGACGCCGCTGCTGACGGCGCTCCTGCTCGTGGCATTGCTGGTTCCGGCGATGTTTTTGATGGTGTTGATCGCGCGCCGAATTGCCCAAAGCAGGGCTGCCCACTCCCCGATCGGGGGCAACGGGCGGTTGCATGTACGTTTGGTCGCGCTGTTTTCAGGAATCGCGGCGGTGCCGACCTTGCTCGTGGTGATTTTCGCGTCGCTCCTGTTCCAATATGGGGTCGAATTCTGGTTCTCGGAGCGCGCGCGGGACACGCTGGAAAATGCAGGGAGCTTGGCCGAGGATTTCTATGCGCAAAGCCTAGAAGAGGTTGGCGCCGAAACCACGATGATGGCGGTCGACCTTGCCCCGCTCGCCCGGACGTATTCTTTCGATAGCCCCGAATTCGCCGAGAATTTTGCGTTTCAGGTTTTTGCGCGCGAACTGTCGGACGCGGCGATCTTCACGGTTGGTGAGGAAGGGGAGGTGCGCACTGAGGCGCTGGCCAATCCCGATGACGCATCGCTCGAATCGAGGCTGACCGCGTCGCTGCTCGCGCGGCTCGATTCGAACACGCAATCGGCGGTAAACGATGCCGGTGACCGGTTCGAGGCACTGACGCGTTTCAGCGAGGATTCGCCATATCTTATCTATGCCTCGCGCGTGTCCGATCCGCAGATGCAACTGCAGACCGAACGCGCCCAGGCGGTTCTTGCCGACTACGATCAATTGCTGAGCCGCGGACGGGCAATGCAACTCCGGTTCAACGCGGCGTTGCTGCTGATTTCGCTGTTGATCGTCGCTGCAGCGATCTGGATTGCGCTGACGGTCGCGGACAGGCTCGTGCGGCCCGTGGAGGCGCTCGTAGATGCGGCGCGCAAGGTTGCAGACGGCAATCTTTCGACGCGCGTGGCCGAACCGGAGACGAAGGACGAGATCGGGACACTCGCCAACGCGTTCAACAGCATGACCGGGCGGCTCGAAGAGCAGACGGGCGCGCTCGTTCTCGCGAACGACCAGCTCGATAGCCGCCGCGCTTTCACCGAAGCGGTGTTGTCGAGCGTGTCGGCCGGCGTCGTTTCCGTCGACAGCAACAGACGCATCCGCCTCGTCAATCGGTCTGCGGCCGAACTGCTAGAAGCTGAAGAAACGGGCCTGATGGAGAAATGCCTGACCGATATCGCGCCCGAGCTCGACCGGCTGCTCGATAGCGGGAAGGTCGACGCGGTGATCCAGATGGCGAGCGGCGGCGATCCGAGAACTCTGGCAGTCAATATCGTCGAGGATCAGGGCGGCCACGTGTTGACCTTCGACGATATCACCGAGCAGTTGCTCGATCAGCGCCGCGCCGCCTGGTCGGACGTGGCGCGCCGGATTGCCCATGAGATCAAGAACCCGCTGACGCCGATCCAGCTCGCGGCCGAACGGCTCCAGCGCCGGTTTGGCGCCACCGCCGATCCGGACACTGACACCTTTTCGAAACTGACCGGGACGATTGTCCGGCAGGTCGGCGATTTACGGCGCATGGTCGACGAATTCTCGTCCTTCGCGCGGATGCCGAAGCCCGTATTTCGCGAGGAATCCGTGGTGGATATCGCGCGGCAGGCGATTTTCCTGCACGAGGTGGCTCATCCGGAGATCGCGTTCGATCAGTCGGTGGACGACGGCGTTCCCCAGCTGGTCTGCGACCGGCGGCAGCTCGGCCAGGCGCTCACCAATGTCGTCAAAAACGCGGTTGAGGCTGTGGAGCAGAAATTCGGCGAGGGAGAATCCGGCGGCAAGGTGCGGCTCGCCGTCACATTCGAGAAGGGGCGCTTCTGCATCGATGTCGAAGACAATGGCGTAGGGCTTCCCGAAGAGCGCGAACGGCTGACCGAACCGTATATGACCACGCGCGAACGCGGCACCGGGCTTGGGCTCGCGATCGTCAAGAAAATCATCGAAGAGCATTTCGGCACGATTTCCTTCGCGGACATATCCGATGGCGGTACGCGCGTGCGAATCATGCTCGATGCCCAGACGTTGGCGCCGCTCAAGGATGCCGTGCCCGCTAGCGGCGAGGAAGATGCTCGCCTTTCCCAATTAACGAGAAGCAACGAGGAGACGGCCTGACATGGCGCTCGACATTTTGGTGGTCGATGACGAAGCGGATATTTGCGAGCTCGTGGCAGGGGTGCTCGAGGATGAAGGCTATGAGACGCGCACCGCGCAGAATAGCGACGATGCGATCGCGGCGATCGAAGAACGACGGCCGTCGCTGGTCTTGCTCGACGTTTGGCTGCAGGGCTCCAAGCTCGACGGACTCGATCTGCTCGACGAGCTGAAAAGGCGTGATCCCAGTCTGCCGGTGCTGGTGATTTCGGGCCATGGCAATATCGACACCGCGGTTGCCGCTATCCGCCGTGGCGCCGTCGATTTCATCGAAAAGCCGTTCGAGGCGGCCCGGCTCCTACATCTGGTTGCGCGCGCGACCGAAACCCAGCGGTTACGGCGTGAGAACGAGTCGCTCCGGGCCCGGATCGGCGAGGAAGATGAGCTGACCGGAAATTCGAGCGCGATCAACGCGGTGCGCGCCACCCTCAAGCGGGTTGCCGGCACCGGCAGTCGTGTACTCATTACCGGACCTGCCGGCGTCGGCAAGGAGGTCGCCGCGCGACTGCTCCACGGCTGGAGCAACAGGACGGATGCGAATTTCGTGGTCGTTTCGGCGGCACGGATGACGCCCGAACGGGTCGAGGAAGAGCTGTTTGGAACGGAGGATGACGACGGACCACACCCCGGTCTTCTCGAACAGGCGCATGGCGGGACATTGTTCCTCGACGAGATCGGGGACATGCCGCTCGACACCCAGGCTCGCATCCTGCGCGTACTGACCGACCAACGGTTCAGCCGGGTTGGTGGCCAGCGTATGGTGAATGTGGACGTGCGCGTGATTTCCGCGACGGCCCGGGATCTTGAGAAGGAAATCGAGGAGGGGCGGTTCCGCGAGGACCTGTTTTACCGGCTCAACGTTGTGCCCGTTCACTTGCCGCCGCTCGCTGAGCGCCGGGAAGATATCCCGCCGCTCGCCGAGCATTTCGCGGCCCGTTATGCGGCCGAACGGCGCGTGCCCAATCCCGAAATTTCCGAGGAAGCAGTCGCCGCCATGCAGGCCTATGAATGGCCCGGCAATGTCCGCCAGTTGCGAAACATCGTAGAACGGACGATCATTCTTGCGCCGGGCGACCGTATCGCGCGGATCGATGTGGATATGCTGCCGGGAGAAATTCTCGAGGATCAAATGCAGATCACGCCCGATACCGGCGCTCGTGCAATTATGGGAACGCCGCTACGCGAGGCCCGCGAAACCTTCGAACGCGAATATCTGCGCGTCCAGATCCGGCGCTTTTCCGGCAATATTTCGCGAACCGCGACCTTTATCGGTATGGAACGCTCTGCGCTTCATCGCAAGCTGAAGACGCTCGGGCTTCACGACACGAAGAAAAACAGCAACTGATTGATATCGTACGCGTTGCATCCTACATCTGACGGTGAGGCGGCGCCGCCGCCTTATCGAACAGACGTCGATCAACGATGCCAAGCGGGCTATGGACCCGCCAAGAACCGGAGGCCAATAATGGCTGAAAAGGTCAATATACTTCAGGATTTGTTTCTCAACACGCTGCGCAAGACGAAGACCCCGGTCACGATGTTCCTGGTGAAGGGCGTGAAGCTTCAGGGCGTTATCACCTGGTTCGACAATTTCTCGGTGCTGTTGCGCCGCGACGGCCAGTCTCAGCTTGTCTACAAGCACGCGATCTCGACGATCATGCCCGGCGCGCCGATCGACATGTCGGAAATCGAGACGGCGTTCGAACAGCAGAAAACCGGTAAGCTGCTGCAGGAAATCTTCCTCAATGCGGTAAAACGCGAACGCGATCCGGTGACGATGTTCCTTGTCAACGGCGTGATGCTTCAGGGCGAAGTGGCGGCGTTTGATCTGTTCTGCCTTTTGCTTAACCGCGACGGCCAGTCGCAGCTTGTCTACAAGCACGCGATTTCGACCATCCAGCCGGCCCATGCGCTCGATCTGGGTAGCGCGGAACCCGACGCCGACTCTTGAGCGTTTTCGAACGCGACGAGGGTGATGGCTTCGCGCGCGGCGATCGTGCGCTGGTCGTCTTTCCCGATATTGGCCAAGCGGAGGGCAGGGACAATGCGTCCCGGCTCGACGAGGCGGCGGGGCTCGCCGAAGCCATCGGGATCGAGGTTGCCGACCGCAAGGCCGTAAAAATCCGCCAAGTGCGTCCGGCCAGTCTGTTCGGCAAAGGGCAGGTCGAACGTCTGGCAATCGACGCTCGCACCGCCGAGGCCGATCTGGTCATCGTTGATACCGCGATTACGCCTGTTCAGCAAAAGACGCTTGAAGATGAACTCAAGGTCAAGGTCATCGACCGGACAGGGTTGATCCTCGAAATTTTTGGGGAGAGGGCGGCCACCGCCGAGGGGCGACTTCAGGTCGAACTCGCGCATCTCGATTATCAGGCGGGACGGCTCGTTCGGTCCTGGACGCACCTTGAGCGCCAACGTGGCGGATTCGGATTTCTTGGCGGTCCGGGTGAAACGCAGATCGAGGCCGACCGCCGGATGATCCGCGATCGCATGGCGAAGTTGCGCAAGGAGTTGGAACAGATCAAGAAAACACGGGGCCTCCACCGGGCACGGCGGCAAAAGGCACCCTGGCCGGTCATCGCGCTTGTCGGCTATACCAATGCCGGAAAATCTACACTTTTCAACGAGATGACGGGAAGTGGCGTCATGGCGGCGGACCTGCTGTTTGCTACGCTGGATCCGACGATGCGCGAAATTTCGCTTCCCGGGCTCGACAAGGCGATCCTGTCGGACACGGTCGGTTTCGTTTCCGATCTGCCGACCCAGCTCGTAGCCGCTTTCCGGGCGACGCTGGAAGAGGTGAATGCTGCCGACCTAATCGTCCATGTCCGCGATATCGCGCATCCCGATAGCGACGAGCAGCGCGTCGATGTGTTGGCCGTGCTCGAGGAGATCGGCGCGGGTGCCGGGGAGGGGAGTGCTCCCCTGATCGAAGCCTGGAACAAGATCGATATGCTCGATCCTGCGACGCGTGAACGGATCTGCAACGCGGCCGAGCGGCGCGCCGACGTCCTCGCCGTATCGGCGCTGACCGGAGAAGGGGTCGATGACCTCCGCGAGTTGATGGTCACGGCGCTCGACAGAGGTAGCAGCGTCCATGAGGTCGAAATTGCGCTATCCGACGGGGAGAGCATGGCTTGGCTCCACCGTAATGGAAGCGTTCTGGATCAGGATGTTGACGGTGATATCATGCGAATTTCCGTGAAGCTTTCGGCTATCGACTGGGAGCGGTTTCAGGGCAGGGAGGCTGCGGCCTAGCGTTCTGCGGCCTTGGCCTGTTCCCACAGGTACTCCATTTCGTCGAGGGAAAGCGCAGAAAATGAAGCGCCGGCGCGGTCTTCCATCGAACGGAAACGCCGCTCGAACTTGCCGTTGGCCGCTCTCAAGGCCGCTTCCGGGTCGATTCCGAGATGGCGCGCTAGATTAACCGCTGCGAACAGGAAATCTCCCATCTCTTCAATGCGCTCCACCTCGTTCTTGGCAGATTCGAGTTCCGCAAGCTCTTCCGCGATTTTGGCCTTGGGGCCGGCGGCATCAGGCCAGTCGAAACCGGTACGGGCCGCGCGCTTCTGCAGCTTTTCGGCGCGGAGCAGCGCGGGGAGGGCCTTTGCTACCCCATCGAGAGCGCTTTCATCGCCCTTTCGCGCCCTTTCCGCAGCTTTCATCGCTTCCCAGCCGGGCCCGGCATCGCCATCGCCGAAGACATGCGGATGCCGACGAACCATCTTGTCGGCAACGCCTTCGATCACGTCAGCAAGCGTAAAGTCGCCGGATTCCTGTGCCATGCGGGCATGAAAGACGACTTGGAACTGAAGATCGCCGAGTTCGTCCTTGAGCGCGGCCATGTCGTCGCGCTCGATCGCGTCGGCGACCTCATAGGCTTCCTCGATCGTATATGGCGCAATCGTCGCGAACGTCTGCTGGACATCCCAGGGGCAGCCGGATTCGGGATTGCGCAGCCGCTCCATGATGGCTGCAAGCCTCGAAATCGCGGCGGAAAGTCGCTCAACGGTGCGAGGGGGGTTATCGAACGCGATGATCTTTAATCCCGATAATATACATTATGTAAAATAGACGTCCCTATACGATCCAAGGCCCTCTCGAGGCCCCTAACGGCAAAAAGCGCCCCGGCAAACCGCTGGGGCTGCGTTTCTGCGGGATAAGTCGCGGCTATCGAGGCCGAGGCGGATGATCGGTTCCGTTTGCTAGCCGGCCGATCACGACCGGCTGATCGGCACCAGGCGTTCGCGTGCGGTTTGCGCCTATATTGATTGACCGGTCCGATCCTACGCTTAGGCCGGCGCGCTGCCGGGCGAAAACGAGATCGGATTGTTGGGACTGATAGATGTGGGCATTGCTCGATGCGCCGGTTCTCGAAAGCGTCGGGTATGGGATCGGTATCGGCGCCGTCGGCGAAGGGCCGCGCTGAACATCGACGTCCGGCGGCAGGCCGCCGGGCGAGCTGCTGCCGGCCAAACCGGTTCTCGCGCGATTGCGCGGAAGCGCGGCGGGCAAATGGCCGGGAATGGCAATATTGTCGGTCGTTACAACCGGGGCGCTCGGTACGAACGGATGTAGCGGCGGCGGCGCGTCATCCTGACCCGATACAGGCACCAGCGGCGTTGCCAGCAGTGCGATCAGGGCAAAAATGTGAAAGCGCATGGGTGATTCTCCATCGGGGGCGATGAAATGTTTTTCGCCGTTATCGGCCCATCTCGGAGTGACGTGCATCACTTTGTTGCTCGAAAGCGTGCAGCCGCAAAGCCTAGGGCTGGAGGACGAGCCATTCCCCTTCGACGCCCCAACTTGAGAGCGACGATAGGAAATTCATGCCGAGCACGTTGGTGCCCTGAAATTCCTCGGCGATGACAACGGAAACGGCCTCGCGCCGGATGGGCCCGACGACGAGTGTCGCGACCTCGGCGCGATCTGCGTTGATCACGCCGTTGGCCGTCGAAAGCACCATCGGAAAGCCGCCGGATCTTTCGACATCGGAACGCTGCGCGGCGCCCACCGAGAGCGCGGTGATCGTCGCGCCGCTGTCCACCAGAAAGCGTTCTTCATTGCCGTTGACTAGGGCCGTGACCCAGAAATGGCCGTCGGGTGACTGGCGGATGCGCAGCGCCTCCCCTTCGACAACGGCTTCTGGCGGACTGATCTCGGACCAGACACGCTGGCCGAATGCCTTTATGTCGTTGCGAAATGCGTAGATGACGAGCCCGATTGCGAAGATCGCGATCCATGCCAGCGCCATTTTTGCCGCCTGTCCCATTGGAATGCGGCGGGCGAACAAGGCGCTGCCGACAAGAGTAAGTGCGCCGATCGCCCAGAGGATGCTGACGCCCTGCCCCTCGTTCATCCGATTTCCACCTCCAGCCCGTCATAGCCGGGTTCTACTCCGTCAGGCAGTTCCCCGGACAGCATGTCATAGTCCATAGAATGGTCCATATGCGTCAATATTGCGCGTTTAGGCCGGGCTTTCTCGATCCAGCCGAGCACTTGGGCAAGATGCGGATGAGTCGGATGTTCGCGCCGCCGCAGGGCGTCGACCACCCAGATATCCACATCGCTCACGCATTCCATGGCCTTGGCGGTGAGGCCGGTGAAATCCGTGGTGTAGGCCACGCTCGCGCCGCCATATTCGAAACGCAGGGCCGCCGAAGTGATCGAGCCGTGGGGCATATCGGCTGCGGTCACGGTGATGCCGCCAAGCGTACAATTATCGGAGAGCGGAAAGGGCTGAGCGTAAGACGGATAGGGCCCGGTTCCCTTGAACGCGAAATCAAAGCGCTGGGTGATTTCTCGAAGGGCACCCGGCCGCGCATGGCATGGAACCGGTCCGCCTAGCGCAAAATAGAGCTGACGCAGCTCGTCGATACCGTGGCAGTGATCGGCATGTTCGTGTGTCCAGATTACATGATCGATGCGCTTGCTGTCGGCGTCGAGCAGCTGCTGGCGTAGGTCGGGCCCGGTATCGACAAGGATATGCGTGTCGGCAGTCGACACCAGGATCGAAGACCGCATCCGCCGATTTTTGGGATTTTGAGGATCGCAGGCGCCCCAATCATTACCGATCCTGGGCACGCCCGAGGATGTTCCACAACCGAGGATCCGAAGCTTCACGCTGGCGTCTTCTGGACGGTCTTGTCGAACAACGTGTGGAAGTTGCGGCTCGTATAGTCCGCCAGCGTCTCGAGGCTTTCGCTGCGCAGGTCCGCGAGAAACGCTGCAGTATCGGCGACGAAGGCCGGTTCGCAGGTCTTGCCGCGATTGGGCACCGGCGCGAGAAATGGTGCGTCGGTTTCGATCAGCAGCCGGTCGGCGGGTATCGTCTTCGCGCTTTCCTGCAGGTCCTTCGCATTCTTGAAGGTCACGATGCCCGAAATCGAGATGTAGAAACCGAGATCGAGCGCCTTTTCGGCGAAATCCTGGCTTGCGGTGAAACAGTGGATGACGCCCTTGTACGGCCCCTTCCCCATCTCGTCGGCGAGGATTTCGGCGGTGTCTTCCTCAGCCTCGCGAGTGTGAACGATCAGCGGCAGGCCGGATTCGCGGCAGGCGGCGATATGGCTGCGGAAGCTCGCGCGCTGCCGGTCGCGGTCCGAATGATCGTAATAATAGTCGAGTCCGGTTTCACCGATTGCAACGACGCGCGGGTGATCGGCCCGGGCGACAAGCTTGGCGGTATCGATATCGGGATGCGCGTCGGCTTCGTGCGGGTGGATGCCGATCGACGCCCAGACGTCGCCTTCGCGTTCCGCCGTGCTGACGATATCGTCCCATTCGCTCTCGCGGGTCGAGATGTTGAGCATCGTCGACACGCCGCGCGAACGCGCCGCGGCGAGCACTTCGCTCTGACGTTCGGCAAGTCCCTCATAATTGAGGTGGCAATGGCTATCGACAAACATGGCGCCAGAAATAGGCGTTCAGCCCCTAACTGTCACCCTGCTCTGCGGGCAATTCCAGGCGCGGGAAGACGCCTTGGGGCTGGGGCAAGGTCAGCCCGGCCGCCAACGGCGTCGCGAGAGCAGCAAAATCGCGTGCATCCTTGCCCTGGCTGAGCTGGTCGAGAAGCGCATCGGCCAATTCCGGGATGGCCCAGCGCGCAAGGATCGCGAGCTGCCGCACGGCCTCGGCGCAGCGATAGAGGACCGTGTCGGCGCGCCCGGGATCGATCTTGCGCACCGACCAGGGCTGTTCCTCCGAAATGTAGAGATTGGCTTCCCCGGCCCCGCGCCAGATCGCTTCGAGTGCGCGGTGGATGGCGAGTTCGTCCATCGCTTCGGCGGCTTCGGCGGGAATGGCTTCAAGGGTTGCGATAAGCTTGGCATCGGCCTCGCTGGCCTCACCGGGCGCTGGCACCGTGCCGTCACAATTCTTGGCGATCATCGATAGCGTGCGCTGGGCAAGGTTGCCGAGATCGTTGGCGAGATCAGCGTTGCAGCGGGTGACGATGGCTTCTGCCGAATAGCTGCCGTCATTGCCGAAGCTTACCTCGCGCAGCAGGAAATAGCGGACGGAATCTACCCCGAAGGTTTCGGCCAGCGCGATAGGATCGGTGACGTTGCCGACCGATTTCGATTCCTTCTGGCCGCGATTCAGCAGAAAGCCGTGGCCGAAAACGCGATCCGGCAGCGGCAGACCGGCGCTCATCAGGAAGGCCGGCCAGTAGATGGTGTGGAAGCGGACGATGTCCTTGCCAATGATATGGGTGACGTCAGCGCCCTCGCCCCAATAGCGCGCATAAAGCCCATCCTCGTCCGGCCAGTCGAGCCCGGTCAGATAGTTGGTCAGCGCATCGACCCAGACATACATGACGTGATCTTCGCTGCCGGGAACCTTCACGCCCCAGTCGAAGCTGGTGCGCGAGACCGAAAGATCGCGCAGCCCGCCTTCCACGAAATTGGCGATCTCGTTGCGGCGGCTCTCGGGCTGAATGAAGCCGGGGTTGCGCGCGTACAGATCGAGCAACTTGTCCTGATATTCCGAGAGCTTGAAGAACCAGCTTTCCTCGACCGTCCATTCGACGGGAGTGCCCTGCGGGGAGAGTTTTTCGCCCCCTTCCCCGTCTTCGAGCTCCTTTTCGTCGTAATAGGCCTCGTCGCGAACCGAGTACCAGCCTTCATAGCGATCGAGATACAGGTCACCATTGGCTTCCATCCGCCGCCAGATCTCCTGTACGGCGAGATGGTTTGCTTCCTCGGTCGTGCGAATGAAACGATCATAAGATACATTAAGAACGTCGCACATTGCCATGAAATACGGTGTCATTTCATTGGCGAAATCGCGCACGTCCATATCGCGTTCGCGCGCGGTTTTCACCATTTTCAGACCATGCTCGTCGACGCCGGTCTGAAAACGGACGTCGCGGCCCGAAAGCCGGAAAAACCGCGCAATCGCGTCGGTCGCTATCGCCTCATAGGCATGGCCGATATGCGGCTTACCGTTCGGGTAGCTGATGGCGGTGGTGATGTAGAAAGGCTTGGAATCGGCGGTCATGGCCGGGGTTCATGCAGCGAAGCGAGCAGCCCGGCAAGCGCGAAAACCGTGCCCTGCGGATCGAGCGAGAGATGCTGCGCGCCGCCTGCCAGCGAACGCGCCTCTTCCCAGGTAGAAATCGCATGGGCAAGCGCCCTGCCCCTCAGATTTTTCGAATGGGCGACGATCGCCGCGGGCGCGCGTTCGAGGAAAGCTTCGTAGCGCGGTTGGGCCGCCTTGAGAGACAGCGATTTCGCAAGCGTGCTGCGAGCCGCATTTCCGCGATCCCCTTCGCGGATCAGCGCGCTGATCGTGTCATCGAGCGCGGCGATCTCCAGCCCGGCATAGCGCAGCGCTTGACCCGGCGCTCCGCCGCCGATGCCGACCAGGGCGGTAATTTCCTGCGGATCGAGATCGGGCTCGGCCTGCCGTATGGCTGACGCCATGGCGTCATCGGAAAGCCTTGAAAACTTGAGCATTCTACAGCGCGAACGGATCGTCGGCAGGATTCGTCCGGGGCTGTGGCAGACGAGCAGGAAGACGCATTTTGCCGGCGGCTCTTCGAGATTTTTGAGCAGCGCATTGGCAGCCGGACGCTCGAGATCGTCGATCGCGTCGATGACGACGGTGCGCCAGTCCGACATCGACGGTGTCGTCGAAAAGAGCGACTGGATACGGCGCACCTGATCGACGGTGACATTGCGCGCGAGTTCATCGGGTTTTCTCTCGCGCGGCAGCCGCTGGAGGCGACGGAGATCGGGGTGGCTCCCGGCGGCGATCAGCTGGGCCGTGGGGTGGCCGCCGGGGACGGCGAGCCCTTCCCCCAGCGTTTCGGGCGCCGCGGCCTGGGCAAGCACGCGTTTCGCGGCGAGATCGGCAAACAGCGCCTTGCCGACGCCTTGCGGCCCGGCAAGCAGCCAGGCGTGATGGAGTTTCCCGGAATCGAGCGCGTCGCGGAACTCTGAAACGGCGCTATCGTGGCCAAAAAGCTTCACAACAGCCGCTCTCGCACCGCATTGCAGATCGCTTCCGTAACAGCGTCAACGGGTTGTTCGGCGTCGATGATGGCAAAACGTTCGGGTTCGGCGGCGGCAACCAACTCGAATCCCCCAGCTACGGCCTCATGAAAGGAAAGATCGCGAATGCTGAACCGGTCATTCTCGTCACCGTCGCGCGCCAATGCCCGTTCTGCGCCGATTTGCGCGCCCGTGCGGAGCAATAGGGTCAAGTCGGGCCAGCAGCCGTTCAGCGCGGTCTCGTTGATCCCGCGCACGACGCTTGCGCCCAGCCCGCCCGCGATACCCTGATAGACGATCGAAGAATCGACGAAGCGATCGCAGATGATCCACTGCCCTTTTTCCAGGGCGGGCCGGATCAGGCTTTCGACATGGTCGGCGCGAGCAGCGGCGAAAAGATGCGCTTCGGCCATCGCGGAGAGCGGAACGTCGTCATCGAGCAATAGCGCGCGGATCGCGTCGGCGCCGGCCGTGCCGCCTGGCTCCCGGGTCGCGACGACGGCGATTTCCTGCTCGTGAAGCCATGACGCCAACCGGCGCGAATGGGTTGATTTTCCAGCCCCTTCGCCGCCTTCGAGCGAGATGAATTTTCCGCTCACCCGAGCCCGACCAGCGACAGCAACCCGGCCCAGACTCGTCCGAAAAACCCGCGCTCGCCGACCGCTTCGCCGGCTACGAGCGGCATTTGCTGCTCCGGCATGTCCGGCGTGCGGATGATGAGATCGGCGATATGCTGGCCTTCAGTAATCGGCGCGCGGACCGGCCCAGTATAGCGGATGAGGACCTCACGATCTCCCGCGAGGCCTGCGGGCGTCGTGACGGCGAGATCGCGCGGCGCGACGAGCGGCACTTCGCTGGCATCCCCGCCCTGTACCTGCGCCGTGCCGACTTGCCCGCCTGCGGCGATCAGGCGGCGCGATTGCCAGGCATTGAAACCCCATTCGAGGAAACGCACGCTTTCGCTGATCCGCTCGCTGAACGAATCGAGCCCGGCGACGACCATGACGAGCCGCCTGCCCTCCTGTTCGGCGGAACCGGTGAAGCCGAAGCCCGCTTCCTGGGTGTGGCCGGTCTTGAGGCCGTCGGCGCCGTCAACACGGCCCATGATCGGATTGCGGTTGGGCTGGGTGATGGGCTCGTTATTGCCCATGGTTTCGCCCCAGGTGAACTCGCGGCGCGCATAGAATTGCGTGTAGAGTTCAGGATAACGGCGGATCGTCGCGGCGGCGAGCCGAGCAAGGTCACGTGCCGTCACAAAGGACCGGCCCTCGTCGGGCCAGCCGGTGGCATTGCCGAAATGGCTGTTTTCCAGCCCCAGTTCCTCGGCCTTGCGGTTCATGAGCGCGGCAAAGGCGGTTTCGGTGCCGGAAATGCACTCGGCCAGCACGACGCTGGCGTCATTTCCCGATACGGTCACGACCCCGTAGAGCAGGTTTTCGATGCTTACCCGTTCGCCGGGAGAGAGGAACATTGTCGATCCGGCGGCAGGCCCGTGCCATTGCCGCCAGGTTTCCGGCCGCACCGTGCATTCTTCGTCCAGCGCGTGCTCGCCTTCGTCGATCAGGTCAAACACAACGTGCGCGGTCATCATCTTCGCCATCGAGGCGGGAGGGATTCGCCGGTCCGCATCGCGCGAGAACAGCACGGCGCCGGAACTCATATCGTAGAGGAAGGCGACCGGCGCTTCGCCGTCATAAACCGGCCTTTCGGCCGAGCCCGTGGCCGCAAGGGCCGTTGCGGCGAGGGCCAGGAATACGGATACGCGTTTCATCTGACTTTCCTTCAGGGAGTTTGCTAGCGACCGGTGTCGCGGAATATCCGCGCATCGCCGAATCCGGCGGAATGCGCCCGTGACAGCGCTTCGCGCGCCGCCGTTTCGCTGGGATAGGGACCGATCCGCACACGCCGGATATTGTCGATCGTGGTCACCTGGATTTGTCCGAGTGCGCTGGCCCGATTGGCGAGCCGCCGGGCATTGGCCGCATTGGAAAAGGCCCCAAGCTGGACGAAATAGGTTCCGCTTGCGGCCGGCGGCGGGCTTGCGGCGGGAGGCCGTGGCTGGGTGGGCCGTACAGGCCGCGCTTCGTCTTCGACCTGAAAGGTAACACCGGGATTTGCTGAAGACGGCGGTGCGGGTGTGGAAATAGGCGCCGCTGCCGGAGCATAGGCCGCATTGGCGGCGGCAGGAACGTCCGGAGAAGGCACGGCTTGCGGAATAGCCCCACCGCCCTGTTCGAACCGCGCGCGAAGCGCCGTCAAAAGCTGCGGCGAGGTGTCCAGTCGGGGTTCGGCGGGTTGCCCTATCCTCAGGCGCGCCCGGTCGCTCTCGACCGGCGATATGCGGCGGACGCGCACCGGCGCCGTTCCCTGTTCGACGATTCCGAGCTGGCGCGCCGCGCCGACCGAAAGGTCGATGATCCTGTTGCCCGCGAACGGCCCACGATCGTTAATCCGGACAAGGATCGTCCGGCCGGTCTGAAGCGCAGTGACCTCGACATAGGAGGGAAGCGGCAAGGTGCGGTGAGCCGCGGAAATCCCCGACGGATTGAACCGCTCGCCATTGGCCGTCGGACGGCCCGAAAGCTCGTTTCCATAATAGGAGGCGAGCCCGACCTCGTCATAATGCTGGGGATCGGCGGGCACATAGGTCCGGTCCTCGATCGTGTAGGGATCGCCGATAATGACGGGCGTGTCGGACACGGCGGCGCCATAAACCTGCCCGGTCGACGCGCTTTGCGGCGCAGGCGCCAGATTGCCGCCGCCGCACCCGGCCAGTGCGACAAGCGCCGCCAATGCAAGGGTTATCCGTTTATCGAACGATTTCATCAGCCAGCAATCCCACCGACAGCGCATAGAAATTCGAGCAGTTATAGTCGAGGATCACGCGATAATTGTTGGTGAGAAGATAGGCCGTGCTGCCCGGGCCGTCGGGCTCCAACAGGGTCGCCATAATGTCGTCGTCGGGCCAGGCGCCCGATTGCGGTCGGATGCCGAGCGCACGCCACTCGGCCATCCTCATCCACCGGCTGTGTCGTTCCATCACGCGCGGGCAGCGCGCGGCGTCCGTGCGGTTGGCGACAGCGCTACGATCGAGCGAGGACGGCACATTGACGGCGATGCCCCAGGGCTCGCCGGCTCGCCAGCCGGCATTGTGGAGATAGTTACCGATCGAGGCGAGCGCATCGGGCTCGCTGCGCCAGATTTCTGAACGTCCGTCGCCGTCGCCATCGATTGCGAGGCGCAGATAAACGCTCGGCAGGAACTGCGGATAGCCGAAGGCCCCGGCCCAGCTTCCGACCAGCTGTTCGCGCGGTACGCCGCGATCGATCATTTTCATCGTGGCGATGAATTCGCCTGCGAACAGATCGCGGCGGCGGCCCTCATAGGCCAGCGTCGCCAGCGAACGCGGAAGGTCGAAATCGCCGGTAATCCGGCCATACCCCGTCTCATGACCGTAAATTGCGATAGCGATCTTGCCGGGAACGCCGGTGCGCCGCTCGATATCGAGGAGCTGGGCGCGCACCCGGTTATAGGTGCTGCGGCCACCTGCGATCCGCGTCGAATTGACGTGACGTGCCTGATAAGGCGCGAAAGGCGGGATCGGGGAATCGAAGCTGCCGCCGGGCTGACTGCGGTCGAGCTGGATGACGCGCGGATTGTAGGTCAGCGTCGGGATCACGCGGTCGAGCGTCTGCGGGCTCACGCCTTCGGCGATCGCCTGCGCCCTCAACTGCTGCATATATTGACGAAAGCCCTCATCCGTCTGGGCACGGGCCGTTCCTGCTGTTCCAAAAACGGCGAAAGCGGTCAATATTCCCAACATCTTGTACATGATACGCATATGCTTCCCTTCACCGCTCTTCCTGCCATAGCCGCCGGAATAAGGGAAAGGCATTTCATCGCATGTCTTGCACGGGGGGGCGCTGGCAGGATAAGCGCGCACTCGAAGCGGACAGGTGGCCGAGTGGTTTAAGGCACTGGTCTTGAAAACCAGCGTGGGTTTGCGCTCACCGTGGGTTCGAATCCCACCCTGTCCGCCAGTTGCCTAGATCTTGTCCGCGTAAATTAGATGGCCTTCGCCAAGGCGGTTCAGCACCGTGCCGATATCGCTTTCGGAAAAGGCGAAACATCCGTCGCTGCGGCCGAGCTTGCCCTGTTGGGCGACAATATCGGGCCCGACATACCAGGCGGGATGGATGACGATGGCGCGGTCCATCGCGTTGCTGTTTTGGGGATCGAGCCCCGCGAGACGTCGCGACTCTCCGTGCGAGCCGACATAGCGGTTCGCCGCCAGATAGGCGCCAGAGGAGGATGCGGCGGATCCGGGCCGGTTCGAAAATTGTTGGACGAAGCCGCTATGGGCAGGGTCCGATCCTCGACCATGGGCGACGAGCAGCGTCTGGCTGCGGCCGCTAACGGGATCGAGAATGTAAAAGCGTGGAAGCCGGGAATGGGCCGCATAATCGGCGATGCCGATAACGTCGGTTGCGATGATCTGATCACGATGCCGGCGAAAAGCCTCCATCGCACGGGCAACGAGCTCCTCAGGAGGCTCTGCAAGGTTGGAACGGTCTGCGGCGGTCGCCTTGGCGATGCTAGGCATTCCAAGCGCCATAATGCCGCATCCAGCAAGAATCTGGCGGCGGGATAGCGTGGGGGTCTTCGTCACTTCGGATACTCCACGATTGTGGCGATCCTAGCATATATTGCGCAGATTGCCGACGTCTTCCCCAAAGCCTAACCTAGACCCGCCAAAGGTGCGTTTAAAGGTGTGTATCGGATGAGAAAGTTTCTCCTTCTCCTGATCTTGCTGTTTTCGGCGCCTGCCGTGGCGCAGGAGGAGGTCGATCCGGTATGCACCTTTGCCGAGACCCAATGGCCCGGCGCCGATCCCGCTGCCGAGCCTGCGCACCCGGCCCATCCCCATTATGCGGCGCTGCAGCGCGCCTATGCGCAGGAGACCGACCCCGGCCGGCGGGCGACCCTGGCGGCCAATATCCGGCGCTGGGAAGCGATGCCGCACCGGCTTGGCGATCGCTATCTGCTCGTGAACGCGGCGGCATTCCGCGCGACCCTGTGGGAGGATGGTAGCCCGGTTTCGCAATGGCGCGTGATCGTCGGCCGGACGCGCACGCAGACGCCCATCTTTCATACCGAGGCGCGCGGCGTGATCCTGAACCCCTGGTGGGAGATTCCCGCGAGCATCGTCGCGGAAAGCGTCGGTGCGCTCGTCCGCAACCGCCCCGCCGAAGCGCGTCGCCGCGGTTATGTCGTACAGGGCGGCCGCTATCGGCAGCGCCCCGGCCCCGGCAACGCGCTGGGCCTGATGAAACTCGACATGCCCAATGCGCACAGCGTGGGTATCCACGATACGCCCAGCCGGCAGCTATTCGATCGCGAGGATCGCGCGCTCAGCCATGGCTGTGTCCGGATCGACGACGCGCTGGGTTTCGCGACGACGCTGTTGTCCCGCCAACCCGAATGGACTCGCGAACGCGTCGATGCGGTGATCGCGGTCGGCGAGACGCGCACCGTGCCCTTCGACGCCCCCCTCCCGGTCTATATCGGCTATTTCACGGCGGAACCGGCGGCCGACGGCACCATCGGCTATTTCCCGGATATTTACGGCCGGGACTAACGGTGAAGGCGTTATGCGCCCGGGTTGTTCTCGATCCGGTCCGCGTTGGCGATCAGGTCTTCACCCAGCTTTCGCGCCAGCGCCGGCGTCATATGCAGCTGCAGCGCCTCCGGCGTGTTCGGCGGCAGGGTGGAATCGGGCGTGAAATAGGTCATGCGGGTCAACACCCGATCGGGCGACGTCGCCGTCTGATAACCGTGAATCGCATGGATCACGAGGTTGCCCTCGGCGTCCTGTTCCCAATCGTCCATGATGCGCTCCTGAGCAGTTTTGCGCGGCATATGGGAGCAGGCGCAGCGGCACAAGCCGTCCGGGGCGAAGGGGCCTAGAAATCGGCTCCCAGAACGAGCCGCACGCGCGGGGAGCGATCGCCGCTGTCGAAGCGGTCCTCGTTCAGCGGCGCGGCGGCTTCCACGGCCAAGCGGAACCGATCGGCAATCGTAGCCCGCGCACCCGCGCCTGCGGAAACGAGGCGCCCTCCGCCCAGTCCGGCCCCGCGATTGCGAACCCCGGCACCATCGACGAAACCGTAAATTTGCAGGCCATCCAGGCTATCGGAAGTATTTTCGATATCGTATCGCAGCTCCATCGCCCCGGCGATGCCGTTTTCGCCCGAGCGTTCATAGAAATCGAAGCCCCGCCCATAAGCAGGGCCGCCAATCCCCATTTCGTCGGCCGCCAGCAACGGGCGCGAGGCCATCTGCGCCTGGCCGGTGGCCTCGACGCTGAAACCGCTTCCCAGCGGCCGATAGACGCGCGCGAAAAGCTGGACTTTCGTGAACACGCCGCTGCCGTCGAAGCGCGAGGACAGTGGATCGTTCCCTCGGGTTGCGTCGAAAATCGCGATTCCCTGGGTCAGCTGAACGCCCCCGCTCAGATGCGAGCCGGCGATCCAGGCATAGCCGTTAAGGCCAAGCTCCGCGGTGGTCACGCGATCCTCGCGGATACGCAGGGTTTCCGCGTCCTGCGTGGTCTCCCGATACCGCAGATTGGCATATCCCCACAGACTTGCTTCGCTGGTACGGACCAGCGGGTGAGAAATGGTGAGATAGGCGCTGAGGCTGTCGCCTTCGATATCGCCGCGGAACGACCTGATATCCGGGTTCGATCGCGCGAAGAAGCCGCCAAGGGCAAAGCGTGTGCCGGTCTGCCCGATACCGGCCTCGTAGCGGGCGCTTGCAAAGCCCAGATCGCCCGGTTCGAAGGGTGTGGCGACCGCTGACAGGGACAGCTGGTCGCCGCCGCCGACTATGTTGCGGAGATGTACGCCGCCTTGGACACGCCAGGGACCGACGGATTCGCTGCCGTTATTGTCGAGCTGCGCCCAACCGGCGACGGCGTCTTCGACGATCGCCACCTGGAGAACGCCCTCGCCTTCCTGGCGGAAGAATTGGGGATTGGCGATCCGGACGCCCGGAATATCGGCGGCGAGGAGCAATTGCCGCTCCAGCCGCGCCCGGGTGACGGGCTCACCGTCGCTTAATGCATCGATGAACGCTTCGGCAGCGCTGTTGCGATCGCCGACATAGCGAATTTGACCGACCACGCCCGGATCGACGGAAATCTGCAATATGCCGGATTGGATGCGTTGGCGCTCGATCCAGGCGGTTGCGAAAACATAGCCTTCGTTCTGGAGCACGGCCGCAACCGCGGTTGTCAGGGTCCGGAGATCTTCCGCCGAGAGCGTTCGGCCTACAAAGCCCTGATAGGCCGGAACGAAGCTTGCGGCCGGCAATACCGTGTTTTCGACGCGTACGGCCCCCACAAACACGCCGTCATCGGCGTCCATATCCCGGATATCGACCGGAATCGACGTCGGCGGCAATGCGACGTCGTCAGGCCTTTCGAACGGGGATTGCATGTCGAGACTCTCGGTCGCAATGGCCGGATCGGCGCGATCCAGCGCGTTTTGCGCCGCAACAGGCGGGCAAAGCATCGTTAATCCGCTCAAGGCAATAAGGAGGGGGGAAGCGCGCATCGATCTCCGCCGGGACAGCTAAAAACGGTTCGATCCGAGGCCCTACAGCCGATATCGCTAATATTCGGTTTCGTTGGAGCGGCGCGTAAAGACGGTGTTAACTGCTTTCGCAAGGAAAGCGCTAATCAGTGTCAACTAATTCCTTACGTCGAAGATCGCCCGAACAAAAAGGGGGGCGAATAACGACCGGGGATATTACCCATGAAAACCATCAGATATTGCCTCATTCCGGCGCTTCTCCTTTCCAGTCAGGCGGCGCTAGCCGATGGACCGCGTTGGCGGGTTACCGAAACGAGCGGAGATGTGCAGGTGATGCGGTCCGGGCTTTCGCGCACCGCGACCCGCGGCAGCATGCTCTATTCGGGCGATATCGTAGCCACCGGCGATCGCGGCCGGGCGGTCGTGACTCGCGGCGAAGAATATATGATCGTTTCGCCGGGCACCCGCTTGCGGCTTCCCGGTGATACCCGCGCGGGAGGAATAACCCGTATTATTGAAGAGGTTGGAAACGTTGTTTACAACGTTCAGCGAAGAAATCATGAGCATTTCGGCGTCGAAACGCCCTATCTTGCGGCGGTCGTCAAAGGGACGACCTTCTCGGTTACTGTCGGCCCGGAAGGCTCGTCGGTCCAGGTCCTCGAAGGCCTTGTCGAGGTATCGACGCTCGATGGCGGGGCGACCCAGCTTGTCGAGCCCGGCTCGGTCGCGCTCGTTGCGGCCGGCAATCGTTACCAGCTGACGGTCGAAGGCAATGGAACCGAAGTCATCGATTCTCCGAACGCGCCCGAAAATGGCGGCGAGGCCGAACCGGGCGACGATCAGGGCCATGTAACGACGGCCCTCCTTACCCCTTCGGACAGCCCATATGCGGATCAGATTGTCGATGAAATTCGGGCAAACCCGGTCGAGCTTGGCGCGTTGACCGGCGGGATCGTGGGCGGCGCGAACGATATCCGCGCCGAATTCTCCGAAGCCGACTACGCATCGCTCGATGCCGGAAATCTCGGAAACGATCTTGTTGATGGCAGTGGCGCGAGTGTCGGTGGCGGTAACGGCGTCGGAGGCGGCGTGAATGTCGGTGTCGGTGGCGGTAACGGCGTCGGAGGCGGCGTGAGTGTCGGTGTCGGTATTGGCGACGGAAACAACGGTCACGGAAACGATCCTGGTGGGTTCGACTCGAGCAATCCGGGGAACAGCTTAGGCGTCGGTGGTGGCGCGAGTGTCGGTGGCGGCAACGGTGTGAATGTCGGCGTCGGTGGCGGCGCGAGCGTTGGCGGCGGCAACGGTGTGAATGTCGGCGTCGGCGGCGGCGCGAGCGTTGGCGGCGGCAACGGTGTGAATGTCGGCGTCGGCGGTGGCGCGAGCGTTGGCGGCGGCAACGGTGTGAATGTCGGTGTTGGCGGCGGCGCGAGTGTCGGCGGCGGCAACGGTGTGAATGTCGGTGTTGGCGGTGGCGCGAGTGTCGGTGGCGGCAGCGGTGTTGATGTCGGCGTTGGTGCAGGCGTCGGTGGCGGCGGCGTGGATGTCGGTGTCGGCGTAGGTGTCGGCGGCGGCGGTGTCGATGTTGGAGTCGGAGTAGGCGGCGGCGGCGTGGGAATCGGGATCGGTGGCCTCAATGTCAATCTGAACGCCGGATCCGGATCGGGCTCTTCGGGCGGCGGCCTTGGAGGCTTACTCAATCGTAACCGATAGCCGCTAAACTGGCGGGATGTGGGGCCTCCCTTCTCTCGCCAGATATCGGCCAGGATATCGCATCGCGGTTTTCCTGATCGCGTTGGCGGCAGGCGCCATCGCGTCCACCACACAGGTTGCGGCCCCCCTCGACGACCAACTGCGTATTGTCAGGGACAATATTCGAACCCATGAGGCGAGCGGCGACATCGTCCTCGTCGAAATCGATGCGCGCAGTCTTGCCGAGATTGACCGCTGGCCCTGGCCGCGCAGCAATCATGCGACACTCGTGCGCCGGCTGGAAGCCGCCGGCGCCGATATGGTCGCGTTCGACGTCGATTTTTCCAGCGCGTCCGATCCCGCTGAAGATCAAGCCTTCGCAGCCGCGCTCACCGAGAGCCATTCGCTGATATTGCTTCCCGCTTTTCGGCAATTTGCCGGTTCGGGCAGCAGGCAGGTGATCGAGAGCGAACCGATTGCGCCGCTGCGCGAAGCTTCTTTCCTGGCCGCAGTCAACATCCAGCCGGACGCCAGCGGCCAGGTGCGGCGGGCGCTTCTCGGCGTTTATACCGACGGTGTGCCCCGCCCTTCCCTGCCCGCCATGCTATCGGGCGTAACCGGATCGGCGGATACCTCCTTTCCCATCGACTATTCGATCGATCCCGGTAGCATTCCCCGGCTGAGCTATGCCGATGTGGTTGCCGGACGGGCCGACCTGACGATGGTCGAGGGAAAATCCGTTATGGTCGGAGCAACCGCCATCGAGCTCGGGGATCGCTACGCGGTGCCGGGGCATGGCGTAATCCCGGGGGTGGTCATCCAGGCGTTAGCGGCGGAAACCCTGCTGGCACAGGGGATCCCGCGTGAATTCGGGCCGCTTGCCGGTCTCGGGATCGCCTTTCTCAGCGTCCTGCTGCTGATTTCTCGGGGGACGCTTTGGGTACGGTGCGTCTCGGCGGCTATTGGCGGCCTCTTCGTCCTGGGTCTCCCGCTCGTCGCGGAATCGCGCTTCAATGCGAGCTACGAAATCGCTCCGGCTCTGGCGATGCTGGCGGCGGCCGGGTCGGCCGGACTTTGCGCGATGGTGCTGCGCAAATATCTGCGGACGGCGCTGCTCGAACGGGAATCGGGACTGCACAATCGCGCGGCGCTGCTGCGCGCCATGGGCCGCAAACCCGATACGCAGCTCGTGATCGCTCGCATTGCCGAATATCCGGACATTGCGACGGTCATTTCCGCCGGCGATATCAAAACCTATTTCCGGGAAATTGCGCGCCGTTTGGGGGTCGCGACACATTCGACCTTGTACCGGATCGACGATAATCTCCTGGCCTGGTTATGCGACGGTTTCGGCAATGAGGAGCTGGGCGATCATCTCGACGCGATCGATGCCTTGTTCAAGGCGCCGATCTCGGTCGAAGGCCAGCGCGTGGACACCAATCTGTTCTTCGGTGTCGCCGAAGGCAAGGGCGCCGACGCGCATCACCTGATTTCGGGGGCGTCATTGGCCGCGACGCGCGCCACCGAGGCCGGTTATCGCTGGGAACGCTATTTCGAGGGCGACGAGGATGGCGGAAAATGGCGGATTGCGTTGCTCGGAGAGCTTGACGAAGCGCTGCGATCGGGGGCCCTGTGGGTCGCCTTCCAGCCCCAGCTCGATATCGTTTCCGGCGGTATCCTCGGTGCGGAGGCACTGATCCGCTGGAATCACCCGGTCCGCGGGCCGATCCCGCCGGACAGCTTCATCCCGCTGGTCGAAAAGCGCGGCCGGATTGCGGATCTTTCGCTGTTCACGGTCGATCGCGCGCTCGAGGCCTTGCGCAAATGGCAAGGGGTTGGTCTCGACATGAGCGTTGCCGTCAACATCTCGGCGACATTGCTCAAGAAGCGCGATTTCCTGGACGCCATGTGGGAAAAGATCGAATCCTCCGGGGTGCGCCTGGACGCGCTGACCATCGAGATCACCGAATCCGCCGCGCTGGAAGATCCCGAGGCGGCGATCGCGGCGATGAACGAATTGCGGGAGCGCGGCATTCGGCTTTCGGTCGACGATTATGGCACCGGCCAATCGACGCTGACGTATCTGCGGAAACTTCCCGTACACGAGATCAAGATCGACAAGAGCTTCGTGCAGGGCCTGACTGAAAATGCCAGCGATCGCATCCTGATCCGCTCGACCATCGAGCTGGCGCATGAGTTGGGCCTGAAAGTGGTGGCCGAAGGCATCGAGAATCTCGAATGCCTCGAAGCCCTGAAGGAGCTCGACTGCGATATCGCCCAGGGCTTTTTCATCGGACGGCCGATGGAGGCGACCGCTTTCGAGATGTTGGCCGAAAATGGCGGGGCGAACCGCGCTTCCGCGATTGCGGCCTAGCGATGCGCGGCAAATCCGACCGCCCGAACCGTTAGGCCCAGATTAACCATGGCGGTACGGATTTCTTTAGTATGCATCGCGTAATGACCGATTTCAGCAGTTCCGGGGGGGATGCTTCGAATGCGATTGAGCACAGAATATTGTGACGAAGGCCTAGGCACCGGTTCGGTTGCGGCCGGCTCGATCGACATATGGGCGCGCGTCTCGCAATATGAGCGCAAGCCGAAGCTCGCGACCGTCCGCGATCTTTCACCGTCCGGCTTCATGCTCGACCGCAACTCCTCCGTGGAGGTCGGAACCCTGCTTCTGCTGCAATTTCCCGGCCTGAATTCGATGGTGGCGCGGGTCATCTGGATCAACGATATTCTTGTAGGCTGTGAGTTCGAGCGCCCGCTTTCGTCCGAGGAAATGGCGACGCTTCAGAAATCCGCCTGGTGCATGTAGCGAAAGATCGCTGAACCGGCGCGGCTGTCCGCCCGGTTCAAAACGAGTTTGAGGCCGCGTCTCGGGGGAAACGCGGCCTCATCCTTTTTGGAAATGCCCGAAAGCGCGTAAAGCGCTTATTTCTTGCCGAGCGTAAGGCCGCCGAAACGCTTGTTGAAGCGGTCGATGCGGCCGCCGGTATCGATCAGGTTGCGATTGCCGCCGGTCCAGGCCGGGTGCGACTTCGGATCGACGTCCAGATTGAGGGTTTCTCCCTCGGCGCCCCAGGTGGAGCGCGTCTGAAATTCGCTGCCATCGGTCATCTTGACCGTGATCATGTGATATTCGGGATGAATCTCGGATTTCATTGTCTTTGCTTTCCTTTGGGCTGGTTACCGACCAGCCGTTTCAAGCGAAGGCGCGCGTCTAGCGGTTACGGCTCCGCTTGACAAGGCCGGTTTTCGGCGGCTAGCGCGGCCTCAAGCAAAGGTGCCGCCGTAACGGGCGGTGAAAAGGGAAGCCGGCGAAAATCCGGCGCTGTGCCCGCAACTGTAAGCGGTGAGCCCCTCCCCTTGCGCCACTGGACCAACTGGTTCGGGAAGGCGGGGAATGGGCATCGATCCGCAAGTCAGGAGACCTGCCTTTGCTGTCGTCCGTGCCCGGCCGGGACCAGCCGTAAGCATGGGAAGCGACAGCTTCCTTCGTGACGACATGTGTCGTGAACGAAGGAGCTCTATATGTCCCTGTTATTGCTGATTACGGCCGAAGCGGCCGCTCTCTCTTCCTCCAATCCCCAGATCCTCGTGACGGCGTCGCGCGCGGCGATTTCCTCCGAAGAGGCCGGCGTCTCGGCGACGGTGATCGATGAGAACCGGATCGATGCGCTCGGCGAAAGCCAATCCATCGATCTTCTGCGGCTTACGCCCGGCATCTCGGTGTCGGTCTCCGGCGCGCGGGGTACCCAAGCGCAATTGCGGATCCGCGGCGGCGAGGCAAACCACTCGCTCGTCTTCATCGACGGCATTGCCTTCACCGATCCCGCTTCGGGGAATGAATCGCGGTTCGAAACGCTGACGGCCGACGGCCTGGGGCGGATCGAGGTTATTCGTGGCCCCCAATCGGCCTTGTGGGGCCCCGAAGCACTGGGCGGCGTGATCGCCATGTCGAGCGCAGATCCGCTTGGGGGTACGCGCGTAACGGGCTTCGGCGAATATGGGGCGCATGAAAGCATCCGCGCCGGCGGTTCGGCAACCGTGACCGGCAATGGTTACGGCATCACCGCGACGGCAAGCCATGCGCAAAGCGACGGCATCGATATTGTCGGCGGCGGAACCGGGGACCGCGACGGTTTCGAAAATACGAGCGCCGGCCTGCTTGCGGTCGCCCGGCCCGGCGCCAACGGCGAAATCGGACTGGCCGCGCGGCTGATCGCGGCGGAATCCGAATTTGACGGCTCCGATCCCCTCTCCTTCACCCGCGCCGACACACTCGACACGTCGGAAAGCGAGACGGCGGCATTGCGCCTCTGGGGCGCGCTCGGCATCGATCCCGACAGCCCCTGGGCGGTGCGGGCCGAAGCCCAATATCTGTCGAGCGAAAACCGCAACCTCAACGCCGGCAATCCGCTCAACCGGACGGAAGGGTCGCGTTGGCGCCTTTCCGGGCAAGTGGAGCGGCGGCTTTCCCTTGGCGCTACCGACCATGTATTGATCGCCGCCGTCGAACGTGAGGACGAACGCTTCCAGGCGCGCGACCAGCAATATTTCGGTGCGACCGACCAGGACCGGGATCGCGGCCGCACCGGTTTTGTCGGCGAATGGCGCGCCCATTGGGGACCGGTGATCTCTACCGACATCGCAGTCCGGCACGATGATTTCGAGGCGTTTGAGGATGCAACGACAATTCGCGGAACGTTTGTCGCCAGGGTGAGCGCACAGCTTTCGTTGCACGCCTCCTATGGCGAGGGCATCGCCCAGCCGAGCTTCTTCGATCTGTTCGGCTTCTTTCCCGGAAGTTTCGTCGGCAATCCGGCGCTCCAAGCCGAAACGGCGCATGGATATGAGGTCGGCGCCACGTGGCAGGAAGACGATTTTCACGTCTCGCTGACGGCCTTCGAGAGCAATCTCGAAAACGAGATCGTCTCGGTGTTCGATTCCGCGACCTTCCTGTCCTCGACCGCCAATGCCACGGGCGAGAGCAAGCGGCGCGGTATCGAGGCGGCATTCGCCATCGCGCCGCTGCCCGGCTTGAGGATCGATGCAAACTACACTTATCTGGACGCCGAGGATCAGCAGGTTTCGGGCGACGCGCGGCTGCGCGAGGTCCGCCGACCCCGTCATAGTGCGAACATTGCCTTCGACTATCAAAGCGACCGGCTGACGATAGGCGGATCGATGGCCTATGTCGGCAAACGCCAGGATACCGATTTCGATCTTTTCCCTGCGCAAAATGTGACGCTCGGCGCCTATGTTCTCGCATCGGCGCGGATCGCCTATGCGGTGATACCGGGGATCGAGGTCTATGGACGCGTCACCAATCTTTTCGACGAGGAGTATCAGGATGTGGTCGGCTATTCGACGCCGGGCATGGCTGCTTATGCGGGCCTGCGCTTTCGTTTCGGCGATTAGCGGTCCGGTGACGGCCGTGGCAGCGGACGATGCGGCGGCACCCCGCCGTGTCGTCTCGCTCAACATGTGTACCGACGAGTTGGTGTTGCTGCTCGCCGCGCCCGAACAGGTCGTATCGGTCACGCATCTTGCGCGCAGCCCGCATGAATTTGCTTTCTGGCGAACGGCGCGCCGTTATCCGGCGAACGACAGCAGCGTCGCGTCGGTGGCCGGATTGCGGCCCGACCTGATCGTGACGATGGGGGGATTGGCGCGGGATCGCGAGAGACTTGCCCGGCGTTTGGGCGCGGATCTGCTGGTCCTGCCCTTCCCCGCCAGCCTCGACGATATCGAGCGCTCGGTTACGACGCTCGCCGATCGGCTGGGGAGGCGGGAGCGGGGGCGCCATTTCGTTGCGGCACTTCACCGGTTGCGGAGCGCAAAGCCGGATGCCGCGATACCGGCGCTGTTTCTGAGCGGGGGTGGCGAGACGCACTATCCCGGCAGCCTGGGCGCGCAGTGGCTTGAACTTGCGGGTGTGACGGCACCTGACGATCTTGGAGGACGGGTGCCTGCGGAACGCGTGCTGGTCGCGCCGCCATCTGTCGTCATCCGCAGCGATTATCGGCGAGCGCAAACGTCGCGGGGGCATTTCTGGCCGGGTTATCGTTTCATTGAAAATGCGCATCGCACGCGGACGATCTGGACGGACGGACGCCGCTGGACGTGCGGCGGCCCTGCGCTGATGCCGGAAATCGTGCGGATCAGAGAGGCGCTGGCCTTGTGAACCCCCGGCTGTATTTCACTTTCTCCGCGGCGGTGCTGGCTCTTTTCGCGGCAGCGCTATTGTTGCCGCTGCAATCGCTTCCTGCACTGTGGGGCAGCGATCCCGAGCTGGCGGGCATCGTCATTACCGAACTGCGGCTGCCGCGCGCCCTGCTCGCGCTGGTCTATGGCGCGGTGCTTGGCGCGAGCGGCGCCGCGATCCAGGCACTGTTCGCCAATCCCCTCGCCTCGCCCGATATCACCGGCGCCACCGGTGGCGCTGCGCTGGGCGCCGTCTTCACCGCCTATATATTGGGCCTGGCCGGACCGGTGGCGGTCGCGCTGGGTGGCGTGACTGGGGCCGGGCTGGCGCTCGGCCTGCTGTTGCTGCTTGCCGGGCCGCGCGCCGAGACGGCCACACTGCTCCTCGCCGGTATCGCGATCAGCGCAATCACCGGCGCGACGACGGCCCTCGCCCTCGCTCTCGCCCCGTCGCCCTTCGCCTTTTACGATGCCTATGACTGGCTGATGGGATCGCTGGTGGACCGTAGCCTGCCGCAGCTGCTTTTTGCCGCAGTCCCCGCGCTGGCAGCCCTGGTCTACCTTGCGACCCGCGCCCGGCCGCTCGATGCGCTGGCGCTTGGCGAAGATACCGCGGCGGCGATGGGCCATGACATCACCGGCCTGCGATATGGCGTCGTAGCCGCGACCGCGCTCGGAGTTGGCGCTGCGGTCTCGGTGTGCGGCGCGGTCGGCTTTATCGGGCTTGTCGGCCCGGTGCTCGCGCGCAGACTTACGGCCGGGCATCCCGGCCGCGCCATCCTGCCCGCCGCGCTGATCGGTTCAGTGCTCCTGCTATCGGCGGATCTTGCGATCCGGTTCGCGCCGCCCGACCGGTCCATTCCGGTCGGTGTGCTCACCGCGATGCTGGGCGCGCCCTTCTTCCTGTGGCTTGTCGCGCGCATGCGCTGGGACGCGAAACCATGACGGCGCGGCTTCATGCTTCCGCGATTGCGCTCGGCGACAGGCTCGAGCGTTGCGATCTTGCTCTCGAGGCGGGATGTATGACGATGATCGTCGGCCCGAACGGAGCCGGAAAAACGAGCCTATTGCGCGTTCTCGCCGGGATCGGGGGCGACGGAGATATTGAAATCGACGGCGAAGCACTTGGTTCGTTGCCGCCCTCTCGCCGCGCGGCCCGGCTCGCTTTCTTGGGGGCATCGCGCGATATTCGCTGGCCCTTGTCGGCCCGCGATTTCGTGGCGCTGGGCCTGATGGGGTCGGCCGATCCGAATCGCGTAGAACGCGCGCTGGGCTTGGTCGACGCCGAAGGTTTTGGCGCGCGCAGGCTGGACCGGTTATCGACCGGAGAACGGTCGCGGATCATGATCGCCCGGGCGCTCGCTCCCGGCGCCGGCGTCGTCCTGCTCGACGAGCCCTGCGCCAATCTCGATCCGAAATGGCAGCTTGTTGTGCTGGACCGGCTCCGCGCCGAAGCGCAGGCCGGCGCGGTTGTTGCGCTGTCGATCCACGATCTCGACCTTGCCCGACGCCACGGCGACCGCGTGATCGTCATCGAGGATGGCCGGATCGCGGCCGACGGGCCACCGGCCGAAGCGCTCTCCGACATGATCGTCGAGCGCGTGTTCGGTATCCGGCGGAAGCAGGATTTCTGGATAAGGGCCTAGGCCCGGAAGCTCAGGATTCCGGTGGGTCCGCGATCATCGCGGTGAAATCGGCGCTCGCGACGAGCTTGCCGTCGACAAAGGCTTGCCCGGCGAACTTGCACACCGGGAAACGCTTCTTCGCGAAACCGACCTTCAGGCTGAGCATGCAGCCCGGTTCGACCGGCGCGCGAAATTTCGCCCCGTCTATCGCCATGAAATAGACGAGCTTGCCGCTGTCCAGCAGGTCGAGCTCGTCGACCGCGAGGATTGCCGCCGCCTGCGCCATCGCCTCGACGATAAGGACGCCGGGCATGATCGGACGGCCGGGGAAATGCCCCTGAAAGAATTCCTCGTTCATCGACACCGCTTTGATCGCGGTAATCGATTCCCCGGGGACGATTTCCTCGACCCGGTCGACGAGCAGAAAGGGATAGCGATGCGGAATGGCCGCCATCACCCGTTCGATACCGAACGGGCCGATAGCGGCCGTTTCCGTCATTTCGGGCTCGCTCACCGGCCCTCAGGCTGCGCGGTGCTCTGCTCGGCAGCCTGCGCGGCGCGAAGCGTGTCGCCGGGGTTCCAACCGGCCGGCGGAATCGCCTGTACGCTGGCCACGCGCGTGTTGAGCTGTGCGGTTACGGCGGCGGTGATGTTCGCCGGCGAGTTCGGCGCGATGCTCGTAATCGCTTCGGGCGACAGCACGAGATCGACGTTCGAAGCCGTCATTGCCGCAGTCATCGCATCGTTGAAATGGATGCCAATCTGTTCGCGGATATACTGGCGCGCGAGGACCATCGGACGGTTCAGCGTGGCAAGTTCCTGCTCGGCAGCCTGCTGGCGCTGGACGAAGGTTGTCACGGCGGGCGGCGTTACCTGCGGGTTGGTGTTGGCCGCCTGCGCTGCCTGCGCCGCGGTCTGCAACGGCTGCAATTCGGTCTGCAGGGCGACGGCGCGAGCCTGGGCCTGCTGGATCTGCGTTGCATAGGTCGACTGGATCTGGCCCACGGCGGCCTGATAGGCGGTCGTGGCCTGGATCGCGCCATCGACGCTGATTACGCCGACGCCGCGAGCCTGCGCATGGGCGGGCGTCGTTGCCACCATCGGAAGCGCGAGCAAGAGGCCCGCGAAGAAGGTTTTGGTTTTTGAAAACATCAGAATTGCGTTCCTATGTTGAATGAGAAAAGTTTTTCCTCGTCCCCTTCTTCGGACAGAAGGGCATAGGCGAGGTCGATCCGGAACGGACCGAAGGGCGAGTTCCACGAAACACCGGCACCTATCGTCACACGGGGCATAGGCGAATCGCCGACAAAGCGTTCGAGGAACGGGGCGATGGTACGATTTGCCGCCGTATTAGCGTTGCCCATACCATCTGTCGGATCTGTTGTCAGGGTTCCGTCTGCCGCGATGAACAGCGCGTTGCCTGCATTGTCGAGCAGCGGAATCACAATCGGGCCCGGGACGCTGTCGCCGGTGCACGGCGTCTGGCCAACGGTCGCGCCAGTCGAATCGATGCACGGGAAAGTCTGGAGCGTCGGGTTCGTGACGCCGAACACCGCGCCCGCATCGACGAAGATCGACGGCCGGAAGCCGAGTTCGCGTGCGCCCGCCCCGAGCGGAATTTCAAGTTCGGCGCGTCCTAGATAATAAGCCCGGCCGCCGATGGCATCGTCGACAACGAACTGCTGGTCGGTAATCAGCGTATTCGTGCCGGGCTGGTAGGAGAAGCGCTGGACGCGCGGGCCGACGCCGCGGATATCGAAACCGCGGATCTGCGGTTCGCCAAGGAAGAAGCGGTCGGTAAGGCGGACGTCGTCGACCCCCGCCAGGCCGCGATTTTCGAACGAATGGACATAGCCGGCCTCGGCGCTGAGGCTGAAAATGAAGCCCGATCCGACGTTGAAATATTGATCGGCATCGATCCGCGAGCGCAGATAGGTGACGTCGCCGAACAGGCCGGCGAAATCCTGGCTAAGGATCACGCGGCGTCCGCGGCTCGGACGGAAGCTGTTGTCGAGCGTGTTGTAGACGAGCGAATAGCCGACGCTCGAAATCAGCCGCTGGCCGATCGCGTCGCAAAGGAAGCGGCCGGCCAGGAGCGGACTGCACTGGCCGTTGATGAAGAAGGTGTTCTGATCGAGCGACACGTCTTCATTGTTGAGGCCATAACGCAGCGCGAGCGTCCAATATTCGGTAAGCGGCACGCCGGCGCGAATCTGGAAGCCGGTGGAAACCTGCTGATAGGTCGTGTTGCGCTCGTTCCCGATGAAGTTGAACGAGTCGAAATCCCGGCGGAACACGTCGACACCGACCGCGATATTGCGATCGAAGAGATAGGGCTCGGTAAAGCCGAGCTCGATCGAGTTCGAATAGCTCGAATAATTGATGCCCGCCCGCAGTTCCTGGCCCCGGCCCAGAAAATTGCGCTGGCGCACGGAGAAATTGATGATGAAGCGTTCGAGGCTGGAGAAACCAGCCGAAAGCTGGAGTTCCCCCGTGGCGCTTTCCTCGACATTCGCAGTGAGGATGATCCGGTCGGGCGCCGATCCCGGGGTTTGATCGATCTCGAAATCTTCCTGGAAGAAACCGAGCGATTGGATGCGGCTTTGCGAGCGGCGAAGCGAGAAGCTGTTGAACGCATCGCCTTCCCGCAGGCGGAATTCGCGGCGGATGACCTTGTCCTGAGTGAGCGTATTGCCGCTGATATCGATCCGCTCGACATAAACGCGCGGTGCCTGTTCGATGCGGAAGGTGACCGCCATCGTCCGGTCTTCACGGTTGATCCGGAAATCCGGACGCGCTTCTGCGAAGGCATAGCCGAGCAAGCCGGCCGTTTCGTTCAGCCGGTCGATCGTGTCTTCGATCTGCTGCGCGTTATACCAGTCGCCCGTCTGCATCGGGATATAGTTCGAAAACTGGGCTTCGTCGAAATCGCGCAGATCGCTGTCGAGTTCGAGGTCGCCGAAACGATAGCGTTCGCCCTCCTCGACCAGATAGGTGATGATGAAATCGCGGCGATCCGGCGTCAGTTCGGCGACGGCGGAAATCACGCGGAAATCGGCATAGCCTTCGGTCAGATAGAATTGGCGTAAACGCTGCTGGTCGAAGGCGAGCCTGTCGGGATCGAAGGTGTCGCTCGACGAGAAGAAACGGAAGAAGCGGGACTGTTTCGTCGCCATTTCCGAGCGCAGCTGGCCGTCGGAGAAAACCTCGTTGCCGATGACGTTGATCGCCTGAACGCGCGAGGCAGGCCCTTCGCTGATTTCGAAAACGATATCGACGCGGTTCTGATCAAGCTCGACCATCTGCGGCTCGATGATCGCTGCGAAGCGGCCACGGCGGCGATAGAGTTCGATGATGCGCGCGACATCGGCCCGGACGCGCGAGCGCGTGAAGATCTGGCGCGGCGCAAGGCGGATTTCCTGCCGGATATCGTCATCTTCCAGCCGGCGGTTTCCCTCCAGAAGGATGCGGTTGATAACCGGATTTTCCTGGACGACGATCGTCAGGTGCGCATTGTCTGCCGGGTCGATGCGGATTTCGACATCGCGGAACAGCTCGGTCTCGAACAGGTCGCGCAGGGATTCGTCCAGCTGGGCGCGTGTATAGGTGCTGCCGGGCCGCAGATCGATATAGGAGCGCACTGTATCGGGTTCGATACGCTGCGAGCCTTCGACGTCGATCGCGCGGATGACGGGCAAGGCGGACGCCGCCGTGGTCGTGGCTTCGCTTTCGGTCACCGGAGACGCCGAAGTGTCGAACGGTGTGGCCTGGGCGTAAACGGGCGCGCTGAAGCCGCCCAGCATGGTTCCCAGCATCAGCGCGGACAGCCGCCTTTGCTTCGATTTTTTGGGGTTACTCAGATGCACGCAATACCGCCCTTATTCTTATGTTCCGGCACGAAAAATGTCGGACTGCCCTGCCCTATCGGCGCGTGCCGATCAAGCCGTTCAATCTTTACCACAGGTCGAATGATCGCAGATCTATGACCGTCACCATCACCATGAAGCCGAGCAAGACGGCAAGACCCATGCGGAAAGCCCATTCCTGTGCCTCTGGCTTTATCGGTTTCCTGCGAACAGCCTCGGCCGCATAGAACACCAGGTGACCCCCGTCGAGCATGGGGATTGGCAACAGGTTGATGAATCCCAGATTAATCGAGATCATCGCCATGAAGACGAGGAAGGCATAAAGGCCCAGCGAAGCCGCCTGTCCGGAGATCTGGCCGATCTTGAGCGGGCCGCCAAGCTCCTCGATTGATCGCTGGCCGCTGACGATCTGGCCGAGGCCGACGACGATCATCTCGAGTCCGCCCACGGTCTGGTCCATCGCTGCGCCGGGCAGCTCGGCAATGCCGAGCGGCTGCATCTCGATCGCCGTGCCGTATATTCCGATCCGGCCGATCCGGGCTTCGTTGCCGAACCGGTCCGCTTCGGTCACGTCCAGGGTCGTCGCCACGATTTCCACCGGCATACCGTCACGAACGACGTCGAAGGCCATCTCTTGTCCGGGCCGCAAGCTGACATAGGTCGCAAGATCCGCGAACCGCTCGACGGCGCGGCCGTCGACGGCGACGACCCGGTCTCCCAGTTCGAAGCCGGCTTCGTCGGCGGGCAGGCCTTCCTGCAATGCCGTCACCACAGCCGGATTTTGCGCCTGACCATAGGTGCCGAGCAGGCCCATGAAGAGGACGAAGGCGAACACGAGGTTGATCATCGGTCCCGCCAGGATGATCAGGAAACGCTGCCAGACCGGCTTGAACTGGAACAGGCCGTCGCGCTCGGCCTCGGGAAGCTTCGCCAGCTCCGGGTCGGGCTGGCTCGCGGCGTTCATATCGCCCTTGAACTGTACATAACCGCCGAGCGGCATCCAGCCGACTTTCCACCGCGTGCCGCGCTTGTCGGTCCAGCCGACGATTTCGCGTCCGAAGCCTATCGAGAATTTCTCGACCCTGGTGCCGAACCAGCGGGCGACCAGATAGTGGCCCATTTCATGAACGAAGACGAGCGGCCCGATGACGAGCAGAAAGGCCATGACGGTGAAAAGGAAACCGGGACTTTCGATCATGCGGCTTGCTTCTCCATAAGGTCCTGGGCGTAAGCGCGAGCGGCGCCGTCTATCGCGAATATATCGTCAAGCTGCTGGGGGGAGCCGGGGTCATAGACGTCCAGCACCGCTTCGACAATCATTGCGATATCGAGGAAACCGATGCGCCCGGCGAGGAAAGCGGCCACCGCTTCCTCGTTGGCGGCATTGAGGATCGCGGGACGGGCGCCACCCGCCTCCATGGCGGCACGTGCCAGCGCCAGCGCCGGAAACCGCTCGGTATCCGGTTCCTCGAAATCGAGACGCCCGATTTCAGCGAGATTCAGCCGCTCGCACGGGGTCTCCATCCGGTCGGGCCAGGCCAGTATATGGGCGATTGGTATACGCATATCGGGGCTGCCGAGCTGCGCGAGCACCGACCCGTCACGATATTCGACCAGGGAATGGATCACAGACTGGCGATGGACAACAATGCGAAAATCCTCGGCCGGAAGGCCGAACAGGTGCTTGGCCTCGATCAGCTCCAGGCCCTTGTTCATCAGGGTCGCCGAATCGATGGAGATTTTCGCGCCCATCGACCAGTTCGGATGCTGAACGGCGCGTTCCGGCGTTACAGAGCGCATCTGCTCCCGCGTCCATTCGCGAAAGGGGCCACCTGATGCCGTCAGGATGATGCTCGAAATACCCTCCGGCCGGTCATGATCGAAGCATTGGAAGATCGCATTATGCTCGGAATCGACCGGCAGGATCGTAACGCCTTTTTTCCGCGCGGCTTCCGTCATTAGCGAACCGGCGGACACCAGCGATTCCTTGTTGGCGAGCGCGATCGTCGAGCCGGCCTCGATCGCGGCCATGACCGGACGAATGCCGGCCGCCCCCACGATGGCCGCCATTACGAGATCGGCCCCCGCCCCCGCAGCGTCGCAGATCGCCTCCGCGCCCGCCGATACGGCAACGCCGCTGCCGGCGAGCGCTTCTTCGAGCGCGGCCTTGCGGTCAACATTGCCGATGACCGCTTGTTTGGCGCGTGTCTTGCGCGCCGCATCAGCGAGCCCTTCGACGTCGCAATGCGCCGTCAGCGCGACGATTTCGAAGGCGTCCGGGTTACGCATGGCGAGATCGAGGGTTGACTGACCCACCGATCCGGTCGCGCCGAGGATGGTAAGGCTCTTGCGCGCGCTCATGCGATTGCTCCCGCGGCCGCCAGTCCGGCGACGCAGATCGCCACCGGCAACAGGCCGTCGAGCCGGTCGAGTGCCCCGCCATGACCGGGGAAGAGGTTCGAGCTGTCTTTCACATCCGCGCGCCTTTTGAGCCAACTCTCATATAGATCGCCAAGCTGGGCAAGGACAGCAAGGCCGGCGGCGAATGGGACGAAGGCCATCGGAATGCTGCCGAACCAGGCGAAAATCGCGCTGACGAGGACGGCGCTGATCATGCCGCCGATCAACCCTGCCCATGTCTTGTTGGGGCTGAGCGCCGGGGCGAGCTTGGGCCCGCCGATCGACTTGCCCGAGAAATAGGCGCCGATATCGGTCGCCCAGACAACCGCCAGCGCCCAGAGCGTCAACACGAGGCCGCCTTGTTCGCGCAGAAAGACGATCGCGAGAGAGCCGAGCCCGATATAGAGAAATCCGCCCCCGATTTTGGGGTTCATGGTCACTGCGGCGGTCGCAATTGCACCACCCAGCAGCGCCGCCAGCGTCGTCATGTCGATGAGCCGAACCGAGGGATGGGCATAGATCAACAGCGCCAGGATAAGCGCTGCGGCGATGACCGATTTTGCAGCGCCGGCTCTCATCAGGCCGCCCCATTCCACCATCATCGCGGCGGCGAGAAAGGTGGCGAGTAGCCAGAAGGCGCCCTTCCCCGCATAGAGCGCGCCGATGGCGACCAGGAGCAGCACGATGCCGGTCGCGGTGCGGACCCAGAGGTTACGGAAATCGCTGCGCGCTGCGGTTTCGGTCACAGGCCACCAAAGCGGCGTTCGCGCCGGCCGAATTCAGCGACGGCCTCGGCAAGCGCCTCGCCGCCAAAATCGGGCCAGAGCGTGTCGGTGAACAGCAGTTCGGCATAGGCCGCCTGCCACAAAAGGAAATTGGAGAGCCGTTTTTCGCCCGACGTGCGGATCAGGAGATCGAGCGGCGGCAGCCCGTGGGTTTCAAGCCGCTCCTCGATTGCCGCGCCGTCCACCGCATCCGCCGTCAGACGCCCCGCGGCCACATCCTCGGCGATGGTGCGCGCGGCGCTCGCGATCTCGAACTGCGAACCATAGTTGAGCGCAACCACCAGCGTTGCCAGCCCGTTATTCTTCGTGCGCTCGACCGCATTGTCTATCAGTTCGACGACATCGGCATCGAAGGCGCGATAATCGCCGATGACGCGGATACGGATACCTTCCCGCGCCAGCGCGTCGAGCTCCTTGCGGATGAAGCGGCGCAAGAGGTTCATCAGGTCGGCGATTTCGTCCGCCGGCCGGCTCCAGTTTTCCGAAGAAAAGGCATACAGCGTCAGGACTTCGATCCCGAGTTCGCCTGCGGCCCGCACGATTTCGCGCGCGGCTTCTATCCCCTTGCGGTGGCCGGCGACGCGCGGCAGGCCGCGCTGCTTCGCCCAGCGTCCGTTGCCGTCCATGATGATCGCGACGTGGCGCGGAGCGGTATCACCACCGCCCTTGCCGGCCGCCGCGTCGTCCACGGGTCGGGCCGGTTCGGCGGTCACAGCTCTAGGATTTCCTTTTCCTTGTCGGTCGCGATGGCGTCGATCTCGGCGATCTTGTCGTCGGTCATCTTCTGGACTTCGGCTTCTAGGCGCTTCTTGTCGTCCTCGCTGATTTCCTTCTTGTTCTCGTCGGTCTTGATATCGTCCATGCCGTCGCGCCGGACGTTGCGGACCGCGACCTTGGCCTTTTCCGCATATTGGCCGGCGAGCTTGGCCAGTTCCTTGCGGCGTTCCTCGGTCAAATCGGGAATCGGCAGGCGGATCGTCGTACCGTCCAGTTGCGGGTTCAGGCCGAGGCCCGCCGCGCGGATCGCCTTTTCGACGGGCTGGACGTTGGAGCTGTCCCACACCTGGACCGAGAGCATGCGCGGTTCGGGCGCATTGACGGTCGCCACCTGGTTGAGCGGCATATTTGCGCCATAAACTTCCACCGTGACGGGATCGAGCAAGGATGCCGAAGCCCGCCCCGTCCTCAGACCGCCCAGATCGCCTTTCAGCGAATCCACAGCGCCAGCCATTCGGCGCTCGACGTCGCCCTTGTCATATTGTGCCATCAGGCCTCTCCCTAGCTTCCGACGGTCGTCGAAACTCCGCCTCCCGCGAGCACCTTGGCAAGATTGCCCTGTTCGCGGATGTTGAAGACGACGATCGGTATGGTGTTATCGCGGCACAGCGCGACGGCAGCCGCGTCCATGACCTTGAGATTATCGGAAAGAACGCGGTCGTAACTCAAGGTTTCGTAGCGCGTCGCCCCTTCCACCTTGTGCGGATCGGCATCGTAGACGCCATCGACGCTCGTCCCCTTGAGCAGCGCATCGCACCCCATTTCAGCGGCGCGCAGCGCGGCAGCGGTGTCGGTTGTGAAATAGGGATTGCCCGTGCCCGCCGCGAAAATCACGATCCGGCCTTTTTCCATATGCCGCACGGCGCGGCGGCGGATATAGGGCTCGCAGACCGTATCCATGGGGATGGCCGAGAGCACCCGTGTGTCCTGACCGATCTGTTCGAGCGCATTCTGCACGGCGAGCGCATTCATAACTGTCGCCAGCATGCCCATATAATCGGCGCTGGTGCGATCGAAGCCCCTGGCCGCTGCGGCAAGCCCACGGAAGATATTGCCGCCGCCGACCACGAGACAGAGCTCATGGCCAGCCTCCTTGGCGGCCGCCACTTCGCCGGCCAGGCGCGCGGTCGTTTCCGGGTCGATGCCGAACTGGCCTTCGCCCATCAGCGCTTCGCCGGAAAGCTTCAAGAGTATGCGGTTATAGCGCGGGCGCGACATTGCCGGTCCGGCCTTTCCTCAGGGTGGATATGCAAGCGGCGCGCACCCTAGTAAGGGCGCACGCCGCTGCCAAGTATTTGATTGAGCGGATGTGAATTAGCCCGCGACAGCCGCGGCGACCTCTGCCGCAAAATCGTCTTCCTTCTTTTCGATGCCCTCGCCGAGCTGGAAGCGGACGAACGCCTTCAATGCGATCGGCGAACCGGCTTCCTTGGCGGCCTGGGCGACGACGTCTTCGATCTTGGTTTTATTGTCCATCACGAAGACCTGGCTGAGCAGCGCGTTCTCCTTACGATATTTGGCGATCGCGCCATCGACCATCTTTTCGACGATCTCCGCCGGCTTGCCGGATTCCGCGGCCTTTTCGGTTGCGATGGCGCGTTCGCGCTCGACCGTTTCCGGATCGAGCTCTTCGCCGGTCAGCGCAAGCGGCGCGGCAGCGGCGATATGCATGGCCAACTGCTTGCCGAGCGGTTCCAGTACATCCGCCCCGGCTTCGCTCTCCAGCGCAACCAGAACGCCGATCTTGCCCATATTGGGCGCGGCGGCGTTGTGGACGTAGGAAACCACGGCGCCATTATCCACGGCCACCTTGGCGACCCGGCGGATGCCCTGGTTCTCGCCGATGGTGGAGATGTTCTCGGTCAGCTTTTCCTCGACCGTGCCGCCTTCGGGATAGGGCGCGGCCTTCAGCGCCTCGACCGTCTGCTCGGTACCGAGCGCCAGCGTCGTCACCTTGGCGACGAAATCCTGGAACTGCTCGTTTTTGGCGACGAAGTCGGTTTCCGAATTGACCTCGACGACAGCGCCTTCGACGCCGTCGACGGTGACGCCGACCAAGCCTTCAGCAGCCGTGCGGCTCGCCTTTTTCGCGGCAGCGGCGAGACCCTTGGTGCGCAGCCAATCGACTGCGGCTTCCATGTCGCCGTTATTTTCCTCGAGCGCCTTTTTGGAATCCATCATGCCGGCGCCGGTGCGCTCGCGCAGTTCCTTCACGTCCTTGGCAGAAAATTCAGCCATCTGTCCGTCCTTATTGGTTTGCAATGGGTCTTTCAGACGCCGCCGGGCTGCGGACCCGGCGGCGTTTTGTCTGGTAAGCGCAGTCCGCTACGCGTCGGCGACGGCCGGTTCGACCGGCGGTTCGACGGCAGCGCCGATATCCGCGCCCGAAGCGGCGGCGGCCTCGACGGCACCGGCACCAGCGGCCTGGGCGATCGCTTCGCAATAGAGGCGGATCGCGCGGGCCGCATCGTCATTCGCGGGAACCGGGAAGGCAATGCCATCCGGGCTCACATTCGAATCGAGAATGGCGACCACGGGAATGCCGAGCGTGTTGGCTTCCTTGATCGCAAGATCTTCCTTGTTGGCGTCGATCACGAACATCACGTCCGGCAAGCCGCCCATATCGCGGATACCGCCCAGCGACAGCTCCAGCTTGTCGCGCTCGCGTGTCTGCTGGAGGATTTCCTTCTTGGTGAGGCCCGCCTTGTCGCCCGAAAGCAGTTCTTCGAGGCTTTTCAGCCGGCGGATCGAGTTGGAAATCGTCTTCCAGTTGGTCAGCATGCCGCCGAGCCAGCGATGGTTCACGAAGTGCTGGCCGCACGAACGCGCACTGTCGGCAATCGGCTGCTGCGCCTGGCGCTTGGTGCCGACGAACAGGATCTTGCCGCCTCCGGCGACCGTCTGGCCGACGAAATCGAGCGCCCGCTGGAACAGCGGCACCGTCTGCGAGAGATCGATGATATGGACCCCGTTGCGATCGCCGAAAATATACGGCTTCATCTTGGGGTTCCAGCGATGGGTCTGGTGGCCGAAATGCGCCCCGACCTCGAGCAATTGCTGCATGGTGACGGAAATGTCCGCCATGATATTTCTCCTTCCGGTTATACCTCTGGAAAGCAAGGATCGGGGCTCGGCCCCGACACCGGTATGTAAACGCCTTCCATGTGGAATGGACGCGCATTTAGGCGGGCCGGACTGATAAATCAACCCTTGACAGTTACGGAACAAATAGTGAACAACAGTCACTCGTCGCAAGGGAAAGCCATTTGGCGGCCTTGTGGATAAGATTGTGGATCGCCAGCGGCTTTTGGACGTTGAGATCGACGCTAGAGGAGATCGAAAGATGTTGCAGTTAGCCGCCGCCCTGTTCTTCGTTGTCGCGCTGGTCGCCCCGCTCGCGGTGATCGTGTTGACCCTCGAAAGCCATTGGCTCCAGATCGTCAATGCTCTGACCGGCAAACATTATGTCGCACCGATTCCCGATAACCGCCCTGCCCGCCTGCGCGAACGGCAGGTCAGCCATCGCGTGGCGCAGCCTCCTGCGCGGTCTGCGCGCGCCGTCGCCTGACCTTGGCATAATTGAATATGCTGACGGGCATGCTGGCGAGATAGGCGATGGCGAGCGCCGAAAAGGCGATCCAGGGTATGGTGACCACGGCCGCGATCATGCCGGCGATGGCCGCAAGCGCGCCGAAGCGTACGCCGCGCCGGAGCCGGATCGACGACCAGCTGAAAGTCGCGATGTTCGATACCAGCAGGAAGGCGATAAAGCCCGTCCAGGGCGCGACGATATAGAATTCGCGCAGGATCGGTTGTTCGGTCACCAGCCACAGAAAAATCGGCAACAGCAACAGCCCGGCGCCGGTCGGCGCGGGTACGCCGGTGAGAAAGCCCGCGGATTTATGCGGCTGCTCGTCGACATCGATTTGCGCATTGAAGCGCGCGAGCCGCAGGGCGCAGGCTGCCGCAAAGGCGAGCGCGAAGATCCAGCCGTAACGCGGCATCGTCTGCAACGACCAGAGATAGACGATAAGCCCCGGCGAGACGCCAAAGGCGATTACGTCCGATAGGGAATCCAATTCCGCCCCGAATCGTGTCGCGCCGTTCAGAAGCCGCGCGATCCGTCCATCGAAACCGTCGAGTACGCCGGCGATGACGATGAAGGTCACCGCCGTCTCCCAGCGGCCGGCCAGCGCAAAACGCACCGCGCTCAATCCCATGCATAGCGCAAGCACGGTGATCGCGTTGGGAATGATCGCGCGCAACGGCAATCCGCGCCGCACGCGCTTCGGGCGGACACGCTTCACTGCGAGACGCCGAACGCGCGGCTGTCCTGGCCGATCCGGGCGACAATCGTTTCGCCCGCGACCGTTTTCTGGCCGAGCGCGACCAGCGGCGCCGTGCCGGCAGGCAGGTAGACATCGACGCGGCTGCCGAAGCGGATCAGGCCGATCCGCTGCCCGGCGACGACCATGTCGCCGGGCTTCACCCAGGGCACGATCCGCCGCGCGACCAGCCCGGCGATCTGCGTAAAGCCGATCCGGGAGCCGTCGCGCATTTCCACCAGGATGTGCTGGCGTTCATTGTCCTCGCTGGCCTTGTCGAGATCGGCGTTCACGAACTTTCCCGAAATATAGATGACCTCGCGGATCGTGCCGCCGACCGGCGCGCGGTTAATATGGACGTCGAATACGCTCATGAAGATCGAGACACGCGTCATCACTTCGTCGCCCAGCCCGTCGGGTCCGGCCATTTCACGGGGCGGCGCCACTTCGCGGATCAGGGTGATCAATCCGTCGGCCGGGGCGACGATCACGCCTTCTTCGGTCGGCGTCACGCGCACCGGATCGCGAAAGAAGGTGGCGATCCAGATCGCGAGCCCGATCAGCGGCCAGGCGATCAGCCCCCAGCCAAGCCACATAAAGATGATGATGGCGACCCCGGTGACGGCCAGATATTTGTAACTTTCAGGATGGACGGACGGCCATTGCCATCGCACATTGCGATCGTCGCCCGGCGGCTTTTGAAGCTCTGTCATACGGGCTTGATACAGTCGGCTTGCGAGGGTGACAATCGGCGCATTTTCCGGTTGCCCGCCGGTTGATTGCGCGGCCTTTGCGCCCTAGACGGCATGAAAAGTCGGATTCCTCCCCATTTCGGAAAGCAAACTGCATGGCCAGCAAGATCAAGGTGAAGACCCCTGTCGTAGAAATCGATGGCGACGAGATGACCCGGATCATCTGGGAATGGATTCGCGAGCGCCTGATCCTGCCCTATCTCGATATCGATCTGAAATATTACGATCTTTCGATTCAGAAGCGCGACGAAACCGACGATCAGATCACCGTCGATTCCGCCAATGCGATCAAGGAATATGGCGTCGGCGTGAAATGCGCGACGATCACGCCCGACGAAGCCCGTGTCGAGGAGTTCGATCTCAAGAAGATGTGGAAATCGCCGAACGGCACGATCCGCAATATCCTGGGCGGCGTCGTTTTCCGCGAGCCGATCGTGATCGAGAATGTGCCCCGGCTCGTGCCTGGCTGGACCGATCCCATCGTTATCGGCCGCCATGCCTTTGGCGATCAGTATCGCGCGACCGACACGCTGATCCCCGGCCCCGGCAAGCTGCGGCTCGTTTATGACGGCGACGACGGCACCTCGATCGATCTCGAAGTGTTCGACTTCCCCTCGCCCGGCGTCGCGATGGCTATGTACAACCTTGATGACAGTATCCGGGATTTTGCCCGCGCGAGCCTCAATTACGGCCTGCAGCGCGAATGGCCGGTATATCTGTCGACCAAGAACACCATCATGAAGAAATATGATGGCCGCTTCAAAGACCTTTTCGAAGAAGTGTTCGAATCCGAATTCAAGTCGGATTTCGAGGCCAAGGGTATCGAATATCAGCATCGCCTGATCGACGATATGGTCGCCAGCGCGCTCAAATGGTCGGGCAAATTCGTCTGGGCCTGCAAGAATTACGATGGCGACGTCCAGTCGGACACGCTCGCACAGGGCTTCGGTTCGCTCGGCCTGATGACATCGGTGCTGATGGCGCCCGATGGCAAGACGATCGAAGCCGAAGCGGCGCACGGTACCGTCACCCGGCATTTCCGCATGCACGAACAGGGCAAGGCGACGTCGACCAATCCGATCGCCTCGATCTTCGCCTGGACGCGCGGCCTGATCTATCGCGGCCGGTTCGACGAAACGCCCGAAGTGACGCGCTTCGCCGAGACGCTGGAGCGGGTTTGTATCGAGACGGTGGAAAATGGTCAGATGACGAAGGATCTCGCGATCCTCATCGGCCCGGATCAGGCCTGGATGACGAGCGAGCAATTCTTCGAAGCGATCCGCACCAATCTGGAAACCGCGATGGGCGAGTGGCAATAGGCCGCTAGCCCGTTCCGAAAGCGTCGGGACTTTCAATCCGCTCGCGCGCAAAGCCGAGCCCGATGACGCGCGCCGGTATCCAGCGCAGGAACGGTAACCTGTTGAACAGACGGAGCGGCAGGGGCGGCCTGGTAAGGCCCGATTTCCCGGAGACGAGCGGCGCGATGATATTATCCTGCGCTATCTTCTGAAGCCCCTGGATGCGCGCCGTGGGTTTCCATCGGCGCGCCTGGACCTTGGCCAGAAGCGGGTCGGGCGCTTCGCCCTTGGCCATCGGGCTAGCGAGGATATTCGCGGCGGCAACCGCGTCCTGCACCGCCAGATTGATGCCGACGCCGCCGATCGGAGACATCGCATGAGCGGCATCGCCGATCGCCAGCAATCCGGGCTTGTACCAGCGGGTAAGCCGGTCGAGCCCGACGGAGAGCAGTTTCACATCGTCCCAGCTGGCGATCTCCCCGATGCCTTCCGCGAGCAACGGCACGGCCGTGGAGAGCTCTTGGCGAAACGCCTCGATCGGTCGCGATCGCACGCGCTCCCCCTCGCCCTTGGGAAAGACGAAGGCGCATTGCCAATAGTCCCCGCGATCGATGAGGACGATGATCCGGCCGTTCTCGAAAACGCCGAAGGTTTCCTCCTCCCGATGCTTGGGCACGCGGAACCAGAAGACATCCATCGGTGCGCCGAGTTCCTCGAGGGGTAACGCGGCTTCCCGGCGCAGGATGGAACGCCGTCCGTCCGCCGCGATGACGAGGCTCGCACCGATCGTGCGGCCATCGGCAAGGGTCACGCCGGCGATCCGCCCCCCCTCACCCGCGACGATACCCGTCGCCTCGCTGCTCAACATCAGCCGAAAGGTCGGATAGCGCTTGGCCTTGTCGGCGATGAAATCGAGCAAATCCCATTGCGGCATCATCGCGATGAAGGGTGCGGGGGTCTTCAGCCTCTTGAAATCGGCGATCTCGATGAACCGGCCGGCAACCCGCGCCCTGATGCGGTCGACCTTGTTGTGAGGCAGCTGTAACAGCTCGTCGAGCAGCCCCAGTTGATCGAACAATTCCATCGTCGAGGGGTGGACGGTATCGCCGCGAAAATCGCGGAGGAAGTCGGCATGCTTTTCCAGAACCAGCGTTTCCACGCCGGCGCGCGCGAACAGCATTCCGGCGACAAGCCCTGCGGGCCCACCGCCAACAATGCAGATTTGCGTGGGTATATCCGCTTTCACCCCTGCCCATTACCAGCATTGCCGCTAAGAAGTGAAGTATGCACCATGGCATCGAATCGACAGGTTTCAGCGATGCGCTCGTCATTCTGGGCGTGGCCGGGATCATTATTCCGCTGTTCGCGCGCTTCCGGATCACGCCGGTTATCGGTTTCATCATCGTCGGCGCGCTGGTCGGTCCGGCAGGTTTGGGTTCGCTCGTCGATCGTGTGCCCTGGCTTTACCACGTTACGATTTCCGATCCGGAGGCGATCGCGCCTTTCGCCGAATTCGGTATCGTGCTGCTGCTATTTTCGATCGGCCTCGAACTTTCGTTCAAGCGGCTTTGGGCGATGCGCGTCATGGTGTTCGGGATCGGTGCCGCCGAACTGATCATTTGCGGCGTCCTGATCGCAGGCGCGCTTTACGCCATGGGTCAGAACAGCGTCGGCGCGCTTGGACTGGGGCTCGCGCTGGCGCTTTCCTCGACGGCGCTCGTTCTGCCGATGTCCGGCACGAAGAGCCCGGTCGGCCGCGCCGCATTGGGCATGTTGTTGTTCGAGGATGTCGCGATCGTGCCGATCATCTTCCTGCTCGGCGCGATGGCGCCGACCGCTGGAGCCGGCCTCGCCGATCTTGGCCAGACATTGCTTTACGGGGTAGCCACCGTCCTCGCGATGCTCGTCGGCGGACGCATACTGCTCCCGCGCCTTTTCGCCCAGGCCGCGCGGACGAAAAGCCCGGAGGTATTCCTCGCCGCCAGCCTTCTCATCGTCATCCTCGCCAGCCTGGCGACGACGGCGGTAGGACTTTCCCCCATCGTCGGCGCGATGGTCGCCGGGCTCGTCATTGCAGAAACCGAATATCATCGCGAAGTCGAGGTGATTACCGAACCGTTCAAGGGGCTGGCGCTCGGCGTGTTCCTGATCACCGTCGGCATGAGTCTCGATCTCGTGCAGATTCTTCAGCACTGGACGTCGCTGCTGCTTGCTGTTGTCGGCGTCGTGGTCGTGAAGACGATTGTGACCGGACTGCTGCTGCGCTTTTCGGGTGCGCGCCGGGCCACCGCGGCCGAAGCCGGTCTGCTCATGGCCTCGCCTTCGGAAACGACGTTGATCGTGCTGGCGGCCGCGTTTCAGGCCGGTGTCATCCAGGCCTCGACCGCTGCTTTCTGGCAAACCGTGACGGCGATCGGCCTTACCATCACGCCGTTGTTGGCAATGGCCGGTCGCGTCGCCGCCCGCCGTGTCGAGATGCGCGAGGCCGTTGTGCATATTCCAGGCCAGGACGACGACCAGGAGGAACGCGCTATTATCGTCGGGTTCGGCCGGGTGGGACGTGTCGTCGCCGAGATGCTTCGCGAGCATGGCAAGCCCTTCGTCGCCGTGGATTCGAACATAGACACCGTCGCGCGGGGACGGAGCGACGGCTTCCCGACTATTTTCGGCGATGTCGCCCGGGCGCAACTGATCGAACATCTCGATCTCGACAATGCGAGCGCGCTGATCCTTACCATGGACGATCCGGTCAGCGTGGTTCAGCTCACCCGCAAGGTTCGGGAAGCGCATCCGGATCTCACCATCGTTGCCCGCGCCCGCGATCCGGATCATGCCGCAGAGCTTTACCGCGCGGGCGTCACCGACGCCGTTCCCGAAACCGTGGAATCCTCGCTTCAGCTCTCAGAGGCCGCGCTCGTCGATATCGGCGTGCCGATGGGGCCCGTGATCGCTTCGATCCATGAGAAACGCGCGCAACTGCGCGAGGCGATCATGAAACTCGGCGAGCTCGACCGCCTACCGGAACTGCCGCGCGAAAAGCTGAGAAACTCGAAAAACAGCTAGGCCGAAACGCTCGCGATGGAGTCGCGGATCGCCGCGAGGGCGGCCTCAGCCTTGTCCCCTTCGGGTCCGCCGCCCTGGGCCATGTCCGGACGCCCGCCGCCGCCCTTGCCGCCCAGCGCTTCGACGGCGGCACGCACGAGCGCGACGGCGTCGAGATCGCCTGTCAGATCGTCGGTGACGCCAACCGCCACGCTCGCGCGACCGTCGTTGACCGCGACAATCGCCGCGATGCCCGATCCGAGCTTGGTCTTCGCCTCGTCGATCAGCCCGCGCAATTCCTTGGCGTCGAGCCCGTCGACCGCCTGCCCGATGAACTTGATGCCTCCGGCTTCTTCGATCTCGGCGGTCGGTTGCGATCCGCCGCCGCCCATCGCGAGAGCCTTTTTCGCATCGGCGAGCTCGCGCTCGAGCCGCTTGCGTTCGTCGACCAGCGCGGCGACGCGCGCCGGCAGTTCGTCGGCGGTCGTCTTGAGGGCATCGGCGGCGGTCGTGAGGATTTCCTCCCGGCCGCGATACCAGAGCCGCGCGGCTTCGCCGGTCAGCGCCTCGATCCGGCGAACGCCCGACGACACGGCGCTTTCCGATATGATGACGAACAGGCCGATATCGCCGAGTGCGCGAACATGGGTGCCGCCGCACAATTCGACCGAATAGTCTTTCGGGCCCGACTGGCCCATCGAGAGTACGCGGACCTCATCCCCATATTTCTCGCCGAACAGCGCCAGCGCGCCGGCCTCGATCGCCTCGTCCGGCGTCATGAGGCGGGTGGCGACCGGCGCGTTGCCGCGGATCTGGGCGTTTACATCGGCCTCGACCGACGCGATTTCCTCATCGGTCAGCGCTTTGGGATGTGAGAAATCGAAGCGCAGCCGGTCTTCGGCGACGAGGCTGCCCTTCTGGGTCACGTGTTCGCCCAGCCGGTGGCGCAGCGCAGCATGCATGAGATGGGTCGCGCTGTGATTGGCGCGCAGCCGGTCACGGCGCTCCGCATCGATCGCCAGTGCGACGACATCGCCGACGGCAATTTCGCCCGATGTGACGGTGGCATGATGGGCATGGAGGCGGCCAAGCGGTTTCGCCGTGTCGGAAACCTTGGCCTCGAATCCGCTATCGCTGCGGATCGTGCCGGTATCGCCCATCTGGCCGCCACTCTCGCCGTAAAAGGGCGTCTGGTTGGTCAGGATGGCGACCGTATCGCCGATCGATGCCGTGTCGACGCTTTCGCCCTCCTTGACGATGGCGATCACCTGCCCCTCGCCTTCGCTGGCAGTGTAGCCGGTGAATTCGGTTCCGCCATGACTCTCCGCAATATCGAACCAGACGGCGTCCGAGGCAGCGTCGCCCGATCCCTTCCAGGCGGCCCGCGCGGCGGCTTTCTGTTCGGCCATTGCGGCATCGAAGCCTTCGCGGTCTACCCCTAGCCCGCGGCTGCGTAGCGCGTCCTCGGTCAGATCATAAGGAAAGCCGAAGGTGTCATAGAGCTTGAACGCGGTTTCGCCGGGTAGCGTACCGCCTTCTTCCATGCCGACAAGCGCTTCGTCGAGCAGTTTGAGGCCGTTGTCGAGCGTGCGTCGGAACCGGATTTCCTCCAGCTTCAGCGTTTCCTCGACCAGGGCCTGGGCGCGGACCAATTCGGGAAAGGCGCCGCCCATTTCGGCAACGAGCGACGGCACGAGCCGGTGCATGAGCGGATCCCGGGCGCCAAGGATATGGGCATGGCGCATTGCGCGTCGCATGATCCGGCGCAACACATAGCCACGGCCTTCATTGGCCGGCAGCACGCCGTCGGCGATCAGGAAGCTCGAACTGCGCAGGTGATCGGCGATCACCCGGTGGGAGGCGGCGGCATCGCCTTCGGCCTTGGCCCCTGTTAGTTCGACGGATTCATGGATCAGCGCGCGGAATAGGTCGATCTCGTAATTGTCGTGCGTGCCCTGAAGGACGGCGGCCATCCGCTCCAGCCCCAGGCCGGTGTCGATCGACGGGTGCGGCAGATCCCGGGCGATTTCATTGTCTTCCTGCTCATATTGCATGAAGACGAGATTCCATATTTCGACGAAGCGATCGCCGTCCTCGTCCGGCGATCCGGGCGGCCCGCCGGGAATATGATCGCCATGATCATAGAAAATCTCCGAACAGGGGCCGCAGGGGCCGGTATCCCCCATCGCCCAGAAATTATCCTTGGTCGCAATCCGTATGATCCGCGATTCCGGAAGACCCGATATCTTCTTCCAGAGATCGAAAGCTTCGTCGTCGGTATGATAGACGGTCGCGGTCAGCCGATCGGGGCTGATACCCCATTCTTTCGTGATCAGATCCCAGGCGAGCTCGATCGCATGGTCCTTGAAATAGTCGCCGAACGAGAAATTTCCGAGCATTTCGAAAAAGGTGTGATGGCGAGCGGTATAGCCGACATTATCGAGATCGTTGTGCTTGCCGCCGGCACGGACGCATTTCTGTGAACTCGTCGCGGTCGAGTAATCGCGCGTTTCCAGCCCGGTGAAAACATTTTTGAACGGCACCATGCCGGCGTTGACGAACATCAGCGTCGGATCATTGTGCGGAACCAGCGGCGCCGAAGGCACCACCGCATGGCCCTTGCTCCCGAAATAATCGAGGAAGGAACGGCGTATATCGTTGGTCGATGTCATGCGCGGCATGTAGGCAGAGCGCGCTGCGCGGGCAAGCCGCTAGATAGCCCTGCAGGACCGGGCGCCGGTTCGAAAACCGACGCCCGAACATGCTATTGCGATGGGCCGCCGAAATTGTCGACCGCATAGGTGGCGATTTCCCGGGCTGCGCCGCGGATTGCCGAGCCCGCGTCCCCGCCGAAAAAGCCACCTCCCAGGCGGCCTTCCGACTGGATGACGGCCAGCGAATTGCCTTGTGGATCGAAGAATTCCGCGCGTACGACCATCCGGGCTTCGCCGCCTCCGAGCCCGCCGAGGAAATAGCGGGCGGCCTGGCTGCCTTCGTCGAAGGTCATGAAACCGTAGCGGACGGTGAGTTCGGAACCGCGCGCGAACGCCGCGGCGTTCTGCGCATCGCCGAAAAATTCCTCGTCCATATAGCGCTGCAATTCGTCCACCGAATCTTGCTCGACATCGATCGTGCCGCCGTCATATTCGAGCGTCACCGACTGGGCGGTATAGGCTGTTCGGTTCGGACTGATGACCATGTTGCTGCTGCCCGCGCAGGCGGAAAGGACAATGGTCGCCGCGACGGCGGCGATCAGGCTACGGATTTTTGTCATTGCGACCCCCTAAACTTTTTATGCGGAAAGATATTTCCGTATGTCTTTGAGCAATAGTTCCTTAGCCATGGCAACGCCCGATAGGTCCAGATCGCGCCCCAATGCGGAAACGCGGACCGGGCACCGTCCCGCCACGCCCCTATATTTTAGGCGAAAGCGTAGGGACCGCCTCGTTGCAGCGCTGTCTGATAGGCCGGCCGGGCATGGATTTTGTCGAGCCAGGCGAGAAGGTTGGGGTAACGGGCGTCCAGTCCGGCGCGCTGCTGGGATGCCTCCAGCGGAAAGCTCATCATCACGTCGGCCGCGGTGAAGCTCTCGCCGGTAAACCAGGGACGTTCGCCAAGTTCCGCGTTGAGCCAGGCGAGATGCTGCGAAAGCATCGCGAGAAGCGGCTTGCGCGCCGGGCGTCCGAGCAGGCCGAGCCGGTCCACGATCAGGATCGAGAGCAGGGGCGGCATCATCGATCCTTCCGCATAGTGGAGAAACTGGCGATAACGCTGGGTTTCGTCGATATGGGACGGTGCACCGAGCATACCATCGGCCTTGGCGACGAGATATTCCACGATAGCCCCGGTCTCTATCAGCGTTCTGCCATCGACTTCGATCATCGGCGATTTTCCTAACGGGTGGACGGCCTTGAGTTCGGCCGGCGCCAGCATCGACTTCTTGTCGCGTTCATAGCGTTTGACCTCAAAGTCGAGGCCCAGTTCTTCGAGCAGCCAGAGGATGCGCTGCGAACGCGAATTTTCGAGATGATGGACGATAACGGTCATGGCGTAATTTCCCTGCGGTGCGGCCCATCTTGGCTAAGGCCAAGCTACCCGAAAAGCAAAAGGCCCGCCCGGAAGGGCGAGCCTTTCACGAAAGCCGTAGCGGCAGTTGCGGATTTATTCCTCGCCGCCCTCTTCGTCATCGATATCGGGGCCGGCCATCATCTCTTCGGCGACCTCTTCCTCTTTGCCGCGAATGGCGCGTTCGAGCTGTTCGCAAATCTCCGGATTTTCCTTGAGGAAGGACTTGGAGTTTTCGCGGCCCTGCCCGATCCGCGTCGAATCATAGGAGAACCAAGCGCCCGACTTTTCGACGATACCGGCCTTCACGCCGAGATCGAGAATCTCGCCGACCTTGGAAATGCCCTGGCCGTACATGATGTCGAATTCGACCTGCTTGAACGGCGGCGCGACCTTGTTCTTGACGACCTTTACGCGTGTCGTGTTGCCGACGATTTCGTCGCGGTCCTTGATCTGGCCGATCCGGCGGATATCGAGCCTGACCGACGCGTAGAATTTGAGCGCATTGCCACCGGCCGTGGTCTCCGGGCTGCCGTACATCACACCGATCTTCATGCGGATCTGGTTGATGAAGATCACCATGCATTTCGACCGGTTGATCGACCCGGTGAGTTTACGCAGCGCCTGGCTCATCAACCGGGCCTGCAGGCCGACATGGCTGTCACCCATTTCACCCTCGATTTCGGCGCGCGGCACGAGCGCGGCAACCGAATCGATGACGAGCACATCGATGGCGTTGGAACGCACCAGCGTGTCGGCGATTTCCAGCGCCTGTTCGCCGGTATCGGGCTGAGAAATGATCAGTTCGTCGATATTGACGCCAAGCTTCTTGGCATAGCCGGGATCGACCGCATGTTCGGCGTCGATGAATGCAGCGGTACCGCCATTCTTTTGCGCCTCGGCGATCGTGTGCAACGCCAGCGTGGTCTTGCCCGAACTTTCAGGCCCGTAGATTTCGACGACCCGCCCCTTGGGAAGACCGCCGATGCCGAGTGCGATATCGAGACCGAGCGAACCGGTAGAAATCGAATCGATTTCCAGTTTTTCGCGCGAGCCAAGCTTCATCGCGGAGCCTTTGCCGAAGGCCCGGTCGATTTGCGCGAGTGCGGCGTCGAGCGCCTTTTCTCTGTCGGTATCGTTCATGGTTTTTTCGGATTCTATGACTTTGAGTTGAGCTGCCATTACCTGTTTCCCTCCTAGAAGCTCCGCGTCGCGGGTTCAACGCTTGCGGATTATGTACACAGTTTGTTCCGAAAGAACAAGTAGGGAACGAATTCAGGAGGTGACGGCGCTGTTGATCGCGTTTCCGACGCTTTCGAGGGTGAAGGGTTTGCTGAGATAGGGCCGGCTGGAATGGCGTTGCGGCGGAGAATCGAGATCGCCTCCGCTGGCGAGCAGGAATGGCATATCGGCATCGTCCAGCGCGTCGGCGATCGGCCAGCTAGCCTTGCGATCCCGCAGATTGACGTCGAGTATCGCGACGTCGAACGCCCCTCCCGCAACCGCCGCCAATCCGTCTTCCAGATTGTCCGCGACACCGGTTACGCGGTGACCAAGCGTTTCGACGAAATCCTCGAGCATCATCGCGATCAGCGGCTCGTCTTCGACAATCAATATTCTTACGCCCGTCATATCCCGGCCTTACCGCCAAAGATTTGCAGGGCAAAGAGGCATCGCTGCGAATATGTCAGTAATTGCCGACTATTGCGGCTTGACGATCGCGGCTACGGCGTCGGCGAGTTGCTGCACCGAAAATGGTTTCGGAAGGAAATGCACCTGTTCGATGTCGATGGACTGACGCAGCTGTTCTTCGGCATAACCGGACATGAAGAGGATCGGGACATCGGGCAATGTCGTACGAAGTTCCTGTGCCATTGTCGGCCCGTCCATCCCTGGCATGACGACATCGGAAAGGATGAGATCGAAATCGGTCCGCGTGCCCACGACCTGCAGAGCATCCTCTCCGTCTCGGGCGGTTACGACGGTATAGCCTTGCCGTGAGAGTGCGCGTTCGACGACGGCGCGAACCATGTCTTCATCTTCGACAACCAGGATCGTGCCGCTTCCCCAGGGTTCGGCACCACCACCGTCCTTCGCCGGTATTTTCGCGGCGGCGGCTTTGGCGGGCGGCGCGGCCGGGGCTGGCACCGCATCGCCGCGATGGACCGGAAGATAGATGGTAAAGGCGGTGCCCTTGCCCAGTTCGGAATCGGCGAAGATATAACCGCCCGACTGTTTGACGATGCCATAGACGGTCGACAGGCCGAGCCCTGTCCCCTTTCCCACTTCCTTTGTCGTGTAAAAGGGTTCGAAGATCTTGATGAGCGCATCCGGCGAAATGCCGATACCGGTGTCCTTGACGCGGAGCGCCGTATAGTCGGCCGGCGGCATGATGTCTTCGCCCATCGCTTCGGCTTCGGTCGACGTCATCGCGAAGGTTTCGATCATCAAGGTGCCGCGCTCTTCCCCGTGCGCCGCCTGCATCGCGTCGCGCGCATTGACCGCCAGATTGACGATCACCTGCTCCAGCTGGCCGGGGTCTGCGCGTACCGGACCGAGATTGCGTCCGTGATGGACGGAGAGCTCGACGGTTTCGCCGAGCAGTCGCTTTAGGAGGTTGGAGACCTCCGAAACGACGTCGGGCAGTTGCAATATCTGGGGACGCAAGGTTTGCTGGCGTGAAAAGGCGAGTAGCTGACGGGTCAGCCCCGCCGCGCGATTGGAATTCGATTTGACCTGTTGAATGTCGTCATAATCGCTGTCGCCCGGCGAATGGCGCATTAACATCAGATCGCAATGGCCGATGATCGCCGTGAGGATATTGTTGAAATCGTGTGCGACGCCGCCTGCGAGCTGGCCGACCGCCTGCATCTTCGTTGCCTGGGCGACCTGACGCTTGAGTTTCTCGTCGTCGCTATTGTCCTTGAGGCTCAACAGCACGGCGGCGTCGCCCAGGCCGTGCGCTCCCGCCACGGTCATCGCCACGGTTTCGTCAGGCTGGTGCTTGAGGCGCAGCGCGATATCGGCGGATGTCGACGCGCTGTTCGCGAAACGGCGCACGGCATTGGCTACCGCCGTTTTATCCTCATCGACGACGAGGTCGCCGGGATAGACGGGCCGCTCATGTTCGCCGAGCCCGGCGGCGCGACGGAAGGCCGCATTCATGAACAACAGGCGGCCATCGCGCTCGGCGAGTGCCAGCCCGAGCGGAAGCATCGCAAGCAGGGCATGGACATGCTCGGCACCGGTTGCCTGCCCCGGCCCTGCAATCTCGTCGAGCATGAAGAAGGCAAGCGGATCGCCTTCCGGTCCGTCGGTCGGAATCGGTACCTGAACAAAGCGCAAAGGTGGCCCATTTTCGCCTTCCAGCGAAATCCGGATCATCCGGTCCTCGCCGGTTTCAAGCAGACCGGTGAAATCGCGTCCGCGCAGCTTGTCCGACGACGATCCCAGGGCGCGCTGGCGAAAGACGCGGTTGGCGGCAATCATCCTGCCCTTGCTGTCAACCAGGGCGGTCATCATGCCGGCAACGCCGAGCGCGGTGCCGGCGGCGCCCTCCATCAGCCGCCGGGCCTCGCCGATAAGATCGCTCGAGGCGGCGGGCAGGAAACGCCAGATCAGAAAATCGCCCTTCTCGCCCCCGCGTTCGACGCTTGCGTCATAGCTTCCCTGAGGGGTGCGGAGCGCCATCGCCTGCCCGTGCCCGTCGCGCCAGGCCGCGCGCCCGGCCTGGGTCAGCCGGTCCGGCCCGTCATCCTCGAACCGCAATCCCGGAGGCGTCGGCGCGCCCGGAAACTCGGTTTCAAAAGCACTGTTGGCAGCGATCAGCACGCCCTGGCGGTCTGTGACCGCGATTGCCGTCGTGCGGCCCTCGATCGTGGCCCGCACCAATGCGCGGTCCGGGCCGACCGCACCCACGGTGCCCGCGGGCCGCAATCGCGCCCAGAAAGTCGCGGCGGCGATGGCGGTCAGGAAAAAGGCGGCGAACCCGGCAGCAAAGAAAGGGCTTTCCAGGAGGAACATCAGCAACAGGGCCGATGCGAGCCCCAGAATCACGACGATGGCGAGAAGCGCCCGATCCGCAAAGGCCGTTGCCGCCGGGCGTTTGTCCTTTCCCTGCGGCGCGAGTGTAGCCATCAGTGCGCGAGCTCCCTGTGCCGCTTCTTCCAACGTCGGCCCACGCGATAGCGCCAAAACCAGCTTGCCGCCAAATAGCTTATCGCGGCGGAAATAACGGCAATCACCAAAAGCCCGCCAACAAGCGCCGGTGCGGCGTCGGTCGCAAGCCAGGCCAGCCATTGGGAGGCCGAGGCGCCATTTTCGTACATCACGCGAAAATGCGCGGGGTTCGCATGGAGCCCGAACACGTCATTACCGACAAACACCGCCGCAATCAGGATGAACGGCGTGGTGATGGGATTGCTCGCAAAGGTCGCGGCGGCGGCAACCGGGATATTCGCCCGGAACGGGAGCGCGAGCAGCGCCGAAGCGATGATCTGCAGCCCGGGGATCATCACGAAAATGCCGACAATCATGCCGAGCGCTGCCCCGCGCGGGACGGAGCGGCGGCTAAAGCGCCACAAATGGCTGTGCATGATGCGGGAAGCGAAGGGTTTGATAAACCGGTTCCTCGCCAGTTCTTCGCGGCTTGGCGAGTGGCGACGAACCCAGCGGACGAACGGGCCGCTTTCGCTGTTCTTGCGCCGCTTAGCCATGGTCTTTCAACAGGCGTCCCTGCTCCCTCTTCCAGTCGCGCGCCTTCTCCGTCTGGCGCTTGTCGTGCTGCTTCTTGCCCTTGGCGAGCGCCAGTTCGACCTTCGCCCTGCCCCGGCCGTTGAAATAGATCGAAAGCGGCACCAGCGTCATGCCCTTGCGCTCGACTGCACCGTGCAGCTTGTTGATCTCGTTGACGTGCAGCAGCAATTTCCGCCGCCGTTTCGGATCGTGATTGTGGCGGTTGCCGTGGCTGAATTCGGGGATGTTGGCGTTGATCAGCCAGACCTCGCCCCCCTCGACATCGGCATAGCTTTCGGCGATCGAGCCTTCGCCGAAGCGCAGGGCTTTCACCTCGGTCCCGGTCAGCGCTATTCCCGCCTCGAGTTTTTCCTCGATGGCATAGTCATAGCGCGCGCGCCGGTTCTCGGCGACGGTCTTCACCTTGTCGAATGTTTCAGGACGGGGCCGGGCCATGGAAAATCCTTAGAGCAGCCCCGCATGACTCAATGCTGAATCAACGGCTGCCTGTGCGTCTTCGGACGGCCATGTCATCGGCAGGCGCAGTTCGCCAGGGAAACCGGGCCGAACCTTGCTCAATGCATATTTGACCGGGCCTGGCGAGGCATCGGCGAACATTGCCTTGTGCAAGGGATACAACCGATCGTGAAGGCTTCGTGCCTTCGCCACGTCGCCGGCCGCCCAGGCCGCCTGGAATTCGCCGCAAAGCCGCGGTGCCGCGTTCGCCGTTACCGAGATGCACCCGACTCCGCCCATCGCATTGAACGCCAGGGCGAGATCGTCATTGCCCGAAATCTGGCAGAAATCTTCGCCGCAGGCGGCGCGCTGCTCAACGACGCGAGCAAGGTCGCCGGTCGCATCCTTTATGCCGACGATGCTCGGAAATTTCACGAGCCGTGCCATCGTCGAAACCGCGATATCGCTCGCCGTCCGGCTGGGGACATTATAGAGGACGATCGGCAAGTCGCACGCGCCAACGATCGCCTCGAAATGCCGATAGATTCCCTCCTGGCTCGGCCGGTTGTAGTAGGGCGGCACGAGGAGGCCGGCCGTTGCGCCCAGTTCCTGTGCCTTTTGCAGGTTCAGGATCGCGTTGCGCGTATCGTTGGATCCGCACCCGGCGATCACCGGCACCCGTCCGGCCGCCTGCTCGATACAGACGCGAACCACGTTGAAATGTTCATCGAACGCCTGGGTCGCCGCCTCGCCGGTTGTCCCGCAGGGGACGAGCGCGCTCGACCCTTCCGCAATCTGCCAGTCGATCAGACTCCGATAGGCGTCTTCGTCGAACGTTCCGTCGCGAAACGGCGTCACCAGAGCCGGAATCGACCCGCTGAACATAGAAATCTCCTTCACCTCAGGCGGTTTGCGCGGCATAGCGCCGCCCATATGGTTATGTGTCCGCCGAGGCGTTCACCGCCAGATAAGGATTGACCCCGCATTATGTCCAGCATGATCAAGCACACAATTACACTCGCCGCGCTCGCCGCCGCGACATTGACCGCATGCGCGCCCGCCGCCGCGCAATCGCTGACATCCGAACAGCGGGCCTGGTATGCGAACCGGCTCGGCGTATCCGGCAGCAATTCCGTCGGTTCCGTGCCGCGCGCCAATCCGCTCGGCGAAGCGATATTGCAGTGGAACCGGCTTCAGCAGAGCGATTCCCTGCCCTTCAACGACTATGCAAGCTTCCTCGTTTCGCACCCGGACTGGCCGGGCGAAGCGCGCATGCGTCGCGTAGCGGAAAACCAGATCCCGGCGACCGGAACCTCAGCCGCCTCGCTGATCGCCTTTTTCGACCGCCATCCCCCGGTGACGCCTTCTGGCGCGCTGCGCTACGCCGAAGCGCTGGCTGCTACGGGGCGAAACGAAGAAGCGCGGGAATCCGCCCGTCGCGGATGGCGCATGGGAGCGTTCAATCGCAACTCGGCCCCTGCCGACGAAGCCGCTCTGCTTGGTCGTTTCGGTTCGGCGCTTACGGCCGAGGACCATGACGCCCGGTTCGACGAATTGCTTTGGCAAGGCGATACAGGCGCGGCGGGCCGCGTCATTTCGCTGACATCGGCTTCCCGGCGCGATGCCCATTCCGCTCGGCTGAGGCTGGCGACCGGTGCCGGCGCGGAAGCCGGCGGCTCGGCGATGGGCGATCCCGGCTATGTCGCAGCGCGGGCAAGCTGGCTACGCAACAATGGACGGTCGGCAGAGGCGCGCAATCTGCTCGCCAACCGCACGGCCCTGCAATACCGGCCCAGCGATGCCGAAGAATGGTATGAAGTGCTGCTCACCAACGCCCGCTCCGCAGCCAATGATCGCCAATGGACGCTCGCCTACGGTATCGCGAGCCGGGTCGATGATGCTTTCGACCCGGGCACCGATGTCAGTGAACAGGCGCTTGGCGTGCGCGACGACTATACAAGCCTTGTCTGGCTGGCCGGAACCACAGCGCTTTGGGAGCAGAACCGGCCCACCGAGGCGATCGGCATGTTCGAGCGCTATGGCCGCGCTGCACGGACGCCGCAGACGCGCTCCAAGGGCTTTTACTGGGCGGGCCGAGCCGCTGAAGCTGCCGGACAGCGCGATGCGGCCAACCGCTTCTATGAGGAAGCAGCCGCCTATTACGATTATTTCTACGGGCAGCTCGCTACCGAACGGCTGGGTCGCTCCCTGAGCGTTCCCGTGGTTCGCCGGCAACCGCCCAGCACCGAAGCGCAGCAAGCCTTTTACGGCCGCGAAATTGTCCAGGCGATCCGCATGCTCGGTGAACTCGGCGCGTGGGACAAGCAGTCCGCCTTTTTGCGCGAACTCGCCCAACAGGTCGAAACCGACGACGAGCATCAGCTCGCAGCGATGCTCGCCTCGCAGCTCGGGCGCCAGGATCTGGCCGTGATGACCCATCGCAGCGCCCGGGTGAACGGCTTCGATGCCAGCGATTATGGCTATCCGACCGTGAATATGCCCGCTGGTACCGAGCGCTACTTCTCGATCGTTCATGCCATCGCGCGGCAGGAAAGCCAGTTCGATCCCCGCGCCGTCAGCCATGCCGGGGCCCGTGGGCTGATGCAGTTCATGCCGGCGACCGCGCAGGAGGTTTCACGCTGGATCGGCCGCGGGTACAGCCCATCGGCGTTGACCAGCGACCCGCAATATTCGATCCAGCTCGGCCGCGCCTATTACGAAAATCTCTATGAGCGCTGGGGCAATCACGTGCTGGCGGCGGCCAGCTACAATGCCGGGCCCGGCAACGTGAATCGTTGGATCCGCGCCAATGGCGATCCGCGTACGCCCGGCGTCGATATAGTCCGCTGGATTGAGGAAATTCCAATCTACGAGACCAAGAACTACGTCCAGCGCGTGATGGAAAATGCGGTGATGTATGATCTGCTGAATCCCAACCGGGCGTTCATTCGCAACACGACGACGCCCCTCACGCGCTATCTGGGCAAGTCTACGCCCGGTTGATGGCGGATCGGCCGAACTACATCACGCCGGCCGGCTACGCGGCGCTCAAGGCGGAATATGAGACGCTGTTCGGCAAGGACCGGCCTGCGCTGGTCGAGATAATCAGCTGGGCGGCCGGTAATGGCGACCGCAGCGAAAATGGCGACTATATCTACGGTCGCAAAAAGCTGCGCGAGATAGACCGGCGGCTGACCTTCCTCTCCAAGCGCATGAAAGCCGCGCAGGTCGTCGATCCCGTTCAGCAACCCGACAAGGACCGGATCTATTTCGGCGCGTCGGTGACCTTGGCCGACGACGATAACAATGAGCGCGTGGTGAAATTGGTCGGCGAAGATGAGGCGGATGCCTCGAACGGCCGGATCAGCTGGCATTCCCCGCTCGCCAACGCGCTGAAGCGCGCAAAGGTCGGCGACTGCCGGACGGTGCGGCTGCCCGGCGGCGAAAAGGAATGGGAAGTCGTCGCGATCAGCTACGAGGGCTGAGCGTTCAGGCCATCAGATCGAGCGGTTTTGGCAGCGTCTCGAGCAGCGCTTCATCGAACCGCGCATCGATGTGGAAGAAGGCGAGCCGGACGATCTTGTCCGTGCGGTTTTCCCAGGCATGGTCGGTGCCGCGCTGGACGGCGACATCGCCCTGTTTCAGCACGGTTTCGCTATCGGTGAGAAGCAGCACGACCTCGCCCTCGATCACGACCATGTAATCGAGCGTGCGGGTGCGGTGCATGACGGTGCGCTGACCGCCCATGCTTTCGGGATACATCTCGATGATCCGGATGAGATGCCCCGACGGCGGCATGATCGTGAAATTGCGATCATTCGGTTCGGCCTGTTCGGCCGTGAGCGTCGGCACGGGTTCGGGCGCGTTCCAGATCTCGATAAAATCCGCGCCGACGCCTTCACCCTGCATCGGATGATTTTGCGGCGGCGGGCCGTCTTCGAGGATCACCGATTTCCCGTTCGCGTCGTGCCCGGTGACGACGCGCCTTCCCGTGCCGGCCATATTTTCCCACCCGCTACCGTTGGATCAGTAGCGGTGTCTACCATAGCCGTTGGCGATATGGACCAGCGCGATGCGAATTTCGGCGTCGGTCAGCCGGTAATCGCGATCAGTATCGGCCCAGCGGCGGAAATAGGCGTTGGCCCGGTTGGCATCGCCACGGTCGACTTCGTTACGATAACCTAGCCGTAGAAGATCACGCACGAATTGCTGCCCTTCGCGGGTTTCGGCGAGCCAGGGGTCGAGCTGGCCGCGCTCACTGATCCGAAACGGCGTGTCGTAGCGGTCGCCATAGCCATGATCGCCGTAATAGCCGTTCCCGCCATTATAGTCGGCGTCGTAATAGCCGTCGCGCTCCCCATAATAGTCGTCCGATCCGCCATAGCCGGAATAGCTGTCGTAGGCGCAGCCGCTCAGCGTCACGCCCAGCATGCCCGTTGCCAGAAGAATTTTGCGCATGTCCCGCCTTTCACTTGGTTGCGGGAATATCGCACGGTCGCACCCGAAAGCGCAAACAGGGTCAATCAATCCTTGAGCTTTGTCCCCAATTGGGACTCGGCGAGTTTGACCAGGGCGGGATCGGCCTCGGGCGGGTCCATCGATACCGTTTCTTCGAGCCGCTCGGCAATATGAGTCATTGCCGCGATCCGTGCGGATTTCTTGTCGTTGCCATCAATCGCCTGCCAGGGCGCCCAGCGCGTGTCGGTGCGGGCGAACATGTCGTCCATCGCCTCGAGATAGGCGTCGCGCTTGGCCCGGTTGCGGAAATCGTCGGGTTTCAGCTTCCAGCGTTTCCAGGGGTTTTCGAGCCGGGCGCGAAAGCGTTTGTCCTGCTCTTCCTGCGTCACATGCATGAACAGCTTCACGATGGGCGTGCCGCTGTCCTTTTGCTGCGCTTCGAACTCGTTGATCTCATCATAGGCGCGCTTCCACTCGGCCTCGCTGCAATAGCCCTCGACCCGCTCGACAAGCACGCGGCCATACCAGGTGCGATCGAAAATCCCGATCTCCCCGATCCCGGGCAGCTTCTGCCAGAACCGCCAGAGATAATGATGCGCCAGCTCTTCCTTGGTCGGTGCGCCGATCGCCCAGACGTCATAATGGCGCGGTTCCCAACGCCCTACGAGACGACGGATCATGCCACCCTTCCCGCCTGCGTCCCAGCCCTCGACGGCGATCACGGCGCGTTTGTCGTTGACGATATAGCAGGCCTGCACCCGCGCGAGCCGCTCTTGTAGTTCGATCAGGGCATCGTCGTAATCGCCGTCGAACCCGGCGCCTTTTTCATAGTCTTTCAGGTCGATCGTCATATGCGGTCTTCCGGGCCGTTATCCGTCTTTCGGCGGCTCTACCACGCGGATATTAAGCTCGCGTAGCTGACGGGCGGACACTTCCGAAGGCGCCCCCATCATCAGGTCCTCGGCCTTCTGGTTCATCGGGAAGAGAACGACTTCGCGCAAATTCGGCTCGCCGGCGAGCAGCATGACGATGCGGTCGATGCCCGGCGCCGAGCCGCCATGGGGCGGGGCGCCGAATTTGAACGCGTTGATCATGCCCGAGAAGTTCTCGTCGACATCGGATTGGCTATAGCCGGCGATCTCGAACGCCTTGTACATGATATCAGGCCGGTGGTTCCGGATCGCACCCGAGCTGAGCTCCACGCCGTTGCAGACGATGTCGTACTGCCAGGCGCGGATATCGAGCGGGTCCTTCTCTTCCAGCGCTTCCATCCCGCCCTGCGGCATCGAGAAGGGGTTGTGGCTGAAATCGACCTTTTTCTGTTCCTCGTCATATTCGTACATCGGGAAATCGACGATCCAGCAGAATTTGAAGACACTCTCATCGATCAAACCAAGCTCTTCGCCAAGCCGCGTCCGCGCGGCGCCCGCCAATTTTGCTGCTTCGCCGGGCTTGCCGGCGGCAAAGAAAACGCTGTCGGCATCGCCAAGATCCAATTCTGCGAGCAGCTTCGCGGTTTTCTCTTCGCCATGGTTGTTGGCGATTGGACCGGAAGGTGCGCCTTCCTTGCGGTTGATATAGCCGAGGCCCGCAAAACCCTCGCCGCGCGCCCATTCGTTCATGCTGTCGAACCAGCGGCGCCCCCTATCGCCGGTGTTCGGGGCCGGGACCGCGCGGACGACACCGCCCGAGCCAACGATATTGGCGAACAGGCCGAAGTCCGACCCTTCGAAATGGCTGGAGACGTCGACGATCTCGATGGGATTACGCAGGTCCGGCTTGTCGGAGCCATATTTGAGCATCGCCTCGGCGAAGGGAATGCGGACGAAATCGGGATCGACGGTGCGGCCCTTGCCCTGCCAGTCGGCGAATTCCTGGAACACGCCGCAGAGCACGGGTTCGATGGCCTCGAAGACATCGTCCTGCGTCACGAAGCTCATTTCGAAATCGAGCTGGTAGAATTCGCCGGGAGAGCGATCCGCACGCGCGTCTTCGTCGCGGAAACAGGGCGCTATCTGGAAATATTTGTCGAAGCCGGCGACCATGATCAGCTGCTTGAACATCTGCGGTGCCTGCGGCAGCGCGTAGAACTTTCCGGGATGAACGCGGCTGGGGACAAGATAGTCGCGCGCGCCTTCGGGGCTGGAAGCCGTCAGGATCGGCGTCTGGAATTCAGTAAAGCCCTGCTTCACCATGCGGTTGCGGATCGAGGTGATGACCTCGGACCGCAGCATGATGTTCGCATGCATGCTTTCACGGCGCAGATCGAGATAGCGGTAGCGCAGGCGGATATCCTCGGGGTAATCAGCCTCGCCGGCCACCGGCATCGGCAATTCTTCGGCCGCCGACTGCACTTCAACCGATGTCGCCCGAATTTCGATCTCGCCGGTATCGAGTTTCGGGTTGATGAGATCGGTAGACCGCGCAACGACCTTGCCGGTCACCGTGATCACCGATTCCGCGCGCAAACTTTCCAAGGTTTCGAAGGCAGGGCCGTCGACCTCTGTCACGATCTGGGTGATGCCGAAATTGTCGCGCAGATCGACGAAAACGAGATCGCCATGATCCCGTTTGCGGTGGACCCATCCCGAGAGGCGGACCTCCTCGCCGACATGATGGCTGCGAAGTTCGGAACAATTGTGCGTGCGGTATGTGTGCATGTTCATGGGCGGCTCCATAGCGCAATCGCGTGGTCGGGCAAGCGGCGAAATATAGGTCTTGCGGCGGATCTCACACCTAACGCGGTTTTTCGAGCTGTTCTTGTTGACTCGCCGCCACCTCCATCTACGCAGGATTTGGAAACGGGTCGCGCTGGATAAAACAGGCGGATTCAGTGAAACGTTTCTTATCAGCTCCGGCCGTACCCATGGCACAGGCCATCGGCGGCTGTTCCCCGTTCGAAGATACCGAAGGCATGTCCGGTACGGCCAATCTTTGCGCCGGCTATACGACTTCGACGGCCAATCAGCTCAACGCGACATCGAACGCGCAGGATCGAAGATTGCATTTCGTACAAGCATGCCGAGTTCATGCCCTGAGCTTCGCTTGAATGGGATTTTCAAACCGAGAAAAAAGTGGAGTTTCACCAATGAAAATACGGATCAGTGGCTTCGTTCTTGCCGCCGCGCTGACTTTGCCGGCCTGCTCTGACGGCCTTACCGCGGAAGAGGAAATTGCGCAGATCGAAGCAGGGCGTGAAGCGGCAGCCAACCAGCAGGCCTCGCCGCAAGCACGATATGATCGGGCAGTCGAATGTGCGGCAACGGCGCTCAATGTTTCAAACGTGTTCGATGTTATCGCGTCGACCCATGACGATGGCGATCCGGCGCGGGCCGCGCAGGCACGGAGCGGTGCTCAGGACAATCTGGCCCAAGCGCGGATATTCGTTGGCCTGGCCGAGCAGATAGCCGCCGACCCCGGGATCGGAAAATCGCGGGACGCCGTGCTTGCGGATATCGACGTTGTCGACCGCCGGATTCGCCAGCGGGGCAGCAGTGCAGAGGATTTCACGACATTTGTCACCCAGATCGCCAGCGAGTCGGATCAATGCGACGCGGAGCGGGCAAGCCTCCAATAGGGAAATCGTCCAGCTTTCCACAAGATTGGCGTTTGAACCGGTGGCGCGCGCCGTAGGGGCGCCTAAGGTTTGGTCATGAAAATACACCCGGTGATCGAAGACAGCGATTCCCTGGCACAGCTTTGCTCCCGCATGGCTCAGTCGCATTTCGTCGCCGTCGACACCGAGTTCATGCGCGAAAGCACCTATTGGCCCGACCTGTGTCTGATCCAGATCGCGGACGGCAAGGAGGCCGCTGCCGTGGATCCCAAAGCGCAGGGACTCGACCTTTCCTCGCTGCTCGAACTGCTCGTGGATAATGAGGATGTGCTCAAGGTGTTTCACGCCGGCGGCCAGGATGTCGAGATCGTCTACAACCTGACGGGCCGGACGCCCCATCCCATCTTCGACACGCAAATCGCAGCCATGGCGCTGGGGCTGGGCGAGCAGATCGGCTATTCGAACCTCGTCGATGCGTTGCTGGGCCGGCAACTCGACAAGGGCGCGCGTTTTACCGACTGGGGCCGTCGCCCGCTCGACAAGCGACAACTCGACTATGCTGTCGCCGACGTTACCCATCTTGCGGAGCTGTTTCCCAACATGCTGGACGAACTCCGCAAAACCGGGCGGGGCGCCTGGATCGATGCCGAAATGGATAAGCTCGCCGATCCCTCCAATTACGAGAACGCGCCCGACGAAGCGTGGAAGCGCGTCCGCATCCAGAGCCGCAAGCCCGATGTCCTGGGACGGCTGAAGGCGCTGGCGGCCTGGCGCGAACGCGAGGCGCAGGACAAGAACCTTCCGCGTGGAAGGCTGCTTCGGGACGAAACGCTGGCCGATCTCGCCGCACACCCGCCCAGGCAGCAACAGGCGCTGGGCAAGGTTCGCGGTCTGCCTTCAAGCTGGGCCGGCAACGATATCGGCGGGCGACTGATGAACGTCATGACCAAGGCCGAAGCTTTGCCGGAAAACGAGTTGCCGTCGCGCAAGGACCGCAAGCCGGGTCTTGGCAAGGAAGGCGCGCTCGTCGCCGACCTTCTCAAATTGCTGCTCAAGATACGGGCGCGGGAGATCGGGGTTGCGCCGCGGCTTGTCGCGCGTGCCGACGAGTTGGAGCATCTCGCCGCGGGCCGCCGCGACGATTTGGGAATCCTCACGGGATGGCGCTATGAAGAATTCGGCCGTGACGCGGTCGATCTTGTGGAAGGGCGGCTGGCGTTCGCGGTCCGTGACGGCAAGCTCAAGATGACGCACGCGGAGGACAAAGAGGATGAATAGGTTTTTTTTCGCGATTGCCGCCACCGCTGTGCTGGCTGCTGGATGCGCCCCCGGCCTGGACGGTCATGACGATAGCTGGATGCCGCCGGCCGCCGACGGTTCGACTGGCGCGCCGATCCCCGTCGCCGGCGAGGGCCCCTGCGATGCTGAAGCGGCGCAGGGATATGTCGGCCAGCCGATATCAGAAGCGCTGGGCGTCGAGGCAATGCGGTATACGGGTGCGCGCGAACTGCGCTGGATTGCGCCCGACAGCTCGGTGACGATGGATTACCGGCCCACCCGGCTCAATATCGAATATGACGAAGCCCGCAACGTAACCGCCATTCGCTGCGGCTAGCGCAGTCGCATCTCGGGCTCTTTGCCAAAGGCGTCTGCAAGCTGGCGGTGGCGCTTGGCAACCGGCTCACCGTAAAGCTCGGCATCGCTATTATCGACATACAGGACGAGGCGATCGCCTTCGATCGCGATTTCGCTGAGCTCAAGCGGTCCGGCGACGCCGCCCGACAGCCGCTGACCGAGCCGCATAGCCAAGCCCCAGCGCGCGGACTGATCCAGTTCGTCCTGACTGCATAGGCTGACGAACTCGTCCACGCCGCCGGTGCCGCCGCCGAAATTGGTGAACAAGGCCTGGGCCATCTTGCCGCGCCCGTTGCTCTCGATCCCCACCCAGTTGCCGTGCAGCGCCATCTCCAGCCCGCGTTCGGCGCGAAACTCGGGATGCGCGCGCCAACCGGTATCCGCGAGCAGGCAGGCGGCGAGCCGGAGGCGCTTGTCGGTATCGGACTCGGCTTGAAACAGTGGCGCGATCCAGCGGTTGAGAAGGTCTCCATGTTCGGGGAAGCGGCCCTGCCGCTCTCCTTCGTCGCGGGTCGCTGCGATCAGTGGATCGATGGCGCGGGTTTCATCGTCGAGACGCTCGTAGAGTAACCCCTCGCGCAGCCCATAGGCCGAGACGATGAGTTCCCCGAGGCCAATCTGCTTGACCAGTTGGGACAATATCGCCGCACCATCTGGAAGATTGGGGATACGCTGGGCCGCGAGCGAGGGAACTCCGTTGAGTTTGGACGTGTCGATATGGGCAAGCAATCGCACCAGGCGCGCCGGACGATCGGGTTGCATCGTATAATGATGGACGATCGGCAGCGGAAATTTCGTTCGGTGCATATCCACACGGGCAAGCGCGCGCCACGATCCGCCGACAAGGTAGAAAGGCTGGCCGGCGCATTGATGCACCCAATCCGCCGATTTCAGCGCCTTGGCCACCGCCCGCTTGAGCGCGCCTTTTTTCTTCTTCTCGCGCAGTTCGGCGACCCGCAAAACGCCGAGGGGAAAAGATACGCGCTCCCTGACTTCGCCGTCGGAAATTCGCGCCAGTTCGAGGCTGCCCCCACCCAGGTCGCCGACCAGCCCTTCGGCATCAGGGATTGCCGACAACACCCCGAGCGCGGCAAGTTTTGCTTCATCCTCGCCGGAGAGCAACCGTACCGGCAGCCCGATGGCTTCGAGCTGGGCGATAAAGGCCGGACCATTCGGGGCATCGCGCACTGCCGCCGTAGCCACCGTGCGCAGATCGGTGACGTTCATTTCGCTCGCAAGCAGACGGAAGCGCCGCAATGTTTCCATTGCCGCCGCGATCGCCTTGTCGCAGAGGCCGCCGTCCTCGCGCCGCTCCGCGCCAAGGCCGACCATCACCTTTTCGTTGAACAGGAATGCGGGGAGCCGGCCATGGCCGTCAAAAACGACGAGCCGGATGGAATTCGAACCGATATCGATGACGGCGGTGCGCCCCTCCCCCTCGGCAGGGTCGTTTTCCTCAGGACGGAAAAGCGAAATCACAGCCATTGACGCGAGACCCTAAACGGTTGGGAGACGGCCGGATACCGCCTTATCCACGCCTTTTGACGCTGAGTTTCTTGGGCATCGAGCCCTGTTCCTGCAACGCTGCGCCCCGGCCTGACAGCGACGGGTTGGTCATGAAATAGCGATGCAGGTTGAATGGCCGGGCGTGTCCGGGCTGGATCCGCGCATAGCGGCCGTCCGGGCCCAGCTGCCAGCTCTGTTCGTTGTCGATCAGATTGGCGACCATCACCTGGTCGAGAATCTGGGCATGCACGGTCGGGTTCTGGATCGGCATCATATATTCGACGCGTCGATCGAAATTTCGCGGCATCCAGTCGGCCGAGCTGATGTAAATCTTCGCCTTGCGATTGGGCAGCGCAGCGCCGTTCCCGAAACAGGCGATGCGGCTATGTTCGAGGAACCGTCCGACGACCGAACGAACCCGGATATTTTCCGACATGCCGGAAACGCCGGGCTTCAGGCAGCAAATGCCGCGAATGATCAACTCGATCTGCACACCCTCGTTCGATGCCTCATAAAGCTTTTCAATGATCGCCGGATCCACCAGCGAATTCATCTTCGCCCACACTGCGCCATCCTTGCCGGCGCGGACATTCGCGATCTCCGCATCGATCAGGCCCATCAGGTCGTTGCGCATGTCGCGCGGCGACATCGAAATCAACTCCAGATTTTCCGGCTGAACATAGCCGGTGATATAGTTGAATAGCTGCGCCGCATCCCTTCCGGCACGCGGATCGGCGGTGAAGAAGCTGAGATCGGTATATATCTTGGCGGTGACCGGGTGATAGTTGCCGGTTCCGAAATGGCAGTAGGTCTTGTGCCCGCCGTCTTCCTTGCGGACGACCATCGTAACCTTGGCGTGGGTTTTCCATTCGATGAAACCATAGACGACCTGCACGCCCGCGCGTTCCAGTGCGTTCGCCCAGAGCAGGTTTTGTTCCTCGTCGAACCGCGCCTTCAATTCGACGACCGCAGTAACCGATTTTCCCGCCTCGGCCGCATCGATCAACGCGCGAATGACGGCGGATTGCTTGCCGGCGCGGTACAGGGTCTGCTTGATCGCCACGACATCGGGATCGTCGGCCGCCTGTTTCAACAGCGCGACGACGACGTCGAACGTCTCATAGGGATGGTGGACGACAATATCCTTGGTCTTGATCGCCGCGAAACAGTCTCCGCCATGTTCGCGGATGCGCTCGGGAAAGCGCGGACTGAAGGGCGGGAATTTAAGATCCGGCCGATCTTCCTCAACCAATTGTTCCAGATCCGATACGCCCAGAAAACCACTGGATTCGGCAACAATCGCATCGGATCCGCCCATCTCCTTGCGGATCAGCTGTTCGATATCTCCGGGAATGTCGGCCTCGAGCTTCAGCCGGATCACCCTGCCCCGCCGCCGCCGCTTGATCGCGCTGCGGAAATAGCGAACGAGATCCTCGGCTTCTTCCTCCACCTCGATGTCACTATCGCGGATGATCCGAAATGCGCCCTGCCCCAGCACGTCATAACCAGGGAAAAGAATATGCGTGAAGCGCCGGATGACCGTCTCGATTGCCGCGTAACGCGCGGTTTCGCCGGGAATTCGGACGAAGCGGGGCAAGGTCGTCGGCACCATCAAGAGTTCGCGGATCGGCGCGCCATCGCTCTTGCGCTTCAGATCGAAAACGAGACTGAAGCCCTTGTTCGGAATGAAGGGAAACGGATGGGCCGGATCGAGCGCCTGTGGCGTCAGAACGGGGAAAATATGTTCGTGGAAATGCGCGGCGAGCCATTTTTCGGCATCGCCCGTAATCTCGGTATCGGACAGCACGAATATTTCGGCCTCAGCCATCAGCCCGCGCAATTCTTCCCAAACGCGCTGCTGCTCGTCCATCAGCGCATTGGCGCGCTCCGAAACCGCGACAAGTTGCTGGGTGGGCGTCATCCCGTCGGTCGAACGCAGTTCCACGCCTTGCAGTTGCTGGCCCTTGAGACCGGCGACCCGGACCATGAAGAATTCATCGAGATTGTTGCCCGATATCGACAGGAAGCGCAGCCGTTCCAGCAGCGGATGAGCGTCGTTTCCAGCCTCTTCCAGCACGCGTTCGTTAAAGCCGAGCCAGCTTAGCTCGCGGTTGAAATAGCGATGCTCGGTACCCGGCTCCGCTTCCGTCTCACGCGAAAAATCTTCGGTGATATGTTCAGGATTATACTCGTCCATAGCCGCTTTTAGCGTATGGATGATTACACGTCGATGAAACCGAGCGCATTCATCGCATCGCGAACAAGGCCCAGCGAAATCCGGCTTTGCCTTTCGAAAGCCATCCGGTCGATGGTTTCGATCAGCTGGTGGAGCGCGTAATGGCTGCGTTCCATCCGTTTCAGCAGATAGTCGATTGCATTTTGCGGTACCGCCAGCCCTTCGGCACCGAAATGCCGGTGAAGTCTTTGCTCGATCAGCGCGTCGCCGGGCTCCTCGATCTGGATCTTGGGGGTCGCCGCGATCCGCGTACGCAGGTCGGGAAGCGCGATTTTCCATCGCGGAGGCGGTTCGTCGGCAATGATGAGCAGCGGTATCTTGCTGCTCTGCGCTGCATTCCAGGCATGGAACAGCGATTCTTCGTCTGACAGATCGGCATCGTCGATAACTGTCCCGCCGGTCCTGCCGGCAAACAGCCGGCCGAGCGAGGAGCGCCCCGATTTGCGGGGGCCGGTCAGCAGCGCCGCCGGAACCGGCCAATGTTGCCAATGGCCGAGATGTCGCAGGGCTTCGCTGTTGCTTGCGTCGACGATGAACGCGTTGTCGCCGCCGTCTTCGGGCAGGGCAAGCGGCAGTGCGAACTGGCTCATTCGCTTTCCGGCGGCGCGGCCCTGCTGATCCTCAAGGTGCCGGCACCGCGTTGAACGGTGAAGCCACGCGCAGCGAGCGCCGAAGCCAGCGTATCGAGATCGCCGATATAATTGACCTCCATCAGCGAAACGCCGCCGACGGCGAGGCTGGAGGTGCTGGCGCCGCGCACCCCCGGCGTGCCCCGTACAGCCGCTTCGCTGGACCGGACCGCGTTCGCATCGGGCGTTACGACCTGAATCGTGTATCGGCCGGTAGACGTCGCCTGTTCGGTGTTCACGGCCTCCACAGTGGTCCGCGGTGCCTGGGCCACGCTTTCATCGAGCTGGTCGAGCGCCTCTTCCAGCGCATCCTCGTCGATACCGAATTCGAAATTCAGCGAAGGATCGGGCCGGAGACGGCCATCTTCAAGCGCCGCAGCATAGGCGGCGTCGATCCGGCTCACGCCCGCGTCGAGAAGCTGGTCGAGACTGTCGCTGCTCCGCACACGGAGCGAGAATTGCGTGATCAGCGTGCGGTCCGGACCGTGATAGGCGACGAAACGGCCGACGACCGGCCCGCCCGGATAGGAATATTGAAGATGGACGACCGGCACGACGACGTCGGCGGCGCCATAGGAATCGAGCAGGAATCGCCACCAGCCACGACCTGGTCGGCCCGTCTGGCCGACGGTCAGTAGCATCGGCGTCGCACCGGATGCGCTCGCGCGGACATAATCGATCGGGCTTTCGCCGGTGCGGAACCGCACCCAGGCATTCTGCCATGGCGTCCGTTCCTCGAAACCTTGCGGGGTCGATCCGATCCATTGGACCGGTACGACCAGCATCGGTGGCGATCGGCGGATAACGCCCGACACACCGAGATACCGGCTCGCACGGGCGCGATCGAACATCACGCCGAGCCGCGCGACATAACGGGTCGGTCCGATCTGCTCTTCCTCGACGATGATGCCGGTGACGATGGCGCTCAGCGATTCATCGCTGAGATTGGGGGCCGAATTGCTGTGGCCGCCCGTGATCCGGTTCCACAGCATCCGCCAGCCAACCCGCTCTGCGCGCGTCCAGGCGATACGGCGGGCATCCTCGGCATTCTCGCCCGAAGCATCGACCGTTATTCCCGTGACCTCATAATTGGCGGAGACATCGAACCCGAAATCACGCGGGTTTTGCGGGTCCTCCTGCTGCGCATACAGGATCCCGGTTGCCCCCAATGCCAGCGCAGCCAGTGCGCCGAGCGCCTTCAGATTCTTTTTTACTAACTGCATTGGGGGCCTTTTGACGACTTGCCCGTGGAAATCCAAGAGCGATGTGGCTAGTCGCTATAAACATGAACGCCAAGCACAATTCTCCCGAATCCTACAGCTACGAAAAGGCCGGGGTTTCCATCGCGGCCGGCAACGCCCTGGTGAAGGCCATAGCGCCGCTCGCACGAGCTACCGCGCGCCCCGGGGCCGATGCCGATCTCGGCGGATTCGGCGGCTTTTTCGATCTCAAGGCGGCAGGCTATTCGGACCCGTTGCTCGTTGCCGCCAATGACGGGGTCGGCACCAAGGTAAAACTTGCCATCGATTACGACCGACATGACCGGATTGGCATCGATCTCGTCGCGATGTGCGTCAACGATCTGATCGTCCAGGGTGCCGAACCGCTATTTTTCCTCGATTATTTCGCGACAGGAAAGCTTGACGGGGGCGTTGCCGAGCGCGTCGTCGCGGGAATCGCCGAAGGCTGCAAGATCGCAGGCTGTGCGCTGATCGGCGGTGAAACGGCGGAAATGCCGGGCATGTACGCCGACGGCGATTATGATCTCGCCGGATTCTGCGTCGGCGCCGTCGAGCGCGGCGAGGCGTTGACCGGAGACGGAGTGGCCGCTGGCGATGTCATCCTCGGCCTCGCCTCTTCCGGCGTACACTCCAACGGCTATTCGCTCGTCCGCAAGCTGGCGGCCGACAAGGGTTGGAAGCTGGACCGTCCCGCCCCTTTCGATCAGGATCGGCTGCTCGTCGATGCGCTGATCGAACCGACAAAGATTTACGTTAAATCGCTGTTGCCGCTGGTCAGGGGTGGCAAGATCAAGGCGATGGCGCATATCACCGGCGGCGGCCTGTTGGAAAATATCCCGCGCGTGCTCGGCGACGGGCTTCATGCCCATGTCGAGGCGGGAAACTGGCCGCAGCCGCGGCTGATGGCGTTCCTGCAGGCGCAGGGGAATATCGAACCGGCTGAAATGGCGCGGACTTTCAATTGCGGAATCGGCATGGCGATCCTTGTTGCTCAGGACGTTGCTGAAGAAGTCGAAGCAGCGCTCGCCGAAGCCGGCGAGACCGTCCACCGTATCGGCCGGATCGAAGCCAGCGAAAAGGGCTGCACCGTTTCGGGTTCGGCGGACGACTGGTCGGCGATGGTCGCCTGGAGCGCCACCCATAATGGCTGACCGCGCGCGCGTCGCCGTGCTGATCTCCGGCCGGGGATCGAATATGGCGGCGCTGCTCTATGCGGCGAAAAGCGGAAATTGTCCCTATGAGATCGCCCTCGTCGCGGCCAATGATCCGGACGCGGCCGGACTGATATTGGCGAAAGCCGAAGGCGTTCCGGTTTTCGCGCAGAGCCACAAGGGCATGAAGCGCGGCGAATTCGACGTGATCCTGGACCGCGAAATTCGCAACGCCGGCGCCGACTATGTCGCGCTTGCCGGCTACATGCGGCTGCTCTCGCCAGAATTCGTTGGCAAGTGGAAGGATCGTATCCTCAACATCCATCCCTCGCTGCTGCCCAGATATAAGGGGCTCGACACGCATGAGCGTGCTATCAAGGCGGGCGATACGGTATCGGGGTGCACGGTCCATCTGGTGACGGCGGAACTCGACGACGGGCCCGTTCTCGGCCAGACCGAAGTCGCGATCCTGCCCGGCGACACGTCCGATACCTTGGCCGCGCGCATCCTGTTCGCCGAGCACCAACTCTATTCGCGCGTGCTCTCCGATTATGTTTCGCGCGAACTCGATCCCGACTGGCTCGTCGAAAAGGTAGGCGAGCTGGCGCTGGCGTTGCCCGAGACGCATTTCCGCGAATCGCATGGCGCACCGGGCTGGCGGGTCGGCAGCGAAAGCACCGGCAAGTTTTTTGCCTATGTCTCGGTCCGGCATCATGGCGAGGATGCGATCGCCCTGCTCGCCAAGACGAGCGGCCCTGACGAGATGGCCGCGCTGATCGAGGCCGAGCCGGAGCTATACTATCGCCCCGCTTACTACGGCGCCTCGGGCTGGATCGCGGTCCGCCTCGATACCGGGAACACCGATTGGAACCATATCGAAGCATGGCTGCGGAAAAGCTGGAGCATGGTCGCGCCGAAAAAGCTTACGCGGTTGTTTGATGCCGCCGCCGAATTCTGAACTGCCCGCGCTGACGATTGAACGGGCTGACCCCCGCAGCCCGGATGCGGTGGTCCTGCTCGACCGCCTTTCGAACGCCTTGGCGGCAATGACCGGCTCGAGCGGCCGAGGGTCTTTCGACATCACTGATATCGACGGGGAACGTGCGGCGTTCCTGCTCGCATATGACGAAGAAGGGCGCGCCGTCGGCTGCGGCAGCTATCGGCCCTTTTCGCCGGACGAAGCGGAAATCAAACGCATGCTCGCTTTGCCCGGCACCCGCGGTGTCGGCGGTGCGCTGCTGGTTACGCTCGAACGGATGGCGTGCGCCGACGGCTATGCGACGGCACTGGTCGAGACGCGCAAAGTCAACCAACGAGCCGTTGGGTTTTACGAACGCCACGGATACCGGCGGATACCGAATTACGGGAAGTATCGCGGGCGGCCGGAAGCCGTCTGTTTCTCCAAATCGCTAGGTTGAATGTTCTGCGCGTGATCTGAGTCACATCGCGTCACCTGGTCCGCGGGCATATTCCGGTCATGAAAAATCGCACTTCCAGGATCGGCCGTATAGCCGCGATCGCCGCCATGATGGGCCTGCTCGTTTCGGGCGCCGCGCACATTTCGGCCCAAGCCAGTCGCGCCGCGGTCGATCTCTCATCGGATACCGGGCGTTTCGAACTCGCCGATCACATCGAAGAGCTCGTCCGCGACCGACGGGACCTCGAAATTGAACCTGCCGGCTATGCGCGCCGCTACGGCCAGACCGGTCCGGGTGCGAGCGAGCCCGACACCGATCTTGTCTATGGTGTTTATGAGAATATGGGACCAAATATCGGCGCCGTCACATGGACTGACGAAGCGTTGGTGCCGAGCATCGACGATGGCGGCTGCGCGGCGGTCGAACTGACCTACAGCATCAATCGCGACGAGATCGTGTCGATCCGCTGCAACGGTGTTGCCTAACCGACGATTTCGCCTTCGTCGAAGAAGAAGGCGATCTCGATAGCCGCATTTTCGTCGCTATCCGATCCGTGAACGCTGTTCGCCTCGATCGATTCTGCGAAGGTCTTACGGATCGTACCCTCCTCGGCGTCGGCAGGGTTGGTCGCGCCCATGATCTTCCGGTTGCGAACCACGGCATCCTCGCCTTCGAGCACCTGCACGACGACCGGGCCAGACATCATGAAATCGACGAGTTCGCCAAAAAACGGACGTTCCTTGTGCACCGCGTAAAAGCCTTCGGCCTGTTCGCGCGTCATGTGGATGCGCTTGGAGGCAATGACGCGCAGCCCGGCTTCTTCGAGCATCTTGGTGACCGCACCCGTCAGGTTCCGGCGGGTGGCATCGGGCTTGATGATCGAGAAGGTGCGTGACACGGCCATGGCGGCGGAACTCCGAATATTTCTGTTGTTGGAAAGTCGCGCGTGCCCCTAGGCAATGTTGCGCGGCAAGGCAAGTGTTTCGGCGGTTCTAGGGCCCCTGCCTCCATCGACCATGGTCTTGTTTCCAGTAACGCGGCTCGACGCTGTCCTTCGCCATGAGAGACCGCCAGGCCGAGCGCGCATCATCGAGCATCGCTTCGTCGAACAGGTAGAAGACTCGATCGAAACCGAGAGCTTCGTCGCGCCACTGTCCGTCGGCGAGCATGACGAACCTCGCAGCGTTGCCGGCGGCCGGTTCATCGGAAAGCAGTACGACCTGTTCGGCGTCGCTGCCGGCCCCTGCCTTCCCATGCGGCAGGAAGGACGCGGCTTCATGCGTCCACAACGCCTCGTCTAGCAGGTCCAGAAGCCGATCCTCGGCGGCAACGATCAGCAGGCGCTCACCGGTTTCCGCGACTTTCGTGGCGAGTTGCGGCACGACTTTCTCAATCGGTGTCCCGGCAAGCTGATAGAAATCGACCTGCACCCGGCTCCTCTAGGCCTCGTAATTGTCGGCGATGAACTGGTCGAGCAGGCGCACGCCATAACCGGTCGCGCCCTTGGCCCAGAGATTGGAGGCGGATTTCATCCATACCATGCCGGCGATGTCGAGATGCGCCCATTTGACGCCATCCTGCACGAAGCGCTGGAGGAATTGGGCGGCGGTGATCGAACCCGCCTCGCGCGGCCCCACATTCTTGATGTCGGCGATCGGGGAATCGATCAGCTTATCATAGGCTTTGCCGAGCGGCATGCGCCACAACTTATCGCCGCTCGACTGGCCCGCGGCGAGCAATTCCTCGGCGAGCCCGTCGTCGTTGGAGAAGCAACCGCCATGTTCATTGCCCAGCGCGATGATCATCGCCCCGGTCAGGGTTGCAAGATCGACGACCACATCGGGACGATAGCGTTCCTGCACCCAGTGCATGGCATCGCACAGCACGAGGCGGCCTTCGGCATCGGTGTTGAGTACCTCGACGGTCTGCCCGGACATAGTGGTCACGATATCGCTGGGCCGCTGTGCGTTGCTGCCCGGCATATTCTCAACGAGCCCGCACACGCCAACGACGTGCGCCTTGGCCTTGCGGCCGGCGAGCGCGCGCATCGTGCCGGCGACCGCCGCGGCGCCGCCCATATCGAATTTCATATCCTCCATGCCGGGGCCGGGTTTCAGCGAAATACCGCCAGTGTCGAAAGTCACGCCCTTGCCGACAAATGCAACGGGCTTTTCCTGCGCGCCGCCGGTTCCATCCCAGCGCATGACAAGCAGCTTGGGCTCGCGAACAGAGCCCTGGGCCACGCCGAGCAGCGCGCCCATACCCAGTTCGGCCATTTCATCCCGGTCGAGCACCTCAATGGAGATGCCGAGTTTTTCCAGAGGACGGCAGCGCTCGACGAAGCCTTGCGGGTGAATGACATTGGGAGGTTCGGTCACCAGTTCACGGGCGAGAGCGATACCGGCATAGACGGCCTGGAAGCGTTCCCAACCCGCGGCTTCGGCTTCGTCGGCGACGACAGTGACGGTCTCGACGGTCCTTTTCGATTTTTCCGGCATTTTCGTGCGATAGATTTCGAGGTTCCAGGCGCGTTGCAGCGCGCCGAACGCCATCAACGATCCGGCATTGTCGTCCGCAATTGTGGAGCCCACATCGATCGTGATCGCCTTTTCGCCCGAACTCAGCAGCTTTGCGGCGACCGCGCCCCCGGCCTTTTGATAGCCCTGGGCGTCCGAGCCATTTCCCGCCCCGACCAGCACGATCCGCCGGCTGCCTTCGCCGGCCGCTACGAATATATCGACGATAGAACCGAGATCTCCGTCGAACCGGCTGGCTTCGGCTGCGCGTTTCAGGGCGGAAGCGTCAGCTTCGGCAAGGCCCGTTAATACGTTGTCCAAGGGCGCGCTCTTATGAACAGGCAATATGAGCGCGGAATCGTCATTCGGACGCGATGAAACGAAGGAAACGGTAATGGAAATCGGTTCTCTCCCGTGTCTGATTGTATCGGCAGGGCTTCGGCTTCCCGATAGACCAGCCGCCGCGCGCTGGCAAAGGCGATTGCAGCACGGCGCGCGGGGTGCGATAGGCGCCGCAATGACGGATCGCCCGACCGGTGGAAAATGTGACGCGTAGCCCCATTCTCAGCATGACGGCCCTGCCGCTGCTCCTGATCGCCCAAGCCGTGCCGGCGCAGGCGCAGGAAGAGGCCGGGGGCCAGCTTCCGGACGCCGTGCCGACCGTGCAACTGTCGGCCGAGGAATTGCCGCCGCTGGCTTCGCCCGAAAATCCCGATGAGATTGTCTTTAGCGCCCAGACGGTAGAGTTTGATAGCGAAGCCGATATCGTCACCGCGATGGGCGATGTCCATATGGTTCGCGAAGGGATGCGGCTGCGCGCCGACCGGGTCGTCTGGAATCGCCGTACCGGTGCGGTCGAGGCTAATGGCGATGTCGCGATACGGTCGCCGGCCGGCGAGTCGGCTTATGCCGACAGCGCTTCGCTCAGCGACACGCTGCGGGACGGCATGGTTGAAAATCTGCTGATCGTCCTTGAAAATGGCGGGCGGCTCGCGGCGCGCCACGGTGTCCGGGTAGACGGCGTGTCGACGCTGACGAGTGCCGCGTACACCCCCTATCGTGCCTATGGTTATGATGGCGAACCACAGGAACCGAGCTGGCGGATCACGGCGGCACGGATCGTCCACGATCCCGAAACCAACCGTATCCGTTATTCGAATGCGCGGTTCGAGCTGTTTGGGGTCACGGTGATGGCATTGCCCGCCTTCTCGCATCCCGACGGCTCGACCGGCGGCGCAAGCGGGCTGCTGGTTCCGGACCTTCGCCTCAGTCGGTCGAATGGGCTGGAAGTCGGCCTGCCCTATTATCTTCAACTCGCGCCGAACCGAGATCTCACGATCACGCCGCGGATCTATACAGAAGTTCTGCCGGCGATCGAGGCGCGCTACCGCCATCTCGCTGCGGAAGGGGCCTTCCAGATCGGCGGTATGGCGACCTATGGCACGCGGCGTGAGATCAATCCCCCGGCCGGTTTCGTTTCGTCGGGAAATGAGGATTTTCGTGGCTATATCGAGGCCAATGGTCGTTTCCAGATTACGCCTTATTGGAGCGCCAGCGGATCGGGGCGCCTGACCACCGACGATACCTTCCTGCGCCGCTACGATATTTCGCGCGATGACAGATTGCGCTCGACGGTGACGCTCGAACGCATCGGACGGGACAGTTATTTTTCGCTCGCAGGCTGGGCCGTCCAGGATTTGCGTGTCACTTCGGATGCCGGACAGCAACCCATCGCGCTACCGGTTCTGGACTATCGGTACCGGAAAAAGGAGAGCATCGTCGGTGGAACGGTCAACGTGCGGCTTAACTCCCTCGGTATCGTCCGCACCGATGGACAGGATACGCAACGCGCTTTTGCCAGCGCGCAATGGGACCTGCGTCGGATTACGGCTTTGGGCCAGGAAGTGACGTTGACGGCGCTGGTGCGGGGCGACGCCTATCATTCGGATGAAAATGCGAACACGTTGACCTCCTTCTATCGCGGAGAAGAAGGATGGCAGTTTCGCGGGATCGGCGCCGTCGCCGCCGATATTGCATGGCCATTCGTCGGAGAGATTTTCGGCGGCGTACAGCGCATCACCCCGCGGATCCAATTCGTCGCCACGCCCCCGCTTTCCAACCTTGAAGTACCGAACGAGGATTCCCGGTCGATCGAGCTTGAAACCTCCAACGTGTTTTCGCTCAACCGCTTTCCAGGTAACGATCGTTTCGAAGACGGAGCACGAATCACCTATGGCGGCGAATATCGGCTCGATATCCCGCGTTTTTCGCTAAGCACGAGCATTGCCCAAAGTTATCGCCTGAGCAGGGAGCCGGCGCTGTTTCCGGATGGCACCGGGCTTGCGGCCCGCTTTTCCGACATCGTCGGGCGGACGGACATCCGCTATGGGCGCTTCCTCGCCCTCACCCACCGTTTCCGGCTCGACAAGGACAATCTGGAGCTGCGCCGCAACGAGATCGATTTTTCCGTCGGCTCGCGCACGACCTATGGCGAGATCGGCTATCTGAGGCTCAACCGCGATATCACGTTCAATGTGGAGGATTTGCGTGACCGCGAAGAATTGCGCGCGGCGGCGCGGGTGGCAATCGGAAACTATTGGTCCCTATTCGGGTCTGCGGTCGTCGATCTTACCAGCCAGCGCGAAGATCCGCTTTCGCAATCGGACGGTTTCGAGCCGGTTCGCACCCGCCTCGGTTTCGGTTATCAAGACGAAGGTCTCGAATTCGGCTTTACGTGGCGGCGCGATTATGACGATACGGGCGATGCGCGTCGCGGCAATACGTTCCTGCTGCGCTTTGCCTTGACGAATTTGGGCCGCTAAGCTGCGGTTAAGGATCGTTGAGGCTATAATATTTCGAGAAGACATGCCGGCCACTGGCGCAGAGACATGGGATTCCTTTAAATCATGAACGTACGTAAAAATATGCCTGTGAAACGCGGCTTACTGACCATTTGTGTGGCGCTCGGCGCCGCCGCGACACCCCTCTGGGCGCAGGATGCCGAGCAGACCGCGTCCCAGGAGATGATGGCGAATACCGCCACGCAACTTGGCTTGCCCGCCAATTTCATGCTGTTCGGGCAGCACGACCCCAATATCCGCAAGCCGACGGCGATTGTGAATGGTGAGATCATTACCCAGACCGATGTCGATCATCGGCTGAACCTGTTTCTCGCTGCCAACGGTGCCGCGCAGATCAGCGATGCCGAACGCCAGCGGCTGCGAATGCAGGTCGTCCGCAATTTGATCGACGAAATGCTGCAAATCCAGGAAGCGCGGGCGAACGATATCCAGATTCCGCAGGCCGATATCAACCAGACCTATGCCAGCGTCGCGCAGCGTTCGGAAGCGACCCCGACCGAATTTGCCGAGTTCCTGCAGACGCAGGGCAGTTCGGAGCAGACGATGAAGCGCCAGATCGAAGGCGAACTCGCCTGGCGCCGTCTCCTCAGCCGATATGTGAACCCCACCGTCGGCGTCAGCGATCGCGAGGTGCAGGAGATCGTACGCAATTTGGAGGCGACCCGCGGACAAACCGAATATCGAGTCGCCGAAATCTACCTTTCCGCCCGCCCGGACAATGAAGAACAGGTTCTTCAGGGCGCGCGCCAGATTCTCGAACAGATATCCGCGGGCGGCTCCTTTCAGGCCTATGCCCGCCAATTCTCCGAAGCTTCGACCGCCGCGGTTGGCGGCGATCTTGGCTGGGTCCAGCCGGCCCAGTTGCCGCCCGAACTCGCATCGGTCGTGGCGCAAATGCCGGTGAACGGTATCAGCCAGCCGATCCCGGTTCCCGGCGGTTTCTCGATCATCGCCCTTGTCGACCGGCGACAGGTGCTCGTAGCGAACCCGCGTGATGCGATTCTCAGCCTCAAGCAGATCACCATCACTTTTCCCGCAGGCACCGACCGTACGGTGGCAGAACCGCGCGTGACGGCGCTTGCCGAGCGGACGCAGGGCGGTGGCGGCTGCGGCGTTGCCGACCAGATCGCCGCCGATCTTGGTGGTGAGATCGTGCAGAACGACGGTATCCGGCTCGGCGACCTTCCCGAGGTTCTGCAGGGCACCATGATCGATCTTCAGGTCGGCCAGGCAACACCGCCCTTTGGATCGCTCGAGGAGGGCGTTCGCGTCCTTGTGCTGTGCGGCCGTGACGATCCGCAGCAAACCGCCGAGCCCGATGCCGATGTGATTATGGCGCGGCTGGAGCAGCAGCGTGCCGATCGCCGTGCGCGCCGCTATCTTCGCGATCTCCGGCGCGATGCGGTGATCGAGTATCGCTGAGCGGGAGTTTTCGATGGAACCGATTGCCGTATCGCTGGGCGACCCGGCCGGCATCGGCCCCGAAGTCACCGCCAAGGCTTGGCTCGCCCGGGAAAGGCATAACCTTCAGCCTTTTTTCTGCGTGGGCGACGAACGCTCGCTGAGAAAGGTCTGGGACGGCCCGATCTATCGGATCGACGAGCCCGATCAGGCTCGCTCGGTGTTCGATCATGCTTTGCCACTATTTTCCGTCGAAGCGGGAGAAGAAGCCAAGCCGGGTTTGCCTACGGCAGAAGGCGCGCGCTGTGCCCTTGATTCGTTGGAACTGGCCGTAGGATTGGCCCGATCCGGCACTGCAGGGGCCGTCGTCACCGGTTCGGTATCCAAGGCGCGGCTTTACGATATCGGCTTCACTCATGCTGGACAGACCGAATTCGTTGCCGAACGCTGCGGCGTATCGCGCGAAAATGCCGCAATGATGCTGGCCGGTCCGTCGCTCCGCACGGTCCCGATCACAACGCATATTCCGCTGCGCGACGTCGCCGAGATTATTTCGATCGAGCTTATCGTCAACAAGGGCCGGGCGGCAGCGCGCGGCCTGACCCGCAACTTCGGGATCGCCGAACCGATCCTCGCCTTTGCCGGACTCAATCCCCATGCTGGGGAGTTTGGGGCGCTCGGCCGCGAGGAAATCGATTTTCTCCAGCCTGCCATCGAAGAATTGCGCAACGAAGGGATTGACGCACGCGGGCCGTTTCCCGCCGATACGATGTTCCACGAGGCCGCACGGCAGAAATATGATGCCGCGCTCTGCCTCTACCACGATCAGGCGCTTATTCCGCTCAAAACGCTGCATTTCGACGAAGGTGTCAATCTGACGCTCGGTCTCCCGATCGTGCGGACGTCTCCCGATCATGGCACGGCGTTCGAGATAGCCGGCAAGGATATCGCCAATCCCGGGGCGACAATCGCGGCTATCGGCCTTGCTGCCTTCTGCGCTGCCAACCGCGCTGCCGAAGCCGCCACGGCGGCGTGAGCGACCTCCCGCCGCTGCGTGAGGTTATCGCCAGCCATGATCTGCGCGCAAACAAGGCGCTTGGACAGAATTTCCTTCTCGACGGCCAGCTCCTGGCGCGGATTGCCGCCATACCGGGCGATGTGGCGGGAGAGACCGTTTACGAAGTTGGACCGGGTCCCGGCGGGCTGACGCGCGCGTTGCTCGAAGCCGGCGCCACCGTGGTCGCAATCGAGCGCGACGATCGCTGCATCGCGGCGTTGAAAGAGCTTTGCGGGCATTTTCCGGACAAACTTACTATCCGCGCTGGCGATGCGATGGATAGCGTCGAGGCGTCTCTCGGGCTTGGCGGTGCCCATATCGTGGCCAATCTGCCGTACAATATCGGTACCGCGCTGCTGGTGCGGTGGCTGGGCGGCGAAAGCTGGCCGCCTTGGTGGAAATCGCTGACCCTGATGTTTCAGGAGGAGGTCGCGCGGCGGATCGTGGCCGAGCCGGGAAGCGGTGCTTACGGGCGGCTATCGGTACTCGCGCAATGGCGGGCGGAGGCGCGAATCGCGCTGAAGGTACACCGCTCCGCATTCGTGCCGCCGCCGAAGGTGATGTCGGCGGTCGTGCATATCGTGCCGATGAAAGTGCCGGACGGCGTGGTCTTCGCGACCCTGGAGCGGCTGACCCAGGCGGCGTTCGGCCAGCGCCGCAAAATGCTGAGACAGAGCCTCAAAAACCTGCCCCATGCCCTTGAAAGCCTGGAAATGTTGGACATCGACCCACGGCGCCGGGCGGAAACGCTTTCGGTTCAGGATTTCGTCGCCATAGCCCGGGCGATCGACGCTAGGGGGTGACGGCCTCTTCGGTGGCCTGCTGCGCGGCGAGCGCGGTTGCCGGCGGTCCGGCTTCGATGGCCGCGGCCAGCGCGGTCGCTTCGGCGCAGCGGCTTTCGCACAGCGCCTCGATCCGGCTGAGGTTCAGCCGTGCGCGTTCTATCGCCCCGCGGCTGACCAGCACCCGGCCCTGCCCTTCGAGCGCGGCAAGATCGTTGGGATCGATGGTCAGCGCTTCGCGATAATAGCGGATGGCGAGGCCCGGAAGTTCGCGCGCCTGCGCGACTTCCGCGAGCGCGACGAAGCCGTCGCGGTTGCGCGCGTCGACGGCGAGGGCGGTCTCGATAAGATCGGCGGCCTGCGCATTCTCGCCGGCAGCGAGCGCCGCCCTGCCTTCGGCCACCAGGGCGATCGACTGCGGATCGATATCGTCATCGGTGCGCTGGCCGTAAACGCTGCTCGATACCGTGGCGAGCACCAGCGAAACGGCGATGGCGGTGGGCGAAAAACGCATAATCAACTCCCAAAAAGTCTCTTCGCGTTCGTTTAGCACGACCTTTCGAGCCTTGCGAAGAAAAACCCGTCGGTCCCGTGCCGCGCGGGGGTGAGCAGATAGCCCTGCCCCGATGCGACACCGCCGATGGTATCGCAATCGACCTTTCTGAAGTCCGAACGGGATGTGAGGAAATTCGCTATCTGATCCTCCCCTTCAGCCGCCAGCAGCGAGCAGACAGCATAGAGAAGAATCCCGCCCGGCGCGACCAGCGGCGCGGCGAATTCGAGGATGTGGTGCTGGGCCGCGACAAAGCCCGCGATCCGCTTGTCGGTAAGCCGCCAGCGCGCCTCCGGATTGCGCCGCCAGGTGCCCGTCCCGCTGCACGGCGCATCGACGAAAAGGAGATCGGCGCCGCGGTCGAGATCGCCGAGCGCCGCGGCTTCCTTGCCCGGATCGAGCAACCGGGTTTCGATATCGGTGAAGCCGGAGCGCGCCGCGCGCGGCGCGAGCCGCGAAAGCCGCGCGCGATCGGTATCGCAGGCGACAATTCGCGCTTTTCCGCCGGTGCGATCCCAAAGGGCCAGCGTTTTGCCGCCGGCGCCCGCGCACAGATCGACGATCGTCGTCCCGGCGCGCGGATCCGCCGCATCGACGAGCAGCTGGCTGCCTTCGTCCTGAATATCGACATGGCCCTCGTGCCACAGCGCATGGTCTTCGATCCGGAACCCATCGGGCAAGCGGACCGAGGAGGCGCTCAGCCTGCCCGGTTCGGCATCAGGGATCGCGGCCAGCACCTCTTCGCGCGTCGTACGCGAGAGATTGACGCGGATGTCGAGCGGCGCCCGGCCCGACAGGCTGGCGATGTCGGTATCGTCGACGGTCGAAGCGAAACGCGTCCTGAGCCAGGCCGGCAATGGCGTTGCGGAAGCCCCCGCCTCGCCTTCGCCGATCGGTTCTGGTCCATGGGGCGAGCCATCGAACAGCGGCAGGAGTTCGGGATCCTCGGCGGTCAGCCCGATCATCGCCGCCCGGCCGCTTGCAGGCGCCTCGCCAAAGCCCCGGATCGCGCGATAGACGAGATCGCGTACCGCGCGCCGGTCTTTCGACCCCGCATAGCGCCGTGTTCTGAAATAGCGCTGGATCAGCGTGTCGGCCGCGGCGCCGCCATCCCGCGCTGCGGCGATAATCTCGTCGAGAAGCTCGATCGCCGCCTGGAGCCGCGCGGCCGGAAGCATCGCCTAGCGGGTCGGGTAGTTGGGGGCTTCGCGGGTGATCGACACGTCATGGACATGGCTTTCGCGTAGGCCCGCATTGGTGATCCGGAGGAACTTCGCCCGCTTCTGCAACTCGGCAATCGTCGAGGCGCCGGTATAGCCCATCGCCGCCTTCACGCCGCCGACAAGCTGGTGGATGACATCCTTGGCCGGGCCCTTGAACGGCACCTGGCCCTCGATGCCTTCGGGCACGAGTTTCAGCTGCTCGGTCACGTCCTGCTGGAAATAGCGGTCGGCCGAGCCGCGCGCCATCGCGCCGACCGAGCCCATGCCGCGATAGCTTTTGTAACTGCGGCCCTGGTAGAGGAAGGTCTCGCCCGGCGCTTCGGCGGTCCCGGCCAGCAGTGATCCGACCATCACCGTCGAAGCGCCCGCTGCGAGCGCCTTAGCGATATCGCCGGACGTGCGCAGGCCGCCATCGGCAATTACCGGAATATCGTCCTTGGCCGCCGCTTCCGCCGCTTCCATCACCGCAGTGAGCTGGGGCACGCCGACGCCGGCCACGACCCGCGTCGTGCAGATCGAACCGGGTCCGATGCCGATTTTCACGCCGTCCGCACCCGAGCCGATCAGCGCCTTGGTCCCTTCCAGCGTAGCAACGTTGCCGGCCACGATCTGGACCGAATTGGAAAGCTTCTTCACGCGCTCCACGGCCTCGCCGACCGCCTTGTTGTGGCCGTGCGCCGTATCGATAACGATCAGGTCGCATTCGGCATCGATCAGGGCCTCGGTGCGTTCGAAACCCTTGTCGCCGATCGTGGTGGCGCCGGCGACGCGCAGCCGGGCCGAACCGTCCTTCGTCGCATGCGGATAGGTGACGGCTTTTTCGATGTCCTTGACGGTGACGAGGCCGACGCAGCGATAATCCTCGTCGACGACGAGCAGCTTCTCGATGCGCCGCTGGTGAAGCAGCTTGCGCGCTTCTTCCTGCGTTACGCCTTCGCTCGCCGTGGCAAGATTGTCCTTGGTCATCAGCTCGGAAACCGGCTGTTTCGGATTGTCGGCGAAGCGGACGTCGCGGTTGGTGAGGATGCCGACAAGCTTGCCGCTTTCCTCGGTGATCGGGATGCCCGAAATCTTGTGGCGCGCCATGAGCTCCAGCGCATCTTTCAGCTTCTGATGGGGGGCCATGGTGATCGGGTTGACGACCATGCCGGATTCGAAGCGCTTCACGGCGCGCACGGCGCTCGCCTGTTCCTCGATCGAAAGATTGCGGTGGAGCACGCCGATGCCGCCAAGCTGCGCCATCACGATCGCCATATCGGCTTCGGTGACCGTATCCATGGCGGCCGACAGGATCGGGATATTGAGGCCGATTTCGCGGGTTACGCGCGTCGTGGTGTCGGCCTGGCTCGGCAGTATATCGGATTCGCCGGGGCGCAGCAGGACATCGTCAAAGGTCAGTCCTTCGGTGATCTCCATGGCCGCGCTTACTCCTCCAGAATCGGTGTGGCGCGTCTATAGGGATGAAGTGCGCGCGTTGCTAGCGCTGAGGAGTCCGATACCGTGCAGGATCGGCGAAAGCGCGGCCCAGCGCGATGTGCAGCCAGACATCCTCGATCGCGCCGCCCAGCTCCAGCCCCTCGGCTTCGTCCTCCGGCGCGTGATAGGGCCCGGAAAGAAAGCCCGTCCGCAATTCGGGATCGGTGAAGGATCCGCCGACCATCACGGCGGGCACACCGCGCTCGAAAAAGACCCAGCCATCGTGCCGGTTCACGAACGCGTTGACGTCGAGCCCGGTATATATGTCCCGTCCGGCTTCCCGGGCGACGGTATCGATCAGATCGTCGAGCGGGGTCATCCCGCGGCCGATAATTCCCACCGGGGCGCCGCGGGGCGCAATGGCGATGGTATCGAGATTGAACACCGCGACGATATCGTCGAGCGGCATCGGCGGGTGATCGGCGAATTCAATCGCACCCAGCAGGCCGAGTTCCTCGGCGGTCGTCGTTACGAACAGGATATCGCGAACCGGCCGTGGGCCGGCAGCGATCGTGCGGGCGACCTCGATCACCGCGGCGGTGCCGCTCGCATTGTCGACCGCGCCGTTGCAGATCCGGTCTTCCCGGCCTTCGGGGCGGCAGATGCCGAAATGATCGTGATGGGCCGTGAACAGCACGGCCTCGCCGGTGTTCCCGCTGCCCGGCAGGCGGCCGACGATATTGAAGCCGTCGAAGCGATCGATCGGCGTGGTGACATTGATGACCATATCGACGTCGAGGATGGAGGGCGCGAAATCCTCCTGCGCCGCCATCGCCTCCAACCCTGCGTAATTCCGGCCGATACCGGCGAAAAGCGCGTCGGCCATGGCGGCGGACATGATCCCCTCCACAGGAGCCACCACATGCGAGGCAAGATAGGTCTGGCGGAACATCATCCCCGCGCGGGCGGCCTGCCAGGGCAGGTCGGGATCGATGATGCCGATCGCGGCCTGGGCCCCGCGCTCGCGGAAACTGGCGATCCGGCTGCGATAGGAGGGGCCATCGTCCATGCCTTCGGGCCAGCCGGCGAGGAACAGGACGACGGCGCCATCGAACCGAGCATCGGCAAAGCTGTCTTCCCCGTCCCGACCGGTATCGAGGCCATAGCCAGCGAAGAGCACCGGGGCGCCGGCCAGCTCGACATTCTCCATATTGCCGAGCAGCAGCAGTTGCGCGGTTTCGGGGGCCGCAGGATCGGCCCCGCCGATGCGAATCCGGGCCTGTCCTTCGCGGCGCTCGACCAGCGCCACCGGCTGGAAAAAATTGCCGCCATAGCCCGGCTGGAGGCCGGCCTGCGCCATCTGCTGTGCGATATATTGGGTCGCCATCGCCTCTCCCTGCGTGCCGGGCTGGCGGCCCTGAAAGGCGTCGCTGGCGAGCGTCTCGATATGGGCCCTCAATTCCCCCTCTGTCGGGAGCGCCTGGGCGGGAAGCGGGGCAGCGAGGAGAAGCGCCGCAGCGGCGGCCAGGAGACGGACGATCATCGGCGGTGCATGGCAGCGCGCCGGGCCTGCCGCAAGCGTTGCGCGCTCAGGCTTTCGACGAACGGCAAGCGGTTTCCCATGGGCGGCATTCCACACAGATCTGGCCGATTAAGCTTGGCAGCGAAGCGTCGATCGGGCCATAAGGATATCGTTCACAGGGTCCCGGGGAGAAGCGATCATGCAAGGCCTGTTTTCGGCAATCGGATTTCTCGCGCTGCTGGCGATCATCTTCGTCTTCATGTCGATCAAGATCGTCCGTCAGGGCTATAATTACACGATCGAATATTTCGGCCGCTATACGCGCACCGCGGAGCCGGGCCTGCAGATCATCGTGCCCTTTTTCTACCGGGTCGGGCGCAAGGTGAACATGATGGAACAGGTGCTCGACATTCCGGGCCAGGAGATCATCACCAAGGACAATGCGATGATCTCGACCGACGGGGTCGTGTTCTTCCAGGTGCTGGATGCCGCCAAGGCCGCCTATGAAGTGTCGGACCTCTACGTGGCGATCCTCAACCTGGTGACCACCAATCTGCGCACGGTGATGGGCGCGATGGACCTCGATGAAACGCTGTCGAAGCGCGACGAGATCAACGCCCGGTTGCTCGCGGTGGTCGACGATGCGACGACGCCCTGGGGCATAAAGATCACCCGCGTCGAAGTGAAGGATATCCGTCCGCCGACCGATATCGTCGACGCGATGGCGCGGCAGATGAAGGCGGAACGCGAAAAGCGTGCCTCCATCCTTGAAGCCGAGGGCGCACGCGCCTCCGAAATTCTCCACGCCGAGGGCCAGAAACAGGGGCAGATCCTGCAGGCCGAGGGCCGCCGCGAAGCCGCGTTCAAGGACGCCGAGGCCCGCGAGCGCGAAGCCGAGGCCGAAGCCAAGGCAACCCAACTGGTGTCGGACGCGATCGCCGGCGGCGACGCCCAGGCGATCAACTACTTCATCGCCCAGGACTATGTGAAGACGATCGAGGCCTTCGCCCGTTCGCCCAATGCGAAAACCATCCTCTTCCCGGTCGAGGCGACCCAGCTGATCGGCACGCTCGGCGGCATCGGCGAACTGGCGCGCGAAGCCTTTGGCGGCGACAAGGCGGACGGCGGCCAGGCCATCGCCGGACGTCCGCCCCGTTCGGGATCGTAGGAAGGCACCGCGATGACCATTTTCGGATTCGAGATCGACACCGAGGCGCTGTGGATCGTCGTCGGCATCATCCTGCTGTGCGTCGAGATGATGGCGCCGGGCATGTATCTGATGTTCCTCGGCGCCGCGGCTTTGTTCACCGGCCTGCTCGGCTATGCCCTGCCGCTTTCGCTGCCGATGGAGCTGCTGATCTTCGCGATCAGTTCCGTCGGCCTCGTCTATGTCGCCAAGCGCTGGTTCGAAGTCTATCCGATCCTCTCTACCTCGCCGCTGCTCAACGCCCGCATCGCGCAGATGATCGGCCAGACGGTCACGGTCGTGCAGCCGATCGAGCATGGATCGGGCCGGGTAAAGGTCGGCGATACCGTGTGGTCGGCCAGCGGCCCCGACGCCCCCGAAGGCGCGCGGATGAAAATCACCGGCGCCGAAGGCAATTGCCTCGAAGTCGAACCGCTGCCGGCGCTGCCCGAGGAGTGAGGAAAGCCGGGACCGTTCCCGGCTTCCGCATCAGTCCCGGTTGAACAGGCCCTTGGCCATGTCGGCGATATCGTCGAGCGGGTTGCCGTCGCCGTCGCGATCCAGAAAACCCTTCGCCTGCTCGACAAGCCCGCCGATACCGCCGCTCGCGCCGTCGCCGCCTTCGCCCATGCCCAGATGCTGAGTCAGCTGCGGGAGAAGCTCCTGCAGCCGATCGAGCGGGAGGCCGGTTTCGGCCGCCGCTTCGCTCGCCGCCACGTCGGGATCGTCGGTGCCCGTTCCCGCGAGCCGGCCGAGGATGGAATCGGCCCCCGTGCGCAGTTGATCCGCCGACAGGCCGACCTTGCCCGCAAGATCGTCGAGATCCAGCCCGCCGCCCGACTGGTTCAGTAATCCGTCCAGAATTCCCATGGCCTCGCTCCTGATATGAATGGCGCGATTTATGCCAGCGGCCCGGCAGCGGGTAAATCCATTTTCCCGCCGCCCGGCAATTCTATCCTAACCATCGCGCGCAGGATTCGCCGGGCATTTGCTCCGGCGCCCCCTTTTTTTGTCGGTCGAGAGAAGCGGTCAGGCCGCAGTGGGCGCGGCTTCGATTACGCCCTGATCGACATGTTTTTCGAACTCGGCGAAATTCTCGATGAAGAGGCCGACCAGCTTCGCTGCCATCTCGTCATATTCTTCCGGATTGTCCCAGGTCCCGCGCGGATCGAGGATCGCATCGTCGACGCCCTGGACCGATACCGGCACGTCGAAACCGAAATTGGGATCGGTCCGGAATTCCGCGCCGCTAAGGCTGCCGTCGAGCGCCGCGTTGAGCAAGGCGCGGGTCGCCTTGATCGGCATCCGGTTGCCCACGCCATATTTGCCGCCCGTCCATCCCGTATTGACCAGCCAGCATTTGACGCCGCCCTTGGCGATCCGCTCTTTCAAGAGATTGCCATAGACGCTGGGATGCCTCGGCATGAACGGCGCGCCAAAACAGGTCGAGAAGGTCGCTTCCGGTTCGGTGACGCCGATTTCGGTGCCCGCGACCTTGGCAGTATAGCCTGAGAGGAAATGGTACATCGCCTGTTCGGGCGTCAGCCGCGCGATGGGAGGCAGCACGCCGAAGGCATCGGCCGTGAGCATGATCACGTTCTTGGGAACCGGGCCGAGATTATGCTCGGAGCAGTTGGGGATGAAATCGATCGGATAGGCGCCGCGGCTGTTTTCGGCGAGGCTCGCATCGTCGAAATCGAGCTCGCGCGTCTCGAGATCCATCACGACATTTTCGAGCACCGTGCCGAAGCGCCGCGTAGTCGCGTAAATTTCCGGCTCCGCTTCTTCAGAAAGCCGGATCATCTTGGCATAGCAGCCGCCTTCGAAGTTGAAGACCGCGGTGTCCGACCAGCCATGCTCGTCATCACCGATCAGCGTGCGGCTTGCATCGGCGGACAGGGTCGTCTTGCCGGTGCCCGAAAGGCCGAAGAAAATCGCCGTATCGCCGCCGGCCCCGATATTGGCCGAACAATGCATCGGCATGATGCCTTCGGCGGGCAGCTTGTAGTTGAGGATGCCAAAAACCGATTTCTTCATTTCCCCGGCATAGGCGGTGCCGCCGATCAGGATCAGCTTTTCTGACAGGTTGACCGCGACCACGGTTTCGCTCCGCGTGCCGTGGCGCGCGGGGTCGGCCTGGAAGGTCGGCAGGTCGATAATCGTGAATTCGGGCTCGAAACCGGCAAGCTCATCCTTTTCAGGCCGGCAAAGCAGCGTCCGGATGAACAGATTGTGCCATGCCAGCTCGTTGATCACGCGCACGCGAACCCGGTGTTCCGGCTGCGATCCGCCATAAAGATCCTGCACGAAGAGCGTGTCTTTTTTCGCCACTTCCTTGAGGAAATCCTCTTTCAGCGCCGCGAAATGTTCCGGGGTCATCGGGACGTTGACCTTGCCCCACCAGACCGTGTCCTCGGTCTCCTCGTCGCGCACGATGAATTTGTCTTTCGCCGAACGACCGGTGTGCTTGCCGGTTTCCACGACCAACGGACCATCCTTCGCGAGATGCCCTTCGTTACGCTGCAGCGAGGTTTCGACCAGCGGCGCGGTCGAGAGATTCCAGTGCAGGTCCGCGCCACCGGTTTCGATGCCCTGTTTGGCGAGATCGAAGGTGGGAATAGTGTTCGACAAAAGAGGTCTCCTAAAACTTCGGAAAAGATGCGGCTGCATCGCCGTGCGCCTGCATCACTCGGGATTGCCCTAAGCAGGTGACGGCGCAAAAATCAACGCACCGAGGGCAAATTTCAGGTAAAAGCGGCCCATTGCCGGACGATGCGGGGACGGCTAGTCAGGCGCCGGGCTTTCTAAGGATATGATAACCGAATGACCGCCACGATCGCGCTTGTCGATGACGATAAAAATATTCTTACATCGGTGTCGATCGCGATCCAGTCCGAAGGATTTGCGACGCGCATCTATTCGGACGGCGAAACGGCACTGAAGGCGCTGATCGAAAATCCGCCCGATCTTGCCGTTCTCGACATCAAGATGCCGCGAATGGACGGGATGGAACTGCTGCGCCGATTGCGTGAAAAAAGTTCGATTCCGGTGATTTTCCTTACCTCGAAAGACGATGAGCTGGACGAGGCTCTGGGCCTCGCCATGGGCGCGGACGATTATATCTCCAAGCCCTTTTCGCAGCGGCTGCTGATCGCGCGGATCAAGGCGATCCTGCGACGCACCGAGCTTTCCGCGCACAGCGAGAGCAGCGAAGAGGCGGAGGGCGAATTGCCCGAACGCATCGTGCGCGGGCGGCTCGACATGGATCCGGCGCGCCACCGCGTCTCCTGGAACGGCGACAATGTCACGCTGACGGTGACCGAATTCATGATCCTCGAATCGCTGGCGCAGCGCCCCGGTATCGTGAAATCTCGCGACCAGCTGATGGATGCGGCCTATACCGACGATGTCTATGTCGACGATCGCACCATCGACAGCCATATCAAGCGGCTGCGGCGCAAGTTCCGGCAAGTCGACGGCGATTTCAACGCGATCGAGACGCTGTACGGGGTCGGCTACCGTTTCGCCGAAGAATAGATGTCGGTTCGCGACGATCTTGCCCTGAAATGGTCGGCACGCTGGTCGCTCACCAGCCGCATCCTCGCGGTCAACATCATCGCCCTCGGCTTGCTTGCCGGCAGTTTTTTCTGGCTCGACAGCTACCGCGTCCGATTGCTCGACGAGCGCGCCCGGCAGACCGAGACCCAGGCTCATATCATCGGCACCGTGATGAGTCGCGCCGACAGCCCCGAACGGGCGGAACTGGCCGTGCGCATGGGCAATCGCAGCGGCAACCGTATTCGCGTCTATGGCGCGGACGGCGTGCTGATGCTCGACAGCTGGGCGCTTGCCGAGCCGACCTACACCAATCGCGATCCGGCCACCGAACCTTGGCGGCGGCACGTCGCGCGCGCGATGGACGCCGGGATCGAGGCCCTGGTCGGCGCGGACGAACTTCCGCCCTTTCGCGAACCCGATAGCGACCGCCGAAGCGCCTGGCCGGTCGCCGAAGCCGTCGCGCTCGGGGTGCCGGGCGCGGTGGAGATAGGCCTCGCACCGGACAGGACGCCGATGGTTTCGGCGGCGGTTCCGCTCGGCAATATTCCCGAGGGCGTGCTCCTGCTTACCGGGAATGCGCGCGACATTCGCGGCGATGTCCGCGACGAACGGCTGCGGCTCGGCATCATCGTGCTGGCCGCTGCGATCATCTCCATCCTGCTGTCGCTGTTCATGGCGCGCACCATCGTCCGGCCGCTGCGGCGCCTTTCGATCGCGGCCCAGCGCGTGCGCCTGGGCCGGGCACGCGAGGTCGACGTCCCCCGCCTGCCCTCCCGCCGCGACGAGATCGGCCTGCTCGCCCGTGCGCTTTCGGATATGAGCCAGGCGCTGCGCAAGCGGATCGATGCCACCGAAGCCTTCGCCGCCGACGTCGCGCACGAGCTCAAAAACCCGCTCGCCTCGTTGCACTCCGCCGTCGATTCGCTCGAACGCATCGACGATCCCGCGCTGCAGAAACAGTTGCTGGATGTGGTGAAGGACGATGTTCGGCGGCTCGACCGTCTCGTTACCGAGATTTCGGACGCCTCCCGGATCGATGCCGAGCTCTCGCGGTCCAACTTCGATCCTGTTGATATGGGCGAAGTGATCGGTTCGATCGTTGCCGCACGAGACCAGCGCGGGCTCAACCGCAATGTCCGCATCGCCTTTGGCCGTCCCCGAAAGGGCAGCGCGCAGGTGATGGGCGATGCTTCGCAGCTCGCCCGCGTGCTTGAAAACCTGCTCGACAATGCGGTTTCCTTCTCGCCCGAAAACGGCACGGTGCGGATCACCGCGACCAATGACGGCGAACATGTGCTGATCAAGGTCGAGGATGAAGGCCCCGGCGTTCCCGAGGATGTGCGCGAGGAAATCTTCCGCCGTTTCCACAGCCTGCGGCCGGAGAGCGACGGATTCGGCAATCATTCGGGCCTCGGCCTCGCCATAGCCAAGGCGATTATCGAAGGGCATGACGGGACGATCACCGTCGAGGACCGGCATGACTCGGCAAGTGGTGCGCGATTCATTATCAAGCTTCCGATGGCCCAACCGTGATCGAGAAGGCATGACCGACGAATCCGCCTCTCACCGGCGCATCCTCCTCGTTACCGGGCTTTCGGGGGCCGGCAAGTCGACGGCGCTGCGCACGTTCGAGGATATGGGCTGGGAGACGGTCGATAATCTGCCGCTCAGCCTGTTCGAAAATTTCCTGGAAGCCCCGTCTTTCGAACCCGGAAACAATGAACGCTCGCTTGCCGTCGGCATTGATAGCCGGACGCGGGGTTTCGACGCCGGCGCGATCGTCGACCGGCTCAAGGAATTCGCTAAAAACCACGATTTCCAGATCGAAACGCTGTTCCTCGATTGCGGGGGCACCGTACTCGAGCAGCGTTTTTCGGAAACCCGGCGGCGGCACCCGCTTGCGCTCGACCGGCCGGCGACGCATGGCATCGCTCTCGAACGCGAGCTCATGCTGCCGCTCAGGCGCTGGGCGGCGCACGTCATCGACACGACGGACAGCTCCGCGAACGATCTCCAGCAGGAATTGCGCGCGCGTTTCGGGTCCGGCGGAACCGAGGACACCACGGTTACGGTCGCCTCTTTCGGCTTTGCACGCGGGATTTTGCGCAATGCCGACCTGGTGTTCGATATGCGGTTCCTTCGCAATCCGCACTGGGACGCGGATTTGCGCCCGAAAACGGGGCTGGAGGAGGATGTCGCGGCCTTTATCGCCCGGGACGAAGCCTATGAGGATGCGGTGACCCGCATCGAGGAACTGCTGCTGCTGCTGATGCCGCGCTACCTTGCCGAAGGAAAAGCCTATGTCACCATCGCATTCGGGTGTACGGGCGGCCGTCATAGATCGGTACATGTGGCCGAACGCATAGCGGAACGGTTGCGTGGGGCGGGATTTTCCCCCACGGTTGCCCATCGCGATTTGGCCTTTCCGTCGCTCGATTCCGTGGAGCGCGCGCCGGGGAAACGGAAATGAAACCGCAGGTGAGTGAATGATCGGGTTGGTTCTGGTGACGCATGGCAATCTTGCGCGCGAGTTCGTCACCGCCATGGAACATGTCGTCGGGGTGCAGGAGCAGATCGAGTCGATCTGTATCGGCCCGGAAGACGATATGGAGCAGCGGCGCGGCGAAATCGCCGAAGCCGTGGAAAAGGTGGAGAGCGGCAAGGGCGTGATCGTCCTCACCGATCTATTCGGAGGCACGCCCTCCAATCTTTCGATTTCCCTCATGCAGCCCGACAAGGTCGAGGTCATCGCCGGCATGAACCTGCCGATGCTGATCCGCCTGGCCGGCGCACGGCAATCGATGACCGTGGGCGACGCCGTCGCCGCGGCGCGCGAGGCAGGACAGAAATATATCTCGGTCGCCTCGGAGATATTGGGACAGGCGGCTTGAGCAGGGTCGAACGCACGGTCACTATCGTCAATCAGCGCGGCCTCCACGCACGGGCAAGCAGCAAGTTCGTAACGCTGGTGAGCGAACTCGACACCGAGGTCGAGGTGAGCCGCGAAGGAAACGCCGTGGCCGGGTCCTCGATCCTCGACCTGATGATGCTCGGCGCGGCGATGGGCGATTGCATCACCATCAGCGCCGAAGGCGACGGCGCGCAGGAAGCCGTGGAAAAGCTGGTAGCGCTGGTCGAGTCCAAATTCGGGGAGGATTGACCCCTGCCCCGCGAGATCACGGCGTTCTCCAACCCGCTCATCAAGCGCGCCCGGAGCCTGCGCGACAAGAAACATAGACGCCGCGAGGGGCTGTTCCTCGCCGAAGGGCTGCGCATATTGAGCGAGGCCGAGGAATCCGGCCGGCTTCCCAGCGAAATATTCTTCACCGAAGACTCCGAAAGCCATCCGCGCGCAAAGGCGCTGATCGACGCCACGGAGCAAGCCGGAGGCGAAGCGATCCGCACGAGCCGCGCGATCCTGACCAAGCTTTCGGGCAAGGACAATCCGCAGGCGGTGGTCGGCATCTATCCCGAATTCGATCTCTCGCTCGATGCGCTCGACCGGGATAGCGCGCAAATCTGGCTGGTTGCGCAGGCGCTGCGCGATCCCGGCAATCTCGGCACGATGCTGCGGACCGGCGATGCGGTCGGCGCGGGAGGCCTGATCCTGATCGACGATTGCGCGGATCCCTTTTCGGTGGAAGCCGTGCGCGCCTCGATGGGCGCCTTGTTCACGCTCGGTCTCGCCGCCGCGCCATGGACGGAATTCCTCGCCTGGCTGCGCGCCGGCAAGGGCCAGCTGATCGGCACCAGCCTGGATACCGACCTCGATTACCAGGAACCGCGCTACGAAAAGCCGGTTTTCCTGCTCGTCGGCAACGAATCGGCCGGGCTGCCCGCCGATTATGCCGCGGCCTGCGATCTCCTCGTCAAAATGCCGATGATGGGCAAGGCGGACAGCCTCAACGCCGCGGTCGCGACAGCCGTGATGGCCTATGAGGCGCTGAACCAGTTTCGCCGATGAACAAGGTCAAAAAGCGTCTCGTCCTCTACCTAAGCGGCTTCGATCCGCGCGGCGTGCGCTATTATCACCAGCTCTATCGCACCGAAGCGGCAAAACAGGCCGAGGTTTCCGGCTATGAAATCGACGTCGGCAAACGCGAACGGCTCGGCGAGCACATGTATCGCTGGAATGTCGGTTCGACGCAGGATGGCGAGACCGTCGAGACCGAATATGTCTATTGCGAATGGGACGATATCGTTCGGCTGTTCTGGGTCAAAAAGCCGGCCAAGCTCGCCTGGATCACACTGACATCGTCGTGGAAAGCCTGGCTTGCGGGTGTTTTCGTCAAAACCTTCCAATGGAGCTGGCCCGCGGGAATGACCGCGACCATGCCCGGCTTCGTGATCCTGTTCCTGCTGCTGTTCGGCCTCGGGCTGAGCGGGGCCGGCTTTGCCGCCTTCGGCCCGATCGGCCTCGCCGCCGGGTTGGCGATCGGTTTCGGCCTGTTCTGGCTGGCCTATCGGATGGAGCAGAAGTTCAACCTCACCTGGGTCGGCCGGATCGTGAATTTCCATATCGAGGAGGAACGCAGCCCGACCAATATCCTCGACAAGCGCCGCGATGCCTTTGGCGACTATCTGGCGGCGCGCTTGAAAGACGGCGATGTCGACGAGATCCTGGTCGCGGGCCACAGCTATGGCGCGGCTATCGCGATAGCCACCGTCGCCCGGGCGCTGGAGCAAATGCCGGAGAACGCGCCGAAACTCTCGCTGCTGACCTTGGGCCAGACGATCATGTGGCTGGCCTGGCTCCCCGAAGCGAAAGCGATGCGCGAGGAAATCGCGGCGGTTGCCGAGACCGACGCGGTCGACTGGCTCGACATTTCCGCTCCGCCGGACGGCGCCTGTTTCGCGCTGGTCGATCCCTATACCGCGATCGGCGACCGCAATCCCGGCCGGAAAAACCCGAAACTGCTCAACGCGAAATTTCACGAGATCATGCCGGATGCGGAGTTCGACAGAAAATCGCGCGATTGGATGCGGCTGCATTTCCAGTACATCATGGCCGCCGCGCGGCCCTCCGATTACGATTATTTCGCGATCACCGCCGGGCCGCGCACGCTCGCCGAGCGTTTCGCGCATCGGCCGTCCGTGCGGGACTTCACAAGGTTGCGCCTGGGGCGGATGAAGGCCGTGCGATGACCGGCCATATCCCCCCGAAGCCCGAGCCCCAGCCAAAAAAGCTGACCCCCCTGGCGCGCTTCTTCAAGAGCCTGCACTCCTCGACCGCGCCGCTCTACGCCAACAGCTATTCGATGAAGCTCGGCGAGGTGAAGCTGCCGCTGCGCACCATGTATTTCGTCAACCAGCCCGATCTCGTCCAGAATATCCTGCTCGGCGACGTCGATCGCTATCCCAAGTCCGACCTGATGGCGACGATGCTGGAGCTGTTGCTCGGCGAGAGCATCTTCGTGTCGAACGGCGAATTGTGGAAGCAGCAGCGCCGAATGATGGACCCGGCTTTCGAGGCGACGCGGATCAAGGCGATCTTTCCGCTGATGAAAGAGGCGGTCGACGCGATGGCCGCGCGCTTCGACGAGGGCGCAGCCGGCCCCGACACGGCGATCGACCTGGAGATGACGCACGTCACCGCCGACGTGATCTTCCGTACCATCTATTCGCGCTCCTTCACCCGCGAGGAAGCCGAGATCATTTTCGAGAATTTCGAGAAGTTCCAGCGCCTCGCCTGGCTCCACGGGGTGTGGTCGCTGGCCGGGGTTCCGCACTGGCTCTCGGTCGGCAAGCATCGGGCAAAACGCTATGCGGCGACGATCCGCGAACTGCTCCACAAGCCGGTGCGCGAGCGTATGACCGCGATGGAAAGCGGCGACGCCGTGCCCGAACGCGATATGCTGGCGAGTTTCATCGCCGCCGAAGACCCGGAAACCGGCAAGCGCTTCGACGATCGCGAACTCGTCGACCAGGTCGGCATCATGTTCCTTGCCGGCCACGAAACCTCGGCTTCGGCGCTCGGATGGGCGCTCTACCTGATCGCGCAGGTGCCGGACGTACAGCGCCGGTTGCAGGAAGAGGCCGACGCCGCCTTTGCCGATGGCGATCTGAGTTTCGAGAAGATGCGCCGCCTGCCCTTCACCCGCGATGTGTTTCGCGAAACCCTGCGTCTCTATCCGCCGGTCGCCTTCGTCCCGCGCGACGCGACCGAGGCCGAAGAGATGCGCGGCAAGCATATCCTGCCCGGATCGATCCTGTTCGTTTCGCCCTGGCTGATGCACCGCCATACCGAGCATTGGGACAATCCGGACATGTTCGATCCGGACCGGTTTTCGCGCGCCGAAACCAAGGCATCCGAACAGAAGGCCTATCTGCCCTTCTCCAAAGGCCCGCGCGTTTGCCTCGGCGCGGCGTTCGCGCTGCAGGAAGCGGTGATCGTGCTGGCGACGGTCATGCGCGACTGGACCGTGTCTCCCGTCGAAGGCCATGTGCCCAAACCCGTTGCGAGGCTGACCTTGCGTTCGGAAAATGGTATCAGGCTGGACATGGAACGGCGGAGAGGAAGCTGATCATGCGATATGCGGCGATGGCCCTGATGCTTGCGCTGGCGGCCTGCGCGACGACCGGAGCGGGCGGCGAACCGCTCTATGACGAGGGATTATACGGATGAGGGCGGCCGCCGCCCTACTCGCCTGCGCCGCGCTGCTGGCAGCATGCGATGAAACGCCGCAAGCCAGCGTGCAGGACTCGCCCAGCATCGTCACCGAAGAAGAAGCGCAGCAGGCCGAACAGCAACCGATCTTCCGCGCCGTCGGGCAAGAGCCGGGCTGGACCGTACACATCTATCCTGACGTGATCTCCTACCGGGCCGATTATGGCGAACGGACGGTGACGGTGCCGACACCCGAGGTGACGGAATTTGGCGGCGGGCGGCGTTACGAAACGCAGGCGCTGACCGTCGAGATACTCGAGGATCCGTGCAGCGACGCGATGAGCGGCGCCTATTATCCGGCAACGGTCACGGTCACCGAAAACGGGCGGCCCTTGGTGCAGGGCTGCGGCGGCCCGCCCTAGGCGCTATTCGGCGGCTTCCTCGCCGTCATTGTCGGCATCGGGCGCGGGCAGCGTATCGGTGCTGGAATTGCGCGTTACGGCTTCCACCATCGGCACTTCGTCGAGTTCGTTCTTGCCGGTCTCGATATTGAGTTCCGCGAATTTGCGCGCCGTCGACATCACGTTCCGATCGAAGCTGCCGACGAACTTGTTGTAATTGTTGACCGCCGAGGTCAGCCCGGTGCCGACCGTCTTCAAATGCCCGGCCGCGACGGCCAGCCTGTCATACATGTCCTTGCCCAGCTGGCCGATCTGCTTGGCCTCGCGCGCCAGGCCTTCCTGCCGCCACACCGCGGAAACCGTCCGCGCGATGGCGATCAGGTTGGTCGGCGTGGCCAGCAACACCCGTTTTTCGAAGGCATGGTCCCAGAGCGTGGAATCATGCTCCAGCGCCGCGGTCAGGAAATGTTCGCCGGGCACAAACATGATGACATAGTCCGGCGCATCCTCGAACTGGTCCCAATAGGCCTTGCGCGAGAGCCCATCGATATGGGTTTTCATCGACACGCAGTGCCGCGCCAACGCGACCGCCCTGCCCTCGTCGTCATCGGCGTTGAACGCGTCCTGATAATCGTTGAGCGAAACCTTCGCATCGACCACGAGCGACCGCCCGCCCGGCACCGTTATGATCGCGTCGGGGCGCATCCGCCCTTCGGCGCTGTCGATGCTCACCTCGGTCTGAAAATCGGTATGTTCGGCAAGGCCGCAGCTCTCGAGGACATTTTTGAGCTGCTGCTCGCCCCAGCGCCCGCGCGCCTTGGGGGCGTTGCGCAATGAATTGACCAGCCGTGCCGCCTCGGTCTGCACGCGTTCCTGCCCGGCGCGCATCTGGTCGATCAGGCCGGTCAGGGTGCCATAGGCCTCGGTCCGGTCCTTCTCGACCTTGCCGACCTGTTCCTCATAGGCTTTCAGCCGTTCACCGACCGGGTTGAGCAGCTGTTTCAGCCTTTCCTCGTTCTTTTCCCCGGCTTGATGGAAACGCTCGTCGGCACGCTTGAGAAACTCCTCACGCGCCTCGCCGAGCAGCTTCGAGCCGACTTCGTTGAACTGGGCGGCCAGCGCCTCCTTGGCTTCCAGAAGCTGGGCGATCTGTTTTTCATGGTTGCGCGCATCGGCCTTGAGCGCCGCCAGCTCCTGCTGTGCGGCATCGCGCTCGTCGCGCACGCCATCGAGCGCGGTTCGCAGGTCGGTTGCCGTCGCAACGCCTTCTTCGCGCAGCCGCGCATTTTCCTCGCGCAGCGGCGCGAGTGTCCGGCCATTGGCCCACCAGCCCAGCCCCGCGCCGATCACGGTCGCGATCAATACCGAAAGGATGACGAAAACCGGGTCCATGTGCTCTCTGGCGTTGGGGAACGAAGGGTGAACTTAAGCCGCCTTGGTCCGGCATACAAGCCGCGCCTCGTGAAACCGTGGATAGCACCCTGTCGCTACGGCATCGCCCGCCGCCACGATTTATCCCGGCACGGCATTGCAACAATCAATTTGTATAGGTTACTTACAAACCCGATTCGTTTCATATTTCCCACAAAGAAGGAAATTCCAGAGGATGCCGACCGATATCGAGATCGCCCGCCAGGCGACGCTAAAGCCTATTGCCGAAGTCGCCGCCAAGGCCGGCGTTCCGGACGAGGCGCTGATTCCCTATGGCAAGTACAAGGCCAAGATCGACCGCAATGCGCTCCCCGCGAGCAGCAGCCAGGGCAAGCTGATCCTTGTTACCGCGATCAACCCGACGCCGGCGGGCGAAGGCAAGACGACGACCTCGGTCGGGCTGTCCGACGCGCTCCACCGGATCGGCAAGAAGACGATGCTGTGCCTGCGCGAACCTTCGCTCGGCCCCTGTTTCGGGATGAAGGGCGGCGGCGCGGGCGGCGGCAAGAGCCAGGTCATGCCGATGGACGAGATCAATCTTCACTTCACCGGCGATTTCCATGCGATCACCAGCGCGCACAACCTGCTCGCCGCGATGATCGACAATTCGATCTATTGGAGCAATCCGCTCGATATCGATGTCCGCCGGATCGTCTGGAAGCGCGTGCTCGACATGAACGACCGCGCGCTCCGTCAGATCGCCGGCCCGCTGGGCGGCGTCGCCAACGGCTTTCCGCGCGAAAGCGGTTTCGACATCACGGTCGCCTCGGAAATCATGGCGATCCTCTGCCTCGCTTCGGATATCGAGGATCTGCAGGAACGGCTCGGCAATATCGTGATCGGCTACAAGCGGGATCGGACCCCGGTTTTCTGCCGCGACGTGAAGGCCGACCGGGCGATGACGGTGCTGCTGAAAGACGCGATCCAGCCCAATATGGTGCAGACCTTGGAGAACAACCCGGCCTTCCTGCACGGTGGCCCGTTCGCCAATATCGCCCATGGCTGCAACTCGGTGATCGCCACCACGACGGCGCTGAAGATGGCCGATTATGTGGTGACCGAAGCCGGCTTCGGCGCGGACCTCGGCGCCGAGAAGTTTCTCGACGTGAAGTGCCGGATCGCGGGGCTGAAGCCCGATGCGGTGGTGCTCGTCGCCACGGTGCGCGCGCTCAAGATGAATGGCGGCGTCGCCAAGGCCGACCTGACCGAGGAAAATGTCGGGGCGGTTCGCGCCGGCGCGGTGAACCTCAAGCGCCATATCGAAAATCTCCGCAAGTTCGGCATCCAGCCCACCGTCGCGATCAACCATTTCTATCTCGATACCGATGCCGAGATCGCGGTGATCCGGGAGATGGCGGCCGAATTCGATACCGATGCCGTGGTCTGCAAGCATTGGGCCGATGGGGGCGCGGGCGCGGAAGAGCTGGCGCGGATCGTGGCCGACAAGGCCGATGCCGGCGCGCCCGACTTCACCCCGCTCTATCCCGACGATATCCCGCTCGCCGACAAGATCGAAACGGTCGCGCGGGAGATCTACCGCGCGGCGGAGGTCAATATCCCGCCCGCCGTACGCAAGCAGCTCCAGCAATGGGAAGAGATGGGCCACGGCCATTTCCCGGTCTGCATGGCGAAAACCCAGTACAGCTTCTCGACCGACCCGACCAAGCTCGGCGCGCCCGAGGGGCATGAGGTCACGGTCCGCGAGGTCCGCCTTTCGGCCGGCGCGGGCTTCGTCGTCGCGATCTGCGGCGACATCATGACGATGCCGGGCCTGCCCAAGGTGCCGTCCGCCGAAGCGATTTACCTCGACGAGAATGGGCAGATCGAGGGGCTGTTCTAGCCCTGACCGCCTGCTGAAATCGCGCAAAGTTTACAACGTGGGCGCACAGCGATGTCGGCCCAGCCAGATAGGCTGCGCCAGGCATCGCCGTGTCCGTCACGACCCGAACAGGGCCACATTTTCCGACATTGCAAGCGAGCCGCGTCAGGCAGCCGCGCGCCGCGCCTTTTCGAGCTTTTTGAGCACCATCTGGCGTTTCAGCCGCGAGAGGTGATCGATGAACAGGATGCCCTCGAGATGGTCCATCTCGTGCTGCAGGCAGGTCGCCAGCATCCCTTCGATCCGCTCCTCGTGCTTTTCGCCATTTTCGTCGAGCCAACGCGCGCCGATCGTGTCGGGCCGTTCCACCTCGGCGAACTGGTCGGGCACCGACAGGCAGCCCTCCTCGTAGCTCCGCATTTCCTCGGCGGGATCGAAGAGCTCGGGATTGATGAAGACCCGGGGATCGCGGACCGGCTCATGGTCGTGATCGCACTCTTCGCCATGCTCATGATCATGTTCGGCCGGTTCCTGCAGGTCGATCACGAGAATGCGTTTCGGCACGCCCACCTGGATCGCCGCAAGCCCGATGCCGGGCGCGTCGTACATCGTTTCGAACATGTCGGCGATCAGCGCGCGCACCTCGTCGTCCACCGTTTCGACGGGATCGGACACGATTTTCAGGCGCGGGTCGGGCGCTTCGATGATGGGTAAGATGGCCATAGCCGCTAGGTAGGAATTGGGACGATTCAGGTCAAGCGACGGGCCTTCTTGCCCGCAAGGCCTGCGCCAGCGTCCCCTCGTCGAGATAATCGAGTTCACCGCCCACCGGCAGGCCGTGCGCCAGCTGGGTGATCCGCACCGGATAGCTTTCGAGCCGTTCGGCGAGATAATGCGCGGTCGTCTGGCCCTCCAGGGTCGCGTTCATCGCCAGCACCACCTCGTCGATCTCGCCGCCCGAGACCCGCGCGATCAGGGTGTCCACGCCAAGATCCTCGGGCCGCACACCGTCGAGCGCCGAGAGCCGCCCGCCCAGCACATGGAACTTGCCGGGAAACAGCCGGGAGCGATCGAGCGCCCAAAGGTCCGCCACTTCCTCGACGACGCAGAGCGAGCGCAGGTCGCGCTTGGGGTCCGAGCAGACGCCGCACGGGTTGCTGGTATCGACATTGCCGCAAATTTCGCAGGTCGAGAGCTTGTCGCCGACCGTTTCCAGCGCGCGCAGCAGCGGCACCAGCGCCGTCTCGCGCTTTTTCAGCAGATGCAGCACCGCGCGCCGCGCCGAACGCGGGCCCAATCCGGGCAGGCGCGCCAGCGCCTGGGTCAGCTGTTCGATCTCCTGAGAGGCCATGCCCCCATCTATGGGGTTGCGCTTAGGCTTGCCAAGCGGTTCAAGCGCACATCATGCGGATTGTTTTCATGGGAACCCCGGCTTTCGCCGTGCCGGCGCTCGATGCCCTGGTCGATGCCGGGCACGATATCGCCGCTGTTTACAGCCAGCCCCCGCGCCCGGCGGGCCGGGGCAAGAAGCCGCGTCCCTCCCCCGTTCACCTGCGCGCCGAAGAGCTCGGCATCGAGGTGCGGACCCCGGCAAGCCTCAAGGGCGATACGGAGAAAGCCGATTTCGCCTCGCTTGCCGCCGAGGTAGCGGTGGTCGCAGCCTATGGGCTGATCCTCAACCGGGAGATCCTGGAAGCGCCGCAACGCGGTTGCCTCAATATCCACGCCTCGCTCCTGCCGCGCTGGCGCGGGGCCGCGCCCGTCCAGCGCGCGATCCTGGCCGGCGATATGCGCACCGGCGTCACGATCATGCAGATGGAGCGCGGGCTCGATACCGGCCCGATGCTCGCGACCCGGAAAACGCCGGTCGACCGCAAGACGGCCGGCGAACTGACGCAGGAACTGGCCGATCTCGGCGCGGCGCTGATCGTCGATGTGCTGGCCGATCTTTCCGCCTACGACCCGGAGGCACAGGATGGCGGCCACGCCACCTATGCGAGCAAGCTCGACAAGGCCGAGGCGCGGCTCGATTTTTCTGAACCCGCCGCGATGCTCGAACGGGCGGTTCGCGCCTTCAACCCGATGCCTGGTGCTTTCTTCGAGCATGAGGGCGAGCGGTTCAAAGTCCTGACGGCGGACATCGTCGACGAGAGCGGCGCGCCGGGCGCGGTGATCGACGATCGCCTTACGATCGCCTGCGGCGAGCGCGCGCTGCGCCCGACCCTCGTCCAGCGCGCCGGCAAATCGGCGATGAACACCGAGGATCTGCTCCGCGGCTTCCCCATTCCCGAGGGCACGATCCTGTCGTGACGCGCTTCCGGCTGACAATCGAATATGATGGCGGCCCCTATATGGGATGGCAGCGCCAACCCCACGGCCCCAGCGTGCAGCAGGCGATCGAGGAGGCGGCATTGGCGATTAGCGGCGAAGAGACCCTGGTCTATGGCGCCGGACGCACCGATGCCGGCGTCCATGCGCTGGCGATGGCCGCGCATATCGATATCGAAAAGTCCTTCACGCCGTTCCGGCTGGGCGAAGCGCTCAACGCCAAATTGCGGGCCGAGCCTATCGCGATCCTCGATTGCCGGGAGGTGGAGGAGGATTGGCACGCGCGGTTCAGCTGCACGGGCCGCGCCTATCGCTACCGCATCGTCAATCGCCGCGCGCCGCTCGCGCTCGAAGCCGGAAAGGCGTGGCGCATACCGCGCGAGCTCGATCATCAAGCGATGGACGAAGCGGCGCAATTGCTCGTCGGCAAGCATGATTTCACGACCTTCCGGTCGGCCCATTGCCAATCGGACAGCGCGCTGAAGACGCTCGACCGTTTGGCGGTGCGCCGCGAAGGCGACGAGGTGCTTGTCGAAGCGGAGGCGCGCTCCTTCCTCCATCACCAGGTCCGCTCGATGGTCGGCTGCCTGGCGCTGGTCGGCCAGGGGCAATGGAGGAGGGACGATCTGGGCGCGGCGCTGGAAGCGGCCGACCGTTCGCGGCTGGGCCTCAACGCCCCGCCCGAGGGATTGTATTTCGTGGAAGCGAAATATCCGTAATCGTCATTCCGGCGAAGGCTGGGGCGACAGTTATTTTCCGAGCCCGAACACCCGTCTCAGAGAGCGATCGAGCATCAGCAGCTGCCAGATCAGCCGGCCATGCTCCTCGCGCCCGCTCTTGTGTGCGTCCACGATCCGCCGGATTTCGGCATGGCGAAACCAGTCGGTCTCGGCCAGCGCCGAACTGCTCGCGATCCGGTCCGCCTCGCCCGCCAGCGGGCCGCGAAACCAGGCGCTGATCGGCGTCACGAATCCCTGTTTCTTCCGGTAGAGAATGTCCTCGGGCAGGTAGCGGCGCATCGCCTTCTTCATCAGCCATTTGCCGACGCCGCCGCGCACCCGCTGCTTCAGCGGCAGGGTCGCGGCGAATTCGACAAGGCGATGATCGAGCAAAGGCTCGCGCGCTTCAAGGCTCACCGCCATGCTCATCCGGTCGACCTTGGTCAGGATATCGCCGGGCAACCAGATCTTGAGATCGGCATATTGGGCAGCCGCAAGGCCGTCCGCCGCGGGGGCGTTCTCCATGGCCTTCACATAACGATCCTCGGCGCGATGCCCGCCCAGCGCGGTTACGAAACTGCCGCTATAGAGCCGGTGCCGCTGCCCGGGCGTCGTCACGCCGACCGACGCGGCATAGGCTTCCGCGCCCGATTTGCCCAAATCCGTGAAGGTCGATTTGGCGCGCAGATATTGCGGTGCCCAATCCAGCTTCGGATAGGCCTTGCCGAGCGTCCCGAAGAGCGGTTTGCGCACCATGCCCGGCACCCACCGCCGCGCGCGTTCCTCGCCGGCATGGAAGATGTGGCGGCGATAGCCGGCGAAGATTTCGTCCGCGCCGTCGCCCGAGAGCGAGACCGTCACCCTTTCGCGTGCCAGTTCGCACACCCGGTATGTCGGCAGCGCGCTGGCGTCGGCGAAGGGTTCGTCGAATGCCGCGACCAGCGTATCGATCAGCGCGAAATCGTCGGCCGCGACGATTCTCTTGCGGTGGTTGGTCGCGAAGCGGGCCGCGACGGCATCGGCATATTCGGTTTCATCGTGATCGGCCTCGTCGAAGCCGATCGAGCAGGTTTCGACCGCCGATTTGCTCGCCTCGGCCATCATCGCGACAACCGCGGAACTGTCGACGCCACCCGAAAGGAAGGCGCCAAGCGGCACATCGGACACGAGGCGGCTGCGCACCGCTTCGCCCATATGCGCGACAAGCTCTTCCTCGGCGGCCTCGGCGCTGCGCCGTTTCGGCTCGAAGGCGACATCCCAATAGGGGCGCGGCTCGGCGAGCGGCATCGCGCGCCGGGTCATCAGCGTATGGCCGGCCGGAAGCTTCTTCACGCCCGCCACGAAACAGGCATCGTCGGGCACGTAACCCAGAGCGAGGAAATCCTCGACCGCCTGTTCGCTCGGGCGTTTGCGGAGCAGCGGGTGCGCGAGCAGCCCCTTGAGTTCCGAGGCGAAGATCAGGCTGCCGTCGGACACTTCGGCATAATAGAGCGGTTTTACGCCGAGCCGGTCGCGGGCGAGGAATAGCGTCTTCGCCTCTTCGTCGTAAAGCGCGAAGGCGAACATGCCATGGAAATGCTCGACGCAGCGTGGGCCCCATTGCCGCCAGCCATGGAGGATCGTCTCGGTGTCCGAATGGGTCCGGAAGACGTGGCCCGCCGCTTCCAGTTCCTGCCGGATTTCGCGGAAATTGTAGATCTCGCCATTATACGTCACGACGAGTTTTTCGTCGGGGGTCGTCATCGGCTGGTCGCCCGTCGCAAGATCGATCACCGACAGGCGCAGATGGCCGAAGCCGACGCCCTGCGCGGTCCATACGCCCGCGCCGTCCGGCCCGCGATGCGGCATCGCGTCGATCATCGCGCGAACGCGCTCCGGATCGACGGGTTTCGCCGTCTCGAGATGAAAGATGCCCGCTACCCCGCACATGCGCGGATCAGTCGGCCAAGCCGGGGGTCCGGTCAACCAGTTGTTCGATACCGCCGGCATCGGCGAGGAAGGCATCGATCGCCGCGCGCGCGCCATCGCCCTCGGCCGAGATAACGATGCCGACGGCCCGCCGGTCCCCGCCAAGCAAACGCACCCGCATCGTTGCTAGCTTTGCGCGGCTGTCGCTGCCGGTGATCGCCCCGCCGACGATGGCATATTGCGCGACCTCGCGAACGACCGGCCCGGGCGCGGTGATCCGATAGGCGCGGCCCGAGGGCACGGCACGGCTATCCGATACCCAGGACCAGTCGCTTTCGGGCGGCAGGCCGCCCTGCCCGAAGCCGATCACTTCGCGGCCGTCGCGCTGGTCGGCATAAAATCCGACAGCGAGATCGACGGTCGCGCCGTCGGTGTTGGACAAGCGGCCCGCCGCAATCCGGTCCGCCCCGGCATAACGGGCCTGCCAGGGATACTGCATCGCCGTATCGCTGCGCTGCCATCCTGCGATGACCGGGAGCGCCAGCGCCGGAATCTCGGCGCGTCCCGCCGCAGCGGTCGCGCTCATCCAAAGCGGCGGCAGGACGACGAGGGCGACCGCGAGCGCAGCGGCGACCCAGCGATTCTGCGCCTTGCCGCGATACCAGCGCTGCGCTGCCGCCGGATCGAAGGCCCGGTCCTCGGGGCTGCGGTCGAAAAACCGCCAGCCCAGCGCCAACACCAGCGCGATGACCAGGGCGAAGAAAAACCAGCCATAGACGACATGATCGACGCTCTCCGCGAAGGCGATCCCCGCCCCCTCGGCAATGTAGATCGTCCCGAAAGCACGGATGCCGTTCGCGATAATCGGTACGATGACACAGGCCGCCAGAAACGCGATCCGCCGCGTCCATGACCGGAAGCAGAGATTGGCGGCGAGCGTGCCCAGCGCGATCATCGCGATCAGGAACTTGATCCCCGAACAGGCCTCGGCGACCTCGAAATAGCCTGCCGGGGTGGTGATGAAGACGCCCTCGATATGCGCGGGCACGCCGGAAAGGCCGAGCAGCAGCATCGAAAGCTCCGCCGTCACCCCTTGCAGGGCCGGCACGAACTGCTCACCGAACGGCACGAGGAAAAAGGCATAGGCGAGCGGGAACAGCAGTCCCCGCGCCACCGACAGGCCGAGGAACGCAACCACTCCGCCCTGCAGCATCAGCACGAGGCCGAGCTGGCGCCCGAAAGAGACGCTCGCCGCATCGCCCAGCAGCCAGGCCAATCCGCCCGCGCCGACGATCCCGAGGCCCCAGAAGGAACTCGCAGGCACCAGCAGCGCCAGTTCGCGCCGTCGCTGCCACACAAGCCAGCCCAGTATCGGCGGAACGACGAGGCAATGGCTGAAGGTCGAGCTGGTCCACCAGATCGTCGCCATGGCGATCGCATCGGCGTGAAACAGCAGCAGCAGGAACAGCGAAAATCCGCCGAGCATGGCGAGCGGCGCGCGCCAGGCCGCCGGAAGGCCAGTTCCGCTGTTTTCCTCGATGGCCCGATAGGCGGTCACGCTGCCGCTTCGCCGCGTGGCATCGTTATCATCTCGGCAAGCGGCGCGAGCGCGGACTCCCAGCTATAGCGCGCCAGCATCCGTTGGCGCGCCGCCTGCCCGATCAAATTCGCCATCGCTTCATTATCGAGCAGGTCGAGGATCATGTGCACGCCGGCATTGGGCGTATCGCCGACCATGATATGGCGGCCCGGTTCGGCGTCTATGCCTTCGAAGGCATCGCTGGAGGCGATCACGGGCTTGGCCATGGCCATCGCTTCGAGCACCTTGTTCTGGATGCCCCGGGCAACGCGCAGCGGCGCGACGACCAGATCGGCGGCATGGAGCCAGCTGCGAATATCGTCGACCTCGCCTGTGACCGTGATGTCACGGCGCTTGGCGAGACGCAGCACCTCCGGCGTGGGATTGCGTCCGACGATCGCGAAATGGGCATCGGGCCGCATTTCCCGCACCCCGGGAAGCACATCGTCGGCGAAGGAAATCGCGCCGTCGATATTGGGCCGGTAATCCATCTGCCCGGTGAAAACGAGCAGCGGCGCGCCGGGCTTATCGACGATCGGGAAATCGCCATCGGGCTCGAAATGATCGCAGTCGATGCCGTTTTCGAGAACCCGGATGCGCGCGGAACGGAAGCCGGTCTTGGACCGGAAAACCTCGGCCTCAGCCTCGCTCACGAAAAGGCTGTAATCGGCACGTTCGGCGACGGCGCGTTCATGGGCCCCGAGCTTCCTCGCTTCGCGCCGATAGACGAACTGCATCACCGCCGAGGATGTTTTCAGCGCATAATTGGCGAACTTCTCCGAATCGACATCGACGAAATCCATGATGAAGCGGGTGCCGGGCGGAAGCTGCGGCACGAACTGCGCCATCTGGCTGGAAAAGGCGAAAACCGTGGACACAGGTTTCGTGTCGAGGGTCTGGCCGACGAAGCGGCGAATGCCTGCGCTGTCGAACAGGGGCAGGGACATCGGCTTGTCGGCCAACATCGCCCTGGTCGCGCCGACCGGACGCGAGACGCTCCGCCGCTCGATATGGAGCGAACCGAGCCGCGATCCCATAACCTGGCGCAGCGCCTCGCCATGGGCGAGATCCGCCTCGTCGTCGGCGAACGCGGCGAGATGGACGGTGCCGAGCTCGCACAGCCGCTTCAGGATATTGAAGGAACGGATCTTGTCGCCGCGATCGGGCGGATAGGGAACGCGGTGCGCCAGGAACAGGATATCGCCCATCAACCCAGCCCCTTGGCGATCCAGGGCCCGACGCGAGTGGCGATGCCGAGCGGCAGCCGCTTCCACAGCAATACCTGCATCCGGTATTTGGGGCTGTTCGGGTTCATTTCGCGCGGCGCCGCGCCACTTGCGGTACGGCCGGCATAGACCAGCGGCGCGGGCTCGAATCCCCAATTCTTCTTGTAGCTATAGGGGCCGGTGCCGATCTTCGAGCGGCCGAAATCGAACCGCGTGCAGCCGCGTTGGCGGGCATGGTTCATCAGCGCAAAATACATGCGTTCGTTGGCGCGCAGATGCCGCGCCGCCCGCGTTCCGCCGCCCCAATAGGGCATCACGGTGCCGCCGAAATAAAAGCTCAGCACCGATGCGACCGGCGCGCCCTTGTGGCGCACGGTCAGGATGTCGGCCTCCTCGCCAAAGCTGTCGAGCATCGCGTCGAACAGCGCGCGCGGGAAAACCGGCGTGCCGAGATTGCGGACGCTTTCGGCATAGACGGCATAATGCGCGGCCCGGTCGCGTTCCGCGCGCCCGGTGTCGATCGTGAGATCGTTCTCGAACGCCTTGCGGATTTCGGCGCGCTGCTTACGCGGCACGGCCTTCAGTTCGGACTCCTCATCGGCCGCGAGCATTTTCGTGAAGCCCGCATAGACGCCTTCGCGCTTCTGCCACGCCTTGGGCAGCGCGCCGCCGCGCAGTTCGACCTCCGGACAGCTCAGCCGCTCGGCGAGATCCCAGCCCGCATTGGCGAGGGCGGTCGCGTTCCGGGGATTGCTGACCAGGGTTCCGCCGGCCACGGCGAAGCCGCTCGACACGAGCGCCCGCCCGAACAGGGGCGAATGCATCTCGGTCAGCGGCAGCAGGCCTCGCAAGCCCCCTGCCCGTTCGGCGAGCAGCATATGCCCGCGCTGGCCGCAGCCCGTTTCTACCGCCTGCAGCCATTGCGGAAGATGGAAGGGCGTACCGGCCTCATGCCCGCGGACATAGGCCTCGATCCGCCGGCATTCCGCCGGATCGGCCAGATCCGCCTTGCGGATGCGCAGCTTGTGCAGGGCGGCGGGGGCGTTCACTGGATCGTCGCCTTTTGCAGTTCGGCGACATGATCAACCCGGCCCCATTGGAAATCGCCGAGCAAGCGTTCGAGCTTGCCCTGCATGGCCGAGAGGCGACTATAGTGACGGACGCGAGATTTGAGCGGCGCATTGGCGACCCGGGGCTGATCGGGGTCGATTTCCCAAGGATGGAAATAGAAGATCGCCGGACGGCCCTCCTCGCCGTTCACCTGGCCGATAGCCCAATGCGAGAAACGATAGGGAAGCAGGCGAAAAAACCCGCCGCCACCTGCGGCGATCCTGCGGCTACCCAGCCTCGCGGTCGTTACCGGTAGTTCGATGAGGCCGGAATCGGCGAGAGGGGCGAAGGCGAAGCGCGGCGCTTCGGGCCAGCCATAATGATCGTGAGCGACCGGCGCGACGCTGGACGAATAGGCATAGCCCTGTTCGGCGAGGATGCTGTGCGCCCAGGGCGTGCGCGCGTCGATCGAGAAGCTCGGCGCGCGATAGCCGGAAAGCTTTTCGCCCGCGGCATCCTCGATCGCCGCGCGCGCGCGCGCAAGATCGGCGCGAAACTCGTCCGGCGTCATCGTGAAGACGCGCCGATGATCCCAGCCATGGCTGGCGATTTCGTGGCCAGCATCGACGATGCGGCGGATCAGCGCCGGATAGCGCGCAGCGACCCAGCCCAGCGTGAAAAAAGTGCCTTTGACGTTGGCCGCTTCGAACAGGGCGAGCACGGCATCGCTGTTGCGTTCGACGCGATGGGCCAGCCCGTCCCAGTCATCGCGCGCGATTACCGTCTCAAAGGCGCCTACCTGGAACCAGTCTTCAACATCGACCGAAAGCGCATTCAGCATAGTGGCGCATAGCCTCCCCTCGGGCCTTTCAGGCCGCACTTCCGCGAACGACATCGAAACCCGGATGATCTTCTTCTTCCTCGACCCATTGGACGAGCAAGGTCAAGACACGGCGCAGGGCCGCGTCCTGTTCGTCGATACGGGCTTCGAGAACAGCAATCCGGTCATGCAGATCGTCGCCGGAGGCAGAGCTCTTTGCGGGGCCCGGTGCGGGGCTCGGCGCAGGCGACTGCGCCTCGGGAACCGCCGCCAGTTCGGCATAGACATCGGGAGCCGGCGTAGCCTCATGCGGCTCCGGCGCTGCCCGTGCGGTTTCGACCGGTTCGCTATCGCCCGAAAGATCGGCAACGACCGCCTCCACCGCCTGCGCGTCGATGATATCGAGATCCTCGACCGCGCCGAAAAGCAGCACGCGCGCCATCAGCGTGTTGAGCCGCCGCGGTACGCCATTGGTTGCCGCATACAGCACGGCAAAGGCTTCGGACGCGAATTGCGGGCGGCCCTGCCACCCGGCGATTTTCATCCGGTGAGCGATATAGGGTTCGATCTCGCTCGCATGCATCGGCGAAAGATGATGGGTCGCGATCACGCGCTGGCGCAGCTGTTCGAGATTGGGCGCGCTCTTCACCCGGTCCCGGAATTCGGGCTGACCGAGCAGGAAAATCTGGAGCAGCGCGCGGCCCGCCGACTGGAAATTGGAGAGCATTCGCAATTCTTCGAGCGCTTCCACGGAAAGATTCTGCGCTTCGTCGACGATCAGCAAGGTCTTCCTGCCCTCGCGCGCCTGGGCGTGAAGAAAGCGCTCGATCCGGTCGAGCAGTTCGGCCTTTTTCCAGCCATGGGACTCGATCCCGAATTGCTGTGCGACAAGGCGGAGCAGCCCGTCGCCCTCGACCTGGGTCGAAACGATCTGGACAGGCGTGAGGCGGGTCGTATCGACGGTCGCCATCAGATGGCCAACGAGGGTCGTCTTGCCCGCTCCGATATCGCCGGTGATGACGATGAAGCCCTCGCCCTGCGACAGGCCATAGCCGAGATAGGCCATCGCCTTTTTATGGGTTTCGCTCTCGAACCAGAAACGCGCGTCGGGCGTCAGCTGGAACGGGTTGCCGGTCAGGCCATAATGTTCACTGTACATCGTTTTTTCCCTTGAGCGCGAACGCCCTCCCTAAAATCCGTAGCTGAGGCCGAGCAGCACCGTGCCGAGCCATTCGGTGTCCTCGCCATCGACATCGTTGGCGAACAGCCCGGCCGATGCCTGGGCACTGAGCCCGTTATAGAAGCTCATGCTGTAGGTGGCCGAGCCGCCGGAACTGAATACGTCCGCTTCACCCGGAATGCCGCTGTTGAACCAGCTCGCGTAGAGATTGCCGTCGAGGCTGGAGACCGGCGAGAGCTGGTGTCCGACATTGGCCTGCAAGGTGAAGGCTTCGTCCTCGACGCCGTCGAGCGAGAAATTCGCGCCCGTCGCCGGGGCGAGATAACGGCGGTTCTGGTAGCCGGCACCCACGCCATAGCTCCACGGCCCGCGCCCGCCCGACCAGGCGATGCTGCCGCCGCGCGAACGGAAGTTCGCCGCGTTGAGCGACTGGAAGCCGGTATCGAAACAGCCGCTACCATCGTCGGCGAAGGCGCAGCCGTTGAACTGGCCAAAGCCGTTCCGGCCGATCGTGAAATCGGTCGGCAGACCCGAAAGCGTATTCGCCGTCTGGCGGCCGAAGCTCGAAATCTCGTTATAGACCGCGGCCTGGAGCGAACTGTTCGGGCTCGTCTGATAGGTCAGATAGCCGTTATAGATGGTCGTGTCGTAGCGATGGCCGACGCGCGCGGAGAGTTCGAGGCGCGCGCTGGGCCGCCACAGCAACCCGACATCCCAGATGATCTCGTCGACATCATAGGCGAGCAGGCGCGGCGAATTGGGATCGCCCTGGAAGCGTCCATTATTGTCGAGCACCGGATTGCCGCCGGCATCGAGCAGCACGTCGCGCTGGCTGATCTCGATCTGCTCGTAACCGACGCCGCCGACCAGGGCGAGCGTCGGCGTGACCGGCACGGTAACGTCGACACGGCCATAATAGCCTTCATAGCGCTGATCGAGCTGGGCCGCGTCTTCGCGCTCATAGCCGCCCGAAACGATCCATCCGAAGGGCAGCATTTCGCCCGGCGAGATGCCGACGCTCGCCGTCGCCTGGTGGTAGGTCGAATGGTCGACATAATCGACCGGGGCCTGGGCGGGATTGGTGTTGATGACATTATTGTCTTCGACATGGGTGTAGGAGGCGCGGTAGCCGGCGCCGATTTCCAGCGGCCCGGCATGGGTTGACAGGGTCGGCCCGGCGTAAATCGTGTAGACCTGCGTCGAATTGGGATTGTCGCCGGTCAGCGAGCCGAGACCGTCGCCGCCGATCTCCGCCCGAGCCCGGGCCGCAAGCGCGCCGGCTTCGAGGCTGAGGCCGCGGGTGACCGCAACATTGGCGCGGACAAGGCCGCTATGGATGTCGTCATCGGCGATGCTGTCGCCCCACCCGATGCGGCGTTCGTAGCGATAGCTGGCGCCCACCTCGATCCGGCGGGTCGAGATTGCGGCATCCAGGCCCGCAGCGACCGAGGTATAGGTGACCACATCGTCGCCCAAGGCATCGTCGTTGCTGAGATCGAAGCTCAACACCTGCTGGACCTCGATATAGGGCGAGATATCGGTGCGCGCGGCGGCAGGCTGCGCGGCCAGCGTCGCGGCCAGCAGGCCAGCGCCCGCCATCATGCGAGGGGAAAGCGCGGCCATCATTCGTCTCCGTAACCGTAATAGGAGCTGAAACGCTTGCCGTTCGGCGTGAAGGTAACGCTGTTGAGCAGCAGCTGGATATTGGGGCAGCCGTCGAGCAGGCCGAGCGCTTCGCGAAGCTCCGCCTCGTTCGTCGTATCGGCCTTGACGACCATCATCGCCTGCCCGGCATGCATGGCGAGCACGGAGGCGGGCGAAGCCGACAGGGCCGGCGGCGAATCGACGATCACGATCCGCTGCGGGCTCGCCGCGGTCAGCCGGTGCAGGGCATCGCGCGTGTGCTGCGAGGCCAGCAATTCGGTCGCCTCGTCGGACGCGCGCCCGGCGGGCAGGATCGAAAGATTGGGAATATCGGTTTCGACGATGCAGGATTCGATGTCGATCGCGGGATCGGCCAGCGCATCGAGCAGGCCCGGTCCGTCTTCGATGCCGAAGATCCGGGCGATTTCGGGCTTCGAGAAATCGCCATCGGCAAGGACGATATCGAGATCCTTTTCGCGCGCCATCGAAAGCGCGAGGTTGATCGAGCAGAAGGTCTTGCCCTCGTCGGGCTTGGCCGAGCAGACGAGGACCATGCGGTTGTTCGCGGCCTCGCCGCTTTCCGCGCGCAGCAGCAGCTGGCGCTTGACGATGCGGAATTCCTCGGCGAGCGCGCCGGGACGCTGATCGGGCAGCGCGAAACCGCCCTCGGCAAGAGAAACGCGATCGACGGTCGCGGTGCGATGGCCGGCCCGGTCGCCCGGAGCCGGGCGGCGCGGCTCCGATACCCGCACGGGTTCGGGAAGATGCACCGGTTCCGCAATAGCTTCGGGCGCAGGGGCGGCTTCCGGCGCGGTATCGCGGGCCGGCGGCGCCGGTTCGGCGAAGGATACCGGCTCGGCCGGCGGCGCATCGTTAGCCGGCTTGCGCAGCGTGCCGCCGAAATCATATTTCTGCGCCGCGCGTTCGAGCAGCGATCCCTTGGTCTGGATGGAGCTGTGCTGGTTCATGTCTCTCGCTTCCTCAGACCGCCAGGCCGCGCTGGATGAATTCAACTGCCATCAGCAGGACGAAGACGCCGACCAGCGCCACCGTGCCGCCGGCGAAGCGGCGGAAGTTCTGGCGGCGCAGTTCGAGTTCGGCGGGGCGGACGATCTGACTGATCGCGCCGAGCACCGGCAGGCCGGTGCCGTTGCCGAGGCGACGGGCCGTGGAATAGGTCGTTTTGAGCTGGCTCTGCGCGAAGGCGGTGCCGATGCCGATGGCGATCGCCGCAACCAGCACGAGCACGAGGAACAGCGGCCGGTTGGGCGCCACCGGCGCGCTCGGCATGCTGGGCGGATCGACGACACGAAACGTGCCGCCTTCGGTCTCGGTCGCGACATCGCCGCGCAGGCGGACGCGTTCGCGGTCCGAAACCAGCTGGTTATACTGGGTCTGGAGCGCCTGATAGTCGCGGTCCAGCTGAAGCTGCTGGGCGAGCGCGCCGGGATCGGTTTCGCGCTGGCGATCGATGGCCTCGATGCCGCCGCGCAGCTGATCGCGCCGGGCGGTGAGCGCCGCGACCTGGGCCTGGCGGTCGGCCAGCATGGAACGCAGCGAGGTATAAAGCGGATTGGACGCCGTGGCGCCGCCGACCGATCGGCCGCCACCGCCTTCGCCGCGAGCCTGAGGCCGAGCGCGGGCGATTTGCGATTCGAGCGCCACGACATCGGGGTGCTGGTCGGTCCAGCCCCGCGACCGCGCATCGGCGAGCTGCTGCTGGAGCGCATTGAGCCGGGCCGTGGCCGGGCCTGCCGCGCTCGGCGCATAGCTGCCGGGAATGCTGGTGGTGGGCGGCGTAGCGTTGATCTGCGCCTGGACGGCGGAAAGCGAACTGTTCGCGGCCGCAAGATCGGATTCGACGCTGCGCAGTTCCGAGCGCGCCTGGGCGATCCGCTGTTCCAGGGTGCCGACCCCGGGCAACAGGCCGTTGAACTGGCTTTCGAACTCCGAGCGCTGGGCTTCCATTTCCTGCAGGCGCGCTTCGCGCTCGCTGATCTGGCGATCGAGAAACTCGACCGACTGGGTCGCTTCGGCGCGATTGCCGGCAAGGTTCGCCTCGACGAACACGTCGATCAGCTTCTGGTTGATCTGCTGGGAAAGCCCCGGGCTGCCCCAGCGGGCGCTGATCTCGAACGTGTTGCCGGGTTCGCCGAAATTATTCGGATTCTGCTGGGCCGCAACGGTCACATTCTCGCGCAGCTGGACGGCGAGCGCCCGCACCTGCGCGTCGGTCGATGCCTGCTGAGCGAGATCGGTCTGCCGTACGACCTGTTCGAGGTTGCTCGTCGAAGCGAGGGTTTGGCGAATCCGCTCGATATTGCCGCGCTGCTCGCGCTCGGTAATGCCGATCTCGTTGCTCAATACCGATTGCTGCTGGACGTAGATACGCGCCCGCGATTCATAACTGTTCGGGATCAGCGCGATCACCAGCCAGCCTAGGACGGCGACGCCCCAGGCAACAGCCAGCGCAAGCCAGCGGCGTTGCCAGATCGCGTGGAGCGCGATCCTGATTTCTTCGTAGATGCCGTTCATGCCGTGGCTATCGCCTTTCGCGTCCTTGGGCCGTCAGTCCGTCCGATCAGAACATGCTTTCAGGAATGATGATCACATCGCCGGGCCGCAGCTCGACATTGGCGCTGGTGTCGCCGCGGCGAAGCAGGCTGCCGATGCGCAGCGCATATTCGCGCTGCTGGCCGGATTCCCGGTCGTAGCGGACGAGCCGCGCGCGGTTGCCCGCCGCAAATTCGGAAAGGCCGCCGACCTCGATCATCGCGTCGAGCAGGGTCATGTTGGCGCGATAGGGAATCGATGCGGGCTGCTCGGTCGCGCCGATCACGCGAACGCGCTGGGCATAGGTGCCCGAAAACTCGTTGACGATCACCGAGACACGCGGGTCGGTGATATATTGGCCCAGCATCACCGAGATATCGTCGGCGAGCATCGCCGGCGTCTTGCCGGCCGCCACCATGTCTTCGATCAGCGGGGTGGTGATGCGGCCGTCGGGGCGCACCTGCACCTCCTCGGCGCCAAGCTCGGGATTGCGCCAGACGAAGATCGTCAACGTGTCGAGCGGGCCGATGACATAGTCCTCGGCCTGAGTCTGGCCGGTGCTGACAAAGGCTGCCGGCGGCAACTCGGCGCCGCCGCCGCCCATGCAACCGGAAAGCGCAAAGGCGGAAACGCCCAGCAATATGGCGGGTTTCAGGGTGCAGATACGCATGTCGGGGCCCTTTTCGTTACGGACCGGTGACGTCATCCGCGCCGGAACATGCGCGAAAACCGGCCTGTTTCGGGGCCCCTTATGCGTAGAGAAGGGTTAAGTTCGTATTGATTTATATGGTTATTTTTCGTTCATTTACGACGATTTCGGCGGCATTGGGGTGGCTGAGGAAGTGGATGGGGCTCGCGCTTAAACCATAAGCGCCCGAGGCGAACACCGCGACGAGATCGCCGATATCGGCCCTAGGCACGGCGATATCCACCGCAAGCCGGTCCAGCGGCGTGCAGAGCGGGCCGACGATCGTCGCGCTTTCTGCAGGCTCCGCGCCCATTTTCAAGGCGATGGCGACCGGGTAATTGCGCTTCATCACCATCCCGAAATTGCCCGACGCGGCGAGATGATGGTGCATACCCCCGTCGGTGACGATGAAAAGCTCACCCTTGCTGACCTTGCGGTCCAGGATGCGCGCGACATAGACGCCCGCCTCGCCAATCAGCCAGCGGCCGAGTTCGATCATGAATTGCGTGTCGGCAAGGATATCCTCGCGGCCCGCCAGTGCAGCACCGAGCCTTTCGCCGACCTGCTCGACATCGAGCGGCGTGTCGTTCGCGGTATAGGGAATTCCGAACCCGCCGCCGAGATTGACGGTTTTCGGAGCCTCTCCGATGGTTTCGGCCAGATCGGCGGCCAGCGCGATGCTCGCTTCCTGGCTCTGCGCGATCGCCTCGGCATCCAGCGACTGGGAGCCCGAATAGATATGGAAACCGCGCCAGTCCGCGCCGGCATCGAGCAGGCGCCAGACAAGCGCCGGAACGCGCTCCTGATCGACCCCGAACGGCTTGGCGCCGCCGCCCATGCTCATGCCCGAGCCCTTGAGCTCGAAATCCGGATTGACGCGCACCGCCAGTTTCGGCGTAATTGCGAGCTTTCCGGCGATGGCGAGCGCGCGTTCAGCCTCGGTTTCGGACTCCAGATTCACGGTCGCACCCAGCGAAATGGCGAGTTCCAGCTCGCCGTCGCGCTTGCCGGGTCCCGCAAAGCTCACATGGGCCATATCGGCCCCGCAATCGCGAACCACCGCCAGCTCCCCGCCCGAGGCCATATCAAGCCCGTCTGTCAGCTCCATAAAATGTTGTATTACAGCAGGATATGGATTGGCTTTAACAGCATAATGCAAATGGAGTCCGTCCGGCATCGCGGTGCGGAAACGCGCGACCTGGGCGCTCGCCAAGGCCAAGTCATAGACGTAAAAGGGCGTTTGCCCGGCCTTTTCGGCCAGTTCCGACACCGAAACCCCGCCGATCGCCAATTCGCCCTGCTGGCCGGCAAAGGCCGGCGGTATCGGTCCGATCGGTTTCATCCACCCACTGTCCCAAATTGTTCTTCTATAGCCGTGCGATCGAGCTTTCCGTTAGGATTACGCGGCAGCTCCTTCTGCCAGACGATCATGCTCGGCTGCATGAAATTAGGCAGCTCGGCCTTGAGAAATCGTTTCAGCGCCTCATCCTCCTCGGCGCCGGACGGCCGGACGACCAGATGAATGGCCTGTCCGAGCCGTTCGTCGGGCACGCCGAAAGCGCAAGCTTCCGCCACTTTTCCGCTGGCGATCGCGGCATCCTCGATCTCGCTCGGGCTGATCCGGTTACCGGCTGTCTTGATCATCGCATCGTCGCGGCCGACGAAGCGGAGAAAACCCTCGGCATCCCGTACCACCGTATCGCCGGACCAGACGGCCATGCCGCCATATTCGGAGAAGGCGGGCGCAGGCTTGAAGCGTCGCGCGGTGCGTTCGGGATCCTGCCAATAGCCCTGGGCGACCAGCGGCCCGGCATGAACGAGCTCGCCGGGCTCCTCGGGTGCCGCCTCGGCCCCCTCCCCGGTCACGACCATGATCTCGGCCAGGGGAATCGCCTTGCCGATGCTCTCCGGCATCATGTCGAGCAGGGCGGGGTCCAGCGTCGTAGAGCGAAAGGCCTCGGTAAGCCCGTACATCGAATGGAGCGCCGCGTTCGGGAAAGTTTCGCGCAATTTTCGCACCAGCGGCACCGGCATCTTGCCCCCGCTATTGGTGAGGATGCGGAGCTTCGCGGCTATGTCCGGTTCCCATTCAAGCTCGGCCAGTTGTACCCAAAGTGGCGGAACTCCGGCCAAAACGGTGGCGTCATGACGCCCGATGGCCTTCATCACGTCGCGCGGAACCAGGTAATCGAAGGGAACGACCGAGGCGCCGGCATACCAGCTCGAAAAAAGCTGGTTCTGCCCATAATCGAAACTCAGCGGCAGGACGCACAGCGTGCGGTCCTGGCTCGCAATATCCAGATAGCGCGCCACGCTGACCGCGCCGAGCCAGAGATTGGCATGGCTGAGCATCACGCCCTTGGGCCGCCCGGTAGACCCGGAAGTGTAGAGAATCGCCGCAAGATTCTGGGGATCCTGCGCCGATGGCGGCATGACGTCACCGGCCAGCCGGGCCTCCTTCTCGTCGATCGCCGCGCATCCTACAGGCAGATCGCCGGCTTCGAGGGAACCGAGCCGCGATTGTCCCGCGATCAGCATTTTTGCGCCGCTATCGGCCAGGATATGCGCGACCTGTGCATGTTTCAGCAGCGGATTGACCGGTACATGGACGAGCCCTGCCCGCGCCGCCGCCAGCGGCATCAGGCAGGCGAGCCGCGTCTTGGCGAGCCAGCTCGCGACCCGGTCGCCCTCGCCGAGCCCCTGGTCCGCCAGCCAGGCCGCCAGCGCGCCGACCGCCGCTTCCAGCCCGGCGAAATCGAGCATGCCCGCCTTGTCCGCCAGCGCCGGATTTCCGGGCTCGCCGCGTGACGTCAAATGGTCGATCGGGCTGGGTTGAGGATTTATTAGCTCTTTCGTCATCGCTTCCGTCTAGGAGGTGGCCGCATGCGCTCTATCAGCACAGGCCCCGGGATGCGACATGTCCGTTGAGGTAAAGATATTCGATCAGCTCGCCGATGTGGCGGAGGATGCCGGCGATGCGCTGTCGCGCGGGCAGCAGCCCATCCTTTACGACCGGATGCGCTGGTTCGAGATGACGCAAAAACATTGCGGCAACGGGCGGACACCCCTGGTGGTCCGGGCCATGCAGGGAGACAGCGCCGCCTGGATGTTCCTGTGCCGCACCGGCAAGCGCTCGGCCGAGGCGCTGACCAGCTGGTACACTCTGGCTTTCGATATCGTCCGGCGGGGCGAAGATCGCGGCCTGATCGAGGCGATCGCGGGGGATTTGGGGGATCTGGCGCGAATCAGCCTGGCGCCGATGGCGTCACCAGCGCGGATCGTCGAAGGCTTCACGGCGGCAGGGTGGAAGGCCTTTGTCGAAGGATCGACGCAGAACTGGCAGCTGCGCGTCCCGGACAGCTTCGATGCCTATTGGGCTGCGCGCCCCGGCAAGCTGCGCAGCACGGTCAAGCGCAAGGCGAAAAAGGCCAATCTCGAAATCCGCATCCATCGCGCTTTCGACGAAGACGCCTGGGCGGATTATCAGGCCATCTATGCGGAAAGCTGGAAACCCGAAGAAGGCTCCTGGGATTTCATGCGCGACTTCGTGACGGAAGAAGGCGAAGCGGGCAGCCTGCGGCTCGGCATCGCCTATCAGGAAGGCCGCCCGGTCGCCGCGCAGCTCTGGCACGTCGAAAACGGCCATGCGACAATCCACAAGCTCGCCTATGCCGAAAGCGCGAAATCCCATTCGCCGGGCTCGATTCTCGGGGAAGCGATGTTCCGGCACGTGATCGAGGAGGACCGGCCTGCCACCATCGACTATGGAACGGGCAATGAGCCGTACAAGGCGGACTGGATGGATGCGCCGCGCCCGCTCTACCGGATCGAACTGTTCAATCCCCGGCAACCCGCCGCCTGGGCGCCGCTGCTCAAACGCAAATTATCCGCCCTTGTCCGCCGCTCCGCAACCGACTAGGCGGGCCCGGACGTTTGCGTAGCAGGGGAAATTGCATGGCATCCGAAGGCGCTATCGAGGTCGAAGAGACGTTGCGCGCGGTGCTGGTCGACGTTCTGGGGCTTGATGCCGGGGACGTGGCCGAGTTCGACGAAAATACCGAATTGTTCGGCGCGATTCCCGAACTTGATTCAATGGCGGTCGCCGGCCTGCTCACCGAAATCGAGGACCGGCTCGGCATCTGGATCGAGGATGACGAGTTCGAAGCGGAGATGCTCGAAAGCTTCGGCAATTTGCTGGCCTTCGCGCGGGAAAAGGCGCTCCACTAATGCCCCCCGCCCCGCGTTTCAGGCGCTATGACTGGGGCAAGGGCCAGGACTGGCTGACAAGCCTCGGACCCGAAGACGGGCGATCGATCCTGATCGTGCCGCCCCTCTTCGAGGAACTGAACCGCACCCGCAAACTGCTTTCGGACCTGATGCGCGCGCTCGCCGGGCGCGGGATCGGAGCGCATCTGCCTGAGCTGCCGGGAACCGGGGAGAGCGAGACCATTCTTGCGGACGCGAATTGGGACGACTGGAAAGCGGCTGTCGCTGCCGCCTCGAACGTGTGCGATGCCGGGGCGGTGGTCGCGGTGCGCGGCGGCTGCCTCCTCGATACGGCGCATCAGGGCGAAAAGACGCTGCGCTTTGCGCCGGTGGAGGGAAAGCGGCTGATCCGCGATCTCGTCCGCTCCCGCAGCGTGACCGACAAGGCGTTCGACGCCGAGGCTCAAAAAGCCGTTTTCGTCACTGGCCCGACCATGCTGGGCGGATACCCGATCGGCGCCGAACTCGCCTGCGCCGTCCGCGATGCCGAACCCCGATCAGGGTCTTCCGTTACGGTCGTGAGGCTGGAGGGCGACCGGGGCGAAGCCGATAGCCATATCGCGGGCGCTCCGCTCTGGCGGCGCGCGGAACCGACCGGCGATCCGGCCCTGTCCGGCGCGCTCGCCGACAATATCGCGGCGTGGCTCAGCTGATGCGCGCGCTCCTTTCCTTCGACTGTGCCGGCGAATGCCTCGCCGCCTCGCTCGACGGGGCCGATGGCAAAAGCGGCGTCGTGATCGTCACGGGCGGCGGCCAGACGCGCTTCGGCGCGCATCGGGGCTTTGCGCTACTCGCCTCGGCTTTGTCGGCAGCCGGTTATCCGGTGTTGCGCTATGACCGGCGCGGCGTCGGCGACAGTTCGGGAGACGATCCCGGTTTCGAAGTCAGCGCGCCCGATCTTGCGGCCGCGGTCGCGGCATTCCGCGAACGCGCGCCGGGCCTGGAACGGGTTATCGGCTTCGGGCTGTGCGACGGCGCGACGACGCTGTGCCTCCACCATGCCGCGTGCGGGGTGGACGCGATGATCCTTGCCAATCCCTGGGTCGTCGAGGCCGCATCGGGCGAACCGCCGCCCGCCGCAATCAGCCGCCATTATCGCGACCAGCTGTCGAGCTTCGACGGCTGGAAGCGGCTGCTGACCGGCGGAATCGACTATCGCAAGGCGGTGCGGGGCGTGTTCAAGTTGCTGAAACCGCAAAAAAACGAAGGCAGCCTGGCCGAGCGCACGGCCAATGCACTGTCGGCTTCATCGGCTCCGGCGCATGTCGTGCTGGCGAGCGGGGATGCGACCGCGATCGGCTTCGAGCATGAATGGCGCAAGGGCGCGCTCTCGGCATTAGCCGGCGAGGCGCGGTTCACCCTCGATACGATCGAAAGCGACGCGCACAGTTTTGCCCGGGAGGGCGATTTCGAGAAGCTGGCCGAAAACTGCCTGGCCGCGATCCGGCGGTTCGAAAACTCCTAGCCTTGCTCGAACTCGTTCTCGCCGATGAATTTTTCGGCGTCGAGCGCGGCCATGCAGCCGGTGCCCGCAGCGGTGATCGCCTGACGGTAGATCTTGTCCATCACATCGCCGCAAGCGAAAACGCCGGGAACGCTGGTGCGCGTCGTGCCGGGCTCCACCTTGATGTAATTGTCTCCATCGAGCTCCAGATGCCCCGCGAACAGCTTGGTCGCCGGGTCGTGGCCGATGGCGATAAAGCCGCCTTCCGCCGCAATCTGAGAAATCTCGCCGGTTTTGGTGTCCTTGAGATCAATCGCGACCAGCCCAAGCGGATCGCCTTCGCCCACAAATTTATCCACAGTCTTATCCCAGAGCACGGTGATCTTGGGATTGGCGAAGAGGCGCTCCTGCAGGATTTTCTCGGCGCGCAGCTCGTCGCGGCGATGGATCAGGGTCACATCGTCGCTGTGATTGGTGAGGTAGAGCGCCTCTTCTACCGCGGTATTCCCGCCGCCGATGACCGCGATCTTCTTGCCGCGAAAGAAAAAGCCGTCGCAGGTCGCACAGGCTGAAAGCCCCTTGCCGCGCAGCAGGGTTTCGCTTTCCAGGCCGAGCCAACGCGCCTGCGCGCCGGTCGCGATAACCAGCGTATCGCCGAAATATTCGTCGCCGCCGTCGCCGACCATGCGGAACGGGCGCTGCGAGAGATCGACCTCGACGATCGAATCCCACATCATCTTGGCCCCGCAATGCTCGGCCTGCTTCTGCATCTGCTCCATCAGCCAGGGGCCCTGAATGACGTCGGCAAAGCCGGGATAATTCTCGACGTCCGTTGTCGTCATCAGCTGGCCGCCCGGCTCGATGCCCTGGACGACGATCGGCGCCATGCCGGCGCGCGCGCCGTAGATGGCCGCCGAGAGCCCGGCGGGGCCCGATCCGAGGATGAGCATTTTCGTGCGATGTTCGGCCATTGGGTCCGTCCTGATCAGGTTGTTTCAGGCCAGAGATAGGAGGCCATAAGGCCCCGGCACAAGCCGTTCATCCACGGCGATTGCTTGCACAGGGCAAAGGGAAACTTGGTAGCGGAGGAGGGACTCGAACCCCCGACACATGGATTATGATTCCACTGCTCTAACCAGCTGAGCTACTCCGCCCCAGAAGCAACGGGCGAGCGCCGCAAATTGGGCGTGCGGGGCCTATAGGCAGGGCATAGATCAGGGTCAACCGATTTGGGAAAGGATTGGCTGGTCGCGCGTTGTTGGCGTATAAATCCCTGCAATCAGGAGGCGCACCATGGAACTCGAAACGCCACTAGACACGATTTGCCGGCTCATCGTCCGGGCCCGCGAATGGGACGCCCAGGTCCCCGCAGACGAATCCGACGATGTCGAAGACGAACAGACGATGTCGACCGACGATCCCTATGACGTGATGATAGACGAGAAGAACGATTCGGTCGAAGAGGAAATCTTAGCGCTTCTCGACGATCTCGCCGAAGACCAGCTGGCCGAAGTTCTCGCGCTCGCGTGGATCGGCAGCGGCACCTATGACGCCAGCGACTGGGAAGAGGCGCTGGAGGAAGCGGGCGACAAGGAAAGCGATCCTGCCGCCGACCAGCTGATGGAGATGCCGATGCTGGCGGCCTATCTGGAATCGGGACTCGAAAGCTTCGGCCTGAGTTGCAGCGGCGTCGGCCAGATCGACTGATCAGCCGCTGAACATATGGCGCGACAGCGGCTCCCAGGGCCCGCCGCGATAATACCAGCTGGCAAGGCCCGCGATAGCGAGCGGACGCGGCTTAAAGTCCCGGGAGAGCGTGGCGAACAGCGCCTTCGCATCTTCGGAATCGGCCTTGTTCTGGATAGTCACATGCGGCTGCCATCCGCGCCGGTCCTGCGGCACGAGCAGGGTTTCGAAGGCGTCGGCAATCCCTTCGCGAATTTCCTCCAACCCGTCACTCACGACCCGGAACGCGACCCCCTGCCCTAGCAGCATCGGCTTCGATATCCGCGCGGCAGGCGGCGGAAGGCCCCGCGTTTCCGCCGATAACCGGCGCTTGAGCTCGTCGGCCACGGTGGGCGGTAGATGGTGGAACAGGGTCAGATGCGCGGGAACGAGATTGCGCGCGGCCGGAAAATGCCGTTTGCGCAGGCCGTCGAGCCAGGCGAAATCCTTAGGGCCGAACAGGGCGGTCACGACAATCGGCGCGTTCATCGCAGATCCCCCGGCCGGTCGATATCGCGAATAGCCCCCTTCCCCGCCTCGATCCGCACGGCTTGGCCGCTCTCAAAGGGACGTTTCCCCCGCTCAAGGCGCGCACGCACCGCCCGGGGATTGCGGATCAGTATCGGATGGCCGGGCACGCAGCGATGGACGGCACGCACGAAATTCCCTTTCTTCCCGGCCAATCGCCGGCCGATGCCTTGCGGGCAATCGGGCATATCTCCGAGAAAGACGAAAACCTCGTTTTCGTGGGCCCGCAACGCCTGCAGTCCGCGCTTGAGGTTCGCGTGGCGGTGCCGGGCCAAGCTGGTAACGACCGACAGGCGCGGTCCGCCCAAAGCCCGCACGGCCCGGGCGACCCGCACATCGCCGCCCGCCACGATGATGACCCGGCCCGCAGGCGCGGCGAGCGCAGCGGCGACCGCGTGCTCGACAAGCCTTTTGCCCCGATAGCGCGCGAGCAGCTTGTTTGCCTGGCCGAACCGCCGGGAGCGTCCGGCAGCGAGGACGATGGCGGCGCGCATCCCGCCGCGCCGCTAGATTTCGACCTGGCTGCCGAGTTCGACGACGCGGTTGGCCGGCAGGCGGAAGAATTGCATCGCGCTTTCCGCGTTGCGCAACATCCAGGCGAACAGCTTCTCGCGCCACGGCGCCATCCCCGGATTTTCGGACGTCAGCAGCGTCTGCCGCGCCAGGAAGAAGCTCGTTTCGATCATCCGGAAAGGCGGGCCGCAGGTGGTGATTTTTTCGAGCGCCATCGGCACGTCGGTATCCTGCATGAAGCCGTAGCGCAGGATGATACGGTAGAAACCGGCCCCGAGATCTTCATAATGGATGCGCTCCTCGTCGGCGACGAAGGGCCGGTCGAGAATCGAAACGGTCAGCAACACGATGCGTTCGTGCAGCACCTTGTTGTGCTTGAGATTGTGGAGCAGCGCGTGCGGCACGCCTTCCGGCGATGTCGTCATGAACACCGCGGTGCCGGGCACCCGGGTCGCCGAACCGGCGGCTGACTTCACGAACACCTGCACCGGCATCGCCGCCTCGCGCATCCGCGCGATGATCAGCGATCTGCCCTTGGCCCAGCTTGTCAGCATCACAAAGGCGGCGAGGCCGACGGCAAGCGGGAACCAGCCCCCATCCGGGATCTTGGTGAGGTTCGCCGCGAAGAACAGCCCGTCGACGACGAAGAACAGCCCCACGAGCAGCCCGGCCCAGAACTTGTTCCACTTCCAGAAGCCGAACAGCAGGACGGTAAGCAGGCAGGTGTCGATCAGCATCGCCCCGGTCACCGCTACGCCATAGGCCGAAGTAAGGCTGGAGGAGGAACGGAAGGTCAGCACCAAAAGGATCACCATCACCATCAGCGCCCAGTTGATGAACGGGATATAGATTTGCCCGACCGTCGCTGCGTTGGTGTGGTTGATCTTGAGCCGCGGCATGAAGCCGAGCTGGATCGCCTGCTGGGTGACCGAGAAGGCGCCAGAGATCACGGCCTGGCTGGCGATGATCGCGGCCAGCGTGGCGATGATGAGCAGCGGGATCTGCAGCTGGTCCGGCGCGAGCAGATAGAAGGGGCTTTCGAGCGAGGCTTCGCCGATACGCATCGCGAGCGCCCCCTGCCCCAGATAGTTGAGCATCAGGGCGGGAAGGACGAAGCAGAGCCAGGACAGGCCGATCGGCTTGCGGCCGAAATGACCCATATCGGCATAGAGCGCTTCGGCGCCGGTTACGGCAAGCACGACCGCGCCGAGCGCGAGAAAGGCCTCGACGGGGCGCAGCAGGAAGAAATTGAGCGCGTGATGCGGGCTGAGTGCCCACAGGACTTCCGGGGTCTGGACGATACTGATCGCGCCAAGCACCGAAATGACGAGGAAGTAGAACAGCATGATGGGGCCGAAAAACGCGCCGACTCGCGCCGTTCCGCTGCGCTGGATCACGAACAGGAAGGCGAGGATGAAGATGGCGATCGGGATCACCCATCCGCCGAGCGCCGGATTCACCACCGAGAGACCCTCTACCGCGCCGAGCACGGAAACCGCCGGCGTGATCATGCTGTCGCCATAGAAGAGCGCGGTTGCGAAGATCGCAAGGATGACGATACCGCCCGTCCATCGCTTTCCGGATTTGCGGCCGCCGAGCAGCGCGAGCAGGGCAAGGCTCCCGCCTTCGCCGCGATTGTCCGCGCGCATGATGATCATGACATATTTGATCGTCACGACGAGCATCATCGACCAGAAAACCAGGCTCAACACGCCGTAGATGTGCAGCGGATCGAGCGAGAGCGGGTGATGGCCGGCAAATGCCTCACGAAAGGCGTAAAGCGGACTCGTGCCAATATCGCCAAAGACGACGCCGATCGCGCCGACGGCAAGCTTCATTGTCGCCGCTTCGCGCGTTGGCGGGCCCGAAACGGGCGGAACTGCGGTTTTATCGCTCATTTTGGATGAATGCGGCCCCCATGTGAATGCCGTCTCTGTCGCGACTCTGCGGGATTTTCCGCCCGGCGCGAGAAAGCGCGCGGCCTATCACGGTAAAATCGGGTTCGCAATGGGACGACAAGCTTAATTGCGAGCGCTATATCGCGGCCATCAAACGCATTCAGGAGGCGTGTATGCGCGTCGGAATTCCCAAGGAAATCAAGAATCACGAATATCGCGTCGGGCTGACCCCGGCATCTGTCCATGACGTGGTCGTGGCGGGCCATGAAGTGGTCGTCGAAACCCGGGCCGGAACCGGCATCGACTTCGACGACGACGATTATCGCGCGGTCGGCGCGACGGTCGTCGATACCGCGGCGGACGTCTTCGCCCAGTCCGACATGATCGTGAAGGTGAAGGAACCGCAACCGCAGGAAGTGGCGATGCTGGAACCGCGCCACATCCTCTTCACCTATCTCCATCTCGCCGCGGACAAGCCGCAGACCGAAGGTCTGATGGCGTCCGGCGCGACGGCGATCGCCTATGAAACGGTCACCTCGCCCAACCGTTCGCTACCGCTCTTGAAACCGATGAGCGAAGTGGCGGGCCGGATGTCGATCCAGGCCGGCGCGCATTATCTGGAAAAGGAACAAGGCGGCCGCGGCATCCTGCTTGGCGGTGTGCCCGGCGTGGCGCCCGCCAAGGTCGTGATCATCGGCGGCGGTGTTGCCGGGCTCAACGCGGCGCAGATGGCCGTGGGGCTGCGCGCCGATGTGACGATCTACGATATCTCCAACGATCGGCTCGCCGAACTCGACACCCATTTCGGCAACAAGATAAAGACCGGCTATGCGTCCAAGGCCGCGATCGAGGCGGCCGTGCCCAATGCGCATCTCGTCATCGGCGCGGTGCTCGTTCCGGGCGGTGCGGCGCCGAAGCTGGTCACGCGCAACATGCTGAAAACCATGAAGCGCGGATCGGTGCTCGTGGATATCGCGATCGACCAGGGCGGCTGTTTCGAAACCTCGCGCGCAACCACGCATGACGACCCCGTCTATGTGGAAGAGGGTGTGATCCATTATTGCGTGGCGAACATGCCGGGCGCGGTGGCGCGAACCTCGACCTTCGCGCTCAACAACGCGACCTTGCCCTATGTGATCCAACTGGCGAGCAAGGGTCCGGACAAGGCGATGGCGGACAATGTGCACCTCGCCGCCGGGCTCAACGTCTCGGCCGGCAAGATCCGGCACGAAGCGGTCGCCGAAGCGCTGGACCTGCCGTTTAATTAGAGGGCTGATCTTCCTGTGCGGGCGGTTCGGAAACCGGCGCTGGCCGCCCCAGCGCATTGGCAACGCTCGCCAGCCTGCTTTCGAGATCGGGGCGCCAGGGCGCGTCTTCCGGCGTGCGTTCGAGCAGCGCCAGCCAGGTCGCTTCGGCGTCCTCAAGCTGGCCGTTCTGCGCCAGCGCCAGCCCCAGGAAGAAGGGTGGGCCGGGATGATCCGGCGATATCTGCGCCGCACGCTGGAAGGCGAGCTGCGCCGCCGGGTTCATCTGCCCCTCGCCGTGCAGCAGCAGCGCGTTGCCGAGCGCAACCCACAGATCGGGGTCGTCGGGATGGGTTTCGATGCCGTTCTGGACCGCGTGCGCGGCATCCATATGCCGCCCGGCGCGATTAAGGCCCTCGGCAAAGCGTATCCAGCGATCGGCGCTCGGATTGTCGGTATCGACCAGATCTTCGTCGAGATCGGCCGTGCCTTCCGCCGGGCGATCCCGGATGTCCATGCCCGGATGGCCTGGGAGCGCCGGGCTGCCCTGCCAGGCATAACCAGCAAGGCCGGCGAGCAGCGCGGCGCCCAGCCATTCGAGCTTGCGCCCGCGAAACTCGACGAGCCGCCACAGCCAGAAAAGAACAAGCGCGATCAGGCCGACCGCCGCGAACCAGCCCATCAGCTTTCCTTTCGCCGCCGGAAGCGCCCACGCGCCAGCCAGACCCCCGCACCGATCAGGATCAGCGGCAGGAACCAGAGCGGCCATGTCACGGTGTCGAGCGGCGGATTATAGGTGATCCAGCGGCCATAGCGCTGGATCAGCCAGTCGCGGATATCGTCCGGATTTTCGCCCGCCGCGATCCGTTCGCGCACCAGCGCGCGCATGTCGGACGCCATTTCGGCATCGCTATCGGCGATCGACTGGCCCTGGCAGACCAGGCAGCGCAGCGATTCCATCAGTTCCTTGGCCTCCGCCTCCTGCGCAGGATCGGGAAGCTGCTGGTTCGCCCATTGCGCGGCGGGCATCCGGGATTGCGCGTGCAGCGGCATGGCGGCGAGCAGCGCGATCAGCACCGGGGCGATCAGCCGCTTCAACGGGCATTCTCCAGCGCGTTCAGGATTTCGGGCACATTTTCGGGCCGGATCTCGCCGATATGCTGATGGACGATCACGCCATTGCCATCGATCACGAAGGTTTCCGGCACACCCGACGATCCCAGCGCGAGCTGGGCCTGGCTGTTGGGATCGGCGCCGATCCGGTTGAACGGGTCACCCCAGCGCTGGAGGAAACCATATACGTCCTGGGGCCTATCGCGGATCGCGATCGCCTCGATCGTCACGCCGGCATTTTGCAACTGCATGAGCTGCGGCGCCTCGGTGATACAGGGCACGCACCAGCTGGCGAAGACGTTGAGCAGCTTGGGTTCGCCGGTCGCCAGATCGGCGGTGCGCAGGCCGGGTCGCCCCGGCACCGCCGGATCGAGGTCCATCTCGGGCACCTGTTCGCCGACCATCTGGGACTCGATCGCGCGCTGCTGCGGCGAATCGGTTCCGAAATAGAGCGCATAAGCGAAGAAGCCGAAAAAGATCACGGCAAAGGCGAGCGGCACCCAGAGCACCAGATGCTTCTTCTTCGCCGTAGGCGTTTCCGTGGGCGCTGCCATGGGCGCTTCATCGGTCATGCATAGGCCTCCCGCTGCGCGGTGCGGCGTTCGCGGCGCACCCGGCCAACCAGCGACAGCAAGCCGCCAAAGGCGATCATCACGCCGCCCAGCCAGATCCATGTCACGAAGGGTTTCCACCAGAGGCGGAGCTGCCAGCGGCCGCTGCCGTCACCATTGCCGATTACGGTATAAAGCTGGCCGTTCCACGCCGTGCGGATCGCGGCCTCGTTCGTTTCGGTCGGCGGCGAAGAGAACATGCGCGATTGCGGGCGAAGCAGGTCTTCCGGATCGCCGTTCACCGAAAGCCGTGCCTCGATCGCCGTCCAGTTGGGCCCGGCAACCGGCTCGGTGCCGAGAAAGGTGATCGTATAGGGGCCGACCTGGTGCGTCTCGCCGGGCCGTGAGGCAACGAGCACCTCTTCGCTGAACGAGCTTTCGAACGCCATGCCGGCCATGCAGACCGAAACGCCGAGATGCGCGATCACCATGCCCCAGGTGAAAAGCGGTGTCCGGCGCAGCTTGCGGCCCCATAAGGGCGCGAGGCTTGCCGCGCCGACGCCCGCGGCAAGCGTCAGGCCGAGCGTCGGCAATATCCCGATCGGCGATACCGCCAGCATGAGGATGGCGAGCACCAGCGATGCGATGAGGATCGGCAGCGAAATGCGATTGACCACCTTCTTCCAGTCATCCTTGCGCCAGCGCATCAACGGGCCCGCCGCCATCACGACGACCAGCAGTAGGGCCAGCGGTCCCGCGGTCGAATTGAAATAGGGCGGTCCGACCGACAATTGCTCACCGGTCACCGCCTCGACGATCAGCGGATAGAGGGTTCCGATCAGCACAACGCCGAGGATGGCGGTAAAGAGCAGGTTGTTGGCGACCAGCGCGCCCTCGCGGCTCACCGGTTCGAACTGCGATCCTTCGCGCACCGTACCGACGCGCAGGCCGTATAGCGCAAGCGCCCCGCCGATATACAGCACCAGCAGCGCAAGGATGAAGGTGCCGCGCTGCGGATCGACGGCGAAGGCGTGGACGCTGGTCAGGATACCCGAGCGGACGAGGAAGGTACCGACCATCGACATCGAGAAAGCGACGACGGCGAGCATCACCGTCCATGCCCGCAAACTGTCGCGCGTTGCGAGCACCGTCACCGAATGGAGGAGGGCGGTGGCCGCGAGCCAGGGCATAAGCGAGGCGTTCTCGACCGGATCCCAGAACCACCAGCCACCCCAGCCCAGTTCGTAATAGGCCCAGTAGCTGCCTGCCGTGATGCCGAGGGTCAGGAAGATCCAGCTGCCGAGCACCCAGGGCCGCATCGCCCGGGCGAAGGCGGCGCCTACATCGCGCGTCACCAGCGCGCCGACCGCGAAGGAGAAGGCCACCGACATGCCGACATAGCCCAGATACAGCGTGGGCGGATGGAAGGCGAGGCCGGGATCCTGCAGCAGCGGGTTGAGCCCCTGCCCTTCGGCCGCCGCCGGGCTGAGCCGCGCGAACGGGTTGGAGGCGAAGAGCAGGAAGGCGTAAAATCCGAGCCCGATCGCGGCTTGTGCGGCGAGCGTCGCGATCAGCGTCCTCTCGTTGAGCCGCCGCTCGAACAGTGCGACGAGGCCACCGGCAACGGCAAGGATCGCGACCCAGAGCAGCATCGAGCCTTCGTGATTGCCCCAGGTTCCGGCGAATTTGTAAAGCCAGGGCTTGGCCGAATGGCTGTTCAGCGCGACGAGCTCGACCGAAAGATCGGTACGCAGGAACAGCCAGATCAGCATCAGGAATGAGATTCCGGTCAACAGGCCCTGCACTACGGCGACGGGACGCACCGCGCTGCTCAATTCATCGCTATTGCCGCGCAGCACCGCGATGCCGAACAGCAATTGAAGCGCGCAAAGCGCTGCGGCGAGCCAGAGCGCGGCAAGACCGGTTTCAGCGATCACTGAGAAGCCTCTCCCCCGAGATTCCGCTCCGCAAGTTCAGGCGGCATGTAATTCTCGTCATGCTTGGCAAGGATCGTCTCGGCCACGAAAATTCCCCCCGCGTTGAGCGCGCCCTCCGCGACGACGCCGGAGTTTTCCTGGAACAGATCCGGCGTGATGCCGGAATAGAGTACGGGCAGCGAGGCGGTTTCGTCCTCCACGAGGAAACGGATCGTCACCCCGTCGGGCAGATGTTCGATCGAGCCGTCGGCGACCATGCCGCCAAGACGAAAGGCCTGGCCCACCGGAACCGGCGCGGCGGCGATCTCGCTCGGCGTGCGGAACAGCGCCGCATTATCGCGAAGCCCGTAAAGCGCAAGGAAGCCCGCGCCGATCACGGCGATCACTGCGAGGATCGCCAGGGTCAATCGTTGATGTTTGGCTTTCACTCGTCACCGCCCTTGCGCAGTGCCGTTACCTTCTTCTCGCGCGCGCGCATAGCTGCATAACTCCATATCGCCATGCCGAGCGTGCCGCCGATCGTCAGCGCGTAGCAGGCGATGATGTAGGGCCAATGCGCCACGGCTATGCCTCCGCCATCCGGCGGAGCCGCGCCTCGATCCGGATATCGGCGATGATGCCGCGCATCCGCATCAGCACGATCGCCGCGAAGATCAAGGTAAAACCAAGCGCCGAACCGAAAAGCGGCCAGAGCATCGAGCCGTCGATCGTGGATCCCGCCAGCGAAATGCTCGGTGCTTGATGCAGCGAATTCCACCAGACCACCGAATAGCGGATGATCGGGATGTTGATCGCACCGACAACGCCGAAGATCGCGGCGATCCGGCTGATGCTCGCGCGCTCGTCGCTGGCCGAAGCGAGCGCCATGAACCCGAAATAGAGGAAGAGGAGGATGAGCATCGAGGTCAGCCGCCCGTCCCACACCCACCAGGTGCCCCAGGCCGGGCGCCCCCAGATCGATCCGGTCAGCAGGCAGAGGGCGGTGAACAGCGCGCCGGGCGCGGCGATGGCGCGGGCGGCGATCCCGGCCAGCGGGTGCCGCCAGACAAGCTGCATGATGCTGGCGACCAGTATGCCGCTCCATCCGGCCATCCCCAGCCATGCAGCGGGAACATGGACATACATGTTCCGGACCAGATCCCCCTGGAGATAGTCCTCGGGCGCAAAAAACAGGCCCTGCACAAGCGCCACCGCGACCAGCGCAACGCCGCCCCAGAACAACCAGGGAGTCAGCGGCCGGGCGATCGAGAGAAAGCGGGTCGGGTTTGCAAATATATGCATGGAAGCGGTGCCTTAGCGTAGCATCCCGGCGGGGAAAAGCATAAGAAGCGCGCCGACGCCCGCTTTCCCGCCATCGCTTTTCGCCGGGGGCCCAAAGCAGCGAGGAGACGACGCCATTTCCGAAGCCGACGCCATGCCCGGGAAACCGGAGCGGCCCGACCAGCACGCGACGCTCGGCATCGCGTTGCGGGTCTTGGCCGTGTTCACGCTGTCGCTGATGATGGCCACGGTGAAGATCGGCCATGAATATGGCATCGACAATATGGAAATGATCTTCTGGCGGTTCGCCTTCGCGCTGCCGGTCACGGCGATATGGATCGGCCTGGGCGGCGGCTTTGCACGGATCAGGACGCGGCGGCCGATGGCGCATGTCTGGCGCGCCGCGGTCGGGCTGTCCTCGATGTATTTCGTCTATTGGTCGGTCAGCCTGTTGCCGCTGGCCGAAGCGACGACGCTGGGATTCGCCGCGCCGTTTTTCGCGACCTCGCTGTCCGCGCTGTTTCTGGCCGAGCGCGTCGGCATCTATCGCTGGAGCGCCATCGCCGTCGGCTTTGTCGGCGTTCTGATCGTGACCCAGCCCTTTAGCGGCCACCTGCCGCTCATGGGCGTCGCCGTGGGGCTGGCGGCGGCGTTGGGGGTCGGCTGCGTGTCCGTAACGATTCGCTCGATCAGCCGGACGGAAACCTCCGAAGCCATCGTCCTGTGGTTCGCGGTGATCGCGATCGTGCCGCTGGGCATGATGCAGCCCTTCGTCATGCAATCGCATGATAGCTGGGGCTGGATATTGCTGCTTCTGGTCGGGCTGTTCGGTGGGCTCGGGCAGATATTCATTACCGCCTCGCTGCGGCTCGCCCCGATATCCGTGGTCATGCCCTTCGATTACAGCCAGCTGCTATGGGCGGTGATGCTCGGCTGGCTTATCTGGGGCGATATCCCGCCGGCCGCGACCTGGATCGGCGCGGCGATCATCACCGCGACCGGCATCTACACATTGTATCGCGAACAGAAACGGATGCGCATGGAAAGTCGCGCAGCGGCGGCCTAGCGGCGTCCGATCAACCTGCGCGCGATCCGGTCCGCGACCTCGGAGGCGGGATCACCGGTTTCCGCGCTTTCCTGCCACACCTGCTCGAGACGTTCCGGAATCTTCGCAATCCGCGTTTCCACCTCGGCGCGATCGCCCTGCCCCAGATATTCCAGGCCCACATTGATGATGCCGCCGGCATTGATCACATAATCGGGCGCATAAAGAATGCCGCGATCGAACAACCGCCGCCCGTCCTCGCGGGTTTCCAGCTGGTTGTTCGCGCCGCCGGCCACCGCCGCGCAGCGCAGTTCGGCGATGCTCCGCTCGGTCAGCACGGCGCCGAGCGCGCAGGGGCTGACGATATCGGCCTCGACCGCAAGGATCGCATCGGGCGAAACCGCCTCGCCACCCAGATCGGCGGCGAATGCCCGGGCCCGCTCCTCATTGACATCGGCGAGGGTCAGCCGTGCGCCTTCTCCGGCAAGCAATCTGGCGAGCCCGCCCCCGACGCTGCCGATCCCCTGGATCGCAACATGGACGTCGGCAACGCTATCCTTGCCCAGCGCACGCTTGATCGCCGCTTTCACGCCCAGGAATACACCCATCGCGGTGGAGGGTCCGGGATCGCCGCCCGCCTCGCCGGTTTCGACCGGCAGGCCGGAGACATGTTCGGTCTCGCTCCCGATCACGACCATGTCGTCATCGGTCATCCCGACATCCTCCGCCGTGACATAGCGGCCGCCGAGGCTTTCGATCGACCGGCCGAAAGCGCGCAGCATTTCAGGCGTTTTGGTACTGGCTTTATCGGCCAGGATCACCGCCTTGCCGCCGCCCATGGGAAGGCCCGCCATGGCATTTTTGAAGCTCATGCCGCGCGACAGGCGCAGCGCGTCAGTGATCGCCAGCGTACTGTCTTGATAGTGCCAGAAGCGCACGCCGCCGGCCGCCGGACCAAGATGGGTCGAGTGAATCGCGATAATCGCGCTCAGCCCCGATTCCGGATCGCGGAACAGGTGCACGGATTCGTGATCGTCGAAGTCGGGAAGATCCCAGGTCGCGGACATTTGGTTTTTCCTGCGTATCGCTTGGACCGGGCAATTCGAAAATTGCCGGGAAAATGGGGCGACCGACGGGACTTGAACCCGCAACCTCCGGCATCACAAGCCGGCATTCTAACCAATTGAACTACGGTCGCCATGGCTGACGCAGGGCCAGCAATGCCGCAAGGGCACATTCGACTCGGCATCGGCGCTACGCAATAAAATTACAGAGCACCCACGACAAGTGAATAATGGTGGGCGCGGCTGGGATTGAACCAGCGACCCCTGCCGTGTGAAGGCAGTGCTCTCCCGCTGAGCTACGCGCCCCTCCTCGGTACGGCATTACTATTTAAAGCGTGCCGCACCGAAGAAAAGGGGCGGACGCCATTACAGCGTCCGCCCGTTATCGCGGCACATAAGGCCTTGCCGCTCGCCCGTCCAGCCCCTGAAATAGCCGGACGAATCCAAAATCCGTCTTTAGTTGACGGCGTCCTTAAGGCCCTTGCCTGCCTTGAATTTCGGCTGGATCGAAGCCGGGATCTGCATGGCTTCACCGGTGCGCGGATTGCGACCGGTCGACGCCTTACGGTGCGTGGTCGAGAAGGTTCCGAAGCCGACGAGACGGACTTCGGTGCCGCCGGCAAGGGCGCCGGTGATCGTATCGAACACCGCCTCGCAAGCTTTGCTGGCATCGGCTTTGCTCAGACCCGCTGCGTCCGCAACGGAAGAAATCAGTTCTTGCTTGTTCATGCTCTCCGCACCCCTTGTGTCTATTAGTTCCTGATATTTGGACTCACGGCTTTGCCGATGGCTGCATCTAAGGCCAATTCGCCCGGTGCTGTAAAGCCCCATACCAAAGAAAACTGGCAAAAAACCGTGTGTTCCGGGCCGATATGGCAAATTTTTTGCGAATTAGTGACGCACCGTTGCCTCACCATCACCCGAAACGGGCGGCGAGATTTGCGGACTCGGTTCCGTCGCGAGATCGTCCGCCTCGGTCCACTCGATCGCCGTGACCGTTCCGGTCAAGGCGAGCGCCAGCACTTCATCGACATGGCCGACCGGAATAAGCTCGAGCCCCTCGAGGATATTGGCGGGAATTTCGGCAAGATCCTTTTCATTCTCCTGGGGGATCAGAACGGTCTTGATGCCACCGCGGAGCGCCGCCAGGAGCTTTTCCTTGAGACCGCCGATAGGCAGCACGCGGCCGCGTAGCGTCACCTCGCCTGTCATCGCGATTTCCCGGTTCACCGGGATACCGGTCAGGGTCGAGATCATCGCCGTCACCATCCCGATGCCCGCCGAGGGGCCGTCTTTCGGCACCGCGCCTTCGGGAAGATGGACGTGGATATCCTTCTTGGCGAAAATGCTCGGCTTGATGCCGTAGCTCGGCGCACGCGCCTTCACGAAGCTCATCGCCGCCTGGATCGATTCCTCCATCACATCGCCGAGCTTGCCGGTGGTCTTGATCTGGCCCTTGCCGGGCGCCGTGACCGCTTCGATCGTCAGCAGCTCGCCGCCGACCTCGGTCCAGGCCAGACCCGTGACCGCGCCGACCTGATCCTCTTCCTCGGAGACGCCGAAACGGAATTTCGGCACACCGAGATAATCGGAAAGATTGGCGGACGTGACCTCGATGGATTCCGCTTTTCCTTCGAGAATTTCACGCAGCACCTTGCGGGCAAGCTTCGCGATCTCGCGTTCCAGCGTGCGGACACCCGCTTCACGGGTGTAGCGGCGAATCATGTCGCGCAGGCCTTCGTCGGAGAGTGAGAACTCGCCTTCCTGAAGCCCGTGCGCCTCGATCTGCTTTTGCAGCAAGTGGCGCTTGGCGATTTCGACCTTTTCGTCCTCGGTATAGCCCGACAGCCGAATGATCTCCATGCGATCGAGCAACGGCTGCGGCAGGTTCAGCGTATTCGCCGTGGTCACGAACATAACGTCGGACAGATCGAGATCGATCTCCAGATAATGATCCTGGAACTTGTCGTTCTGCTCGGGATCGAGGACCTCGAGCAGTGCCGACGCCGGATCGCCGCGAAAATCCTGGCCGAGCTTGTCGATCTCGTCGAGCAGGAACAGCGGGTTCCAACTTCCCGCCTTTTTCAGGTTGGTCGCGATCTTGCCGGGAAGCGAACCGATATAGGTCCGCCGGTGGCCGCGGATTTCAGCCTCGTCCCGCACGCCACCCAGCGACTGACGCACGAATTCGCGGCCCGTGGCACGGGCGATCGACTTGCCGAGCGACGTCTTGCCGACACCGGGCGGACCGACCAGGCACAGGATCGGCCCCTTAAGCTTGTTGGTGCGCGCCTGGACCGCGAGATATTCGACGATCCGGTCCTTGACCTTTTCCAGCGCATAATGGTCCTCGTCGAGCACCAGCTGCGCCTCGCCTATATCCTTTTTCAGTTTCGTCTTGGTGCCCCAGGGGAGCCCCAGCAGCGTATCGAGATAGTTGCGTACAACCGTCGCCTCGGCCGACATCGGCGCCATGGCTTTCAGCTTTTTCAGCTCCGCCTGCGCCTTACCGCGTGCCTCCGTGGAAAGCTTCGCTTCCTTGATCTTCTTCGTCAGCTCGGCGATCTCGTCACCATCCTCTTCGTCCTCGTTGCCGAGTTCGCGCTGGATCGCCTTCATCTGCTCGTTGAGATAATATTCGCGCTGGGTCTTCTCCATCTGGCGTTTGACGCGCGAGCGGATCTTCTTCTCGACCTGCAGGACGCCGAGTTCGCCCTCCATGAAGGCGAACGCCATCTCCAGGCGGCGCGCGGGATCGCTTTCGACCAGCATCGCCTGCTTGTCGGACACCTTGGCGCCGATATTTGCGGCGACCGCGTCGGAGAGCTGCGAGGCCTCCTCGATCTGGCCGAGCTGGACCGCGGTTTCCTCCGGAATCTTCTTGTTGAGCTTCGCGTAATTGTCGAACTGTTCGACGGTCGACCGCATCAGCGCGGTTACTTCGGGCCCTTCGGAGGTCTTATCCTCGAGAATCTCGATGTCGGCGCTCAGATGCTCGTCACGGAAATGCACGTCGCTGAGCTTTGCCCGCTCCTTGCCCTCGACGAGCACGCGCACGGTGCCGTCCGGCAGCTTCAACAGCTGGAGCACCGAAGCGGTGACGCCGATATCGTAGAGCGCGTCGCGATCGGGGTCGTCCTCGGCCGGATCGAGCTGCGCGACAAGAAAGATCGTCTTGTCCGCCGCCATGGCGCGTTCCAGCGACACGACCGACTTGTCCCGCCCGACAAAGAGCGGCACGATCATGTGCGGAAACACGACGATGTCGCGCAGTGGCAGGCAAGGCAGGGAAACACTCATCCGAAAACTCCGTATTCCGGGCGTCTAGCCCGTTCATAGCCGAATATATGGGGTGCAAGGTTAACGTATCAATCCACGGGACGATTTCATTGTGCATCATGTCGATCATCAAAAACCCGGGATTTCAGCCTGTTTGGCGGATATATTAGGGTTACGGCTTGCTGAATTGGTTAGCGCCGGTAACGATTTGAAGAGGTTTGAGTGCAGCTAAACACCCCCCAATCGCTCGCTGAACAGGCAAAACGGCATTTGTTTTCGGGCAAAGGCGCGCCGGCGGTCCAGGCTGCGAAGCAGGCGCTGGCGATCGATCCCGACGCGCCCGAGGCGTTGCTGGTGCTGGGCATGATCGCCTGCAACCAGAATGAATTCAGCCGCGCGCTCCAGTTCGCCGAGCAAGCGGCCGCGCATGGTGGGGCGGGCTGGGCCGATGCCGTCCGCGGGCGGGCGCTGCTCGCGATGAACCGCTATGCCGAAGCGCGGCGGGCCGCCCGCAAGGCCGCCGACGCACCGATCGACGATCCGGTAGTCGCCCATACTATCGGCGTTCTGCTCACCCATGCCGGGCTACATGCCGAAGCGCCGGCCTATTTTGAACGCGCCCTCGCCGCCGCGCCCGGCAGAGTCGCCTTCCTGCACGGCCTTGCCATCTCGCTGCGTTTCAACGGCGACCTCGATGGCGCGCGCCGGCGGTTTCGCGAGATTCTGGAGATCGATCCGAAAAATGCCGCGGCGCGGCTCGCGCTCGTCCAGCTCGACAAGCAGACGCCGGACAACAACATCCTCCAGGATCTCGAAGCCCTGATGGCCCGGCCCGGCCTGCCACCGCCGGAGGCCGTGGTTATCGGCCATGCGATCGCCAAGACCTACGAGGATTTCGGCGAATGGGACACCTCCTTCGAAGCGCTTGAGCGCGGCAAGGCGCCCATGGCGGCCCGCTCCCAGTTCAGTCAGGAGCGTCAGGCCGCGCTTTTCGAGGCGGCCGAAAACGCCATCCCCGCCCATCAACGAACCGGCGGCGACGACGGCGACGCCCCGATTTTCGTGATCGGCATGCCGCGCTCGGGCACGACGCTGGTCGAACGCATCTTGAGCAGCCATAGCCAGGTCGCCTCCGCCGGCGAATTGCCGGATTTCGGACCAGCGTTGAAAACCGTCGCAGGTGTCCGGGTTTCCCGAGCCCTCGATCCCGCGACGCTCGCCGCCAGCCAGCAGGTCGATCTTGCCGCGCTCGGCCGTGCCTATCTCGAAAGCGCGCGTGAAATCGCGCCGGATGCGCCCCGCTTCATCGACAAGATGCCGTTCAATTTCTTCTACGCGCCCGCGATTCTTGCCGCCCTGCCCCGCGCCCATATCGTCTGCTTGCGTCGCGATCCCGCCGACACGCTGCTCAGCAACATGCGCCAACATTTTTCGGGCGAGGCGAGCTATTATAATTATGTCTACAAGCTCGACGATACGGCGATGACCGTGGCCGGATTCAACCGGCTCGCCGACCGCTATCGCGACGAACTCCCTTCGAATCGCTACCGCGACATCGCCTATGAGGATATTATCGCGAACCAGGAGGTGGCGACGCGCGGGCTTCTCGATTTCTGCGGACTACCGTTCGAGGAGGCCTGCCTGACCCCCGAGCGCAATCTCCAGCCGGTCGCCACGGCCAGCGCGGCGCAGGTGCGGCAACCCGTCTATTCGACGTCGGTCGCGCGCTGGAAGCGCTACGAAAAAAATGGACCGCGAATCATCGCGGCCCTTGAGAAACATGGGTTGAAGATCGACGCCTAGGCGGCGTCGTCGGCGGTCTTTTCTTCCGGCTTGGCGAACACGCGTACCGGTTCCTTGCGGCCCTCGGCGACATCCTTGTCGATGACGATTTCGCCTACACCCTCCAGGGTCGGCAAATCGTACATCGAATCCAGAAGGATCGCCTCGAGGATCGAGCGGAGGCCACGCGCGCCGGTCTTGCGTTCGATCGCCTTCTTGGCAACCGCGATCAGCGCATCGTCGGTGAAGTCGAGCTTCACATCCTCCATCTCGAACAGCTTGGCATATTGCTTGACTAGCGCGTTTTTCGGCTCGCGCAGAATCTGGATCAGCGCATCCTCGTCGAGATCGTCGAGCGTCGCGATGACCGGCAGGCGGCCGACAAATTCCGGGATCAGCCCGTATTTCAGAAGATCCTCGGGCTCGACATGGCGCAGCACTTCGCCGACCCGCTTTTCGTCGGGCGCTTCGACATGAGCGCCAAAGCCCATCGATTTGCCTTGCATCCGGTCCGAAATCACCTTGTCGAGACCTGAGAAAGCACCGCCGCAGACGAACAGGATATTGGTCGTATCGACCTGGAGGAACTCCTGCTGCGGGTGCTTGCGTCCGCCCTGCGGCGGAACCGAAGCCGTGGTGCCTTCCATCAGCTTGAGCAGCGCCTGCTGGACGCCCTCTCCCGATACGTCGCGGGTGATCGAAGGATTGTCCGACTTGCGGCTGATCTTGTCGATCTCATCGATATAGACGATGCCGCGCTGGGCGCGCTCGACATTGTAATCGGACGCCTGGAGCAGCTTCAGGATGATGTTCTCGACGTCCTCGCCGACATAGCCGGCCTCGGTCAGCGTCGTCGCATCGGCCATCGTGAAGGGCACATCGAGGATGCGCGCCAGCGTCTGGGCGAGCAGCGTCTTGCCGCAACCCGTGGGGCCGACCAGCATGATGTTGGACTTGGCGAGTTCGACCTCGCCGCCCGTCGCACCATGGTTGAGCCGCTTGTAATGGTTGTGGACCGCGACCGAGAGGACGCGCTTGGCGCGTTCCTGGCCGATCACATAATCGTCGAGGACCTCGCAGATCTCGGCCGGCGCCGGAACGCCGCCTTCCCGCTTCGAGGCAATCGCCCCTTTGGTCTCTTCGCGAATGATATCATTGCAGAGCTCGACGCATTCGTCGCAGATGAACACGGTGGGCCCGGCGATGAGCTTGCGGACTTCGTGCTGCGACTTGCCGCAGAATGAGCAGTAAAGCGTGCTCTTGGAGTCTCCGCCGGTAAGCTTCGTCATATTTGCATTCCTTCCGGTCGTCCTTTCGACGACCGTACGCAGTCTAAACCGCCACACTCGGTCCAGACAATCACTTATTGCACAAGAAAATGGCTAACGGCTTAACCTTTGCCGTCTTCGTCCTTGCCGTTTTCGCCCTCGGTCGAGGCCGGGCGTTTTTCGAAAACATCGTCGACAAGGCCGAAAGCCTTGGCTTCGTCAGCGGTGAAAAACTTGTCGCGATCGACATTGTCTTCGATCACATCGATCGGCTGGCCAGTATATTTCGCCATCAATTCATTCATCTTGTGGCGTGTCTTGAGCAGTTCGGCAGCGTGAATTTCAACATCAGCCGCCGTGCCCTGCATGCCCGAAGAGGGCTGGTGGATCATCACCTTGGCATTGGAGAGCGCAATCCGCATCCCCGGTTCGCCGGAGGCAAGCAGGAACGCGCCCATAGATGCCGCGAAGCCCATACACACCGTGCCGACGCGCGGACGGATATATTGCATGGTATCGTGGATCGCCATGCCGGCCGTCACCGACCCGCCCGGCGAGTTGATATACATGAAGATGTCCTTTTTCGGATTCTCCGATTCCAGGAACAAGAGCTGGGCGGTGATCAGCGAGGCCATATTGTCCTCGACCGGCCCGGTAAGGAAAATGATGCGATCGCGCAGCAGCCGCGAGAAAATGTCGAAGCTGCGCTCGCCGCGATTGGATTGCTCGATGACGATAGGGACGAGCGCGTTCTGGATGGGATCGTTCATTTCATGCCTTTCCGGGAAAACTTCGAAAGCCAACATCGCGACTTCCGCGCCCGGCTTCAAGAGGGGTTAGCGCCTGAAAGACATTCCCGGTGCCGAAAAACCCAAATAGGCAAGCCGGCGAAGCTCGCGGCGACCGCGCACGACGGTGTCGAGGATCAGCCCGGCGAACAGGTTGAGCGCGGCCAGGATAATCAGCCCGGTGGCCAGGATCGCCGTCGGAAGGCGCGGCACAAGGCCGGTTTCGGCATAGGTGAAGGCCAGAGGGATCGCGAGCGCGATAGCCGTCAACGCCAGGAACCCGGCGATCAGGCCGAAGAACAGCACAGGCCGCTCCATGCGGAACAAGGTCGCCATGGTGCGCAGGATACGAAATCCGTCCCGATAGGTTGAAAGCTTCGATTCGGAGCCTTCGGGCCGCGCGCTATATTCCGTAACCTCTTCGGCAACCGGCATTTTCAGCTCGAGCGCGTGAACGCTGATTTCGGTCTCGATCTCGAAACCCTGACTGAGCACCGGAAAACTCTTCACGAAACGACGCGAAAAGACGCGGTAGCCCGAAAGGATATCGTTGAAGCTGCGCCCGAAAAGCCGGGCAAGGATGCCGGTAAGGAGCGCGTTGCCGAGCCGGTGCCCGCTGCGATAGGCGGCCTCCACCTCGGTCTTGCGCGCGCCGACGACCATATCGAGTTGCTCCTCGACGAGACGGCGGACGAGCCGCGGCGCGGCGGCGGCCTCATAGGTCGCGTCGCCATCGGCCATGATATATACATCGGCTTCCACATCGGCGAACATCCGGCGTACGACATGGCCCTTGCCCTGCATCCGCTCGGTGCGGACGATGGCGCCGGCTGCGCCCGCGACTTCCGCAGTGCGGTCCGAACTGTTGTTATCATAGACGTAGATCGCGGCCTGGGGCAGCGCGACACGAAAATCCTCCACCGTCTGCGCGATGGCGGCTTCCTCGTTATAGCAGGGCAGGATCACCGCGATTGTCGGCGCATCGGCCGAAGTCAGCGTGACTTCGGCGTCCGCAACGAATTCCCTGATATGCTCCATTGCCCGTCCCTGGCCATTTCCGTCAGGAAAAAGCTTCTAGGCAGCAGTGGTTAACAAGCCGTTGGCGGGCCGGATTTCCGGCGGAAAATCAGCTTTTGGGCGCCGTTTCCTTCTTGGCGGCGGGCTTCTTTGCAGGGGCCTTCTTTGCCGGAGCCTTTTTCGCGGGTGCTTTCTTGGCGGCCGGCTTTGCAGCGGTTTTCGCAGCCGGCTTCTTTGCCGCCGCGGTTTTCGTGGCGGCCGCTTTCTTGGGCGGAGCCTTTTTCGCCGGCGCTTTCTTCGCCGGCGCCTTGGCCGGCTCGTCCTCTTCCGCCTCGATAGCCGCTTCCAGCTCCTCGCGAGTCACGCTGCGATCGGTGACAGTCGCGTTTTCAAACAGGAAGTCGACGACCTTGTCTTCGTAAAGCGGGGCGCGGAGTTGCGCGGCGGCCATCGGATCCTGCTGGATATACTGCACGAAACGCTCGCGATCCTCGGCATTGTAGCGTTGCGCGGCCTGGGCGATCAGCTGGCTCATCTCGCTCTGGTTGATCTCGACACCGTTTTTCTGGCCGATTTCGGAGAGCAACAGACCGAGGCGAACGCGCCGTTCGGCAATCGCTTCATACTCGCCCTTTTCCGCTTCCATTTCCTTGCGCGCGGCTTCGGGATCTTCCTCATGCTCGGCTTCATGCTCGAGCTGCTGCCAGATCTGGTTGAATTCCGATTCCACCATCGTCGGCGGCACCGGGAAATCGTGGTTTGCCGCCAGATAATCGAGCAGCTTGCGCTTCATATGGGTGCGGGTGAGGTTGTTGAGCTCCTGCTCGACCTGGCCCTTCATGATCTCGCGCAGCTTGTCGATGCCGTCCAGACCCAGGGTTTTCGCGAAATCGTCGTCGGCCTTGGCTTCGACCGGCTTGCGAACCTCGCCAACGGTGACGTCGAACACGGCGTCCTTACCCTTCAGATAGTCGACATTATAATCGGTGGGAAAGGTGACCTTCACTTCCTTGCTGTCATTGGCTTTTACGCCGACCAGCTGGTCTTCGAACCCGGGGATGAGCTGGCCCGAACCGATGGTGACCGACATGCCCTCGCCCTTGCCGCCTTCGAAGGGTTCGCCGTCGACCTTGCCCTCGAAATCGATGACGACGAGATCGCCCTCTTGCGCCTTGTAGGTTTTGGCAGCGGCTTCATAGCTTTTCTGGTTTTCGGCAAGTTGCAACACGGCGGCGTCGACCGCCTTGTCGTCGGCTTCGACCGTCAGCCGTTCGAGCGTGATATCGTCGATCTTCGGCTCGGGAATCTCGGGAAGAACCTCGACCTTCATCGAAATCTCGATGTCCTTGCCACGCTCCCAGTCCTCGGCCAGCTCGATTTCGGGCTGCATCGCCGGGCGGATATTCTGTTCAGACATCGCATCCTGGATGCCCTGCTGGATCGCCTTGTTGACGACATCCTGTTCGATCGAATCGCCGTGCATCTTGCGCACCAGGTTCGCGGGCACCTTGCCGGGCCGGAAACCGGGCATCCGCACCTGCGGAGCGACCTCTTTCAGCTGTTCGTCGACCTGTTTTTCGATGTCGGCGAACGGGATGGTCAGCGTGTAGGCGCGTTTCAGGCCTTCATTGAGCGTTTCAACAGTCTGCATGTCTTTACAATCAAGCCTTCGTAACAAGGGAGTTTCGCGGGGCGGCATTGGAGCGAGCTAGTGGCAAAGCTGGTGCGGGCGAAGGGACTCGAACCCCCACATCTTTCGATACTTGGACCTAAACCAAGCGCGTCTACCAGTTCCGCCACGCCCGCTAGAGGACCGCCGGTCGGCGGCGTCTATAACAATAACGCGCCGAAGGGCAAGCAGGCATTCCACCGACGGTTTCGTGGATGGGGTCGGAACCCAAATTTCGCATGACCCCTGCTGGCCATCGGACCTTTCCGCTATTAGAAGTCGCACGAAACCAAATATGGGATCGCAATGAGTTTTTTGAAAACCCTGTTCTGGATTGTGCTGTCGGCGGTGGTCGTGCTCTTTTCGCTGAACAACTGGCTGCCGGTAACGGTTAACCTCTGGGGCGGGCTTCAGGCGGACGTGAAGATGCCTATCCTGTTGCTGTTCTTCTTCCTGGTCGGGTTCGTGCCGACCATTGCCTATTACCGCACCAAGGCGTGGCGGATAAGTCGGCGCCTGGAAGCAGCCGAGCGCGAACTGGCCGACGAACGCGGGCTCAAACGCTTTCGCGAACCCGAACGCGCCGAGCACAAGGCGGCGAAATCGAGCGAGCTGGAGCTCGACACCCCCGCGGACGGCGCGCCGCCGCCCGGCGCGGAACCGCGCGAGGCGCCGCAATGAGAAGCCCGATCTATGTGGCACTCGACACGCCCGATATCGACCGCGCCAAGGCCGTCACGTCGGCCATTCGCAATCATATCGGCGGGATCAAGCTCGGCCTCGAATTCTTTGCGGCCAACGGCCCCGCGGGGATCAAGGAAATGGCGGCGCTCGGCCTGCCGATCTTTCTCGACCTGAAACTGCACGATATTCCGAACACGGTCGCCAAGGCGATCCAGGCGTTGCGGCCGTTGGAACCCGCGATCCTTACCGTCCACGCCTCGGGGGGGCGGGCGATGATGGAAGACGCGAAAGCCGCCGCGCCGATCGACACCAAGGTGGTTGCGGTGACGATGCTCACCAGCCTCGACGATAGCGATCTCCACGACATGGGCATCGCCGGGGAAGCGCACGACCATGTCGTCCGCATGACGGAGCTTGCCCGCGAAGCCGGGCTCGACGGCGTCGTCTGCTCGGGCCGCGAAGTGAAGGCGGCAAAGAAGATCTGGCCCGACGGATTTTTCGTCGTTCCCGGCGTGAGGCCGGTGGCCGGCAATTCGGGCGACCAGAAACGCGTGGTAACGCCGGCCGACGCGCTCCATTCGGGGGCCTCGATCATCGTCATCGGCCGCCCGATCACCCAGGCCGAGGAACCCGATCTTGCCGCAAGGGCGATAGAAGCGACTCTCTGACATGGCCGACATCGATGTGAAAATCTGCGGTCTGACCACGGCCGAAGCGATAGAGGCTGCCGCCGATGGCGGTGCGAGCCATGCCGGCTTCGTGTTTTTCGAAGCCAGCCCCCGCAATATCCGCCCTCTCGATGCCGCCGCGCTGACCAAGCATGTCCCCGAATCGATGCAGCGCGTCGGCGTATTCGTCGACCCCGAAGATTCGCTGCTGGAACGGGCGATCACGGCCGCCCGGCTCGACATCGTCCAGTTTCATGGCGACGAAAAGCCCGAGCGCCTGAAAGCCATCAAGGGCCGTCACAAGATTGCGATCTGGAAAGCGATTCCCGTCAGCACCGCCAGCGACCTTGAAAAGGCGCGGCGCTATGAAGGGATCGCCGATCTGATCCTGTTCGACGCGCGAACCCCCAAGGCTTCGCGTTTGCCCGGCGGCATGGGGATTGCCTTCGACTGGAAATTGCTCGAACGCATCAAACATAAAATGCCCTGGGGTCTTTCAGGCGGGCTTTCTGCGGTCAACGTCGCCGAAGCCATCGCCGTCACCGGCACACCGCTTATCGATGTTTCTTCGGGCGTCGAAAGCGCGCCGGGGATCAAGGACCCAAAAAAAATCGCCCAGTTTATGGAAGCCGTGAAAGCCACATGACCGAAACGCCTCTCCTCAACAGCTATCGCAACCAGCCCGACGCGCGGGGCCATTTCGGCGATTTCGGCGGCCGCTACGTCGCCGAAACACTGATGCCGCTGATCCTGGAGCTGGAAAAGGAATATCGCGCAGCCCAGGCCGATCCGGCCTTTGCCGCCGAGTTCGACGATCTGCTCGCCAATTATGTCGGCCGCCCTTCTCCGCTCTATTTTGCCGAGCGGCTGACCGAGCAAGTCCGCAGGGACGCGCCGAAGGGAAAAGGTGCGCAAATCTGGTTCAAGCGTGACGAACTGAATCACACCGGCGCGCACAAGATCAACAATTGCATCGGCCAGATCCTGCTCGCGATCCGCATGGGCAAGACGCGGATCATAGCGGAAACCGGCGCCGGGCAGCACGGCGTCGCTACAGCGACGGTGGCGGCACGCTTCGGCCTGCCCTGCGTCGTTTATATGGGCGCGAAGGATGTCGCGCGGCAGCAGCCCAACCTGTTTCGCATGAAACTGCTCGGCGCCGAAGTCGTGCCGGTGACGAGCGGCGCCAACACACTGAAAGATGCGATGAACGAGGCGCTGCGAGACTGGGTCGCCAACGTCCACGACACTTTTTACATCATCGGCACGGCCGCCGGCCCGCATCCCTATCCCGAGCTTGTCCGCGATTTCCAGAGCGTGATTGGCAAGGAAGCCCGCGCGCAGATGCTCGCCCGGATCGACCGACTGCCGGACCTGCTGGTCGCGGCGATCGGCGGTGGCTCTAACGCCATTGGCCTGTTTCACCCGTTCCTTGACGATCCCGAGGTGAAAATGCTCGGCGTCGAGGCGGCGGGCGAAGGGCTCGACAAAAAGCATGCTGCGAGCCTCGCCGGAGGCGATCCCGGCATCCTCCACGGCAACAAGACCTATCTGTTACAGGACGAGGACGGGCAGATCGCCGAGGCGCATTCGATTTCCGCCGGCCTCGATTATCCCGGCATCGGCCCCGAACATGCATGGCTCAAGGAATCGGGGCGTGTGGACTATACCAATGTAACCGACACCGAAGCGCTCGATGCGTTCCAGCTGCTCTGCCGTACCGAGGGCATCATTCCCGCGCTTGAGCCGAGCCACGCTATCGCGGCCGTTACCGAGCGCGCCAAAACGATGGACAAGGATGCGATCATCCTCGCCAACCTCTGCGGTCGCGGCGACAAGGATATCTTTACGGTCGCCGAGGCGCTGGGAGTGGAGATGTGAAGCGCCTTAGCGTCCGGTTCGACCAATGCCGCAACGAAGGGCGAGCCGCGCTCGTTGCTTTCGTGACCGGCGGCGACCCCACGCCGGCCGACACCGGCGCAATTCTCGACGCGCTTGTCGAGGGTGGTGCGGACGTGATCGAACTCGGCATGCCGTTCACCGATCCGATGGCCGACGGCCCTTCAATCCAGGAGGCGAACCTGCGCTCGCTTGGCGCGGGGACGACGACCGCCGATCTTTTCTCCATCGCCACAGCGTTTCGCGAGCGCCATCCGGCGGTGCCGCTCGTCCTGATGGGCTATGCCAATCCAATGGTACGGCGCGGCGCCGACTGGTTTGCCGGGCAATGCTCCGATGCCGGCGTGGACGGAATCATCTGCGTCGATATTCCGAACGAGGAGGATCAGGATCTCGGCCCGGCGCTGCGGGAGGCGGGAATCGCCGTCGTTCGCCTTGCGACGCCGACCACCGACGAGGCCCGGCTGCCCGCCGTGCTCGAAGGCGCATCGGGATTCCTCTATTATGTGTCGGTCGCCGGGATCACCGGCAAGCAGCAGGCGGCGATGGATTCGATCGAGGATGCCGTGGCGCGCCTGAAAGCGCATACCGAGCTTCCCGTCGCGGTCGGTTTCGGCGTGCGTACGCCCGAACAGGCCGCCGCCATCGCGCGCGTCGCGGACGGTGTCGTCGTCGGCTCGGCGATCGTCGAACTGGTCGGAGAGCATGGCAAGGATGCAGCCGGCCCGGTGCGCGACTATGTTGCTTCGCTCGCCGCCGCTATAGGATCGGCACGAAAGGACGTTTCATGAACTGGTTCAACAAGGTTCGTAACCGCATCCCCTTCATTTCGAAGCGGTCGACCGAGGACACGCTCTGGCACAAATGCCGCGATTGCGACCAGATGATCTTCATCAAGGAATATGAGGAGAATCAGTCGGTCTGCCCCGAATGCGGGTTCCATGGCCGGATCGGCCCGATGAAGCGCTTCCTGCACCTGTTCGACGAACATAGCTGGGAAGTCCTCGCTTCGCCCAAGGTGAAGGAAGATCCGCTCAAATTTCGCGACCAGAAGAAATATATCGACCGGCTGAAGGCCGCGCGCGCCGCGACCGGCGAAAGCGACGCCTTCCTCAACGCCAAAGGAACGATCCACGGCAAGGACGCCATCATAGGCGTGCAGGATTTCGCCTTCATGGGCGGGTCCATGGGCCTGGCGGTCGGCGAGGCCTTCGTCCGCGGTGCGCGTGCGGCGATCGCCGCGCAATGCCCCTACATCGTGTTTACCGCCTCGGGTGGCGCGCGCATGCAGGAAGGCGCGCTCTCGCTGATGCAGATGCCCAAGATGACGGTCGCCGTCGAGGAGCTGCGCGAGGCCGGCCTGCCCTATATCGTCGTGCTGACCGACCCGACCTCCGGCGGCGTGATGGCGAGCTATGCTATGCTCGGCGACGTCCAGATCGCCGAACCCAAGGCTCTGCTCGCCTTCACGGGCCGGCGCGTCATCGAAAACACGATCCGCGAAAAGCTGCCCGACAATTTCCAGAGCGCCGAATATTTGCTCGAACATGGCGCGCTCGACATGATCGTCGCCCGCGCGGACCTGCGCGATACGCTCGGCAAGCTGATCGACTATATGACCCCCGCCCGGGCAGCCGCCTGAGTCTCTCGCATGGCCGATCACGCCCATTCGGACGATCCGGCCGTCCAGAAACAGCTCGACCGGCTGACGATCCTCTCGCCCGGTCGCGATGTGCTGGGACTCGAGCGGATTACCGAGCTGTGCAAGCGGCTCGACAACCCCCAGCGCAACCTGCCGCCGGTGCTCCATGTCGCGGGAACCAACGGCAAGGGATCGGTCTGCGCCTTTCTGCGCGCCGCGATCGAGGCGGCGGGCCTCAAGGCGCATGTCTATACCAGCCCGCACCTCGTGCGTTTCAATGAGCGGATAAGGCTGGCGGGCAAATTGATCTCCGACGCGCAGCTCGCCGCGGTGCTCGCCGAGGTTCTCGATATCTCGGAGGATGTGAACCCCAGTTTCTTCGAAGTCACGACCGCAGCGGCCTTCCTTGCCTTTTCGCGCTATCCGGCGGACGCCTGCGTGATCGAGGTCGGGCTGGGCGGCAGGCTGGACGCGACCAACGTCATCGAGCGACCGCTGGTCGCCGGCATCGCCCATCTCGGCGTCGATCACGAATCCTTCCTCGGCAACGATATCGCTGTAATCGCCTCCGAAAAGGCCGGGATCGCCAAGCGTGGGCGGCCGCTCGTCACGCAGCAATATGAAGAGGAACTGGGCGAAGCGATCGCCAAGACAGCGCTGGCGAACGGCGCCGAATGGATTGCCCGCGGCCGCGACTGGAAGGGCGCGGCCTATCGCGGCGAGCTCCATTACCACGATGCCGAGCAAAAACTGCGCCTGCCCCTGCCCCGGCTCGCCGGCGCGCATCAGGCGGATAACGCGCTGCTTGCCATCGCGATGCTGAGCCATCAGCGCGAGCTTGCTATTCCCGAATCCGCCCTGCGCGCAGCAATGGGCTGGGCCGACTGGCCCGCGCGACTCCAGCGGCTCGACCGCGGTCCGCTCGTCAGCCTGCTTCCGGAAGGCACCCAATTGTGGGTCGATGGCGGCCACAACCCGCTCGCCGCGGACGTCATCGCCCGGCACTTCGCCGAAGCGCCGAACCTCCACCTCGTCATGGGTATGCTCGCTAACAAGGATCCCGACGGGTTCCTCGCCCGTTTCGCCGGCAACACCCAGTCCGCAACCTTCGTGCCGACCGAGGGCCATGAATGCCATAGCCCCGAGGATCTCGCGGCCGTCGCGCGGAAATATGGCATCACGGCCTTTACCGCCCATGACGTCCCGTCGGCGCTGGCCGACTGGAATTACGCCAATGCCAGCAGCCCTCCGGCGACGATCGCCGTGGTCGGTTCGCTCTACCTGGCCGGCGAAGTGCTTCGGTTCAACGAAAGCTTCCCGGAATGATATTAGTTGCGATTGACTTGCAATAGCATTTGAGGTCAGATGGGCTCCATAGCGAAAGGACGCCCGTGACCGATTCCCCCAAGCTCGACACGATCCTCCCCTATCCCGCACCGACCTGCGGCGATGCCCGGATACTGCTCTTCGCGCTGCGCCGGATGGCAGTGCACGGTCTCGAAGACGCTTTCGCCGCCAATGCGCTACTGAGCTGTTACGGCTTGCGTTACCGCCGCCCCATGGTGCTGCTGCGCGCCATCCTCGTCGATATCGCCCGGGCGTCGCGCAGAAACATCATCGTCGCCTCCTGCTGCACGCCGCGCATGACCGGCGCCGAACGGACATTGCTTCAGGCGATCGCCGATCCGGATAGTAGCGGCGAGGCGATCGCCGCGCTCATGGACCGGAACGAAGCCGACGGACCGATGGCGACGATCGCCGCACTGTCGGACAGCCTCGTAGCGATGGGAAAGCCGCTGCGGCTTTAAGGGGCCAAGTCCTCGGCCTCCTCGCCTCCGGCCGAGCCGAGCGAACGATCGACGAGGCCCGAGCGGATCATCCACCAGAACAGGATAACGCCGGGAAAGGCGACGGCCGTGGTGAGCAGGTAGAAATTCACATAGCCCATGGATTCGATCAGCGAGCCCGCCGAAGTGCCGGTCAGGAAACGGCCAAGGATACTCGCCGCCGCCGACAACAGGGCGAAATGGGTCGCCGTGAATTTGAGGTTACACAGCGCCGAGAGATAGGCGACGACGCAGACCCCGCCGATCCCGCTCGCGAAATTCTCGAATCCGATCGCGCCCGCCATCCCGGCATTGCTGTGGCCAACCGCGGCAAGGCCGGCAAAGCTGAAATTGGAAATCGCCATCAGCACGAGGCTCAGCAGCACGGAATATTTCATTCCCATGCGCGCATAGAGGAAGCCGCCGACGAACACTCCCGCCAGCAGCGCCCAGAAACCCAGCCCGACATCGTAGAGCGCGATCTCGTCATTGGTGTAGCCGAGTTCCTCGAACAGCAGGCGGAAGGTGAGATTGGCGAGCGTATCGCCAAGCTTGTGGATGAGGACGAAGGCGAGAACGATCAGCGCGCCTTCCCGGGTAAAGAATTCGACGAGCGGACCCACGACTGTCGATTCGGTTCGGCCTGCCGTGCGTGTCGGCGTCGTGCAGAGCATCGCGACCAGCACCGCGCCCACCGCCAGCAACAGATAGAGGAGGACGGACAGGCCCGAGCCCAGATAGGCGGTGATCGTAGCCCAGTCGGTGACGAGGATCGCGACCAGCGCGGCCAGCGGCGGCAGCAACACCCAGTTGATCTTGCCCGACCATCCGATGTCCCGAGCGCGGCGGGCGGTCAGGTCGAAAAAGGGGAAAACGAAACCGACGATCACCATCAGGCTCAGAATCTGCACGCCGAGCCAGCGATCCAGCAGGACGCCCAGAATATAGGCGACCGGAAAGCTGAGGATGAAAATCGCATAAGGTGTACGCGTCATATATTCGGGCCATTCACGCGTTACCTTGCGCTTCGGCTCGCCCATGATGAAACCCGTCAGCACCGCAGGCAGGGCGAGCAAAGCGCAAACCATATAGGCCGCTCCCCATCCGGCACGGGCCGCCACCACCAGCGCCAACGCGCCGGCCACGGCCGCGCCGATCCGCCAGCCATATTGGCTCATCCCCGAACCGATGCCGAGCTCATGGGGCTCGAGCAGTTCGATCCGGTACCCGTCGATAACGATATCGAAAGTCGCGCCCATCACGCCGACAAGGATTGCGGCCAGCGCCACAAAGGGGAGCGAGCTGTTGGGATCGATATTGCCGAGCAGCGCCACCGCGCCCATCACCGCAAGGCCGATCACGAGCAGCCATGACCGCCGCTGCCCCATCCGGCCGAGAATGGGAATTTGGACCTTGTCGATGATCGGCGCCCAGGCCCATTTCAGATTATAGGCGAGAAAGGTAAGCGCGAAGGCGGTAACCGCCGATTTCTCGATCCCGTCCTGCGCCAGCCGCGTCGTCAGGGTTGCGCCGATCATCGCGAACGGGAAGCCCGAGGAAATGCCGAGAAACAGCGCGGCGAGCGGCGCCGGCTTCGTATAGGGCTTCAAGCCTTCGAGAAACGTGCCGGGCCGTTCGTCGGCTGACGCTACGGCATCGCTGGTATCGGCCATTGTCGTGCTCCCCGCGTTGATTTTTGCAAGAACCTAGCGGCAAAATTCGCTATGGATAGTCCCGTTATGAACGCTCTGACCCCGACAAAAGGCCAGCTGGCCCTGGCCGAGCTCTGCAGCGAGGGTGGAAACGAAGGCGGCGAGGCCGTGACCCGCGTTCCCGCCGCGCGCTACACCGATCCCGATTGGCACGCGCGCGAGATGGCCGCGCTGTTCGACACGATGCCGCAGGTGATCGCGCCTTCGGCACAACTGCCCGAGCCCAATATGGCGATCCCGCATGACGGCTTCGGCAAGCCGCTGCTCGTCACGCGCGACGCCGCGGGCAAGGCGCATGTCTTCCTCAACGTCTGCCAGCATCGCGGCACGCGGCTTGTAGAGGGCGGGGAGACCGTATGTTCGAAGCTGCTCATCTGTCCCTATCACGCCTGGAGCTATACGCTCGACGGCAGCCTCAAGGGCCTGCCACGCCCCGAGACCTTTCCCGGCTTCGACAAGGGCGCGCACGGCCTGAAAGAGCTTCCATCGCTCGAAGCGGGCGGGCTGATCTGGTTCTCCTTCGATGAAACCGCCGATTTTGCCTACCCGGCCGAGCTGGGCGAGGATTTCGACGCCTTCGGCCTCAAGGACCAATATCTGTTCCGTCGCCGTACCCATGACGTGCCGGCCAACTGGAAGCTGGTGATGGATGCTTTTCTCGAAAGCTATCACGTCCAGCGGCTTCATGCGCAGACGATCGGCCCCTTCTTCAAGGACGGCATCACCTCGGGTGACAATGTCGGCCCGCATCGTCGCTCGGCCGTCGGCCGGGCCGCCGATCTCGCCGGGCTCGACCTGTCCGATTGGGCGGCGCTCCGCAGCTGCGTGACCTTCGCCTATCAACTGTTCCCCGCGACGGTGATCGTCGTCAGCCCGGACTATGTGAACCTGATGGTATTGATGCCCCAGGGCGTGGACCGGTTGCTGGTCGAGGATTTCATGCTGATCGACGAAGAACCCAAGGACGACAAGGCGCTCGATCATTGGGAACGCAGCTGGGCGTTGCTCGACGGCCAGGTGTTCGGTGCGGAGGATTTCCGCGCGGCCGCGCTCGGCCAACAAGGGCTCTCGTCCGGCGCAATCGAGGATATCACGCTCGGCACCTTGGAAGGCGGCATCCGCGCCTTCCATAACGAGATCGAGAAACGCGTCGGCGATTAAGGCGCTTCCCCGCGTCCCCATTCTCCGGCTATGGAGACGCCCATGCCTCCCCCCAAATCCCCGCCATCCAAATCCTCCAAGGAGCCGCAGCGCATCGCCAAGCTTCTGGCGCGCGCCGGCGTCGCGTCGCGTCGCGAAGTCGAGCGGATGATCGAAGCCGGGCGCATCGCCATCGACGGCAAGATTCTCGATACCCCGGCCACGCTCCTGAAATCGCTCCACGGCGTAACCGTTGACGGCGCGGCTGTCGCCCAGCCCATCCCCGCGAAGCTCTATTGTTTCCACAAGCCGGCCGGCGTGCTGACCACCGAGCGCGATCCGAAGGGACGGCCGACCATCTACGACAAGCTGCCCAAGGGGTTGCCGCGGGTGATGCCGATCGGCCGGCTCGACCTCAATACCGAGGGCCTGTTGCTGCTGACCAATGACGGCGGGCTGAAGCGGCAGATGGAATTGCCGTCCTCCGGGGTCGAGCGCGTCTACCGGGCACGCGCCTTCGGCCCGATCACCCAGGAGCAACTCGAGGCACTGATCGAGGGCATAACCATCGACGGGATGCGCTACGGGCCCATCGACGCCAATCTGGAGCGACGAACCGGGCGCAATCAGTGGATCGAGATGAAGCTTGCCGAAGGCAAGAATCGCGAGGTGCGCAGGGTGCTCGAACATCTCGGCTTGCAGGTCAGTCGCCTGATCCGAACCGCCTATGGGCCTTTTGCGCTGGGCGATCTCGCCAAAGGCGATGTCCTGTCGATCCGTCAGCACGACCTCGTGAAATTCCGTCAAACCCTCAAATGAGGATCATTTCCGGCGGATGGCGTGGGCGCAAACTTGTCGCGCCAGAAGGCCAGGCGACCCGACCCACTGCCGATCGGGTGCGCGAAGCCTTGTTCTCGATGCTCCAGAGCCGGATCGGCAGTTTCGAAGGGCTGCGTATCGCGGATATCTTCGCCGGTAGCGGGGCGCTCGGCCTCGAAGCCCTGTCGCGGGGAGCCGCCCATTGCACCTTCGTCGAGCAGGATCGCGCTGCCATCGCTGCTTTGCGCGTCAATATCGATGCGCTCGAAGCGAGCGCCGACATTCGCGCGGCCCTCGCCGAATCGATCGGCTCTGCCGTCCAGCCCTGCGATGTGATCTTCTTGGATCCGCCCTATCGCTCGGGCCTCGCCGAAACGGCGCTGCCCCGGCTGTTGAAACAGGGCTGGATGTCGCCTTCCTGTTGGATCAGCATTGAGACGGAGCGCGACGAAAATATCGAAATCCCGGGATTTTCCGAGGATGTCACGCGTGCCATCGGCAAGGCGCAGATCACGTTGCTTCGCCCCGCCTCCTGACCCCGCGAACCTGCAAATCTGTGCGCCCCGTCACAGCGCCGATATGCCATTCCTGCGACAAGAGCCCTGGCAGCCGATCATTGGAGATCCTGCCGGGAGACGAAAATGCAGTATCGCGACAATTTGATGCTCGACACCGAAATGCTCGCCCGCGCGCTGGCCGCAACGGCCGGCGTCGAATGGTCCGGACTTCGGGACTATCCGGGCTATGGCAAGAATTACTGGCGGGACAAGGCGCGCCGCTTCTTCAAGCTCGACGCCGAAGCCGCGTAACCCAACCCGCTTTTCAGCGCACGACGATATCGCCGCTCATGCCGAACGTCGTGTGCATGAAGTGCGAACAGTGCACCTCATATTCGCCGGGCTCGGCGAGCATCACATAGATATCGGCGCTCTGGCCGCCATCCAGTTCGATCCTTCCGCGGTCCAGCATCTCGGCCGCGCCCGGCCCCAGTTCCGCAGCCTCGAAGAAATCACGAGCCGCGAAATTGTGCCCGCCATCCGAACCGTTCACGAAATGCAGCCGATAGGGGCGCCCATGGTCGAGTTCGATCGTCTCGGGCGTGAAGGCGAAGCTCGACAAGGTAACCGTCACGGTTTCCGCCTGCGACCAATCGATCTGGGCAGGAGCGGCGGTCGGTAAAATCAGAAAAACGAGCAAAATCAGGTATCGACGCATGGCGGCGCTCCTCGTTTCTACCCCCAATCCACCTCTTAGCCGATTTCGCCGCTTCGCTATAGCATATTGGTGACGAGCGGCTTGCCGCCGGCGGTTCCGTTCCCTAACTGTTCACGGGTGACCGAACCCGCCCTTCAAAGCCCCGAACCGCCATATTTGCGCGCGCTCAACCCGCCGCAGCGCGAGGCTGTACTCACAACGGAAGGCCCGCTTCTGGTGCTTGCCGGCGCCGGAACCGGCAAGACGGCGTGTCTCACTGCGCGGCTCGCCCACCTTATCTGGACGCGGAAAGCCTGGCCGTCCGAAATCCTGGCGGTCACCTTCACCAACAAGGCCGCGCGCGAGATGAAGGAGCGCGTCGCTCGCGCTCTCGGCCAGGATGTGGAAGGCATGCCCTGGCTCGGCACCTTCCACGCGATCGGCGCGAAGATGTTGCGACGACATGCAGAACTGGTCGGCCTGCAATCCAACTACACGATCCTCGACACCGACGATCAGTTAAGGCTGCTCAAACAGCTGATCCAGGCGGCCGAAATCGACGAGAAACGCTGGCCGCCACGCCTGCTCGCCGGGCTTATCGACCGCTGGAAAAATGGCGGCTGGATGCCGGCGGACGTGACGCCCGGCGAGAGCGAGCAGTACGCCAACGGCAAGGGACAGCAGCTCTACCATGCCTATCAGGACCGTCTGAAGGATCTCAACGCCTGCGATTTCGGCGACCTGCTGCTGCATATGCTGGTGATCCTGAAGACTCATCGCGATGTGCTCGAACACTATCAACAGCGGTTCAAATATATCCTCGTCGACGAATATCAGGATACCAACAGCGCCCAATATCTCTGGCTCCGTCTGCTGGCGCAGGAGCGGAAGAATATCTGCGTGGTCGGCGACGACGACCAGTCGATCTATAGCTGGCGCGGCGCCGAGGTCGCCAACATCCTGAAATTCGAAAAGGACTTTCCGGGCGCCAAGGTCGTCCGCCTGGAGCAGAATTACCGGTCTACGCCCCATATCCTCGCCGCCGCGTCGGGCGTCATCGCCCATAATGGCGGACGGCTCGGCAAGGAGCTGTGGACCGACGCGGATGAGGGCGAGAAGGTCAAGGTCATCGGCGTGTGGGACGGGCCGGAGGAAGCCCGGCGCGTCGGGGAAGAGATCGAAGCGTTCCAGAGCAAGGGCGGATCGCTCGACGATGTCGCGATTCTCGTCCGGGCCCAGTTCCAGACGCGCGAATTCGAAGACAGGTTCATCCAGATCGGCCTTCCCTATCGTATCATCGGCGGATTCCGCTTCTACGAGCGGCAGGAAATCCGCGATGCGCTCGCCTATCTGCGCGTCGTCACCCAACCCGCAGACGATCTCGCCTTCGAACGTATCGTCAATACGCCCAAGCGCGGCCTCGGCGACAAGGCGATGGCGAAGCTCCACGCCTATGCGCGCGCCGAGAATATCCCACTCTCGCTGGCGGCCAAACGAATTATCGACACCGACGAGCTGACGCCGCAGGCGCGCCGATCACTCGGCGATCTCGTCGCGAATTTCGCGCGCTGGCGCGATACGGCAAACGACCTGCCCCATGCCGAGCTGGCGCGGATCGTGCTCGACGAATCCGGCTATACCGCAATGTGGCAGGCGGATCGGTCCGCCGAGGCCGCCGGCCGGCTCGAAAACCTGACCGAACTTGCGCGCGCCATGGAGGAGTTCGACACGCTCGGCAGTTTCCTCGAGCATGTTAGCCTGGTGATGGACAATGACGCGGGCGAGGATCGCGAACATGTGACGATCATGACCATCCACGCCGCCAAGGGGCTGGAATTCGATACGATATTCCTCGCCGGATGGGAGGAAGGCGTGTTTCCCTCGCAGCGTTCGCTCGACGAAGGCGGCAACAAGAGCCTCGAGGAGGAACGCCGCCTCGCCTATGTCGCGATCACCCGCGCGCGGCGGCTCGCCCATATCGTTCATGCCGCCAATCGGCGGATTTACGGCCAATGGACGAGTTCGATCCCTTCCCGTTTCATCGGCGAATTGCCCGAAGAGCATATCGATTCCGAGACCAGCATGACCGGAGGCGAGAGCCTGTGGCGCGCCAACTGGTCCGAACAGGGCGATCCCTTCGCCAATGTCGCGCGCGCCGGGGGACGAGGCCCCGGCTGGCGACGCGCCGCGACATCCGGCGCCCTGCCCAAGACCGGCAAGGTGATGGAAGCGCGGGCCAGCGCCGTCAGCTTCGGCGCGAAGCCACGAACCGACATCGCGCTCGGACAGCGCATCTTCCACGAAAAATTCGGGTACGGCTCGGTGCAGGAAATCGAGGGCAACAAGCTGGAAATCGAATTCGAAAAGGCGGGGCGCAAGCGCGTGCTCGACAGCTTCGTCGAACCGGCCTGACCGAGCTTGCCAGCGCCGGGACGCGCGATCATGATCCCCACAAGAAAAGGGAGCAGATCATGACCGACCATTCCGATTCCCAATCCGGCACCACACGCCGCGACGTCCTGCGCGCCTCGATGATGGCGGGCGCCGCCGCCTCGCTCTGGCCCGCGAGCATGGCCCTGGCGACCTCTCCGCATCATGATGCGATCCGGGCCGCCGCGCTCGCCAATCGCGAGGCGGATATCGCCCGCATCCAGGACTGGATCCGCCTGCCCTCGATCGCCGCGGAAAACCTCAACATGCCGGACGGCGCCGAATATATGGCGGAAATGATCCGCGAGGTCGGCTTTACCGACGTCGAAATCGTGGCGACGGACGGCCATCCCGGCGTGTTCGGGCTGATGGACAACGGCGCCGAACGGACACTCGGCATCTACTTCATGTACGACGTCAAACAGTTCGATCCCTCGGAGTGGCGTTCTCATCCGATCGAGGCACATATTGTCGAAGTCGATGGCTTCGGCCGCGCGATCATGGGGCGCGGCGCGGTCAACCAGAAAGGTCCCGAAGCGACCTTCCTCGCGGCGTTGCGCGCGATGCGCGATGCCGGGGTCGCGCCGCCGGTCAACCTGGTCTTCGTCGCGGAGGGAGAGGAGGAGATCGCCTCACCCAATTTCCACCAAATTCTCGCTCGGCCGCATATCCGCGACGCCTTCGCGCGCGCCGAGGGCGTATTCATGCCCAGCGCATCGCAAGGCGCCAACGGGGAGGTGACGGTCAACCTCGGCGCCAAGGGCGCGGTCGAACTGGAAATAGTCTCAAGCGGCGAAAGCTGGGGCCGCGGGCCGACCCACGACATCCATTCGAGCCTCAACCCAATCGTCGACTCCCCGGCCTGGCGCCTCGTCAACGCGCTCAACACGCTAACCACCGACATGGGTAACCGTCCGGCGGTCGACGGCTGGTACGAGAATGTACGTGCGCTCACCGACCGCGAACGCGCGCTCGCCGTCGGATGGGCGCGACGCGCCGACGAAACCGCGCTGATGTCGGCACTCGGCGTCTCGCACTGGGTTGACGATATGGACTTCGAGGACGCGATCGTGCGGCTCGCGCAGGAACCCTCGATCAACATCCAGGGGCTGGTCGGCGGCTATACGGGGCCCGGCGGCAAGACCATCCTGCCGCACCGGGCTGTAGCCAAGATCGATCTGCGCCTCGTTCCCAACCAGACGCGCGAGGAAGCCGAACGCAAACTGCGCGCGCATCTCGATGCGGCGGGCTATCCGGATATCGAGGTGAATGTTTCCGGCGGCTATGGCCCGACCGAGACAGCCGAAGACAGCCGTCTCATCCAGAGCCAACTTGCCGCCTATAGCGCCCTCGGCGTCGAGACGGCGATAAACCCGCGCGTCGCCGGTTCGTGGCCGGGCGTAACCTTCACCGCCCCGCCGCTCTCAAAACCCGCCGGCCATTTCGGCATGGGCTATGGCACCGGTGCCCACGCGCCGAACGAGTATTTCGTGATCGAACCGACACGCGAGGGCATCGCCGGCATCACCGATGCGACCATGAGCTATGTCGAGATGCTGTACCAGCTGGCGAGCGCCGCCTAGCCGCTACGCGCAGCCCTCGACATACTGGATGCTGGGCCCACCGGCGTGGATCACCTGCACCGTGCCGTCCTCGCCAACTTCGTAGCGGATGCCACGCGCGTTCGCGTCCTGGACATAGGGGCCCTCGGGCGTGCCCGTGGACCAGACGGTCAGATATTCGCCGGGTGCTTCGACATAGGTGTGCGGTGATGCCTGAATAGCTTCGCCATAGGCCGCGCGCACTGCGGCTGACGTCGCGCCGACGGTTAGCCCCGCATCGGTTTCCACACCGGGATCGATGATCGAAACACGGGTAAGAACGCCCTGCTCGATCATCAACAGCAGGCCTTCGGGCGCGCGTTGCGGACGGAACTGGCTGCAGGATTCCGGATCCGGGCCACCGACGGCTTCGGGGTTCGCATCCTCACCGAACTCGGCCGTGATCTCGTCGACCGTCATGCCGATCCGCAGGGCGCCATAGCCCTCCGCCGTCAGCTGCGGTTCTTCGGCGGTTTCGGCAGCTTGCGCCGTTTCGGCGGCCTCTGCGCCGCTATCGCCGGCTTCGGATGCGGGTTCGCTCGAACAGGCTGTCAGCGATATCGCGGCCAGTGTCGCAATCGTCAATCTAAGCATCTTGAATCTCCTGCCTTTATCCATTCAATCTACAGCAGCAAGCAGCGCTTGTCCCGTTGAAAGCGAGCCTCGCTTGCGGCCCGCTATCGCCGCCTCTTAGAAGAGATAATGGCCGACGCCCCGCACCCGTTCCAAATCCCCAATTTCCGAGCCTATTGGGCGTCGCGCCTGGCGATGACGCTCGGCCAATATGCGATGATGCTGATTATCGGCTGGCAAGCATACAACCTGGCGCGCGATGGCGGCATGAGCGTCGGCGGTGCTTCGGGGCAGCTCGCGATCATCGGCCTGTTGCAATTTGTGCCGCTGTTCCTGCTGACGCCCTTTGCGGGTCTCGCCGCCGACCGGTTCGACCGGCGAAATTTTTCGCGGCTGATGCTGCTGGTCCAGATCGCCTGTGCCGGCGCGCTGGCAACCTTCACATGGCTCGATGCGATGAGCTTGCCGATCCTGTTCGTGATCGCGGTTCTGCTCGGGATCGGCCGCGCCTTCGCGGGCCCTGCGCTCGCGGCGTTGGCACCTAACCTGGTGCCGCGAGAGGTGCTGCCCAACGCCATCGCGCTTTCATCGATCGCCTGGCAATCGGGGATGATCGTCGGGCCGGCGATCGGCGGTTATCTCTACGTCGTCGAGCCCGCCCTGCCCTATGCAGCGACATTTGCCCTGTTCCTGCTCTCGTTTATCGCGCTCGGCTTTATCGGCCAGGTGCCCCGCCCGAAAATCACCGGCTCCCCCCGCCCCATCGGCCAGGTTGTCGAAGGACTGCGCTATGTCCGCCTCAACAAGATGGTGCTGGGCGCGATCACGCTGGACCTGTTCGCCGTTTTCCTTGCCGGCGCGACCGCGCTGTTCCCGGTCTATGCCCGCGACGTGCTGGACGTCGGCGCGCGCGGGCTCAGCCAGCTTGCCGCAGCTCCCGCCATCGGTGCCGCGCTTACCGCGCTCTGGTTCTCGTTCAAGCCGCTCAAGAACAATGTCGGGCCCAAAATGCTCTGGTCTGTCGCGCTGTTCGGGCTTGCGACAATCATTTTCGGCTTTTCGACCTGGATGCCGCTGTCGCTCGCCGCGCTGGTGGTCGTCGGATCGGCCGATATGTTCTCGGTCTATATCCGCCAGTCGCTGATTCAGCTCCACACGCCGGACGACATGCGCGGGCGGGTGTCTTCGGTCTCGATGCTGACCATATCTGCCTCGAACGAATTCGGCGATTTCTTCTCCGGCGGCCTCGCATGGATATTCGGGCCGATCTTTGCCGTCGTTTCGGGAGGTATCGGCGCGATTGCGACGGTGCTATTATGGGCGCGATGGTTTCCGGTTCTGCGACATACGCGGACTTTCGATCCGCCAGACCATCTTGTCGACGACGCCGAAACCCCAGAACAAACTTTGCAGGAGACTTTGACGTGAAGGCAGCAAATATCCTCGAGACGATCGGCAACACCCCCCATATCCGGATGCAACGCCTGTTCGCCGGCGCTGAGGTGTGGATCAAGTCAGAACGCGCCAATCCCGGCGGATCGATCAAGGACCGTATCGCGCTTTCGATGATCGAGGATGCCGAGGCTTCCGGCGCGTTGAAACCCGGCGGCAAGATCGTCGAGCCGACATCGGGCAATACCGGCATCGGCCTCGCTATGGTGGCCGCGGTCAAAGGCTATGAGCTGGTGCTCGTCATGCCGGAAAGCATGTCGATAGAACGGCGGCGGCTGATGCTGTCCTACGGCGCGAAATTCGATCTGACCCCCAAGGAAAAGGGCATGAAGGGCGCAATCGAACGGGCGCAGGAACTCGTCGCCGCTTCGGACAATGCCTGGATGCCGCAACAGTTCGACAATCCGGCCAATATCGCCGTACATGTCAGAACGACCGCCGAAGAGATTTTGGCCGATTTCGCCGACACCCCGATCGACGTGCTGATTACCGGCGTCGGCACGGGCGGGCATCTGACGGGGTGTGCGGAAACGCTCAAAAAAGCCTGGCCGGAGATGAAAGCCTATGCCGTCGAGCCGACGCTCTCGCCGGTCATTTCGGGTGGTCAGCCAGGCCCCCACCCGATCCAGGGCATCGGCGCGGGATTCATACCGGAAAATCTGCACACGAGCGCTATCGACGGCGCGATCGAGGTCGATCCCGAAGACGCCAAGGAAATGGCCCGGCGGGCGGCGCGCGAAGAAGGCATGCTGATCGGCATCAGTTCCGGCGCGACCCTGGCGGCCATCGCGCAGAAACTGCCGGAACTCGAGGGCAAGCGCATACTCGGCTTCAACTACGATACCGGCGAGCGCTATCTTTCGGTCCCGGACTTCCTGCCGGAGGAATAGCAGGAGGAACCGCTCCCATGTGCGTGTTGGCGTTCGCGTGGAATGCGCATTCCGATTGGCCGCTGGTCGTCATAGGCAATCGCGACGAACTGCACGCCCGCCCTGCGGCCCCCCTTGCGCGCTGGGACAATCCTTCGCACATCATCGCCGGGCGCGATATCGAACAGGGCGGCACCTGGCTCGGCGTTTCGGCAGAGGGCCGGCTCGCCGTGATCACCAACCGCGCGAATCCCAACGGCCGGGCGCCAGACAAAGCATCGCGCGGCGCGCTCGTGCTGGATGTACTGGCAGGCACCGGGCGTTATGCTCGGCCCCGCGAAAACGACTTGGAGGACTTCAATCCCTTCAACCTGATCACCGTAGACGGCAATAGCGCGCAATTTCTCTCGAACCGACCGGGACCTTTGCGAACACGGCTCGGGCCCGGTCTCTATGGCCTTTCCAACGGTGCGCTCGACGATCCCTGGCCCAAGATCGAGCGAATCAAGGCGATGCTCGAGGATTGGTTGCGATCCGGAAAAGACGACCAGGGCGCGCTGCTGGACTGGATGCGGTCCGACGATTCGCCACAGGTGGAACCGCGCCAAGCCGATCTCAGTCCGATCTTCATCCGCAATCCCGTTTACGGCACGCGCTGCAGCACCATCGCGGCGGTTAATGCGCGGGGCAAGGGCTGGATCGTAGAGCGAAGCTATGACGCCGAAGGCACGCCGACAGGCGAAACGCGGATCGCATTCGATTGGCCGCGCGAACGGCTGTCAGCCTAGTCGCTAGTTCCCGCCACGACGCATATCAGGTGGGAGAAGATTTTCGGGCGAATCGCCATCGAGCTCGGGAAGGCGGGGATCGGGTTCGTAATATTCGGGATCGGGCAATTCGGGATCGAATTCTTCCTTTTCGCGATCGGGGAAACGCAGTTCGTCTTCCTGGCTGTCGGCGCGCGCGACGAGATCCGCATCGGCGAGCCGATCGATGATCATGTCCGCGCCGGTCATCCGCGAGACCATCCCCCGCCCGCCCACCGTCGGCTGTGCGACGAAATCCAGTTCCGCGGTCAGCCTGCGGCTATAGTTGAAAGCCGGTTCGGTGCCGCGCGGCAGCTCGAGCACGAGCCGACCCTCGCAGCGCGCTTCTTCGGTACTTTCGTTGAAGTTCACCAGATGAGCACCCTCGATACGGGCCACGGTTCCGGTTTCGAGCCGCGACAACATCTCGCCGTCGTCCTCGCGCGTGGTGCGCGCACGACTGAAGATACGCTGGCGAATGGAATCGACCGTCGATTGGGCGCTGCACAGCCGCTCGCCAGGCGACATCGCCGCGAGATCGTCGGTAGCGCTTTCGGGGGCCGCCTCGTCTATGCCGCCATCATAATCGCCGAGCCCCATGCTCATCGCTGCGAAATAGGCAGCCGTCGCGACGATCACGACGCCCAAAATCCCGAGAATCCAGTGGGCTTTGCGAGACACCCTTATCCTCTCCTGCCGATTTGCGGCTTTTAGGGGAAATGGCAGCGCACCGTCTAGCGCGGCGCGCTGAACCGTATCAACCGCCGGGCAGCAGGCCGAGTTGCTGCATGACCGAAAGCTGGTCGTACCAAACCCGCTCGTTGGTTATGCCATCATCGTCGAAGGTGAAGAGCGCGGCCATGCGAATCCGGAAATCCTTGCCGGTGGGCGGGATTTCGGTACCGCCCAGTTTCAGCGGCCCCTTATGCGTGCCCATCAGCCAGAATTCGACCAGCACGCCATCGTCGGTATGATGGAATTCGATCGGTTCGTTGCGTTGGTCCGGAAAGGACGCGCGGGATATCTCGTAATATTTGCGGACTTCCTCTTCGCCCTCGAACACAGTGCCGCTCGGGATCAGCTCGTAACGCGGATGGGTGAAGGTCTCGATCGTCCGGTCGAACTCATGGACGTTCTCCGATTCCATATGATCGCGGACGACCTCTTCCCGCCAAGTGCGGACGACTTCGGAAACTCCCGTCATGCGGCCACGAACATTTCGGGATCGAGCGCCATCAGGCTTTCCGAACCGCCTTCGATCTTCGCACGATGCGCACCGGCCTCGGGCATGATGCGCTCGGCATAGAAGCGCGCCGTCACGAGCTTGGCTTCATGGAAGGCCTTGTCTTCGGCGCCTGCGGTGATGGCCGCCGCGCTCGCCTTGGCCATGCGCAGCCACATCAGGCCCAGGGTGACGACGCCCATAAGCTCCATATAGCTGTATGCCGCAGCGCCGGCATTGTTGAAGTTCTGCATCGAATTCTGCATCAGCCACATCGTTGCCGCCTGCAGCTCTCCATTGGCCTTGGCGAGCGCCGCGCCGACCTGTTTGACCGTATCGTCCTCGCTATCCTCGCCGGCTTCCTGCGCGACGAGTGCGAGATAGCCCTGGACCGCTCGCCCGCCATTCTGTGCCAGCTTGCGGCCGACCAGATCCATGGCTTGGACACCGTTGGTGCCTTCATAGATCATCGAAATCCGGGCATCGCGGACATATTGCTCCATCCCCCATTCGCGGATGTAGCCATGGCCGCCATAGACCTGCTGCGAGATCGTCGCGACATAATAGCCTTTGTCGGTGACATAACCCTTGATCACCGGCGTGAGCAGGGAGATCAAGTCATCGGCCTGCTGCCGCTCCTCCTCGGTCTGGGCGAGATGGATAAGATCGACCTGCAGCGCGCCCCACAGGCACAGCGCCCGGGCCCCTTCGAGATAGGCCTTCGACTCCATCAACATCCGGCGTACGTCAGGATGGACGAAAATCGGATCGGCTTTTTCTTCAGGATCCACAGGGCCGGTCAGCGCCCGGCCCTGACGGCGATCCTTCGCATATTGAACCGCGTTCTGGAACGCGACTTCGCCCTGGGCCAGGCCCTGGAGACCCACGCCGAGCCGCGCCGCGTTCATCATGATGAACATGGCGGCAAGGCCCTTATTTTCTTCGCCGACCATGAAGCCGGTCGCGCCGTCATAGTTCATGACGCAGGTCGAATTGCCGTGGATGCCCATCTTTTCTTCGATCGATCCGCACGATACGCCATTGCGCGCCCCGAGCGAGCCATCGTCGCCGACCATGAACTTAGGCACGATAAACAGCGAGATACCTTTGGAGCTGTCCGGCGCGCCGGGCGTTTTCGCCAGTACGAGATGGATGATGTTTTCGGTCAGGTCATGCTCGCCGGCCGAGATGAAAATCTTGGTGCCGGTAATGGCATAGCTGCCGTCGGCCTGCGGCTCGGCCTTGGTACGGATCATCCCGAGATCGGTGCCGCATTGCGGCTCGGTCAGGTTCATCGTGCCGCCCCATTCGCCCGAAATCATCTTCGGCAGGTATTTTTCCTGCTGTTCCTGCGATCCCTTGGTGATGATCGAAGCGACGGCACCCATCGTCAGCCCCTGGTACATGGCGAAGGCCATGTTCGAGCTGATCAGATATTCCTCGAAGGCCGTCGAAAGCACATGCGGCAAACCCTGTCCGCCAAATTCCGGCGGTGCCGACAGCGTCGTCCAGCCCCCGGCGATGAACTCGTCATAGGCGGCCTTGAAGCCCGTGGGCGTCGTTACCGATCCGTCGTCATGGCGGGTGCAGCCTTCCTCGTCGCCCACCTGATTCAGCGGGAAGAGTTTTTCGGCGCAGAATTTGCCGCCTTCGGTGAGGATCGCGTCGACCATATCGGCGGTTGCGTTTTCAAAGCCCGGCAAGTTCGAATAGCGCTCAAGACCGACGACCTGGTCGAGCACATAACGGCTGTCGCGGACGGGGGGCGTATATTGGGGCATGGTTTCCTATCCTGTGATTTGCTTAGGCGCGCTTTTTCGCGGCTTCTTCTTTGTCCGCTTCCTCGACAAGGTCGACGAAGTTCTCGAGTTCGGCGATCGACGAATCGATATCAACACGCTGGCTTTTCAGCGTTTCGATGCGCGTCCGACATTTTTCCAGCGTCACTGCGCGCTGTTTCGTCCGGCCGTCGCCGAGATCGTAAAGATCGATCATTTCGCGAATATCGGCAAGGCTGAATCCGACACGCTTGGCGCGCAGGATCCAGGCGAGCCGGGCACGGTCGCGTTTGGTGTACACGCGCGAAAGGCCGTGCCGTTCCGGCGAAATCAACCCTTCATCCTCATAAAAGCGCAGCGCGCGCGGCGTTACGCCGAACTCGGCGGAAAGGTCCGAGATGGTGAAGGTTTCGCGATTTTTTGCGTCGGGCGTGTCGATGCCCGCTTCGGGGAGGGTTCTGCTAGCCATAGTCCCCGAGACTTAGATACCGTTCACGTTAACGTCAAGCTATGACGCTACGGCAAGGCTGGAAGGTTTTCTCGGCGCCGCGGGGTTAGGAAATACGGCGCAGCTTCCCGCCGTCGACGCGACGATAGAAGCAACTCCGCTCGCCCGTGTGACAGGCCGGCCCGGCCGGATCCGCGATCAGCCAGAGCGCGTCCTGGTCGCAATCGATGCGCATCTCCGTAACAAACAGCGTGTTGCCCGAGGTCTCGCCCTTCTTCCACAGCGTCTCGCGGCTGCGCGACCAGAAATGGGCGATACCGGTTTCGAGGGTCAGGTCCAGCGCCTCGCGGTTCATATGGGCGACCATCAGCAGATCGCCCGACACACGGTCGGTCACGATAGCCGTGAGCAGGCCCTTATCGTCGAATTTGGGATCGAGGCTATCGCCGGTTTCGCGGTCCATCCCCCCTGCTAGTGCGAGCGGATGGCCTCGATCAACTCTTCTTTATCCATTTCCGATCGCCCCTCGATACCGATCTTCCTGGCCTCCTCGTAAAGATCGTCCTTGCTGCGTTCTTCAAGCCGGGTGCCGCGCGGCCGGACATTATCGTTCGCCTGGGCATTTGCGATCCGCGCGGCCTTCTCCTTCGAAGCGCCTTCCTCGCGCAACGCATCGTAATTTTCGTCGTCCTTGACGCTCGGTCCGTGATCCTTGGCCATGGTTTTATACTCCTTTCCCGGCCCAAACGCATGGGCCCCGCGGAAAGTTCGGCAAATATTTATGACAAAGGCGAGACAAGCCGCAGCGGGCACCCTATATGCACGCCCGTGACCGACCATGGGCCGGAGTCGCTATGCTGACCACAAATCCTTTCGACGTTTCCGATGCAGATGAAGACAAGCTGCGCGAAGAATGCGGCGTATTCGGCATATGGGGCGCCGACACCGCCTCCGCCGTCGTCGCGCTGGGGCTGCACGCACTCCAGCACCGCGGCCAGGAAGCCGCGGGCATTTCCAGCTATGACCGCAACTATTTCCACAGCCACCGGGCGACCGGCCATATCGCCGGCAATTTCGACGAAGAGGATGTGATCCGCCAGTTGCCCGGCGACGCGGCCTGCGGCCATGTCCGCTATTCGACCACCGGCGAATCGGGACTGCGCAACGTGCAGCCGCTCTATGCCGAGCTTTCCTCGGGCGGCTTCGCCGTCGCGCATAACGGCAATATCTCGAACGCGATGACCTTGCGACGGGAACTCGTCAGCCATGGCTCGATCTTCCAGTCGACCTCTGACACCGAGACGATCATCCATCTCGTCGCGACATCGGCCTACAAGACATTGCTCGACCGGTTCATCGACGCGCTGAAACAGGTCGAAGGCGCCTATTCGCTCGTCTGCCTGACGCCCGAGGGGATGATCGGTTGCCGCGATCCGCTCGGCATTCGTCCGCTCGTCATGGGCAAGCTTGGCGATGCAGTGATCTTCGCATCGGAAACGGTCGCGCTCGATGTCGTCGGCGCCGATTTCATCCGCCAGGTCGATCCCGGGGAACTGATCATCGTCAACGACGAGGGCATCAAATCGCACCGCCCCTTCCCGCCGCTCGCGCCGCGCCCCTGCATCTTCGAACATGTCTATTTCTCGCGCCCCGATTCGATCGTCGACGGGCAGTCGGTCTATTCGGTGCGCAAGCAGATCGGCGCCGAACTGGCGATCGAAAGCCCCGCCCCGGCCGACCTCGTGATCCCGGTGCCCGATTCGGGCGTCCCCGCCGCGATCGGCTTTGCGCAGGAATCGGGCATTCCCTTCGAGCTCGGCATCATCCGCTCCCACTATGTCGGGCGGACGTTCATCCAGCCCGGCGACAAGGTGCGCCATCTCGGCGTGAAGCTGAAGCACAATGCCAACCGGCCGCTGATCGAAGGCAAGCGGGTCGTGCTGATCGACGATTCGATCGTCCGCGGCACGACCAGCACGAAGATCGTCGACATGATGCGCGAGGCCGGCGCGACCGAAGTCCATATGCGCGTCGCCAGTCCGCCGACGACCAACAGCTGCTTTTACGGCGTCGATACGCCGGAACGCGAAAAACTTCTCGCCGCCCAAATGGATGTCGAGCATATGCGCGAATATATAAAAGCGGACAGCCTTGCCTTCATTTCGATCGACGGCCTCTACCGCGCGCTCGGCGAAGCGGGGCGCAATGCCGAGCATCCGCAGCGTTGCGATGCCTGTTTCTCCGGCGAATATCCCACCCCGCTCACCGATCATGACGGCCTCGCCACCGTGACCCAGCTTCCGCTCCTCGCCGAACGCGTCAAATGACGGCCGCATCCGGGGAAGCCAGGCCTCTCGAAGGCAAGTTGGCGGTCGTCACAGGCGCCAGCAGGGGCATCGGCGCGGCGACCGCGAAGGAATTGGCTGCACGCGGCGCGCATGTGATCCTGGTCGCGCGCACCGCCGGCGGGCTCGAGGAAGTGGAGGATGCGATCCACCAGGCAGGCGGCAGCGCGACGATCGCCCCGCTGGACCTCGTCGATGGCGATAGCATCGCGCGGCTCGCCACCGCGATCGGCGAACGTTGGCAGGCGCTCGACATCCTCGTCCTCAACGCCGCAAAACTCGGCTCGTTGACCCCGGTCGCGCAGATCCCCGCCAAGGAACTCTCGGAAGTGATGACGCTCAACTTCATCGCCCAGCAGGCGCTGATCGCCGCGTTCGATCCCATGCTACGCAAGAGCGAGGCGGGACGGCTGATCGCGATCACCTCCAGCGTCGGCGCGAGACCGCGCGCTTATTGGGGCGGATATGGCGCCTCGAAAGCCGCGCTCGACGCGCTTGTGACAAGCTATGGCGAGGAGGTGAAGAACCTCGCGCCCCTGCGCGTAGCCCTCGTCAATCCCGGCGCGACAGCCACCGCGATGCGCCAGCTTGCCTATCCGGGCGAGGATCAGGCGACCCTCAAAACGCCCGAAACTGTCGCCCAGCGGATTGCCGATCTCGCATCCGAGAATTTCGAGACCGGGTTGCGGGTCGATATCGAGGGCTGATACGCCCCACCGTCGACTCAGGGCGGCGAAATCCCTACTGTTGATTTCGATCACAGCACCGTTGCCGGGCCGAGCCTATCCCGATGCCCGGAGACAATCCGGAGATGATCGAAATGACCAAGAAATCCACCGAAACGCTCAGCACCGAAGAACTCGACCAGGTCGCCGGCGGTGCCGACGGCAGCGTGAAGTTCATTCGCGATAGCATCAATCCGAGCGTCGATGCCGCCGTGCCCTTCCATCGCGTCATCAACAACACAGTCTATGGCGGCGGCACCGACAAAGGTCAGGACGGCGACGACCTGTTGATCGTCAACAATGGCGACGGTTCGGACTTTTAAAACCGCGTCGGCACGCGGAACGAGGGACTTCAGGCTGCGGGGGCATCCAAAACATCGCGCGGGAACCCCGCCGCGAGGTGGTCGATCAGGGCGCGGACGGCTGGAGGCAATCCGCGCCGAGTCGTGAAAACCAGGTGCACCAGGCCTTTCTGACCCCGCCAGTCGGGTAGCGCCCGGACGAGGCGCCCTTGGTTCAAAGCTTGAAGGCAGACATGGTACGGCAACAGCGCCACGCCGAGGCCGGCGATCGCCGCTTCGCGCACCGCAGCCATATCGCCACAGCCTAGGCGCGCTTCATGACGAAGCGTGTGTGTCTGACCAGCCTCGGTTTCCAGATGCCATTCCGTCTCGGCGTCCGCGTCGTCGGTCGCCAGCGTTGGAAGCTGTGCCAGTTGGTCCGGATCGCGGAGCCGATGCGCCATTGCCGGATTCGCGATGAGAATCCGCGTAGAGCTTCCAAGAGAGCGCATGGTGAGTTCGGCATCGCTGGTCAGCGCGACGCGGACCCGCAAGGCAAGGTCGATCCGCTCGCCGATCAGGTCCACGGGCCGATCGGTCGCGATCAACTGCAGGCGCATCTTCGGATAGCGCTCGAGAAACGTCCCGATCAGATCCGAGATCACCTCGATCATCCCGGTCGGGCAACTGAAACGAACAAGTCCCTGGGGTTCGGACTGCGCCTGCGTCACCAGCGCCTCGGCTTGCTCGGCTTCCAGCTGGATCGTCCGGCACCTCTCGTAAAAGGCCTGGCCCACATCGGTGACACGAAAGCGGCGGCTGGTTCGTTCGATCAGCCGCAGCCCGAGACGGTCCTCTAGCCTCGCGATGCGGCGGCTGAGCTTGGACTTGGGCTCGCGCAGCGCCCGGCCCGCTGCCGCAAACCCGCCATGGGTCACGACCTCGGCAAAATAGGCAAAGTCGTTCAGATCGGCCTTCATAAGCGTTCCATATTTAGAACGATAGATATCAAACTTGGTATCTACACGCCAGATCGTTTCGGGATCATTTCCTTTGAAAGCGGCAAGACAGTCTTGCCGACACATCGAGGAGACAGACAATGAGCAAGTTTGATAACAAGGTTGTGGTGGTAACCGGCGGCACGAGCGGCATCGGACTTGCGACCGCAAAGGCGTTCGCGGCACAGGGCGCGGCAGTGTTCGTCACCGGGCGGCGCCAGGAAGCGCTGGACGCCGCGGTGAAGGCCATCGGCGGCAATGTGACCGGCGTGCGCGGCGACATGGCCAATCTCGCCGATATCGACCGGCTGTATGACGCGGTGCAGCAGGCGCATGCGCAGATCGACGTGCTTTTCGCCAATGCCGGCGGCGGCGAGCTCTTGCCGCTCGGCGCGATCACCGAAGACCATTATCAGCGGACATTCGATACCAATGTGAAGGGCGTGCTCTTCACCGTGCAAAAGGCGCTTCCCATGCTGCGCGACGGCGCTTCGATCGTCCTGACCGCGTCCACCACGGCCAGCGCCGGTACGGAGAATTTCAGCGTCTATTCGGCCACCAAGGCGGCGGTCCGCAATTTTGCCCGCAACTGGATCCTCGACCTCAAGGATCGCCGCATCCGCGTAAATGCGGTGAGCCCTGGCCTGACGGAAACAGCAGGCCTCAACCACCTGTTTGGCGGCGGGGCAGACGCCGAAGCGACGAAGGAGTATCTGATCGGATCGGTCCCCGCCGGCCGGATCGGCCAGCCCGAAGAGGTCGCCCATGCGGTCCTCTTCCTTGCCTCCGAGGACGCCAGCTTCATCAACGGCATCGAGCTTTTCGTCGATGGCGGCATGAACCAGATCTGAGCCGAAGCCAGCCAGGCCGGGAAGGTCAGCCCTGCCCAAGGTTGATCGCCCCGGCCGGCACGGCGATCTTGCGGTCCCGCGCGGTTTCTGTAAGCCGACATTCAGGCGCAGGGCCGCACAGGGTCAGACTGCGCCTTCTTAATCCCATCGCAAGACTGGCCCGGATCGGCCCGGTCGCCGGAGTCGAGATTTTCGTGTTCCACCCGATCCGCGCCGTTTCCCCTTATATGCCCGAACGGCTTCGCGTCGGGCTGGGGCGGCGCGCGACGGGCTTCGCCCTCGCAATTCTTGTCGAAGCCTTGCTGCTGTTATTCCTGCTGACCCTCAACCAGTCGAACCCGCCGGTCGAAGAAACCGTGACGCGGATAACGCGGTTCGCCCTCAATCCCAATCCGGAGCCGGACAACGCCCCTCCCGAACCCAGTGCGCAAGGCGCGCAGCCCACCCAGCCCGAAGAGGCGCTGCCGCAGCCACAGCCCGACGCCGCGCCGCCCGAGCGCGTTCCCCCTGCCCTACTGCCCTTTACGCGCCGGCAGATGGCCGACACCGACATCGCCACAATTCCCTCGCGGCGCCCCGCGACTCCCAGCGCGCCGGTCGGCCCGCCGCCCCCCGCCGTGCCCGCCGATACGCCGCGCATGGGCGGTTCGGGCCCGAACGGCGAGCCGCTCTACGCCGCCGCCTGGTATCGCGAGCCGACCAATGGCGAACTCGCCGGCTATCTCTCGACATCGCGCGGACCGGGCTGGGGCCTGATCGCCTGCCGCACGGTGGCCGAGTACCGGGTCGAGGATTGCGTGCTGGTCGACGAATATCCGCGCGGATCGAATATCGGCCGATCGGTGCTGGCGGCGGCCTGGCAGTTCCGCGTGCGCCCGCCCCGGATCGGCGGCCGATCGATGGTCGGCACCTGGGTGGGCATCAGAATCGACTATGACATAAGGCGACAATAGCGCCGCAGGCTCATTCCCCGGTCGTCATCGGCTCGCCGATGGCCGGATGAACCCAACCCGCCTCCAATATCCCCGGCGAGGGGCGGAAGCTGATATAGTCGACATGATCGGGTACATCGATCCAGCCATGGACGACGCCCGCCGGGACGACCACGACATCGCCCGCCTCCACGCTCCGCACGGTCACGTCATAGGCCGTGCCGATACAGGTCGGGCCGTTGAGATGGACCTGCGGATATTCCCGGCCATTGACGAGGTAACCGCCGGTGAACATCGTTCCGCCGCCGGAGGTAACATAATAGCCCTCGGTCTGGGCATAGTGGACGATGCCCGCGCGGCGCCCGCCCTGGGGCAGGATATCTTCCGCCAACCCGCATGATCCGGGCGGCGGGCCCTCATAGGCCGGGCGGTTCTCGGCGACGCCGTTCACCGTCCGCCCGCGATGCACGAAGCCGATCGCGAAATTCTCATGGCCGATATCGACGACGCGGATATTGCGGTCGCCGAACGGCATGGCCTCCAGCGTGCGGGCGATCTCCGCTTCGGTCACGAAGGTCGCCGCGCCGCCCCCGGCCGGCGATACGCCCTGCGGCACGAAGCGCTGGATACGTTGGGAGCCGCCGACCTCGGCGACATAGACGTTGCCCGCGCTGTCGGCGGCGAGCTGGTGGGGCCAGTGCATCTGCCCCGCATAGCGGCCCTTGCTCCGATGACTGGCAACGACATCGCCGCTGCGGCGGTCCAGCAGCGCGATCTCACTGTTGATCCCGTCGAGCACGAAGACAAGACCGGGCCGGCCCGGTACCGGCGCGGCATCCCAAACGCCGCCCTGCGCCCCGGCCATGCTGCGGTTGAAGAACAGCTCGCGCAGGAATTCGCCCGCCGGCGTGAACACCTGGACGCGGCTATTGGTGCGGTCGCAGACATGAACCTCGCCTTCGATCATCGTCACGCAATGGACGATCGCGAAATTCTCGATATCGCCATCGCCGTCCACGCCCGCGACAAAAGCCGGATCGACCGCCCGCCCGAACGCCGTCCACTGGCGCAGGAACGCGCCCGTATCGGCATCGAACACGATCACGCGCCGGTTGCGATAGCCGTCCGAGACGAAGACTTCGCGGCGCCCTGTATCGACATAGATATCGGTCGGGCGGCCCAGCATCGCCGGATCGTCGGGCGCGATAAAATCGCCCTGCCCGCCGATCCGCAGCAACAGTTCGCCGTCCATGGTGAATTTCATCACCTGCCCGTCACGCGCGCCAGAGCCGACAACCCAGACGAAATCCTCAGCATCGACGAAGATCGAATGTTCGGTTTCGAACCAGCCCTCGACTTCCCCCGGTCCACCCCAGCTGCGGAGGACCTGGCCCGAGGTATCGATTTCCAGCACCGGCGGTGCCGCGGCGCAGCAATGGGCGGTCGGCGGATCGTCATCGGCCAAAGTATCGACTGCGCGCAGCGTGCGCGGACGGTGCAACACCCAGACATGATCGTGCCGATCCACGCTGACGCCGGGCACATCGCCGAGCAGCCAGCCCTGCGGCAAGACTGGCCAGCGGGGATCGACCCGATAGGCGGGATCCTCGCCGGTCGCCGTGCGGGCCGGGGCCGCAGCACCAAAGGCGAGCCAGGCGACCACACACAGGGCAACAATCAGGGCAATGGACAGGCGCAGCGCGCCCCGGCCGTTTCGCTCTTCCTCGCGCCGGTTGGCCATGCTCCCGCTCCCCTCCTGTGGCGCCGCGCTTGTCGCTGACCGCCGGAGGTCAAGGGTATCTTGGTATCAGCTAAACTGTCAATCGCGTGGCGGGAGCGCGGCCGCGCCATAGGAAAGCGGATGTACTACATCTACCCATATCGGGGCGGCGTGGCCGGCTGTTCGGCGATGGTTTGGAGTGGGAGCCGGAACGACCGCGGCGAAATCGTTGCGGCTGCTTCCTTCCGGACCTGTCCGGGTTGGCGAATGCGACTCCCGGCGCATAAGGCGATATCGGCCCGGAAATTCAATGCTGGCGGCAGCGAAGCTTTGCCTCGCTGCATCCACCGCGTCTCAACCGCCCGACAAAAGGACTTCCGCCATTCGCAGCGGATACCGGCCTATTCCTCGGAGCGATCCGTGGCATCGCGATCGCGTTCATAGCGCTGCGCGAGCGAAAACTCCGGCAGCCAGGACTCGCGGCGGACGGTCCATAGTTCGTAAGTCGGCATCAGCCGGTCCGGCGTGTCCAGCGAGCCCAGATGCACTTCGATTTCGTCCGCGCTGCGCGAAAAGACCGAGGAACCGCAGCGGGGGCAGAAGAACCGCCCGGCATAATCGCGCGTTTCACCCTCGACGGTTACCGCATCTTCGGGAAATATCGCGGAGGCGTGGAACAGCGCGCCGTGATGTTTGCGGCATTCCATACAGTGGCACAGGCCGACGCGGTTAGGAGGGCCCGACGCCGCGATCCGGATATCGCCACACAGACAGCCGCCGGTGAACTGGTCGCCCATGCCCCGTCCTTTCAGGCCGTAGTGCCGGGGTGGGCAGGGTCGCCCACCCCGGGTGCATCTTACAGCCCGTCGACGGCCTTGCTGACGAGGATATTCACAGAAACGCGCCGGTTTTGCGCGCGACCCTGGGCGGTCGAATTGTCGGCCTGCGGGTCCGCTTCGGCCATCCCTGTGGGGGTAAGCATCCGATAGGGCGCCCAGCTGCAATTCTGCTGGAGATAATTGACGACGCGGCCGGCCCGCCGCTCGCTCAGCACCTGGTTATACTCCTGGTCTCCCACCGAATCGGTGTAGCCGACGACCAGCAGCAGGGCGTTGTCCATCGCATCGGCTTCGGCGGCCGCGGCGCACAGATCCCGCTCCGCCTCGGGCGAAAGCCGCCACCGGCCGGTATCGAAATAGACGTTGGTCGTGCCGCGGATATTATACTGGTCGATATCGCCGACGCGGCCGCGCAGCGCCTCGGTCGCGGCGGTCTGTTCGGCAAAGCCCTGGGCGGTGCCGGTGCGGATCATGGTCGCGGTCTCGAGATCGTTATTGCTGAACCGGATCGCGCTCGCCACCAGGCCGCCGCCCCATTCCACGGTCTCCACCGTGACGGGCAGGCCGTTGAGCAGCGAGTCCGCGCCAAGCGCCGTGCGGCCGAGGCCGAGAAAGCCGCCGCGCGCCCGGATTTCGGTGGCTTCGGAAATGAGCACGGTCGTGTTGCCGCCATCGGCGGTCGTCACCTGCATTCCGTCATCGCTGCGCGCGGAAATGAAGCCTTCGATATCGGGGCCCTCGGTCAGTCCGGTCAGATCGGCCGGCGGCGATCCATAGACGTAGATCGAATTCTCGTCCTCGATCGGCTGCTGCGCGAAAAGGCCGCCCGACACCGATCCGGCCAGCGTGGCGGCCAGCAAAAAGGCCGTCGGCCTTCTGGAAACAATACCCACTTTAATTCTCCTTCAATCCCCCAAAACCAACCCCGCACGGTAACGAAATTTCGGTCGACCGGGGCCATGGCGCTATGCCCGGCCCCCGATACCCCTGCTTTCCGGCAAATCGGACCTCCGATACCCACACGGCGGCCGATCGCCTCGGCATTGTTGAATGTTCACGCTAACCATCTTGGCATATGAAGAGTTCCCATAGCCGCACAGGCGATTGGGGCCATTCGAGCGCATCGTGCGGCGAACCGTTGTAGATAGCGCCGCAAGGCCGATTTCACGGCGATTTCGAGCGCTTTTCTCGCCGGCATTCCGGGCGCGGGGCCGCTGCCGGCTGCCCGTTATTCCGCCTCCGCATCGATTGTCGCCTGCACCGCCCGGTAGAAGGCGATCCGGCGCGCGCCCATCGCCTGGCTGGTTGCGGTCGTCCAGTCGCCGTTGCTCGCGATGACGAGGCCCCGCGAATGATCGATAAAGATGCCCTGGCCGAAAATGCCCTGCGCGGCGAAGCTGCCATCGTCGAAGGTCCACCATTGATAGCCATAGCCGCGGCCCGGCGCGCCGATATCGGCCTGCCTGCTGCCCGCCAGCCCGAACCATCCGTCCGGCACCACGCCGTTGCCGCCGGTCAGCACGAACATGCCGAAACGGGCATAGTCCCGCGCCGTCGCCGAGATGCAGCAGCCGCCAATCTCCCGCCCGCCCGCGTTGAGCATCCACACCGCGTCATGCTCCATGCCGAAGGGCCGCCAGATCTTTTCGGAGAGATATTCCGATAGCGTCCGCCCGGTCGCATTGGCGACGAGCACGCCGATCAAATTGGTCTCGCCGGTATTATACTGCCAGCGCGTGCCGGGCTCGGCCTCGCTTTCCAAAGTCCGCATATAAGTGACGATGGGGTCGATGCCCGGTTCGGGCGTCACGTTGTTGAACAAGGCGACGTCCGAATTCGGATCGGTATAATCCTCGTTCCAGCGCACCCCCGATGTCATGGTGAGCAGCTGGGCGATGGTGACGCCGTCATAGCCGCTGCCCGCAAGCTCCGGGATATATTGCGTCACCGGGGCATTCAGCGAATCGATATATCCGTCCTCGATCGCCGCGCCGACCAGGGTCGAGGTCAGCGATTTCGCGACCGAGAAGCTGGTCCAGCGGGTATCGGCGTCGGCGCCCAGCGCATAGCGTTCGAGCCGCACCTCGCCGTTCTGGACGACGATCAGGCTCGCCGCGCGCTGGTCCGCCATATAGGCGTCCACGTCCCAGCTTTCGCCCTCGACCTCCACCGAGACATCGAGCGGACCGCCCTGCCCCAGCGTCAGCACATGATCGCCATGCGCGACGACCCGGGCCGGGGCCAGTTCCTCCATCCGGCGGAACGCATAGTCGCGCTGGTCCTGCGTCCAGAACAGGATGTTGAGATCGGCCGGGATTTCGGTAGCCTCGGCGGCAGGTGCTTCGGCGGCAGGTGCTTCGGCGGCGGGCGCTCGGGCCGGCGCGTCGATCTGATAGACCATGGTTTGCGCCATGGCCGGCGACGCGAACCCAAAGGCCGAGCAGGCGAGCGCCAAAGCGGCAATCCCGGCCACACCAAAACCGTTCCTCATGCCCTTGTCCCCTATCCTTGCGCGCCGCTTTTTGCGGGCGTCATGTCCTTCGCAGCGTAACCTGCGCAACGTCTATGCCTCCGGCGCGGAAACCGCCCTCGCAATACATGAGGTAATAGCGCCAGAGATTGTGGAACCGCTCGTCGAACCCCTGCGGCAGACGGTTCTCCGCAATCGCGCTTTCGTAGCGGTCACGCCAGCGCCGCAGCGTTTCGGCATAATGGAGGTTGAAGCCCTTCCGGTCTTCCCAGGCGAGCCCGGCCTCGCGGCCGATAGCAGCAAAGCGCTGTTCGTCGATCAGCATCCCGCCGGGAAAGATGTACGTCTGGATGAAATCGGCGCTCGCCGCATAGGCATCGAAGGTTTCGCTATCGAGCGAGATCAGCTGGATGGCCGCCTTGCCGCCCCGCTTCAGCCGCGCCGCGATCGACTGGAGATAGGCCGGCCAGAATTCCTGCCCCACCGCCTCGACCATCTCGACGCTGGCGATCGCATCGAACGTGCCGCGAACATCGCGATAGTCGACCAGTTCGACCTTGGTCTTGTCGGTCAGCCCGGCCTTCGCAAGCCGCTCTTCGGTAAAGGCCTTCTGTTCGCGCGACAGGGTGATGCCGGTGACCTCCGCGCCATAGTCTTTCGCGGCGATCTCCATCAGCCCGCCCCAACCGCAGCCGACTTCCAGCAGCTTGTCGCCGGGCTTCAGGTTGAGCCGGTCGAGCAGCGCGCGCACCTTCTTGCGCTGCGCGTCTTCCAGCGCTTCGTCCGCCGAAAAGGGCTTCGCGAAGATCGCGCTCGAATAGGTCATCGTGTCATCGAGCCAGGGCGCGTAGAAATCATTGCCGAGATCGTAATGCGCCTCGATATTGCGCCGGGCATTGGCACGGGTGTTGGCGCGCTTCGAATGGGCGAGCAGGTTGCGCCAGCGGGACACGCCCTTGGCACGCCCGACATTGCCGAGCGTGCGGCGGTTGATGACGAACAGTTCGAACAGCTTGGGCGGATCGGGGCTTACCCATTCTCCGTCGGCCCAGCCGCGATACCAGCCCACCGAGCCTGAGGTCATCAGCCGCACCAGCGGCCGCCAGCTTTTCAGCTCCACCTTCGCCTCGACTCCCGGCGCATGGCCGCCCAGCAGCCGCGTGCGCCCGTCGGGCAGTTTCGCCTCCAGGCTGCCGGCGGCGAGCCCGCGATGGATATGATCGAGCAGCTTGTGAAAGCCGGGCGCGAACAGCCGCGAAATCCATGTCGATCCCGTCGAGAATCCACGATCGGCCTTGAGCAGATGCTCGCCCCGCGATGATGGATTGCTGGCCATTGCGTTCCCTTGCGTCCCTTCGCGCCGGTTTATTGCCGAAAACCGGGTCGGGGGGCAAGAATTGCGACGCGATTAGCCCTTTATCTCGGCATAGGCGTCCAGCGCCCGCTGCCGCGCTTCGCGATGGCCGATGATTTTTGCTGGGTAATCGCCGGGCTTGCAGCCATGGTCCTCGGGATCGTGGACATAGGGATCGTCGAGATCGGCGAGTTCGGGCACCCATTTGCGGATATAGTCGCCGGCGTCGAATTTTTCGGATTGGCTGAGCGGCGCCATGATGCGGACGAACATATTGGAATCGACGCCGGTTCCCGCCACCCATTGCCAATTGGTGGCGTTCGATCCGTAATCGGCATCGACCAGCGTATCCCAGAACCAGCGCTCGCCCTCGCGCCAGTCGATCAGCAGATGTTTCACAAGGAAGCTCGCGGCGATCATCCGTACGCGGTTGTGCATCCAGCCTGTCGCCCAAAGCTCGCGCATCCCCGCGTCGACGATCGGGTAGCCGGTTTCGCCGCGCTGCCAGCACGCCAGCTCCTCCGGCGCATCGCGCCAGGGGAAATCCGCAAACTGTTCGCGATAGCTTTCGGCACCGTATTGGGGAAATTGCAGGACCGCGTTCTGGGCATAATCGCGCCAGGCGATTTCCTTGCAGAAGGTCGTCACATCGCGGCCCCGCCCGGTCACCCGGTGCCAAACAGTGGAGGGTGAAACCTCCCCGAAATGGAGATGCGGCGACAGGCGCGATGTGCCCTCGATGGAGGGGAGGTTGCGGGATGCGTCATAGCCCGTAGCCTCGTCGATAAAGGCATCGACTTTGACCCGCGCGCCCGCCTCGCCCGGCGTCCAGGCTTCCGCGAAGCCCGTCGCCCAGTTGGGCTGGGTCGGCAGCAAATCCCAGCCGCCAAGATCGTCGCTGTCGGGCCAGCGCTCCGGAGCAGCAATTTTCTGCGGCGTGCGCGAGGGTTCGGGCGGCGGCATATGCTCGTTCAGCGCCCGCCAGAAAGGCGTGTAGATCTTGTAGGGCTCGCCCTGCCCCGTCGTCACCGAACCCGGCGGCATCAGATAGTTGCCGTCATGGAGTTCGAGCGGGCAATCCTCGCCCAATTCTTCACGCACCGCGCGCTCGGCATTGCGCCACCAGGGCTCATAATGCCGCAGAGCGTGGATCGATGCTGCGCCCGTTGTGCGCACAATATCGGCAAGCATTGCTGCACTTTCGCCGCGCCGCAGGATCAGCCGCAAACCCTTGGCGCCCAAGCTTGCGTCGAGACTTTGCAGCGATTGGTGCAGCCACCAGCGCGACGCGGCGCCCATCTTGCGATGCTTCGGTGTGTCGTCGTCGAGGATATAGACGGGGATGACGGGGCCGTCAGAAGCGGCAGCGGCCAGCGCCGCCTGGTCGGACAGGCGCAGGTCGCGACGAAACCAGACGATGGCAGGATCAGTCATACGGATTCGATAACATGCGGGGGGTCAGAAATATCCCGTTCGGCCTGAGCTTGTCGAAGCCCTGCACTTTCTTTTCGCCGACCCAAAGAAAAAGACAGCCCTTCGACAAGCTCAGGGCAACCGGTTGGCGGATGACGCTACTCCACCGTCCAGGTCTGGCCCTGTGAGATCAGCGCTTGAAGGTTCGCGTCCTTGCCTTCCGAGGCCGCGGCATTTTGCGCCATCACGGCGGCGTCGAAGGTCGGCGCGGGATCGTTGTAGAGCGTTCCGAGCGCCATCGGGAATTCGCCGAACGGCATCTGGACAAGCAGCATCGCGAGGCTGCGGTTGGTCTGGTCGTGGATCATCACGCCCGCGCCCTGCCAATCGCGATCAATCACCTTGACAACCTTGAGCTCGAGCGTGTCCGCGTCGAGCGCCAGCCCCTTCTCGCCGTTCGCAAACAGCAGCGGCTCGCCATGCACGGCCCAGACCTGCGTCTCGGGCGCGGTCTTCTTGTTCACGAAATCCTCGAACACGTCTTCATTGTAGACGATGCAGTTCTGGAAGATTTCGATGAAGCTTGCGCCGCGATGGGCATGGGCTTCCTTGAAGGTGTTGCCGAGATTTTTGTGCACATCGATGCCGCGCGCGATGAAACGCGCGCCGGAGCCGAGTGCGAAGGCGCACGGGCTGATCGGGCGGTCCACCGAGCCGAAGGGCGTCGAGGGGCTGCGCGTGCCTGAACGCGATGTCGGCGAGTACTGGCCCTTGGTCAGGCCGTAAATCTCGTTGTTGAAAAGCAGGATCTGGCAATCGAGATTGCGGCGCAGCACGTGCATGGTGTGGTTGCCGCCGATCGAAAGGCCGTCGCCGTCGCCAGTGACGATCCAGACGTCGAGATCCGGATTGGCGAGCTTCACGCCCGTAGCCACCGTCGGCGCGCGGCCGTGGATCGTGTGGAAGCCGTAGGTTTCCATATAATAGGGAAAACGCGACGAGCAGCCGATGCCGGAGATGAACACGGTGTTCGCGGGATCGGCGCCGAGATCGGGCATCGTGCGCTGCACGGCCTTCAGGATCGCATAGTCGCCGCAACCCGGGCACCAGCGGACCTCCTGATCGGTTTCCCAATCCTTGAGCGTCGTTTCGACGGGAGTCATATCGTTCATAGCGCCCTCCTTACTGGGCCCAAAGCATGTAAATCACGGCGCCGACCACGACCAACGCGCCGAGCAGCGGCAAAACGCTTTTCGGCTTATCCATCGAGCGCCTCATCAATGGCCGCCTCGATCTCGCGAATGCGGAAGGGCTGGCCGGAAACCTTGTTCAGGGGTTGCGCGTCGACCAGATATTGATCGCGCAGCACGGTCTTGAGCTGCCCCTTGTTCATTTCCGGCACGAGGATCTTGTCGAAGCCCTTGAGCAACTCGCCCAGATTCTTCGGCAGCGGCCAGATATGGCGGATATGGATTTGGGCGACGCTCTGCCCCTTTTCACGGGCGCGGTTCACGGCCTGGTGGATCGGCCCATAGGTTGAACCCCAACCCACCAGCGCGAGCGTATCGGTGGCATCGCCGAGCTCGATCTCCTGATCGGGAATATCGTCGGCGACGTTCAGCACCTTCTGCGCGCGGATATCGGTCATCGCCTGATGGTTGGCCGGCGAATAATCGATATTGCCGCTGCTTGAGGATTTCTCGATGCCGCCGATGCGGTGCATCAGGCCCGGCGTGCCCGGTTTCACCCAGGGCCGCGCGAGTTTCTCGTCTCGCTGATAGGGATTGAACTTCTCGCCTTCGCCCGGCGCAGCGGTGTAGAATTCGACCGGGAATTCGTCGAAATCGGAGACATCGGGAATTTTCCACGGCTCGGCGGCATTCGCGATATAGCCATCGGTCAGCAACATTACCGGCGTCATGAAGCGGGTCGCGATCCGGCAGGCCTCGATCGCGCATTCAAACGCATCCGACGGCGAACGCACCGCGATGACAGGCAGCGGCGCATCGCCGTTGCGGCCGTACACCGCTTGATAAAGGTCCGACTGTTCGGTCTTGGTCGGCAAGCCCGTCGAGGGGCCGCCGCGCTGCGAATTGACGATTACGAGCGGCAGTTCCGTGATAAAGGCCAGCCCCATCGCCTCGCCCTTCAGCGCGATGCCGGGGCCGGAGGAGGAGGTGACGCCGAGCGAGCCGGCATAGGAGGCACCGATCGCCGCGCCGATGGCGGCGATTTCGTCTTCGGCCTGGAAGGTGGTGACGCCGAACTGCTTGAGCCGCGAAAGATGGTGGAGTATCGCGCTAGCCGGCGTGATCGGATAACCGCCGAAGAACATCGGCAGCTTGGCCAGCTTGGCGCCCGCGACCAGGCCGAGCGAAATCGCCTCGGCGCCGGTGATCGTGCGGTAGAGCCCCGGTGCGGCGGGCGCCGCGTCCAGCGAGCGCGGCGCGAAGCCGACGCCGAGTTCGGCCGTCTCGCCATAGGCGTGTCCCGCATTGAGCGCGGCGATATTGGCTTCGGCGATCACCGGATTCTTCGCGAATTTGGCGTTGAGCCAGTCGACGATAGGCTGGCGAGAGCGGTCGAACAGCCAGAGCGCCAGCCCCAGGGTCCACATATTCTTGCAGCGCAGCGCTTCCTTGTTGCCGAGCCCGAACGGCTTCACGGCATCCAGCGTCATCTGCGACATATCGAGCGAAAGCAGCTGCCATTTGGCGAGGCTGCCGTCCTCCAGCGGGTTTTCGTCATAGCCCGCCTTGGAAAGATTCCGGTCCGAAAAGGATCCGCTATCGGCGATTATCAGCCCGCCCTCGACGAGATCGGCGAGATTGGTCTTGAGCGCCGCCGGGTTCATCGCCACGAGCACGTCGGGCGCATCGCCCGCGGTGCGGATCGCGCGGCTGCCGAAATTGATCTGGAAAGCCGAAACGCCGAACAGCGTGCCCTGCGGCGCCCGAATTTCGGCGGGAAAATCAGGGAAGGTCGCAAGATCGTTGCCGGCCAACGCCGTCGACAGGGTAAACTGCCCGCCGGTAAGCTGCATGCCGTCTCCGCTGTCGCCGGCGAACCGTACGACGACGTTGCCCGAATCCTCGGGCTTGTTGCGTTCTATAGTCTGTGCCGCGCTGGCCATTATCGTCCCGCTGAATGAGGTTTTCTTTTATCCTATGCACAGCGGCGCGCGGGAACAAAGTAGAAAATATGGCAAGGTGTGGAGCAACGCTTTGCGCGCTCCCGGCCGCGCTGCAGGCTGGCACAGCCGAAAATCAGTTGTTATGACAGACTGAAATGGCGCGCAGACGCCGCAAAGCCGCAAGGAAGGATACCCGATGACCGAGCCTACCGAGCCCTATGTCCGCCCCGATGTGAAAATGTTCCTCAGCCTGCTCGCCGCGCAGGAAGGCCCGAAAACCCATGAGGTGGAGCCGGAAGTCGCGCGCGGGATGATGGGCGCGATGGTGCAGATCGCGGATGTCGATGCCGGCGAACTCGCGATCAAGCGCGATCTCAGCTTTCCTGGCCCCGCAGGCGATGTGCCGCTACGCTATTACGACGCGCAATCGAGCCGCGAACCCGGCCCGGCGGTGGTCTTTTTCCATGGCGGCGGATTCGTGATCGGCGATCTCGATAGCCATGACGGGATTTGCGGCGAAATGGCACGGCAGCTAGACCTGCCGGTGATCGCCGTCGACTATCGGATGGGGCCGGAATGCCCCTTCCCCGCCGCGCCCGAGGATTGCATCGCCGCCGCGCGCTGGGTCGCCTCGAGCCCGTCCGAACTCGGCCTCAATGTCACCGGGCTGGTGACGGCGGGCGACAGCGCCGGAGGCAATCTCACGCTCGTCGTCGGGCTGGCCCTGCGGGATGAACCGGCCGACGCGCCGGTGATCGCGCAATGGCCGATCTATCCGGCCACCGACATGGACGCGGACAGCGGATCGATGGAGGAATTCGCGGTCGGCTATTTCCTCGAAACCGATACGATGGGCTGGTTCATGTCCCACTATGCGGCCGATAATACGGACTGGCGCGCGAGCCCGATGCTGCAGGATGCGCACGGCATGCCGCCGACGGTGCTCGTCACCGCGGGCCTCGATCCGCTGCGCGACCAAGGCCGCGCCTATGCCGCCAAGCTGATCGCCGGGGGCGTGCCGACGGTGTTCCGCGAGGCCAAGGGCAACGTCCATGGCTTCGTCAACATGGCGAAAGCCGTGCCGTCCTCACGCGGCGATATCGCTGGTTGCCTGACCGCGCTGAAAGCGGTGATCAACGAGGCCGAGGCCGAACGGGTAATGGAACAGGCCGCCGCCGCCGAATGACACGGCTGCAATGATCGACCGGGAAGCGCTCCCCTACCGCCCCTGCGCGGGCGTGATGCTGCTCAACGCAGATGGCCGCGTGTTCGTCGGCCAGCGGATCGACGCGCGCATCGGCGCCTGGCAGATGCCCCAAGGCGGGATCGACAAGGGCGAAGAAGCCGAAGATGCCGCCTTTCGGGAACTCGAGGAAGAGACCGGCGTTACCCGGGACAAGACCGCGCTTGTCGCCCGCGCATCGCGCGAGCTGTTTTACGACCTGCCCGACGAACTGTTGGGAAAAATCTGGAAAGGGAAATATCGGGGCCAGCGGCAACACTGGTTCCTTGCGCGCTTCACGGGCGAGGACAAGGATATCGACATTGCGACCGCGCACCCCGAATTCTCGTCATGGCAATGGGCCGATCCCGCGCATCTTCCCGAATTGATTATCGCGTTCAAACGCACGCTCTACGAGGACATCCTGGCCGAATTCGCCGAGCATCTGGACCTCTGACACCGACCTTACGGGGGATTTCATGCAATATCTGATCCGCAGCGCGGCGCTCGTCGCGGCGCTCGCCGCCGCACAATCCGTTCATGCCGCGCTTCCCGAGCCGGTACGGGCGATGATCGACGCGGCGTTCGAAGACGGCGATGCGGCCGCCATCGATACGGTGATCGCGCTGGCCAAGCGCACCAATCCCGGCGACGAGGCCGAGATCGACGCGCTACTTGCCGCCTATACTGCCGATCGCGAAGCGGTGCGGACGCAAGAACTGCGCGAACAAAGCGTCTTCGAAGGCTGGTCCGGCGAAGGCGAGATCGGCTTTTCGCAATCGACCGGCAATAGCGACAGCACGAACGTGGCGATCGGCATCGCGCTGGATCGCGAAGGCTTGCGCTGGCGTCACGCTTTCCGGGCCCGGGCCGATTTCCAGCGTTCGGGCGGACAAACGACACGCGAGCAGTTCCTCGTTTCCCTCGAGCCCCAATATAAGTTCGACGACCGGCTCTTCGCATACGGTCTCGCCCAATATGAACGCGACCGGTTTCAGGGCTATTCGGCGCGCTATACGCTTTCGGGCGGGCTCGGCTATCGCGTGATCGATGCCGAGAACATGACTCTGGACCTCCGCGCCGGCCCGGCCTGGCGGCAGAGCGAATTTACCGGCGGCGGCACCGACTCATCGCTCGCCGCATTGGCCTCGCTCGATTATCGCTGGGAGATCGCCGATGGCTTCGCCCTACGCGAACGCGCTTCGGTGCTGGTCGAAAGCGGCGACACGACGCTGACCTCCGAAACGGGGCTCGAAGCACAGCTAATCGGCGCGCTGTCGGCACGCCTGTCCTATGTGGTCCAACATGAAACCTCGCCGCCCTTCGGCCGCGAAGGTACCGACACGCTCACTCGCGCGACGCTGGTTTACGGCTTCTAGCTGCCCTTTACCTGCCGCCGAAAGGCGTGGAGCAACGGCTCGGTATAGCCGGACGGCTGGGTCACGCCCTCAAACACAAGCGCGCGGGCCGCCTTGAAGGCGATGCTGTCCGGATTGCCGGCCATCCGCGTGTAGAGCGGATCGCCCGCATTCTGCCCGTCGACCTTTTCGGCCATCCGCGCCAGCGCCGCGTCCGCTTCCTCTTCAGAGCAAACCCCGTGAAGCAGCCAGTTCGCCATATGCTGCGAGCTGATCCGCAGCGTCGCGCGGTCCTCCATCAGGCCGACATCATGGATATCCGGCACCTTCGAGCAGCCGACTCCCTGATCGATCCAGCGCACGACATAGCCGAGTATGCCTTGCGCGTTGTTGTCGAGCTCCTCGCGGATTTCCTCGGGCGACCAGTTCGTGCCCTGCGCGAGCGGAATGGTCAGCAGTTTGTCGAGCGCGGGGACGGCCTCGCCCGCAAGCTCGGCCTGCCGCGCGAACACGTCGACCCGGTGATAATGGATGGCATGGAGGGTCGCCGCGGTCGGACTCGGCACCCAGGCGGTGTTGGCGCCGCTCATCGGATGGCCGATCTTGGCTTTCATCATGTCGGCCATCAGGTCCGGCGACGGCCACATGCCTTTGCCGATCTGCGCCTTGCCGGAAAAGCCGGCGGCCAGCCCGATGCGGACATTGCGGTCCTCATAGGCCTGGATCCAGTCTGCTTCCTTCATCGCGGCCTTGCGCAGCATGGCGCCGGCACGCATCGAGGTGTGGATTTCATCGCCTGTGCGATCGAGAAAGCCGGTATTAATGAAGACGATCCGGTCCTTCACGGCTTCGATACAGGCGGCAAGATTGGCGGAGGTGCGCCGTTCCTCGTCCATCACGCCAACCTTGACCGTGTAACGGGCGAGTCCGAGCATATCCTCGATCGCATCGAACAGCCGGTTGGTGAAGCCGGCCTCTTCGGGCCCGTGCATCTTGGGCTTCACGATATAGACGGAGCCCGCGCGGCTGTTGCGGTGCCTTCCCAGCCCCTTCAGGTCGTGCATCGCGATCATGCTGGTCATGATACCGTCGAGAATACCCTCGGGCGCCTCGCCGCCGCCCGGCAGCATGATCGCCGGGGTCGTCATCAGATGCCCGACATTGCGCACGAACAACAGGCTGCGGCCGGGCAGTGTGATCTCCGTGCCATCCGTGGCGGCAAACCGTCGGTCGGCCTCCAGCGCGCGGGTCATCGTCTTACCAGATTTTTCGAATGAAGCCTCGAGATCGCCGCGCATCAGGCCCAGCCAGTGGCGATAGGCGAGCGTCTTGTCCTCCGCGTCGACGGCGGCCACCGAATCTTCCAGATCGACGATCGTCGTCAGTGCGCTTTCGAGCACGACATCGGCGATGCCGGCCTTGTCGCCGCGCCCGATCGGGTGCTCGCGGTCGACCACCACTTCGATGTGCAGGCCGTTATGGCGCAGCAGCAGCGATTCCCCGTTGCGACCGATAAATTGCGCGGGGTCGGCAAGCACCGGATCGCCGCCCGCATAATCTTTCCAGCTTCCGCTTGCCAGCGGCACGACCTCGTCGAGCAGATCGCGCGCCGCGGCAATCACCTGCGCGCCGCGCTCCGCGTCATAGCCGCCGGGTTTCGCCGCGCCCGGCAGCGCATCGGTGCCGTAAAGCGCGTCGTACAGGCTGCCCCAGCGGGCATTGGCGGCGTTGAGCACGAACCGGTCATTGAGTACCGGCACGACCAGCTGCGGCCCGGCGATCCGCGCAACCTCGTCGTCGACATTGCCGGTGCCGATGGAAAAAGCCGCGGGCTCAGGCACCAGATAGCCGATCTCGCTCAGAAACGCCTTGTATTCAGCCATGTCGATCGGCTGGCCCTGCCGTGCACGGAGCCAATCGTCGATCTTCGCCTGCAGTGTTTCCCGCTTTTCCAGCAGCGCGCGATTTTCCGGCGCGAACTTCGCATAGATATCGGCGACGCCCTGCCAGAAATTGGCGGATTCGATCCCGAGGCCCGGCAAAGCCTGCTTTTCCGTAAAATCGGCAAGGATCGCAGCAACCTGCAAGCCAGCCCGTTCGACATAATCGGTCATGGAAAATCCCTGATCTGCGTGGCGCGGGGCGCCGTTTCGAATGTGCCGGGGAGGAGCAACCGCCCTATGCCGCCCCGCGTTGGTGGATGCAAGGCGGTGACGCCTGCAAATCCTGCGGCTAAGACTGCACGCCATGAATGCGCTTTCCCGCGAAGAAACCGAAACACTCGACAGGGCCGCCGCCGCGCCGATGCTCGACCAAACGATAGACTGGGCGGCGATCAACAGCGGATCGGCAAACCTTGCCGGGCTGAAAGCGGTCGCGGCCAAGCTTGCCGACGCCTTTGCCGCGCTTCCCGGCGATCTCGCGCTGCGCAACCCGGTGCCGGGAGAAATCGTGCAGGGCGATGGCAGTGTCATCGCGCGCGAAACCGGGCAGAATCTTCATCTCACAGTGCGCCCCGAAGCGCCCGTGCAACTGTTGCTCACCGGTCATATGGATACCGTGTTCGCCGTCGATCATCCGTTTCAGGAACTGACCTGGATCGACGATGCCACGCTGAACGGCCCCGGCGTTACCGATATGAAGGGTTGCATCGCACTGATGCTCGCGGCCCTGAAGGCTGTCGAGGCTTCGCCGCTCGCCGGGCGCATCGGTTATGAGGTCGTCATCAATTCGGACGAGGAGATCGGGTCGCCGGGCTCCGCTGCGTTGCTGGCCCAGGCCGCGCAGGGGAAACTCGCCGCCCTCACCTATGAGCCCGCCCTGCCCGACGGCACCTTGGCCGGCGCGCGCGGCGGCAGCGGCAACTGGTCCATCGTTTTCACCGGGAAAAGCGCCCATGCCGGCCGCAATCCGGAGGAAGGCCGAAGCGCGCTGCTCGCCGCGGCCGAACTGGCGCTGAAACTCGAAGCCGCGATCGGTCCCGGCCTCAAGGTCAATCCGGCAAAGATTGAAGGCGGCGGCGCCAACAATGTCGTGCCCGATCATGCCGTGCTTCGCGTCAACATGCGGCCCGAAACGCTGGAGGACCAGCAACGCGCGCAAGCCCTGCTCGATGAAGCGGTTGCCGATATCGCCGCGCGGCGCGAGGTCGATATCCACATCCATGGCGGTTTCGGCCGTCCGCCAAAGCCGATCGATCCGGGCGCGGAAAAGCTGTTCGGGCTCGTCAAAAGCTGCGGCGCCGATCTCGGCTTCGATATCGCCTGGAAATCGACGGGCGGCGTATGCGACGGCAACAATATCGCGGCCTGCGGCGTACCCGTCGTCGATACGATGGGCGTGCGCGGCGGCGCGATCCATTCGTCGGACGAATTCCTGATCGTTGACAGCCTGGCCGAGCGCGCCCAGCTCTCGGCGCTCGTCATCCTCCGCCTCGCCGAGAAAGGCAGTTTATGAGCTCCCCCGACCGCTTCATCGTCCGCGCCGCGCGCAAGGACGATCTCGACCAGCTCTACGAGATGGCGAAGCTGACTGGCGGCGGCTTCACCAACCTGCCGCCGGACCGCGCCGCGCTGACGGAAAAGCTCGAACGCTCGGACGAGGCTTTTTCGAAAACCGACGGCGAGTCCGCCAACGACCTGTTCCTGCTCGCGCTCGAAAACACCGAAACCGGGCAGGTGCGCGGGACCGCGCAGATATTTGCCGCGGTCGGCAAGCGCTGGCCCTTCTACAGCTATCGCATCAATACCTATTCGCAGTACAGTCAGGAGCTGGACCGGACCTTCTCCGCGCAGATCCTGTCGCTGACGACCGATTATGAAGGCGCGTCCGAAGTCGGCGGGCTGTTTCTCCATCCCGGCGAACGCGCGGGCGGGCTCGGCCTGCTGCTCGCGCGCAGCCGCTATCTCTTCATCGCCGGGCATCGCGAACGGTTCGGCGACACGGTGATCGCGGAGCTGCGCGGGGTGATCGACGAATCCGGCGGCTCGGCCTTCTGGGATGCGCTGGCCGGGAAATTCTTCGGCATGAGCTTCAACGAGGCCGACGAGTTCAACGCCAAAAAGGGCAACCAGTTCATCGCGGACCTGATGCCGAAACATCCCATCTATATGGACATGCTCCCCGAGGCCGCCCGGCAGGTGATCGGCAAGCCACATCCGTCGGGCCGCGCCGCAATGCGGATGCTCGAAAAGGAAGGCTTCCACTTCAACAATTATGTCGACATTTTCGACGGTGGACCGACCATGGAAGCGAAGATCGACGAGGTGAAGAGCGTCGCCGAATCGCGCGAAGCCAGGATCGCCTGCACCGATGCGCAGGACGGCACGCGATCGCTGGTCGCCACCGGAACGCTCAAGGAATTCCGCTGCGCCTATACCGATATCGTCGAACGCGGCGAAAGCGAAATCGCGATTCCCGCCGAAACGGCAAACACCCTTTCGGTCAAGCCTGGCGCGCAGGTCCGGCACGTGGCGCGGTAGGGCATCGCGATGGCGCTGACCGAGATCAATTTCGACGGCATTGTCGGCCCCTCGCATAATTATGCAGGGCTCAGTCTCGGCAACCTCGCCTCGTCGAAAAATGCCGGCAAGATTTCGCAGCCACGCGCGGCGGCGCTGCAGGGCGTGGAAAAGATGCGCGCGAACCTGCGCCTCGGTCTGGCGCAGGGTGCCTTCCTGCCGCAGCGCCGGCCCAACCGGCTCTGGCTGGAGCGACTGGCAACGTCGCCCGAGGAGGCGGATAGCGCGCTGCTCGCCAACGCCATGTCGGCCTCGTGCATGTGGACGGCGAACGCGGCGACCGTCTCACCCGCGCCAGATACGGCGGACGGCAAATGCCATCTCACCCCGGCCAATCTCGTCACCATGCCTCATCGCAGTCTCGAATGGCCTGAAACGCTGGCCCAGCTGCGCTGCGCCTTTGCCGACGATAGCTATTTCAAGGTTCACGACCCGGTACCCGCGCCCTTCGGCGACGAGGGCGCGGCCAATTTCATGCGGCTGACCCGCGCGCATGGCGAGCCCGGCCTCGAAATCTTCGTCTATGGCGAAACCGGCGCTCCCTTCCCTGCCCGTCAGCATGTCCAGGCTTCCAAGGCCGTCGCGCGAATCCACAGGCTCGATCCCGAACGCGTGCTGTTCGTCCAGCAATCGCCCGAAGCGATCGCCGCCGGGGCTTTTCACAACGATGTCGTCGCTGTGGCGAACGAGACCGTCCTCTTCTGCCACGAACAGGCCTTTGCCGACCGTGAAGGGTTCTTCGCGGACCTCACCGCCAAGATGCCCGAGGCGCAAATCGTCGAGGTTCCGGCCGACCGGGTTTCGCTCCCCGAGGCAATCCGCACCTATCTTTTCAACGCCCAGCTCGTAACCTTGCCGCAAGGGGGGATGGCGCTGATCCTGCCGACCGAGGCGCAGGAGAGCGAACGCGTCTGGGGCTGGCTGGAAGAGATGATTGCGGGCAATGGGCCGATCCGCCAGCTAATCCCGGTCGATGTCCGCCAGTCGATGGCCAATGGCGGCGGCCCGGCCTGCCTGCGCCTGCGCGTGCTTGCCGATCCCGCACATATCGACCCGCACTTCCTGATGGACGAAGCCAAGCTCGACGCCATCGCCACAACCATCGCCCAAACATGGCCCGAAGGCATCGACGCCGAGCAGCTTCGCAACGCCGAACTGTGGAGCGCCATCGAGAAAGCCCGCGCCGCGCTCTACGAAACATTGGGGCTATCCGAACTCATCTGACGATGCCGCCGACACTTGCCCGCCGAGTGTCGGGTTAATTTACAATTTACCATGAAGCTTAATGGCTAATCGGCGGAAATCCGGGGTTGGCACGGCAATTGCTTAACAAATGGTTATGCCGCTGCTCCGCCGTATGGCCCGTCTTTTTGTCATCAAGAACCGGTTCGAAGCCTATCTCATCATCTACGCGCTGGCGGTCGGCGCGATGGCGCGGGCACAGCTCTACCTTATCCAGTATCCTGGGCGGTTCGGCTGGGTGCTCGCGGTTTGCTGTACCGGCGCGGTGTTTCTCGGCGGCGCCAAGATCCTCGACGCGACACCGAAAAAGAAGCTGCGGGTAAGAAAGCTTGCGCGCGCTTGGCGCTCCAACGTCGAAAGCTAGCGCTTCAACTCGGCCATCAGGCCAAATAGCGCAACAATATCGGGCGACGATGTGTCGCCGCGATACTCCCTGTAAAGCGTATCGACATTGACGGCGATCCGCTCGGCATCGATCCAGCTTGCAAAATCCCCCAGCGCGATATCGTGCGCCGCCTCGCGCGCCGAGAGCCCCGCGTCGAACCGCTTGCGCGCCTCCCCGTTGATATAGCACAGATAATCCTGCACCTTGCGTACGCCTGCCTTGTCGGTGATCGGGCCGTGCCCCGGCACGATCGTCTCCACATCCATGGCGAGGATGCGGTCGCAGGCGGCGATCCAGTTCGACACCGGCCCCGCCCACATGATCGGCGTGCCGTCTATAAACAGGATATCGCCGGTATAGACGATGCGGTCGCCCGGCACGTGGACGAGCACGTCTCCCGCCGTGTGCGCCGGGCCGACCTCGATCAACTCGACCGCCTTGTCGCCGACAGCCAGCGAAAGCGCGCCCGAGAATGTCCGTGTCGGCGCGCGTTCTGCGACATCGGTAAAGTCGAAAGCGCCGAATATCTCGGTAAGATAAGCGCCGGTATGCCCAAGGTCCGGCGCGGCGGCCATCATCGCGGCAAGGCGGGCGGCGCTGACCTCTTCCATCTCGCGTGCGCTTGCCGTCGAAGCGATTATCTCCGCGCAGCCGCACAGCCCGTTGCCATGGGTGTGATCGCCATTGGCATGGGTGTTGACCAGCGTGCCTATATCGTCGGCGGCAAGGCCCGTCGCATCCCGCATCGCGCCCAGCATCGTTCGCGTCATCTTCGCATCGAACAAAGTGTCGACGAGCAGCGAATGGTCGCCATCGACGATCAGCCCGGCATTGGACCAGCCCCATCCGCCATCGGGCTGGAGCCAGGCCCAGGCGCCGTTGCCCAGCTCGTGGAGCCCTTTCGCATAGGTCCAGGGATTGGCGGTCGTCATGCGCGGGACGATGGCAAAAAGCGCGTGCTGTGGAAAGCCCGTGCAGTTGCGCCTTCCGGGGCGAGCGATTAGGCCGTTTCTATTCCGCGTTGGGCAAGGATTGGAGCAGGTTACGGCATGCGGAAAGGCATCATTCTTGCGGGCGGATCGGGCACGAGGCTGCATCCGCTGACAATCTCGATTTCGAAACAGCTGATGCCGGTCCATGACAAGCCGATGATCTATTATCCGCTGAGCACGCTGATGCTCGCGGGTATCGCCGACATATTGATCATCACCACGCCCGGCGATGCGCCCCTGTTCGAAAAGCTGCTGGGCGATGGCTCGCAGTGGGGCATCCGCCTCAGCTATGCGGTCCAGCCCGAGCCCAAGGGCCTGGCGCAGGCCTATCTGATCGGCGAGGAGTTCGTCGGCGGCGAACCCTCGGCGCTGATCCTGGGCGACAACATCTTTTTCGGCCATGGACTGGAACACTTGCTCAACTCCGCGGACGGCCGCACCGAAGGCGCAACCATCTTCAGCTATTCGGTCAACAATCCCGGTGCCTACGGCGTCGTTTCCTTCGACGCGAACGGCGTTGCCGAAAGCATCGACGAAAAGCCCGAAAAGCCGAAATCCAACTATGCGGTGACGGGGCTCTATTTCTACGACGGCCGTGCACCCGAACTGGCTCGTTCGCTCACGCCTTCCAAACGTGGCGAGCTTGAGATCACCGACTTGAACCGGCGCTACCTGGAGGAAGGCGCGCTTGCGGTCGAAGCGATGGGGCGCGGCTTCGCCTGGCTCGATACCGGCACCCATGCCGCGCTCGCCGATGCCGGACAGTTCGTGCGCATCGTCGAAGAACGGCAGGGCACGAAGATCTGCTGCCCCGAAGAAATCGCCTGGCGAAAGGGCTTTATCGACCGCAGCCAACTCCGCGATCTCGGCACCACGCTCGAACGCAGCGGCTATGGCGACTATCTTCTGAAGATCGCGGACGGCGAAGGCGCATGAAGGTTTCGCAAACCGCCGTCCAGGGCGTGCTGCTGATCGAACCGCAGATCCATGGCGACGATCGCGGCTTCTTCTACGAAAGCTGGCGGCAGGATGTCTATGCCGAGGCGGGTATCGCGGGTCCGTTCGTGCAGGACAATCACAGCCGTTCTGCCAAGGGCGTGCTGCGCGGCATCCATTATCAGATCCAGCAACCGCAGGGAAAACTGGTGCGTGCGACGCGCGGCGCGGTGTTCGACGTCGCGGTCGACCTGCGCCGTTCCTCGCCAAGCTTCGGGCAATGGACCGGCCATGAGCTCAGCGAAGACAACCGGCTGATGCTCTGGGTGCCGCCGGGCTGCGGCCATGGCTTTCTGACGCTCTCCGACGAAGCCGACTTCCAGTATAAATGCACCGCCTATTATGCACCCGAGCATGAGCGCACGATCCTCTGGAACGACCCCGATATCGGTATCGGCTGGCCGCTGGACGGCGACCCGTCGCTCTCGGGCAAGGATGCGCAGGGCGTGCCTTTCGCCGAAGCCGAGCTGTACCCGTGAAGATTCTCCTCCTCGGCGCCGCCGGCCAGATCGGCCATGCCCTCACCGCAACGATGCCCGAGGGATGCGACCTGCTGGCGCTGGACCGGAACGCGCTCGACATTACCGATACCGCAGCGCTCACGGCGCTGATCGCGAGCGAGCAGGCCCAGGCCGCGATCAATGCTGCCGCCTATACCGATGTGGATGCCGCCGAAGCCCATGAGGAGGAAGCCTTCGGCATCAATGCGGAAGCGCCGCGCGCCATCGCCGCGGCCTGCGCCCGATCCGGCACCCGTCTCGTCCATATATCGACCGATTATGTGTTCGATGGGACGGCTACGACGCCCTACCGCCCCGACGCCCGGCCCGCGCCGCTCGGCGTCTACGGCCGCTCCAAGCTGGCCGGCGAACAGGCCGTGCAGGAATATCCCGATGCCCTGCTGATCCGCTCGGCCTGGGTCTATGACGCCCATGGCCGCAATTTTCTCGATACCATGCTGCGGCTGATGACCGAACGCAACGAAATCAGGGTTGTCGCCGACCAGACGGGCACGCCCACCCATGCGAAAAGCCTCGCCCGCGCGATCTGGGCGCTGCTCGACGCGGAGGCGCGCGGCATTCACCATTTCACCGATGCCGGGAAGACGAGCTGGCACGGCTTCGCCAAGGCGATCGAGGCAAAGGCCCGGGAACTCGGCCTGCTCGACGGATGCACCGTCACGCCAACGACCGCGGCCGATTATGGCGCCCCCGCCCCTCGACCGGCATTCAGCGTGCTCGATTGCCGCGGGACCTGGCCGATCACCGGTACACCGCAGGATTGGAACGACGAGCTCGATGGGGTGCTGGCGGAGCGGAAGGCGGCGGCATGAGCGCGATACTCGTCACCGGCGGCGCAGGCTTTATCGGCGCCAATTTCGTGCGGCACTGGCGCGCATATCGGCCGGAAGACGCTGTTATCGTGCTCGATGCGCTCACCTATGCGGGCAACCGCGAGAGCCTAGACAGTGTCGAAGGGCTCGACTTCGTCCACGGCGATATCCGCGATTTCGACCTCGCCCGCACGCTTCTCGAGGAGCGCGGCATCGACCGGATCGTCCATTTCGCCGCCGAAAGCCATGTCGACCGGTCCATCCACGGCCCCGACGTCTTCGTCGAAACCAATATCCTGGGCACGCTATCGCTGCTGAAGGCCGCCAAAGCCACCTGGCTCGACACGGGCAGCGGACAGCCGCACCGGTTTCACCATATCTCGACCGACGAAGTGTATGGTACGCTCGGCGCCGACGATGCGGCGTTCAGCGAGACCACGCCATACGCGCCTAACTCGCCCTATTCGGCGTCGAAGGCCGGCTCCGACCATCTCGTCCGAGCCTACCACCACACCTATGGGCTGGAGGTTACGACCTCCAACTGTTCGAACAATTACGGCCCCTACCAATATCCGGAAAAGCTGATCCCGCTTTTCCTCATCAACGCGCTGCACGGCGAGGCGCTGCCGATCTATGGCGACGGGATGCAGCGGCGCGACTGGCTTCACGTCGCCGATCATTGTGCGGCGATTGCCGCTATCCTGGAGCGAGGGACTGCCGGCGAGGTCTATAATGTCGGTGGCGGGACAGAACTTCCCAACATCGATCTCGTCGATCGGATCTGCGCGGCCGTCGATGCAGCCTTCGCCGCAGACCCATCGCTGGCGTCGCGCTTTCCCGACGCACCCGCAGCGCGCGGTGAACCCACGACGACGCTCAAAAGTCATGTCGAGGACAGGCTCGGGCATGATCGCCGTTACGCCATCGACGCCGGCAAGATCGCGGCCGAACTCGGCTATCGACCGATACACGAAATCGACGATGGACTGACCGAAACGATTGGCTGGTATCTCGCCAACGAGCCATGGTGGCGCACGGTGATGGCGAAGCAAGTTTAGATTTTCGAAGAAATGGCGCGCCCGGAAGGATTCGAACCTCCGACCCCTTGATTCGTAGTCAAGTACTCTATCCAGCTGAGCTACGGGCGCGCGGGAAGGGGCGATGTAGTCGCACTGAAAGGAACGCGCAACCCCGTTGCGGGGAAAAGCGTGGCCGCCTAGAGCGATGCAATGAAACCGCGCTTTGCCCCGCTTGCCTGCCTTCTGGCTCTCATCTCCTGCGCCGGGCCCGAAGGCGAACCGCCATCGCTCGGGCCCCGGCCGGTCGAGGGCATTCTCGATGCGCCCGTCTATGCCATAGCGCCGGTTCCCTCGGCCGATGATCCGGCGCTTGCCGCGCGCATCGACGGGCTCGTCGCGCAGGCAGAACAGGGCGAACAGGCGTTTCTCGCGGCCTATCCGGCCGCCCAGAGCGCGATCGCCGCAGCATCGAATGCGGCGGTCGAAAGCGAAGCCTGGATAGAGGCCAATCTTGCCATCTCGGCGCTCGGCAATGCCGGCAGCCCGACCACCACGGCCCTGGGCGAACTGGATGGGATCTTCGCAGAACAGGCCGCTTCGGGCGAACCCGCCGAAACCGCGAGGCTCGCCGCCGCCCGCGACCGGGTCGCGACGCTCCATGCCGGCCAGGCGGCGCGCTACGACGCGCTTAACGGGAGGCTCAGGACTCGCTGACGGCCAAGGCGTGAGCCTTGGCATTTTCGACATAATGCGCGGTGCCGAAGCCGTTGATCGCCTGCTGCTGTGGGGTCAGGTCGCGCATCTTGCGCGCCGGGCGTCCGCCCCACATTTCGCCCGCGAGGATCGTCTTGCCCGGCGTCAGCATGCCGCCCGCCGCGATCATCCCGCCGCTCTCGATCGCGCAGCCGTCCATGACGATCGCGCCGAGCCCGACGAAGCTCTTGTCGTGCAGCACCGCGCCATGAAGCATCGCCATATGGCCGACCAGCACATCGTCGCCGATGATCATCGGAGAGCCGGGAAATTCCGGACCATGATCGCCGTCGCAATGGACGACGGTGCCATCCTGGATGTTGGACCGTTCGCCGATCACGATCCGGTTCACATCGCCGCGCAACACACAATTGTACCAGATCGACGATCCCGCGCCGATCGTGACATCGCCGATGATGCGGCAGCCCGGCGCGACAAAGGCGGTTTCGTGGATCTGCGGCGTCTTGCCGTTGAACGGAACGATGGTGACGTCTTTCATGCGGCGTTCTCCTGACGAATCCGGGCCCAGTCCTCGCGGGCGATGCGATAGACGATTTCCTTGCCGACCTTCGGCCCCCAATCCTCTTCGTCATAATAATCGAGGTCTTCGCGCCGCGTCATGCCGAGCCGTTCCATCAGGCCCCAGGACGCCGCATTGCCGGGCAGGGTCAGCGCGGTGATAAATGCCATGCCGAGCGTATCGAAGCCGTAATCGAGCGACGCAGCGGCGGCTTCCCGCGCATAGCCCTGCCCCCAGGCATCCTCGCGCAGCCGCCATCCGATTTCGGGCGTGCCGATATCGGGGATGCAGGCGCGGTCGATCCGCTTCAGCCCGCAAAAACCGAGCAGCTCGCCATCCTCCTTGCGCTCGACGGCCCAGAAGCTGTGGCCATAATCGGCCTGCCAGCGGAGGAGCTTGTCGATCATCTCGTTCGTCTTTTCGCGCGTCTGCACGCCGCCCAGCCAGCGCATCACATTGGGCTGCGAATTGCAGTGCGCGAACATCGGTTCGCGGTCGGCGTCGCTCCAGTTCCGCAAGCTCAGCCTTGGCGTGTCGATGACGATGTCCGTCACGATCCCAGCAGGCGCGCCGCATCGAGCGCATGATAGGTGAGCACGCCGGAAACCCCTGCCCGCTTGAACGCCAGCAGCGTCTCCAGCACCAGCGCTTCGCGATCCCCGGCCCCGGCGGCAGCGGCAGCCTCGATCATCGCATATTCACCCGACACCTGATAGGCGAAGACCGGCACGTCGAACCGCGCCTTCACCTTCGCAACGATATCGAGATAGGCGAGCCCCGGCTTCACCATCACGCTGTCCGCGCCCTCGGCAAGATCGAGCGCCACTTCGCGCAGCGCTTCCTCGGCATTGGCCGGATCCATCTGATAGGTTTTCTTGTCGCCCTTCAGCAACCCGCCCGACCCCACCGCATCGCGGAACGGGCCGTAAAAGGCGCTCGCATATTTGGCGGCATAGGCCATGATCTGGACATTGGTGTAGCCATCATCCTCCAGCGCAGCGCGGATCGCGCCGACCCGGCCGTCCATCATGTCGCTCGGCGCGATGATATCGGCGCCGGCCTGCGCCTGGTTGAGCGCCTGTTCGACGAGCACCGAGACGGTGTCGTCATTCACCACCTCGCCATCCCGGTTAACCAGCCCGTCCTGGCCGTGCGCCGTATAGGGATCGAGCGCGACATCGGTGAGAATGCCGATATCGTGCCCGAGCGCATCCTTGATCGCGCCGATCGCGCGGCACATCAGATTATCGGGATTGAGCGCCTCGTCGCCCTTGTCGGATCGCAGCGGGGGGGGCGTATTGGGAAACAGCGCGAGGCAGGGAATGCCGGCATCGCGGGCCTCCTTCGCCCGGTCAGCAATCTGCTCCACCGGCCAGCGCGATACGCCCGGCATCGACGCAATCGGCGCCTCCTCTTCACCCTCGGTGACGAAGAGCGGCCAGATCAGGTCCGACGGATCGAGCCGGGTTTCGGCGACCATCGCGCGCGACCAGGCCGTCATACGGGTTCGGCGCAGGCGCAGGGCGGGATAAGCGGGCGTGTTCATGGGATGAGCGTTTATCCTCAAACTGCGACCTCGTCACCCCGGCGAAGAAACCCGATTTACCCGCTGGGATTGAGCCGGCCGGACTGTTCGCCGCTCGCCAGGGTTTCCTCGCGCGCATAGGCACCGTCGACATTGTCGAGCAGCGCGGATTTGCGCCAAGGCGCGTAACGATAATAGGCGAGCGACAGGATCGCGGCGACGAACGAACCCGCCGGAAAGCTGAGCCACAGCGAATCCGAACCCAGCCAGGGCTCCATCGCCAGCGCGAAGCCGATCCGCACCGGGATCAGCGCGGTCGCGAAGATCAGCAACGGCCCGATCACCGCACCATTGGCGCGCACGGTGGAAAGCACCGTCATGGTAATGCCGAACAGCACGAACCCCCAGGTGGCGAATAGCATGATCCGTTCGGCGATCGGCGTGGCGGGCGAGGACGTGCCGAGATCGAACATGCTCAAAAGCGGCCGATCGAACAGGATGATCGCGATCGACATGCCCAATGTGATGACCAGGCTGAAAACGAAGCCGGAAGCGGTGATCCGGCCAATCCGGTCCCACCGCCCGGCGCCGATATTCTGCGCGGCCATGGCGGACACCGCCGCGCCGATCGCCATCGCCGGCATCTGGACATAATTCCACAGCTGCTGGACGACGCCATAGGCGGCGACGGTATGGACGCCCTCGCGGTTGATGAGCCCGATCATCGCCAACGCGGCGCCCGATATGACGAGCATCTGCGCGCCGATCGGCAAGCCCTTGGCAAGGATCACCCGGGCAAGCTTCGGATCGGGTTTGAGATACGCCCATTCCGCGCCGCGCAGCCGGATCGGCAGATCGCGCGCATAGATGAAGACGAGCATCCCGAACAGGGCGACGACATTGGCGATCACCGTTGCCATCGCGGATCCCGAAATCCCCATTTCGGGCGCCGGGCCCAGGCCCAGGATAAACACCGGGTTCAGCGCGACATCGAGGATCACCGCCAGCCCCATGAACCAGAGCGGCGTCATCGAATCGCCGACCCCGCGCAGCGCCATCATCGAGACCACGAAGATCATCACGAACGGGAAAGAGAAGAGGACGACGCGCAGATATTCCTCGGCGAGCTGCTGCGCTTCGCCCGGCGTGCCGAGAAAGGCGAGCAGTTCGGGCGCGAACGTCCAGCCCAGGGTGCCTATCGCCAGCGCGCCGAACAACAGCATCCCCACCGAACTGCCGACCGTGCGCCGTGCGCTGTCGATATCCCCGCGGCCATAACTCTGCCCCACGAGGATCGTCGCCGCCATGCCGAAACCGAAAACGCCGGCGAACAGCAGGAACATGATGATATGGGTGTTGGACGTCGCCGCCAGCGCTTCCTCGCCCAGGAAATGGCCGATCCAGATGGTGTTCACCGTGGCGTTCAGCGATTGCAGGATGTTCGAGGCAAGCGTGGGCAGCGCGAACAGCAGCAGGGTTTTGGCGATCGGGCCGGTGGTGAGATCCCCCTTACGCCCGCGAGGCGGCGAAGCGGCGGGGCGTTGTACGTCGTTCATTGCCCGCCTCCCTGCTGTTTGCGCGCGTGGGTGAAATGCGGCTGCCGGGCCACGCCGCCTCCATCGACACTGGCGCGCCGAATGTCCAGAAGCTTGGCCTTTACAACGCCATGGCGTGACTTGGGCCCAAGATGCACCCGAAGGCTAAGGCGCGGCCGTCCAACCCACTTCGACCCGCAAACCATCGGGGTCCTTGAAGAAGCAGGCGCGATCCTCACCGAAAGGCTGGATTTCGGGGACCGGGAAGCCAGCCTCCGCCATGGCCGCGCGTACGGCTTCCAGCGCCTCTACGGTCTCGACCTCCAGCCCGATATGATTGAGGCCCGCGCCGAACCGCTCATAGGGCCGCGCATCTTCCTCCGCGAGCCGCACGTCGAAACCGATCCCCTGCCCGTTCACCCAGACATGATCACGCGTCTTTTCGAAACCGAGCAGCGGCAGCAGCGCGCCATACCAGGGCAGGCTTTCGTCATAGGAAGAGACGAGGATGACGAGATGATCGAGCTTCGCCGCCATGCTAGCCGAGCCGTTCGAGCGCCGCCCGCAGCCGTTCCGCCTCGGCTGATTTTTCCGCATGGTCCGCCCGCGCCTTTTCAACCGCTTCAGGCTTCGCCTTTTCGACGAATTGCGGATTGGAGAGCCGCTTGTCGAGCGAGATCGCTTCCTTCTCGGCGGCCTCGAGCGATTTGGCGAGCCGGGCCTTTTCAGCGTCGAGATCGATCACGCCTTCGAGCGGAAGGACGAAGGTCGCTTCATCAACAACAATCTGGGCGGCGCTGCCGTCGGCTTCGCCATCGACAGTGACGCTCTCGATCCGCGCCATCCGCGCCAATGCTGCGGACTGGCTGGAAAGCCGGGCCTTGGTCAGGTCGGACGCATCACGGACGATCAACGGCATTTTGGCACCGGGCGGGATGTTCAGCTCGGATCGCGCCGCACGGGTTTCGCCGACGAGGCGGATCAGCCAATCGATTTCGCTGGCGGCGTCTTCGTCAATCGCCACCTGCGGATCGGGCCATTTTGCGACGATCAGATCGTAATGGCGGTCGCCCATGCCGTTCCAAAGCTCTTCGGTGACGAAGGGCATGAAGGGGTGAAGCATGACGAAAATCTGGTCGAGCACCCAGCCCGCGACGATCTTGGTCTCCTCGTCGATCTCGCCCTTTTCGTCACCGACAAAGGCGGGCTTGATCAGTTCCAGATACCAGTCGCAGAAGCGGTCCCAGACGAAATGGTAGAGGGTGTTTGCAGCCGCATCGAAGCGGAATTCGGCGAGCGCCGTATCGAGCTTGCCCAGCGTCTCGACGACCTCGGAGATGATCCAGCGATTGACCGGAAGCTCGGCGGGCGGCGCGGCAAGCGTTGCCGACGCGCCGATACCGTTGGATTGGCAGAAACGCGCGGCATTCCACAGTTTCGTCGCGAAATTGCGGTATCCGGCGAGCCGGCCCTCGTCCATCTTGATGTCGCGGCCCTGGCTTTCCATCGCTGCCATGAAAAAGCGCAGCGCGTCGGCGCCGTACTGGTCGATCAGTCCCAAGGGATCGACGGTATTGCCCTTGGACTTCGACATCTTCTGCCCGTCCGCCGCGCGGACAAGTCCGTGGAGGTAGAGCGTCTTCCACGGGGCCGCGCCCATGAACTGGATGCCCTGCATCATCATCCGCGCATCCCAGAAGAACAGGATATCGAAGCCGGAAATCAGGACGTCGTTGGGATAGTGGCGCTTGAGATCGTCGGTTTCCTCAGGCCAGCCCAAGGTGCCGAATGGCCAGAGCGCGGAGGAGAACCATGTGTCGAGGACGTCGGGATCGCGAGAGAGGGAAACGCCCTCCCCGGCCTGTTCTTGTGCTGCCGCTTCGTCAGGGGCGACGTAAACGTTGCCGTCTTCGTCATACCAGGCCGGGATCCGATGCCCCCACCAGAGCTGGCGGCTCACGCACCAGGGCTGGATATTCTCCATCCAGTTGAAGAAGGTCTTTTCCCAGCTTTTCGGCACGATATCGATATCGCCATTGCGCACGGCGGCCATGGCCGGCCCGGCCAGCGTTTCCGCGTCGACATACCATTGGTCGGTGAGCCAGGGCTCGATGACGACGTTCGAGCGATCGCCATAGGGGGTGACGACGACGCGATCCTCGACGCTTTGGAGATGGCCGGCGGCATCGATCATCTCGACGATCGCCTTTCGGGCATCGAACCGGTCCATGCCGATCAACTCGTCGGGCACCAGCCCGTCCGCCGTCTGCACGACCTTCGCCTCGGCATCGAGCATGTTGAGCATGTCGGCGGGCGCGAAGCCCGCGCGTTTGCCGACCTCGAAATCGTTGAAATCATGCCCCGGCGTGATCTTCACCGCGCCGCTGCCCAGTTCAGGGTCGGCATGTTCGTCCGTGATGATCGGGACGAGCCGACCGGTGATCGGCAGTTTCACCATCTTGCCGACCATAGCCGTGTAGCGTTCGTCGCTCGGGTGCACGGCGACGGCCATATCGGCGAGCATCGTCTCGGGCCGCGTTGTCGCGACCAAAATCGTGCCGCTGCCGTCTTCCAGAGGATAGGCGAAGTGCCAGAAATGGCCGTTGACCTCGGTATTTTCGACTTCGAGATCGGAAATCGCGGTTTTCAGGCCCGGATCCCAGTTCACCAGCCTTTTGTCGCGATAGATCAGGCCATCGTTGAACAGATCCACGAACACCTTGTTGACCGCCTCGCAGAAGCCCGGGTCCATCGTGAACCGCTCATTCGCCCAGTCCATCGAACAGCCAAGGCGGCGGAGCTGGCCGGTGATCGTGCCGCCGCTCTCTTCCTTCCACTCCCAGACCTTGGCGATGAAATCCTCGCGCGAAAAATCCGTGCGCTTCTGCTGCTGCTCGTTCAGTTGTCGCTCGACGACCATCTGCGTGGCGATGCCGGCATGATCGGTGCCGACCACCCAGAGCGCGTCCTTGCCCAGCAGCCGCTGGTGGCGGATCAGGATATCCTGCAGTGTATTATCGAGCGCATGGCCGATATGCAGGCTGCCCGTCACATTGGGCGGCGGGTTGACGATGGTGAAAGGCGTTGCGTCACCGCGTTCGGGGCGGAACAGGCCCTTTTCTTCCCAATGGGAATACCAGCGCGCCTCTATTTCGGCGGGATCGAATGTTTTTGGAAGCTCGGTCATGACGGGAGAGCCGTTAGCAAGCCCTCTCCCGCCGCGCTACCGGCTTTATGTGCGGCCTATTCGATATCGAGCGCGGTGCGGATGCGGTCGTTCAGCTCCTCGACGAGAAACGGCTTCAGCAGCACGTCGTGCTGGCCGAGGCTGTCGATGGTCATCCGGTGATGCGGGAAGCCGCTGATAAGGATCGTCTTCAGGCCCGCCATTTCCTTGGCGAACTCGGCAATATCCGGTCCGCCCAATGTTCCGGGCATCACGACATCGGCAATGACGAGATCGATATCGTAGCGCGTCGCCAGGATATCGAGCGCCTTGGCCGCTTCGGAGCAGAGCACGACCCGATAGCCGAGTTCCTCGATCAGCTCCTTGACCGTGTCGCCAACCTCCGGCTGGTCGTCGACGAGCAGGATGGTTTTCGATTCCGCGACGAAACGCGCAGCATCGTTGCTGATGATTTTGCTGAGGGCGCTGAAGATAGCCATGTGGTCCGAAACGCGCGGAATGCCGCCCGGTTCCCTCGTCTTGCGCCGCGAACGGTGCGTCGCGCGCACCCGCGCTTCGCCGCGGACCGCAAAATCAATTTTTAGACTGATGTATCAAGATGTTATCGAAAGGTTTCGCCGGCTTTCCGAGCCTTAACCGTTCCTTTCGGAATGCGGTATCCAGACCTTTAACCGCGTTTTCCGCCGCTAGCTGGCATCGAGAGCGGCGCGGACGCGCTCGCCCAGTTCCTCCATGCGAAACGGCTTCAGGATCACGTCGAACCGATCGAACTGGTCCGAGGGGATGGCCTTGTCGGCATAGCCCGTGACGAGCACCGCCTTCAGGCCTATTTCTTCCTGCACGCGCAAAGCGAGGTCGGCGCCGTTCAACGAACCGGGCATCACGATATCGGTCAGCAGAAGGTCGATGTCATCGCGCTCCTGGAGAATGTCGAGCGCGGCCTGCGCATTGGGCGCATAGATCACGGCATAGCCGAGTTCCTCAAGCATCGCCTGCGCGACTTCGGCGACGTCCTCCTGATCCTCGACGAACAGGATTTTCTCTCCGCGGCCTTCGATTTTGCTTTCGCTCACCTCTCTCCCCTTTTCGGCCTTGTCGCCGTTTCCGTAATTGCCGGTGTCGGTGTTGCTTGATCAATGTCTCGCAACCCGGATCGTTCCTTACGGACTTTCCCCGGTTCCCGCTTGCCTTTCTTGCGCCGGCGAATCCGGTGCCGTCCAGCGCGCGATCCAGTCATATACCTCGCGATGCCATTGCAAGCTGTTAAGAGGCTTGTTGATCCAGTGATTTTCGTCCGGAAACACGAGCAGCCGCGAAGGTATGTTCCGCCTCTGCAACGCCGTGAAGGCGCCAAGGCTCTGCGGATAGGGTATTCGGAAATCGCGCTCGCCCACCGTCACCAGCATCGGCGTCCGCCAATTCTCGACATGGCTCACCGCGTTCCAGCGCTCATAGGCGCTTTCGCGGTCGAAATACGGGCCGCCGAAATCATGTTCGGGAAACCACAATTCCTCGGTCGCATAGTAGAATTGGCGAAGATCGAAGATACCGGCGTGATTGACGAGGCAATCGAACCGCCCGGGCCAATTGCCCTCGATCCAGTTCATCATATAGCCGCCATAGGAAGCGCCCAGCGCGCAGATGCGATCGCCGTCCATCCAGGGATTGCGATCGAGCACATGCTGCAACCCGATCTGCAGATCGCGCAGCGGCTTTCCGCCCCAGTCATTGGTAATGCTGTCGGTGAAGGCCTGGCCGTATCCGGTGCTGCCGTGAAAATCGATGGTGACAACGGCATAGCCCTGCGCGGCCATCAATGCCGGGTTCCAGCGATAGGACCAGTCATTGCTGAACGAGCCCTGCGGCCCGCCATGGACGAACAGCGCGACCGGCGCGCGCGCGCCCTCCGCAAGGCCCGGCGGGCGGAAAAACTGGCCGCTGACGATATCCCCGTCCGCGCCCTCGAAGGCGAATTCGGTGCGCGTCGGCATGTCGAGATCGCCGAGCAGATCGCCATTGACATTGGTGATCGGGATTTCCCGGCCATCGGCGCCGATCCGGTAGATGTCCGAAGGCGCGAGCGCGCTCGCCATCGTCGCGAGCACGGTTCCATCAGGCAAGGGCGAGGCGGCCCCGACGCTGCGCTCGGTACCGGTCATGCGTTCGAGGGTGCCCTCGGTAAGCGCGTAGCGAAAAAGCGCCGTTTCAAGCCCGTCCTTGGCGACCAGCCAGAGCGACTGCATATCCGCCGACCATCCGATAGCCTCGATCGACCGATCCCAGGCCTGGGTCAGCGCGCGGCTTTCGCCGGTGATGAGATCGCGCAGCTGGAGGACCTGCCGGTCGCTTTCATAGCCCGGTGTCGCCATAGCGACGTAAGCAAGATAGCGCCCGTCCGGCGACGGTGTCGGCAGCGAATCCAGCGCTTCATTGTCTGCGGTCAGCAGTTCGGGCGGCGCGGTTCCGTCGGCGGGCGCACGATAGATGTCGAGATCGGTCGAAGTCGGTTCGGCCGGGCCGCTCTCGCGCAAGGTGAAGAACAGCGAAGCGCCGGTCGGATGCCAGGCGATCTGGTCCCCGCCGCCGAAGGGGCGCGACGGCACATTGCCCGAAAGCGGGCGCGACACGACCACGCCTTCGCCGCTCGCGAGCCCGTCCGCCAGTTCGAAGGTCACGAGCCGCGATTGGGTGCTGTTCTCCCAACTACCCCAGTGGCGCACGAAGATTTCGTCATAGGTCCGCCCGCTCCCGGCATCGTTGGGCGGCGCGGTATCGGCACAGCTCGTTGCCTCGCAGGATACGTCCTCGTCGAACCAGAGCGCGATACGGCCGCCGCCGGGCGCGATGCTGAAACCAGCGACATCGGCATCCACGTCGGTCACCTGCTGCGCCTCGCCCTCGCCTAGCGGGGCGCGCCAGACTTGCGTCGAACCACCGCTATCGCTCAGATAATAGATCCCGCTGCCATCTGCCGCAAAAGCGGGCGCGTCCTCATTCGCATCGGGCGTCGGCCGCCAACGGACCGGCACCGCGCCCTCGGATTCCAGATCGAGCAGCCAGAGATCGTTGCGGCGCGCATTGGCGGCAAGATCGGTCTCGCTCAGCGTGAAAACGAGCTGTGACCCATCGGGCGAAACGCTGCTACCGCCAATCCGCCGCAGCTGGATCAGGTCTTCAGGTGCAAAGGGCCGCGCGGCCGCCGGGCTTGCTACCAGCATCGCGGCAACGGCCATGATGGCTGTGTTTTTCAGGGCGAACCGAACAGGTGAATGATTGAAGGCGGGCAAGCCGGCTTACTTTCCTCCGGCGGCGATTCTGGCAATCTCGCGCGCGACCATTTCCTCCACCATCGCAGGCAGGTTCGCATCAAGCCAGTCTTTCAGCATCGGTTTCAGCATTTCGCGCACCATGCCTTCGAGCGGATGGGCGTCCAGCGCGGCAGCGCCCTCGGTTCCGGGATGCGCGGCGATCGCCGAGAGCGCCGCAAGCGCGGCCTTGCTGGCTTCCACAGTTTCTTCCGAAGCGATCGCTTCGGTCGGCGCCGCCACTTCGTCGATTTCGGGCTGGGCGCGTGCCGGCTTTTTGGGCTCGGCATCCGTCGTGTCCATCTGGTCGGTCAACTCGAGAATGTCCTCATCCCCGGCTTCGTCTTCGATGTCGGCGGGGTCGGAAACCGGCCCGGGGGTCAGCTCCGGCCGGGCGCGCGTGCGCCGGGCTTCGGGCGCGGAAAGCGGCCCATCGCCATCCTCCGCGATGATCTTTTTGATGGAAGCGAGGATCTCCTCCATCGTTGGTTCATGGTTAACGTCGCCCATGCGGCGCGGCATGCCCTAATTTTCGGGATTTGTCACGATATCCCGTTCAGGATTATCAACCGTGCGTGTCGATTGGGGCACAGGGCGCGGATCTTCGTCCCAATCGAACCAGATATTGCGCACGCGCTCGTAATTTCCCGCGGCATTGTAGAGGACGCCGCCGTCGAGCCCCAGATCCGCCGCTTCCGCCTGGCCCATCGCCGCCAACAGGTTGAAACCCGCCACATAGGCGTTTCGCCGCGCGGTCACGAGGTCGACCTGGCTGTTCAACAGTTCCTGCTCGGCATTAAGAATGTCCAATATCGTTCTCAAACCGACGGAATTTTCCGCGCGCACACCTTCCAGCGCCAATTCGTTGGCTTCCACCGCGACGCGCGTCGATTCGATCACCTGCAGCGCCGCGCGATAGCGGGAAAAAGCGGCACGGACATCAGCAACCACGGCGCGTTCGGTCGCAAGCGCGGTTTCCATCGCCTGGGACTGACGCGCCTGCGCCTGGCGAACCTGCGCGGCTGGACGCCCGCCCTGATACAGCGGCAATGTCGCCTGCAGGCCGACCGTCGCGGTCGTTTCTTCCTGCACGAACTGGCCGCCCACGGCGCCGCCCAGCGTATCGAGATAATTGGTGTAATTGCCACGCGCGAACGCCGAAAGCCGCGGCATCCGCGATCCGCGCGCCACGCCGACATCCCGGCGGGAGGCATCGACGCGATGCTGGGCCGCGATCAGGTCCGGATTCTGGACGATCGCAATATCCTCGGCCGCGTCGGGGCTGTTGGGGAGAGCGGGCAGCGGCGGCGGCGCTTCCAGAGTATCCGGCCAGTCGCCGACGAGGCGGAGATAATTCTCCTCGGCCGCCTGGCGCTCGGCCTCCGCCTGCTCCAGCCGGCTGCGCGCGGTGGAAAGCCGCGCCTCGGCCTGCGCGACATCGGTGCGTGTCAGATCGCCGATTTCGAAACGGTCGCTCGTCGCCTGCAAATTGGTATCGAGCACCCGTACCTGATTCTCGTTGAGTTCGACGATATTGCGGTTCGAGATCACGTCGAGATAGGCGGCCACGACATTGGTGAAGAGATTGGCTTCGGTCGACCGCAATTCCGCCTGCCCGGCCTCCACACGGTCGCGTGCCGCGAGCGTGCGGTTGCGCACCGTTCCGCCCTGATAGATGGGCAGCTGCGCCTCGACAGTCCCGGTCGCCAGCCGGCTTGGCGCGGTAAAGCTGTTGGCCGAGGTGCGAACATTTTCCTGATAGGATCCGTTGACGTTGACCGAGGGGCGGCCATCGGCGAGCGAAATCGGCACATTCTCGTCCGTCGCGCGCTGCCCGGCGCGCGCGGCGTTCAGGGTCGGATTGGTCTGATAGGCGAGGAGCAGCGCCTCGCGCAGCGTTTCCGCCATGGCGGGCGTCTGCGGCGCGGCAAGCGCAGCCGCCGCGATGCCGATCGACAGGGTTCGGGCCATGGACGCCATATTAATCTTCCCTAGAAAACAAAGGCCTTGGGCTGTTCGAAGCCGGGCAATCCCGCAGCGAGCGCATCGGCAAAGGCGGTCGCGCCGAACGATCCGCCCTGTTTGCGCCCATAAACGAGCCGGATCATGCCGTCCTCGACCAGCGCCGCGGCAAGCCGGCCGCCATCCGCCAGCTGGTCGATAATCGCTCCCGGCAGATGCTCGACCGCGCCATCGACGAGGATCGCGTCATAGGGCGCGCCGGCCGCCCAGCCTTCGGTGAGCGGACCGGCCGCGCTCTCGACATTGCCCAGCGCGCGCAGCGCATCGGCGCCGATGGCCGCGATTTCCGCATTTTCTTCCAGCGCGACAACGCTTTTCGCGAGTTCGGCGCACAACGCGGCGCTATAGCCGCTGCCCGCCCCGACCACGAGAACATGATCGTCGGGCGTGAGCGCCAATTCGGTGAGCAACCGTCCGGTCGCCATCGGCAGGTTCATCCGCCGCCCTTCGCCGAGCGGCAAGAGCATATCGGCATAAGCGAGCGCGGACTTTTCAGCCGGCACAAAGGCTTCGCGCGGAATATGCCCCATCGCCTTGACGACCCGCAGATCGTCGACCGCGGTCGTGCGAAGCTGGCTTTCGACCATCGCGAACCGCATCGCTTCGAAATCGTGACTCATCGGGCTGCAACCTCATGGAACGTCGGATCGTTTCGGCAACTGTCTTATATAAGCAATACAGCTGCGTCAACGGTGCCTTCTACCGGCTATCCCCATTGAGGCCAAGCGCCGAGTGCCTCCGTTTCGACGAATGTGCGGTTGAGGTTGACAGATTGCCACAGCTTGCGCATTTGCCCGGCCCTCCACCCTGACGGCCCGATGGCGGAGTGGTGACGCAGCGGATTGCAAATCCGTGTACGCCGGTTCGATTCCGGCTCGGGCCTCCACCCCTTCGACAATTTGCCTTGCGCGATGCCCATGGTTGCGCGTCGCGAGTCCGCATATCTCCTCCCCATCGCAGGACGATCCCTTTGTCTGCGAGGCTCGGGAAGCATATAGCGGTTCCTGAACCGGATAAGAGACGCCGGCCGGCAGGAGGGCCCATGCAGCGAAACAGCGCGAAAAAGATGGCGAAACGCATATTGGCTGGCCTGCTGCTGTGCATCACCCTTTTGGCGCTGCTGATCACGCCGGCATGGGCCATGGCGCAGGACGATACCGGCCAGCTGCCGCGCGCCGTTGATGGCCGCCGCGTGGCGCTGGTGATCGGCAATTCGGACTATCGGGAGGAATCCGCCTGGGCCGATCTATCCAACGCGGCCAACGATGCGCGGCATATCGCCCGGCTACTCGGCGATTCGGCGCGCGGCGCTTCGCGGTTCGAAGTCACGCTCATCACCGACGGTACGATGGAAGAGATACTGGAAGGGCTGGCCGCTTTTGCGGAAAGCGCCGCCAACGCCGATGTTAGCCTTGTCTATTATGCAGGCCACGGATTCGAATATGGCCGCGAGAATTTCATCGTGCCGGTCGATGCGCCGGGGCAGGTCTCGCAATATCAGATCGAGCAGCATTTCATCGGCATGGAACAGATTGTCGGGCTGGCCGAAGCGCGCGGCTTCCAGATGTTCTTCCTCGACGCCTGCCGCGTACGCGGGCCGTTCGTTGGACGGGGCTCCAGCGGCGATGCCGAACGGGCGGGCTATTTCGGCGCGATCGAGGCACCGCGATCGGTGGTATTCTACGCCACGGTCCTTGGCGAGGTCGCCTATGACGCCGCGCCGCCGAACGAACCGCTCAGCCCCTTCGCCTCGGCGGTCGGCCGCGCGATCAGCCTTCCCGGGCTCGACATTCCCTATGTGCTGACCAGCGTTACGCAAGACGTGCGCGAAGCGACCGATATTTACGCGCCGCCGCAACAGCCGATCTTTGTCGGTTCCTGGTCGCGGCCCTTTTATTTCGTGCCGGCCAGCGCGCCGGCTTCGGCGGGCCAGTCGCTGGCGCTCGCACAAAGCCATGCGCAGGACACGGCCTATGCGATGGCGGACGGGCGAACGCGATCCGCCGGCAGCGATCGCCGAGCCCGCCAATCGCCGCCCGCGGGCCCGCAGCTTTCGGGAATGACGCCACCCGTGCCGCCCGGCGCCGACGAAGAGGACCAGCCCCCTCGCCTCGATATCCCCTTCTCCCGCCTCAGCACGGTCGATGACGACCGTATCGTGCTCGATGTCCTGGAACGCCATAGCCCGGAGGAGGTCCTGGCCATGGCCGGGCACGGCGATCCGGTGGCGCAATATCTCGTCGGCTATATGTATGAATTCGGCGCGGGGCTGCCGCGCGATCTCGATATGGCGCGGCAATGGCTGGAACTGGCGGCGGCGACCGAACATCCCGCAGGCCAGCTCGAACTCGGCTATTTCCTGCAGCGGCACGGCAGCGAGGCCGAACGCGAAGACGCCCTCGCCCTGCTGATCGCAGCAAGCGACACGGGCTATGCCAAGGCCAAGTCGCACCTGGCCTCCACGCTGCTGACCGGCCCCTCCGGAGAACGCTATGCGGAGGAGGCTACCCGGCTTTACCGGGAGGCCGCCGAGCTTGGCCATGCCTATGCCCGTTACGCTCTCTCCATTCGCCAGGACGATCCGCCGACCCAGATTGCGCGGCTGCGCGCGCTCTCCGAAAGCGGCAATCGCGAAGGCGACCGCTGGTTATGCGAACTTTCGCAGAGCAGCTTCGCGATCGACGAAGCTTATCGCCACTGCGAGACGGCGGCGCGCGACGGCTATACGATCGCGCGGGCCTATACGGCGCTGATGCTCGACACTGGCGAAGGCGTCGAGCGGTCACCCGGCATGGCCCGCTACTGGGCGCGCATCGCCACGGAGAGCTTCGACCTTTCCGAAGGCCTGCGCGCGCGGATGGCAACGATCCTCGGCGAATAGCGCCGACGCGGTCGAGCCGCGCCGATGAGGCCCGGTCAGAGCGCCTGCGCCGCCGCCCATCCGCTCGCCCAGGCCCATTGGAAATTATAACCACCGAGCCAGCCGGTGACATCGACCGCTTCGCCGATCGCGTAGAGGCCCGGCACCCGCTTCGCTTCCATGGTCTTCGAGGAAAGCTCGGCGGTGCTTATGCCGCCGATCGTGACTTCGGCCTTGGCAAAGCCTTCTGTGCCGTTGGGCGTAAAGCGCCAGTCGCCGAGCCGCGCCGCCGCCTGCCTCAGCGCCTCGTCCGTCCGGTTGCCGAGATCGCCGTCCAGCGCAAGCCGGTCGGCCAATGTCGCGGCCAACCGGTCCGGCAAGGCGTCGCGAAGCAGCGCGCGCAATGTCGTGGCGGGCGTCGCGCGCTTGGCATCGATCAGCCAATCCCCGTCCCGAGCCGGCAAAAAATCGATGCCGACCTCCTGGCCGTGCCGCCAATAGGAGGAAATCTGCAGGATCGCCGGGCCCGAAAGCCCGCGATGGGTGAACAGGGCAGCCTCGCGAAACGCCGCCTTGCCGCAGGACGCAACGACTTCGGCGGCGACCCCGGACAGGTCGCGGAACAGCACATCGCCGCCGCCAAGTGTCAGTGGCACCAGCGCCGGGCGGGGCTCGATCACCTTCAACCCGAATTGCCGCGCCAGATCATAGGCGACGCCGGTCGCGCCCATCTTCGGGATGGACGGCCCGCCGGTCGCAATCACCAGCGATCGCGCAGACAGCGTGCGATCCCCGGTCCGTACCCGGAACAGCCCGTCGACATGGGTCACCTCGGCGATCTCCTGCCCGCAGGCGATGTCGACGCCGCTCAGCGCGCATTCGCCGGTCAACATGTCCACGATCTGCCGCGCGGACCCGTCGCAGAAGAGCTGGCCTAGCGTCTTTTCGTGCCAGGCGATGCCGTGGCTTTCGACCAGCGCGATGAAATCGGCGGGCGTGTAGCGGCTCAGCGCCGATTTCGCGAAATGCGGATTGGCGGACAGATAGCGGTCCGGCGCGGTGTGTATATTGGTGAAATTGCAGCGCCCGCCGCCGGAAATCAGAATCTTCTTGCCGGGCTTTTCGGCACGCTCGATCAGCGCGACCCGGCGGCCCCGCCGCCCGGCTTCGGCCGCGCAGAACAGCCCCGCCGCGCCCGCGCCTAGGATCACCGCATCATGTGCCTGGTCCGTCATGGCGATGGAGAGGCTGTCAACGCCCCTGGTCTTCGGCCGCACCGGCGGTCAGCGCCAGTACCGCGAAACTCGCCAGCCAATGCTCGCCCATATAATCGCCCTGCACATGGGGCAGGCTCGCGGCGATATGCCGCTCGGCAAGGTCGTCCGCGATCCCCTGCAAATCTTCGGGCAGCGCATCGGCGATACCGCGCCAGCACCAGGCCCGGGCAAGGTTGCAGCCGTCGAGATGGGCGATTTTGCCGTCGGACCGGTCGCTGGGCGCGGCGGGCGTGAACAGGCTCGGCGGATCGCCGATATCGATGCGCGGCAGGAAGCCGGAATACCAGCCGGCGAAATCGGGTTTGCCGAGCACGATCCGCATGATCAGCGCCTCGATCATCGCCGAGGACAGGAACTCGTCGCCGCCAGGCTCCCAGGCCTGGCAGTCCTTGTCCATGCCGTAATAGAAGCCCGCACGCTCCGCGATCAGCCCGGTAAGATCGGCATCATGCTCCATCGCCCAGCCATGGGCGAGAACCAGTGCGAAGGCGGTGTTGTAATGGGTGCCGGTTCGGATCGGATAGCCCTGTTTCGGCAGGAACAGCTTGAAGCGCGCGGCGAATTCGCGCGCCAGCGGCTCTAGGTTCGCGCCCCAATCGCGATCCTGGTGCCGCGCCGCCTCGCCGTGCAGCGCCAACAGCCAGGCCCAGCCATAAGGCCGCTCGAACCCGCCCGAATATTCGCGGTCGAGATAGGCGAGTTCCGCGCCGACCTTGTCCTCGGTCAGCATCCGGTCGGCGAGCGCGACCACCTCTTCGGCAAAGGGCGCATCGGGATAGAGTCGGCGCAACGTCAGCAGCATCCAGTAACCGTGAACGCAGCTGTGCCAGTCGAAGCTGCCATGGAAGATCGGGTGGAGCTGGCTGGGCGTGCGCGCATCCTCCGGCCCGTTCAGCACATGGTCCAGCTTGTGCGGATATTCGCGGGTGACATGGCCAAGCGCGATGCGGGCGAATTGCGCGGCGAGATCGGGTGTGAGTGTCGTGGTCATCAGAAAGCCAGGAAATAGATCAAAAGGATGTTGCAGGCGAGCAGCGGGATCGCCGTGCCGATCTGCATACGGATCACGCCATACTGGCTCTTCATCTCCAGCAGCGCTGCAGGGACGACATTGAAATTGGCCGCCATCGGGGTCATCAAGGTGCCGCAGAATCCGGCGAGCATCCCGATCGCGCCGATCACGGGCGCATTGCCGCCGAAATCTTCCACCAGGAACGGAATGCCGATCGCCGCCGCCATCACCGGGAAGGCGGCAAAGGCGTTCCCCATCACCATGGTGAACAGCGCCATGCCGAGCGCGTAAATCAGCACGGCAAGGAAGATATTGCCCTCGGGCAGGATGCCGCGCGCGATATCGCCGATCACATCGCCGACCCCGGCCATCGCGAAGACCGCGCCGAGCGCGGCGAGCATCTGCGGCAGCACGGACGCCCAGCCGATCGAATCCATCAGCCGGCGGCCCTCATTGACTGGCGCGACGAGCGGCGGTTTCAGCCAGGCCATGCAGACGCACAGCGCGATCAGGACGCCGGTGCCCAGCAGGATCAGCGTGACCCAGCGCTCTTCGAACAGGCCGGAATTCCCGAACGGCGTGTAATTGTAAAGGATCGTCCCCGCGAAGGCCGTGACCGGGATGATGAGCGCGGGCAGGAACAGCCTGTTGCCGAGCTCCGCCGACAGGTTGAACCGCGTTTCGAGGCTCGTCGTCGGCGGTTCGCCCCGCCCGAGCAGACCGAAACCGGCAAGCCCGACGAGTAGCAGCACGAGGATACCGTTACCGAGATCGCCGAGCATATCGCCGAAAAAGAAGCTCACGGCGAGCAGGCCCCAGAACGCCGCATTGCCGAAGCGTTTGCCGTTGGTCCGGTCGAAGGCGCTGAACAGGGCGAACAAAGTGAAGGTGATCCCGGCGAGCGCATAGAGCCAATAGAGGGTGATCATTGCTCGCCCTCCGCTTTGGGCGCGGGCGTTTTCCGCAGTGACCGGTCAAACAGCAGCAGGCGCGACCCATGGATGAAGAAGGCGCAGATTGCCGTCGGGATTGCCCAGACCGAAAGCTGGAGCGGCGTCAGCTCATAGCCATAGGTCGCGAAAATGCCCTGGATGAGCAGGATCGACGCGATGGCGACGAAGATGTCTTCGCCGAAGAACAGCCCGACATTGTCGGTGGCAGCGGACATGCCGAGCACCCTTTCGCGCTCGTCTTCGCTGAGTTCGCCATGCGTTTTTTCCGCCGCGGCCTCGGCCATCGGCGCGACCAGCGGACGCACTGTCTGGGCGGGGCCGGCAACCGATGTCAGCCCTAGCGCGGCGGTGACCTGGCGAAAAATCAGGTAGAGCAGCAGCAGTTTGCCCATCGTCGCGCCCTTGAGATCCTCGATCACCAGACGCGCGCGCTGCTGCAGCCCATAGCGTTCGAGCAGGCCGATCACCGGCAGCACGATCCAGACGACGCTGATATAGCGGTTCTCGTTGAATGCCCTGCCGAAGGCGGAGATGACCTCGACGAAATCGAGCCCGCCGAGAACCCCCGTCGTGATCGCCGAAGCGGTGACGACGAGCAACGGATTCATTCGCAGCGCAAAACCGACAACTACGACGAGGATGCCGGTCAGCACGAGATAGTCAGACATCGAAAATCTCCGTCAGCTCCGGAAGAGAGAGGGCTCGTTTTCCTACGAGGCTTCGCGAAAAGATGAAGGGGAGAAAAGGTGGCTGACGATGCATCGGCCCGCGTGCCCCTACGCTGTTTCGTATCTCATCCCGTCCGGCTCGGTCCCTTGTGCGGGCGACGGCTTGGCGAGCGCTTTTTTCTTGTCGATGCAGCACGTTCATTTTATTCCGTGCCATGTTCGCGCGATGGCCCCTGCTGCATGTTTTCGCCATGGCCGTCGTCGCGGTCGTGTTCGCGTCAATCTTCTGGACAGGCTGGACGGAATACGCGGCGTGGTTGCCGTTGCTGGCGGCATTGTTTGCGCTCGCGCCCGCAATAATATTCCTCAAGATGCCGCGCGATGCCAGCCCGAAGGAACGCAACAAGACCTTCCTTATGGCCTGGGTGCTTCTCGTTGCGATGCTCGTCGTGTTCACCGTCTTTTCATCCACCACTCTCGCGTGAACCCGCGCCCCGTATAAGGCAGGAAGCGCGGTCACTTCGCCGTGCCAAATCCGCCACCGCCGGGCGTCTCTACAACGAACACATCGCCGACCTCCATCGCTGCCGAGGCGGTGGCGGGCAAGATTTCGCGTGTCCCGTCTGTGCGCAGAACGTAATTTCGGCCCGGCGCCGCATCGCTGCCGCCCTTTATGCCGCGCGGCGGAATCTTGCGCCGATTGGCGAGCATATTGGCCTGCATCGCTTCAAGGAAACGCACGCGGCGAACCGTGCCATCGCCGCCATGATGAGCGCCCTCTCCGCCCGATCCTTTCCGGATCGCGAAACTTTCGAGCAGTACGGGCAGGCGCGTTTCGAGGATCTCAGGATCGGTCAGCCGGCTGTTGGTCATATGCGTCTGGACGGCGCTCGTCCCATCATGGTCCGGCCCCGCACCGGACCCACCCGCGATCGTCTCGTAATATTGGTGGCGCTCATTGCCGAAGGTGAAATTGTTCATCGTGCCCTGCGAGGGCGCCAGCTTTCCGGTAGCCGCGAACAGCGCATCGGTGACGACCTGGCTCGTCTCGACATTGCCGGCGACGACCGCGGCCGGATATTCGGGGTTGAGCATCGAGCCCCTGGGAACGACCAGCTTTATCGGCCGCAGGCAGCCGTCGTTCATCGGGATCATATCGTCGATCAGGGTGCGCACGACATAGAGGGTCGCGGCGCGGGTGATCGAATAAGGTGCGTTGAAATTGTCGGGCAGCTGGTCGCTGGTGCCGGTGAAATCGATGGTCGCCGACCGGGCTTCGCGGTCCACCGATATCGTCACCGAAATTTGCGCGCCATTGTCCATCGCATAGGTGAAACGACCATCGTCGAGCCGCGCAATCAGCCGCCGCACCGCCTCTTCGGCATTGGCAAGGACATGGCCCATATAGGCCTCGACAACCTCGCGGCCATAATCGCCCGCGATCCGCGCCAGCTCCTCGGCGCCGCGCGTGCAGGCGGCGAGCTGCGCCTTGAGATCGGAAATGTTGCGGTCAGGATTGCGCGCCGGCCATTCGCCCGCGCCAAGGATCGCACGCATCTCGGCTTCGAGAAAGCGGCCCTCGTCCACCAGCAAGACGTTGTCGAGCAGCACGCCTTCCTCATCGATGCTGCGACTATTGGGTGGCATCGATCCGGGCGCGATCCCGCCGATATCGGCATGGTGGCCGCGAGCCGCGACGAAGGCGGCGGGTTCGGCTTCCTCGCCATAGAAGACCGGGACGATCACCGTGATATCGGGCAGATGCGTGCCGCCGCGATAGGGCGCGTTGAGCACATAGGCATCGCCGCGCCGGATGCCGCGTCCGTCGGCATGGCCGCCGCGCGCCTCGATGATCGTGCGGATACTGTCACCCATAGAGCCGAGATGGACCGGGATATGCGGCGCATTGGCGATCAGCGCGCCCTCCGCATCGAACAGCGCGCAAGAGAAATCGAGGCGTTCCTTTATATTCACCGAGCTGGCCGTGTTCTGGAGCGCGACGCCCATTTCTTCCGCGATCGCCATGAACAGGTTGTTGAAGATTTCGAGAATCACCGGATCGGCCTTTGTGCCGATGGCATGGCTCTCTTCGCGTGGCACGGCGCGGGTGAGGATCAGGTTGCCATGCGGGTCGCACTCGGCCTGCCATCCCGGTTCGACGACGGTGGTCGAGGTGTCCTCGACGATCAGCGCGGGTCCGGCGACGGGAGCGCCTTGCCGGATCGCATCGCGCCGGATCACGCCTTCGGTTTCGGATTCTATGGATTCGCCACCACCCGGTTCACGCATTTGCATCGCAACGCCGCCCCCCGTCCGGCCCGTCGCCTCTGCGACCAGCGTCTCGACGATCACGTCGGCACTGGCATCGGCATAGCCGAACTGCGCCTTGTGCCGGGTCTCGAAGGCTCTCCGCATCGCCTCCGGCGCGGCCTTTGCGACCTCGAGCGCGCTGTCGCTTCCCGCATAGCGAAGCGCCAGACGGTGTTCGACGGCGATATCGCCGGCATCGACGCCCTGTTCGCCCACTGCGGCTTCGGCCTCTTTGGACAGTGCCTGTAGCGCCGCATCATAATCTTCGCCCAGAGCCTTTCCGAACGTCTCCTCGCGCAGCACCGTGACATCGGCAAGGCCGATACCATAGGCGGACAGCACGCCCGCCAGCGGATGGATCTGGATCCGTTCGATCCCCAGCGCGTCGGCGACGAGACAGGCATGCTGGCCGCCCGCTCCGCCGAAACAGGCCAGCGTATAACGGGTCACGTCATGACCCCGGGCGATCGATATCTTCTTGATCGCATTGGCCATATTGTCGACCGCGATCCGCAGGAAACCCTCGGCGATATCCTCGACGCTCATCCGGTTGCCGGTCGCCGCCTCGATTTCCCCACCCATTTCCCCAAACTTATCCACAGATATGCCCACATCGATCGGCTCGTCGCCGTCGGGCCCGAAAACATGGGGGAAATGATCGGGGCTGATCTTGCCGAGCGCGGCGTTGCAATCGGTCACCGTCAGCGGCCCGCCGCGCCGGTAACAGGCCGGTCCGGGTACCGCGCCCGCGCTGTCCGGCCCCACGCGAAACCGCGTGCCGTCAAAATGGCAGATCGAGCCGCCGCCCGCGGCCACGGTATGGATTTGCAGCATCGGCGCGCGGATGCGCACGCCCGCGACCACCGTTTCGTTGGTGCGCTCATATTGCCCGGCATAGTGCGAGACATCGGTCGAGGTGCCGCCCATGTCGAAGCCGATAATCCGCCCGAATCCCGCCTGCTCGGCGGTTTTTGCCATGCCGACGATGCCGCCGGCGGGCCCCGAAAGGATCGCATCCTTGCCGCGAAAGGCGCTCGCGTCGGCAAGACCGCCACTCGACTGCATGAACTGGAGCCGGGCTTTATCCCCGATCCCGTCCACGACCTTATCCACATAACGGCGCAGCACTGGCGAGAGATAGGCGTCGACCACGGTCGTATCGCCGCGCCCGACCAGCTTGATCAGCGGCCCGACCTCATGGCTGACCGAAATCTGGGTAAAGCCCGTTTCGCGCGCGAGGGCCGCGAGCCGCCCCTCATGCTCCGTATATTTCCAGCCATGCATGAGCAGGATCGCGATCGCGCGATAGCCCTGTGCGAATGCCGCCTCGAAATCCGTCCGGGCCCGGGCTTCGTCGAGCGATGTTTCGACAGTACCATCGACGCGCACGCGCTCGTCGATTTCGATGACATTGTCGTAGAGTTGGCTCGGCAGCACGATATGCCGCGCAAAAATCTCTGGCCGCGCCTGATAGCCGATCCTGAGCGCATCGCCGAAGCCGCGGGTCACGGCGAGCGCCACGCGCTCGCCCTTGCGTTCCAGCAACGCGTTGGTGGCAACCGTCGTCCCCATCTTCACGCTTGCTGCTTCGCCGCCATCCGCGGCTGTCAGCTTCGCAATCGCCGCCACCGCCGCATCGTCATATTGTTCGGGATTGTCGGAGAGCAACTTCTCGACGTGCAGCGTCCCGTCCGGCGCGGTTGCCACGACATCGGTAAACGTACCCCCGCGATCGATCGCGAAACGCCAGCCCCTGTTTTCGGTATTCGGCTCCATCGCGCCGTTCAAACAGCGCCGACGTGGGAAGGCAAGCGATCAACCGGCATAGTGCGCGGAGAGCCCACCGAAAAAGGCGGTTGCCGAAAAGCGTTCTTCTGCCTGCGTAACGGCCTTGGCGGATGCTCCGTCCATCCACACTTCGTCCTCGAGCAGCGCGAGGCTGTGCGCCGCAAGCGCATCGCTGTCTCCGGCGGAAACCAGCGCGCCGGTTTCGTCCGGCAGGAAGGTCTCCCCCACGCCGCCGACGTCGAACGCCGCGATGGGTACGCCGGAAAACTGCGCCTCGATCAGCACATTGGGCAGGCCTTCGGTCGCCGAACTCAGCCAGAACAGGTCCATCGCGGCGAGATAATCGGCAACATTTTCCACCTGTCCCGGCATGTGCAATCGCTCGGACAGGCCGGCATCGGCGAAGCGCATCGCGGCGGCCTCGCGCAGCGGCCCCTCGCCGACCATCAGGAAATGCGCGTCCGACCGCTCCGCCGCGAGGCTTATCGCCGCCTCGGCCCAGACCAGCGGCTGCTTGACCGGAGCGAAACGCATCACGGTACCAATTACGGGGGCATCGGAGGCAATGCCGAGCTGCTGCTTGGCCTGTGCCTTGTCCGCATCCGCCCCCGCCCAATCGAAGCCGTTATAGAGGATGCAAAACCGCTCATCCTGCGCCACCCGCCACCATCGGGCATAGCCATTGGCTGACGCCTGGGCGCAGAACAGGGTTTCCACCTCGGCCCGTTCGCGGAGCCTGCGATAGACAGCCGGATAAGCGGCGATCGGTTCGCCGCGCCCCGACAGGGGCACGCCCGGCGCGTGGTGAAAATGGACGATGATCTTGCTGCAGCCGGCAGCCAGCCCGGCATAGGCGGCGAGCAGGCCGGTCAGGTCGTTCCAGGCGTGGATGACACGGGGGCGGGTGGCGGCGACATGGTCGTGGAGCTTTTGCGCGCGCGCCTTCCAGCTTCCCGGCAACAGCGCGAAGGGCATGGCGGCCGGGCCGTCGCGCCCGAGCAGCAGGATATCGGCGGCGCTCACCCCCGCCTCCTCGGCATAGAAAGCTGAAGGCGCGCCATCGGCGTAGTCGAGCAGCGCGAGGTCGACCGTCTCGAATGCATCGCTCGCAGAGAAATGCCGATAGGCGCGGGCGAGCATCCGCTCCATCCCGCCGCAGCCCAGCGTGTTGCCGACCATCAGCAGGCGGTTTTCGGCATCATAGGGTTGGGCGCTCGCCAATCCCGCTTCCAGCAGCCAGGCGAAAGCGGTTTCAAGCGGTTCCTGCGCGGGAGCGCCACCTTTCCCCGCCCATTCCAACAGCGCATCGCGCGCCGGCGTTTCGCCACCGAAATCGGCGCGGCTCAGGATATCGGCATCGTCGAGCCAGCGGTCGCGCTCGGCGGCGAGCCGGGCCAATCGTCGGCGAATGCGGCCGCGTATCCTGGCGCTGTGCGACACTTTCAGCGCATCGAGCAGGGACAGGCGCGCGAGCGCCGGATAGCCGAGCCCGCGAAGCAGATGCGCATCGGCCAGCGCGCGATCGTCTTCGGGCAGCGGAAAGGCCGAAAAGCGCGCGGTCAGACGGCGGAACAGCGGATCTTCTTCCGCAACGCCTGCCTTGCGCAGGCCCAGCAGCGCCCAGTGCAGGGCATCGGGTTTGGAGCCCCGCTCGATCAGGCCCTCGGCATAGTCCCGCAGCACGGCCATATCGCGGGCGGCAAGAAACCGTTCGATATCGCGGGCAACCCGGTCGGCGCGCGGCGCAAACAGGCTTTTCAGCTTGGAGTGTGCCTTGTCCGGCGAGTCATGGGCCACGAGCGTTTCGGCCGGGAGCAACCCGCCCAGCGGATGACCGTCCCGGAACGCCGTGACGGCCCCGGCCCAGCCGCTGTCGAATTCGAAAGGCGAGTTGGCTTCGGAACTGCCGGGGTCTTCCGCCATTGCGAGGAGGTGCGGCGGCACGGCGTCGAACTGGCCCAGCATCTGATCCGCCAGCCCGCGCCGATCCGTCCGCAAGGCCGCTTCGGCGATGCATCCGGCAGCCAAGTGCGTGTGCTTGCCGCTGCGCAGGATATCGCGCCAGAGATCGATAGCGTCGGGCCAGGCCTGTTGCCGGGTTGCGGCGATGGCCGCGGCCAGCGGCCCGCCGGGCGGCAGGGGCCAGCCACTCATCTGCTGCCGAAGATACGCGCTAGCCGCGCCTTCCAGCGCCCGGCCCAGCCCGCGGCCTGATGCAGCCGCTCGATCTCCTCGCGGCTGCGCTCGGCTTGCCGGGAGAGGTCTCGCTCGTGCCGTGCCTTGAGCGCCGCCTCGCGGCCCAGCCGCACGCGCCGTTCGGTCCGTAGCCGATCATTCTCCGCATGACTCGCCGCCGCGCGCGCCCGCCATTGCGCGGCCTCGTCGCCCGGTTCGCCCGTGAAGACCGCACCCGCGACAATGGGAAGGTGGATGACGACCGGCGCTGCCTGCCTCGCTTCGGCGAGAGCCGCCCCGGGATCGCTTGCCGTTGCCGCGCGCAATCGCTCGGTTTTGACCCAGCAGGCTTCGGCCGGCGGTTCGCCATCGTCGCAGGGCATCGTCGTGCATTGCGATACGGCGAGCATGGCCGTGGTGAGGCAGTCCGCCTCGCCGCTCTCAAGCCGCTCCATCGCCAGTTCCAGCCCGGGCCCGAAATCCTCGACCGCGCGAAAGGCGAGCTGAACATAATCCGCCGTCTCGCCGGCCAGCACGAAAGCGAAGGCATCCGCCGGATGGATCGCCACATCCGGCGCGATTGCCGCGATGTCGGCCTTTGCGCTGTCATCGTCGCAAAAGACGATCATAGGCAGGTCAGCATCGTCCCAGTCCGGAGGATCGATGGCGGCGGCCAGCGTGTCGAGGCCGGCGCGATCGGCAAACCAGTAGCGGCGCGCGGTGGGGCCAAGGCTCATACGCGCTCTCCCAGCAGTGCGGCATGATAGAGCGGTGCATTGGCCGCGGCATCGAAATGCCGGGCGGCATGGGCGAGCGCCTGGTCGCGGGCCGCCGCGAAGGCAGCGGCATCGCCGTGCCAGGCGATGATCGCATCGGCGATCGCGCGGGCATCGAGATCGACGAGGCAGGCGCCCTCGCCCGCTCCAAAATCCTCGGCGAACAGGATATGCGAGAGGATCGCCGGCAGGCCGCAGCTCATCGCTTCCATCACCACCTGGGGAAAACCTTCGGAACGCGCGGGCAGCAGCAGCCCGTGATGCGCGCGATAAAGGCCGGGGAGCGCGTCATAATCGTGAAAGCCGAGATAGCGGCGATTGCCTTCCTCCCGCTCCGCGAAATCCCCGGCGATGGTGATGCGGACATCGGGGCGTTCCGCGGCGAGGATGGCGGCCGCGCCTTCGATCAGGTCGATGCCTTTCTCCTCGCTGTTACGGCCGACGAAGAGGATGTCGGTGCAGTGTCCCGGCGCCTGCCCGGGTGGCGCGAAATGGGTGCGGTCGACGCCCCGGCGGCAAATGGCGATCTTGTCGGGATCGGAGACGAGCGGCGCCACCCTCGCCCGCTCCGTGCCGCCCATCACGATCACGGTGCGCGCGGCTTCCGCCGCAAAGCGTTCCTGCGCCATCAGATTGCCGAGCAAGGCGGTGCCCGTCACCGGCCTGCCCGCCGCTTCGAGAACCGCCGTCTGGGTGGCGATGTCGTTGCCGGCGATCCGGTAGACAAATTCCGCCCCCTGATCGCGCGCCGCGCGGGCCAGCGCGAAATTGAAGCCGATCATCCGGCCGTTGAGCGTGCTGACGATATCGGGTGCCAACTCTCCGATCGCCGCGGCATAATCGGCGAGCAGGAGTTCGCCGGCTGGGGCGCTGCCATCCTCCAGCGAAGCGAGCCGGCGAAAGGTCACGCCATGGTCCCGTTCCAGCCGCTGGCGATGGGGATCGCCTTCGGGCGGCAGGTCCCGCATCAGCAAGGTGACTTGCGCCTTTTGCGAGAGATCGCCGAGCAAGCTCGGATATTTGTAGCTGCCGCGTATCTCCCAATCGCGGAGATTGTGCACGGCCCAGGGCGGCTCGAAAAAAGCGATATGCGTCACGCCAACCGCCCTAGCGAATATCGCAGGCCATAAACAAGCGGCGCACCACGCTAGAGCGCCAGCTTTTCCCGGTTGTCGACGAACCAGCGCCAGGTCTCTTCCAGCCCTTCGGCAAGGCCGATCTTGGGATCATAGCCGATCGCCGCGCGGGCATGGCCGATATCGCACCAGTTGTGGACGATCTCCCCGGCGCGGAACGGCTTATAATCGACCGCGATATCCTCGCCGCTGATCTCGCGCAGCAAGTCGATAATTTCGTCCAGCGGCGTGCCGATCCCGGTACCGAGCTGGACCGGCCCCGAAACGTCCGACCCCAGCGCGGCGACGATGCCGTCGGCAAGGTCGCGCGCATGGACATAGTCGCGCGTCTGGCCGCCATCGCCATAGACGGTCAGCGTCTCGCCCTTCAGGATCTGCTTGATGAACAGCGCGACGACGCTGCCCTTGTGCCAGGAGCGCGGGCCATAGACGTTGGAAAAGCGCAGCGAGGCGGCGTTCATGCCGTAGCTCGCGGCATAGGCCGAGCAATAGCCCTCCACCGCCAATTTCGAGGCGCCATAGGGCGAAAGCGGCGCGGCGACCATGCCTTCATGCACGGGCGGCGTGGCATCGCCGATAATCGCGCCGCCTGTCGAGGCGTTGACGAGCCGCTTGATGCCCAGCTTGCGCATCGTTTCCAGGATCACGAGGCTGCCTGCGACATTGACGTCGAAATTGAACCGGGGCGCTTCGATCGAAGGGATGACGCGGGTATCGGCGGCGAGATGGACGACAGCCTCGACGCCTTCCATCGCCCGCTCGACCGCGATCGGATCGGTGATGTCACCCGCGATGAATGTATGCGCGCAATCGGCAATCGCCGCCCGCGCGCCCGACACCTCGTTATCGAGCACGACGATCTCGTGACCGCCCAGCGCGTCGAGCCGCGCGACAAGGTTGCTGCCGACGAATCCGGCGCCGCCGGTCACCAAAATCTTCATTTCAAAACCTGCTCGGGCCAAGCTGGCCATATGGTTGCCAAGGATCGGGCATCGCCCTAATCGACGCCCGGCTATGCGTAAACGCCCGATTGGACCCCGTTAGATGCAGCGCGACGACTTCGCCGTTCAGTCCTTCCCCTCGCTCGCCGCCTTCCAGAGCGACGCGCCGGGCAAGCTGCGCGTCCTGATCGCGACCGAAGAGATTGTCGGGCCGGTCCGCAATGGCGGCATCGCCTCCACCTATTATCATCTCGCCCGCGGGCTCGCCGCAGAGGGCCATGACGTTACCGTCTGCTACCTGAAGGGCCGCGAGGTCGAGAATGAAACGGCCGAACATTGGGTCGGTTTCTACACACAATATGGCATCCGCTTCGTGCCGCTGCCCGATCTCGGCGAACCGCTGGCCGGGGCGAGCGCCAAATGGCAGGCGCGCTGGCTCTCCTTCTACCGCTGGCTCCGGGCCGAGCCGCGCTTCGACGTCGTCCACAGTTCCGAATGGCGGGGCGGCGCCTTTTATGCGCTGCAGGCCAAGCGGCTGGGCCTCGCCTTCCAGGACACGCTGTTCGTCACCAAAACGTCCTCGCCCTATATCTGGAACCGGCATTATCAGATGCAGCCGATCGACAATGTCGACCTGCTGATTGCCAGCTTCGCCGAGCAGAAATGCGTCGAATGGGCGGACATGGTCGTGGGCGGCAGCGCGCATCTCCTCAGCTTCATGGGTCATATCGGCTATACGCTGCCCGAAGGCCGCACCTATGTGCAGCCCAATATCGTCGATTTTGCAGAGGTGCAGGTCGAAGATCGGAGACCGAAGCGCGCGATCGGCGATGTCGTGAAGGCCCGGGAACTGGTTTTCTTCGGCCGGCTCGAACCGCGCAAGGGGCTCGACCTCTTCGTCCACGCCGTGAACATGCTGGTTGCGCAGGGCGTTTCCATCGAGCGCGTCACCTTCCTCGGCAAGCCCGGCGAGCCGCTGGCCAGCGAAGGCGATGTGCAACCGTTGGATTTCATCCAGGAACACGCCGCGCGCTGGCCGTTTCCCGTCGATATCGTCACCGATCTCAACCAGCCCGAAGCGCTCTCGCTTATGTGCTCGCGCGACATGATCGCCGCCATGCCCTCGCTGATCGAGAATTCGACGATGGCCGTCTATGAGGCGCTCGTCCATCACATCCCGTTCGTCGCGACAGCCGTCGGCGGCACGCCCGAACTGATCGCGCCGGCCGACCATGACGCGACCCTGGTGCCGCCCGATACCGAAGCGCTGGCGCTGCGGCTCCGCCTCGCGCTGATCGACGGACAGCCGCTTGCCCGCCCGGCCTTCGACAATGATGACAACCTTGCGCAATGGTATGGCTTCCACCGCTATCTGGCGGCGGAAGGCGTTGCAGCGCTGATGCCGCCGGTAGACGCGCCGAAAGAGGCGGAGGCGATCAGCCTCGTCGTCCATGCGCCGACCCGCGACGCGCTGGACGAAGCCGTCGCCGAAGCGCTGGATGCCGAGGGCATCGACGAAATCCTGATCTACACCGCCGCGACCGTCAGCAAGGATCAGCGCAAGGCGCATGACCGGCTCGCCGACGATCGTATCGAGATCATAGAAGCCATCGGCACCGGCGCGGGCGCCTGTTTCAACCATGGGCTCCAAGCCGCGAAAGGCGCGATCCTGATTTTCCAGGCGGCCGCCGGCCTGTCGCTCGATGCCGGCTTCGCCGCCGCGTTGCGCGACGCCAGTGCCGCCCGGCCCGCCGATCTTGTCACGGCCGCCTTCCGCTTTTCCTCGAACGCCGATGGCAGGCTGGATGCGCTGTTCGCGCCGCTGGGCGGCGACCCGGCGACCCAGGCGCTGACCGGCGCGGCGCACGGGCTCGAGATTATCGCGGGACGCAAGGCCGTTTTCGATCGGCTCGGCGACTTCGAAGCCTATCGCACGCCCCGGGGCATCGTTCACGAATATACCGCGCGCGCCGAGGCGGCCGGGCGGGACCTGTTCGTGCTGCCCGAACCGCTGCTTCGCTATTCCGGCGATTATGAAACGGTCACGGCGATAACGGGGACGGCCGCCTATCTGGCGCAAAAACCCCTGCTCGACGCGGCCCGGCTGCCGGTGCGCAAATTGCTGCTGCACAAGCCGGAAGCGGTCCGCGCGCCGGGCAATGCCGGGCGGATCATCCTCGGCCAGGCGCATCGCGAGGAAGGCGAGACGGCCTGGCTGACGAACGGTGCGAAGATCGGCCGGACGGCAGACGCGCTGCCGAACCGGCACCATATCCTGCTCGGCTTCGATGCCGATGCCGCCCGGCTCGATTTCGCGGCGCTCCATGAAGGCGCGCTGACGATCCGCGCGAACGGCGCGGAAATCCGCCGTGATCCCGATTTCGGCGCGCGCGGCGAATTTACCGCATCGGCGATCGACCTCCTGCCCTTGCTCGAAAATACGGACCGGCTGCGGCTGCGCATCGAACTTGTCCGCACGGGCAAGCAGCGCTTCGCCTCGATCCTTGCCCAGCGGATCGAGCCCGACATCTACATGCTGAGCGCGCGCAGCCCCATCTTCTGGGAGGAAGACTTCGCCGAGGCGCTGGCGTTGCTTGGCGGGGAGCGCGCCGCATCCCCGCTGCCGTCCTTGCGCCGGATGCCGGCGCGCGCGCCCTCGCTCGCCACGAAACTTCGCGCAAGGCTAAACGACCGCTAGTTGACGCGGCGTCCCGTTTCCGGCCGATGTGATCTGCGGCACTGGATTCCGCCCTTTGGCTGATATAAGCCGCTCAAGGGTCGCTAAAAAATCTGTATTCTGCGTTGCGGTTCGATTCTGCGATGCATCATGATTTGTGCGGCGGGAGGGCTGTATGCGTTGGTTCGATGGGGTGAAGGCCGTTGCGGTCGCGATGGCGTTAACGGCCGCGGCGGCGGCGCCAGCCCAGCAATTGCGCCCCAGTCTCGAAGACAGTTTCCGTCTCGGCAGCGGCACGGGTCTGCTTTGCCGGGTCCAGTCGCGCCTGACCGATCCCGCCATGGCGACGATGTTCGACCGCGCCTATGCGATCGTCTGCCGCGATGCCGCGGAACCCGTCGGCTATATCTACGCCCTGCGCACCGGAACCGATGCCGAGGCCCGGCTCGCGGGGCTGCGCCAGGCCAAGGTCGAGTGCGGGGCGACCCGAGCCGCGGTGACGATCGCCGATATCGGCAGCGTCGGCAAATGGGATTGCGGATTGCGCGCGGCGGAGGTCGCCTACACCGTCTACGCCCATTCGTCCGGCGACACGCTTTATGTCGCCGAGGGCCTCACCGGCTATGACAGCGCGCTCCAGCTCGGGCTGCGCACCATCTATACCGATACCATGCTGCCCGGGGAGCTCAGCATCGCCACCACCGGCATGGGCGACGAAGCCGCCTTTGCGCGCGTCCAGGCCGGCACGCTGGATACGGACCAGGCACTCGCCGAAGGCTATCGGCGCAACAATAGCGGCAATTATGCCGAAGCCGCCGAATTCTTCGAAACGTTGCTCCAGCGCAATGCCGAGAACGGCGGCGCGAATTCCAACGAGCGCGCCGGCGAATATCTGATCAACCAGGCGCTGCAGCAATCCAATCTCGGCGATTTCGAAACCGCGGACGCTACCTATGCCCGCGCTCTCGCGATTCCCAGCGCCAGTCCGACCCAACTGCGTCTGCGCCGCAATTTCCAGGCGCTCCACCTGCTGAACCAGCAGCGCCCGGAAGAAGCGCTCGCGATTCTCGACGATGGGCTTGCCGCCCTGATGACCCCGGGAGCCGAGGCCGAAGACGCCGCGATTACCAGCGATACTTCGCAACAGATCAACAGCGGTTCCGAATTCGCCCGCCAGCTCGGCGGCGAGGAGAGCGAAAGGCTGACCGTAACGGAGCGCGCAATCATCCTCGATGCACAGGCGCGGCAGTTGCGCGGCGCTATCCTGCGCATTCAGGGCCGCACCGACGAGGCCCGCACGGCGCTGAGCCGGTCGCTTACGGAAATCGCCACCGTGCGCGACGGGCGGGTGCGCTCGACCGCCCGGCTGCGCGCACAGGCCCTGACCGAACTTGCCGAGATCGACGAAGCAGAGGGCAGTTTCGCCTCTGCCGAGGCAAGGCTGCAACTGGCGGTCAGTCTGCTCGAAGCGCAATATCCACTCTCGATCGCATCGAGCGCCGCCAAGGCGCGGCTCGCCGCTTACTATGCCCGGCGCGGCGCAACCGATACCGCGCTCGGCCTGTTCGCGCAGGTCGTCGCCGAAAACCGGGGCCGCGCGACCCCGCGCACCAGCCTGGAAAACCAGCTGTCGCCCTATTTCGAGCTGATGCTCGACGAGATGCCGACCAACCCTGGGCTCGCCGCCGATTTCTTCCTGGCAACCGAAACCCTTGTCCGCCCGGGCGTCGCGAACACGCAAGCCGTGCTCGCCCGCGAGCTATCGAACGGGAATGACGAAGCCGCGCGGCTGTTCCGCCAATCGGTGACGCTCACCCGCGCGATCGAGACCGCGCGTATCGAACTTGCGCGGCTGCGCGGGATAGAGCAACCGACCAGCCTCACCTTCCAGCGCATCGCCGCACTGGAAACCGAACTGGCCGAGCTGACCGAAGGACAGGCGGCGACGACCGCCCAGCTTGCAGGCTTTCCGCGATACCAGGCGGTGTCGACCGCGGCGCTGACTCTGGAAGATCTGCAGGCCTCGCTCCAGCCGGGCGAAGCCTATGTAAAGCTCAGCCAGGTGGCCGGGCAGGTCTATGTGATCTTCGTCACGCAGGACAGCGTCCTGCCCTACCGGCCCGATCTCGACGCCGATATTCTCGATGGCCGGGTGACCTTGCTGCGCGAAACCATTTCGTTCGTGGACAATGGCCAGCGGTTGACCTTTCCCTTCGACGTCCGCCAGGCCTTCGATCTGTTTACCGAGCTGCTCGGCCCGGTCGCGGGCCGGATGGCCGGGGTCGACCATCTGATCGTCGAGCCCGATGGCGGAATGCTGCGCCTGCCCGCGAACCTGCTCGTCACCGACGAGGCCGGCGTGGCCGCCTATGAGCGCCGCGTCGAAGCCGGTGGCGATCCGTTCGATTTCACCGGCGTTGCCTGGCTCGGCCGCGATCATGCGATCAGCACCGCGATTTCCGCGCGCGGCTTTCGCGATATCAGGAACCTTCCGCCGTCGAGCGCCTCGCGCGCCTATCTCGGCTTCGGGGAAAATTCCCGGCCGCGGGCACGCCTGCAGAGGGCGAACGCCGAACTTTCCAGTTCCTATTCGCACTGTACCTGGCCGCTCGAATTCTGGCGGTCGCCGATAGCGGCGAGCGAGCTGCAGACGGTCCGCCGGCTGATCGGCTCCGACCCATCGAGCGTCGTCACCGGCGATGCCTTTACCGACATGGCGGTGATGCAGCGCGGCGACCTCAACGATTTCCGCATCCTCCACTTCGCGACCCACGGGCTTATTACGCCGGCCCGGCGGGATTGCCCGCCCCAGCCGGCGCTTCTCACATCGTTCGGCGATAGCGACAGCTCGGACGGGCTGCTCGAATTCGCCGAGATTTTCGACCTCAAGCTGGACGCCGATCTCGTCATCCTTTCGGCCTGCGACACGGCGAGCGCGGCCGGGATCGCCGCTTCGCGCGCGGCGGGCGTCACCGGCGGCGGTTCGGCGCTCGATGGCCTGGTGCGCGCCTTTGTCGGCGCCGGCAGCCGTGTCGTCATCGCCAGCCACTGGCCTGCACCGGACGATTACGACGCGACCGAAAGGCTGATCACCGGCCTGTTCCGCAGCGGACAGGACGTCTCCCTCGGCGAAGCGATGCGCAATGCGCAGCGCGGGCTGATGGACGATCCCGCGACCTCGCATCCCTATTACTGGTCCGGCTTCGCCGTGATCGGCGATGGCACGCAACCCGTTACCCGCGCCAATTAAGGCCGGGAGGAAGTCCGGGCCATGGCAATCGAAGAACCCGCAGCGACAGACGAAGAGCGCCAAGAACTCGTCGACCGCCACTGGGTGCCGTGGACCGTCCGCATCTGGAGCGCAGTCGGGCCGCTCCGTTTCATCGCCTGCGTCACCCTGCTGTTCATCGCGGTGCTGATTGCGCGTTTCAGCTGGACGATGCCCGGCGTCGAGGAGATCGAACGGGTTCTTTATGACCTGCGCGCGACATATGCGATGCCGCTGGCCGAGGAGGACGAGCGCATCACGATCGTCACCTATGAAGAAGACACGCTCCTCAATACCGGCATTCGTTCGCCGCTCGATCGCGCCATCCTGGCCCGGGGCCTGACGGCGCTGGACGCGATGGAACCGCGCGCGATCGCGATCGACATCCTGATCGATCAGGAAACGGCCAATGACGAACAGCTCGTGGCGGCGCTCAACGCGATGCGCACGCCGACCTATCTCGCCTTCGTCACGCCGGAATTTAATCCCAATCTCCAGCTCCAGCCGCGCCAGGTCGATTTTATAGACGATTTCCATCGCCGGATAACCAACCCGCTCGTCCGGCCGACCAGCGTGAAGCTGGAGGCCGACAGCGACAATGTCGTGCGAAGCTGGCCCGAACAGCCCGAAGGCTTGCCGCCGCTCATGGCGAACTCGCTCGCACCCGGGCATGAGGCCTTTCGGTCCCACAGGGGCAGCATGACATATCGGCGCCCCACCTTTCAGGATGGCGCGGTCTTCACCAAATTGCCCATCGATTTCTTCGGCGAACCGGAGGAAGCCTCCTTCATGGCCGATTTTGTGAGGGGCCGGTATATCCTGATCGGCACCGACATTCCCGACGTGGACCGGTTCGAAACCCCGCGCACGCGATTGCGCGGCGATCCGCCCATTGCCGGGGTGGAGGTTCATGCGCATCTCCTGTCGCAAATGCTCGACGGAACGATGCTGCGCGCCGTGCCCCGATGGGCGCTATGGGCCACCGCGTTCCTCGTCGTGCTCGCCGGCGCGCTAACCAGCCTCAGCGATCTCAGGCTCTGGAAGCTCGGCCTTTTGATTATCCTGCAGGCCGCCTTCCTCGTGTTCGTGCCCTTCGCCCTCCACCGGGCGGGAACGGATACCCAGACGCTCCCGGTTTTCGGCTGGGGCGCCGGCTGGATGATCGCCTTCACCGCCGTCGGCGCGGCGGCGCGTTCGGTCGGCGCGGAAAAGCGGCAATATGTGCAGGGCGCGCTCAACAAATATCTGCCGTCCGACGTCGCGACCCAGATCCTGGCCGATCCCAACCGGCTGTCGCTGACCGGCGAAAAGCGCGAACTCTACGTGATCTTCACCGATCTCGAGGGCTTTACGAAGTTGAGCCACGCGATCGAACCGGAAATGGTTGCAACCCTGCTCAATCGCTATCTCGACCTGATGAGCGAGGCGGTGCTCGATCATGGCGGAACGATCGACAAGTTCGTCGGCGATGCCGTCGTCGCCTTTTGGGGCGCCCCGATTTCGCGGCCCGACGATGCCGAACGCGCCGCGCAATGCGCGGTGGCGATGTGGCGAATCGGCGAGGAATTCCGCCAATCGGTGCCCGATGGGGTGCCGCCGGTCGGCCGCACCCGTGTCGGCCTGCACAAGGGCGAGGCGATCGTCGGCAATTTCGGCGGCGAGGAGCGCATCCAGTATACCGCGCTCGGCGACGCCATGAACACCGCCGCCCGGCTCGAAGGCGCGAACAAGTGGCTCGAAACCGTCGCCCTGGCGAGCGGCGAAGCGGTGGAAGAGGTAAAAACCGTCAATTTCAGGCCGTTAGGGCGCGTCACCCTGTCGGGCCGGTCGACACCGGTGGAAATCCACGAACCTGTGCTGGAAATCACGGCAGGTTCAGCTTCTTTGCTGCAATCCTTATGGCGTAAATTCGAACAGGGCGACCTGAAAGCCCGCGACGAAATAGTGGCATTGGCCGGGCAGAACCCTGGCGATGCGGCATTGCAAAATTTCGCGTCGCGGCTGAAAGAAACCGAACCGGGAGGCAGTTATGTTCTACAAGGCAAATAAAGCTCTTATCTATGCAACGATGGGCCTGTCGGTCGCATCGATGGGCAGCGCAGCGATGGCCGATGTGCTCGTTACGCGGTCCAGCGGCGCGGCGGCGCGGCAGTATCCGCGCGGTACGCGGCTCGACGACAATCAGGTCATCGTATTGGGTGCCGGCGACAGCATCACCATTCTTACCAGCCGGGGGACGCGCCAATATAGCCGTCCTGGCCGATATCCGCTCAGCGGGCCGCGGCTTGCCGCGTCCAACGGCGTGGGCTTCACCAACGCGATAGCCCGTACGGGTGTCAGCCGCACCGGCGAACCCGTTTCGACGCCGGCCACATGGCAGATCGAAATCGGCATGAGCGGCCCCTTCTGCATTGCCCAGGGCCAGCCGGTCTCGTTCTGGCGTTATGACACGGAAGGGGCGGCCTCCTACACGGTGACCCGGTTGGTCGACAGTTCGAGCGCTACCGTAGCCTTTTCAGCGGGTGAAAATCAGTCGGCCTGGCCGTCAAGCTTCGTTCCGCACAACGGCACCTATCGCGTCGAAGGGCCGGGAGGATATAATGCGCAGGAGATCGTCATCACTTCGCTGGCGGTCGACCTGACGGATCCCGTGGCGGTCGGCGCTGCGCTGCTCGAAAACGGTTGCGACGAGCAGCTGAGCGCGTTCGCCACCGAGAACGAATCGGAAGCTGGGGATGCAAGCTAAGCGGCGACAATCGCCGAATTTAAGCTTGCCAGCGAAATGGAGAATTGGGATTCAGGTAAATTCGAATAGCGCATAACCGTCTTTAGGGTCGCAAAAGATGGTTATTGCCGGGACACCGCAGCAATCTTGCGGTACCAATCAATGGGTCCGGATCGGATCCGAATGCGACTGCTTGCCTCTGCCTCTTGGCCTTGGTGCGTCAGTCACTTGCCAGGGGGAAATACGGCGTGGCATTGCGTAATCTGGGTTTAATATCAGGCTTTGTCCTTGCGGCTTGGCCTGCGGCAGCGATAGCCCAGACGACGGCGGCGCCGACACGCGAGGAAATCCTCCGCCAACCCGATACCAGCATCGGCGAGCGCCCCGAGCGGATCGAAGTCGAAGGCGGGATCGAGCGCGCGCCCTGCCCGCTTGCCCAGCCGCGCTTCGAAAATGTCCGCTTCACCCTGCGCGGCGCCACCTTCTCCAATCTCGGTGAGATTTCCGAATCCGATCTTGCGCCCTCCTTCGCCGAATATCTGGGCCAGGAAGTACCGATCGCAACCGTGTGCGACATTCGCGACGGCGCCGCGACAATCCTGCGCAATCAGGGCTATCTCGCCGCCGTGCAGGTGCCGCCGCAGCAGATCGGCGATGACGGCATAGTCCGCTTCGATATTTTGACCGCGCAGATGACGCGCATCCAGGTGCGCGGCGAAACCGGCAATTCGGAAAACCGGATCGCCGGCTATCTGGAACCGCTGACCCATGCCGGGCCGTTCAACCAGCGCGCGGCCGAGCGCAACCTGTTGCTCGCCCGCGAACTTCCCGGCTTCGATACCCGGCTCACATTGCGCCCCGCCGACGGCGCGCCGGGCGAGGTGATCGGCGATGTCCGCGTCGAGCGCACCGGCTTTGTCGGCGAACTCAACGTCCAGAATTACAGTTCCCACTCGACCGGCCGGTTCGGCGGTCAGGCACGCGCCCAGTTCAACGACCTGACCGGCATGGGCGACAGCACCAACATCGCCTTCTTCGCCAGCGCCGATTTCAACGAACAGCTCGTCGTCAGCCTCGCGCACAGCTTCGCGGCCGGCAATGACGGGATGCGCGTCGGCGGCTCCTTCACCTATGCCTGGAATGATCCGACGATCGCCGGCGCGAGCCCGTTCGACACCGAAACGATGATCGCCAGCGCCTTTGTCAGCTACCCCTTCGTGCTGGACCAGGGCACACGGATCGGCGGAACCGCGGGCTTCGACTTCATCAACCAGCAGATCGAATTCGGCGGTGCGCCGCTGAACCGGGATCGGCTGCGCGTCGCCTATGCGCGCCTTGACGCGCAGGTGATCGACCGCGCCAGCATCGACGGCCATGGCGGCTTCAGCGCCGCCGAACCGCGCTGGCGCTTCGCCGGTTCGGCCGAGATCCGCCAGGGGCTGGATATTTTCGATGCGACCGACCCCGGCATCTTCCCGGCGGTCGCCATCCCCCAGACGCGGACCGCGGGCAAGGCCGGCGCGACCGTCATCCGGTTCGAGGGGCTGGCCGAATTCCGGCCGAGCCCGGTGATCGCCTTCGTGCTGCAGCCGCGCGCGCAGATCAGCTGGGATCCGCTCCTTTCCTACGAGGAATTTTCGGCCGGCAACTATACGGTCGGGCGCGGCTATGATCCGGGCACGATCATCGGCGATCAGGGCTTCGGCTTCCGCTCGGAAATCCGCTTCAGCAGCGCCGTTCCGCGCACGCGTGAGAGCTGGGCGTTGCAACCGTACGGCTTTTTCGACGCCGTCTGGGTATGGAACGACGATCCGGTCTTTTCCGGCTTCGGCGGCAGCGACGAGCTGTGGTCGGCCGGTGCCGGGCTCCGCGCCAATTATGGCGATCTGGCGCGCTTCGACGCGACGTTCACGGTCCCGATCGAACGCACGAACATCACGCGCACCAGGCCCGATCCGCGGCTGCTTATATCCATGCTGATCAGGTTCGCACGATGACGATGAAGGGTCAGGCGAGAGGAATATGTTATGACCGGTAAGCCCGCACGCCGTACCAAGAGCCTGTTCCGTTGCAGCTGCGCGGCAACCGTGCTGGTTGCCGCCCTCGCCACCCAGCCGGTGCTGGCGCAACCGGTGCCCGGCATGATCGTCGAGAATATTCCGCACATTCCCGGCAACATGATCGTTGCCAACCAGCCGCAGGCGCCGGCGGGATCGGGCGGCATCCCTCAACCGCATTCCATCCCGGTGAGCAGCGCGCCCAGCTTTACGCTCGGCAGCGGAACCTACACGCCCGGCGCGACGACCGACATCGTCACCGTCACGTCGAGCGAAGCGATTATCGACTGGAACCTGAACGGTGCGCTCAACCCCGCCGGCGAAGCTTTCTTCCTTCAGGACGGCGAGCGGCTGGCGTTCAACGGCGGCAGCCACCAGACGGTCCTCAACCGGATAAACCATATCTCCGGCAGCCCGGTAATCCGGATCGACGGCGATATCGTCGGATCGCCGGCGCTTTGGTTCTACACGCCGGGCGGCTTCGTCATCGGGCCCCGGGGTTCGTTCGACGTCGGCAGCCTCGTCCTCACCTCTTTGCCGATCGATACCGACGGCGATACCACCCTGTTCGGCCCGGGCGGAGAGATCCGCTTCGGCCAGGCTTCGATCGCCGGCTCCTCGATCGTCATCGAAGAAAACAGGGGCCTGCCCAGCCCCAATATCGATGCCTCGAACAATGGCAGCTACGTCGCGCTGGTCGCGCCGCGGATCGAGCAGCACGGCGTCGTCAACGTCAATGGTTCGGTCGCCTATGTCGCGGCCGAACAAGCCGATATCATGATCAACAACGGCCTTTTCGATATCAACGTCACCGTCGGCACGACCGATGCGAACGGGGTCGTCCACACAGGCTTCACCATCGGGCCGGCGAGCAGCCCGACCCCGGCACAGGACGGCGAGCCCGGCGAAGAGCCGATCCCGGCCAATCCCGACGCCCAGGCGATCTATTTCGTCGCGGTTCCGAAGAACGACGCGATCACCATGCTCGTCCGCGGCGATATCGGCTATGATGCCGCCGCCAGCGCCGATATCCAGAACGGCAACATCATCCTCAGCTCCGGCTACAATGTCTCGGTCGGGGGAACGGACGAGGCGCCGATTCCGGTCGTCGCTTCCAGCCCGGTCAACGAGATCCCGGTCAACATCGCGCTCGGAAGCGTCGAGTTCACGTCGGACATGACCGTTTTCGCGAGCGGCACGATCGATGCGCTCGGCGCGAACACCAATTCCATCAGGAGCAACTACGATCTGACGCTGATCGCGGGGCAACAGATCGATTTCGGCGGCACGAACGGCGGCCGCGTCGATGTCGACGGCAATGTTACCCTTCGCGCCGGAACGGCGACGCAGGGCGGCATCATCAATGTCGGCATCGATACCGGCTATGTCGGCAGCGAAACCCGCGGCGAGATTGCCATCGGCGGCAATTTCACGGTCGATGTCGGCGCCTACGGCACCCAGGGCATCGGAATAAGCGGCCAGGACGCGCAAGGCGGCACGCTGACCATCAACGTCCTGGATGGCGGCATTCTGAGCGTCGGCGGCACGGCGATCTTCCTTGCCGATGCGATCGCCGGCGAAGGTAGCGATACGGCCGGGACGGCCCGGGCCGGTACTGTCACGCTCAACCTCGACGGCGCCAATTCGGAAGGCGAAGCCAGCCTGATCGACGTCGGCGGCCTGGTGCTGGGCGCGTCGGCCCAAGGCCAGGCGAACCATACGATATTCAATCCACCGGCCGAGGGCGGCGACAGTTTCGGCGGAACGGTGACGCTGAACGTGACCGGCGGAACGATAGACGCCGGATTTATCGGCCTGTTCGCCGATGCCTTTGCCGCGCCGGGAACCAACGGAAGCCCGGTCAGCAACGATGCTACCGCGGGCACGGTCAATGCCACTTTTTCCGCCGGTTCGCACGATATCGGCGATTTCACGATGAGCGCGCTGGCCGGCCATGGCGACGCGATCGACGCGAGCGGCACCCCGACCGACGGGCTTGCCAATGGCGGCACCATAAACCTTCTCGTGACCGGACCGACCTTGGTTTCCGTCGGCGACACGGTGTTCATGGACGCCAGCACCGACGGCGTCACGACCGGCGCAAATGCGGCGAATATCGTTGTCGATATCGCCAACGGGGCTTCGCTCGACACGGATCGCCTGGCGATCCGGGCAACCGCCCGCGACGGCAACGAGGTCGTCATCAACCAGGCAGGCAATGCGACGATCACCGTGGACGGGACAGATAGCGTCCTCAACACCAATTCGATCGACGTCTATGCCTATTCGCGCACCTCCTATGGCGGCACCGGCACCGGCGGCGACAAACAGGGCGGCAATGTCGCGATCTACGCCCAGAATGGCGGCGCGATCTATGGCGGCTTTATCGGCGTTTCCGTCGATGCGGCGGCGGCCAATGACGCCGGCGGTATTGCGCAGGGCGGCTCCATCCTGATTTCGGTCGACACCAACAGCGTGATCGACTTCGGCTCGGGGTTGAACGGCTTTGCCTTTCTCAGCGCCGATGGCCGCGGCAATTCCATTCCCGGTGCCAATGGCGGCCCGACCGGCTTTGGCGGTAACATCGAGTTCCGCATCGACGGCGGCTTTCTGGGATTTGGCCGCGTATTTGCGGACGCCGACGGGGCTATCAATTTCGATGGCGAAGGCGGCGGCACCTTCCCGGAAGGCATCGGCGGCAGCGCCGTCGGCGGTACGTTCACGCTGAACATTCTCGGCGGCACGTTCGACGCCAACCTTCTCGACGTTTCGGCCGACGGTTTCGGCGGCAGGGGCGGCGCAATCCGCGATATCGTGCAGAATGGCGAAATCGTAGCGCTTTCCGGATTCGGCCGCCCGAGGCCGGGCCTGGTGACGGCCTTCGGCCTCGCACCCTCGGCGCTGCCGCCCGACCCCGCGGCCGATGGCGGCACGGGAATGGGCGGGACCGTCGTCTTCAACCTCAACGGCGGCAATGCCACCGTGACCAACCTCACCGTTTCCGCCGACGGCTTTGGCGGCGACGGCTCGTACGGCTCGGTCGGCGTTTCCGGATCGGGTTCGGGCGGCGCGGGTATCGGCGGCACTGCCACGTTCAATGCGATCACCGGCACCCTCACGGTCACCAACCAGCTTACCGTGGCGGCCAACGGCACGGGCGGCGACGGCGGCTTCGGGCGCGGCGTCGACGGCGGCCATGCCGGAGACGGCACCGGCGGCACCGCCACCTTCAATTTCGACGGCACCTCGACCATCTCCGCGGGCACCGTGCTCGTCCAGGCCGACGGTGCGGGCGGAGATGCAGCGGATTCCGATCAGGGATTCGGCGGCGAACCCGCCGGCCGCGGCGGCGATGGCGGCACCGGCACCGGCGGTACCGCGATTTTCAACAATACGGCCGGCACGATCAGCTTTACCTCGCTCACCGTCCAGGCGCTCGGCACCGGCAGCGACGGCGCCGACAGCAGGGCTTCGTCGCCGGGCATCGCCGACGATTTCGGCGGGAATGGCGGCGACGGCATCGGCGGTATCGCGACGATCAACCTCAACCAGCCGGATCTTTCCACCCCCGACTATACCGTATCGGCGAACGCTACGGGCGGTACCGGCGGCCAGGGCATTACCGGCGGCAATGGCGGCAACGCCACGGCCGGCACGGCGACGATCAACGTCAACAACGTGGCGGCGGATCTCAATTCCTCGACGATCACCGCCGTGGCGACCGGCGGCGACGGCGGCACGCCCAACGCCATCACTGGAAATGGCGGTAGCGGCGGCACCGCAACCGGTGGAACCGCGCGGCTCGAAGTCATCGGCGCCAATGGCGATGTGGATATCAGCGGCGGCGGCTTCGTGATCGATTCCAGCGGCTATGGCGGGGACGGCACGAACGGATATTACCAGTTCGGCGGCGGGATCGACGGCGGCGACGGCGGCGATGGCGGCTCCGGCACCGGCGGTGTGTCCGAAATCATCGCTCGGACCGGCGGCACGATCACCATCGGCACGTCTTCCGCCTTCTACTTTTCGAGCACCGGGGTCGGCGGCGATGGCGGATCGGGCGCCAACTCCTACGACAGTGCCTCGGGCGACGGCGGCGACGGCGGCTCGGGCACCGGCGGCACCGCGCGCTTCCTCGCCCAGGGCGGCGAGATCACAACCAACGATGTGAACATCCTGGTGACCGGCAGCGCGGGCGCCGCGGGGAGCGGGGGCGTTTACGGTGCTTTCGGCACCAATGGCTTCGACGGCACCGAAGGCACCGGCACCGGCGGCACCGGCATCGTGGAGGTGCAGGAAGGCAGCCCCGGCATCATCACCATGGGCGCCGTCCTCATCCAGGCGGACGGGCTCGATTCGATCGGCGCGGTCTCGCCCTATGCCTATGGCGGCACCGTCATCATTGCCGACACCTCGACCGACCCGCTGGGCCTTATCAGCTTCGATTCGCTCGATATCAGCGCCAATGTGGTTCCCGGCACGCCGGGCAGCGGCGTCTTCATCAGTTCGAACAGCGGCGCGATCAGCGTCACCAACGACGCCACGATCAGCGCCGGCGACAATGTCGAGTTCGCCTTCGAGGATGACGGCCAGTTCGTCGTGGGCGGGGCGCTCAGCGTCTCGAGCCTTTCCTCGATCCTCGTTTCGCATACCAACCGCACGCCGGGCGTCGATTCGATCAGCGTGAACGGCGATGCCGACTTCGCCGCCGGGGGCGATTTCAACGCCATGGCCGGATCGCGCATCGTCAGCGATACGACGCAGATTTCGGTACGGGCCGAAGGCAACGCGTCCGCCGACAATCTCCAGGCGTTCGGCTTCATCGATTTTTCGGCTGGGATGGACGCGCTGATCAACGACGCCGCGGTCGTCGGACCGCCGATCACCGTCAATATTGGCCTGACGAGCATCGTCGTTTCCGGCATCAATATCGAAGCCGGTTCGGATAACGATCCGACCTTCGAACGATTCGACCCCAATTACAGCGCCACGATCACCGGCGACGTCACCTCGACCGGCGTCATTACCGTTTCTTCGGGCGGCAGCGCGCTGTTCATGGCCGGATCGAACACGATCGCCGACGACCGGCTGACGGTGCGGACCGGCGACGATATCGTCATCGGTGCGGGGGCCACGGTCGCCGCGAGCGCCAATCCCTTCGTCGCGCCCAATCCTGCCTCGCCCTTCACCGATCTCACCAACCTGTCCCTGCTCGCCGGAGACATCGGCACGGCGGGCCAACTGCTCTCGCCGGCGCTGACGCCGATCGCGTCGATCGTTTCGGCGGGAACCATCGATTCCAATAACAGCGCCGTCATCATGACGGCGCAGGCGATCGACGGCGTCGGCGGCGCGATCATGGGCAGCTCGCTCAGCGTCGATATAAACAACGCGCCGCCCAACGGCGTCGCGCAATCCGACGATAACGGCCTGCTGCGCGCGGCCTGTGTCGAGGGCAATGCCTGCCTGGGAAGCCTGTTCGCCGACAATATCGTCGCGATCGGGCAGACCGGCGTGCCGATTGCGCTTATCCTCGATGGCGGCGCCGTCGCCGCCAACGATGTGCTGATCACGACGCGGTCGGGCATGATCATCGGCATCGACGGTGTCGCGTCCAGTTTCTCGGCCAGCAACCAGATGCTGATCGAGAGCCAGGAAGGCGATATCGACCTGCGCGACGCCGCGCTGGACAGCGGTACGCTACAGATCGTCGCCGCCGGAAGCCTGCTCGGCACCGGTTCGATTACCAGCGCAGGCGATGTCGGGATTACGGTGGGCGGAGACCTGTTCGCCGCGAGTATCGACGCGGGCGGCGAGTTGACCCAAGCCGCGGATATCGGCGGCCCGCTGGAGGGGCAATATGTCGTGCCCGGCACCATCAATGTCGGATTCCTCAGCGTGGGCACCGGCAATGTCGATATCGTTGCGGGCCAGGATATCGTGCTCGGCGATGTCAGCGTGCCGGGCAGCGACATCATCCTGTCGGCGACTGATTACGCCTATCTCGGCGGCACATCGGGCGCCGCCAATATCGCGATCGACGCCACGACCATCGAGATCGGCGGTATCTCTGCCGGCAATGCGATCGACCTGTTTGCCAGCAGCGATGTCTTTGGCGGTGCGGCAAGTGCGGGCGGCGATATCACCATCGATGGCCCGGCAGGCGTCGACCTGTTTGCGCTGGATGCGGGCAACACGATCAACGTCCAGGCGAGCGGCGGGGCGGCGCGTGTCGATACCGCGAACAGCGGCGGCGACACGACGATCGTCGGCCAGCAGGTCGCGCTCAACAACGGCGCCATCGGCGGCAACCTGACCCTGACGGCGACCGACGGCGATATCGACGGCAACGGCACCATTGTCGTGGGCGGCGCCATCGATCTCGACGCGAGCGGCGCCATCGGCTTCGGCTCGCTCGAAGCTCAGGGCGGCGATTTCACCGCCGATGCCGGCGACGACATCGCCTTTACCAGCGCCACCGCCTCGAACGACATCCTCTTCGACGGTGCGTCGATCACCGGCGGCACGATGGATGCCGGCGGCATGGTCGATGCGCGCGGCGCGGGCGGCATCGTCCTCGATATTCTCGCTGCCGGCGGCGATGCCGAATTGCGGTCCGACACCGGCGCGGTGGTCGTGACGACGGATATCACGGTCGCCGGCCAGGTTCTCGCCAGCGGCGGCGCCGTTTCGCTCAATTCTCTCGGCGATCTCACCGTGTCCGATGCACGCGCGACCAATGGCGATGTCGATATCGTCACCGTCGGCGATCTGTTCGTCGGCTCTTCGCAGTCGATCGGCGATATCAACCTCACCAGCACGGGCGGCGCCGTGACCGTAGGCTCGCTCGAAGCGGGCGTCGCCACCGTCATGCAGGCGGGCGGGCAACCGCAGCCGGGCAATCTCGTTCCGCTCGGCACGGTCGTCGGTTCGCCCGGCCCCGGCGACATCACGATCACGGCGGCGACCGATGCGGTCATCCTCGACGACGTCTTCGCACCGAACCTGTTGCTGATCGATGCCGGCGGCCTGATCGACATCCAGGCGCTGGCCTATGCCCTGTCGATCAACACCAGCAGCGCCGATATGGATATCACGCGCGGCGGCCAGCTCGGCACGTCGGATTATACGCAGGACATATTCATCGAGAGCAACGGCACCAACCAGATGGTGCTCGGCGGACCGGCGGCAACCGGAGTGTTCAGCCTCGACAATGACGAGTTCGCGCTGATCTTCTCGGGCGGAGACCTGACCTTGTTCGCGGTCGATACCGGATCGGCTGCGCCCTCGATGATCGTGCGCGGGCTGACCGCGTTCGTCGCCAGTGGCGCGGGCGGCCCGCAGGACGGCAATATCGGCATGACCGGCACCCTGCTGCTCGCCAGCGAAGGCCAGCTGCGCGTCAATGGCGAACTGTCGCTTGCCGATGCGACGTCCACCAATGTGCTCGCCCTGCTTTCCGACACGGGCATCCGCGTCGATGCCTCGACCGCCAATATCTCGGTGCTCAACGACGATGGCGGCCTGGGCGGCCTGCTGACGCTCACCGCGCCCTCCGTTGTCGTCGCGACCGACGCGGCCGTCGCCGACATCGCCGGTGCGACGGCCAGCGCCATCGATTTGCGCCTCGCCAACAGCGACGGCATCAATCGCGACGACGGATTCATCCAGGCGGGCGGCATGGTGATCACCGCTGCGACCGGCGCGTTCATCCAGAACAGCGTGCCGGGAACAGACTTCGCGGACCGCCGCGGCTTCGTGGTCGGCGATGGCGGTATCGCGATCAACGCGGCGCAAGGCGCCAATCTCGCCATTGTCGTCAACGGCGTGCAGCGCGGCACGAGCGGCACCATCACCGGCATCGACCTGATCCCTGCAACCGCGATCGCCGGGGCCTTCGACCCGACCTCCACGATCAACGGCTGCCTGATCGTCAATCCGGCAAGCTGCGGTCTCGTCCCGACGCCCACCACGCCCGATCCGCGTTTCGACGTTCCCGTACAGGATCTGATCGAAGAGGATGTCGAGGAGAAGGACGAGGACGGCCTGGAGGGCATGCCGGTCAGCCCGCTGATCGAAACCGTGGAGATCTTCCCGAACCGCGAAGGCCCGATCATCGACGATCCGGTGACCGGCGCAGGCAATGACGACCTTTGGCTGCAGACATCGGCAGGCGGTGACCAGGACTAGGCCCACCGCCGTCCCGGCGCGCATTTGCACGCGAAAGATTTGACGTGACGCGCTGCGCCCGTCATCCGTCGCGATCATGACCGAGACGCGCCCCGCCCCGCTGACGCTTTTCAACAGCCTCACCCGGCAAGCGGAGGCGTTCGCGCCCGCCCATCCGGGCGAAGCCCGCGTCTATAGCTGCGGGCCGACCGTCTATAATTTCCAGCATATCGGCAATATGCGCGCCTATATCTTCGCCGACACGCTGGGCCGCACGCTAAGCTGGAAAGGCTACAAGCTCACCCATGTCATCAACATCACCGATGTCGGCCATCTGACGTCGGACGCCGATGCCGGCGACGACAAGATGGAGAAAGCGGCGAGCGAGGCCGGCAAGTCAGCTTGGGACATCGCGAAATTCTACACGCAAGCCTATTGGGCGGACGTCGAGCGGCTCAATATCCGCCAGCCCGCAAAATGGTCGATCGCCACCGACCATATCGAGGCGATGATCGATTTCGCGAAAAGCATCGCCGACAAGCATTGCTACCAGCTCGATAGCGGCCTCTATTTCGATACCGCGACCGTCCCGGATTATGGCAGCCTTGCGCGCGCCGCGACCGACGCCAATGATTCCGGGAGCGAAAGCCGGATCGACCCGGTCGAGGGCAAGCGCCACGCCACCGATTTCGCAATCTGGCGCAAGACGCCCGAAGGCGAGACGCGGCAGATGGAATGGGATTCACCCTGGGGCAAGGGCGCGCCGGGCTGGCATCTCGAATGCTCGGTGATGAGCAAGATGTATCTCGGCGAGCATTTCGATATCCACACCGGGGGCATCGACCATCGCGAGATCCACCACCCCAACGAGATCGCGCAGAACCAGGCGCATAGCTGCTCTGCCGATACCGGCGCGAGCATCTGGATGCACAATAATTTCCTCGTCGATCGCGCCAGGGACGGCAACGCGGCCAAGATGAGCAAGTCGGCGGGCGAGTTCCTGACGCTGCAACTGCTGGTCGACAAGGGCGTCCACCCCCTCGCCTATCGCCTGATGTGCCTGCAGGCCCATTATCGCAGCGAGCTGGAATTCAGCTGGGACAATCTGCTCGCGGCGCTCACCCGGCTCAAACGCCTCGTCATGGCGATCGAGCCGCTTCGCGAGAATGGCGACGCCGCCGAACCCGACCATCCCCGCCTCCTCGAATTGCTGGCCGCGTTCGACGAGGCCGTGTCGGACGATCTCAATACGCCCAAGGCGCTGACCACGCTCGACGAGGTGCTGGCCCAGAAAAAGATCGACAGCTCGCAGCGCCTGGCGGCGATCGCGGCGATGGACGAAGTGCTCGGGCTGCAACTCGGCTCGCTGGTCCGCGCAGACCTGCGCGTCCGCCCGGCCGCCGCAACTATCTCCGCGGAAGAAATCGAACGCCATCTCGATCTTCGCCAACAGGCCAAGAGGGACAAGAATTTCCCGGCCGCCGATGCGATCCGCGACATGCTCACCGAACAGGGCGTGGAGATCATGGACGGCGATCCGCTGCGCTGGGAATGGAGGATCGGGGCATGACCACGCCGATCAAGGCCGCATTGTCCGGGCTGGTCCGCCCCCTGATCGAAGACAAGATCCAGGGGCTCGATGTGCATTGGTGGATGTCGCCGGAAGAGGCCGTCGAAGCCGCCAAAGACGCCGAAATCGGCTGGTTCGACATGTACGACAAGGACGCGATGGCGACCGCGATTCGCGCCGGCGAAGGGCTGAAATGGCTCAACACCATCTATGCCGGGCTCGATCACCTGCCGCTCGATACCGTCGTCGAACGCGGGATGGCCTTGACCAACGGCGTCGGCATCAACGCGATTCCCGTCGCCGAATATGCGGTTGCCGGAATGCTGCTGCTCGCGAAACGGCTCGACGAGATCGTCCGCGCGCATGATCGCCACGAATGGCCCGGCGATTCCCCGGGCAAGGCGGAGTTATACGGGTCCAAGGTGCTGATCATCGGCTATGGCGCGATCGGCCAGAGGATCGCGCAAATGCTTTCCGGCTTTGAGGCGGAGGTCACCGCCGTGCGCCGCTCGCCCGATGAAAGCCCGAATGTGCTGGGGCCGGACGAATGGCAATCGCGGCTCAGCGAATTCGACTGGGTCGTTATCGCTGCGCCCGCCACCGGCGAAACCCGGCACCTGATCGGCGCCGAGGAACTCGCCGCGATGAAGCCGACCGCCAATCTCGTGAATATCGCGCGCGGTTCGCTGATCGATCAGGGCGCGCTCAGGGATGCGCTCGAAAAGCGCAGCATCATGGGCGCGTTCCTCGATCCCACCGATCCCGAACCGCTCCCGGCCGACGATCCGCTCTGGGATGCGCCCAATTGCCTGATCACCATGCACATGTCGGGGCGTTCGCAGACCTTGATGTTCCAGCGCGGCGTGCGCCGGTTTCTCGACAATCTGGAACGCTACAAGGCCGGCGAACCGCTGATCGGCGTCGCCGACCCGGCACTCGGCTATTGAGGCGTGACGTGAGGCATTTCCCTGTGTAACGTCCCGAAATTCGGGCGCGAGACAGGGGATTAGCACTATGACGAAAGCTTCGGATCTCTTCATCCAGTGCCTGGAAGAGGAGGGTGTCGAATATGTCTTCGGCGTACCCGGCGAAGAAAATCTCGATTTCCTCGACAGCCTCTCCCGCTCGAAGATCAAGCTTATCCTGACGCGGCACGAACAGGGCGCGGGCTTCATGGCCGCGACCTATGGCCGCCACACGGGCAAGACCGGCGTCTGCCTCGCCACATTGGGCCCCGGCGCGACCAATTTCGTGACTGCCGCCGCCTATGCCCAGCTCGGCGGCATGCCGATGATGATGATCACCGGCCAGAAACCGATCAAGAGTTCGAAACAGGGCCGGTTCCAGATCCTCGACGTCGTCGACATGATGGGGCCGATCACCAAATTCACCCACCAGCTTGCCTCGGGCGACAATATCCCCTCGCGCATCCGTGAAGCCTTCCGGCTGGCCGAGGAAGAAAAGCCCGGCGCGGTCCATCTGGAACTGCCCGAAGATATCGCCGACGAGGAAACCGATTCGACGCCGATCGCGCGCAGCATCTGCCGCCGCCCGGTGGCCGAAGCCAAGGCGATCAACGCCGCGCGCCGCAAGATCGAGGAAGCCAAATCGCCGGTATTGGTCATCGGCGGCGGCGCCAACCGCACGATGACGAGCCGGATGCTTACCCAGTTCGTGGAAAAGACGGGCATCCCCTTCGTCACCACCCAGCTCGGCAAGGGCGTGATCGACGAAACCAGCGACAAATATCTCGGCTGCGCGGCGCTATCGGCGGGCGATTATTGCCACCGCGCCATCGAATCGGCCGACCTGATCGTCAATATCGGCCATGATGTCATTGAAAAACCGCCCTTCTTCATGAAACGCGGCGGCACCGAGGTGATCCATGTCTCGATGAACCGGGCCGAGGTCGATCCGGTCTATTTCCCGCAGATCGAGCTGATCGGCGATATCGCCAACGCGATCTGGCAGATCAAGGAAGACATCCTTCCCCAAGGTCACTGGAATTTCGACAAGATGCTCAAGGCGCACGCCGCGGAAGTGGAACATACGGCCACGCTCGACGACGATATGCGCTTCCCCATCTATCCGCCGCATCTCGTGAAGGCCGTGCGCGAAGCGATGCCGGCCGACGGCATCATCTGCCTGGACAATGGCGTCTACAAGATCTGGTTCGCGCGCAACTATAATGCCCGCCAGCCCAATACCGTGCTGCTGGACAATGCGCTGGCGACGATGGGCGCGGGCCTGCCCTCGGCGATGGGATCGGCGATGGTCTATCCGGACCGCAAGGTGATGGCGATCTGCGGCGATGGCGGTTTCATGATGAACAGCCAGGAGATGGAGACGGCGGTTCGCCTCAAGCTCAACCTCACGGTGCTGATTCTGCGCGACGACAGCTATGGCATGATCCGCTGGAAACAGGCCAATATGGGGTTCGAGGATTACGGCCTCACCTTCGGCAATCCCGATTTCGTGAAATATGCCGAAAGCTACGGTGCCCATGGGCATCGTGTCGAAAGCGCCGACCATCTCGAAGAGCTGCTCGTCACCTGCCGCGACAGCGAGGGCGTGCATCTGATCGACTGTCCGGTCGACTATTCGGACAATGACCGCATCCTCAATCACGAAATCAAGGAATTGAGCGCAAATTTAGCACTTTAGGCGGTTAAGCGGCGTGGTGAACGCTTGCAAGGCAGCGCCAGAACGAACATAAGTTGCGCAATAAAGGGGTCGCAAGAAATTCGGGGGGCGCTTTAGGCGCCCATTATGGTCGGCAACCGCGCCAGGGGAGATTTATGGCGGGGAAAGCGAAGTGGGCGATCGGACTGGCGGCGCTGGCGGCGATTGCCGGCTTTTCCGTGGGTATAGGCCAGGGCGCCGATACGCCCGCGGTCGCCGCGCAGACATCGTCGAACACCCATGTCGGCGTAGCCAGCTGCGGCGGAACCACCTGCCATGGCCGGCAGGAAGCCGATGGCGCGGTCGTGCGGCAGGACGAGCTTATGCGCTGGCAGGAACCCTCCAGCGCCACCGGGTCGCACAGCCGCGCCTTCGCCATACTCACCAATCCCCGGTCTCAGCGGATCGCCAACCGGCTCGGCATCGGCAACGCCTCGAGCGCGCCGATGTGCCTGGGCTGCCATACCGATTACGTTCCCGCCACCCAGCGCGGGCCGCGCTTCCAGATGTCCGAAGGCGTGGGCTGCGAAGCCTGTCATGGCGGCGCGGGCGGCGGCGATCGCGGCTGGCTGGCCAGCCATTATGCGGTCGGCAACACCCATAGCCGCAATGTTTCGCGCGGCCTTTACCCGCTCGACAATGCCCGGGCGCGCGCCTCGCTGTGCCTCAACTGCCATTTCGGCAGCGCCAGCGAAAACCAGTTCGTCAATCACCGGATCATGGCCGCCGGCCATCCCCGCATCGTGTTCGAACTCGATCTCTTTTCCACGCTCCAACAGCATTGGGACGAGGATGGCGATTATGCGCGCCGCAAGGGCCGTACCAACCATGTGCGGATGTGGGCGGTCGGCCAGGCGACGGCGCTCGAACGCTCGCTGACCCTGTTCCAGAACCAGCGGCTGGGCACCGAAGGGCTATTCCCCGAATTCTACTTTTTCGATTGCCACACCTGCCATCGCCGGATCTACGACAACCCCAATGCGCAGCCGACCGGGATGCCGAACCCCGGACGCCCGATCCCGAGCGGCTTCCCGGCCTATCAGGACGAGAATATGATCATGCTGTCGGCCGCCGCGCGCGTCATCGCGCCGGGCGTCGCCGCCGACTTCGATCGCGACAGCCGCGCGTTCCACGGCGCCATGGCACAGGGGCGGAGCGCCGCGCTGGAGGCCGCCGCCCGGCTCCGCGCCAGCGCCGGCCGGCTTGGCGACGCCTTTGCCGGGGCCAGCTTCACCCGCGACCAGAGCTTCGCGATCATCGACGCGGTCGCCAGCGGCGCGATCGCCGAACGCTATACCGACTATGAGGGCAGCGTGCAGGCGGTGATGGCGACCGACACGTTGCTCAACGCGCTCGTCAGCCAGGGCACGGTCAACGAGAGCGCGGTCGGCGGCATCCGCGCCGATATCAACGCGGCCTATGCCGCGGTGCGCGAGCCCAATTCCTACCGGCCCACCGAATTCCGGGCGGCACTCGGCCGCGCGGCCGCTGCGATAAGGCGCCTGAGATGATGCGTTCCGGCAAGATTACCGCGCTGCTAACGGCAAGCGCGCTCGTCCTCGCCTCCTGCGGCGGCGGTGGCAGCGGCGGCACACCCGGCAACACCCAGGGCAATCCCGCACCGCCCCCGCCGCCCCCGCCGCCGGGATCGACCCAGCTCTACGACGTCCCTGCCCAGCGATCCCTCTCGGCCGCGGACGTTCAGCGCGTGATCGCGCAGGCCGCGGGCGAAGCGAGCGCGCGCGGGCTTCCCGTGGTGATCGCGGTCGTCGACCGGGTCGGCAATGTGCTCGCCGTGTACCGGATGAACGGCGCCAACGAGGCGCTAAACATCCCCGCCCCGCCCGGCACCAATTTCGATCTTCAGGGGCTTGCCTTGCCCGCCCCCGCCGCGCGCGCGGGCGCGATCGCCAAGGCGATCACCGGCGCCTATCTCTCTTCGGGCGGCAACGCCTTTTCCACGCGCACGGCGAGCGAGATCGTCCAGCAGCATTTCCCGCCCGCGCCGACCACGGTCGGGCTGGAATCCGGGCCGCTGTTCGGCGTGCAGTTCAGCTCCCTGCCCTGCTCCGACCTCGCCCGCCGCTTCACCGGCGGCATGGGCCCGAGCGCGCTGATCGGGCCCAAGCGCACGCCGCTCGGCCTGTCCGCCGATCCCGGCGGTTTTCCGCTCTACCGTAACGGCGTCGTTGTCGGCGGCGTCGGGGTGATGGGCGACGGCGTTTACGGCTTCGACCCCAACCGGCTCGACAATGACAATGACGACGAGGAGGCGATCGCGCTCGCCGCGACAAACGGCTTCACGCCGCCCGCCTCGATCCGCGCCAACCGCATTCCGGTCGACGGGACGACGCTCAAATATAGCGATGCGTCGACCGGCGATTTCCAGAGCAATCCGGATGCGCCGCCCGCCTTTGGCTCGATCGCGGGTATGCTGGTCGACGTGCCCGGCTATTTCATGGCAGCAGGCGGGATCGTCGCCGGCACCGCCTATGGATCCGAAGCCTCGGGCATCCGCGCCTCGACGGCAGCCGAATTCTCGATCCGCGACGCGTTCGTGCTGTCGAACGGATCGGGCACCAACCGCTTCCCGATCCGCGCCGCGACCGACGGGGCGGACGTCACGCAGCCGCTGACGGCGGCGGAAGTGACGGCGGTGCTCGAAGAGGCCTTTACCGTCATGCAGCGCGCGCGCGCGCAAATCCGCCGCCCGCTCGACAGCCGCGCCCAGGTGACGATTTCGATCGTCGATACCCATGGCGAGGTGCTGGGCATCGTGCGCTCGCCCGACGCGCCGATCTTCGGCACCGATGTGTCGCTGCAAAAGGCGCGCACCGCGACCTTCTTCTCGGGCGCCCAGGCCGGCAACCTGCTGCTCGCCAATACCGATGCCGGCGTTCCGGCCTTCGTGCCCGCGCTGCGCACTTTCCTGAACGATCCCAATGCGCTGACCGGCACCTTCGCCTTTGCCGACCGGTCCGGCGGCAATCTTTCGCGCCCCTATTTCCCGGACGGCGAAGTCGGCCGCCCCAACGGGCCCCTGTCGCGCCCGATCGACAGCTTCAACCCCTTCTCGACCGGCCTGCAATCCAACCTGATCGTCGGCAACATAATCCAGCATGTCGGCTTCATCTTCGGCATGAACCCGGACACGCCGGCGCGCTGCACGGCGATGCCGGATGTCGCGCCGGGCCAGAACCCGCTGGAAAACGGCATCCAGATCTTCCCCGGCTCGGTACCCATCTATCGCGGCAATGTGCTGGTCGGCGGCATCGGCGTGTCGGGCGACGGTATCGACCAGGACGACATGATCAGCTTTCTCGGCGCGCATAATGCGTCGGTACGGACCGGCACCATCAACAATGCCCCGCCGGAAATGCGCGCCGACCGGATCGTCGTGAATGTCGGCGGCAACAATGTGCGGCTGCGCTATGTCAACTGCCCGTTCGCGCCGTTCCTCGACACCGACGAGAACAATGTCTGCCAGGGACTGTAAGCGATGGCGGCGGCGCTTCCCCTGATCTATCTGGCGGCGGCCGGCCCGCATGGCGGGCTTCCCGCGGATTTTCTCGAAGCGGCGGCCGATCCCGATGTCAGCCCGGAAGCCCGCGAACTGGTCGATGCGATCTTCGCGGCGACGGAAAACGGGCAGCGCGACCAGATACTGGAACTCAGCAGCATCGGCGTGGTGCAGCTGCCGCCCTCGACGTCCCAGGCCGCGCTGTCGGCCGCGCTCGCGGCGGACCCCGTACCCGCGATCCTTGCCGACAACGGCGAAGAGGAAGCGCTGGCGGTGCTCGAACTGACCGACGCGATGATCCAGCTGGAACTCGAGCTGACGCCGGCGATGGAAGAACAGCCGCTGGAACTGGCAAGCGCGGACATTCTCGCTTCGCCGCTCTCGGCCAACCCGATTCCGCTGGCCGCCTCCTTCGCCGTCTATGCGGCGATGCAGAGCACGGGCACGATGCGCCGCCGCGTGCCGGGCGAGGACGAAACCGGGCTCAACGAGGTTCAGGTCGAGGACGAACGCGAACCCGGCGATGCCGATGACACGCTGATCGAGGGCCGCCGACGCCCGGGCGTGCCCCAGCAGGACCTGCCCGACCCCGTGACCCAGGAAAATATCGGCGCGGTCCGCGCGCCGCCGCCCCAGGCTTTTCGCGGCGACGAATTTCCGGTTCCCGATCGCTGGCGGCTCGCCGAGGCGATCGGCGTCCATGAGAACCTGCTCGATCCCTATAACCAGAACACGCTGAAGGGCGATCGGCCGATACCGCTGCACCGCCTGCCCGACTGGCTGCCGATCAACGGCGACGACTGGTTCCTGGTCCTCAACGCGGTGTCGGACACGGTCGTCGAGCCGCGCAGCTTCCCGACCCCGGTCGGCGTCCAGACCACCGCGGAACCCGACAGTATCGACGTATTCGGCCAGGGCGACAGCCTCGTGCTCGCGCAGACCTTCATCACCGGTTTCGCGCTGATCAAGGGCTCGACCGCCTATCGGCCGCCGGATGTCGAATATCGCGTCACGCTTGCCACCCAGTTCAACTATGTCGATGTCAACGAGCGCCGCATCCTGTTCGTGGAGCCGAGCCGCCCGACCCACCGGTTCGACTGGTTCACGGGCGTCCAGGAACTCTTCATCGACTATCACTTCCGCAACACCTCGCGGCGCTACGATTTCGATTCGGTGCGCGTCGGCGTGCAGCCGTTCAACGCCGATTTCCGCGGCTTCCTATTCCAGGACAACCAGCTGGGCGTGCGCTTCTTCGGCACCCGCGACAATAACCGTTTCCAGTATAATATCGCCGCCTTCACGCGGCTGGAAAAGGATACGAATTCGGGGCTGAACGACCTGTTTTCGACGCCGCGTTCGGATTATGTGTTCCACGCCAATCTTTTCCGGCAGGATCTGCCCTTTCCCGGGCTGACGAGCCAGATCAGCGTTACCTACAACATGAATCGGGAACGCAACGACGTCGAGATCGACGATAACGGCTTCCCCGTGCGCCCGGCGCTGCTCGGATCGTTGCAGGGCCGCGAATATGACGTCGTCTATCTCGGCTATAATGCGGACGGCCGGATCGGGCGGATCAACCTGTCGGGATCGGCCTATCTGGCGCTCGGCGAGGATCGCAACAGCTTCTTCACCGACCAGCCCGCCGACATCTTCGCCTATTTCGGCGCGGCCGAGCTCAGCTACGATGTCGACTGGATGCGGTTCCGGCTTTCCGGGCTTTACGCATCGGGCGACGGCAATCCCTATGACAATACCGAGCGCGGCTTCGACGCGATCTTCGAAAATCCAATCTTCGCGGGCGCCGACACCAGCTACTGGATCCGTCAGGTCATCCCCTTCGCCGGCGGCGGCCGGGCGGTCGGCGTCAACGGCCGCAACGGCATCCTCAATTCGCTGCGCTCGTCCAAGGAACAGGGCCAGTCCAACTTCAACAATCCCGGCACCCTGCTGGTCGGCGTCGGCGCGGATTTCGATATCACTCCGCAGCTGCGGGTATCGGCCAATGCCAACCATTTGTGGTTCGAGGACACGGCAACCCTGCAGGCGCTGCGCAACGAGGGCAGCGTGCCGCGCTCGATCGGCTACGATCTTTCCGCTTCGGCCATCTACCGCCCGCTCGCCACGCAGAATCTCGTTTTCCGCCTGTCGGGCGCGGTGTTCGAGGCGAGCGACGGCTTTTCGGACCTTTTCGCCCAGGATCGGCGCTCCGGCACCTATTATTCCGTCCTTTTCAATGCGATATTGACCTACTGATATGGGGGGCTGGCTCACACTTCCGCGCATGGCGCTGATGCTCTCTGGAGCCGTGGCGCTGTTCGCGATTCTCGCCGGCCCGATCGTCGCGGCCGGCGGCGAAGTCGCGATCCCGCGCGACTATGAGGCGGCCGGCGTCCTCGCCGAACCCTCGCCGCGCAACCAGACCCAGGAAGAGGCCGACGCCAAGAGCGCCGGCTGCATGAGCTGTCACACCAATACCGACGAGCTTTCGATGCATGCGACGCCGGCTGTGATCCTCGGCTGCACCGATTGCCATGGCGGCAATCCGGACGTCGCGCTCACCGATCCGGCGCTCGATTTCGACGATCCCGCCTATCTCGCGGTGCAGAACCGCGCGCATGTGCTGCCGCTCTATCCCCAGGCCTGGCACTGGCCGGGCAGCGCCAATCCGGCGCGCAGCTACACGCTGCTCAACCGGGAAAGCCCGGAATATATCCGCTTCGTCAATCCGTCCGACTATCGCGTCGTGCGCGAAGCCTGCGGCGCCTGTCATATCGAGGTGATCGAGGCGGCCGAACGCTCGCTGATGGCGACCGGCGCGATGCTCTGGGGCGGGGCCGCCTATAATAACGGCATCCTCCCCTTCAAAGTCTATATCAACGGCGAGGCTTATACCCGCGACAGCGAACCCGCCGCGCTCGCTTCGCCGCGCACCGCGCCGGGCGAAGACGGCGAAGTCATCGACCCGCTCGACCAGAGCCGGATCACCGAAGCCCATGCTAATCGCGGCGCCCTGCCCGGCCTCGTCCCGCTGCCGACCTGGCATGTCGTGCCGCCGGGCGACATCTTCCGCGTGTTCGAACGCGGCGGCCGCAACATCAACTCGCAATTCCCCGAGATCGGCATTCCCAATATCGGCGGCAACATCCAGCGGCTCGAAGAGAATGGCCGGCCGGACCTGCGCCAGTCCAACCGGGGCAGCGGCACCGGCCTGCGCGTCTCGATCCCCGTCCTCAACATCCACAAGACGCGGCTCAACGATCCCTTCACCTGGTTCATGGGCACGAGCGAACAGCCCGGCGACTATCGCCATTCGGGCTGCGCCTCCTGCCATGTCGTCTATGCCAATGACCGCGAGCCGCGCCATTCGCTGACCTATTCCCAGTTCGGCCGCGACGGGCAGACGATCACCGTCGATCCGACGATCAACCGGCTGCGCCAGGGCCAGCACCGCACGAATATCGAGGGCAATCCGACCGACGAGGATAGCCAGGAGCATGAGGTCGATGTGTCGATGCGGCCCGGCCAGTGCGGCGCGGCCTTCGACCTGCTGGCCCGCCGGCTGGAGGAACAGGGCATTCGCGGCTCGGGCGGCGGCCATGGCGAGGCCGGCGATCATCACGAAAGCGGCGACGCGCCCCATGATGAGGAGCATGAAACCGAAGCCCATGACGGCGTCGGCGGCCCCGAAGAAGACGCGGCGCATGGCGAATCGGGCGAAGTGCCGATGGAGCTGCGCGAGCGCGGCCATCCGCTGCGCCACGCCTTCACCCGCGCGATCCCGACATCGCAGTGCATGAGCTGTCACATGCACCAGCCCAACGTCTTCCTGAACAGCTTCCTCGGCTACACGATGTGGGACTATGAGAGCGACGCGCCGCTGATGTGGCCGCGCGAACAGGTCTACCGCACCGCCGAGCAGATGTTCGCGATCCTCGATCGCAACCCGGAAATGGCGTCGGTGCGCGGTTGCTGGGGCGATATCGACTTTGTCCGCAACGTGACCGACCTCATAAATCCGCAGGCGCGCAACACGCAGTTCGCCGACTATCACAGCCATGGCTGGAACTTCCGCGCCATTTTCCGGCGGGACCGGGAAGGCAATATGCTGGACGAGGACGGCAATATCCTCGATCCCGACGATCCCGAGCTGTTCCGGCGCGAAGGCGAAGGCCAGTTCGTGGAGGTCGGCACGAATCCGGGCCGCGCCGTCCATATGATGGATATCCATGCCGAACGCGGCATGCAGTGCGCGGATTGCCATTTCGGACAGGATAGCCATGGCAACGGCCTGATCTATGGCGAAGTCGCGAGCGCGATCGAGATCGGCTGCCGCGATTGCCACGGCACCGCCGACGAATATCCGACGCTGCGGACGTCCGGCCCGGCCGCGCCGCCGACCGGCAATAACCTGATGCTGATGCGCAACCCGGACGGCCAGCGCCGCTTCGAATGGATGCGCGACAATGCGGGGCGCCGGATCCTCGTCCAGCGCTCGATCATCGATCCCGATCTCGAATGGGAAGTGAGCCTTGTCCGCGACAGCGTCGACCGCACCCATCCCGATTTCAACGAGTCCTCGGCGCGCGCCAAGCTGATGGGCCGCAGCGGCGCGGAAACCGGCGTGTTCGAATTCGGGCCCGGCGTTGCGCCCGAAGACCGCGCCCATCCCGACGACGAGATGGCGTGCTTCACCTGCCATCTGAGCTGGACGACATCGTGCGGCGGTTGCCACCTGCCGATCGAGGCCAATGCGCTCACGTCCAGCAACCATTATGACGGCATCCAGAGCCGCAACTTCGCGACCTATAATCCGCAGGTCGCGCGCGACCAGATGTTCCAGCTCGGGCGGCATGGCGACACGCGCGGCAACATCATCGCCCCGGTCCGCTCCAGCTCGGCGCTGGTCCTGTCCTCGACCAACATCAACCGCGAACGCATCTATGTGCAGCAGCCGCCGATCTCCGCATCGGGCTATTCGAGCCAGGCCTTTGCGCCGCATTTCCCGCACACCGTGCGCCTGACCGAGACCAAGACCTGCACCGATTGCCATCTGAGCCAGGAGAACAACAACAACGCGATCATGGCGCAGCTGCTGCTGCAGGGCACCAACTTCGTGAACTTCGTGGGCCTCAACGCCTGGGTCGGCGAAGATCAGGGCTTCCAGGCCGTCCGCGTCACCGAATGGGATGAGCCGCAAACCGTGTTCGGTTCGTACCTTCATCGGTACGCTTACCCCGATTATTACCGCATCCATGTCGAGGATCATGATCGCGAACTGCGCGAATTCGTGCGCGGTGAAATCTTCGACGACGACATTTCCGGCGAAACCCGCGCGGTCGAGGAAATCCAGCACATCACCCAGCGCACCAACGGAGCGGCGCGATGCCTGCAGCTGCGCGGCGAATATATGTTCGTCGCCGAAGGCCGTGGCGGCTTCCAGGTCTATGACGTCGCCAGCGTTGCCAATAAAGGTTTCTCCGAGCGCATCATCACCGCCCCCTTCTCCCCGCTCGGCCATGATACGCGCGTCGACAGTACCAACGCGACCTGCATGGCGCTGCCCACCAACCAGAATATCGCGCCGACAAGGCAGGAAACGATGGCGGCGACGATGGTGACCGGGCCGGATGGCGAACAGCACAGCCTGCTCGACATCAACCGCGAACAGCGCTTCCACCCGATCTACAATTACGCGGTCGTTACCGACAGCGTCGAAGGCCTGTTCCTCGTCAACGTCAACACGATGGCCGACGGCGAATTTCGCAACAACTTCCTGCGCCGCGCCGAGCTTTCGAACGGCGAGCGGGCCTGGAACGAGAATGGCGTGCTGAACGGGGCGCGGCATATCGTGCTGGGCGGCCATTATGCCTATATCGCCGCCGATGCCGGCCTCGTCGTGGTCGATCTCGACGATCCGCTGAGCCCGCGCCATGTCGCGACCATCCCGATGACGGACGCGCGCGCCTCGGCGCTGCAGTTCCGCTATCTCTGGGTGACGACGGCGGCCGGCGTCGAGCTGGTCGACGTTACCGATCTCGAAAACCCGCGCCACATCCCTGGCGCCACCTTCCCGCTGGCCGATGCCCGCCGGCTCTATGTCGCCCGCACCTATGCCTATGTCGCAGCCGGGCGCGACGGGCTGGTGATCCTCAACGTCACCAATCCCGAAGCGCCGGTCGAGCATACCCGCTATGCGCGCGAGGGCGAAACGCCCGACACGCAGGACGTGATCGTCGGTTCGACCAACGCCTCGCTCTTCGCCTATATCGCCGACGGCGTGAACGGGATGAAGGTGCTGCAGCTGACGAGCCCGGACAGCCAGCCCAATTTCTACGGCTTCTCGCCGGCGCCGGTGCCCGAACTCATCGCCTGGATGCGCACCTCCTCGCGCGCACTGGCGCTCTCCAAGGGCCTCGACCGAGACCGCGCCGTCGATGAAACCGGCGGGCAGATGGCCGTGTTCGGCCGGCACGGCTCCCGTCCCTTCACCCGCCAGGAAATGGAACGGCTGTTCCTCAACAGCCGCGGGACGCCCTATCTGGTGAGCGACGACGTCAACATGGACGAATGGGTGGAGACCGCCTTCACCCGACGCTGATGCTTTGCGCCCTGGGTGCGCGAGCTGCTCAAATTTGCTATACTCGCCAACAATAGAGCTTTGGGAGGGCGTATGGCACGGCTGAGCGGCAAGGTGGCAATCGTTACCGGCAGCGGACGCGGCCTCGGTAGGGCGATCGCCAAATGCTTTGCTGCCGAAGGCGCCAAGGTCGCCATCGTCTCGCTGACACCGGAAAAGATCGATGAAACCGTTGCGGAGATCGAAGCGACGGGGGGAACTGCGCTCGGTGTGCCGTGCGACGTGCGCGAGGCCGCTCAGATCGTATCGGCGGTGGAACGGACGGTCGAGGCGTTCGGCCCGGTCGACATTCTCGTCAACAACGCCTTCGCTCATGATTTTCCGATGCTACCGCTCACTGAAATGACGCCCGATCTCATCCACCGGCTGGTCGACGCCGGGCCGGTTGCATCCCTCCATTTCATGCAAGCCTGCTATCCGCACATGGCCGGTCGCTATGGGCGGATCATCAATTTCGGCACCGCGCTCGGCATCAAGGGCATTCCCGGCCTCGCCCATCTCGCCATCGCCAAGGAAGGGATTCGCGCCCTCACCCGCGTCGCCGCGCACGAATGGGGGAAGGAGAAGATCACGGTGAACGCGATCTGTCCCTTCGCGATGACCGACGGGATGATGGAGATGGGCAAGAAGTTCATGGCAGTGGCTGCGGCGAATCCCGATGCGCCGCCGCCGAGGCCGCCCGAAACACCCGTTGGGCGCATCGGTTCGGCGGAAGAGGATATCGCCCCGGTCGCGCTATTTCTCGCCAGTCCGGATTCAGGTTACATGACGGGCTATACGTTCATGGCCGACGGCGGAGGCGCAATCGACGCCGCCCGATAGGGCGTTGGAAACGCTATCGCCGAGGGAGGCAGATATGACGGCAGCTTCGACATTCGTCCTCGTCCATGGCGGCTTTGTCGGCGGCTGGTATTGGCGCCCGGTCGCGGACATATTGCGCCAGCAAGGCCACCGCGTGTTCGCGCCGTCGCTTACCGGGTGCGCAGATCGCTCGCATCTTCTCTCTCCGGATATCGACGTCACGACGCACGTCATGGACGTCGCTAATCTCATCGCATGGGAAGAGTTGAGCGATATCGTTCTCGTCGGCCATAGCTATGGCGGCATGGTCATTTCCGGGATCGCCGATGCGGTTCCCGAAGGGGCGATCCGTTCGATCGTCTATCTCGACGCGCTGTATCTGGACGATGGAGAGTCGATGGCGGATCATGCGCCGGGTTTTCGGGAAGCAGTAGGCGATCACGATCCAATCCCCGTCCCGCCGATCGAGACTTTCGGCTCCCATGAACTGAACGAGGCGCAACTGGAAAGCGCGGTACGTCGCCAAACCCCGCAACCTGCCGCGACCCTGCTGAAACCCGCAAGCGTCGGGGGCGCACGCGACAAGGTTCCCAACAAGACCTTCATCTGGGCGCGAAACAGCGGGATCGAAGCATTCGAGCAATGCTACAAGCGCCTCAGGGACAAATCGGACTGGCACACCGAAATCGTCGAGCACGGCCATGAGCTGCCGCTGAGCGTTCCCGAAGAAGTCGCCCAGATACTGCTTAACGCCGCGCGATAAAGGAGATTGGCTGATGTCCACGAACCCTGCGACATTCGTCCTCGTCCATGGCGGCTGGTGGGCCGGTGACTGGTGGTGGAAGGATGTCGCACAACCGCTGCGCGCCGCCGGACACAGCGTTTACACGCCGGTGCTCACCGGCCTTGGGCCGCGTTCGCACCTGCTCTCGCCGGATGTCGATCTCAGCACGCATATTCTGGATATCGCCAACCTCATCAAATGGGAGGAGCTCGATAACATCGTGCTGGTCGGCCACAGTTATGCGGGCATGGTGATTTCGGGCGTCGCGGAAAATGTTCCGGAAGGAATAATCCGCTCGATCGTCTATCTCGACGCCTTCTTTCCCGAAGACGGCCAGTCGGTCGCTGACTTCTTTCCGCCCGAGGCGCTCGAGGCGATCATCGGCAAGGACGACCCGGTGCCGCCACCCAACTGGTTCGGCGGCGACAATGCGGCGCTCACCGCGCTTTTGACCAAGGGTGGCACGCCGCACCCCCGCGCGGCGCTGTTCGAACCGGCGCGCCTCACCGGCGCGCGCGACCGCATCGCCAAAAAGACTTATGTATTGGCCGCGACCAACCCCGGCGGGAATGCTGATACGGCCCGAAAATTGCGGGCGGATCCGTCCTGGACGGTCGAAGAAATCGACTGCGGGCACATGACGATGATCGACGCGCCGAAGGAAACGGCGGAGATATTGTTACGCGCTATTCCTTAAGCGAGCTGCCCCATTCGGGTCATATGTGCTTGGCCTGCGCTTCCTCGTATCGTCTCGACTTGATCACGATACACTGCATGCCATGGGGATAGTCAGGCCGAAGGAAATGTCGCCCATGGAACTGCTGGGCGATCACAGCGTTCTCCATCTGGCGTATTTTTTCCACGACCGACGGGACATATGATCGACGAGCCGAGCCTCAAACCCCGCATGACGGGCGATGAACGGCAGCGCTATGCGCAGCTGGCGTCTCGCGCATCCAATGTGCTGGAATTCGGGGCGGGCGGAAGCACGCTCCTGGCCTTCGAGAACGGCGTCCAGACCGTGACCAGCGTGGAATCCGACAAGCTGTGGCTGGATCGCCTGCGGACCCATTCCGCGATGTCGCCCTATGTGCAGAGCGGCGCTTGGCAGCCGGTTCATGCGGACATCGGCGAGGTCGGCGCATGGGGCAGGCCCGCCGACAAAAGCCATATCGAAGACTGGCCCAACTATCATCGGGAAGTCTGGGACCGGTTTCCCCGCGCCTATGATCTTATCCTCGTCGACGGGCGGTTTCGCATCGCCTGTGCGATGCAGGCCGCGATCCGCGCGCCGGGATCGACCCTCGTATTTCACGATTTCTACCTGCGCCCGCACTACGAACCGGTACTCGAGGTTTACGAGGTCGCCGAACGGATCGACTATATGGCGATCCTGTCGCTCAACAAGGCGATCAATGCGCCGGCCATCCTCAAGGAATATGCGTCGGACCCGCGCTAGCTTGCAGTCTTGTCCTTGGCGTGCTCGTCGAGAAGATAGCGGACGAGCGGCTGCATCGTTTCGTCATAGCGGGCGAGCTGCACATGCTCCTCCGCGTCGTCCATATGCGTGATCAGCGCGTCGCCGTTCCAGTAATGGAGCGAATAGCCGGGCGGATCCGCGACGATCATCGGCCGCTTGTCGGGTTTTCCGGGATCGATCTCCCGGAGATCCAACGCCACCAGCGGCGCCGTCGACGGCGTCACCGCAAGCGGCAATCCCGACCAGCCCGTCATGATCGGCCGGTGGATATGCCCGGCGACCATGCCGATGACATTGTCGGCGCCCGACAGCGCCTCGCGCAGCCGCTTCACCCATGCCGCTTCCGGTTCGGTCGTCATCCAGGGAATGCCGGTTTCGATCGGCGGGTGGTGGAGAACGATCAACACCGGCTTTTCGGTTTCCTCCGCGAGCCTTTCGGACAGCCACTCTGCGCGCGCTTCGCAGAATGCGCCGCCGTGACGGCCGGGTTCCAGCGTATCGAGCACGATCAGCCGGATCGGCCAATTCTCCTCGTCGACGACATATTGGATGAAGCCGCCCGAATGCGGCACTTCGGGGAAGAGCTTCCGGAAATTTTCGCGATCGTCATGATTGCCCATGCACGGCCAGACCGGAAACGGGCATTGGCCGAAGGCGGATTTGAGCCGGCGATAGCTGTCGGCATCGCCCTTGTCGGTGAGGTCTCCGGTGGCGAGCAGCAGATCGGGGCGCGGCTCCATATCGCCCAGGCGGTGCAATACCTGATCGAGCCGGCGACGGTTGAATTCCGCGGGGTCGTCCGGATCGAAGCCCAGATGAATATCGGTGATCTGCGCAATCAGCATGGTCGTTGGTCTTCACGTCCTACCATGCGACCTCCCCTGTCCTGCCCCATGACCGCCGATCCCAATCAGCGGTCTTCCCTTGGGTTGATTGCCAACCCGCCATAATCGCGTACGCGCTCCGGCCTCTGGCCCCGGTTGTTCCGAGCGCGGACGAGATAAGGTGCCGCATCGTCGGCATGATAGCTGTGACACATAGCACAGGTCGAAACGATTCTTTCGCCGCTCGGCGATCCGCCGGCATGGCATTCGCGGCAGGTTTCGATGCGCGGCAGCAGCACGTCGCTCGCCTCTTCGGAAGTATCGGCGGCATGGCAGGTGCTGCATTCCTCGGTTTCGTGCGCCTTATGATCGAACCAGCCATAATGCATGTAGCGCGCGATCTGCCGCACCGGCGTGATATCGAAGTTCAGGCTCCCGCGGATCGGCGGCTGCACGACCTGATGGCAATCATAGCAGGCGCCGTCACGCGAAAAGACCGCGCGGATGGCCTGGTCGGCGCGCGCATAGCGGGTGCGCGCGGCGAACTGGTAGCGGCCCACGGTCCGCGCCTGGCTGTCGTCGCCGGGCCGACGCCGGTGCATGCCGGACAGGTCGATCGGGCGCGGCGGCGCGGTGCCGCGATAGAAGGCGCGGATATCGGCCACCACCATTTCGGGCTCGCCATGGCGCAGCGTGCGGATCGTGCCGCCGATGCGATCGAAGGCAAGGCTGTGGCACATCTGGCAATTGGCCTCCATCGTGATCGGCTCGAAGCGCACGCCGTCGGGCGTCTCGACATGGCAATCGGCGCAATCGAGCGCGTTGCCGAAGCCATATTGCGCGCTCAGCCGCTGGGCCATGCGGGCCACGCCGTTGCTCTGCGAAAGGTGCAGCTCGTGCGGGAATTTGAGGCCGTTATCTTCGCGCAGATCCTCGGTATCGAGGCTGGTGCGCCGATATTGCGGCCGCGATCCATCGACGCCGCCGGGCGTCAGCATGATCCGCGGGCGGAATTCGGGATGGCCATCGACAAAGTCGTGAACATCCTCGAACCGGGTGTCGGTGAGCCGCGCATCCAGGCCGGTATGGCAATCCGCGCAAAAGCGCTGCGGCGCCGCCGGCATCGGGCCGGACCCTTCATGTTCGATATGGCAGGAGGCGCAGCTATTGTCCGGCCGGTTGAAGGCATGGGCGACCGAGCGCAGGAAGGATCGGCCAAGGCCCAGTTCGGGTTCGGCGATCGCCATCCGGTCGGCCGGCGCATGATCGGGCACGCCGGCATGGCATTCGAGACAGGCGCTGTCGCGCACCGAAACGAACGCCTCGACATGGCAGGACTGGCAATCATTGGCGAGGTTGGAATGCGCTTGCGACATCGGCCCGCTGATCCACATCGTATCGGCATGAAAGCCGGGCCCGCGTTCTTCGACGCCCTGGCTCGAAAAATAGGCGAAGATCGGCCAGGCGAGGCAGGCGACCAGGATCAACACCGCGAACACCCAGGAACTGATCCGCTTGCCGGGTACGATGCCGGCGAGATTGAACAGCTTGTGCGCGGCGACCTTGTCCGCCGCCTCTTCGCGATCGACGGTGATCGCGATCCGGCCTTCGTCTTCGCCGTCTCCCATCGCGACGCTCAGGCGATGCGGGCCGATGCGGATATTGCCGCCGCGCTGGGCGCTGATGTCTCCGCGTGTCGTGGAGCGGCCGTTGATGTTGACCGGCAGATTTTCCTCCGTGACGACGCGAACCTGGTTGCGGCCCTCGCGCGTCAGCGTGGCATGGTGCAGCGTAACCCCGAGATCGGAGAGCAGGATATCGCATTCGGATGCGCGGCCGACCGACAGCGAATCCTTGTCGACCGTCTTGGAGCGGATGATCTCGCGGCCACCGGAGGTGCGCGAACGATATTTTACGACAAAGCTCATCGCGCCCCTACCAGTAGAAAAACACGCTGATGATGTGCGCCGAAAGCGCTGCGAGAAGCGCAAAGGTGACGGGCACATGGATATACAGCCAGACCTGCAACAGCCCCTTTATCCGCAGATGGCGGCGAACCCGGGCGAGCGCCGCCTGCTTGCGGGAAAGCAGCGCCTCCAGCCGGTCGTAGAGAGTGTCGAGCGGCGAATCCCCGGCGCTGGACCGGGCACGGAATTCGGCCAGCGCCTCGGCGGTTCCGCCGATCTGCTGACGCGAGGACAGGCGCCGCCAGATCCCGCCGGAAAAGGCGTTCTCGTCGATCGCCCGCTGCACGACCGCCGCGCTACCGGCTTCGAGCGGCTGGGCGGCATCGAATAGCTGGCGATTGATATCGGCCAGCGTCTCAAGCATTTGCGCCTCGGTCGTCTCGTCCCGGTTCGTACTGAGCTTGCCCGGCAGGGTCGTATAGGCCGTGATCCCGAACAGGCCCGAGAGGATGACGATCATCATCAGCACCCAGGCCAGGGTGTGGACGTTCCAGCCCAGCTGGAAGCCCGTATGCAAGGTGCCGATCACGATCAGCGAAAGGCCCAGATAGACATGCGCCGAAGTCCAGGCCTTGAGCGACCAGCGACCCGGCGTCATCGCGCGTTTCCTGACGCCGAGAAAGGCGAGCCAGACGATCAGCAGCACGCCTGCGGTGCCCAGCGTATAGCCGAACCAGCTGCCGCCATTGGGCCGCGGTTTGATATCGATCAGCAGATAGGCGACGATCAGCGTGGCCGAGATCGCGCCGGCCATCTTCGCCCAATAGAGGCGGCGATAGCGCAGGAAGCCCTCATGCTGCACGCCGCCCTTCAGGGTCGTGCGGTCGATTTCGCCGCCGGTCGGTTCCGCGCCCCGTGTCGCCATGGCTAGAGCTGCTCCGTTTCGAGCCGGGAAACCGACAGGAATTCTTCCGGCGCCACGCGGATGGCCGCGCCGGTCGGGCAGGCACGCACACAGGCCGGGCCGCCCTCGATCCCCGCGCACATATCGCATTTGATCGCCTTTTTCGGCGTGTCGTCCGCGACATTGGCATCGATCCAGTCATGGTCGGGCTCGCCAGGGCCCGGGCCGATGCCGAAGAACAGCCAGCTCAGCAGCGAGGGCTTTTTCGGGGGCGTCTTTTCCATGCGGATCACGCCATAGGGGCAGTTGCGCTGGCAATTGCCGCAGCCGATGCAGGTCTCGTCGATGAACACCTCGCCATCGTCGCCGCGATGAATCGCGTTGGGCGGGCAATCGGCCATGCAATGCGGATGTTCGCAATGGCGGCAGGATGTCGGCACATGGAGATGCGCATAGGTACGCCCGGCTTCGCGGTTGAGACGCGAGAGCCCGTCATGGCTGTCGGCGCAGGCCTTTTCGCAATTGTCGCAGCCGACGCACAGATGTTCGTCGATCAACAGCACGTCGGTCGCTTCGCCGATGCCGTTTTCGACCAGGAAGGAGGCGACCGAACTGTACATGTCGACGACGCCGGAGAAGCTGTCCTTCTTCGCCTCGACGAAATTGTTCACGTCTTCGCGCGCGGACATGTCGCGCCGGGCGCGGTCGAGCAGCTGCGGTTTGCGCTCGAGCAGCGTACCGAACGCCGCGCCATCGACCTTGATGACTTCGGACTTGATCGCCGCGCGCACGGTCGCGGTCCGGCGGCCGCCGTCGAGCAGCGACATTTCGCCGACATAGCTGCCCGCCGGCAGATAGGAGAGGAAGACCGGTTTCCGGCCGACCATCTTCTCGACGACCATCGAGCCGGACCGGATGACGAAGATATCGGTCCCCTCCTCGCCTTCGTTGATGATCGCCTCGCCCGCCTTCACATTCACGATTTCGGCGGTCTTCATGACCTCGACGAGATCTTCGGAGGTCAGGCCCGATCCGAACATCTGCAAAAGCTGGCGCTCGGTGGAGATGTTGGTGATCGCGCGCTTGGCCGCCGGTACCGTCGCCATCAGCTTGAGCGCCGCCATGCGGGGGATTTCGACGACGATCGTGTCTTCCGCGGCGGTGATCGTCGAACCGCGGCGGCGGCCGGAAACCAGCCCGACTTCGCCGAAGATGGACCCCTGGTCGATCGGCGCCGTCAGCGAGGGATCGGCCTCGCTCAACTGAACCGACACCTTGCCCTCGGCAATGCCGAACAGCGAGGAGCCGGGCTCGTTCTTTTCGAAAATGGTCGCCCCGCGCCGGAAGAACTGCACTTCGGAATCGAGCATGAATTCGCGCATCTGCAGCGGCGAAAGCTCGTTGAGGATGGTGACGCGCGCGCGCAGAAATTCCAGCCAGTCGGCCACCGAGCGGCCGCCGGGAAGGCCCCGGAACTTTTCCTCGAGCAGCGGCTCGTCCGCCGGTTTGAGATCGGTATTGCCGTTGATGAACTCGACGACGTCATAGCCCTGGTTCATGCAATGTTTGATCAGCGGATAACCGGCGAGCGCGCCGATGACGAAGATTCCCTTCTTCGTCGATTCGAAGGCCGGCGACAGCTTGGGAAAGGCCTCCCGCTCCTCGCTGGCAAATTCGACGCCGCAGGCTTCTACGAATTTGCGCGGCGGCGCGGAGCCCATCCGCGCGATGATCCGGTCGCACCGGATCTTGGTCTGCCCGTCGCGGGTGTCGAGCATGATCTGCTTGTCGAGCACCTCGGAGGGCGTCGTCTCGGTCATGATGTTGATGCGGCCCTGCTCGCCCGCCTGCTGGAGCAGCTTGACGTTGGCATCCTTGGCGCGCGCGAACTCGGCCGAACGGTTGAGGATGGTGACGACATTGCCCTGCTCGGCATCGGCGGCGAGGCCGAGCGCATTCTCGATTCCCGCATCGCCCGATCCGATGACGATGATATGTTCGTCGACATATTCGGTGGGATCGTCGAGCTGGTACTGGATATGCGGCTTGTCGCCGCCGGGAACCCGCATCGTGTTCGGGTTGCCCTGCGTGCCGATGGCGAGGATCACATTTTCGGCCTGGATCGTCTCGCCGCCCGCCAGCTTGATCTGGAAATTGCCGGCATCGCCGGTGATTTCGGTCACGTCCGCGTTGAGCTTGACGTTGACGCCGAGGCTGGCCGCCTGCTCGTCCCAGGTGCCGAGCACCACTTCGCGCTTGCCGGCGTCGAAATCCATGTCCGAACGCAGGATCAGCTGGTTCGGCGTCGCCATGACGTGCTTGCCCTTCTGATACTTGTAGATCGTATCGGAAAGATGGTCGGTCTTTTCGAGAAGGACGTGGGACAGGCCCAGCTCCGCCGCACGTCCGGCCGCGCTGAGCCCGGCAGGCCCAGAGCCGATGATCGCTATGCGATAGGCGTCTGCCACAACTTCCCCCTGCCGTCCCGGCCCAAATCGAATAATGATCCGGTTTTGCCCGGATTCTCAACGAATTCCTGTGCGCCCGATCACCACTCTATCATCTTTGCAGGGACAAGCTAGATAGGGCGGGCATTTTTTGGAATAGTGCCGGCATGACCCAAGCAAGTGAATCGAAAAGCGAAAATCGCGGCCGGGGAAGCGTGGGAACCGCCCGCTACGCCCTGATCGCCGCCGCCGCGATCGCCACCTTTTCCATCGGCTATGCGATAGCCCGGGGCGACGAACGGGGCGCGGCGGCCAGCGGAGCGCCGAGCGGCGCGATCGACCCCTCGCTAACCGACGAGGATATTGCCGGCGCGATTCCCGATCTCGAAGCACGGGTCGAGGCCAATCCGGAGGATGAGGAAGGCTGGGCGATGCTCGGCCTCGCCTATTACCAGGTCGGCCGCTACCCCGACGCCGCCGAGGCCTATGGCCGGGCGAGCGCGCTCGATTCTACCAATGCCCGCTATTTCTCGGCGCGCGGCGAAGCGCTTGCGCTGGCCGCCGACGGCGCCTTTCCCGCCGAAGCGGCGCAGGCCTTTGCCCGCGCGCTGGAGCTCGATCCCGCCGATCCCCGCGCCCGCTATTTCGAAGGCGTCCGCAAGGACATGGCCGGCGATCATCGGGGGGCGGTCGACGACTGGATCGCGCTGCTGCGCGATACGCCGCCCGGTTCTCCCTGGGAGGGCGATCTCCGCCAGCTGATCGCGCAGGTGGCGCAGGCCGAGAATATCGACATCGAAGGCCGCGTCCCGCCGCCCGGCACCGCCGCCCAGACCAACCTCCCGGCCGCCGTCACGCAGGGCATTCCCGGGCCGACGCCGCAACAGATGCGCGAAGCCAGCCAGCTGCCCCAGGGCCAGCAGGACATGATGGTCGAGGATATGGTCGACGGGCTCGATCAGCGGCTGCAGGGCAATCCCAACGATGCCGATGGCTGGATCATGCTGATGCGCTCGCGCATGCAGCTCGGCCAGTCGGCGCGGGCGAGCCAGGCCTGGCGGCGCGCGCGCGAAGCCTTTGCGAACAATTCCGCGCAGCTCGAGCGAATCAACAATTCCGCCCGCGCACTGGGCGTGCCGGGGGCCTAGCTTTCCGCCTGGGCGTGTGAATGCCGCCAGTCGCCGAACTGGTCGACCGCGGCGTCGATCAGCTCGGGATCATTGGGAACCTGGCCGCCGATAACGAGCTGCGCCAGCCCGTGGACCAGCGCCATCGCCTGTATCGCCGCGATGTCCTGCGCGCGCCTGCCCGATCCTTCGGGCATCAGCGCGGCGATATTCTCGCGCAGCGACACGCCTGCCCGGCTCTCGGTCGACAAGGCCAGCGCCTCCTCTTCCCCGGCCGCGGGCATATAGGCCGTCATCAGGCCGAACAGCGCCGGGTTGGCGACGGCGAAATGGACATAGGCCTGGCCGGTCGCCCGAAAGGCCTGTTCGCGGTCGGGCTTGCCGGCAGCCGCGGCCTCCTGCGCATCGAAAAGCTTCTCATAGCCTGCCCGGGCCAGCGCGTGGAGCAGCGCGTCCTTGTCCGGGAAATGCCGGTACACGGCGGTGGCGCTGACCCCGGTTTCGCGGGCGACTTCGCGCAGGCCGATATCGCCATCGCCCTTTTCCCGCAGCAGCCGCAAACCCGTCTCCACCAGCGCGCTGCGCAGATCGCCGTGATGATAGCTCTGTTTTTTCACGCTTTTTCCTATGTTGACATCGTTACCATTAAACGCCAATCTTAACAATGTAAACATAGCGAGTCGAAATCAACCCCGAACACCGTATCGGCAGAGGAAATCGCCCCATGGCCAGCGTTATCGAAAAGACCATCCGCAAGACCGTCACCTCCGGCATCCTCGGCGTCGCCAAGGTCAGCGCCGCGCTCAAGAGCCGCGAGGGCGATCATCCCTATCTCACCGGCATTCACAAGCCGATGGCCGAGGAGCTGACCCTCACCGAGCTGGAGGTCGAGGGCTCGATCCCCGCCGAACTCGACGGCCGCTATCTGCGGATCGGCCCCAACCCGGTGGCAGAGGTCAATCCCGCGACCCATCACTGGTTCATCGGCGACGGCATGGCGCACGGCCTGAAGATCGGCGGCGGCAAGGCGCTCTGGTATCGCAACCGCTGGATTCGCTCCGAAGCCGTCAGCAAGGCGCTGGGCGAACCGCCCGCACCCTCGCCCCATGGCCGCGAGCGCGGGACCGCCAATACCAATATCGTCGGCATCGGCGGCCGCACCTGGGCGATCATCGAAGCCGGCAATTCGCCGGTCGAGCTTTCCGAGGAACTGGAAACGCTGTCGATCAACCCGTTCGACGGATCGCTGCAAAATTCCTACACCGCCCACCCCCATCTCGATCCGGCGACCGGCGAAAGCCACGCCATCTGCTATCGCGGCGACGTGCAGGACACCGTCTGGCACACCGTTCTCGACAGCGCGGGCAAGGTGATCCGCGAAGAACCGATCACGGTCGCCCACGGCCCCAGCATCCATGATTGCCAGATCACCGAAAATTACGTGATCGTCCTGGACCTGCCCGTCACTTTCTCGATGAAGACGCTGATGGGCGGCCACCCCTTCCCCTATCGCTGGAATCCCGAGCACAGGGCGCGGGTCGGCCTGATGCCGCGCACCGGCACGAATGCCGATATGCACTGGTTCGATGTCGAGCCCTGCTATGTCTTCCACCCGGCAAATGCCTTTGAAACCGAAGACGGCAGCGTGATCATCGACGTGGTCGCGCACGACAAGATGTTCGACGACGGCCATGACGGGCCGGACGGATCGCGCTCCGCTTTCGAACGCTGGACGCTGCCGGCGGGCGGCACCAAGGTGCAACGCACGGTCGTCGACGGCGAGATGCAGGAATTTCCGCGCTACGACGAACGGCGGACCTGCAAGCCCTATCGCTACGCCTATTGCATGGCGGCGGAAAACCCGCACGACATCCCGGGGCTGATCGCCGACACGCGGCTGTTCAAGCACGATCTCGACGCCGGCACCCGCGAGGTCCATGATTTCGGGCCGCATCGCCATCCCGGCGAATTCGTTTTCGTACCGCGCGGAGACGGGGAAGATGAAGGCTGGCTCGTCGGCCTCGTCATCGACATGACCGACGACACGACCGAGCTCGCGATCCTCGACGCGGCGAATTTCACCGCGCCGCCGGTCGGCACCGTCCGCCTGCCCCACCGCATCCCGCCGGGCTTTCACGGCAACTGGGTGGCCGGCTGATCCCGCGCGAAGAGCGAAAGCGAGCTTTTCCGGCGCAAACGACTTCTTTCGTTGCAATTTGGGGCCCTCTCCCGCATGAAACCGCCCGAAATCGAGGTTAGGCGGCAAATATGCGCGAATGGACACCACAGAGCTGGCGTGATGCCAATGGCATCCAGATGCCCAACTATACCGATGCGGATGCACTCGCATCGGTGGAGGCGACGCTCGCCAACTATCCGCCGCTGATTTTCGCCGGCGAGGCCCGCCAGCTGCGCGCCGACCTTTCCGAGGTCGCGCAGGGCAAGGCGTTCCTGCTCCAGGGCGGCGATTGCGCGGAAAGCTTCGCCGAGTTCAACCCGACCAATATTCGCGATACCTTCCGCGTCATCCTGCAGATGGCCGTGGTCCTGACCTATGCGTCCAAGGTGCCGGTGGTGAAGGTCGGGCGGATGGCCGGGCAGTTCGCCAAGCCGCGCTCGTCCGACGTCGAGGAACAGGGCGGCGTCTCGCTGCCCTCCTATCGCGGCGATATCGTCAACGACATCGCGTTCGAGGAAGCCTCGCGCGTTCCCGATCCCCAGCGCATGATCCGCGCCTATAGCCAGGCCTCCGCGACGCTCAACCTGCTGCGCGCCTATGCGAGCGGAGGCTATGCGAACCTCCACAAGGTGCATAGCTGGACGCTCGATTTCATGGGCAAGAGCCCCTGGGCGACGAAGTTTGAGGAACTGGCCGGGCGGATCGGCGAGGCGCTGGCCTTCATGGACGCCTGCGGCATCAACGCCGACATGGTGCCGCAATTGAACGGCACGCAATTCTATGTGTCTCACGAGGCGCTGCTGCTGCCCTATGAGGAGGCGCTGACCCGCCGCGACAGCCTGACCGGCGACTGGTACGACACGTCCGCCCATTTCGTCTGGATCGGAGACCGCACGCGGTTCGAAGATTCCGCCCATGTCGAATATTTCCGCGGCATCGCCAATCCGATAGGCATGAAATGCGGGCCGAGCCTCGATCCCGACGATCTGCTCAAGCTGCTCGACACGCTCGACCCCGAACGCTCGCCCGGCCGGATCACGCTGATCAGCCGCTTCGGGCATGACAGTATCGAGGAGCAGTTTCCGCGGCTCGTACGCGCCGTGAAGGCCGAAGGGCATCCGGTGATCTGGTCGTGCGACCCGATGCACGGCAACACGATCAAGGCGGATAGCGGCTACAAGACCCGGCCTTTCGAGCGTATCCTTGCCGAGGTGAAGGGCTTCTTCGCCGTCCACCGCGCCGAGGGCACCTATGGCGGCGGCATCCATTGCGAAATGACCGGCCAGGACGTGACCGAATGCACGGGCGGCGCGATCGACGTCACCGACCAGGATCTTGGCGATCGTTACCACACCCATTGCGATCCGCGCCTGAATGCGGGGCAAAGCATCGAGCTGGCGTTCCTGCTCGCCGAGATGCTCAACACCGAAATGGCGGCGCGCGAGAAAGAGGCAGCGGCGGCTTAAGCGGATACGCACGAAAGCACTGCGGATTTTCCTGTCCTACACGGGCCCTGTTTTGATATCCTGAAACCCGGTTCTTTCTCAGCGGTATATGAGCACCGGTCCTCGGCCGGTGGGCGATGCCTTGCGGCCCATCCGCGCCGGGCGTAACCTTCGGCGATTACCCCCGGCCTGTGTCAACCAGTGTCAACCGGATGTGACCTTTCACTCCGGCCGGCAGGATCAGGCGGCGGCTTTCTTGTCGCGCGCGGTCGCCACGACGATGCGGTCGCGACCGCTTTCCTTGGCCCGATACAGCGCCGCATCGGCGGCGTTGATCAAGCGGTCGACGGGGACCAGTTCGGGCGCGCTTGCAAGGCCGATCGACACCGTGATCGCGCCGAGAGCGCGGTCGCCCTGGTGCAGGCTGAGCGCGCGGATTTCGGCGCGGATCTGTTCGGCGCGATCATTTGCCGCGTCGAGGCCAAAATCGGGCATCAGCAGCGCGAATTCCTCGCCACCATAGCGGAAGGCCATACCGTCTTCCCGCGTCGAATTTGCAAGTACGGTACCGATTTCCCGCAGCACGATATCGCCCGCTTCATGGCCATGGGTATCGTTGAACCGTTTGAAATGGTCGACATCGAGCATCAGGCAGCTCAGGGGAAAATCGCCCCGTCCTGCAGCGCCGGCGAGTTCCGCGAGATTTTCATCGAAGGAACGCCGGTTCGGAATCCCGGTCAATCCGTCGATCATCGCCATCTCGCGCAAGGCTTCGCGGAGCCGGAAATTGGCCAGCGACGACGCGATATTCTCCGCCAGCAGGTTGATGTAGATTTCGGCGGCGTCGTCCTGCGCGCTGCCCGGCTCGCGCGCTTCGAGATACAGCAGGCCGATCGTTTCCTGCTGGACCGTCAGCGGCAAGCAGATGCTTTCGACGATCTCGCCATCCGCCGCGCCGAGATGCTCGCAGGCTATATCGATATCGTCCCCGAGCGGCTTGTGCATCACACCGCGCCGCAAGGCCCAGCAGCTGTTGAGCGGAAATTCCGCGCCCGAATGCCGAGGATCGAGCCAGCTACAGCTCTCGGCCATCACCCTGCGCGCTCCGTCGAGCACATAAAGGCGCCCGGCATGGCTGGGGATGATTTGCGGCGCAAAGCGTTCGACGATGCCGTTGAGGTCGGCCATCGTCTGGCAGCCCTGCATCCGCTGGATCATGCGCGACAGCAGGTCGCGCGCCGCCCGGTCGGCCTCGCGCTCGCGTTCGAGACGCTGGCGTTCAAGGCCGTTTTCGCGAAAGACGCGAATCGCTCCGGCCATATCGCCGATCTCGTCGACCTGGTCATAATCGGGCGCTTCCACCTCGTAATCCTGCGCCGCGAGACGGGTGAGCACGTCGCTGAGCCGGACCACGGGCCGCAAGATGCGTTGGCGCAACACGAAGAAGAGAACGCAGAAGAAGAGCAGCGCGGTGATCGCGACGACGATTTCCGAAATGGTCCGCCAGAGCCGCGCCGCCCGTTCGGCATCGGCGACCTCGTTGGCGGTCCGTTGATCGAGACGATATTGGAAACGTTCGATCATATTGTCCATGCGCGCGAGTTCGCGCTCATATTCCGGGCCGAACATGATCCCGCGGGCCGTATCGCTGTCGCCGCCCTGATAGGCCGCGATCGCCGCCTCCTGTTCGTCATGCAGCGTGTCGGCCCAGCCTATGCCTTCGGCCAGGGCGTCGAGCTCGTCCGGAAGCGCGCCGGCATCCTCGATATGGGATATCCGGCCTTGGATTTCGTCGAGCTGATCGACATGGCGCCGGTAAACCGTAAGATGGACCGGATCCCCGGTGATCACATATTCGCGCGCCTGATCGGTGAGCCGGTATATTTCCGCATCCAGCCGCGACGTCGCCTGGTCGAGCCGATAGCGTTGCTCGACAGCCGCGCGCTCCTTTTCATGAGCGCTCGACGCCAGCAGCATCGTCGTGCCCGAAACGACCGTGAGCGCCACCGTCGCCCCATAGGCCCAGTTCGTGATTGTCGCTAACCGCATGAAAATCGGTCCTAATCGAACATGATGGGATAAAGGTTAACGGTCGGAACCGCGCATCGGCGCGCGATGCGGTCAGGCGGTGCGCGGATTGAGCACCGCTCCGCCCTGCGCGGCTTCCGGGCCATTGCCGGACCCGCCTTCCAGCACGACCCGGTCCCGGCCCTCCAGCTTGGCGGCGTAAAGGGCGGTATCCGCTGCGCTGAAGATTTCGTCGGCCGGCCTGCCGTCGATCATCGCGACCCCGATACTGACCGTGATCGGTTCGTTGAGCGATCGCACCGCCTGTTCGATCGTTACTATAAAGGTCATGCGGATCGCATCGGCGAGGATACGCGCCTCCTCGGCGTTCCGGGCATCGAGCATCAGCGCAAATTCCTCGCCGCCCAGCCGGTACGCCTTGCGGCAATAGCCCTTGGCCCGCACGTTGCGCATCAGCTTCCCGGATTCGCGCAGTACATCGTCTCCAACCTGGTGGCCGTAACGGTCGTTGATCTGCTTGAAATGGTCGAGATCGAGGATCGCCAGCGCGCCGGTGGGATTGCGCGTCAGCGCGAGATCGAAGCTGCGGCGGTTGCCAAGTCCGGTGAGCCCGTCGGTATCGGCGAGCTTCTGCAGCTCCTGCTCCCGGGCGACGGCCTGGTCGCGCTCACGGCGCAGCACCATGACGCGATAGGCAACGCCCATCGCCGTAACGATCGCCTCGAGGCTGAGGCCCAGATAGAGGGTATAGTCGATTTCCGTCGGCAGGATGTAGAGATCGAGTCCGCGCATGATCCGCTCGCTGGCGAGCAAGGCGGACAGCGACCAGCCGCCCAATATGAACCATGCCGCCTTGCTGCCCTTGCGCAGGGCATAAGGGATCAGGACTACGAACGCCGCGAGCTGCGGGAGATAGGCGAGGTGATACAGGTTGCGCCCGATAAAGGGCATCATCGGGTAGATGGTCATCATGCAGGCCGCATTGACGGCAAGCAGGATACTGGTCCCCACGACGAAGCGCTTTTGCCGCTCCGAGAATATCCCTTCTTCGATAAAGGCGAGCGAAAAGAAGCCGGCGAAGGCGACGGCCATCGACAGGGCCGAATAAGCAAGGATGATCCGCAGCCAGAGCCCGGTCTCGGGAAAGAAGAACATCACGAGGTTCGACGAACACAGGGTATAGACGACGATGCTGGTCGCCATGAGCGCGTGCAGCAGCATGAAGCGATAGCGCAGGAAGAAATAGAAGGCGCCGCTATAGAGGATCGGCAGGAGGACGAGCCCGCAGAAAATGGCGAAGACCACCGAACGGCCGTAGCGCTGATGCGCGGCCGTGCTCGCCGAAACGATTTCGACCGTCGTGATCGAGGCGCGCGACCAGAGCCCGTCGACGCCGATCAGGATCTCCTCGACCGCGCGCTCGCCGCCATCGATGCGGATCGAATAGCGGGCGCCCGCGGTCCAGCGCCTCGCGATATCTTCCGAATCGTACCGGCGCACCGACCATTGTCCATCGGACCCGCGCAGGGCGACCGTAAGCTCGTCCACCGGGGCGATATCGCTTTCGAGGTAGAGCGGGCCATCGGGCAGGCCAGCATCGGCCGTCGTGAGCCGGACCCAGGCATAGAGGCCGAAAACCTCCGCTGAACCGGCCGAGCAATCGAAATCGGCACTGCGCGCTTCGGCTTCGGCGAAACTGAGTGGTGTGTCCGTCTGGAGAAGGCAGCCGTCTTCGAAAGGCTGAACCCCGGGTTCAGCCGATGCCTGGACGGGGCCCAGAAGCACCAATAGCGCTGCTGCGAGCGCGAAAATCGCGCGCGCGTTCCCGGCGCTCCATCGCAACGCCGTCAGAAAAAGCGCCATTCGGCCCATGCGTTCCAAACCCCAAATACCGAAAAGGGTTTACGGCCAAGCATTTGAATAAAGGTTAACCGAGCGTTGCGATCTCCGCCGCCATCGGGGCGTTTCAGGGCTAAAACGGGTTCAGTGTATAGCCCTGCTGCTGGAGCAGCGCGTGCGCCGTCATCGCGGACAAGGCCATCTCTACCCCGGGCAGAAGATCGGCATTAGCGACACCGTAATAGGCCGCGCTCTGGCCGCAGACATAGAAGCGGACGCCGTGACGCTGAAGCTCGGCAACCGCTGCACCACTTCCGTTTTCAGCGCCGTCAGTATGCGCGCCATAGAATGGGTCGCGGGTGACGTCCCGCACCGCCCGGCCGTGAATGACGATCGCAAGGTGAATGCGCTCTTCCGGAACCCCGGCTTCGGCGTGCATATTGAGAAACCGGGCGGCGCTGGCGAACGTCCGGTTGATCTCGCCGGGATCCGCAGCCGTCGAAACGTCGAAGACGACCCGAAATTCTGCGTCGGCTGGAATTTCCATATCCTGCTCGACATTGGCGACATTGCCGAAACCCGGGATGACGGGACCGGGATGAAAAGCATCGCTTTGCGAAGCCGCGGGCGCAGAGGCCGCCATCAAGGCCGCTATAATACCCCATTTCAAAGACATGTCCGCGCCCTTCCCTGGCTCCGTCGAGGAGGACCCAGCCTAGCGGGACCGCGCCGAAAACAAAATGTTCAGGCAGGAACGGCGGAAAGCGGGGATACGGGCTTGGACATTTCGCCGGCGATGTGCCGCAGTGCCTTTTCGAATGTCGGCGCGGGCTGGCCGCCATTGATCACATAGATATCGTTGATGATTATCGTGGGAACCGACTGGATGCCGCGATCCCGGTTGTGCCGCTGCTCGGCGCGGACATGCCCGGCATAGGATCCGCTCGTCAGCACCTCCATCGCTTTCGCCCGGTCCAGTCCAACGCTTGCCGCGATATCGGCCAGCGTCTCGTGATCGCCGATATTGCGGCAATCGGTGAAATAAGCCTGGAACAGCGCGTGCTTGAGCGGACGCTGCCTGCCCTCGTCCACCGCCCATTCGAGCAGTCGGTGCGCATCGAAAGTGTTGTAGACGCGAAAGCCCGGCCCGGCGTTCATCGCGAAGCCCGTTCCCTCGGCCCGCGCCTTGATCTCGTCGCTGCGCGCTTTCGCCTCTTCGGCGGGCATCCGGTATTTTGAGGCAAAATATTCGGCCCGGTCGACGCCTTCGACGGGCATATCGGGATTGAGTTCAAATGGGTTGAAGCGAACGGTCGCGTCGATCTCGTCGCCGATCGCGTCGAGCGCCGCTTCGAGATTGCGAAGCCCGATCACGCACCAGGGGCAAGAGACATCGGAAACGAAATCGATCTTGAGACGAACGGCCATGGCGGCTCTCCCTGCGCTGTACGGAGTCGGCGAAACGCCGAAGAGCGGATCATAGCACAGATCCGCGCGGGAGTTGACCTCGCCTCCCCTCACCCCTAAATCAGCCGCCCGCTTATGGCCCCTTCGTCTAGCGGTTAGGACGCGGCCCTCTCACGGCTGAAACACGGGTTCGATTCCCGTAGGGGTCACCAGGGCATTCCTTCCCGGCACGCACGCATTCCACCCGATGAAAAGTCCGGGCAAGCCTTTGCTTGTTCAAGGCCGGTTAGATCACCTACCTTCGATATCGAAGGAGAAGATGGTGGCAGAAAGGGAGAAGCCCGCGGAGCGCGAATGGCGGATGCTGATCGGTGGCGAATGGCGCGATGCCGAGAAAAGCTTCCCGTGCATCGATCCTTACACCGAAACCGAATGGGGCGCGGTGCCCGAAGCCTCGGCAACCGACATAGGTGATGCCGTCGAAGCGGCCGCCGGAGCCTTTGATAGCTGGCGCACGACATTGGCGGCCGAGCGCGCGCGGCTTCTCTATCGTCTCGCCGATCTCGTCGAAGCGCATGGCGAGGAACTGACGCGGCAGCAGATATTCGAAAACGGCAAACTCATATCGGAGATGCGTCCGGGCATCGGCGCATTGGCCGGCGACACCCGCTTCTTCGCGGGTCTCGCCGAAGCGCATAGCGGCTTCGCCGTGCCGCCGCCCCGGCCCAATTTCACCACCTATGTGAAGCGAGAACCGATCGGCGTGGTCGCTGCGATCACGCCGTGGAACACGCCGCTGGCGCTGCTCGGCTGGAAACTCGGCCCGGCACTCGCTGCCGGCAACACCCTTGTCGTCAAACCCTCCGAAGTAACGCCGACTTCCACACTATTGCTTGCCGAGCTTGCCGAGCAGGCCGGTTTTCCTCCCGGCGTCATCAATGTCATCACCGGTCACGGCGCGTCCGGCGTGGCGCTCGTCGCACATCCGAAAGTGGACAAGATTGCCTTTACCGGTTCAACGGCGACCGGCCAGGCGATTGCGGTCGAAGCGGCAAAACGCACAGCGCGGGTGTCACTCGAAATGGGTGGCAAATCTCCCAACATCATCTTTGCGGATGCCAATATCGACAGTGCCGTGAACGGCGTGATGGCGGGTATCTTCGCCGCAACCGGACAGAGCTGCATGGCGGGATCGCGCGTGCTCGTCGAAGCGCCGGTTTATGATCGGGTTGCCGAACTGCTCGTCGAACGGGCGGAGAAGATGATCGCCGGCGATCCGCTTGATCCCGGCACCCAGCTCGGTCCCCTCGCCTCACGCGCTCAGCTCGAGAAGGTGCTCGGCTTTTTCGAGGTGGCGAGGGAGGAAGGACTCCAATGCCTTACCGGCGGCAAGCGCCTCGACAGGGCCGGCTTCTTCGTCGCGCCGACCGTCTATGGCGACGTTTCCAACGATTGCCGGATCGCGCGCGAGGAAATTTTCGGGCCAGTCGTCGCGCTGATCCGTTTCGAGGGCGAGGAGGAAGCCGTGCGCATCGCCAACGATACGCGCTACGGACTGGCCGCCGCGGCCTGGACCGAGGATGTCCGCCGCGCCCATCGCATGGCCGATGCGCTGCGCGCCGGCACCGTCTGGATCAACAATTATCGGATATTGGGGCACACCATGCCGTTTGGCGGCGTCAAGCAAAGCGGGCTTGGACGCGAAATGGGCGCACAGGCGCTCGACGCCTATACCGAGTTGAAGAGCATCTGGATCGACCAGGGCAATCCGGTCGAATTTCAGGTGGGGTAGGAGAGGAACAGGATGAGCGAGACATACGATCTCATCGTTATCGGCTGCGGCGCGGCCGGGCTGTCGACGGCGGTCGCCTATGCCGAGGCGAGGCCCGACGCGAAAATTGCCGTGCTCGAACGCGCAACAAGGAAGGGCCGAGGAGGTGCGACGCGCTGGACGAGCAGCTGGTTCCGGATCACCGAAGACCGCCAGCTCGATCCGGCCTTTATCGGCAAGATGGAAGAAGTATCGGGCGGCAAGGCCGATCTCGACTATTGCCGTATGCTGGAGGCAGAAGCCAGGGCCACGCTCGATTTTCTCGAAGGGCATGGCGTCGAGCTGATTTTCTTCAAACAGCCCTTTGCCAACCGCAACACCGGCGGCGGGCTCGGCATGCCGGCGCAGGGCGGCGCTGGTATCGTCGACGGGCTCGCCGCCCGGTTCGAAGCGTCCGAAGGCGCCGACATTCTTTATGAGACCGAAGCGGTGCGGCTGACGCAGGACGAGCAAGGCCGGGTCGACGGCGTCGTCGTCCGCAACCCCGACCGCGCCGAACATGTCTTGAACGCCCCCGCTGTGGTCATCGCCTGCGGCGGCTTCGAGGGAAACAAGGCCATGCTCGCCGAACATCTCGGCGCGCGCGGAGCAGAGCTCGACGTAATCGCCCCGACGTTGGTCAACAATACCGGCGACGGGCTGAGGATGGCGACCGCGCTCGGCGCCGACACCGCCGGCCAGTTCGACATGTTCCATGGCGAACCCGTCGACACGCGCTCGTCCAAGCCCGATGCCGTTGTCTACCCCTACCCCTTCGGCATCCTCGTCAACGGCGAGGCCAAGCGCTTCTTCGACGAGGGCCAGGACAGTTTCGATTCGACTTTCGAGCTGCTCGGCTACGAGATCTGGAAGAACCAGAACCAGACGGCGTTCCTGATCGCCGACCAGCAGTTTCTCGCCATCCCCAATGTTGAAGGCATCAACCTGTCCGATCAGCCGCCTATCGAAGCAGACACCATTGCCGAACTGGCGGAAAAACTCGGCCTCGATCCCGCCGCGCTCGAAGCAACCGTCGCCGAATATAACGAGGCCGTCGAGCCGGGAGAGTTCGACCCGACGATTCGTGATGGCAAGGCCGCTCCTTCGCTTACGCCGCCGAAATCGAACTGGGCGCAAACGGTCGAACAGGCCCCCTTCCTCGCCTGGCCGCTGACCTGCGCGATCACCTTCACGTTCGGTGGCCTCCGCTCGGATAGCCGGGCCCGCGTCGTCCGGCCCGACGGCACACCGATCCCCGGCCTCTATGCGGCGGGCGAAGTCACAGGACTTTATTACAAGGAATATCCAGCGGGCACCTCGGTACTGCGCTCGGCGACCTTCGGGCGGATCGCCGCGCGCGAGATCGCCGCCACGGCGGGAAACTAGCCCGATGGCCGAGATCATTCACACCGCGCGCATGCCCTGGGGCGAAAATCTCGCTGCCCAGCGATCGGGCGGCATGGCGCACAAGCTGCTGTTCGAGGGCGAAGAAGGCAGCCCCGACAATTACATGCTCGTGCTCGCCGACGAGAAGGACGATTATTTCTCGCCGCGACACCGCCATCCCTGGGATCAGGTCCGCTATTGCCTTACCGGCACCGTACCGATCGGCAAAGGGCTGGGCGTCGCGGCAGGAGAGGCCGCCTATTTTCCGGAAGGCGCCCATTACGGCCCGCAGGAAGGGGGCGGCGACCGGATCGAACTGTTGCTCCAGTTTGGGGGCGCCAGCAAGCTCGGTTATTTCGGGGCCGAAAGGCTAAAGGCTGCGCGCATCGAAATGCAGGCCTTCGGCCGTTTCGAAAAAGGCGTCTTCTCGCGCACAGACGGCGAAGGCCGAACGAACCAGGACGCCTATGAAGCAATCTGGCAGCACATCACCGGTGAGCCGCTCGCCTATCCCGATCCCGCATATAAGACACCGGTCGTGATGAGACCCGAGGCACTGGCCTGGTCTGATACCGGGGAAACCGGCGTGCGCCGCAAGCTTGCCGGCGTCTTCCCGCATCGCGGACTGACGGTCGCGCTCTACGATATCGCCGCGGGATCGACGGCCACGCTTTGCGACGATGGCCGACTCGATTTCCTGTACCTGCTCCAAGGCAGCGGCGCGATCGGTCCGGATCGCTACGAAAAGGAAAGCGTTGTCCGGTCGGATTGGAGAGCCACCGAGATACTACACGCCGAAACCGATACGCGCTGCCTGGCGATCGGCGTAGCTAGGGTTTTGCGCGCGCCCTGATCCGCAAAACCCTTGAGGTGTTCCCAATCGCGCCTACAGTCAGGCGCCATGCAGATCGTGACAGCCGATATCGGCGGAACCCATGCGCGCTTCGCTCTGGCCGAGGTCGACCAAGGCCGCGTCATCGCGCTCGGCGAACCAGTGAAGATGCGCACCGGCGATCATGCGAGCCTGACCACCGCCTGGGAAGCGTTCGGCGCAACGCTCGGCGAAAATTTGCCCAGGGCAGCCGCTATCGCCATCGCCGCGCCGATCCGTGGCGATGTCATAAAGCTCACCAACAGCCCCTGGGTGATGCGACCTGCGAAGCTCGCCGAAGAACTCGGCGTCGAGCATCATGTTTTGCTCAACGATTTCGCCGCCATCGCCCATGCCGTGGGCGCGGTCGACGAATCTCATTTCGCCACGATTTGCGGGCCCGACATTCCCCTGCCCGACACCGGCATCGTCAGCGTCGTCGGCCCCGGCACCGGTCTTGGCGTCGCCGCGCTGCTCCGCGAACCCGGCGGCCAGCGCGTTATCGCGACCGAGGGTGGGCATGTCGATTTCGCCCCGCTCGACGGTATAGAGGACCGGCTGCTCTCCCGGATGCGCGAAAAGCACCGCCGGGTTTCGGTGGAGCGGATCGTGTCCGGGCCCGGCCTGCGCGCCATTTACGAAACGCTCGCCGAGATCGAAAACCGCGCCATGCCGCGAGGGGACGACCGCGCGCTGTGGACGGCCGCGCTCGAAGGTGTCGACAGCCTAGCTGTGGCTGCGCTCGACCGCTTCTGCCTGTCGCTCGGTGCGGTCGCAGGAGACATCGCGCTCTCCCACGGCCCCGGCCCGGTCGTGATCGCCGGCGGGCTGGGCTACCGGCTTCGCGCGTTGCTGCCGCAATCGGGTTTCGCCGAACGCTTCGCCGCCAAGGGCCGCTACGAAACGCTGATGCGCGCGCTGCCTGTAAAGCTCATTACCCATCCCGAACCCGGCCTGTATGGCGCAGCTGCCGCCTTTGCGCAGGCTTATCGCGGAGGCGTTGACGCGACATAGCGATTGACCCGCCCCATGCTGCGATGCAACATGAGCATATGCCTACTCCACCGCCGATATCGCAGAACGAAGACGTCCGCTTTCTCGGAAAACTGCTCGGCGATGTGATCCGCGCCTATGGCGGCGATACATTGTTCCGCCGCACCGAATATATCCGTGCCGCCTCGGTAGACCGGCATCGGGGACTAGCCGGATCCGACGCCATCGATCCCGGTATCGACGCGTTGACCCTTGATGAAACGCTGTCTTTCGTCCGCGGCTTCGGCCTGTTTTCGATGCTCGCCAACCTTGCCGAGGATCGGCAGGATCTGCTCAACCCCACCGACACCGGCCTCGCCGAAGCGCTCGCCGAGCTCAAGGAGCATGGAATTGCGAGCAAGGACGTGGTGGCAATGCTTGAAGATGCGCTGATCGTACCCGTGCTGACAGCGCATCCCACCGAGGTTCGGCGCAAGAGCGTGATCGATCACCGCAACCGGATCGCCGAGCTGATGCGGATGCGCGATCGCGGCCGAGTCGAAACGCTCGAGGGCGACGATGTCGAAGATTCGATCGTCCGCCAGATCGCCCTGCTCTGGCAGACTCGGCAGCTGCGTCGCGTGCGGCTCTTCGTCGCAGACGAGGTCGAGAACGCGCTCTCCTATCTGCGCGAGATCTTCCTGCCGGTTCTGCCCGGCCTTTATAATCGCTGGGAAGAAGCGCTGGGCGACCGCCCCGCTAGTTTCGTTCGTCTTGGCAGCTGGATTGGCGGGGATCGCGACGGCAATCCCTATGTCACGGCCAGGGAGCTCAAACTTGCGCTCGGCCGGGCCGCTGAAACCGTGCTCGGCCACTATCTCGACATGCTCCACGAACTGGGCGCGGAACTCTCCATTTCGAGCGAGGTTTCGGAGATCGAACCCGCCGTCATCGCGCTCGCCGATGCGAGCGGGGACGAAGCGCCGAGCCGCGCCGACGAACCCTATCGCCGCGCGATCGCCGGCATCTACGCGCGGGTCGCCGAAACGCATTGCCAGCTGACCGGCAAACCCCCTGCCCGCCCGGCCGCGATTGCCGCAGCAGCCTATGCCAGTCCGCACGACCTCCAGACCGACCTGCGCACGCTGGCACGCTCGCTCGTCGCGCGCGGTGGCGAGACGTTGGCGTCGAGCGGCGCGCTTGGGCGGCTGATCCGCGCGGTGCGCACATTCGGCTTCCACCTCGCTACGCTCGACATGCGGCAGAACAGCGCCGTTCATGAGCGTGTCGTTGCCGAATTGCTCGAAAAGGCAGGCGTCGAGGCCGATTATCTCGCGCTCGACGAAGCGGCGCGAGTGAAACTGCTGCGTACCGAACTTGCCTCGCCGCGGCCGCTGCGAACGAAATGGGCCGACTATTCCGACGAAACGCGGAGCGAACTCGCGATCGTCGAGGCCGCCGCCGACGCGCACGCCAAATACGGCCCGCAATGCATCACCAATTATGTGATCTCGATGGCCGAAACGGTTTCGGACATGCTCGAAGTGCAGCTGATGCTGAAGGAAGCCGGTCTCTACCGCCCCGGGGAAATCCCGCAGGCGCCGATCATGGCGGTGCCGCTGTTCGAAACGATCGGCGATCTCGAAAACGCGCCGGGGATCATGCGCGATTATTTCGCGCTGCCCGAAATCGCTGCACTGGTGAAGGCGCGCGGGCATCAGGAAGTGATGATCGGCTATTCCGATTCCAACAAGGATGGCGGCTATCTGACATCGAGCTGGATGCTAAGCCGGGCGAGCGAAGCGCTGGCGCCCGTCTTCGCCGATAACGGGATCAAGATGCAGCTGTTCCACGGCCGCGGCGGATCGGTCGGCCGCGGCGGCGGTTCGGCCTTCGAGGCGATCCGGGGTCAACCCGCAGGCACCGTCAACGGCCGCATCCGGATCACCGAACAGGGCGAGGTGATCGCCGCCAAATATGGCACGCCCGAAGGCGCGCGCTCCAACCTGGAAGCGATGGCGGCCGCCACGATCCTTGCCACGCTGGAGCCCGAGCAGCTTTCGGCCAAGGACCGCGAGCGCTTTTCCGAAGCGATGGACACGCTCTCGGGCGATGCGTTCCGCGCCTATCGCGCGCTCGTCTATGACACGCCCGACTTTGCCGGCGTTTTCCGCCAGATGACACCGATCGCGGAGATCGCCAATCTGAAGATCGGCTCACGCCCGGCGAGCCGCAAGAAATCCGGCAAGATCGAGGATCTGCGCGCCATCCCCTGGGTTTTCTCCTGGAGCCAGGCGCGGGTCATGCTGCCCGGATGGTACGGCGTCGGCCACGCGCTGTCGGCATTCGAGGACAAGGGATTGCTGCGCGAAATGGCTGCAGCATGGCCGTTCCTGCAATCGACGCTCGGCAATATGGAAATGGTGCTCGCCAAATCCGACATGGGCATCGCCCAGCGCTATGCCGGGCTCGTCGAGGACAAGGAAAAGGGCGAGGCGATCTTCGCGCAAATCCGCGAAGGATGGAGCCTGACCCACGATTCGCTGCTTTACGCGACCCGCCAGACGCGGCTGCTGGAAAAATCGCCGAAACTCGACACCTCGATCCGGCTGCGCCTCCCCTATATCGAACCGCTCAACCTGCTCCAGATCGAGCTGCTGAAACGGCACCGCGCCGGCGAAACCGACGAGCGGATCGCCGAGGGCATCCAGCTCTCGATCAATGCGATTGCGACGGCGCTGCGCAACAGCGGCTAGGCGATTGACGCGCGCGAGGAAAATGCCGCAAAGCGCGCGCGAAATCTGCCGAGGGGAACGATCCGTGAAAACACCGAACAGAATAGTCATCGCTGCGTTTACCCTGAGCGCGCTATCCGCCTGCGGGTCCGGCGACAGCGGCAATGACGAAACGACGGTGACCGAAACGAGCGGCGGGCCACCGGAAACCGCCCCTGAAGGCGGTGAAGAAGCGGGCAGCGCGGCTGCGGGCGAACGGCTTTTCGCGCAGTGCATGGCTTGCCACTCTGTCGAGCCCGGACGCAACGGCCTTGGTCCCTCGCTGCACGGGGTCTTCGGCCGGGCGGCGGGCGCGGACGCCAGTTTCAGCTATTCGCCCGCGATGCGCGACAGCGGCATCACCTGGACGGCGGAGGAACTCGACCGGTTCATCGAACGGCCGATGCAGACGATACCCGGTACCCGGATGAGCTTTATCGGCGTCCGCGACCCGCAGGGCCGCGCCGATCTGATCGCCTATCTCGAAACGCTGCAATAGGCGCCGTCAGCCCGGAATATCGAGAACGATTTTCCCGAAATGCCGTTGCGAGGCCTGATGCGCGAAGGCCTCGGCGAGTTTTTCCAGCGGATAATGGCTGTCGATCACCGGCTTGATACCATTTGCCTCGATCGCCTCGATCATGTCGCGCTGGTCGGCCTGGCTGCCGACGGTGATACCGGTCAGCACGAGATTCTTCATCATGAAGAGCGCGGTCGGCACCTCGCCGCTCGTGCCGGTCAATACCCCGATCAGGCCGATATGCCCGCCGCTGCGCGCGGCCTGGATCGACTGTTCGAGCGTGCCCGGCCCACCGACCTCGACCACCGTGTCAACGCCGCGCCCGCCGGTCCATTGGAGCGCCGCCTTCCCCCATTCGGGAGTTTCCTTGTAGTTGATCAGGTGATCGGCGCCGAGATCCTCGAGTCGGTCCAGCTTTTCACCCGATGACGAGGTCGCGATCACCGTCGCGCCGGCCGCCTTGGCAAATTGCAGCGCGAAGATCGAGACGCCGCCCGATCCCTGCACCAGCACGATATCGCCGGGCTTGGTCGTCGTCACCGCGAACAGCGCACGCCAGGCTGTCAGCGCGGCGCAAGGGAGGGTCGCCGCCTCGGCCATGCTGTAGCCCTTGGGTGCGCGGGTAAACGCGTTCGCGGGCATCGCGACATATTCCGCCGCGAAACCGTCGGCATGATCGCCGGGCACACCAGCCCGCCTTTCGGTCGTTCCCTCGCCGTCCTGCCAGTTGGGGAAAAAGGCCGAAAGCGCCGTATCGCCGGGCTTCCAGCCCGAAACGCCCTCGCCCAGCTCGACAACTTCGCCCGCGCCGTCGGACATCAGGATACGCCCGTCACCGGTCGGAATCCCGCCCAGCGCTACGACGAAATCATGATAGTTGAGCGAGCTCGCCGCGAGTTTCACCAGCAGTTCGCCCGGCCCCGGTTCCGGCCGGTCGCGTTCGAGAATTGCGATATTGTCGAGCCCGCCGGGTTTCTTGAGCGCCGCGACCTTCATCGGGCGGCATCGGTGAAATTGCCCGCGCGCTTCTGCATGCCGGCCATCACCGCCTCGATCTGGTTGGGCTTGCCGATTACCGCGCCCTGTTCGCGCGATTCTTCGAGCAAAATCTCCGCCGCGCCGAAATCGCGCGACATGTTCAGCAGGCGCTTCGCGCCGCGAACGGCGTCCGGGCTCTTCGTCGCAATTTCTCGCGCCATCGCCATCGCGTCTTCGAGCGGCGTTGCGGAGACATGCGTTGCGAAGCCGAATTCCAGCGCCGCATTTCCATCGAATTCTCGGTGCGTAAAGGTGAGCTCCCGCACCACATCGTCGCGCGCGAGCGAACGGACGATGGCGATGCCTGCCATATCCGGCACCAGCCCCCATTTCATCTCCATGATCGCATGGCGCGTGTCCGGTGCGGTGATCCGGATATCGGCTCCGCAAGCGATCTGAAACCCGCCGCCAAAGGCCACGCCGTGCACGGCCGCGATCACCGGCACCGGCAAGGTGTGCCAGCCCCAGGCGACCTGCTGGAAACGATTGGCATCGCCATGGGTACGGCCCTCGAGGTGGTTCGAACCGGAGGCCGTACCGGCTTCCGACTGCTGCGCCATCCCGGCGAAGCTCGCCATGTCGAGACCGGCGCAAAAGGCCTTGCCCTCGCCCGACAGTACGACAACCCGCAGGCCGCTTTCTCCGTTCAGCCGGTCGATCGCGTCGATGATTCCGTCGAACATTGCCGGATCGAGCGCATTCATCTTGTCCGCCCGATTGAGCCGCACATCGGCGACGCCATCCTCGCCGATGGCGATGGTCACGCGTTCCGTCATCCCAAACTCCTTTTCTTTCATGCTCTGGCACAGGCTTGCGAGGCCGCGCAACCGGCTTGCGCTTTCGCCGCCGAACGGGCCAAAGGACGGCATGAACGGAGATCTCGACCGGTTGCTGGCACGCGCCGCCGAATGGCGCGGCGCGAAGACGGCGCTGGCAACTGTGCTCAGCACTTGGGGATCGGCGCCCCGTCCGCGCGGAAGCCATATGCTCATTCACGAGGATGGCCGTTTCGCGGGATCGGTATCGGGTGGCTGCGTCGAGGGCGAGGTGTTGCAGGCAGCCGCCGAGGTGATTGCTGATGGCAGGTTTCGGCAGCTGACCTTTGGCGTCGCCGACGAAAGCGCATGGGACGTGGGCCTTCCCTGCGGCGGCAAGATCGCGATTTTGGTGCAGCCCGTGGGCGACGATGGCTTCGCGCCGATGCTGTTCGACCGGATCGCCGAAGCCCGGACCGCTGGACAATCGCTGTCACTGTCGACCAACCTCCAAACGGGACTGACGCACCCCGGCGCCCGTGAAGAGGATTGGGATAATATCTACACCCCGCCGCGCCGCCTGCTGATCGTCGGCGCCGTCCAGATCGCGCAGCATCTCGCCCGGATCGCGCGCGAAATCGATGTCGCACCGACCGTGATCGATCCACGCGCGCGCTTCCTGACCGCCGAGCGCTTTCCCGACACGCCGCTCGACGACCGCTGGCCGGACGAGGCGATTGCTGCGCACAAAATCGACAGCGCGGCGGCCATTGTCACGCTAAGCCACGATCCCAAGATCGACGATGCCGGGCTGATCGCCGCGCTGGCAACGCCTGCCGCTTATATTGCGGCCCTCGGTTCGCAAAAGAGCCATGCCGCACGGATCAAACGGTTGCGCGAGGCCGGGATTTCAGAAGAAAACCTTGCCAGGATGGACGCTCCCGCAGGGCTGCCGATCGGCGCGATGGGCCCGGCCGAAATTGCCTTGTCGATCGCGGCCGGCATGGTCGCGGCCTTCGCTCAGAAGGAACCCTGGACCCGCATCGCATAGCCGTTGGGGCCGGGCTGAAAGCCCGCCCGTGTCAGTCGTTCGCGCGCGGAATCATCCTCGGCGCGGACCGAAAGGTCGGCGACATAGTTGCCGTCGGCGCCGATCCGGACGTCGAGCCGCTCCATCCCGCCGTCGCTGGCCAGCGGCAGCAGCAGCGCATCTTCGGCGCATTGCGCATTGCCCACCAGGGTCCGTGCCGCGATCACATCGCCCATGGACCCACCCAGTTCCGCGCGGACCAGGCCCGACGCGTCCTGGCAAAGCCCGTTCGCGAAATGGACGCTGACATCCTCCAGATTCAGCAGCGACACGGGTAGCGGCGCAAGCAGCTGGCCCGCCGCCACGGAAACGGTCGCATCGTCGAGCCCCGCTTCGCTTCCCGCGATCGTCAACGCGGCGCGGAGCCCCTGCATATCCTGTCCGGCTACGAGATGACTTTCGATCGAAACGCGCGCCCGTCCGGCGAATAGCGGGAAAAAGCCGAGCCCGGCATCAAGATGGCCGAGCCCCGCATCGCCATAGCGCGCGTCGAGCAGCAGCCCGCTCCAGATGCTGCCCCGCGCCTCACGCGCCGTCAGTCCCTGATCGTCGAAACCGAGAAAGCCGAGCCCGAACCGCATCGGGATCGACACGAGAAGCGCGATCAGGAAAATGATCAGGAAGAAGACCCGGCGGCCCATCGGCATGCGCATCAGCCCTGCCCCCCACGCCGGAAGGTAACATCCACCGATAGGGTTTCGTCCGAATTGGGCCGTACCGTCAGCGCGTCGACCGAGAGCCCCATCCGGCCTTCAAGGCCTGCCACCCAGGCGAAAAAAGTCTGGGGCCGAACCGCGCCGATGATGACGCGCACGCCGTCAGTGCCGACAGGCTCGGTCTCGGCCGTGTTGAAGCCGGTACGCACCGCTTCGGCGAGAACGATATCGACGATGCGGCCTTCGGGCGCGGTAACGGGATTTGTCCGCGCCGCCTCGATCTGGTCGAGACGGTTATCCACCCGCCCCAGCGCAATGACTGCCATGTCGTGCCGCGCCTTCACCGAATCCAGCGCCATGCCGAGCGGACGCACGATCGCCAGCCATGCCAGCACGATTGCGAAAAGGCCCGCCGCGCCGAGAAACAGCCAGCGCTCGCGCTGGGTGCGCGTCGACCACCATCGCTGGAACCGTTCGCTCATGGCGCCCTCACCGTAAAATCGCCGATCTGCCGTCCGCCGCCATCGCGCACCGCGCCGGGCGTCACGACGAGCCCGGCCTGCGCCATGCGCTGCTGCAACGCCGTCAGCTCGGGTTGGCCGGGAGCCGCGGCAACAATCTGCAAGCTGCCATCCTGCGCATAGATCATCGACTGCAGTTCGACGCCGGCCGTATCGCGGATCGCCGCGAAGGCGGCGCTGGCGATCTCGCCATAGCCGGGGCCGCCGCCCGCCTGGTACAGCCGTTCGCGCAGTTGCGCCTCGGGATCGACGATCTCGACATTACCGGGGATCGCATCGCGCGCCCGCGCCACCGCTTCGCGCTCCAGCCCATCGGCGGCGAAGCTGTAGCGCGCGATCATCGTCAGCTGGATCAGCAGGGTGACGAGCAGGATCGCCGCACCGATCAGCGCGAGCCGTTTCACCAGCCCGGCCTCGAGCTTCCAGCGCCGCCGCTTCGCATAGCTGCCTTGCCGCAAATTCAGGGTGCCGCCGTCAAGCACCGCGCCGAGATCGTTATCGAACGCGGCGGCATCGATGCTCTCGACCCGCTCGTCGCCAACGAGTAGCGCCGCGATTTCCGGCTCCGCCGCAAAGGCGCGCTTTGGCCCGCGGACATTGTCGAATCCTGCACGCTTGAACAGGCGCACGCCATCTTCGGGCGGCGCGAGCAGCATCGGTTCGGGCACGACGATATCGGGATCGAGCCCAAGCGCGGCCGCTTCGGCGAGCCAGCCATCGATCGTTCCGCGCGCGACGATTGCGAGCGGGCGTTCGCCATCTTCGTCCGCCTCAGGGCCGTAGGCGACATGCACCATGTCGGTGGGTTCCGCGCTGACCTCGCCCGCCATGATCCGGGCCGCTGCAAGCGCCTGCGGCGGTGCGAGCGAGCCGGGTATCGCGGCCCAATGGATCGCAACATCGCTACCCGGCACAACGAGCACGACGGCCTCGCCCTCATCTTCGCCCGGTATCGGCAGTCGTTCATGTCCCGATTGGCGGATAACGATCCGGCCATCGGCAATGCGTAGCCAGCCCGGCTCGGCACCGAGATAGACGATCAGGAATCCGCGCTCGCTCATTCGTCCGCTCCCCAGCGCCGCGACACGACCCGAGCGGGTGCAAGGCTGGCGTCGATCAGCGCGGATTGCGCGAGTTCGACCTCGCCCAGCGCGACTTCGAGTTCGAGCCGGAAATAGCGCGAACGGATCTGCGGTTGGCCGATCACCTCGGCCAGCGGTTCCTGTCCGGCCAGCGCCGGCTGGTTCCAGAAATCGGCGACCGAATTCCAGCCCGTCGCCGGACGCGCGGCGATCGCCTGGCCGGCGCCGGCGATATTCAGGGTGTTGGGCAGCAGCATGGCGACGAGCGGAGCCTGTTCCGGAAGCAGGGTGTTGACGTTGATCGGCGACAATTCGGTCGTCGGGAGGGCGCAGAGCCAAGGGCGCATCCGCTCATAATAGGCGGGCGTGACCCCGGCAACCGCGCGCAGCTCGCTGACTTCGGCAAAAACGGTGTTGCCGGTCCGATAGGGTTGGTCCGCGCCGCTATAATTGCGGTCCTCGCTGCCCTGGCGCGCCGGGCTGCTATCGGCATCGATCCAGTCGGCGGCCGACCAGGCGATACGCTCGGCGTCTCCCGGCGGGATTTCGAGCGCGGTCATCAGCGCGGTAAACTGGATGACCGCGACCTGATCGGTGGTCAGCGCGGCGGGGTCATTGCCCTGCCCCAGACTGTTGACGTTGAAACAGTTGCCGCCGTCCCAGACCCGCGCACGCGCCACGCCGCCGTCGGGAAGCGGAAGCAGGGTTTCCTCCCCCTGCCAATCGCCTTCGAGCGTCGTCTTGCCCGGCGACCGCGCGAGCAAATCGTTGATGCGGACAACGGCCAAAGATTCCGCGCCGGTCGAATAGGCGCGCGCCTGATCGAGCGCGGAAATATTCCCGGCAAGCCGGGTCGCGAATTGCAGCCGTTCGAGCGAGGCCGCGGCCAGAGTCGACATCACCGCGACGACAAGCAGCACCGCAAGCAGAGCCGCGCCTTCCTCGGAGGGCTTGCCCGGCCTCACAGCACCGTTCCCGTCTGGAAGAGTTGGCGAACCGGACCGAGGCCCTGGATCACGACCGTCAGCTCGACAGCATCGGGAAGCTCGGTCGCGAGCGTCGGATCCCAACGCTCGCGCCAGTCGCCCTCGCTCCGGTAACGCAGCGCGACGCTTTCGATACCCTGGACAAGCCGCGCCGGCGGCAGGGCTTCCGCGCCATCGACATAGGGATAGGCAATGCGTTCGAGCGTACCGTCGACCAGGCGGTAATCGACCTTTTGCAGCGAGGAGCGCGCCTCGCCGTCATAATTGGTCCAGCCGCGGCGCACGAAGCTGATCAGCAAATCGCCGTCCGCGCCGCCGCCGCCGAAAAAGGCATTCTGCCGCGCCCCCGCCTCGTCGCGCGCGGGGCGCGGGGCGATCTGCGAGAGGTCGCTGGTCAGCTGCGCGTTCATCCGCCGGATCGCGCCCATATCGGCAAGCGCGTCGGCCGAAGCGGCCTGCGAATCCACGCTGAAACGGAGCAGCGCGACACCTGCCGCCGAAATCAGGCTGAAGATGAACAGCGACACCATCAGCTCGGTCAGAGTGAAGCCGCGCTCGGAGTTTTGCCTCCCCCTCATTGCGCGGCAAACCGGAACACGGTGAGGCCCGCCGCCTGCGCGCCGTTTTCATCGGCGACGGCGATTTCGATCTGCAGGATGCGCGATTCGGGCGACTGATCGGTGACGCGGGCCCATTGCCAATTGCGCCCGCCGCTCACTTCGCTACCGGTCTCCGTGCCGATCGACGGGGGCTGTGGATCGGTGAGCGCTTCGACCGCAATATTGCGGGCGACGATCTGGCCGATCGTGCGGTCGGCGATCTGGGTGGTGTTGGCAACTGTCACGGTTTCGAGATTGAGCAGCGCCAGCGCAGCGATGCTGAACACCGCGAGCGCGACGAGCATTTCGAGCAGGGTGAAGCCCGCCTCTCTGGAGTGGCACCTATCCCTGGACACGGATCGTTCCGTCGGCGCCGATGGTGACGCCGATTTGCTGGCCGTCGCGCGCCAGGGTCAGGTCCAGCGGATCGGTCAGTCCCGTCGCATCGAAAATCGCGCGCGTGCGCTCCCCGTCCTGCTGCGCGACAGTCACCTGGGTTCCTTCCGGCCATTGCCGGTCCTGAAAGGGCGGACGCTCCATCGCAGCCCAGCGTTCCCCGTCATGCCGTTCGAAACCGTAACCCGCGGGCGACACCCATAGCGCCGTATCGCGCATCTCGGCGACCGCCGCTTCCTGCGCGGCCCGGGCGCGAGCGGCAAAAGCCTCGCCCTCGTCGACAAGCCGGCCGCGCGGATCGGGCATCGTCAACACCACGGTAGACGCGAGCAATCCGATGATGACGAGCACCACCATCAGCTCGGTCAGGGTAAAACCGGCCTCGCGCATGGCGCGCCTCATGGCGTGAAGGCCGCTGCTATTGCCAGTTGCCGATATCCGCATTTTCCGCTTCGCCGCCCGGTTGGCCGTCGGCGCCATAGGTCATGATATCGAAGGGGCCGCCGCCCCGCGTGCCCGGCGCCACATAGATATAGGCGTTGCCCCAGGGATCGTTCGGCAGTCGCCTGATATAGCCGCCCTGCCGATAACGTTGAGGCTGGGCGAGATCGCTGGGCGGCGCGATCAGCGCCTGCAGGCCCTGTTCGCTGCGCGGATAGGTCATATTGTCGAGCCGATATTGTTCGAGCGCCGATTCCAAGGTCGCGATGTCCGCGCGCGCCTTGGTGTTGTTCGCCTGGTCTGCGGCGGGCAGCACGTTGATGATTACGATCGTCGCCAGCAGGCCGAGAATGACGAGCACGACCATGAGTTCGGTCAGGGTGAAGCCCTCCTCGTCGAAGGCGGGGCGGATGAGACGGGCAAGCAACATGATTCTTTCCTAGGACATGGCCAAAGTGTTGAGCTGCAGAATGGGCAGCAGGATCGCGAGGATGATGAGGGTCACCACTGCGCCCATGACGATGATGATCGCCGGTTCGAGCAGCGCCAGCGTCGCCTGCGTAAAGGCGTCGAACTCGCGCTCGAGATAGTCGGCGGCCCGTTCCAGCATGGTATCGAGCTGGCCCGAGGCTTCACCGCTCGACGCCATATAGACGAGCAGCGGCGGGAAGATGTCAGACTTGCGCATCGCAGCGGACAGGCTGCCACCCTGGCGTACCGCTTCGGCAATCTCTTCGGATGCCTTTTGCTGCGCGCGGTTGTGGACTGTCCGCGCAGTGAGGGTCAGGCCTTCGAGAACCGGCAGGCGTGCGCCGATCATCGTGGCCAGGGTCCGCGCCATGCGCGCGGCGTGGAGATCGCGGATCAAACGTCCGAGAATCGGAAGGCGCAGCACGCGTCGATCGAAACGCAGCCGGAAATCGTCATTCTGCAATGCGCGCCACAGGCCGAACCCGGCAAGCGCCAACACGATCAGGATCGCCCACCACCAGTTTGCAAGAAAGCTCGAAAGCCCGATCACGATCCGCGTCAGCAGCGGCAATTCCTGCCCGACACTGTCGAACTGGTCGACCACCTGCGGCACCACGAAAATCATCAGCGCGAAGACCACGGCGATGGCGACGAAGGTCAGCATGATCGGATAGGCGAGCGCCGTCAGCACCTTGCCTCGCACCTCGGCCTGGCGCTCCTGCAGGTCCGCGAGCCGAGTGAGGATGGTGGGCAGCGCGCCCGAACTTTCGCCGGCCGCGATCATTGCGCGATAGAGCGGCGGGAAGCTTTTCTTTTCGCGTTCCATCGCGCGGGAGAGCCGCTGACCCTCGGTGACGCCGCTGTGAATCGCATCGAGCACGCGGCGCACGCTCGGCTTTTCAGCCTGCAGGGCAATAGTGCGCAGCGCCTCCTCAAGCGGGCTGACATCGACCAGCGTCGCCAGCTGACGCGTGAAGAGCGTCAGTTCCTTGGCCGAGAGGTGCTTGCGCAACTCAATCGAACGGCTGAGCAGCGGCGTCGTATCGTTCGCCGCGGCCCGGGGCCTCGCGCCCGTGCCTTGCGCAATCTGCACGACGTAAAGTCGCCGCGCATCGAGCCGCTGCCGTGCATCGGCGAGAGACTCGCCGTCGACCGTACCGCGCTTTTCGCGGCCCGCCGGATCGATGGCGAGATAATCGAAGCTAGGCATCGACCGGTTCGGGCTCCTCCGCCCGCGACACCCGCACCGCTTCCTCGGCCGATGTCATGCCCTCGCGCACCAGCGACCGCGCGGCGGAGCCAAGATTGGGCGCGTGAAGGAAAGCGTGTCGGGCGATCTGCGATTCGTCGCCGCCGGCATTGATCATCCGGCGGATATCGTCATCGATACGGATGATTTCGAACACGCCGATCCGACCCTTATAGCCGGTATTGTTGCATTCGGGGCAGCCGCGCGCTTCGTAGATCGGCGTTCCCGTGTCGAAGCCGAGCAGCGCCGCAACCGCGCTCGATGCCTGGACAGGCGCGCGGCAATTCTCGCACAGTTTGCGCACGAGGCGCTGGGCGACCACGGCCCGCAAGGTGGACGCCAGCAGGAACGGTTCGATCTTCATATCGCGCATCCGCGTGATCGCGCCGACCGCGTCATTGGTATGGACCGTGGACAGCACGAGATGGCCGGTGAGCGAGGCCTGCACGGCGATCTCGGCGGTTTCCCGGTCGCGGATTTCACCGACCATGACAACGTCCGGATCCTGCCGCAGGATCGCGCGCAGGCCGCTTGCAAAGGTCAGCCCGACTTTCGGGTTGACCTGGGTCTGGCCGACGCCGTCGATCGCATATTCGACCGGGTCCTCGACCGTGAGGATGTTGCGGGTACCGTCGTTGAGCAGCCGCAGCCCGCCGTAAAGCGTCGTCGTCTTGCCCGATCCGGTCGGTCCGGTAACGAGGATGATACCGTTGGGCTCGCCCATCGCACTGCGGAATACGGTGTCGACCCGCTCAGGCATGCCGAGTTCTTCCAACCCGAAACCGGCATTGTCCTTGTCGAGAATGCGCAGCACGACGCGTTCGCCTGCCCGGCTCGGCAGGGTGGATACGCGCACATCGAGCATCTTTCCGCCCAGGGTCAGCGCTATGCGCCCGTCCTGCGGCACCCGGCGTTCGGCAATGTCGAGCCGCGCCATCACCTTGATACGGCTCACGATCGTCGAAGCGACATGCGGCGGCATACGCAGGGTTTCGTGCAGCACGCCGTCCATCCGCATGCGCACCACAAGGCCGGTTTCATAGGGTTCGATGTGAATGTCCGACACGCCCTGCCGCGCGGCATCGGCGATGATGCCGTTGATTAGGCGGATCGTCGGCGCATCGTCGGCGCTGTCGAGCAAATCCTCGGCGGTTGGGATATCGCTCGCCAACGTATCGAGATCGCCGAGCCCGCTTGCTGCGTCGGCAGCGATACGGCCGTCGATCGCATAGCGTTCGGAAAGCAGCGTATCGAACTGCGCGGGCGCCACCATCTCGACATCGAACGGACGGGAGAGGAAGCGGCGAACCTCAAGCAGCGCGCGCGGATCGTCACCTTCGCGCAGCGCCACCCGAAAGCGCGCGTCGCTCTCCTCGCCTTCGAGCAGCGCAACGCCGAATTTGCGCGCGAAGCCATAGGGGATGTTGACGGAGAGGCCCGACACCGGTTCGGCGTCCCCGGCTGCGATCGCGGCCGCCGCTTCGGCAGGCGTGTCCGTACCGCCTATCTCGTCGCCGCGCCTGACCGTCGTCATCTCACTCCTCCTCGGGCTGCGGCACCGGCACGGTGCGCACCGTCGTGCTGCTAGTGCTGACTTCGGGCAGGATGATTTGGGGATCGATAGGCGGTGGGACTACGGGCGGTCGGCCCGGCGGCGTCATACCGAGATATTGGCGCACCAAGGTGTCGATCGGCGGCTCACGATCGGGATTGGCGAGATATTGCTGCGCGCGGACATAGCCGTAGCGCCGCTCCATCACTTCGCGCCGGTCCTCCGCCGTGCTCAGGATCGTCGGCCGGATAAAGACGACAAGGTTGGTCTTGACCCGGGAGCGCCCACGCGAGCGGAACAGCTCGCCGATGATCGGGATATCGCCGAGGATGGGGATGCGCTGGATTGTGCGCCTCTCATTGTCGTCGAGCAGGCCGCCAAGCGCGATGATTTCACCGTCATTGACGCTGACCGTCGTCTGGATCTCGCGCTTGTTGATGATCAGCTCGTTGAAATCGTCCGACACTGGCCCGGCAATCGAGCTCACTTCCTGCCGGATATCGAGCCGGATCGCCCCGCCGGCGTTGATCTGCGGCCGGACCTCCAGCTCGATGCCGACATTTTCCCGCTGGATCGTCCGGAAGGCGTTGTCGAAATTGCTGGATAACGCTTCGCCGGTCGAGATCGGGATTTCCTGGCCGACCAGGATATGGGCTTCCTGATTGTCGAGCGTGGTGATCGACGGGGTCGAAAGCACGTTGGAATCGGTATCCTCCTGCACCGCGTTGAGGATGGCTCCGAAGATCAGGTCGGACCCGATTTCGGACGCGAAGCCGAGAAAGCCGCCGCGGGCGCCGAGGATCGAGCGCGCCGCATTTTCGCGCAGCAGATCGCCAACCCCCGAATTGTTGGTGGTCGTAACGACATTCCCGTTGATGACCGTAGTCGTCTGATCGAGTTCGTCGGCGAGTACGCCACCGGCAAGATCGAGGATGCGGGGACTGACATTGGAATAGTTGGTAACGGCGAACGGCGCGTCCTCTCCGCCGAACAGGAACTGGACGCCGAGCTCGCGCGCCGCCTGGTCCGAAATCTCGACGATGATCGCCTCGACCAGCACCTGATCGCGCCGCGTATCGAGCTGGCGGACGAGCTCGCCCAAGGTCCGCTGCATTTCGGGCGGCGCCGAGATGATGATCGCGTTGGCACCTTCATAGCCGGTGACGATGACCTGCTGGCCGGGACGTCCGCCGATCGATGCGGCATCGCCGCCACCCGAAGCCGGAGCGGCCGCGGCTGCAGGTGCGGGTGCCCCGCTGGACGTTGCGCCCGATACGCTGGACGCCTGCCCGGTCACCCGTTCGAGCACCGGCAGGATCTGCGCGGCATCGGCGAATTCCAGAAAGATCACGCGAATCTCGGTACCGCTGGCGGCGCGCGCATCGAGTTCGCGGGCGAGTGCGGCAAGCCGGGAAACGGTGGCCGGGTCACCGCGCAGCAGCAACGAATTGGAACTGTCGACCGGCACCACGGCAGCGGGCGCCGGACCTTCGCCTCCGGTCACCAGCGCCTGCAGCGAAGCCGCGATTTCGCGCGCGCCGGCATTGGAAAGCGAGATAACCTCGCTGTTGGAATTGTCGATATCGACCCGCGAGATCACTTCGCGCATCCGCCGGACATTGTCGGCGAAATCGGCGATGACGAGCGAGTTGCCCGCGGTGTTGGCGGTGATCGAGCCCTCCTGGCTGACGAGCGGACGCAATGTTTCGACCGCGCTCGTGGAGGGGATATTGCGCAGCCGGAATATCTCCGTGACGAAAGCGTTGTTGGAGGCGCGCGCCGATCCGACCGCTGTCGGCTGCGCGGCGGCGTTGGCGGTCGGTTGGATACGCAGGGCGCCGCCCGCGGTCGGCACGGCGACGAGACCGTTGGCGCGCAGCGTGGAGAGGAACACTTCGAAATATTCGGAGCGCGAAAGCGGCCGGTCCGTCACCACCGTCACTGTACCGCTGACGGCGGGATCGATCACGAACGTCCGTCCGGTGACCCGCGACGCATCCTGGATAAAGGCGCGGACATCGGCGTTGCGCAGGTTCAGCACATGTTGCGCGCTGACCGGCGCCAAGGGTGCGGCGATCAGGGCCAAGAGGGCCATAACGGAATAGATTTTCTTCATTCGCTTACCCTTGCGCGAAACGAAACGGTTTCGCCATTGCGTTCGACTTGGACGAAGCCGTCCCCCTGCCCCAACTGGCTGGCAAAGGTGACGGCCTGCCCCATATCCTGAACCCGCTCGCCGTTGATCGAGGTGATGATGTCGCCGGGCTCGAAACCGGCGGCGCGCATCGCCGCCGCATCTTCGCCGCTCGGCTGGAGAATGATGCCGGTGACGCGATTACCTTCGCGGCGCGGCGAAATCTGCGTGCCGCCGGCAAGCTGGGACGGCGTGACCGCACGGCCGCCCGACGGTCGCCGCGCCGCTTGCGCGGCGGGCGACGGGGCGGATGCGGCCGGCCGACTGGCAGCAGGTGATGCGGCGGCCTGTTGCGCGGGCGGCGCGGACGGTGACGTCGATTGATCGAGGAAAATCTGTTCGCTGGCGCCGCCCCGGGAAATCGTCACAAAATCGAAATCGACCGCTTCCAGCACGACACCCGGCATGATCTCGTCGCCGACGGTGAAGCTGTCCTGCTGGCCGCCGGCCAGAGCGATAATCGCCGATCCGCGTCCGCTCGCCTGGTCCTGCCGCACGCCATAGAGTTTGAGATCGAGATCGGTGACGACGATCCGGCCATCGCCCTCAAGGCGGAAAAACGGGTCGAAGCTTTCGAACAATGCCATATCGGGCGCGCCCAGAGCGGGCATTCCACCATCGCTGCGCCACTCGCCGACCGGGCCAACCGGCGTCGCCACCGCCCAGAACAGCCGCGCGCACTGGACGGCAAGCACCGCCAGCAGCAGCAGCTCCAGCGCGGAAATCCAGTTTGTACGCGGTAGCCGTCTCAGCAGTCGCTGGGCACGGGCATCGAGCGATAGGCGCATGAATAGTTCCCCGAAACACGCCCGCTAGGCGCACAGTGTTACACCCCGATGACGGCTTTTATGACAATTCGGTGACATGTGCGACTCTGAGAGCGACTCAAAGCCCCGGAAAAATTGCCGAAATCGCGTCGCGCGCCAGCCAGAGCGGCCATGCCGCAACGGCAAGGAAAGCACCAAAGGGAAACCTGTCGGTAGCGGTCACGGGCTCGCCGCGGGCCCGCGAAGAAATAATCGCGAGCAGCCCCGTCACGCTCGCGAGCAGCAGCACGAAAGGCAGCATCGTCCAGCCGAGCCAGGCGCCGATTGCCGCGAGCAGTTTCGAATCGCCGCCGCCCAGCCCCTCGCGCCCGCGGATCATCCGATAGGCCTGGCCAATCAGGAACAGCGTGAAGAACCCCGCGGTCGCGCCGACCAGGCTGTCGGCCGGCGCTGGCCGCTCCGTCAGCCAGGAAAAAACGAAGCCGAATGCCACGAGCGGCATGGTGAGCCTGTCCGGCAGCCAGAAATGGCGGATGTCGAGTATTGCAAGCGCTACCAATCCCCATCCGAAAATCGCGCCACCCAACCCGACAAGCCCGGGATGGAAAATAAAGGCCAGCGCACCGACCAGTCCCGCGGCCAGTTCCGCAACCGGGTGCGCCCGGTCGATATCGCCGCCGCACTGCCGGCAGCGTCCGCGATTGGCCAGGAAACTGAGGAGAGGGACAAGGTCTCGCGGGGCGAGTGGCGCGCGGCAGGCATCGCAATGCGAACGCCCCCTTGTCGCCCCGCGCCCCGCCGGCCAGCGGATCGCGAGCGTGGCGAGATAGCTGCCAACGATAACGCCCAGCAGAAAACCGAACCCCGCGCGCGCCTCTACAGGGAGCGCCGCCGCCGCTGCGACAATTTCATCCATCAGAGGAAATCGGCTCGGCTAATCGACCTGCTCATCGGCTCCGACGCCATAGATATGGCCGACCTCCACGAAACCGCTGCGGCCATGGACGTCGAACTCGCACCAGCCGTTCCGGCAGTGGCTGATCCGCCCTACAACTCCCGGCTCCGCGCGATAGCGAATTCCCGCGCCCGCCTGCGGGGCCTCGCGCAGTGGCCGGACATCGCCGACAATCATTGCCGTGCGTTCGCTCGACAGCAAATTGACCAGCATCCAGCCCTGCACGCCTTCCGGATCCTCGACCTTGCGCCAATTCTGATAAATCTCGATGACCCGCACCGGCAGCCCCTCACGCTGGTAAAGCCAACTGATCGGGAAGTTGCGCCCCGGGCCCGTGCGCATCCGTGCCTGCCCCGCGGCGACCGATGCCCAATAGGGCGGGTCGCGGTCCTGCGCGGCAAGGCTTTGGGGAATCGTCAGGCTCAGCAGCGCGACGATCGCCGTCAAGAATCGCAAGCCCCTTCTCATTTTCGCGCTGCCCCTTCTGCCTGTGGTCGCCAACCGTCTCTAAACACTGCCACGGCTCCGCTTCAAGCCGCGATCCGCTTGACGCATGGCGGCGCACGCGCCAATTCCCCTTGCGATGACAGAAACCCACCGCCCGAAGACGATCGTCACCCGCAAACTACCCGCCGCCGTCGAGGCGCGGATGGCCGAGCTTTTCGATCTCGAGCTGAACGCCAGCGACGTGCCGATGACCGAGGCGCAGCTCAAGGAAGCGGTTGCGCGCTGCGAAGTGTTCGTACCGACGGTAAGCGACGATATTACGGCGGACGTACTCTCGGCCGCCGGCTCGCAACTGAAGCTGATCGCGAATTTCGGCGTCGGGGTCGATCATATCGACCTGGCGGCCGCCCGCGCGAAGGACATCCTCGTCACCAACACGCCGGGCGTGCTGACCGAAGACACCGCGGACATGGTCATGGCGTTGATCCTTGCCGTGCCCCGCCGCCTCGCCGAGGGCGAAAAGCAGGTGCGCGCTGGCAAGTGGCGAGGCTGGGCGCCGACCGGCATGCTCGGCCACCGGGTCAACGGGAAGCGGCTCGGCATAATCGGCATGGGGCGCATTGGCAGGGCCGTGGCCCAGCGCGCCCGCGCCTTCGGCCTGGAGATTCATTATCACAACCGCCATCGTCTACCCGACCAGGTCGAAGAGGAATTGGCGGCAACCCATCACGAGGATCTCGACGACATGCTCGCCGATATCGACATCCTCACGATCAATTGTCCCTATACCAGCGAAACCCGTCACCTGATCGACGAGCAGCGGCTCGCGCTGCTGGGATCCGACGTATACATTATCAACGCGGCGCGCGGCGAAATCATCGACGAACAGGCACTGACGGACGCCCTGGAAAAAGGCACGATCGCCGGTGCAGGCCTCGATGTCTACGAGAACGAACCGCATATCGGCGAACGGCTGCTCGCGCTCGAAAATGTCGTGCTGCTGCCGCATCTCGGCTCGGCGACGTTCGAAGGGCGCGAGGCAATGGGCGACCGGGTGATCGCGAATATCCGCGTCTGGGCGGACGGCCACAGGCCGCCGGACCAGGTGCTCGAAGGCTGGGCCTGAGCCCAACTAATTATATAATCGGGGGAGCGACGATGGCGAGGATTTTGAAAGCGGCGGCCGCTACGGCGGCGGCGGTCATGGTGGGAACCGCGCATGGGGCAACCGGCCTCCCCGCGCCCGTCGTCGTCAACTCGGGCGATACCGCCTGGCTGCTCACCGCGAGCGCGCTGGTGCTGATGATGACGCTGCCGGGCCTTGCGCTTTTCTACGGCGGGCTGGTGCGGACCAAGAATTTCCTCTCGGTCGTCATCCAGGTTTTCGGCATCGCCTGTATCGCTTCCATCCTCTGGGTGGCGATCGGATACAGCCTCGTATTTGCCGAAGGATCGCCGTTCCTGGGCGGTACCGGCCTCGCCATGCTTTCCGGGCTAGGCGAAGTGTTTCCCGGCACCACCGTTCCCGAAACCAGCTTCGCGCTGTTCCAGATGACCTTCGCGATCATCACCCCCGCGCTGATGGTCGGCGCCTGGGTGGAGCGCGCGCGTTTCGGCTGGGTGATGGTGTTTTGCTCGCTGTGGCTGCTGATCGTCTATGTGCCGGTCGCACACTGGATCTGGGGCGGCGGCTGGCTCGCAACCCGCGGCGCGATGGATTTCGCCGGCGGCATCGTCGTCCACACCACGGCTGGCGTCTCGGCGCTCGTGATCGCCCTGCTGCTGGGCCGCCGCGACGGCTTTCCCAAGAAACTGATCCCGCCGCACGGCGCCGCCGTCACCATGGCGGGCGCGGCCTTGCTCTGGGTCGGCTGGTTCGGGTTCAACGGCGGATCGGGCTTGGTTGCCGATTTCGGCGCCGGTCAGGCGATCCTCAACACCCATATCGCAGCCAGTGTGGCCGCGCTGAGCTGGGCCGCGATCGAAAAGATCCGCTTCGGCAAATCGACCGGAATCGGCATGGCGACCGGCGTCATTGCAGGCCTAGCGACGATTACCCCGGCGGCGAATGTCGTCGGCATCGGCGGCGCGATGCTGCTCGGGCTTCTCGCGGGCATCATCTGTTTCGGCGCCGTCGGCCTGATCAAGCGGCGCTTCGCGATCGACGATTCGCTCGACGTCTTTGCCGTCCACGGCGTCGGCGGGATGCTCGGCGCAATCCTGCTCGCCATATTCATGGCGCCCGGGCTGGGCGGCGTCGGTTATGCCGATGGCAACACGATGGCAAATCAGCTGATGACCCAGCTCGTCGCGGTCGGCGTTGTCGCACTGTGGTCGCTCGTCGCGACCGCCGCGCTCGCCTGGATCACCGGCATCGTCTTCCCGATGCGCGCGACGCGCGATCAGGAGTTGGAAGGGCTGGACCTCTCCCAGCATGGCGAAAAGGCCTGGGATTTCGAATAGGGATTGCGAACGAACGCCCCATAAGGGGCCGGGGCGCTAATCCCCGGTCTGGATACGCTCGACGAGCTGCTTCACGGTCGGCACGAAGCCGTTTGAATAGAAGGGGTCCGTCTTGAAATTGAAGGCGTTGTGCCCGGCGAACATCAGATTATGTTCCATCGGCCCGCCATGGACGATGTCCTGCAGGGTCTTCTGGATGCAGAAGGAACGTGGATCGGCGAGCCGGCCGGTCGTGTAATTGTCCTTGTCCTTCCAAGACGAGAATTGGCACTGCGACAGACAGCCCATGCAATCGGCCTGATCCTTGCGGATGAGCGCCGCTTCTTCGGACGTCACGAAAACGAGCGTGTTGTCCGGCGTTTTCAGCGCCATCGCAAAGCCCAGCGCATCCCATTCCCGGGCGCGCAGCAGGTCGTTGCGGGTGACCCAGTAATTCTTGCCCCGCACACCGACATCGAGCTGATACTGGTGATCGCCGGCCGCTTCGAGCGAAAAGGCGATCTGGCGTTCCGATCGCCCCTCGAGATTTTTGAGGAAATCGTTGCGCACGGCCGAAGAGTAGAAGCCCGTGGGCGAAAATTTGTGGAGCAGGATATCGCCCTCGTCGAGGGTCATCAGCCGGTCTTTCCACGCCTGCGGAATCGGGCTTTCCTGGGTCAGCAGCGGACGGGTGCCGTACTGGAAGGCGACCTGGCCGAGCTCGGGGTTGCCGATCCACTCTTCCCAGTCGCGCAGATACCAGACGCCGCCGGCCATCACGATCGGCAGGTCGTCCGAAATCCCTTCGGCGCGCATCACATCGCGCAATTCCTTGACACGCGGATAGGGATCTTCGGGCTTTTCCGGGTCTTCGGCATTGGACAGGCCGTTATGGCCGCCGGCCTTCCACGGATCCTCGTAAACGACCGCGCCCAGCCATTCGGCGGCCTTCGAGTAAGCGCGCTTCCACAGCGCGCGAAAGGCGCGGGCCGAACTGATGATGGGCAGATAGTGAACTTCGTACTGGGCGGCGATCTCGGAGAGCTTGTAGGGCATGCCCGCGCCGCAGGTGACGCCGGAAACCAGCCCCTTCGTCCGTTCGAGAACGCCGTTGAGAACGGCCTGAGCCCCGCCCATTTCCCAAAGCACGTTGATGTTGATGGCGCCGCGTCCGCTAGCGACGTCGAAGGCGCGCTTCACCTGCTCGACCGCGCCGTCGATCGCATACTGGATCAGTTCCTCGTGCCGGTCGACACGCTTGGCACCGTGATAGACTTGCGGGATGACCCGGCCATCGGCGTCGTAATTGTCGGCGTTGACGGCCGAAACCGTACCGATGCCACCGGCCGCCGCCCAGGCGCCGGAACTCATATGGTTGGTCGCGGCAACGCCCTTGCCGCCTTCGATCAGCGGCAGCACTTCGCGCCCGCCGTAGCTGATCGCTTCGATACCCTTGAACATAGTGTCTCCGACCCGTTTTTTTTGGCCTATACTGGCATTTTCGGAGGTGCGCGACCTCTTTGCTCAGGCTGTGAACAGTTCCGGACGGCCCAATGCGGCCGCGTAAAGTGCGCGATATTCCCCGATCATGTGGATTTCATCGAACTGGGCGCGCGCTTTTTCGCGGTTCGCTGCGCCCGTTGCGCTTCGGACATCGCGATCCATGGCCAGAATGTCAAGCGCGCCGGCCAGCGCATCGGCGCTCCTCTCGACCACGAATCGCCGATTTTCCGACGCGATCATCGAAGCGACATCGCCGATATCGGGCGATACCACGGGCAATCCGGCAGCCATCGCCTCGACGACCGAGATCGGGAATTGCTCGCTGAGAGAGGAGAGCGCAAAAATGTCGAAATGGCCGACATAGCGCCAGGGCCGTTCGAGAAAACCGGCCAGCAGCACGCGGTCCGAAATGCCGCAGGCCATCGCCTCCGCCTCGATCGCTTCGCGCTCGGGACCTTCGCCGACGATGACCAGCCGGACATGATCGGGAAGCTGCGCGACGGCGCGCACGAGCAGGGGCAGGTCCTTCACCGCGCGCAGGCCGGCGATCGTACCGATTACCATGTCTCCCTCGCGCCGCTCGAAACCGGGAATCGCATCGCGTTCGGGCGGTCCGCCATAGCGGGCTGTGGCGATGCCGTTCGGAATGTGCCGCACCCGCTCGTCGGGCTGCTTCCAGACCGCTCGGGCGATGTCCTGCAACCTGTTCGAGGGCACGACGAGCCGATAGAGTGTGCGAAAGGCCAGTCGGCGGTAGAGAGTACGGCTGAGCTTGAGGCCGTCGGCCTCGTCGGCATTGAAACCGTCTTCGTGATGAATGATCGGCGGCAGACCGCTGCCGGCAAGCCGATGCGCCATCACCCCGTCCATCGCGCCCCAATTATAGCTGAGCACGAGATCGAAGCCTTTCATATAGGCCGCCAGCGCGCGCATCCGGGCGCTCGTCGGCCTTCCGGCAAGCGCCGGAGCATCTTCCGGGAAATCGACGGCGAGACCGGGGTCGATCGCCGCGCGCGCGCCGAGCTGATCGGGCATGGCGCTGACGATCGAATGGCGCACGCGCTCGCCGAAATCGTTCATCAGGCGAATCGCGCGCGCTTCCTTTCCGCCAAGCGAAAAGGTCGAATGGAGGTGGATGATGTGCGGCGTTGCGGCCATTACTCCCCCCTCCCCCCAACGAAACTCCGCAGATCAGCCCTAGAAGCGGTAGCTCATCCGCACGAGCAGCTGGATATCGGACAGGCCGACCCGGGTCGGGACCGTCGGCGTATCGGCCGAGCCCGCGACATCGTAGGTTTTGGAGCCATAGTTCGAATAACGCAGCTCTATGCTGCCAAGGGCGTGCCCGCCGAACCAGCCGAGAATGCCTGCGCCGCCCGTCCAGCCCATATGGTTGGCGCTGTCCGAAGCGGTAACCGTGCGCGTGCCGTCGACGCCGTCCTGCACCAGCGTATTGCCCACACTATCGACGCTGACATGCGCCGCGGCGAGACCTGCCGTGACGAAATAGACGAGATCCTCGTTGCGCATCCCGACCCGGACGCGAGCCGAGCCGGAATAGTCGATATCGGCCGAGACATTGCTGGTCAGCAGGCGCGCCGGCGGCGCGGGGTCGCCGGTAACCTCTTCGATCAGCTGGGCCTCGTAATTGGTGCCCGCGGTGGTGATCGAGGCATCGACCTCGATGCCGAACAGCATGTCGCGCGTCGCATAGTTGAACCCGACCTGGCCGCCGCCGAGCAGGCTGAGGCCGCTACCGTTGCTATCACGCGGGATCGTCGCATCGGCGGCAGGCAGCACGATATCGGGATCGCCGGCGGTTGCGCCGGGAATGGTTTCTTCCGGTCGGGTCACGGTCCGCGAACCCAGGCTGATCGTGCCCCGGGTCATCCCCACATGAATGCCCGCATAAACCCCCGAAAAGGGATCGCGCGCGCTGGTTTCGGCGGACGCCCCGGTTACGGGAACGGCAAATGCAGCGACGGACGCGGCGGTAAGGAATATGCTTTTCTTGAACACGGCGGGCTATCCTCTCCAGAACTCGGGGAATTACGGGTCCCGCGAATAGTCGAGTTGCCGCGCCCCCGCAACGGCGCAGCAGACAATCACGCGGATTGTCGTTCGCGCTCTTCCACCCGTTCCAGCAACCGGTCGATGGCGGAAACCGCTTCGGGTTCGTCGAGCAGCGGCGCATGGCCCGTGTCGGGCACGACCGTAATGTCGAGATCGGGCTTGCGGCGCTGCATCTCGGCGGCAGTGGCGGCGGACAGAAGCTCGGACAGCGCGCCGCGCACGAGCATTGTCGGCACATCGGCGAGTTTGGCAAAGGCCGTCCACATATCGAAGCCCGATTCGCCGCCCGTCACGCGCAGCGGCTCGGCAATCCGCATGTCGTAGTCATAGCCGATGCGCCCGGACGGCTGGAGCTTGCAGAGCCGCTTCGCCATCGCCAGCCACTGTTCCAGGGCCCAGTTCGGATACACGTCTCCAAAGCCGTTCTGGAGATTGCGCGCCGCGTGGAGCCAAGTCGGGAAATTGCCGCCCTTGCCGACATAGCCCCTGATCCGCTCCAGACCCTCGTCTTCCAGCACCGGGCCGATATCGTTGAGCAGCGCGCCCGCAAGCCGCTCCGGCCGTGTCGCCGCCTGCAGCATCGTCACGATTCCGCCCAGCGACGTGCCGAACGCGACATAGCGTCCGATCTTCTCGGCCGCCAGAAACGCCTCGACATCCTGCACATAGGTAAGCGGAACATAGCTTAGCGGATCGGGCGCATAGGCGCTCTCGCCGCGGCCGCGCATTTCCAGCACGTACAGCTTCCAGTCCCCGGCCAGCCGCTCGGCAACCGGCTCCCAGTCCCGCGCATTGCGCGTGAGCCCGTGCATGCAGATGATCGGCGGCTTTTCGGCCGGCCCGTCATAGAGACGATAGTGGAGACGCAGCCCGTCTTTCGACCACCACACACCGTCTTTATATTCCGCCCGAGTTTCCGGCACGCTTGCTTCCTTCCATCAGAGCCCCCCATATCGAGCAATGGCCATTTCCCCGCAAGCGTCGTCCTACACGCCCGATCCGGCGATCCTCGAGCTCGGCCCCGATTTCTACGATCCGGTCGAAGCGGCGGACTTTCCCCAGACAATCCTGCGGTTCCGCAACGATCGCTGGGCGACGACGGTGGGGCTCGCCGATCTCTCCGACGAGGAATGGCTCGCCCATTTCGGCCGGTTCCAGCCGCTCGACGGCAATCTGCCGCAGCCGCTGGCGCTGCGCTATCACGGCCACCAGTTCCGCAACTACAACCCGGATATCGGCGATGGCCGGGGATTCCTCTTCGCCCAGATGCGCGATGGACTGGACCGGTTGATGGACCTCGGCACCAAGGGATCGGGCCGGACACCCTATAGCCGTTTCGGCGACGGGCGGCTCACATTGAAGGGCGGCGTGCGCGAAATCCTGGCGACGGAAATGCTCGAGGCGCTCGGCGTCGAAACCTCGAAGAGCTTTTCGCTGATCGAGACGGGAGAAGCGCTGGAACGCGGCGACGAACCTTCTCCCACCCGCTCCTCGGTGCTGGTCCGGCTTTCCCACGGCCATATCCGCATCGGCACTTTTCAGCGGCTCGCTACGCTCCGCCAGCCGGAGAATATGCAAAAGCTCGTCGCCTATTGCCTCGACCGGTATTTCGGCGAGCAGGGCGGTGCGGATGGGCCCGAGCGCCTGCTCGCCCATGTCGTGCAAGGCGGAGCGAAGCTCGCCGCTTCCTATATGGCCGCCGGTTTCGTCCATGGCGTTCTCAACAGCGACAATATCGCGATCACGACCGAAAGCTTCGATTACGGCCCCTGGCGCTTCACCCCCAACTGGACGCCGGGCTTCACCGCCGCCTATTTCGACGAGGCCGGGCTCTATTGCTTCGCGCGGCAGGCCGAAGCGATCCATTGGGGTATCGCCCAGCTCGCGGTTTCGCTGCGCCTCATCGCCGAGGCCGAACCGCTGATCCCGCTCGTCGAAAGCTTCGGCGAGCGGTACCGCCAGGCCTATGTCGATGCGATGCTCGCGCGCCTGGGGGTCGCCAGCCGCGGCATGAACCAGGATATCACCCTGCTGACCGCGATCGAAGAAGCGATGCGCGACGCCGATATCGCCATCGACCGCTTCTTCTTCGACTGGCGCGGCGGACAGCGGCGCGCGCCCTCCCCCGCCGACACGCTCTACGCCGCCGACCCGTTCCGCAAAGTTGCCGACGCGATGGCCACCTATGCCGCCGAAGCGCCAGTCCATCCCTATTGGTCCGACGCGGCCCCCTGCTCGATGCATATCGACGAAGTCGAGGCGATCTGGGCGCGGATCGACGAGGCCGACGACTGGCAAGCCCTTCACGACAAGATCGCCGCCATCCGCCGAATGGGCGATGCAATGGGCGGGAAACAGACGTGAATCTCGCCGCTTGCCTCTACCGGGGCGCGCGGGCATGGTTGGGCGAAATCATGTTGGGCAACTCGTGACCGAATCGATCTTTTCTTCCAATCCGGCGACCGGCGAGAATATCTGGGAACGCCCTGTCGGCGATGCCGAGACCGAAGTCGAAATCGCCCGTGGCGGCTGGGCCGCCTGGGCGGCGCGTTCGCACAGCTATCGCATTGAAACGATGCGGCGTTTTGCCAATATCGTGCGCGGCAAGCTCGAAGAATTCTCGAAGCTCATATCGGCGGAAACCGGCAAGCCCTTCTGGGAGACCCGGACCGAGGTCGAGGCCGTCATCAACAAGGTCGATATCTCGGTCGAATCCTATTTCGAGCGCACCCCGATGCTCCACAAGGAAGGTGCGCTTAGCGAGCAGAATGCGCTGCGCCACAAGCCGCACGGCGTGCTCGCGGTGCTCGGGCCGTTCAATTTCCCGGCGCACCTGCCCAACGGCCATATCGTGCCCGCCCTGATTGCCGGCAACGCAGTCGTCTTCAAACCTTCGGAAAAGACACCCGCGGTCGGCGAATATCTGGTCGATTGCTACCACGAGGCCGGGGTACCGGAAGATGTCGTCCGGCTGCTCGTCGGCGGGCCTCAGCAGGGCCAGCAGCTTGCGGGGTGCGAAGGTATCGACGGCGTACTCTTTACCGGCTCGGCGCGTGCCGGAATGGCGCTGCACAAGCATTTCGCCGATCGGCCCGACAAGATTCTCGCGCTCGAACTCGGCGGCAACAATCCGCTCGTCGTCTGGGACGCGCCCGATCTCGGTGCGGCGGCGGCACTGGCCGTCCAGTCCGCCTTTATGACCGCAGGCCAGCGCTGCACCGCCGCGCGGCGCCTGATCGTCGAAGACGGCAAGCAACAGGCGCTGCTTAAAGAGATCGAAAAGATCATCGAGAAGATCATCGTCGGCCCACCCGACGCCACTCCGGCGCCGTTCATGGGTTGCGTGATCGACAATCAGTCCGCCGACCAGGTGATGGAAAGCTTCATGGACATCCTGATGAAGGGCGGCAAGGCGATCTCCTACATGCATCGCACCGAAGACGATAAACCGTTCCTCACGCCCGGCCTGATCGACGTTACCGGCGTCGATGACATTCCCGACGAAGAGGTTTTCGGTCCGTTGCTCCAGGTTATCCGCGTCCCCGATTTCGAATCGGCGATCGCCGAGGCGAACAATACGCGGTTCGGTCTGTCGGCCTCGCTGATCAGCGGGTCGCCCGAACTCTATAATCGCTTCTGGGCCGGCGCGCGGGCGGGAATCATCAACTGGAACAAGCCGACCAACGGGGCCTCGTCCCGGGCGCCTTTCGGCGGTGTCGGCTATTCGGGCAACCACCGCCCGGCGGCCTATTATGCCGCCGACTATTGCGCCTATCCGGTCGCTTCGTCCGAAGCGCCCTCGGCCCGCGCCACGATCGGTGTCGGCCTCAAGGAATAGGCGCTTCGCGCGACTCGCTCCGTTATTCGCCGCCGGCGATTGACGCATCTGCTTCCGATTATATAATGTTATATCAAGACAATCAGGAAGCCCCGCCATGTCCGACACTGTGATCCAGGACGCCTTCAAAGGCGAAAATGCCCGCTCCTATGACGATCAATGGTCGAAGCTCGACCCGTTCCGCCGGGTCCAGCATCTCCTGCTCGACATTGCTTTTGACGAACTGCCCGCCAAGGCCCGTATCCTGAGCGTCGGCGCGGGCACCGGCCAGGAAATCCTGTTCCTCGCAGAAAAACATCCGGGCTGGTCGTTTGTCGCGGTCGATCCCTCCGCAGACATGCTGGCGGTATGCCGGGAGAAGATGGACGCGATCGGAGCCGGGGACCGGTGCCGCTATCACGCCGGCTTTCTTGAGTCGCTGTCTGAAACCGAGCCGTTCGATGCGGCAACCTGCCTGCTCGTATCGCATTTCCTGCTGGACCAGGATGCGCGCGATGCCCTGTTCGCCGATATCGCGCGCCGGCTATCCCCCGGGGGTCATCTCGTAAGCGCCGACCTTTCCGACGAAGCCACCGATACCCCCTTGTTCGATTTCTGGCTCAAGGCAATGGGCTATGCCGGCATTTCCGGAGACCGGCAGGAACAGTATCGAACGGCGATCGCCCAGGCCGTCGCGCTCCTCCCGCCAGCAGCGATCGAAGCCATGCTTGAACGCACCGGCTTCGAAAAGCCGGTGCAGATACTGCGCACCGGCCTGATCGCGGGCTGGTATGCGCGGCTCCCGGCACCGACAAGCTGAACTAAACCCGCGCCAAGCAAGCATCATTTGTCTGTGAACCGGATTTTGGCCATTTAGGCTGCATGGAAAAGCCGACCACAGCTACCGGCCCCAGGGCCGCGGGAAAGGTGCTCCTCGTGGGCGCCGGCCCCGGCGATCCGGATCTGATGACCGTGCGCGCGGTGAATGCGCTCGCCACCGCCGACCTGGTCGTTCATGACGGGCTCGTCGACCCGCGCATCCTGGCGCTGATACCGGCGGAAACCCCGCGTATCTCGGTCGCCAAGCAGCGCAGCCGCCACACTGTTCCGCAGCCCGGCATCAACGCGCTGCTCGTCGAAAAGGCTTGGGAAGGCCTCACCATCGTCCGCCTCAAGGGCGGCGATCCGTTCATTTTCGGGCGCGGCGGCGAAGAAGCCGAAGCGCTCCGGAAGGCCGGCGTCGATGTCTCTATCGTACCCGGCATATCCGCCGCGCTCGGCGCTGCCGCTGACGCAGTGCTCCCTCTCACGCATCGCGATGCGTCGAGCGCGGTTACTTTCGTTGCCGGCCAGTGCAAGGGGCTGACCGATCAGGATTGGTCGGGCCTTGCCGGCACGGGCCGCACGCTTGTCATTTACATGGGCGTCGCCACCGCCACCGACATCGCCGACAAGCTCATCGCCGACGGTGTATCGCCGGCCATGCCTGTCGCCGTCATCGAACGCGCCTCGCGGCCCGACATGCGGGCGATCCGCTCGCTGCTCGCCGATCTTGGCGACATGGTAGAGCGCGAAGGCGTCGAGAGCCCGGCAATTATCGTCGTCGGCGAAGTCGTCGATCGTTCGAATGCCGAGGACAAGCTCATCGCCTTTGCAAAATCCGCGGAGAAGCTCGCATGAACATCCTCACCGGCAACGACCTGAAGACCGGCGACGTCGTCTGGTGGACCGGCGAAGCCTGGTCGCGCCATGTTTCGGACGCCGCCGAAATGGGCGAAAACGCTCCCGATGTGATGGCACGCGAAATCGCCGCCCGCACGGTTTCGGATTGCTATCTGGTCGATGCCGAGCGCACGGCCGAGGGTATCCTCCCCGTCCATATCAAGGAAAAGATCCGCGCCACCGGCCCCACGGTCCGTCCCGATCTCAAGCTCGCGCCGCCCGATCCGGCCGCGGGAAACTGGGTGATCTGACATGTATAAATATGACAATTACGACCAGCAGATGGTCGACACGCGGGTCGCGGAGTTTCGCGACCAGGTCGAGCGCCGCCTCGCCGGCAAGATAACCGAGGACCAGTTCAAGCCGTTGCGGCTGAAGAACGGTCTCTATCTCCAGCTCCATGCCTATATGCTGCGCGTCGCCGTGCCCTATGGCACGCTGAACAGCGAGCAAATGCGGATGCTCGCCCATATCGCCCGCAAATATGATCGCGATTACGGACATTTCACGACCCGGCAGAATATCCAGTATAACTGGATCAAGCTGGAGGACGCGCCGGACATCCTTGCCGATCTCGCCACCGTCGAGATGCACGCCATCCAGACCAGCGGCAACTGCATCCGCAATATCAGTTCGGATCAATATGCGGGCGCCGCGGCCGACGAGCTCGTCGATCCCCGTCCCTATGCCGAATTGCTGCGGCAATGGTCGAGTTTCCACCCGGAATTCAACTATCTGCCCCGCAAGTTCAAATTCGCGGTTATCGCCGCCGACGAAGATCGCGCGGCGATGCGGCTCCACGATATCGGCATCCAGATCGTCAAGAATGACACCGGTGAAATCGGCGCGCGCTATTATGCGGGCGGCGGCATGGGCCGGACGCCGATGATCGCGCCGCTGATCCGCGATTTCGTGCCGATCGCCGAGCTTATCAGCTATGCCGAGGCGATCCTTCGGGTCTACAACCGCTACGGGCGGCGCGACAACAAGTTCAAGGCGCGGATCAAGATCCTTGTCCACGAGATGGGCGCCGAACCGTTCATCGCCGAGGTTGAGGAAGAGTTCAAACATCTCAAAGGCTTGAACATCGATGCGCCCGCCGCAGAACTGGAGCGGATCAAGGCCTATTTCGCCGATCCGCTCTTCGAGGCCGGCCTGCCCGACGAGATCGACCGGTCCGATCCGGATTTCGCGGTCTGGCTCGACCAGAACACGCATCCGCACAAACGGCCCGGCTATGCGGTCGCGGTCATCAGCCTGAAGCCGACCGACGGCATTCCCGGCGACGCTTCTTCGGCGCAGATCGACCTGATGGCCGACCTTGCCGAGGAATACAGCTTCGACGAGCTGCGCGTGACCCATGCCCAGAACATCGTGCTGCCGCATGTGAAAAAGGCGGACCTTTATGCGATCTGGCAGAAGCTCGATGCGGCGGGGCTGGCAACACCCAATCTCGACCTGATCAGCGACATCATCGCCTGCCCGGGGCTCGATTATTGCAGCCTCGCCAATGCCCGCTCGATCCCCGTGGCGCAGAAGATCGCGAAACGGTTCGCCGATATCGACCGGCAGAAGGAACTGGGCGAACTCAAGCTCAAGATTTCCGGCTGCATCAACGCCTGCGGCCATCACCATGCCGGCCATATCGGCATTCTCGGCGTCGACCGGAAAGGCACGGAGAATTACCAGCTGCTGCTCGGCGGTTCGGGCGCGGAGGATGTCAGCCTCGCCAAGATCACCGGTCCCGGTTTCGACGAAGACGGCATCGTCGATGCGGTCGAGAAGGTCACCGAAGTCTATCTCGGCGCGCGCGAGGAAGGCGAGCGCTTCGTCGACACCTATCGCCGGGTCGGCATCGATCCTTTCAAGGAGGCGCTCTATGGCTGATATCCTTCGCTTCCGCGACGACGAGGCCCATGAAGAGCCCGCCGTCACCCTCGACGCTTTTCTCGACCAGTCCAACGCGACCGCCGTACGGCTCGAGGATGGTGAGGACGCGCGCAAGCTCATCCCCTATCTTGAACGGCTGGCGCTGATCGAAATCGGCTTTTCCAATTTCGGCGACGGCCGCGGCTATTCGGCCGCTCGCATCCTGCGCGAGCATGGCTATACGGGGGAATTGCGTGCCCAGGGCGACGTCCTGGTCGACCAGATCGCTTTCATGCGGCGCTGCGGCTTCGACAGCCTTGCCCCTGAAAAGCCGCTCGATCCCGTCGATGCCGAAAATGCACTCGCACGCTGGGACGAAGTCTACCAGAAAGCGGCGGATGACCGGCAACCGATCTGGGCCAAGCGCCATGCATAACGGCGCCGCCGCCCGCAAGACCGACATGATCGACGTCCGCCCGCGCTTTACGCAGGCCGATGCCGATGCGCTGAACGCGCGCTTCGAAGGCGTCGGCGCGCCCGAGATGCTCCGCACGCTGTTCGCCGAAGACGCCCTCGGCACGATCGCGGTGGTTTCCTCTTTCGGTACGGAAAGCGCGGTGCTGCTGCACCTCGTGGCCCAGGCCGATCCATCGATCCCGGTGATCTTCGTCGATACCTTGAAAATGTTCCCGGAAACGCTGGATTATCGCAAAACGCTGATCGAGCGGTTCGGGATCGAGAACGCCTCGGTCGTCGAGCCCGACGCCGCGGTGCTGGCCGAGAAGGACGAGAACGGCCTGCGCTGGTCTTTCGATCCCGATGGCTGCTGCGCGATCCGCAAGGTCGAACCGCTGGCGCGCGCCAAGGCGGGCCTCGACGCATGGATTTCAGGGCGCAAGGCGTTCCAGTCGGTCACCCGGCAGAATCTCCCGCGTTTCGAGGTCGAGGACGGGCGGATGAAGCTCAATCCACTCGGCGACTGGACCAAGGACGATCTCGAAGCTTATTTCGCCGAGCATGATCTTCCCCGCCATCCGCTCGAGGCCGAGGGCTTCCTCTCGGTCGGCTGCGCGCCTTGCACGTCGAAAGTGCTACCGGGCGAAGACCCGCGCTCGGGCCGCTGGCGCGGATGGGACAAGACCGAATGCGGCATCCACACGCCGGTCGATCCGGACGATCCCGCCAACCAGCCGGTTTTCTAGCCGCTGCTGCCGCCCTGCCTCCTATTGCGGGGGTTCGCGCCCGGCGGCTAGGACGGCGGCGCCCTCGCTATTATCGGTGCGCAGCGGCAGGATCGCCTGATATTCAGGCGAATTATACCAGCCTTTCGCAGCCTCCTTCGACGGGAATTTGATGACGACCGTCACGTCGCAGGGCTCGCCTTCCATCGGCTCGCTCGCGGGATCGGCAGCCAGAACCTCGGCACCATGCGGCGCCAGCGTCGGCCCGACCACGGCCCCATATTTCTTGTAATCCTCGGTATTGGTGATCCGGTAGTTCGCGACGAAATAGGCGGCCATGGGCGCATCCTTTCAGGAGAGTGTGGGAACCAGGGCCGGGATCAGCCGTCCAGCGCCTTTCGGAGCAGCTCGTTGACAACCTGCGGATTGGCCTTGCCGGCCATCGCCTTCATCGTCTGGCCGACGAAGAAGCCGAACAGCTTGTCCTTGCCGCCGCGATATTCTTCGACCTTGTCGGCATTGGCGGCGAGGATATCGGCGATCACCGTTTCGATCGCGCCGGTATCGCTGGTCTGCTTCAGGCCCTTTTCCTCGACGATCTCTGCCGGAGCGTCGCCGGTTTCGAGCATGATCTCGAACACCTGCTTCGCGAGTGTGCCCGACAAGGTGCCGTCCGCGACAAGGGCGAGAAGTTCGGCGCCATGTTCATGGCTGACCGGGCTTTCGTCGAGATTTTTGCCGAGGCGGTTGAGCGCGCCGAACAGTTCCGAAATCAGCCAGTTGGCCGCGGGCTTGGCGACGTCCGCTTCCGATGCCTTCTGCGCCGCCGCGCTTTCCGTGAGCAGAGCTTCGAACCAGCGCGCGGTTTCCGCTTCGGCGGTCAGCACGGCGGCGTTATAGGCGGAGAGGCCCAGCTCTTGCTCGTAACGATGGCGTTTCGCATCCGGCAGTTCGGGCAGGCTCGCGCGCGCTTCGGCGACGAATTCCTCGGTCAGTTCCACCGGCAGCAGGTCGGGATCGGGAAAGTAGCGATAATCGTGCGCATCTTCCTTGGAGCGCATCGACCGGGTTTCGCCCTTGTCGGGATCGAAGAGGCGGGTTTCCTGGACAACGGTGCCGCCATCCTCGATCAGATCGACCTGGCGGCGCGCCTCGGTTTCGACCACCTGCTGGATGAAGCGCATCGAGTTGACATTCTTCGTCTCGGTCCGCGTGCCCAGCTCCCCACCCGGCTTGCGGACCGACACGTTCACATCGGCGCGCATCGAGCCCTGTTCCATATTCCCGTCGCAGCTGCCGACATAACGCAGGATAGACCGCAGCTTGCGAACATAGGCCGCGGCCTCGGCCGGCGAGCCCATATCGGGCCGCGACACGATCTCCATCAGCGCCACGCCCGAACGGTTGAGATCGACGTACGACATGGTGGGATGCTGATCGTGCATCAGCTTGCCGGCATCCTGCTCGACATGCAGGCGCTCGATGCCGATCGTCTTGACCTCGCCGTCCGGGTCCTTCTCGTCGAGCGGCACATCGATCGCGCCCTCGCCGACGATCGGATGGTAGAGCTGCGAAATCTGATAGCCCTGCGGCAGATCCGCGTAGAAATAATTCTTCCGGTCGAAGCGCGACCACAGGTTGATCTGCGCGTTGAGCGCGAGCCCCGTGCGCACGGCCTGGCGGATGCACTCGCCATTTACCACCGGCAGCATTCCCGGCATCGCCGCATCGACGAGGGAGACATTGCAATTGGGCTCCGACCCGAATTCGGTCGAGGCGCCCGAAAACAGCTTGGCTTTCGAGGTGATCTGGGCATGGACCTCGAGGCCGATCACGACCTCCCATTCGCCCGTCTCGCCCTGGATGCGATATTCGCTCACCACCATTTCTCCGCGCGCGCCGAGAAGCCGGCCCGTTCTTCCAGCGCCAGCCCCGCATTGAACACGCCCTGTTCGTCGAGCGCCTTGCCGATGACCTGAAGGCCGAGCGGCAAGCCCTGCTTGTCGAGGCCGCCAGGCACCGCGATCGCGGGCAGCCCGGCGAGCGAACTCGGCACCGTGAAGACGTCGTTCAGATACATGGCGATCGGATCGTCCGAGAGATCTCCGAGCCCGAAGGCGGCGGACGGCGCGGTCGGCGTCAGCAGGTAATCGCACTGCGCCCAGGCATTGTCGAAATCGCGCACGATCAGCGTCCGCACCTTCTGCGCCTGGGTATAATAGGCATCGTAGAAACCGGCCGAGAGCACATATGTGCCGATCATGATCCGGCGCTTCACTTCCTCGCCAAAGCCCGCCGCGCGCGTCGCCGCGTACATATCCTGCAGGTTCGCGCCATCGGGCAGCTCGCGCAGGCCGTAGCGCACGCCGTCATAGCGGGCGAGGTTGGCCGAGGCTTCGGCAGGCGCGATGATGTAATAGGCGGGCAGCGCATATTTGGTGTGCGGCAGCGAAACCTCGACGATCTCGGCGCCCGCATCCTTCAGCCATTCGGTGCCCTGCTTCCACAGCGCATCGATTTCCTCGGGCATGTTGTCGACGCGATATTCCTTGGGGATGCCGATCTTCTTGCCGGTGAGGTCGCCGGAGAGCGCGGTTTCCCAGCTGGGCACCGGTTCGTCGAGCGAGGTCGAATCCTTCGGATCATAGCCCGCCATCGCTTCGAGCAGGATCGCGCAATCCTTCACGCTGCGCGCCATCGGCCCGGCCTGGTCGAGCGAGCTTGCAAAGGCGACGATGCCCCAGCGCGAGCAGCGGCCATAGGTCGGCTTCATCCCGCAAATGCCGGTAAAGGCGGCGGGCTGGCGGATCGAGCCGCCGGTATCGGTGCCGGTCGCGGCGGGCACGATATGCGCGGCGATCGCCGAGGAGGTGCCCCCCGAGCTGCCGCCCGGCGACATCGGCGTGTTGCCGCCGTCATTGCGCCGCCAGGGCGAAACGACATTGCCGAAATAGCTCGTCTCGTTGGACGACCCCATCGCGAACTGGTCCATGTTGAGCTTGCCGAGCATTCCCGCGCCCGCTTCGAGCAGCTTGCCCGATACGGTGGATTCATAGGTCGGCGTGAAGCCTTCGAGGATATGGCTGGCGGCGGTCGACTGGACGCCCTTCGTGCAGAACAGATCCTTGATGCCCAGCGGCACGCCGGCAAGCGGCCCGGCCGTGCCGGCGGCCAGCGCGCTATCGGCGGCATCCGCGGCTTCCAGCGCCTTTTCCGGCGTCGTCACGATGAAACAGTTGAGCGCTTCGGCCCCCGCGACCGCATCGTTGAACGCGCCCGCCACTTCGCGCGCGGAGAAATCCTTCGCGCGGAACCCGTCGCGGATTTCCGCGACACCAAGATCGGTAATGTTCGCCATTATTCGATCACCTTGGGCACGGCGAAAAAGCCATGTTCGGCCAGCGGCGCATTGGCGAGTATCTCGTCGCGCTTGTCGCCGTCGGTGACCATATCCTCTCGCATATGCGTGTGGTTGGCGATCACCATCGCCAGCGGCTCGACGCCGGAGGTATCGACTTCGCCCAACTGTTCGACCCAGCCAAGGATGTTGTTCAGCTCGGGTTTCAGGCGCTCGGCCTCTTCCTCGCTCATCGCGATCCGCGCAAGATTGGCGATGCGCAGCACGGTTTCGGTATCGACGGACATGGCGGCGCGGCTAGCACCCGCCCGCCCCTGCTGCAAGCGCGGAAACGCGCGAAAAGCGTTCGCGCGCGTTGGACTTTTCCGCCGCTTGCCCTATGTCGCGCGCCGGATCGTTTGAGAGTTCGTCATGGCCGTTCGCATCTTCCTGTATCTGATCGCCGGAATCATCGCGTTGATCCTTGCCGCGGGCGTGGTGTGGACGGTGTTTTCGGACGAACTGCTCGCCTGGTATTTCGTGCCCGATGCGCCGCTGGAGGTGCTCGAGCCGATGCCGGAAAGCGAATATGCGGCCGCCGATATGTGGCTGATCCGGCCCGATATCGCGAACCCGGCCAGCGACTGGCTGCCCGACAATTATGTCGATCATGACGCCGACGAGATTATCGACGAAGAAACCGAAGCCGCCGCGGCGCCCGAAGGCGAACGCATCCCCGTCTTCTACGTCCTGCCGACCACCTATCTCGACAGCGACCGCTGGAACGCGCCCTTGCGCAGCCCGGCCGCGCTGGAACGCCAACGCCTGTTCGCATCGAGCCAGGCCAGCGTTTTCAACGATATCGGCGAGGTCTGGGCGCCGCTCTACCGCCAGGCCGTGATCGGCGCGTTCATGACCGAACGGCGCGAATCCGAAGTTTCGCTCCACTATGCCTATCGCGACGTGGAAGCCGCGTTCGACTATTTCCTCTCGCAAATCGGGGAAGACCGGCCCTTCATCCTGGCCGGGCACAGCCAGGGCGCGCTCCACCTCCTCACCCTGCTACGCGAACATATCGCGGGCACCGATGCGCAGGGCCGGATCGCGGCGGCCTATATCATCGGCTGGCCGATCTCGGTGGAGGCGGATCTCCCCGCCCTGCCCCTGCCGCCCTGCGAAACGGCGCGCTCTTCCAACTGCATCATCGCCTTTCAGAGCTTCGCCGATCCCGCCGATCCGCACCAGGTGCGCCGCATCTATGACGAAACCACCGGCTATACCGGCGCGCCGCGCCGCGAAACGTCCCTGCTCTGCATCAATCCGCTCACCGGAACGCGTGACGGCGTCGCGGGGGCGGAGGCCAATAACGGCGCGCTCGTGCCCGACGGAAATATGGAAAATGCGACACTGGAGCCCAATCGCATTCCCGCGCGCTGCGACGAGCAAGGCCTGCTGGTGATCGGCCAGCCGCCCGAAGGCTATGACCGCTATGTCTTGCCCGGCAACAATTATCACGTCTTCGATTTCCTGCTTTTCTGGGCCAATCTGCGCGAGGATGTGGCGCGCCGGACTTCGGCCTTCGAGGCAGGCCTGAGGGACGCTGCGTGATCGCCGACAGCGCCGCCGCCTTTCGCGATGCGCTGCCCGGCGGCGGCCGCCTCGCCGGGCTCGATGTCGGATCGAAAACCATCGGCGTAGCGCTGTGCGATGGCGAATGGACCTTCGCCAGCGCCGCCGAAACGGTGAAACGAACGAAATTCTCCAAGGATCTCGAGGCGCTGAAGGCGATCTTCACAAAACAGGAAATCGCCGGGCTCGTGATCGGGCTGCCGCTCAACCTCGACGGGTCGGACAGCCCGCAAACCCAGTCCGTCCGCGCCTTTGCGCGCAATATGGATCAGACCGGGCTTCCCATTCTCCTCTGGGACGAACGCTGGTCCACCCAGGCCGTCGAGCGCGCGATGATCGACGCCGATATGACGCGGAAAAAGCGCGCCGAACGCGTGGATGCGGCGGCAGCGGCGTTCATCCTGCAGGGCGCGATCGACGCGCTGGTCGGGCTGTAAATCGCCGCGCGCCTGTTCCCGGCATTGACCGGCCGCGCCGCTTGGCCAATATTGGTGGCCACTAAATCGAAGGACTGAACCATGAACAATCCGGCCCCGGATCGCCCTGCCCGCTTCCCCTGCGCCGAGATTGCCCATGCCCGCCTTTCTGACCTTCGACCGAATTTCCGCCGCCACGCCTGACGGCACCCGGCTTTTCTCCGATCTGACGCTGGCCATCGGCCAGGAGACTGTCGGCCTTGTCGGCCGCAACGGCTCGGGCAAATCGACGCTGCTCGCAATGGCCGGGGGCCAAAGCGAACCCCATTCGGGCAGCGTGACGCGCAGCGGCCGCTTTGCGATGCTCCGCCAGTTGCCGGACGCGACGGGCAGTGTGGCCGAGGCGCTGGAACTGACCGATGCGCTCGCGCTGCTCGCCCGGCTCGAAGCCGGCAAGGGCAGCGGGGACGACGCGGCCCGGGCCGATTGGACGCTCGAAGCGCGGATCGCCGAAGCGTTCGGGAAAGTGGGCTTGCCGGATATCGCGCTCGACCGGCCGATGGCGACGCTGAGCGGCGGGGAGCGCACCCGGCTGGGGCTTGCCGCGATGCTGCTCGAAGCGCCGGACCTGCTGCTGATGGACGAGCCGACCAACAATCTGGACGAGGATGGCCGAAGCGCCATCGCCGAACTGCTCGCAGGCTGGACCGGCGGCGCGCTTGTCGCGAGCCATGACCGCGAACTGCTGGAGCGGGTGGACCGGATCGTCCATCTCTCGCCGACCGGCATCATGAGTTTCGGCGGCGGGTGGAGCGCCTTTGCCGCGGCGCGCGACGCCCTGCGCGAACGGACCGAGGCGGAACGCGACCGCACCCGGCACGAGCTGAAACGCCAAGCGCAGGACGTTCAACGCCAGGCCGAAAAGAAAGCGCGGCGCGACAAGCGCGGCAAGGCCAGTCGTGCCCGGGGGGATGCCCCGAAAATGCTGCTCGACTCCCGGGCCGAGCGCGCCGAACATAGCGGCGCGCGCGAGCGCCATCTCGGCGAGCGCCTGCTGGAGGACGCCGGGCGGGCCGCCGAACAGGCGCGCGCGCAGGTCGAGATCGTAACCCCGCTTCGCATCGAATTGCCGCCCGCCGGGCTGCCGGCCAACCGGACGCTTCTGCGCCTCGACGCGGTGACGCTGGAACAGGACGGGCGCCGGCTCTTCGGGCCGCTGTCCTTCGCAATCACCGGGCCGCGGCGGGTCGTCGTCGGCGGCGCCAATGGCAGCGGCAAGACCAGCCTGCTCAGGATCGTTACCGGCGACCGGGAGCCGACGGGCGGCACGGTCGAACGCGCGCCCGGCGCCATCGCGATGCTCGACCAGCATGTCGCGGGGCTGGACCCGGCGCTGGATCTCGTCGCCAATATGCAAGCGGATCATCCCGGAATGACGCCGGGAGAAGCGCATGAAATCCTCGCCCGCTTCGCGTTCCGCAATCGCGACGCGCTGCGCCCCGCGGCGACGCTGAGCGGCGGCGAACGGCTGCGCGCGGGGCTCGCGATCGCGACGGCGGGCACACCCGCGCCGCAGCTGCTGATTCTCGACGAACCGACCAACCATCTGGATATCGAGGCGATCGAAATGCTCGAGGCCGCGCTGTCGTCATGGGACGGCGCCCTGCTCCTCGTCAGCCATGACCGCCGCTTCCTCGATACGATAGGCTATGACCTGGAGATTGCGCTGGCGTCATCGCCGCAAAGCGATGAAAGAATATTGCTCCATTAACCACTTGTCGCTAAAGAATTCCTTTAATGTCCATCGCCGATATCAAAACGGCCGTCGTACCCGAAGGCGCCCATCCGTTTCCGCACGGGCACCTGACGGGAATCGATGGGCTCCAGCCGTGGGAGATCACCTTCCTGCTCGACGAAGCCGAGCAATGGGTGGACCTCAACCGGCAATCGTCCAAGCATGACGACCGGCTCGCCGGGCTCACCCTGATCAACGCCTTTTTCGAAAATTCGACGCGCACGCTGCTGTCGTTCGAGATCGCCGGCAAGCGGCTGGGCGCCGATGTCGTCAACATGCATGCCGGCCAATCGAGCATGAAAAAGGGCGAAACCCTGATCGACACCGCCGCGACGATCAACGCGATGCGCGCCGACATGATCGTGATCCGGCACCCCTCTTCGGGCGCGGTCGCGCTGATCGCCGACAAGGTCGATTGCCCGGTCTTGAACGCCGGCGACGGCTGGCACGAACATCCCACGCAAGCGCTGCTCGATGCGCTCACCATCCGCCGCCGCCGCGGGCATATCGCCAAGCAGCGGGTCGCGATCTGCGGCGATATCCTGCACAGCCGCGTCGCGCGCTCCAACATCCTGTGCCTGACCGCACTCGGCGCCGAGGTCCGCGTGATCGCGCCGCCGACCCTGATGCCCCGTGCGATCGAGCGGCTGGGCGTGACCGCCTATACCGATTTCGACGAGGGCATTCGCGGCGCCGATGTGGTGATGATGCTGCGCCTCCAGAACGAACGGATGAACGGCGGCTTCATTCCCTCGGCGCGGGAATTTCATGCGCTATACGGGCTGACGCGCGAGCGGCTGGAAAATGCCGAGGCCGATGCGCTCATCATGCATCCCGGGCCGATGAACCGCGGCATCGAGATCGCCAGCGACGTGGCCGACGATATCGATCGCTCGGCGATCACCGAGCAGGTGGAGATGGGCGTCGCGGTGCGCATGGCCTGTCTCGACGTGCTGACGCGCGAGCGGCGCGGCACCAAGGGCTGGAAATGACCGGCAGCCTGACGATCAAGGACGGCAAGCTGGTCGACCCGGTGGCCGGTACGATCAAACAGCGGGACATCCATGTCCGCGACGGGCTGATCGACGACAACCCGGGGCGCGGCGCCAGCCGGATCGACGCCAAGAACCGCTATGTCGCGCCCGGTATCATCGACATGGGCTGTTTCGCGATCGACATTCCGGCCTTCGTCGCCGGCGGCATCACGCGCGCGGCGCTGATGCCGGACCAGCATCCGGTGCTGGACGAAGCGGCGATCGTCGAACGGGCGGCGAATGCCGGCAAGCCGCAGGTATGGATCCACCCCATCGCCGCGGCGACCCGCGGCCTCCAAGGCACCGAACTCGCCGAAATGGGCCTGATGCAGCGTTCGGGCGCGGTGGCGGTATCGACCGGCCGCAAGCGGATCGCCGATAGCGGCGTCATGCACAAGGTGCTCAGCTATGCGGCAGCGCTAGACCTGATCGTCATCACCCATGCCGAGGATGAAGGCCTGTCGGGCCATGCCACGGCGACCGACGGCGAAACCGCGACCCGGCTCGGCCTCAGCAGCGCGCCGGCGATGTCCGAAGCGATCTCGATCGCCCGCGACGTGATGCTCGCCGCCGATACCGGCGGCCATGTCCATTTCCGCGAGGTGACGACGGCGCGCGGCTTCGAAATGATCCGTGAAGCCAAGAAAACCGGCGTGAAGGTCAGCTGCGGGATCAGTCCCGCATATCTCCTGCTTTCGGACGTCGATATCGGCGCCTATCGCACTTTCGCCAAGCTCTCGCCGCCGCTGCGCAGCCCCGAGGACCGCAAGGCCGCACTCTCCGCGCTGGCCGACGGGACGATCGACGTCATCTGTTCGGGCCACGATCCGCAGGGGCCGGAGGCGAAACGCCTGCCCTTTTCCGACGCCGAACCGGGCGTATCGGGCGCGGAAACGCTGCTCGCCCTGTCGCTCAACCTGGTGCGCGAAGGGCATCTTGACCTGGCAAGCCTGTTCACGCTGCTCTCCGCCAATCCGGCGAAGCTGCTGAACATTCCGGGCGGTTCGGTCAATGTCGGCGCGCCGGCCGATCTCATCGTGTTCGATGCCGGATCGCCGTGGAAGATCGACAGCGCCGCGATGGTATCGGGCGCCGGCAATACGCCGTTCGACGGCATCCCCGTACAGGGCAAGGTCGTCGAAACGATAAAGGGCGGCCGATCTCTCGATCGACCGCCCGTTTAACGTCGTTTTTCGAGGGTAATTTCTAGGCGAACCAGCCGCTCGTGGCGCCCGTTTCGCGCGAGGCGACGACATCGCCGCGCAGACGGCCGGCGAACCAGCCACGACCGCCGCGCTCGGCGGTAGCCACGGCCACCGACACGGAGGCGGAAGCCGGCGTAACCGCGGCGGCGCGCGTCGGCGCATCGGCAACCCGCTCGCGGACGAAGCATTGCTGGCCGCGCGTTTTGAGCGAGCGGCACAGCGTGTTGGCTTCGGCCCAATTGTCGAATCCGCCGAACGACAGGCGATGATAGGTCTGGCCGTGCTGGAAGACCGTGCGGCGCGGCTCATATTGCGCGAGCTCGGCATTGCGGCTGACGGCGCGGTCCCAGGCAACCGAAACAAGGGCTTCCTGTTCGAAAGCGCCGATCTGGACGACATAGCGCCCGGCGCTCGTCGCCTGCGGCGCCGGCAGCGCGGAAATGCGAACCGGAGCGGCCCGCGGCGCGACCGGAGCCGGCGCGGCAGCGGCGATCGCCTCATCGGCGGCAACCCACTGGCCTTCGTCCTCGTCTTCGACGACAAAGCCGTCGGCGGCGGCAACCCGCACCGGCGTGCTGTCTGCCGTGATGGTTTCGGGCACGTCGACCTCGTCGATCGAACGGGCGACGCTGTAATCGTCTTCGGCCGGGGCCGTATAGGCGACGACGGCATTCTGCGTTTCCGCATCGGCGGTCATCACCGGCGTCGGCGCGGCGTTCAGCGCGAGCTGGACGGGCTGGCCGGGATCGCCGGCATTGGGCGACACGCCGAGCAGCGAGGCAACCTGATCGGGCTGCCGTTCGGCCGCGGCGAATTGCGCCCATTCCTGCATGCGCGAATTCAGTTCGGCAGCGCTGACATCCTGCGCGGCGGTGATCCGCGATTCGGCCCAGCGGCCGGCCATTGCATAGGTGAGTGCCAGATTCTGGCGCGCGCGGGGATCCCCGCCCTCGACCTGGGCCGCCTGGCGAAGCACTTCGATCGCGCGATCGTGATTGCCGGCGAGCGCCATGGCGAGGCCGAGATCGGACGCGCCGATACGCCCTTCGAGCGCGTTGAGTTCGGCCAGCGCGTCGGCCCGGTCGCCCTGGGCGATCTGGACGAGCGCCAGGTTGAAGGCGGTCCGGTCGAGATCCGGGTTCAGCGTCAGCGCGTCCTGGAAGCTGGTTTCGGCCGAGTTGAACCGTCCGGCGGCCAGATAGGCGCGGCCGAGCAGATGCCGATATTCGGCGCTGTTCGGCATGAATTCGACGGCGCGTTCGGCGCTGGAAACCGCCGCGGCGCTATCGCCGCGCCCCAGCGCGGCCCGAGCGACGCCGGCCGCTTCGGAAGCGGCGCGCGCGGCTTGCGTTTCGGATGCACTGGTACCGGTGGAAACGGCCTGCTGTACAAGAGGCGACACCCCCGCCACCGATGCACCGACCAGCATCGTCGATGCTGCGAGTTTAACCAAAGTCGGTTTCATCTATCGATCCTCCGTCTTAATGTGTCTTGCGCCCCGAGCTTTTCTCGACGAGCGCTTCGACTTCGGGAATGCTCTCGAGGAACTGGTCGAGAGCAGCCGTAACAAGCCGCTGGGCCGAGCGGTTCGTAACCGCCGAAGCCAGCCGCAACTTCAGATGACGTTCCTTGTCGAGACGCAGCGTGAAGGCGATCTTCTCGCGCGCCGGGACCATGTCTTCCCCGACCGAAATGGTCGGCATCATCAGCGGACGACGCATGGGATGCGGGATCGAGGGAGGCGCGGGCGGCTGGGTCGGTTCCGACGGTTCGTCGTCCTCTGCGGCCTCTGCAAATTCCTCGGCTTCCGCCACCTCTTCGACTGCGGACACCTCCTCGGCTTCGGAAGCGTCTTCGGCTTCCGCGGCCTCGGCGAATTCCTCGATCGCGTCGGGTTCGCCGACCGGCTCGATGGTGGCAAAGCCACCGGTCTCGACGGCTTCGATCTCAGCAGCGTCTTCCTCGTCATCGGCCGAAAACTCGGCGTGATGCTCGGATACCGGCGGCATCGACCAGGCTTCGGCGCCCGGCGTTTCCATGTCGGCGGTTTCGTCTTCCGGATCTTCCTCGTAATCGCCGTCTTCCGCACCCATCGGCGTCAGGCCGCCATGGCTGTTGGTCGTGATCGTCGGCCGATCGTCATAATCGTCGGTCAGCTCGCTCTCGAGATCGGCGACGGTGAAGCCGCCCGACGTCGATTCGTCGGCCAGATCCTCGTTGAGCCTGTCGAGTTGCTTGCGCACTTCGGGAACCGAAGCCTCGCCAAAGCCGTCCTGGTTGTCGGCATCGACCGGATGGGGAACATCGTGCCCCATGTCGTTCCAGCCGAGATCGTCGTGAAGATCGCCGGGGGCCACATCGCCGTCGGGGTTCATGAAGCCTTGACGTCGCATGGCGGGCTTGGCGGCCCCTTTACGCGCTAGCAATCCAGAGGAAAGCGACGCGAATTTTTCTTCGCCCATTGTCACGCTCCTACTGTCCCGTCACCCGGCGACCGAAGCCTCCAGCTGCTGGACGCGGAGCGGCGCCCTGCTGCTGGGGCGCAAATTTCGGGCCGCTGAAAACGGTGCGGCGGAAATTCTTTTCGAGACGGTCGGCGATATAGATCCAGAGTTCCTGCATTTCCTGGGCGGACTTGCCCTCGGGGTCGATCTCCATGACCGTGCGGCCATCGATCATCGACGCCGCGAAATCCGTGCGGTGGTGAAGCGTAACCGGAGCAACGGTGCCGTGCTGCGAAAGCGCGACGGCGGCTTCATAGGTGATTTTCGCTTTGGGGGTCGCCGCGTTGACGACGAAGATCAGCGGCTTGCCGGCGCGTTCGCACAAATCGACTGTGGCGCCGACGGCGCGAAGATCGTGCGGCGACGGGCGCGTCGGAACGACGATAAGCTCGGCGACCTGAATAACGCTCTGGATCGCCATCGTGATCGCCGGCGGCGTATCGATGACGGCGAGCTTGAATCCCTGCTGGCGAAGAATCTCGAGATCCGCCGCAAGCCGGGCGACGGTCGTCTGCGCAAAGGCAGGCATGTCGTCTTCGCGTTCGTTCCACCAGTCCGCAAGCGAACCTTGAGGATCGATATCGATCAGGACGACTGGCCCCGCGCCACTACGCTGTGCCTCAACGGCAAGGTGGCCGGAGAGCGTCGTCTTGCCCGAACCGCCTTTTTGCGATGCTAATGCCAAAACCCGCATGGTATCCCCTTTGCTCGCGGTCTCTCGGCGAGGGGATTGCCACCACGGTAACTAAAATCTGGTTAATGATAGCTCCCAAAATTTCCTTGAAGTCGCAGAAAATGACGCTTCAACTTTGCTAATCCTTGTTTAACCCTGTTAGTGGCAAACAGGAAAAAGGCCCGAATTGCTGGAGATTGGCAGATGACGATCAGGCGAACCCTCATGCTCGGCGCGGCGTTTGCTCTCATGGCGGCACCGACGTCAGTTTTTGCAGGCGTACAGGAAGGCGTGGATGCGTGGCGGAGCGGCGATTATGCGCGCGCGATTTCCGAATGGCGGCCGCTCGCCGATGCCGGCGATCCCGATGCGCAGTTCAATCTCGGCCAGGCCTACAAGCTCGGCCGCGGCCTGTCGCAGGATATGGGCCGGGCGCGCGAGCTTTTCCGGCTCGCCGCCGATCAGGGCCATCTCCAGGCCCAGGCCAATTACGGGCTCATCCTGTTCCAGGAGGGCGATCGGCAAACCGCGATGCCATATATAATAGCCGCGGCGGAACGCGGCGAGCCGCGCGCGCAATATGTCTATGGTACCGCGCTGTTCAACGGCGATCATGCGCCGCGCGATTGGCCACGCGCCTATGCGATGATGGCGCAGGCCGCGGGCGCCGGGCTGCCCCAGGCGCTGGCGAGCATCGAGCAGATGGACGAACATATCCCGGCCGCCGAACGCGAACAGGGCCTGGCGATGGCCGATCAGATGGCGAGCGACAATGCGGCGATGGAAGTCGCGGTTGCGCCGCCTCCCCCGCCTTCCGCGCCGCCGCCTTCCGCGGTGCCGCAGCAGACCTTCACCCCGGTCGAAGTGCCGCCGCCGGTCCAGACGGCCCCGCCGCCTGCATCGCCGCCGCGCCAGGCGCAGGTCCAGGCGCCGCCGCCTACCCCGCCGGCCCCGGTCCAGCACGCCCAGGCAGCGCCGCCGCCCGCCGCTCCGCCGCCGCCCGCCGCACGCAGCGGCGACTGGCGAATCCAGCTCGGCTCCTTCCGTGAACGGCCGCGCGCCGAACGGCTGTGGCTCGATGTCAGCGGCCGCAACGCGATGCTCTCCGGCCTCCAGCCCTATCTCGTCCGCGCCGGGCCCTATACGCGGCTCCAGGCCGGCCCCTTCGCCACGCAGAATGAGGCGCTGCGCGCCTGCCAGGCGGCACGCGCGGCAGGATCGGAATGTATCGCCGTCCGCCGCGAATAAAGGGCGAAGCGATAACCGGCCGGCGCTTAACGCAATTTTTGCGAGCGCGCGTCTAAGCCCTCTTTCCAACCGGGGAGAGAGCATGGCCGAAATTCACCGCACGAGCACGACCGCGATGGCCTCGCCCTGGCGCCGCCGCCGGATGTGCGTGCTGCACGCGGACCGGCCGGCGCCCGTCGCGCTGGAGCGGATTTCCGGGCGCGGCGCGCAGCTCAGGAGCAATGTGCGGCCCGCTTCGGGCTCGATCGTCACGCTCGTCCACCCGGCGGCCGGGGAGATCCGCGCCGAGGTTCATGCGGTCACCGATAACGGCATCGAACTCGCCTTTGCCGGCGACGAGGAATCGGTCGCTTTCGCGCTCGGCGCGATCGCCGCGGATATGACGCGCTAGCGGCTGAAAACTTCGAAAATCTAGGCTTCCGCCACCCAGTCTTCCCGCCGATAGCCCTGCGCATAGAGCAGCGCCGTCAGATCGCCGTGATCGATCCGCGCATCGGCGGCCTCGCGCAGCTTGGGCTTGCCGTAATAGGCGATGCCGAGCCCCGCCTTGCGGATCATCGCCAGATCGTTGGCGCCATCGCCAATCGCCAGCGTTTCCGCCGCCTGCAGGCCGAGCGCGGCGCTTTCCTCGCCGAGCACACGCTCCTTGGTCGCGCTGTCGACCACCGGCCGCGCGACCGCGCCCGTCAGCGCGCCATTCTCGATCACGAGCGTGTTCGCAATCGCCCGGTCGAAGCCGATATCCGCGGCGACGCGGTCGGCGAACAGGGTGAATCCGCCCGACACCAGCACGCAGCGCGCGCCATGCGCCTTCATCGTCCGCACCAGGGTTGGCCCGCCGGCCATCAGCCGCACTCGCTCTTCATGACATTGCGTGACAATATCGCTCGATAAACCTTTGAGAAGCGATACTCTTTCATCGAGCGCCTCGATAAAATCGAGCTCCCCGCGCATCGCCCGTTCGGTGATCGCGGCGACATGATCCTTGAAGCCGGCATAGTCGGCCAGCTCGTCGAGACATTCGACGGTGATCATCGTCGAATCCATATCGGCGACGAACAGCTTTTTACGCCGGTTTTCCGCGGCCTGCACGACATGATCGGTGCCGCCGCCCAGCGCATCGAGCGCGCCGCGCGCCGCTGCCGGATCGCCGGCGAAGGGAATATCGGCCGCCTTTTCGGCCTCGAGCCACGCCGCCTCGCCCGGCTCGGTACCGGCTGCCGCCAGCGCGTCGCGGGCGCGCGAAATATCGCCCGCCGCGAGACGATCTGCTGCTATGAGCGTGGCGATGAACATGGCCGAGCCTTCCCCTCTTCCGAAAGTCGCGCTTATTGCGGGGCCGACGGCCAGCGGCAAGTCGTCTCTCGCGATGGCGGTGGCGGAGCGCACGGGCGGGGTCATCGTCAACGCCGACAGCGCCCAGGTCTATGCCGATCTCCGCATCGTCACCGCGCGGCCGAGCGAGGCCGAGGAAACCGCCCTGCCCCATCGCCTGTTCGGCTATATCGACGGCGCCGAGGCCTGTTCGGCCGCGCGCTGGGCGGCTGACGCCATGACGTCAATCGAAGAGGCTGAAAAGCAAGGAAAACCGGCGATCCTGGTCGGCGGAACCGGGCTCTATCACCGGACATTGCTGGAGGGCATCGCGCCGATTCCGGAGATCGATCCCGATATCCGCGCGGCGGTTCGCGCGCTGGCCGTGGCCGATGCCCATGAAGCGCTGCGCCGCGAAGATCCCGAGGCGGCGACCCGGCTGAAGCCCGCGGATACGACGCGCGTCGCGCGCGCGCTCGAAATCGTCCGCTCGACCGGCCGGCCGATCGCGGCGTGGCAGATGGAGAAAAGCGGCGGGATTGCCGACCGGATTTCGCTCGCCCCCCTCATCCTGCTGCCGAATCGCGACTGGCTCTATTCGCGCTGCAACGCACGCTTCGCGGACATGATCGAAAGCGGCGCGGTAGAGGAAGTCGAAGCGCTGGCGGCCCGCAATCTCGATCCCGACCTTCCGATCATGCGCGCGATAGGCGTTCCGGAAATCCTTGATTTTCTTGCAGGAAATACATCGAAGGAAGAGACGGTCGCGGCCGCGGCACAGGCCACCCGGCGCTACGCGAAGCGGCAATATACCTGGTTCTCGAACCAGCCTCCCGCCGATTGGGCCCGCATCGATGAATCACAATATAACGATTATAGCCATAAAATCGTAACGATATTACAGCAATAATCGTTGACAGAAAATTTTTGCATCTCTAGCAGCCCATCCTTCGTGCTGCTATCGCGGCGCCACTTCGGGATATGGATTGGGAATGATGACGGCCGAAAAATGCGGAGCGGATATACTGGTCGAGGCGCTGATTGATTGCGGCGTCGAGGTCGTATTCGGCTATCCGGGCGGCGCCGTCCTCCCGATCTACGACACGCTCTTCAAGCAGGAGCGGATCCGCCACATATTGTGCCGGCACGAACAGGGCGCGGCGCATGCAGCGGAAGGCTATGCGCGGGCGACCGGCAAGCCCGGCGTCGTGCTCGTCACCTCGGGCCCGGGCGCGACCAACGCGGTCACGGGCATCACCGACGCGCTGATGGATTCGATTCCGATGGTCGTCATCACCGGCCAGGTGCCCTCTGGGCTGATCGGCACCGATGCCTTTCAGGAGGCCGATACCGTCGGCATCACGCGCCATTGCACGAAACATAATTATCTCGTGAAGGATCCCGACAAGCTCGGCACGATCGTCAACGAGGCCTTTTTCATCGCCACCACCGGCCGCCCTGGCCCGGTCGTCGTCGACATTCCCAAGGATGTGCAGGTCGCCACCGGAAAATACCGGAAAACGGGCCCGCAACCGCACAAGGCCTATGTCCCGCACGACAAGCCCGATGCGCATCGTATCGAGGAAGCGGTCGAGATGCTGGCGGCGGCGGAACGGCCGGTCTTCTATACCGGCGGCGGCGTCATCAATGCCGGGCCGGGCGCCAGCCAGATGCTGCGTGAGCTCGTGCGGATCACCGGCGCGCCGATCACCTCCACCCTGATGGGGCTCGGCTGCTTCCCGGCTTCGGGCGAGGAATGGCTGGGCATGCTCGGCATGCACGGCACCTATGAAGCCAATATGGCGATGAACAAGGCGGACCTGATCGTCGCCATCGGTGCCCGCTTCGACGATCGCGTGACCGGCCGGCTCGACGCCTTTTCACCCGATTCCAAGAAGATCCACATCGATATCGACCGCAGCTCGATCAACAAGATCGTGCCCGTCGACCTCGCGATCAACGCCGATGCCGGGCGCGCGATGGAGGATATGGTCAAGGTCTGGAAGGCCAGGCAGCACAAAAAGGCCGACCTGCAGGACTGGTGGGCGCGGATCGAGGGCTGGCGTTCGGTCAAATGCCTCGAATTTCCGGCCTCGAAAAAGGAAATCATGCCGCAGGCCGCGATTCGCGCGCTGTGGGAGGCGACGCACAAGCGCAACCCGATCATCACCACCGAGGTCGGCCAGCACCAGATGTGGGCGGCCCAGCATTATGATTTCGAGAACCCCAACAAATGGCTCACCTCGGGCGGCCTCGGCACCATGGGCTATGGCCTGCCCGCCGCGATCGGCGCGCAGGTCGCCTTTCCCGACGCGCTCGTTATCGACATCGCCGGCGAAGCCTCGATCCAGATGAACATCCAGGAGCTGGGCACGGCGAGCCAGTATCGCCTGCCGGTGAAGCTCTTCATCCTCAACAACGAATATATGGGCATGGTCCGCCAGTGGCAGGAACTCACTTATTCGGGCCGTTACTCGGAAAGCTACAGCGATTCGCTGCCCGATTTCGTCAAGCTCGCAGAGGCGTACGGCTGGAAAGGCATCCGCATCGAGGGCCAGCAGGAGCTGGAACCCGGGATCGGCGAGATGCTCGATTATGACGGGCCGGTCCTGGTGGATTGCCGCGTCGCGAAGCTCGCCAACTGTTTCCCGATGATCCCGTCGGGCAACGCCCATACCGACATGATCCTCCAGTCCGACCAGGTGTCGGGCGAAATGGAGGATGAGGCCAAGGCGCTCGTCTGATGAAAATCCGTACCGAAGAATCCGAGCGCCACACGCTCTCCATCCTGGTCGACAACGAGCCGGGCATCCTCGCCCGCATCGCCGGCATGTTCACCGCGCGCGGCTATAATATCGACAGCCTGACGGTGACCGACATTTCCGAGGACGAAACGGTGAGCCGCATCACCATCGTCACCAGCGGTTCGCCGCATGTGATCGACCAGATCATCGCCCAGACCGAGCGGATGCCGCCCGTCTACAAGGTGACCGACCTGACCGAGATCGGCCCGCATGTCGAACGCGACATGGCGCTGGTGAAGGTGGCCGGCACCGGCGAGCACCGGATCGAGGCGCTCCGCCTCGCCGATGTCTATCGCGCGCGGGTCGTCGATTCCACGACCGAAAGCTTCGTCTTCGAGGTGACGGGAAACAGCGACAAGGTCGGCAGCTTCATCGAACTGATGCGCGAAGTCGGCCTGGTCGAAGTCGCCCGCACCGGCGTCGTCGCCATTGGCCGCGGCAAGGAACCGAGCTAGGGCAAGGCCGACATGCGCGAAGCGATCAGCATAACGGCGATTATCGCCGCCTTTTTCTACTTTCTCGCCTTCGGCGGGGCGGTCTTCATGGCGCTCGAAGAACAGATGCACTGGGTGCTCGCCTTTTTCGCCATGGCCTGGCTGATAGTACTGCGCCTCTGGTTCATCCTGCCGCTGCTTGCCTTTATCGGCGCCAATCATGTCTGGGGCTGGAACTGGTACTGGTCGATCGCGCTCGCCGCGCCGATCGCCTTCTATGTCGTTTCTCATTACTGGACGCTGCTGACCGATTATCTGCGGCGCCCGCCACAAAAACAGGGAGTTTGAAATGCGCGTCTATTACGATGCCGATGCCGATCTGGGCCTGATCACGGGCAAGAAGATCGCGATTATCGGCTATGGCAGCCAGGGCCATGCCCATGCCCAGAACCTGCGGGACAGCGGCGTCGCCGAAGTGGCGATCGCCCTGCGCGAAGGGTCTGCCACGCGCAAGAAAGCCGAAGAGGCGGGCTTCCAGGTGATGAGCAATGCCGAGGCCGCGGCCTGGGCCGATATCATCATGGTCCTCGCGCCCGACGAACATCAGGCGCAGATCTACGCCGAGGATATCGCCGCGAACATGAAGGAGGGCGCCGCCCTCGCCTTCGCGCACGGCCTCAACATCCATTTCGGGCTGATCGAGCCGCGCGCCGATATCGATGTCATCATGATCGCGCCCAAGGGCCCCGGCCACACCGTGCGCAGCGAATATCAGCGCGGCGGCGGCGTCCCCTGCCTGATGGCGATCGCGCAGGACGCGACCGGCAATGCGCATGACCTGTGCCTCGCCTATGCGAGCGGCGTCGGCGGCGGCCGGTCCGGGATCATCGAAACGACCTTCCGCGAGGAATGCGAAACCGACCTGTTCGGCGAACAGGCCGTGCTGTGCGGCGGCATCACCCATCTGATCCAGGCCGGTTTCGAAACGCTGACCGAAGCCGGGTACGCGCCGGAAATGGCCTATTTCGAATGCCTGCACGAAACCAAGCTGATCGTGGACCTGCTCTATGAGGGTGGCATCGCCAACATGCGCTATTCGATCTCGAACACCGCCGAATATGGCGACATCACCACCGGCCCGCGGATCATCACCGAGGAAACCAAGGCCGAGATGAAGCGCGTGCTCGCCGACATCCAGGCCGGGCGTTTCGTGAAGAATTTCGTGCTCGACAATCGCGCCGGCCAGCCGGAGCTCAAGGCCAGCCGCAAGGCCGCCGAAGCCCATCCGATCGAAAAGGTCGGCAGCGAGCTGCGTGCGATGATGCCGTGGATCGGCAAGAACAAGCTCGTCGACAAGGAAAAGAATTAGGCCTTTCCGTCACTCCGGACGCGATCCGGGGTGACGGCTTGCCCGGCTGTTACGCGGCCTTTTCGCGGGCCTCGGCGAAACCGATGAGCTCGGCGGCGACATGCTCGTCGCAGCCCTGGACCATGCGCGCAACGGCCATGGTCAGCGTATCGCCATCGTCGACATTGCGGCTCGCCATCGCCCAGTCGGGGAACTGGCGGCGCTGGACATCGCCGCGCGCCAGCACGACCAGCGCATAGTGGCGTTCATCCTCGGCGATCCGTTCGAAAACGGCTTCGACCTTGGCTTCTTCGCCTTCAAGATATTGCAGGAAGCGCTTGCCGTCGTAGATCAGCAGCCCGGTGAGATCGCGATCCGCGTTCCGATCCCGCGCGACATCGACGATCTGTTCGACCTCAAGCACGCCGACATGCGGCCGAACCGAACTGACATAGATAAGACGATACATGGCAAAGCCCCCCTTGCTGCCTATCAGGCGCCTTTCGCAGACCATGATAAATTTTTCATGAATACAGGTATTTGCGCCATATCCTGCCGGATCGACGCGGCGAGGGTCTGGACTTGTTAACCGATAATCGCCAATAGGCTTTCCCATGACCGCACGGCTGGCCCTGCTTCTTCGACTTACACGCCCTTAGGCGTGCCTTTCGTGCCGCGCGCGGCACACACGGCCTAAGGGCTCTTTTCCAAAGCATCGAAACCCGAAGAAGATTAAGGCCATTGCCATGCCCATGTTGAGCGACCCTTCGCAAAAATACCGACCCTTTCCGCAGATCGACCTGCCCGACCGGCAGTGGCCGTCCAGGACGATCACCGCCCCGCCGCGCTGGCTTTCGACCGATCTTCGCGACGGCAACCAGGCGCTGATCGACCCGATGAACGCCGAGAAGAAGCGCCGCTTCTTCGACCTGCTCGTCAAGATCGGCATCAAGGAGATCGAGGTCGGCTTCCCGGCGTCCGGCGCCACCGATTTCGATTTCATCCGCGGGCTCGTCGATAGCGGCGCGATTCCGGGCGACGTTTTCATCCAGGGGCTGACGCAATCGCGCAGCGACCTCATAGAAACGACCTTCGCCAGCATGGCCGGCGCGAAACAGGCGATCGTCCATCTCTACAACGCGATCTCGCCCGCATGGCGCAAGATCGTGTTCCAGATGGACCGCGCCGGGGTGACCGAGATCGCCCGGGACGGTGCCCGCAAGCTTGTCGAGCAGGCCGCGAAATATCCCGAAACCGACTGGCATTTCGAATATTCGCCCGAAACCTTCAGCACCGCCGAAATCGATTTCTCGATCGAGGTATGCGAGGCGGTGATCGCCATTATCGGGCCGACGCCGGCAAAGCCGCTGATCCTCAACCTCCCGGCGACCGTCGAGGCGGCGACGCCCAACATCTATGCCGACCAGATCGAGTATTTCTGCGGCGCGATTTCCTGCCGCGACAGTGTCGTCATTTCCTTGCACCCGCATAACGACCGGGGCACCGGCATCGCCGCGGCCGAGCTCGGCCTGATGGCCGGCGCGGACCGGGTCGAGGGCTGCCTGTTCGGCAATGGCGAGCGCACCGGCAATTGCGACCTCGTGACCCTGGGGCTCAACCTCTATTCGCAGGGCGTGCATCCGGGCATCGATTTCTCCGATATCGAGGAAATCAAGAACACGGTCGAATATTGCAACCAGATCCCGGTTCATCCGCGCCACCCCTATGGCGGCGATCTCGTCTTCACGGCCTTTTCCGGATCGCACCAGGACGCGATCAAGAAAGGGTTCGCGGCGCAGGAAGCGCGCAATGACGAGCAATGGGAAGTGCCCTATCTGCCGCTCGATCCCAACGATATCGGTACCTCCTACGAGGCGGTGATCCGCGTCAATTCGCAATCCGGCAAGGGCGGCGTCGCTTGGGTGCTGGAGCAGGACAAGGGCTTGAAACTGCCCAAGCGGTTGCAGGCAAGCTTCAGCCATGTCGTCCAGGAACTGGCCGATTCAACGAGCCGGGAACTCAATGCGGAGGATATCTGGCAGGAATTCGAACGCCATTACGGCCTGGGCGGAAGCCAGGATTTCGCGCTTGTCGACTATAGCGAGAGCCGCGCGGGCGCCGACCGCGTCTTTACCGGCACGATCCGCCACAAGGGCGAGGAACGCTCGGTGTCGGGCCGGGGCAACGGACTGCTGTCATCGGTGATCGCCGCGATCCGCGACGAATGGGGCATTGCGCTCGACGTCGTCAATTATGACGAGCACGCGATAGGCCATGGCTCGGATGCGCGAGCCGCCGCCTATATCGAATGCACCGACGCCGACGGAAAGACGGTGTTCGGCGTCGGCATCAGCCGCGACGTCGCGACGGCAAGCGTGCGCGCCGTGCTCAGCGCGGTAAACGGAGCGAGCCGGCAGGGCTGATTCCCCGCCGGCCCGCCGCCGCATTTCCGGATCGATTAGCCGCCCTGGCTGGCCTGCAGTTCCTGCTGGATCTGCGCGGTCAGTTCGGGGTCCGACTGGGAGGCTTCGGCAATGGCGTTGAACCGCGCCGGCGTGAGCCCGGCCGCAGCCACCGCGGCGGCCATTTGCTGCTGCATCTGCTGGGCGACCGCCGAACGGTCTTCGGGCGTCGCCTGCTGGGTCGCTTCCTGGGCGGCCGTCTGGATGTTGCCGATGGCGATATAGGCTTCGGCGAACTGCGAGATTTCTTCGGCCGTCGGCGGCGTGACGGTAGCGTCGGCCGCCGCTTCAGCCGCCGCGGCGGGCGCAGCGGGCTCGGCGGTCTGCGCCGAGGCGGCGGTCATCGAAAACAGGCTGGCCGCGGCAAGGCCGGCGGCGGTTTTGATCATGGACATCGGTCATTCTCCGTTTGAAATGTCAGGAAACCAGAAGGCTGGTTCGCCCTACCGACCAAGAACGGAGGCGATAGTTCCGGAAACGCCTTCAAACCGGGATGCGCCGAGGCGATGGCAGGACGACTTGTGGAATCGCGTGAAACGGGGGCGCAAAGCCAGTCAAACCGGTTTCAACGCATTGGTCGCCTCATCGGGAATATGCACGGTCACCGGATCCCCGGCCTTCACCTCGCCGCCCGCGAGGACAATCGCCATCACGCCTGCCTTGCGAACGAGATCGCCCGCATCGTCCCGATCGAGCACCGCGTCCATCAGCCCGGGCGCGTGGCCGTTGAGCTGCATACAGGGATTGCGCAGCCCCGTGATCCGCACCCGCGCCGTATCGCCCAGTCGAAGCTCGGACCGTTCGGGCAGCGCCAGCAGGTCGATTCCCCGCGTCGTGACATTTTCGCCCATATCCCCGGGCGCGACGGCGAACCCCTGCCTCGCCAGTTCGTCGAACAATTCGGCATGGATCAGGTGAAGCTGGCGGAGATTGGGCTGGCCCGGATTCTGCGCGACGCGCGAGCGATGTTTCACCTTCGCCCCGGAATGCGCATCGCCCTCGACGCCCTCGCCCGCGATCAGCCGGATCGTGTCGACATTGGGCTTGGCGATGCCATGTTCCGCCTTGCGGCTCACCGCGACGACGAAAGCGCTCACTCCTCCGCCACGCTCAGCGCCGCGCCTTCGGTGCGCCGGTGCGGCAGCGCGCGCTCGTCGAAGCCGTCGAGGCAGTAGATGTTGATGCCATAGCTGTCCGGCGCCATCCGCTTGCGGTGAAAGGTGTAGATGCCGCAGCGCGCGCAGAAATGGTGGCGCGCGATCCTCATGTTCCACTGATAGGTGGATAGGAATTCCTCGCCTGCGACCAGCGTGAACCCGCTCTCATGCACCTGGATCATCCGCGCATTCTTCTTCGCGCAGATCGAACAATCGCAGCTCGTCGTCTCGACCGGATCGGCCTCGATCTCGAACCGCACCGCGCCGCAATGGCAGGAGCCGGTATAGCGGGTCATCGCTTCACTTCCGTCCGAACAGCTTCTCGATATCGCCATGGCCGAGCTTCACCCAGGTCGGGCGGCCGTGATTGCATTGGCCCGAATGCGGGGTGACCTCCATTTCGCGGAGCAGCGCGTTCATTTCGGCGACCGAGAGCACCCTTCCCGCCCGCACGGAGCCATGACAGGCCATGGTCGCGGCGACATGGTCGAGCCGTTCCTTCAGGCTCAGCGCCTGATCATAAGCGGCGATTTCGTCGGCAAGGTCGGTGACGAGGCCGGTCACGTCGCCCGCGCCCAGCATCGCCGGGGTCGCGCGCACGAGGATCGCCTTGGGGCCGAAACGTTCGAGCTCCAGGCCCATTTCGGCGAGTTCGGAAATGCGGCTTTCCAGATTGTCGCAGGCGCTTTCGTCGAGTTCGACGACTTCGGGGACGAGCAGGCCCTGGCTCGCCACCCCGCCCTGCGCCATCGCCCGGTTCATCCGCTCGAGCACCAGCCGCTCATGCGCGGCATGCTGATCGACGATCACCAACCCGTCCTCGGCTTCGGCGACGATATAGGTTTCCGATACCTGCCCGCGCGCAACGCCGAGCGGGTGATCCACGGCACGGGGCACGGGTTGTTCGGCGGCCTCGGCGCGGCCTTCGGGCGCGGGGCGATAGTCGGGAGACTGCTCCCAAACCCGCGGTTCCGCGCCGGATTCGCCGGAGCCGGAGGAAAGCGGCGGCGGCGTGAAGAAGGCCGGGCGCTGTTGAAAAGCCTGGGGATAGGCTGTGGGCGAGCCGCCCCCGACCGGTTCCGCCTGCCAGTTGCCGAGCGCCGCCGCGCTCGCCCGCTGGACGCTGCGAAATCCGGCCTCGTCCAATGCGTGGCGCAGGCCGCCGACGATCAGCCCGCGGATCGCACCGGGTTCGCGGAAGCGCACCTCGGTCTTGGCCGGATGGACGTTGATATCGACCTCGCCATGCGGGACGGTGAGGAACAGCGCGAGCACCGGGTGCCGGTCGCGCGCCAGAAGATCCTGATACGCGCCGCGCACCGCGCCGATCAGCAACCTGTCTTTCACCGGCCGGCCGTTGACGAACAGATATTGGTGATCGGCGACGCCGCGGTTGAAGGTCGGCAGGCTGGCGACGCCTTCGAGCCGGATATCGCCGCGATCATAGTCCACGACCACGCTGTTTTCGATGAGCCCGCGATCGGTGAGCGCGGCAACCCGCGCCGCCTGCCCCTCGCCCGGCTGGACGGAAATATTGGTGCGGCCGTCATGTTCCAGGGTGAAGCCGATATCGGGCCGGGCCATGGCGAGCCGCCGCACCGTATCGGCGGCGGCGGCATATTCGGAGCGCGGCGTGCGCAGGAATTTCCTGCGCGCGGGCACCCGCTCGAAGAGATGTTCAACGACAACGCGGGTGCCGGGCGGGAGCGCGGCCGGCCCTTCATGTTCGACCGCGCCATTGTCGACGACCCGCTGCCAGCCGCCTTCCGATCCGTCGGCGCCGCGCACCCGGCTTTCGACGGTCATCCGCGCGACGCTGGCGATCGAGGGCAGCGCTTCTCCCCGGAACCCGAGCGTTTCGACGCCTTCGATATCGTCGCCGACAAGCTTGGACGTGGCGTGGCGTTCGAGCGCGAGCGCCATTTCCTCGGGTTTCATTCCGCAGCCGTCATCGACCACCTCGATCCGGTCGATGCCGCCGGAAACGAGCTTGACGACGATCCGGGACGCCCCGGAATCCACCGCATTCTCGATCAATTCTTTGAGCGCGGAGGCCGGCCGCTCGACCACTTCGCCGGCCGCGATGCGGTTGATCAGATGGTCTGGCAGGCGGCGGATCGGCATGGGCCGATGATTAGCGCACCCGGCGCATGGTCGCGAGCATTCCCCGGGGCGTTATCGTGGATGGATTGACGCTCGCGGCGCGAACATGGCACCCTCGCTCGATAGCTCGCCGCGTTGGCAAGCCGATGGAAAGGGGACTCTATTTCGGTCATTTGAGTACCGGGCCGCTTTCGATCGCGTCCTCGAGGTTCGGCGAAGCGTCCTCTCCGCGCGTTCAATCCCCCAATATTCATAATTAATACTCGCAAACGTGCCGATAATCGTTATGGGAATGCCAAGGCCAAAAAGGGCTGATTCCCGCAAGACTCAAACTGTTTAGACGAGACTGTTCGCATCATGTGGTTCAAGAATCTATTCAAGCTCATGTCGCACGACATGGCTATCGACCTCGGCACGGCTAATACTGTGGTTTATGTTCGCGGACGCGGTGTCGTCCTCAACGAGCCTTCGGTGGTCGCGATCGAGACCGAAAACGGCATCCAGCGCGTCCGCGCGGTCGGCGACGACGCCAAGCTGATGATGGGCAAGACCCCCGACGCCATCCAGGCGATCCGGCCGCTGCGCGACGGCGTGATTGCGGACATCGACGTGGCCGAGCAGATGATCAAGCATTTCATCCAGAAGGTTCACGGGCCCCGGCGCTTTCCGCGCTGGCCCGAAATCGTGATCTGCGTGCCGTCGGGCTCCACCAAGGTCGAACGGCGCGCGATCCGCGACGCCGCCTCCAATGCCGGCGCCAGCCAGGTGTGGCTGATCGAGGAGCCGATGGCTGCCGCGATCGGCGCCGACATGCCCGTGACCGAAGCCATCGGATCGATGGTCGTCGATATCGGCGGCGGCACGACCGAAGTCGCCGTGCTCTCGCTGCGCGGCCTTGCCTATACCACCTCGGTCCGCACCGGCGGCGACAAGATGGACGAGGCGATCTCCTCCTATGTCCGCCGCAACCACAACCTGCTGATCGGCGAAGCCACGGCCGAGCGGATCAAGAAGGAAGTCGGCGTCGCGCTGATGCCGGCGGACGGCAAGGGCCAGACGATCCACATCAAGGGCCGCGACCTCGTCAACGGCGTGCCCAAGGAAATCGCGATCAACCAGGGCCAGCTCGCCGAGGCGCTCAGCGAACCCGTCGGCACGATCGTCGAGGGCGTGCGCATCGCGCTGGAAAATACCGCCCCCGAACTGGCCGCCGATATCGTCGACCAGGGCATCGTGCTTACCGGCGGCGGCGCACTGCTCGAAGGGATCGACGAGGTCCTGCGGCGCGAAACCGGGCTTCCCGTGACTATCGCCGAAGATCCGCTTACCTGTGTCGCACTGGGCACGGGCCGCGCGCTGGAAGAGGAAATCTTCCGCGGCGTCCTGACCACGGGCTAGCGCCGGGAGCGGATTTCAATGGCAGCAAGCGGATCGAAGCGCCCCGGTTTCTCCCGCCGCGCGCGCTTCGGCCTGTTCGTAGGATATGTCGTCGCCATCACCGGCGCGCTGATCGGTCTCGGGCTCGTGCTTATCGCGATCTTCGATCCGCAGGGCTTCGCCAGCATTCGCGGAGCGACCGCGGACGTCACCGCCCCGGTCTCGGCGAGCGGCCGCAGCGCCGTCCAGTCCGGCGGACGGATCGACAATTATGTCGCCAACTGGTGGAATGCGGGACAGCAGAATGCCGAACTGCGCGCCGAACTGCGCGTCGCGCGGCGGCGGCTGATCCAGGCCCGGGCGACCGAACTGGAAAACAGCCGGTTGCGCGCGCTGGTCGGTCTGCTCGAAGGCCAGTCCGAACCGATCGCAACCGCGCGGCTCGTCAACAGCTCGCTCACCAGCGCGCGGCGCACCGCGACGCTGTTCGCCGGCAGGGACCGCGGCGTGCTGCCGGGCCAGCCGGTGCGCGCCGCCGACGGCCTTGTCGGCCGGATCATCGATAGCGGAAACAGCGCGTCGCGCGTGCTGCTGCTGACCGATCGTTCGAACATCGTACCGGTGAAGCTCGCCCGCGATGGCACCCCGGCCTTCACCTCGGGCCGCGGCGACGGGCGGGTCGAAGTCCATTCGCTGGAAGCCGGACGGCGCCCCTTCCGGGAGGGCGACATCCTGATCACCAGCGGCACCGGCGGCATCTATCCGCCGAACATCCCGGTCGCGGTGATCCTCGACGTGTTCGGAGACAGCGCGCTCGCTGCGCCCTTCGCCAATCCCGGCTCGCTCGATTTCGCAATCGTCCAGCCCGTCTACGAGCCCCCCGAGAACGAAAGCACGACCAACCCGGACGGTGCCGCGAACCCGCGAGAGTCCGGATCGGACAGCCCGGAGACACCATGAGCCGCATCGTCGCCGCCGACGAAAATCTTGCGCTCGTCCGGGCGCAGCTCGCGCTGATCCCGGCGGCGAGCGTGCTTTTCGGCTCGCTGCTCAACCTCGTGCCGCTGGTCACGCAGGCACCGATCCTGCCCCCGATGGCGCTGATGATCTTTCTCGGCTGGCGTTTCCTGCGTCCCGAAATCTGGCCGATCTGGGCTGGCCTGCCCTTCGGCCTGTTCGACGACCTGCTCTCGGGCAACCTGATCGGCAGCGGCATGCTGCTGTGGACGGTTATCCTGATCGCGCTCGATCTCGCCGAGAATCGCGCGATGTGGCGCGATTACTGGATCGACTGGGTGGTCGCGACAGCCGCGCTGATTTTCTATATCATCGCTGCCATGGCGCTGAATTCCTTTGCCTATGGCGGCTGGGGCCTCCTGCCGCTGCTGCCGCAGATCGTCGCAACGATCCTGCTCTTTCCGATCGTGCTGCGGCTGTGCGCGCGCCTCGATCGGCGCAGGCTGACATTGTGAAGAAGCCGCGCCGGCGCATATCGGGCCCGTCGATGAACGACACGGTGCGCAAGGAGATGTTCTCGCGGCGCTCGGTGCTGGTGAACGGCGCGCAGCTCGGCGTGGCCGGGCTGCTGGGCGCGCGCATGGCGTGGATCGCGATCGCCGAGAATGATCGCTGGCAGATGCTCTCGGAATCCAATCGTGTGCAGCTGAGCCTCATACCGCCGCGGCGCGGCTGGCTCGTCGATCGCAACGGCCAGCCGATCGCGATGAACCGCTCCGACTTCCGCGTCGACCTGATCCCGGACCGGGTGCAGGACGCCGACGCCGTCATCGCGACGCTGGCGGACCTGCTCACGCTGCCCGAAGACGAAGTCAGCCGCATTCGCACCGAACTCGATGCCGCCTCGGGCTATCAACCGGTGCAGGTCGCGGCGGGCCTCGAATGGGAGCAATATGCGGCGGTCAATGTCCGGCTGCCCGATCTACCCGGCGTTTCTCCGCTGCAGGGCTTTTCGCGCTACTATCCGGCGGCCGGCGCGGTCGGCCATCTGGTCGGCTATGTCGGCGCGCCGAGCCGCGAGGATTATGAAGCCGAGGGCAACAACCCCCTGTTGCTCTTCCCCGGCTTCAAGGTCGGCAAGGACGGGCTCGAAAAGACCTTCGAACAGGAATTGCGCGGCGAACCCGGCGCCCGGCGCGCCGAGGTGACGGCGCGCGGCGAACTGGTCCGCGAACTCGACACCCGGCCTGACGAACCCGGGGAAACCGTCCACCTGACCGTCGATGCGGGCCTGCAGGAATTCGCGGCCCGGCGGCTTGGAAACGAGTCCGGCTCCGCCGTCATCCTCGATTGCCGCACCGGCGACGTGCTGGCGATGACATCGATGCCGAGCTTCGATCCCAACAGCTTTTCGGACGGCATCAGCCATCCCGAATATGACATGCTGACCGCGGACGAACGCGTGCCGCTGCGCAACAAATCCCTGCTCGGCATGTATCCGCCCGGATCCACCTTCAAGCCGATGACGGCAATGGCCGCGCTCGCCGGCGGGGTCGATCCCGAAGAGGTCGTCTATTGCAACGGCGGCTATACGCTCGGCAACCGCCGCTTCGGCTGTCTCGGCGTCCATGGCGGGGTCAACCTCCACCGCGCCATCGCCAAGAGCTGCAACACCTATTTCTACACGATGGGCCGCCGCTACGGCATCTCGCGCATCGCCTGGGCGGCGCGGACCATGGGGCTCGGCGACGAATTCCCGATTCCCGTGCCCAACCAGAATTACGGCACCGTGCCCGACGCCGAATGGCTGATGGGGCGCTACAACCGCGAATGGACCGATTCCGACACGCTCAACACCTCGATCGGCCAGGGCTATCTCCAGCTTACGCCGATCCAGCTTGCGGTGATGTCGGCGCGGATCGCCTCGGGCCGCCATGTCGTCCCCAAGCTGACCCAGGGCACCCGCCGCCCGCCGCCGCTGCTCGAAGGCGTCGAGCAGGAACATCTGGCGATGATCCGCTCGGGCATGGACGAGGTCGTCAACGGCAACGGCACCGCCGGGCGCGCCCGCCTGCCGCTCGACGACGTGCGGCTCGGGGGCAAGACGGGCACCGCGCAGGTCGTCAACATCTCCTCGCGCGGGCGCGGCGGCATGGGCGTGCCCTGGCGCTATCGCGATCACGGCCTGTTCGTCTGCTTCGCGCCGGTCGAGGAGCCGATGTACGCCTGCGCCGTCGTCGTCGAACATGGCATGTCCGGGGGCCGGGCGGCATCGCCGGTCGCCGCGGATTCGCTGCTTTACCTGTTCGACCGCGAACAGGCGGAAGAACGGCTCGACCGCTACGAAGCCGGATGGGGCGGCAATATCCGCGAACGCATGGCCGTGCAGGAAGCCGAATATCGCGCCGTGAACGGTCTCGATCCGCTGCCCAACCTGCCCGAGGTGGACCTGCCACCCGATCCCGACGGCGAAGGATCGCCCCCGGCATGAGCGCCCTCTACGATTCCGTCGTTCCCGAACGCATCGCGCAACTGCCCTGGCGGCTGATCTCGCTCGTCCTCGCGATCGGAATATTCGGGCTCGCCATCCTCTATTCGGCGGCCGGCGGATCGCTGACGCCCTGGGCGGCGACCCAGGCCGTACGCTTCTTCGTGTTTCTGGGCATGGCGATCTTCATCTCGCATTTCCGCGAGGAGCATTGGAAAATGCTCGCCTATCCCGTCTACGCGATCACCCTGCTCGGCCTGCTCGGCGTCGAGATTATCGGCCAGGTCGGCGGCGGCAGCCAGCGCTGGCTCAATCTCGGCTTCATGACCTTACAGCCCTCCGAAATCATGAAGCCCGTGCTGATCCTTGCGCTCGCCGCCTTTTACGACCGGCTTCCGGCCGGCGAGCTGCGCGGTTTCAATGCGATCTGGCCCGCCGCCCTGCTCATCGGCATGCCGGCCGCGCTCGTCGTCATCCAGCCCGATCTCGGAACGACGGTTGCGCTCGCGGTCGGCGGCATCGCGGTGATGTTCCTCGCCGGCTTGCCGCTGCGCCTGTTCATCGGCGGCACCCTGGCGGTGGCGGCGCTCGTGCCGATCGCCTTCACCTTCCTGCTCGAGGAATATCAGCGCAATCGCGTCCTCACCTTTCTCAGCCCGGAAAACGATCCGCTGGGCACCGGCTATCACATCACCCAGTCCAAGATCGCGATCGGATCGGGCGGTCTGTTCGGCAAGGGCTATCTGAACGGCACCCAGAGCCACCTCGCCTATCTGCCCGAAGGCCATACCGATTTCGTCTTCGCGACGATGGCCGAGGAATTCGGGCTGCTGGGCGGCCTGCTATTGATCGGCGCGTTCGCGCTGATGATCCGCTGGGGCATTCGCGTCGGCCAGCGATCGCAATCGACCTTCAGCAAGCTCACCGCCGCCGGGCTTTCGGTGACGATCTTCTTCTATGTCGCGATCAACCTGATGATGGTGATGGGGCTGGCCCCCGTCGTCGGCATCCCGCTGCCGCTGGTTTCCTATGGCGGATCGGCGATGATGACGGTGCTGTTCTGCATCGGCGTGCTGATGTCGATCGATCGCGAGAACCGGCGGCGGCGCTAGGCCTGACAAACGGCGCGAAAGCGCCTAGTATCGCGGCCATGAAACCGCGCCGGATCGCCGCCCTTGCCCTGCCACTGCTCCTGCCGCTCGCGCCCGCCCATGCGCAAAGCGCCGAGGATGTCGGCCGTTCCGCCCGCGATGTCGCACTGACGCCGCTCAGCGACCTCAACCTGCGCGGCGAGAGCGTGCCCGAGATATTGGCGCAGATCAGTTCGCCCTATCAGCCGATTGAAGATGGCAGCTGCGACGGCCTCACCCGCGAGATTGCGGGCCTGGACGAAGCCCTGGGCCCCGATATCGATATCGCGCAGGAAACCGACCCCGATACGCTGGAGCGGGTGGAGCGCGGCGCCTCGTCGATCGTCGGCGGGCTCGTGCTGCCCTTTCGCGGCATCGTGCGCGAGATTTCCGGCGCCCGGGACCGCGAGCGCCGCCTGCTCGAATTCCACAGCCGCGGGGTGGCCCGGCGGGCCTATCTCAAGGGTATCGGATCGGCGCGCGGCTGCCCCCCGCCGGCCGCTCCCCTGCCCTATGGCGACGAGGAAGGCTGAGGCGCGCTTGGCGCTTGCGGTGTGCCTGCACCCATGCTAACCGCGCCGCCTTCCCGACGGCAAAGCCCCGTCAGGAACGCCAAGAATGGAATGGACGCATAGCTCAGTTGGTAGAGCAGCTGACTCTTAATCAGCGGGTCCACGGTTCGAGCCCGTGTGCGTCCACCATCCTTCCCCCGACAACCAGGCCCGATCGCGCCGGCCGCGCGTGAATTCTCTCGCGCGCATTAATCATATCTAAGCCACAATTTGCCAAAACCGTTTCTCCGGAAACACGGGAGTGATGCGTTGACACTTTTCTCGGGGTTCGTTCCGGGGGGGCGTTTGGGATTGGCCGTCCGGCTTGTGCTGGTCGCGGCTGTTTTCGCCTGTCTGGCGTGGATGGGCATCACCCTGACGCGCGATGCCGGGCGCATCGCCGCGCTTTGGCTTCCCAATGCCTTGCTCGTGGCCGTTATTCTCCGGAAAAAACGCGCCAACGCCCTGCGCTTCGTCGCAGCCTGCAACCTGGCCAATATCGCCGTCGGTATCGGCATCGGCGATACCGTCGTCACGGCTGTCGGGCTCGCGCTGTGCAACAGCGCCGAGGTGCTGATCGTCTATTTCGGCCTCCGCCGAATCGTCGGCAGCCAGCCGGACCTTACCCATTTCAAGACGCTCGGCTGGTTCTCGCTCATCGGCGGCATCGGCGCGCCGGCCGTTTCCGCCACATTGGCGGTCGCCATATTGTCGATCACCGCTGCCGTTCCGCTGGCGAGCACCTGGCTCACCTGGGTGGTTGCCGACGGCCTGGGCATGCTGATCGCCGCGCCGCTGCTCGTCGTTCTCGGCCAGGAACTGCGCAAACCCCGGACATGGACGCGCGCCGCCGCGCTGGAATGGGTCGCGGTGATCGGTCTGGGCACGATCGCGACCGCGCTGGTGTTCTTCCAGACGAGCTATCCCTTCCTGTTCATGGCCTCGCTGTTCGTGCTGCTCGCCGCCATCCGGCTTGGCGTGACCGGCGCGGCGATCTCCACGGTCATCGTCGCCGCCGTGGCAACGGTCGCGACCTCGCTCGACAGCGGGCCCATCCACCTCGTCCAGGGCAGCCTGCACACCAAGGTGGAGGTCCTGCAGATCTTCCTGCTCTTCACCTATGCCGGATCGCTGCCGATCGCTTCGATGCTCAAGGCGCGCAATCGCCTACAGGAGCAGCTCGAGCATAGCCGCGATTTTGCCGAGTCCATCCTCGACAATATGCGCGAAGTCGTCTTCCGGTCCGATGCCGATGGCCGATGGACCTTCCTGAACCCTGCCTGGGAAGAGCTGACCGGCTACAGCATCGAGGAAAGCCTCGGCACGCATACGACCAAGCTTCTCGTTCCCGAGGATTTCGAAAAAGCCCAAACGCAATATCCGCCGCTCATCAGCGGTGAGGTAGACGAACTGGTGCTGCAGCAACGCTTTATCCGCGCCGACGGAGAAATCCTGCATATCGATGTCAGCGTGCGCGCGCTGCGCGGCGAGAATGGCGAATTTCTGGGCGCCAGCGGCAATATCCGGGACGTCACCGAAGCCCGTCAGGCGCAGCAGGCGCTGCGCGAGAGCGAAGAGCGTTTCCGGATGCTCGCGGAAACCGCGCCGATCGGAATCTTCCAGGCCAACGTCGATGGCGAGCTTACCTATGTCAGCCCGGGCTGGACCGAAAAGATCGGCCTCTCCTCGGAAGCGGCGCTCGGCGATGCCTGGCGATCCAAGGTCGTGAACACCGACGACCTCGACGCCGACCCCGCCTGGCAGGGCTTCGAAAAGCCCGGCGATCGCAAGGAACGCGAACATCACTTCAAGACGCCCGGCGGGACCGACCTGTGGCTGCGCACCGTCAACACCGCGGTTTTCGACCGCGCGGGCAAGATCGCCGGTTTCGTCGGCGCGATCGTCGACGTCACCGACCAGCGGCGGATGGTCGAAGAACTTCGGCAGAGCGAAAAGCGCTTCCAGACCCTCGCCAACCTGTCTCCCGCGGGGATCTACCGCACCGATGCGGTCGGCAACTGCACCTATGTAAACGATGCCTGGCTGAAAATTGCCGGGCTGAGCCGCGAGGACACGATGGGTCCGGGCTGGGCCCAGGCGCTCCATCCCGACGACGCCGATAATGTCAGGGCGACATGGGCGGAAGCCATCGCGACCGGCACGCCGTTCCAGGCCGAATACCGGTTCCGGCAGCCCGACGGTTCGGTGAGCTGGGTCATGGGCATTGCGACCGCCGAACATGCCGAGGACGGGAGCGTGCAGGGCCATATCGGCGTCGTGCTCGATATTTCCGAAGTCGTCGAGGCGCGCCAGGCGCTGGAACGGGAGCGCAGCCGCTTCAAGTTCCTCGCGGAGAATATCACCGACGCGATCATCACGACCGGGCCGGACAATATCTGCCGCTATGCCTCCCCGGCCTTTTTCGAACTCACCGGCTACCGGCCCGAAGAGGTGGTCGGCAGGCCGGTGGAAATCCCGATCGACGAGGAGGATGCCGCCGAAATCGTCAGGACCTATGAGGAACTGTTCGCCGGCCAGGAAGACCGCGCCGTGCTGCGCTATCGCACCGAGCATAAGCAGAAGGGCTGGCGCTGGCACGAATCCAACGCCCGGCTCGTCCGCGACCCGGACGACGGCGCGCCGCAGGAAGTCATCGCTTCGGTGCGCGACATCACCGAACACAAGATCATGGAAGAAAAGCTGCGCGCCGCGCGCGATGCGGCCGAAGCCGCCGCGCTCGCCAAATCGAGCTTCCTGGCGAATATGAGCCACGAGATCCGCACCCCGATGAACGGCGTGATGGGCTTTGCCGATCTGCTGCTGGAGAGCGATCTCGACGCCGAGCAGCGGCAACATGCCGAGCTGATCGCGGAATCGGGCCGGTCCATGGTCGCGCTGATCAACGACATTCTGGACCTGTCCAAGATCGAAGCCGGCCAGATGACGATCGCTTCGCAGCCGATCGACCTGCGCCACACCATCAACGGCACCCTGCGCCTGATGATCGCCGCGGCGACGAACAAGGGGCTCGTGCTGGAATCCGAGATCGAAGACGGCCTGCCGGAACATATCCTCGGCGACAAATTGCGCATCCGCCAGATCCTTTCCAACCTGGTCGGCAACGCCATCAAGTTCACCAATGGCGGGTCGGTCCGGATCAGGGCCCAGCGCGTCGCCGAACAGGGCGAACCGTTTCTCGAAATCGCCGTCACCGATACCGGCATCGGCATTTCCCCCGATCGCCAGGCCGCGATCTTCGACGAATTCGTGCAGGCCGACGGATCGACGGTTCGGCAATATGGCGGAACCGGGCTTGGCCTTTCGATCAGCCGCCGGCTTGCCGGGCTGATGAACGGGTCGCTGTCGCTACGGAGCAAGGTGGGCCAGGGCTCGACCTTCATCCTGCGCTTTCCGCTGGTTGCCGCCGATACCCCGGAGGCCCGCGAGGAGGACGCGGAAGACCGGCGGAACCAGCACGCGGAGAATCACGACGATCGCTGCATCCTTCTCGTCGAAGACCATGACATCAACCGCCTGCTGGTGACCGCGCTTATCGAAAAGGCCGGATTCCGCTTCGAGGTCGCAACCGATGGGGTCGAAGCGATCGACAGCATCGAGCGCGCCCAGCGCGAAGGCCGGCTCTACGACCTTGTGCTCATGGATATCCAGATGCCCAACATGGACGGGATCGAGGCGACGCGGCGTATCCGCGCGGCCGGGCTGCCGGGCGAAACATTGCCGATCATCGCGTTGACGGCCAACGCCTTCCAGAGCGATATCGACGAATGCCTCGCGGCCGGCATGCAGGCGCATATCGGCAAGCCCGTCAACATGACCGAACTGGCGCGCGTGCTCGACCACTGGCTGCCCAAACGCCGCCAGGCCGATGTGCCGGAGGGTTCCGACAGCACCGTGGAAGCGCTGCGTCCGCGCTACGAGACGTTCAAGCGCAAGACGCTCGCCCAGCTGGAACGCTGCTACGCCGCCCTGCCCCATCCGAAGCCCGACGATATCGCAGAGCTGAAACGGCTGATGCACAAATTGTCGGGATCGGCCGCGATGTTCGGCGATACGACGCTGGGCACACGCGCATCCGAACTGGAACAGGTGATCGAGCAGTTCGAAGCCGCCGGCGATACCGGCGACCTCAGGGAAGCGATGACGCGGATGCGCCGGCCGGCCTGAGCCTGGCCCCTCGCCCATCCGGGCCCCGTCCGGGCCCGCGCTCAATCGCGGGTGAAGCCCGCCCGCGGCACCGCCGCCCAGCCCCGTTCCTTGCGGAAAAACTTCCAGATGCCGCGAATGCGGAAATAGAGGAGAAACTGGCGATAGCCGAAATTCTCCAGCGCCGCCGCGCAGCCGATGATCAGCAGGTCGCGCGCGCTCGGCGTCCGCCGCAGCTGCGTTTCCTCCAGCGCCAGGGTACCGAGGCTGAGCGCGGTGCCGAACAGCAAGGTGATCGAAAAAAAGGCGATCGCCGAGGTTCCCGACAGCAAGCCGGTGAAGAACAGGAGCGGGATCAGCAGATAGCCCATCAGCTCCGACGGCGGGCCGACGATATCCTCCAGGATCACGAGCGGCAGCGCGACCATGCCGACCCTGCCATAGCGCGGGTTGAACAGCATCTTGCGGTGGCTGCGCAGCGTTTCCATCCCCCCCTGCTGCCAGCGGGTCCGCTGGTTGCGGATACCGGCATAATCGAAGGGCACTTCGGTCCAGCACACCACTTCGGGGATGAATTCCACCCGGTACGGCCTGTTCTGCTCCCGCATATGGCGGTGCAGCCGCGTCACGACTTCGAAATCCTCGGCCAGCGAATCGTGCCGATACCCGCCGATCTCGACCAGCGTCGAGCGGCGGAATATCCCGAAGGCCCCCGAAATCAGCACGAGCATGTTGAGTTCGGCCATCGCCACGCGCGCCGTTAGAAAGGCGCGCAGATATTCGAGCAGCTGGAAACGCGGCAGCCAGCCCTTGGGGAGCCTGACGGTTTCGACATAGCCGCCCCGCACCGGGGAATCGTTGATCACCCGGATGGCGCCGCCGACGGCGACCAGCGAGCCGTCGTCCGCCATGAAGGGTTCGGTCGAGCGCAGCAGCCCGTCGGGCTCTATGATCGAATCGGCGTCGATCACGCAGATCAGCGGCGTCGTTGCATATTGCAGCCCGCCATTGACGGCGTCCGCCTTGCGGCCATTGGCCTTGTCGACGACGATCAGGTTCGGGAATTTCGTCGAGCCGTAGATCCCGAAAATCTCGGACGGCGTCAGATCGGCCAGCTTTTCCCTCTGGATCGGCTTCAGCCCGAATTCCGCGATCAGCACGCCCAGCGTATTGTCCGTGGATTCGTCGTTGACGACGATCACCTCGTGATTGGGATATTGCAGGCCGAGCAACGCCTTGACGCTGTCGACGATGAACAGCTCCTCGTTGAAGCACGGCGCGATCACCGACACGGCCATGCTGAGATCGGCATAGCGGCTCCACAGCTGCAGCGGCCGGCGCGCGGGCTTCACGCGCCGCCGGAAAGCCCGCACGGCGACGATCAGCTGGATCACGGCGACGATATTGCGCAGCGACACGATCGCGAAAGCGATCGCCGCCAGCCACAGCGCGGTCGTCACCAGCCAGTCGTCGGCCGCCGGGGCGTTCATGCCGGTTCCGCCATCGCGCCCAGCGCCTGTTCGACGCGCAGCCGCACCCAGGGAGACGCGTCCCGCTCCATCTCGCGCAGTTTCGGCATCGCCTTGCGGAGCCCGAGATGCGCGCATGTCTGCGCCGCCAGCTCCCGCACGGTTTCGTCCTGGTCGTCGAGAAGCGCGAAGATCCACGGCGCCGCCGCCGGGTGGTTGACCTGGCTTGCCGCGCGCAGGGCGGCGCGCCGCACCAGCGGGTTTGCGTGATGGGAGGCGGCCGCCAGATGTTCGAGCGAGGAATAATCGCCGGTCCAGCCGAGCGCATCGACAAGCGCCGCGCGCAGCTCGTCCGGTATCTTCCGGCGCAGCATAGCGACCAGTTCGGGCCCGTATTTCGGGGCCGCGGCGCGAAACAGCGCGCGGTGGAGCCGGGTGGGCTTGGTGGTTTCCAGATCGAGCGCCGTCACGAGTATCTTGGGATAGGGAAGCGCGTCCAGCTGCGCGAGGGCCGCCGCCGCTTCGAGCCGGATACGCGGATTGGCGTCGCGCAGCAGCACCTGTTTGAGCGCCTTTATCGATTCGTCCTGGCCGACCCATTCCAGGATCCGCACCGCATCGATGCGGCTGTTGACCGACCCGCGCCGCGCCCGGGCGATGATCGGCTGCAGCAACCGGTTGTCGATCGCGAACTGGCCGAGCTTCTGCCGGTCGCTGCCGCGCACCAGCTGGTAGAGATGGACGAGCGCGTCGAGCTTGTCCTGCCGCGGGGCATCGGCGAGTTTCGCGCCGACATCGTCGCCGGACAGCCAGACCATGAGCTGGGCGGTAATCATCCTCAGGCTGTCGCGGCGTTCATTTTGCCTCTGCTCTATCCAGTAGCGCCGGAGCACGAGCAGCAGCAGCAGGATCGTCATGATCGAGAAGCCGACCACCGAAATCGCGATCGCGGATTCGGCCATCCCGTCCGGAGAGGGACTAAAGGTCATCAGAACCGCAGGGCCAGGCCGATCGACACAGCGGCGCGTTCATAGCTGCTCTCGCGTTCCTCATAGTCCCCAGTCAGCCTTAGCGTGATGCGGTCCGCAACCGGGATCGCCGCTCCCGCGTACACCGCGCGCACCCGCCGGGTAATGCCGGCCTCGGTATCGGGATAGGTGGCGGCGCCGGCAAAGGCCAGAATCCCTTCGGGCAGCGGCACATCCAGCCGGCCCGACCAGCCGATGCGATGATCTCCCTCGATATCGCGCAGGTTGATCATTTTCCCGGTCAGGCTCGCCCGGTTGCGTCCGAAGAACAGCCGGACGCCGGGTTCGGCGACGATCACGTCGCCGGACGCGTACTGGGCATAGCGAAAATCGGCGAGCAGCGTGATCGCCGCGCCCACATCCTGCTCCACGCCCGCGCGGACGCCCCATTGCTCGCGGAAATCGGCGTTCGGCGTGGCCGATATCGAGACATAGCCGCGCGTGGCATCGCCGAGCGCCATATCGGCGCGAACGCGGCCGGTTACGTCGGTGGCGAACACCCGGTCGGCCCGTTCCACCTCGCCGCCCAGCGACAGCCGGTCGCTGGCGCGGACATAGGCGCCGAGCGTGGTTTCATACCAGGTGCGCTTCCCGCTCGCGAGATCGATCCAGGCGACCGTCTGGTTCGCATAGACGCCTCCGCCCCCGCCGCGCGGCGTGCCGTCCGGCGCGGGCCGCCGCAGCTGCGCCCGGATGAGGGCGAGATCGGCATTGTCCGGATCGCGGGCCTCTATGGCGTTCAATTCGTCCGCCGCCTGCCCTTCGCGGCCCGACCAGAGATAGGCCCGCGCCAGCGCCGCCCGGATATCGAGATCGTCGGGAGCCAGCGCGCGCGCCCGTTCCAGCATGGTCACCGCCTCGGCATGACGCCCCTGGAAGGCGTAGCTGGTGCCGAGCAGGCGAAGCAGGTTGGCGTTGTCGGGATCGGCGGCAAGCGCCCGGGCGAAATGCGCGGACGCGGCGGCATGATCGCCGGCTTCGCGCGCGGCAAGGCCCGCCGCCAGCGGATCCGCGGTGTCCTGCGCCAAGGCCGGCGCCGGCAAACAGCAAAGGCCCAGCGCCAGAAGGGCGTCAGGAATCCGGGGTCGCGGTTTCTTTCCGGCCGGTTTTCTGGAGGATCGCATCGACGCGCGCGACAAGCTCGTCGGGAATGAAGGGCTTGGTAACATAATCGTTGGCACCTGCCTTGAGCGCATTCACGACGTCTTCCTGCGCCCGCCGCGACGTCAGCATCACGATCGGCAGGGCGCTTGTCGCGGCCTCCGCGCGCAACGCTTCCAGAACGGCAAAGCCAGACATCACCGGCATCATCGCATCGAGGACGACAAGGTCGAATCCGCCTTCCCGCGCCTTTTTCAGCGCGGTTTCGCCGTCTTCGGCCGTTTCGACCTGATGGCCGCCCTGATCCAGCTTGAACCGGACCAGCTCGCCCAACAAATCATCGTCGTCAGCTACCAATATTTTAGCCATGCAACACACCTGGAGCACTTAAACTATCATGCTCCGGCATCGTTCCCTCAGAAACGCGCCGCCTATTTGCCCGACTTCGTCCCTAACATGATTTTATTAATGTTATCGATATTTACGCGCGCTGGCGCCGACGGCGAGAAATGCCGCTTTTTCGCCGCTTGTGAACCGGCCCCGGCTTCCATATCCTTCGCGCATGACCGATTGCTGTTCCGCCAAGGGGTGCGAGATCGAGGAAATGGCCCGCCAGGCCGGGCAACGGCGCGTGCTGATCGTCGTACTCCTGCTCAACTCGGCGATGTTCTTCGTCGAGTTCACGGCCGGGCTGATCGCCGGATCGACGGCGCTGATGGCGGATTCGGTGGACATGCTCGGCGACGCCTTCGTCTACGTGCTGAGCCTCTACGCGCTGACCCGCAGCAGCCGGTGGAAGGCCGGCGCGGCGATGGCCAAGGGCGTCTTCATCCTGGTCTTCGGCGCGGTGATCGTCGTCGAGGCGATTTCCAAGGCCATGGTCGGCGTGCCCCCGTCCTCGACGCTGATGTTTATCTTCGGCAGCCTCGCGCTGGCCGTGAACCTTGGCTGTTTCGCGCTGCTCTGGCGTTACCGGACGCAGGACGTGAACATGTCGAGCTCGTTCGAATGTTCGCGCAACGACCTGATCGCGAACACCGGCGTGCTGATCGCCGCCGCCGCCGTCCTCGCCACCGCTTCGCCCTGGCCCGATATCGTCATCGGCCTGCTGATCGCAGCGGTGTTCCTGCGCTCTGCGGTGCGGGTGCTGGCCGAAGCCTGGCCGATGTGGCGGGCGGGAACCGTTTAGCGGGATTTCTGCCTCCCCGCACCCGGGATAAACTAGGCAAGGGCTGACAAATCCGTCCATTTGCTCTAGGGGAAAGGCGTGCGCTCCACTCCATTCTCCACCACGATAATCAGCGCATGGGCATGTCCCGCCAAAGCGCGAAACCCTGGAACGCGGTGATGCGGAATATGTGGTTCAGCATGGCTTTCGGGCTGACGCTCAGCGGTTGCGCGGCCAGCGATGGCGAGCCGGTCGACGAGGCGGATTGCGCCGGCATTTTCCTGACCGGCCCCGAAATCGGGGATGAACGGCCCCAGAGTTACACGATACATGAACTCATGGCATATTCGGCCGCCATGGGGATGACGCAAGAAGAGGCCGAAACGCTGCTTTATCTCAAGGGATTATCGCCAAGCCACAGGCTTGCCCCCGGCGAAACACTTTGTATCGAGCGATAGAGCGGCAAACGAATTTCGTAGTTCCGTTCCGAAATAGCGATCGCCGCCGAAAAAGCGGCTATTCGGACAACACCAAACAGAATGTGAAGCGCCATCCACAGCGCTTCGCAACAGGAGCGATACAGTGCTGGATCTGACCACTATCGTCCGCGATTTCGTGACGTTGCTGGTCGTTATCGATCCGGTGGGAACGATCCCGGTCTATCTCTTCGCGGTCCAGGGCGTTCCCGAAAAACTGCATCGGCGCATCGCCATCCGTTCGATCTTTATCGCAACGATCATATTGCTGGCGTTCCTCGTCGGCGGTCAGGCGCTCCTGGAAGTGCTGGGCCTTCGCCTGGGGTCTTTTCAGATCGCCGGTGGAATGATCCTGTTCCTGTTCGCGCTGACGATGATTTTTGGCGAATCCAAACCGAGCCGGGAGATCGAAGAAGCGGAGCGGGATCATCTCGCGGGCGCGGTCTTCCCGCTTGCCATGCCCTCCATCGCGTCGCCCGGCGCCATGCTCGCGATTGTGGTACTGACCGACAACCATACAGAATCCGTCTATGAACAGGCGGTCACGGCCGGGCTCCTGGTTCTGGTCCTCGCGATCACATTGGTGCTTCTTCTATCGGCGAGCGTTATTCACCGAACGATCGGCAACAGCGGCGCCAGCGTGATCAGCCGCGTCATGGGAATCATTCTGGCCACGATCGCCGTGGACGCCATCCTTGGCGGCCTCGACGCGCTGAACGTGCTGGACATCGCGCCTGCGACCGCCATCGCAACCGAATAGATCGGGCTTGCACCGCGCTAGGCACCGCGCGAGCGGCCCCGTTGAGCCTTGCTATAGGTAGAGCTTCTCGTTGATCGGGATGCCCTGTTCCTTGCAGTAATTTTCATAATGCTCGATGAACCACCAGACATCGGCGGTGAAGCTGAAGTCGCCGTTATCGTCGTAGAATTCGATCGGGCCTTCCATCCAGCCGAACAGCTTCACGCCGTCGGGATGGTCGGTGACCAGCGTGTGCGCTTCGCCGGGCACTTCGAGGATCAGCCCGCCGGGGCTCGCGACCCAGTCATATTCCAGATATTTCACGCTGCCTTCGAGGCAGACCATGGTGATCGTGCCGCGATGGAGATGCGTGCCGACGACGCCGGGGCCCTTCACCCAGAGGATGTTGGAAAACAGGTTGCGGCGCACGTCGAAGGCGAGATGCTTGATCGCGGCGGTATCGCCGAACGGCACCCAGGGGCTGTCCACGTCCGTCTGCGCGTCGATATAGCGGCCGCCGGGGCTCAGCCGCTCCACCAGTTCCTTGTGCGGATAGCGGACATCGACGATCTCGGCCTTGGTCGAAGGCGGCGCGTTATGGGGCTTTGCGGGTGCGGTCGTGGCCATGGTTACTCTCCTTTGCCGCCTTTCAAGCGCACAAGGCAGCCACCGTCAAACCACGATCGGGGCGCGTTTCACTCTCGGCAATCCGCAGGCCGGTTTTTCAGGCCGCCACTTCCTTCTGGCGCGCGGCATAGGCGTCGATCCATTCCATCGTCGCCTTCATCCCGCCGAACGGATAGAAATGCAGGCGCACCTTGCCATGTTCGGGGCCGAGCCCCGCGGCGAAGGCGTCGACCATCTTGTCCGGCCCGGCCGTGCCGAGCAGGTTGGTCAGCGACATCACGCCATATTTCTTCATCACCGACGCCGAAGCGCCGACCCCGCAGCGCGCGGCGAAACGCAGCAGCTTCTTGAGACCCGCCGGGCCGGGCACGCCGATGCGGACCGGCGTTTCGATGCCGCGCTCGCGCAGTTCCTTCAGCCAGTCGAGGAAGCGATCGGGATCGAAACCGAACTGGGTGACGATCAGCGATGCCATGCCGCGGCTTTCGATATCGGCGCATTTGGATTTCAGCACGGCCCAGCATTCCTCGTCGGTCATGTTGGGGTGGCCATCGGGATGGCCGCCAATGCCGACCGCCTGGATGCCGACCTGCTCCAGCAGGCCGGTCGCGAGGATCGCGCTCGTATCCGCGAACGGGCCTTCGGCTTCGGGGGGATCGCCGGCGATCACGAAGACGCGCTTCACATCGGCTTCGGCAACCACGCGGCGGGCCATTTCCTCGAACTCATGCTGGCTGAGGAAGCGGCGGGCGGAAAAATGCGGCATCGGTTCGAAGCCCAGCCGGCGTACGGCCTTGGCGGCCTCGATCCGCATTTCCAGATTCTCGCCGGGAAGGAAGGTAACGGCCACCGGCGTTTCCGGCGCCATCAGCGGCGCGGCTTCTTCCAGCGCCTCGATGTCCTTGGCCGTCATCTCGATGGAAAAACCGTCGGTGATGACCTCGGGCGGCAGATCCCAGTTCGGGTGGATCACGGGTGTATTCATCAGGCTCCCTCCCAAGAGTCGCTGGCTGTTTTGCTATTTATGCAGCATTACATACAAAATGGGTTTGAGACAATTCCCCAATTCCCCCCGCTGCGCCGCGGCGATCCGCCCCGTTCCGAACCGGACCTATCTCTTGCCCTCCCGCACTTCCGCAGGGCCGCGCGGCGCGCTATCCTTTCCCTATTGCGTGCGTACAGGGGAGCACGGGCGCTACGGCGGTCGTGGACAAGGCAATGGAGCATTGGCCGGCCGATCCGGGTTTTTCCGATACCGACGAACATCGCAGCATCCGGCGCGAACTTTCCTCGTCCATCGCCCATAGCCCCACCGCGACGATCCTCACCGATCCGCACCAGCCCGACAATCCCGTGATCGAGATGAACGACGCCTTCGGCACGCTGACCGGCTATGCGCGGGACGAGATTCTGGGCCGCAATTGCCGCTTTCTCGCGGGGCCGGACACCGACCCGGCCGACCGCGCAAAGATGCGCGACGCGATCGAGCGGCAGGTCCCCGCCCTGATCGAAATCCTGAACTACAAGCGGGATGGCACGCCGTTCCGCAATGCCGTGCTCGTGGCGCCGGTATTCGATAGCGCGCAGCGGATCGCCTTCTATATCGGTTCGCAGCGCGAAGTGCCGCCGGACGCCGCCGCCGCATCGGCCCGGGATCGCCGGAATACCGCGCTGGCCGCGATCGATACGCTGCCCGGCCGCCAGGTGCAGGTGCTGAAACGCGTCGCCAAGGGCCTGCGCAACAAGCAGATCGCCGGCGAGCTCGGCATCGCCGAGCGCACCGTGAAGATGCACCGCGCGCAACTGAAGAAGCGGCTCGGCGCGCAATCGGCGGCCGATCTCGTCCGTATTGCGGTCGAGGCCGGGCTCTAGCCGCAACACCTGCCCCAAAGGACATATCGATCCCGCCGCGCGACAGGCCCATGGTGATCGTCAACGAATCGAGCTTATCGAACCCCGGCGCCGGGAAATACCTCCCCCCTTTTTCCGGTGCCGGAAACCTTCACCCACCCGCTTTCCAGGCAACCCGGAAAGCGGGGAAGACGTCGGCCTCCCCCCTCCCGCACGAGTGAGGGCGCGCCGGCGTCTTCTTTTTGCGCGGGGTTTTTCCGCGCGGTTCCGGGGCGATCAGGCGATCAGGCGATCAGGCCGAACCAGCGCCAGATCAGGCGCAGGGCGACGTAAAGGATCAGCGCCGCCGTCAGCCGCTTGACGGCGAGCGGCGGGATCCGTGCCGAGCCGAGCCGCGATCCGATCTGCCCGGCGATCAGCACCGCCGGGAAAACCGGCCAATAGGCCTGCAGCATTTCGCACGCGCTGGCGACGCCGAAACTGCTTTCGAGCTTCATCATCTGCCCGGCGAGCCCGGCGAGTGAATTGACGAGGATGAAGACGCTCGCCGTCCCGGCGATTTCGCGCGGGCTGCCCCAGCGCAGCAGGTAGAGCACCGGCGCGAGGAATATTCCGCCGCCGATGCCGACCAGACCGGACAGGAACCCGATACCGCCGCCGACGCCGTAGCTGACCGGGCGGGATACGGGGCGTATCGCATCGGCCTCCACCGCGCGCTTGCTCTCGAAAGCGAGCTGCAGGCCGGCAACCAGCAGCGATCCGCCGAGCACGCCGATGAACACGACTTCCGACACCATGATCCGCCCGCCGAGCCAGGCCGCGGGCACCGAGATCACGATCCAGGGCAGGATGCGCGCGACGCTGACATGGCCCGCCCGCCAGAAGCGCCAGCTGCCGCCCGCGACGACGATGATGTTGCAGAGGAGCGCGATCGACGGGAGGATCCGGTAGTCGGTGCCGTGCAGCACCAGCAGCGCGTTATAGGTCGATCCGCCGCCAAACCCGACCATCGCGTAGAGCAGCGCGGTAAGCGCGAACAGGCCGGCGAGCTGAACCATCGGCGGCCCTTACACGTTTCGTCATTCCGGCAAAAGAATGGTAAGGGAAACGGGCACAGCAAGAGGAGCCGGGGCATCATGAAGACCATCCTGTTCGCCGCGCTGGCGGCCGTGCCCGCCGCGCTCTCCGCCCAGCCGGCCCAGCAGCTCGATCGCGGCCCCCTGCCCGGCTTCGTGCTCGGTTTCGAGGCCGACGACGGCTCCTCGCAGATGCAGGAATATGTCCCGGCCGGTGAGACGGTGCATGACTGGACGCGCATGGTGACGGTCCACCGGATGCCGGGGCTCGCGGCACAGGGGATCACCGCGCCGGGCTTTCTCGGGCATCTCCAGGGCCAGCTTCCCCAGGTCTGCGAAGGCGCCCGCGTCACCGGCCAGCGCCAGTTCGACATCGGCGGCGCGGGCGCCGCCGCGATGCGATCCGACTGCCCGTCCAACCCGATGACCGGCAGCCCGGAAATCACCTTCTTCCGCGCGATCACCGGCGCCCAAGATCTCTTCATCGTCCAGGCCGCCTTCCGCTACGTTCCGGATGCCGAAGACGTCGCCTGGGCCGAGCGCTATCTCGCCACCGTCCACCTGTGCGAAGGAGAATGCCCGTGAAACCGATTGCCCTCACCCTTGCGGCAAGCCTTGCCGCGCTGGCCGCCCCGCTCGCCGCGCATGACGGCCATGTCGATGCCTATGAGATGCCCGATGCGATGCCCGATGCGATGGAAGCCGCCGGCGACAGGGTCGACGGCGATCCGGCGGAAGCGCCGAGCGCGGAGGAAGGGATCGCGCTCGCCATGCTTCCCTCGCTGCCGCCCGGATCGAACGAGGTGCTGCGCTCGTCGCTCAGCCTTGCCGAGGGGCTGGAGGTGATCGTCTCCGACGTCGTGATCCCGCCGGGTGCCACCGTGCCGCGCCACTATCATCCGGGCGAGGAATTTCTCTACCTGATCGAGGGCACGGCGACCCATGTGCAGGAGGGCCAGGCCGATATCGCAATGACGGCCGGTGACGGTTACGCCATCCCCGCCCGCGCAATCCACGCCCCGCGCGGCGGGCCGCAGGGCGCGCGCGCCATCGTCTTCCGCGTCCATGTCGCGGGGCAGGAAGAACGCGTGCTGGTGCCCGCGGAATAGATCCCGGCCCCGTCGCCTTCGCAGGCGGGCAGCGCCAACGGCGCTATGGCGCGAAGCTTCGCTGCGTCCGGTTGGCGAAGGCGACGAGCGAGAGCATCACCGGCACCTCCACCAGCACGCCGACAACGGTCGCCAGCGCCGCGCCGCTGCCGAGCCCGAACAGGCCGATGGCGACCGCGACGGCCAGCTCGAAAAAATTGGACGTCCCGATCAGCGCGCAGGGCGCGGCGACATTGTACGGCACCCGCCACAGCCACGCCGCGCCATAGGCCAGGAAGAAGATCGCATAGCTCTGGACGAGGATCGGCGCGGCAATCAGCGCGATCAGCAGCGGCTGGCCGGTGATCACCTGGCTCTGGAAGCCGAACAGCAGGACAACGGTGGCGAGCAGCCCGATCACCGACAGCGGCTTGAGCCGCCCGGTAAACGCCGTCACCGCCGCCTCGTCGCCATTGGCCCGGCCCAGCAGCGCGCGCCGCGTGATCGCGCCGGCGGCCAGCGGCACGACGACATAAAGGGCGACCGAGAGCAGCAGGGTTTCCCAGGGAATAGCGATATCGGTGACGCCGAGCAGCAGCGCGACGATCGGCGCGAAGGCGAAGATCATCACGATGTCGTTCGCCGAGACCTGGACCAGCGTATAGGCCGGATCGCCCCGGGTCATCTGCGACCAGACGAAGACCATCGCCGTGCAGGGCGCCGCGCCGAGCAGGATCAGCCCGGCGATATATTGCCGGGCGTCGTCGGGAGAGATCATCCCGGCATAGATCCAGTTGAAGAACAGCACCGCCAGCGCCGCCATGGTGAACGGCTTGATCAGCCAGTTCACGGCAAGCGTGATGATCAGCCCCTTGGGCTTGTCGCCGACATGCCGCAGGCTCGCGAAATCGACGCCGATCATCATCGGATAGATCATCGCCCAGATCAGCACCGCGACGATCAGGTTCACCGAGGCATATTCGACGGCCGCCATCGCCTCGAACAGCGGGGGAAACAGGTTGCCCAGCAGCAGGCCGGCAAGGATCGACATGCCGACCCAGAGCGACAGCCATTTTTCGAACAGTCCAAGCCCCGCGGATTGCGGCGGCGGCAGCGTCGCTTCGGTCATCCGCCGGTCGCCCCGTCGCTGCGGCCGATATCGCCCAGCTTGGTCTGGAGGCTCATCGCGTCGATCGAATCGATCGGCAGCGCGGTGAACAGCGCGATGCGGTTGCGCAGATACAGGAGCGCGCGCTCGAAGGCTTCGCGCTGTCCCTCGCCTTCCACCGCCGCCGGGTCCTCGATTCCCCAATGGGCGGACATCGGCTGGCCGGGCCAGACGGGGCAGGCCTCGCCCGCCGCATTGTCGCAGACGGTAAACACGAAATCGAGCCGCGGCGCATCGGCCTGCGCGAATTCGTCCCAGCTTTTCGAGCGGAACCCGTCGGTCTTGAACCCGGTATGCGCGAGCACGTCCAGCGCCATCGGATGGACTTCGCCTTTCGGCTGGCTGCCGGCGGAAAAGGCGCGGAACCGCCCCTGCCCGTCCCGGTTCAGCAGCGCCTCGGCGAGAATCGAGCGCGCCGAATTGCCGGTACACAGGAACAGCACATTATAGATCTTGTCGGCCATGGCCTTCGCTCCCCCAAATGTCGCCTCAGCCGCAGCAACGGGCGCCATGGTCGCCCGCGTCTCCGGTCGCCGCCACCACCGCGTCGCGCGAAGGCCCGGTGCCGTAGAAGGTCGCCTCGCCATTGGTGAGGAAGGCCTCCCAGACGATATTGTCGGGATCGGCGATCCAGCTTTTCTCCGATTGCGCATAACAGCAGGTCGTCGCGCCCTCCTCGAGCACGGGCCGCCCGGCCGCTTCCAGCCGGCCGTACACCTCGGCCAGTTCCGTCTCGTCCTCGGCCTGCACGCCGAGATGGGCGATCCCCGGCGCGCGTTCGGCGCCGGTCGAGATCGCGAAATTGACGCGCGGATCCTCGAGCATCCACTTGGCGTAATCGCCCTTGGTCACCACCGGCTCCGCGCCGAAAAACTGCGAGTAGAAGGCGATCGAGGCGTCGAGATCGGCGACCCCGACATGCACATGCAGGCGTTTCATGAGGCGATCCTTTCCAGGGTATCGGACAGCGTATCGACGCATCCCGCGCCGCCGCAGCAATTTTCCATCAGGTAACCGACCAGGCCGTTCATCGCGGCATAGTCGGCGGCGTAGATCAGGCTCCGCCCCTCGCGCCGCTGGGTGATGAGCCCGGCATGGCGCAACTGGGCGAGATGGAAGGACAGCGAAGAGGCCGGCACGCCGAGCCGCTCCGCAATCGCCCCCGCCGCCATTCCCTCCGGCCCCGCCTGGACGAGCGCGCGGAACACGGCGAGCCGATGCTCCTGCGCGAGCGCGGCCAAGGCGGCGACGATGGTTTCGGGGCTGGGTCGAGTCGTTTCCATATTTCGAGAATTATGGAATTGATGCAGATGAGTCAAGACTGCCCGCCCCTCACCCGGACTGTATCCCGGGGTCAGGACGGCACGAATTGCCCCTTCGACGCAAAAAATGCCTTCCCCCTGCAATTTCCACGCTTCGTACAACGATGCCTACAACGCCCCCATAATAAATGCCCCTCAACCGGTCGCTGGCCGGGAAACTGAACACATAACAAGACACGGGTACCGGGATCGAACCATCGCCGGCACCGGGTCATGGGCGTTTTGCCGTCACACGATGGAAGAGCGCCCGGCCCGGCCGCCGGCATTCGATGCCGTCCCATTCGATTGAGGGACCGACACATGACTTTTGCAACGACGAAGACCTTTCGCACGATCCTGGCCGCCATCCTTATTTGCGGCGCTTCCCTGCCGGTCGCTGCCGCGCCGCAGGGGGAGCCGATAGTCTCCCGGATCGAGATCCGTACCGGCGATCTCGATCTCGGCAACCAGGCCGACCGGGACCGTCTGGACCGCCGCCTGCGCTGGGCCGCGCGCGAAGTGTGCGGAACCGGATACGGCTTCGATCTCAACAGCCGCAACGAAGCGCGCCGCTGCGTCCAGCAGGCGCTCGAAACCGTCGAGATGTCGCAAGGCAGCTAGCGGCAAGGCCTCCGCGGACGCTCCCATATCCGCGGAGGCCAATGCCCTCGTTTTTCTCCCTGAACGACACGGCATCGGCGCGTTCGCCGGATACCCGCCATATACCCGCCATCGGCCACTCGGCGGTAGCCGCCGGCTCCCCGCAATAATCTGTGACCAGCGACACATCCCGTGATATCAAATACCGGATACCGGGTCGCACCATGGCAATTGCTTCGAGGAGCTGACTATGACGGACAAGAAAATCGTGGAACTTGGCGACGCTGATCTCGACAATGTTCAGGGCGGGGCATCCCAGGCGATCGACGTTTCCGGAGCGGCCATCGGCCAGCTCGATGGCATCGGCGGCGAAAAGGTGGGATTCGCGGAAAGCGGAAAAAAGGGATTCGCCGAAAGCGGCAAGAAAGGGGAATAACGAAAGCCCCGGCCTGACACGAAACCTTACGGCCTTGTGCCCGCCGGTCGGCAGGCGGCGGCTATCCCTTCGATCTCTACCGGGCGTGGGTTCATAGTTTTCCCTGTCCTACACGCACCCGAATCAGGCATAAGCTGGTCGATGGACCGGCCCCCTCCCCTCGACCCCGATAATCCGCTCGCCTTCAAGCCGGTTCCCGTCCGCGCGCGGCACGACGGGTGGACGCCCGAGCGGCAATATCGCTTTATCGACGCGCTTTCCCGCATCGGGCTGGTGAAAGCGGCCGCCGAGGCGGTCGGCAAATCGCCCAAATCCGCCTATCGGCTGCGCGACCGCGACGATGCCGCAAGCTTCCGCCGCGCCTGGGACGCCGCGCTCGCCATGGGCCAGGGCATGGCTCTCGATTGCGCTATCGAACGGGCGACGGACGGCGTGCCGGAGCCGGTCTTCTATCGCGGCAAGCAGATCGGCGTGCGGCGGCGCTACGACAATTCCCTGCTGCGCGCGGCGCTCAGCACGATGGACCGGATGGCGGCGCGGCACGGCCGCGCGAAACATGATCGCCTGGAATATAATTTCCGGGCCGCGAAATAAGGCGGCGCATTGTGCGGCTACATATGCTGACCTTCATGACCTTTCGGTCCGCACGCGTGCTGCACCCGCACTATCGAAATTAGCGGCTTGCCTGCCAAATGCGTTTCGCTACACAACTGAAATGACACTTCCATCGCCCCTCTTCGATCCGCTGCGGCTGCCCCTTATCGGCGCGCCGCTGTTCATCATCTCCCAGCCCGCGCTCGTCATCGCCCAGTGCAAGGCCGGCATTGTCGGCTCCTTCCCGGCGCTGAACGCGCGGCCGCAATCCCTGCTCGACGAATGGCTGCACGAGATCACCGAGGCGCTGGCCGCGCATAACCGCGATCATCCGGACCGGCCGGCGGCGCCCTTCGCGGTCAACCAGATCGTCCATAAATCGAACGACCGGCTGGAGGCCGATCTCGCGACCTGCGAGAAATGGCAGGTGCCGATCACCATCACCTCGCTGGGCGCGCGCGAGGAGCTGAACCAGGCCGTGCATGGCTGGGGCGGCATCGCGCTGCACGACATCATCAACGATCGCTTCGCGCGGAAAGCCATCGAGAAAGGCGCGGACGGAATCATCGCCGTCGCCGCGGGCGCGGGCGGCCATGCCGGCACCATCTCGCCCTTCGCGCTGGTCGGCGAAATCCGGCAATGGTTCGATGGGCCGCTGATCCTTTCCGGGGCGATCGCCAGCGGGCACGCGATCCTCGGCGCGCAGGCGATGGGCGCGGATCTCGCCTATATGGGATCGGCCTTTATCGCGACCGAGGAAGCCGTCGCGATGGACGGCTATAAACAGGGCATCGTCGAAGGGCGCGCCGCGGACATCGTCTATTCGGACCTCTTCACCGGCGTGCACGGCAATTATCTGCGCGGCTCCATCGAGGCGGCGGGGCTCGATCCCGATGCGCTGCCCGAGGGCAACCTGAAGACGATGAATTTCGGATCCGGCAATGCGCCCAAGGCGAAGGCGTGGAAGGATATCTGGGGTTCGGGCCAGGGCATCGGCGCGGTGGCCGCGGTGGAAAGCGTCGCGGACCGGATCGACCGGCTGGCTGCGGAATATGCAGCGGCGAAGGAAGAGCTGGCGGCGAAGATGCGCTAGCCCGGGCGGGACAGGACTAGAAGGCCCGCTCCAGCCGTCCGAGCAGGCTGCGCGCCGGGCTCGGCCGCTGGCGTTCGGGCGGATCGATGAGTTCGCGTTCCAGCCGGCGGACGCGGTCGTAAAGATCCGTGCTGGCGACGATCAGCTGCTGCGCGCCTTCGGGGAACTGCTCGGTGGCCGCGGCGTCGGTCGTGCCCGCTTCGCCGAGGCGGCGATCCGGGCGCCGGGCGGTTTCGGCGTCGATCTCGCCCGCCGCTTCGCCGCGCCAGGTGAGCAGCCAGGCGATGACGTGCATGATCCGCGTCGTCACCTTCAGGCTCTCGACGGCATAGCCGACCCGGGTCGCGGGCGAGAGCTGGTCCCGCGCGGTGACGCCGTGATCCTCGAAATAGGCGCGCGCCTCGTCGGCCAGCACCATCGCCTCGACATAGAGCGAGTCGACGAGCTTGCGGGTCAGGCGGTTCTCGGAGACGGTTTCGGCCATAGCCAGATACTGTGCCACAGCCGCTTGCGAGTCTCCAAGCGCAAACAGCGCCAATGGATGGGGTTAACGCCGATTGTCCCTCTCCGGGGCACCGCAAAACCGGTCCGCGGGCTCTTGAAATCGGGCGTCGAATTCCCATCTCGCCCGTGTCGGCGCCGTCGCCTTTTGAGGGGCGGCAAGGACAGGCCCTGCGGGCGTTTCCGCACGGCCCCAACAACCACAAAATCGCTTAACGAAAGGATTTTGCCATGCGTAGTTTTGATTTCGCTCCCCTGCTCCGGTCCTCGATCGGCTATGAAAATCTCAATCGCCTCGTCGATGCCGCCACCCGCGGCGAAGGCTCGGCCTATCCGCCCTATAATATCGAGAAAGTCGGCGAAGACGCCTATCGCATCTCGATGGCGGTGGCCGGTTTCGGCGAAGACGATCTCGACGTGACGGTGCATGAAAATGTGCTGATCGTGTCGGGCCGCGTTTCCGAACGCGAAGAGGAGGAAACCCGCGAATTCCTCCATCGCGGTATCGGCACCCGCGCCTTCGAGCGCCGTTTCGAACTCGCCGACACCATCCAGGTGACCGATGCGGGCTATGAAAACGGCCTTCTCAACATCGATCTCGTCCGCGAGATTCCCGAAGAGAAGCGGCCGCGCAAGATCGCCATCGGCGGCCAGCCCAAGATCGAAGCGGTCAAGAACGAGGATCGCGAAGCCGCTTAAGGCCGAGCGTTTCCGATTGCGGCTTTTCGCTCGCAGGGGGCCGGTCCGGGGCAACTCGGGCCGGCCCTTTTTGTGGGCTTCCGGGCGGCCGAAATCAGGCGATGATATCGGGCAGAAGCCGGTCTTCGATCTCCGAGATTTCGTCTTTCAGCCGCAGCTTGCGCTTCTTCAGCCGGGCGAGCTGGAGCTGGTCCTGCGAAGCCTGCTCCAAAAGCACGTCGATCGCGTCGTCGAGATCGCGATGCTCCGACTTCAACGCCGCGAGTTTCACGCGCAGGATCGCTTCTTCCATGGCAATTGCGATGTCATCAACGCCCTGTGGATGCAAGGCCACGGATTGTCGCGCGGCGTGAATAAAGGGGCAGACAGCAAGGCAGGAATCGGGTTACCTTTGCACCCGTTCAACCGCCCAGGAGAGAGTAATGGAAAACGCTCATGAAACCGCCCTGGCCGCCAAGCATGCCGGCCTCGACAAAAAGATCGAAGCGGAATTGCAGCGCCCCTCTCCCGACCAGATCCGGCTCGCGGATCTCAAGAAACAGAAACTGCGGATAAAGGAACAGCTCGGCGCCCATTAGCGGGCGTTAAAAAACCCGCCGAAATCTAGTCTTCGCGGGTCAGCTTTTCGTTCCGTTCGTGGCGCTCCTGCGCCTCCACCGTCATCGTCGCAATCGGGCGGGCATCGAGGCGCGCCAGCGCGATCGGTTCGCCGGTTACCAGGCAATAGCCATATTCCCCGGTTTCGAGGCGGCGCAGCGCCGCGTCGATCTTGGACACCAGCTTGCGCTGGCGGTCGCGGCGGCGCAGCTCGATCGACCAGTCGGTTTCGCTGGACGCGCGGTCGGTGGCATCGGGTTCGCGCATCGGCCCTTCGCGCAGCTGTTCGCGCGTGCCGTTGACGTCTTCCAAAAGGCCGGCCTTCCAGGCGAGCAACTTGTTTTTGAAATAGCGCTGATGGCTTTCGCCCATAAAAGGCGCGTCGTGATCGAGCGGCGGGCCGTCCACCGCGATCGCGGTGGCGTCGTCATTGGCGGGAACGGATTTCTTCTTCTCAGATGATCGCATTACCGTAGCCATTTTCACCTCCCCGGCCGCAAAGCGGCACCAATGACATTCGCGATCCCGGGGCATGCTCGAATCAAGCGCCCGAACCACCCTTACGGCGCGCGCCTATACTCAGCCCTATCGGCGCACACAAGCCGCGAATCGACGAAGCCGCTACGGCGTGGCCGCAATGCCGCAGCCGCATTTACCTTAATTGCGGACAACGCGGCCTCATCCCGGCCCTAACGATGTGACCCTCAACGGGACATTAACCATTTTTGTTAGAGCGGATTCGCCGCAAAACACTGATTAACCGCGATAATCATGGTTAACGATATTGCGCTCCGATTAATATTGGGGCCTTCTCCGGGTGCCGAGCAAAGGGTCGCATCCGTCGCCGAGACGTCGGGCCCGCGCTCAGAACAAAAGGGAAGAGAAACCCATGTCTGTCAGAATGGCTCTTGCAAAACTTTGCGCCTGCGCATGCGGCGGCGCGCTCGTCGGCGGCGGCGCAGTGCATGTTGCCGAAGGCCCGACCGAGGTTCGCGCACAGCAGCCGCGCGTCGTCGGCGCCCGCCAGATCGGCCACCGCGCCCCGGCCCGACGCCAGGTTCGTCGCGTGCGCCGCGTCACCACGACGACGAGCTGTCCGCAAACACCGACCGTGGTCAGCGTGACCAACCAGGTCGCCGGCCCCCCGCCGATGCCGGCGGTGTACGAGGTACCGCCTCCCGCGCCCTTTATCGGCGAAGTGCCGAGCTTTGGCGGCGGTGGCGGCTATGGCGGCGTGATCGGCGGCAGCGGCGGCTATGGCGGCGGTGGCGGCGGTTTCTTCGGAGGCTTTTTCGGCGGCGGCGGATCCTCTTCCGGCGGCGGCGGCTTCTTCGTCCGCGAAGGCGATATCATCATCAAGAACGAGAATTCCACGGGCGGTAGCTCCACCTCCACCGGCGGTAGCTCCACCTCGACATCGACGGGTGGCAGTTCCACCTCCACCGGCGGCAGCTCGACCAGCACGAGTTCGGGCAATGTCAGCTCGACCAGCAGCAGCTCGGGCAATGTCAGCACCTCTTCGTCGACATCGAGCTCGACCAGTTCCTCGTCCAGCTCGTCCACATCCAGTTCGACGAGCTCGTCGACCAGCTCCTCGACGTCGAGCGGCGCGACCAGCAGCTCATCGAGCTTCGGCTCGTCCAGCCATGGCTCCAGCAGCCGCGGCTCTTCCAGCCACGGTTCCAGCAGCCACGGATCTTCGAGCTGGGGTTCGTCGAGCTGGGGTTCGTCGAGCCACGGTTCGAGCAGCGGCACCGACGTCCCGGCACCGGGCATGCTGCTGCTGTTCGGCGCAGGCGCCGGCACGCTCGTCGCGCGGCGGCGGTTGCGGCGGAAAAAGAAGCAGAATGCTTAACCGTTTCGTCTGACAGACGAGAGAATGGCGCGGTCCTACCCCTTTGGACCGCGCCATTTTTTTGTGCGCGTGCGGCGCCCTATCCGGCGTTGAGAATCGCCTTTTCGATATCGGCGACGCTATGCCCGGTCAGGTCCTTGTCGATCTCTCCGACAAGCCGCTCCTCCACTTCGCGATGATAATGTCTGCGCAATTCGCCCAAGGTGCGGGGCGGTGCCACGATCAACAGCTTCTCGATCTCGCCGGCATGGGCGCGCTTGTAGAGCAGGTCGGCGGTTTCGGCGGCAAATCGATCCTCTTCCAGTTGGTGGAAATCGGTTTCCTGCATCTTGCTGCGCCGCGGGCCGGCGCTGGAGAAATTCCGCCCGGCCGAATCCGTCTTGTGTTCCCGGTTGGGGGGATTGTCCTGCGTCCGTTTGGTTTCGAGTTCGAGCTGCAGATAATCGGCATCGCCTTCGTTGCGGAAAAACAGCATCTTCCGGCCATCGGCAACCAATATGCATGTGTCGTTGGGTATTCGCATCGGCTTTTCTCCTTGCTTTACCCTTCAACGCGCCAACCGCTTCAGGGTTGCGCTGGAACGGCCGGAAAGCCATAGCGCGCAGCCATGCACGACCTCAGATTAATCCGCGAAAATCCCGACGCCTTCGACGCGGCCATGGCGAGACGCGGGCTCGATCCCGTAGCGGCGGACATCCTTTCCCGCGACGAAGCGAACCGCGCCCTGCTGACCGAGCTGCAACAGGGCCAGGCGCGGCGCAACGAGGCTTCGAAAGCGATCGGCCAGGCCAAGGCGCAGGGCGACGAAGAGACCGCGCAGGCGCTGATGGCAGAAGTGGGCGACCTCAAGAAGCGCCTGCCGGAAATCGAGGACGAGCAGAAGGCGCTCGCCGAGCAGATCGAGGCGATCCTTGCCGCGCTACCCAATATCCCGGCCGAGGCCGTGCCCGATGGTGCCAGCGAAGACGAGAATGTCGAGCTGAAGACGATAGGCGATCTTCCCGCCTTCGATTTCGAGGCGAAGGACCATGCCGATCTCGGCCCGCCGCTCGGCCTCGATTTCGAGACCGGGGTCAAGCTGTCCGGTGCGCGCTTCACCCTGGTGCGCGGCCAGATCGCCAAGCTTCACCGCGCGCTCGGCCAGTTCGGGCTCGTTACGCTCTCCGGCGATCATGGCTATGAAGAGGTCTATCCGCCGCTGCTCGTCAACGACGAATCCATGTATGGCGCGGACAAGCTGCCGAAATTCGCCGAAGACCTGTTCCAGACGACCGATGGCCGCTGGCTGATCCCCACCGCCGAAGTGAGCCTGACCAATATCGTGCGCGGCGACATCCTGGCCGAAGACGCGCTACCCCTGCGCTTCGTCGCGCTCACCTCCTGCTTCCGGTCCGAAGCCGGCGCGGCGGGCAAGGATACGCGCGGCTATATCCGCCAGCACCAGTTCGAAAAGGTCGAGATGGTCTCGATAACGACGCCCGAAGCCTCCGACGCCGAGCATGAGCGGATGACCGGCTGCGCCGAGGACATTCTCGAAAAACTCGGCCTGCCCTACCGCCGGATCGAGCTGTGCACCGGCGATCTCGGCTTTGGTGCCGCCCGGACCTACGATCTCGAAGTCTGGCTGCCGGGCCAGGGCGCCTATCGCGAGATTTCCAGCTGCTCGACCTGCCGGGATTTCCAGGCGCGGCGGATGAATGCGCGCTACCGCCCCGAAGGCGAAACCAAGGGCACGCGCTTCGTCCACACCCTCAACGGATCGGGGCTCGTCGTCGGGCGGATGCTCGTCGCGATTCTTGAAAACGGTCAGCAGGCCGACGGTTCCGTCATCGTTCCGGACGCATTGCGGCCCTATATGGGCGGAATGGAACTGCTGGAGCCTGCACGCTGATGCGCATCCTTCTGTCCAATGACGACGGCATCTACGCACCGGGTTTTGCGGTTCTCGAAAAGATCGCAGCGACGATAAGCGACGATATCTGGGTGGTCGCGCCCGCCGAGGAGCAATCGGGCGCCGGCCATTCGCTGACCCTGACGCAGCCGCTGCGGCTCCGCCAGCTCGGCGAGAAACGCTACAGCGTCACCGGCACGCCGACCGACGCGGTGATGATGGGGCTCGGCCTCGTCATGAAGGACAATCCGCCCGACCTCCTTCTTTCCGGCGTCAATCGCGGCGCAAACCTGGCCGAGGACGTGACCTATTCGGGCACGGTCTCTGCGGCGATGGAAGGGGCGCTCGCCGGCGTTCCCTCGATCGCGCTCAGCCAATGCTACGCGGCCGAGGCGATGGGCAATAATGTGCCTTTCTCCGCCGCCGAGGCCTGGGGCGGCAAGGTGCTGAAACCCCTGCTCGATTACCGGTTTCCGCCGCGCACGCTGATCAACGTCAATTTTCCGGCGCTGCCCGCCGCGGAGATCGAGGGCATCCGCACCGTGAGCCAGGGCATGCGCGATTACGGGCGTTTGCGGATCGTGGAAAACAAAGATCCGCGCGGTTTTCCCTATTACTGGTTCGGGCTGGGCCCGATGGTCGGTACGCACGAACATTCGACGGACCTCGAGGCGATCGCCGACGGCTATATCGCGGTCACGCCGCTGCACCTCGACATGACCCATCATGAGTCGCTCGCCGCGCTCGGCACGATTTTCGACTGACGCATTGACCGCCGCCATCCCCGGCCGACGCCTCGGCGACGCTGGAAACGCCCGGAAATCGTGGTAAGAGCGGCGGATGCGAGGGCGGGCACCATGGATTTTGCCGATGGCATCGGCGCTTTTGCTCAGCGCCTGCATTCCGGCCTCGGCACCGCCCGGAGTGGCCCCTCCGCCATCGCCGTCCCCGCCCGCCAGCGTGCAACCGACGGCGCAGGAGCCGGTCTGGCGCGCACAATCCGTTTTCGCCAATGCCGACACCGTCCAGGCGACCCGCTACACGGTGCAGCCCGGCGACACGCTGAGCGGCATAGCGCGGCAGACCGGCGCCGGTGTCGACGCCATCGCCCGCGCGAACGCGCTTCCGCCGCCCTATCTGATCCGGCCCGGGCAGACGCTCGATATCCCGGGGGGCCGCTATCATGAGGTTCGCCGCGGCGAGACCGGCATCGCCATCGCCCGCGCTTATGGGGTCGACTGGTCCCGGGTCGTAACGCTGAACCAATTGGACGAACCCTATATCCTGCGCGTGGGCCAGCGTATCCGGCTGCCCAGCGAAGCCGAAGTCTCGTCGATGACGCGCGAACAGCGGGCGGCCGCTTTCGATCTCGATATCGACGATATCGTGACGGGCGGCGAACCGGCCCTGGCCGAAAACGAAGCGACGACCCCGCCGGTCCGTACCGCCGAACGGGTGCTACCGCCCGACGCCGCCGTTCGCTCGCCGGCCAATTTCGCGGGACGGTTCGGCTGGCCGATGACCGGCCCGATCCTCTCGCGCTTCGGCGTCGGCGGCACCGAGGGGCTGCGCAACAACGGCATCGACATCGCCGCCGCCCGCGGCACGCCGGTCCTCGCCTCGGCCGAGGGCGTCGTGCTCTATGCCGGCGACGAAATCCAGGTGCATGGCGGGCTGGTGCTGCTGAGCCACGGCGACGGCTGGATCACCGCCTATGCCCATCTGGAGGATTTGCAGGTCGCCCGCGGCCAGCGCATCGAGCGCGGCCAGATGATCGCCCGCGCCAGCGACACCGGCCAGGTCGATCGTCCGCAGCTCCATTTCGAAATCCGCCGCAATCGCCAGCCGGTTGACCCGGCGCTCCATCTGCCGGATCTCGGATAGTGATGATGTTCGATCGCCGCCAACCCCAACAGGAAACGACGGGCGAAATCCGCCGCAAGAGCGGGCTATCGCGCTGGATGTCGCTCGTCCTGCGCGCCGCGGTCGTGTTCTTCCTCGTCGGCATCGCGATCGGCGTCCACTGGTTCGACCGCGCGGGCTATGTCGATCATTCGGACGGCAATATCAGCTTTCCCGACGTCCTCTATTTCACGATGGTGACGATCACGACCGTCGGCTATGGCGATATCGTGCCGGTGTCGGACCGCGCGCGGCTGTTCGAGGCCGTACTCGTCACCCCTATCCGCCTTTTCATCTGGCTGATCTTTCTCGGAACGGCCTATGATTTTCTGCTACAAAAGAGCTGGAGCCGCTGGCGCATGAGCATCATCCAGAAAAATCTTCACAACCATATCGTGGTCGCCGGGTTCGGCATTTCGGGCTCCGAAGCGGTCGACGAACTGCTGGAACGCGGCATCGACCCGACCGAGATCGTCGTCATCGACGGCGATCACGGACGGCTGGAAGCGGCCGAGCGGCGCGGCTGCAACGTGATGGAGGGCGATGCCTCGCGCGACAAGACCTTGCGCCAGGTGCGCGTCGAGCGCGCCCGGGCGATGATCGTATCGGCCGGCCGCGACGATACCTCGATCCTTGTCGTGCTGACGGCGCGCGCGCTGGCGCCCAAGCTTGCGATCAGCGTCCTTGTCCGCGCATCGGACAATGAGCGGCTGGCGCGCCAGGCCGGCGCTACCAACGTCATCAACCCGGTCAGCTTTGCCGGGCTGCTGCTTGCCGGATCCTGCCACGGCCCGCATATTTCCGACTATATGGCCGATCTCGCCTCGGCGACGGGCCGCGTGGCCCTGCGCGAACGCATGGCGACCCATATGGAGGAAGGCCTGCCGCTGGGCGCGATCCAGACCGGCCTCGGCGTGCGCATCTACCGCAACGGCAAGCCCTTCGGCTTCTGGGAAGAGGAAGCCAAACAGATCCTGGAGGGCGACCTGATCGTCGAGATCGTCGGCAAGCCCGAAGAGATTTAGCCTCCAGTCAGGCAAACGCGGCGTGGACGCTGCCCATCACCGTGTAAAAGACCAGCCAATAGCCGGCATCGACCAGGAATAGCGTCCGTTTCGCGCCCTGGAACAGATAATTGGTCCACAGGGCCGGCACGATGAAGCCGAGTGCAACGCCGAAGGCCGTCATCACCATCACGCCGAACGCCAGATCCGGATAGGTGGCGAAGACATGGGCCAGCGTCCATGAAGCGAGCAGGCTCAGCAGGAATGTGAAGCCGTAGCGCCGCGCCATGTCCGCGCCGGTCGAGTTTTTCATATCGTCTTCGGAAATGCCCGCCGCCGACATCCACAGCCTGCCGAATAGCGGCCCGTACCAAAGGCCGCCGACCACGAAACCCGCTGCTGCGGCCAGGATGACGGCCAGCCAGTTTACCGCAAAGATATCCATCGCTCCCCTCCTTCTTGTTATCCGTGCAGCATATCACAAAATCGGCGCGCAAAAATATCGGCGAACGGCCGTTCTCAAACCAAGTGACAATCCCCGCAAATCGGCCTATGCCGCGCCGCATCATGGCAACCCGAATTCCCTCCCCGCCCAAGGTCGGCATGGTATCGCTCGGCTGCCCCAAGGCGCTTGTCGATTCCGAACGCATCCTCACCAAGCTGCGCTCCGACGGCTATGGCCTGTCGCCCGATTTCGACGGCGCGGACGTGGTGCTCGTCAACACCTGCGGCTTTCTCGACAGCGCCAAGGAGGAAAGCCTCGAAGCGATCGGAGAGGCGATCGCCGAGAATGGCCGCGTCATCGTGACGGGCTGCATGGGCAAGGAAGCGGACGTCATCCGCGCGCGCTTCCCCGATGTGCTCGCCGTATCCGGGCCGCAGCAATATGAAGAGGTTGTCGGCGCCGTGCACGAAGCCGCGCCGATGCCGCCTTCGCCCTATGTCGATCTCGTCCCGGAAGCGGGGCTGAAGCTCACGCCGCGCCATTACAGCTATGTGAAGATTTCCGAGGGCTGCAACCATCGCTGCGCCTTCTGCATCATCCCTTCGATCCGCGGCGATCTTGTCAGCCGCCGGCCGGACGCCGTGCTGCGCGAGGCGGAAAAGCTGGTCGCGGCCGGGACGAAGGAACTGCTGATCATCAGCCAGGACACCTCGGCTTACGGGCTCGACCTGAAACACGCCTCATGGCCGTGGAAAGACGGAGACGTCCGCGCGCATATGACCGACCTTGCCCGCGAACTCGGCAAGCTCGGCACGGCCGAAAACCCGGTCTGGGTCCGCCTCCACTATGTCTATCCCTATCCGCATGTCGATCAGGTCATTCCGCTGATGGCCGAGGGACTGATCACGCCCTATCTCGATATTCCCTTCCAGCATGCCTCGCCGCGCATCCTGAAAGCCATGAAGCGACCGGCCAACGAGGCCAAGGTATTGGAGCGGATCGCCAAGTGGCGCGCCATCTGCCCCGATCTCACTATCCGTTCGACCTTCATCGCGGGTTTTCCGGGCGAAACCGAGGAGGATTTCCAATATCTGCTCGACTGGCTCGACGAGGCCCAGCTCGACCGCGTCGGCGCCTTCCGCTTCGAACCGGTCGAAGGCGCGCAGGCCAACGCCCTGCCCGATGCCGTGCCGGACGAAGTGACCGAGGAGCGTTACGCGCGCCTGATGGAGAAATGTGCCGCGATCTCCGCCGCCAAGCTCCAGGCCAAGATCGGCAGTATGCGCAAGGTGATCATCGACGTGGCCGACGGCGAAGGCGGCGCAACCGGCCGTTCGCAGGCCGATGCCCCCGAAATCGACGGTGAAGTCCATCTGCGCGACGCCCACGGGCTGGAAGCCGGCGATATGGTCGATGTGAGGATCGAAGACGCCGACGAGCACGATCTGTTCGGCGTGCCGGAAATGCCGGCCTAGCTGATCCCGGCATTTCTCCGTTCGCGAGACTTGCGGTTCGACCGGCGGACCAGGAAGACGACCAGCCAGATCACGATCCCGACGAAAATGAGGAGCCCGATTCCGGCCACCGTCAGCACGGTGCCCACGGTTTCGAGCGCTTCCATCTCGGCGGGCGGCTCGTCCATGCCCTCGACGCTCCAGGCGGTAACCGTCGGGCTGCCGCCGCGCTGATAGGTATTGATGCGCGTGACCGTCCAATAGCTGTCGTCGGTCGTCACCAGCGTGAATTCCTTGTTGGTCGGCGCGTTATCGCCAAGGCTGGTGCTGTTCATGCTGTAGCTGATGATCCGGGTTTCGCCCTCGCCTTCGGGATAGGATGCCGCGGCCTGTTCGAACTCGCCTGCGCTTTCCTTCCAGATATCGGGGTCGATGACGGCCTCCAGGGCCTCCATGTCGCCCTCGCGCATGTCCGAAACGAATTGCTGGACGAAGGCCTGGTCTTCCTCCCCGACCATCCTGTCGATCATGCCTTCCATCGTGCAGGCCGCGAGCATCGCCGCGAACAGCATCATGGCTAGATTCCTGAATAGTGTCGGCCGCATAACGCCCTCCCCCCGATGCGCATGTGCGAACGGGCTTGGGTTCGCGCGCGGTTGTGTCTAAATCCGATCTATGACCGATTATGCCGCACTGCTGAAGCCTGACAAGGGCCAACAGGCCCACGACCTCCACCTCGTCAACGAGGCCGGGTTCGAAGACTGGCTGAAATCGCGCCCCGAAGGCGAACGCGAAGCGGTTCGCGCGCAGGCATTCGCCGGCAAGGGCTACGAACTCGCGATCCTGCCGGGCGAGAAGGCAGACCAGTGGTCCGCCGTGCTTGGCGTCGCCGATCCCGAGGCGCTTTCCACCTGGTGCCTTGCCAAGGCGGCGGCGACGCTGCCGGAGGGCGATTACCGGCTTTCTGAGGGCACGCCCGGCAAGGCGGCGCTCGGCTGGCTGCTCGCCCAATATCGCTTCGACGACTATAAGCAGGCGCCCGATCCCGAACAGCAGCGCATCCTCCACACCGGCGAGCCCGCGCCGATCGACGAATATGTCGCGATCGCCGAGGCCACCGATCTCGTGCGCTCGCTCGTCAATATCCCGGCCGGCGATCTCGGCCCGGCGGAATTGCAGGACGCGGTCGAAAAGGCCGCGCGCGACCATGACGGGAAAGTCACCACAACCAAGGGCGCGGGTCTTGCCGACGGCTATCCGATGATCGACGCGGTCGGCCGGGCGGCGACGCAGGACCGCGCGCCAAGGCTCATCGAGCTGGAATGGGGCCACGACAAGCATCCGCGCCTCGCCATCGTCGGCAAGGGCGTGGTCTTCGATTCCGGCGGGCTCGACATCAAGAGCGCGGCCGGCATGCGCTGGATGAAGAAGGATATGGGCGGGGCGGCCCATGCATTGGCGCTGGCCCTGCTGGTCATGCGCCTCAAACTGCCCGTTCGCCTGCACCTTCTGATCCCGGCGGTCGAAAATGCCGTCGCCGGCAATGCTTTCCGGCCCGGCGACATCATCAAGAGCCGCAAGGGGCTGAGCGTCGAAATCGGCAACACCGATGCGGAGGGACGATTGATCCTGGGCGATGCGCTCGCCAAGGCGTGCGAGGACAGTCCGGACCTGATGATCGATTTCGCAACGCTGACGGGCGCGGCGCGCGCGGCGCTCGGGCCGGACCTGCCCGCCCTGTTCACCGACGATGACGAACTTGCCGCCGCGCTTTCCGGCGCGGGCTCGGCGATCGACGATCCGGTTTGGCGGCTGCCGATCTGGAACGGTTATGAGGAATGGATGAAATCCGAGATCGCGGATCTTTCCAACAATTCCTCGGTGCCGATGGCCGGCGCGACGACGGCGGCGATATTCCTGCGAAAATTCGTCGAACCGGGCACGCTCTGGGCGCATTTCGATACCTTCGCCTGGCGGTCGGCGGCCAAGCCCGGGCGCCCCAAGGGCGGCGAGGCGCTGGGCCTGCGGGCGAGCTGGGAGATGCTGAAGGCGCGGTACAGGGACGACTAAGACAGGGAACGGCTTTGCCGATGAAACAATGCCTCGCTTCGATGGTTGATACGGTAGCCCGGGCCCGCGGCCCCAAGCGAAGCAGGAGTGCCTAATGGCTTCGAGCCCCCTCGATACCTGGATGGAAGCGTTGGTCGCCTATATCCGCTCCGGCCGGCCCGATCTCACCAACCGGCAGATGGCCCTGATGATAATCGTCTACCGCACGCCCGGCCCGCATACCGTGCGTGGCCTGGCCGCGACCTTGAAGGTATCCAAGCCCGTCATCACGCGCGCCTTGAATACCCTCTCCGCACTCGGCTATCTGCGGCGCCAGCGCGATGAAAACGACCGTCGAAGTGTAATCATCGCCCACACACGAAACGGGGCGCGCTTTCTTGAACGATTCGAAAAACTCCTCCAGCCGGCCAAGCCCAAGGCCCGGAAACCCGCAACCGCCAAAAAGGCCTAGCGTTTCGCGTCCCAGCTTTTCCCTGGGCCGCACGCCGGCGCTCGATCCACGGATCCACGCCTTTCGGGGCGACCGCGCCGATATCGCGCTCGCCGACCGGCTGGCCCTGCCCCATTATATCGCGCCGGCCAAACGCCAGATCGTCGTGCCCGTCGCCGACCTTCGCGCCGACCCGTCCGACGAGGCCGAGCTCGGATCGCAGCTTCTCCATGGCGAACGTTTCGCGCTGCTGGCGGACGAGAATGGCTGGGCCTGGGGCTATGGCGCGCATGACGGTTTCGTCGGCTTCCTGCGGCCCGATGCACTGGGCCCGGTATCCGAACCGAGCCATGTCGTCGCGGTGCCGCAAACGGAGAGCGGGCTGTTCCTCGCAAGCCGCGTCGGCGGCACGATCGACGGCGAAATCCTCGATACCGGAACCGGATCGATCCCGCTCGCCGACCTGCTGCCGATCGGCGAAAAGGTCGACGATCCCGTCGCTATCGCTGAAAGCCTGATCGGCGCGCCCTATCTGCTCGGCGGACGCAGCGCGCGCGGCATCGATTGCTCGGGGCTTGTCCAGATCGCCTTTGGCATGGCGGGCCTTGCCGTTCCGCGCGACAGCGACCTGCAGCTGGCGGCAATCGGCACGGACATCGCCGAGGGCGATCCGCTCCGGCGCGGGGATATCGTCTTCTTCCCGGCCCATGTCGGGATGATGACCGATGGCGAGACGCTGCTTCATGCCAGCGGCCATGCCGGCGCGGTGACGAGCGAGCCGCTGGCGCAGGCGGTTGCGCGAATCGCCGAAAAGCACAATAGGCCCGTGCTCGCGAAACGCAGGGTGAAGCTATGACTATTTCGGTCTTTATCGACGGCGGCCACGGCACGACGGGTCTCGAAATCCGCGATCGGCTCGCCGCGCGCGAAGAGATCGCGCTGATCGAGCTTGGCGATGCCGAGCGCAAGGACGAAGGCGCGCGGCGCGATGCGCTCCACGCCGCCGATTTCGCCGTGCTCTGCCTGCCCGACGACGCGGCCCGCGCGGCCGTGGCGCTGGCCGAGGGCGCGAATGTCCGCATCATCGACGCCTCGACCGCGCACCGGACCACGCCCGGCTGGGTTTACGGCTTCCCCGAACTGGAGGCCGGACGGCGCGAGGAAATCGCGGGCGCGGCGCGCGTCTCCAACCATGGCTGCTATGCGGCGACCTTCCTCGCCCTGGTCCGCCCGCTGGTGCGTGCCGGCCTGTTGCCTGCCGATTATCCGGTGACGGTCAATGCGACCTCGGGCTATTCGGGCGGCGGCAAGGCGATGATCGCGGAATTCGAAAGCGGCGACGCCCCGACCGCCTTTCGCAACTATGCGCTCGCGCTCCAGCACAAGCATATTCCCGAGATGCACGAACATTCCGGCCTGGACGCCGCACCGCTCTTTTCGCCGTCGGTGGCCAACACCTATCGCGGCATGATCGTGGAGGTGCCGCTGCACCTTTCGGCGATCGCGGCCGACGCGCCCGCGCTGCGCGGCGCGCTGGCCGAGGCCTATGCCGGCAGCCGGGTCGTTACCGTGCTGGGCGAAGCCGAAACCGCAGCGCTCGACTTCGTGACCCTCGAACGCTGCGCCGACACGGACCGGTTGGAAATCATGGTCTTCGCCAATCCCGCGACCGGCCAGGCCCGACTATGCGCGGCGCTCGACAATCTCGGCAAGGGCGCGGCGGGCAATGCGGTCCAAAGCCTCAATATCATGGCAGGGTTCGAGGAAATCACCGGATTAAGACTATAGTCCCCGTACTTATCCCCAGTTTATTCACATTTTCCGCCGATTACGGTAGGGAGTAGCTGGGTCTGCACAAAAGGGGGCTGCCGTGAACACCGTTCTCAGCGCCAAACCGCCGTCATGGTTTCGAATAACCGCCGTTATCCTGTTGGTATGGAACGGTTTCGGCGTATTCCAATATCTCATGTTCTCGCTTGCCAGCCCGCAACAGCTGGCGATGCAGGTCGAAGATGAGGCCATTTACAATTTCATCGCGACCGTACCGTCCTGGGTGACCGGCGCCTTCGCGATCGCCGTCTTTGCTGGCCTGGTCGGCTCGACGGCCCTGATCGCCCGGAAAATGTGGGCGCGGTCGATGTTCATCCTCTCGCTCGCCGGCGTCCTCGTCCAGCATTTCTGGACGCTCGCGCTGAGCGACTATCTCGCCGTCGCCGGTCCCATGGCCGCGATCAGCCCGATCATCGTGATCACCGTCGCCGCTTTCGAAATCTGGATGGCCCATAAGGGCATCAAGCGCGGCTGGCTGCGCTAGGCCGTCAGCCGCCCGGCCTACATTTCGCCGCGCTGGCGGCGGATCGCATACCAGCGCTCGACATTGCGCCGATGCTCGGCATGGGTTTCGGCAAAGATATGGCCGCCCTCGCCATTGGCGACGAAGAACAGCGCGTCGGTTTCGGCGGGATTGAGCACCGCTTCGATCGCCTCACGCCCGACATTGGCGATCGGCCCGCGCGGCAGCCCGTCCATGGCATAGGTGTTGTAGCCGTTCTCCGCGGCAATTTCCGAGCGCCGGATACGGCGGCCCAGCGGGCGGCCCCGGGTGACCGGGTAGATGATCGTCGGATCGGCCTGCAACCGCATCCCGATCCGCAAGCGGTTCGAATAGACGCCGGCGATGATCGGGCGTTCCGCGGCGACGCCGGTCTCCTTTTCGACGATCGAGGCGAGGATCACGGCTTCGCGAGGGCTGCGGACCACCGTGTCGGGGCTGCGCGCTTCCCATAGCCGGGCCAGTTCGCGTTCCATCGCCGCCTGCATCCGGGCGACGACCGCAGCGCGGCTCTCCCCGCGCTCATAGGCGTAGCTGTCGGCGAGCAGCGATCCTTCGGCGGGAACCGGGATGTCTCCGGTCAGCAGTTCGTTCGCCATCAACCGGTCGTGCACCAGCACCGAAGGCATGCCTTCGGGAACCGTCACGAAGCGCTGGACGGGTACGGCTTCCTGCAGGATGCGCAGCACTTCGCTGGGGCTGACTTCGGCCGGCATTTCATATTCGCCGGCGCGGATCGGCGCGTTGCCGCCCAGGAAACGCGCAAACAGCAGGAACCGGTCGGCCGAAGCGATCACGCCGACATCCTCCAGCCGGTGCGCTGCGCCGGTGAGCGTCGCGCCGTCGTCGATCGTGATCGTCGTCGCTTCTTCCAGCGGGCCGGCGCCGTGCCAGCCCCCATAGACCGCGACCGCCCCGAACAGCGCCAGGGCCGAAAGGAGCGCCAGCGCGATACGACCGAATTTCCACATTGGCTTGGCCTAGACGGCTTTCATCACGAGGCTGGCATTGGTGCCGCCGAACCCGAAGCTGTTGTTGAGCACGGCCTTCACTTCGCGTTCGCGCGCCTGGTGCGGAACGAGGTCCATGCCTTCGGTGCCTTCTTCGGGATCGTCGAGATTGAGCGTCGGCGGCACGATCTGGTCGCGCAGCGCAAGGATGCAGAAGATCGATTCGACCGCGCCCGCGCCGCCCAGAAGGTGGCCGATGGCCGATTTGGTCGAGCTCATCGACAGGGAGCCGGCGGCATCGCCGAACAGGCGCTTGACCGAATCCAGCTCGATCAGGTCGGCCATGGTCGAGGTGCCGTGCGCGTTGATATAATCGATATCCGCGGCATCGATCCCGGCCTTGCGCATCGCCATTTCCATCGAGCGATAAGCGCCGAGCCCTTCGGGATGGGGCGCGGTGACATGATGGGCGTCGCCCGTCAGGCCATAGCCGACGACTTCGGCGTAGATGTTCGCGCCGCGCGCCTTGGCATGTTCATATTCTTCCAGCACGACGACACCCGCGCCTTCGCCCATCACGAAACCGCTGCGGCCTTTGTCATAGGGCCGGCTCGCCCCTTCCGGATCGTCGTTGCGATCGGTGCAGAGCGCCCTGGCTTGCGCGAAGCCGGCGATGCCGATCGGACAGATCGCGCATTCGGACCCGCCGGCGAGCATGACATCGGCATCGTCGAGCGCGATCATCCGCGCGGCATCGCCGATCGAATGCGCGCCGGTCGAACAGGCGGTGACCACGGCGTGGTTCGGGCCCATCAGGCCGTATTTGATCGACACCTGTCCGGAGATGAGGTTGATGAGGCGACCATGGACGAAGTGGGGGCTGACGCGGCCGGGACCTTTTTCGGCCAGCAGCAGCGATTCGCTTTCGATCCCGGGAAGCCCGCCGATACCCGAACCGATCGAAACGCCGGCGCGGAAACGTTCTTCCTCGGTCATGTCCGTGAGCCCGGCATCCTCGATCGCCTGGCCGGCGGCATCGATCCCGAAGATGATGAACGGATCGACCTGGCGCTGAATCTTGTGATCGACCCGCAAGCCCGGATCGAATCCGAATTCATGCTCCGGCGGCTTCACTTCGCAGGCGATAGTGCATTTCTGATCGACGGGATCGAACCGGGTGATCTGGCCCGCGCCGGACTTGCCGGCGAGCAGGTTTTTCCATGTGGTTTCGACATCGCCGCCCAAAGGCGTGACGAGACCCAGTCCGGTGACGACTACACGGCGCATTTCAAACACTCCTCAACGCGAAGAAAAACGGCTCCCCGATCGTCTAGGCCGGAGAGCCGTTTTGACAAATTTCGGCTCGGTCGCTGACCGGGCTATGATTGCCCCCGTTTACCGGGTTTTCGGCAATCAGGCGTTCTGCTTGTCGATATAGGCGATCGCGTCCTTCACGGTCGCGATGTCCTCGGCGGCATCGTCCGGAATTTCGACGCCGAATTCTTCCTCGAACGCCATGACCAGTTCGACGATGTCGAGGCTGTCTGCACCCAGATCGTCGATGAAGGCGGCATCCTCGGTCACCTTGTCGGCCTCGACGCCGAGATGCTCGGTGACGATCTTTTTCACACGATCGGCGGTGTCGCTCATGAATTATCCTTTGCTTTTCTGATTCCCGAATTTCCTAGTAGCCCGCGCTTTCGCGCGCAAGCCCCGTTCATTCCTCTCGAAGGCCTATAACATCGCCATTCCGCCGTTCACATGCAAGGTTTGTCCCGTCACATAAGCGGCTTCGTCCGACGACAGATAGACGGCGGCGGCGGCGACGTCCGCGCCTTCGCCCAGCTTTCCCGCTGGAATCCGGCCCAAAAGCGCCTCTTTCTGCGCCTCGGGCAGTTCGTCGGTCATCGGCGAGGTGATGAAACCCGGCGCGATGCAATTGACGGTGATGCCGCGGCTCGCGACTTCCTGCGCCAGCGCTTTCGACATGCCGACGAGCCCGGCTTTCGAGGCGGCATAATTGGCCTGGCCCGGATTGCCGGTCGCGCCGACCACCGAGGTGATCGAAACGATCCGGCCCGTGCGGGCGCGCATCATCGGTTTGATCGCGGCGCGGGCGAGCCGGAACCCGGCCTCCAGGTTCACCCGGATCACCATGTCCCATTCCTCGTCCTTCATCCGCATCGCGAGATTATCGCGCGTAACCCCGGCATTGTTGACGAGGATATCGAGCTGCCCCAGCGCCTCGACGGCAGCGGGCACCAGCGCATCCACGGCTTCGGGATCGGAAAGATCGCACCGCAGGATCACGGGATCGCCGCCGATCTCGGCCGCCACGGCCTTCAGCGCGTCCTCGCGCGTACCCGACAGCGCGACGCGCGCACCCTGCGCGGCCAGCGCCTTGGCGATGGCGGACCCGATGCCGCCCGAAGCGCCGGTCACCAGCGCGGTTTTGCCTGAAAGATCGAACATCATTTTTCCTTACAGAATTTTCGCCAGCGCCTCGACATCGTCCATCGAAACGACGCTGGTCTGGTCGGCCTCGGGCGCGATGCGTTTCACCATCGGCGCGACGACCTTGCCGCCGAATTCGATGAAATGGGTGACGCCCTGTTTCGCCATTTCCTCGATGCTCTCGCGCCAGCGGACCATCGCCGTCACCTGCTCGACGAGCAGCCCGCGGATCGCCTCATGCTCGCCGACCGGCGAGGCGGTGACATTGGCGTAGAGCATCGCGGCAAGCGGATGGATTTCGACCGTTTCCAGCGCCTCGTTCATCGCGTCGGCGGCCGGCTTCATCAGCGGGCAGTGGAACGGCGCGGAAACGGCAAGCGGCATCGCCCGGCGCGCGCCGCGTTCCTTGCCGAGATCGCAGGCGCGTTCGACGGCGGCGGAATGGCCCGAAATCACGATCTGCCCGGGCGCATTGTCGTTGGCGATCACGCAGACATCGCCTTCGGCCGCTTCTTCGACCACCGCCTCGGCGGCATCGAAATCGAGGCCGAGGAACACCGCCATCGCCCCCTCGCCCACCGGCACCGCGGCCTGCATCGCCTGGCCGCGGCGCTTCAGCAGCTTCGCCGTCGTCGCGAGATCGAAGCCGCCCGCCGCGCAGAGCGCCGTATATTCGCCAAGGCTGTGACCGGCGACGAAATCGGCGGTGCCCGCAAGCGCGATCCCGGCTTCCTTTTCCAGCACGCGCAGCACGGCGATGGCATTGGCCATGATCGCGGGCTGGGCGTTCTCGGTCAGCGTCAGTTCGTCTTCCGGCCCTTCGCGCATCAGCTTGGAGAGATTTTGGCCGAGCGCCTCGTCGACCTCCTCGAACACTTCGCGGGCCGCCGCGCTGGCGTCGGCCAGATCCCTGCCCATGCCGACGACCTGGCTGCCCTGTCCCGGAAAGATGAATGCGCGCATTATTGACCCCTTCACGTTTGCGCTTCGACTAGGCAGCGGCGCGGCGCAAGGCAAGCGTTCGCCGGTCCCGTGCCCTCGTCAGAGCAGCACGATGCGAAACGCGGCGCGTGCGCGGGCAACGGTTTTCCCGTCGGCCCGGATATCGGCTTCGGCATGGCAATTGCTTCGTCCGGCTTTCGAGAACAGCGTGTCGAACTCCAGCCACTGCCCCTGTTTCGCGACACCGAGATAGTCGACGGTCATCGAGGTGGTCCACAGATTCTGCACCTTTTGCCCCGCCGCGCGCAGCTTGATGGCGCTCGACATGCCCATCGCCTGATCGGCGAGCGCGGCGAACAGCCCGCCATGGACGGTCCCGCGGGAATTGCAGTGCGGCTCCCGCACCGTCAGCGCTATCACCAGCCGGTCCGGCTCCATCCGGCAAAAGAGCGGGCGCCACGGCTCGAGCAGCGGGCTTTCGCGCGTGAACGGTTCAAAGCCGTCGGGAATTTCTGCGGCAGCATCGACCATCCATGAATTGGACGGGCGAATGCCGCGCCTGTCAAGCATGCCGGGCGTAACCTTCCGCCCCGGCGCAGCGAAGCACGACAAAATACGCGCAAGGGGACGAAACCATGGACATGACAACCAAAGGCGCCGGCACGATTATCGCCATCGCGCTGATCGTCAGCATCGCGACGCAAATCTTCTACATGGCGACGCTGGGCGGACCGCAACCGTCCGATCCGGCGGCGGGCGTGACCCATGCCGATGTCGTCGCCTATTTCACCGAACGTTGGGCCGAGATCGCCGCGGTCTGGATGATCGAACTTGCAGCCTTCGCGCTGATCGCGATCGCCGCGCTGGTCGCGATGACGCGCGGCGCCCCCATGTCCTGGGCATGGGGCGCCCTTGCTCTGGCGGGCGCGTTCAATCTCATCCAGCTCGGCATGGGCCTTGCCATGTTCAAACCGGCCGCTACCGGCGGCGCGGAGCTGCAACCGGTGCTGGATATTATCGTCAGCGGCGCCTTCTTCTTCTATTTTCTCGCCAAGGCGCTGATCGGACTCGCCGGGATCGGCTTCGGCCTCGCCCTTTGGCGCGAGCCATCCGCGATGACGAAGGTCGTCGCCATATCGAGCATCCTGGTCGGCGCGGCTGCGGCCATCGCCAATATCGCGACCTTGCCGCAGGGCATGGCGCTGATCTTCCCGGCGGGCGCAACCGGGACGGCGGCGGCACTGTTTACAGGCCTGGCGGCGATGCTCGTCGCCCGGCAGGCCGGCGCGAAGGAATAGCCCGGGGCCGGCGCAAAAAAATGCGTCGGCCGGCACACTTTGCCTCTTGTCACTGCCGCCATCGCTGCATTATGTTGCAACGCACAATAACGATAAGATGGCGGACGGTAAAAAGTGAGCGAGACACGATTGCAGCTTATGGAGGGGATTGCGCGTCAAAAGGCGGTCCTTGCCCATTATAACGGCAACCAGATGAAACTGGCCCCGCATTTGCTGTTCGAGCGCCATGGCGACCTGTTCGTCAGCGCGTTGAACATGAGCAAGAACTGGCGGTCGGACGACGAGCGCCGGCTCGGCCATTTCAAGCTCGACGGCCTTGCCCGGACGGAATTGACGGAAGAAGGTTTCGAGCCCCTGCCCTCGTTCCAGCCCGCCGCACCGAAGCCGGACGACACGCTTCTCCTCGCCATCTAGGCGCGAATCCGCCGCCTGTTCGCCGCCCTAGGTTCCGCGCGCGCGCTCATCTATGCTCGCTTCCGAAAGGACGGCGCGATGACGGATTGCCAGTCGCACAGCTATACGCTCGCCGATGCGCTACTGGCGCCGACGGGCGCTGAAACCTTCCTTGCCGATGCCTATGCGCGCCGCGCGATGCATTTTGCAGCGCCCGATCCTGCACGGTTCACCGATTATGCGGAGGTTGCGGAAATCGAGGCGCTGATGCGCGCCCCGGGCTTTTTCGACACGCTCACCGTGGCGTTGCGCATAATCGGCCAGGATGCGCCTGCGTTCGCGAGCCGGCCCGCCGATGTCTACGAAAACCTCTCCAAGGGCGGCGCCGTGCAATTTGTCGGCATAGAGCGCGTGCTGCCCGATACGCATCCGCTCGCCAGCGCGTTTCAGGCGCTGGGCGCGCTGATCGGCGCAAAGCCGCAGAAGATAGCGGTCTTCCTGTCGCCGCCCGGCCAGGCCATCCCGGTCCACAAGGACCCGTTCGAGGTTTTCACCCTGCAGATTGCGGGGCGCAAAACCTGGCATCTGTTCGATTTCCATGCGCCGATGACGGCCGACGAGGCGATCGACCCCGGCCAGCCGCCGCGGGAAAGCGTCACGCTGGAACCCGGCGACATGCTCTACGTGCCGAAGGGACAGGCGCACCGCGTGGATTCAGGCGAAGGTCTCGCGATTTCGGCTTCGCTGGTGTTCGCGCCGCCCAGCTGGGAAAAACTGGCGGACTATCTGGCCGAAACGATCGGCGACGACCGCGACTTTTGGCAGGCCTTGCCGCCCGATGGCATAGCCGGGGATTTCGAAGCGATGCGCGGAAAACTCAAGGCCGCGCTGGATGCGCTCGATCCGACGGCTTTTGCGGCGCGGATCGCAGCGGAGCGGGCCGCGTCCCTTCAGGGTTTGCCCGCCAACCATCTGGAAACCGCGCTCGCCGTGGACATATTCGATGCCGATACGCTGATCCGGCTTCGTCCCGGCCCGGCTCCGCTGGTCAGCAGCGATGGCGAAAGGGCATTCCTCGTCAGCGCCTATGACGACCCCATAAGCGGCCCGATCGACGCGCTGGCGGCGTTCCGGTTTATCGCCGAAGCGACATCGCCGTTCCGGATCGTCGACATATGTTCGGTGCTGAGCCCGTCATCCAAGGTCGCGATCGCGCGCAAACTCGCGCGCCGCGGCGTCGTCCAGATCGTGTCGGGCCGCGACGGATAGGCCGCGAACCGGCGGGAGCCGGTCCGGTTACCGCTTCTTGATCGGGGTAACCTGCGAAAATTGGCGCGCCGGTGTCACCTGCGCGACTTCCTTGATCGGAGTCACTTCCGCGGCGGCTTCGAATCCGTTCGCGCTCAGATCGCCGGGCTGCAGGATAATCACCTGCGTGGCGGGGACGGCGTCGCTGCCGCCGGTAACGGAATCGAGATCGTCCTCGGAAATTTCCGCGGGCGTGCTGGGATCGGACTTCTTCCTGTCGGCCATGATTTTTCCTTTCTCAATACGCTTCCCATGCCTCCCCATAGCATGATCAGGGACGTTTTTTGTGAGCCAGGTCACAACACGCGCATCGCGATCTCGCGTCGGCCAATCACTCCTGACACTATGCTGTCAGTAGGGGTATGCGATTGGAGCATCGGTCCCAACCCGATAAGGAGAATATCGATGACCGAGCGACACCCCAACCGCATCGCCTGGGTGGAAATTCCCGCCACCGACCTGGATCGCGCCGCCGCCTTTTACAAAACCGTGATCGGCGAGAAGCTGACGCGCGACGATACCGGCCCCAACCCGATGGCGATACTGCCCTATCCCGGCGGCAATGGCGCGTCCGGCCATCTTTATCCGGGCACGCCGGCAAAAAACGGCGAAGGCACGACCGTGCATGTCGCCGTCGATGCCGAACTCGACGACGTGATGGCCCGGGTCGGCGAAGGCGGTGGCGAGATCGCATCCGACGTGATCACCATCCCGTCCGGATCCTTTTTCTACGCCATCGATACCGAGGGCAATTCCGTCGGTTTCTTCAAGGTATAACGGGGTGCGCCGGGCCGACCGCCTCTTCCAGATCGTCCAATATCTGAGAGGCGGACGGCTCGTCACCGCTGCAAAGCTGGCCGAGCGGCTCGAAGTCTCCGAACGCACCATCTATCGCGATATCGCCGACCTCCAGTCGACCGGCGTGCCGATCGATGGCGAAGCGGGCATCGGCTACATCATGCGCAGCGGCTTCGATCTGCCCCCGCTGATGTTCACCCATGACGAAATCGTCGCGCTCGTCGCCGGCGCCCGCATCGTCCGCTCCTGGGGCGGGGTCGCGATGGCACGCGCGGCCGAAGAGGCGCTGGTGAAAATCGAGGCCGTGCTGCCCGAAAACGACCGGGACCGCGTCGCCGCTACCAAGATATTCGCGCCCTATATGGGCATCAGCGACGAAACCCGGCAGGCGATCGACGCCTGCGAGGCCGCGATCGAGGCGCGCAGCATCTTGTCCCTCGCCTATCGCGACGAACAGGGCTCCGCGACCGATCGCGACGTCCAGCCGCTCGGCCTGTGGTTCTGGGGCAAGGTGTGGACGCTCGTGGCCTGGTGCGAACTCCGCGACGATTTCCGCATGTTCCGGCTGGATCGGATCGCGGAAATGAAGGCTGCGGGACGAAGCTACACGCCCGTGGCGGAGCGCTCGCTCGCCGAGTGTTTGCGGCAGATTGAAGCGGAATACGGCCCGCAGCGATAAACCGTCGCCCGCGAAAGGCTTCGTGTTCGCGCGGAGAATTGCGCTGTCCTACAGGCCGACGGCCATGATAGGATGCCGGTCGACGCCCGATTTACGGGATCGTCGCCTATAATAATCGAACACCAAGGCGCAATTTCTGGTAACCATTCCCAACGACGGAACGTGTCTTTCGTGACCTTTGAGGAAGGATCCGCGAATCGCGGAAAGCCGCGCTTCTCCCTTGCCAATCGGGCGCCACTCGCCTAAACGGCCCGCTTCCGGGGCGGAAGCATCGCTTTTCCGCCCCTGATTTATTGAGAAGAAAGCCGGAGGGGCGTTCGCATGGTGCGGCGTCAGCGATCGGCCAATGAAGGAAAGAAGCATGGCTCTTTACGAGCATGTCTTCCTCGCGCGTCAGGACCTGGCTCAAGCCCAGGTCGACAGCCTCGCCGAGGAAGCGACCAAGATCATCGAGGCGAATGAAGGCAAGGTGACGCGGACGGAGACCTGGGGTCTCAAGTCGCTCGCCTATCCGATCCAGAAAAACCGCAAGGCGCATTTCGTCTTGCTGCATGTCGATGCGCCGGGTTCGGTCGTCGAGGAACTGGAACGCCAGACCCGCATCAACGAAGACGTGATCCGCTATATCACGATCAAGGTCGACGAGCATGAAGAAGGCCCGTCGGTGATGATGCGCAAGAGCGATCGCGACAAGCGCCGCCGCGACGACGATCGCGGCGATCGCGGCGACCGCAAAGACAATTAGACCGGCGACAGAGGAGATATAGATCATGGCACGCCCATTTTTCCGCCGCCGCAAGAGCTGCCCCTTTTCGGGCAAGGATGCGCCGGTCATCGACTATAAGGACGTCAAGCTGCTCCAGGGGTTCCTCTCCGAGCGCGGCAAGATCGTTCCTTCCCGCATCACCGCCGTTTCGGCGAAAAAGCAGCGCGAGCTGGCCCGTGCGATCAAGCGCGCCCGCCATATCGGCCTGCTGCCCTACATCGTGAAATAGGAGCAGGACCATGGAAATCATTCTGCTCGAGCGCGTCGGCAATCTCGGCAAGATCGGCGACATCGTCACCGTGAAGGACGGCTTCGCCCGTAACTTCCTGCTACCGAACAAGAAGGCCCTGCGCGCCAATGACGCGAACAAGGCCGTTTTCGAAGCCAATCGCGAACAGCTCGAAAAAGACAATGAAGAACGCCGCGCGGCCGCCGAGAAGGAAGGCTCCAAGCTCGAAGGCATGACGATCGAACTGATCCGTCAGGCCTCGAACACCGGCCAGCTTTACGGTTCGGTTTCGGTCCGCGACATCGTTCTGGCGCTTGGCGAAAAAGGCGAAACCGTCACCAAGCAGCAGGTCGTTCTCGAACGCCCGATCAAGGCGATCGGCATGTACGACATCGCGGTGAACCTGCACGCCGAAGTCGATGTGACGGTGAAGGTCAATGTCGCCCGCTCGCCCGAAGAGGCCGAGAAACAGGCACAAGGCATCGATATCATCGCCGAGATGTTCGAACAGGCCCAGGCCGACATTGTCGAGGACTTCAACCCCGACGCCGAACCTGGCGAGATCGCCGCGATCGAAGACGAAGAAGAAGACACGCCCGAGCCGGTTCCGGCTCCCCAGGCTGCGGACGCCGAATCCGAGGATGGAGCCGATGAGGCCCCCGCCGAGGACGCCGAAGAAGCGGCTCCGGCCGAAGAGGCTGCTGCCAAAGCTGCGGACGAAACGCCCGCCGAAGACGGCGAAGCAGGCGGCGAAGAGAAGGCCTAGCCCTCTCGAAGCGATTATGGGCGGGCGGCGTGCCATGACTTTCGGGTCTGGCGCTCCGCCCGCCTCTCTTTTAGGCAGGGCGTCATGACGAGCCCCCTCGCTGAAGCCTTTGCGCAAGGCCCGACCTGGTTTCCCCAGCAGCTCGACGCGGCAACCGACCGCGTCCTGCTCGTGAAGGTGACCGAGGAGGAATATCGCAAGGCGAGCTTCCTCGATCAGCGAATGTTCGGCCCCCACAGCCAGCCGCAATGGGCGCCCTGGACGGAGCTCGAGGCGGCGGATCAGGCCAAGCGCCGCGATGCCGATTTCATCTTCCATATCGGCCATGTCGGATCGACCTTGATCTCCCGCCTGCTCGGCGAGATCGACGGCGTCTTCGCGCTGCGCGAACCCCAGATCCTCCGCAACCTCGCCGATCTCGATGCCCTGCGCACGAAATCCGGATCGCCCTGGCCGCCCGCCCGGTTCGAGGACCGGTTCGGCACGATCGTCGGCTGGCTCTCGCGCACCTTCGATCCCGGCGATCGCGCGATGATCAAGGCGACGAGCTTCGTCAGCGAGATCGCGCGCGACCTGATGGGCGCCAACCGCAAGGCGCTGTTCCTCACTCTTCCCGCCGAACGCTATATCACCGCCATCCTGTCCGGCGAGAATTCGCGGCAGGAGCTGGCGGTTCTGGGAACCACCCGGCTCAACCGCCTGCACGCCAGGATGGGCCGCGAGCCCTGGCATCTATGGGCCCTGTCAGAACCCGCGCGCGCGGCGATGAGCTGGCTGTCAGAAATGGCCGCGCTCGGCGCAGCGGCGGAGACTGGCTCGCAAGACAATATCCTGTGGCTCGATTTCGATATGTTCCTCGCCGATCCGGCGGAGGGGCTTCTCGGCATTGCCCGGCATTTCGGCCATGCGCTCGACGAAGCCCAGGCCATCGCGCTCGCCAAGAGCCCGATCATGGGCCAATATTCGAAAGCGCCGGAATATGGCTACAATGCGGAGCAGCGCGAACAATTGCTGGCCGAGACGCGCGACGCCCATGCCGAAGATCTGGCTGAAGCCCGGGCGTGGCTGGACGAAGCGGCGGCGATGGACGATAGGCTCGCACACATCATTGCGGCACACAGCTGAGGCGGGAAGCGATGTTCAAGCATATTTACGGCCTTCTCAACGGGCAGGAACTGGGGGAGCTGCGCGAGATCGCTGCCGCGGCGACCTTTGTCGACGGCAAGATCTCCAACCCCCATTCGCAGGTGAAGCACAATCTGCACCTGAACGACGAGGACGCCTATAAGCGCTCCTCCGCGATCATGGCCGGCGCGCTGATGCGCAACGAGGAGTTCCGCGGATTTGCGATCCCCAAGAAGATCGCGCCGCCGCTGATCACCCGCTACGAGCCCGAGATGCGCTATGGCCTGCATCCGGACATGGCGTTCATGCGGACGCATGAGGGCCCGATCCGCTCCGACCTCAGCTGCACGATCTTCCTGCAGGATCCGGCCAGCTATGAAGGCGGCGAGCTCCACATCAAGCTCGGCGATGGCAATCTACGCTTCAAGGGTGAGCTCGGATCGGCAATCGTCTATCCCTCGACCACCCTTCACGAAGTGGAAAAGGTGACGCGCGGCGAACGGCTTGTCGGCATCACCTTCATCGAGAGCCAGGTGGTGGATCCGGCGAAGCGGGAACTGATCTACGAATTGAACGAGGTTGCCGCGATCGAGGGCGCCAACATATCGACCGAAAGCTATACCCGGCTCCAGACGGTGCAGCAGAATCTCTTCCGTCGCTGGGGCGACTGCTAGCGCGTTTCTAGGCTCCGCAGTGCCATTCGGCGCGTAGCTCCGCTTCGCCTTCCTGTCCGTCCTCGCGAACCCGTACAGAGGCTTGCTTCACCGTCACCGTGTCGATCTGCTCGCCCTCACCGTCTTCGGGAGTCACGACGATGGTGATTGCGCCGGCGGTGAACTCGCCGCCGTCCCACAGCGCATCGAGATCGCCCGCGAACGCAAAATGACGCAACGTGCCATAAGGCCGTGCGATCGCATCGCCTTCCACCGCGACGAGCAGCGACTTTCCGTCCTGCTCCACGCTGCACCCCGCCCCCGGTTCCAGTTCCGCTTCGATATCGACGCGCGCGACTGCGGCAAGCGCCGGCGCCTCTATCTCGGGCGGCGCATCGACCGGCGTGAGCGCCTGCACCGCATGGGAATCGCCCTCCTCGACGGTCGAGGTGACCTGGGTTTCTCCGTCGCCGCTGCTGCATGCAGCCAGCGCCAGCATGCCGCCCGCCAGAAGGATCGCCGATTTACGCCTCACGATAGTCATGGTCTTCCGTTCTTTTCGCGTTTCCGGCCGTATTTCCGGCCCCATTACCGACGGGCTCAATAGCCCATCAGCGACAGCACTTCCTTGCGGCTGCGGTCGTCGTCGAGGAAGCATCCGAGCAGCCGCGACGTCATCATCCTGACCCCCGGCGTGCGTACGCCCCGCGCGGTCATGCAACTATGGCTGGCGCATATGACAACCGCTACCCCGCTGGGCTGCAGATGGTCCCAGATGCATTGCGCGATCTCCGCGGTCAGCCGTTCCTGCACCTGCAGGCGCCGCGCATATCCGTTGAGCACCCGCGCCAGTTTCGAAATCCCGACCACCCGCTCCTTGGGCATATAGGCGATCGAGGCAGTGCCGATAATCGGCGCCATGTGATGCTCGCAGTGCGACTGGAAGGGAATGTCCTTCAATAGGACGAGTTCGTCATAGCCGCCTACCTCCTCGAAGGTCCGGGAAAGGTGCGCGGCGGGATCCTCGTCATAGCCCTGGCAATATTCCTTCCAGGCGCGGCCGACCCGCTTGGGCGTATCGGCGAGCCCTTCGCGCGAGGGGTCGTCGCCCGCCCAGCGGATCAGGGTGCGGATCGCATCCTGCACGTCATCGGGCACGGCGATCTTGCCGGGCTCCCCTATAAGATCGCCGTCCACGGCATGGTCGTATTCGCTCATGGGGCGACTCTTTCCAGAAATGTGCGGCAAATGCCAGAGGAACCGCGCGTTGCCGGGTCTCCGCGAAAGGCGAAATCGGCAGAAACAGGGATCGATTGCCGGGCGCTAGCGCATGCGGTCGGCGCGCACGAGACGGCCGCGATCGACGCGCAGATCGGGCGCCGAGCGCGGCACCATGAGGCGCGATGCCTTGCGGCCCTTAGCGCCGGCATAGCGTGCGACCGGATGGCAGCGCGCGGCAAATGGGGAATCGATGCGAACCAGCCCCTGCGGGGCGAAACGAAAGGCGGACATAATCTACTCTCCTTGATTCCGTGAATAGCAGATTTGAGGGTTTTGCGCCAACCGACCTGCTGACACCAAGCCCGGATCGACGACCATTCGAAACGGGTTCTGCTCGCGCGGTTTGCTGGAAGGATCGTCACGAAAAGAGCGATTTCCGCCCGCTCATTGTCCGTTGCAGCGCTGGGCCGCCTGCCGTTTCTGGCCGATGCGGTAGCCGAGTGGGTCGGCTAACCCAGCATTGCAGGATGGCGCGCCCGACAGGATTCGAACCTGTGGCCCCCAGATTAGGAATCTGATGCTCTATCCGACTGAGCTACGGGCGCTTCGCCGCGCTCGTTACGCGGCGGCCCGGAAAGCGTCAATTGTCCGTTTTGGGCGGCCGGACTGGAAGCGGCAGCGGCGAAACCGGAACGCCGTCCTCGATCAACGATTTCGCATCCTCGAGCGTCGTTTCACCGTGGATCGGGCGTTCGTCGATCGCGCCATCATGCATGGCGCGGGCCTCGTTCGAGAAATCCTTGCCGACATAATCCGATTTTTCGAGCGCTTTCGCCTGCGCCTCGGCGAGTTTCGCGAGCATTGCCTTCATCGCGGCGGGATCCGGCTGCCCGCCGCCCTCGCTCGCATGGGCCATCGGAACGCTTTTGCCGGTCTCGCGGCCGCCCTTGTTTCCCTTGGCGCCCACGGCCGGTGCCATCACGGCCTTGGAAACGTTCTCCGCACCGCATACCGGACAGGCAACGAGCCCCCGCTGTTTCTGCTCCTCGAAATCGGAACTCGATCCGAACCAGGCCTCGAACACATGGCCGGCGGGAGCGCATTGAAGATCGAAGACGATCACCCCGCATTCTCCGGCGCCGCAAAGGCGCGGCGGTGCGACAGGACAGGAATGCGGCGGCGCACATCTTCCAGCCGCGCGGGATCGATATCCGTAAAGCCGATGCCGGTCCCCTCGCCCATGTCCAGCAGAACCTCGCCCCAGGGATCGACGACAAGGCTATGGCCGAAGGTTTCGCGGCCGTCTTCATGCTTGCCGGACTGGGCCGCCGCGACAACGAACGCAGCCGATTCGATCGCCCGCGCGCGCATCAGCACATGCCAGTGCGCCTTGCCGGTCGGCACGGTGAAGGCGGCGGGAATAGCGAGCAGGGTCGCCCCGGCATCGCTGAGAGAGCGGTAAAGATCGGCAAAACGCAGGTCGTAGCAAACCGAAAGACCCAGGATGCCGAGCGGCGTTTCGGCGATCCGCGCCGCTTCTCCCGCGTCATAGATCGAGGATTCGCGCCAGCTTTCGCCGGTATCGAGATCGACATCGAACAAATGGATCTTGTCGTAACGCGCGCGAATTTCGCCCTTGTCGCCGATCACGAAACCGCGATTGACGAGGCGGTCGGGATCGGCGTCCGAACGCAGCGCCAGCGAGCCGATATGCACCCATATGCCCGCCTCCGCCGCCGCTTCGCGCACCGCCGCAAGAACCTGGTCCTCCGCTTCGGTTTGGAGATGGTCGGCGGCGCGCTTGCGGTCGCGGTCGAGCATTCCGCTCATTTCGGGCGTGAACAGCATGGCGGCATCCCCGGCCTTCGCCTCGCGCACTGCAGCCGCCAGCGCGGCGGCATTCGCCGCGGGCTCGATCCCGCTGTTCATCTGGAAAAGAGCGAGGCGCATCGTCAGCTTTGCGTATTCAGCCATTCGTCGAGCTGGCCGGTGGCCTCGAGCGCGACAAGGTCGTCCGATCCGCCGACATGGCGGCCGTTGATGAAAATCTGCGGGACAGTGATCCGGCCATGGGCACGCTCCAGCATCTCGGCGCGCTTCTCGGCATCCATCGTGATATCGAATTCCTCGATCTCTACGCCCTTGGACGCGAGCAGGTGCTTGGCGCGGACGCAAAAGCCGCAGAGAAATTTCGTGTAGATTTCGACCTTTGCCATAAATTCGGGTTCCTGCCCTCCATCTGTGCAGCGCAGCAGGTTACGTCAATAGGCGGCGTCATCATGGGCCGGAACCCGCGCCCAGCAGCGGACATGGACTTCGGCCGCTCCGTGGCGCAGCAGCACCCGCGCGCAAGCCTTCGCCGTCGCGCCGCTGGTATAGACATCGTCGATCAACACGAGCCGTCGGCCCCTGATTTCCGCGCGCCGCGCATCGGGGACAGCAAAGGCGCCGCGCACGGCCTGCTCGCGCGCTTTTGCGCCCATTCCCCGCAAGACCGGCGTGGATTTCGCGCGAATCAGCGTTTCGAGTCGCAATTTTTCCGAATCGTCGCCGGCAAGCGCCCGTGCGATCAGCGCCGCCTGATTATAGCCCCGCCCCCATATCCGCCGGCGATGCAGAGGCACCGGGATCAACAGAGCGTCGTCGAGCCTGGCCATGTGCCGCTGCATGGCGGCCGCGATCGTCCGCGCAAGGCCGATCCGGCCACTATATTTGAGACGCAACGCGATGCCGCGCGCGATATCGCCATAAGCGACCGCTGCGCGCGCCGTCGCATAGGGTGGAGGATCGGCCAGACAGGCGCCGCACAGCGAATCGGAATCGGCGAGCATGATCGAGGGTTCGCCGCACCGCGCGCATCCCTGGTCGAGATGATCGAGACCAGTCCAGCAATCGATGCAAAAATGCCCATCGCCCTCCACCACCGTTCCGCAGGCAGGACAGCGCGACGGCAAGGCGAAGCCGACAATCGGGCGGGCGGCGGCGCGCAGCGGGGCGGGCATGGAGATCATGGCACCTTGTTCCGCACCGCGCCGGCGGGCACAAGCCCGGCCATGAACGCCTCGGCCGACCATAACGAAAACCCCGGCGACAAACCGTTCGACCGTAATTTGCGACGGACCCGCCGGGATCGCGCTTTTGCAGGCTGGGCAGAGCACGCTTTTCTCCAGCAGGCGATGGCCGAGGAGCTGGCCGAGCGGCTCGATACCGTGCAACGCGATTTCTCGCGCGCCCTGATTCTCGGCCATTCTGGAGATGCCCTGCCCCGCGCGCTCGAATCGCGAACTATCACCCATATCACCGCCGATCCGGGATTTTCCTTCGCCGAATCGGACGGCGGGATTCAGTGCGACGAAGACCGGCTGCCTTTCGCGGCGGAAAGCTTCGATCTCGTCCTTTCGGCGGGCCTCCTCGATACCGTCAACGACTTGCCGGGCGCATTACACCTGATTCGACGCGTGTTGCGCCCCGACGGGCTGTTTCTCGGCGCCTGCCTGGGCGCCGGCAGCCTTCCTGTCCTGCGCAGCGCGATGCATGAGGCCGATATGGTCTCGGGCCGGGCTGCCCCGCGCATTCACCCCCAAATCGATATTCGCGCGGCCGGAGACCTGCTCGGAAGGGCGGGATTCGCATTGCAGGTTGCCGATTGCGAAGAATTGACGGTGCGTTTTTCAAGTTTCGGACGGCTGATCGGTGATCTGCGCGGATCGGCCAATTCCAGCCTGCTCGGCGGCCCGCCCTTGTCGAAATCGGCCTATGCAGCCGCCGCCGCGGCGTTCGAGTCGGCCCAGGTCGACGGCAAAACCGCCGAAAAATTCGCCATATTATACTTAACGGGCTGGGCGCCTTCCCCCGATCAGCCGAAAGCGGCAGTCCGGGGCAGCGGAACTGCGTCGCTGGCCGATGTGCTGAAGCCCAAAAGCTAGAGCAACGCCTCCAGCAAGCCGATCAGCGGCCGGTCCGCCGGCGGCATTTCGAGCGCATAGAGATCGCGCGGATACACCCATTTGACGGCCGCGGCATGGAGCGGCTCCACCGTCCCCTGCCATTTCCGACAAATATAAAGAAGCAGCACCAAGTGCTTGTTTCCCAACGCATCGCTGGCGAAGGTCGCCGGCGCGAGGCAGGATTTGTCGGTCTCGATTCCAAGTTCTTCCTTCAGCTCGCGCACCAACGCGGCTTCCGGCGTTTCGCCCGGTTCCAATTTGCCCCCCGGGAACTCCCACAGCCCCGCCATCGAGCTTCCCTCCGGCCGTTTCTGGACAAGAATCCGGCCATCGCGATCAACGAGAGCCGCCGCGACAACCGTGAAAATCGTGGCGTTCATGCTTTCCTTTATCTCTTTCTTAATCCGGAAATGCGAGGTCCTGAGGTGGGTATGGAATATTTGGGGGTTATAGCGCCATGAGACATTGGCTTGGAAGAATTGCGCGTGATGAACGCGGCGCCACGGCGATCGAATACGGCTTGATCGTTTCGCTGGTCGTCATCGCGATGGTCGGCGCCCTTGTTGTACTCGCGGATACGACGACCGGCATGTGGAACAATGTGTCGAACACCGTCGAATCCAATAGTTAGCGGGCCGCCTGACGAGCCACAACCGTAAGGGCCGCGGGTTAATGGGCCGATAAGGTTTGGTTTTAAACGTTTGGCAAGAACTCGCTCATACAACCCGGAAGGTCGGTTCGAGGGAATTGAATCGGCAGGGTATTTGGACCTGCAATTGGAACTCAAGGAGACCAGAAATGAAGTTTTTCCGTAAAATGCTGAAAGACAGCAAGGGCGCCACCGCCATTGAATATGGCCTGATCGCTGCTCTGATTGCTGTTGCTGCCATCACCGCGATGTCGACTCTCGGCAACACGCTTGGCAACACCTTCAACAACGTTTCGAACGAGATGGCTGGCTAAGCCACTCTCGCTATGAGACACCGGAACGGGCGGCGAAGCAATTCGCCGCCCGTTTTGTTTTGCCGATCCTGAATTGCCGGTCTTTTTTGGAGCGCCGCCTGCGTCCAGGGCGCTTTTTCTTTTGGCACTTCGCGGTCCTAGTTGCCGTAAACGATCAGTTTCACCCGCTGTCCGGCTTCAAGCGTATTGCCCGATCCCAACGCGTTCAGCACCCGGAACCGTTCTTCCCGATTATCCTGATAGGCCATGCGCGACGCGAGACTGCTGACGGTATCTCCGCGCCGCACGGTCACGACGTCGATCACCCGCGGGCGGATTGCCGCCGCCTCGGAAGCCGAAAGCCGTGACACCGACCCCAGCATCGATCCGAACGGGCCGATCCCCTGCCCCGCGCGCGTCACCGTGAGGAAATGATATTTGCGGCCATTGCCGAAATCATAGGCGGTTACCGTCACATCGACCTGGCTCGATCCGCTCGTGACGCGCGCCGTCGCCTGCGCGGTCGGCAGACCGTTGACGCTGCCGCTGCGAACATTGCCATAATCGATCGTCTGGTCGCCGCCGACCGCCCGGAAAACCTCGCCGACATAGGCGCCAAGGCTGGACGAGCTCTGCCCGCCGCCAAATTGCGCCTGGCCGTTCGATCCGGTTACCACGACCGCGCTCGTCCCGTTCTGCATCGTATAGCCCTGGGGGATTGAGAATTGCAGGCGCATGTCCGGATGTTTGAAAGTGTTGCCCTCGATCACGCCCTGGTGCGGATCGTCGTCATACAGCATGCCGTCGATCGCATTGAGAAAGGCGTCGCGGGTGCGCGCCCGTGCGCCCGGCGCTGCGCCGCCTGCCGATGCCTGGGTGCGTGCCCGCGCCACGCGCGCCTCAGGCTCGGGATGCGTGCTTGCCCATTCGGGAAGCGAGCGGGCATTGCCGCCGGATATCTGCGCATTGAGGCGGGTCTGGGCGGCCAGCGACGCCAGCATGTCCGCCGCCGCAAAGGGATCGTAATTGGCACCGAACAGATAGGTGATGCCCAACTCGTCGGCCTGATATTCCTGCTGGCGTGAATAGCGCAGCGTGTAGAGCTGCGCCGCCTGCCCCGCGAGATTGGCGAGATCGCCGCTGCCGGTGAGAATGCCGAGCCCGACGGCCAGAATCTGCCCGATCGTGTTGGTGCTGCTGCGCCGCGCGGCGTGGCGGGCGGCGACATGGCCGACTTCGTGACCCATCACCGAAGCGAGTTCGTCCTCGCTGTTCATCAGCCCGACGAGGTTACGGGTGATGTAGACGTATCCGCCGGGGAGCGCGAAGGCGTTGTCGACCGGCGAGTTCAGCAGGCTGACGGTGAAATCATTCTGCGCGTTCGAGAGCCCGGACTGGACCGCGATCCGCTGGCCCACCCGGACGACATAAGCCGATTGCGGCCCTTCATAGGTGCCGCCGAATTGTTGCAGCAGCTGGGGATGCGCCTGCGCGCCCTGTTGCCGTTCGGATTGGGAAATCGCGCCACCGGGCTCGCTGCCGGATCCCGGAAGCGGCAGGCCGGCGCAGCTGGTGGCGGCGACGAAAGCGGTAAGCGAATAGGCCAAGCGGAATTTCACGGTCTCTCTCCCTCGCGAGTTCGTTTCGCTTCAATAACCATGAACTGCGGCAATTCGTTCCGCATGTCTGCAAAGAACCGCCGAGGCGCCGGCTATTTCCCCATATCGAGAAACTTGTCGCGGCGCTTCTGGCGCAGCTTGTCTCCGGACATCTGGCTGAGCTTGCCGAGTTCCTCGCGGATCGCTTTGCCCAGCATCCCGATCGCGGCGGCGGGGTCGCGATGGGCGCCGCCGACCGGTTCCGGCACAACGCGGTCGATTACCCCAAGCTTTTTGAGATCGCCGGCATTGACCTTCATCGCCTCGGCGGCGTCGGCGGCCTTGTCGGCCGTGCGCCACAGGATAGACGCGCAGCCTTCGGGGGAAATCACCGAATAGATGGCGTGCTCGAACATCAGCACCGTGTTCGCGCTCGACAGCGCGATGGCGCCGCCCGATCCGCCTTCGCCGGTGATTGCGGCAATGATCGGCACCTTCACCTGCAGGCATGTTTCGGTCGAACGGGCGATGGCTTCGGCCTGGGCGCGCTCCTCGGCCTGGATGCCGGGAAAAGCGCCGGGCGTATCGACCAGGGTCACAATCGGCAGTTTGAAACGGTTCGCCAGGTTCATCAGGCGGATCGCCTTGCGATAGCCTTCGGGCTTGGCCATTCCGAAATTATGCCTGAGACGGCTGGAGGTGTCGTCGCCCTTTTCATGGCCGATCACCATCACCTTGCGCCCATCGATCTGGCCGAAGCCACCGATAATGGCAAGATCGTCCGAAAAGGCGCGATCGCCGGCGAGCGGCGTAAAATCGTCGACAAAGCCGGCTACGAAGTCCTTGAAGTGCGGGCGATCCGGATGACGGGCGACCTGCGTCTTCTGCCAGGGCGTAAGCCGCTCATAGGTATCGCGGAGCATTTTCTCCGACTTGGCCTCGAGCCGGCTGACTTCCTTCTCGATATCCATCGACCCGGTATCGGCGGTATCGCGCAGTTCTGCGACACGCGATTGCAGGTCGGCGATCGGTTTTTCAAAATCCAGAAATTGCTGCATACCCGGGCCGTTAAGCTCCCCTGCGGGGCACGTCAACGAGGGGATGTCGGGCGTTAACCAGCGCGACGAGCCGGGCGCTGTCGACATGCGTGTAAATCTGTGTCGTGGCGATGTCCGCATGGCCGAGCAAGGTCTGCAAAGTGCGCAGATCTGCGCCGCCCTCCAGCAGGTGCGTCGCGAAGGCGTGACGCAACACATGGGGACTGACCCGCTCCGGCGGAATTCCCGAGCGCGCGGCGAGTTCCTTGACCAGCTGGTACAGCCGGACGCGGCTCAGATGCGCCTTGCCCGACGGGAACAGCCAGCGGCTGTCGGCCGGCACATGAGAGCGCCAGCGCTCGACCGCAGCGAGCGCGCGATCCGATATCGGCACCAGCCGCTCGCGCCCTCCCTTGCCCCGGAGAATCAGGAAGGGCGAGCCTTGGCGGATGGTCTCTCGCGAAAGGGAAACCAGTTCGCTCGCTCGCATCCCCGATCCGTAGAGCAGTTCGACCAGCGCGAGCAGGCGGATCGCCAACGGTTTTTCCAAAGCCGCCTCCCGGTCCAGCGTTTCGAACATCCGTTCGATATCGGCATGGCTCAACGTTTTCGGGAGCGGGCGCCCTGCGGGCGGGCGCGGCAGTGCCGGCGAAGGATCGTCCGCGCGCAGCCCTTCCTCGGCGAGGAACCCGAAAAAGCGCCGGAGCGCCGCCGCCTTGCGGGCCACCGTCGTCCGGGCAAGATCGGCCCAGCTTTCGCCTAGACGCTCCAACCCCGCGCGATCGGCCGACGCCAGCCCACCCTGCAATTCGGCCGAGGCCTTGCGCAAATCGGTCTCATAAGCCGCCAGCGTGTTGCGCGCGGCCCCGGCTTCGGCAGCCAGCATTTCGAGAAAAAGCGCAATCAGCCGGGCATCCTCGCCTGCGGGCTGATCGACGCGCGAAACGGCCATCGATCAGGCGCGGGTAACGGCTTCGGCGGCGATCATCCGGGCTTCGGGTTCACGGCCGGCCAGCCGGAATGCTCGCACGATATGGTAGAGGTGGCGCGGGGGGATTCCGTCCCAGCTCGACGATTGCATCCCGATCGCCGCGAGCACGGCGACCATGCCGACGCGGCGCTGCTGGGCGACCCGGTCGAGCTGCCGCGTCCAGACGTTGCGTTCGCCGAGCCGCAGGCCGAAGGATCGATCTGCTCCGTCGGCATCGATCCGGCCGAGCCCGGCTAGCGCAGCGGCAAGAAGCTCCGCCCGATGGCGACCGGCGGCGCCGGCGTTTTCGGCATAGTCTTCGACCCGGCCGAGATCGGTATCCACGACCTGTTCGGGCGCGGCCACGGCAAGCAGCGCCCAAGCGTCTGCATTGTCGCTGTCCTCGACCACGGCGGCCCAGCGCACGGCCTGCAGATCGAGCCCCGCCGTCAGCATGGAGGCGATCAGTTCGTCGGCGCTATCGGCAAAGCGGTCGCTCGGCTCGATCCGGGCGGCGGCGCGCGCGGTGAGAATGAGGCCGGCATAACGGGGATCGAGCCCCTCGTCCCCGGCCCAGAGCGTCTGCATCGCGCCGACCCGCTCGCCTTCATCGGGCTGGACGTACGCGGTGCGCAACAAATCGGTCGTCGAGCCCGGTATCGCCGCGGGATCGAGATCGGTGAGCAGCGCGCTGTACATCGACACCAGCGACTGGCTCGAAAACACGCCGATCACCGCAGCGTCGCGCGCCGGCGCCACCCGATCGGCCAGCGCGATAAAGGGCGCGCGCGCGCGCCATGCGGCAACCTGGCGGCCCGCCGTCGCGTAGAGTTCGTCGGGAATATCCTCGTCGGTCGCGTTGGCGAGGCCGAAGCGCCAGGCGTTCAACCGCTCGACATTGGTCCAGTCGATCTCGACCGGATTTGAGCCGGCATTGGCCGCGCGTTCGGCAAGCAGAATATCGAAACCGTTGGTGATTCCCCGGCGTCGGACCTCGCCCATTTCGGCGGCGGCGCGGGCGCTTTCGCCGCCCAGCCCGGCGCAGATGCCCTCGGCCATCACCCAGGCCGGCGAATCGGCGCTGCGGCGCGCGCCCGTCACCAGCGGGCAGAAGGTCGCAAGATCGGCCGAGGCGAGCCCGGTCTGCATCGCCACCGCGTACAGCTTGGGCGTGAATCGGACGCTGTCGACACGCTGGACGAGCATCCGTGCGCCATCGACCTCGCCCATCCGCAGCAGCAGCCATGCGCGTTCGGCCACCCAATCGGGCGCGACGACACCGCGCGGTGTCGGCACATTGGAAAGAACCGCCCGCCTTAGGCTGATATGCATCCAGCGCGATGCGACCGGCGCATCGAGCGAACGCATCAGCGCTTCGAGATAGCGGCCATCGGCATCGCCGAACGCCGCGCGTCCATAACCGCCATTGTTCGGGCCGAGCGGACCGACAAATTCCAGCGAACGCCGCGCCTGGGGCGGCAGTTCATATTCGGGCGGAATGTCCTCGAATTCGAGTTCGGCGAGATCGAATTCGTCTATATCCCCTTCCCCGCCAAGCCGATCGGGATCGGATGACGGCGGCGGCAGCGAAGCCGTGGGTCCGGGCCGGGTCGGCGCCGTGGGAGAAGATGGCGGCGGGGGTGGCGGAGGCGGTGCCGGCGGCACAGGATCGTTGAATCCCGGGGGGAGCAGCGATTCGGGTGAATCCTGGCCGAATGCGGGCAGCACGAGCGCGCTCACGCTCGCCCCGACACCCAGCGTAATGATCAGGGATTTAGTTTTCCAGCGCTTCATCCGGGACGGGTTCTTCGATTGTCTGAGGTTCGACGGCGGTATCTATCGTGGAAAGATAGTAGATGAAAAGCGCCAAACCCACGAGAATGACGAGCCAGAGTACGGACTTACGCGACATAAAACGGGAAAACCTTCATTGCACCCTCAATTGGGCTTTTGCTGCGAATGAAAGCCCTGTCTATACACCAATCGCCATGACGCATAGCCCATCCGAACATAGCCCGGCACCTGCCGCCACGCGATCGCATATCGACAAGCCGGTCGTGCTGGTCGGGCTGATGGGTGTCGGCAAATCGACCATCGGGCGGCGGCTCGCCACCCGATTGGGCCTGCCTTTCATCGATTCCGACGACGAAATCGAAAAGGCATCGGGCATGACGGTCGGCGAACTGTTCGAGAATTACGGCGAAGATTATTTCCGCGACGGCGAACGGCGGGTGATCGCGCGACTGATCGACGGCGCGGTAAAGGTGATCGCCACCGGCGGCGGCGCCTTCGTCCAGCAGGAAACCCGCGAGCTTATCCTCAAAGAGGCGATCGCGGTGTGGCTCGACGCCGATATCGCCGTGCTGACCGAACGGGTGTCCCGCCGCAACACACGGCCGCTGCTCAGGGATACCGATCCCCATATGGTGCTCAGCGAACTCGCCGAGAAACGCCGGCCCTTTTACGAACAGGCGCAGATTCATGTCCGCAGCAATGACGGCGCGCATGAGGAAACCGTCGAACGGATTTTAGAGGCACTCGCGAAATGACCACCGTTCCCGTCGCGCTCGGCGCGCGCAGTTACGATATCCGGATAGAAGACGGCCTGCTGGACCGGGCAATGGACGTGCTCGCGCCGTTCCTCCGCGGCGAACGCGTCGCCATCGTCACCGACGAGAATGTTGCGCGCGACCATCTCGAAAGGCTGAACGCCGCGCTGCTCACGGGCGGCAAAATGCCGAACCCCATCATATTGCCGCCGGGCGAAGCGACGAAAAGCTGGGAAAAGCTTGAAACACTCACGGACGCGCTGCTCGGCCTTGGCATCGAACGCGGCGACCATATCGTCGCGCTGGGCGGCGGCGTGATCGGCGATCTCACCGGCTTTGCCGCGGCGATCCTCAAGCGCGGATGCGGCTTCGTACAGATCCCGACGACGTTGCTGGCGCAGGTCGATAGCTCGGTGGGCGGCAAGACCGCGATCAACAGCCGGGCGGGGAAAAACCTGATCGGCGCCTTCCATCAGCCCGCGCTCGTGCTGATCGATCCCTCCGTCCTCGCTACGCTGCCGCCGCGCGAAATGCGCGCGGGCTATGCCGAGGTCGTCAAATATGGGCTGATCGACGATGCCGATTTCTTCGCCTGGTGCGAAGCGAATGGCGCCCTGCTGCTCGGCGGCGACCGCGCGGCCCAGACCGAAGCGATCCGCCGCAGCGTGGAATCCAAGGCGCGGATCGTGGGCGAGGACGAGACCGAACGCACCGGCCGCCGCGCGCTGCTCAATCTCGGCCACACTTTCGGCCACGCGCTGGAAGCCGAAACCGGCTTTTCCGACACCCTGCTCCATGGCGAAGCGGTGGCGGCGGGCATGGCGCTTGCCTTCCGCTATTCCGCGCGGCGCGGGCTTTGCAGCGATACCGATGCCGAGCGCGTCTCCGCCCATATCGAGGCCGCCGGCCTCCCGCACGGTCTTGCCTCGGCAGGCGTTGCCGCGGACGGGGCGACGCTGACCCGGCATATGCTCCATGACAAGAAGATGGAGGGCGGCACGCTGCCCTTCCTGCTCGCTCGCGGAATCGGCGAAACCTTCCTGGCCAAGGACGTCGACCTCGCCGACGTCGCGGCGTTCCTCGATGGGGAAGCGCGCTAGTCCATCGGCCGTGACGCCGCTATCCCGAAACTATGCTCGGACCCGGCATGAAGGTCCCCGGCTTCGTGCTGCGCCTCCAGCCGTCGCGTATCCCGATCGCGAAACTCTTCCTCGACCCGCTCGATAAGCTCGTCTTCCAGCTCCATCGCGAGCATCCCCCGATGGGCCATGACGATCGCGGATTCGAAAACCTCGCGCACGATGCCGTCGACCTCGATCCCTTTCAGCGCCAGTTCGTGCCGCCGGTCATAGGCGCGAACGAAGATGCGCGCATCGGGAAAGGCTTCGACGATCGGTTCGAGCGCGCTCGTATCGAGCGTCGTGCCATCGAGGCAGAAGAACAGCGCCGCCGCCTGATCCGCCCCGGCAAGCCGCAGCAGATCGAGCCGCGTGCCATCGCCATAATAGACGGTGCGGCCATATTCGCGGCTGACGTCGATCTGGTCCGGGTTGGAATCGATCAGGGTCACCGAAAGATTCGCCGCCGCCATGATCTGCGCGACGACCTGGCCGAAACGGCCATGGCCAACGACGATGACATTGGAATCGCTCGCCGCCTCCGGCCCGTCCAGATCGTCGCGGTCCGCGCTTTGCTGCTGGACGCCGCCGAACCGGCGGCCCAGCGCCATCAGGAACGGGGTCGTCGCCATCGACAGGGTGACGACCGCGCCGAACTGGCTCGCCGCCTGCTCGGCGATCAGCAATGCGCGCTGCGCCTCCGCGAACAGGACGAAAGCGAACTCGCCGCCCTGGCTGAGCAGCAGGCCGAGCACGAAGGCGGCCCGCGTGCTCGTCCCGAAGGCCTTGGCGAGACCGAAGATGATGATGACTTTTACGGCGACGAGCGCGGCGGCCATGGCGATGATGAACAGCGGATTGGACAGGATCGCATCGACATCGAGCATCATGCCGACGGCGAGGAAAAACAGGCCGAGCAACAGCGAGCGGAACGGGTCCACATCCGCCTCCAGCTCGTGCCGATAGGGTGAATCGGCGAGCATGACCCCCGCTACGAACGCGCCGAGCGCCATGGACAGCCCGAGCGCGTCCATCACCGCGGCGGCCATGCAGACCGTGAACAGGCCCGCGACGATGAACAGTTCGCGCTCGGCGATACGGCCCACCAGCTTCAGCATCGGGTTGAGAAGATAGCGGCCGGCAAGAACCAGCCCGACAACCGCCACGACTGCGTAGATCGCAAGCAGCCAGCCCGGCGGCGCCCCGGGATCGGCGGGCGCGCGCGAAAGCGCCGCCACCACCGTCAACAGCGGCACGATCGACAGGTCCTGGAACAGCAGAATCGAAAAGGCGCGCTCGCCCGCCGGTGTGTTGAGCCGTCCGCGCGACTGGAGCAACGGCAACACCTGCGCGGTCGACGAGAGGCCGAGCGGCAGGCCGAGCGCCAGCGCGGCCCCCCAGGAGAAGCCGGTTACGCCGTAAATCAGCGCGGAAATGGCGAGCCCGCACAGCACTACCTGCAACAGCCCAAATCCGAAAATATCCTTGCGCAGCCGCCACAGTCGGCGCGGCGCGAGCTCCAGCCCGACGAGAAACAGCAGCAGCACGATGCCGATTTCGGCCACCGCCAGCATCGCCTCCGGGTCCTCGACAAAGCCGAGACCGAACGGGCCCACGGCGATACCGGCGATCAGGTAACCCAGCACGGCACCGAGCCCGAGCTTGCGGAACAGGAGCACGAACAGCAGCGCCGCGCCCAGGAGCACGAAGCCGTCGAACATCAGAATGCCGGTCGAGCCGTGGTCCGCAGCCGACTGTGTCGTCGCCTCCACGGCCTGCTCCATCATGCGGTTTGCCGGGCCATTGCGGCGGCCTCGGCCACAGCCTCGAAGGCAAGACGGATCGAAGCATGGCGCGCCTTGTGCGGAATGGCGGGCGCGAAGATTTCGAGCCCCGGCCAATCGCCCGCGTCGTCGCGATCACCGGCGAGAAATTCGGCCAGTGCATCGCGCGCCACCGCGAGCTCGCCGGCCGTCCGCCCGACGGCGTTGCGGCCCATCAGCGAAGCGGAAGCCTGGCCCAGCGCGCAGGCGCGTACCTCCTGCCCCAGCGCCGCGATCCGGCCATCCGCGCCCATCGTCACATCGACCGTCACCCGGCTGCCGCAAACCGGCGAACGCTTCTCGACGCTGGCCTGCGGCGCATCGAGCCGCGTGCGGTGCGGTATCTCGGTCGCGAGACGAAGTATCTCGGCATTATAGAGTGCGGCGGACATGCCGTTCGATTTAGTCGCTTCTTATGTAAATGCCAGTGAACCAGTTCGTCCATTCGCCGCTCCCGGGATCCTGTTCCCAGAATTCCTGGAGCACCGTGCCGTCCTCCTGCAGCGTCCAGCGCCCGGTAAAGGCCCGCGGCGCGGGTTGGTTGGTGTAGGTGATGGTCCCGGCCAGGGTCAGCGTACCGGGCTCGGCGATCGGGCCCTCGATGCGGATAATCACGCCGGGGCTGAGCCAGAGCTGGGTCCAGATCTCGCGGACCGGATCGTAGAAATTATAGGACTGGCCGGCTGGATTACCGCCCTGCGAATAGCGTTCGAGCAGCGCGCAACCGCCGTTGATCGGCTGGATCGAATTGGTGCCCGCGAGTTGCCCGTCAGGCGTGCGGACCTCCCAATCTCCGATCCAGAAATCGAAAGCGCGATAGGCCAAACCCTCGCAGCCAGGCTGGGCTGGCGGAGCGGGTGGCTGTTCCGCCTCCTGCGCCGCGGCGGGAAACAGCGAAAGCATGGCGGCGAGCGCGAAAATGCAAGGCGTGGAATGTCGGATCATGGCAGCCCCCCGTTCGCATGTCAGCCTAGGGGCGGCCGAGGATCAGGCCAGCGCCGTTCGACCAATCAACGCGAGGATCAGGCCGACGGCTCCTCTTCACCGGTTTCCTTCCGCATCTCTACGAAATCGACAATCGCCCGGCCGCTGGCGTTGAGCAGCGGATAGGTGCGCGATTCCCGCATCCAGTCGGGCCGGTCAGACCCGCCGCCATAGGCGATATCCATGGCGAGATTGGCGAGCAGGAAGACGAGTGTAATTGCGATCAGGCCCTTGAGCGCGCCGAACCCGAAACCAAGGATGCGGTCGATCGGCCCGATAAAGGATTCGCGCACGCCGATACCCAGCCGCCGCCCGGCAAACCGGCTCGCGAAAAAGAAGACGCCGAAGATGATCGCGAAGCTAAGCACCGGCGCGGCGCCCTGCGCGCCGACAAAGCCCCCAATCACGGTGTTAAAGGGTTCGTAGAGAAGCCGCAGCGCGAGGACGCCTATCACCCAGGCCAGCAGGGTCATCACCTCATAGGTAAAACCCCGCATCGCGCCGAGGATCGCGCCGCCGCCGACCAGAATCAAAACTATCGCATCGAGCGCCGTCATATTCGCCCGCTAGGCGCGGCCCAGCAAATGGTCAACCAATCCGCGCAGCGTGGAAAAGCCGGCGAGCGTGATCCCCGATTCCCGCGTGTCGACAGCAGCGGGCAGCAAGGCCTTGGAAAATCCCAGTTTCGTCGCTTCGCGTAGCCGCATCGGCGCATGGGCAACGCTGCGCACTTCGCCGGAAAGCGAAATTTCACCGAACGCCACGCTATCCGCCGCGATCGGCTGCTCGGCAAGCGCCGAAACGAGCGCCGCCGCCACCGCAAGATCGGCGGCGGGATCGGCGACGCGATAACCGCCAGCGACGTTGAGATAGACTTCCGATGTCGAGAAGCTGAGCCCGCAGCGCGCCTCCAGAACGGCAAGGATCATCGCCAGTCGTCCGGAGTCCCAGCCAACCACCGCGCGGCGCGGCGTCGCGCCGCTCGCAAGCCGCACGACCAGCGCCTGAATCTCCACCAGCACGGGCCGCGTGCCTTCGAGCGCCGGAAACACGACCGCGCCCGCCACCGATTCCTCGCGCTGGGTCAGGAACAGCATCGAGGGGTTGGAAACCTCTTCCAGCCCGCCTTCGGCCATCGAGAAGACGCCGATCTCGTCGGTGCCGCCGAAGCGGTTCTTGATCGCACGCAAAATGCGGTACTGATGGCTGCGCTCGCCCTCGAAGGAGAGCACGGTATCGACCATATGTTCGAGCACGCGGGGGCCGGCGATCGAGCCGTCCTTGGTGACATGGCCCACCAGCACCAGCGCCGTGCCGCGTTCCTTGGCGAAGCGGATCAGTTCCTGCGCCGAAGCGCGCACTTGGCTCACCGTGCCGGGCGCGCCCTCGATCAGGTCCGAATGCATGGTCTGGATCGAATCGATGACGAGAAGCGCGGGCGGCGCGCTTTCGCTTAGGGTCGTCAGGATATCGCGGACCGAGGTTGCCGCAGCGAGCTTGATCGGCGCATCGCCCAGCCCCAGCCGCCGCGCGCGCAGCCGAATCTGGTCGGCCGCCTCCTCACCCGAAATATAGGCGATCTCCCGGCCCGCCGAAGCAAGCCGGGCCGCAGCCTGCAACAACAGCGTCGATTTGCCGATGCCAGGATCGCCACCGAGCAATGTCGCCGATCCGGTGACGAAGCCGCCGCCGATGGCGCGGTCGAGCTCGGGGATGCCGGTTTCCATGCGATCGGGCAGCGGCACATCGGCATCGAGGCCGACCAGCGACAGGGTCGCGCCGCCCGATTGCAGGTTATGCTTTTTCTGGAACGGCGTGACGACCGCGCGGGCATCCTCGACCAGCGTGTTCCACTCGCCGCAATCGCCACACTGGCCCTGCCATTTCGACGCCACCGCACCGCAGGCCTGACAGACATAGCGTTTCTGGGGTTTCGCCATGGCCTTCCCATAACGAGAACAAAAGGGGAATACTAGAGGGTTTATCCGCGCGCGACGGCGGCAAGGATGTCGGCGGCAAAGGTGGACAGCGTGTCGTCCCGCGCGCCCATCACGATGATGCGATCCCCGTCCTGTGCGAGGGCGGCGAGCCGGGCGCCGCAGGCGGCGCGATCGGGGATATGCTCAGCATGTCGGCCCGCTTTGGCGACATTTTCGACAATCGCATCGCTGCCGACGCTTTTATCCGTCGTTCCACCAAAATAGACGGGATCACAGAGGATTAGACAGTCTTCTTCAGACATATTCTCGATAAAGCACGCGGCAAGTTCGGCGCCCATTTTCTTGAGCGGACCGTAGCCATGCGGCTGGAAGAAGATCAGCAGCCTGCCGGAAAAAGCGTGGAGGGTTTTCAAGGTCGCGGCAATCTTGTCCGGGTTATGGCCGAAATCGTCGATCACGGTTGCGCCGCCGGCCGTACCGACAATCTCGAAACGGCGGCGCAAGCCCAGAAAACGGCCGATTGCCGCGGCCGCTTCGGCCAGCCCGATACCGCAGGCCCGGGCGACGGCAATGGCTGCAAGCGCATTGGAGACATTGTGCCGTCCGGGAACCGCGAGCTCGACATGGGCGCCATCGCCCGACGCCCGTTCGGCAAGATCGAAAGCGACCGAAAGCGGCGCTTCCACGATATTCGTGGCCGTCAGGTCCGCCGCGTCATTCTCGATCCCGAAACCGGTTAATTTCTCGTCCGGAATCGCGCTCGCCAGGGCCGCGCTCTCGGCATCGTCGAGATTGACGATGGCCCGGCCCGCTTTCGCCAGAAAATCGCCGAACAGCGACCGCAACTCCTCCATCGACTTGTGATCGAGCGAGACATTGTTGAGCACGGCAATATCGGGCGCATAAAGGGCGATCGATCCGTCGCTCTCGTCGATTTCGGAAACGAACGCATCGCCCTGCCCCACCAGCGCGCTGGCGAAAGGCGTGTCGTCGGCGATGAAATTCTTCATCACCGCGCCGTTCATCACCGTCGGATCGCGGCCGCATGCGTGGAGGATCCAGCCGATCATCCCGGTCACCGTCGATTTGCCCGACGTTCCGGCGACGCCGATGCCGCAGGCTGCGCCGTTGAAAAGTTCGGATAAAAGTTCGGGCCGGGTGAGCCGATCAAGGGCAAGCTTGTGTGACGCCATGACGTCAGGGATCGTGTCCTCGACCGCCGCGGACGCCACAAGTATCTGGTTTGTATCGGTTAATCCGCTCCCATCCTGGGGAAAAAGAGCGATGCCCTGGGCACGCAGCCAATCGAATTTCGCGCCCGTCCGCCCCTGGTCGAGCGCGCGATCGGAACCCTTCACCGTAAAGCCGCGGCCGCGCAGGATGCTCGCCAGCGGCAGCATCCCGCTGCCGCCGATCCCGCAGAAGAAATAGGATTTGTCGTTGTCCATCGCGCCTCGCTATGGGGAGCGGCGCGGTTTTTCAATTCGGAAGGGCGATATGGTGGCGGATAAAAGGGCGCGGATCGGCATCGTCGCCACAAGCTCCCCGTTCGAACGGGACACCGCCGAACGCGTCGAGGCGCTGGCGGCCGCGCTCTATCCGGAAAACCCGCCCGCGCTCGTCGTCCATCCGAACAGCTTCCTGCGCCACAATCATTTCGCCGGCGACGACGCCGCGCGCGCCGAAGCCTTTCTCGCCATCGCCAACGATCCCGATATCGACGCGCTGTGGTTCGCGCGCGGCGGCTATGGCGCCTGCCGGATCGCCGAGACCGTGCTGGCGAAGCTGGAGCCGGCGGCGAAGGCCAAACAGTATCTGGGCTATAGCGATGCCGGCGTGCTGCTGGCGGGGCTCTACAAGGCCGGCTGCCGCGTCGCCCATGGCCCGATGTGCCAGGATATCTGGCGCACGGACGGCGAAGCCGCGATCGAGCGCGCGCTGCGCTGGCTGATCGAGCGCGATCCCGCGACGCTGGAGCCGAGCCTGGCCGATGGCCGGCCGGCGGCGGCCTTCAACATGATCTCGCTCAGCCAGATCATCGGCACGCCGCTCCAGCCGGACCTCGAAAACCATGTCCTGATGCTCGAGGAGGTCTCCGAATATATGTATCGGATAGACCGGGCCATGCACCATATCACCGCCAATCCCGATATCCGGAAAATCGCCGGAATCCGGCTCGGCCGGTGCAGCGACATCCCCGAAAACGAAACCGATTTCGGGATGACTGCGGAAGAGGTCGTCCGCCATTGGTGCGGGGTTTCCGGCATCGCCTGGCTCGGCGAGGCCGATATCGGCCATGACGCGGCGAACCGCATCGTGCCGTTCGGTACTTCCTGATCGTTAATTTTCGTGCCAGAATGGTCCGACTTTAACGCTTAATTAGGTACGATTGTCCATAAGCGCCGGACACGAGCGAACCGCCGCTGCGGATCGCATTGAAGGCGCGGATATTTGGTCGATTTGAGCTCTGAACGGAATCTTCACAGCCGCGATCCCGACGGCAGTCCCGTCGCGGGCGATATGGGTTCGCGCGCGATTATATGGTCGCTGGGTCGCGATTTCGAAATGCATGGCGAACAACCGGGCTGGAAGCTGCTGACCGGCCAGGGCCCCGAAGACTATACCGAACATGGCTGGATCAACGCGATCCACCCGGACGATGCCGAGCCGACGATCGAGGCCTGGCAACTGGCCGAGGCCGAACGCCGCGTTTTCACCCATTCCCACCGCCTCCGCTCGATCAACAGCGACTGGCAGGAATGGGCGCTGAAAGCCGTGCCCAGTTTCGATTCCGAGGGCCGCGTCAATCGCTGGTCGGCTATGTCGATCTATTCCGCCCGGCGCGAAAAGACCGAGCGCCAGCTCAAAATCTCGCCCGGCGACACCATTCTCAGCGAAGCCGAATATGCCACCGTGCTCGACCAGCTCGGCGAAGGCGTGATCGTCACCAATGCGGAAGGCCAGATCACCTTCATCAACGAAGCGGCGGTCCGGCTCCACGGCATCCGGGAACTGAGCGTCAATCCCGATGCCTATTCCGAAGCCTATAGCCTGTTCACGATCGATGGCGATCCCTACCCACCCCATAAATTGCCCCTTTCGCGCAGCGTGCTCAGCGGCGAGACCGTGATCGACGAACGCTGGCTGATCCGCCGCCCGGACGGCAGCGAAGTGATCGCGATCGGCACCGCCAAGCCGATCTACGACAAGAGCGGCAAGCAGATCGGCGGATCGCTCACGATCCGCGACGATACTGCGCGCCATGCCGCCGAGGCCGGCCTTGCGCTGCTGAACGAAACTCTCGAATCGCGCGTCGAACAGGCGATGGCCGAGCGCCAGGCCGCCGAGGCCGCGCTGCGCCAGGCGCAGAAGATGGAAGCGGTCGGCCAGCTGACCGGCGGCATCGCGCATGATTTCAACAACCTGCTGACCGTCATCCTCGGCAGCCTTCAGCTTCTCGACCTTCGACTGGGCGATATCGAGGACGAAAAGGTAACGCGCCATCTGGGCAGCATCGACGCCGCGGCCAAAAAGGCCGCATCGCTGACCCAGCGGCTGCTGGCCTTTTCACGGCGCCAGCCGCTCGAACCCAAGGCGCTCGACGTCAACCTGCTGATCGCCGATCTCGCGGATATGATCGAACGGACCATCGGCGAGAATATCGTGTTCCGGGCCGATCCCGGCACGGGTATAGCCCCGTTGTTCGTCGACGATCATCAGCTTGAAAATGTCCTGCTCAACCTTGCCTTCAACTCGCGCGACGCGATGCCCGATGGCGGCGAATTGTGGATCCGCACCGAACCGGTGACGATCGAAGAAGGCGACTCAGCCGAACTCGCGCCGGGCGACTATGCGCTTATTTCAGCCGTCGATACCGGCCATGGTATGGACGAGGAGGCCAAGGCACGCGCGTTCGAGCCGTTCTTCACGACCAAGACGGTCGGCAAGGGAACCGGGCTCGGCCTGTCGATGATATACGGCTTCGCCAAGCAATCGGGCGGCGATGTGCAGATCGAATCCGAACCCGGCATCGGCACAACCGTGCGCCTTTATCTTCCGGTTCATCGCGCACTCTGAACCGCGCTACGCTCGACAAAATCGCCGCCGCCTGCCATCGCCTCCTGCCATGCGGGAGAAGGAACTGCGCCTCGCCCTTGTCTGTTATGGCGGCATCAGCCTCGCCATCTACATGCACGGCATCACCAAGGAGATCTGGCGCCTCGCCCGCGCCAGCCGCGCTTTCCATGATGCGCTAACGCCAGCCACCACATCGCAGCGCGTCTATCGCGAGTTGCTCGCCGCCATCGAGGCGGAAACCGGGGTGAAGCTGCGTGTGCTCGTCGATATCATCGCGGGCGCCAGTGCCGGCGGCATCAACGGCGTTTTCCTGGCGCAGGCGATAGCGAGCGGGAAATCGCTCGAGCCGCTTACCGATTTGTGGCTCGAACGCGCCGATGTCGATGTGCTGCTTGCGCCCGACAAGCGGCCGGTGTCGCGCTTCACCAAATTCTGGGCGACGCCGATCGCCTGGGCGGTGGCCCGCCGCACCGGCGGGCCGGTCGAGACCACGGTGGCGCCCGAAGCGCAGCAAGAAGTCAGCGCCAAATTGTCGCGTTTCGTGCGATCCAAATGGTTCCAGCCGCCCTTTGGCGGCAAGGGCTTTGTCAGGCTGATCCTCGACGCGTTCGAGGCGATGGACGCGCTGCCCGCCGAAAAGCCGCTCCTGCCCGAGGGCCAGCCGCTCGACCTGTTCGTAACGGTGACGGATTTTCATGGCCACCCGCAAGGGCTGCGCCTCAACAGCCCGGCAGCGATCGTCGAGACCGAACACCGGCTGACCCTGCCCTTCACCGATCATGGCGCGGAACCGCGCGAACTGGGCGCGACCGCCGAACTGACCTTCGCCGCGCGCGCGACGGCCAGCTTCCCGGGCGCCTTCCCGCCCTTCACGGTCGGGGAGCTTGACGGGGTTCTCGAAGAACGCGGCATAGCCTGGCCGGGCCGCGACGCCTTTCTGAAGCGCGTCCTGCCGCGCCACTATGCGGCGGGCACCGCGGAAACGACCGCGCTGATCGACGGATCGGTACTCGCCAACGCGCCCTTCGGCCCGGCCGTCGATGCGCTACGGGATCGGCCCGCCCATCGCGAGGTCGATCGCCGGTTCGTCTATATCGATCCCAAGCCGGGCGTGCGCAGCATCCGCATGGGTAGCGAGAATGACGCGGTGCCCGGCTTCTTCCGCACGATCTTCGGCGCGCTTTCCGACATCCCCCGCGAACAGCCGATCCGCGACAATCTGGAGGCGATCGAAGCGCGCTCGCGGCGCATCCGGCGGCTGCGGCGGATCGTCGACGCAATCCGCCCGCAGGTGGAAGCCGCGATAGAAAGCGATTTCGGGCGCACCTTTTTCCTCGACAAGCCGACGCCCCAGCGGCTCGCGGCCTGGCGCAGCAAGGCGCAGAATTTCGCCGCGGCGGAAGCCGGCTATGCCTATGCGTCATACGGACAGCTCAAGCTTTCCGGCATCGTCGACGAAATTGCGCAGATGCTGACCACGCTCGCGGGGCATAAGGGCGACGACGATATGGCGCTGCGGCGCGCCCTGTGGGGCGAAGTCCGCGTGCTCGGCCTCAACGATCCCGACGCGCTGTCGGCCACCGGGGCCAGCGATGCGGCGATCGCCTTTTTCCGCGACCATGACCTGCTGTTCCGCGTGCGCCGGTTGCGCTTCATGCTGCGCCGGCTTTCCCAGATCGAGGAGCTGGGCGAATGCGATGCCGACAGCCTGAACGCGGCGCGCGACGCGGTCTATGATACGCTGGGCGACTATCTGGAACGCGAGCGGATCGAATTCTATGCGCCCGAAATCGCGGCGCTCGCCGGGCAGACGATCGCCGATCCCGCCGCCGCGCTGTCCGCGCTGGCCAAGGCGCGCGACCTCAAATCCGCCGATACCCGTGCCGAACAGCGCCTCGCCGAAGCGCTGGCGGCGCTGCCCAAACCCGAACGGCGGACGATGCTGTTCGCCTATCTCGGCTTTCCCTTTTACGACATCGCCACCTTGCCGCTGCTGCAGGGCGAAGGGCTCGACGAATTCGATCCGATCAAGGTGGACCGGATCGCGCCGGAGGACGCGCAGTCGATCCGCGAGGGCGGCGTCGAGGCCACGCTCAAGGGGATCGAGTTCAACAGCTTCGGCGCCTTTTTCAGCCGGGTCTATCGCGAGAACGACTATCTCTGGGGCCGGTTGCACGGCGCCGAGCGGCTGATCGACATTATCGTTTCGACCATCCCCGAGGGCAAAAGGCTCGCGCCCGGCAGGGTCGCCGAATTCAAGCGCCGCGCCTTTCGCGCGGTGATCGAGGAAGAACGCGATCGGCTGACCAATATCCCGGACCTGTTCGCCGAGCTGGAAGGGGAAATCGGCTAGCGGCCGATCCGCCCGGCGACCGGAAAACGGCAGGCGTGCCCCGCGCCGCTCAGCCCCGCTCTTCGACCATGTTGGACCAGAGCTGTTCGGCCATGCGGTGCGCGACCCGAACCGGCGAAACGCTGGCGGGTTCGCCCTCGGTCTTGAGGCACAGGTCGCCGAGATCCGCGAAATGCGCGGTCGGGGCTTCGTCGCGGCGCTCGGCCAGATAGGCGCACAGCCCATCGAAGCGCCGCTTGGCGATCTTGTTGGCGCGGCGGCCGTCGCGCGTCGCCAGCTCGAAACTGTGGCTGACGATCGTAAACACCGGATGATCGTTGACGACCGCGAAATCGAGCCCGGCCTTCATCTCGCCCAGGGTCACCGCGCAAATCTGCATATGGCGGAGCGCGCCGCCCGGCTGGCTCATTTGGGAAACCGGCACCTCGATCACGCCATGCTGCTTGACCGGCGTGACCCATTCGGCATCGAGCCCGAGCGCGCTCGGCCAGGGCGCGGCGCAGCCATTATGGCTGCTGTCGTAGCGGATGCCGAGATCGGCCAGAGCGTGCAGCGTATCGGCATTCACCGCATAGCTGCCCGAGCGGAAGGCGATCGGCTCCGGGGCGCCGGCTTCGACGAGGATGGTGCGCGCCTGTTCGATCAGCCGCCGCTGGCCCTCGCGGTCGAAACCCGTCAGTTCGAAATCGGCATCGTCGCCGATCACGCCGTGGCGGGAGGCTTCGTCCCACATCGGATGGATATGGAGCTGCACCTCCTGCCCGGCCATCAGCACCGTATCGACCATGCGTTTGACCGGCTCGAGCCCGAACAGCACCGCCGGCATCGGATCGACGAAGAACACGCCCTTCAGGCGATGGCGGGCGAGCTGCTTGAGCTGGTAGCTGAGCCCGACGGCCGCCGGCTCCACGCTGCGCGCATAATTGTCGGCCCAGCCCCGCCCGGCCCAGTGATGGCGCCAGGTGAGCTCGGTATCGACGGTAATAAGTGCCCGCGTCCCCATGCGAAGGCTTTACCCACTGGCATGAAAATAATCGTAAATATTCCTTGCCATCGCCCCGGAAACCCCCGGAACCCGTTCCAGATCGGCCAATCCCGCGGCTTTTACCGCCTTGGCGGTGCCGAAATGCAGCAGCAGCGCGCGCTTTCGCGCCGGCCCGATCCCCGGAATATCGTCGAGCGGGCTGGTGCCCATGGCTTTCGCCCGTTTCTGCCGGTGCGCGCCGATCGCAAAGCGGTGCGCCTCGTCGCGCAGCCGCTGGAGATAGAACAGCAGCGCGCTGTTATGCGGCAGCATCTGCTCCCGCCCGTCGGGAAAATGGAAATGCTCGCGCCCGGCATTGCGGTCCGGCCCTTTCGAAATGCCGATCAGCGCGACATCGGCGATGCCCGCTTCCTCCAGCGCCTCGACCGCCGCGCTCACCTGCCCCTTGCCGCCGTCGATCAGCACGAGATCAGGCCATTCGCCGCGGCTGCGGTCCGGATCTTCTTTCTCCGCGCGGGCGAAGCGGCGCTGGAACACCTCGCGCATCATCGCGAAATCGTCCCCCGGCGCCGTGTCCGGATTCTTGATGTTGAATTTGCGATAATTGGATTTGCGGAAACCCTCGGGCCCGGCGACGACCATCGCGCCGACCGCATTGGTACCCTGGACATGGCTGTTGTCATAGATCTCGATCCGGTCGGGCAGATCGTCGAGCTCGAACAGCTCCGCCATTTCGCGCAGCACCTTGGCCTGGCTGGAGCTTTCGGCCATCCGCCGGTCCAGCGCTTCGCTGGCGTTGCGCTTCGCCTGTTCCAGCAATTTGCGCTGGTCGCCGCGCTGCGGGATTTTCAGCGTCACCTTGCGGTCCGCCCGCTCGGCCAGCGCCTCCTCCAGCAGTTCGGCTTCGGGCAGTTCGCGATCGAGCAGCACGAGCCGGGGCGGCGGCACCTCCTCGTAGAACTGCATGAGGAACGCCTGCAGCGCCTCCTCCACCGGCACGTCTTTCGTGTGCGCCGGGAAGAAAGCGCGATGCCCCCAATTCTGGCCGCCGCGAATGAAAAAGGCCTGGATGCCGACCGTCCCGGCCTTCTCGGCCAGCGCAAACACGTCCGCGTCGGACACGCCCTGGGCGGTGATCGCCTGGCTGCCCTGGATGAAGGTCAATGCCTTCAGCCGATCGCGGTAGACGGCGGCCATCTCGAAATCGAGATCCTCGGCCGCCTTTTCCATCTGCGCGCCCAGCTTCTGTTGGATCTTGATGCTTTTGCCCGACAGGAACGCTTTCGCGTCTTCGACCAGCTCGTCATAGCCGGCCGCGTCGATCCGCTCGACGCACGGACCCGAACATCGGCGGATCTGGTAGAGCAGGCAAGGCCGCGAGCGATTGGCGAAAAAGCTGTCCGAGCAGCTTCGCAGCAGGAACATCTTCTGCAGCGCATTGATCGTGCGGTTGACCGATCCGGCGCTGGCAAACGGCCCGTAATATTGCCCCTTCGCCTTGCGCGCGCCGCGATGCTTCATGATCCGGGGATAGTCATGATCCTCGCGCAGCAGGATGAAGGGGAAGCTTTTGTCGTCGCGCAGAAGCACGTTGTAAGCGGGCCGGAAACGCTTGATGAGCTGCGCTTCGAGCAGCAACGCCTCGGCCTCGGTCTCGGTCGTGACGATCGTCATCGCGCGGGTCTGGGCGACCATGCGCTGGAGCCGCCTCGGCAGCTGCTGGACCTGGGTGTAGTTCGGGACGCGGTTCTTCAGGGTCGCCGCCTTGCCGACATACAGAACATCGCCGCGCGCATCGAGCATCCGGTAGACGCCGGGCCGCGCGGGCAAGGTCTTCACGGTATCGCGGATCGCAGCGACGCCGGCATCGAGATCGGGCTGTCCCGTGCCGCGCAGGGCGTAGGTGGCCTTTTCCTCGTTGAAGCGGTTCGCGCCCCTGGGATCGTCTGGTCGGTCGGCTTTCACGGGATCGATTTAGGCATTCGTGCCGCGCACGGCAAACGGCTGCCGCAGACATTGTCCGGCACAGCTGGCGCCCCTATCAATCCCGTACTTCCCAAGAAAGAGGCGTACCGCGATGAGAAAAGCCACCTCCCTGCTACTGCTGCCTGCCGCCCTGTCCACAACCGCCCCGCTCGCCGCGCAATCGGACGAAACCCTGCCCAGCGCCTTCGACGCCGGATGGAATGGAGAAGATGTGTGCGAGCGGCTTTTCGAGAATGCGGAGATGCGCGTCGCGCGTTGCACCTTTCCGTCCGGCATCGGCCATGAGCGCCATTATCACCGGCCGCATTGGGGCTATATCCTGCAGGGCGGAACGATGCGTATCACCGATGCCGACGGCACCGAAGACGTCACCACCGAAAGCGGCGGCAATTGGTGGAGCGACGGCGTAGAGTGGCACGAGGCCGTCAATGTCGGCAGCGAGACGAGCGTCTATCTGATCGTGGAACCGAAAGGCGAATAGGCACGTCCCCGCCGTTCCCGCTTTCGCGGGAATGGCGGAGAAAATTCGTACAGAGCCTAGTTAAGGCGCGCGTCCAGCCCGGAAATTGTGCTGTCGATCAGGCCCTTGTCGGCGGCGGCATCGTGCTTCGCCTCGATCAGCGCGGCGGCGGCGGCCGTGGCGGCGCTGGCGGCCTTGGCGCGAACCTCGGCGACGGCGCTGCGTTCGGCAGCGGCGATCTTGTCCTCGGCCAGCTTGCCGCGGCGTTCGATCAGCGCGTCGGCATCCTTTTCGGCCTGCTCGACGATTTCGGCGGCCTCTTCCTGCGCACGGGCGAGGATGGCCTTGGCCTCTTCGCCGGCATTGGCGGTCTTGGCCTCATATTCGGCCTTCAGCGCTTCGGCTTCGGCGCGCAGCTTGGCGGCCTCGTCGATTTCGCCGCGGATCGCCGCGATCCGCTTGTCGAGAGCGCTGCCGATTGCCTGCGGCACCTTCTTCCAGATCATGATCAGGATAACGACGATCATCGCCCAGGCGACCCAGCCGGTCGTGTCGAAGCCGAGCGCGGTCTGATCGACATGCGCCTCTTCGCCGGCTTCGAGATGCATGTCGGCGTCGAGCTGTTCGACCATCGGATTGTGCTCAGCCATTGGCCATCGCCTCCTTCACCGCTGCCTGCGCTTCGGCCGCGGTTACGCTGCCGCTCGAGACACGCTCGACAATCTGCCGGGTCGCGTCGGCGGCGACGTCCGAGATTTCTGCCAGTGCCGCTTCGCGTTGCTTGTTCAGCTCGGCCTCGGCCTCGGCAAGCCGGGCGTTGAGCCGCTCGTCGGCGGCGGCCAGACGCTTTTCATTCTCGGCCGCCACGCGGCTCTTGGCGTCGGATGTCAGGGAATTGGCCTCGCCGCGCGCCTCGTTGAGGCTCGTGCGATAGTCTTCCTCGACTTCGTCGGCGCGAGCGTGCGCCTTGTCCGCGGCATCGAGATCGTCGGCCACCCGCTTTGCGCGAGCGTCGATCGTGCCCTGGACCTTCGGCAATAGCAGCGCGGCCATCACATAGATGAGCGCGAGCACTGCCAGCAGCGGAATGAGCTGCGACAGAAAGCTGACCGTGATCTGATCTAGCTGTGGCATGCAGTGTTATCCCTTTTCCGCCCGGCGGCGCAGCCCGGAAGCTACGCCGCAGGCGGCGCTGACGTTTTTAGCCGAACAGCAGGATGAAGCCGATAACGGCCGCGATCAGGCCGAGCAGTTCGGTAACGGCGAAGCCGATATAGAGGCGAGCCTGCTCGCCATTGGCGGCTTCCGGATTGCGGAGCGCGCCCTGAAGGAACGAACCCCAGATATAGCCGACACCCGCGGCGGCGGCGCCAGCGCCGATGGCGGCAAGGCCGGCACCGATCAGTCGTGCAGCTTCAACTTCCATTGAATTAACTCCCTTTGCGTAAATCTAGTTGGTGTTGATGGATCGTGCGATCAATGCAGATTTTCTGCATCGTTGATATAGAGCGCGGACAGCAGCGCGAAGACATAGGCCTGGATACCGCAGATCAGGATTTCGAGCGCACTGACGAACAGCATCAGCGCGAAGCTCGGCAGGCTGACCATCAGGCCGTATTCCGGCCCGGCGTTGATGCCCTGGATGAAGAAGCTCGCGAACACCTTCAGCAGCACATGGCCCGCGGTCATCGCGATGAACAGTCGCAGCGCAAGGCTGAACGGCCGCACCATGAAGGATACCAGCTCGATGCAGAAGAGCAGCGGCACCATCGGCAGCGGCGTGCCGTGCGGCACGAACAGCGTGAAGAATTTGAGCTTGTGCTTCCAGAAGCCCACGACGAGCACGATCAGGAAGCTCATCACCGCCATCACGCCGGTGACGAGGATATGGCTGGTGACGGTAAAGGGATGCAGGCCGAGAACGCCGATCGGCATCAGGCCGAGCAGGTTGGCGAACAGGATGAAGATGAAGATCGTGAAGATATATGGGACATATTTGCGCCCCGCGGGCCCGACATTGCGGACCAGAAGATCGTCGATGAACCCGGTGACGCTCTCGACGGCCATCTGCCAGCGGCCCGGAACGAGCTCGCGGCGCATACCGCCCAGCATGAAGATCCAGACGGCGGCCAGTGCGAGCAGCATCCACAAGGTGGAGTTGGTGAACGCAATACTGCCGCCAGCAGGATCCCAGGCGCCGTACAACGGCTCGATCTGGAACTGGTGCATCGGATCGATGCCGCTACCTTCAGCCTCAGCCACGCGCTCTTCCCGTCTCAGTCCGGCAAAGCCGCCCTATTGAGGCGGCTTGCTCGTCATACGATATACATTCACCACGGCGACGACGAACCCAAGGAACATCATCCCCATCAAGAACCAGGGGTAGGTACCGAACAGCCAGTCGAATAACCAACCGACCACGGCGCCACCGACAGGACCTCCGATCAGCTCACTCACAGCCCGGGACGCGACATTCATGCCGTTACCGCTGGACTGTTCGTTCCTGCCCGATCGGACTTCTTCTGCGCGTTGCGCGGCTTGCAATCGCTTTTCGAGCGACTGAAGCCGCGAATCTTCCGCGACGAAGGAATCCCGCCCAGGTTCGTTCTCCGCCATGCTTGCTCCCTAAGCCTGAACACCGGACACACGCATGGAGGCGAGCGACCCCGCCAAGGCAGGGCCCGTTTAGTGAGGGGGTGTAGCCAAGTCAACTCCATGCTGCGGCGCAAAATGGGGGTAAGGAGCGCGGCAAATTCGCTGGTCTTTCCAGCAAGAATTTGTCAGGAAAACCCATGGCTGTGTTCGATCCGTACAAGCTGCTGGCCGCTGCGATCGCGCTGGGCGCCCTCGCCGCGCCCGCCCCTGCGCAGCCGGACGATTCGCACAATCGAGCCGAAAGCGAACCGAGCTTCGAATATCATCTGCCCGGCGCCGCCATGGCGCTGCCGGGCCTGGCCGAACAGTTGGGCGCCGAACGCGAACAGGCGCGCATGGCTTTCGAGGAACGCCAAGCCGAGCAGGCGCAGACGGCGATCGATTTTCCCGATTACCCTGCCCCGCCGCTCATCTATTCCCAGGACTGGGGAATCGCCGGGCTGGCCGGTCGGCTGATGAGCCTCGCCTCGCACATCTATCGCTATGACGGCGGCGCGCACGGCAACAGCGAATTCGCCGCCCGGCTATGGGATGTGGAGGCGGATCGCGGGACCGATTTTCCCAACCTCTTCACCGATCGCTACGCAGCCTATGCGATCGTCGACCGCGCTTATTGCCCGCAGTTGCAGGCAATGCAGGCCGAACGCGGCATTGCGGTGGACGAGGATGAATTCTGGGGCCGTTGCCCGTTGCTGCACGAACAGACGATCTTCCCGGTGGGCGAGGAAGGCGGCGCATTTACGCATATCGCGATCCGGATCGCGCCCTATGTCGCCGGGCCTTATGTGGCCGGCGAATTCGAGATCGACGTGCCCGTCACCCAGCCGCTAATCGATTTGCTGGCTCCCCGATACCGGGATGCCTTCGCGCTGCCCGAGGGCTAGCGCCGCCTAGCAGTTGGCGGGCGTGGGAATCGGCGCGGCGCCGCGAACCCGCCACACGCCGTCGCTCAGCTGATAGGCTTCGCCCGGATCGATCCGCGGAATCTGCGCGCAGAAGGTTTCGGCCGCGACCTGCTGGCGCGTCACGCCGCGCTGTTGGGCGAGGTTGGCATAGGCCGAGCGGCGGCTGAGGTTGAGGGCATCGACCTGCGCGCGCAGTTCCGCCGAAGGCGTCTGCGCGAAGCCGAGATAGCCCGATGCGGTCTCGCCGACGATGCCGGCGGCAATCGCCTGGCTGATCTGCGCGTTCTGCGCCGGGGCCATGGTCGCCACGCCGCCGGCCAGCGCGGTCGCTGCGGCAAGGATGGCGATGATTGTGTTACGCTTGGTCATTGTGGGAACAGCTCCGGGTTATTCTCGATCAGATTTTCGACGTCTTCCTGCAAATTCACGTCCACGGTCTGCTGAACATTGATGTTCAGTTCGATCACGATCGGCTCTTCGGGAGCCGAAACCTGCACGCAACCGCTTGTCAAAGCGGCGACGAGCGCCGCCGCGATGGCTGGGGAGCGGTTCATGAGATCGTGGGTCGCATTGCACTCCTTCTTCGTCAATATCGCAGTCTTCATGGCAGATCGTCGCTTTCCCCGGCCTGAACGTCCCGTTCGGCTCTCATTCGGCTTATCCGCCCCTGGATCGCGCGATTCACGAGGAAAGCCGGATCGTCGAGCAATCGGAACGAATAGAGCATCTGGTTGAATGGCGCGTGCATCGTGATGTTGAAGCGAATCGGAATCTCCGCCAGCTCCCGCGTAAAGCCGCCGACGATGAAGCCCTGCCCTTCGCGCGCCAGGTTGGGCGAGACGCCGGTAAATTCGACATTGGTCACCATCTCGCCGTCGATCGCCCCGTCGAAATTGATTTCCAGCCGGGTGTAGCGGATCAGTTCGAGCGCGTTGAAGGCGAGCGATCCGAAAACGCCGAGATTCACGTCGCTGATCTCGCCGGTATAGGAAAAAGTGCCGGTGCCGCGCGATACCAGCTGGCCGCTTTCGATCCTGCCGCCGTCATTGTCGAACACCATCGGCAAGGTGCCGTCGAATATGCCCGTGGCGATGATATTCTCGAAATCCCGCGCTTCGAGGAATTGGAAGGCATCGACCCCGATGACGCGGAAGGTCAGACGCCGTTCCCGGTCGACGCCGAAATCGAGTACGGTCGGCTCGAGAACGAGCTCGCCGCCGGCAAAGGGCCAGCGCGCGCCTTCCACCGCAACCTGGTTGGCCGAGAGCAGCTGGTAGCGAACGACGCCGTCCTCGACGAGAACGCCCGGATTGATTCCGCGGATCGTGGCCAGCTGGCCGGGTTCCGTATTCATGCCGATCAGGTCGGTAAAGCGAACCTCGCCATTGAGGCCCACCACCGGCCCGAAGGGCGCGGCGAGATCGATGTCGGTCATCTGGTAGACGCCGTCGCTCGTCACCCCTTCCGGCCCCCAGCGGACCGTGCCGGTACCGCTCACCAGCCCGTTCACATCGGCGATGATACCGAGCACGAGCGGCGTGAGATCGCTGGGCTGCAGGCGTTGGTCGAACCGCACGAGCCCGGTTTCGAGCACAGCCTCGCCCCGCCCGCTACCCAGATCGTGGCGGAGATCGATGGCGGCGAGCTCCGTGCCGTTCTCCGGCGCCTGCAGCGCGCCCGTCAGCGCGATCCGGTTGTCGCGCATGACCATCGAAAATTGCGGGGCATCGAGCGGATTGAACAGGGGATCGGGGCTATCGCTGCTGACGGTTGCGCGGCCATCGACCGTCAGCACCCCGCCGGCAAAGCGCCAATCCCCGCCCGCATCGCCCATCCTTACGGGAATACCGCTGAGCGCGCCCGAGGCTCCCGCGAAACGGCCATCGACGCCGCCCGGCACGAACCCGGCTTCGAGGCTGCCGATATCGGCCCAGGATTCGCTGCCCGTCTCGCCCAGCCGCACGGCAACGGCATCGGCGGCGAAGCCGGGCCGGGCCAGCGGCAGGCGAAATTCGCGCGCGGCGACGAGCAAGGGAGAATTGCCGAGCCTGGCCCTGATCCGCGGCCGGGCGATCCGCGCGCCGCCGTCCATCCCGGCCTGCGGCGAATAGCGGAAGAGCGAGCCGCCCGAGATCGGGCATAGCGGCAGTTCGGATGCGCCGATCGAAAGGCTCGCCACGGTCAGCCTGTCCCAGCGCAGCGGCACGCAGCCTTCGCCAAAGGCCAGCCGCCCGCCCCTGCCGAGATAGCCCGCCACCGGCAGCCGCAACCGTTCGACGCGCCCATCGGCAAGCGGGCCGGACATCTCGATCGCGGTCACGATCCGGGTCCGCCCGTCCGCGCTCGCCGAAAAACGCACCGGCATCAGGCGAAGCCGCGCATTGCCGGTATCGATCGGCGCGATCTCGGCCAGCCCGGTGAGCGGCGCCCCGGCACGTTCCTGCGCGAGTTCGATACGGGCTTCGGGAAAGCCGCCGCCGGCAAGGAGCATGACCCCGTCGAGCCGCACGCCCCGGCGCGGGCTGACGAAATGGATGCCCTCCCCGCTTTCGAAAACCAGCCGCGCGCCGCTCGCGCTCTCGGCATCGAGCTCGGCGAGCCGCAGCGCCATCGCGCCATCGACATAGGCGGCGCTCAGGGCGAAATGCCCGCCGAAATCGGACGCCGCGGCCTCGGCGGCGCGGCCGATCGTCCGGCCGACCGGCCCGAGCGGCGTTCCCTCCGCGCCGCGCAGGCCGCTGGTGACGCTGGCAAGGCGGACCGGCGCTACGCGGCCATTGTCGAGTTCCGCATCGCCATCGAAGCTGATCTCGCCGCCGCGCACCCGGTAGTGACCGCGCACCGCGACCAGGCTCGCGCCAAAATCGGCGCTGCTGAAATCGACGGCGCGCAATTGCGCCGCGCCCCGCGTTTCACCGCCCGCTTCGCCGTCGAAGGCAACGCCGATCCGGGCCGGGCCGCTCGTCAGGCCCTGCATGGCGAAGGCCGGCGTCGCCAGGCCCGCTTCCCCACCCCAGCGATCGAAGCTTTCGGAGAAGATCGCGTGCAGCGCGAGTTCCGGCGCATCGATCGCAAGCGCCCGTTCCGCGCACTCTATCCGGGACGCGGTCATCGGGCCGTCGATTTCGGGTCGCCGGTCGGTAACCCGCAGGGCCGCGGCGAGGCGCGGCTGCGCGATCCGGCAGCCCTTGGCGGCAAGCGCAGGGCTCGCCGCCGCCACGAAACCGCGAAAGCCGCCGGTGAGATCGCCCGATCCGCCACCGGCCAGTCCGACAGGGCCATAGGGCGTCGCCAGCCCGATCCGGGCATCGCGCAAGGTCAACTCCATGTCGGGCAGCGCGAACGGCTCCCCGGTCGGTTCGGGCAATAGCTGGTCGAGCGCGCCGAAAGTCAGCGCGCCGTCCACCAGCCGCCCCCGCACCCGCACCCCTTCGGCGTCGATCCGGCGGATCGAGGGGTAGCCGAAGCCGAAGCGCAAATAGATATCGGCGCGGCGGACCGTGAGATCGGGATTGCCCGGATCGCCGATGACGAGATTTTCGACGCGCTGGTGCGCGACATCGAAATCGGTGATCGAATAGCTGCTGTCGACGCCGAGCTGCGAAAGCTGGTCGTCGATCACATTTTCGGCAATGCCATAGCGTTGCGACCAGACGATCCCGATCGCAATAAGGGCAATCGCCAGCAAGGCGCCGAATAGGTAGCGCTTGCGCCATCGCCGGGCCGTGGGTGGCGCGTCGCCGTCGGTCATGCCGCACGATTAGCGCGATTGCACCAAGGCCGCCATCCCGATAGCAGCAGGGCATGGCAGACGCTCCTACCGACGGCACCGGTCACCGTGCGCGGTTGCGCAAGCGGCTGATCGAGGGCGGGCACGGCGCGCTGCTCGATCACGAACTGGTCGAATATCTGCTCGCGCTCGCCATTCCCCGCCGCGACACCAAACCGCTGGCGAAAAAACTGCTCAATGATTTTGGCGGGCTCGGGCCGCTGCTCTCGGCGGAACCCGAGGCGCTGGCCCGGATCGGCGGGCTTTCCGAAGGCGCGGTGGCGGCGCTGATGATCGCCAAGACGACCGCGCTGCGCCTGCTCGCCCATCCGATTCGCGACAAACCGGTCTTTTCCAACTGGCAGGCGCTGATCGATTATCTGCGCGCGGATATGGCGCACGAGCCCATCGAGCGGGTCCGCGCGCTTTATCTCGATTCGAAAAATGTGCTGATCCGCGACGAACTCGTCACCGAGGGTTCCATCGACCAGGCCGCCGTTTACGTCCGCGAGATCATCCGCAAGGCGATCGACCTTCACGCGAGCGCGCTGATCCTCGTCCATAATCATCCCTCGGGCGATCCGGCGCCGAGCAAGGCCGATATCCGCCTGACACGCGAACTGATCGAGGCCGCCCGCCCGCTCGACATCGCGGTTCACGATCATCTGATCGTCGGGCTGCGCGGCGAAAGCAGCATGCGCAGCCAGGGCCTGATCTGAAATCCGGTTCGACGGGGGCCCCGATCCGGCCAAGGCAAAACCAAGACAAATATGACAGTTTATTTAATCTATATTTACCATTTCACGAACGAAATGAAATAGACTGTCGTATTTGTACAATTTTATTGGCGATTCCGTCCAATCAATCTCCAAAAGGCCGGCCTAAACCGCTCCTCCCCAGAATGGAGGAATAACCAATGCCTAAAGAACTGACCGCTTCCAGGGCGATCGCAGCGACGCCGATCCGCGTCTCCCTGCCCGCCAATGTCGCGTATGATTTCGACAAGTTCCAGAAGGTTCAGAAGGATATTCTGGGTCGCCTCGGCTGTCTCGCCTGCTGTTCGGGCTGGGATATCCGGTGGGATATCTTCCGCGATTTCCGCGTCGACGAGAAGCTGAATGTCGAGCAAGGCCTTTTCCGCTAGGCCCCTCGGCGTCGGTATGGTGTATCTGCCGGGGCTCGAAGCCCTGGCAGAACGCCTTGCCCCGGACTGCGACCTGTTCGAGGTCGAGCCGCAGGCCTTTTGGCGCAACCGGCCCGCAGACAGCGGGCGGCCCCATGCCGCCGCCTATGATATCGGCGTCGACAAGCTCGCCGCGCTCCAGGCGCTCGGCAAACCCCTGCTCGTCCACAGCGTCGGCTCGCCCGTCGCCGGCTCTAACGGCCTGGAGCCCGGCCAGATAAACGGACTGCGCCAGACGATGGCGATGCTGCGGCCGCAATGGTGGAGCGACCATGCGAGCTTTTCCTCGGTCGGCAACGGCAATGCGCGGCGCGGCGTCGGCTTCCTGATGCCGCCGCTGCAGAGCGCGGACAGCGTCGAGATGATCGTGGGTCACATCAAGCAATTGCAGGATGCGATCGGCCTGCCCTTCGCCTTCGAAACCGGCGTCAATTATTTCGCACCCCAGCCCGGCGAACTGCCGGACGGCGAATTCTGGGGCGCCATCGCCGACCGGGCGGACTGCGGCATCCTGCTCGATCTCCACAATATCTGGACCAATGCCTGTAACGGCCGTTCTTCGGTCCTCTCGGTGCTCAATGCGCTGCCGCTGGAACGGGTGTGGGAAATCCATCTCGCCAACGGGCAGGAACATAAGGGCTATTGGCTGGACTCGCACAGCGGCCTGCCGCCCGACGCGCTGTTCGAAATCCTCGAAGCCGCGCTGCCCCGGCTGCCCAGCCTGCGCGCGATCCTGTTCGAAATCATCCCCGAATATATCGACGCCAACGCGATTCCCGAGAACGCGCTGCGCGCCATGTTCGCGCGGGTGAAAGGCCTCTGGCGCGATTCCGGCGCGCCGGCCGCCCCGCACTGGCCCAGCAGCCGCGGATCGAGCGAGCGGGAAGAGCGCTTCCTCAACGCCGAAGGCTCGCCGGCGGGCTGGGAAGCGGCGATCTGCCGCGGCATCGAGCGCCATCGCAGCGGCGCCAACCCCGACACCGCCGATCCCGCCTTCGAAATCTATTACGACCTCATCCACATGGCGCGACGCGGCAGCATCGTCGACGCGCTGCCGCTGACCGCCCGCTATCTCTGGATGCTCTACGGCGAGGCGGGGATCGAGGCGCTTTTCGGCGAATATTTCGCGATCACCGCGCCCCAGCCCTTCATGGCCGACGAGGCGCGCAGCTTCGCGACTTTCGTCGATGCGCAATGCCCCGACGCGCCCTATCTCGCCGATGTCGCGGCGTTCGAATTCGCCGCCCAGCGCGCGGCCAGCTCGGGCGAATGCCAGACCATCGCCTTTGGCTGCGATCCCGGCCTGCTGCTCGCCGCGATCAAGAGCGGCGAAACGCCCGGCGCCATCGCGCCGGAAACGGTAGAGCTCGAAGTCCGCCCGCCCGAACCGGTCGCCGCCTGACCCGCCCGGCGGGCTTCGCCCATTTGTCGAAATCGCCCTTCCCTGCTAAGCGCGCGGCTCAATTCCTCACACCCCGTTTCGCAAGGATTCGCCCGCAATGATCCCGCGCTATGCACGCCCGGAAATGACCGCCATTTGGGAACCGGAAGCCAAGTTCCGCATCTGGTTCGAGATCGAGGCGCATGCGACCGAGGCGCTGGCGAAACTCGGCGTGGTGCCGGAATCGGCTTCCAAAGCGCTATGGGACTGGTGGGCGACGAACCCGGAAATCGACGTACCCGCGATCGACGCCATCGAGGCGGTGACCAAGCATGACGTAATCGCCTTCCTGACCTGGGTCGCGGAAAATGTCGGCGAGGAAGCGCGCTTCATGCATCAGGGCATGACGAGCTCCGACGTGCTCGACACCTGTCTCGCGGTGCAGCTCGACAAAGCCGCGGCGCTGCTGCTCGCCGATCTCGATGCGCTGCTCGAAGCGCTCAAGCGCCGCGCCTTCGAACACAAGATGACGCCGACCATCGGCCGCAGCCACGGCATCCATGCCGAACCGGTCACCTTCGGCCTGAAAATGGCCGAAGCCTATGCCGAGTTCGCCCGCTGCAAGGCGCGGCTGGAGGCGGCGCGCGCGGATATCGCGACCTGCGCGATTTCCGGCGCGGTCGGCACCTTCGCGAATATCGACCCTGCCGTCGAAGCCCATGTCGCCGAGAAGCTCGGCCTGACCGTGGAGCCCGTCTCCACCCAGGTGATCCCGCGTGATCGCCACGCGATGTTCTTCGCGACGCTGGGCGTAATCGCCAGCTCGATCGAGCGGCTGTCCACCGAAATCCGCCATCTCCAGCGCACCGAATTGCTGGAAGCGGAGGAATATTTCTCGCCGGGCCAGAAAGGCTCCTCGGCGATGCCGCACAAGCGCAACCCGATCCTCACCGAAAACCTGACCGGCCTCGCCCGCATGGTGCGCAGCTATGCGCTTCCCGCGATGGAAAATGTCGCGCTATGGCACGAACGCGATATCAGCCACAGCTCGGTCGAACGCTATATCGGGCCCGATGCGACGATTACGCTCGATTTCGCGCTCGCGCGCCTCACCGGCGTGATCGACAAGCTGCTCGTCTATCCCGAGCGCATGCAGAAGAATTTGGACAAGATGGGCGGGCTGGTCCACTCGCAGCGCGTGCTGCTGGCGCTGACCCAGGCCGGCGTTTCGCGCGAAGACGCCTATCGCCTCGTCCAGCGCAACGCGATGAAGGTGTGGGAATCGGACGGCGCGCTATCGCTGATGGAATTGCTCAAGGGCGACGAGGAAGTCGCCGCCGCGCTCAGCGATGCCGAGATCGAGGAACGGTTCGATCTCGGCTATCACCTGAAACATGTCGACACGATCTTCGCGCGCGTCTTCGGGGAAGGCTGAGCCGCCCTCCCCGGTCTAGCCGCGGCTAGACGATGATGTCGGCGAAGGTCGGCGCGACGACCGCATTGATCGTCACCGCGAAATCCGCCGATGCGTCGCCGTCGAGATCGACCGAGAGTTCGAACACGCTGCCGCCGACATGGTCCAGCGTCACTTCGCCCGCCGTGCCGGAAAACACGCCGGTAAAGACCAACGGCCCGCCGCCGGCCACTTCGTCGGACAGGCCCGAAATGTCGATCCAGTCCGCGCCGTGCTCGAAGTCGCCGATATAGTCCATCGCACCGGTGGCATCGCTGTCGATCGCATTGTCGTAGATGAAGGCGTCCTTGCCGTCCTCGCCGAACAGATAGTCACCGCCCTCGCCGCCGACCAGCTTGTCATTGCCCTTGCCGGCATAGAGCTTGTCCTTGCCGGCGCCGCCGAGCAGGTGATCGTCGCCCTCGCCCGCGATCAGCGCGTCGTTGCCCGCGCCGCCATCCAGCGTGTCGTTGCCCTCGCGGCCTTCGAGATAATCATGGCCGTCGCCGCCGATCAGCACATTGGCGCCGCTATCGCCCGCCAGCGTATCGTTGAAGATCGTGCCGGTGAGATTCTCGAAATTGACGATCTTGCCGCTGCGGCCGAAGCCGTCGTCGAAGATCATGTTCGCGGCAAGATCGGCGTGAACGCCCTTGGTCGCGTAGATGAGATCGGCAAGCCCGTCGCCATCGCCATCGGGGCCGAGCGTATAGACGCCGAAGCTGAGCGTATCGTTGCCCTTGCCGCCATCGGCATAGCCGGGCGCGCCGCCCACCTGGACATAATCGTCGCCGCCCAGCGCCTCGATCTTGTCCTGCCAGTCGCCGAGGATGACGTTGCGGGCATCGGTGCCGATGAAGGTGTCCGAAAACTGGGTGCCCTGCCCGACGCCTTCGATCGAGACGAGCTTTTCGGCATTGCCATAGCCGTCATTGTAAACGAACTGCTTGCGCAGATCGACATAGGCGCCCTGCGTCGCATCGAGATGGAAGAGGCTGATCCGGTCTTCGCCGTCGCCGCCGACGAAATAGTCGGTGCCCGATCCGCCGCGCAGCAGGTCGTTGCCGTCGCCGCCGTCGAGATAGTCGTCGCCTTCGTCGCCGCGCAGCAGGTCGTTGCCGCCAAGGCCGTAGATCCGGTCGTTACCGAGCCCGCCGCGAATATAGTCCGCCCCCACGCCCTGCATGTCCGCGGGCGTGGTCGGATCCTGGTAGTTGCCGCCATAGAGAATGTCGTTGCCGGCTTCGCCGAAGATGAAATTCGCTTCCCAGAGCGGGCCGAAAATCGTGTCCGCAGCAGCCGTGCCGTAAATCGTCGCCATTTATCGTCTCCACAATCGTTCGATTGAGGAGGTTTAGGGAATCGGCGCGAGCGGCGGTGTGACCGAGCGCACTGGTCTTGCATTTTCATGGCAGCGGGGCGGGCCGCTCAATGGATATCGTCGCCATCTTCATGGCTGGAGCCGTGATCGTGATGATGCTCCATCGTCTGCGGGTCCGTCAGGCTTTCATAGATGAAACCGATAAACTGCTCGCCGGAGATGAATCCGCCCTCGCGGTCCGCATAGTCGGCCGGGAAATTCATCGCCTGGATTTCCTCCAGGGTCCGTCCCGCCGCGATCGCCGATTCCACCTGCCCCATCAGCGCGCCGATCATGTCGCGATAGGCGATCAGGTCCGCGCGCGTCGCCATCGGGCCATGGCCGGGAATGATCCGGGTTTCGGCGTCGGTCATGTCGATAACCCGGGTCGCGGCTTGGACGACGCCCTGCACCGCGCCGCCGGAATCGCGATCGATGTAGGGGAAGCTGCCTCCGTTGAAGAACAGGTCGCCCATATGGACGACATTGGCATTCTCCCACCAGATGATGGAATCGCCATCGGTATGGCCGTTATGCATATGGATGACATGGACGGTATCGCCGTTGAGATGGAGCTTGAGGCCATCCTCATAGGTGACCACCGGCAGCGCGACGGCGGGCACCGTGCGGCCTTCCGCGCCGTTTTCGGCCATCCGGATGCGCACATTTTCGTGCGCCAGGATCAGTGCGCCGGCCTCGCCGAAATTCTCGTTCCCGCCGCTATGGTCGCCATGCCAATGGGTGTTGATCAGGAAGCGCACCGGCTCTGCGCCGAGATCGGCAATCGCCGCCTGGATGCGCGCGGTGAGCGGCGCGAACTGATCGTCGATCAGCACGGTGCCGTCTTCGCCGTAGGAGACGCCGATATTGCCGCCGCGGCCGAACAATACGGCGATGCCGGGCGTCAATTGCGTAGCGGTGATTTCGACATCGGCCATTTGGGCGTCTTGCGCAGCGGCGGGCGCGGCAAGGATCATGGCAAGGGCGGTAAGCGGTGCGAAGCGGGTCATCGGCATCCTCCTGTTGCGGATGCCATATCAATTCAGCGGCGGTGAGTCGAAGCTTGGCCGGCGGCGCCCGTCACTCGCCGAACATGGATTTGAGCTTGTCGAAGAAGCCCGCGCTTTCGGGGCATTCCTCGCCGGTCTCGGTTTCGCGGAATTCCTGGAGGATTTCCTTCTGCCGCGCGGAGAGCTTGGTGGGCGTTTCGACATCGAACTGGACGACGAGATCGCCATGGCCGCGGCCCTGGAGCACCGGCATGCCCGCGCCGCGTTTCCGCAGCTGCTTGCCGGTCTGCATTCCCGGGGGAACGACGAATTCATGCACCTCGCCGTCGAGCCCCGGCACCTCGATCGAGCCGCCGAGCGCGGCGGTCGTGAAGGAGATCGGGCAGCGCGCGAACAGCGCCGTGCCCTCGCGCTGAAACAGCTGGTGGCGCGAAAGATGGACGAAGATGTAGAGATCGCCGGCCGGCCCGCCGCGCGCGCCCGCCTCGCCCTCGCCGGACACGCGGATGCGCGTGCCTTCGTCGACTCCGGGCGGGATCTTGACGTCGATCGTCTTGGTCTGGTCGACCCGGCCCTCGCCGCGGCACTGGTCGCACGGATCGGCGATCACCTGGCCCATGCCGTGGCAGCTCGGGCAGGTGCGTTCGACCAGGAACAGGCCCTGCTGCGCGCGGACCTTGCCATGGCCCTGGCAGGTGGCGCAGGTCTGTGCGCCGGTGCCGGGCTTCGCGCCCGAACCCTCGCACGCGTCGCACGCGGCCGCGACGTCCAGCGTCAGTTCCGCGTCCTTGCCGTGATAGGCGTCTTCGAGCGTGATCTCGTAATCGTAGCGCAGGTCCGCGCCGCGCCGGACATCCTGCCGGCCGCCACGCCCCCGGCCGCCCATGAAATCCTCGCCGAAGATATTCTCGAAAATGTCGGAAAAGGCGCCGAAACCATCGCCGCCGCCCGGGGTCCCGCCGCCGCCATTCTGGAAGGCGGCATGGCCGAAGCGATCATAGGCCGCGCGCTTTTGCGGATCCTTCAGGCATTCATAGGCTTCGTTGATGGTCTTGAACTTGGCTTCGGCCTCGGCATCGCCGGGATTGCGATCGGGATGGCATTCCATCGCCAGCTTGCGATAGGCGGATTTGATCGTGGCGCCGTCGGCACCCCGCTCCACCTGCAAAAGTTCGTAGAAATCGACTTCGGTCATTGCTGCCCCAGCATGCCGTATAATGGGACGAAAAAGGGAGGAGCGCGCATGTCTCCTCCCCCTTTACGTGTCACGCCTTGTTGTCTTCGTCGACCTCGGAGAATTCGGCATCGACGACATCTTCGTCGGCCGGTGCCGCCTCCTCCGCGCCCGCTTCGCCTTCGGCGGAGCCGGCCTCGGCCTGCTGGGTCTCGTAGATCTTCTGGCCCATCTGCATCGCGGACTGGGCGAGCGCTTCCGAAGTGGTCTTCATCGCTTCGCTGTCGTCGTCCTCGATCGCCGCCTTGGCTTCGGCAAGCTTGGCTTCGATATCGGCCTTCAGCTCGGCGTCGATCTTGTCGCCATGCTCGGCAAGCTGCTGCTCGGTCGAATGGACGAGGCTTTCGGCCTGGTTCTTGGCCTCGGCCGCTACGCGGCGCGCCTTGTCGTCATCGGCGAACTGCTCGGCCTCCTGGACCATCTTCTCGATGTCCTCGTCGTTGAGGCCGCCCGACGCCTGGATCTTGATCTGCTGTTCCTTGCCGGTGCCCTTGTCCTTGGCCGAAACGTTGACGATGCCGTTGGCGTCGATGTCGAACGTGACCTCGATCTGCGGCACGCCGCGCGGCGCGGGAGGAATGCCGACCAGATCGAACTGGCCGAGCATCTTGTTGTCGGCCGCCATTTCGCGTTCGCCCTGGAAAACCCGGATCGTCACCGCATTCTGGTTGTCGTCGGCGGTCGAATAGACCTGCGTCTTCTTCGTCGGGATCGTCGTGTTGCGATCGATCATCCGGGTGAAGACGCCGCCCAGCGTTTCGATGCCGAGCGAGAGCGGGGTCACGTCCAGCAGCAGCACGTCCTTGACGTCGCCCTGCAGAACGCCGGCCTGGATCGCCGCGCCCATGGCGACGACTTCGTCCGGGTTGACGCCGGTATGCGGTTCCTTGCCGAAGAAATCCTCAACCACGCTGCGGACCTTGGGCATGCGGGTCATGCCGCCGACAAGGATCACCTCGTCGATATCGCCCGAAGCGATGCCGGCATCCTCGATCGCCTTCTTGCAGGGATCGAGCGTGCGCTTGATGAGATCGCCGACAAGCTTTTCCAGGTCCGAACGGGTGATCGTCTTCACCAGATGCTTCGGCCCGTTCTGGTCGGCGGTGATGAACGGCAGGTTGACCTCGGTCGACTGGGCGGAGCTCAGCTCGATCTTCGCCTTTTCGGCGGCCTCTTTCAGCCGCTGCAGCGCCAGCTTGTCGCCGCGCAGATCGATGCCTTCGGCCTTTTTGAATTCGTCGGCCAGGAAGGCGACGACCTTGGAATCGAAATCCTCGCCGCCGAGGAAGGTGTCGCCATTGGTCGACTTCACCTCGAACACGCCGTCGCCGATCTCGAGGATCGAGATGTCGAACGTACCGCCGCCGAGATCGTAGACGGCGATCGTCTTGCCGTCATTCTTCTCAAGCCCGTAGGCGAGCGCGGCCGCGGTCGGCTCGTTGATGATGCGCAGCACTTCGAGGCCGGCGATCTTGCCGGCGTCCTTGGTCGCCTGGCGCTGGGCGTCGTTGAAATAGGCGGGCACGGTGATGACGGCCTGCTCGACGGTTTCGCCGAGATAGCTTTCCGCCGTTTCCTTCATCTTCTGCAGGATGAAGGCCGAGATCTGCGAGGGCGAATAATCTTCGCCGCCCGCCTTCACCCAGGCGTCGCCATTGCCCCCGTTGACGATGTCATAGGGGACGAGTTCCATGTCCTTCTTGGTCAACGGATCGTCGAAGCGGCGGCCGATAAGGCGCTTCACCGCGAAAACCGTATTGTCCGGATTGGTGACGGCCTGGCGCTTGGCCGGCTGGCCGACAAGGCGCTCGCCATCCTTGGTGAAGGCGACCATCGACGCGGTCGTGCGCGCACCTTCCGAATTTTCGATGACCTTGGGTTTGCCGCCTTCCATGACAGCAACGCACGAGTTCGTCGTGCCCAAATCGATACCAATAACTTTTGCCATTCTATCCCTCTGAATTTCCCCAATAACTGGCGGAGCCGTCGGCTCCCCTTATAAAGAAGCGAGAGCCGGCGGCGCGGCTTCACTGGGCGATATAGGTGGGCTTTTCCTTGCTGCAAGCACCTGGCGCAACTAATGGAAAGCCCTCGTCAAGATTTGGGGATTTCAATGCGCTATGCTCTCCTGGCCGGGTTCGCGGCCATCGCCCTTTCCGCTTGCAGTCAAGGCGCCGACGAAGCCCCTGCCGATCCGGTCGAAAACGCTTGGGTGCGGCTTCCGGCGGTCGATGGCCGGCCGGCCGCGGCCTATTTCACGCTCCATGGCGGCGACGCCGGCGACACGCTGATCGCGGTCGACAGCGAACGGGTGGCTAGCATCGAACTGCACGAGACGACGATGGAAGGCGGCGCGATGCGGATGCGGCCGATCATGTCGGTCGATATTCCGGCCGGCGAGACGATCGCCTTCGAACCCGGCGGCCGCCACGCGATGCTGTTCGGCGTCGATCCCGAAGTGACGGCGGGGACAAACCTGACGCTCCACTTCCGCTTCGACAGCGGCCGCGATGTCTCGATCGAAGCGGCCACGATCGACGCCGGCGACGACGCGCCGGCGCAGGAATCCGGGCAGGATCACGGCGCGCACTGAACGGGTCAACTATCGGAAAAAGATGGCATTAAATGCTGGATTGTCCAGCCGGCTTGGGCTAGCTTGCGATCAATTCGCAATAAGGGTCGCAGCTTTTTGTGATGAGGGGGGAATTACCATGACGAGTTTTCGCAGCTTCGCCATTACGGCCGCTGTTTTTACCGCAGCGATTTCGGCGCCTGCCGTCGCGCAGAATGCCGATCTCAATCCGACTTATGGCACGCTGGAGCTGCGGGCAGGTTTCAACAATGATCCGCGGCTTGTCCAGCTGCAATCCGGCGGCAGTATCGACGCTTCGGCGATCGGCAGCCCGTGCCGCGGCTTTGTCGCCAATGCGCCCGATGTGCGGGTGGTCTATTCGAGCGGCAGCCTGCCGCTGATCTTCTCGGCCGATTCCGATTCGGACACCACGCTCGTCGTCAACGCGCCCGACGGCCGCTGGTATTGCGACGATGACAGCGGCGAGGGCCTCAACCCGTCGGTCCGCTTCAACCAGCCGCTTTCGGGCCGCTACGAAGTCTGGGTGGGCACCTATGGCAGCGCCAGCGTGCGCGCGGCGGTGCTCGGCGTTTCGGAACTCTATGACGATATTTCCAACCGTTCGGGCGGCTCCGGCGGCGCGCCCGATTTCAGCCTCGATCCCACCTATGGATCGGCCACCCTGCGTTCCGGCTTCACGCCCGATCCGCACCGGATCCGCCTCCAGTCCGGCGGGCCGATCAGCGCGTCGGTGGTCGACAGTTCGTGCCGCGGCAATATCTCCCGCGCGCCCGATTACCGGGTTCGCTATACAAGCGGCCGGCTGCCGCTGATCATCTCGGTCGCCTCCAGCTCCGATACCACCCTGGTCGTCAACGGGCCCAGCGGCGAATGGTATTGCAACGACGATGGCGGCGACGGGCTCAACCCGTCGATCCGGTTCGATACGCCGCGCTCGGGCCAATATGATATCTGGGTCGGCACCTTCGGCAGCACCCGGCTGGAATCGGCGATCCTCGACATATCCGAACTCTACAGCAACTGATCGCAGCGGGGGGTGCGACGGAGGGCGAGCCGCGAACAAGCGGCTTGCCCTCTTGCCGCAAAGCCGGTGAAAGGGCGTCATGACCGACGCCGTTAGCCGCCCCCTCACCCATGCCGAGACAGCCCTGGCCGCCAGCATCTTCGGCAAGGCGATCGACTATGATCGGGTGAAGCTGCACCGGAAACGCTGGTTTCCCTTCCAGCCGCGCGACGTGCTGATGGCGCCGACCGGCGGCATCTGGTTCCATCCCAAAGGCCCCTTTTGGCGCGCGGATTTCGGCGACGCGCCGCGCAAGCTGCAGGCGCTGTTCCTCCACGAGATGACCCATGTCTGGCAGTATCAGTGCGGCATCTTCCTGCCGCTGAAACGCCATCCCTTCTGCCGCTATTCCTACAGCCTGAAACCCGGCTGGCCGCTGGGGCGCTACGGCATCGAGCAGCAGGCCGAAATCGTCCGCCACACCTTCCTGCTGCGCGAAGGCGAGACCGTGCCGGGCGCGCCGTCGCTCAAGAGCTATGAGGCGATCTTGCCGTTCAAGGCGGGATAGCAATTAGATGAGCGTCGCAAATATCGTTTTTGTGATCTTTCTGGCGACTATTGTTGTTTGGAATTTTTTCGTCGTGTGCGCTGCCGTGGCGGCGGTTTCCAAGAACCGCAGTCTTGCAGCTACAATTGTGGTGCGATTGATCATGTGCGGTTTGGGTGCCTGGCTGATTGTGAAGGCGCTAAGTTGACTGTTGGATTGCAGTGTTCTGCTAAATCCCCGAATATGATTTCCCTTCCAAAATAGGAAAACCTCCCTCACGATGGTGCTTCCGAGTCCCCAAGCTCGCAGGCTCTTTGACCCCGTCTGCCACCCCGCCGTTCCGGTGCGTGACTTTCGCAACTTGCCGGACAGGGTGGGAAATATAATTGCCCGCGCACGCAACGCTGTGTGTGAAGTTTGTAAATTTAGGGCGGGAATGGCCCCGGCGACCCCCGCCCTGTGTCAACCAGTGTCAACCGGATCCGTGCCCGGCATCTGGCGACCTGTGTAGCGACTCAGGGCGAAAGATGATAAGCCTGCGCCATAACAAAATTTCAAGATTGAGGATGACATGACTGCACTGAAGGACCTGGGCCATTACGGCTTGTCGGGCGAACGCGGCTATCTGTCGGACTTCGAAATCGACGAGATCGTCCTGCCCGCCGCTTTCGATCCCATCGTCGCCGCGGCCGACGATCTTTCCGCTCTGCTCACTTCGGGCCGCGTCCGCCGTTGGCTCGAAGCCCTGCCCCAGCCGGACATGGCCGCGTTCCTGAACGAGGCGAGCAATGCCGAAATCCGCGTCGCGATGGTGCGCTATTCCTTCCTCGTCCAGGCCTATGTCTGGGGCGAGCATCATGCGCCGACCGTGCTGCCCGCCAATCTGGCGGTGCCGATCGACGCGCTGGCGAACGCGCTGGGCCAGGCCCCGCTGCTCCCCTATTCGGGCTATGTGCTCGACAATTGGTATCGGCTCGACAAGGCCGGCGATATCGCGCTCGACAATATTGCGATGCGGCAGAATTTCTTCGGCGGGGTCGACGAGAACTGGTTCGTGCTCGTCCATGTCGCGATCGAGGCGGAAGCGGGCCGCGCGCTCGAACTCGGCGTCGATCTCGTCCGTGCCAGCGATGATGGCGATGCCGACCAAGTCGAGAAGCTGCTGCAGACGATGGATACCGTCTGGCGGCGCATCAACCGGCATTTCGACCGGATGCCCGAGCGCTGCGATCCCTATATCTATTATCAGCGCGTGCGGCCCTATATCCATGGCTGGAAGAACAATCCGGCGATTTCCGAAGGCCTGATCTATGAAGGCGTCGAGCGCTATGGCGGCAAGCCGCAGGCCTTTCGCGGGCAAACCGGATCGCAAAGCTCGATCGTCCCGGCGATGGACGCGCTGTTCAACGTCACCCATGAAAACGATCCGCTGCGCGAATATCTGGACGAGCTTCACGCCTATCGCCCGGTGCCGCATCGCCGTTTCATCGAGGATCTGGGAGCGGCGAGCGGCCTGCGCGCCTTTGCCAAGGAAGCGAACACGGCCGTGAAGGACGCGTTCAATATCTGCGTGGAGCATGTCGCGCGCTTCCGCACCCGGCACCTGGAATATGCGGCCAGCTATATCAACAAGCAGGCGCAATCGGGCACCGGCAACGCCACCGATGTCGGCACCGGCGGCACGCCCTTCATGAAATATCTGAAAAAGCATCGCGACGAAAACCGCGCCCAGCGCGTCTGATGCCTGGCGTTGCCGACGGGTGCTGCCCGGGCTATCCTCGCCGCTAATAGTGGGGAGAGTTTCAATGGCGTTCGGTTTTTGCAAGCGCTGGGGCGTAATGGCTGGAATCGCGGCGCTTTTCGCGCTGCCGATGGTCGCGTTCTCGCAGCGTCCGCCGCCCCCGCCGCTCCCCGAGCTGCCGGCGACGCCGCAGCTGGCCGACGAACCCTATCCCGAATGCCGGGACGATTGGCAGCGCCGCGGCGACGCCAATGAACGGGCGGAGGAAACCAATCGCTGCATCGCCCGGCTCGACGCCTATAATGCCGAGGTCCTCGTCCCCTATCGGTCGGCGATGATCGAACATCAGGGCGAGATTTCCCGGATCTATACCGAGCAGGTCCAGAATGATTTCGACTATACCCAGGAACAGGCCGACGGCTTCTTCGCGCAAGTGACGCAGGAGCATGAAGCCTCGAACCCCGACGGCGCCCATTTCGAAACCCATCGCGCCTTGGAAACGCGCTATCAGGGCGACCGCGCCTACCTGCAGGATACGTTTTGCAGCTATGTCCAGTGCGACGGCCGTCCTGCACCGACGGCCGTGGCGAGCGGCGGACGAAGCGGTGGCGGTGGCAATGGCGACCAGGATTGCGGCACCGAACGCGCGGGCGGCGGCATCCTCGGCGGGATTCTGGGCGGGATCGCCGGAGACCGGCTCGGCATCGGCACCCTGGGCGGGATCATCGCCGGCCAGTTCGCCGGCGTGCTCGTCGCCGAGATCGCCTGCCAGCTGACCACGGAAGAGCAGGAGCTCGCCGCCGAAGCGACCGAGGAAGTGACCCAGCGGGAAGAGGTCGGCGCAACGGCGGAATGGACCAGCCCGGTCCGCGGCGACGTTTCGGGCAGCTCGACGGTGACCGCGCTGAATTCCGAACCCAGCGGCGCGACGTGCCTCGAGGTAACCGATGTCGTCATCATCGACGGCCAGGAAACCACGGCGCAGAAAACGATGTGCCGCGCGCCGGGAGAGTCTCGCTACACGCTTCAGGCCTGACCGCTACTATTCGGGCTTTTTGGCGACCCCGACCATCGCCGGGCGGAGCAGCCGGTCCTTGATCATATAACCGCGCTGCATCTGCTGAACGATCGTGCCGGGTTCGGCCTCGCCATCCGGGATCTCGACCATCGCCTGATGCTTGTTGGGATCGAGCGACTGGCCCAGCGCCTCGATCTCCTCGATGCCGTGCCGCGAGAAAACCGAGATCAGTTCCTTGCCGGTCGCTTCGAGCCCGGTGACAAGCCCCTTGAACTTCTCGTCTTCGCGCAACTCTTCGGGAATGCTCCCGAGCGCGCGTTCAAGATTGTCGGCCACCGACAGAATATCGCGGGCGAAAGCGGTCGCCGCATAGGCGCTCGCATTCTGCCGCTCCTGCTCCAGCCGGCGGCGCGTATTCTGCTCCTCGGCTTTCGCGTACAGCACATCCTGCTGGGCGACGGCGAGCGCCTCTTCCAGTTCGGCGATACGATCGGCATCGGACGGTTGGTCCTCGTCGCCGTCGTCGCGCATGCTTTCGGGTACACCCTTCAGTTCGGCTTCCGCCTCGTCCGACAGGATCTCGTCTTCGATATTCTCGGTCTTCTGGCCGTCCATAATCGTATTCTAGCTCACTAATTTCGATAAGGTTTGTGCGGTGAAATCCACCATGGGAACGACTCGCGCATAGTTCAAGCGTGTCGGGCCGATTACGCCGACCACGCCGACCACCTGCCCCTCGCTATCATGATAGGGCGCAGCGATCACCGACGAGCCCGAAAGCGAGAACAGCTTGTTCTCCGAACCGATGAAAATCTTCATCGCCCGGGCGTCGCGCGCGGAATCGAGAAGCAGCGCGATTTCCTCTTTGCCCTCCAGCTCGTCGAGCAATTGGCGGATGCGATCGAGATCGGCTGCGGCGGTTTCGTCGAGCAAATTCGCCTGCCCGCGAACGATCAGCACCGGCCGCTGCGATCCGTCGCGCGACCAGGTGGCGAGCCCCCGCGCGATCAGATCCTGCGCCGCCACATCGAGCGCCGCCTTGCCGCGCGAAATCTCCGTCTCCAGCCGCGCCAGCGCCTGTTCGAGCGTCAGCCCGGTCAGCCGCGCGCTGATATAATTCGCAGCCTCTGCCAGCGTCGACGCGGGAACCGGACTGGGCAGATCGATCACGCGATTTTCAACGGTGCCGTCACCGCCCACCAGCACGGCCAGCGCCTGGCCATCGGAAAGCGGAACAAAGCCGAACTGGCTCAGCACGGGTTCGCGTTTCGGGACATGGACGATGCCGGCGCAGGCAGAAAGCCCTGAAAGCGCCGCCGTCGTTCGCGAAACCGCTTCTTCGACGGGGTCGCCGCTGTCGATCTGCGATTCCAGCGCCTTGCGTTCGGCGGCCGTCAGCTTGCCGGCCTGCATCATCCCGTCGACGAAGAGCCGCAGCCCCAGTTCGGTCGGCATTCGGCCGGCGCTGGTATGCGGCGCGGCCAGCAGTTCCAGCTCCTCAAGATCCTGCATCACGTTGCGGATCGATGCCGGCGACAGGCTGAGCGCCGCCATTCTGGAGATCGTGCGCGATCCGACCGGCTCGCCGCTCTCCAGATAGCTTTCGACAACGGTGCGAAACACTTCGCGCGCGCGTTCGGACAATTCGTTGACGCTCGGCCCTGTCATTCCGGAGATGTAGGTAATCCGCGGTCATTGCGCCAGTGGCTTAGCTCATCCTGCCGTTCGGCGTCTTTGGCCAACCGTTCGTCGAAGAGCGAACCACGACATTTGACGTAAATTGGCAAATTCGATACGCGCGGACTCCTAGAGTCCCGACTATGGCCAACACCGACAAAACCCTACCCCCGCCTTCCGAGGCCGAAGCGGAAATCCTCCAGATAGTCTGGCAGCGCCAGCCTGTGTCCGTGCGCACCGTCCATGAGGAAATCCGCAAAAGCCGCGATGTCGGCTATACGACCGTCCTCAAACAGCTTCAGCGGATGCTGGACAAGGGGCTGGTGGACCGGATTCCTGGCAAGGGCAAATCCTTCGATTATGTCGCGACCCAGCCCGCATCGGAAACCCGCGCAACCCTGCTCGACCGGCTCGTGCGCACCGTTTTCGGCAATTCGACGAACGATCTCGTGATGCACGCGCTGGGGCGCGAAGACGTCTCGACGAGCGAGATAGAGCAAATCAAGGCCTTCATTGCTGAGCTGGAGGCCGAACAGGGGGACAACGAGGATGCGGGTTAACGCGGGATTGCTTGCCGACAGCCTCGGCTGGGCCTTGCTTCATTCGATCTGGCAGATCGCGCTGATCGCCGCCCTGATTGCGGTGGCGCTGCGATTCCTGCCGCGCCATCATGCGCAGCTTCGCTACCTGATCGCTTATGGCGGCCTCTCGGCTTCGCTGCTGGCGTTCCTGGCGACTTGGGGCATCAGCTACCGCACGCTGGCAACGACCGCGCCAGTCGTCGGAAATATGCCGTCGGTAGAAGGCTTTGCCGCGCTCATTCAGATGCTGGGCCAGACGACATGGCTGGTCAGCCTGGCCTGGGCGCTGGGCTTCAGCTGGCTCGGTATACGCTATGTTCAGGCGCTGCGCGCCACCAACCGGCTGCGCCGCGAAGGCATTGCCCCGGTTCCTGCCGAATGGGAAGCGCGGTTCCGGCTCTGGATCGAACGGCTCGGCGCCGATAGCGCCGCCACCATCCTTCAATCCTCTCGGATCACGACACCGCTCACCATCGGGTCGCTGAAACCGATCGTGCTCGTGCCCACCGGCTTTTTCCTGCGCCTGCCAATGGACCAGGCGGAAGCGATCCTCGTTCACGAAATCGCGCATATCTGCCGCCAGGATTATCTGATGGGCCTGGTCCAGGCGATGATCTGCAACATCTTCTTCTTCCACCCGGCGATCGGCTGGATCTCGCGCCAGATAGATCTCGAACGCGAATTTGCCTGCGATGCGCGGGTCGTGCGCGAAACCGGGAATACGCAAGCGCTGGCCAAGGGGCTTTCCAAGGTCGCGCTCGAAAGCCGCGATATGCTGCCCGGCTTTGCTATGGCCGCCAATGGCAATCGGTCCCCGATCGTCGATCGCATCACCCGGCTGCGCGAGCGACCCTTCCGCCGCGAAAGCGGCTCAACCCTGCCGGCTGCAGCGCTGACCATGGTGTTCGCGGCGTGCCTGACCATCGCCGTATCGGCGGAGGCCGCCTTCGAAAATGCCCCGCCCGAGAGCGACAGCGACAAGGGCGATGCGGAGCGCGCGGCGGCCACGCCCTTGGAAGATACGACCGGCACCGCGGCGCAGAACAACGACGCCGCGCGCACAGCGCATGAAACAGCGCGTTCGGCTGATCATGCTTCGCGCAGCGGCGCCGAAAACGCGGACAAATATCGCAATCGCGGCGCGCGCAATGGCGAACGCAGCCGGGCGCGCAACGCCGAGCCGGTGGCTCCGGCAAGCTGGAGTATCAGCTTTACCGATCCGGAGAACGTCATCCCCAAGGCCATCGGGCGGATCGCATGGTCTGCCGCACAAACATCCGCACCGAACCTTTTTCAAAGCGCGGTCTACCAGCCCGATGTGGAAGAGCATTTCGACGAGCAGATAGCGGCGGACGAAGATCGTTGCGACGACAAGGAAGCGGGCGACGAACGGCGCGATCATGAGATGGCGCGACGGGAAGCACGCCTGGAGCGCGCCGAAGCAGCCCGCGAACGCGCCCAGGAACGGGAAGAGGCCCGCCGTGAGCGCGAGCTGGAGCGCCTCGAAGCGCGGCTGGAACGCGAAGCCGAAGCGCGCGAGGCGGAACTTGAGCGGATTATGGAGCGCGTCGAAGAACAGGTCGCCGGCGCTGAAACCTTCGCTAGCGCGGAAACGCATCGCGCATTGGAACGCGCCCGCAGTGCGGCGGCAAGCGCCCGTTCCCGTTCAGAGCGCGCTCGCGCGGTTGTGGACCATTCCCGGGTGCGCCAGCGCAACCGGGTTCCCACACCGCCCGAGCCGCCTGTAGCGCCGGTCGCACCGGTCATCACGATCAGCTTCGCGACACCCACCCAGCAAGGCACATTCCGTCTTACACCCACGGGCTGACGCAACACCAAACCGTCAATCGCGCCATGAAGCGGGTGGACGCGCTGCCGCGCCCGCTTTAGGGGCATGGCCAACATTTTCCGAAAAGGATTTAGACCATGCGCCCCTCCGGCCGCGCCCCCGATCAGATGCGGGCAATCACCATCGAACCCGGCTTTACCACCCATGCCGAAGGCTCCTGTCTCATCAGCTTCGGCGAGACGCGGGTGCTCTGCACCGCCAGCGTCGAAGACCGCGTGCCGCCGTGGATGCGCGGCAAGGGTTCGGGCTGGGTAACGGGCGAATATGGCATGCTGCCGCGCGCAACCCATACCCGCGGTAATCGCGAAGCCGCGCGTGGCAAGCAATCGGGCCGCACCCAGGAAATCCAGCGGCTAATCGGCCGATCGCTGCGCGCCGTGACCGATCTCGAAAAACTCGGCGAATTGCAGATCACGGTCGATTGCGACGTTATCCAGGCCGATGGCGGCACGCGCACGGCGTCGATCTCCGGCGGCTGGGTGGCGCTGCGCCTCGCGATCAATTCGCTGCTCGCGAGCGGTAAGCTGTCCGAAGATCCGCTGACCCAGAAGATCGCCGCCATATCCTGCGGCGTTTTCGAGGGCGAACCTGTTCTCGACCTCGATTATCCCGAAGATTCCAACGCCGGGGCCGATGCCAATTTCGTGCTTACCGAGGACGGTAATATCGCCGAGGCGCAGGCGACCGCCGAGGGCGATACCTATGACGAGGAAACGCTGTTGCGCCTCCTCCGTCTCGCGCGGATCGGTTGTACGGAAATCTTCGCGGCGCAGGAGGCCGCGACCCGGTGAGCCGCACGCTCGAACCCGGCAGGCTGGTGATCGCCAGCCATAATGCCGGGAAAGTGCGTGAAATCGCCGACCTGCTTGCCCCCTTCGGTATGGACGTGGTGAGTGCCGGCGAGCTGGGCTTGCCCGAACCCGAAGAGACCGAAGACAGCTTCGCCGGCAATGCCGAACTCAAGGCGTTGGCGGCGGCAGCCGCGGCCGGTCTGCCCGCCCTTGCCGACGATAGCGGCCTTTCGGTCTACGCGCTGGGGGGCGATCCGGGCATCTATTCGGCGCGATGGGCTGGCCCCGATCGCAATTTCGGAGCGGCAATGGCGCTGGTGGAGGAAAAGCTCCAGACGATCGGCGCCGAAGTCTCGCGCGACGCCCATTTCGTCTGTGCGCTCTCGCTCGCCTGGCCCGACCGCCATGTAGAAACTTTCGAGGGTCGCGTAGATGGCACGCTTGTCTGGCCGCCCCGCGGCGATAAGGGCTTCGGCTATGACCCCATTTTCCGACCGGCGGGGCATGATATCACCTTCGGCGAGATGGAACCGGCACGCAAACATGCGATCAGCCACCGCGCCGACGCTTTCGCGAAATTGATCAGGGCCGTGTTCCGGAGCGATGACTGAGCTCGCCCTCTATATCCACTGGCCCTTTTGCGTTTCGAAATGCCCCTATTGCGACTTCAACAGCCATGTCCGGGACAATGTCGATCAGAATCTTTGGCGGGATGCCTTGCTCGCGGATCTGGCGTATGAGGCCTCGCTGCTGCCCGATGCCAGGCTGATATCGATCTTCTTTGGCGGTGGCACACCGTCGCTGATGCCGCCGGAGACCGTCGCGGCCCTGATCGAGGCCGCCGGGCAACATTGGCGCATGGACGACGCTGTGGAGATCACGCTGGAAGCCAACCCGTCCTCGGTCGAGGCTGCGCGCTTTGGCGATCTCGCCCGGGCGGGCGTAAACCGCGTTTCCCTGGGTCTCCAGTCGCTCGACGACGAGGCGCTGCGCTTTCTTGGCCGCGCGCATGACGTGGCCGAGAGCCTGGCTGCGCTCAAGACTGCGCAACAGGCCTTCACCCGCGTCAGCTTCGATCTCATCTATGCCCTGCCCGGACAAACGGAAGCGGCCTGGTCAGCGGAGCTGAAAAGCGCACTGGCCTTTGGCACCGACCACCTCTCGCTTTACCAGCTTACCATCGAGCCCGGCACGCGCTTCGCGACGCTGGCCGCACGGGGCGAGATTGCGGAGGCCGATCCGGACTACGGAGCAGCGCTTTATACGGCGACGCAGGATCTGACCGAAGCCGTTGGCCTGCCCGCCTATGAAATTTCCAACCATGCCCGGCCCGGCGAGGAAAGCCGCCACAATCTCGCCTATTGGCGCTACCGGCCCTATGCGGGCATCGGTCCCGGTGCCCATGGCCGGCGCACCGCTATGGCCACGGTAAGGCACAAGAAACCGGAGAACTGGCTAATGGCGGTTGCGCGCAACGGCCATGGCCTGCAGGCGGAGGAACGCCTTGCCTCGCGTGACGAGGCCGTCGAAGCGGTGATGATGGGTCTGCGGCTCAACGAAGGCATTGACCGAACCGCATTGAGCCAAGCCGTTATCGACGAGGCGAATGTCGACAGGCTCGCGGCATTGGGGCTGCTCCATAAGCAGGGGAGCCGGATCGCGGCGACTTTGCCAGGTCGCCTCGTTCTCAACAGCCTGCTTGCCGAAATAATCGCGGACGCGCCCACCCTTCCCGCGTGATTTCGCGCCGCGAAACGAGGCGGACCGTCTCCCCTGCCTGACCAATGAGCGCCTTTTTTGCAACTATTGCGCGGCCCGTCTGTTGAATCTCCTGTAAAATAAGGAGTTTTCACCATGAAAAAGATGATTTTGACCACAGCAGCCTGCGCCTCCGCGCTCGCGATCTCCGCCTGTGCTGACAATTATGCGGTTGAAGGCGCGGCGGTTGGCGCTGCGACCGGCGCCGTCGTCGGTGCCAGCACCGATCTTGACGACGAGACGTCCGCCGCTGTCGGCGCGGCCGCAGGTGCTGCTATCGGCTCACAAATCGAACGCGACGGCGATTGCGACGGTTATGACCGGCGCGGTCGTCTCGATCCCGATTGCTATGGCCGCGAGGGATATCCCGACCGCTACCGGGATTAGCGCGTTCTGATCTAGCCGCCAAAGCCGTTCGGCGCCGGCGACACCACGGTGAAACCGCCGGGGCCGATCTGCTGCACCTCGAGCGCCCGCTCGGCGATGCCGTCGCTCCCGAACCGGAAAGCGCCGTCCACGCCGGTGAATCCGTCGCTGTCGGTCAATTCGCTCACGGGGAACGGCCGTCCGATATTCCATCCGCGCGAAATTCGCACGACGAGCAATGCGGCATCGTAACCGAGGCTGGAAAGCCGGTAGGGATCGGCGCTGAACCGCGAGCGATAACGATTGCTCAGCGTTTGGAACATCCTGTCCGGCACGCTCGCAAACAGTGCGCCGTGCATCGCCGGATCGCGAGCAAGATCGGGCGAGTTGTTCCAGAGTTCGGTCCCGAGGATCTGCGCCCTGGTCGCGCCGCGATCGCGCAGCATCGTAACCGCCTGGCGCGCGGTGGTGCCGCTATCGGCGATAAGCACCGCATCGAAGGCCCCTTCCCCGTTAAGCTGGGTGACGGCCAGCTGGAGCGAGCGACCCGAGCGCGAATAGGTGCGGGTCGCGACCAGCGTGCCGCCGGCATCGCGCACGGCCTGACGATAGGCTTCGAGCGCGCGCTGGCCATAAAGACCTTCGGGGATGAGCGCTGCGAAACGCCGCGCACCGCGACCAGCCGCAAAGCTCGTCACCCGCGCGATTGACTGGGTCGGCGTAAAACCCATCAAATAGGTGCCATTGCCGGCAACGCTGCTGTCGTTCGAAAAGGCGATCATCGACAAACCGGCGCTGCGCGCGACCGGCGCTGCAGCGCGGACATTCTCGGCGAGCAGCGGCCCGAGGAACAGCCGGTTGCCATCGGAAAGCGCCCGGTTCGCGGCTGCGGTCGTGCCGCCGGCGCCGGCGGTGTCATAGGTGGTAATGCGCACGCGATCCGCATTGGTATCGAGAAGCGCCATATTGGCCGCATTGGCGATCGACTGGCCGACCCCGGCATTGTTGCCCGACATCGGAACGAGCAGGGCCACGCGCTGGCGTTGTTCATCCTGTGGAATGCCCTGGGTGATGTCCGGCTGCTGCGTGCCTTCGTCGGGCCTCCCCGATCCCGGGAGGATGGTCTGACAGCCCGCGAGCGCCAGCGTGCCGACGATGAGGCCAAGCCGGAAAAGTAGCGAGGGCCGTTGCCCCCCGAGCCGCTGTAGTGCCATGACAAGAATCCTGATGAACGATACCCTGAACCCGGGCCTTTATATCGTGGCCACGCCTATCGGCAACTTGCAAGACGTATCGGCGCGCGCCGAAACGACGCTGCGCAGCGCCGACCTGATCCTTGCCGAGGACAGCCGGGTGACATCCAAGCTGTTGAATCATCTCGGAATCCGCAAACCGGTTGCCGCCTATCACGATCACAACGCCGAAAAGGTGCGGCCCGGGCTCGTCGCCCAGATGGCCGACAAGGCCATCGCGCTCGTGTCGGATGCCGGCACGCCGCTGATTTCCGATCCGGGCTACAAGCTTGTCCGCGATGCGCGCGCCGAAGGCCATATGGTGACGAGTATCCCCGGCCCCTGTGCCGCCATCGCCGCACTCACTCTGGCCGGGCTGCCGACCGACCGATTCCTGTTCGCCGGATTCCTACCGGCCAAGGCCAAGGCGCGCGATGACGCAATAGCCGAGCTCGGCGCCGTCCGCGCGACTTTGGTGTTCTACGAGTCCGGCCCGCGGCTCGGCAAAAGTCTTGCTGCGCTCGCGCAAGGCCTTGGCGAGCGCGAAGCGGCAGTCGCGCGGGAGATCAGCAAGACCTTCGAGGAAACGGTGACCGACACGCTCGGCGCGCTTGCCGCCCGCTACGCCGAAACGCCGCCCAAGGGCGAGATCGTCATCGTTATCGCACCGCCGGGCGAAGCGGCGGCAGCAAGCGATACCGAGATCGATGCCGCGCTTGCCGACGCGCTCGAGCGCCTGCCGGTCGGCAAAGCCGCAGGCGAGGTCGCGACGAAATTCGGTCTCCGGCGCGGCGATCTTTACGACCGCGCCCTTGCCCTGAGAAGCGGCGATTGACGCGCGAGCAGGCCGAACGGCGGGGACGGCGGGGCGAATGGTTGGCCGCCTGGTTTTTGCGGCTGAAAGGCTATCGCATCCTTGGCAAACGCCTGCGCACGCCGCGTGGCGAAGTCGATCTCGTCGCGAAGCGTGGCCGCACCATCGCCTTTGTCGAGGTGAAGACACGCGACACCGAAGCGGAGCTTTCCCTCGCCATCGACGAACGCCGCCTGGCCCGGGTTGCCGCCGCCGCCGAAATGCTCAGCGCCCGTTTCGCGGCGCGTGACGAAGATATCCGCATCGACGTGATTCTGATCGCGCGGGGCAAATGGCCGCAGCACATCGAAAATGCTTGGCTGGGGTAAAGCATGTCTGCGGTTGATTGCCGGCCACGCTGCGCTATCCCTCTGATCCGAACAGGAGACGCGAATGTCGCTCAATGTCGCGGTCCAGATGGACCCCATGGAATCGATCAAGATCGCGGGGGATTCGACCTTCGCAATCATGCTCTCGGCGCAGGCGCGCGGTCATCGCCTATGGCATTATGGCGTGCACGATCTTTGCTACAATGCGGACGGCACGCTGACGGCGCGGGCGCGGCCTGTAACCGTTCAGCGCGTCGAGGGCGATCATTACGAATTTGGCGAGTGGGAAAGGATCGACCTTAAATCGGACATCGACGTCGTGCTGATGCGACAGGACCCGCCTTTCGATCTTTCCTACATCACAGCAACGCATCTGCTTGAGCGCATCCATCCCGACACGCTGGTGGTCAACGATCCCGCCTCGGTCCGTAACGCGCCGGAGAAAATCTTCGTTCTCGATTTCGCGGAATTCATGCCGCCGACCCTGATCACACGCAATCTGGAGGACGTGCGCGCCTTTCAGCGCGAGCATGGCGAGGTCGTTATCAAGCCGATTTACGGCAATGCCGGCACCGCCGTATTCAAAATCGGCAAGGACGACGGCAACCTTCCCGCGCTCACCGAGCTTTTCAGCCAGGTCTGGGTCGAACCGTTCATGGTTCAGGCCTTCCTTCCGGACGTGGCGCAGGGCGACAAGCGCATCATTCTTGTCGACGGTGAAGCGACCGGCGGCGTCAACCGGCTCCCCAAGGCGGGCGAAATCCGCTCCAACTTCGCGGTCGGCGGATCGGGCGCGCAATCCGAACTCAGCGCGCGCGAACTCGAAATCTGCGAGGCACTGGGACCGGAACTCAAGAAGCGCGGCCTGCTCTTCGTCGGCATCGACGTGATCGGTGGCAAGCTGACCGAGATCAACGTTACCTCTCCTACCGGCATCGTCTCGATCGATGCGTTCAACGGCACCGATACGGCGGCGAAGATCTGGGATGCGATAGAGGCCAAGGTCTGACATTTGGCCGATTGGGTCGCGTCATGGATCGAGCAATCGGGCTATGCCGGCATAGCCCTGATGATGATGCTCGAAACCGTCTTTCCGCCGATCCCGTCCGAAATCGTCATGCCGCTCGCCGGGCTCGAAGCCCAGCGCGGATCGATCAGCTTGTTGGGCGGCATTCTCGCAGGAACCGCTGGCGCGATGGCCGGGAATTTTTTCTGGTACTCGCTGGCACGACGCATCGGCAAGAACCGTTTCAAGCCGCTTGTCGAAAGGCATGGCCGGTTCTTCACGCTGACCTGGTCAGAGATCGAGCGCGGCGACCGGCTGTTCGATCGCTATGATCGCTGGTTCGTCTGTCTGGGAAGGATGGTGCCGACCATCCGCTCTCTGGTTTCGATTCCGGCCGGACTGTTCGAGATGCGTGCCTTGCCCTTTCTCCTGTGGTCGACAACGGGCACCCTGGGATGGACCGCTCTTCTCGCCACGGCGGGCTATATGCTGGGTGACCAATACGCGGCGGTCGGGCGTTATCTGAATCCCGCCTCCAACGTCGTGCTGGCTTTGCTGATCGGCGGCTATCTTTATCGCGTGGCGACGTGGAAGCCACGCTAATGGGGGAACCGCGCTAGGCCCGCGGATGGGAATGGCGGTAAACGTCGAGCAGGTGCGCCGCGTCTACCGACGTATATATCTGCGTCGAGCTGAGGCTGGCATGGCCGAGCAGTTCCTGAAGCGAACGCAAGTCGGCGCCCCGCGCCAGCAGATGCGTCGCAAAACTGTGGCGCAGCGCATGCGGCGTCGTGCGGCCCGAGAGGCCGAGCCGCACCCGTGCGCCGCGCACCGCCCGGCGTACGATATCGCTGCCCAACGGTCCGCCGCGCGCGCCCCGAAATACAGGGTCGTCGTGGCCGATCGGCCACGGACAGAGTTTCACGTAATTTTCGATCGCCTCGCGCACCTGGGGCAGCAGCGGCACGATCCGCGTCTTGTCCCGCTTGCCGGTCACGCTCAGTGTCTCGCCCAGCGGCAATACCGCGCCGGTCAGCCCCAATGCCTCGCCGACGCGCAAGCCCGCACCATAGAGCAGCAGCAGCACCGCCCAGTCGCGCGCGCCGATCCATGGCTCGTCGGCCTGGGCCGCGATATCTTCGGCCAGCGCCAGCGCTTCGTCCGGCGATACCGGGCGTGGCACGCCGGGCTTGAGCTTTGGCCCTTTGACCCGGGGCAAAGCCGCATCCTCACCCGATCGCTCGGCAGCAAAGTTCAAAAACCCCCTGATGGCGGAAAGCTCGCGCGCCGTAGACCGGTTGGCGAGCCCGTCACCACGGCGTCGCGCCAGATAGGCGCGCAAGTCGGCGGCCTCGATCTTGCGCAAACTGGCAGGCGACACCGCTTCTGCGAAGTGCTCGCCCAGGAACATGATCAACCGATGTGCGGTCGCGACATAGGCCCGAACGGTATGGGGGGAACGTCGCCGGTCACGGCGAAGATGCGCGCCCCAATCCTCGGCAAGGCGGGACGCGGAGTGGTTATCGAGGGTCAGGGCAGCAGCCAACGCCCGATCAGCCGGGCGAGGCTGTCTCCCAAGAAGCGTAAAAGGTCCGCGCCATGTTCGGTCTCGAAGTCTTCGCTTTCGCGCTGACCGAGCGCCAGTAGCCCCGAAGGCAGCGGCGCGGCATTGTCGAGCCGGACCAACGCCTCGGCCTGCACAAGCGCCGAAGACGGGCCGAATAGCGGGTGGCCTTGTTCGCAAGCGCGCAGCAAGACGCCCTCGATCTCCCCGGCCGCTTTCTCGATGATCGCCCGCTCCACGAACTGCATGCCGGAAATATCGGCACGCACGCCGCGATCGCCGACATAAAGGGCAAGGCTCACCGCATCGACGCCAAGGATATCCGGCCATTGCTGCGTCACGATGTGCAGCAGGTGATCCAGTCCGTCGGCCTCGATTGCCGCGAGCACGGCATTGTGGATCGCCGCCGTCGCGCCCGAATGGCCGTGCGCGAAGGCGAGCAGGTCGCGATTGTCTTCCTCGGCCTGTGCCACGCGGCGCTGCAATTGCGCCACCGCTCCGGTCTCAAAGTCTATCACCGTCCCCATGGCTCGGGATTCTAACGGAAAGATGGTTAAGAAGATATGAGTTTATCCACCCGATGGCGTCCCTTGTGCAGCGGCAAACGGTGCGGCTTTTGCCCATAAACGGCGCGAGCGGGCCGTGCTTTCGCCACGAACATGTCTTAGGAGCGTGGCTCCGCCAGCCCGCAACAACGGAAAATATGATGGCCAATCCGATTACCGAGCATCTGAACGAAGTCGATGAAAGCTATGGCGAACATCTCGTCACCGCATCCGGTTTCGGGCTTCGCATGATGGCCGCGGGCTTTCTCTGCTTCGTACATGGCATCCTCCCCTTCCTCTTCAAGCGAACGGCGAGCGACACGGTCAGCGCGCTGCATGACGAAATGGTCATCAAACGTCGCAAGGCCTATGACGAGCATTGGGTAATCTAAAGACAGTTTGGGAAGAGGAATTCACATGCGCGAAGCCGCCATCGTTTCGACGGCGCGCACGCCGATCGGCAAAGCCTATCGCGGCGCGTTCAACGCCACCGAAGCACCGGCGCTTGGCGCCCATGTCGTCAACGCCGCGATCGAGCGCGCGGGCGTAGACCCTGAGCGTATCGACGATTTCTTTTTCGGTGCCGGCAACCAATGGGGTACGCAGGGCGCCAATCTCGGCCGGATGACCTTGTTCGCCGCCGGGCTTCCGGACACGATTCCCGCTTTCACGCTGGACAGGAAATGCGGATCGGGCCTGACGGCAGTGGCGCTCGCCGCCCGCGCCATCATCTGCGACGAGACGGATGTCGCCATGGCGGGCGGCATGGAGAGCATCACCCATACTGTAACCGCCGATGCGCCGCGCTACATCAACGAATCCGTCATCGAACACGTCCCGCACGCCTATATGCCGATGATCGAGACCGCCGAGATCGTCGCGGAGCGCTATGGCATCAGCCGCGAGGCGCAGGACGCATTCGGCGCGATGAGCCAGCAGCGCGCCGTCGCCGCGACCGAAGCCGGGCGCCTTGCCGAGGAAATCGTGCCGATCACCGTCGAAAAGCAGCTTTATGAAAAGGACGGCAGTAAGGCGGGCATGGAGACGGTCACGGTGAGCCACGACGAAGGGCTGCGCGCCGGAACGACCGCCGAAGGGCTGGCGGGATTGAGGACCGTCTGGAAAGACGGAACCGTCATCAAGGAAGGCAGGAACATCACCGCCGGCAACGCCAGCCAGCTTTCCGACGGCGCTTCGGCGCAGATTCTGATGGACCGGGCGACCGCCGAGGCCGAGGGCAAGGACATCCTCGGCATCTATCGCGGTTTCCAGGTCGCCGGATGCGCGCCGGAGGAAATGGGCATCGGGCCTGTGTTCGCGATTCCCAAATTGCTGGAACGCACCGGCGTTGCCATGGATGAAATCGGCCTGTTCGAAATCAACGAAGCGTTCGCCAGCCAATGCCTCTATTGCCGCGATACGCTGGGCATCGATCCGGAAAAGCTCAACGTCGACGGCGGCGCCATCGCGATCGGCCATCCCTTCGGCATGACCGGCAGCCGGCTTGTCGGCCATGCGCTGGTCGAGGGGCGCCGGCGGGGCGTGCGCTATGTCGTCGTGTCGATGTGCACGGCGGGCGGCATGGGCGCGGCGGGCCTGTTCGAAATCGTCTGAGAAACCCTTCCATGAAATCCTGTGACCTCCGTCACAGGCCTATTCATGCGCCTTCCCCATAACGGCTTCCGGGGAGCGAAAGCTTCGGGCTCGACCTCTCCAGGGCCATCATGGTTCATCCGGTTTTTTGCGACCCGGCCGGACGCCGTGATGGCCCCTCACCAGTTTGGTAGGGAGGCGAAAGATGGCAGGATTGACCGCGCGTTCGCTGTTGCCCGCCCTGATCATCGCCGGCTTTTCCTTCGGCCTTCTCCGCTCCTGCGCCGCCGAAAGCACCGAAACCGAAACCCCGCATCTCGATTGGGCGGAAGCCGATTGCGAAACGCCCGGGGCGGCAAACCAGTTCGTGGGCAAATCCCAATCGGAGCTGATGGCGATGCTCGGGCCGGCGGAAAATAACCACCGATTCCGGCTCGAAGAGGGCATCAACGAGTTCACGATCGAGCTGCTCAACATCTATCCGATGCCGGAAAATGGCTGGCGCGAAATCCTCGAACAGACCTGGGCCGCGGACCACTGCACGCTGACCGTCTGGTCGAGCCACGAAGACGGCGTGATGCGCTCGGTCGATTCCCTCGCCTATCCCGAGGGCGTCGAGTTCTAGACTTATGTTATCGGATTTATGGAGAAAATGGTGGGCGCGGCTGGGATTGAACCAGCGACCCCTGCGATGTCAACACAGTGCTCTACCACTGAGCTACGCGCCCACGAGACGGGCCATTTAGGCGAGGTCGCGCAAAGGCGCAACCGCTGATTTTCGGATTTACTGAAGGCCCGAAGCGTCACCGACCTCGAACATCCGGTCGACTTCCAGAACCAGATCCCGAAGGTGGAAAGGCTTGGAGAGAACCCGGGCGTTTGGCGGCGTCTTGTTGTTCTTCAGCGCCACTGCGGCAAAACCGGTAATGAACATGACGCGCATGTCCGGCGCGATGGTCGATGCTTCCTGCGCGAGCTCGATACCGTCCATGCCCGGCATCACGATGTCGGTGAGCAGCAGATCGTAGGTCTCGCTTTTCAGCAGAGGCAGGGCCGACAGGCCCGAATCGACCGCATCGACTTCATAACCGGTGCGTTCGAGCGCGCGCTTCAGATATTCGCGCATCGACGTGTCGTCCTCTGCCAAAAGGATACGGATCATGCTTGTCCCATTATTGCGTCCACGCCTCCCCCGGCGCATCGAGCCCCCTTATAGTCAACAGCCCTTAAGATTTTCCAGTCTTTGCGCGAAATTTTGGCGGGCTTGCGTTCGGAGCGGCGGAATAATAGGCCAAGCCCATGCTAGACAAAGGCCGCGCGCCCGATCCGCCAGCCGCCGATCCCGTCATCCGGCTCGGCCCGGAAAAACCGCTTTTCCCGGTGATCCTCTCGGTGCCGCATGCCGGCCGGCTCTATCCCGCCAGGCTGCTGCACGATGCCCGTATCGGCGAAGAGAGGCTGCGCGCGCTCGAAGACCGTCATGTCGATATGCTGGTGACGCCGCTTGCCGAAAGCGGCTTCACGGTGATTGTCGGCAATGTCGCGCGGGCCTGGATCGACCTCAACCGGTCGGAACGCGAAATCGACCCCGAAATGATTATTCCGCAGCCCGCGCGCGCCGGCCTGGAGGCCAGCGCCAAGGTTCGCGGCGGGCTCGGACTCGTGCCGCGGCGCCTGGCGCGGCATGGGAATATCTATCGCCAGCCGATCGCCGCTGCCGATCTCGCCAACCGTATCGCGACCGCGTATCGTCCCTATCATGCGACGCTGTCAGACGCTCTGGATGCGGCTCGCCGGTTGTTCGGCGTCGCGATATTGCTCGATTGCCATTCGATGCCGCCGCTCCGGCCGAAATCAGGCCAGGCACCGGCGGAAATCGTGATCGGGGATCGCGACGGCCAGAGTGCGGCCCCGGCCTTCGCAGCCCGTATATCCCTGCATTGCCGCAAACAGGGCTTTCGCACCGCGCGCAACGCACCCTATGCAGGTGGCCATATTCTGGCCCGGCATGGCCGACCTGAACGCGATATCCATGCATTGCAGCTGGAAATCTGCCGTTCGCTGTATCTCGATCAAGCGCTCGACAAGCCAGCGCCCGGCGCGGCGCGCATGATCACGCTGGTCGAGGCGGTAGCACAAGGGCTTTCCGAAGAAGCCCTGTCCCCGCCAGACGCCCTCGCGGCGGAATAAACAAAAAAAACCGCCCCGCGCAGGGGAGCGCGAGGCGGCCAGGTTCAGGGAGGGAACACGCCTTTCGGCGCGCCCACATCCGGTTGCGAAAGGGGGGCACGCAACCGGCTGCCCCCCCAAGATATTAACGATTGCGCAGGGTTTCAAGCTTCGCCGCAAAGCCCCGGAAAAGCTCGATTTTTAGCTCGGCTCGACGACGCCCTGCGGCACGTTGGCGTCGGGCTGAGGCGGAACCTTGCCCTGCTGGAGCTGCATGGCGAAAATATCGCGGACCAGCTGCAACGACATCATGTGCGCATAGATGAGCGGCATGATACCGTTCTGGACGAACTTGCGGGCCTGGTCGCCGCGAAGCTCTTTCAGCTTCTCTTCGTTGACCATCTGGAAACCGCGATAGACGAACGGCTTGTCCGAAGTCGGCGTGTCGATGGACACTTCGCCTTCCATCAGCAGGTCCGCATCCTGCAGTTCCTTGACAAACGCGACCGTACGGTGGCCCGACGTTTCGACCTGCTCGCAAAAGCCCAGCAAATCCTTCGTCGTCTGGCTCGCATCGGCGCCCTCGAACAGGGGATCCCCCTCCTCGTGTTCGCCGACGATATCCGTCGTCGGGTCGAAGCAGAGCGAAAGCTCCTGCGATTCCTCGGTCAGGCGCGCGAGCAGGAACGGGTAACGGCGAACATAAGCCGGCATGTAAACCGGGCGGCCGTCGATCAGCGTTCCGTCATCGTTGAGAAAGACGTTCACGCCCTGATTGAGCCCCATCAGCGCGAGCGGTACCGGATTTTCGCCGGACGAAAACACGATCGGCATATAGCGCTGGATGACCACGAATTCATCGATGGTGACCGGAACGGCATGGGTTCCGGTAAGAAAGGGGAGCTTCGGGCGGATCTGCAGCTTGTAGTTTCCATGCTGCTGGCTCGAGAGCGGAACGACATCATTATACAACAGCGGAAAATTCTGCTGCGGGGCAGCGCTAGCCATGAAATATCTCCTGTGGCCGGAATTACGGTAGGCCGCCGCTTCGCGCAGCAGCCCTGATCGCCCTGCCCTCTATGAATTCTCGCCGGGATTCGCAAGCGGAACGAGCTTGCCGGGGTTCATGATGCCCTTGGGATCGAGCGCGTGCTTGATCGATCGCATCGCGGCGAGGCGAGCCGGTTCGGCAAGGCGCGCGAATTCTTCGAGCTTGAGCTGGCCGATACCATGTTCGGCGGAGAGCGACCCGCCAACCTCGCGCACGCGATCATGGACGAAGCGGCTGACCAGTACGCCGGTTTCCGCGACCCAGCCGGGCGCGGCATCCTTTGGCGGCTGAACGTTGAAATGAACGTTGCCATCGCCGAGGTGACCGAAGGCTATAACGCGGCAGCCGGGAAATTCGGCTTCTACCTGCGGAGCCGTGCTCTCGATGAAACCCGGCATTGCCGAAACGGGAACCGAAACATCGTGCTTCGCCCCGGTTCCGTCGATCCGCTCGGCTTCGGAAATGGTTTCGCGTAGTTTCCAGAAGGCCTCGGCCTGTGCCTCGCTTTCGGCGATCGCCGCGTCGGCGATCAGGCCGTCTTCGAGAAGCGTAGCGAGCGCGGTCTCGGCTATGGTGCGCAGCATCGCAACGTCCCCCGATGTCCGCATTTCGACCAGGACGTGCCAGTCATGGTCGCTTCTAAGCGGCGCGCGCGTATCGGGAATATGTTTGAGGACGAGCGCCAACGCGTTGGCGGGCACGAGTTCAAAGCTTTCGACCGCATCGCCGACCGCACCTTCGAGTGCGCGCAAACCCGACAATGCATCGTAGGCCGATCCCAGTCCCAGCCAGGCAACGATCCGGTGCGGGGCGGCAGGAACCAGTTTCAGGCTGGCCGCCGTAACGATCCCCAACGTCCCTTCGGCGCCCGCCAGCAGTTGCCGCAGATCATAACCGCGATTGTCCTTGCGCAACGAGGAAAGCCCTTCGAACAGGCTGCCATCGGGCAGAACTGCTTCGATACCCAGGATCAGCGACCGCATCGGCCCGAAGCGCAGCACTTGCGTACCACCGGCATTTGTGGAGACCAGCCCGCCGATCGTGGCGCTGCCCTTGGCGGCCAGCGAAAGCGGGAACCGCCGACCGACCTCTTCCGCCGCGCGATGGACTTCGCTCAATATCACGCCGGCTTCGGCGACGAGACTGTTATCGCCAGCGTCGATGCCGCGGATTGCGTTCATCTTGCGCAGCGAGAGGACGATCGCCCGATCGCCGGGCCGGGGGACGCCGCCCGCGACCATCCCGGTATTGCCTCCTTGGGGTACGATCGGGATGCCTGCTGCCGCCGCCAGTCGCACCACGGCCTGAACCTCGCCAGCGTTTCGGGGAGACACCAATGCCAGCGCGTTGCCCGTTACCCGGCCGCGCCAATCCGTCAGCCACGGCTCGAGATCGGCGGGATCGGCGGTGACGCCGCCCTCGCCGAGCGCCGCCCGCAGCTTGTCGAGAAATTCACCGTCATCCATCGCAGCCCGCCCATAGCCGGTCGCACGCCTGCGGCCAATTCATCTTCGGTTAAACGGCGAGGGGCAACATGCTACCAAAAGCTGGGCCGACAAAAGCCGGGATTGCATGTGCCACCATTCGGAATTGCCATATTGCTGATTGCTGCGCCTGCACCGATGGCGCCCTATCAGGTCGCCATGCAGGTGGTTGAGCAGCGGATCATCATCCGTATCCCGACGCGCCGTTCGCTGCGCCCCCGGACGCCCTCTTCGTCCTCCGATTCAAGGCCCGCAGGCTGGCGCGAGCGGCCGGCCGACGAATGCCAGCAAGCCTCGTCGATCGCGCGGGCGCGCTTTACCAGGCCGGGCATCGTCGACATGCTGATGACCGACCGGCGGCTGCTCCGCGCCCGTCTCGACGGCGAATGCCTTGGCCTCGGATATTATTCGGCCTTCTACCTGGTTCCGGGCGAAGACGGGCGGGTGTGCGCCAATCGCGACGCAATCGTCTCGCGCGCTGGCAGCGAGTGCACGATTTCCAATTTCAGGATACTGGAACCGCGCTCGGCCAATTGACCGAAAAGCGCGGCTTCCGCTTGACTTTTCAAGCCCCAAAGCCCAATCGCCACCCCGCAAACGCGCCCATATTGTGCCGCGCACGATCAACTCCAAATCGGGTATCGCATGAACTTCGCCGACCTCGGCCTCTCTGATGAATTGCTGCGCGCCGTAGGCGACTCCGGCTACACCGAGCCCACGCCTATCCAGGCGCAGGCCATTCCTTCGGTGCTGATGATGAAAGACATCATCGGTATCGCGCAGACCGGCACCGGCAAGACGGCCAGTTTCGTGCTGCCGATGATCGACATATTGAGCCACGGCCGCAGCCGCGCGCGCATGCCGCGCTCGCTGATCCTCGAGCCGACGCGCGAACTCGCCGCGCAGGTGGCTGAGAATTTCGACAAATACGGCAAGTATCAGAAGCTCTCCATGGCGCTGCTGATCGGCGGCGTGCAGATGGGCGATCAGGTCAAGGCGCTGGAAAAGGGCGTCGACGTGCTGATCGCCACGCCGGGGCGCCTGATGGACCTGTTCGATCGCGGCAAGATCCTGCTTTCGGGCTGCAACCTGCTCGTCATCGACGAGGCGGATCGGATGCTCGACATGGGCTTCATCCCGGATATCGAGAGCATCTGCCAGAAGCTTCCGGCCAACCGGCAGACGTTGCTGTTTTCGGCCACGATGCCGCCTCCGATCAAGAAGCTGTCCGACAAATTTCTATCGAATCCCAAGCATATCGAAGTGGCCCGCCCTGCAACGGCCGCGGCCAACATCGAACAGCGCATCGTTCGCACGAGCCCGCGTTCGAAAAAATCGACGCTGATCGATATTCTGAAAAACGAGAAGGTGGAAACGGCGATCGTCTTTTCGAACCGCAAGACGACGGTACGCGATCTGGAGCAGGCGTTGAAACGCGAAGGCTTTCGCGCCGGCCAGATTCAGGGCGATATGGACCAAAGCTCGCGCACGGCCGAGCTGCAACGCTTCAAGGACGGTGAGATCAACATCCTCGTCGCCTCGGATGTCGCGGCGCGCGGCCTCGATGTGAAGGGCGTCAGCCATGTCTTCAATTACGATGTGCCATGGCATCCCGACGACTATGTTCACCGGATCGGACGCACCGGCCGCGCAGGCGCCAAGGGCATCGCAATCACGCTCGCCACGCCTGCCGACGACGAGGCCGTGGAAAATATCGAAAAGCTCACCGGCCAGAAGATCGGCAGCGGCAGCAAGGACGCAAAGCCGCCGGAAGCCGAAAAGCCCCAAGCCGAAGTGAAGTCCGAAGCGCAGCCCGAGGCGAAATCGGATGCGAAACCCGACCGGGAAAAGCCGGCGCGCCGCGGACGCGGTCGTAGCAAGCCAACCGAGGCTGCCAACACCGCGCCGAAATCGCCGCCGAAACCGGCCGCGAGGCGGAACGAACAACCGGACGCGCCCGTCGTCGACGCAGATGACGAATGGAACGGTCCGGTTCCCTCTTTCCTCAGCGCTTCGCCGGGAACGAAAGACTGACGCCGTGCCGCTGGTAAACGGCGAATGGCGTGACAAACCGCCCGCAGCGGACGAAATCAAGGGTGGCGCTTTTCACCGGCTCGAAAGTCCGTTTCGCGACTGGATCACACCCGATGGCAGCCCCGGGCCGGACGGTAAGTCCGCCTCTGCTGCCGAACCAGGCCGCTACGAACTCTATATCGCCTATAGCTGCCCCTGGGCCTCGCGCACGCTCGCCGTCCGCGCGCTCAAAGGCCTTGAAGACGCGATAGCCGTCCATGCGGCCGAACCGTTCATGGGATCGGAAGGCTGGCACTACGCCCAAGAGCAGAATGGCGGCGCGACCGGGCCGTTTCACAACCATCACCGGCTCTACACGGCCACCGATGCCGCATTCACCGGCAAGGCGACGGTGCCCGTGCTCTGGGATCGCGCCGAAGGCCGCATCGTCAACAATGAGTCGGCCGATATCGTCCGCATCCTCAATGATGGCTTTATCGGTATCGCCGGCAACGATCTCGATCTCTATCCCGAAGCGCTGCGACCGGAGATCGACCGTTGGAACGACCGTATCTATCCAGCTCTCAACAATGGCGTTTACCGGGCCGGCTTCGCGACGGCCCAGCACGCCTATGACGAGGCCGTGCGCGACGTATTCGAAGCGCTGGACGAAATCGACGCGCATCTCGCGGCGCACCGCTATCTCGCGGGCGAATGGCTGACCGAGGCTGATATCCGGCTGTTCGTCACGCTCATCCGCTTCGACATCGCCTATTACGGCGCGTTCAAATGCAACCTGCGCTATATCGACGAATACGCTGCCCTGCCCGGCTATCTGCGCGAGATCTACCAATGGCCGGGCATCGCCGGCACCGTGAACCTCGATCATATCAAGCGCGGCTATTACGGCATCCGTACGGTCAATCCGACGCAGATCGTTCCCATCGGCCCGGAAATCGACATCGACGGCCCACCCGGACGCGACGCCCTCTCGGGCAAGGGGGTAGCCACGCGCACCTTGACGTAAACGTAAACCCGTTCTATTTTGCAACTTAAATAGCGAGAGGAACGCGGCCATGGCGCGCGAGGATGCACCCCAACATTTCGACGTGATCGTCGTGGGCGCCGGCATTTCCGGCATTGGTGCGGGCTATTATCTGCAGAAAAACTGCCCACAAAAAAGCTATGCGATCCTGGAAGGCCGCGAGAATTTCGGCGGGACGTGGGATCTCTTCCGCTATCCCGGCATCCGTTCGGATTCGGACATGTTCACCCTTGGCTATGCGTTCAAACCGTGGACCGAGCAGAAGGCGATCGCCGACGGCCCCTCGATCATGAACTATCTCGACGAGACGGCGACCCAGTACGGAATTCACGAAAAGATCCGCTATCGCCACATGGTGCGCCACGCCTCCTGGTCGACCGAGGAAGCGCAATGGACCGTCGACGTTGAGATCGGCGAAGACAAGCAGCCGGAACGCTATACCTGCAACTTCCTTTTCATGTGCTCGGGCTATTATCGCTACGAGGCCGGCTATACGCCCGATTTCAAAGGCACCGACCGATTCCAGGGCCAGATCGTCCATCCGCAGCTCTGGCCCGAAGATCTCGCTTATGAAGGCAAGAGGGTTATCGTCATCGGATCTGGCGCGACGGCGGTGACGCTGGTTCCCGCGCTGGTGGATAGCGACACGCCGGCCGAACATGTCACCATGCTCCAGCGCTCGCCGACCTATATGGTCTCGCGGCCGGCCAGCGACAAATTCGCCAATCGGCTGCGCAAGATCCTGCCCTCAAAAATGGCCTATGCGATCATCCGTTGGAAACATGTGCTGCTCCAGCAGCTCATCTTCCGCCGGGCACGCACCAAGCCCGCGCCGATCAAGGAGTTCCTGATCAAACAAGTGCGTGAGGAGCTCGGCCCCGACTATGATGTCGAAACGCATTTCACGCCCAGCTACAATCCCTGGGAACAGCGGCTTTGCCTCGTGCCCGACAGCGATTTCTTCAACGCGATCAAGCGTGGCAAGGCTTCGGTAGCCACCGACCATATCGACACCTTCACCGAGAAAGGCATCCTGCTGAAATCGGGCGAGGAACTGGAAGCCGATATCATCGTGACGGCGACCGGGCTGGAACTTCAGATGGCCGGCGGCATTTCCGCGGAAGTCGACGGCGAGCCGGTAAATATGGCGGAACATGTCAGCTACAAGGCGATGATGTTCGACGATGTGCCGAACTTCGCGATCTCCTTTGGTTATACCAACGCCTCCTGGACGCTGCGCGCGGACCTGACTTGCGATTATGTCTGCCGCCTGATCAACCATATGGACGCAACCGGCACCGAAATCGCGACGCCGCGCCTACCCAAGGACGAGGAAATCGCACGCCTGCCCTGGGTCGATTTTTCTTCCGGCTATTTCCAGCGCGCGGCGGACAAGCTGCCCAAGCAAGGCGACAGGGGCGTCTGGAAGAACCTCCAAAATTACCCGAAAGACATCTTTGCGCTCAAATATGGAAAGATCGCCGACGAGGCGATGGAGTTCACCAAGCGCCATCCCGTGGGACAAACGGCGCGGACCGGCGAAGAAGAAGAGCCTCAGGCCGTCGCTGCCGAATAGCGACTCCTGAAATCGGTGGCGAACGCGGCGAAGCGCCCCTCGCCGATCGCCGCACGCATATCCGCCATCAGCGCCTGGTAGAAATATAGATTATGCTCGGTCATCAGCATCGCGCCGAGAATTTCGCCGGACCGGATCAGGTGATGGAGATAGGCGCGCGACCAGGTGTCGCAGACCGGGCAGGCGCAATCGGGGTCTAAAGGACCGGTATCTTCCGCGAAACGGGCGTTCTTGATGTTGATAGATCCCGAGCCCGTGAACGCCTGTCCCGTCCGCCCGCTTCTCGTCGGCAACACGCAATCGAACATGTCGATGCCGCGTTCCACCGCGCCGACAAGATCGTCGGGCTTGCCGACCCCCATCAGATAGCGCGGCTTGTCTGCTGGGAACTGGCCCGGTGCGAAATCGAGGCAGCCGAACATCGCCTCCTGCCCCTCGCCGACTGCGAGCCCGCCGACTGCGTAGCCATCGAAGCCGATATCGATCAGCGCCTCGGCCGAGACCTTGCGCAATCGCTCGTCGAGTCCGCCCTGCTGGATACCGAACAGCGCACCTTGATTGCCGAGCGCATCGAACGCCTCCCGCGAACGCTTGGCCCAGCGCATCGAGCGTTCCATTGCTTCGGACTGCGCCCTGGGCGTGTCGGTCGTCTTCACCAGCTCATCGAACGCCATGACGATGTCGGATCCCAACAAGGTCTGGATTTCCATCGAGCGCTCGGGGCTCAGCATATGGCGCGAACCGTCAATATGGCTGGCGAACTGGACGCCCTCCTCGCTGACCTTTGTACGATCCGACAGGCTCATCACCTGATAGCCGCCGCTGTCGGTCAGGATCGGGCGCTCCCAACCCATAAAACCGTGCAACCCGCCGAGCTTGGCGACGCGCTCGGCGCCGGGGCGGAGCATCAGGTGATAGGTATTGCCGAGGATGATATCGGCACCCGAGGACCGCACGTCGGCGGGCTTCATCGCTTTCACGGTCGCCGTCGTACCGACGGGCATGAAAGCGGGCGTACGAATTTCGCTGCGCTTCATCCGGATCGCGCCTGTGCGCGCGCGGCCGTCGGTCGCGGCGATCGAAAAGGCGAAGCGCTTGGTCATCAGCGCGCCTTAAGGCAGCAAGAGGCTCGCGTCACCATAGCTGTAGAAGCGGTAGCCGCCCGCTATCGCATGGTCATATGCAGCGAGCATCCGCTCGCGGCCCATCAGCGCGCTGACGAGCATGAACAGGGTCGACCGCGGCAGATGAAAATTGGTCATCAGCCCGTCGATGGCGCGGAAGCGATAGCCGGGGGTGATGAAAATCGCCGTATCGCCTTCGAACGGACGGATGACATCTTCTTCGCCGGTCGCGCTTTCCAGGAGACGCAGGCTCGTCGTACCGACGGCGATCACCCTTCCGCCCCCGGCACGTACGGCGTTCAGCCGCGCCGCGGTCGCATCGTCGATCCGGCCCCATTCGGCGTGCATGACATGGTCGTCGCTGTCCTCCGCCTTCATCGGCAGAAAGGTGCCCGCACCGACATGCAAGGTCAGCGTCTCATGGCCGATACCGGCCGCCTCAAGGCGCTCCATCAGCGCAGGCGTAAAATGCAGCGCGGCCGTGGGCGCAGCGACCGCGCCTTCTTTTTCGGCGAACATCGTCTGATAGTCTTCGCGGTCGCGCGCATCGGTGGGGCGTTTTCCGGCGATATAGGGCGGCAGCGGCATACGCCCTGCCCGTTCCAGCAACGTCTCCACCGGCTCGCCGCCTTCGAAGCTCAGCAGGAAACTGCCATCTTCGCCGCGATCACTGGCGATGGCGGTAACGCCTTCGCCGAAATCGATCCGGTCGCCATTTTTTAGGCGTTTCGCATTGCGGACAAAGGCGCGCCATTGGCGCAGCGCTTCGCGCTTGTGCAGCGTCGCGCCGATCTTCGCGTCGCCGCGCTTCCCCTCAAGTTGCGCCGGAATGACGCGTGTATCGTTGAAAACGAGGACATCGCCAGGCCGCACGCAATCGGGCAATTCGCTGACCACGCGATCGGTTGTCGCGTCGCCTTCGAGAACCAGCATACGCGCACTGTCCCGCGGGTCCGCGGGTCTCAGCGCAATGTGGTCTTCGGGAAGCGCAAAATCGAAAAGGTCTACGCGCACGGCGTGTTTATTGCGGCGCGGTGCCCGACCCTTCGGCCGCTAGCGCCGCTTCGAGCGCCGCCGTTCCGCTCTGCGCGGCAGGACGGCTGGCTGCGGCGATCTCTGCAGCGGTCGGCGGCGGCACATTGTCGGACTGGATCGACGCGCGAATGATGCGCGCTGGATTGGCCGGCGGTTCGCCACGCGGAATAGCATCCACCAATTGCATGCCACTGATCACGCGGCCGAAGACCGAATAATTCTGGTCGAGATTGAGGTTCGGCATGAACATGATGAAAAACTGGCTGTTCGCACTGTTCGGATCAGTCGTGCGCGCCATGGATACCGTGCCGCGGACATGCGGCAACCTGTTGAACTCGGCCTCGAGATCGGGAAGCGGCGAATCGCCCTGCCCGGTTCCCGTCGGGTCACCGGTCTGCGCCATGAAACCCTCGATCACGCGATGGAACACAAGGCCATTGTAGAAGCCTTGGCGCGTTAATGTCTTAATCCGCTCGACATGATGCGGTGCGACATCGGGCCGCAGCCGGATGGCCACACGCCCGCCGGTCGACAGGTCCAACAGCAGTGTGTTTTCCGGATCGGCGGCAGGGGTCGCTGCGGTGCCGACGACGACAGGCGCGGTATCGGTCACTTCCTCGACGGCAAAGGGCCTGTCTTCGTCCTGCGCGGCCGCAGCGGCGCCGAAAGCCATGGAGGCCAATATAAAGAGTAAGAATTTCAAACGCATACTATCCTCGTAGAATTCGATTGTGCCGCCTATCGCGCAGCGGCCGACGAATTGAAAGCTCCCTTACCCCAAGCAGAGTGCGCCTGAAAGCCATATGAACGGCGACCGTCTAATCTCCCTTGCGGCCTATCTTTTCCACACGCGCTACCACCTCGGTTTCAACGGCTGGCGTCACGAACTTGTGGATGTCGCCACCATACATGGCGATTTCCTTTACCAGTCGGGACGCAATCGGCTGGAGCGCGACATCGGCCATCAGGAACAGCGTCTCGATATCGTCGTTGAGCTGCTGGTTCATGCCCGCCATCTGATACTCATATTCGAAATCCGCCACGGCGCGCAGACCGCGGATGATAACGGTCGCGCCCTCGCGTTCGGCAAAATCCATCAGTAGCGAATTGAACGGCACAACGCGGATATGGCCTTCGCAATCGGCGACCTCCCGCTCCACCATGGAGAGCCGCTCCTCGTCGCTGAACATCGGCGATTTCGAAGGGTTGGTCGTCACGCCGATAATCAGCGTATCGACGAGTTTCGCCCCGCGCCTGATGATATCCATATGGCCGAGCGTTATCGGATCGAATGTGCCCGGATAAACGCCGGTGCGGTCGGTACCCATCAGTGCGTCCTTTCTATCGCGAAGCGCGCGATCGCGCGAAGCATATCCGCTTCCTCGCCGAAATCGCGCAGGTGATCGATCGCCTGATCGACAAGCATTTCCGCCTGTTGCCGGGCACGGTCGACACCGAGCAACGACACGAAGGTCGCTTTGCCGGCTTCCGCGTCCTTGCCCACGCGCTTGCCGGTATTTTCTTCATCGCCTTCGACGTCCAGCAAATCGTCGGCGATCTGGAAGGCCAGGCCAAGGTCGCGCGCATAGCCGCGCAGATGCGTACGATGCTCAGGCGGTATCCGCGCCATAATACACGCCGCCTCAAGACAGAAGCCGATAAGCGCGCCCGTTTTGAGCTGTTGGAGCCGCGTCACAGCCGGCAGGTCGAGTTCGCGATGTTCCGCTTCCAGATCCATCATCTGACCGCCGCCCATGCCCGCCGGGCCGCTGGCCCGGGCCAATTCCGCCATCAATTCCGCCCGTACGAAGGGATCGGCATGCGTGGCCTTCTCTCCGAGAATCTCGAAGGCCAGCGCCAGCAGGCAATCTCCCGCCAACACTGCGGTCGCTTCGTCGAATGCCTTGTGAACGGTCGGCTTGCCGCGGCGGAGATCGTCATCGTCCATGCAAGGAAGGTCATCATGGATCAGCGAATAGACATGGATACATTCGACCGCGAAGCCCGCACGCATCGCGCTGTCGCGATCGACGTTGAAAACCTCGCAGGCGGCCACGATCAGCATCGGACGTAGGCGCTTGCCGCCACCGATCGCCGCATGACGCATCGCTTCGTAAAGTTTTGCCCGCGAATCACCGGGCACCTTCAGCCAAGTGTCGAACAGGATGTCGACATCTTTTGCCATACGATCGAGCGCCGGCTTCAATCCTATGGAAACGACTGCCATTCCTAGGCCGGATCGAGCGGTTCGGTACCCGCCGGCTTGCCGTCGGCATCGAGCTGAATCTTCTCTATTCGTGCCTGCGCGGCTTTCAACCGGGCTTCGCAATGCGTGCGCAGCCGATCGCCGCGTTCGTAGAGCGTAATCGATTCGTCGAGCGGCGCCTCGCCCGCTTCGAGCTGGCGCACGATGCGTTCCAGTTCTTCCAATGCCGCCTCGAAAGAAAGGCCCGAAATATCCTCTGCGCGTTCGTCCGTCATGCAGTCGCTATGGGCGAGCGACCGAGCTATGGTCAAGCCAGTCGGGGCGCGGCTGGGCGATTCGCTCAGCCTTCAGGAATCTTTCGGAGGAGTTTGCGATGCCAACCCAGGTGAATCCCGCTACAGGGGAAGAGGGAAAGACCTTTCCAGCGCTGGACGACGGCCAGATCGAAGCGAAGATCGCCCAGGCGGTCAGCACCTATCGCGGCTGGCGCACGACCGACTATGAAACGCGCACGGACCTTCTGAGAAAAATCGCGGATCAGTATGATACGCAACGAGAAGAGCTCGCAGCGATCATTACCGCGGAGATGGGCAAGCCGATCAAGCAGGCCCGCGCCGAGATCGACAAATGCGCCAAGGGTTTCCGCTTTTACGCCGATAACGGTCCTGACATGCTGAAGCCGATCGAAAAGCCGCTGGTGAGCGGGCGCTCGGTATCGCACTGGCTGCCACAGGGCCCGGTTCTCGCGATCATGCCGTGGAATTATCCCTTTTGGCAGGTCGTGCGCTTCCTCGCCCCGACAATCATGGCGGGCAATGTCGGCCTGTTGAAACATGCCAGCTCGACCCCCGAATGCGCCGCCATGCTGGAACAGATGGTGCTCGACGCCGGCGGCCCCGCCGGGCTGTTCCAGAACCTTCACATCAGTGCGTCGAAAGTCGCCGGGATCATCGACGACCCGCGCGTCGTCGCCGTGACCATCACAGGCAGCGAAGCCGCGGGCATCAAGGTGGCCGAACAGGCGGGACACAATCTCAAAAAGGTCGTTCTCGAACTTGGCGGATCGGATCCATATGTCGTCATGCCGAGCGCGGATGTCGAGCAGGCCGCCAGGACCGCCGTTACCGCCCGGCTCCAGAATGCCGGCCAGTCCTGCATCTGCGGCAAGAGAATGATCGTTCACGAGGATGTCTACGACCGCTTCATGGAGATTTTCGTCGAGGGCGTGAAGAATATCAAGATCGGCGACCCAACCGACGAAGCGACGGAAATGGGCCCGCTTTCGAGCGAGGGCGCGCGCAACGATATCGCGCAGCAGCTCGAAAAGGCGGTCCAGCAAGGCGCCACCAAGCTTTACGGCGGCGATATTCCCGATAAGCCGGGTGCCTGGATGACGCCAGCGATCCTTACGGACATTCCCGCAGGCGCGCCCATCGCCTGCGAGGAATTCTTCGGTCCGGTCGCCATGGTGTTCAAAATCAAGGATCTCGACGAGGCGGTGGCCGTCGCCAACGACATCCCTTTCGGACTCGGCTCCAGCGTCTGGACGACGGACGAGGCCGAGCAACAACGCTTTATTCGCGATATCGAGGCGGGGATGACGGCGGTGAACCAGATGCTGGCCTCCGACCCCTACGCACCGTTCGGCGGCGTCAAGCGGTCGGGCCATGGCCGCGAGCTAGGCCCCTACGGGCTTCACGAGTTCATGAACCTGAAGAATGTGATGCTGCCCGAATAAGGGAGGGCGCTCAAACGCCTTCTTCGGCGCGTAATGCCTTGCGATCGAGCTTGCCGACCATCGTTTTCGGCAGGTCCGTGCGGACCTCGACGGCCACGACCTGTTCGTGCTTGCCGAGCTGCGGATTGAGCCATTCGAGGATTTCCGTGCCCGCCGTTTCGCTGCCCGTTTGCAGCGATACGAACGCCTTGGGCTTTTCGCCGGTATAATCGTCCGGCACGCCGAGCACGATCGCCTCTTTAACCGCGGGATGCTTGTACAGGATCTGCTCGATCTGGCTCGGAAACACCTTGTAGCCGGACACCGCGATCATGTCCTTCAGACGGTCGACGATATAGATATAGCCGTCGGCATCGATCTTGCCGACATCGCCGGTTCGCAGAAAGCCGTCGTGAAGCACTTTCTCGTCGGCATCGGGGCGGTTCCAATAGCCGAGCATGACCTGCGGCCCGGCGACCAGTATCTCGCCCGGTTCGCCCTCCGTCGCGGGCTCGGACGGGTCTTCTTTGTCGACCAGTTTAACGATCGTGCCGGCCAGCGGCTGGCCGATCGATCCGGGCCGGTCTTCGCCTTCGTAGGGGTTGGTGGAAACGACGCCCGAAGCTTCGGTAAGACCATAGCCTTCGACCAGCTTCGCGCCGGTCGCCGTCTCGAACTTCGTCTTGGTTTCCAGCGGCAACGGCGCGCCGCCCGAAATGCACACTCGCAGCGAGCTGAAATCGGTCTTCGCGGTCCGCGGATGATCGAGCAGCGCCGTGTACATCGTCGGTACGCCGGGAAGCGCAGTCGCCCTGGTGCGTTCGATCGCCTTTAGGGTCTGCGCGGCATTCCAGCGCGGCAACATGATGATTTCTCCGCCGCGAACCACCGTGCGATTCAACACCGTGGTGTTGGCGAAGACATGGAAGAAGGGCAACACGCCGATAATCCGGTCCTCGGCCTGCTGGTCGGGATCGAGATCGTTGGTCTGCCGGGCATTGGCGGTGATGTTCTGATGAGTCAGCATCGCCCCCTTGGGCGTTCCCGTCGTTCCCCCGGTATACTGGATCAGTGCGATATCCTTGCGCGGATCGATCGGCACCTTGTCGCAATCGCCCTTGTTGTCGACGAGTTCGGCAAAGGGGATGACATCGCGGCGTTTGGGAACATCGACATACTGATCGCGCTGGAACATCCGGAACAGCAGCGACTTCGCCATCGGCAGCGCCTCAACCACCGTACCGACGACAAGCTTTTCGAGCGAACTGTTGTCCAGCACCTTGAGCGCGGTCGGCAGCAAGGCCGACGCCGACAGGGTAACGAGAATCTTCGTGCCCGAATCCTCGACCTGATGGGCAAGCTCTTCGACCGTGTAGAGCGGCGAGAAATTGACCGCGATCGCGCCGATCTTCATCGCGCCATAATAGGCCGCCAGATAGTGCGGCACATTGGGCAGGAAGAGACCCACCCGATCGCCCTTCTTGACGCCCAACTGCTGAAGCCCGCGCGCGACGCGGTTTACGCCCAGCCGAACGTCCGCATAGCTGAATTTGCGGCCCATGAAGTCCGCGAGATAGGCGTCGGGATGCGCCGCCGCGCTCTCCGCGAACATCTGCGGCACGGACAGCGGCGGGTAGCTCCGGTCCCACAGGCCGGGATGCTGAAAACTATCGCGCCATATGTCGGGGATCGAAACCATGAGCGCCCTATAGCAACGCACAAATACAAATCAAATTACTTACAGCTATGTAAGTAATACTGACGATTTGCGGGCTCGCTAGTCGTCCTTCTTGCGGAAAAGCTCTTCCGCGCCTTCGGGAAGTGCCTTGGGAGCGGCTTCGTCGGCCGGTAGGTCAGGCCAGCCGGATGCCGGCGCGGTGTCTTCCGCCTCGCCTTCCGCAGCCTCGCCCTCGAGCGCCGCGGCTTCCGCGGCCAGCGCCGCTTCGGCTTCGGCATGTGCCGTTTCGCGCTCGTGGCGAAGCTCTTCGATGAGCGCGGCGCGATCGCCTTCGATCGTCTCGTCCTTCGGCGCTTCAAGGCCGGCTTTCTTGGCCGCCTTGGCGACAACGGCGTCGAGCTCGCGCTGCGAACACAGGCCCAGGGTCACCGGGTCCTTGGGAACGATTTCCGCGATGTTCCAATGGGTACGATCCCGAATCGCGTTGATCGTATTGCGGGTCGTGCCGATCAATTTACCGACCTGCGCATCCGAAATCTCCGGATGGTTGCGCAGCAGCCAGGCAATGCCGTCCGGCTTGTCCTGCCGCTTGGAAACCGGCGTATAGCGAGGCCCCTTGGTACGGCGGACCTGATCGGGCCCCTTGGACATCTGGAGAGTATATTCGGGATCGGACTGGCCTTTCTCAATTTCTTCCATCGTCAGTTCGTGCGCCGCGATAGGATCGCGGCCGGTAAGCTTGGTCGCGGCGGTATCGTCGGCGATCGCCTGGACTTCCAGGATATGCAGACCGCAAAATTCGGCGATCTGATCGAAGCCGAGCGAGGTGTTGTCGACCAGCCAGCTGGCCGTAGCATGGGGCATCAGGGGATGGGCCATGGTGAACTCCGGATAATAAAAGGGCCGCCCCTCACGGGACGGCCGGAATATGATGCCTATGTAGGAGAAAGCGTTGTTCGGGGCAAGAGAGCGCTAAGCCGCTTCGTCGAAATGCTCCTCGATCGGGGCGAGCGCGGCGAGAAACTGCTCGGCGCTACGCCTCCAGGTGAAACCGGAGCCGAATGCGGCACACCGCGCGCGATCCCGCATCAGTGCCCCGGCGATCGCGACATCAAGGTCGGCGTCGAGGCAAGCGACATCGGACGTCACCACGTCGATCGGCCCGGTCACGGGATAGGCGGCAACCGGCGTGCCAGATGCCAGCGCCTCGATCATCACGAGGCCGAACGTGTCGGTCTTGCTGGGAAAAACGAAGACGTCGGCGCCGGCATAGGCGCCCGCCAGCGCCGCTCCCGAAAGGGCGCCCAGGAACAATATGTCGGGATAACACGCTTGAAGCGCGGCGCGCGCCGGGCCGTCGCCAACGACCACCTTGGTGCCCGGCTGGCGTGTCTGCAGGAAGGCTTCGATATTCTTCTCGACCGCTACCCGGCCGACATAGAGCTGGATCGGACGCGCGAGCTGCGCATAGCAAGGATGCGGCGGCACACCGGGCGAAAAGGCGTCGAGATCGACCCCCCTGCCCCAATGGCGCAGATGGCCGATGCCATGGGCGCGGAGCTCCCGCCGCACCGAATCCGTCGCCGTCAGAACCGCCTGGGACGGCGCATGAAACCGGCGAATAAACGGCCAGATCCATTCCGATGGCAACCCGGTCCGCTTCGAGACATAGTCCGGAAACTGGGTGTGATAGGCGGTGGTGAAGGGAAAACCGTTGCGGCGGCACCAGCGCCGGGCGGCCAGCCCCAGCGGGCCCTCGGTCGCGATATGGATCGCGTCGGGCACGACTGCGGCGAGCGCCTGCCCCAGCGCGCCGGCGGTCACCAGTGCAAGCTTGATCTCACCATAGGTCGGGCATGGCACCGAATAGAATTGGTCGGGCGAAAAGACGCGAATATCGTGACCCATCTTTTCGAGTTCGCGCCGGACCGATTGGAGCGTTCGCACGACACCGTTGATCTGCGGCGCCCAGGCGTCGGTGACGAGAGCGATTCTCACGCCGCCGCCCTTGCTTCGGCTACGGCGTCGCGCAGCGCCATCTCCTCTGCCCAGTGGAGTATTTCCATCCGGCCGTCGAAATGCTCGACCAACGCCGTGCAACCTTCCACCCAGTCGCCATCGTTATAATAGTCGATGCCTTCGATCTCGCGAATTTCCGCGGTATGGATATGGCCGCAAACGACGCCATCGACGCCGCGCTTTCCGGCCTGTTCCGCAACCACTTCCTCGAAATGCGATATGAATTCGACGGCATTCTTTACCTTGTGTTTGGCCATCTTCGAGAGCGACCAATAGGGAAGCTCCAGCCGCCGCCGCACCGCATTGACCCAGCGGTTAAGGCCCATCAACAGTTCGTAGGCCATGTCGCCGAGATGGGCGAGCCAGCGATGCGCAAGCATGACCGCATCAAACTCGTCGCCATGGAGCACCAGCAACCTCTTGCCGTCGGCCGTGTCGTGGATTGCCTTGCGCCGGATTTCGACGCCGCCGAAATCGAGGCCGGTGAACTGGCGAAACATCTCGTCATGATTGCCGGGAATATAGACGATTCGGGTGCCGCGCTTGGCGCGCTTCAGGATCCGCCAGACGACATCGTTATGTTCGGCCGGCCAGTAAAAGCGCTTTTTCAGCCGCCAGCCGTCGATAATGTCCCCGACCAGATACATCGTCTCGCTGTCGGTGCTGTCGAGAAAATCGATCAGCATGTCGGCATTGCATCCCTTGGTGCCGAGATGGATGTCGGAAATCCAGATCGTCCGGTAGCGGCGTCGCTCGCGCTTCGGCTCAGGGCGTGCTTCGCTATCGCCGGAAAGACGGAAAACGGCGGTATCGGCGAGGAAATCTCGCGCTGCATCCATGGCAAATTCCTTGTCCGGTTGCATCGCCTGGCAGCCTATGACGTTTTATTGTTACAGCTGAACGACGCAGGGCGGTTTTTTTGCCGCGCCGCACAATTTCATGCTTTTTTGCCAATCGGCCGCTCGAGCGTGTAGGATTCCCTCTCTGGAAGAGGAGGAGCGGTGCCATGCACAAGATCGAACTCGATCCCGCGCTCGTTGAAAGGCTGACGGTGGAACGCGGCGGACGCCTGCATGTTTTCGACGATTTCGATCCGGCGCGGACTGCGCATCTCGTCATCGATCTGCAGAATGGTTTCATGGAACCCGGGGCGCCCGTCGAGGTCCCGCTCGCCAAGGCGATCGTGCCCAACGTCAACACGATTAGCGAGGCCATCCGCAAGGCCGGCGGAACAAATATTTTCGTGCGCTTCACGACGCCGTCCGAAACCCTGGATGGCTGGTCGAGCTTCTACAAGCGGTTTCCGAAGGAGGTGCGTCAGGCACATCAGGCGGCTTTTGCCCCGGGCGCACATTACTGGCAGCTCTGGGACGAGCTCGATGTGCGTGCCGACGATCTTGCGGTCGACAAACAGCGATTTTCTGCCTTCATTCCCGATACGTGCAACCTGCACGAAATCCTGCAGGCCCGGGGTATCGACACTCTGCTCATCACCGGAACGCTTACCAACTGTTGCTGCGAATCCACGGCGCGCGATGCGATGCAGCTCAACTACCGGATCATTTTCGCAAGCGACGCCAACGCCACGCTCACCGACGCCGAACATAATGCGACGCTCAACAATATGTGCGCCCTGTTCTGCGACGTGATGTCGACCGAAGAAATTCTCGAAGCACTTGAGCGGAAAGCCCCGGCGGCCGTCGCCGCGGAGTAGGATCGCCGGTCGCCGGCTTACGCATCCATCGAGATGTGACCGGGAATCGCGGCAACGCGCTCCAGCCAGGCGCCGATATGGGGCCAGCGCGCAAGGTCGAACCCGCCCTGTCCGGCGACATGCGTATAGCCGTAAAGGCAGATGTCGGCGAGACTGAACCGGTCGGCAGCGAGAAAGGGATGACGCCCCAGATGCTCGTCCATCAGGGTCAGCGCCGCTTCGCCGCCGGCAATCTTGCCGGGCACCAACGCCCGCTGCTCGGCCGACATATTCTCCTCGCCGACATAAAGTTTGTAGTAGCGCATCGTCGCGATGTTTGGTTCGTGAGAATATTGTTCCCAGAACATCCAGTGCAGCATGTCCGCATGGCCGAACCGGTCGAACGGGATCAGCGTGCTTCCGGCCGCGAGCCAATGGCAGGCGGCATTGCTCTCGGCGAGAAAGCGGTCGCCGATCTGCAGCACCGGAATCTTGCCGATGGCGTTAATGCGCGTGAGAAATTCGGGCGTTCGCGTCTCGCCCGCCATGATGTCATAGCTCTTGCGGTCGAGCGTGATGCCCAGATGCGCAGCCGTCAGCCGGATCTTGTAGCAATTGCCGCTGCCAGCGTCCTCGTGGAGGACCAGGTCCCGCGTCATTCGACCGACAGCACGATCTTGCCGATATGATCGCCGGCTTCCATTCGCGCATGGGCTGCGGCGGCTTCGGCAAGCGGGAAGCTCTCGTCCATCACCGGGCGGAGTTTGCCTTCCGCGACAAACGGCCAGACGGTCGCTTCGATCTCGTCGGCGAGCAAGCTCTTGAACTCCACCGAACGCGCACGAAGCGTCGATCCGGTCAGGGTCAACCGCCGCGACATAATCTGCGCCATGTTTATGGTCGCCTCGAGCCCGCCCTGAACGGCAATCGTGACGTGCCGTCCATCTTCCTTCAGGCACCGGATATTGCGCGGCACATAATCGCCCGCGACCATGTCCAGCACGATCTCGACGCCCGTGTCGCCGGTGATCCGCTTCACCTCCTCGACGAAATCCTGCGTCTTGTAATCGATCGCATGGGCCGCGCCGATTTCCAGCGCGGCAGCGCATTTCGCTTCGCTGCCGCAGGTCACGATCACGGTCAGATCGAACAACTTGCCGAGCATGATCGCCATCGAACCGATGCCGCTCGTGCCGCCATGAACGAGAACGGTTTCGCCTTCTCGCGCATAGGCGCGCTCGAACAGATTGTGCCAGACGGTAAACAGCGTTTCAGGGAACGCTGCGGCCTCGCGCATGGAAAGCGCCTCGGGCACGGGAAGGCACTGACCCACAGGCGCCGCGCAATATTCTGCATAGCCCCCGCCGGCAACGAGTGCGCAGACCGGTTGTCCGATCAGCAGCCTGTCGACATTTTCGCCGAGCGCGACGACCTCGCCCGCGATTTCAAGCCCGGGAATTTTTGGCGCACCCGGCGGCGGCGGGTAGAAACCCCTACGCTGGATAACGTCCGGACGATTGACGCCGGCCGCCGCCACCTTGACCAGGACCTCGCCCGGCCCGGGCCGCGGTACGGGTCGAGTAACGGGTTGCAGAACCTCCGGAGGCCCCGGATCATTGAAATCGATTGCGGTCATTTCGTCTGGAAACGCGCCCATCATTTTCCCCTACAAGGCACGTGAATTTACACGGCCATATTGACACCGGGGGGGCGAGGGTCAACTTTAGGTGCATGGATCTGGACGAACTTTTCGCCAAGACGCCTGAAGAACCGCTGACACAGCTGTGCAAGCAGGATCTCGACCCGCTATCGGTCGAGGAGCTGGAAGCGCGGATCGAGGCGCTGGAAGGCGAAATCGTCCGGGTACGGAAAAAGCTCGATGGTGCGGTCACCCACCGCAAAGCGGCAGATGAGCTGTTCAAGCGATGACGAAGCGGCGGATTTCTCGCCTCGGAGGCACTGCCCAGGGCAAAATCGCCGCTCTTTCTGACCGATTTGTTAACTTTTCCGTTAACCATTCCCATATAGGTTATCCCTCGCCCCGGAGTATTTGGGGCCGGCAAGGAGTTAATTGATGCCCTCTTTCGCTCGCGAACTGGAACAGACGCTGCACAATGCGCTCGCTGAGGCGGCGAACCGCAAGCACGAATATGCAACGCTCGAGCATCTTCTCCTGGCGCTGACCGATGACGATCACGCCGCGCAGGTGATGACCGCGTGCGGCGTCGAGATTTCCGAACTGCAGGAAGCGGTTGCGACTTATCTCGACAGCGAACTCGAAGCTCTGCGTATCGACGGCAGCACCGATCCTTCGCCGACCAGCGGTTTCCAGCGCGTGGTCCAGCGCGCGATCCTCCACGTCCAGTCTTCGGGCCGCGACGAAGTGACCGGCGCCAATGTGCTCGTCGCGCTTTTTTCCGAGCGCGAAAGCTACGCCGTCTATTTCCTGCAGCAGCAGGATATGAGCCGTCTCGATGCTGTCAGCTTCATCTCGCACGGCGTCGGCAAGGGCGACCAGATCAACGAAGGCCGCGAGATTCGCGGCGCCGAAGAAAATGATGAGCCGGAACAGGAACCCAAGGGCGGCAAAAAGAAAAGCGAAAGCGCGCTCAAGCAGTTCTGCGTCAACCTCAACGAGAAAGCGCAAGCCGGCAAGATCGATCCGCTGATCGGGCGGGCGCTCGAGGTCGACCGCACCGTCCAGATTCTCTGCCGCCGTTCGAAGAACAACCCGCTCTATGTCGGCGAACCCGGTGTCGGCAAAACGGCGATTGCCGAGGGCCTAGCCCGCCGGATCGTGGAGGGCGACGTTCCCGAAGTGCTGTTGCCTGCGGTCATCTACGCGCTGGACATGGGCGCGCTGCTGGCAGGCACACGCTATCGCGGCGATTTCGAAGAGCGGCTGAAAGCGGTCGTCAACGAGCTCGAAAAGCTTCCCGACGCGATCCTGTTCATCGACGAGATCCACACCGTGATCGGTGCCGGCGCCACGTCCGGCGGCGCGATGGACGCCTCCAACCTGCTGAAGCCGGCGCTCTCCTCGGGTTCGATCCGCTGCATCGGATCGACGACCTACAAGGAGTTCCGCAATCATTTCGAGAAGGATCGCGCCCTGCTCCGGCGCTTTCAGAAGATCGACATCAACGAACCCACGATCGAAGACACGATCAAGATCCTTCAGGGCCTGCGTCCGCACTATGAGGAGCATCACAACGTCAAGTTCACGGCCGATGCGATCAAGGCCGCGGTGGAGCTTTCCTCGCGCTACATCAATGACCGCAAGCTACCCGACAAGGCGATCGACGTGATCGACGAATCCGGCGCCAGCCAGATGCTCGTCGCACCCTCGAAGCGCCGCAAGATGATCACGCCCAACGAGATCGAACAGGTCGTCTCAATGATGGCGCGCATCCCCCCGAAACAGGTATCGAGCGACGACAAACAAGCTCTCGAAACGCTCGAAACCGATCTCAAGCGCGTCGTTTTCGGCCAGGATCTGGCGATCGAGACGCTGGCCTCGGCAATCAAGCTGTCGCGCGCAGGCCTGCGAGAGCCGCACAAGCCGATCGGCAATTATCTGTTCAGCGGCCCGACCGGTGTCGGCAAGACCGAGGTCGCACGCCAGCTCGCGGATATCATGGGCATTCCGCTCCAGCGCTTCGACATGTCGGAATATATGGAACGCCACAGCGTCTCGCGGCTGATTGGCGCACCGCCCGGCTATGTCGGCTACGATCAGGGCGGCCTGTTGACCGATGCCGTCGACCAGCACCCGCACAGCGTGCTGCTGCTCGACGAGGTCGAGAAGGCGCATCCGGATCTCTTCAACGTGCTGCTGCAGGTGATGGATAATGGCAAGCTGACGGATCATCACGGTAAGACTGTCGATTTCCGCAATGTCATCCTGATCATGACGACCAACGCCGGCGCGGCCGACATGGCGTCCGAAGGCATCGGCTTCGGCAATATTTCCAGGGAGGATGCCAGCGAAGAGGCGGTGAAGAAAATGTTCACGCCGGAATTCCGCAACCGTCTCGATGCGATCGTTCCGTTCGGCTATCTGCCGCCGGCCGTGGTGTCGCGGGTCGTCGACAAGTTCGTTCTCGAACTCGAGCTCCAGCTTGCCGATCGCGACGTTCACATCAAGCTCGACGAAGATGCCAAGGCGTGGCTGATCGAGCGCGGCTATGACAAGCTTTACGGCGCCCGCCCGATGGCCCGGCTGATCCAGGAAAAGATCAAACAGCCGCTCGCCGAGGAATTGCTGTTCGGCAAGCTCGTCAACGGCGGCGAAGTCAATGTCAGCCTCAAGGACGGCGCGCTCGACTTCGAACTGACTCCGGCCCCGCCGAAGCGCAAGCCACCGAAAAAGAAGAAGAAAAAGGCCCCTGAAGAAGAGGCTTAGATGGGGCACGCCGGCACGGGCTGGCGTGGCCGCCATTTGTGTATTATATAAATAATACAGCATGGCTTCGAGCAACCGCCTTTTCCCCTGGAGCGGCCTCTTCGCGCGATCCGCGCCGGGCGATCGCGCGTCTTACGACCATGACCCGTACGACGACGATCCCTATGACGAATATTACGCGCCCCATGGCGAGCCCTCGGACGAAGGCGATGAGTTCCCCGATGAACCGCCGCGCGGCAAATGGCGGCGACGCTGGCGGATCGCGCGGTGGGGCCTTCGCATATCCCTGGCACTGCTCGCGATACTCATTGGCTGGCTGCTGATATGGGCACCGGTTTCGCGGACGGCAGAGCCCCTCGTCCCGCCGCCGATAGTGCTGACCGCCTCTGACGGCACACCGATAGCGCGGATGGGCCCGATCATGGAGGCGCCGGTCCGGATGAGCGAATTGCCGCCCCATGTCCGCCAGGCCTTTCTTGCGATCGAGGACAGAAGGTTCGACGATCATTGGGGTATCGACCCGCAGGGTATCGCCCGTGCGCTCTGGACCAACATTACCTCGGACGAGACGCATGGCGGCAGCACAATCACCCAGCAGCTCGCCAAGCTGACCTATCTGAATTCGGAACGCACCCTGTTCCGGAAAATCCGCGAGGTGCCTATTGCGCTCTGGCTCGAGCTTTGGTTGACCAAGGACGAAATCCTCGAACGCTATCTGTCGAACACCTATTTCGGGGACAATGTGTACGGGCTGCGCGCCGCCTCGCTTCACTATTTCTACCGGCAACCCGAAAATCTGACGCTCAGCCAGGCGACCATGCTGGCGGGGCTGGTCAAGGCACCTTCCCGCCTCGCGCCGACCCATAATCTGGAACTGGCGCAGGCCCGCCAGCGCATCGTGCTCTCTGCGATGGTCGATGCCGGCTATCTGACCCAGACGGAGGCCGATGCAGTGGAACCTGCAACCGTGGATCACCGCCCTCCTCCGCCGATGCCGCGCGGCAGCTACTTCGCCGATTGGGCGCTCGCCGAGGCCAGGGAAACCCATGCAACGGGGTATGACACGATAGAGATCCGCACCACGCTCAACGCCCATTTCCAGTCGCTGGCAGAGCGCGTGACGCGGCAGGGTACGCCAGCGGGCGCGCAAGTTGCCCTCGTGGCCATGCGGACCAATGGCGAAGTCGTCGCAATGGTCGGCGGCCAGGATTACGACGCCTCGCCCTTCAACCGGGCCACACAGGCCGTGCGCCAGCCGGGATCGACCTTCAAGTTGATCGTCTATTTTGCGGCGCTCGAGGCCGGACTGACGCCCGACACCATGGTCGAGGACAGCCCGATCGAATTTGGCGAATACCGTCCGGAAAACGCCGGCGGACGGTATCGCGGCCGGATCACCCTACGTGAAGCTTTTGCCCGCTCGAGCAATGTTGTCGCCGTTCGTCTCTACCAGCAGCTCGGCCCGGCGGCGATCGCGGATGCCGCACAGAAGCTGGGGCTCGAGCGCGAGCTTCCCGGCAATGCGAGCGCGGCGCTTGGTAGCGGAGGCATGACACTGATCGAACTGGTTTCTGCCTATGCCGCCGTCGCCAACGGCGCATCGCCGGTCACACCACATGCGCTCGTTCAGCCCGATCCGGGATTTTTCGAACGCATTTTCGATTCCGGCTACACCCTGTCCACCCGGCGGCGCGGCCAATTGCTCGACCTGCTCGGCACCGCGATCGACGATGGCACCGGCACTGCGGCCCGCCTTCCCATCCCGGCCTATGGCAAGACCGGGACGAGCCAGGACAGCCGCGACGCGCTGTTCATCGGCTTTGCGGGCGATCTTGTCGTCGGTGTATGGATCGGCAATGACGACAACACGCCGCTCGGCCATGCCAGCGGCGGCGGAGCGCCCGCGCGAATCTGGCGCAATTTCATGACCAGCGCGATCGCCGATGCCGCACCGCGCCAGCTGCCGCGGCCGGCACCGGTACAGCAACCCGAAGAACCCGAATTCGACAAGCCGGACATCACGATCGATGCGGACGGAGTCACCATCGGCACCAGCGCCGGCAGTGCGCGCATCACCGTCGACGATGACGGTATCGACATTGAACCGGATCCGGAAATTCGCCGCCGCCTCGACGAGCTGGAACGGATCGGTAATGCCGGAGAAAAGCCGCCTGCGGACGGCAATTAGGCGGTTTTCGGGCCCATACCGATGCTAACGCGCGGCCATCTTGTAGACTGGCATTTCGCCGACGCCCTTGAGCATGATCGCTTCGGGCGGGCCAAATTCATATTCGCCCTTGGACCGCAAATAGGTGGCTTCCGAAACGGCGATGCCATCGCGATCGGCAACGCCCTCGATCCGGCTGGCGATATTCATCGTCTCGCCCCAATAATCATAGGCCATCCGGGTTTCGCCGATTACCCCGCCAACCACGGGCCCCGAATGGATGCCGATCCGCACATGCACGTCGAGCCCGGTCGATGCTCGCACCTCTTCCAGGCCCGCTATCAGGGCGCGAGCAAAGGCGATCGCAGACAAGGCGCTATTCTCGGCCGGCGAATTGCCGCCGCTGATCGCCAGATAGGCGTCTCCGATCGTCTTGACCTTCTCTACCCCGGTTTCCGCCGCGCACCGGTCGGCGACCGAGAACAGCGAGTTGAGCAGATCGATGAGATGCCCGGGCGATACGCTCTTCGAAAGCTGGGTGAAGCCCATGACATCGGCGAACACGACCGAGGCATCGGAATAGGCGTCGGCAACGACCTGCCCTGCCCTGATCCGTTGCGCGGCGGTTTGCGGCAGTACGTTGAACAACAATTCTTCGGTCTTGGCCCGCTCGATATCGAGTTCTTCCTGCAGCACGAAGGACTGGCGGTGGGCGCGGGTCAGCGCGAGGTTCAGCACGAACATCACGATCGCGCCAGTCAGATAGCTGAGGCCCGAATAGACATGACCGGCCGCCGTCGATTCGAGCAGGAACAACACGACCGAGAATACGATAGCATGGCAGGCGAACCAGCCGAGGAACCAGCGAGGCCGACCCGCAAAGGATATCGCGACGAAGGCGCTGACGATCAGTCCGCTTATCGCGATGCTGGCATGGCCGCCGGCGCCGATCCGGTTCAGCTCGTTGTAGAGGATGACATTATCGGCCGTAAGGATCGTCGCAAGGGCGAGCAGGCAGATGAAATCTATGGCCGGGCGTATGAGATAACCGTGCCAAAAGGTCGCCCCGAAATAGCCGCCGAGCACGAGCAAGGCGGTGGCCAGCAACCCTGAAAACCGGATTTCGTCGCCCTGGTCGAAGAAGAGCGGATTGACGACGGTATAGACCATCAGGATCGCGCCAACGATCACTGCATAAGCGCGGACGAAAGGTACCAGCCGCTCGCGTTCGGCGCGCAGGAAACGCGTTTCGGTTTCCTCGTCGAATCGGCCCATCAACGGAACTGCCATGCCGCCCCTCTCCCGTGACATCGATTGTTCATAGCACCGAAGCGTTTAGCAATGGAAAAAGCGCGAAATCGGATCGGTCCCCCGTCCGGCTCTCAACAATGTCACGCAAATCGGCTATTCTCGCCACACGCAGAAGGAGCGCTTGCATGGCCGAACTCACTTTTTACACCAATCCGATGTCGCGCGGGCAGATCGCCCGCTGGATGCTGGAAGAAATCGGCGAACCCTACGACCAGGTTATCCTCGACTATGGAACGACGATGAAAGGCGAGGAATATCTCGCGATCAATCCGATGGGCAAGGTCCCCGCGATCAAGGATGGCAATCACGTCGTCACCGAAGCGGCCGCGATCTGCGCCTATTTGGCCGAGGCCTATCCCGATGCCGGGCTCGCGCCCACGGCTGAAGAGCGCGCGGACTATTACCGCTGGCTGTTCTTCGCGGCGGGACCGGTGGAAGCGGCGGTGACCAGCAGACATATGCAATGGGAGCCGACCGACGAGCAGAAGGCGACTCTCGGCTTTGGTTCGTTCGATGACGCGATCGGCGCGCTCGAACAATGGTTCACCACGCACGACTATGTCTGCGGAGACCGCTTCACTGCCGCCGATGTCTATGTCGGCGCACAAGTGGACTGGGGGCTGACCTTCGGTACGATTCCCGAATGCGAGGCGTTCACGGCCTATGCCGAGCGCCTGCGTGGTCGCGCAGCCTACAAGAAGGCCAAGGAAATCGATCAGGCGCTGATGCCGCAGGAACAACCCGCAACCAGCTAGTCGCCAAGACCAAAACGCGGTTTGAAAAAGAAAAGGCCCAGCGAGTTTCCCCGCCGGGCCTTTTTCGTTTTTCTATCAAGCGATCCTAGTCGCGGCCGCCCATAAACTGGAGCAGGAACAGGAACATGTTGATGAAGTCGAGATAGAGGTTCAGCGCCCCCATGATCACCGTCTTCCCCATCATGTCGGTACCCGCGACATAAGCGTACATGCTCTTGATCTTCTGCGTGTCGTAGGCGGTGAGGCCGGCGAAGATCAGCACGCCGATCGCGCTGATGACGAAGCTCATTGCCTCGGACTGGAGGAAAATATTGACCACCATCGCGACGATCAGGCCGATCAGCCCCATCAGCAAGAAGGTACCCCAGCCGCTAAGATCCTTCTTCGTCGTATAACCCCAGAGGCTGAGGCTGACGAACGCGGCCGAAGTCGCGAAGAAGGTCTGCGCGATCGAAGTGCCCGTGTAGCGCAGGAAGATGGTCGACAGGGACAGGCCCATTACCACCGCAAAGCCCCAGAAACAGGCCTGAAGCGCACCGGTGGAAAGCCGGTTGAGCCCGAAACTCATTACCAGCACGAAGGCGAGCGGTGCGAGCATGATAACCCAGGCGAGCGGACCGCCGGCAAGGATGATCGTCGCTGCCGGCGATTCCACGCCGCCGCGCGCGAACAGCATCGCGACGATGCCCGTCAAAAGCACGCCCGAAGCCATGTAATTGTAGACCTTGAGCATGTAAGACCGGAGACCGGCGTCGAAAGTGACGTCCCGTTCGCGGGTGTCGAGCCTGCCCCGGGGTTGCCCCTGAAGGCCGGCATTCGGATCGGACCAGTTGGCCATTTCCTGTCATCTCCTTGTCAAATCAGCCAAAACTGCTGAATTCCTCCACAATATCGGCTATTTCCCCGTGATTTTCAAGGCCAGTGGGCGCGCCATCTGCAAACGAATCGGCTAGAATGGATTTGCCATGCACAGGCTTTTTGTCGCTATCCGCCCGCCACGAGCCATTCGCGAGCAGCTTCTCGCTCTCATGCAGGGCATATCGGGCGCGCGTTGGCATTCCGACGAGCAATTGCACCTGACCTTGCGGTTCATCGGTGATGTAGACCGCCACCGGGCAGAGGATGTCGCGGCCGCGCTGGGCCATATCGCCTTTCCCCAATTCGAGATCGCGCTCCGCGGAATCGGCCATTTTGGAGACCTCAGCCGGCAGCGGCAGCTCTGGGCGGGCGTATCGCCGCATCGCGATCTGGAAAAACTGCACGCCAAGGTCGATAGCGCGTTGCGGCAAATCGGCATCGAACCGGATCGCCGCGCCTTTTTGCCGCATATCACGATCGCACGGCTGAACCGAAACGCCGGCCCGATCGACGCGTTCGCTGAAACCCATGGCGGACTTTCGAGCGATCCGTTCGCCGTCGGTCATTTTGCGTTGTTCGAAAGCTCTCTGGGCAGGGAAGGCGCCCGCTACGAAACCATCGCGCGCTACCCGCTGGCCTAGACGTCGTTTGTGCGCGCAAGCCGACCGGTCAGGCCGGTCAAAGCTTGGCCGCGAGCGCCTCGGCGCCAGCATTCACGTCCGCCCAGGTCACGGCGAATCCTTCCTCACCGCCATAATAGGGATCGGCGACATCGCCCCCCTCACGCCCTTCGACATGATCGAAAAAGAGCGAAAGCGCGGCGCTGGCATCGTCCGGCATGGACGAGTGGAGATGCGCCAATATCTGGGCGTCGAGCGCGACAATATGGTCGAAGGCATGGAAATCCTCCCGCTGGATCTGCCGGGCGCGCTGCTCGGAGATATCGACGCCATTATCGGCGGCGACGCGCATCGCTCTCGGGTCCGGCGGCTCGCCGATATGCCAAGGCCCGGTTCCGGCGGAATCGATGGTCCAGTCCAGCCCCTTGCCATCGGCCAGCGCGCGCATAGCACCCTCGGCGAGCGGCGAACGGCAGATATTGCCCAGACAAACAAACAAAATAGAAACGCTCATAAATCCCCAAACCTCCGGCACCGGACGCGGTTTATCCTTTTGCCAATGCCGTGGTCGCTGTTACACATCTAAAAAAAGAAAACATCATCGGGGATCCCATTTCATGACAGGCACCAGCGGCGAGAACGTCGGAGACGGCGAACCGGTTTCGGCAAGCCCGGCAAGCGAAGAGCCAAAGGCCACCGGCTACGCCTGGTATGTCCTCGCCATTCTCGTCGTCATCTACGTCCTCAACTTCATTGACCGGAACATCCTCTCGATCCTGGCAGAGGACATCAAGGCAGATCTGGGCCTGCGCGACGACCAGCTCGGTTTCCTCTACGGCACCGCCTTCGGCGTGTTCTACGCGCTGTTCGGTATTCCGCTCGGCAAGCTCGCCGACAGCTGGCACCGAGTCCGCCTGATGGCGACGGGGCTGACGCTCTGGTCGGCCATGACGGCGCTGTCGGGCTTCGCGCGCAACTTTGCGACCCTGAGCATCGCCCGGATCGGCGTTGGGGTCGGCGAAGCGACAGCGGGGCCTGCCGCCTATTCGCTGATTTCCGACTGGTTCCCGAAAAGGATGCGGGCGACGGCGCTCGCCATCTATTCCTCCGGCCTCTATCTGGGCGGCGGCGTATCGCTGCTGATCGGCGGCAAGATCGTCGAATGGTGGAACGCCGCCTATCCGACCGACGCGCCGCTGGGCCTCGCTGGCTGGCAAGCGGCCTTCATCATTGTCGGCCTGCCCGGCATCGCGCTTGCCTGTCTGGTGATCACCTTGCGCGAACCGCTACGCGGACAGAGCGAAGGAATCCCCTCGCCCCCCTCGCCGGATCCGTTTCGGGGGTTTCTGCGCGAACTCTTCGCGATCATCCCGCCTTTCACATTGCTTTCCGCCGGACAGCGCGGGGGCACCGAGCTGATAAGGAATGTCGCCGCGGCCATCATTATTGCGCTCATCTGCACGCTCCTTGCGACGGCCACGGGCAATATCCAGCAATGGATCGCCATCGGAATCGGCTATTATGCCGTCTTTTCCTGGGCTTCCACGCTTCGCTATCGCGACCCGCCAACGTTCCGGCTGATATGGTGCAACCCGGCCTTCCTGACGACGATCATCGGTTATGGGATGGTCGCCTTTGCGTCCTATGCCGTCACTTTCTGGTCAGCGCCCTATGCCATTCGCATCATCGGAGAAGCGCCGGGCGACGCGGGCTGGTGGCTCGGCGGCCCCGGCGCCGTCGGCGGATTTCTCGGCGTCATTATCGGCGGGCGAGTGTCGGACTGGCTACGGCAGCGCAATCCTTCGGGCCGTATCCTCGTTATCGCCTTTGGCGTGCTGGCCCCGGTCATACCGCTCATCATCGCATTCACGACAACCAACCCCGCGCTCTTCTATGTCCTGAGCTTCATCATGACCTTGTTCGCGAGCTCGGCGCTGGGCGCCGCTGCGGCCACCACGCAGGATCTGGTGCTGCCGAGGATGCGAGGCACGGCAACCGCCACTTTCTTCCTGGCGACGACGCTGATCGGCCTCGCGCTCGGCCCCTATATGGCGGGACAGGTTTCGGCGGTAACCGGAAGCCTGTCGACCGGCGTGCTGAGCCTGCTGGTCGCCGCTCCGATCGGGATCACGATGCTCTTCTTCGCCTACCGAACCGTGCCCGACGCCGAACGCACCCTTCTGGAACGGGCCCGCGCGGCCGGCGAAAACGTCTAGCCGGCCGGCTCGATGACCCCGCAAGCGATGCGCGGCCCGGCATTGCCGGCGGGATCCGACAGGTAATCGTCGGGCCCGGCGTGAATCATCATCGCCGCGCCGTCGTCGTCGAGCAGCGTTCCATCGCCCTCGCCGATCCAGGCATAGCTGATCGTCACTTCCAGCGTTCCGGTTCCCGACTGGCCGACGATGATATTCGGCATATCGCCCATATGCTGGCCCTCGGGGTTATCGCGACCGTGCTGGCGGCCTTCCGGATTCCAATGGCCCCCGGCGGACTGGTAACCAGGGGGGGCGCACACGCCGGTTCCATGGATGTGCGCGGCATGGACACCCGGCGGCAGGCCTTCGACGTTCAAGACGACGCGAATGCCGTTGTCGAGCTGGGTAAAGCTCGCTTCGCCCGCCGGCATACCGGTCTCGGTGGTTAGGGTCGCGCGCGCCTGCTGAATGGGCGGTAAGGACGGTTGCGGCGGCATCGGGTCCGACAGGCATCCCGAAACGCCGATCGCCGCGGTCAGAACCAAGAACTGTTTCCCGTACATAGTCAGTCTCCCGTCGTGCCCCGCAGTGCCCGTGATCCGCATAGCAAAGAAGGGTTTGGCTTAGCAAAGCCGATGCTTCCCGCTATAGGGCCGGATCGTCGCGCTCGAGTGCAACGGAGATCAGATGACGCAATCGCCCCATATCGCTGTTATCGGCCTCGGCTATGTCGGTCTGCCGCTCGCCGTTGCGCTTGCCCGGCACTTCTCCGTCATCGGCATCGACGCCAGCGAAACCCGAATTGCTGAACTGAAAGACGGCCATGACCGGACCGGCGAAATCGAACGGCACGCCCTGGCCTCCTCCTCGCTTGGCCTTTCGAGCGACGCGTCGGAAGCCGCTGGCGCCGACATTTACATCGTCGCGGTGCCGACGCCTGTGGACGCCGAAAATCGCCCCGATCTCGGCGCGCTGCTGGGCGCGACGGAAATGGTCGGACCGCTGCTGGAGGCAGACAGACTCCCCGTCATCGTCTTCGAATCGACGGTTTATCCGGGAGTGACGGAAGATATCTGCGGCCCCGCGCTCGAAAAGGCGTCGGGGCTAACGCGCGGAACGGACTTCTTCCTTGGCTATTCGCCCGAGCGCATCAATCCAGGCGACCGCGAACACAGTATCGACAAGATCGTGAAGGTCGTCGCCGGCGAGAATGCGGAGGTCGCCGAAAGGCTCGCCGATATCTACGGCAAGATCACCGAGGGCGGCGCCTACAAGGCCGCCTCGATCAAGGTAGCCGAGGCAGCCAAGGTGATCGAGAACGCCCAGCGCGACATCAACATCGCCTTCATGAACGAAATCGCGCGCGTGTTCGCGCCGCTGGGCCTTTCGACATGGGATGTGCTCGACGCTGCGGGAACGAAGTGGAACTTCCTGCCCTTCCAGCCAGGCCTTGTCGGTGGTCACTGCATCGGCATCGATCCCTATTATCTCGCCCATTGCGCCGCGGAGCAGGGCCATGACCCGCAGGTGATCCTTGCCGGGCGCAACATCAACGACGGGATGGGCGCATGGATCGCGGACCGGCTTCACGCGGCCCGCAACGGCGAAGCAGGGCGGGTGCTGGTGCTGGGCCTCACCTTCAAGGAGGACGTGCCGGACCTCAGAAATTCGCGCGTCGTCGATGTCATCGAGCGGCTGAAGGCGCTGGGCCACGAGGTGTGCGTCCACGATCCGCTCGCCGATCCCGCGGAAGCCAAAGTGGAATATGGAATAACGCTGGAAAGCGAAGCTCCGTCCGGCCCCCATGATCTCGTCTTCGCCGCCGTGCCGCATCGCGGATATCGGGAGTTGAGCGACGACGCCATTGCAGCTTTGGTGGCAGATGGCGGTACCATCGCCGATCTCAAGGGTATGTGGCGCGACCGCACACTCGGCGGCATCGCTCGCTGGACGCTCTAGCCGCCCAGCAATTTCTCGACCGTCTCGACATCTTCGGGCGTATCGACGCCCGGGCCGCTCGGTTCGGTTTCGATGAGCCTGATCGATATACCGGCAGCGAGGAAACGCAGTTGTTCCAACGCCTCGGCGCGTTCCTCCGAGGGAACCGGAAGTCCCGGAAAAGCGAGCAATGCCTCGCGGCGATAGGCATAGACACCGGCATGTTGCCAGTAGCGGGCATGGCCCTCGTCGCGGGGGTGCGGGATCAGCGAACGACTGAAATAGAGTGCATCGCCAAGGGCATTGCGCACGACCTTCACCCGGTTGGGATTGGCTGCCTCTTTCGCCGGAATAGCATGGCAGAGGCTGGCAACCTGCACTTCGGGATCGTCGCGCATCAGTTCCGCCAGCCGCGAAAGGTCTGAGGACCGCACCAGCGGTTCGTCGCCCTGCACGTTGATGATCGCATCCGCCTCGATCCGCTCGGCGACTTCGGCGATCCGGTCGCTGCCGCTGTCATGGTCCGCGCGCGTCATTTCAACATGGCCGCCAAATTCTCCGACCGCGCGAACGATCCTCTCGTCGTCGGTCGCGACGATCACATCGTCTATACCTTTGGCGGCAATAGTCTTTTCCCAGACATGGGCGACCATCGGCTTGTTGAGCAACGGCGTCAGCGCTTTACCGGGAAAGCGCGTCGAACCCCAGCGCGTCGGGATAAGGGCGACGATCTTCATCGCGCTCGTATCAGGCGCCGCGCGCAATCGCGGCTATCGCCTTCAGCTCGGCAAGCAGACCTGGCAGCCATTCGAAGGGCAGCATGTTGGGCCCGTCGCACGGCGCATTGTCGGGATCGGGATGGGTTTCCATGAATATGCCGGAAACCGCACCGGTCGCCACCGCCGCCCGGGCCAGTGCGGGGGCGTGCTTGCGCTCGCCGCCACTGCTTTCGCCCTTGGCGCCGGGAAGCTGCACCGAATGGGTTGCATCGAAAATAACGGGGCAACCCGTCGTTTCGGCCATAATGGTAAGACCGCGCATATCGACGACGAGATTGCCGTAGCCGAAGCTCGTGCCGCGTTCGCAAACGAAAAATTGCGACGACACGCCCGCTTCCTGCGCGGCGATCCGGGCCTTCTCGATAACCTTGGCCATGTCCCAGGGCGCCAGGAATTGGCCCTTCTTGATGTTCACCGGCTTTCCCGTGCGCGCGACCGCGGCAATGAAATCCGATTGGCGGCAGAGAAAGGCTGGCGTCTGGAGCATATCGACCGCCTCGGCCGCCGGCGCAGCCTGATCCGCATCGTGAACGTCGGTGATGACGGGCACGCCAAGGCTCTCGCGAACTTCCGCGAGGATTTCCAAGCCCTTGTCCATGCCCACGCCGCGGAAACTGGACGCGGAAGTCCGGTTCGCCTTGTCGAAGGAGGATTTGTAAAGAAGGCCGATGCCGGCATCGGCGAAGATACCGCGCAATTCTTCGGCCGTTTCAAGGGCGAAAGTACGCGATTCGATCGCGCAAGGACCGGCAATGATGAACATGTCCGTCCCTGCCCAGGACGGCTTTGCGACGTCAGTCATGAATCTGGATGACACCGAGAACCTTTTTCGCCGGATCGGCGACCACGAGAGCGGTCACCTTGGATTCGTGCATCTGCACATCGGCGTCGTACAGCGTCGCATCCGGACCGATCGTCAGCGGATCCTTGGTCATGATCGATTCTGCCTGCAGGCTGCCGGGATCATCGGCGCGCTCCAGCCCGCGCCTGAGATCGCCATCGGTGACGATCCCGTGCAACGTCTGGCCATCCATCACAAGAATAAGGCCGAGCCGCCCTTCCGACATAGTCGGCAGCATCGCCTTAAGCGACGTATCGGGCGCGCATATCGGCAGGTCCGCCCTATGCATCACGTCGCGCACCGGCGTCTTGAGCCGCTTTCCGAGTTTTCCGCCTGGATGATATTCGGCGAAGTCGGACGCCTGGAAACCGCGCGCCTCGCACAAGGCGATCGCCAATGCATCGCCCAGCGCCATGGCGACGAGCGTCGATGTCGTCGGCGCGAGATTGTGAAGGCAAGCCTCGCGCTCGATCGAACCGTCGAGCGCAACATCGGCCTGCCGAGCCAGCGTGGATCGCATATCGCCGGTCAGGGCGAGAATCGGAATATTGAGGCGGCGGAGATAGGGAATGAGCCCAAGAACCTCTTCCGTCTCCCCGCTCGCCGAAATCAGGACCGCGGTGTCGCCAATCGCGATCATTCCGAGATCGCCGTGGCTGGCGTCGGCGCTGTGAACGAAAAGGCTCGGCGTGCCGAGCGAGGCCAAGGTCGCGCTGATCTTGCGCGCGACCAGGCCCGATTTTCCCATTCCCGACACCACAACCCGCCCGGGCTGGCCGAGGATCACATCCACCGCTTCGCCGAATTTTCCGTCTATTCTACCGGCAAGCGTTGCGACCGCCGCGGCGTTGATTGCCAGGGCGTGCGCGGCCGCACGCAATGGGCTGGTTGGCTGGTTTTCGGGATTTGACCGGGTACGGGCAATGGAATCAGTCATCTGGGCCCCTTTTTGCGAACCGGATTGAAGCATTTTCGCCACAACTCATCGGACTCTTCGCACTTTTAAGTTCTTTTTTCGTTTCTAATGATGACTTTGCTGTAGCGCAACAATAGTACGTCTTCGGGCGGGCAACAGCGGAGCGAAGTATATGGACAGCCCCTCGTCACCCGCGCGGCTCGTCAGGGACAATGGCGAAGCCGACCGGCACGAAAAGGCCCCCCAGCTTCCCGAAATTCCCGCAGATGCGCCCTATTGCTTTCGCGGTCGCAATATCCTGATGCTCCAGGGCCCGGTCGGCCCCTTCTTCGCACGCCTTGCCCAAGACCTGCGCTGGGTCGGCGCGAATATCCACAAGATAAATTTCAATGGCGGCGACTGGTTTTATTTTCCGCGCGGCGCGAGCAGCTTTACCGACAGTATCGAGAAATTTCCGCGCTTTCTTGAACGGGTGTGCGAGGAAAAGCGCATCGATACAATCATGCTTTTCGGCGATTGCCGCACGATGCACAGCATCGCCAGCGAGATCGCCGAGGCACACGGTATCGAAGTTTATGTGTTCGAGGAGGGCTATATCCGGCCCGACTATATCACGATGGAGCGGTTCGGCGTGAACGGCCGCAGCGCCATGCCGCGCGCCGGCATCTTCTACCTGAACTCGTCAGCACCCGAACCCGCCGAAACGAGCACGGTCGGCCAGTCGATCTGGCACGCCACCGGATGGGCCTTCACCTATTATTTCTGGGCCATCATCCTGTGGCCCTTCTTCCCGCGCTACCGCCATCACCGGCCGCTCAGCTGGTTCGAGGGGCTCGCATGGGTACAGGGCGCGGCCCGAAAATACTGGTACCGGCTCAAGAACCGCCCGGACGTGGCGCGCCTTACCGCCGAGAGCCACCCCCCCTTCTTCCTGGTGCCGCTACAGGTGCATAACGACGCGCAGATCGGTGTCCATTCCGTGTTCGACACCGTCGAGCAGTTCATCCGGCACACGACGCTTTCCTTCACAGCGCATGCGCCGAAGGACGCCCTGCTCGTGTTCAAACACCATCCGATGGATCGGCCCTATACGGATTATACGCGCCTGATCCGGAAACTGCGGGCTGAAACCGGGCTGGGCGACCGGTTGATCTATGTTCACGATCCGCACCTGCCGACGCTGCTCAACCGGGCCACAGGCATCGTGACGATCAACAGCACGACCGGAATGTCGGCGATCCATCACGGCAAGCCGACGCTGGCGCTCGGTAACGCGATCTACCGGATCGACGGGCTGACGGCAGCGACGACGCTCGACCAGTTCTGGACCCGGGCCCTGGATTTCCCTGTCCATGTCGATCTTTACAAGAGCTTCCGTCACCACCTGATCTACCGCACACAGATCAACGGAAATTTCTACCGGCGGATCAACATCCCCGGCACGCTGGCCGGGATCGACTGGTCACGCGGACAAGCCAAACCGGGCAGATAAGCCGGCCGGCAAATCAACTGGCGACTACCCCCAGGCCACACCTTGCCATTAGAAAACCCGCGTGAACGACGCCGCTGCGAGGCCGACCTGGCCGAAGATCGTCGCGATATCGCGGATGAGCTGGAGCACCTGACCCGGCGCCTTGGGCGGCACGAGAATCCGGTCGCCGGCGCGGACATCGCCACCACGCTGGACGCTGCCGTCGGGATGAATGACGAGCGTATCGGACCGGTTCGCAAGCTGCGTATAGCCGCCAGACTGCCGCACATAATCGCGCGCGTCGTTGCCCGGCGTCCATAGAAGCGTTTGCGGCAGTTCGACCTCGCCAGCGATGACGACCGTCTGGCTGACATAGGGAATGACGATCACATCGTCCGGCTCCAGCAAGACCTGGCTAAGATCGGCATCGTCGGGAAGCGCGACCAGCCCGCGCGGCTGAACCTGACGCGCCCGGGCGATAAACTGCGCCAACGCCGGCGCCTGCGCGGCCCGTGCCTGCGCGATGGCAGGCGTCGCCGCCGGTTGCGTGTACATGACGCGTTCGAGCCGGGCGAGATTTTCCTGAAGGAGCACGCGCTGCGTTTCGGCAACGCTCTGGCGCTCGATATGAATCATCTGGATGTCGGCAAGCGGATCGTATGGGATCTGCGCAAGCAGCGGCCCCAGATAATCGCCGCGATTGACCACATAGGCCGACGGGCCGGTATGCGCGCCTTCGACACGGACGATGAAGGTGTCTGCCGGCGCATCGGCTTCGAAGCGCACACGATCGCCGTCCGAAAGCATCAGCGACGCGAACTCCTCGCGCGTCATATAGGCATTGAACGGCACGCCGTCGCGCGTGCCGAGCACCGACACATGGGTGACTTCCGGACGCGGCCGTGCATAGCGAAGCAGCTCCCCGCCGCTGCCCGCTGCGGTCGCGAATTCGAAGGTGAAAGGCGCGCGCGCATCGCCGCTGACCGACACGACCGGCCCTTGTTGGCCGACGACGATGACATCGCCGTTGCGCAGCGACACACCGGAGAGGGCCCCATTGAGAAGGAAGTCGTAGAGATCGATCGAACCGATGGTTTCGCCGTTACGCCGGACCACGATGTGCCGGTAGCTGCCGCGCTGCGGATCGATGCCGCCAGCCATTTGGAGAAAGCCGATTTCGGACGCCTGACTGGTCCCCTGGTGGCCGCCCGGCCGCAAAACCGGCCCGGTCACGAACACCTGGATACGTCCGGCATTGGATACAGTGGCGTATACCTGAACCGTCGACTGGTAGACCTGCGAAGCCGCCGCGCTCACGACATCGTTGACGTCCTCGGAGCGCGTACCCGCGATCGGCACCGGCCCGACATTGGGAAGCGCGATATTGCCTTCCGAGTCGACGAGAAGCCGCGCCGATTCGTTGACGAGTCCGAAGGTCGTCACGTCGACCTGATCGCCGGGCTGCACGACATAATTGGGATCGTTGGCGCCGATATCTTCCTGCGCATTCCGAGTGAGGAACAGTTCCGAACCGAAGGGCGTCGGCCGCCGTCCGGCCATCTGATCCTGGCGCAGCGTCGATTCGAGGACGTCGGTCCCGCGCTGGTCGTCTTGCAGAACAGCCGAAGGGGCCGAGCCCGCTCCGACTGCGCTCGCGCCGCTGTCCTGATCGATTTGTGCCGCAGCCGGCATAGCCGTTGCAAACAGCAACACCCCCGCAAAGAGGAGGGCAATACCGGACAAGCTACGCAGGAGACTGATCATTCCAAATGGTCCTTGACGATGGAATAGCCTAGCGACCCGATCGCCATCAAGAAGCCGGCGATAAGGGCCACGGCAAACACATTCCAGAAACGGCTCCAATAGTTGGAGATCTCGGCAATCCGCGGCGGTACGAAGGCAACGAGGTAGCGGCGCTCGTTGGCCCGGTTGGCAACGGCTCCACGCTGCGCCTCGATAGCCGAATAATAGGCGGTCTGCGCGAACTGGTAGTCGAGCAGAGCCGTTTGCGCGCCAACGTCGCGCGATGCTTCGGTCATTCCAAAGCCGCCCCGCGCATCGGCAATCGCTTGGTCGCGCTGCCGAACGAGTGCCGCGATGCGTTCGTCCATGGCCCTGATCTGCGGTGAATCGGGCCGGAACTGCGCGATCGCAGCCGCGCGTTCGACCCGCGTATTGGCAAGCTGACTCTCGATCTGACCAACTAGGCCAACCTGCTGGGCCGCCTCGCCCTCCAAGGTAGTCGCACGATTGGCCCGCGCGTTGATAACGTCGCGACGCGCTTCGTTATAGGCTTCGCGGCGTGCCGCTACCTCCTCGGTCGCGACGCGAACGGCTTCATCCTGGACGCGGCTATTGAGCGAATTCACGACCTGCTCGGTTTCGGCCAGAACGCCTTGCGCGATTCTCAGCGAATCTTCGGCCGTAAAGGCCCGTACATTCACGGTTATGATGTTCGAAGTGGCGTCGTAGGTGGCACTGCTCTGCGACAACCAGAAATCGGCCTTGTCCTCGAGCGGTGCGCTGCGGGAAACCCGGGCAAGAGGATCGAAGCTCCAATTGCCATAGGCAGCATCGAAACCATAGTCATCGACCAGTTGGCTAACCAGTGCCGCCGATTGGATATATTCGACGACGACCTGACCATCATTGGCGGCACCGGTAACGGCAGGCAAGCCGATGCCGGCCAGCAGATCGGGCGGCCGCTGCTCGAGCCCCTGGATCGTGAACTTCATTTCCGTGTCGTACTCGGGTCGTGCAAACAGCGCGTAATATAGGAACGCGATTAACGTCGGAATCGCTATGCCCACGGCGATGTACCGGAATCGCCGGGTACGGCGCGCTCTGCGAGGATCGGCGCCTTCGCTGTCCGCACTCAACCATGTGCGGGCCTTGCCGACGAGTTCCTGACGGGAGATCATTGCGTTATCTGCTCATAATAGCTGACGGCCTCTTCGACGTCGTCGAACATTTCCAACCGGCCGCCATGGACGACGCCGCCGCGATCGCAATATTGCTTGATCATTGCCGGCATATGGGAAGTTAACAAGATATCCGCCTCTTCCCTACGCCGCTCGAACTCGGCCTTGCACTTTTCTTGGAAGGTGAAATCGCCGACCGAAATCGACTCATCGATGATATAGACCTGAAACCTGATAGCCATGCTCAGGCCGAATGCCAATCTGGCCCGCATGCCCGAAGAATAGTTGCGTACCGGTTCGTGAATCGCACCGCCGATCTCGGCGAAATCTTGGACGAATTCGGAAACTTCCTCGATATCGGCGTCGTAGATACGGCAAACGAACCGCAGATTTTCCATCCCCGTGAGCGAACTGTTGAAGGATGAGGCGAAGCCGAGCCGCCAGCTGATCGAAACATCCTTGCGAACCTCGCCGAATGTCGGACGTTCGGCGCCGGATATGATCCGCAAAAGCGTCGATTTTCCGGCACCGTTGATACCCAATATGCCATAGCTGTGCCCGCGCTCGAAAACAGCGTTGATGTTGTGGAGCACGGTTTTCTTTCCAGTGCGCCGAGACCGATAGGTTTTCGAAATATTGTGCAGTTCAATCGCCATCGTGTTCAGCTAACTATCTCTTCATCGCCGGTCATCAACAGAATGCGGTCGATTATCAGCCCGATCAGCAAGGCGCCCGTCCCGAAAAGCGCCGGATACCAAGGGTTATAGGCATGGCTTTCGAACGTCGGTATCATCGCCGACCGCAACCATTCGACAGAATGGGCTACCGGATTATAGGCCATATATTGGCGGGCGCCGTCCGGTAGCTGTTCCAGTGTGAAGAAAATGCCCGACAGCAGGTAGATCGGGCGGCCCATATAGCCCCAGATATTGCTCCAGACCGGCAGCACGCGGCCGAGCCCCGAACTCAGGAACCCGCACCCGATTGTGAAATAAACAAGGCCGGCCGTGGCGAGCACGATCCCGAGCGGATCGCCGAAAAAGAAGGATGGCGATACATCCGCGACCAGCGCGAGACCGATGACGATAACGATAAACACAATAATGGTGGTCGCCGACTCAAGCAGAATCCGGGCGATAACGACATCCGCCGGCATCACCTGCGGATAGGTGAGAAGGCCGAGGCTCGCCTTGATCGCGCTCGCAGACTGGCTGACCACGCCGCGCCAGAAAAACAGCGGGACTATGCCGGTAAGGAAGAACACGCTGAGCGGCGCCGCGACGGGCGAGGATCGCCCCAGCAGGATGAAGGCCCCGACGAACACCGTCATCTGGATCGCCGGATCGATGATCGCCCATGCGTAGCCGATGTTCGAATCGCCGTAGCGGGTCCGGGATTCGCGCAGGATCACCGCGAAGATGACCCGCCCCATGACCGCCAGGGACTGGCGCAGTTCCGCCATCCATTCGGGGCTGAACGGTCGCCGCGCCGTGTCGCGCTTCTGGATCCCGTTCACCATTGCGTCAGGCCCCGGCCTGTCCCCGGCCGATGCCGACATAGGCAAGGCCGGCGGCACGGGCTTCTTCCACCGAATAGATGTTACGGAGATCGACGAGCAGCGGATCGGCAAGCATCCCCGCCATCCGCTGGAGATCGAGCGCCCGGAACTCGTCCCATTCGGTTACGATCACCAACGCGTTCGCTCCATCGGCCGCATCATAGGGATCGGGACAGAATTGAACATCCTTTAACAAGGGGCGCGCCTGATCGACACCTTCCGGATCATAGGCGCGTATGATCGCGCCCTCGTCCTGGAGCGCCTGGATGATCGACAGCGACGGCGCATCGCGCATGTCGTCGGTATTGGGCTTGAAGGTCAAGCCGAGAACCGCGACCGTCTTGCCCCTGACATCGCCGCCCATCGCCTTGGCGACCTTGCGACCCATCGCCCGCTTGCGCGCATCGTTGACCTTCACCACGGCCTCGACGACGCGCAATGGCGTCTGCTCGTCCTCCGCGGTCTTGAGCAAGGCCAGCGTATCCTTGGGAAAACAGGAGCCACCGTAGCCCGGCCCGGCATGCAGGAATTTGGGGCCGATGCGATTATCGAGCCCGATCCCGCGCGACACATCCTGCACATCCGCGCCCACCGCTTCGCACAGATCGGCGATCTCGTTGATGAAGGTGATCTTGGTCGCCAGAAAGGCGTTGGCCGCATATTTGATAATCTCGGCCGTACGCCGGCTCGTGAAAAGGAGCGGTGCCTTGTTGAGGTTGAGGGGCCGGTAAATCGCGCGAAGCACGTCCTTGGCGCGATCGTCCTCGACGCCGGCGATGATCCTGTCGGGATGTTTGAAATCGCCGATCGCGGCACCCTCGCGAAGAAATTCAGGGTTGGAGGCGACCGAGACTTCGGCAGTCGGCGCCGCTTCGCGCACGATCCTTTCGACCTCGTCGCCCGTTCCCACCGGAACCGTGGATTTTGTGACGATCACGGCCGGCCCGGTCAGCGCACGGGCGATTTCCTCGGCGGCGGCATGGACATAAGAGAGGTCGGCATGGCCGTCACCGCGGCGGGACGGCGTTCCGACTGCGATGAAGACCGCATCGGCCCCGGCGACACCCGCCGCAAGATCGGTGGTGAAGGATAGCCGCCCACCCTTCGCGTTATTTTCGACCAGCGCGTCGAGCCCCGGCTCATAGATCGGCATGATACCGTTCTCGAGCGCCGCAATCTTGTCGGCATCCTTGTCGACGCAGACGACCTGATGGCCGAAATCGGAAAAGCAGGCGCCGGACACGAGTCCGACATAGCCAGTGCCGATCATGGCAATACGCATAAACCCATCCCAAAACCGCGTTTGGGCGCTGTTACAATAGCCGTTCGGCGAGCGCCAGCCCGGTATAATATCTTTATTTTACAGTAGCCTGCAGAATATTTTGATAGATTTCCGCGATTGGGCGGCGATAGGGAGCCTTTTGCGCGGCAGGCCGTTGCCGAGACAGGACCGTCCGAAGCATCGATACCCAACCGCCTTTTTCGCGAAGGAGCCCGTCAACCTCGTCCGAATCAAGGCCCTGCGACGCCCAGGCTGCACGGGTCGCGAGGACCGGAACGCGGAGCGCGCGCGCACACTCCATCGCCAAACCGATCTCGGAGCCGAGCGCGGCGTCACGCGGATCGGCAAAGACCGCGACCTCGCATCCGGCGAGCAAGGCGGGCCAGCGAACCGGCGCAGGCATTCCCGCAAAGCAGACCGCATCGCCAAGACCCAGCGCCTTGGCATCGCGCCGGATCGCGCCGACCGCCGCGCCCTTCCCCATCAGCAGCAGCTGCCGTGCCTCGCCCGCCGCAAACAGATCCGCAAAGGCGTGCAAGCAATGGGCCGCTCCCTCCGCAGTATCGAGATCGGCAAGGCAGGCGACGACGGGGAGCTGGGCATCCAGCCCGAATTCGGCGAAGGCCGCCGCCACTACTTGGGCATCGGGGCGGGCCATCTCGCTATCGGAAGCGCCGAGGAGCTCGGCGTTCGGGCCGAATGTCAAAGGCGATCGATTGCGCAACAGGACGACTTCGGACGCGGCACCGAGCGCCGTGAGACGGAGCCTGGCCGCCGCATCCGATTCGCTGCCGGGCGTGTCGCGAACGGCCGGAGGAATGCCATCGAGATCGAGGATGAAGCGCGCGCCGTCGCGGTGCGCCATGCGGAGCGCGGCCTCGGCGGTATCGAGCGCGTCACAGAAAAGATGAACGAGCGCAGCTTGCCTACAGTCGGCATCGTCGATCGTGTCGGCGAATTGGGGATCGAAGCCCTGCTCCTCCAGGGCCACCACAGCTTCCGCAACACGATGGGTTCGGCGCCAGCGTTGCGGGCAAATGACGACGGCGCGCGCCCTCTCTTCGCCGCCAGGCGCAGGCAGCGCCGGAAAGCCCTGGGCCGTTTCGTCCAGCAAATGCGCGTCGCGCAGCAGGTTCTCGATCAGCCGGCGCTGCGGTTCGGACAGGGGCTGTTCCCGCCGGATAGCCATCGCGATTGCGGCCGGCGCGTGAACCATCCCCCGGTCGGCGAGTGCGATCATGACGGCGATCAGCCGCGGATCGTCGGACGCATGCGATGCCGCTTCCTCACCCAGGGCCGCGGCGGAAGACAGATCGTCGCGGACGGTCGTCAGGGCGAGTTCGGCAAGCGCCCTCCCCTTGGCCGCCGCATCGCCGGATTGCTGCCTGAGCCATGCGGCCGCGACCGCAACCCCGTCCGATGCCGCCTTGTCCAGTACCGGCTCGACGAATTTCAACCGCTCGGCCATGTCCTTGGCGAAGCTGTCGGGGACCCGTTGCTTGCGCTTCGCCTTCTGCTTCAACCGCAATCGCATGACCTTGGAGGGCAGCGTGAAAAAACCCTTCAAACTCCGCGCCTCAATCATCGCCCGGCCAAGGCCGTAGGCAAGCGTGCGATTGGCGTTGATGACGCGATATTCGAGCAACCGCTTCTCTGCCTTCAGCGCCGCGATTTCGCGCTCCGCCGCTTCCCGCACCGCGCGCGCCTCATCGCCCGGTTCGCGGGAAGAGGTCTTGGAAGGAGGATCGCTTTGCATCGCCGCCGTGTCTATGCATTGCCCGGCGCGACTGGCAAGCGCGGCGGCGCAAGTCCGGCATGCCGGAACATCCAGTCGGCCCGATAGGCGTAGCGCTCGGTGCCGAGCATCCCGCCTTCGCTCGCATCGCTCAGCGAGCCCGAACGCCAACGCGCCACAAGCAAGATCGCCGCATCGCGCGCCACCGAACGCTTGCCGTGCAGCATCTCCAGGCGTGCGAACATTTCGGAATCGGCACCGGTTTTGGTTTGTTCGAACGGGCCCGCCTCGACCAGGGTAGCGCGGCGCAGCAACATCGTGATCGGCACGGGCCGGACCAGCGGATAGACCCGCGGCGCCACCGGGCAGCCCGCCTCATCCATCCGGATATGGTTGGCGATGGCAAGCGCGTGCCCGCCCAGCGCGTGTACCTGACGCGCGATCCTCTCGGCAGGCGACCAATCGTCCGCATCGAGGAAGGTCACGAACTCGCCGGTCGCCGCATCGATCGCGGTATTCCGCGCGCCATAAACGCCGGAGTTCTGCCGATTTTCGAGGGTAACGACCCGACCGTCTTTCGCGGCGAGCGCGGCGGCTATGGCCGGGCTTTCGTCCGTGGACCGATCGTCGACGAGCAGGATTTCGAGATTCCGCCAGCTTTGGGCGAGCAGGGATTCGACGGCAGCGGGGAGCGTGTCGGCGGCATCGTGATAGGGCACGACAACCGACACTTGGGGCCCATCGAGCGGCTCGGGCGTTGGGCTTTGCAGCGCGTCTATCCCGAATGCGCCGTCCCCGTCGCCCAGCGGCGGGCCCAGCCCGTCATTGACGAACATCGCGTTCAGCAAGCGGCGGGCACCGCCCGGATCGCCGGCGGCAACGGCGATATGCGCGCGCATCGCCAACGCCTCGCGCGAGTCCAGCTCGCTGACGAGCGCGGCTGCGGCGACGGCATCGCCCATCGCGATGAGACAGGCTGCGCCGGCCTCTATCGCATCACCGGGAAGCAGCGCCAACGCCGCCCTGGGGTTGGCGGGCGCAATGGCGCGCGCGGCAACCTGTTTCAGTGTCGCAGGAACCGGGGCATTCGGGCCGCCCTCGCCCATCGCCGCCGCGGCAATGGTCTGCGCGACCTCGCCCTTGCGATCACCGGCAGGCTTTGCCAGCGCATAAGGATAGAGGCCGAGGCGCATTAGCACATAGGGGTCGTCCGCGCCGCCCTTCAATGCGGCCCAGTGAAGCGCACGATCCGCCGCCTTGCGCGCCGCCCAGCGCCGCAGCCCGGAATGGCGGCTTGCTGCCAGCTTTTCGAGCAGGGTATCGCCCGGAAACCGCGCCAACCTCGTCCCCTCTTCCCTTCGCGTTGCGGCTCGCGCCGCCCCATTCTATGCGATGACTGTGACTGGCAGCTTCACCGCCCGGGCGCAACGCCCCGACCCGGCCTCCGACCGGCTGAGCCTCGCGCTCGACGCACCGCTTGTCGATCCGGTCGCCTGTGCCATGACATTGGACGACGCTCTGGCGGAAGCCGCGGCACTGCTCGACGAAGCCGACCGGGGGGAATTCACGCCATGGCTGCTGTCCCGCGCCATCGATCTCGCGGCCCAGTTCCCGGTCGAGGAACGGCTGCAATGGCATGTCGGAAAGCTCATCGCCATTGCCGGCGACCGGCAGGAGAGCCTCGCCTGCTGGCGTTGCATGGCGCAGCGATTCCCTTCTTCTTTCATAATCTTGCCGGAATATATGAAGGCTGCATCGGAAGCGCTCGATGTCGAAACGGCCGGCGCAATGCTTGCCGGCTATCTGCCCGTGCCTGAAGCTCCCGCCAACGATGCCGACGCCTTGCTGGCGGCGCGCTGTTTCCTCGCCCTCGGGCGGAAAGCCGAGGCGCGAACCATTCTCGACGGGCGGGACGGCGGCAGCGTTCTGGCGGCGGAGTTCGCGACGGAGCGGGCCCGGCTTCTGAAGGAGGAAGGTCGATATGAGGATGCCGCCCGGACGCTGACGCAGGCGGGTAATGGGGCGGATCGCGAGATCGCGACGGCCGTTCGCCTGTTCGGCAGCGCCAGCCATGATGGCCCGCCGAGCGTCACCGCGCTGCAGGCGATCCTCGACGACACGCTGGCCGCGCGCCGGGAGCGTCCGCCGCGCCGGGCGGGACGCGCGATCGGCGGTATCGTGCTGATAGGGGGAACGCTGGGCGGCGGCGGCGCGGAACGGCAACTCGTCAACACCGCGATGGGCCTGCAGGGGGAAACCGCACGGCGCGACGGGCGTATCGGCGGTCCCGTCAGCATATTCTGCCGCAAGCTCGATACGCGGCGCGCCAATGATTTCTACCTGCCCCGGCTCGAACAGGCGGGCATTCGCGTGGGCGATTACCTCGCCGCGCCGCCCTGGGGCGGATTGACGAATTCGCCGGATCGCAAGCAGCTCCGCGCGCTGGTCGCTCTTCTCCCACCCCGGATGCGCGAAGGGATCATCCATCTCACCGAAACGCTGCGTTACGAAGCGCCCGATATCGCGCAGATCTGGCAGGATGGCATGATCTTCGCGGCCGGGCTGGCCGCTTTGCTCGCCGGCGTGCCGCGCATCATCCTCAACGTCCGCACGATGCCGCCCAGCGCCCGGCGGGACCGGCAAAAGCCCGAGCAGCATGTGCTGTACCGGGGCCTGTTATCGGCGGCGGGCGTCACGCTGTCCGCCAATTCGGCGATGGTGGCGCGCGCCTATGAAGAATGGCTGGAACTGGCGCCGGGAAGCGTCGCCGTAATTGCCAATGGCGTCGCGCGGCTACCGGCGGAGAGTTCGGACGAGGAACAGGCACGCTGGCAGGCTTTCGACCGGCGGACGGGCGGCGGCTTTACGCTCGGCGGCGTCATGCGCCTCGACGAAAACAAGCGACCGCTGTTCTGGCTCGAAATCTGCGCGGCGCTGGCGAAAAGCGTTCCCGAGGCGCGTTTTGTGTTGGCCGGAAATGGCCCGCTTCGGGAGGCCGCGCGCGCCTATGCGCAGGACAAGGGGATGGGAGAGCGGACGCTATTCGTCGGCCGCAGCGCCCATATCGGATTTTGGCTGGAAAGGATGGATGCCCTTGCGCTGACATCGCGGCACGAAGGGATGCCCAATGCGTTGATCGAAGCGCAGCTGGCCGGGTTGCCGGTCGTGTCGACGCCCGCCGGCGGCGCCGCGGAAGCGGTTGCCCCGATGGCCGCGAACCATTTGCTGGCGGACGCCGATCATCCCGATGCGGTCGAAGCAGCGGCCCATCTTGCGAGGCTGGCGCAGCGCGGCGAACCCGATCGCGAAGCGGATCGCATCGCCTTGAAGCATTGGGCCGAACGGCATTTCGCGATGGACCGGATGATCGATCGAACGATCGAGCTATTCGCGGAGCAAGAATAGAGGATCCGCATTCCGGCCCCAACAGGAGCCCAGTTTCAGAATAAAGCCCCGGATCACTCGCTTCTTCTCTTTCCCTTCGTCATCTTTCCATGCGCGTATTGATCGCATGTCACGCCGAGGAGGCACAAAAAAAGGGCCGATCCGAAGACCGGCCCTTCTTTTTTTGAGGCGTAATGCCGTCGATTACATACCAGGTCCGTAGGTAATCTCGACACGACGGTTCTGCTGTTCGCGGACACCATCGGCAGTGTCGACCAGAGGCCGGCTCTCACCGAAGGCTTCGCTGGACATCGCAGCATCCGGAACACCGCGCGAAGCGAGGTATGCACGGACCGACGCGTTACGACGCTCGGAAAGGCCCACATTGTAGGTCGCCGAACCGGAACGGTCAGCGTGACCAGCAAGCATCACCGAAGTCGGGCAACGGCCGGACTGGTACTGCGCCGAAACCGCATCAAGCACCGAAGCCGCGTCCGGACGGATGTCCGACTGATCCCAGTCAAAGAAGACGAGGAACGGGCCAGGCTCGCACGCCGGAGGCGGCGGCGGAGGCGGCGGAGGCGGAGGAGGCGGCGGCGGAGGCGGAGGAGGCGGCGGGGGCGGCGGCGGTGACCCGAAGTTATAGGTCAGAGTCGCGAGCAAGCTGTGCGTACGCACATCCGTCGTCTCGTCCTGGCTGTAGAAGCTCCGCATATCGACTTCGTCTTGGTTGAAGAAGCGATACTTCACACCGACGTCCCAGTTGTTGGACAGCGGATAGCGGACGCCGGCAACAAGCTGCCAGGCGAAGCCCGAATCCGAATCGTCGAGCTGGATCGGCGCAGCGTCCGTCACGCGGATGCTGTCGAAGCTGGTGCGCGCAAGGCCGACACCACCACCGATATAGCCCTGGAAGCCGTCGTCATCGCCAAAGTCGAGAAGACCGTTGGCCATGAAGGCGAGAACCCGGATGCTGCCCATGGCGCCGTTCCACTGGAACGGGTTGCCCGGAGCGTTACCGTTGGGGCCGCCCGGATTGTAGTTCACACCGCCGTCAGCGCGGGGCGTACCGTCAATCGGGAGGATCGAACCGAGGTTCTGCTCGATCGTGGTCACTTCGGCACGACGGTAGGAAACATCAGCTTCCAGACGGAACCAGCCGAAATCGTATCCGAGAACACCGCCAACGTCGAAGCCAGGCTCCGTATTCACGCTATAGGCGTTGTTCAGAAACACACCGGCAGAATTCGTGGAATCAATATCGGTGTTACCGATGATCGTTCCACCAGCCTCAGCACCGATATACCACGTATCGTCACGAGCCAGCGCCGGCGTCATCGCAACGGTGAGCGCGGATGTAGCTAGCGCCGCTTTGATGGCGAACTTGCGCATAAACATTCCCCTTTCTTACAAATTCCTAGCCTAGGAATGGCAAAATCCATATCGAAACCAACACGTCCACGCAAGCGGACAATTGGCGTTTCTGTTGCCAAAATGCCTCATCGGACAAACCAAATGACCGCATCAAAACCCGGCAACAGAACAACAACGCGTCTATGCCGATATGGTTGCATAGTGGCAAGTAAAGGTGGTTATTTAATTGTCACCGCGCGAAACATCATGTCGCGATAAGCCCGTGATCCCGCAGCGCAGCAAGGATAGCGGCGATTGCCGCCCGCGCCTCGGCATCGACCGTTACGCCGCCGAAAACATTTTCAATCGCTTCCTTGCGGGCTCCGACGACCTGCTCCCCGCCCAATTTGAGTGATTCGCCAATAACTTCGCCCGGAATCCATGCCGCGCCATCCCAGCGTGCAAAAAACTGGTCCGCGCGTATCCAGACCGACATTCCTTCCACCGGATCGAGGATTCGCCAGCCGGATTCGGTCCATGTTGCAAGCGCGTCGGCCTGCCCACTCCATTCCCCGGTCGGCGCGGATCCGACGATCCAGGACTGCCCCGGATCGGGGCTCGGCGGCGGCACAACCTCGCCCGATGTTTCGGCGACCGGATGAAGCCCGCTGTCGAGCAACGCCAGCGCCTCGTTGTGATAGAGTTCCTTCTGCGCCTGTCCGGGCTGGAGCAGAGGCAGCGCGAAGCGGGCGGTGGTGTCGGTCATTCGGGGTCCTTCCGGCTACAGGGTGAAACTGCGCTGCGCCGGCAGCGAGGCGGCCAGCGATCCAAGTTGCGCGACGGTGAGCGTGAAGTTGGTTGCGCTCCCGGCGCCGTCGATGGCCTGTTCGGCGCTCGAATAAGCGAAGGATGCGACGTCAGTCTCGAGCACGCGCGGCGCGCCGATATCGGGCGTCACCGTGACCAGCCAGCGCTCGCCCTCTTCGCCGAGCGGGATGTCGCCATTGTCGGTCCAGGCCCAGCCGAGCCGGCTGCGCCGCACCCACCGGAACAAGATATCGCCGCCTGCCGCTCGCCGCGCGGCGAGATGCACCGGCGCCGGCGGACGGATCGAATGGCCCGCGACCTCGCCGCTCACACTCGTGGGCGCGCTGCCATCGCCAAGGCCCGTGGCGAGCAGCTCGAACGGCGCACCGAGAGCCGCGACCGGTAGATCGAAGGCGCGCAGCGTCGCCTCGTCTACCGCCACCAACCGCTCGCCGACCATATGCCCGCCCATCGCCCATTCGGTGCCGCGCCGGCCGCGCAACAGGCGGGACAGGCGAAAGCGGTTCGCGCCCAGCGGTTGGACCGTTCCGAATTGGAGGAGTTCGTCTCCGATCAGGATCAGGTTCGTACCGGCGACAAGCGCATCGTCGCTCGCGCCTGCCAGCCACATCTGGTCGTGGAGCAGTTCGACCTCGACCGCGGCGCGGCTGTCGATCAGCGCAGCCTGGCCGTCCGGCAGTGCGGTCACCGTCTCGCCGAGAATGGCGGGCGGCGCGGTCTGGCCGAGGCTGACAAGACTGGCGCTGCCATCGAGGCTATATTCGAGCGCCGCCGCCCGCCAGCCCGGAGACGGCCCGGCGGCTGCCGCGAAAAGGCGCGGCGCTGCGTGCAACATGTCATCGAGCGCGGGCAGATCGAGCAGCGCCAAAACCGTCGGCCCATGTTCGAGATCGGGATCGACGACGGCGCGGCCCGAAGCGGCGGCATCGGCCACCAGCGGTCCGCCCCCGGCAACGCGGACGAGGTCGAGGCCGACCGCCATCTTCTCCAGCGAAAATTCGGCGATACGCCACAGACCGGGTTGTTGCGGGATGGTAACGACCATTCCCGGCCGCAACGCCATGGTCCGCCACGGCAGGTACAGGGCGGCGGTGGCCCGCCCCGCCCAGACGGCGTCGAGACGGCGTTCGGCGATCGCCTTGGCGCGGCCGGCGGCCAGTGTCGCCGGAAAGTCGATCCGTTCCGCGCGAAACCCCGGCCCCTCGATCCGCGCACGCTGGAGCCCCACCTGATAATCGCGCGCCGGCTCATAATAGCGCAGCGCGATCTCGTCGGGCACGGCATCGGCGGCCGCTCGTTCGAGCTGGATCGCCGGCCGCCCCTGTTCGCCCGGGCTGGCCCCGAGCAGCAGTTCGTCAAGCGGCACCGGTTCGCCATCATCCTCTCTGAGGCGCAGACCGACGCCGTCATCGGTCAGGCTGTGCGGCAATGCCTCGGTCAGCGTCTCGATCGCGCCGCGCACGCTGTCGCCATGGGCGGCATAGCCGGTGAGCGTCGCGCTCGTTTCGGCGCTCGCCTCGCCGGCGCTCAGTTCGCCGACGATCGTCGCCAGCGATACCGCGCCGGGCTCCGCCTCCGCCTCGAAGGTGAGCGAAGGGATGCGATTGCCGAAATCGGCCAGCTGCATATTTTCGAATACCGCCAGCGCGAGTCCGCGATAGGCCGGCGTACCGTTCATCCCTTCGGCGGACGCGATCAGCGGATCGACATCCTGGCCCTCGTCGCCCGGATAGAAGCGGAAATCGGCTTCGGTCTTGAGGTCCCCCGCCGCCCCGCGCAGCAATTTGCCATCGGCCCAGATGCGATGGACCGCGCTCACCGGCCGCGCCGACAACGCCACCGCGAAGGAAGCGCTGTAACTATAGGTCGTCGTGGAGGGGCGCCCCTTGCCGCCGCCTTCCTTGTTCCGATCCTCCTGCAGGTCCGTCGCCCAGACGACGGTGCCGGCAACCCGCATCGTCCCGAAGATCTTCGGGAGCGGCGTGCCATAGGAGGATGTCTGCAGGCGCAGGTCGTTGAGGCGCGGGCCCTGCCGCCCCTTCGGCTTGAAGATTTCGGCATCGATCGTCTGGCCGATGATCGCGCCGATGGCGCCGCCGATCGGGCCGAACAGCTTGGTGCCGACGACGTTGAGGACGAGAGTGGCCATGGTCAGTCGCTCCAGCGCCAGGCAGCGAGAACCGGCCAGCGCGGTGCGCCCGGCGTTTCGACCGTGCGGCGCAGGCCAAGATCGGCATGGATGAAACCCGCGCCGCTATGGATGGCGAGGTGGAGCTGGCGCGCGCCGGGATCGAGCAAGAGCAGGCCCCCTGCCCCCACGGACGGCGCATCGATACGGCGCAGCCCGCTCGCTTCGATCCAGGTCGAAACATCGGGAAGCCGCTGGCCGCGCAGCGCATAGCCTTGCGGCAGGACCGGCGACGCCCCGGCGGCGCGATAGGCATGAGCAGCGAGCCCGACGCAATCGAGCCCCGTGGCGGGATCGCGCCCCTGGAAGCGAAACGGCGCGCCGATACAGCCCCGCGCCGCGCCGACAATGATGTCGCTGTCCATCAACTCGCCCCCGGATAACGCGTGAGAAGGTCGTTGCCCGGCAGATGCGGCTCGCCCCGGAAATTCGCGCTATTGGCGAAGCGGCCCGCGCAAGTCGCGAATAGCTTGTCGCAGCCCTCGACGATCTCGACGAGCGTTCCGGTTTCCACCGGGAAGGCCACGGGATCGCGCAAGGTCAAACGGTTGCCCGCCGAGCGCAGGATGGCCGCGCCGAGCCCGCTATTCTCGCTGGTGAGCCAGCGCAGCCGGCCATAGCCATAGGCGTTGGTTTCGACGCTGGCGCTGGCGACATCGAAACTCGTTTCGTCGATGACGGCGGTTACGGTAGTGATCCGCGTGCGCGGCGCGAGATCGACGCGGCAACGCCTATCGCCCAGCCGCGCCCGGCATTCGGGCGAGGTCAGCTCCACGACCGGCCGGTCGAGCTGGGCGACAGGGCCGCGCAATTCGGCGGTGAAAGCCCCGCCTTCCTGCGACACCGCGCCAAGCACGCCGCGGGCCAGCAGCAGTTGCTCTTCCTCGGGATCGTCCCAATCGACTGCGAACAGCCGGACCGATGCGCCGTCCCATCGCCCGGAGGCGAGATCGGCCGCAGCGATGGCGTCGCTTGTCAAAGCGCCGACGACATCCATCGAACCGGCGTCGAAGCCATCGTTCAAGGTTATCGCCGACGGCAGCATCCCCGGCGCCGCGCGATAGACGATGCCGCCGATTTCCAGTGTGCGGTCATGCGTCGTGAAACCGATCGCGACGCCATCGCGGCGCTGCAAGCGCCAGCAAAAGGCGACCGTGGTGACGGGCGCGTCGAGAAAAGCCGTCATGGGAATCTCCTCCTTCTCCCGCGAGCGGGAGAAGGAATCATTGCCGCACCTCGATCAGCGGCACACGCGGGGCGTCCCCGGCCTGGAAGGTGGCGCGGCTGATCTCCAGCCGGTCTTCGGCAAAGCGGACCGGGACGTCGAACAGATAGCCGGCGCGTATCTCCACCGTGTCGGCGGGCGCGGCATCGAAGACGATATCGCCGGCATCGAAAGTCCAGCCGTCCGGCTGTTCGATATCGTCGAGCGCGACGCGGACGCTGCCGGATATGGGCCGGGTGATCGGTCGCAGCTGCTGGTCGGCGACTTCCCCATAGCGCTTCACAAGCGGAAAACGGGTTGAAACGCCGTCGCCGATACCGAGAAACTGGTCGCCGGGATGCGGCGTCCCGGTCATGCCGTTCGAACTGTGATCGAAGGGATCGCGAAAACGGAAAGCGCGGGCCGCCCCCCGGCGGGCCCGGAAGAAGGCGATCAGCACGCCGACATCCTCTTCGGAGCGGACGCCCGGCCCCGCGTCGTAGCGCATCCGCGCGTCGGACCAGTCCGCATTGCGATGCTCGGCGCCCGATGCGGTCGTCACGATCGCGGTCGAGAAACCCGGCTCCGCCATCGCCTCGCGGCCCAGCGCCAGTGGAAAAACTTCGTCGTCGAAAGCCTGCACGGCATCCTCCTCGGGGGAATCGAAATGGGTGAATCCGTCGCGCGCGGCCTGGGGCAGCGCCCAGAAGAAGGTTTCGGCGGCACCGCGCGCCCTGCCAGCCTCGGCGGCGGCATCGATGGCGCGCCACTGCGCGTCCTCCTCGGCGGTGAGCACGAACCCCGCGAAATAATGCTGGCGGCTCTGCGGATAACCGAGCCGCGCCGTCATCGCAGCAATACCGCGCGCCGTCGCGCCGCTATTGCCGCTCGTCACCCAGTCATAATCCTCGAGCTGCAGGACATCGAACGCCGGATCGGCCCAGCCCGGCGGCACATTGGCGCGCTTCGCCTCGGGCGCGGCCTCGTCGAGCACGGTCGGCAGATAGACGAGCAGGTGCATCTCCGCCGCCGGGTAATCGTCCTTCACCTCCGCCGCAATCGCCGCCGTCGAGGCGGCCAGGATGGTGCCCGCCTGGTCCAGCATCGAAACCTGTTCCGGCGTCATCGCGCCCTTGACCGTCGGGATCGAGACGAGATTCTCGCCGAACGCCGACTGCGCATCGGCATCGTAGAGGCAGATGCGATCCGTGCCGTCGAGCATGATCCACCACCAGGGCTCGCCGATCTGGATCTTCACCGGCTGCCCGGCCGCGGCAAGGATGTCCGCGAATTCGCGCGCGGCCCGGGCGATATAGGTGACGACGGCAGGGCGCGCGGGCGTCAGCAGGGTCGAGGGCGGATCCCACAAGGTCAGCGCCGGATCGCCATTTTCCGCGCGCTGCTTCCAGCTGTCATAAACGACGCTGTCGAGCGCCTCGTAGGAGATGGAGAAGATCAGCGCATAGCCGAGCGCCTTGGCCCGCACGGCAAAATCTTCGTGCCACGCGATGCAGGCGGCGTTGAGCTTCTCGTCCGAAAGCTGAAGCCGCACGTTGCTGCCGACCCAGCGAAGCCGGTAGTAATGGCTCATCCCGACATAATGGTTGATGAGGTCGCGATAGCCGAGATGGAGCGCGCTCCGCAGCAGCCGCGCCGGCGTCTGGTTATAGGCGTCGTCATAGCCGGTCGCGATGCGCAGGCCATGTTCGGGCAGCATCGTATCGCCGATCTTCAGGGTCGATGCCGGGCCGGTAGAGGCGATATCCTCGATCTCGACCCAGCCGGTGGCTTCCGAGGCGAATTGCGTGTCGGCGCCGGTATAGCCAGGCGGGATCAGCGAGATGAACAGCCGGTCGACATCCCCGGCCCAGACCGGATCGGCCTCGCCCGGCAGCAGGAAGCCGCCGTCGAGATCGTCGAAATCGAGCGTGATATCCGCGTCTTGGGTTGTGCCGCTCGCATAGTTCCAGAGCCGCACATACCAGGTGCGCGGGCTGCCACCCTCGTCGCGGCCTTCGATGGTCAAGGTCGGTCCGTCGACCGCGTCGAGCGGCATCACGCCGCCGGAGCGCCAATGGAAGGAGAGTCTGCAGCCGCGATAATCGCGCGCCGTTTCGTAGGCGAGCAGCGGATGATCCCATGCGTCGGCGCTGTCCCAGATCAGCCCGGCGAGATCGTCCGCCTTGTACCAGACCGCCTCGGCGCGCAGCGATTGCGGTCCGATAGTGACGACCGAGGCCATCATCGGCTGGGCGAAATTGACGGTCCAGAAGCGCGGATCGAACCGCTTGATATGGGCGAACTGCATCGCGTCGCCGGGCTGGGCGAGCCAATAGGGCATGGCCTTCGCTTTCCTTAGAAACTGCGTTCGAGCGCCCGGCGGACATCGCGGGCGATCTGACGGCCCGAACGGGCGAGCGCCTCGGGCTCCCGGCCTTCGGGCGCGTTGAGGGTGATCGAGACGCGGACGTCGCGGCCCGGCGCCGCGGACGGCGTTTCGATGCGTCCGCTCGCCGTCGGCACGAACAGTTCGGGCCCGCGCTCACCGACCCGGTAGGCGCGTCCGGGCGAAACCGGTCCGCCAGCCGCCCGTCCCGGCACGCCGAGAAAGGCCGAGGCGAGCTGTGTGCCTATCGCGAGCAACCCGCCCTGCAATCCGCCGCCGCCCTTGCCTCCGAAAGCGCTGTCGAGCCCGGTACGGATCGAGGCCCCGGCGATTTCGCTCAGGATCGCGAGCGCGGTGCGTTTCAGATCCTCGAAACCGAACTTGCCGGTGCGGACGGCACGCAGCAATGCGCTCTCGATCCTGCGCCCGGCAATATCGGCCGCGCCGCCGAGACCGTCGGTGAGCGTGCGCCGCATCTCCTCGACATCGCGGCGAAAGGCCCGGCTATCGGCGCGCACGGTTGCGAGCGGGATTTCGAAATCATCCATCGGGATATTGCTCCATCAGCCGGGCGAAATCGCCGGGCGCCAGCGGATCGCCTTCAGGCTCTTCCCCGCGCATTGCGGCAAAGATCGCCGCCAGTTCGGCCGGCGTCGCCGCCCAGAAATCGGCCGGTCGCCAGCAGAAAAGCATGGCGGACAGGCCGGCGAGCCGCCGCGCCGCGACCGCAAATGTATCGCTCACCGCCCTTGCAGGATCTGCGCGAGCAAGGTCTTCAGCGCGGGCATAGCCGCCGCGAACCCCTGCCCCGCCACCGCCTCGCCGAACCGTTCGCGGGTCAATGCCTCGGGCCGGTCGGCCAGGCAGTGCCAGAACAGCGTGACGATCTCGGCGAGCCTCAGCTGCCCCTCCGCCGCCCTTTCGACGAGCGCGAACAGCGGGCCGAGCTCCTCCTCGGCCGCGACCAGCGCGGCGAAACTCGGCCGCAGCAGGAGCGTTTCTCCAGCGGCGACAATCGCCGCCTCGCCGCGAACCGGATTGGCCGATGCACCGTCATTCATCGCATGCTTCCTTGTTTCTGTATTCCGCCGGGCATATCGCTCAGGCACCGAGGAGATCCCGATGACCAGTTCGCTTTCCCGCCGCACCCTGTTGTCCGCCCTGCCGATCGCCGGGATCGCCGGCGTCCATGCGCGCCTCGCCGCCCAGGCGGTGGACGCAGCGCCCGCCGCCGCGCCGGCCCGCGGCGCGGTCTATCGCGTCAACGACGAGACGGTGATCATCTCGGCCGCCCGTTCGATCGTCGACGAGGACACGGTCGGCGCGCTGATCACCGTCGACGAAGCCGGCCATCCGCGCAGCCGTTCGGTCGGCGTGTCCGCGCCCGATTATGACATGGCGATGTGGATCGCGACCCATCCCGATACCCGAAAAGTCGCCCAGCTCCGCGCCAATCAGCGCGCGACCCTCTATTTCAGCGACGATGCGCAATATTATTATGCAAGCTTCATGGGCCGCGCCACCGTCCATACCGACGAGGAAACGCTGCGCGCGAACATCTTCTACGAAGGTGCCGATCTCGACGAATTCTGGCCGGACTTCCCCGCCAACACGGCGATGATCCGCTTCGTGCCCGACTGGCTCGAAGTCGCGGGCCACGGGATCCCGGTGAGCCCCGACAATTGGCAACCCCAGGGCGTGGTGCTGAACGGCGAAGGCTAGAGGCCCGCCAGCGCCTTAGAGGCTCGCGACGGGGCCCGAGCTTTCCAGCGCCAGCGTGTAGTTGCGCTCGCCATTATAGTCGCCGGCATAGTCGAGCCGGGCGATCAGGAAGCTGCCCTGCATCCGCTCCCCGCTTTCGAAGCTGAGCTCGTAATCGTCGAGCGCGCCGGCCAGCGCATTGTTCTTGAGCCGCGTCTCGGCGGCGGACCCGGTAAAGATGCCCGCCCCGGTCACCGAGACCGAGCGCACGCCCGCGCCCGAAAGCAATTCGCGCCAGCCCCCGCTATCCTTGTTGGTGACGACCACCGGCTCGCCGTTGATCGAGAGCTGCGTCGTGCGCATCCCCGCGACCGTGCTGTATGTGGGCGGTCCACCGCCATCGCCGACCTTGAGCAAGAAGGCCGAACCTTTTTCCGCTGCCATGATGTTTCTCCTTGAAAAGTCACGCGGCGAGCATCCGCGCCCGCCATTCGATCGAGGCCGTCCACGGCCCCTCGGTCCTGAGGATACGGCTGCGTTGGAGCGCGAGGCTGACGATGCGCCAGCCCTCGATATCGCGGGGCATCGCGGCGACCGCCGCCTCGGCCTCTTCGGCGAGGCTTCCCAGCCGCTCGGCCCGCTCCGCCTCCTCGCGCACCAGCACGGCGAAGCGGATCTCGCGGCCCGCCTCGGTCTTGGTGCTCCAGTCGATCGAGGCGATCTCGCCGAGCAGCACAAAGGGCGGCGTCGCCCGGCCCGGCGGCGTCAGGTAGATACCGTTCACCTGGCCCCGCAGCGGCGCATGATCCTGCAGCGCGACGAGCACCGCTGCGGCGAGCGCGATCCCGGCGCTCATCGCAACACCATCCGGCGCCACGGCCGCCACAAGGCCGCGATGGCGGCGGGCGGGCCCTGCTCGCCCGGATCGTCGCGATGGGCGAAGAGATGCGCGACGAGGCGGATGATGCCCTGGCGCAAAGGCTCGGGCACCGCGTTCCAGTCCGGCCCCATGCCGGCGCTGTAGGTCACGGTCACGCGCCGCGCGGTGCCCGGCGATGTCACCCGCACCCAGCCATCGCCATTGCCGTCGATATCGATGGCATAGGCTTCGACCGGCAGCGCGAAGGACGCGCCCTCCTCGGAAACGCCGGACGCCGCCGTGATCGCCGAGACCGGCGTCAGACTCAGCCGCCGCCATTCGCTCGACACGGGGATCGTCTCCTCCGCCTCGCGCGTCAGCAGCGCCTGGCCGACGAACCGTTCGCAGACCTGCGTCGCCGAGCGGATCAGCCCGGCGAGCAGCGCGTCGTCCTCGTCCTGCGCGATCCGCAGATAGGCCTTGGTTTCGTCCAACGCGACCGGGGCGAGCGCGGGGATCGCTTCCACCGCGCGCATCACCTCTCCTCCACGCGGATCACGACCGAGCCATCGTCGCTGCGGCCATCCGAAAGGGCGATCTGGCACCGCGCGCGATAAACCTGTCCGGGCACGCCGCCGGAAAATTGCGCGCCGGTTTCGCCGCCATCGATGAAAGGCGCGGCGGCGGCGATGCCGCCCGGCTCGTCGGGTTCGACGGTCCAGTCGGCGGACGCGATCGCCGCGCCGTCGAGCACCGTCACCGGCCAGGCGATGGTGTAGCTGAGGACCGCGTCGGGGTCCTTGAATATGGGGGTCATGATGGGCTCCCGCGAAGGGATGAAAAGGAAAGCGCCGCGCCCCGAGGAAGGGGGACAACGGGGCGCGGCGCGGGCGGGAAAGCCAAGGCTCTCCCGCCGTCCCCGTCATCCTGACGAAGGTCAGGATCCATTGGCGCAGCCCATGCGATCGGATCGCCACGGATCGGCCAATGGATGCTGAATCAAGTTCAGCATGACGGAAGTCGGGAAGGATCAGCTCGCCCCGAATTTCAGCAGCTTGATCGCTTCGGAGTTCGACACCTGCCCGCCGACGCGTTTCGTCGCGTAGAAATGGACGAACGGCTTGTTCGAAAACGGATCGCGCAGGATCGCCGTTTCGGCCCGCTCGGCGATCAGATAGCCGGCGCGGAAATTGCCGAAGGCGATGGCGTACTCGTCCGAAGCGATGTCCGGCATGTCGTCGGCCTCGACGATCGGATAGCCGAGCAGCGTATCGGGCTGGCCCGCAACCAGCCCCGGCTGCCAGAGAAACGCGCCGTCGCTCGTCTTGAACTTGCGGATCGCCGAGAGGGTCGCCGAGTTCATCACGAAATGCGCGCCCTGCCGATAGGGCGAACGCAGCGCCTGGACGAGATCGATCAGCGCGTTTTCCGGCTCCGAACCGGCAAAGGCGCCGTCGGCCCCGGTCGCGATATATTGCAGCGACCCGAAGGCGCGGACATCGTCGGCCTCGTCCGTGATCGTTCCGCTAAGCAAACCCTCGGGCCGGTTGGTGCCGTTGCCGGACACGAAGGCCGCGCCTTCCGCCCGGGCGAATTCGGTCGCGATCTCGCCGGCGAGCCAGGCTTCGACGTCGAACGCCGCATCGTCGAGCATCGCCTGGCTGGCCGCCGGATTGGCATAGAGATCGCCCATCGGCGGCGCGATCTCGGCGAAATCGGGTGTATCGGTTTCGGGCCGCGCGGCATCCTCGGCGACCCAGCCCGAGGGCGTGCCGCCGGTCGTCACCAGCTTGCGATAGCCGGCGCTGCCGACCTTCACGACATTGGCGATCGCGCGGATCGGCGAGATCGACACAAGCGTCTTGTCGATCACCGCGTCGATTTCCTGCGGCACCGCATAACCCCCCGCCGGGCCGGACGTGCCTTCGAAGGCCTTGCGCTCCAGCCCCGTTTCGAGGCCGCGGCGCAGATAGCGGCGCGCGAAATCGCCCTCGCCCTGCGGCATGGATTTCGTGCCTTCCAGCGCGGGACGCGCGGCGGCCACCGTATGCGCATCCATCCAGCGCTTCATCGCGGCCATATGTTCGGCCAGCGCCTCGGCGGCGGTCGGCTCGGCTTCGTCCTCGGCGACCTCCTCGTGCGGCGCTTCCTCCATCGCCGCGAAGCTCGCCGCGAGCGGATCCATCTTGGTTTCGATATCCATCAGTTTCTCCATCGGTTGGGGGCACAAAAAAACCCCCGGGCCGGACGGCACGGAGGCGAAGGACCGGCGGGGATGCCGGTGTTGACGCGAAAGCCAGGCCTACCTAGCGAGGGTCACGCATCGCATTGAAAACAATCAGAGGATCAGTCTGCCCATGCTGCCTATCATTACTCGTTCTGGTACTCTCGCTGCGCTTTCCGTCACCCTCTTCGCCTGTTCGGGCGAAACCGATGCCGCCAGCGCGGACGGCGACAATGTCGAGGCCGTCGCCGTGTCGGACGATGCGCCCGACAGCGCCACCGAACCGCAGGCCGCCGACTGGACCGGCATCGAGGATCCCGGAACCCACGCCGCCATCGACGCGCGGCTCGCTGACTTCGCCAACGAATATGGCCCGTTCGGTCTAGTCGTGGTCGAGGCCCTCGAAGGCGACGACCACTGGACGGCTGCCGGCAAAGCGTCGTTCGATCTCGGCATGCCGGCGATCGTCGTTTCCACCAGCCAGCATGAAATCCATTTCGCCGGCGACGAGGGCCTCGCCTATTTCGAGGACTTCCGCGCCGAGCTCGCCGAGGAAACCGCCGCCTATTTCGATCGCGGCGAATTCGTCGAAGGCGTCGACCACGCGCTGGGCCGGATCGCCAACTTCGAAGGCTAGCGCCGGGCACGCCGGAAGCGCTTTCCTTGGCCGTCAAATGGCCCTAAACGCACCGCCATGACCGAACCTACCGAACAGAAAGCGGCTGACACTCCGCCGGACCGCCTCTCCAACAATCCGACGAGCGACTTTTACGAGCCCGCGGTGCTGGAGCGCGGCATAGGCATCCGTTTCAAGGGCCGCGAGCGCCGCGACGTCGAGGAATATTGCCTCTCAGAAGGCTGGATCCGCGTCCAGGCCGGCAAGACCCGAGACCGCCACGGCAACCCGCTGACGATCAAGCTCTCGGGCGAAGTCGAGGCGTGGTATGAGGATGCGGGCGAGGGCTAAGCCGCGTTATCGGACGAGCTAGAAACGGCCCGCCAGCGAAAGCCGTGCATGACGAGATAAAAAGTAATCGCGGCCAGAAACCCGCCACCAAGAAAGAGGCTGTGAATTTCGGTATCGAATTCGAAGATTCGGCTCGGTCCGCCCAGTATCAACATCGATAACTTGCCTCCTAGAAGGCCGGCCAGCGCGGCACTCACGGCGCTAACTCCGATTGTCGCGCGTGCTAAAACGTACAGCGGCAGCCCGATAATGAGAATAAATACGAAGGCAAACACAAATCCCAGAAGAAAGATAAGCGGAGCGGGCTGATTTCCGGTGTAAATGACGCCAACGACAGCGGCCGCAGCAGCGGTGGCGGCGAGAAGCCGCGTTCCAGAAAGTGCCTCTTGCGATTGGCTCATATTATATATTAGTCGCCGTTGGGGTCAGTTCTCAATCCATCACCTCAAAGTTCATAGTGAGCGATTGCAACTCGACGGCAACTTTACATTCTACATGTCTCGTCCCACCCTCCCCTTCATTTTTGCAGGAGGGGGCGAAAAATGATCCGGATACTGAAATCCTTGCTGATAATGTTCGTCGGCCTGCAGGCCCTGTTCTACGGGCTCCAGAATATCGCCAATCTCGAAATCGCCCAGGCCTTTGTCGGCGGCACGCTCAGCCTTACCGGGCATGAATCCTATCCCGAAACCATGTTCTTCGCGATCACGAGCCCGGCGCTCCACGCGGTCATCCTGTGGTTCATCATCGCCTGCGAACTCGCCATCGGCCTGCTCGGCATCAAGGGCGGCTGGGACCTGTTCGCCGCGCGCAACGCGAACCCTGCGGCATTCCAGGCCGCCAAGCGCTACGGTATTGCGAGCGCGGGCCTGGCCCTGTTCCTCTGGTTCGGCCTGTTCATGGGCGTCGGCGGCGCCTTCTTCCAGATGTGGCAGACCCCCGCCGGGATCGCCGCCCTCCAAGGCGCGTTCATGTACGCCATGTCGTCGGCCATCGTCCTCCTGTTCGTCTGCCATACGCCGGACGATTGATCAGACGACCGCATGCACCCGCGCCAGCGGCTGCATCGGGACGGCGACGAGGCTGACTTCGACGAGATCGAGGTCGATAAGCTCGCGCAGTTCGCCCTGCCGGCCCTCACGCACGCGATAGCCGAAGGAGAGCCCGCCGAGCGCGCCCTGCCCCAGCCTCTCCGCCAGCACCGGATCGCCGATCTCGGCGACGACCCGCAGGCCGCGGCTGTCTTCCTCAAGGCTTTCGATCCGGCCGATCACATGGCCGCGCTCATGCTGCCAGAGCAGCGGCACATCCGCCCCCTGCCCCAGCGCGCGGCGGAAAGCGCCCTTGCGGATCACATCGCCGCCGCGATCGGGGCGATCGAAGATGGCGGCATAGCCCGCAAAGCGCACCCCGCTCATCGCCCGACGCCGTCCATAAGGCCGAAGCGTATGGCGAAGCCGAACAGCATCAGCGCGATCACCGCTTTTGCGAGCCAGCCAAGCGCGGACCGGATCGCCCCGCGCCGCGCGATCCGCCAGGCGGAGAGCAGTTCGCGCAGCTCGCCGATATCCTTGGCGGCGCGCGGATCGGACAGGCCGAGCTTGTGCATCGCCCGCGCCGCGCCGATCTCGCTCGCCTCCTCGATAACCGCGCGGATCGTCACGAGATCGCCGCCGCGATCGGCAAGCTGGGCGACGAGGCGCGTGAGCATTTCGGTATCGTCGGTCATGGCGCGATTCCCAGCATTTGCCGCTTCTCCTCGGGGCTGAGGAAATCCGCCGCGCTGACCTGTTTCCAGAGCCGCTCGCGATCCTCGGACAGCGCGGGCACCCGGTCGAGATCGACCGCCAGCCGCGCCTCGGGCCACCAGGCGGAGAGCCCCTGCGCGATGCCCGAGAGGATCTTCGTCATCAACGGCAGCACGCCGAGCCGCCACAGCGCGCGGTTGGCCTCGCGATAATTGGCGTAGGTGTTGTCGCCGGGCAGGCCGAGCAGCATCGGCGGCGCGCCGAAGGCGAGCGCGATCTCGCGCGCCGCCGCAGCCTTCAGCCCGACGAAATCCATGTCGGCGGGCGACAGGCTCATCGCCTGCCATTTGAGCCCGCCCTCCAGCAGCATCGGGCGGCCGGCATTGGCGGCGCCCTGGAAGCCCGCCTCCATCTCCTCCTTCAGCCGCGCGAATTGTTCGGGCGAGAGCGCAGCGCCCGGATCGCCGGGATCGTAGACCAGCGCGCCGCTGGGCCTTGCGGCATTGTCGAGCAGCGCCTTGTTCCAGCGGGTCGCGGCGTTGTGGATCGCCACCGCGCCCGCCGCCGCGCCCAAGGCACCGAGCCCGTAATGGTCGTCGAGCGGGTGCATGGCGCGGATATGCACGAGCCCCGGGCGCCCCAGCCCGTCCTTCGCCGCGAGCCGCTCCACGCTCTCACCGACGCGGTAGAGAAAGGCGGCAGGCCAGCCCTGCGCGTCGGGCTCCACCGTCACCCGTTCGGGGCGCAGCGCGTAGAGCTCGGCGGGCTCCCCGTCCGCATCGCAGAGCAGGCGCAGGAACGCATTGCCGTGAAGCAGCAGATGGATCGCCGCGGTCTCGACCAGCGATTGCCCGGCGGAAGTGGCGGAGGCCAGGGCGACCTCCCGCGCGCCGCCGTCCAGCGGCGCGCCGCCGGCGCTTTCGCCGACCAGCCGCACCGCGCGCTGGGCCACCGCATTCTCGCAATAGGCCGCGCGCACCTGCGCCTCGTAACCGCGCGGCCAATCGCCCAAGGTCAACGCACCCCAGGGCGCGCGCAACAACGCCGGACGCGCCGAAGCGCCCCCGGACTTGCGTCCGAAGAGTTTCATATTATGGGCTTTCCTTGTTGTTGCGTTTCACGATCCGGGGCGACCGTTCATGTTCAAATCCGTTGCCGCCTTGGCGGCCTGCACACTCTCCGTGGCCGCCTTGGCCCAAGAGGAGCAACCGCTCGTTCCATTCGACAATGGCTGGGTCTTCGGCGAAGCCGGCAACAATTGCATCGCACGCTATCAGCGCGACGACGGCAGCTATGCGATGATGGCCCTCACCAAATGGGACGACCTTTCCGACAGCCTGCTCTATTGGCGACCCGGCCTCCAACCGATCGCCGACCCCGAACCGGGCGAGGAGGCCGGCGCCGACGCGATCGACGCCTGGGAAGAACAGGCATCAAGCGGCTGGGGCGTGGGGCTGGAAATCGATCTTGTTCCCTACCACATCGGCACCTTGATTTCCGATAGCCGGGATCCGGCCGAACCCGATCGGCCGATCTGGCGCATCGGCTTGCTCCAGCAGGAATTTCTCGACGCCCTCGAAACCGGAACGACGCTGACTGTCGCGCGCAATGGGGAAGTGGTCGACGCATTTCCGGTAGCGGGCAGCGCGGACCTTGCCGCCATGCTCCGCCAGTGCGTGGCGATGGATCCCTCCTTCTAACCGGTTAAATCCCCCGCACCCGCGGCCTGCCCTCGGCGCCCAGCATGAGTTCCGTCAACGCCCAGACCAGCGCGTCGGCGCGGTCGGGGCTTCTCCCCGGCCCTTCATAGCCGCCCGCGATCGTCATTCCCGCCATCTCGTCTTCCAGCGCCGGGAAGGCCCCGGCATGGCTCACCGCGCCCGTCTCGTAGAGCGCGGCGACCGGCTCGGCGCGCGCGCTCTTGCCGCGCGTCGCATGGACGAGCCGCAGCGGCAGCCGCTTCTTCACCGCGCGCAGCACGCTTTCGACCATCGCCCCGCCCTGGTTCGCCTCGGCGATCACCCGGTCGGCCTGCCAGCGTTCCGCCGCCCGCGCCGCCGCCATCGCCCAGCCTTCGGGGCGCAGGCCCTCCACACTCGCATCGGCCAGCACATAGCCGCGCTCGTCCGCGCCCAGCCCGGCAACCACGATCCCGCACGCGTCCGAGCGTCTCGATCCTTGTTCGGCGCCCGCCCCGGCCGGCGGATCGATGCCGATCACGACGCGCTTCATCTCGGGCGCCTCCCCCGCGCGGCACGCCTCGATCAGCGTGCGCGGCCACAGGCTGCCCTCGACATCCTCGATCAGTTCGCCGTCCAGCTCCTGCCGGCCCAGCCTCGTGCCGCCATAGGCGCGCGTCATCGCGGCGACGAAGCCGTCGCCAAGATGGCCGCGATTATCCGCGGTCCGCCCCCTCGTCACCGCCACCTGGCGATCGGCGAGCAGCCGCCGCACCAGCGGCACCGGCCTCGGCGTCGTCGTCGCCATCACCCGCGGATAATCGCCCAGCCGCATGCCCAGCATCAGATTGTCCCAGGCCGCCACGCCCTCTTTCCATTTGGCGATCTCGTCGGCCCAGGCGAGATGGTGGGCGGCGCCGCGCAGGCTTTCCGGCTCGGCCGCCGAATAGAGCATGGCGATCGTGCCGTTGGTCCATTTGAGCCGCGCGAGCGAAGGTTCGAACTTCGGCCGTTCCTGCCCGTCGCTGACGGCAAGAAGCCCGCTTTCGCCCTCCACCATGATCGCGCGCGCGTCCTGCATCGTCGCGCCGACAAGCGCGATGCGGCAGGCGCCATGCCGGCTTGCGAAGCCGCGCACCCATTCGGCCCCGGCCCGCGTCTTGCCATAGCCGCGCCCGGCCAGCAGCAGCCACACCCGCCAGGCGCCAGGGGGAACGCGCTGGTTGCCGCGCGACCACATATCCCAATAGCGCAGGAATTGGGCGCGCTGCAGTGGATCGAGATCCGAGAGGAGCTCCATGCGATGCGGGAGATCCAGCCGGGCCAGCTGTTCCGCGATGGACGGGTCATCCATCGCTCGCGCCGCTTTCCTCCTCCCTCTTCAGCCGCCGATGCATTTCGTCGAGGCGGCGCTTCAACTCCTCAAAGGCTTCTTCCGGGTCGCAGGCCCGCCCGTCCCCGTCGCGGTGGCGCAACGCCGTTTCTCGATGCGCCTGCAGCAGTCGCAGGCCGGCAGCGTCGCTATAATGGGTCATCGTCGCGACTTCCTTGTCGCCGCGCACGATCGGCTTTTGCGTACCGTTGATCGCCCGGTCGAGCATCACGAGTTCGAGCCGTTCATAGGCGATCGCGATCGCCTCGTCCCATGCCTGGCGGAACGCCGGGTCGCGCTTGCGAAGATCGCGCGCCGTTTTCGCGGTCTTGCCCGCTTCGGCCGCCGCCGCCGTGATGTTGCAGGTCGCCGCCAGCGTTTCGAGGAATATCTCCCGGCGCTTTTCGGTCCAGCCGTCGTGCCGCACCGCGCGAAGCTGCGCCCGGCCCGGCGCGTCGCCCGTATGGTTGCGCGCCAGCCGTGTTGCCGCCTGTGTTCTGGCCATATACTCTCGCCCGAAAACCTCTGTGCAAAGCAAAGGGCCGGAAGCGCCTTTCCAGCGCCCGGCCCCGACTCACATTTCTCGATGTTCGCTTTTTGTACCCAAACAGCGTGACGCTGTCAAGATATTTTTACCGATTTGGTTATATTATCCGGCTCGAGCGAGCCCATGGGCGGCGATCCGCGCGGATTTTGTCGGCGATTTCCTGCCCTCCGGGGCGCCCTGGCCCGTGATCGGCAGCGCGACCGTCCGGTCCCGCCCGCCCTGCTTCGCCAGGTACAATGCCTCGTCCGCCCTGCGCATCGCATCCTCGAGGCCCCGCCGATCCCCGACCGGGCATACGCCGATGCTCGCCGAAACCGGCCAGCCTATCTCGGCGATCCGTACCTTCGCGGCCTCGGCGATCCGCGCGCGCACCGCATCGGCATCGGCCACCGGGTCCGCGCCGTAGAGCAGCAGCGCAAATTCCTCGCCGCCCACGCGCGCGGCGAACATATCGTCATGAAGAAGCGCGGACGCCGCGGCTTTCAGCACGCGATCGCCGATCGCATGGCCATGGCTGTCGTTGATGCGCTTGAAATGATCGAGATCGACAACCGCCACGGCGGCCGGGAGCGGCGCTTCGGCGTCGCGCAGCCGCGCATGGAGCCCGCGGCGATTGGGCAGGCCGGTCAGCGAATCCGTCGCCGCGATCTGGGCGAACAGGGCTTCGCGGGCGATCGCCTCGTCGCGTTCGCCCCGCAGCCCCATGAACCGGTCGGCGACGCCGATCGCGCTCACCACCACCTCGATGGCGAGCCCGACCAGGATCGCATAATGCCAGAGCGGCCATTCGGCGTTGAAGGCGAGTTCATGGCCGACCGCGACAAGGCTGACGACAATGATCACCGACCAGGCCGCCGATTGGAACCGCGCCGCGCGGCTGCCCCGCCGCAGCGCCTGGACGCTGCCGGCGATGAACAGCGCGATCAGCCCCAGGAAGACCAAATGGCGGATCGCGTTGGGCACCGCCTGGTCGGGCGCGAGAACGGGGATGAAGGTGACCGCGAGGATGAGCGCGGGCGACCAGAGCAGCGCCCGCCTGAGCCGCGGCCCCAGCTTCCCTTCCTCGACATAGGCGACAAGGAACGGGCCGGTCATCGCGATACCGATATCGAGCGCGAACAGCTTGATCTGGTTGCGCAGCGCGGGATCGGCGAGCCAGGCCCCGAGAAAGATCTCGGTGCCGACCAGCGCCATCACCGCCATCGCGATCAGCCGGGCGCTGTGCCAGACGAGGAACCGCTCGCGCATCGCCGCATACAGCCCGGCATTGTAAATGACGGGCAGCAGCACGAAGCCGAGGAACATCCCCAAAAATACCGTCGACCAGTCCACGCGACCCCATCCCGAAAAGCTGATTCAGATAGCCGAAACTCAAACCCCGCCGGATGAATAGGGCAAAAAGCCTTCAAAAAGGTTGTGGGGCATAACAAGGGGGGGCCTCAGCAGCGGTAACGCCGCTGCAAGTCTAGGGAACAATAGACATCAGCTGTGATGGAAATGGTTCCTGAAACGCTTCGGCCGCGTCCCCTTCCAGCCATCGGTCGTAATCCTCGGGTTGGAGGATCACCGGCATCGCTTTGGGATGAATCGGCTTGACCAGCGGATTCGGATCGCAAGTCAGAAAGGCATAGGCCGGGCCTTCTTCGGTTTCCCGCCAGATCCCGGCAAAGGCGGACACGTCCGCGTCCGAGATGGTGAACCAGACTTCTTCCCGGCCAGCATTGGGTTTCGGTTCAGCAAATTGCGTGAACGGCACAAGGCACCGGTTTTCGGGTCGTTCCAACATCGAGCGCCAGAAATTGCTCTTCAGGTTGCGGACGTTCGTTATGCGTTTCGTCACGGTCGTTCCGGGCCGCTTGCCCTTCATCGTGAGCGGCACGCCCCATTGGAGCGCCTCAAGCCGCCTCTCTCCGTCTGTTATCCGGGCGATAACGCCCTTGCGCTTTGGCCAGACATCGGTGGGCGGCGCTTCATCGAAATGGCTGACATATTCTTTCCACGCTTCGATCGTCGCCAGCGCTTCGGGTAAATTGTGATAGTGGTTGCACATTAGGTTCTCGAAAATTGAAGCGGGACGCAGAACCCGCGATTAAACGGGGCGCACCTCTTATTGTTAATGGGCGAATGCGGCATCAAAAGCGTATTTGGCACACGCTTCAGAACCGCGTCTTCTTTCTTTTGGTTAGGATCAGTCATGGCTAAGAACTCCGGCGCCACTGCAAGTGAACCTTGTTGGTATCCCAACCGAACAAGAGAAGGCGAAGGCAACAAAGCGCATAGGGATCTGGCATGGATGGTCGGGGAAATCGTTCTTGCATGGAACGCAGCACACACCACGCTCTATTTGATTTTTTCCGATCTGTTCACAAATCAAGAGGAAGACAAGGCTCGCGCAATCTGGTCCCTGCTTTACAGCGATAGAGCTCAACGCGAATTGCTTGAAGTCACGGCGACCGCAAAGCTCAGGGACAAAAAGCAGCTTCTGAAGGCCGTTCTCTGGTGCACCCAAGCACTGCAAAAATTGTCCAGTTACCGGAACGATGCGGCCCATGTCGGAATGCACGCTGACCCGAAGTTTGGGGTCCAACACAGGCAATTTGGAGCGAGACTCCCAGCGATAGAGCGTCTGGAAAATAATCCCGTCCCAAAATACTGGAAGTCGCTACGCGGCGATCTCCACGCCATAGAAAGCTATGCGATCAGCATAGACACGGCACTCTTACTTGATCGGCCACACCCATTCTGCCGAAAACCTCGCTTACAACTTCTCCCACCGCAGAAACGGCGTACCCGCCGAAAAGCTCATCCTCAAAAAAAAGGCAAGTAGCCTCCGCCTCGATCATCTCAGACGTTACCTCAGTCTCTGCTTTTTAAATGCGCGGCTGCCCCCCTCACTCCCACTCCCCATAGAGCGCCGTGAAATTGAGCGTGTCGACGACGCCGTGGAGCAGGATCATCGGCCATAAATTGCCGCGATAGAGCAGGAACATGCTGCCGAACGCGACGCCGATCGCGCCGGTCACGATCAGCCCGCGCCAGCCCTGATAGTAGAAATGGCCATAGCCGAAGACGAGCGCCGCGAGGATCACCGCGAGCAGCGCCCCCCAGGGGATGCCGGCGAACGCCGCGCGCAGCCGGGTGATCATATAGCCGCGGAAGAACATTTCCTCGAAGAAACCGGCGGAAATCCAGGCGATGGCGACCCAGAGCAAGTACAGCGGCAGGTTGCCGCGTATGTCTCCCCAGCGATCCTCCACGCCCTGCGGCAGCTCGGTCATGAAATCGAGGCCCAGCGCCGGCAGGCCGAACGCCGTCGCTCCCACCGCGATAGCGAAGGCGACGAACGCGAGCAGCGCCATGGGCACCACCATCAGCTTGGCCCGGATGCCGGGCAGCGGCACGAGCCCCATGTCGCGCCAGCCGATCCCCTGCCGCCGCATATACAAGGTCACGAGCAGGATCATCACGCCGAGCGACACCGGCCCGGCATAGCGCCAGAAGAAGAAGGTCATCGCGTAGCGCAGCAACAGCGCGACCGCGACGAAGCCGGCGACCTCGGCGAGGATAGCGAGCCGGTTCGGCGGCGAAGGCGGAGCGGCGGGCGGGGTTTCGGTCAAAACCACTTCGTGTATTATTATTCTAATACAGTCGAGAGCCGGTCAGACCGCCTTCATATCGGCGAGCTTCAAATTCTCGATGATCCGCTGGGTGGTGAAGACGCGCGCGGCCTCGCTCAGATCCTTGCCGAGATGCCAGTCGAGGATCTTCATCGTTTCGGGGACCGGCGGGACGAGCAGCACATCGGCCTGGGACAGGCTTTCGCGCACCGCGCTGGCGCTCGAAACCACCATCGATCGCGACATGATCTCCACGATGCTCGGAAATTCCTGCTTCGCCTTGCGCCGGAACAGCACGTCGCGCAGCAGCTGCCCGCGCGTGCGCAGATGGTGATATTTGGTTTCCAGCCGCCAGTCCTCGCCCGCGTCGCTGCGCAGCGAGACGACGACGTTGGGCCCGGCCTTGGCCTCCCGCATGATCGTCACCGGGATATTGTCCAGCACCCCGCCATCGACCAGGATATCGCCTTCCTCGGTGATGAAGGGCGGCAGGATCGTCGGCAGCGAGCCCGAAGCGCGCACCGCGTGCCAGAGCGGCCCGCGGCGATGCACGTAAACGCTGTTGGTCGAAAGATTCGTCGAGACGCCGAAGAAATTATACGGCAGGTCCGCGATATCCTTCTCGGTATAGCGCTCCTTCAGCTCCTCGTCGAACACCCGGGGATCGAGGATCGAATGGACGGGGATCGTCATCCGCCGCATCGCCTTTTTGCGGATGAACATCTCCTCCATCTGCAGGATCGTCTGTTCGGGCGTCAGCCCCTGGGCGAGCGCCCCGCCCATCGCCGCGCCGGCGCTGGTGCCGCCGTAGAAATCGATCGGGATGCCGTTTTCGACCAGCGCCTGCATCACGCCGATATGCGCGCAGCCCAGCGCCCCGCCGCCCGCCAGCACGACGCCGTTGGCCTTGCCGCTGAGGAACCGCCCGACCCGCGCGAAGGACGCGTCGCAATCGAGCGGTACATGATGATGGGTCTTCACATTGCGGCTATCGAGCCAGCGGCCCGACCCGGTGATTTCCTGCGCTTCGCGCTCGCGCCACAGGATCAGCGTGCGATTGGCGCGCAGGAACAGGGGTATGGCGTAATCTTCGAGCTCGGACCGCGCGCATTCCTCCTCGAACAGAGGCGCGACAAGCAGCAAATCGTCGGAATTCCGGGCGATGGCGCGATCCCATTCGGGATCGCCGGCGGCGACCAGAATAATGCGTTTCGCACTACGCTCGAGCTCGCCCAGCCAGCGCCCGAAACCCTCGCTGTCCGGCACGATTCCGGCGGGTTTGTCGGCGATCGTCACCATGCGCGGTTCGCCATGATGCTGCAGCGCCACGCAGATCCGCTCGGCAAAGCCTTCGGGCAGGCCGGTATTGGCCGATGTGATGAGCGCGAGAACCTTGCCGGGCTTCGCTTCCATCGCCTGGGCGGAGCGGGTCGCGATGGCGAGGCGCTCGGAAACCGCGGCGAGGATACCATCGGCGATTTTCGGGTGCTCGGCGACGACGCCGTCATAGGCATCGCGGGACAGTTCGTAGACCGTGCTGTCGCGGCTGGCGCGGACATCGGCCGTGCGGGTGCCGCCGGAGAAGAAGGCAAGCTCGCCGACCGGCTCCCCGGCCCCGATTTCCGCGACCACGCGGCCATTGGGCAGCTGCACGTAAAAGCGGCCCGTCAGCACGAGGAACAGCGCATCGGCTTCCTCGCCGTAGCGTACCAGATAATCGCCGCCCTTTATGGGGACGGCCTTCGCGGCATTCTGCAAGGCCTGCAGCGCGGCTTCGTCAAGCCCTGCAAAAGCCTCGACCTGTGAAAAGTCGTTCGCCATCCTCGCGCCCCTCTCAAGTCCCCCGGGTGCGACCCTCTGGTGGGTAATGCCTTCGTTCTAGCGGACTTTGTGCGCGATTGGGAAGAGAGCAGCTAACGCATCAGTGCGATCAGCCCGGGAAGTTGCAATCCGGCGGCGATCAGCAACATCGCCAGCATGAACAGGCTCAGCCCGATGCCCTTGCGCAGCGACAGCCAGCCCCAGCGGCCGCGCGGGGCGTCGGCGGACGCCGCCCTGCCCCCCGCGGCAGCGCGTTTGGCGTAGATTACCGCGCCCGACATCGCGACCAGGGTCAGCAGCGCGCCGGCCAGGAACCAGAGCGTCTTCGACCAGTAACCGGCGAAATTCCCCATATGGACGGGGTCGGCGGCCTCGGAAATCCGCTGGTGAGCGCTCGCATCGCTCCCCGAATGCCGCCCCGCCACCTTGTTGCCGAAAATATCGACGAAGATCGCATTGGCGCGCGGGCGGACGAGCAGCGTGCCGTCCTGCCCGTAAAAGCCGAGTGCGGAGCCTGCAGGGCCCGGCCAGCCGATCTGCCGGACCGAAAGCTCGGGATAGTCGCGCCGGGCGAGCGCCAGAGCTTCCGGCAACGCGCGGGCGACCTCCCGGTTGGTCAGCTTTACATCGTCGACGAACGGGGTTTCGAAGGCCGGCGCGGGCGCCGCGAGCTGCTCCACCAGGTACCAGGCGCCGGTCAGCGCGAAGACGAAACCGAAGGCCAGGCTCCAGGCGCCGACGAACCGGTGGAGATCGCCCCAAAAGGCCCGGCTGCCGCGTCCGCGCCGCGGCCAGGCGAGAAAGCCCCGCCACCAGCGCTTGTAGACGATCATGGCACTGATCAGGCTCCCCAGCAGGAACAGGCTGGTCAGGGTCACCAGCGGGATGCCGATACGATCGGGCAGCAGCCAGTTGCGATGGGCCTGGCGCAGCAGTGCCTTGGCGCTGAGCATCGCGCCCTCGCCCTGCACCGCGCCGGTCTCCGGATGGACGTACAGCACGCGCAGCCCGCCATCGGGCCGGGTCATATAGACTTCGGCGGCGAAGATCGGCGAAACCGGCGCCTCGATCAGGTCGAAGGCGAGATCCGGCTCGTAATCGGCGGCGGACCGCGCCACGGCGGCCCAGTTCGTTTCCCCGCTTACGCTCGATGGCGCGACGCGCGATTCCGGCGTCAGCAGCCAGTCGATCTCGCTCGAAAAAACGGCGAGCGTGCCGGTAAGGAAGACGAAGGCGAAGACCAGCGACAGGCCGAGCCCGATAAAACTGTGTATTCGGAACCACATGCGGGCCCGGCTCCTCTTTATGCGGAGGGGCTTTTCGTCCAGATTCGCCGATCGTGCAACTGTCGCCATGGCCGCCGCCATAGCGTTCTGCTTTTGCAAGTCAATCTCAATAGCAACAATACGGCGCCGCTATTCCTTTTTCGGCAGGCGATTCTCGAACAGCCGCACGATCACGAAGATCACCAGCGCCAGCACGGTGGCGACGGAAGCGACCGCATAATAGCCGGCACCGCAGGCGACGCCGATGGCGCCCGACATCCACATGCCCGCGCCGGTTGTCAGCCCGGAAACATCGCCGCGGCGAATGATGATCGTGCCGGCGGCCAGAAAGGCGACCCCGGCCGTCACGGCTTCGATGATGCGGATGGGGTCGGATCGGATACCGGATTGTTCGTCGGAAAGGCCGAGGCTCATCTCGACCGTGATCACGGTGAAGAGCGCGGCGGCGAGGCCGACCATCATATAGGTGCGTAGCCCCGCAGGGCGCTCCTTGCGCTCTCGCTCCAGGCCCAGAATGCCGCACAAAAGCACGGCGATGCCGAGCCGCATGGATATTTCCAACAGGGTTTCCGCCGTTTCGGCGTTGCCGGGCAACCAGTCCATCACCGAGAAACGGCCGTGCGGGAAAATGGTTGCGCCGGGCCTGCGCGATCAGGCCCGGCCATAGGCGTCTTTCAGCCATCCCTTCACCTCGCCATCGACGTCGCCGGGCCGTTCCAGCCGCACGCGGTGCGAAACCATGGCGTTGAAACTGCCCGACGCTTCCAGCCGCCCGGATGGCTCGACGCCCTTCAGGTTCAGCCCGAGATCGACCCGCGTCTTCGTACTGGGCTGGACAAGCCCGAACTGCTTGGAACGGCGCAGGCTGACATAGGTTTTTTTCGGCGCCAGTTCCGCATCCGCGCCGAAACTCTGCACCGCCTTCACGATGGCATCGTAAATCGGCCTGAGCGCCGCCTTGTCGCCCGCATATTGCGCGGCCACCAGATCGCCGGCCTGGGTCGCCCCGCCCGCTTCGAGCGCCTTGTGCGCGACGAGATTGGCGAAACCATGGCTCATGCCGTGCTCGGTCTTCAGCATCTTGACGATCGCGCCATGTTTTTCGACGCCGGCCTTCGCGACGATGCCGAGCCACGCGTCCAGCGGCTTTCCGGTCTTTTCCGGCATGTTCGCGATCATCGAAGCGGCCATTTCCTCGGGTGTCGCCATCTTTGCCTCCCTTTCTCGATTTCTTCTCCCCTCCACGGGGCGGGCCTATGTCACTTTTCCAGCTTCCGAATTCTATCGAACGACCAGTTTTCGCTGCGACAGACCCGGGGCGTGAACCAGCCCATGACGGGGCCGAGCATCATCACCATCTTGCCGCTCATCAGCGGCTTGCCCGTTTCGACCAACGATTTGAGATTTTCGGTGATGAACGGCCCGCCCTGCGCCATCGACTTTTCGGTCTTGGTGCCGACCGGCACATTCTCGGTGATCAGGGTGAATTCGGTACCGCCGGCGATTGCCTTCAGCTCGTAGATCACCGTGCAGGGCGCATCCTCCATATTGGTGAATTTGAACGTATGGGCGTAGCGATGGGGCGGGCTGAATTCGAGAACCTCGCCGACCACGCTCCGGAACTTGCCGTCTTTCGTTTCCATCGCGATCGGCGCGCCGGGCTCCAGCGACCCCGGCGTGCGGCAGATCGCCCCGAAGAAGAAGGGTAGCGCGTCGTCGGTCTTCACCAGCGTGTTCCACACCGTTTCGATCGGTGCCTCGATCGTCACCTTGTAATAGGCGCGTTCGGCCGTTCCGGCCTGCGCCAAGGGCGTGTCCCCGGTCGCACTGTTCATGGCTTTTCTCCCTGCTCTGCCTTGCGCGCCGCGGCTTCGGCGGCGAATTTGATGCCGGTCACCCGGCCTGCCCAATGGGCGCTATAATCATCGGTCCAGCGATCGTGGATGAGCTGGATCGGCGCGGCGTTCAGATAGAGCCGCCGCGTCCGCCCCTCCTTCTCGCTGACCACCAGGCCCGCTTTTTCCAGCACCGCCAGATGGTTCATGATCGCGATCCGGCTGACATCGAAGGACCGGGCGAGCGCCCCCACTCCCTGCCCCGGCTTTTCGCGCAGCAGGTCCAGTATCTTGCGCCGCGCTTCATGGGCGAGTGCGTGGAAGAGTTGGTCCATATCCGATTCGGTAATCATGTAATTACATTATTACATATTGGAGCCGAGTCAAGCGCCCCTGTGCGCACCGCGCGTTTACATCGTCCCGCGTTGCGTTAAACCTTGCCGCCAACAGACGGTTTTACGGGGAGCCTGCAGATGACGACCGACGCGCCCGCATCGGGCATGGAAGCGGTGATCGACCGAGTCACGAATGTCAGCGATTTCATCTGGGGCGGCACCTGGAATGGCGATCCGGTGATCAGCCTGATGGGCCAGGCCATCCCGCCGATGGTGATCATCCTGCTGGGCGCCGGCCTCTATTTCATGATCGGCCTGCGCTTCTATCCCTTGCGCAAGCTGTTCAGTTCGCTCGCCGGCATCTTCAAGAAATCGGACAAGGAAGGCGAAGGCGAGATTTCGCCCTTCGCCGCGCTCTCGACCGCGCTATCGGGCCAGGTCGGCACCGGCAACCTGGCCGGCGTCGCGACCGCCATCACCCTGGGCGGGCCCGGCGCGATTTTCTGGATGTGGGTGACGGCCCTGTTCGGGATGGCGCTCGCCTTCGCCGAAGGCTCGCTCGCCGTTCGCTATCGCGAACGCACGGCCGAGGGCGTCTATCGCGGCGGCCCCATGTCCTACATCGCCTACGGCCTTGGGCCCAAATGGAAATGGCTGGCGATCCTCTTCTGTATCGGCACCCTGTTCTCGGCGCTCGTCACCGGCAACGGCATCCAGGCCAACAGCTTCGGCGATTCCGTCCATGAACTTACCGGCCTGCAGGAACGGATAGGCGGCGCAATCGCCGCGGTCGCGGTGTTCGTGGTCATCATCGGGGGCATCAAGTCCATCGGCCGCGTCGCCGAAACCATCGTCCCGTGGATGGCCGGCGCCTATATCCTGATGGCGATCATCGCGCTGATCATCAACTTCCCCTATCTGCCCGAAACCTTCGGCCGGATTTTCTCCGGCGCCTTCGGCTACGACGCCGCGGCCGGCGGGTTCCTCGGCGCGATGATCATGATCGCGATCCGCGCCGGCGTCGCCCGCGGCCTCTTCTCGAACGAGGCGGGGCAAGGCTCGACCCCGATCGCCCACGCCGTCGCGCAAACCAACGACCCGGCAGCCCAGGGCCGGTTCGCGATGATGGGGACATTTATCGACACCATCGTCATCTGCACGATGACGGCGCTCGTCATGCTGACGGTCAGCGGCGAATTCACATCGACCGACGCCGTCACCGGCGCGGTGACGACGGTGGAGCATGCCTGGCAATCGGACCTTAACGGCTTCGCGATGACCTCGGGCGCGTTCGCGGCGGCCTTCCCCTTCGAAATCGCCTCGATACCGATCGGCACATTGATCGCCTCGGTCGCGCTGCTGCTGTTCGTCTTCACGACGCTGCTGACCTGGAGCTATTATGGCGAGCGCGCGATCACCTATCTCTACGACATGGTTCCCGGCGCCAGCCTGAAAGGCGAAAAGCGGCTGCACTTCCTGTGGAAGCTGCTCTGGTGTCTCGTGATCTATATCGGCTCCTATCAGAATCTGGAGCTGGTATGGCGGCTCGGCGATATCTCGAACGCCGCGATGGCGTTGCCCAACATCGTTGCGCTGATGGCGCTCTCGGGCGTCGTGTTCGCGCTGGCCAGGGGGGTCCGCGATGCCGGCCCCGATTATGGCCGCGACACACCGGGCGAATTCGTCAAGGAAGCGACGATCGCGCCGGGGGACAACGCCTAGCGCGATCGCCCCGCGCGAACAGAGAACCGCCTAGTCGAGGCCGAGTGCCGCGCGGATCGCGCGCCAGTCGATCAGCTTGAAATTCTGCGTCCCCGCCGGCGTCATGCCGTCCTGCACGACCATCAGGCCACCGGGAAATTGCGGACCGAGATTGGCGGTGCTGATCGCAATGCCGTCGGTTTCGGTCGTGCCGTCGATGCCGTTGCCATCGGCGACGTAGAAGCGGCCGACATAGCGATAATCGGGCAGCGCATAGACGGCATAGGCGCTGTCGCCCTGGCTCGACGCGACGAGATAACCGCCATCCGCCCCTTGCGGCGCCAGCGCCAGTCCCTCGACATCGGGCACCAGCCGGGCGCCATCGGCTTGGACGACCAGCGTCCCGCGCCCCGTCGCAAGATCGAAACGCCAGATGCCCGCCGCTTCCTCGCCGACATAAAGGCTGTTGGTACGCGGATCGACGACGCAGCCCTCGGGTTGGCTCGGCACGGTCATGGTCCGCACCGTCCCGGAAACGGCCGTACCCTCGAGCGCGATCGACATCTGGTAGATCGAGCCCTGGGTCGTGTTCACAAAGGCGAAAAGCTCGCCTTCGGGCATCAACGCCATGCAGAAACCATAGCCTTCGCCCGGCCCCGCCGGAACGCGGAGGATCGGTTCGAGCGCGACCGGATCGGTATTGAGCCGATAGAGCGCGACATGGGCATTGGCGATGTCGTTGCGGTCGCTCGCGGCAACGATGACGGCTTCCTCGCCGCCGAACGACACGCCATCGACAAGATCGACATTGTTGACGCGCCCCGCTTCGGCAAAGGCCCGAACCGTCCCGTCGAGGCCGTAGACATAGAGGCCGGCCTGCTTGTCGGTACCCACGATCAGGCTTTCCGCCGGGTTGGCGCTGTTCACCCAGATCGCAGGATCGTCGGCGGCATCGTCACGACTGGCGACGGGCTGGGTCTGGCCGCTGGCGGTCACCGGGATGCCGCGCGCCGGATCGGGCGGCGGCATGGTAGCGCAGCCGGCTAGGGTGGCGGCAAGCGCCGCGAGCGATACGCAAATCCTCATTCTACTTCCCCCGTCAGAACCGCATCCGGGCGCCGAACTTCATCGTCCAGCTATATTCCTCATACTGAAGAATCCGCCGCTGGCCGTTATAATTCTGATAGGCGAAATAGGGTTCGTCGGTGATGTTGATCCACTCCCAGAAGAACTGGAGGCGTTCGGTCGCGTTGAACCGCGCGCTGGCATCGAGCTGGAAGTGATCCTGAACATAGCGATCCTCTTCCGGCGCGCCGCCCAGCTCGTCGAGATAGCCGTCGCGATAGGTGCCCGCGAGGCGAACCGAGAACGGCCCCTTTTCATAGCCGAGCACGATGTTGAACGTGTTCTCCGACGATGAGGGCAGCGGAATGCTGCGCGGCACATTGTCCTCGTCGAGCACCGTCCCCTCGGCATCGGTATATGTATAGTTGAAGTTGAACAGCAGCCCGTCGAACGGATCCGGCAGGAAGGTGAAAGCCTGGGCGAAGCTGAACTCGATCCCGAAAATATCGGCGCCCTCGCCGTTGATCGGGATCACCGCTTCGTCATAGGCGATGCCGTTATAGATGCCGCCGTCGCCATCGTTGAAATCGACGATGAAGTTGTTGATATCCTTGTAGAACAGGTTCGCAGAGATCGCGCCGTTGGAGCTGAAATAATATTCGACCGAGGCGTCGAAATTCCAGGCTTCATAGGGCAACAGATCGGGATTGCCGAACTCGCCTTCGCGCTCGTCATCGTCATTCTGCTCGACCGCGAAGATCGGCGCGAGATCGCCGAGATTCGGGCGCACGAGGCTGCGATAGCCGGCCGCGCGGACGACCAGATTGTCGATCGGTTCCCAGCGGACGTTGAGGCTCGGTAGCCAGTCGGTATAGCTGCGCGTGAAATTGTTGGGCGTGACCACGACGATATCGTCGTCGAGCACCACGCCGCCAAAGGTCGCGCCCTCCTCGATCAGCTCGGTCGTGCTCGCGCTGATGTCGTTCTCGGTATGCTCGACCCGGACGCCGCCGATCACCCGCAGGGTGTCGCTGTCCCACCGGCCCAGCAGATAGCCGGCATAGATATCTTCCTGGTTCACATAGTCGGACACCGACGAATCGAACTGGGTGTCGATATCCTGCAGTTCGAAATCGCCGAAATTGGCGTCGAAATAACGGCGCGGACCGCTGAAGCTCGCCACGGGCCCGATATCGGCGATCCGATAGGTGGGGAAGCCCGCGGCATCGGCTAGGGTGAAAGTCCCGGTATCGTCTTCGTAGAATTCGACATTGGCATCGTAGCTCTTCTCGCGCCAGCGGGCCTGGGCGCCGGCCTGGACGGTGAAATCGCCGCTCGATGTCGGGAAGACATGGGCGACATTGAGCCGCGCCATCCATTCCTCGTCCACCGAGTCCGACAGCGCCGTATATTCGATGTCGTCGAGCGCATATTCGGTCGGATCGAAGAACAGGTTGCCGCCGCTCATTACCGAATAACCGGGGATCATCGGGTTGCTGTAATCGATGCCGACGGCGAAGCCCTCATCGTCGAAATCGCGCTCGAAGGTCGCCGGGTCGATCGAACCGTTTTCGCGCTCGGAAGACCGCGACCAGCTACCCGCATAGTCGATCGTCCATGGGCCGGTTTCGGTTTCGCCGCCAAGGCTGATCGAAGCGATCCGCTGGCGCTCGAACCGGTCCTTCAGATCGCGCTCGGTACCGATCTCTTCGTCGGCATCGGAAAACAGGACGTTGTTGCCCGCCCCGCCCGACACCTGGTCGAAATCGCCGAAGTCGAAGCTCAGGCGGCGGCGATATTCCTGGTCGTCGAACTGGCTGAAGATGCCGCGCGCATACAGCGTCGTCGTGTCGCTCGGCCGGAAATCGAAGGACAGCGAAGCGCTGATCCGCTCGCGTTCGACGTCATAGTCGCGATATTCGATTTCCTCGACGAAATCGGTGCCGTCGTCGCCCGTCGTCCAGCCATCGGCCTCGACATTGTCGGTCTCGAAGCGGCGCAGATAATAGGAAAGCCCGCCTGAAATGCCGAAATTGTCGGACAGTGCGGTCGAGAAGTCGATGCTTGCCTTGGGCGTGATATCGTCGCGCAGTTCATTGTAGCTGCCTTCGACGCGCGCGGTGACGAAATTGCTGCGGCTGTCGAACGAACTGACCGTGTTGATCTCGATCGAGGCGCCGATCGTGTCGCCGTCCATGTCGGGCGTCAGCGATTTGCGGACTTCGATCGACTCGATCAGGTCCGAAGAGATCACGTCGAGCGCAACCGCACGGACATCGCTCTCGGGAGACGGGATCCGGGTGCCGTTGATCGAGGAGGAGTTGAGGTTCGGATCGAGGCCGCGAACCGAAACGAAGCGGCCCTCGCCCTGATCGTTGAGGATATTGATGCCCGGCAGGCGGCGCAGCGATTCGGCCACATTCTGATCGGGGAACTGGCCGATCGCGTCGCGGGTCAGCACCGAAGAAACGCCGTCCGCCTCTCGCTGGCGGGAAAGCGCGCTCGCCTGGTTGGCGCGCTGGCCGATGACGAGGATGCCGTAGTCGCTGGTGCCGAGCACGATGTCGGCATTCGCGGCTCCGGTATCGGGAACGCTGATCGTCGTCGTGACGCTATCGGCGCCGACATAGCGGGTTTCGAGCGTATAGTCGCCAGCCGGCACATCGGCGAAGCGGAAGCTGCCGTCGCGGCCGGCTTCGGTGACGCGGTCCAGTTCGACGATGCGAACCTGCGCGGACTGCAGCGCGCGGGTGTCGGTCGCGTCCCGCACCGTGCCGACAATGGTGCCGGCGAGCGCGGGACCGGCGAGCGCGGTAGAAAGGAGAAGAGCGGTGGCGAAACGGGCGCCGGAACGCGCGGCGAAATTCTTGGTCACGAGATGGATCCCCCTGTTGAGTTGGCCGCGCGATAGGAGGCCTGCGTTGCGGGGAGATGATGGTTCGGTGACTCGTATGTGACACGAACGATATTTCTGCTGCGTTGCACAAAAACAATCGAGTGACGGCCCGATCTATCCGCGATAAAGCCCGCCGCCATGCTGAAACGGCTTTACGAATGGACGCTCGACAAGGCCGGACACCGCCATGCCGAGCGTTGGCTCGCGGGGCTGTCTTTCGCCGAATCGAGCTTCTTCCCGATTCCGCCCGATGCGATGCTGCTGCCGATGTGCCTGGCGCAGCCGGCCCGCGCCTTTCGCTATGCCGCGATCTGCACGATCGCCTCGATCCTCGGCGCGATGCTCGGCTATGCCATCGGCTATTTCCTTTTCGAAACGGTCGGCGAGCCGATCCTGCGCTTCTACGGCCTTTCCGCCGAGTTCAGTTCCTTCGCCGAGCGGTTCAACGAGCAGGGCTGGATCATCGTGCTGATCGCCGGCTTCACACCGCTGCCCTACAAGGTCATCACGATCGCCGCGGGCGCAACCGCGATGCCGCTCCATATCCTGATCTTCGCCTCGGTGATCGCGCGGTCGGCGCGCTTCTTCCTTGTCGCCGCGCTGCTCTGGAAATTCGGCGAACCCATGAAGCGGATCATCGACCGGCATTTCGGGCTGATCACGACCGCGGTGGCCATTGCCGGCATCGGCGGCTTCGTTGCCGTCCGCTACCTCTTCTAGCCGCTCAGGCCCAGCCGGCCGTCATCGCGCTATAACCAGGCGGTAGCCGAGATCGCATTCTTCGAGATCGCGCAGATGGGAATAGCGCCGCGCCCATGCGCCGGTTTCCAGATCGTCCGCGAGCCTTTCCAGCCCTTCGTCGACGGTGTCGATCGCCCAGAAGGACGACATGCCCGTCCGGATTCGGGGATCGAGATAGGCCTCGGGCCGCCGCCAAAAGGCGTAGAGAAAACCGTCCGAACAATCGTGCGGAATGGGCACGGCCGAAATCTCCACTGGCCCCAGCCAGTTTCCATAGTCGTCCATGCCGGGCATTTGCGCCTCGTCCAATGCCACGAGCTCCGGAATATAATCCGTCAGCCACGCGCCCCGAAACGAAGGATCGAATGTCAGCAGGACGACCGGACCGCGCGTCACGCGGCGCATTTCCTGAAGGCCCTTCGCCTTGTCGGCCCAGTGATGGACGGTGAGGACCGCCATCGAGGCATCGAAGCTGTCGTCGCCGAACGGCAGGTCTTCGGCACGGCCCCGAATGGCGGGCGCCGCCGAGGGATCCCGGTGCCGGATCATTTCCGCCGACGGTTCGACAGCCGTGACGGCCCGGCCGGCGGGTTCATAGGATCCCGTCCCCGCGCCGACATTCAGGACGGTAGATGCCGATCCGAGCGCCCGTTCGATCGCGGCCGCAATGCGCGGGTCCGGTTTCCGCAGATCGGCATAGTTGATCCCGATCCTGTCGTACGAGCTGGCCATGGCTTCGCGTATCATATCGCGGCGGCGCCTTCATCCATGTCCGGTGCCGGATCCGCGATCCCCGATTTTGCGGTCGATGTCGCACCTGTAATAGACAGGAGCGCGGACCGGGGATACTCTCCGCCTCGTTCGCGCCGGTCGGCGTCTATCCTAAGGGGGAAAATATGAAGTTCGTGTTCAAGCTGCTTGCGCCACTGCTCTTTGCCTTTGCCGCCGCCTGTTCGGGTGGTGGATCCGGCCCCGGCAGCGTCGTACAGGAATTCACCACCGCGATCTCCGAAGGCGATAGCGACGCGATGATCGAGCATATCGCGCCCTCCGATCGCGAAACGCTGCGCCCGAAGCTCGGCCTGATCGCTTCGCTCGCCGCCCAGCAGACCGAACAGCGCGGCGGCCTCGACAGCGTCGAGATCCTTTCCGAGGAAGTCGATGGGGATACCGCCACGGTAACCTACAAGACCCATTATGGCGACGGCACCGAGGAAGAGGATAGCGCAACGCTGACCCAGGTCGACGGCGTCTGGTATATGGCCATCCAGGCCGACGGCAGCTGATAGCAGCCATGTGGCCTAAACGGGCCGGGCTCCTCGCGCCGACCGCCGCCGCGCTTGTCGCGCTGGTATCGGTGCCCGGAAGCTCGGCCCTTTCCGGTTCGCGGATCGAAACCCGGCAGGTCGATACCGCCCTGCTCCGGTCCGGCGATCTCGTTTTCCGCGCCGGACGCGGCTGGGAAGCCGATGCCGTGCGCGTGATGTCGCAAACCGTCTTTTCCCATGTGGGGATTGTCGAGCGGGACGAGCGCGGCCGGATCTTCGTCATCCATGCCGCGCCGCCCGAAAATGGCGGACGGGGCCATGTCGAGCGCGTCTCGCTCGCCGCGTTCAACGCGCCGCATTATGCCAGCGACATCGTTTTCTATCGGCACGCGGGGATGACGCCCGAAGCCGGAGCGAGCGCCGTGGGCCATGCTCGCAGGCTCGCCGAACGCCGCATTCCCTTCGACGAGGATTTCGACCTGGCGGACGATGGCGCGATCTACTGCACCGAGCTGGTGCTGATCGCCTATGAAGAAAGCGGCTCCGCGCTCAGCCCCGAAAGGCTGGCGCGAAACCGCTTTTCCATCGTCGATAATGTCGTGTTTCCGGCCGATCTGCTGCGCTCCGGCAGCTTTACCGAAATCGACGCAGTCGACCGTTCCTGAACGCTTGGCCTTTTCCCGATGAAGACGCCTAGGCGACCGCGCCGATCATCGCCATGTCCGCTTCCAGCATCCGCGCGAAACTGTCGCGCGCGAGGATGCGATCGACGAACGCCCTGAGCTTCGGATAGGCGCCCCAATCGATATTGGCCCGCCCATATTCGAGATTCTTGAACGGCGAGGCGACCGCGATATCGGCCAGGGTCAGGCTATCGCCGACCAGATAGTCGCGGCCGTCGGCCAGCTGGCTTTCGAGATAGGCGAGCACCGGCGGCAGCGTGTTTTCTTCCGCGTTGACGGCGGCGGCCTCGTCGGGCTCCGTGCCCATCAGCCTGGCGACGACGCGGTTCCAGAAGATCGCGCCCATCGGCGGCACGAGCACGGTATCGGCCACCTCTTCGAACCAGAGCACCTTGCCGCGGGCCTCGGCATCTGCGGGTATCATCGCCGTGCCCGGATGCTTGGCCTCCAGATAATGGGTGATCGCGCTCGAATCGGCGAGGCAATAATCGCCGTCGCGGAAACCCGGAATCTTGCCGAAGGGCGAACATTGCTTGAACTCGGGATCGTCGGCGCCCGGGGCGACGGGCTTATGCTCGAAATCGAGTCCCTTCTCGCCCAGTATCGCACCGACCTTGCGGACGAACGGGGACAGGGATGCACCGTAAAGGATCATGGAATCTTCTCCTGACTAAGGGGATGGCCACGGCGGCGCTCCGATCTTATTCAGGATAGTTGCGTTTCGCAACTGAAATAGCCCGCGGCTTGGCGATGCCTCCGCCCGGTTGCGCTCCGTCGCATCCCGCCCCGCCTGTTCGGCGCGGATCTGCCCGCCATATTCGCGGCCGATCTCCTCGCCGAGATCGATCGCCCCCGTTGATGATCCCGGCGATGCCGAAACCTTTGCGGGTCTCCTTGCCCAGGCCGACGATGCCGAAGATGATCGCCAGCAGCTCGGCCGATCCCGGGTGCGGCGGCAGATCGCCAAAGCGGCACGGCACGGCGCAGATCTGGAAAAATATGCAACCAATCAAAGGCTTGTCCATTGGTTAGGTAAGGCCGGACACGCCTCAACCCTTGCGAAATTCGCCTTTCCGGCCACGCGGGTTTCGTCAGAAGAGACGGGAGAACCCCTATGATGCTCAAGGAAAAAACGCATGCGCTGATCTCCAGCAACCGCGTCGAAGGTACCGCCGTGTACGGACGCGAAGACAATCATATCGGCTCGGTCAAGGAATTGCTGATCGAGAAACGCGGCGGCCAGGTCCAGGACGTGATCGTTTCCGTCGGCGGCTTTCTCGGCCTCGGCAGCGACCTGCACAGCCTGCCCTGGAGCAAGCTCGATTACGATGTGGACCTCGGCGGTTACAAGCTCGACGTGACCGAGGAAGAGCTGAAAAACGCCCCGCGCTTCGCAGAGAATGACGCGGAGCGGCCCTATGACCGCGATTACCAGACCTCGGTCTACGAATATTGGACGGTCACCCCCTACTGGTAGAAGGGCGCGGGCTCCGCGTCGCGGACGCCGCAACCTTTCTCTACGGGAATCCCCGCTGCCCCCGCAGCGGGGATTTTCCTTTTGCGCTCCCGCAAGACCGATTTGCAGCCGGGCCGAAACCTCAGCTGGCGTCGTGGAAGATGATGCCGAGCGTGTGCCGCTCGCCCGAACGGACGCGCGAGACGCCGTGGCGCATCGCCATCTTCACCGGGCCGCGCGCCCCCTGCCCCGGCCGATCGCGCACCGCGATGACCGCGGCATCGCCCTGGCGCAGCGGCACGACCTCGGCGCGGCTCTGCATCCGCACGCGCTGTTCGGTGACGATCAACTCGCCGCCCTCGAAATCGCGGTCGGGATCGGAAAGCAGCACGATCACCTGCAAGGGAAACAGCAGCGCGCCGTAAACATCCTGGTGCAGCCGGTTATAATCGCCCTCGCGATAGCGCAGCAGCAGTGGGGTCGGGCGCACCTGCCCGGCCGCATGGCAGCGCTCAAGATAGGCGTCATGGCTATCGGGAAAGCGCGTCTCCCGATCCAGCGCCGCCTGCCAGCGATTGGCGATTGCGGCGAGCGGCGGATAGAGACCGGCGCGCAACGCCGCGACCTCGCCCGGCAGCGGATAGGCGAAATACTGATATTCGCCGCTGCCATAGCCGTGGCGGCCCATGACGATCCTTTTGCGAAACCGCGCTTCCTCGCCATAGAGCGCCGCCACCGCCGCGCAGCGTTCCCGCGAAAGCAGCCCCGGGATCACCGCATGGCCACCGCTGTCCAGTTGCCCGGCAATGGCGTTCCAGTCGATGGCGGCGAGTGCGGGCGTGTCGGTCATGGGCGCATGATAGCCGCGCCGCCGCCCCACTTCATTCCGTTTCTTGCGGCCAAAGCCTAACCCGGCAGCCGATAATGATCGGCGAGCCGGTCGAGCGCGATGACGAGCACGAGCTTGCCCGCCCGCGCCGGCCAGCCCAGCGCGCCCTCCGCCACCCGCAGCCCTTCGCCCGCGCACAGCACGCGCCAGGCGATATCCTCCAGCCCCGGGCCGAGCGCCGCCATCGCCGCCTCGAACCGGCGCTGCGCCATGAGCTGCGCCTCCCCGGGATCGAGCCCGCGCGGCGCGCGCCCCCCGCTCTTGCGTGCGGACTTGCCCTGCGGCGGCGCATCCCATTGCATCGTCACCCGCGGCGGCAGCTGCGCGAGCTCATAATCGCGGCGCAGCGCCTCCCCCGCATCATAATGCCGCGCCGTGACATGGCCCCGCGCGCGCAACCAGGAGAGCGGCGATTCGGCAAGGTTCACCGTCACCGATCGCGCCATCCGCCCGCGCTTGCCCGGCGCCGCGCCGTCCTGCGGCAAGGGCCGTTCGACCAGCAGCCGGGGCCCCTCGTCTCTGTGCTTGGCTGGAGACGCCGAGCGGGCGCGACGGGATTTCGACATGGAGGAGCCCTTTCGGCGAAGAATCGAGGAAAGCGACTCTTGCCACTTCGGCAATAATGTAGGAAAGAGAAAAACCATATTGGTTCGTTTAGAGGATGAGACGTGTCAGAATCTTGCCGCAGCAAGATCGCCGCACCGGCCCGCACCCCACCCGGCCTCCCATTCAGGGTACACTCGTGGGAGGCCGGGTGGGGGTGCGGGCCGGTGCGGAGCCTGAGGCAAAGCCGAAGGTCTGACGAAAAACAGGGAGTAGGTCATGATCACCGCGATCCGTGAGATCCGCAAGGCGAAAAAGCTGACATTGCAGGAGGTTGCCGAACGCTGCGCGCCGCCGACCACGGCCCAGACGATCGGCCGGCTCGAAACCGGCATGCGCACCGTCTCGGTCGCCTGGCTCAACCGGATCGCCGATGCGCTGGGCGTCGAGGCAAGCGATCTCGTGCGCCTGCCCGAACAGGGGGACCTGCCCGTCGCCGCGATCCTGTCTGCCGAAGGCGCGCAGGCGCCGCGCCACGAAACCCGCCTCGCCCCGCCGCGCCCGACCCCGGGCATGGTCGCCGTCCAGGCCGCGACCGGCATCGGCGACTATCGCCCCGGCGACGAAATCTGGTGCGAACGGCTGGAGCCGGACGCCTATGCCAGCGCCCTCAACCGCGACGTCCTCCTCCCCCGCCCCGCCGGCCGCTATCTGTTCGGGCGGCTGATCGGGCGCGAGGGAGACCGGCTGCAGGTGCTGCCGCTGGAAGCCGGCGGCAAGCAGCAGGTGGTCAGCGACCCGCCCTGGATCGGGATGGCGGTGAAGGTGGTGCGGGGATTGTGAGGGGCTTTCTTGCTAGACTAGGGTTTTTCTTACATGCGTGATCGATGACAATTGCCTTGCTCAAGAATTATGCGTTGCGCTGCCGCAACCAGCTTCGTGCAGGCGCCACCAATGTCGAGCAGGCACTGGCGCCCGAGTTCAAGCTGTTGCTCGAAGAACTCATCCCAACGCTCGTAACCGGAGCTGAAATTCAGGCCATTGCCGAATATGCAAAACCTGGCATCGGTCGACCCGATATAGCGCTTAAAAAAACCGGCCAACCCGCCCGCGCCTTCGTGGAGCTCAAGAGCCCCGAAAAGCCAGCCGATCCCGATCGCTGGAAGCTCAAGCACGACAAACGCCAATATGCGAACTTCCAGTCGCTACACCTTTGGGCTGCCTGCAATTTCTCCGAGATCCGACTTTTCCAGCTCGAAGACCCGTTGCTTTCGCCTGCCACCGTCGTTCCCGCCAAGGCGCTCGATCCCGACACACCCGACAAAAAAGCGGATGCACTGATCGATGAGATCGATCCGCAGCCTTTCGAACAAATTGTTACGCGACTCGCCACGGCTGAGCCGCCAAGCGCCGCCAATGCCGAGGAAATGGCGGCCAATCTCGCCCATGCCTCGCGCATCGTGCGTGGCATCATCGCCGACAGGCTTGAGGAACTGGCCGACGAGAAGTCCAAGGGAGCCCCTCTCCAGATCGTGCGCGAGGATTTTCGCAACATCCTCTTCGCTCATCCCGAAGCGGCCGGCTATCGCGGCTCAAGCTTCGACGAGATGTTCTCTTCGGCCTTCGCCCAGACGCTCGCCTTCGGCTTGCTCCTCGTGCGCGAAGCAATAGATGAAAAGGTCGACGAACACGCCTGGGAGCATATGCCCGATATCCACCCGCTGATGCGCTCGACGCTCCGGGTATTGAGCCAGCCGGAAATACAGGAGGAGATGGGCAGCGGGCTCGACGTGATGATCGACACGGTCAACAGCTTCGACCCCGAATTGCTGAAGCCGAAACCGGGCAAGCGCGATCCGATCCTTTATTTCTACGAGGACTTTCTCGAAACCTTCGATCCCGAGGCGCGCGACCGCTACGGCGTCTATTATACGCCGGTCGAGGTGGTGAAATATATGGTCGGCGCGCTGGATAGGGCGCTGCGCGAGAATCTTGATACCAAGGGACTAAGCGACGACCAGGTCACGATCCTCGATCCGGCGACCGGCACCGGCACCTTCCTCCTCGGTATAGCCGAGCGCGTCTTCGCCGATGTCGAGAAGGCCGACGGCAAGGGCGCGGCCGCGCTGGCGCTGAAGGATCTCGCCACGCGCATGTTTGGCTTCGAGCTGCTCGTCGGCCCCTATGCCGTCGCGCATTACCGCCTGCATCACAAGCTGACCCGTCCCGAAGGCGAGAAGGATCCGATGGTCAGGGCGCTCGACCGGCTCGGCGTCTATCTCGCCGACACGTTGGCCGAGCCCGGCACGACCGCACCCGATAGCGCGCTCGGCAAGATGCTCGGCGATCAGATCAGCGAGGAGCGCCGCGAGGCGGACCGGATCAAGACCGAACAGCCGATCCTCGCGATCATCGGTAACCCGCCCTATCGGCGGCTGGAAGCGGGCGAAAACGAGACGCTGATCGGCCGATGGATGGACGAGTTGTGGGATGATTTGAAGGAACCGGTACGGGCAGAGGGTTGGGGCAACCAACTAAACACCTTCCCTGAACTTTCGGTCGCTTTTTGGCGCTGGGCAATTTGGAAACTGTTCGAGGCGGACAACGCACCTGAAAAGGGGATTGTCGCCTTCATCACCAACCGAACCTTTCTCAAAGGCAAGCCCTATGCCGGCTTACGCAAGATGATGCGTGAACGCTTTGACCGAATTGAAGTCATCGACTTGCGCGGCGATGTTCGCCTAGGCGAACGTGCCGGCATCACCGGAGATCAGGGTGTGTTTAACATTCAAGTGGGCACCGCGATTGCGGTTGCAATTTCCACGGGTGAAAAAGCTGCCGACGTCTTGGCGGATGTGCTTTACGTCGACAGCTGGAGTCAGGGACAGTTCACACAAAAGTCAAAGCTTTCATGGCTTTACGAGACATCAGATGTAGGAGAAATGCCGGATATGCTTGTTGTCGAGAGAGGCATGCTCGACGACATGCGGCCTATCCCATTCCAAAATGGAGAATGGATCAGCCTAGGAAAAGCTTTTGATTTCAGATCGTCTGGTATTCAAACAAAACGAGATAGCTTCGCCTATGCTTGCTCCGAAGACGTGCTTTTAGCTCGACTGAATAAATTCAAATCTTTTTCGCAGGAAGCCGCACGCCAACAATTTCATGTAACGGCTGCTCGTTCTGCTTCTGCAGCACAGGCGGAGGAGATCGAGGAAAACTTGATAATGCCCGCTGCCTATCGTCCTCTGGATGTTCGATTTCTCTACAACAAACGCGCGTTTATCGATCGGCCACGGCCAGACCTTCAGGCTGCATGGGGGACTGGCAATCTATGCATGTACACACTGGCAGCGGGCGTTGGACAGGGTGCAAGTGTCTGGTGTCATTCCGTTCTACCAGACAATCATGCCTTCCGCGGTAGCTACGGCGGATATGCCTTCCCGCTTTATGATCGCCGACCCGGCCACGACTCCATAAACCTCTCGTCCGAACTTTTAGACGGCCTCGGCGAAGCCTATGGCGCGCCGGTCGAACCCGAGGCCGTGTTCGACGCGATCCTCGCGCTGCTCTCGGCGACCTCCTACACGACCCGCTTCGCCGAGGATCTCGAAGACGTCTTTCCCCATATCCCCTTCCCCGCCGACCGTGCCGTTTTCGACAACGCGGCCTCAATTGGCGCCGAAATCCGCGCAGTCGAGACTTTCGCGCGCGATCCCGATCCGAAATTTCGGACCGCCAAGCTCGAAGACGAGCCCGAAGGAACGCTCGACGCCTCGGACTGGGGCGAAGGCGCGATGACGCTCTGCGCCGATGGCAGCGGGCGATTGAGCGGCATTCCGGCCGACGTCTGGAAGTTCGAGGTCAGCGGCTATCGCGTGTTGAAGCGCTGGCTCGATGCCCGCGAAGGGCTCGAAGTCGACAAGGCACTCGTCGACCAGATCACAGATATCACCAGCCGGATCGCCGAGCTGATTGATCTCTTCGCGCAGGCGGATACGGTGCTCGAAGCGGCGCTCGCCTCGACCCTGTCGCGCGATAAGCTGTTCGACGACGAAACCGAATAACCGGACCGAGACATGGACGGAAACGATACGGACCTTTTCGGCAACGCCCCGCCCCAGGCCGATCTCTTCGCAAGCGAGGAGCGGCCCGGCTATGAATTTCGTGCCAATCCGGACAGGGTAAGACGTCGGCTCAATCGCTTTCTGGCGGAGGCCCGCGCGGCACGGGCAATGCCTTGGCCCGAACGCGAGGCGCGCACCATCGAAACCATCTTCCCGCAAATGGCAAACTGGCTGCCGGATGACGAAGCCGATCAACTCCGCTTCGAGTTCGCGCAGGAAATCGAGCGCCTGAAAAAGGCGGCATAACCCCTCCCGCATTCGCGGTCCTATTCGCCCCTGTCCTATTTGGAAAATCCGTGAAACACAGGAACGATGCGTTGCGGACGTGCGATTCCTGGGCAGGGAGAGGCGGATAACGGGATAGGAGAGCGGCGGGGGACAGCAGAGGGGGGATTACCCCCGACCTGTGTCAACCAGTGTCAACCGGGGCTTGGCGGGAAGGTGGGTGATTTCGAGGCCGCCCTTCGCTATCGCTCGGGAGTTTTTCGGGAGATTTTGCGCCCTGCCCCTCGCTGTCGCTCGGGAGATTTCGGGGAAAATGCGCCCAGCGCATTTTCTGTTTCGCGCGGCTCCCCTCCGCTTCGCTTCGGGAGCATCACAAAAAGGCGTTCCCCGAACGTCTTTTTATGATGCTGGTGGGCGCTGACAGGCTCGAACTGCCGACCCTCTCGGTGTAAACGAGATGCTCTACCAACTGAGCTAAGCGCCCGCACGGTTTCCGCTTTCGAAAACTGCGCTCCGCCCCTGCCAAAAGCGGCGGCCCAAAGCAAGATGTGGTTGCAGGCCGGGATGAAGGGGGAGGCCCGGGGCGGGATCAGCCCTCGCCATTTTCGCCGAGCGCGGCGAACCAGCGTTCCATCGCCTGGGTCGCCTCGTCGGACAGGTCGATGAAGACGCGGCGGCCGTCGCGCGGATCGGAATGGCGGACGAACAGGCCGCGTTCCGTCATCGTGCGGATCCAGCGCAGCGCGGTGGTCGGCGGCACGGCGGCGGCGATGCAGAGGCTGGAGACGGCGACCTGCCGCCCTTCCAGCCGCGCGGCCATCAGGTCGAGCAGCATGTCCCAGGCGGGATCGGCGAACAGGTCCTCGTCGAAAAAGCGGGCGCGCAGGCGGCGCATGCGGATCTTGGCGCGGATATGATCGGCGCCCAATGTGCGCGGGGCCGTGCGGAAGGCCGGGCGTGCCTCGGAGAGATGGCGGTCGCCGCGCGGGCCGTCGTCATGGGTCAGCTCTTCCAGCGCGCGGGCGATCCGGCCGACTTCCTCGCTCAGGCGCTGCAACCGGGTTTCGCCATGCTCGCTGCCGATATCGTGAAGCGCGAGCGACCGGCGGGACAGGGCTTCGCCAAGCGCGAGCGCGCAGTCCATCTCGTTGGGCGGGCAAAGGAGCGTCACATCGCCATGGCCGATCGCAGCGTCGACGATGTCGACAAGATCCATCGGAACCGAAACGACGCTGCGATACCGCCCGGCTTTCGCGCTTCGCGAAAGTTCGGCGACAAGCGCATCGAGGGCGGCACCGTGATCCTGGCCGATCTCGACCATGACGACGTCCAGCCCGATGGGACCGGAGAGCCGGTCCAGCGCCTCGCCGGGCGCCGTCGAGGTAACCACGCGCACCCGGGCAGCTTCGGCAACCAGCCGGCACCGGTTCTCGGCGGCGGCGCTGTCGCAGACGATCGCGACCGCGGACGCCGACGAGGCCTGGCCGATATCGGGTTCCCCATTCTCGTTATCGACCATGATGCCCGCCCCCCGTTCGATCTATGTTCACCTTATTCGCGCCGAAGCGGACCGAGAAGTGCGGACTTGATCCGATTTGGGCCAAACGAGGAAAGGACGAAACATTCGCCGGTTAGGGCAAATCGTTCCGTCTCCCTATCGGCGGCGATAATATTATGGGCCTTAGAGGGCGCCGATTATATCCGTTTCGGAGTCAAATCGGTTCAGTTGGCCGCGGCCATTGCCTGGGCAGGCATGCGCTCGTCGAGCACCCATTCGAGCGCGGCCCCGGCATGAAGACTGGTCGTGTCGTATATCGGCAGTACATTGCTGGTCGGATTGACGATCAAGGCCAGTTCCGCACAGCCCAGCACGACCGCTTCGTCGCCGGCTTTTTGCAGTTCGGCGATCACGGTCCGCATGGTCCGCTTGGATTCCACGCGCGCGTCGCCCTGGACCAGCTCGTCGAAAATGATGCGATCGATCTCGGCCATCCGCTCGGGGGCCGGCATGGAAAGCGTGACGCCCTGGCCCTGCAGCCGTTCGCGAAGAAAACCCTCGCGCATCGTGAAGCGCGTACCCAGCAACGCCGCGCGGCTTACACCGTCTGCCCTGATCGCCGCCACGGTCGCGTCAGCGACGTGGAGAACCGGCACAGACACCGCGCTGGCCACGTGATCGTACAATTTATGCATGGTGTTGGAGCACAGCATGATGCCTTCGGCTCCCGATCGTTCGAGCCGTTTCGCGGCATCGGCGAGATGGTCTCCCAGCCAGTCCCATTCACCCGCGACCAGCGCCTTTGCGATCGGATCGAAGTCCAGGCTCTCAAGAATAAGCGGTGCGTTGCTATGCCCTCCCAGCCGCCAGCGAACACCCCGGTTTATCTTCTCATAATAGATGGCGGTGGAGGCCCAACTCATGCCCCCGATCAGTCCCAGTTTTCTCATTGCGGCCCCTAAGTTTCAATTCGGCGTGAATGAGAACGATGCAAAAGGGTTCCGGTTTCGCCCTTCGGGACGAGTCGGTCTATTTGTCCGATAAGGGACGGAAAACGGCGCCGAACCGCCCCGGCGCAAATCCTAGTCGAGCGACTTCACGATATCCTCGCACATTTTTTTGGCGTCCGAGAGAAGCATCATCGTGTTGTCCATGTAGAAAACGTCGTTGTCGACGCCGGCATAGCCGACACCGCCCATCGAGCGCTTCACGAACAACACTGTCTTCGCGTTGGCAACGTCGAGGATCGGCATGCCGTAGATCGGGGAGGACTTGTCGGTCTTGGCCGCAGGGTTTGTCACGTCATTGGCGCCGATGACGAACGCGATGTCGGCCTGGCCGAATTCCGAGTTGATGTCCTCCAGCTCGAACACTTCGTCATAGGGCACGTTCGCTTCGGCCAGCAGGACGTTCATATGGCCGGGCATGCGGCCGGCGACCGGATGGATGGCGAACTTCACCTGGACGCCTTCTTCCTTCAGCATGTCGGCCATCTCGCGCAGCACATGCTGGGCTTGCGCGACGGCCATGCCGTAACCCGGCACGATGATGACCTTTTCGGCCTGTTTCATCAGGAAGGCCGCGTCTTCGGCGCTGCCGCGCTTCCAGGGCCGGTCGGTGGCCGCCGCCGCGGCATCGCCGCCGCTCGCGGCACCGAAGCCGCCAGCAATGACGCTGATGAAGCTGCGGTTCATCGCCCGGCACATGATGTAGCTGAGGATTGCGCCAGACGACCCGACCAACGCGCCAGTTATGATCATCGCGGTATTGCCAAGCGTGAAGCCCATCGCCGCCGCCGCCCATCCCGAATAGCTGTTGAGCATGGAGACGACGACCGGCATGTCCGCGCCGCCAATCGGAATAATCAGCAAAAAGCCGATCAGGAAGGCGAGACCGGTGACCGTCCAGAACAGCCAGGGCGTATCGACGCGCGGAGCGGGCACGAAATAGAAATAGGCGACAAGACCGACGATCGCGGCCAGCGTTCCCAGATTGATGACATGACGAGCCGGCAGCATGATCGGCGCGCCGGACATGTTGCCGTTCAATTTTAGGAAGGCGATGACCGAGCCGGAAAAGGTGATCGCGCCGATCGCCACGCCAAGGCCCATTTCGACCCGGCTGACCGGCAGAAGAATGCCCGCCGCATCGGTGATACCGAAGGCGCCCGGATTGAGATAGGCAGCCGCCGCGACCAGCACCGCCGCGAGACCGACAAGGCTGTGAAAGGCCGCAACGAGCTGTGGCATCGCGGTCATCGCGATGCGCCGGGCAGTGATGAAGCCGATGCCGCCGCCGATCGCGATCGCAGCCAATATCTCGACAAGGCTCGCGACCTCATGCGTGACCAACGTGGTGACGACGGCGATGAGCATACCGAGCATGCCGAAACGGTTGCCCGCCCTGCTCGATTCGGGACTCGAAAGCCCGCGCAGCGCGAGGATGAAGAGAACGCCCGAAGCGAGATATGCAAGCGCTACCCAGGCCGGGATAGGAGCGGCTTCATGCACTATTTGCGCTCCTTCTTCTTGTACATGGCGAGCATGCGTTCGGTGACCGCGAAGCCACCGAAGATATTCACCGAAGCCAGCGCGATGCCGACAAGGCCGAGCCATTTCGCCGCCTCGCCGCCCGCGGTGCTACCAGCGGCGGCCGCGATCAACGCGCCGACGATAATGACGGAGGAGATCGCGTTGGTGACGCTCATCAGCGGCGTGTGCAGCGCCGGCGTCACCGACCAGACGACATAATAGCCCACAAAGCAGGCCATCACGAAGATCGAGAGGATCGAGATGAAGTCCATGGCCTGCCCCCTAGCTCCCCTTGAGCCGCTCGTTGATGACCGCGCCGCCGCGGGTGAGCGTTACCCCTTGAACGATTTCGTCGTCTTCGGGCAGCACCGGCTTTTTTGTTTCCTCGTCCCAGAAGGCCGAGAGAAAGTTGTAGAGGTTGCGCGCATAGAGCGATGACGTATCGGCGGCGAGGCGGCCGGGGACGTTGCGATGGCCGACGATCTTGACGCCATGCTTGACGACGACTTCGCCCGGAGACGCGCCCTCGACATTGCCGCCCTGTTCGACGGCGAGGTCGACGATTACACTGCCGGGCTTCATCGTCGCGATCTGTGCGTCCGATATCAGCCGCGGCGCCGGCCGGCCGGGGATCAGCGCGGTGGTGATCACGATGTCCTGCTTGGCGATGTGCGCGGATACCAGCTCGGCCTGGGCCTTCTGATATTCTTCTGACATTTCCGTGGCGTAACCACCTGTGCCTTCGCCTTCGATACCCGCCACCTCTTCGACGAAGATCGGCTTCGCGCCGAGCGAGAGGATCTGTTCCTTGGTGGCAGCGCGGACATCGGTCGCCGAGACCTGGCCACCGAGCCGCCGCGCCGTCGCGATCGCCTGCAGGCCCGCAACGCCGACGCCCATCACGAACACCTTGGCCGCCGAAACAGTGCCGGCGGCGGTCATCATCATCGGGAAGGCGCGGCCATATTCCGATGCCGCATCGAGCACCGCCTTGTAGCCGGAAAGGTTCGATTGCGAGGAGAGGACGTCCATCGATTGCGCGCGGGTGATCCGCGGCATGAATTCCATCGCCAGCGCCTCGACCCCGGCCTTCGCGTAGGAATCAACGCGTTCGCGTTGCCCGAAGGGATCGAGCGTGCCGACCAGCCAGGCGCCCGCTTTCGCCCCGCCGAGCGAATCGGGGTCGGGCCCGCGCACGCAGAACACCGCATCGGCATCCGCGAGGACCTGTCCCCTTTCGCCAACTTTCGCGCCCGCTTCGGCAAATTCCGCGTCGGAAATGCCCGCCTGGGCCCCTGCCCCTGCCTCGACCGCCATGTCGGCGCCCAGGGCGATGAATTTCTTCGCCGTTTCCGGCGTTGCGGAGACCCGCGTTTCCTGCGGGTCGGTTTCCTTGAGGACCGCTATCTTCAAAGGAGGAGCGCCCGGCTCAAGTAATTGCCACGATCGCGATGATCGCAAGGATGATGGAGCCGGCGGTTCCCCATTTCAGCATGGTTAGAAAGCCGGAATAGGTATTCGTGTGCGCGGGATAATCCATGTCAGGATGCCGCTCGCCATTGGTTTCGACCATTATAAATCCCTGTCCCCGAAACTGGTTCGACACCGTGTCTAACCGTCGCTCCGCCCCTCCTCAAGCGGATTCGCGCGGAAAAACGGCGATCATGGTGATCGACCAGCTTTAAGGCCGCTTTTACTCCGCCGCGTCTATGGCACGAGGTTCAATCGAGGACGGGGAATTCGATGCCTGAAGAGCGGGCGCGCGCATTACTGCTGATCGACGACGAACCGGCCCAGGGAAGGCTGATCGCCGCCATCGCCGCGCGTGCGGGCTGGCGCAGCCTGCGCGCCGAAAGCGGCAGCGATGCGATGCTACTGCTCGGTTCGGAAGAAACCGATACCATCGATGCCGTCTTGCTCGATCTCTGGTCGCCGCGTTCGGATGGCGTCGAACTGATCGGCCTGCTCTCCGCCCAATATCCGACGCTCCCGATCCTCGTCATCACCGCGCAATCCAAGGTATCGATCGCGGTCGACGCAATGCGCGCGGGCGCCACCGATTTTCTCGCCAAGCCGATCGCGCCCGACCGGCTGATCCGGGCGCTCAACGCCGCCACCCATGCGCAGCAGCATCGCGGCGAGTTGCGCCCGCTCACCGAAAAGGTCGCCCAGACGCTGCCCTTCGACGAGATCGTCGGCTCCTCGCCCGAATTCCGCGCCGCGCTTGCGATCGCCGCCAAGGCCGCCCGCTCGCGCGTGCCCGTTTTGCTCGAAGGCGAACCCGGCGTCGGCAAGGAAGTGTTCGCCCGCGCCGTCCATGCGGCAAGCCCGCGCTCCAAACGGCCGCTCTTTTCCCTGCATTGCGGCGCGACCCCGCCGAACCTGATCGAATCGGAACTGTTCGGCCATGAGAAAGGCGCGTTCACCGGGGCCTTCGAACGGCATGTCGGCAAACTGGCCGAGGCCGAAGGCGCGACCCTGTTCATCGACGAGATCACGGCGATCCCGTTCGACGTGCAGGCAAAGCTCGCAAAAGCCCTGGAGACCGGCACGATCCGCGCGATCGGTGCCCGGCGGACGATCGATTTCGACGTCCGCCTGATCGCCGGCGCCAACAGCGACCTCCTCGAACAGGTGACCGCCGGAAATTTTCGTGAAGACCTCTACTATCGGCTCAATATCGTCGGCCTCACAATCCCGCCGCTGCGCAAGCGCGCCGGCGATATCCCGCCGCTCGCCCGCCACCTGCTGACGCGGATCGCTAGCCAGCCGGGCATGAAGGCGCTCGGCGTGACCGACGACGCGCTTTCGCTGCTGATGCGTTACGACTGGCCGGGCAATGTCCGCCAATTGCAGGACACGCTTTTCCGCGCGGCCATCGGCTGCGAAGGCGCGGCGCTGACCTCCGCCGACTTTCCGGAAATCGCCGATGCGATCCGCCTGATACAGGGGCGCCCCGGCGAAACATCGAACATGATCCATGCTTTTGCCGACGGGCCGGGCGTGGCCCTGTATGAAGCCGACGGCAATCTGAGGCCGCTCGCCGACATCGAGGCGGACGTGATCCGCCTCGCCATCGGCCATTATCGCGGCCGGATGACCGAGGTCGCCCGGCGGCTGGGGATCGGGCGTTCGACGCTTTACCGCAAGCTTGCGGAACTGGGCATCGACAGCGCGGCCTAGACCAGCGGCGCCAGCGCCGCGTCGCGAAGGCCGCGCCATATGCGCAAGGCCTGGATGCTTTCGAAGACATCGTGAACGCGGAGCAGCTGTACGCCCTGCGCCGCGCCCTGGGTTACCAGCGCCAGAGATCCGCCAAGGCGCTCGTCCGCCGATGCTTCGTTCGACAGCGCGCCAATCAGCCGCTTGCGGCTGGCGCCGAGCATGATCGGGCAGCCGATACCGTGGAACAGCGACAGGCCGTTGAGCACGGCAAGATTATGCTGGACCTTCTTGCCGAAGCCGATGCCCGGATCGACGACGATTTTTTCGCGCGCGATTCCGGCCTCGACCAGCGCATCGACGCGATCCTTCAGCCAGTCATACACCTCGACCAGCGGATCGGAATACTCCTCGTTCTTGTGAAGTTCGTCGCGCTTGCCCGGATGATGCATGACGATCACCGGGCAACCAGCCTTGGCGACGGCTTCCACCGCGCGGTCGTCAAAGCGGAGCCCGCTGACATCATTGACGATGGTCGCGCCCGCCGCCAGCGCCGCCTCCATCACGCTCGCCTTGCGCGTGTCGATAGAGACCGCGATGCCGGACGCCGCCAGCTTTTCGATCACCGGCACGACCCGTTCGATCTCGTCGCCCTCCCAGACGTCCGCCGATCCCGGCCGCGTCGATTCGCCGCCGACATCGATCAGCGCCGCGCCGTCGGACGCCATCGCGAAACCCGCATCGGCCGCGGCTTGCGGATCGCTGTCATGCTTGCCGCCGTCCGAAAAACTGTCGGGCGTGCAATTGAGGATGGCAGCAACAATCGGCTCGTCGAAACGCAAGGTCCGTTGGCCAAGGGTGAAAGGCGCACGCGGCGCTTCGATCCGGGTGATGGTTTGCGCGGCGGCCTGGGCCTGGCCTTCGCCGAGCCCTGCGAGAAAACCCTCCAGTTCGGTTATCGGCACCAGTGGCGCGGAAACCCGTTTCCCGCCATCGACCACAATCACTTCGAAGGCGCTGAACCAGAGCAGCCCGCCCGCCAGCCGCTTCACCTGGTCGTCCAGGCCAAAGGGCGCATCGACGAAAGCGGTGGGCCGGAAATAGAGTTCGGCGCTTGGGGGAATGTCGGTCATGGCGTGGGCTTAGCCGTTCTTACGGGAAATGCGCCAGCCGGTATTGTTCGCGCAGCGTGTCGATCGGCTGGAGGCCGTCACCGCTTTCGAAATGCCAGAAGGTCCAGCCGTTGCACGAGGGCGCGTCCTGCAGCAGCGCGCCGAGCTTGTGGATCGAGCCTTCCTTGTCCCCGCAAACGAGCGTGCCGTCGATCCGCACTTCGGCCTTCCAGCGGCGTTTCGTGTCCATCAGGAACGCGCCGGGTTTCAGCATCTCGGTTTCGATCAGCGCGCCGAAGGGCACCTTGGGTTGGGCTTCGTTGGCGCGCATCGTCTGGAGCGCGGATTCGTCGAGCGGCAACGCTTCCGCGATCCGCTTGCGGGCAACATCGCAATAACGCGGCTCGCGCTCCACGCCGATCCATTTGCGGCCCAGGCGGCGGGCAACCGCGCCGGTCGTGCCGGTGCCGAAAAAGGGATCGAGCACGACGTCGCCGGGTTTCGTCGAGGCCAGCATCACGCGATACAGCAGCGCTTCGGGCTTTTGCGTCGGATGGGCTTTCTTGCCGCCATCCTTGATCCGTTCCTGCCCTGCGCAGATCGGGATCAGCCAGTCGGAGCGCATCTGCAACTCGTCATTGAGCGATTTCATCGTCTTGTAGTTAAACGTGTATTTCGCCTTTTCGGATTTCGAGGCCCAGATCATCGTCTCGTGCGCGTTGGTGAAGCGCGTGCCGCGGAAATTGGGCATCGGGTTCGCCTTGCGCCAGACGATGTCGTTGAGGATCCAATAGCCTTCATCCTGCAAGGCGGCCCCGACCCGGAAGATGTTGTGATAGCTGCCGATAACCCAGAGCGTGCCATTGGGCTTGAGGATGCGGCGCGCCTCCTTTAGCCAGGCGCGGGTGAACTTGTCGTAGATCGCGAACGTATCGAACTTGTCCCAATCATCGTCGACCGCATCGACCATGCTGCCTTCGGGCCGGAACAGGTCCCCGCCGAGCTGGAGATTATAGGGCGGATCGGCGAAGACCATGTCGATACAGGCATCGGGCAGCGAGGCCATCGCGGCGACGCAATCCTGTTCGATGATGCGGTCGGCCTCGACCTCGGCGATCGCGGGTTTACGCGCGCGCGTCTTCGCCGTCTTCGTCCGTTCCAGATTCTCTACAGTCGCCATTCGCTAGCCCCCTTGCGAAAAGAGGTGGGAGCCTGAGTCAGCCGGACTCCCGGGTCAAGGCAAAGATAGTTAACGAACAAGGTGACGAAATCGTTAACGCGGGGAGAACGAAAAGAGTCCCCCACCAGATATGGCCCCCGTCAAATCGCGCGGACTCCAGATGCTGGGGTGTGGCGGGAAAGACTCAAATATCGAGCAATGTCTGCGCGACCGGCGCGAAGCTGCGCCGATGGAGCGGGCATGGGCCGTGGCGGCGGAGCGCTTCGATATGGGCCGCCGTCGGATAGCCCTTGTTGCTTTCCCAGCCATAATGCGGGTGCTTTTGCGCCGCCTCGCGCATCATCCGGTCCCGCACTTCCTTGGCGATGATCGAGGCCGCCGAGATGCAGGGATGGATCGCATCGCCCCCGATCACCGCTTCCGCGCCGTAACGCCAGTCGGGCAGCCTGTTGCCGTCGACCAGGATATGGCCGGGCTCGGTTTCGAGCGCTTCGACCGCGCGGCGCATCGCGACCAGGGTCGCCTGCAGGATATTGATCCGGTCGATTTCTTCCGGCTCGGCGATGCCGACACCGACGACGCAGCTTTGCCGGATCAGGATTTCGAGTTGGCCCCGCCTCTTGGCCGAAAGCTTTTTCGAATCGTCGAGCCCGTCGATTCCCTCAGCGCACAGGATCACCGCCGCCGCGACGACCGGCCCGGCGAGTGGCCCCCGCCCCGCTTCGTCGACACCGGCGACAATCACGGCCAGAACTCGGTCATGTCGGCAAAGCCGAGTGGGCCGTTGCCTTCGCCGAGCCCCGGCGCCGCTTTCAGCGCGGCGCGCACGAAGCTGCGCGCGCGCCCAGCAGCCTCGACCGCGCTCATCCCCTGCCCCAGCCCCGTCGCCAGCGCCGCGGAAAGCGTGCAGCCCGTGCCATGGCTGTGCGCCGTGTGGATGCGGCTGCCCTTCCAGCGATCGACCTTGCCATTGGGCTGGACGAGGATATCGGTGACGAGATCGTCCTCCAGATGCCCGCCCTTGGCGAGCACCGTGCAATCGAGATCGCGCGCCAGCCGCCGTGCCTCGCGCTCCATCTCATAAGCCGAGGCGAGCCGCGACCAGGTGAGTTTCGAGAGTTCGGGCAGGTTGGGCGTCACGACGTCCGATATCCGAATGAGGTCGTGAAAACCGGCGATCGTATCCTCGTCGGCCAGCACCGAACCGCTGGTCGCGACCATCACCGGATCGAAGACGATCGGCGCGCCGATTTCCGGCAACCGCCTGACCAGCGCGCGGACCAGCGCCGCCGATCCCAGCATGCCGATCTTGATCGCGTCGATGCCGATATCCGAAGCCACCGAATCGATCTGCGCGAGCACCATCTCCACCGGCACCGGCTCCACCGCCTGCACGCCGAGCGTATTCTGCGCGGTGATCGCGGTGATCGCCGTCATCCCGTGCGCGTGCAGCAGGGTGATCGTCTTGATATCGGCCTGGATCCCGGCGCCGCCGCCGCTGTCCGATCCCGCGATTGCGAGGATCCGTGCAGGCATGCTCATGCGTTGGCCTTGTATTTCCGTTCCGTGGACGCCGGCGCGCGGGCGAGCAAGGCCGTCGCGCGAATCGGGCGCGGGCGCAGCTCGCCGCTGCAATTGGGGCAGCTCCCGGCAAGCGGGCCCTTCGCGCAATCGAGGCAGAAGGTGCATTCGAACGAGCAGATATGCGCGCCCGGCCGATCGGCCGGCAAGTCCGTGCCGCAATGTTCGCAATCGGGCCGCATCTCGAGCATCAGGCCGCCGCCTCCACCGCCGCGCAGATATCCGCGACGACGGTTCCAACCAGCCCCTTGTCTTCGCCTTCGGCCATCACCCGGATCAGCGGTTCGGTGCCCGATTTGCGGATCAGCACCCGCCCCGCCTCGCCGAGCTTCGCCTCGGCCTCGGCGATCACCTGCTTGACCGTTTCATGGCTCAGCGGATCGCCGCCCTCGAAGCGCACATTTTGGAGGAGCTGCGGATAGGGATCGAACAGGTGCAGCACCTCGCTCGCCGGCCGCTCGCTTTCGATCAGCGCGGCGAGGATCTGCAGCCCCGCGATCAGCCCGTCGCCGGTCGTCGCATAATCGGTGAGGATGAGATGGCCCGACTGTTCGCCGCCGATATTGAAATCCCGGGCACGCATCCTTTCCAGCACGTTGCGATCGCCGACGCTCGAGCGTTCCAACGTCAACCCCTCGCCTTCGAGGAATTTTTCGAGCCCCAGATTGGACATCACGGTCGCGACAATGCCGCCGCCTTTCAGCTTGCCGCGCCGCTGCCATTCGGTACCGATCAGCGCCATCAGCTGGTCGCCATCGACGACCCGCCCCTTTTCGTCCGCCACGATCAGCCGGTCGGCATCGCCATCGAGCGCGAGGCCGATATGCGCGCCTTCCGCGACCACGCGCTCGCACAGCGCATCGGTATAGGTCGATCCGCATTGATCGTTGATGTTGAGGCCATTGGGCTCGACGCCCAGGGTGATCACATCGGCGCCCAGCTCCCACAACACCGAGGGCGCGACCTGATAGGCCGCGCCATTGGCGCAATCGATCACGATCTTGAGTCCGTCGAGCCGCAGGTCGGAGGGGAAGGTCATCTTGGCCGCATGGATATAGCGGCCCCGCGCATCCTCGACGCGGCGGGCGCGGCCGATATTCTCCGACACGGCCAGTCGAGGCGGTTCCTGCAACAGCGCCTCGATCGCCGCCTCGTCGTCGTCCGAAAGCTTGAAGCCATCGGGCCCGAACAGCTTGATGCCATTGTCGTAAAAGGGATTGTGGCTGGCCGATATCATCACGCCGAGATCGGCGCGCATCGAATGAGTGAGCATCGCGATGCCCGGCGTCGGCATCGGGCCGACCATGATCACGTCCATGCCGACGCTCGTGAAACCGGCGACCAGCGCCGATTCCATCATATAACCGGAAAGCCGCGTATCCTTGCCGATCACCACGCGATGCTTGTGATCGCCGCGCAGGAAATGCGCGCCCGCTGCTTGACCGACCTTCATCGCGACCGCCGCCGTCATCGGCGGCTGGTTGGTGCGGCCCCTGATACCGTCGGTTCCGAAATAGCTACGCGTCACTTTGGCTTCGTCCCGCTATCCAAGATGTGCCTTTAAGGCTTGCAAGGCTCTCTAGCCCGCGCCCATGATGCTGTGAAGCACAGACAGGGAGCCGCGCTTGCATCGTTACCCGAAAATCGAACGGACCGGCGCGTCGGGGCTCGCCGAATGAGCCGCCCCGTCTGGATACTCATCGCGCTGGCGCTTGGCCTGACCCTGGGCATCGCAGCGTCCGGATATGCGTCGCAGCGCATCGCCGGCATCCTCGATTTCGCCGACGCGATCGGCACCTTGTGGCTCAACGGCCTGCGCATGACGATCATGCCGCTGATCGTCGCGCTGCTTGTCACCGGCATCGTCACGGCGGCCCGCGCCGCACGCGCGGGCCGGCTGACGGCACGGGCGCTTGTCTGGTTTATCGTACTGCTCTGGGCATCGTCCGCCGCAGCGGCGTTGATCACGCCCGCGCTGCTCGCGATTTTCCCGCTGCCGCAAGACATGGGCCAGTCGCTCGCCGCCGCGCTCTCGGGTACCGAGCCGCCCGGCGCCGCGGCCAGTATCGGCGATTTCCTGCGCGGTATCGTTCCGTCCAATCCGTTTGCCGCAGCCGCCGAGGATTCGGTGCTGCCGCTGATCGTCTTCACGCTGATCTTCGCCTTCGCGATCACCCGCCTGCCGCCGGAACCGCAGGAGAAACTCGCCGGATTCTTCGAAGCGGTCGGCGATGCGATGATCATCGTCATCGGCTGGGTGCTGAAGCTTGCCGTGGTCGGCGTATTCGCACTCGCCTTCGTCGTCGGCGCACAGGCCGGGGCATCGGCCTTCGGCGCGCTGGCCCATTATGTGCTGATCGTATCGGCGGTCGGTATCATCATTTGGCTGGCGGCCTATCCCGTGGCGATACTCGGCGGCAGGATCGGCCTTGCCCGGTTCCTCGCCGCGTCGGCGCCGGCGCAGGCCGTGGCCGTCAGCACGCGATCTTCGCTCGCCTCGCTCCCGGCCATGCTGCGCGGCGCGGAGGATCTCGGCATTCCCGATACCCGCTCCGGCGTCGTCCTGCCGCTCGCCGTCGCGCTGTTTCGCGTCACCGGCCCGGCGATGAACCTCGCCGTCGTCATCTATGTCGCGCATTGGTACGGCGTCGAGCTGGGGCCGCTGGCGCTTGCTGCCGGAGTTGCGACGGCGGCCATCACGACGATGGGCGCGGCGGGCGTGCCGGGCGAAGCGAGTTTCCTGACCTCGATCGTGCCGATCGGCCTCGTCATGGGGGTGCCGGTCGAGCCGCTGGCTCTGCTCATCGCGGTCGAGGCCGTGCCCGATATCATCCGCACCCTCGGCAATGTTACGATGGACGTCGCGGTGACCGCAGCGGTCACGCGCCCCGAAGATTCGCCCGAAACGGAAGCCGCGCCATGAAACACCGCATTCTCGGAAAAGGCCTCGAAGTTTCGGCGCTCGGAATCGGCTGCATGCCGATGGCCGGTGTCGGCAAGGATATGTATGGAGAAACCGACGACAGGGAATCGATCGCCACCATCCACCGCGCGATCGAACTCGGCGTCACTTTTTTCGATACCGCCGAAGTCTATGGCCCGCATCGCAACGAGGAACTGCTCGGCGAAGCGATCAAGGGCAGGCCCGACGGGCTCGTCATCGCGACCAAGTTCGGCTTCAAATTCGACGAAAGCGGCTTTCGCGGCACCGATTCCTCGCCCGAAAATGTCCGCCGGGCCTGCGAGGGCTGCCTGACGCGGCTCGGCATCGACACGATCGACCTGTTCTACCAGCACCGCGTCGATCCCGACGTGCCGATCGAGGAAACCGTCGGCGCGGTCGCGCAGCTGATCCAGGAGGGCAAGGTCCGGCATATCGGGCTTTCCGAGGCCGGGCCGGAAACGATCCGCAAGGCCGCCGCCGTCCATCCGATCACCGCTCTGCAATCCGAATATTCGCTGTGGGAGCGCGAGATAGAGGAAGAGATATTACCGCTCTGCCGTGAGCTCGCCATCGGCTTCGTGCCTTATTCGCCGCTCGGCCGCGGCTTCCTGACCGGCCAGATCGCAAGCCGCGAGGACCTTCCCGAAGGCGATTACCGGCTCGGCGATCCGCGCTATTCGGAAGAGAATTTCGCGAAGAATATGGAGATGGTTGAGGTCGTCAAAACCATCGCCGAAGCCCATGGCGTATCGCCGGCCCAGATCGCGCTCGCATGGCTGCTGGCGCAGGGCGAGGATATCGTGCCGATCCCCGGAACCAAACGCCGGGCAACGATGGAAGATTCAATGGCAGCGGCCAATATTGCGCTCGGCGCCGACGATCTCGCCAAACTTGATGCGGCGGCGGCGATGGGATCGACCGCCGGGACGCGCTATCGCGAGCCGATGATGAAAATGGTGCGGCTCTAGCCGAACCAGAACCACGGCCCGACGGCCATCGGGTGGAGCCAGCTCGCGCCCGCCCACAGGGCAAGCCCGCCGAGAACCGGAATCGCGCCCGGCCATGCCGCGCGCCACGGTATCTTGCCGTTCACGATCGCGCCGAAGGGCATGAAGGAGGTGCGGGTTTCCCAGCCGCGCCAGGCATCGCCGAGCAACGCCTGCTTTTTCCGGTCCTGCAGGATCGAGCCGAAAAAGGTGAGGATCAGGATGCCGGTGGCGATCACCAGATTGCGCGGCGATCCGGTGAGCGCGATATGGGTGAGCGCCCAGAGGATGAAGGCCCAGTTCATCGGATGACGGGTGATCGCGAAGACGCCGGTGGCCGGGCGCACGGTGAAGGCGCCCTTGGGGTTGGGCGATGCCGGGTTGCCGATATTGGCGCCAATCAGCAGGACGCTCGCGAGCAGCATCAGGATCGGCGCGACCCATTGGAAGAACCAGAGCGGCGCAACCCAATAGGGCGCGAGCGGCGGCATCGTCCAGGCGACCCAGATCATCCAGCCCAGCGTGATCGCGGCGATCAGCGAATAAAGGCCGAGAAAGCCCGCCTCCCCGGTCCGCGCCACGATCGGCGCACGCAGCGGATGCGATAACAGGAAATGCGTGCCGACGAAGCTGGCGGTGGCGATCGCGAGGTGGACGACCGGGCTCATCCTTTCGCTACCATTCGTAGGCCTGCGGCAGCTGCCGCTCGCCGATGCTGAGATAACGGTCGCGCAGCCGCGATTGGCGCGACACCAGCGACTGTTCCACGCCGTCGATCATCACCATGTCGACATTGGATGATAGCTCCAGTGGGTCGCCATCCCAGATCACCACATCGGCGCGGCGGCCGGCCCGCAAGGAACCGATCTCTCCGCCCAGCCCCATGATCTCGGCGGGCACCGAACTGATTGCCGCGAACGCTTCGCCCCAGCTCAGGCCGGTCGCACCGGGGATGCGATTGAGCGCGACGAGGTTTCCCGCATATTGGGTGGCGAGATAGAGATAGTGCGCATCATTATCGTTGATCATGCCGATCGCGACCTCGACGCCGGCATCGCGCATCCGGCCGATATTCGATTGGGTCGCGGCCAATTGTTCGAAGGATTCGGGCAGGTCGATGAGCGCTGAGGCAATCACCGGAACGCGCGCCGCAGCGATTTGCGGAGCAACGCGCCAGCCCTCGGCACCGCCGACAAGCACGAGCCGAAGCCGGGGATAGTCTTCGCGCAAGGCCAGAACGTTGAGGATATCGCGCGCCTGTTCGACATGGACGAGCATCGGCACCTCGCCCCGGATCACCGGCACGAGCGCGGCGGCATCGCGGCTGTTGAGCAGGGCTTCGCGGCTGTTGCCCATGCCATAGCCGGCCGGGTTGCGGGCATAGGCGGCCGCTTGGTCGAACGCGTTGCGGAGCATGGCGTGGCTGGCGGAGCGACTGCCGCCGGCGCGCGATGCGCCGGTCTCGCCAAGCTCGACGAACTGGAAGGCGCGCGGCTGCATCACCGCCTCCATATCGTCCCCCAGATCGATGATCGCACCCTGTCCGCCGAAGATCGTGCTGGTCGTGGTCGGCGCGACGATCGCGCGGGTGACGCCGCCGGTGCGGTTAGTCGAGATCGCGGACCCCATAGGATTGATCGCCGGTTCGATGTCGAGCCCGGCGCTGAACGGCGAGCTCGATGCGCCGCTATCGTTGGTGGACGGTTCGAGGGATACCTCGACAAGGCCGAGCCGGGTGAAACCGCCGACGATACCGGGCGTGACCCAGCGGCCCGTGGCATCGACGATCTGCGCGCCGGCAGGCACCGCGACATTGGCGCCCGCCGCGACCACCCGGCCGCCGCGCAGGACGACAGTGCCGTTCGGGATCGGATCGCCACCGTCGCCGACGACGACGGTGCCGCCGATGATCGCAACGCTCTGCGCGGCAAGTGGCGCAGCAAGGACGAGCGCAAGGAGTGCGAGCAGGATCTTCATCGCACGCTCCCTTCGCCCGGCTGGCCGAGTTCGAAATCGGAAATCGGGCGGCGCTGCGGATCGTTCATGTCGTACATCAGCGCGCCGTCGATCCACACCATTTGCGGCCGCGAATAGACGCTGAAGGGATTGCCGTTCCACAGAACGATATCGGCGCGCTTGCCGGAAACGAGGCTGCCGGTCTGCTCGGCGATGCCCAGCGCGCGCGCAGGGTTGATCGCCAGCCATTGCCAGGCCTCGGCATCGGATATCTCTATCCCGGCCCTTCGCCCGTCGGCGAGCGCCTTGGCCGCTTCCTGGTTCAATCTCTGTATGCCGTTCTGGTCGTCCGAATGGACGATCGCGCAGGCCCCGCCCGCATGGACCATCGGGATATTCTCGAACACCGCATCATAGGCTTCCATCTTGAAGCCCCACCAGTCCGCCCACATCGCCGAACAGATGCCGTTTTCGTTCAGCAGATCAGGAATTTTGTAGGCCTCGACCGCGTGCTGGAAGCTGGAGATCCGGTAGCCGAACTCATTGGCCATATCGATCATATTGGCCATCTCGTCGGCGCGGTAGCAGTGATTATGGACGAGGATCTCGCCCTCCATAACCCCGACCAGCGTCTCGTTCTGCAAGTTGCGGGCCGGACGCGCGCCGCCGTCTTCGCGGTACCGCTCCCATTGCTCGCGATAGCGCTGGGCGTCGGCCCAGGCCTGGCGCGCGACCGCGATATTGCCCATTCGCGTCGAGGGCGAACGGTTGCGGCTGCCATAGACGCGCTTCGGATTTTCGCCGCACGCCATTTTCAGGCCATAGGGCGCATCGGGAAACTTCATCCCCTGCATCGTGCGCGCTGGCACGTTGCGCAAGGTCACCGAACGGCCGCCGAACAGGTTGGCGGAACCCGGCAGGATGTTGAGCGTCGTCACTCCACCATTGGCGAGCGCGCGCGAAAATCCGGGGTCCTGCGGCCAGACGCTGTGTTCGGTCCAGACATTCGCGGTGTTGGGATCGGTTGCCTCGTTGCCGTCCGAATGCGCGCCGACGCCGGGGCTCGGATAGTTACCGAGATGGCTGTGGATGTCGATCACGCCCGGCGTCACCCAGAGACCCGACCCGTCGACGACGGTCGCGCCGTCGGGAATGTCGAGCGACTGGCCAACCGACTGGATATGGCCGTCGGCGAAATAGATCATGCCGTTCGCGATCTCGCCGCCTTCGCCGTCATAGATGGTGGCGTTGGTGATGACCGTGGGCACGCCCGGATAGGGCGCGTAGGTAGATGGGAAAGGATCGGGATCGAAGAGTTCGTTGTAACTCAGCCGGTTGCTGGCGTTCTCAGCGCTGGCGCTTCCCCCGCTGGTCGTCGCGCAGGCGACGAGCGAAACCAGCGCCGCCGCAACGATCCCGATCCTTGCCATCATGTACGGACTTCTCCCGAAGTGTTGACGCCAGCGGCGCCCGGCTCGCCGAGTTCCGCTTGGCCAAGCATATCGTCGCCGACATTATCGTCCTTCAACGTGTCGAGATGCATGAGGCGTTTGATGAATGGAGCAAGAACAAGAACTCCCAAACCAATGCCAACCGCCCACATTCCAACAGTTCCATAAACCCCGAGCACAACTTCCTTGCCAGCGGTTTCTCCTTCAAGTCCTTCCGCTCCCGTAGCTGACGCTATCAAACCTGCCGCGAAGTTCCCGGTTGCAGACGCGAAGAACCAAGTACCCATAATGATTGATGCCATATGGGACGGTGCAAGTCGGTTCATCGCAGAAAGACCAACCGGGGAAAGGCAGAGTTCTCCGGTTGTATGCAAGAGATAGATCAGGAAAATGAACAATACGGGCGTGGCGTTTTCGATGCCTGCGGCTTGGGCGCCCCAGACCAAGACCAAAAAACCTAAACCGACTTGGATAACGCCCAACCCGAACTTGAAGGGAGCGGAGGGTTCCATGCCCTTCCGTCCCAACGTCGTCCAAACTATCGCGAAAATCGGCGCCAGAAGAATGATATAGATCGCGTTGATCGACTGGAACATCGACGCTGGAACGCCGCCACGATCAACATGGCGATCGGTGAACAGATTCAAAGATGAACCCGCTTGTTCGAATAGCGCCCAGAAAATCACAGAAACAAATATCAGGAACATCGCAGCGAATATCCGATCTCTCGCTTCCTTCGTAACGGTACTGATCTGTTGCCCCATCACCGCCAACATCCCGACACATCCGATCGTTGCAAACAATCCATAGAGCGGCAGGCTGAAGCTTCCGATTGGGACGGGCTGTTCCATAAATGCACCGAGTGCTGAACCTGAAATGCTCCCCACTGCCCATAGGAGGAACGCGACGAAAACGATGCCCAACGCGATAACCGTCGCAACCTTGACAAAGCTGTCCAGCGCCCATTTGCCACCATTCAAAACATACATTGAATAGTACAGAACAGCACCAATGAGAGCGACGCCAAACAGCGCTAGTAGAAAGCCAACCAGAGATTGATACTGGATCAGTATCCACACCAGAGCGACTGCGGCAACGCCAATCGCGTAAAGCAGCCACTCAAATTTGATGCCGCTAACCCTTTCCTCCAATTTCGCAGGATTCTCTGGTTCGCCCCGCCCAATAAGGTAAGGTTTCCCCCACACGAACACGATCAAACCGAGGAGCATGCCAATACCGGCGAGCCCAAAGCCATATTTCCACCCGTAGGTTTCACCCAGATACCCACAGATCAGCGCGCCAATGGCAGCACCCAAATTAATGCCCATATAGAAAATCGTGTAGGCACCATCACGGCGTACGTCCGTGCGCGGATAAAGTTGACCAACGATTACGGAAATGTTCGCCTTCAGGAAACCTGAGCCGACAATGATGAAAGCAAGGGCAAGCCAGAAGATGTTAATAGCTGGATCATTCTGACCTCCGCCGCCTTCAAAGGCCATGCAGAAGTGACCGAAAGCCAGAAGCACAGCGCCAAAAAGAACCGCTTTTCTTTGTCCGAGATATCGATCGGCCAGATAGCCGCCCAACACCGGCGTGATATAAACAAGCGCCGTGTATGAACCGTAAATCAAGCCTGCGTCGCTGTCCGAATACATCCAGTGGCGAACAAGGTATAAAGTGAGCAGGGCGCGCATTCCGTAATAGGAAAAACGCTCCCACATCTCCGCGAAGAAAAGGACGAACAGGCCGGTCGGGTGGCCGAGAAACTCGCTACCCTCCTTGCCCGTGGTTTCGAACTGAGTAGCCATCGGGTGATACACTCCCTGAGATTTTTGCGTGCCGGCCCCCACCGGCTGTCATGGCGCGCAGACTAGCGCCGAAATCGCGGCTGTGAAGGGGACTGGCGCTTTTTGCACGGGATGGTAGGAGCCGCGGCCATGTTCAACGATCTTTCCTCCCCCGCCGCCTTTCTCGCCACCCGCCGCTCCGGCAAGCCGCGCGACATGGTCGCCCCCGGCCCCGATTCGGCGGAAATGCGCGAAATCCTCTCCACCGCGATGCGCACGCCCGATCACGGCAAGCTGGCGCCCTGGCGGTTCGTGACGATCGAAAAGGATCAGCGCGAGGCCTTCGCCGAAATTCTGCATAGCGCCTATCGCATCGACAAAGAGCAACCGGGACGGCTCGAACGGGAAGCGATCGAGCAATTCGCCCACCAGGCGCCCTCGCTCGTCGTCGTGCTCTACAGCCCGCGCGAGGACAGCAAGATCCCGCTCTGGGAGCAGGAGCTTTCGGCCGGCGCGGCCTGCATGAACCTGCTCTCCGCCGCCCATGCGCGCGGTTATGTCGGCGGCTGGCTGACCGGCTGGGCTGCGTTCTCGGACGAGGTGCGCGACGCGTTCGGGGCAGCGCCGGAGAAGATCGCCGGATTCATCTTTCTCGGCACGGCCGGGGCCGAACTCTCCGAACGGCCGCGGCCGGATTATGACGATGTCGTGAGCGCCTGGCAGCCGGCCTAGGCCGCTTTGGCGACAATTTCGGCGTCGGCTTCCCGCGCCTTTATTTTACAGGGGGTTGACGCGAGGTGGTGTTTTACTACACTATAGCGCGATGTCCAAAGCCGAACAGCCCGTCTATCTGAAACTGCGCGAGAAAATCGGCGCCGCCATTCTCGATGGCCGCTATGGCGATGGCGATCCCCTGCCCTCGGTCCGCGCCTTTGCGGCAGAGGAAGGCGCCAACCCGCTGACCGTCGCCAAAGCCTATCAGACCTTTCAGGACGACGGCATCGTGATCGTCCGGCGCGGCGTCGGCATGTTCGTCGCCAATGGCGCGTCGGAAAAGCTGCGCACCCGCGAACGCGAAACCTTCCTCAACGACGAATGGCCCGAGATCCAGCGCCGCATCGACCGGCTCGGGCTCGACGCCGCCGAGCTTCTCGACCGCGAACTCGCCTAGCGGGTTTCCGCCCCGGCGCGCAGATAGGCCATCAGGTCGGCCCGTTCCTGCGGATCGCCTATCCCGAAAAATCCCATTTCGTTTCCCGGTACCACCGCCTGCGGGTCCGCGAGGAACCGCTCGAGCAACGCTGGCGTCCATATCTCGTGCTGACCGGCAAAGGCGCGCATTTCCAGCGAATAGGCGAAACCGCCCATGGCAGCGATCCGGCGCCCCACGATTCCGCCGAGATGCGGCCCGGTCAGCGGCTGCGAGTCCGTCGCCAGGTCGTGACAGGAAAAGCATTTCTGATAGGCGCGTTCGCCACGCGCGACATCGCCGGGAGCGGGTTGCGCCACTGCCATAGAGGACAGCAGGAAAACCGCCGCGCCGGCGGCGATTCGCTCCTTCATTCCTCAACCGGGTAACGCACGAGCATCAGCCGGTCGAGGCCCGATTCCGGCAGATAGACTTCGCCCGGCCGGCCGAGGATCTGGCGGACATTGGCGCCCTCCCCGCTGCCCGGTACGCTGAGCCATTGCTCGGTTTCCGGATCGAAGGCCAGGGTGACATTTGCCCCAAAATCGCTGACCCAGACGATATCCCGCTCATCGACATAAACGGCATAGGCCCGCGGCTCCTCGCCATCGAGCGGCCAGCTCTGCCAGCTGCCGTCGGACGGCCGGTAGCGGCTCAGCCGCCCGGCATTCCATTCCGAAATCCACAGATCGCCGTTGCTCGACGCCCAGACGCGGCGGGTGCCCGCTCCCTCGATCGTCGGTTCGATCATTGTCACTTCGCCGGTTTCGCGGTTCACCTGCCCGAGATGGCTGCCGGCGAGCGAGACATAATAGATTTCGCCATCGGGCGCCGCGGCGATGCCATAGGGGCCGCGCCCCTCGGGATCGCGAAATACTGCCATCTCGCCGGTCGCCGGATCGAGCCGGCCATAAATGCCGTTCTGCCCGGTGAACCAGTGGATGCCGTCACCGTCGAAGGCACCGGTATTGAGGTTGGCATAGCCGATATCCTCGGGCAGCGGCCACACGGTCACTTCCTCGGTCTCCGGATCGAAGCGGACGATCGCATTCTGCCCGCCATCGGTGATCCAGGCCGCGCCGTCCGGCCCCTGTATCACGCCGTGCGGCGCGGAACCTTCGCCGAGCGGCACCTGGCGGATCTCTCCGCTTGCGGGGTCGATAATGCCGAGCGCGCCCTGGCGCTGGGCGGTGTACCAGATCTTGCCGCCGGGCGCGGGCGCCGCATCGTGCGGGCGGGCCCCTTCGGGAAGCTGGAAGACACGGGTTTCAAGCTGCTGCGCGGCAAGCGGAGCGGCGAAGACGAAAAGCACGACGGCGACAAGACGAGCGAGCATGGCGATCTCCTTCGCCGCCATTCTATCCCAACGGACGTGCGGAGTCATCGCCCGGATCAGGCCGAGAGCGCATCCTCGCTGACCGAATAGAGAATGTCCGCCGGCGCCATTGCCGCGGCGCGCAGGCCGCCCGCTTCGGGTACGATCTGGTCGAGATAGAAGCGGCAGGCGGCGATCTTCATGGCGAGGAAATCGCTATCGCCCTCGCCCGCGGCAAGTTCCGCTTCGGCGATCATGCGCTGCTGCGCCATCAGCCAGCCCGCGGTCGCGACCGAAAGCATAGTGAGGAACGGATAGCTGGCCGCCAGGCGATCATCGACGCTCGCCTCGCCGAGCCACAGCACCACCGCCTCGCAATCGGCGAGCAGCGCGGCGAGCGCGGGTTCGTCCTGCGCGCCCGCCGCGATATCGTCGAGCAGGCTGCGCATAGCCGCACCGCCATTCAGGGCGAGCTTGCGGCCGACAAGGTCCGCCGCCTGGATGCCGTTGGTGCCTTCGTAGATCGGCGCAATCCGCGCATCGCGATAATGCTGGGCGGCGCCGGTTTCCTCGATATAGCCCATGCCGCCATGGACCTGCACGCCGAGGCTCGCCACCTCGCAGCCGATATCGGTGCCATAGGCCTTGGCCAGCGGCGTCAGCATTTCGGAACGCGCCTTGGCATCCTCATCGCCCAATGTCGCCGCGTCGACCTGCCCAGCCGCGCTATAGACCAGCGCGCGCACCGCCATCGTCAGCGCCTTCATCCTCAGCAGCATGCGGCGGACGTCGGGATGCTCGATGATCGCCACGGGATCGCGCGATGCCGCGCCGGCCCGGGCCGACTGGACGCGTTCCTTCGCAAAGGCCACCGCCTGCTGGGTCGCACGCTCGGCAATCTGCACGCCCTGCAGGCCAACGTTCAGCCGGGCATTGTTCATCATCGTGAACATCGCGCGCATGCCGCCATTTTCCGGCCCGATCAGCCAGCCATGGCAATCGTCATTATCGCCGTAGGACATCACGCAGGTCGGCGAGGCATGAATGCCGAGCTTGTGCTCCAGCGATACGCAGCGCGCATCGTTGGGTTCGCCCGGATTGCCGTGCGCATCGAGCCGGTAGCGGGGTACGAGGAACAGCGAGATGCCCCTGGTGCCCTCCGGCGATCCCGGCGTCCGCGCCAGCACGAGATGGACGATATTGTCGGCCATGTCGTGTTCGCCGAAGGTGATGAATATCTTCTGGCCCTTGATCCGCCAGCTGCCGTCCTCGGCCGGCTCGGCGCGCGTCTTGAGCGCGCCGACATCCGATCCCGCCTGCGGCTCGGTGAGGTTCATCGTGCCGGTCCATGCGCCGGTCGAAAGCTTGGGCAGATAGGCGTCCTGAAGCTCCTCGCTGCCATGGTGGATAAGCGATTCGATCGCGCCGACGCTGAGGATCGGGCACAGCGTGAAGGCCATGTTCGCCGACCCCAGCGATTCCAATATCGCGATCGCCAGGGTGAAGGGCAGCCCCTGCCCGCCAAATTCCACCGGCGCGGTAATCGTTCCCCAGCCGCCCTCGACATAGGCCCGGTAGGCTTCCTTGAAGCCCGCGGGCATGACGACGCCGTTTTCGGTGAGCTTGGCCCCCGTCTCGTCGCCGACCCGGTTCAGCGGCGCCCATTCGCCCGCGGCGAGCTGCCCGGCGCCTTCGAGAATCGCGTCGACCATATCCGGGGTCGCTTCGGCAAAGCGCTCGCTGTCGGCCAGAAAATCGATCCCGGCGATGTGGCGAAGCACGAAACGCTGTTCGGTAACGGGGGGCGTGAAGGACATGGACATTCCCGGACTTGCTATGGTGTCTTGCTATGGTTTTGCCCGGCCTATAGCCCGGCGCGATGGCGACGCCAAACCCCTCCTTCGCGACCGCGGTCCGCATCTTCGGCGAAGACGCGATCGCCGAGGCCGCGCGCCTGATCGGCGAGGGCCAGTGCGTCGCGACCCCGACCGAAACGGTTTACGGGCTGGCCGCCGATGCGACGAACGGCGAAGCGGTTGCGCGTATCTACGAGGCCAAGGGGCGGCCGAGCTTCAATCCGCTGATCGTGCATGTGCCGACCGTCGATGCAGCGCGGACTATCGCGACCTTCGACACGGCGTCGGAAAAGCTGGCCACCGCCTTCTGGCCCGGTCCGCTCACTCTCGTCCTGCCGCGCCGTGCCGATGGTCCGATTGCCGGGCTTGCCACCGCCGGGCTCGGCACGATTGCGCTGCGCGTTCCCGCCCATCCCGCGATGCAGGCGCTGCTGAGGGCGAGCGGCAAGCCCCTCGCCGCCCCGTCCGCCAATGCCAGCGGCCGGATCAGCCCGACCCGCGCCGAGCATGTTCTGGCGAGCCTTGGCGGCCGCATCCCGTTGATTATCGATGCCGGACCGACCGGCCATGGCCTCGAATCGACGATCGTCGCAGCGACGGAAGAAACGATCCGGCTGCTGCGGCCCGGGCCGATCCCGGCGGAAGAGATAGAGAGCGTGGCCGGCCGGCCCCTCGCGCCGTCCGACACAGGAAAGATCGAAGCGCCCGGCCAACTCGAAAGCCATTATGCGCCGGACCGGCCGCTGCGGCTGAACGCGGCGGAAGCGCGGGACGGCGAATGGCTGATCGGCTTCGGCGATGTCGCGGGCGATGCAACGCTGAGTGCCACCGGCAATCTCGTGGAAGCGGCCGCGACGCTGTTCGAACGCCTGCACGAGGCCGAAGTCTCGGGCCGCCCACGCATCGCCGTCGCGCCAATCCCCGAAACGGGCCTCGGCACCGCGATCGCCGACCGGCTGCGCCGCGCGGCCGCCTAGCGCGCCGCTTCGCTCTTCACCCGGCCCTGAAAGCTCTTGCGGAGTTTCGCCAGCTTGGGAGGGATGACGGCCATGCAATAGGGATTGCGCTGGCCTTCGCCCTCCCAATAATCCTGGTGATAGCCCTCGGCCGGATACCAGTCCGCCAGCGGCTCGATCGTCGTGACGATGGGATCGGCCCAGTCGGCCTGGTTGCGCGCCATCGCGGCGCGGGCCTCGGCCTCCTGCTCGGGCGAATGCGGGAAGATCGCCGAGCGATATTGGGTGCCGACATCGCCGCCCTGGCGGTTCAGGGTCGTGGGATCATGGGTGTGGAAGAAGATGTCGAGCAGATCGCCATAGGAAAGCACCGCGGGATCATATGTTATCCGGATCGCCTCGGCATGGCCGGTATTGCCCGAACAGACCGACTTGTAATCGGGATTGACGGTATCGCCGCCGGTATAGCCGCTTTCGACTTCCGACACGCCGATCACATCCTTGTAGACCGCTTCGGTGCACCAGAAGCAGCCTCCAGCAAGGGTTGCCTGTTCGGTTGCCATGGGAATTCTCCTCAATCGCTGATGCTGCCGAGATAAGTCCGCGCGAAGCCCGATCAAGGTTACAGCGGCCGACCAGCCCCTAGTCTTCCTTCAGCCCGTCGGTCAGCGATCCCTGCCAGACCTCGCCGGTCACCGGATGCGGATAGTGATAGGGCACGATCGGCGTTTCCGGCCAAAAGGCCGCGCGCCGCTCGGTCAGTTCGTCGGGGCCGAGGGGATCGTCCGGAAAGGTCTTTTCGAAAAAGGCCCCGGCATAGGGCTCGCTATGCGCCCAGCCCTTCTCGTAATCGGCCTGCCAGAACATGTGATAATCGAGCGTCCCGATCTTCCAGACGCCGTCTTCCTTCACATAGTCATTCTCATAGACGCCCGCTTCCCACCATTGCAGCGGCAGGCGCTCGTTGCGCGTCTTCTTCGTCACATGGCTGCCGCCCTGCATGAAGGCGCGGAAGCGGCCCTTGGCGCTCGACCCGTCCGCCGCGACGTCGACGATATCCTGAAGCTGCATGTGATCGGCGAGCAGGCCGTAGACCGGGCCGTTATTGCCATCGGTAAAGCCAGCGCGCAGCCGGTCGCAATAAAGACGCCGGAGCCCCGCCTTGCCCCGGAATATGCCGCCCATGAAATGCAGCTCGCCATCACTGGCGAACAGGTCGACGACCTGGTCATACTGGCCCTTGTCCATGAAATAGCCGTAGGAGAATTGCAGCTTGCGGATCGCCTGCTGGTCTTTGAGCAGGCTGAGCTCCGTCTCCACCGCCTCGAGCCGGGCGAGGATCGCGTCATTGCTATCGGTCATGAGGTGGCTTCCTCCAGGGCTTCGGCGCGCCAGGCGTCGATATCGTCGGGCAATTCCATATAGCGCCCCGACAGCGCATCGTAGCGGCCCGAGGCAAGGTCGACGCAGCGCTGAGCGCAGCGGGCAAGGTCCGCCGGTTCCTCGCCCTCCTTCTCGCGCAGCCGATCGACCATGCCGCCCAGCCATTTCTGCGCGTCGGGCGATTCCATCGTGTCGCGCGCCAGCTGGGTGAAGACGAAGCCGGGATCGATGGCGAAGATCTTCACCGCGGTATCGGCGAGCTCGGCCGCGGCTTCCTCGACCAGCCGGTTCTGCGCGATCTTGCCCGTGCAATAGGCGGAGAGATTGGCGGCGACCATGCGCGAGGCGACCGCGGACACGACGATGATCCGGCCGCGATCGCGCTCGACCATACCCGGCAGTATACGGTTGAGGAACAGCATCGGCGCGCGGATATGCACCTCCTGCGACCGCCACCAGTCTTCCGGATCGACCGTCCAGAGCGGGCCGAACGGGCCCGGCACTCCGGCATTGTTGACGAACAGCGTGAGCGGGCCGAGCGCGGCCTCGGCAGCCTCGACGGCGGCGGAGACGGCATCGGCCTTCGTGACATCGCCGGTAACGGCAACCGCGCGGCCGCCCGCGCTTGCGATCGCATCGACAACGGTATCGAGTTCGCCCCGGCTGCGGGACATCAGCGCGACCGCCGCGCCCTCCGATGCCAGCCGTTCGGCGATGGCACGCCCGAAGCCGCGCCCCGCGCCGGTCACCAGCGCCACTTCGCCCGTCAGCTCGGGGCCAGTCCGTTCCGCCATGGAATTTCCTCTCGCCGCCTAGAAACCAAGACGGCCTTGAGGAGTCAACGAAAGAGGCGCCCAAGGATGGCGCGCGTGTCGGAGAAATGCTTGGCTGGGGCGGCAGGATTCGAACCTGCGAATGGCGACACCAAAAGCCGCTGCCTTACCACTTGGCCACGCCCCAGCAGCAGGGGCGCTATATAGCGGGCCAATCGGCCAGCGAAACCCCTAGTTGCACGCTTCCTCCACTGGCCATCGCTGGCCGGCGCGGCTAAGCGGGCTGCCGCAGCAAGGAGCGCGAAATGGCAATATTGGTCAGCGGGGCGGCGGGCTTTATCGGCATGCATGTCAGCCGCGCCCTGATGGCGCGCGGCGAGGCCGTGATCGGCATCGACAATCTCAACGATTATTATTCCGTGCAGCTGAAGCAAGACCGGCTGAAGGAACTCGAAGGCGAGAATTTCACCTTCGAAAAGGTCGATTTCGCCGATCACGAAGCGCTGGAAAAAGCGTTGGACGGCAAAAGCTTCGACCGCATCGTTCATCTCGGCGCGCAGGCCGGGGTGCGCTACAGCCTCACCCATCCGCGCGCCTATATCGAGGCCAATATCTCCGGGCATCTGAACCTGATGGAGGTCGCCCGGGCGCGCGAAACCGCGCATATGGTCTATGCCTCTTCCTCCTCGGTCTATGGCGGAAACGACAGCTTCCCCTTCCGCGTGGAAGACCGGGTCGACCATCCCGTCTCACTCTATGCCGCGACCAAGAAGGCCGACGAGCTGATGAGCGAAACCTATGCCCATCTCTATCGCCTGCCGATGACGGGGCTGCGCTTCTTCACCGTCTATGGCCCCTGGGGGCGGCCCGACATGGCGATGTGGATCTTCACCAAGGCGATCCTCGCGGGCGAACCGATCCCGGTGTTCAACCATGGCAAGATGCGCCGCGACTTCACCTATATCGACGATATCGTCGCCGGCATTGTCGCCGCGCTCGATCACCCGCCCGCGGACGACAACGCGGAAAAGGCCGGCGGCAGCACCAGCCCGCACGCGCTCTACAATATCGGCAACAACCAGTCCGAAGAGCTGATGCACATGATCGACCTGCTGGAAAACTCGCTGGGCATCAAGGCGACCCGCGACCTCCAGCCGATCCAGCCCGGCGACGTTCCCGCCACCGCCGCCGATATCAGCGCCATCCAGCGCGACCTCGGCTTCGAACCGTCAACGCCGATCGATATCGGCATCCCGAAGTTCGTCGACTGGTATCGAAGCTATCACGGCAACCGAACCGGTTGACACTGGTTGACACAGGCCGGGGTCGTTCCGCGCCGGTGTTCCCCGAAGTTCACAAACTTCACGCACCGCATTGCCGGCGAGCGTAATATAATTTCCTACAGGCAAGCGAGTTGGCTACCCGAATCGCCACAACGACGCTGACAGAGCTTTTCCTATTTTAGAAGCGGAAACGCTCTAACTGTTGCTCAACTGCCCGCGCACCAGCTTCGAATAATCGTTCATCAGGCCCAGCGTCAGTTCGCCGACCTCGAAGTTCCACGGGCCGGCCGAACGCACCGGCGTCACTTCGGCGGCGCTGCCGGTCAGGAAGAATTGCTGCATCTCTTCCAGCTCTTCGGGCCAGATTGCGCGTTCGACAACTTCGATGCCGCGGCGTTTGGCAAGGTCCATCACCGTCTGCCGGGTGATGCCGTTCAGGAAGCAATCGGGCGTCGGCGTGTGGAGTACGCCGTCCTTCACGAAAAAGGCGTTGGCGCCGGTGGCTTCGGCCACCTGACCGCGCCAGTCCATCATCAGCGCATCGTCGAAACCGCGATCGGCGGCATGGTGTTTGGACATGGTGCAGATCATGTAGAGGCCCGCCGCCTTGGCATCGACCGGCGCCGTATAGGGCGCGGGGCGCCGCCAGGGCGCGATATCGAGGCGGATGCCCTTAGCCTTGTCCGCGAAATAATCGCCCCATTCCCAGGCCGCGACGGCGACGTGGGTCTTGGTTTTCTGCGCGGCGACGCCCATTTCCTCAGGGCCCCGCCAGGCGACCGGGCGCAGATAGGCGTCGACGAGACCATTGGCTTCCAGCACGTCCTTGCACGCCTGGTCGATCTCTTCGACGCTGAACGGCATCGACATGCCCATGATCTTGGCGGACTTGTGCAGCCGCTGGCTGTGGCGGGTCAGCTCGAACACCGTGCCGCCATAGGCGCGCTGCCCCTCGAACACCGAAGAGGCATAATGCATGGCATGGGTCAGGATGTGGACATTGGCGTCGCGCCAGTCGACGAGCTTGCCGTCGTACCAGATCTTGCCGTCGCGATCGTCATAGGGCTGGGTATCGGGCATCGAAGCGCGTCTCTTTCCTGGGGCCAAGTCGGTTGTTGCACCCGGTTAGTCGCGCTGCCAAAAACGGTCAACATGCAGGGCGTGTACTCATTGCCAACGCCATCGAGGCGCCAAAATGGCGAACATATCGATCCGAAAGATGCGCCGGGAAGGCTGGTTGCCTTTCCAAGCGGCTTTCGGATTGAGATGGAAGCCATTTCGGCGTCTCTGCGGGATTTGACCGAAATGGCCCATTGCCACGTCGAAAAGGCTTGAAATATTGACATATTCCCGCACCTTTCCTCCTTGCACTGGGCCATTTCGCTTCACACCTCGAAGGCGTTGGCAATGAGTACACGCCCTGGCCAACCCCCTCCAGCCTCGCCGCTCTTCTTGCGCGAGGCCGAAATCCGGCGCGGGATCGAGCTGCTGTTCTTCGGCCATGCCCAGTTGATGGGCAGCGGCGATGCGCTGCTCGAGCGCAGCAAGCTGGGGCGCGCGCATCACCGCGCGCTCTATTTCATCGCACGCAGCCCCGGCCTTCCCGTGGGCGATCTGATGGCGCTGCTCGGCGTCACCAAGCAATCGCTGGGCCGGGTGCTCGGCGAGCTGGAGGAACGCGGGTTCGTCCAGCGCGAACAGGGGCGGCAGGATCGGCGGCAGGTGCTGCTGCGGCTGACGGCATCGGGCGAGGCGCTGGAAACCGAGCTGTTCGCCGCCTTCCGCACGCGGATGATCGAGGCCTATAACGAAGCCGGTCCCGGCGCGGTCGGCGGATTCTGGACGGTGCTGGAAAAATTGCTGCCGGAGGACGCGCTCGAACGCGCCCGCGCGCTGACCCGGGACGACCGCTAGCGCTTCGCTTCCTCGGCCATTTCGCGCGCCCGCGCTGTCGCCGCATCGAGCGCCGCGCCTATGACGCCCGCCAGCGCTTCGCCATCGTCGAGAACGTCCAGCCCCTTGCGGGTCGTGCCGCCGGGGCTGGCCACACGATCGGCCAGCGCGGCAGGGCTCTCGCCGGAACCGGCGGCCAGCGCCGATGCCCCCTCGGCCATCGCCAGCGACAGGCGGCGCGAGACATCGGCATCGAGCCCCAGCCTTTCCCCGCCGCGCGCCAGCGCGTCGATATAGCGATAGACGAAGGCCGGGCCGCTGCCGACCAGCGCCGTCAGCACATGAATGAGCGCTTCGTCCGCCACCCATTCGGCGGTGCCGAGCTTGCCGGCCAGCGCGCCGATCTCCTCGACGCCGGGCGCGGCGCGGTCTTCGGCGATCAGGCCGACCGCGCCCTTGCCGATCGCCACGGGCATGTTGGGCATGACGCGCACGATCGCGCCGGCATCCGGAAAGGCCGCGCGCAGGCTGGCCAGTTCGACGCCGGCCATGATCGAGGTCAGCGTGGTTTCCGCTCCCACGGCGCCGGCAAGGCCGGGCGCGATATCGCCGAGCATCTGCGGCTTGAAACCGAGCTGGACGACGGCGTCGCCAAAGCCTTCGCCAGGTGGGCCTTCATGCCAGTTTACGCCGGGGGGAAGATCGGGGTGCGAAGGATCGACGACCTGGAAACGGCCCGGCGCTTCGCCCGCGCCGATCCAGCCCTTCAGCATCGCCCCGGCCATATTGCCGCAGCCGATCAGCCAGATCGGACGTCCGGTCACGGCCTCAGGCCTCGCCCGCGGTATCGATCAGCGCGGCCTCGATCGCTTCCTGCGGGCTCTTGTCGCCCCACAGGACGAACTGGAAAACGGGGTAGAAACGCTCGCATTCGTCGAGCGCGGCCTCGATCAGCATCTCGGCCTGTTCGAGCGAAAGCCCGGCCTGGTTGGTGGGATCCAGCAAGGCGGCGTGGCGGAACAGGATCATCCCCGATGCCGCCCACATTTCGAAATGGCCGAGCCACAGCTGTTCGTTGACGAGGCCGAACGTCTCGTAGACCAGCGCGCGCTTTTCTTCGGGAACGCGGATATCGGGAAGGGCGAGAAACTGGAGGACGCGGTCCTCGCGGCGCCAGACGGCGCGCATCTCATATTGGGCCCAGCTGCCCTTGACCGCGGTGACGATCTCTTCGTCGCCATTGCGCTCGGACTGCCAGCCATGCGCCGTGAAATAGTCTTCGAGCACGTCGAGCGGAGCGGAAGCCAGTCTGCCGTCGTCCAGTTCGTCAACGTTTATGCCCATGGCGTCCCGCTTTCGGTCATGCGGGCGAAGTGAAGAATCGGCGGCCTTCGCGCAACCAAGCGGGCCAGAAAGCTGTGGACGAGCGCAGCCGCGCTCGCCCCTTCAGCTTACTTGGAAGGCGTTGATTTCTTTGCCGTTTTTGAAGCCGCCGGCTTGCGCGCCGGGCTTTTCCCGCCGCCTTCGAGCGTGTCGACCCGGGCTTTGAGCGCGTCGGCTTCCTCGCGCGCCGCAGCGGCCATTTCCTTCACCGCCTCGAATTCCTCGCGGCTGACGAAATCCATGCCGCCCATGAAATCCTTCGCCTTGTCACGCAGCGAGGATTCGGCCTCCCGGCCCATGCCGGCGAGCGTGCCCGCGGCGCTGTTTATCATCTTGACGAAATCGTCGATCAGCTTGTTATCGGTCTGCATATCACCCTCCAAGGTGCTTTATTTGCCTAACACAGCTATATCTGGGTATAGGCACCCTCGACGACAAGGGTTTCGGCGTCGGGATTTTGACGGTCTATCGAAAAATTCAGCATCGCCGCGAAACACAGCCAGGCGAGATAGGGCACCATCAGCCAGGCCGCCGACGGGCGAACCCGCCAGAAAGCGTAGGTCGTGGCGAGTGCGAGCGCCAGGGTCAGCAACAGCCACCAAAAGGCGAAACTCACCTGGTGCATCCCGAAAAAGATCGGCGACCAGAGCAGATTGGCGACCAGCTGGGCCGCGAACAGCCCGATGGCGAGCCCGCGCTTTCCCGAACCGCGCGCCTGGATCGCGATCACCAGCGCAAGGCCCATCATGATGTAGAGGATCGGCCAGACGATGCCGAACAGATAGCCCGGCGGCTGGAAGGAGGGCTTGGCGAGCGCTTCGTACCAGGGGCTTTCGCCCGAACCCGAAACCGCGCCCGACAGCAGGCCGGCCAGAAGGATGAGCGGCACGAGAACCAGCGCCCATCGCAGGAAGGACATTCGCAGCTGCCCCTTGGTGGCGATGCCGACCATATTGCGACTCCTGTTTTTGGCTTTCGCCCCTATCGTTAGCCTTAACCCGCGGCGCTTTCCAACCGTTCCGCGCCGATCAGAAATTCTACATTCCCCTGCGGTCCCGTAATGGGACTTTGCGTCACTCCGGCGACGGCCCAGCCCTGCCCTTCCAGCCAGGCGCGCGCCTCTTCGCAGACGCGCGCATGGATCGCCGCATCGCGCACGACGCCGCCCTTGCCCACCTCGCCGCGCCCGGCTTCGAATTGCGGCTTGACCAGCGCCACCAGCCGCGCGCCGGCCTTCGCAAATTTCAACGGCGTTTCCAGCACCTTGGCGAGCGAAATGAAACTCGCATCGCAAACCACGATATCGATGGCCTCGGGAATCTGCTCTGCCGTCAGGTGGCGGGCGTTGGTCTGCTCCAGCACCACGACCCGATCGTCGTCGCGCAGTTTCCAGGCGAGCTGGTTGGTGCCCGAATCGACGGCATAGACTTTCGCCGCGCCGTTGGTGAGCAGCACATCGGTAAAGCCGCCGGTCGAGCTGCCGACGTCGACCGCCACCGCGCCCGCCACGTCCCAGCCGAAATGGTCGAGGCCATGGGCCAGCTTCACGCCGCCGCGCGATACCCAGGGATGGTCGCGCCCGCGCACCTCCAGCGGCGCTTCCTCCTTCACCGGCTGGCCCGCCTTCTGGATCCGCATTTCCCCGGAAAAAACCGCCCCGGCGAGAATCAGGGCCTGGGCGCGCGAACGGCTCTCCACCAATCCGCGTTCGACCAGTGCCTGATCCGCTCGCATCTTTCCTGCCATGGCCCCTCTTTCCGATTCACAGGCGCTTAGCGCAAGCCATTGCCTGCGCAGGCGCAATCCGGGCAAGGGAACAGCATGAATTTTCCGGTCGAGACCGACTATGGCCGCTGGGGCCGGCGCTGCATGCGCCACACGCTCGACGAATTTCTCGCGCTCGACCGCCTGAAATCGGGCCTCGTCATCATCGACTATGGCGAGGTCGAGCTCGCACTGCTCGTGAAGAACCGCAACGCCGAAGCGACATTTTACGGCTTCCACGCCGCGCAAAGCCCGGTCACCCGCCAGCCCGTGCCCTATTTCCAGGGACGGCGCGTCGCGCCCAAGCGGCTGAACCAGGTGCTGGTTTCCGATCCCTCGCTCTATCTGCACGAGGACGTCCGGGTCGGCTGGTTTCTCGGCAACAAATATTGCCCGCTGACCGAGGACCTGCCGAAGATCATGGACAAGATCGACGCGCTGACGGGCGCGAGCCGCCGCCTGCTCTGGGGCAACAGCGCCGGCGGCACGGCCGCGCTGCGCTATGCGCGAGACGAGGATGTCAGCGTCGTCATGAACCCGCAGACGGTGCTCATAAATTTCACCTTCGGCCGGATCCGCCCCTGGACGCAGCATGGCTGGGACAGGCCCGATCATGATTCGACCTGGTTTTTCGTCGACGAGATCGGCGATCTGCGCAAGACGCCGCCCAAGGGCCGGATCGTCTATTGTCAGAATTTGCACGACGACCATGTGACGCTGCAGCTCGCGCCGCTCGCCGAGACGCTGGGCGTCTCCACCGAGCCGGGCGATGACGGCCGCTTCAAACTGATCCTCGGCGATTGGGGCAAGGGCCATATCCCGCCGCCCTCCGACGTGCAGCAGGCGATCGTGGCGGAAGAGGTGGAGCGGATGCTGGGGCCGAAAAAGGGTTTCTTCGCGCGCCTGCTCGGCTAGCCCTATTCGTCGTCCCGCTTCTGCATCGCATCGGAAAAGGCGGCGGCGAGGATACCGGTCGGCATGGCGATCACGCCGATCCCGCTGATCGCGATCAGCGCCGCGCAGGCCTTGCCGAGAAAGGTGACCGGATAAACGTCGCCATAGCCGATCGTCGTCAGCGTCACGATCGCCCACCACATCGAGCGCGGGATCGATCCGAAGGCTTCCGGCTGTGCCTCGCCTTCCGCAAAATAAAGCAAGGTCGCGCTGAACAGCATCAGCAGGAAGGCGATGATGAAGGCGATGAACAGTTCGAACCGGCGCTCGTAGAGCGCGTGTATGATGCTGTCGAAGGCGCGGCTCATCCGGCCCAGCCGTACGATGCGCAGGATCCGCAATATGCGCGCGAACCGCACCCAGTAGAGTCCGGTCGAGGCGAAGGTGACGAACAGCGGCGCCAGCGCGACGAGATCGATGATCGCCGAAGGGGTGAGCATCCAGTGCAGGCGGCCCAGCCTTTTGCCCTGGAAGCGCGGATCGTCCGCCGCCGCCCAGATGCGCAGCACATATTCGATCAGGAAGAAGACGCCGAAGCCGAGCTGGATCGAAACGAAAAGCGTTTCATGCGGCTCGCGCAGCGAATCTTCGGTTTCGAGAATGGCGAGGAAGGCGGCGGTGAGGATCACCAGCGCGATCAACTTGTTGGCGAGCGACAGGCCGCGCGGCCGCGCCCGCGGTTCGAGATGATAATAGACGGTGGCGCGGATCGATCGGATCGCCATGAGCGCCGCTATCGCGCCTTCATCTGCGTTACCTTGTAGGGAGCGCCTTCCCGGTCATAGGTCGTCCATTCGCCAACCTGCTCGCCCTTGTCGAAATGGCCCGACCGCAATTTCGTGCCATCCTTGCGGAACCATTCCCAATAGCCGGTCGGCGCTTCGCCGATCACCTGCCCCGTCGCCCAGAGGCTGCCGTCCTTGTGCTTCTTGACGTAAGGCTCAGGCTTGCTCACGCCCTCGCGCCCGCTTCCTCCACGCCCGCGCTGTTATGGCGGAGCGCCTTCAGCGCCGTCTCCACGATACCGTCGGCATCGAGCCCCGCCATCGCATATTGCTTTTCGGGCTTGTCCTGATCGATGAAGGCATCGGGCATCCGCATGGTGCGGATGGTGAGGCCGTTATCGGTGATGCCTTCGTCGCTCGCCATGGTCAGCACATAGGCGCCGAAGCCGCCGGCGCTGCCCTCTTCGATCGTCACCGCGACTTCATGGCTGGTCAGCAACTTGCGGATCAGCGCGGTGTCGAGCGGCTTTGCAAAGCGCAGATCGGCGACCGTCGTCGACAGGCCCATCGCGTCGAGCCGGTCGGCGGCCTTTTTCGCCTCTTCCAGCCGCGCCCCCAGCGAAAGGATCGCGACCTTGCTGCCCTCGCGCACGATCCGCCCCTTGCCGATTTCCAGCAGCTCGGGCGTTTCGGGAATGGTAACGCCCGTGCCCGCGCCGCGCGGATAGCGGACGGCAATGGGACCGGCATCATATTCGGCCATGGTGTGGACCATGTTGGTCAGTTCGGCCTCGTCCGACGCCGCCATCACCACGAAATTGGGCAGGGTCGAGAGATAGGCGATGTCGAAGCTGCCGGCATGGGTCGAACCGTCGGCGCCGACGAAGCCGGCCCGGTCCATCGCGAAGCGCACAGGCAGGTTCTGGATCGCCACGTCATGGACGACCTGGTCATAGGCGCGCTGGAGGAAGGTGGAATAGATGACCGCGAACGGCCGCATCCCCTGCGCGGCAAGCCCGGCGGCGAAGGTGACGGCATGCTGCTCGGCGATGCCGACATCGAAGGAGCGGTCGGGAAAGGCTTCGGAAAATTTATCGACGCCGGTGCCGCCCGGCATCGCCGCGGTGATCGCGCAGACACGCTCGTCGCGCTTCGCCTCGGCGATCAGCGCGTTGGCGAAGACGCCGGTATAGCTGGGCGGACCGCCGCCCGATCCCTTGTCCTGCTTGCCGGTGACCACGTCGAACTTGGCGACGCCGTGATATTTGTCCGCTGCGGCTTCGGCCGGGGCATAGCCCTTGCCCTTTTGCGTCACGACATGGACGAGGATCGGGCCTTCCTCGGCATCGCGGACATTTTCGAGCACCGGGATCAGGTGATCGAGATTATGGCCGTCGATCGGGCCGACATAGTAGAAGCCAAGCTCTTCGAAGAGCGTGCCGCCCATCGCCATGCCGCGCGCGAACTCGTCGGTCTTGCGCGCCGCATCGTGAAGCGGCTTCGGCAAGGCGCGCGCGAACTTGCGGGCGATATCCCGCAGCGAGAGGAATTTGCGCGACGACACGATCCGCGAAAGATAGGCCGAAAGCCCGCCGACCGGCGGTGCGATCGACATGTCGTTATCGTTGAGGATGACGACCAGCCGGTTGCCCGCGGCCTCGGCATTGTTCATCGCCTCATAGGCCATGCCGGCGCTCATCGCGCCGTCGCCGATCACCGCGATCCCCTTGCCCGGCTTGTCCGCCATCTTGTTGGCGATGGCGAAACCGAGGGCGGAAGAGATCGAGGTCGAACTGTGCGCCGCGCCGAACGGATCATATTCGCTTTCCGAACGCTTGGTGAAGCCGGAAAGCCCGCCGCCCTGCCGAAGCGTGCGGATACGATCGCGTCGGCCGGTAAGGATCTTGTGCGGATAGCATTGATGGCCGACATCCCAGACCAGCCGGTCCTTCGGCGTGTCGAACACATAATGGATTGCGGTCGCCAGCTCGACGACGCCGAGCCCGGCGCCGAGATGCCCGCCGGTTACCGAGACCGCGGAGATGACTTCCTCGCGCAGCTCATCGGCGAACGCGCGCAGCTGTTCGGGTTTGAGTTTTCTAAGATCGGCCGGATAGGTGACCGTATCGAGTAGGGGTGTGGTCGGACGCTCTGACATCAAGGGTAAACCTTTCTGGATTCGCCCTTAATAGGCCCCGGCGAAGCGCCTGTCGAACCCCCGCCCTAGCTGCAGGCTGAGCATAGTCCGCGCACCTCGATCACCGGGCGTTCGGGGTTGAAACCCTTCTTCTTGGCGGCGGCGCGCACGCCTTCGGTCAGGCTGTCATCGTCGAGATGGGTGGTTTCCCCGCAGGCGTCGCACACCAGGAAGATGCAGTCGTGCAGGCATTCGGGATGGCGGTTGGCGAGATAGGCGTTGGCGCTCTCGATCCGGCGCGCGACATTGGCGGCGGTGAACAGATCGAGGATGCGGTAGACGCTGTTGGCCGCCACGCGGCGTTCCTGGGCGTTGGAGACGGCTTCGGCGATATCATAGGCCGAGGCCGGACGCTCGAAGGTCGCCAGCGCATCGAACACGGCGGCGCGCATCTTGGTCCATTGCTCGCCCGAAGCTTCGAGCGCGGTTTGCGCGGCCGAGACCAGGGCCTTGCCGTCATGGAGTTCGTGGTGATGGTGCGAATGATGAGCCATAGCCTGAAAATAGGCGCAGGCGCGCCGCTTCGCAATCCCGGCGAAAAGCCCGGCGGCAGAGGCCTAGCGAAAAGCCCGGCGGTTAAGGTCGTGGCCGAGCGCGAGCAGCGCGACGCCGAGGATCGTGTAGATCATTTCCATCTCGCCATGCTGCAGGCTGAGCGCCCCGGCCATCGTACCGACCCCCAGGGAACTGATCGCCACGGGCAGCATATAGCCGTGCAGCCAGGCGCCGCGGCCGATGGCGATGACGCCGAAGATGATCGCGATGACGAGCCCGACCTCATGAAAGATCGGATCGAGCAGCAGGCCGCCCGCCGATGCCGCGATCGCGAAGAATATCGCCCCGGACAGGCAATGGACGAGACACAGGCCCGACAGGCCTATCGCCCAGCGGTCTATCCGTCCGTTTTCCGTCGCAAAACCTAGCATTTCCCGGTGCGAATCCTTCCTTGCGCAGGCGAATCACCGCCGCGCGACTGCGTGCTAGATATGATATTACACGAAATATGCAATGATACAATATCACAAATCGTAAAGCCGGCTGCTTGGCTTTCGCTTTTCGGAGGCATATGGGCGTCAGCACGATGACCAGCACGTCGATCCCCGCCACCCCGGATGCACTACGTCAATCCCGCCCGCGCGCGATCGCCGTGTGGCTGATGGCGGTCGCCGGGCTGGTTTTCCTGATGGTCGTGGTCGGCGGGATCACGCGGCTCACCGAATCGGGCCTGTCGATGGTCCGCTGGGAGCCGATTTCGGGGATCATTCCGCCGCTGAATGCCGAGCAATGGCAGGCCGAATTCGCCGCCTATCAGGCAAGCCCCGAATATCAGCAGGTCAATCGCGGCATGTCGCTCGCCCAGTTCCAGACGATCTTCTTCTGGGAATATCTGCACCGGGCGCTCGGGCGGCTGATCGGCCTCGCCTTTGCGCTGCCGCTGCTGTGGTTCTGGATCCGCAAGGCGATCCCGCAAGCTTATCACTGGCGGCTCGTGGCGCTGCTGGCACTGGGCGGGATGCAGGGCGCGATCGGCTGGTGGATGGTCGCCTCGGGCCTGGTGGACCGGCCCGATGTCAGCCATATCCGGCTCGCGGTTCACCTGATGGCCGCGCTGTTCATCTTCGGTGGCCTTATCTGGACCGCGCTCGACCTGTTCGCGCTCGATCGCGATCCCGCCGCCCGGCCCGCGCGCCTCACATGGGGCGGGGTTATCGTGCTCGCCATCGTCGCCGGGCAGATCAAGCTCGGCGCGTTCGTCGCCGGGCTCGATGCCGGCTTCGCCTTCAACAGCTGGCCGAAAATGGGCAGCGAATGGTTTCCGAGCGGCACACCGATGCTCTCGCCCTGGTGGAGCAATTTCGCCGACAATCCGATTGTCGTGCAGTTCGCGCACCGCTGGTGGGCGGTCGTCACGGTGATCGCGCTTATCTGGCTGGCACGGCAGGCGCGCAAACAGCGCCGCCTCGCCTCGGTCGCCATCCACAGCGCCTTCGGCACGCAATTCCTGCTCGGCATCGCGACCCTGCTTACCGGCGTGAATATCGTCGTCGCCACCGCGCACCAGGGGGTCGGCGCGCTCGTCGTCGCGACCATGGTCTGGGGCATCCACCTGATCGGCCGCCGCCAGGGTGAAACGGTCACGCCATGAGCGCGGCCGCGACCGTCTATGCCGTATTCGGCTCGCGGGAAGAGGCCGACAGGATAGCCCGCGCGATGGTCGAAAAGCGGCTGGCGGCCTGCGTCAACATCCTTGCGCCGATGCGCTCCGTCTATCGCTGGGACGGCGCAATCGAAACCGGCGAAGAGATCCCCGCCCTGTTCAAGACGGCAAAGGCCGAGGCCTTGATCGCTGCCATCGCCGCACTGCACAGCTATGATGTCCCGGCGATCTGCGCCTGGCCGATCGAGCAAGGCCACCCGCCCTATATCGACTGGATCGTCGCCGAAACGGTGGAGGGCCGGTGATGCGCGCTTTCTTCGCGGCCATAATCGCGGCCTTCGCCCTGATCGCGACGCCAGCCGCCGCGCAATCCGACACCATCGATTTCGGCTTCGCGCCGCCCATCGGTTCCACCCTCTCCTATGAGATCGTTCGCGCCAGCGCGCTCGGTGAGCGGCGGGCCGGCATGCGTTTCGTCAGGGACTATCGGTTCGAACGCGACAGCGGGGGCTATCTGCTGTGGGTCGAGCTGCGCTCGGCGGAGCCGCTGGACGCCGGAGACAATGCGGGCCTCATGGAAGCCATCGCCGCGCCGATGATCGGCGTGCGCTACGCCATCGAGATCGGCCCGAACGGCACGCCCGGCGCCATTCGCGATCAGCGCGGCGTCTGGCAGCGCGTGCTCGAAGGCGTCGCCCTGATTGGCGGCTATTATGCCGGGAATGACGATTTTTCGGATGCCGAGCGCGAACAGATGGCCGCCATCATCGCCGAGATGCAGAACAAGGGCGAGGCCGGTCAGCGCGAAACCCTTCTCGTCGTCGTTCGCGATATGCTGGCGCTCGCCGGCCAGTCCGTCCGCGCCGAAATTGCGGGCGATATCGAGGCCGGGCCGATGCCGGTCGCCGCCGCGATGACCGCCCGGATCGTTTCCGACGACCTGGCGCGCGTCGAACTCGACGCCTCCTCGCCGGGAACGGACGGCACGGGCGTACGGGAAAGCGTCGTTTATCGCGCCGCGCCTTCCAGCGGCCTCGTGCACAGAATGGAACGGACGCGGATAATCGCCTCGGAAGACGGCGCCGCCGAAGATGCCTATCGGGAAACGCACAGCCTGCGCCTGCTGCACGAAATGCGCGATACGGCGGCCGTCGCCGATGGTGTGCAATAGGGCATGGTATCTCAATACCCGTCAGCAAAGCCCCTCTCTGCTTGACGTAGCGGGATTTTGCCGCCAATAGGCCCGGCGAAACGCTGTCCCGATGGGCGGCGTCTTTCTGTTTTAAACGCAAGCCGGGGCCCAGGCCCCCTATGGAGGTTGAGGCCATGAAGGCGCTCACGAAAACCACCCGCTCGGCAAACAAGTTCGATGTGGACAAGAAATGGGTGCTGATCGACGCCGACGGTCTCGTCGTCGGACGCGCCGCTGCCGAGATCGCCAAGATCCTGCGCGGCAAGCACAAGCCGACTTTCACCCCGCATGTCGATTGCGGTGACAATGTCATCGTCATCAACGCGGAGAAGGTCCGCTTCACGGGCAACAAGCGCGCCCAGCAGACCTATTACAAGCATACCGGCTATCCGGGCGGCCTGAAGGAAGTGACGGCCGACAAGGTTCTCGAGGGCCGTTTTCCCGAACGCGTCCTTGAAAAGGCCGTCGAGCGCATGATCCCGCGCGGCCCGCTGGGCCGTCAGCAGATGCGCAACCTGCGCATCTTCGCCGGGACCGAGCATCCGCACGAAGCCCTGAAGCCCGAGGTCATCGACCTCGCTTCCCGCAATCGCAAGAACAAGGTGGGCGCATAATGGCCGACGAGAAGAAAGATCTTTCCGATCTCAAGGAACTGACCGAAACCGCTACCGAAGAAACGCCGGCGGCCGAAACCGCCGAAGCGCCTGCGGAAGCCGAAGCGCCGGCCGATGTCGCCGTGATGGAGCCGCCGGTGGAAACCGTGCCGCTGCGCGAACAGGAAATCGACGAGCATGGCCGCGCCTATGCCACCGGCCGCCGCAAGGACGCGGTCGCCCGCGTCTGGCTGAAGCCGGGCAAGGGTGCGATCACGATCAACGGTCGCGATCAATCCGCCTATTTTGCGCGGCCTTCGCTGCGCCTCGTGATCAACCAGCCGTTCGATATTTCGGACCGCCGCGGCCAGTACGACATCTTCGCCACGGTGAAGGGCGGCGGGCTTTCGGGCCAGGCCGGCGCCGTCAAGCACGGCATCAGCCAGGCGCTGTCCCGCTTCGAACCGAAGCTGCGCGGCACGATGAAATCCGCCGGCTTCCTGACCCGCGACAGCCGCGTCGTGGAACGCAAGAAATACGGCAAGGCCAAGGCCCGCAAGAGCTTCCAGTTCTCGAAGCGCTAAGGCCAAGCTTCAATTCGTCGCTATTCGAACGCTCTCTCGCCCCATCGGCGGGAGAGCGTTCTTTTTTATTCCGGCGACAGGCGTTAAGGCCCTAAAAACGATTTCGGGACGCGATAGTGACGGCAAGCCATATTACCCACCTCGAATGCACGACGACGGGGGAAAAAGTGGAAGCCGGCACGCTCCACAATCTTTCGCCCGCCGGATCGCCGCTTTTCGCGCGCTACAACCTGGATGCGCTCAAGGGCAGACTGACCCCGGATAGTTTCGCCGGGCGCGACGCCGGTTTCTGGCGTTATCGCGAATTGCTGCCGGTCCGCGATGCCGCCAATATCGCGAGCCTCGGCGAAGTCTTTACGCCACTGGTCCCGCTCCGCGGGATCGGCAGCGGCACCGTTGTCGTGAAAGACGAGGGCCGGCTGCCGACCGGGTCCTTCAAGGCCCGCGGGCTGGGCGTTGCGATTTCGATGGCCAAGGAACTCGGCGTTACCCGCATCGCGATACCCACCAACGGCAATGCCGGCGCCGCGACCGCCGCCTATGCGACGCGCGCGGGCATCGAGAGCTATGTCTTCTGCCCGGACGATACGCCGCAAACCAATGTCCGCGAAACCGCGCTCCAGGGCGGGAAGGTCTGGCGCGTCAACGGCATGATCGACGATTGCGGGAAGATCGTGCACCAGGGCGAAGAGGCCATGGGCTGGTTCAACGTCGCCACGCTGCGCGAACCCTATCGCGTCGAGGGCAAGAAGACGATGGGCTTCGAACTCGCCGAACAGCTGGGCTGGGAATTGCCCGACGCGATCTTCTATCCGACCGGCGGCGGCACTGGGCTGATCGGCATGTGGAAGGCGTTCGACGAACTGGAAGCGGTCGGCCTGATCGGCCCGAAGCGCCCGCGCATGATAGCGGTCCAGGCCGCCGGATGCGCGCCGATCGTCCGCGCCTTCGCCGCGGGCGAGGATCGTGCGGAGCGCTGGGAAAACGCCTCGACCGCGGCCGCAGGCATCCGCGTTCCCGCGGCAATCGGCGATTTCCTCATCCTCCGCGCGTTGCGGGAATCGGGCGGGTTCGCGATTGCCGTCGAGGAGGAGGAAATCTTCGATGCGCGCGCGCGGATCGCCGGCGAGGAAGGATTGCTGCTCTGTCCCGAAGGCGCGGCGCCGGTTGCGGCCTATCTGAAAGCCCTGGAAAACGGGCTGATCGGCAAGGACGAGCGCACAATAATCTTCAATTGCGGCAACGGGCTCAAATATCCGATGCCCGACCATTCCCGCACGCTCGATATGCATGCGCCGATCGACTGGGAAAGCTTCGCCTGATTACCGTTGGTTAACAGCTTTTTCACCTCCCAAAGCTAGCGTGGCAGCCACAATAGCCGAGGGCCCCCAGTGCAAGAAACCAGCCACATAACGCCATCCCGGACGCTGTCCGAAACGATTCGCGTTTATCTGATGGAGACCGTCCGGATTTCGGCCCAGAAAGGGTCGTTCCGCTACCGGTCTTTCCAGAACCAGGTGCGTTCGGCGAGCCGGGCCTATCGGGACCTGCTGCCCGTCGCGCTCGTGGTCACCCCGCTGCTCGCCTATCTGTTCTGGGATATCGGCGAACCCACGCTGCTGATCCTGGGTACCGCCTTCATATGCGGCGCGGCGCTTTTCGGTATCGTTCATTTTTCGGACTGGAGCATCAGGCGCAATATCGACCGGGCCAGCACATTCGCCATATCGCTGTGCCTGACGACCTTTCTGGGCGCGATCGGCTGGAGCCTGTTCCTCAGCGGGCTGTTCCTGGAGGGAACCGAAGAGGTCCGGCTGTTCGTGCTGTGCATGCAGGTGGGGCTGATCGCGGTGGGCGGACTGATGTTCATCAACCTGCCCGCCGGCTATCTGAGTTTTTCGCTGCCGATCGCGGTGGACCTTGTCGTCAACCTCGCCGCCCGGGAAAGCGGCACGCCCTGGATCATGTATCCTCTCCTCCTCGTCCTGCTCGTGCTGCTGGGGCGGACCGTGGTGGACCAGACCGTCCAGCTGGTCGAAGCGAACATGGCGGCCGAAAAACTGGTCCAAGCCGAAGCCGATCGCGAGGCGCTGAAGAGCGACACCCGCAACCTGGAGGCCGAGCGCGCGCAGGCGCTGCTCGCCGAACGCGAAAAGCTCTCCGAGCTCCAGCATGAGGAACTCGTCGCCCTAGGGGCGCAATTCAAGGAAACGGTCGTCAAGATCGCCGGCAGCCTGAGCGCGGCAATCGCCAATCTCGATCTTTCCTCCACCGATCTTGCCCGGGTATCGGGCGAAGCCGGCGCCGACGCAGCGGCGGTTTCCCAGCGCGCGGAAGGCGCGAACACCGCCGTCCAGCACGTCGCCACCGCGGTCCAGCAACTTGAAACGTCGGTCGGCGAGATTTCCGACCAGATCGGCAGCAGCCTTTCGCTCAACCGTACGGTCGAGGAAGCGGCGCGCCAGAGCGACAGCGCCATGGACATGCTGCGCGAACGCACCCAGGGGATCGGCCAGATCGTCTCGCTGATTTCCGAGATCGCCGGACAGACCAACCTGCTCGCGCTCAACGCCACGATCGAGGCGGCGCGCGCCGGCGAAGCCGGCCGCGGCTTCAGCGTCGTCGCGCAGGAAGTGAAATCGCTCGCCCAGCAAACCACCAACGCCACCGAAAATGTCGGCCGCCAGCTGCGCGAGATCGAGGAAGCGGTCGAGCTTGCGGTCAGCGCCATGTCCAAGGCGACCAGCGAGATCGACGGCATGACCGATATCTCCAACTCGATCGCCTCGGCGGTTATGGAACAGCGCGAGGCAACGCGGAATATCGGCGACAACAGCATCCGCGCCGCGCAGGACACGGACGAGGTTCAGCAGAATATTCAGCGCGTCGCCAGCGCCGCCAAGACCACCGGCAGCCTGAGCGCCGATGTCAGCCGTACCGCCGAAAGCCTGGCCGAACAGGCCGATGCGCTGCGCACCGCGACCGAGGCCTTTCTCGAAGCGCTGCGCGCCGCCTAGCGGCGAACGGCTGGAGCCGGGCTAGCCTGCCGTCGCAGCCGAGAGATCGGCGAGAAACGCCCGCACCCGCTCCGCATTGACGCCGAGATCGCTGATCCCGACCCGGCTCACCGAGCGCATGTTCACCACGCTCCCCGGGCCGTTGGGGTTGGGTGTCACGCGCAGCACGACATCGTCCTTGAACCGGTAGATCGACACGGTTTCGGTCGCCTCCAGCCGGCCGGTCGCGGGATCGGCGGCGGCGAGTTCCCAGCCGCGCTCCTCAACCAGCCGTTCGGCCGCAGCGATCGTTTCGGGCACCGATACCGGAACGATGATCGGCTGGATGTCCGGATAGGCCGTTTCATGCCATTCCCGCCATGCCATCGCCGGATCGCCTTCAACCGGCGGCATCGCGGTGCGGTTGTCGGCACGCAGGGTGAGCGTTTCGAAGGCCGGCGGGTTGGAAAGATCGGTCGTGATATCGTGGATCGGCGGCACGGTCGCCGCCTTGCCGAAGGTGTAGGAGACGATGCCGACGAACGCGGCGGCCACGACGATGCCGACGACCGGCCAGAGCGCACGCCGCCAATGCTTGCCGATCATCAGGAAGATCAGCGCAATGGTGCAGAGCAGCCCGCCCGCCATCGCCACCCAGGGCAGATAAAAGAGCGACATGAGGCTGATCTGCCAGCCGAGCCAGCCGGCCCCGGTCATCAGCGCCATGGCGAGCGCGGCAAGCGGCGCGCCGATACCGAGCAATACGCCGATTCTCGCGATCCAGCGGACCGCCGGATGCGGTGTCCGCACGCCGCTTTCCGGCGCGCCAGTCGCGGCTATGCTCTCATTCTCGGCCATGGCCCCTCTCCTCCCAGAAGCCGCCTTTCTACCACCGGCGAGGCAGCGCGCATAGCGGGAGCTTCATGGCCATCGGCGGGGCATGGACATGGCGGCCCGCATCTGCAAAACAGCGCCGCCCGGAGCACCGGCGCAAAGCGCGGGCGGGTGTAGCTCAATGGTAGAGCTTTTGCTTCCCAAGCAAGTGACGAGGGTTCGATTCCCTTCACCCGCTCCATTCCCCCTCCCCCGCCCGGCGCGTTGATGGTATGCGACAGGGGTTCTGCTTCGAATCTGCCAGGCGTCCCGGGCACCTTTGGTGCGCAGGCTGCACATCGCCGGGCACCAGGGGGTATGGCGCAGGGCCGCGCTGAAACGAGCGCCAGTATCAAAATCGAGTCGCGAAGCGTTTTTGGGGGAAGCCATGTCCAGGCTGGACATCCGCTTGTTGGGAGATTTCGAACTTGCCCGCGACGGCGAACCCCTCGCCCTGCCCGCCTCGCGCAAGACGCGCGCGCTGCTCGCCTTCCTGATCGTCACAGAACGGCCGCAACGGCGCGAACGACTGTGCGAGATTTTCTGGGACCTGCCCGACGATCCCCGCGCTGCGCTCCGCTGGTCGCTGAGCAAGCTGCGCCCGATCGTCAACGAGGCGGATATCGTCCGTCTGGTGGCAGACCGGGAGCGCGCCGGCTTCGAAGCGATCGACACGGAAATAGACCTGTCGCGTATCGAGGCGCGGCTTGCCGACCCCACCGCCAGCGCCGATGCGCTCACCACCTGCGCGCGGCTGCTCGGCGAGGAACTGCTGACCGGCATCGACCTGCCCGACCAGCCCGATTTCGCCGCCTGGCTCTCCTATGAGCGCGAACGGGTCGAGCGGCTGCGTGGAAAGGCGGTCAAGCGACTGCTCGAACATCCGGACATGCCGCCCGACCGGGCGATCGACTATGCCGAACGCTGGATCGAGATCAGCCCTTTCAGCCGCGACGCCGCCAATGCGCTGATCGCCGCCTATCGGCAAATGGGGCGGGACCGCGAAGCCTCACACCTGATACGCGAGATCAAGAGCCGTTTCGCGGACGCCGATATCGAATGGGCGCCCGAAGAGCCGGCCCCGGACGCCGAACCCGCCACGACCCGCGAGCGCGGCCGCGCGTTGCTCGAACGCCAGACGATCAATTTCTGCAAGGCGCCGGACGGGGTGAATATCGCCTATGCCACGGTCGGCGAAGGCCCGCCCCTGATCAAGGCGGCCAACTGGCTTTCGCATCTCGAATATGACTGGGAGGCGCCGTGGAGCCCGCTGTTCCGGGAACTCGCGCAGGACCATCGCTTCATCCGCTACGACGAACGCGGCAACGGCCTGTCCGACTGGAATGTCGAGGATCTTTCGCTCGACACCTTCGTCACCGATCTCGAAACCGTGGTCGATACGCTGGGCATAGAGCGCTTTCCCCTGCTCGGCATTTCGCAGGGCGCGGCGGTGTCCATCGAATATGCCGCGCGCCATCCCGAACGCGTTTCGAAACTGATCCTGTTCGGCGGCTATCCCGCCGGCTGGCGACTGACGGCAACGCCGGAACAGGCCGCCGAGCGCGAAGCCATCATCACCCTCACCAAATCCGGCTGGGGCCAGGACAACCCCGCCTATCGCCACATCTTCTCGGCGACCTTCATGCCGAGCGCCAAGGCCGAACAGCTCGCCTGGTTCGACGATTTCCAGCGCCAGACCGCCTGCGCCGAAAATGCCGTGCGCTTCCTGGAGGCTTTCTCGGTGATCGACGTGCGCCACCGGCTCGCCGAAATCCGCACCGAAACGCTGGTGCTCCATTCGCGCGGCGACAAGCGCATCCCCTGGGAAGTCGGCCGGGATATCGCGGCCGCCATTCCCGATGCGAGCCTGGTCACGCTGGAAAGCGACAACCATCTGCTGATCGAGGGCGAACCCGCCGGGGAAACCTTCGTCGAGGCGATCCGCGAATTTCTCGTCCGCTAAGCGCCGCTAGATACCGCCGGCGAAGGTTTCGAAGCCGGCCGTTCCAAGCGCCTCGCAAAGCGCCGCAAGACAGGCATCGAGCGCATCCCGCTCGGTCGAGCGAATGACGAAATTGGCACCGACCTTCCCTTCCCGGAAAAAGGGATAGCTGCCGATCTGGCAGTCGGGATGGGCCTTTTCGATCGCGCCCAGCGTATCGGCGACCTCGCTCTCCGCCGTCCAGCAGCCGATGGTTTCGGAAATGACGGGATCGCCGCCTTCCAGCTGGCCGGTCAGCGCGTCGAGCATCTGCGCCGCGATATGCGGGATGCCGGCCATGATGAAGATATTGCCGTGGCGGATGCCGGGCGCGCCCGACATGCGGTTCTCGATCAGCTCGCCGCCCTCGGGCACCCGCGCCATTCTGAGCCGCGCCTCGTTGAGCCCGCCGCGCGTTTCATAATAGGCTTCGAGCACCGCTCGCGCGCGCGGATGGACGATCACATCGACGCCGAGCGCGGCGGAAACCGCATCGACCGTGATATCGTCATGGGTCGGCCCGATCCCGCCGGTCGTGAACAGATAGTCGACGCTGGCCCGCACCTCGTTCACCGCCTCCACGATCCTCTCGAGAATGTCGGGCACGATACGCACTTCGGCGAGGCGAATGCCCTGCACGTTCAGCCATTTTGCGAGCGTCGCAACATTCTTGTCCTGGGTGCGGCCGGACAGGATCTCGTCGCCGATGACGAGCATCCCGGCAGTCCAGATTCGTTTTTCGCTCATGGCGACGGCCATAGCGTGGCGGCGCTCGGCAGGTAAAGCGGCCTTGCGGAGGCACGCGCCGAGTCTTCCAACTTTCATCAAAGCGTCGATCCGTTTTCGCGAAACGGTCAAGCCGGAGTCATCGCCGCTACCCCCGCCTGTCACAGCAGGGCGGTAAGGCTTGGCGGCAATATCGTGTGCAGGGGCCCGCCAGAATATCGTGCGCCGCACAATTTCCTTGTCCTTTCGCAAGATCGCGAAGGGCAAAGCGATTTCTGGCGTCACTCGCAATAATATATAATAAATTCAATATTTTATGGGCATTTTTCTAACCCGTTTGTCATGGCCGTGTAACAGCCAAACCTTAGCCCCGCGTTCCGAAGCCAGAAATTTGCTGCGTCGCACAAGAGCGGCGGCGCGGGCTGGCTCATCGCCTTGAAATTCGTCCGATCGCAGGGAATTTGAAATATGAAAACCACTCTCCTTCGCGGCACGGCGCTCTTCGCGCTGGCCATCCCCGTCACCGTCCAGGCGCAATCGACCGGCTCGATCGAGTTCGATCAGCCGCCGATCGTCGTCACCGGCGCGCGCGCGACGTCGATCAGCGGCTTCGAAATTCCCGAGACGCCCAAAGCCCGCCAGGTTCTCGACGCCGAAGCGATCCGCGCCCAGCGCCCCGGCCAGACGATCAACGACATCATCAACCTGATCCCCGGCGTCAGCTTCCAGAACAACGACCCCTGGGGATCTTCGGGCGGCGGCTTCACGATCCGCGGCTTCACCTCGGACCGTATCTCGCAGACGCTGGACGGATTGCCGCTCAACGATTCGGGCAATTACGCGCTCTACACCAACCAGCAGGTCGATCCCGAAATCCTCGAATCGGTCAGCGTCAATCTGGGCGTGACCGATGTCGACAGCCCAACCGCTTCGGCCGTCGGCGGAACGATCAACCTGCGCACCCGCGTGCCGAGCGACGATTTCGCGATCCTGGCGTCGGGCAGCTATGGCAACATCCTCGCCGAGGGATCGGGCGACCGCCCCTATTACCGCATCTTCGGCATGGTCGACAGCGGCGACATCACCGGCATCGGCACCAGCGCCTTCTTCTCGGCAAGCTATGTCCATTACGACAATCCGTTCAACAATTACGGCGTCGTCGACAAGCAGCAATATAATGCCCGTATCTATCAGCGGATCGGAACCAATGGCGATTTCGTCTCGGTCGCCGGCCATTATAACCAGAACCGCAACAATTTCTTCGGGTCCTTCTCGCTGCAGGCCTTCCCGACGACGCGCGAAGACCGCTTCTACGACATCAACTTTCCCTGCACGGTCGATGCCCCGACCTCGGGGGTTGCCGATATCGACAATAATTGCGGCGCCGAATTCGATCGCCGCTTCAACCCGTCCAACACCGGCAATATCCGCGGTGCCTCCCGCTTCACGCTCGCCGAGGGCCTCGTCCTCACCGTCGATCCCAGCTATCAATATGTGAAGGCCAATGGCGGCGGCGACGAGGAGCTGCTCGAACAGACGTTCGATATCAACGGCACGCCCTATACCGGCTTCATCCGCGGCGGCTATTATTTCGGCCGGGATCTCAATGGCGACGGCGATGTGCTCGACGAGGTCACCGGCCACGATCCCAGCCAGACGCAAACGCACCGGTTCGGCGTCATCTCCTCGCTCGCCTATGACATCAACGACTGGCACCGGCTGCGGCTCGCCTATACCTGGGACCGGGCCCGTCACCGCCAGACGGGCGCGACCTCGGTGGCACTGCCCGACGGCGAGATCGCCGACGTCTTCCCGATCAACGACCCGCTGGTGACCGCCGACGGCTTCGTGCTCAACAAGCGCGATCGCCTGTCCTACGCCATCCTGCACCAGGTTTCGGCCGAGTATCGCGGCCAGTTTTTCGACGAGGCGCTCACCGTTTCGCTCGGCCTGCGCGCACCCTTCTTCACCCGTCGCCTGAACCAATATTGCTACACGACCTCGGCCGGGGGCTTTCTCGATTGCATCGGCACCCAGGATCCGACCGCCTATGAAGCGGCCAATCCTAACGCCGCCGCGCCGCAGTCACGCACCTATAATTACGATCGGCTGCTGCCCAATGTCGGCTTCGTCTACGACGTTTCGGACGTCGCCTCGATCTTCTTCAACTATGCGCAGGGCCTTTCGGTGCCCGGGACCGATCCGCTGTATAATTCGCTGTTCTTTGCCGATCCGGACGCGGCGCGCCCCGCACCGGAAACCACCGACAGTTTCGATCTCGGCATGCGTTTCCAGGGCCCGACCTTCCAGGGCCAGATCGCGGCCTGGTACACCCGCTACGAGAACCGCCTCGCCTCCGCCTATGATCCGATCCTCGACACAACCGTCTATCGCAATCTCGGCGTGGTCGACAAATATGGCATCGACGGATCGATCGCCTGGCACCCGACGCCCAACACGCTGCTCTACCTGTTCGGATCCTACACCGAATCCGAAATCCAGGACGACATCCAGAACGGCGTGGGCACCTTTCTCGATACCGCCGGCCGCCGCGAAAGCGGTTCGCCGCAGCTGACTTACGGCGCGCGCGGAGAAATCCGGTTCGGCAACCTGCAGATCGGGCTACAGGCCAAACATACCGGCGAGCGCTATATCAACGACGAGAACCTGCCGATCGCGGGTTATCCGAGCGCGACCGTCGGCGGCTATACGCTGGTCGATTTCGACATGCGCTACGACATCATGGAACTGCCCACCGGCGGCAACATGTCGGTGCAGCTCAACCTGACCAACCTGTTCGACGAACTCTATGTCGGCAGCTTCGGCGGGTCGCTTTCCGCATCGAGCTCGCCCTTCGTGCAGATCGGCCCGCCCCGCGCCGGCAGCATTTCGCTGATCGTCGGCTTCTAGGAGCCACGCCAACAGGGCCCTGCGCAAACGCGCGGGGCGAGAGCAGCGGCGGCGCCCCTTGGGTGCCGCCGTTTGCCTGTCGGCGACCCGGGGCCCGACACAAAAAAGGGGCGGACGATCGCTCGCCCGCCCCTTTTCGGGGAAATAAATACTGACCCCTAGGCTTTGCCGGTGCGCCAGCCCTCGGCATATTCTTCGCGCGCCGTCGTCGAATACGGCACGGGGCTGACAATCGCGCGAACCTGAAGCTGCTCGTGCGGCTCGACCGTTTTCTTGGAGGTGCCGCCATCGGGCTCGCCCCAGGTCACGATGACCTCATGGCCTTCCTGGACGTCCGGATCGACGGTCGCCAGCGAGAGACAGGTCTTCTCGTTATAGCTGTAGCCGGTGAACATCGAGAAGCCGACATCGTGGCCGTCCGCCGAGACCTTGTCGTAGTTGGACGAGGCATAGTTGGCGAGCGGCAGGTCGAAATATTTGTAATGCGGGCCTTCCGGATGGACCATCGAGGCGAAGATCTTGGCGACGTCCTCGGGGTTCCAGGCCAGGGTGACCTTCTTGCGTTCGGTTTCCGGGTTCATCGCCTCGAGCGCCTCGCGGCCGATGAAATCATGGTCGAACTTGATGAACGGACCATAGCCGAGCGCATAAGGCGTGACGTAATAATCCTCGATATTGTCGGAGACATAGCTGCCACCGATCGAACCGACCGCCTCATAGCTGTCGGCACCGAGCCATTCGCGATACGGCTTCATCTTCTCGCCGGTATAGACGGCGGGAAGCGGCGACGGGATCCAGCCCGATTCCAGCGTGTTCGACGGATAGGCGCGCGAACCGACGGGGATGATGCCGAACTCGGCGCCTTCCTTCAGGATCGTGTCGCGGATGAAATCCTTGTCCTCATACGGACCCCAGATTTCGAGGCCCGGCGCGCCGGCCATGCCGTGACGCAGCGTGCGGACTTCCTTGCCGCCGATATTCATCGACGACATGTGGAAGAATTTCAGGCGCTCCAGCGTGCCGCCGTGCAGCTTCTCGATCACGTCCCAGGCGTTGGGGCCCTGGATCTGAAAGCGATATTCGGTGCGCGAAACCGCCTTGCCGTCGGGGATCGAGGGCGAGCGGTTATCGTAGATGATCTCGACATCATAGCCGCCGGTTTCGGCGTTGAACTGGATCCAGTTCGCGGTCGGGTTGCGGCCGACGAAAACGACTTCCTCTTCGCCGAGATGGAACAGGATGCCGTCACCGATGACATGGCCGTCATAGGAACACGGCACCATCTGCTTGGCGCGGTTGATCGGGAAGTTGGAGAAGCTGTTGATCGACAGCTCGCTCATCAGGCGGACGGCGTCCGGACCCTTGGCGAAGATGTTCACCATATGGTGAGACTGGTCGAAGAGGACCGCGCTGTCGCGCCATGCCGCCTGCTCGCTCCGCCAGTTCGAAAATTCCGATCCGACGACGGGATAAACATAGGCGCCGAGCTGCGAATTCCGCAGCATTTCGACGGTGTTACCTGACTGTTGAAGCACTTCTTCGAGATTCGATGCCGCCATGGCAATCCGCTCCTTTCCTAACAACATGCCCATTCAAAGCATTGTTATCGTTGACTAAAATCTGCTCAAAACTTTCGGCAAAGCTCCGAATCCGAACGGACCCAAATGGCTTGCTCGGGCACCCGGTTAGCATTATGCAGTGTTACATACAAATTATAAGTTCTGGACTTTAGAGGATGCCGCGCGCGGGCCGTCGATTTTCCGGCCCGATGCGACGATCGGAGGGCGTAATGCGATGGACACGCTGACGATGGCGCGGCCGGCCGAAGCCGAAGCCAAGACTCGAATCGCGCGTTTGGCATCATCCTGTTCCTACGAGATATCGGCGCGCGATTTCGCCGGGCTGGATCTCGCCCGCCCTGCCCTGCCGCCCGGCACGATGGTCGCGATCATCTGGACGCCCCGGGACAGCGACGACGAGCGGGTGGCGATGGCCCGCGCGCTGACCGACGCCGGTTACCGGCCGTTTCCGCATATCGGCGCCCGTCATTTCGAAAGCGACGCCGCCCTTGACAGGCTGCTCGGGCGCCTGGCGGACGAAGCCGGCGTTACCCGCGCCTTCGTCATCGGCGGCGATTGTCAGCGGCGCGGGCCGCTATCCAGCGGATATGACGCCCTCGCGACGGGGCATTTCGCGCGGCACCGCTTCCGCGAGATCGGCCTGCCCGGCTATCCCGAGGGCCATCCGCGGATCGCCGCCCCGGTGCTGGTCGGGGACATGAAGGCCAAGCTCGCGCTCGTCCGCGCCGCGGGCATGAAGCCGCTGGTGCTGACCCAGTTCGCCTTTCATGCCGAACCGATCGCCGACTGGCTGGGCGACGTTCGCCGCGACGAACCCGACCTGCCTATCCGCATCGGCCTTGCCGGCCCTGCCACTGTCAGGACGCTCCTGCGCTATGCCGCGCTGTGCGGCGTGGAAGCATCGCGGCGTGGCCGCAAGACGCTGGGCAGTTCGCTGATCAAGCTGCTGGGCGAAACCGGCCCCGATCCCGTCATCCGGGCGCTCGCGGAAAGGCCCGAAGCGCTCGAGGCCGGCCCTACCGATCTGCATATCTTCCCCTTTGGCGGCCTTGCCAAATCGGCGAAATGGGTGAACGCGCTGGCCGACGGAAAATTCGCGATGGCCGCGCGCGGTGCCGGACTCAAATTCACGGGCTAGCGAACGATGCCGATGCGGCATGGCGAAATCGCGATCCAATGGTTATATAGCTGCGCATGAACGACTATCAGACAATCACCGCCGCCGATTCCGTAGTGCGCGACGGCACCATCAAGCTCCATGACGAGGCCGGCTTTGCCGGCATGCGCGCGGCCGGAAGGCTCGCCGCCGAAATTCTCGACGCGCTTGTCCCCCATGTCGTTCCCGGCGTCACGACCGAGGAACTCGACGATTTCGTGTTCGAACGGATGAAGGCGGGCGGCGGCATCCCAGCGACGCTCGGCTATCGCGGTTATACCAAAAGCTGTTGCACCTCGATCAACCATGTCGTGTGCCACGGCATCCCCGCGGACAAGGCGCTGAAGGAAGGCGATATCGTCAATATCGACGTGACGCCGATCCTCGACGGCTGGCACGGCGATACCAGCCGCATGTACACGGTCGGCAAGGTGCCGATCAAAGCGCAGCGGCTGATCGACGTGACCTATGAAGCGATGATGCTCGGCATCGAGCAGGTGAAGCCCGGCGCACGGCTGGGCGACATTTCCCACGCCATCCAGACCCATGCCGAGGCGCAGCGCTATGGCGTGGTGCGCGATTTCTGCGGCCACGGCCTTGGCCGCCTGTTCCACGACGCCCCGGAAGTCGTCCATGCCGGCACTCCCGGCACCGGCCCCGAATTGCGGCCCGGCATGTTCTTCACCATCGAACCGATGGTCAATGTCGGCAAGGCGGCGGTAAAGGTGCTCGAAGACGGCTGGACCGCGGTAACGCGTGACAAGTCCCTCTCCGCCCAGTTCGAACATTCGGTCGGGGTGACCGAAGACGGCGTCGAGATTTTCACGAAAAGCCCGACCGGCCTCGACAAACCGCCATACGCCTGAGCATCTCCTTCGCCGTACCAATTGCAACGCCACCGCTCCTGCGCCAATATTGGCGCGACAGGGAGAGGAATCGCTATGCGCACATGGATCGGCCTGGCACTGGCCTTGGGCATCGCGGCCTGTTCGTCCGGAAATAATCCCGGCTCTTCCAGCACCGCCCAGGGCGCGGCCAAGATCGACGGCGACTATCTCTCCACCGGCGGCGACGGCAGCGACTGGCCGGCCGTCAACTACAGCTATGCCGAGCAGCGCTTCAGCCCGCTCCAGCAGGTCAACCGCGACAATGTCGGCCAGCTCGGCATCGCCTGGTATGCCGAGCTGCCCGACGCGCGCGCGCAGGAGGCCACGCCGGTCGTTGTCGACGGGGTCATGTATATCACGGGGCCCTGGTCGAAAGTCTTCGCCTATGATGCGCGCAACGGCGAACCGCTCTGGTCCTTCGATCCCGACGTCCCCCGCTCCACCCTGCCCGATGCCTGTTGCGACGCAGTCAATCGCGGCATCGCCGTGTGGCGCGGCAAGCTTTATGTCGGCACGCTCGACGGACGGCTGATCGCGCTCGACGCGATCACCGGCGCCCAGCTCTGGTCCACCCAGACGACCGACCAGGACCGCCCCTATACGATCACCGGCGCGCCGCGCGTGGTGAACAACCATGTCATCATCGGCAATGGCGGCGCGGAATTCGGCGTGCGCGGCTATGTTTCCGCTTATGATGCGAACACCGGCGCGCTCGAATGGCGCTTCTACACCGTACCCAACCCCAGCGGGGCAGCCGACAACGCCGCGTCCGACGAAGTGATGCGCACCGCCCGGCGGACATGGTCCGACGAGGGGCAATGGCATGAAACCGGCGGCGGAGGCACGGTGTGGGACGCGATCGTCTACGATCACGAGCTCGACCAGCTCTATATCGGCGTCGGCAATGGCAGCCCGTGGAACCACGGCCTGCGTTCCAACGGCCAGGGCGACAATCTCTTCCTCTCCTCGATCGTCGCGCTCGATCCCGATACCGGCGAATATCTCTGGCACTATCAGGAAACCCCGGGCGAGACCTGGGACTATACGGCGACCCAGCCCATCATCCTCGCCGATGTCGAAATCGACGGGCGCCCCCGCAAGGTGTTGATGCACGCGCCGAAGAACGGCTTCTTTTTCGTCATCGACCGAGAAACGGGATCGCTGATCTCCGCCGACGCGTTCGTCGAGGGGATCAACTGGGCCACCGGCTATGACGATCAGGGCCGTCCCATCGAGAACGAGGCGGCACGTTTCTACCGGACCGGCGAACCCTTCATTGCCAGCCCGGGCCCGATCGGCGCGCACAACTGGCAGCCCATGGCGTTCAGCCCGCAAACCGGGCTCGTTTACATCCCGGCCAATATCGCGCCGCAAATCTACATCCCGCCGGGCGATGAGGAGCAGGCGCAGCTCAGCCCGGTCGGCTTCAACACCGGCACCAATCTGTTCGACGCCTTCCTGCCGCGCGACGAAGCGACGCTCCAGGCGGCGATGGCATCGCTGCGCGGCCAGCTCGTCGCATGGGATCCGGTGGCGCGCGAAGCGCGGTGGCGGGTGGATTATCCGACCCCCTGGAATGGCGGCATCCTGACCACGGCCGGAGGGCTTGTCCTGCAGGGAACGGCAACCGGCGAGTTCAAGGCCTATGACGCGGCGACGGGCGAGGAGCTCTGGTCGATGGACGTGCAATCGGGGGTTTTGGCCGGCGCATCGACCTATCTCGTCGACGGCGAGCAATATATCGCCTTCACCACCAGCCGGGGCGGCGCCTATACGATCACCGCCGGCCAATCCGACATGACCGCCGGGCAGGTGCCGAATATCCCCCGGCTTATCGTGCTGCGCATCGGCGGTACCGGCGTACTGCCGGACGCGCCCGATCTTTCCGCCGTCCAGCTCAACCCGCCCGAAGCGACCGGAACCCCCGAACAGCTCGTCCAGGGCGAGCGGCTCTACACCCGCTATTGCATGATCTGCCACGGCGAAGGCGCCGGTGGCGGCGGCGTGAATCCGGACCTGCGTTTTTCCGGCGCGCTCGGCGATGCCGCCGCGTGGCGCGCGCTCGTGCTCGGCGAAACGCTCCGCGCCAACGGCATGCCGGACTTCAGCGATGTCCTGAACCCGGCGCGCGCCGACGCCATCCGCCACTATGTTATCGACAAGGCCAATTGGGACCTCGCCCGGCTGCGGGCGCGGCGCGAAGAGGAAGCCGATAATGACAGCTGATCGGGCTTCGCTTGCGACTCGCCCGGCGCCCGGCCTATGAATTAGCCTGAAAGTCACCGCCCTAAAGGAAGCCAGCCCCCATGAAAAAGATCGAAGCGATCATCAAGCCGTTCAAGCTCGACGAAGTGAAGGAGGCGCTGCACGAGGTTGGCGTTACCGGCATGACCGTGACCGAGGCCAAGGGTTTCGGACGGCAAAAGGGCCATACCGAGCTTTATCGCGGCGCGGAATATGTCGTCGATTTTCTGCCCAAGGTGAAACTGGAAGTCGTCGTCGATGACAGCCTCGCCGAACGCGCCGTCGAAGCGATCCAGAACGCTGCGCAGACCGGCCGCATCGGCGATGGCAAAATTTTCGTTTCCACAATCGATCGCGCCATCCGCATCCGCACGGGCGAACAGGATAGCGACGCCGTCTAAGCGTTTATAACGCACCGCAAAAAAAATTTTGTGCAGTTGCGAAGAATGGTATAGGTTTCTTTCTTCACGGCCCGCTAACAGGAAGGCAAAATTTCATGGCTACGAGTGCAAAGGACATTATCAAACGTATCAAGGACGAGGAGATCGAGTGGGTCGACCTGCGTTTTACCGATCCCAAGGGCAAGTGGCAGCACCTCCAGATGTGCGCCGGCGTGATGGGCGAAGACGAATTCGAAGATGGCCTGATGTTCGACGGCTCCTCGATCGAAGGCTGGAAGGCGATCAACGAATCCGACATGATCCTGCGGCCCGACATGGAAGCGGTCTATGAAGACCCCTTCTCCGCCACCCCGATGCTCGCCGTGTTCTGCGACATCGTCGAACCGGGCACCGGCGAACTCTATGCGCGCGATCCGCGCTCGACCGCCAAGCGTGCCGAGGCTTTCGTCAAATCCTCCGGCGTCGGCGACACCGTCTATGTCGGCCCCGAACCCGAATTCTTCATGTTCGACAATGTCCAGTTCGAAGACGGTTATGCCGGCAGCGGCTACAAGATCGACGATATCGAACTGCCGACCAACACCGGCACCGCCTATGAAAGCGGCAATATGGGCCACCGGCCGCGCGCCAAGGGCGGCTATTTCCCGGTCCCGCCGGTCGACAGCACGATGGACGTTCGCGGCGAGATGGTTTCGACCCTGCTCGAAATGGGCCTGCCGATGGACAAGCATCATCATGAAGTCGCCGCGGCGCAGCACGAACTCGGCCTGACCTTCGGCACGCTGACCCAAACTGCCGACCGCGTGCAGATCTACAAATATGTCGTGATGATGGTCGCCCAGGCCTATGGCAAAACGGCGACCTTCATGCCGAAGCCGATCAAGGAAGATAACGGATCGGGCATGCACACGCATATGTCGATCTGGGACGGCGGCAAGCCGACCTTCGCCGGCAACGGCTATGCCGGCCTGTCCGACAATTGCCTCTATTTCATCGGCGGTGTCGTCAAGCACGCCAAGGCGCTCAATGCCTTCACCAACCCGACGACCAACAGCTACAAGCGCCTCGTCCCGGGCTTCGAGGCCCCGGTGCTGCTCGCCTATTCGAGCCGCAACCGTTCGGCCTCCTGCCGTATTCCCTATGGATCGGGCGACAAGGCCAAGCGCGTGGAATTCCGTTTCCCGGATCCGCTCGCCAATCCGTATCTGTCCTTCTCCGCTCTGCTGATGGCCGGCCTCGACGGTATCGAGAACCGCATCCATCCCGGCGATCCGATGGACAAGAATCTCTACGACCTTCCGCCGGCCGAACTGGCGGAAGTGCCCACGGTTTGCGGCTCGCTGCGCGAGGCGCTCGAAGCGCTCGAGGAAGACAATGACTTCCTGACCAAGGGCGACGTGTTCACGATCGACCAGATCGAAGCCTATGCCGAGCTCAAATGGGAAGAGCAGATGCGCTGGGAAACCACGCCGAGCCCGGTCGAATACGATATGTATTACAGCGCCTGACCCCTTTCTCAGGCTTTGGAAGCGCCCGGAATCCGCAAGGATTTCGGGCGTTTTCCGTTGGGCATCAGCCCCATCTTAACCTCCGCATAGCCCGGAAATCCGCCAGTTAGCGTTAGCGATTTAGTAATGTCCCATTGTTAGACGACGGTTGGGGACAAAAGGGATTCTTTTGGGGGAGCGTATGCACAAACTTCGCTCGCATTTCGTGTCCGGCGAGGCGCCCGCGCCGACATCGCCGGTGATGAAGAAGCAAAATGGCAGCGCATCGCACAGCGCCAGCCTGTCTGCAGCCGATATCCGGCGCAGGGAGCGCCGCCGTTCGCACCAGCGCACCGAGGATCGGCATCGCCTGTCCGAGGAAGAAGCGACCATGCTCTACGATGACGAAGAGCATGGCGTGGGCCTGATCAACGTTTCTTCCGGCGGCGTGATGATCGAAACCGACATCGTTCCCAACATCAACGATACCGTCGGCCTGCGATTCGGCGACTGCATCCCCATCGAAACCACGGTCCGCTGGGTGGCCAAGGGCCGGGTCGGCCTGGAATTTTCCGACGAAACCGAGATCATCGACGACGAGGGCAATGCCCATTCGGTCGTCGAAGTCGTGCTGGGTGCCGCCGACGGGATCGACGAGCGGCGTTCCAACCTGGAACGCCGGGGCAACGCCTTTCGCCACGGCCTCTACTGGACCGGCGAATTGTGCATCGACGATGCCGGCGTCGGCGTGCGCGTGCGCAACATTTCCGCCACCGGCGCCATGGTGCGCGCGACCGAAAACAAGGACTGGCTGATCGTCGGCACCGAAATCGAACTCGATCTCGGCATGCCCGGCTGCATCCTCGGCGAGATTCGCTGGCGCCGGGACGAAGAGCTCGGCCTGCGCTTTTTCCGCGAATTCGATCTGCGCCGCCTCTCCACCGACTCCAGCTGCCCTTCGGGGGAAAAGGCCTGGGTCAAACCCGAATATCTGAAGACGAAGAACCTGCCGCCGGCAAATTAGCCGCACGCACGACGCACTTTCGAACGGCTCGGGACGCGATTTTCGGGCCGTTTTTCTTTGCCCCGCCTCAGCCGCCGCTATGCCTGCCGGGCAGCCATGCGCGCGTTCAACCGGTGAAAGGGCGGCACGGCGTCCACTTGTCCGCGCGGCCCCGCTCCCTATTTAGGAAGGATACCATCCTACCGAAGAATCGGGAACGAACCCAAGGGAGCGCATGCCAATGGACAGCTATCTGAAGCATTATATCAACGGCGAATGGGTCGAGAGCGAGGGCGGTACCCGCCACGAAGTGATCAATCCGGCGACCGAGGAAGCCAGCACCGAGATCACGCTCGGCTCCCCGGCCGATGTCGACAAGGCCGTTGCCGCCGCGCGCACGGCATTCGAGAGTTTCTCCCGCACCAGCGTGGAAGAACGGATCGCGCTGCTCGAAAAGATCGTCGAGGAATATAAGAAGCGCGCGCCCGATATCGCCCGCGCCATTTCCACCGAAATGGGCTGCCCGATCTCGCTGTCGCAGACCGCCCAGGTCGGCAGCGGCATCGGCCACTTCATCTCGACCATCAAGGCGCTCAAGGATTTCCATTTCGAAGAGCAGATCGGCGAGAACAAGGTCGTCCACGAACCGATCGGCGTCGTCGCGCTGATCACGCCGTGGAACTGGCCGATGAACCAGATCGTCGCCAAGGTCGCCCCGGCGCTTGCCGCGGGCAATGCGATGATCCTCAAGCCTTCCGAAGAGTGCCCGGGCTCCGCCGCGATCTTCGCCGAGGTGATGGACGCCGCCGGCGTACCGGCCGGCATCTTCAACCTGATCCAGGGCGATGGCCCCGGCGTCGGCACCGCGCTCTCCAAGCATCCCGGCATCGACATGGTGAGCTTCACCGGCTCCACCCGCGCCGGCATCATGGTCGCCAAGAACGCCGCCGATACCGTGAAGCGCGTCCACCAGGAACTCGGCGGCAAATCGCCGAACATCATCCTCGAAGGCGCGCCGCTCGATCAGGCGGTTCCCGCCGGTCTTGGCGGAGTGTGCATGAATTCGGGCCAGAGCTGCATCGCGCCGGCGCGCATGCTGGTCCACAAATCGCAGCATGACGAAGCGGCCAGGATCGCCGCGGATTTCATGAACAATATGCAGGTCGGCGATCCGCAGGAAGAAGGCGGCCATATCGGCCCGGTCGTCAACAAGGCGCAATGGGAGAAGATCCAGGGCCTCATTGAAAAGGGCATCGAAGAAGGCGCAACGCTGGAAGCGGGCGGCCCCGGCCTGCCCGAGGGCACCAACAAGGGCTTTTACGTCCGTCCCACCCTTTTCTCCAACGTCTCAAACGACATGACGATCGCGCGGGAGGAAATCTTCGGGCCGGTCGTCACGATCATCCCCTATGAGGACGACGAAGACGCGATCCGCATCGCCAACGACACCAATTACGGCCTTTCCTCGGTGATCTCCGGCGACCCGGAAAAGGCGAAGAAGATCGCGCCGCGGATCCGCGCCGGGCAGGTCTATGTCAATGCGGGCAACCCCGATCCCTCGATGCCGTTCGGCGGCTACAAGCAATCGGGCAACGGCCGCGAATTTTCCAAATGGGGTCTGGCCGAATTCATGGAAGTGAAGTCCATGGTCGGACAGGTCTGAGGTCCAGCTCCAAGGCAAGGCCCTATACCCACATATAAGGGGCGGCCGGGCAACCGGTCGCCCTTTTTTGTCCGCCGACGGCCCGTTAATAGTCGCGGCTGATCTGCAGGTTGCCGCCGGCCCGGCCGATCGTGCTGATGCTGCCGAGCAGCGACAGCCAGCGGGTGATCCGGAATTCGGTTTCGGTCGCCGAATAGCCCTGCCCGTCGCTGATCACCTCGACGAACAGGTTGCGCGTCACATAGACACCCGCCGCGATCGCGGTGCCGCGATCCTCGGCGGGATCGGCGGGCACGATGCGGAGCCGGTCGAGCCCGATCGCGTCGCGCACGGCGTTGATCGGGTTGAGGCCGCCGCCTCCCCCACCCTGCAGCGAGGCGACGGCCGCGCCCAGTTGCAACGCCTCGGGCGCCGACAGGTTGGTGATCGAGGTGCCGAAAAGCAGCCGGCTCAGCAGCTCGCTCTGCGGCAAGGCGGGAACGCTGGTAAAGCTGATTTCCGGGCTGCTGCCGGTGCCGCCGATATTGATCGACGCGGTCAGCCCTTCGACATTGGCCCCGGCGACGATGTCCAGCGCCGGGTCGACGGGCTCGCTGCCGTAAAAATCGATCCGGCCGCGCTCAAGGTCGAAGCTGCGCCCGGCGAATTCATAGGTTCCGCGGCGCAGGTCCATATTGCCGTAGATGCCGAAGCTTGAGAGCGATCCGCGCACCTGCAGCGCCGCGCCCCATTCGCTGTCGAGGCCGAGCCCGCGCACCATGAACCGGTTGCGCGCATCGACATCGACATTGACGTTCCACTTGATCGGCGCGGCGGGCGGATCGGGTTCGTCGGTACGCCCGTTGATCTCCGTCACATTGAGTTCGGGGATCGCGAGCGAAGGCGCAGCCTGGCCCAGCTGGAACGAGCCGCGTACCACATCGAAATCGCCGGTAATCTCCCCGACCGGCCGGACGAAATCGGTGCCCGTCGCCGTGCCCGCCGGTGCCTGCAGCGTGATCGTCAGCGGCCCGGTGACCTGCGCGGTGATATCGTCGCGGCGCAGCAGCCAGGCCTCGTTGGCTTCCAGCGCGACATCCATGCCGAGGCCCGAAGCAAGGCCGAGATTGAAACTGGCGCGGCCGGAAAGCGTACCGCCGCCCGGCGTCGTGCCGCTGATGCTCGGCAGGTCGAGCTGCGCCTGTTGGAAGGTGCCTTCGGCGGAAACATGCTCGACCACGGTTCCCGTCAGCGCGCTCTCGAACCGCGCGTCGGTGGTGCTGAGCGCGCCGGTGATTTGCGGATTGTTGAGCGTGCCGCTGGCATCGGCGCTGGCGACCAATTCTCCCGACAGGCTCATCGTCTCGTTGCCGGTCAGCTGCCAGAGCGTTTCGGCGGGGCCGCTATACCGGACTTCGGCGAAGAGCGGCGCGGCGGCGAGAATCTCGCCCAGCGTCCCGGCGCCCTCGTTCAGCGGATCGAGGCGCGCCTGCACGCGCATGATATCCTCGCCATCGCTTTCCATGATCGCGCGCAGCGCGAGGCGGCTCCGGTCGAGCCGCGCATTGATGCCGAGATTGACGGGGCGTGGGCGCAGCGCGAAGCCTTCCCGCGTCAGGCTGCGGATCCGCAGTTCGGCATTCGCGGTCGGGACCGTTTCGCCCGGGCCGATACGGTACAGGAAGCCGCCGGTCGCCTGGCCGCCGAACCCGGTTTCGGGATAGGCGATGTCGATAAGCGACAGCGGGATATTTTCGAGCGTCGCCTCGATCTCGGTCGTCGGTCCGCCGAAGCGCGCGGCCACGGTCGCGCCGCCATCGGCATAGCGGATCGTGCTTTCGGGGATCACCCAGCCCTCTTCCTCCTTGCGGACCACGAGCGGGGTGAGCGTGATCGGTTCGCCGCGGAAAGTGCCGTCGCCTTCGATCGCGATGCTCTCCGGCGTGATATCGGCCGAGGCGGAAAAATCGAAGCGACGGCCGCGCGCGCCCGCAAGGCTGGCCGTCACGCTGCCATAGCCGTTTTCGAGCTCCGCCGATCCGGCGAAGCGGGCGATCGAAATGCCGCGGCGGCGAAAACCCGTCATGCTGAGGCTGCCCTGCACCGAAGAGCCGCCCTCGCTCGGGCTCCAGCGCAATTCGAGCAACGCCTCGCGCACGGTCGCGTCGATCATGCCGCCGAGCTGGGCATCCTCCGCGCTGAGGTTCGCGGTAACGACCTGGTTGCCATTTTCCACCGCCAGCACGACGTCGCCATCCAGTCCCGAGCCGGTGAGATCGAGGCTGCCGACGACCCCGCCATCGGCAAAGACCAGCCGGCCCTGCGACCGCGTATCCGAGACGAGCAGCTCGGCGACGTCGATCGCGACCGGAGCGTTGGCCGGCAGCTGGATCGCGCCGATGGATGTGAAGGGACCGGCCGGCGACTGGCCGTTGGCGCTATAGGCATATCCCGTCGCCGTCGGGTCCAGCGTCGCTTCGACATCGGTTATCCCGGAAACCGGGCGGGCGAGCGCGAGGTCGACATGCGGCCGCGAGGGACTGCCCGATGCGGTCAGCCGCAGCGGCCCATATTGCGCCTGCTCGCCCGACCCGGTGATATGGATCTGCCCATTGCCGTCGATATGGCCCTGCCCGGTAAAGCGCAGCCCCGGCGAGCGCAGCCGCGCATCGGCAAAGCCCAGCCGCCCGTCCGGGCGGTATGCGATCGACGCGTCGAGCGTCGGCAAGCCCTCGGTCAGCGAGGCGGCGAAGCCGTTTTCGAGAGTCCGGGCGACGGCGCGGGCGCGCCCGGCGATCGCGAAACGCCCGCCCGGCGCGGGACGGACGTCGACGCGCGTCGCCACGTCGAACGTGCCGAGGCCCGGCAGGCGGTAGCGGTCGATATCCGCGTTGAGCGCCACCGCATAATCGCCGCTCGCCAGATCGTAGATCGCCGAGGCGGTACCGCGCAGCCGATCCGACCGCAGCCGCAAATCGTCTCCCACGATCTGGTCCGCCGTCACCAGCAACGCGCCATCGATCGAAGCGTTGCGCAGCACACCGGCGGTTTCGGCATCGAAGCCGGTGATCCGGCTCGCGCGCGCGCGCACGGGAATCGTGAAGGGGGTTTCGGAGAGCCTGCCCTCGCCCGCCACCTGCAGGTTCTGGAACCCGGTGCTGCCGATCGCCGCCTGCTGCGCGGTGAGCCGATAGGCGAAGCCCGCGCGGTCGAACGGCCCGTCCAGCGCCACCCGCATCCGCACATCGGCGCCGCGCATCGTATCGACCAGTGCGGCAGGCTGCAGCAACCGGATATCGGCGACGAAGCCGTCGAACGCGCTGGCCGCGAAATCGAGCACGCCGCGCCCTTCGATAACCGCCGCGCGCGACCGAATGTCGAAATCGCCCGTCAGCCGCCGCTCCTCGAAGGTCGCATGCGCCGCGAGATTCATCTCAGGCGCCGAGAGCCGCGTCACCAGCCCCGGATCGAACAGGTCGGACGAGCGCACCACGCCGGCGAGCACATAGCTGCCGTCGCGCACTGCCAGGGTGAGATCCACCGCCCGCGCCTCGCCGCTATCGACCCGCGCATAGCCGTCCCACTGGCTCCACGTTCCGCTGCCCGCGATATCGACCGTCACCGCACTGCGGATACCGGTCAGCCCGGCAAGGATACCGCCCTCCGGCGCCTGCAGGTCGAGATCGATATCGAAAATATCGCCATCGGGTTCGGCATCGAGCATCAGCGCCAGTCGCTCGCCGCCATCGATGGCGTGCGCGTCGAGGGTGATGCGCGCGCGGCCGCTTCGGATATCGGCATTGCCCGAGAGCGCCGCATCCCGCCGCTCGCCGGTCACCGCCTCGGCAAAGCGGAAACGTTCGATATCGAGCGTCCCGATGCGAATATCGAAGCCCGGCAGGATCGGCTGGTCTTCTTCCTCCGACGGGATCAGCGCGGGCAGCTTGTGCAGGATCACGAAATCGGATCGGACGTCGTCGATATCGAGCCGGCCGACGAACAGATAGGCGAGCGGGTTCCAGTCGACGCCGAGCTCCGGCGCTTCGAAGAACAGCCCGTCGGGATCGTAGAGGCGCAGGTCGGAAACCGTCATCTGACTGTAGATCGATCCGTCGATCCTGCCGATCCGGATGCGCATGCCGTTGGCCGGCTCCATCGCCTCGATCCGGTCGATGATGAAGCGGCGGCCGGGCGGTGTATCGATCAGCACGGCGATGGCGATCAGCAGGATGACGAGCCCCGCGACCGCGATCATCGCGCCGCGGAACAGCCGCCGACCCAGCGGGTCGCGCCTCGGCGGTTCGCTGCCGTCGGCGATTTCGGCCCCGGTCTGCACCATCAGAAAGCCTGGCCCAGCGAGACGTATACGGCGATCACGGGATCGCCGGGCTGCGGATTGATCGGCGTGCCGACATCCACGCGGATCGGGCCGAAGCTCGAATAATAGCGCACGCCGAGCCCGGCGCCGAAGCGCAGACCCGAGAAATCGGGATAGAGATCGGTATAGATTGCGCCGGCATCGACGAACGGCACGACGCCGAAATTGCCGAACCGGTAGCGCGCCTCGATCGCCATTTCGACGAGGCTGCGGCCGCCGATCGGGTCGTTGTTCGCATCGCGCGGGCCGATCGACTGATAGCTATAGCCGCGCACCGAACCGCCGCCGCCCGCATAGAAGCGCCGCGAGGGCGCGATATCTTCCCGGCCCGCGCCCGGGATCGCGCCGAGCCGGACGCGACCGGCCATGGTCAGCGCGTCCATCAGTTCGATATAGACGCTGCCGTCGAGTTGCACCCGGACATAGCCGAACACCTGATCCTGGAGCGAGAGTTCGGGCGAGACGAGCGCCGAGAGCCGGAAGCCCTCTTCCGGGTTTAGCAGGTCGTTGGTGCCGTCATAGGAAAGGCCCAGCGGCAGCGCGGCGATGAAGAAGGTGCGCCGGCGGCGGGTGTTGGTCGAAAGCACGATGTCGCGTTCGTCCGAAGCGAGCAGCTCGGTGCCGATCGACCAGGTCCATTCCTTCTGCCACAGCTGGTTCGATACCCGTTCGAAACCCGCGGTCAGCCCCGCCGTGCGCGCCGCATAGGCATCGCGGCTGGTGTTGCTGGCGAAAAGCTGGACGCTCAATATCTGGTCGCGGTCCAGGAAATTGCTGCGCCGAAAGCTGACGCCGGCAAATTGTTCCTCGGTGCCCAGGATGCCGCGCACGCCGAGCGCGCCTTCGGGCGGGAACAGGTTGCGATGTTCCCAATTGCCTTCGATCCGCGCGCCTTCGCCGGTGCTGTAGCCGATGGCGCCGGCGATCGTGCGCGGCGGCGCGGGTTCCATGGAAACGTCGAGATCGACAAGCCCCGGATCGTCGCTCTCGACCGGGGTCAGCCCGACGCGCGAGATAAGCCCGGTCTGGATCAGCGCGCGGCGCAGATCGTCGACCATCCGCGTGGAATACAGTTCACCGGGCTCGAACCGGGCGATCGTCTGGACATGCTCGGCGCCGAATATTTCCTCCGCGCCCTCGCTGACCCGTATCGCGCCGAAATTGCGCTCGCCGCCGGGATCGACCGGCAGCACGAGCCGCGCCCTGCCCGTGGCATGATCGACAACGACTTCCTCATCGCCGACTTCGGCAAAGGGATAGCCGCGATTGCCGAGTTCGGCCGCAAGATTTGTCTCGGCAGCCGTCACCGCGGCGGCATCGACGGGATCGTCGGTTTCGACCGGGAATTGCCCGCGCAGCTCCTCGGTCCGCTCGCCGGCCGAAGCGAGCCCCGGCAGCTCTACGGAGTCGAATGTATAGATCGGCCCCGGCTCGATCTCGAACACCACTTCGATACGGCCCTGGTCCGCCGCGCCTTCGAGCAAGGGCACGATCCGGGCATCATAATAGCCATGGGCGCGCATGATCTGGCGCAGGGTAACGCGGTCGGCATCGGCGCGACGGTTGATCTGGGCGACCACCGCGCGATCTCCGTCGTTCGCGCGCAATTGGGAGAGCGCGTTGAACTGGCTGCGAATGGAGCCCGCCGGCTCGACATCGTCGAGCCCTCGCAGGGCAACAGAATAGCGCTGCTCGGCATCGATCGCGACCGCCTGGGACGCTTCGCCGGTTTCGCTGTCGGCAACGGCTTCCATATCGGGCCATTCGACACCGAAATCGGGAAAGTCGCTCATCGGCGCGGCGGCGCGTCCCGCGCCTGCCGTGTCGAGCGGTTCGAGGTCCCCGGTCGCGACCGAGCCGACCTCTTCCTCCACGTCCCGAGCAAGGTCGCCGGCGGCATCCTGCGCAGCGGCCTGCGATGAAAACCCAAAAACGCACAAAGCGGCAAGCGAACCGAAAAACGCCCGGCCCGGCCTAGACAACCCGTTCATCGGACCATGGTAACGCGATTGGCGCGCGACCGCCAATCAATTGCGCGCAATTTCAACGATATGCCGCCCCGGGCGGGCGCACCGCCCCAAGGCAAGCCTAGTGCAGGGTCGCGTCGATATCCTCGCTGTCCATCCATTCGACCAGCCGGGCGATCTGGCGCCAGCGGCAGAAATGGACGATATTGCCGACATCGCGGCTGCGGCTGGCGCGCGCGGCCGCTTCGGATCGGGCATTCTCGCCATAATGCGTCAACAGTTCATGCGCATCGGCAACGGCTTCGCTGTCGGCAATATAGAAGTGTTGCTGCATCTTTGAATCCTTACCGGCGTAGTGCCGTCCCCCATGTCAGTGAGGTCCTATTAAGGAAAATGCCTTTCCGTATTCCGGAAGAAACTGGTGAAAATTGCGTTAGGCACGCCCGAACCACGCTGGGGTCACGCCGGGATCACGGCCACGCGTGACAGCCGCGCCCGGCGGTGCCATAGGCGCGACCATGAAAAAAGCGCGGCGTGAAGGATATATTGGCGGCGGGGTCTTTCTGGCGATCGGGCCGATCGCGGGCCTTGCCGCGGGCACCGTCCTCGGCCAGCCCAGCGCGGGGCTGGTAGCGGGGATCGCCGCCGGCATCGCACTGATGGCCGGCTTCTACTTCTTCTCGCGCTAGGCGACGCGCCGCCCGGCCCAGACGACCCGGCCGACAATCTCGACATCGGCGGGATCGCAATCGGGCCAGTCGGAATAATCGACATTGTCGCTCTTGATCGTGAAGCGCCGGCTCGCCGGGTTCATCGCGATCCGCTTGACGATCAACGCGTCATCGACCCGCAGCACGTAAATCCCGTCGCGCAGCCGCTCGCCGCCATCCTCCCGGCTGACGAGAATCTCGTCGCCGTCCGACAGGGTCGGTTCCATCGAATCGCCGTCGACCGTGATGATCGAAAGCCGCGCCGGATCGCCGCCCGCCAGCTTGCGCAGCCAGCGCCGGGGAAAGGCGATATGCGATAGCTCGTCCTCGCTTCCCGGAAGCGCGCCCGGCCCGGCGGACGCGCCGATCGCATAATGGCGCACCGCGATCATATCGTCATTCGCGGCCGAAGCGATCGAGCCCTTCCCTATGGCGGCCCTTCCCGCGCGCGCGCCCAGCTGCGCCTCGTCCACCCCGAAATATTCGGCGAGCAACGCGCGGTCGTCCTCGGCCAGCCGGCGCGGTGTGCCGCGCTTGATATATTGCTGAATATAGGCCGCGTTCCGCCCGATCAGGCGAGACAGCGACGCATAGTCGTCGCCGCGTTCCTGCGCGAGCCGCTCCAAAACGGCACGGGGATCTTCTTGGTCCATATTGGCACCTTACCAATAGGAATATTCCTAGACAAGTAGGAAATTACCTTTGAGATAGGAATATGCCTATCGGCGGCGAGTCGTCGCCGTCGCCAGAGAGAAGGAGGGATATTCATGAGCATGCTGATCGACATCGACCGTTTCCTACGCCGCACCAACACCGCGCCGACCCGCTTCGGGCGCGAAGCCGTGAACGACCCCCGCTTCGTGTTCGACATACGCCGCGGGCGCGAATGCGGCGGCAAGGTGCGCGCGCGCGTATACAAATATATCAGTGCGGCCGACGCCCGGCCCGGCCGGTGCGGATGAGGGAGCGCGCCTATACCGGCGGCCTCGGCCCCCTGCTCCGTGCCCTGCGCCAGCGCGCGGGCGCGGAGCCGGTGATCGAGGACGTGCGCACGACGCCCTGGGCCAGCATCACCTTTTCCGGCGCGCGCCATCGCATCGCCTTGCGGCTTGAAGGGGCAAGCGCGCCCGATGCCGCCCGCGCTATGAGCGAGGGGCTGGACTATGCCGAGTTCGATCTCGGCGCGTATATCCTGGTCGACATCGCCGTCGCCGAAACCCGTCTTGCCGGGGACGGGGTCCACCTCGTGATCGAGGCGCTCGTTATCGAAAACGACTAGGCGTCAGGCGCCCTTGGCGGTGAGCTTCTGGAGCGCGTCGAGCGCTTCGCGCAACGCCGCCTCGCGATCGTTGCCGGGCTCGGCAACGGGATGCGGGGTGACATTGCTTGTGGCCGGGCTTGTGGCCGGGCTTTCGGTCTGGCTTGCGGCCTGGGCTGTTCCGCCCTTGTGCGCGCGGCGGCGTTCGAGACCGGCTTCTAGACGGGTCACAAGCTCGGCAAGTTCGGCACGGGCATCGCCGGGCTGCGGCTTCGCTTCGGCCTGCACCGGAGCAGGTTGGACAACCGGTTCGGCTAGCGGCTCCTGGGTCGGCTCGGGCGCCTGAGCGGCTTCGGTTTCGCGCGGCCGCAGCGGGACGGTGAAGATCGGCTCTTCGTCGCTTTCTTCGGCAACCGGCTCGGCAACAGGGTCAGCCGCGAGCGGTTCCTCGTCGGCTTCGGGAGCTTGCGCGAATTCGGATTCCAGCTCGGGCTCAAGCGCCGGCTGCGGCGCGGGCTCCGGTTCTGCTATCTCCGGCTCGGCCTCTTCGGCAGCCGGGACCTCGTCCTCGAGAATATCGGCCATGCTGAGTTCGAGCGGCTCCTCCTCCTCAAAATCTTCCGGAACGACATCGACAAGATCAAGCGGCGCGCCGAGATCGTCGCCCGCCATGATCGGGCGGCGATATGGCGCGTCGGGATGGAAGTCGGCGCGGCGCCGCACGGGCTGTTCTTCGGCTTCTTCGGCGTCGTAATGATAGCCGAAGTCCGCGCGCGGCGTCCGGCGCTTGCGGCCGACGACGACCGAAAGCGCGATCCAAGCGCCGGTCGTGACGATCAGCGCGGCGATCAGCGCAAGATAGATGCGCGCGCGCGCGCCCAGCGGCGGTTCGGCAGCTGAGAAAATATCGGGCAGGCCCGTCCGGACGATGAAGGCTTCGAACAGCGGATTGGGAATCATCAGGATCAGCGCGGCGACGATGAGGCCCGAAATCGCCGATGCGACCGGAACCTTGGGAAGCTTCGCCATCACGTCCGGCCAGGAAACGCCGTTGCGGATCGTATCGAGACTGAGATTCATGCCTAAACCGCCTTGCCGGTGAGCTTTTGGTAAACAGGGGCATAACGGGAAATGTTTGACGACCAGTTACGATGGTCTTCCACGAATGTGCGGCCGGCTTCGCGCCGCCGCTCCCAATCCCCGCGATTGTCGAACATTTCGGCCAGCGCCGCCGCCAGCGCGGCGGGATCGTCGGGCGGAAACAACGTTCCCGTCACCCCGTCCTCGATCAGTTCGCGGTGGCCGCCGACGTCCGACGCCGCGACCAGCCGCCGCTGGGCCATCGCCTCCAGCGGTTTCAGCGGTGTCACGAGATCGGTCAGCCGCATCTTCTTCCTTGGATAAGCGAGGATATCGATGAGGCTATAATAGCGCTCGACCTCGTCATGCGGCACGCGCCCGGTGAAATGGATGCGATGGGCAAGGTCGGATCGGGCGGCCTGGGCCCGCAGTGCCTCTTCCATCGGCCCGCCGCCGACCAGCAGCAGATATATGTCGGGCCGGGCCATCGCCAGCCGCGGCATCGCCTCGATCAGATCGTCCAGCCCCTCATAATCGTAGAAGCTGCCGACAAAGCCGACGACCTCGGCCTGTTCGATGCCCAGCGCGATGGCGAGACTGTCGTCGCGCGGCGCGGGATCGCCGAACAGCGCCATGTCGACGCCATTGGGCGCGACGACGATCTTGTCGCCATCGACGCCGCGCTGGATCAGATCCTGCTTCAACCCGTCGCAGATGACCGCGACCGCATCGGCCTGGTTCGCGGCATGGGTTTCCAGCATCCGCGTCAGCCAATAGCGCGGCGAGTTTTCGCGGCCCGTGCCGTTGCCGACCGCCGCGTCCTCCCAAAAGGCTCGGATCTCGTAGACCAGCGGCAATCCGCGCCGCCGGGCGACGCGCTGCGCGGCCAGCGCGTTGAGCACCGGCGAATGGGCGTGGAGCTGGTCGGGCTTCCATTCTTCGGCAACCTCGTCCAGCCGCTCGGCGAGCAGCTGGATCTCGCGCCATTCGCGAATGGGGCTCGTCATCGTGCCGGGTTTCGGGGTGCGAAAGAAGGTCAGCCCGTCGATTTCCTCGACCGGGGGCCCTTCGGCCGTGTGGCGTGCGCCGGTCACGCCGGCGACCTCCCAACCGCGCGCAATCTGCGCTTTCAGGATGGCGCGCGTGCGAAAGCTGTAGCCGCTGTGCAGCGGCATCGAATGGTCCAATATATGCAGGATCCGCATGCCCTGCTTGTGCCACGAACTGCTTAACGGCCCGTCAACCGCTGGCCTGTAAATGGGACACTGACGAGCAACGCCCGGATGCGGGCCTGAAGAGCGGAAAAGCGCGATGATCGACATGTTCTCGCTCGCCCTGAGCCATGGGCTCATGCTGCTCGCAGCATGGCGGCTGGTCGCGCGCGCCGATCTCGACAACGACCGGGCCTCGCCCGGCGGAGAGAAAACGGACCTTTTGGGCCGCCCGATCGGCGCGGAAGAAAGCGGCCGCGATGCGTGACATCGGCCTTGCCGGATTCCTGGGCGCGCTGCTGCTGCTCGGCCTGAAGCGGCCCTTTCTTTTCATCCTCGGCTATATCTATATCGACATCGTTTCGCCGCAGCGCCTGTCCTACTTCCTGCTCAACAGCCTGCCGGTTTCGCTGCTGATGTTCGCGCTGGCGATCCTCGGCTGGCTCGTCACCGACAGGAAGGACGATGTCCGCATCGCGCCGCGCCAGCTGCTGATGGCGCTGCTGCTCGTCTATTGCGGCCTCACCACTTTCTACCTGGCCGAGTTCCAAGAGGAGGCGCTCAACAAATGGGACTGGGTATGGAAATCGATGATCTTCGCGATGTTCCTGCCGCTCACCCTGCGCACCAAGCTGCGCATCGAAAGCGTGCTCCTGTTCATGGTGCTTTCGCTCTCCGCGATCGTGATCGGCGCAGGCATCAAGACCGCGCTCGGCGGATCGGGCTATGGCAGCTTCGCGATGATGGTCGACGACAATAGCGGCCTTTACGAAGATTCCACGCTCGCCACCGTCGCCATCGCGATGATCCCGGTGATCCTCTATTTCAGCAGATGGAGCACGATCTTCCCCAGCGACTGGCGGGTGAAGAGTTTCTGCTACGCGCTGATCTTCGCCAGCCTGCTCGTGCCGATCGGGACCCAGGCGCGCACCGGCCTCGTCTGCGCCGCCTTCCTCGCCCTGCTGCTGTGGCGCGACACCAACCGCAAGATGGCCTATGTCGCGGCCGCCGCCTTTGCCGGGATCGTCGCCCTGCCCCTGGTCCCCTCGGCTTTCTCGGACCGGATGGAGACGATCGGCACCTACAAGGCCGACGAATCCGCTTCGACCCGGCTCGCCGTCTGGGGCTGGACGCTGGAATATGTCGGCGACCATCCCTTGGGCGGCGGCTTCGATGCCTATCGCGGCAACCGGCTCGCCGTGGAAACAACCACCGTAACGGGCAGCGGCAGCGTCCGGAATGTCGAACGCCGCATCGTTGCCGACCAGGGCCGCGCCTATCATTCGGCCTATTTCGAGATGCTGGGCGAACAGGGCTATATCGGCCTTGTCCTCTGGCTACTGATCCACGGGATCGGCGTGCTGCGCATGGAATGGCTGCGGCGGCACTATCGCGGCGACGACATCCCGGACGGCGAACAATGGGTCGCGCCGCTCGCGACCGCGCTCCAGCAGGCGCATCTCGTCTATCTGGTCGGTTCGCTGTTCGTCGGCATCGCCTTCCAGCCGCTGATCCTGATGCTGATCGGGGTCGAGATCGGTTTCGACACCTATCTTGCGCGCCGCCGCAAGGAGCAGGGCTGGAAGCCGCTCGACCAGATGGTGGCCGAACCCGGCACGCCGAAGCTCGCCCCCCTGCCCGGCCAGGAGCGGTGACCGCCAAGCCCGATCTCGAAGCGCTGACTTCGCTGCGCGGCATCGCGGCCTGGTTCGTGGTGCTGTATCACGTGCGGCTCGCCTGCGTGACGATCATGCCCGCGCCGGCACTCGCGCTGTTCGCCAAGGGCTATCTCGCGGTCGATTTCTTCTTCCTGCTTTCGGGCTTCGTCATCTGGCTCAGTTATCGCGACCGGATCGCCGAAGGCGGCAAGGCGGCGATCCCGCGCTATCTGGCCCGCCGTTTCGCGCGCATCTATCCGCTCCATGCCGTTATCCTGACCGGCGCGGTGGGTTTCGCGCTGCTGCTCCGGGCGATCGGCCGCGCCAACCCGGCCGAATATCCGTTCGCGGAATTGCCGCTCCATTATCTGCTGATCCAGAATTGGGGCTTTACCGACGCGCTCGCCTGGAACGATCCCGCCTGGTCGATCAGCACCGAATTCGCGGCCTACCTGCTATTCCCGGTCATCGCGCTCGCCACCGACTGGCGCCGCCTTTCGACGCCGATCCTGCTGGCGGCGGTCTCGGCGCTGATCCTACTGCTCCACGGGCTTTTCGGCCTGATGGCCGCGCCGATCCTCGATCACGCGATCCCCCGGACCGGGCTCCTACGCTGCCTGGTCCAGTTTTCGATCGGCACGATCCTGTGCGCGCTCTGGATGCGCTGGCGGGAAAAGCCGGCGCTTCCCGCTTTGCTCTCGGCGCTTGCCGCGCTCCTCTTCGCCGCGCTGGCCCTTTGCGCAGACCTTCCCGAAACGCTTGGCGCACCCGCAGCCTTCGCCGCCGCGCTGCTCGCCGCGGCGCTCACCGCTCAAGCCAGAGCCAATCCGCTCAATATCCCCGCGCTGCGCTATCTCGGCGATATCAGCTATGCGACCTATCTCGCACACTTCCTGCTTTTCGTGCTGTTCAAGATCCTGTTCGTCGGCGACGATGGACAGCTGGGCGCGGCGACCCTTGTCGGCTTCCTGCTGCTGACCTTCGCCGTATCGGCGGCGCTTTATCACCTGATCGAACGCCCGGCCCAACGCCTGCTCAACGCGCGGTTCGACGCCCTGTTCGCGCGCCGGGCCGGAGCCGCCTGAAGCGGGTCAGGCCGCTTTGCGTTCGCCGTCACGATCCTCGATCGCGGCGATCAGCGCGTCGGTGAATGCGGGAATATCGTCCGGCTTGCGGCTCGTGATGATATTCCCGTCCACGACCACTTCCTCGTCGCGCACGGTTCCGCCGGCATTGCGCAGATCGGTCCGCACCGAGGGCCAGCCGGTAACTGCTTTGCCTTCCACCAGTCCGGCCTCGATCAGAAGCCAGGGCGCGTGGCAAATCGCCGCGATCGGCTTCCCGGCCTCGCCAAATGCGCGGATAATCGCGATGGCGCGATCCTCGATCCGCAGGCTGTCCGGGTTGCGCTGCCCGCCGGGCAGGAGGAGCGCGTCATAGTCCGACGGATCGACCGCATCGAGCGTCATATCGGGGCGGATCGGCTCGCCCTTGGGCGTTCCGCCGCTTTCGCCGGTGATCGGTTTGGTGTCGGGGGATGCGAGCCAAACGTCCGCGCCGCGCGTTTCGAGCCGGCTGCGCGGTTCGGTCAGTTCCGAATATTCGAAACCGTCGGTCGCGAGCATGAGGATCTTGGCCTGGCCTATCGGGGTCGTCATGGATGTCACCTTTCTTCAACGGGGTTTTGCTCCATCAACGAAAGCGGCCGGTTCGCGGTTCCCTCTGCCTGACGAACGGTGGCCTATCGGCGACGTATCCATGCCGGCGAGCCTTGGGGGTTGCATCTGGGACTGGATACCAAATATCGGTGCCTCATGGCTGACCTCTTAGAACCGCTGGGCCTCGATACGATCGAGGAGCCCGCCCTCTCCTTCCAGCAGCGCGCTGAAAATCTGTGGGCCGACAGCATAGGCTGGCTCGACGCCCACATGATCGAGCTGCTGATCGGGCTCGCCGTGGCCGCCGTCATCGTGTTCGTCATGATGGGCGTGCGCCGCTATGGCCGACGGATCTACGAACGCAATCCGACGCTGGAAACCTGGCAATCGGTGATCGGGCGAACGCTGGCAAAAACCAAGACCTGGTTCATGATCGCGCTCGCGCTCGAAATCGTAGCGGTCTATTCCAACGCGCCCGCCGCCATCGCGGGAACCATCGGCTTTTTCTTCTCGCTGGCCGTGGTCGTCCAGGCCGCGATCTGGGCCCGTTCGGTCATCCTCGGCGTGATCGAGCACCGCACGCTGACCGACGAGGAAACCAGCGAGACGCTGGCCAGCGCGATGAAGCTGATCCGGGTACTCGTGACCTTCGGCGTCGTCGCGATCGCGAGCATCGTCGTGCTCGACAATCTCAACGTCGACGTCACCGGCCTCGTCGCCGGCCTTGGCATCGGCGGCATCGCCATCGGCCTGGCCGCGCAGGGCATCTTTTCCGATCTCTTCGCCGCGCTCTCGATCATCTTCGACAAGCCGTTCCGCAAGGGCGATTCGATCAATTTCGACAACACCTTCGCGACCGTGGAGCAGATCGGCCTCAAATCGACGCGGCTGCGCAATGTCGGCGGCGAAGAGGTGATCATCTCCAACACCAATCTCCTCGACAAGGAGATATTGAACCTGACCCGGCTCAATCGCCGCCGCATCAAGTTCGGCGTCGGCGTGATCTACCAGACGCCGGCGGACAAGGCGGCGCGGATTCCCGAAATCCTGCGCGATGTCGTCCAGTCGCTGGGCAACGAGTTCGTCCGCGCGGGTTTTGTCGGTTTCGGCGATTCCAGCCTCAACTATGAACTGCAATTCGACGTAATGAGCCCGGACTGGGACGTGGTTTTCCAGAGCCAGCACGAGACCGGAATAGCGATCTTCAAGCGCTTCGCAGAAGAAGGCCTCGAATTCGCCTATCCGACCCAGACGACCTTCACCTCCGCGCCGGACGGCACGATGATTATGCCCTATCCGAACGTCACCATGGTCGCGACGGAGAAGAGCGAAGAGTAAGGCCGGCTAGCCGCCGATATCGTCGAGCGAGAGCAGGGTCGCATTGCCGCCGGCGCTGGTCGTATCGATCGACGTCACCCGTTCGGCGCAGAAGCGCGGCAGGTAATGCGGGCCGCCGGCCTTCGGGCCGGTGCCCGAAAGCCCCTCCCCGCCGAACGGCTGGCTGCCGACGATCGCGCCGATCATCGAACGATTGACGTAAAGATTGCCGACATGGGCACGCGCTTCGACCAGCTCGGACGCCCGGGCGATCCGGCTGTGGAGTCCCATGGTGAGGCCGAAGCCCTTGGCGTTGATCCGCGACACCGTCTCTTCGAGCTTGCCCGATTTCCAGGTGGCGACATGGAGCAGCGGCCCGAACCATTCGGTGTTGAGATCGTCCATGCTGTCGAGCCGGATGAGCGTGGGCGGCACGAACCGGCCCTCGGCCGGAACCTCCAGCGTCTTCAGCCAGCGGTCCTCCATCGCCGCGCGGTGGCCCATCAATTTCTCATAGGCCGCATCGTCTATCACCGGGCCGACATCGGTCTTCGGGTCGGATGGATCGCCGACGACGAGCCCGTCCATCGCACCGGAAAGCATCGCGATCATCCGCTCGGCCACTTCTTCCTGCACGAGCAGCAGGCGCAGCGCCGAGCAGCGCTGCCCGGCCGAGCCGAAGGCCGAGGTGATGACGTCCGCAACCACCTGTTCGGGCAGCGCGGTCGAATCGACGATCATCGTGTTGACGCCGCCGGTTTCGGCGATCAACGGCACGATCGGCCGGTTCTCGTCGTCGAGCAGGCTGCGGGCGATCGCCTTGGCGGTTGCCGTCGAGCCGGTAAAGGCGACGCCCGCGACGCGCGGATCGCCGGTCAGCGCCGCGCCCGTCTCCGGGCCGCCCGGGCACAGGATCAGCGCGTCGGCGGGAATACCGGCGGCATGGGCAAGGCGCACCGCAGCCGCGGCGATGCGCGGCGTCTGCGGCGCGGGTTTCGCGATCACCGTGTTGCCGGTGACGAGCGCCGCGGCGACCTGGCCGGTGAAGATCGCCAGCGGGAAGTTCCAGGGCGAGATGCAGCACCACACGCCGCGCCCTTCCATGCGCAGGATATTGGCCTCGCCGGTCGGCCCCGGCAGTTCCTGCGGGACGAGCTTGTCGCGGGCTTCGGCGGCGTAATAGCGACAGAAATCGATCGCCTCGCGAACCTCGGCCAGCGCATCGGGAATCGTCTTGTTCGCCTCATGCACCGCCAGCGCCATCAGCTCGCCGCGCCGTTCCTCGTAGATATCGGCCAGCCGGTCGAGGCAGGCCGCCCGTTCTTCGATCGGCAGCGCGGACCAGTGCGGGAAGGCCGCCGCCGCCTGATCCAACAGGGGCGCGACATCGGTCACCGCTTCGGGCTCCGGTCCGATATCGGCACGTTCGTCGATACCTTCCGTCACCCGCTTCAGCACCCGCCAGTCTTCGAGATCGAGACCCTGGCTGTTCTTGCGCTGGGGCATGAACAGGTCCTCGGGCAGCGGGATCGAGGGGTGGCGCTTGCCGCCAACCTCGACGATCCGGTCTACCGGATCGCGCAGCAGATCGTCGTCCGTCAGATGCTCGTCGGCCAGCTGGTGCACGAAACTGGAATTCGCGCCATTTTCCAGCAAACGCCGAACGAGATAGGCCAGCAGGTCGCGATGCCCGCCGACCGGCGCATAGATGCGGCAGCGATAGCCCTGTTCGCGCACCATGCGTTCGAACAGCCCCTCGCCCATACCGTGCAACCGCTGGAACTCGAAACTGTCGGTATCGTGCGCCCATTCGATGATCGTCGCCGCGGTCAGCGCGTTGTGCGTAGCGAAGGCCGGGCGGATCGCCTTGGCTTCGAGCATGTCCTTGGCACAGGCGAGATAGCAGACGTCGGTCGCCGCCTTGCGGGTGAACAGCGGATAGTGCGAGAGCCCCTGCTCCTGGCAATGCTTGATTTCGCTATCCCAATAAGCGCCTTTGACGAGCCGGACCGGCATCGAGCGGCCGGTGCGGCTGGCCAGCGCCTCGGCCCAGCCGATCGTGCGCTGGGCGCGCTTCCCATAGGCCTGTATAGCCATGCCGAACCCGTTCCACCCCTTGAGCGACGGCAGCTCCGCGACATGCTCGATGATGTCGAGGCTCATCTCCAGGCGCTCGGATTCCTCGGCATCCACGGTAAGCCCGATATCGGCGCGCGCCGCCACTTGGCACAGAGCTTCCAGTCTCTCGGTCAATTCGGGAACGCAGCGGCCCCATTGCGACACTTCGTAGCGCGGATGCAGCGCCGAGAGCTTCACCGAGATCGAATGATTGTCCTGGGTGCCACCATCGCCGCGCGCCTTGCCGACCGCTTCGATAGCCCTCTCATAAGCCTCGAAATAGCGGTCGGCGTCGGGGAAGGTCCGCGCCGCCTCGCCCAGCATGTCGAAGCTGGCGGTGAAGCCTTTCTGATCGGGCTTCTTCATCCGCTTCAGCGCCTCGTCGATGGTCCGGCCCATGACGAAAATCTCGCCCATCATCCGCATCGCCGCGCCGACCGCCTGGCGCACAAAGGGTTCGCCGGTGCGCGAGATCAGCCTGCGAAGCGTGTTCGCTCGGTTCTCGTCGCCGACCAGCGCGCGTCCGATCACCAAGCCCCATGTCGCCGAATTGACGAGCCCCGAATGCGATTTGCCGGTATGGCTGCGCCAGTCGCCGTCGCCGAGCTTGTCGGAAATCAGCATGTCCGCCGTCTCGGGATCCGGCACGCGGAGAAACGCCTCGGCGAGACTCAGCAGCGCCACGCCTTCGGAACTGTTGAGACGATATTCCTGAAGGAACTGGTTCACCCATCCCGTCCGCTGCCCCTCGCGCAGGTCGGCGAGCAGGTCGAGCGCCGTCGCCTCGATTCGCCCGCGCTCCCCCTCGCCGAGTCGCGCCCGCTCGATAAGCGGCGCCAGCACCTCGGGTTCGGGTGCGCGGTGAACTTCCTCCATGTGCAGCCATGCGGCTGACGTAGCGGAATCGGGATCATGCATCTGACTGGGCATCGGCGGGCCTTGCGGTTCGGGAGTTTGGCTCTCACAATAGTGGGAAAGCCAGCGCTCTTTAAACAGATTTGGGGTGAGAGGGAACGGATATGGGTACCGTCAAGATCAATGAAATGATGAACATGGCCGGCCAGGAACTGGGCACGTCCGAATGGGTGACCGTCGATCAGGAGATGATCGACAAATTTGCCGATGCCACCGGTGACCATCAGTTCATCCACGTCAATCCGGAAGCCGCCAAGATGACGCCGTTCGGCACCACCATCGCGCATGGTTTCCTCACCCTGTCGCTGATGCCCATGCTGATGCAGAAATCGGATATGCCCCGCCCTGAAGGCATCAAGATGGGCGTCAACTATGGCGGCAACAAGGTCCGCTTTCTGGCCCCCGTGAAATGCGATAGCCGCGTGCGCGGCCGGTTCAAGCTGCTCGAAATGATCGAGAAGCGGCCGGGCCAGTATCAGCAGACGATCGAATTCACGGTCGAGATCGAGGGCGAGGACAAGCCCGCGCTCGTCGCCGAATGGATCAGCCAGTTTTTCATTTGATTTAACCTCCCCGGGGAAGGCTTAACCTTCCACCAGCAAATCAAGGAGCTTCACCATGCGTGACGCCGTCATCGTTTCCACCGCCCGCACCCCGATCGGCAAGGCCTATCGCGGCGCGTACAACGCCACCCTCGGCCCGACTTTGGGCAGCTTTTCGGTCAAGGCCGCCGTCGAACGCGCCGGTATCGAAGGCGGCGAGGTCGACGATTGCATCATGGGCGCCGCCCTGCAGCAGGGCACGACGGCCGGCAACATCGCCCGCCAGGTCGCGCTGCGCGCCGGGCTTCCCTATACCGTATCGGGCATGTCGATGGACCGGCAATGCTCGTCGGGCCTGATGTCGATCGCGACTGCCGCCAAACAGGTGATCGTCGACCGGATGGATGTCGTCGTCGCCGGAGGACTCGAATCCATCTCGCTCGTCCAGACCAAGGAAATGCGCGTCCAGCCCGATCCGGAGCTGCTCGCCATGCACAAGGACGTCTACATGCCGATGCTGGGGACCGCCGAGACGGTCGCCAAGCGTTACGACATCAGCCGCGAGGCGATGGACGAATATTCGCTGGAATCGCAGCGCCGCACCGCCGCCGCCCAGGAGGCCGGCAAATTCGACGACGAGATCATCGAAACCACCACGACCAAGGTAAATGTCGACAAGGAAACCGGCGAAACCAGCCAGGAAGAAGTGACGATTTCCAAGGACGAGGGCAACCGGCCCAGCACCACGCTCGAAGGGCTGCAGGCCCTGCAGCCGGTGATGGGCCCGGGCATGACGATTACCGCGGGCAACGCTTCGCAGCTGTCCGACGGTTCCTCGGCCTGTGTCGTGATGGAAGCCGCTCTCGCCGAGAAGAAGGGGCTTGCGCCGCTCGGCCGCTATGTCGGCATGGCCGTTGCCGGCACCGAGCCCGACGAAATGGGTATCGGCCCGGTTTTCGCAATTCCCAAGCTGCTCGAACGCTTCGATCTCGGCATCGACGATATCGGCCTTTGGGAGCTCAACGAGGCGTTCGCCGTTCAGGTGATCTATTGCCGCGACAAGCTCGGCATTCCGAACGACTTGCTCAACGTCAATGGCGGATCGATCTCGATCGGCCATCCCTATGGCATGACGGGCGCCCGCTGCACGGGCCATGCGCTGATCGAGGGCAAGCGCCGCGGCGCGAAATATGTCGTCGTGACGATGTGCGTCGGCGGCGGCATGGGCGCGGCCGGACTGTTCGAAGTTCTCTAGAAAAGAGCCGTCTTAAGTCGTGATCAGTCCCGGCGGCGTGGGCACCTGCTCGCGCCGCGGGACGGGTCGCGGATCGGTCGACGGCCATAGCTCGCGGGGCAACAGCCTCAGCCGCCGGTCGAACGCCTCCCGGACATCGTCGCGCGCCAGAAGCCGCTGCCACATGGCGCGCAGATAGACGGTCATCCCGGACCCCAGCATTTCGTCGGTCAGGAACTGGTCGGCGATCTGCTCGGCCCCTTCCCGCGTTTCCAGCGTCGCAATAGCGAGCGCGGCGGCGCGGTCGTCGTCGCCAAAGCAGAGCTGCGCCTCGATCGCCGCCGCCGGATTGTCTTCGCGATTCCCGGCGAGCGCCGCCGCCAATGGTGCGGCTTCGTCGCGGCGGTCGAGCGCCGTCAGCGCGCAGATTTCGGTACGCCGCAGCCAGGAACGGCCATAGGCGCTCAGACGACCTTCCAGCCCCGCCATTCCCTGCCGCGCGACCGCAAGGGCTGCTTCGGGGCGGTGGAGGATATCGAGAAATTCGGCCAGAGACACATAGGCGCTCGGTACGAAGGGCGTGACTTGGGGATCGAGGGACGTCACCGATTCGAGTATGGCGATCGCCGCATCGTCCTCACCCAGCGCGATCAGCGTTCCCGCACGAATACGCGCGGTGACAAAGGTCGCTTCGTCCATGTCGGCGCTCACTGTGGCGCGCTCTGCGATCTCGGCGGCCATGTTCAACCGGCCGAGCAGCCGGTAGGCGATTACGGCGTCGCGCAGCGCTGCGCTGTCGCCGCCATTGTTCGCATATCCGTCGAGCCGGGCGCGCGCGTACAAATCGATCGCGCGCCCCTGTTCGGCGCCGAGCGTCTCTTCGATGGCGGGCCAGAGCGGCTCATAGTGCCGATCGATCGCCATCGTCGTTAGCGTCATCGGGGATTCGATCCGGTCCATCAGGGCGCCGGCCGCGTCGCTGTTGCCGTCCTTCAGATGGGCATCGATCGCGCCGGCCGCAATCGTTTCGCGCATGTCGGGCAGGTCGGGCGGCTGCCAGTCGGCCTCGGCAAGCGCAATGTTGAGCCGATCGCGCAATTCATAATTTTCGGAAACCGCCAGGTCCTGCAGGATCGATCGCAACGCCCAGCTGTTGAGCTGGCCGAGCTGCCCCGGATGCTGTTCGGCCAGGGCGATCATATGCTGGGCCGCCTCGGTCTGCCGATCGCCATTGAGCGCTGCAATGACGCCGAACACCATGACCTGCGGATTATCCGGCGCTGCCTCGGCAAGCTCGCGATAAACGGCTTCGAAATCCTCGTTGCGCCGAAGGTCGGCCAGGCATGGCGCGCGCAGGAACTGAAGGATCGTGCGCATGTCGCCGCCGGCGCGCGGCAGCAGCGGATCGAGCCGGGCCAGTACGGCCTCGCAATCGCCGGTCGATAATATCCGCTGTACGTCTTCGACCGCGCCCCGCAGTTCCTCCTGGCTCAGGTTCGACGCCGCTTCGATATCCGCGGCGTTGGGCCGGTCGATCTTGAACGCCGCGCTTGGCTGTGTCGCGGCGAAGGCGGCACATCCGGCAAGAGCGATGGCGATGACCGCCCTAGTCATGCGTGGCGATCCACTCCTCCAGCACCGGCGCGATCCGTTCGCGCCATTTGCGCCCGTGGAAGATTCCGTAATGGCCCACTTCCTTGGCCAGATGATATTGTTTCTTGTCCTCGGGCAGGGCGCTGGAAAGCGTCAGCGCCGCCTTGGTCTGGCCGACGCCGGAAATATCGTCGCGCTCTCCCTCGATGGCCAATATGCCGATATCCTTGATCGCCGAGGGATCGACGAGTTCGCCCCGATGCGTGAATTCGCCGTTCGGCAGCGCATGGGTCTGGAACACGACCTCGACGGTCTGCAGGTAGAATTCGGCGGTCATGTCACAGACCGAGCGATATTCGTCATAGAAATCCTTGGTCTGGTCGGCGCTATCGCCATCGCCTTCGACGAGATGCTTGAACATCTCCCAATGGCTGATCAGATGGTTGCCGAGGTTCATCGACATGAAGCCCGCCAACTGCAGGAAACCGGGATACACCTTACGCCCGCCGCCCGGATAGTAGAGCGGCACGGTGGCGACCACATTCTGCTCGAACCAGGCAAGCGGACGCTGGGTCGCCAGGGTGTTGACCGCGGTCGGCGCCTCGCGCGTATCAATCGGCCCACCCATCATGGTGAGCGTGCGCGGTCGATCGGGATGCTTGTTGGCCGACATCACCGCCGCCGCCGCATAGCTCGGCACCGAGGGCTGGCAAACAGCGAGCATGTGCGCGCCCGGCCCGATATGTTCGAGAAAGCCGATCAGATAATCGATATAGTCGTCGAGATCGAACTTGCCGTCGGACAGCGGCACCGTCTTCGCGTCGCGCCAGTCGGTGATCCAGACGTCATGGCCCGGGATCATGCGCGCGACGGTATCGCGAAGCAGGGTCGCATAATGGCCGGACATCGGGGCGACGATCAGCAGCTTGGGTTGCCCTTCCACGCCGTCCTTCACGAAATGCTTGAGCTGGCCGAACGGTTGCCGTGCCTCAATCTGGATCGATACCGGCACGTCCTTGCCGTCGACGATCGTGGAATCGATGCCGAATACCGGCTTACCGCGGGGGGCCGAAGCGTGCGAGAACACATCGAGCGCCGACGCGACCACCGGCCCCATGCCCATATAGGCAAAAGGGTTGACCGGATTCTGGAGCATTTCGGCACCCCAACCCGCCATCGCGCTGGCGCCTGCCAGCATCGATCGCTGCATCTCGTAGAGACTATAGAGCATCGAATGTCCTTCAACGCGGCTTCGCCGCAGGGCCGGCCATTCTATTCCTCCTTGGGGTCGCGTTGCAATGCAACATAGCAAAAAACTGCACATTGAGCCGCCCGCGCCGCGCTGCTAGGCCCGGCGCATGGCCGACAGCGAAAACGACGCGCCGCCCTCGCGGAAACTGGGCAATCTCGGGCTTATCTGGCGCTTCGCGATCCGTTATCCAGGGCGCATCGTCGGCGCCGGACTGACGCTTCTGGTCGCCGCGGCTGCAACTCTTGCAATCCCCGACGGCTTCCGCCGCATCATCGATAACGGCTTCACCGGCGCAGAATCGAACATTGGCGAGTATTTTTATTACCTGATCATGATCGTCGTGGTGCTCGCCATCGCCACATCGCTGCGCTTCTACTTCGTATCCTGGCTCGGCGAGCGCGTCGTCGCCGATCTCAGGATCGCCACCCACCGCAACCTGCTGGCTCTCGACCCCAAATATTTCGAGGAGAATCGCCCGTCCGAAATCGCCTCGCGAATGACGTCCGACACCTCGGTGATCGAGATGATCGTCGGCACCACGATTTCGGTGGCGCTGCGCAATATCGTGATGGGGATCGGCGGCATCGTCTACCTGTTCACCCTTTCGCCCAAGCTCGCCGCGATGCTGGTGCTCGGCATTCCCGCCATCATCCTTCCGATCACCATTCTCGGCCGGCGGCTACGCGATCTGTCGCGCCACAGCCAGGACCGGATCGCCGATGTCGGCGCGATGATCGCCGAAACGCTCGGCGCGATGAAGGTCGTCCAGGCGTTCGGACAGGAAAAGCGTGAGAGCCAACGCTTCGGCAAGGCCGTCGAACAGGCCTTTGGCACTGCGAAACGGCGGATCACCATCCGCGCGATCATGACAGCGATCGTGATCACCTTGATCTTCGGCGCGATCACCATGGTGATGTGGCAGGCGGCGTCGGACGTGATTTCGGGCCGGATCAGCGGCGGCGCCGTCGCGGCCTTCGTGCTGACGGGCATGATCGTTGCCGGCGCCTTCGGCGCACTGACCGAAGTCTATGGCGAGTTGATGCGCGGCGCCGGCGCCGCCGGCCGCCTCGACGAGCTGCTGCGCGAAGTTCCGGAGATTCGGCCGCCTGCCCACCCCAAAGCGCTACCGGCCGAAAGCCGCGGCGCGCTGGGGTTCGAACATGTGACCTTCCGCTATCCCACACGCCCCGAAACCAAGGCGCTCGACGATTTCGATCTCACGATCGAACCCGGGGAACTCGTCGCCGTCGTCGGCCCGTCGGGCGCCGGCAAATCGACGCTCTTCCAGCTCGCCCAGCGCTTCTACGATCCCGAACAGGGCCGGATCACGCTCGATGGCGTCGATCTCAAGGAAGCGGACCCGGCCGCCATTCGCGCGCGCATCGCCATGGTGCCGCAGGAAACCGTGATCTTCGCATCCTCGGCGCGCGACAATCTGCGCTATGGCGACTGGGAAGCGAATGACGAGGCGCTGTGGGAAGCCGCAGAGGCCGCCAACGCCGCTGGATATCTCCGCGCGCTTCCCGACGGCCTCGACACCTATATGGGCGAAGGCGGCGCACGGCTTTCGGGCGGACAAAGGCAGCGTCTGGCGATTGCGCGCGCGCTGCTCCGCGATGCGCCCCTCCTGCTGCTGGACGAGGCGACATCGGCGCTCGACGCGGAATCCGAACAGCTGGTTCAGCAGGCGCTGGAGCGGCTTATGGAAAACCGTACGACGATCGTCATCGCCCACCGGCTTGCCACCGTGCGCTCGGCCGATCGCATCGTGGTGATGGACGATGGCCGGATCGTCGAGCAGGGCAGCCACTCGGTGCTTGCCGGACAGGGCGGCCTGTACGCCCGGCTTGCCCAGCTCCAGTTTGAAAGCGACGCCGCCTAGCGCGTCCATACCGAAGGCGGTAGGCGCTGGCCCCGGGAAGGGAGGTCGCCGTCTCTCCCCCACGCTATGCAGGCGAACGCGGCTGCGAGGCCCGCCTGCGCGAACCGCGCCAAACCCCCTCGCCCTTGGAACGCCCAAAGAAAAAGGCGGGTTCCGAAGAACCCGCCTCTATTCTTTTGAGAGGAATCGCGACCCTAGAAGTTGCGGTAATTCTCGTTGCCGATGAAGCCCATATTGCTCACCTGGGCACGCCGGGTGACGGCCAGGACTTCGTCGACCATGTTGTAATCCGCCTGGGGATCCGGGAACATGTGCAGTTCCGGCACCGGCGACATGGTGACGGTGATGTCGAGATACTGGCGCAGCGTCTGCGTCGTCACCGGCTCACCATTCCAGAGGATCTGGCGGGTCGGCGAGATATAGACCTCGTTCTTCACCGGATCGATGACATTTTCCGGCGGCGGCTCGTCACTCGCCACCGGAAGATCGATCTTCACCGCGTGGGTCTGGATCGGGATGGTGATGATGAACATGATGAGAAGCACCAGCATGACGTCGATAAGCGGCGTCGTGTTGATGTCCATCATGGGTTCGTCATCGCCACCCTCTGAAGCTACCTTGGCACCCATATTCTATAACTCCTGAAACAGACTTCGCTTACAGCCGCTGGATGCCCTGACCCGGCGTCGGTTCGGAAATGAACCCGACACGGGAAAAGCCCGCTTGCTGCATGATGTAGATCGGACCGCCGATGCACCGCCACGGCGTCGAAACGTCACCGCGAATGTGAACCTCGGGCAGATCGTCCTCGGTCATGTTATCGACGCCGCCGAACCGTTCGACCTCGTCCTCGATGTGCGAAATGGCGCGGTTCAGCAGCTCGGTCGAATTGACCGGCGTCAAATTCCAGTAAACCTCGCACGCCCCGTTATCGGCGGCCCGGATCGAAAGCGCGACATTTTCCGGCTTCGTCGTCGTCGGCAGCAGCCGGACCGAAGGCAGGTTCACGTCAACCGTCTGGATAACCACCGGGACGGCGATCAGGAAGATGATGAGGAGCACCAGCATGACATCCACGAGCGGAGTCGTGTTGATGTCGGACATCGGGATTTCTTCGCCGTCTCCGCTGCCCGATGGCGCAACATTCATAGCCATGAAATCGATCCTATCCTTGCTCTAACTATAAACGATGCGGCGTCCGCATCGCGGCTGTGGGGAGGCGGCACGGTCTGCGCCGCCTCCCGTCACAGACTATTTCTTCGCGGCGGGCTTCGGAGCAGCTGCCGCAGCCGGGGCTGCGGGCTTCACGGCGCCATCGGACATGATGTACCCGTGAATCTGGTTCGAAAATGCCGAAAGCTCCTCGGCGACCGTCTTGTTGCGACGGAGCAGCCAGTTATAGGCCATAACCGCCGGAACGGCCACGATCAGGCCGAGCGCCGTCATGATAAGCGCCTCGCCGACCGGGCCCGCAACCGCGTCGATCGACGCCTGACCGGCAGCGCCGATCTTCACGAGCGCGCGATAGATGCCGACAACCGTGCCGAACAGGCCGACGAACGGCGCCGTCGAACCCACCGTAGCGAGAACCGCAAGGCCTTCGCCGAGCTTCGAGTTGACCGAACCCACCGAACGGTTGAGCGCGTTGACCGTCCATTCATGCGCTTCGACCGGATCGGTCAGCTGGTCATGATGTTCGCGGGCAACCAGGCCGTCTTCGACGATCTGGCGATAGGCGCTGTTCTTTTCCAGCTTGGCGGCGCCTTCACGAAGGCTGTTCGCCCGCCAGAAATTGGCACGGGCACGCTTGCCCTGGTTCAGGATCTTCTGCTGCTCGAACCATTTCGTGAACAGGATGTACCAGGACGCGGCGGACATGATCACAAGGATCCCGAACGTAGCCTGGGCAACGATGCCGCCCTCACTCAGGGCCTGCTGGATGCCATAGGGATTTTCAGCCGTAGCTTCTGCTGCTGCTGCTTCAGTAGACATGTTCAACTTCCTCTCAAATAAAGAAAAATCGAATCATCGATTCGAAAAACTAGCCAAAATCAATTCGGAATCTCCCAACGGACGCTATTGGAATAGCTTCCCGTTGTCGGGTTCCCCGCAGCGTCGAGCGCCGGCTGGAACCGCGCCCTGCGTTGCAGGTTGCGGCACGTTGCCTCGTCGAGGCCGGAAAAGCCGCTGGAACTCGTAATTTGGCAATTGGTCACCCGACCGTCAGGACCAATGGTCAGACGGAAGCCGGTCGTGCCCTGTTCCTCGTTACGAAGCGAGCGAGACGGATAGTCGGCCGTGGTCACCCAGCGTCCAGCGTTACCGCGAGCCTGAGCCGGACGCGCCTGGCTAGGCGGCGGCGGCGGCGGGGCCGGCGGCGGCGGAGTTGGCCGCGGCGGTGGCGGCGGCGGCGCGACATTCGTCCGCGGCGGCAGCTCGATACGCTGCGGCGGAGGCGTAATCGGCGGCGGCGGAATCGGAACGTCCGGCGGCGGGGGCGGCGGCTCTTCCTCGGGGGGCGGCGGCTCTTCCTCGACGTCGAAGACGTTGAGATCTTGCTGTACCTGCCTGGCGACCCGAACGGCCAAGCCCGAAATCAGCACATAAGCCAGAACCACGTGAAGCAGGGCGACCGCGATGATCGCCATCAGCCTCCGCGTACTCATCGTCTGATCAGAATAGGCCATTAAACTAAGAAACTCCCTCCAAAGCCCGGTGTCCATAAAGCACCGGTTCATCCGGCTTTGCGAAAAGGACACTCCACCGCGAACGCGAACGCCTGCCGATGGAGTGCGAGTCACTAACCTTGGTCTGCACGATAGGCAACAGTTACCCGCTTGACCAGTTGCGTTAGAAGGCGACAACAAGCCCGAGAGCTTTCAAAAGAGGATTTTCATGCGCCGATTTGCCCTTAGCATCGCCCTCGCCGGATCGCTGTTCGTCACCGCGAACAGCGCAGAATCCCAAGCGTTAGAGCCGGACACCGACCTCACCTATGCCGATCTCGCCGATCTTGCGCTCAACGCACCGGTGGTGGCCCTTGCCGAGGTCGATCGGGCCACGCGGCTCGACGAGGAACGCGCCGTCGGCGTCGCCCCCAACCATGTCCGCTATTATGTCGAAGCGGAATTACGGACACTGATTCGCAGCCAGTCTGCGATTCCCGCCCGCGTCAGCTATCTTGTCGACATGCCGCTCGATGCCATTGGCCGGCGCCCCCGGCTGCGCGACCGGCAGGTGATCCTGCTCGCCGGAACCGTTCCGGGACGAGGCGGCGAATTGCAGCTCATCGCGGGCGACGCGCAGCTCGATTGGAGCGCACGGCGCGAGGAACAGATCAGGGCGATCCTTAACGAGGCGGCATCGGCCGACGCGCCGGGGATCGTCACGGGCGTCGGCAGCGCCTTCAGTGTGCCCGGTACCCTGCCCGGCGAAAGCGAGACCCAGATATTCCTGGCGACCAGCGACGGCCGCCCCGTCTCGATCAGCGTTCTGCGCCGCCCCAACCAGCGGCCGCGATGGATGGTTTCACTCAGCGAAATCGTCGAAAGTTCGGTGCCTCCGCCCCAGCCCAATACGCTGCTCTGGTACCGGCTCGCCTGCTTCCTGCCCGATCGGCTTCCGGATTCGGCGATGGAATCGATGGACAGCAGGCAGATAGCAACGGCACGCGCGGATTTCCGGATGGTCGTCGAAGAACTCGGCACTTGCCCCAGAACCCGGTCATAGCCGGGGCGTCACATATTGATGAAGTCGCGCGCAAAGGCTTTTACATGCGCGCCGCCGTCAACGAAAATCGTCTGCCCGGTCACCGCTTCGGCCTGCGCCAGCCAGGCGGCCGCATCGGCGACCTGCGCCGGAGCGGGCAGCCGCCCCAGCGGCATCGCCTGCTCCGCCCGCTCCAGGACCTCGGTGCCGTAATCGGGTGTCGGTAAGGTCAGGCCCGGCGCAACCGCATTGACGCGCACCGCCGGCGCAAGTTCGCGTGCAAGAATATCGGTCATCGCGGACAGCGCCATCTTGGAGAGGGTGTAGCTGAACTGGTCGCCATGTGGATGGGCGATCCGCTGATCGAGGACATTGATGATCGCGCCGGGCGGTTTGCGACGCTGCGCCGCGAACGCCTTGCAGAGGACCGCCGGCGCCGCGCAGTTCACGGCGAAGTGATCGAGCAGCGCATCCATCGTCGTCGTTTCCGGCCGATCCTCGCCGAAGCGCGCGGCGCTGTTGACCAGGAGGTCCGGCGTCTTGCCGAACGCGTCGGCAATTCCCGGCAACAGGTTTTCGACCTGCACGGGATCGGAAAGATCGGCGACGAAACCCTTCCACTGGACCCCGGCCTCGTCGATCGCCTCGAGCAGCCGAAGTTCGGGTTCGGCCCGGCGCGACGCATGCAGCGCGAGCGCATAGCCCTCCGCCGCCAACCGCGCGGCGATGGCCGCACCCAGGCGGCGGCATCCTCCGGTGACGACGGCCAGCTTCACGGGCGGTTCCGCACCATGGTGATGCCGATCTCTTCGCCATTTTCGGAAATCGCCAGCTTTACGATGTCGATTGCGACGCGCAGCACGCGCTTGTCCTGCAGGAACATCGTTTCGGCGATATGATCGGCAACAGCCTCGATCAGCGAGAAATGCCGGTCCTTGGGTAGGCCCTCGGTCATCGCGTGTTTGAGGTCCATATAGTTTTTGGAGGCCGAAAGCGGCGTATCGGGATCGAAGCGATCGGGGGCGGCCATGTCTATGGCAACGGAAATGCGCAGCGGCTGCGGCAGTTTTGTTTCTTCGGAATAGATGCCGGTGAGCACCATGACCTCGACGTTGCGGACGTGGAGCCGCAGCAAATCGCTATCCGGGCCTATGTTTTCGATTTCCATGGGTGATTCGCGCTTTCCTTTTGCCCGCGAAGCGCTAATCGCCGCCGGCTCTTACGTAAATGGCAACACGAACAGGCATGATAGAGCTCCATCCCCATTCGGCGACGACGCCCGACGCGATCGAGGCGCTGCTCGACGCCGCCTTCGGCGCGGACCGGCACGGGCGTACCGCCTATAAGGTGCGTGCCGGGACGGCCCCGCTGGAGGAGCTGTCCTTTGTCGCGCTTGACGACGGCTTTCTTGCGGGATCGCTCCAGAGCTGGCCGGTACAGCTTGCCGCCGAGGATGGGGAAACCCTGCCCCTCGCCATGATCGGCCCCGTCGCCGTCAGCCCGGACCGGCAGAGCCAGGGTGTCGGCCGCCACATGCTGCGCGTCGTTGCCCAGCGGCTCGACCTTGCCGGGCTTTCCGCGATGCTGATCGGCGATGCCGATTATTACGATCCGTTCGGTTTTCTCTCCGGGCCGGCGAGCGGCTGGACATTGCCCGGCCCGGTCGAGCCCCATCGCATATTGCTGCGCGCCATTCCCGGCAGCGCTTGGCCGGCCACCGGCACGCTCGGTCCGGATGCTTTGCGCTCCCGCGAGGGAATGCCTAGTCTGCAGGCATGACCGCACCGCTTGCTTCGCTGAGCCCCCATTCGCTGGCCGAAATCGCCGCGCTGGCCGAAGCGCGCAAACTTCCGCCAGTCGATAGCTGGCATCCGGCGCGCGGGGGGGAAATCGATATCCGCATCGCGCGCGACGGCAGCTGGTATCATGAGGGCGACCGTATCGAGCGCGAGGCGCTGGTCCGGCTGTTCTCGACGATCCTACGGCGGGAATCCGATGGCGGCTACGTGCTCGTTACGCCGGCCGAAAAGCTGGCGATCGAGGTCGAGGACGCGCCCTTCGTCGCGGTCGAGATGAAGAGCGAGGCCGAAGGCGAAGCCCGCACCCTCGCCTTCCGCCTCAACACCGGGGACCTTGTCGTCGCCGGACCCGATCATCCCCTCGCGCTGAAGGAGAGCCGCGAGGGCCCCCTTCCCTATCTCCATGTTCGCGGCGGGCTGGATGCGTTGGTCGGTCGCGCCGTTTATTACGAACTGGCCGATCTCGCGCTCGCCGAAGACAATAGCCCGCTCGGCCTTTGGAGCGACGGCGCCTTTTTCGCGCTCGATCCCGAACAATGACCCTCGCCGAACAATTGCGCGTGTCGCTGGAACGGTCGCGCCACCGCGAGCATGAGACGACCATCTATTATAGCGACATGCGCGACACCGAATTTCCCGCCGAAGAGCCCGGCGTCGATGCCGCCGTCCTGATCCCGGTCATCGCCCGGCCGGAGCCCACTGTGCTCCTCACGCGGCGCAACGCGGATATGTCGAGCCATGCCGGGCAGGTCGCCTTTCCAGGCGGCAAGGTCGATCCCGACGACGACGGCCCGGTCAGCACGGCGCTGCGCGAGGCCGAGGAGGAAATCGGCCTGAAACCCCGGCACGTCGAAATCGTCGGCACCACCGATCTCTACCGCACCGGCACCGGCTTCCACATCACGCCGGTCATCGGCGTCATCCCGCCCGATCTCCCCCTCGCCCCGCACGAAGCGGAAGTCGCCGCGATCTTCGAAGTGCCGTTCGACGTCCTGTTCACCCCGGCCAACTATTCGGAGAAATCGCTCGAATGGCAGGGCCGGATGCGCCACTTCTTCGAAATGTACTGGGAGGAGCAACGCATCTGGGGGGCAACCGCGGCGATAATCGTCAATCTCGCGCAACGGTTCGACCTTGGCCGGCTGGAGCTGGACCGATGAAGCTGCCCCGCGCCGACTGGCAGGGCTGGCCCGGCATGGCGGAACTGCTCACCGTGCTCGGTGCGCGGGACGGCGAGACCCGCTTCGTTGGCGGCGCGGTGCGCGACACGCTGATGCAGCTACCGGTCTACGATGTCGATTTCGCGACGCGGCTGACGCCCGAAGCCGTGATGCTGCGTCTCGAAGACGTAGGTATCAAGGCGGTGCCCACCGGCCTGAAACACGGCACCGTTACTGCGGTGATCGGCGAGGGCCGGCCGATCGAGATCACGACGCTGCGCCGCGACGTCGCCACCGACGGCCGCCACGCGGAGATCGAATACACCAGCGACTGGCAGGAAGACGCCGCCCGGCGGGATTTCACGATCAACGCCCTGTCCGCCGATCCGGTAAGCGGCGAGATAGTCGATTTTTTTGGCGGTCTTGCCGATCTCGAGGCGCGCCGCGTGCGCTTTATCGGCGATCCGCTGGAACGGATTGCCGAGGACCATCTCCGTATCCTGCGCTTTTTCCGCTTTCATGCCCGCTTCGGCCAGGGCGAGCCCGATGCGGAGGGGCTGGAAGCCGCCGTGGCGCGCGCCAACGACCTGATGGCGCTTTCGCGCGAACGGATTGCCGACGAATTGCTCAAAACGCTCGCCCTCCCGGATCCCCGGGCCACGACCCGGCTGATGATCGAACGCGGGATTTTCTCGCCCGTGCTGCCGGAGATCACGCTGGAGGGCTGGGCCGTGTTCGACCGGCTTGTCACGCGCGTGGCTACTCTTGGATACGGCCCCGATGCGGTGCGCCGCCTGGCCGCGCTGCTTCCCGCCGACGCCGACATCGCGCGCGCCGTCGCCGCGCGGCTCAAGCTTTCGCGCGCCCAGCGAACCCGGCTGGCGACCGCCGCCGCGCGTGAGACCGGCGACGCCGAACATCCCCGCGCGCTCGCTTATCGGCTGGGCATGGAAAGCGCCGCCGACCGGTTGCTGATCGGCGATGCAAGCGATGGCGACGTTGCGGCTGCGCTCGAATGCCTCGCCACCGATCCGCCACCGCGCTTTCCGCTGAAGGGCGGCGAACTCATCGAAATGGGGCTGCCCGCCGGACCCATAGTGTCGAACGCGTTGCGCGAAATCGAGAAAAGCTGGATCGCCGAGGGCTTTCCGGACAAAGCGCGCGCGCGCGAGATCGCCCGGGCTCATATCGAGAAAACATATTAGGCGGGCGGGCGGAAATTCCTTGGCGCAGAGAGGCTAGGCGGCGCTGCCCGTCGTTTCTTCGGTCACATGTACCACTTCCACGGGCTCAGCACCTTCGGCCAATGTGGCGGGATCGACGGTCACCGCCTGCTTCCGGCGCTTGATCGCGACAATCCTGATCAGCGCCCACAGGCCCAGGGTCAGGACGCCCAGCGCAATGTCGGTGACGGGACTAAAGGGCCGCGTCAGGATCGACGTCCCCTCTTCCGTCATTATGCCGGCAGCCCGATTGGCTGCATCTTCGCGCGCCAGGAGACGCTCTGCCACATCGGCTTCGCGATGATCCGCATTGAGAAGCTCGCCGCAATGCCGGCATCGTTTCGCGCGTATGGATATGGTTTCGGCGCACATCGGGCATTCGATCTGCGCGGTTTTCCCGTCGACCAGCTCACCGCTGCTCCAGTCGGCCGCAACAGGCGGTTGTGTCGGTAGGGCTTTCAGGATCGTCTCGGCCATTGCATTGTCTCCGTCGGGCGCAACCCGCTGGATGTGCCACCGTCATGACTGGGCCTCTAAGTCTTAACATCTATCCCGATTTCGCCCCTTGGCGGAATATCGGCGGATCAATCGGAAAAGCGATTATCCTGCGGGAAGCCCCTTGGCGGCATTCGGCCCGCCGTGCCTCGATTGCCGAGCCAGTCGTCGAGCTCGGTTTCGGTCCGCGTTCGGCCGGTATCGCCGCCCATCGCCCAGCTGAGGCCTTCTTCAAGCTTGAACGCGCACGCGTCCGAAAGGCCGCCATCCTTGTATTTCTGGAGGGTGATCCCCTGCCCGCGCGCCATTTCGGGAAGCGTTTCGAGTGCAAAGATCAGCAGCTTGCGGTTCTCGCCGATCACCGCGACATGATCCGCGCCTTCCGGCATCGGCCGGACGACGCGAAGCTTTGCCCCCGCCTTCACATTCACGACTTGCCGGCCCTTGCGCGTCTCGGCGACGATCTCGCCGGCCTGCGCTATAAAGCCCTTGCCCGCCGAACTGGCGAACAGGATGCGGCCATCGGGAACGACCGGCAGGAGCCCGGCTATTTCCGCGCCGTCCTCGATATCGACCATCGATCGCACGGGTTCGCCGAAACCGCGCGCGCCGGGCAGCTTGTCGCCGGAGAGCGTGTAGACGCGACCATTATCCGCGGCGAGCAGGATCTTGTCGGTCGTCTGCGCCGGGAAAGCGAAACGTGGGCCGTCGCCTTCCTTATATTTGAGCTTGGCGAGCCCCTCGCCGTCGACATGGCCTTTCATCGCGCGAATCCAGCCGCGCTCCGACATGACGATGGTGATCGGCTCGCGCTCGATCATCGCTTCCAGGGGAATTTCCCTTGCCGGCGCGGCTTCCTCAAGGCTGGTACGGCGGCGGCCGAGATCGGTGTCGGGCCCATAGCGTTTGCCGAGCGCCCCCAGATCCTTCTTCATCCGCGTCTTCTGGCGGTCTTTCGACTTGATCAATTTGTCGAGCTCGTCGCGTTCCTTGAGCAGATCCTCGCGCTCCTGCCGCAGCTCCATCTCTTCCAGCTTGCGCAAATTGCGCAGCCGCATGTTGAGGATCGCCTCGGCCTGACGGTCGTTGAGCTTGAACTCCTCCATCATCACGGCCTTGGGCTCGTCCTCGGTGCGGATGATCTCGATGATCCGGTCGAGGTTGAGATAGGCGATGATATAGCCGTCGAGCAGCTCGACCCGGTCGTCGATCTTGCCCAGCCGATATTCGGAACGCCGCACGAGCACGATGAACTGGTGGTCGAGCCATTCCCTGAGCACGTCCTTCAGGCTCATCACCCGCGGCGTGCGATTGGCGTCGAGGACGTTGAGGTTGAGGCTGACCCGCGTTTCGAGATCGGTGAGCCGGAACAGCGAATCCATCAGTACATCGGGTTCCACCGTGCGGCTGCGCGGTTCGAGAACGATGCGGATTTCCTCATCGCTCTCGTCGCGGACGTCGGCGAGGATCGGCAGCTTCTTGTCGGCGATCAGGTTGGCGATCGCCTCGATCAGCTTGGACTTCGGCACCTGAAACGGGATTTCGGTGATCACCGCTTCCCATGTGCCGCGGCCGAGATCCTCCTGATGCCAGCGCGCGCGGACGCGGAAGCTGCCCTTGCCCGTGCGATAGGCTTCGGCGATGGCGTCGCGCGGATCGACCAATATCCCGCCGGTCGGAAAGTCGGGCCCCTGGACGAACTGCATCAGTTCGCCCTCTTCGGCCTTGGGGTTGTCGATCAGGAAGGTCGCCGCCTCGATGATCTCGGCAACATTGTGGGGCGGAACCGAGGTTGCCATGCCGACGGCGATGCCGCTGGCGCCGTTGGCGAGCAGGTTGGGGAACAGGCCCGGGAAGATTTCGGGTTCCTCGTCCTCGCCATTATAGGTGGGGCGGAAATCGACGGTGCCTTCGTTGAGACCGTCCATCAGGTCGATCGCAGCTTGGGTCAGCCGCGCTTCGGTGTAGCGCATGGCGGCCGCGTTATCGCCATCGACATTGCCGAAATTGCCCTGCCCGTCGACCAGCGGATAACGGAGCGAAAAGGTCTGCGCGAGGCGGACCATCGCGTCGTAAACGCTCTGATCGCCATGCGGGTGATATTTGCCGATGACGTCGCCGACCACGCGCGCGCATTTCTTGTAGCCCTGCGCCGGATCGAGCTTCAGCAGCCGCATCGCCCAGAGCAGGCGGCGATGGACCGGCTTCAACCCGTCGCGAACGTCGGGCAGCGAACGCGCGGTGATCGTCGATAGCGCATAGACGAGATAGCGTTCGGAGATCGCCTCGTCGAAAGGCGCGTCGACGATGCGCGGGTCTTCGGGCTCAAGCGTGTCGGTGGACATGGCTCGCGATTAGCAGCGCGGCGGGAGCAGCGGGAGGGCGATTTCCACAGCTGCGTCGCGTTCAGGCGGCAAAGAGCAGAAAAAGGAGGTGCGCCAGATAGCCGCCGAGCAGGATCGCCCCCGCGAGCCGGCCGAAGCGGCCGCGCCAGGCGGCAATCACGAGAACCGCGAAGGCGCTGGCGAGCAGCACGGGAAACTCGACCGGCAAGAGCTCGGCCGGCACCGAATGGGGCGCGACGATCGCCGTGAAGCCGCCGATGCCGAGAATATTGTAGAGGTTCGATCCGATCACATTGCCGAAGGCAAGCGCGCCATGGCGGCGCCAGGCGGCGACGGCGGCGGTGACGAGCTCGGGCGCCGACGTGCCGAACGCCACGATCGTCAGGCCGATTACGGTCTCGCTGATTCCGGCAACCCGCGCCAGCGCCACCGATCCATGGACGAGCATCCCGCCACCGATAATGAGCAAAGCCAGCCCGGCCAGAACCATCAGGAGGGCGACGGGCCAGGGCGTACGAACCTCGCCATCGAAGTCCTCCAGCTCCTCATGTGCAGCGGCCTTGTCGAGCGCGGCGCTGTTGGTTTCCGGATGGCCCCGTTCCTGGAAATAGGCGAGCAGCAGATAGCCGACGAGCAGCGCCAGCAAGGCGGCGCCCGCCCAGCGCCCCACCGATCCGAATTGCGCCAGCGCATAAAGCAGCGCGGTCGCGCCCAGCGCCATCACGCCATCCCGCCAAACGCCCTTGCCGGCAACCGCGAAGGGGCCGATCAGTGCCGCGACGCCCAATATCGCCAAGGTATTGATGAGATTCGAGCCGACGACATTGCCCCAGGCGATGCCCGGCGCACCGGCGATTGCGGCGCGCACGCTCGTCACCAGTTCGGGCATCGAGGTGCCGAAACCGATGATGACGATACCGACCAGCAGCGGCGATACCCGCGCCCGCGCGGCCAGCTGCACAGCGCCGCGCACAAGCAGTTCTCCGCCGACCACTAGGATCGCAAAGCCGGCGACGAGAACGATCAGGCTGAAGAGCATTCCCGCGCTATGGACGAATATGCCCGCCAGGAAAATGGCGGGAGCGAAGCCCGAGAGCCTTACACTCCGCCGCGATTATCGGTGCGGCCAATCGGCGTCGAACAGGTCGCTCAGATCGAACAATCGCAGCGCATCGCGAACTGCGCGGTCGCCGCGAAAGGCCGCCAAAAAGTGCCGCTGGTTGGCAGGCAGGTCCGCGCAACCGTTACGCGCCCAGCTTTCCGTGACCTGCGCGTTGCGCTCCGCGCCGCCGCCCCATTCGCCGGCAAGATGCCGGCAGATATCGAGCCGCTCGAAATGGAGCGCCAGCGCATAGGGCAGCCGTTCGTCGGGGGTTCCGGCCCGGCGCATATCGGCAAGGAAATAGCCGAGCGGGTGATCGGTCGCGACCCGCATGAAGCCTGTGCTCGCCCACCATGCCGGATATTCCAGCAACGGCCCGCGCGTGCCCGCCAGCGAATAGATCGCGTCCTCTGCCGGGAAGAGGAACACCGTCAGATCCCGCCCGTCATCGGTCCAGCGTCCGCCCGTGCGGCGGGTTTCGGGCTGCGCTTCGCCCATGCGCCAGCGGCTCAAGACCAGGCCGCCCTCTTCGGCTTCCACCACCGTGACGATGCTGTCCCGCGAATATCCCATATAGCGCATGCCCGGATCGAACAGGCAGTCGGTTCGCTCGCCACCGATCGTCACGCTGCTGAGCGCGGGCATATATATAGCACCGGGATCGCCATAGGCGCCGGGCGCAACCATATGCACGCTACCCGCATCGGCGCCGGTTTCGGCATCGGTAAGCGGATAGTGGCGCTGGCTGGCTCCGGCGTCGACCGGGCCGACGCGGAAACGGCGCGCGGCCGTCTCGCCATCTTCGGCAATCGCGACCGATGTCATGCTGTCCTGGGCGAAGCTGTCGAAGGCGATTATGCGAGATTGGCCGGGCGAGACGCAAAGCATCGCGCTTTCGGCAAGGGGTGCGCCATCCACTCCGGCGCCGCTCTGGGTCCAGTGCCAGGCGGCGGGCCCCTCGTCAGCAGTCTGCGCCGCCGCCGGCGCCGCGCCCAAAATGGCCGCCGCCAACAACAAGCCGGCAGCGGGAATGGAAAAATCTCGTCCAGTCGGAAACATCGTTCGGGTCCTCATAAGTTCGGGAGAATCCCAATTCCCCCTGTTAACGCGACCCGTGCTTCACGCACTCCCCATGTTCGCGCGACCGCCGAACGAAAGCCGTTATAGGGCGCGCCGCTGCACGCAGGATGAACAACTCGTCGATAAAAACACTCTTTTCATCGCAATTGAGACAATATAACACTCGCCCTTCCACTGATGGAGGAGTGCCAGATGCGTAGCTTTCTGAAAACGACCACCGCCCTAGCCCTGACCGGGACGGTCCTCGCGTCCTGCGGCGAAGCCGACCGATACGACGAAGCCGACTATGCCGACGCAGCCTATGAGAGCGAAGCGCCCATGGCAGAATCGGCGCCTGAGGAAATGGCGGCGAGCCGAGCAGATGGCGCGCCCGGCATCGCGCCGACCGCCGCCCCCGGAGTCGCTTTCAACTATCGCTACGCCTTCCGCCTGCCCAACAACGAAATCGCGTCCGTGCAGGAACGCCATGCCGCGGCTTGCGAGGAACTGGGGCTGGACCGCTGCCGGATCACCGGCATGCGCTATCGCCTTGTCAATGAGAGCGATGTTTCGGCCAGTCTCGAATTCCGGCTGGATCCGGCCATCGCCCGCGCCTTCGGCCGCGATGCCGGCGCGGTCGTCGCCGAAGCCGAGGGGATGATCGTCGATGCCGAAATTTCCGGGATCGACGAAGGCGCCAATATTGCCCGCGCCGAGCGCGAACGCGCCCGCATCCAGGAGGATATCCGCCAGCTCGAGGCGCGGCTCGCCACACCGGGCCTGTCCGAAGGCGAGCGCGTCCAGCTGACCCAGCAGCTGGAGCGGATGACCCAGTCGCGCCGTTCCAACGAAGACCGGGTCGAGGCCAGCGAGGAATCGCTCGCGACGACGCCGATGGTCTTTCAATACGGGTCGGGCGATATCGTTCCGGGTTTCGACAGCCGGACGCCGATGCGCGACGCCTTCCGCGAGAGCGGCACGCTGTTCTTCGGCTCGATCGCCGTCTTCATCATCGCTTTCGGCCTGTTGCTGCCCTGGGCCTTTGCGGCGTTCATCGTCTGGCTGATCGTCCGCCGGGTCTGGCCGAACCTGTTCAAGCGCGCCGATACCGAAGAGAAATAGGCGATATCGGCGCCGCGGGTCAGCGCGCCCGCGGCGCCGTTTCTTCGAGCAACAAACCTGCCGCAGCGACAATCAGCGCCAGCACGATCGCGATCAGGAACGGTGCCTGAAGGCCCCATGCGTCCGCCGCGAGGCCGGCAAGCGGCGGCGTGAGGACGCCGCCGATCAGTTCGGCAGAGAGCAGGCCGACGGCGACCGCGGTCGTAAAGCTGCCCTCGCTCGCGCTTTCGCCGGGAATGACAGCGATGACGAGGGGTGCACAGCCTACCGTCAGCCAGCCGAGCGCCATCGCGATGGCGAGGAGCGCGGGAGAGCCGGTGATCGTCAGCATCGCGACCGGCGCAAGAACGCAGACCAGCCCGGACAATATCACCATCGGCTTGCGCCCGAACCGGTCGGACAGCGCCGGCACGATGATGCCGCCCGCCAACCCGCCGAAACCGGCGACGCCAAGCACCATGCCCATCTCGGTCGTCGTAAAGCCATTCTCCCGGATCATGGTGACCGGCATGAAGACGTTCTGGATCGTCAGCCAGGCGGTAAAGATTCCTGCGATGAACGCTGAAATCATCACGTTGCGGTTGCGCATCAGCTCGGCAAGGCTCGCGCCGATGGGAGGCGATTGCGGAACGCTATCGGCTTCGGGAACGGGCGTCTCTACCGCCCTTACCGGGTTTCGCACGAACAGCGCGATCAGCAGCGCCGAACATAATCCCGGGATCGCCGAGGCGAAAAAGGCCGTGCGCCAGCCATAGGGCTCGGCGATGGCGACGGCGAGCACGGGCCCGATCACCGCGCCGATCAGGAAAGCCCCGCCGATCTGCATCGCGCCCATGTTGAAGCCGCGCCGGGCCGGGTGGGAGTTGACCGCCATGAAGGCCTGGGTCAGCGGCAGCACCGGCCCTTCCGCCGCGCCGAGCGCCAGCCGCGCGGCGACCAGCATCGCGAACCCCGTCGCGAGACCTGCCGAGGCGGAGAAGAGCGAAAACAGGACGAGCGCCGCGATCAGTATCTGGCGGCGCTTGCCCGTACGGTCGGCAATCGCCGAGAGCAGCAGGCCCGATCCGGAAATGGTGAAGGACATGGCCGAGGCGAGCAGGCCGAGTTGCGCATTGCTGAGCGAGAGTTCGGCGACGATATAGGGCGAGAGAAAATTGACCGCGAGCCGGTCCAGCGCCAGCGCGCCGTTGGCGAAGGCGAGGATCAGCAATATCCCCGTTTCGGCGAGGCGCGATCCGGCGGGCGAGGTTTGCGGATCTGCCGCCGCTGCGCTTTCGGCCATGCTCAAAACGCCCCGTGTCGGCCCTTGCCGCCAGCAAAGGCGGCCGCGCCGGACAGGGTTTCGCCCGAACTCACCGTCTCGCGGCCGAGCCGGGCCTCCAGCCGGATCGCATCCTCTTCCGAAAGCGCCCATTGATCGAGCATCACGGCGCGGTCGTTGCGCAGGCAAAGCTGCGGAAAGGCGGCAATATCCTGTGCGAGGGCAAGCGCGGCTTCGAGCGCCTCCCCTTCCCCGGCCACGCGATTGGCCAGGCCGATGGCCAATGCCTCCTCGGCATCGACTTCCCGGCCGGTGAGAATAAGGTCGGTGGCCCGCGACTGACCGATGAGGCGCGGCAAGCGGATTGCGCCCATATCGACCAGCGGCACGCCGAAACGGCGGCAGAAGACGCCCATCTTCGCGCTGCGTGCCATCACGCGCAGGTCGCACCACAGCGCCAGTTCCATGCCCCCGGCCACGGCATAGCCTTCGATCGCGGCGATTACCGGCTTCGAAAGCCGCATCCGCGCCGGCCCCATCGGGCCGCGCCCGCTATCGCTGATCGGCCGCCTGTCGCCTTCGGAAAGCGCCTTGAGATCGGCGCCTGCGCAAAAATGACCCCCGCTGCCCGTCAGGATCGCGACGTGCAGCGCTGCGTCCGCCTCGAACCGCTGGAACGCGTCGTAGAGCAGCGCGGCGGTCGCGGAATCGACCGCGTTGCGGCGTTCGGGATGCTCGATGCTGACGACCAACACCGCGCCGTGCGTCTCGAACCCAACGGTCATCCGCTCTCTCCTAGGCCTGGTCGTACCAGCCGGCATCCGGCAGGGTGACGCCGTCGCGCTCATTGTCCCAGATGATATGCATGATCCACCAGCGCGCGCCATCCCAGAACAGGTGGATCATGTTCATGCCGCGAAACAGCAACGCGCCATCCTCGGCGGCATCGCGTGCTTCATACTCGCTGAACAGCTGCGCGACATTGCCGAAGCGGAAGCTTCTCCGGCGCGTCTCGATCTCGTGAAATTCCCGGTCCGCCAGCATCGGCGCCGTCGCCTCGATGAAACCTTCGACGTCGAAGGAGAAGGCGATCGGCGATCCATCATCGGCAACGCGCGTCCGCACGAGCCGGGCATCGGGGTGATAGAGCTGGCGTTCTAGATCCCAGTCCTGCCCGCCCGGCGGCCCCGAGATCGCCTTGTAAAGAGCATCGACAATGTCGTCGATCCGGCTGAAATCCATCGGCTTTCCTCCCTTGTCGCGGCCTCCCCTACCGTCGACTCGTGCATGGCGAGGACGTCCGGCCCTTGGCGGCGCACCCGAACACAGCAGCCGCAAGGACAATAGGCAAGCCGCTCTTTCGCTCCCGGCGATTAAGCCGGCGGCGGCAACAGCGCGCCGGCGATGGGGTGGCGCGCCACTTCGTCGCCAATCCAGTCGCGAAAGGCCTTGATCCTGGGGAGGTTGCGTTTGTGCTCCGGGCAGACGAGCCAGATGCTCAGCCGGCTGGCGATCGTGTCGCCGAGCCTGATCAGCCGCCCATCGCGCAATTCCTCCTCCCAGAATACCGGGTCGAGCATCGCGATGCCCTGCCCCGCAATCGCGGCGAGCCCTTCGGCCGTCTGCGAATCGAGCCGTACGCCGACAGGCGGAATCACCGGGTCGGTCACCCCCTGTTCGGCGAACCAGCGGCGCCACCAGCGATCGTCGGGGTTCAGGAGGCGCGAGCCCGCGATCCGTTCCGGCGTGTCGAACGGACCATATTCCTCGATAAAGGCCGGGCTGGCCATCGGCGCATAGAGAACCCGCATCAGGAAGCGTTCGTGCATGCCGGGCGCCCCGCCGAGACCGACCCGAATGGCGACATCGACATCGTCGCGCGCGAAATCGGTCAGCCGGTTGTCGGCGTCGAGCCGCACGGCGAGATCGGGATGCTGGAGCTGGAAACTGCCGATCCGGGTCGCGAGCCAGCGGTTGGCGAAGCTCGTATAGGCGCTGATCCGCAAGGTTGCGGCGTCATCGTCCCTGATCCGCCCAAAAGCATCGTCCAGCGTATCGAAGGCGGCGGTTACCTGACCGGCAAGCTGGCTGCCGGTTTCGGTGAGTACCACCCGGCCCCTTTCGCGTAGGAACAGAGGCAGGCCGAGCGCCTCTTCCAATGCTCTCACCTGATAGCTTACGGCGGCCTGACTCATCCCCAGTTCCTCGGCTGCACTGGTGAAATTTTCGTGGCGAGCGGCGGCTTCGAACACCCGGACGGCGGCAAGGGGCGGCAATCTTCGCATGTCGATTTCATAAGCTCTCCTTATGTATTGTGTCGAGCGTTTAGTTGGCCGTTTGGCATGCGCCGGATTATTTGGGCCTCACACAGCAGCCGGAACGCCGAAGGAGAAGAGGCGATGCGCGACGAATTCGATGCCCGTTTGTGGGCCGATCATCACAGCGTTTTCACCCGCTCCGTTACCGACGCGATCCGGCGGCTGAAAAACAACCATATGTTTAGGAGCACGACCATGACCCAACTGCCCAACATCCGCCTTCAATTTCTGGCTGCACTGGCTGCGCTGAGCGTCAGCGGCCTCACCATTCTCGGCACGATCGGCCCGATCGACACCGCAGCCCCCGTCGACGGGTTTAACGCCGAGACGAGCGCCGACACTCTGCAGGCTGTCTGACCCGAACCCTGTCGCGGCGCACGCATAGCCCCTTCGGAGCCTCCCTCCCGCTCCGGAGGGGCTATTTTTTGGGGGTAGCCGGGGGCGTCAGGCCGTGTTGGCTTTCGCGGATCCGTTATCCGGGGCCGGCCAGGCGACATCCGCATTCTGATCGAACGCCGTGCGTATCGCCCGGGCGAGAACGTCGCGCCCAAAGGGCTTGCGCAACCGCGCTATCACCCCGTTTTCCAGGCGCTCCACGGGCTCGGCGGGATTATCGTAACCGCTGACGAACACGAATTTGAGATCGGGGACCGCCGACAGCGCGTGGCTGGCAAACTCGTTGCCGTTCATTTCCGGCATCACGATATCGGTCAGCACGACGCGGATTTCGGGATGGGAGGCAAGCCTGCGCAGCGCCTCTTCCCCGCCCGAAGCGGCGACGACGCTGTAGCCGAGTTCGCGCAGCATCTCGACGGTCATCGTCCGGACTTCTTCTTCGTCGTCGACGACCAGCACGACTTCCTGCTGCAGCCCGCGAGCGACGGCATCTTCGGCAGGCCCTTCGCCCGCCTCATCGGTATCGCCCGCCTGCGCACCTTGCAGCCGCGGCAGGAAGATGCGGATCGTCGTGCCCTTGCCTTCCTCGGTGTCGATTTCGAGATCGCCGCCCGATTGCCGCGCAAAACCGAACACCTGGCTCAGTCCCAGACCGGTGCCCTTGCCGATAGCCTTGGTCGTGAAGAACGGTTCGAGCGCCTGCTCGCGCACCTCTTCAGTCATGCCGGCGCCGGAATCATACACCGAAATGCAGACGCATTCGGCGAGATCTCCGTTCTGCCCGTTTTCGGCAATCCTGTGCTGCCCGTTCGCGGTACGGATGACGAGCGCGTCGCCGTCCTCCATCGCGTCGCGCGCGTTGATGACGAGGTTGAGCAAGGCATTTTCGAGCTGATTACCATCGACCAGGGTCGGCCACAGATCGTCGGCGAGTTCGGTGCTGAAATTGACCCGCTTGCCGATCGTTCGCTCCAGCATCTCGCTCATCTCGCCGACGAGGGCGTTCACATCGACCTTGCTGGGCGTCAGCGGCTGGCGCCGCGCAAAGGCCAGCAGGCGCTGCGTGAGGTCGGAGGCGCGCAGCGCGCCGATCGTCGCCCGGTGAATGAGTTTCTCCAGCCGTTCGGGATTGCTGACATTAAGCCGCGCCAGCTCGAGATTGCCCATAACAACGGCCAGCATATTATTGAAATCATGCGCAATCCCGCCGGTCAGCTGACCCAGGGATTCCATGCGCTGCATCTGCATGACTTCGGTTTCCGCCTTGGCCCGCGCCGCCACCTCCTCGTGCAGCCGGGTGTTGGCGGCGTTGAGCTCCGCGGTGCGCTGCGACACTTTTTCCTCGATCCGGGCGGCGGCGCGAACCTGTTGATCGAACAGGATGGCCAGCAGCAGTGCGACGAGCGCGCCGCCAAAGCCCACCACCCAGGGGAGAAAGGAGGTCGTGCTCTGCGCGAACGAGGGAAGCGCGACCGCCTCGATCGTCCATTCATGGCCGGCAAGGGTGAGCGTCGTGATCCTCCGGTAGCGCCGGTCCCCGGTCTCCTGGCTGGACCGGAAGAGCAGGTTTTCCGGCGCCACGGGTCCGTCATAGATGCTGACCGCAAGATCGGCGTGCGCATTCTCCGGAAAGACCTCACGGAACATGTCATGCGCGCGGAGCGGACTATAGACCCAGCCATAGGGCGTGCCCGTCCGCGCCGCCGTGTCGTCGCTGTAGAGCGGCGTGTAGATGAGGAAGCCCGGCTGCTTTTCGCTGTCGATTTCCTGGACGAGCTCGACGCGGCCGCTCATGATCGTTTCGCCGGTCCTGGCCGCCCGCATCATCGCCGCTCGCCGCGTTTCCTCGCTCATCATGTCGAAACCGATCGCCTCGGCATTCCGGACATTTTGCGGCTCCAGATACAGGATCGTCGAATAAGCGGCTCTATCGCCGAGCGGCCAGGCTTCGTTCGCGATCGCGCGGTCCGGTTGCCGTTCGGCGGCCAGCGCGCTCAGCGTCTCGCGGTCCGGCGCGGCCGCAGCGAAGCCGACGCCCAGCACGCCGGGATAGTTATGTTCGAGGTCCAGCCAGTCGACAAAGGTTTCGAAATCTTGCGCCGTCACCGAATCCGAGGAATGGAAAAGGCCCGCCGTGCCGCGCAGCAGGGTCATCTGCATGTCGATGCGGTTTTCGACCGAGGTGACGGCCATGTCGGCGGAGTGCGCAAAGCGTTCCTCCAGCCGGTCGTCGGTGAAATTGGCGATCTGAAACGCAATCAGCGCTGATACGATCAGCCCGACGGCGAACACGCCGACAGGAAACGCCCTGTGCAGGCTCAGGTTCATCGAACCCCTCCGAGAAATTGACCTAAATCCTTATATTTTTAGAGTTAATGGTGGGTAAACGAGCTGTAGCCCCGTGGGGCATCGCCCGCCCGCGCACGAGCGCCGGTCGCGATTGCGCAAGACCGCCCGCTCGGCTATAGAATTTTTTTGTCCGCCTCGGCCCGCGCGCAGTTTGCCGCCGCGTCCGGGGCGCACTTCTTTTTTACGGAGACCCCAGCGATGTCCCGCCGCCGCCAGATCTACGAGGGCAAGGCCAAGATCCTCTATGAGGGGCCCGAACCCGGCACGATCATTCAGTATTTCAAGGACGACGCGACAGCCTTCAACGCGCAGAAAAAGGGCACGATCAACGGCAAGGGCGTGCTCAACAACCGGATTTCCGAGCATATCTTCACGCGCCTCAACCATATCGGCGTGCCCAACCACTTCATTCGCCGCCTCAACATGCGCGAGCAACTGGTCCGCCAGGTCGAGATCGTGCCGATCGAGGTGATCGTGCGGAACGTTGCCGCGGGAACGCTGTCCAAGCGGCTCGGCATCGAGGAGGGCACGCCCCTGCCCCGCACGCTGATCGAATATTGCCTGAAAGACGATGCGCTCGGCGACCCGCTGATCGCGGAAGAGCATATCGCCTGTTTCGGTTGGGCCAGCCAGGAAGAAATGAACGAGATCGCCGACATGGCGATCCGGGTGAACGACTTCATGTCCGGGCTGTTTTCGGCGATCAATATCCGCCTGATCGATTTCAAGCTGGAATTCGGCCGGATCTGGGACGGCGATTTCTCCCGCCTGATCCTTGCCGACGAAATCAGCCCCGATGGCTGCCGCCTGTGGGACATGGATTCGAACGAGAAGCTCGACAAGGACCGGTTTCGCCGCGATCTCGGCGGCGAGGTCGAAGCCTATCAGGAAGTCGCGCGGCGGCTCGGCCTGCTTCCCGAAGGCGACGAGAACGAGGTTCTCGACCTCGAACAGCACAGGAAAAAGCGCGGCAAATAGCCGCGCCCGGCGCTGGATAGCGATTTCGAAAGCGGCAGGACGGCCCTAGCGGCCGATCTTGCTGCCGCAAATAATGCCAAAAACGAATGTGGCGAGAAGGGCGAGTTTCACCGTTCCATCGGGATCGTGATACCCGACAAGATCCTGCCCAAAGGCAAACAGGGCAACAAACATCCCCAATGCGAGCGCTGCCATGGCCATCGCCTCCCCAGCTAATCAAATACAGGCCCGGAACCGGGCTCCGGATCGCGAAGAACTAAAGGCGAGGGTTTGAAATCCGGTTAATAAACCGATCAGCATATGCCGCGCGCTTACGCAGGAATGTCGGCAACCATCTGGTTAGGTTTGGTTTTCCAGCAATCCCAGGCCCGGCCGGCCTACCAGTTCGCCGATTCTTTCCAAAACCCGATGCCAAACGGGATCGCCGGAATCTTCGGCGCCGACGCCAAGATATTCGGTGTGGATCAATCGCAATTCGAACGGCAACCGGCATTCGTCGATCTGGACCGAAACCAGCGTTTCCCGGCTGCTGGCGTCCCGCGCTGCCGCACGCACCGCTTCGCAGGCGACCGAATCTTGTGACCAAAGCGCAATGACCGCGGCCGCAGCTGCCGCTTCGCCGTCCCACGCCACTGCGATATCCAGCATCGACAGCGCGGCCGCGAGCGCTTGGGCGCGCGCCCGATCCTCTTGCGCATGAACGATCACCACATCCGTCATCGCTTCGCCCTCCCGTTGGAATTTCCTTCCCCGCCCCCGGCTCGGATCAGTCCCCCGATCCAAGCCCGCTCACCCGTAAAGGAAAAAGACGAATGACGAGCAGGAACAAAGCCAGCGCCGCGAAAAATCCTGTTACCCCCGACAGTCCCGCCTCGGGACCATAGGCGCCGCCGGTCCAAAATACCGGCCCTTGGGGCTCGATGGTGATCAAGGAGCCGTCCGCGGCGTTGCCGCTCATCGCAAAGCCGAAGAGCTTCGACTGGGCAAAATTCCAGGCCGCATGAAAGCCGATCGACAAACCAAGGCTGCCGGTGAGCAAGAAGGGAATGCAGAGGATCACGCCGTTGAGTGTCAATATGGCGAAAGAGGCGACGGACATATGATCGGTGCCGCTATGCGCAGCCGCAAAGATCAGCGAAGACAGGAGCAGCGCGCCTATTGCAGCCGTTCGCGCGCTTGTTTTTTTGGCGAGCGAACCGTCAATATTCGTAAACAGGAACCCCCGAAAAAATGTTTCTTCCCAGACCGCAACCAAGAGCATCTTGATGAAAAACATCAAAAACGCGCTGTCCAATATCGCGGTCGTCAACGATGACACCTCTGCGGCGCCAAGCGCGACGGATGCTCCGAAGATTATGGCTACCGACACTGTGCCAATTACAAGGCCGACGGCGATACCGAACAGGAGCCGTGCGGTCGGAACCAACCCATAGTCGGCAAAAGGCCTACGATCGACATAGCGCGCCCAGACGACCAACATGGCAACCAGGATGACGTTGGCAAAGAGAAATTGCAGAAGGCTGTTCTGGACGAGGAGCAACGGCGCAACGGCCAAGGCCAGTGCCAAAACGAAAAGCGCGATCCGCAATACGACACGCAGCCTGCCGTCGCGCCCCACAAACACGCTATCCATCGCGAAGCCCCCTATTGGACGAACAGCCTATCGCCCCGCCCCTCTTGCCACAAGGCGGCGATGGCATCATAGAGCGCGCGACTCCGGGCCATGCAGGAGAAACCGGCCATGAAAACCCGCGTCCATGTCACCTTGAAGAACGGCGTGCTCGATCCCCAGGGCAAGGCGATCCATCACGCCTTGGAAACGCTTGGCTTTGACGGCGTCAACGACGTTCGCCAGGGCAAGCTGATCGAACTCGATCTCGACGAAAACGTCACCGATGCCGAGATCGAGGATATGTGCCGGAAACTTCTCGCCAACATGGTGATCGAGGATTTCGAGATCGAGAAGGAGGCAGCTTGATGAAAAGCGCGGTCATCGTCTTTCCCGGTTCCAATTGCGACCGCGACATGGCGGTGGCGCTCGAGGCGGCGACCGGCACCAAGCCGCATATGGTGTGGCATCGCGAGACCGAACTGCCCGAAGGGCTTGGCCTGATCGCGCTTCCCGGCGGCTTTTCCTATGGCGACTATCTGCGTTCCGGCGCTATCGGTGCCAATTCACCGGTGATGCGCGAAGTGAAAGCCGCGGCCGAACGCGGCGTCGCGATCCTCGGCGTCTGCAACGGGTTCCAGCTGCTCACCGAAGCCGGGCTGCTTCCCGGCGCGCTGCTGCGCAATGCCGGCATACGCTTCGTCTGCCGCGATGTGCCTTTGACCGTCGCTTCGAGCCAGACGGCCTTCACCAGCCGTTACCAGGCCGACGAAGAAATCTCGATCCCGGTCGCCCATCACGACGGCAATTATTTCGCGGATGACGACACGCTGAACCGGCTCGAAGGCGAAGGCCGCATCGTCTTTCGATACGCCGAAAACGTCAACGGTTCGGCGCGCGATATCGCCGGCATCGTCAACGAAGCGGGCAATGTGCTGGGCATGATGCCGCATCCCGAGCGGATGATCGAACCGGCCCATGGCGGCAAGGACGGGCGGCGGCTTTTCGAAGGGCTTGTCGAAGCGCTCGCTTGACGATGACCGCGACCGCCCTTGCCTGCGACGACTGCCCGGTTCGCGACAAGGCCGTGTGTTCCGCGCTCGATAGCCGGGAAAAACTCCAGCTTGCCGAAATCGGGCGGACCCAGAATTTCGCGGCGGGAGAACCGATCTTCCAGGCCGGCGACGATCGCATGGCCTGTGCCACGCTGATCGAGGGCGTCGCCAAGCTTTCCACGATCGACGAGAACGGCGTCGAGCGCATCGTTGCGCTGCTCCATCCCTCTGGCTTTCTCGGGCGTCTGTTCGCCACCCATCGCGATTTCTTCGCGACCGCGCTGACGCCCTGCCGGCTGTGCCTGTTTCCGCGCGCCGATTTCGAGCGGGTGATGACGGCCAACCCGAAACTGACTCAGAACATCCTCGAACGGACGCTCGATGCGCTGGAAGAAAGCCGCAAGCTGATCGACCTGATCGGAAAGCGCCGGGCCGTGGCGCGCGTCGGCGGCTTCCTGCTGATGATCGAGCAGAGTATGTGCGAACGCCCCGGCGAAGCGGGAAGCGCATTCGAATTGCCGCTGACGCGCGGCGAAATCGCGGACCTTCTCGGCCTGACCATCGAAACGGTCAGCCGTCAGCTCGGGGCGCTCGAAAAGGCCGGCGCGATCTCCCGGCACGGCGGCAAGGGTATCCTGATCCTCGACCGCACGGCGCTATCTGCCGTGGCGAACGCGTAAAAAGGGCGACCCGCGGGCCGCCCTTCCTTGCCTCGAAGCGGTCTCGCTTATTGGGTTGCAGAGACAAAGACCGCGACGAAAGCCGCCCACCCCACAAGCATGGCGGGCACGACAAGAACCTGCGCGGCAGCGGAACGCCCCGTCAGCCGCCCAGAAGCGGTGTCGATCCCTTCGCTGAGAAATTCGCTCCAGCTCTGAAACCGACCCTCGCCCCTGGGCGCGACGCGCGCGAACATGATCGGCACGCCGAAAAAGGCGGCGAGAAACACAAAAAAGATCGCGAACGGCATGACCAATCCCTCGCTCATCGTCACGCTGCCTAGAAGAGCCAGGAACGCGACATAGGCGCCGCCGGTCGCCACGAAGAGCGCGGGATGGAGCTCCCAGGGGCGCTCTGCATGGTTCGAACGGAATTGCGGGGCGACCTTCGCGCCCTGGGCTTCGATTTCGGCGAGGCTTTTATGTACGGCCATCGGACTTCTCCTTGCTTGTGTGGAGAAGACCCTGCCGGGGTAGCGCCGGCGATGCTTTGACGAATGTCAAAAGCGGGAAAAGTCCGGTCAGATATCCGCGCGGAACGGCGTGAAGCCCGTATGTTCGTCGTAAACGTCAAGGCCCTCGCGACGTTTCAGCCAGCCGACCACGACATAGGTGACCGGTGTCAGCAGTGCCTCCCAGGCGACCTTGAGCAGCCAGTTGGTGATCATCACGGTGATGACGAGACTGGTGTCCCACACCCCCCAGAAAGCGAGCGGATAGAAAATCAGGCTGTCGATCGCCTGGCCGAAGATCGTCGAACCGATGGTGCGGCTCCATAGATGCTTGCCCTGCGTCCAGACCTTCATCCGCGCCATGACATAGGAATTGACGAACTCGCCGGCCCAGAAGGCGATGATCGAGGCGAACACGATGCGCGGGACCTGGCCGAACACCTGTTCATAGGCCGCCTGCCCCGTCCAGCTTTCGTCCGGCGGCAGCGCGACGACCACGGTCGCCATCAGCGCCATGAACAGCATCGCAACGAATCCGGCCCAGATGCAGCGCCGCGCCCGGGCATAGCCATAGACTTCGGTCAGCACGTCGCCGAGCACATAAGAGAGGGGGAAGAACAATATGCCCGCCCCGAAGGCATAGGCGCCGACCAAGGGCAGTTCGAGATTGGCGACCTTGCCGGCGCCGATGACGTTGGAAAGCAGGAGGATGACGACGAACGCCGCCATCACGAAATCGAAATAGCGCATCCGCCGGCCGCCCAGCGCCGATGCGTCGATCCGTTCGATTGCCCCGCTCATTCGTCCTTCCTGCCTTATCAAGCGCTTGCAATCCAGCCGATTTTGGCGTGAAAGCCCCGCCATGTATTCGATTTTCACCTCGATGAAGGTGTTCAGCGACCCCTGGGTCGGCCATCCCGGTCTCAACCGGCTCGGCATGCACAACAAGCGGGTTAAGGCCGCGCAGGCGATCTCGCGCTTTCGCCGCGCGCAGACCGTACGGCCGCGCACGGCCGAGGAGCGGCATCTCGACGAGCAGGGCTTCGTCGCGATTCACGATTTCCTGCCCGCCGACAGGTTTGCGGCCCTTCGCGACGAGGCCCATGCGGCCGTGGAAGGGGCGGCATCGGAGACTCCCCTGCCCGCCGGCCCCGAGGTCTGGGGGTTCGGCGACAGCGACCGCCACGGCTGGGGTTTCGACCGGTTCGACGGATCGACCCTCAACCGTTTCATCCGGCCCGGTCCGCAGGCCGCCGCCTTTGCGCGCAACCCGCGTTTCCGCCGTCTCGCCCGCATCGTGACCGGCAAGGCGATGCCGGTACGGCGCAACTGGCTCTATCAGACGGTCAATGGCGACGAAGAGGAAATCCACGACATCCAGCGCGAATTTCATCGCGACACTTTTTTCAACGCGATGAAATACTGGTATTTCATCGATCCGGTGGACGCCGATGACGGCCCCTTCGTCTATGTGCCCGGCAGCCACCTGCTGACGCCCGAACGGCTCGCCTGGGAACAGAAGAAGGCGAATGCGGCCGTCCATGCGCGGATGAAGGGCGATCGCGGCGGCATGACCGGATCCTTCCGGATCGAGGAACGCGAGCTGGCGCGGCTCGGCCTGCCCGAACCCTCGGCCTATCCGGTGCCTGCCAATACGCTGATCGTCGCCAATGTTTTCGGCTTTCACCGCCGCGGCGACGCGGTGCCCGGAACCCGCCGCCTGTCGCTTTACGGCAACCACCGCCCGCAGCCTTTCATTCCCTTCGGCAGCTAGCTAGAGCAAACCGCACGCGCCCGTAGCTCAGCTGGATAGAGCACGAGACTTCTAATCTTGAGGCCGCAGGTTCGACTCCTGCCGGGCGCACCATCAATTCCGGGGAATCCGGCCCCCGGCGACGCCGAGCATGGAAGGGCGAAATTCATGGCCAGGCTGGCGGTGCGCAACGCCGATACCATCCGTGTCGACGCCTTCGATACCGAACCGGGTTCGGGCGGCCCGATCGCGCTGCCGGAACTGGGGCCCGGCTGGTGCTGGATCGGCATCGCCGGCTGCCCGCCCCGCTCGGTAAGGCTTTCGCTGGAAGACCAGGCGGTCTCGCTGGCGCTCGATCATGCCAAGGATCGGCCGAGCTGCCTCGCAGCGGCGGAAGAGCCCTTTCGCCCCACGCTCGATTTCACCGCGCTCGACACCGCGACCGACACCATCGAATGTTGCGTGGCGACGCTGCCCGAAATCCTTGCCCATCTGCTCGATGCGGCGGGCGACAGCCTCGATATGGGGCTCGCAATCTCCGATCTTCTCGAACGGGCGATCGCGGGCCTGGCCTTCGATTTTGCGGTGCTGGACGCGTTCGCGCCGGCGGTCGGTTTCGATATCCTGCGCGGGTGCATTCTCGTGACCCGCCATCTCAGCAAATTCTCTGCGGAGGTCGCGCTGATCGAGCAGGCGACGACGATCAACCCGTCCGCCAGTCTCACCTGGCTGCTGTCGCTCGCCCGGGCCAACGCGCAGGATTATGACGGCGCAAGAATTGCCGCCCGCGCCGCGATTGCTGCCGACCCGGCGATCGCCGGCAAAAAGGTCGACCGGCATCTTGCCGAACTCGATGCGCATGGCCGCGTGATGGAGGAACTGCATAGCGGCGAAACGAAGCGGCGCAGCCGGGGCTCGGCCCGGATCGCTTATTGCGCGCATAATGCGCTGCCCTATGAGGCCAAGGGCTATGCGATGCGCAGCCACGGACTGGCGAAAGCGCTCGTCAATGCGGGGCGCGACATCATCGTCATCGCCCGCCCCGGATTTCCCAGCGACGGCGCGCAGCAACTCTCTCCATCGGGGCTGGAAATCGTCGACGGGCTGCCCTATCTTTTCGAAAACGGGTTCGGCCGGCACGGGCGCGCCTATGGCTATATCGCCGAGGCCGCCGACTATTTCGAACGCGTCTTTGCCGCGCGCGAAATCGGCATCGTCCAGGCCGCCAGCAATTTCTGGACGGGATTGCCCGCCGGGATCGCAGCGCGGCGGCTGGGCCTGCCCTTTATCTACGAAGTGCGCAGCTTCTGGGACATCACCCGGGAGGCGCGCGAACCGGGCTTTCGCGAGACGCCGCAGGCGCGGCGCGACAACGCGCTGGAGGCCGAAACCCTGGCGCTTGCGGACCGGGTCCTGACGTTGAACGGCGCGATGCGCGACCAGATCGTCGACATGGGAGTGCCCGCGGACCGCGTCGCGATCGTGGCCAATAGCGTCGATCCCGCCGCATTCGCCCCGGCCCCGCGCCCGGATACGCTGGCAAGGCGCTACGGCATCGGCATGGCGGATATCGTCATCGGCTATGCGGGCGCGATACTCGCCTATGAGGGGCTCGACCTGCTGATCGAGGCCGCCCGCCCCCTGCTTGCCGAGCGGGACGATGTGAAGCTGCTGATCGTCGGCGCCCAGCCCTCGCTGCAGGAGGACCCCGCCAGTATCGAAGCGCGGCTGGCCCGCCAGATCGAAGCGGCGGGCCTCGAAGGCCGCGCTATCCTGGCAGGCCGGGCGCAGCCGGATGAAATGGCCGCCCATTACGCGCTGTTCGATATCTGCGCCTATCCGCGCCGGGCGCTGGAAGTGTGCGAGCTGGTCTCCCCGCTCAAGCCGCTGGAAGCGCTGGCGGCCGGCAAGGCGGTCGTACTGTCCGGTGTCGGCGGCATGCGCGACATGGTCGCCGACGGCGAAACCGGGCTCGTCCACCCGCCCGGCGACGTGCCCGCATTGCGCGCAGCCCTCACGCGGCTTGCGGAAGATCCGGCGCTCCGCGCGCAATTGGGCGAGGCGGCGCGGGCCTATGTCGCCGATCGACGCTCATGGCAGGCGGCCGCGCAAGGACTGCAACAGCTTTATGATGAACTCGCTTAAACCCTCTATACTATTCAGATAGTCAAACTTTTCTGTTAGGCGGCCAGCCGGAATGCAACGCAGCGGGATCCCCGGTGCCAGTCGGAGCCCTTGATGAAAATCCTCATTGTCTTCGGCACAAGACCCGAAGCGATCAAAATGGCTCCCGTCGTCAAGGCGTTCCAGGCCGATAGCGATTTCGACACGCGGGTGTGCGTCACCGGCCAGCATCGCGAAATGCTTGACCAGGTGCTGGAGCTGTTCGCCATCAAGCCCGACATCGATCTCAACATCATGACGCCCGGCCAGTCGCTGACCGATGTGACGGTGGCGACCCTGACCGGGCTGGAAGCCGTTCTCGATGCCGAAAAGCCCGATGCGGTGCTCGTCCATGGCGACACCACGTCCGCGATGGCAGCGGCGATGGCGGCCTTTTACCGCCAGATACCCGTCGGCCATGTCGAGGCGGGGCTGCGCACGCGCAACCTTTACGCGCCCTGGCCGGAGGAAATGAACCGCGGTTTCATCGACATGGTCGGCCAGTGGCTGTTCGCGCCGACGGAAGTGTCGCGCGAGGCGCTGCTATCGGAGCAGATTTCTCCGGGCCGTATTTTCGTGACCGGCAACACGGTGATCGACGCCCTGCTTTCCGTGGTCGGCGATCTGCGCGCCGACGGCGGGCAGAAAGCGGATCTCGATGCGCGCTTCGATTTTCTCGATTCCGGTAAGCGGCTGATCGTCGTCACCGGCCATCGCCGGGAGAATTTCGACGGCGGGCTGGAGCGGATGTGCGGTGCGCTGGCGCGGCTCGCATCGCGCGGCGATGTCGAGATCGTCTATCCCGTCCATCTCAACGAGAATGTGCAGCGCGCGGCCAACGCGGTGCTCTCCGACACTGCGGCGGTGCACCTGATCGAACCGCAGGATTACCTGCCCTTCGTCTATCTGATGGACCGGGCGCATCTGCTGATTTCAGACTCGGGCGGCATCCAGGAAGAAGCGCCGTCGCTCGGCAAGCCGGTGCTGGTGACACGCGACGTGACCGAGCGGCCGGAGGCGATCGCCGCGGGCACCTGCCGGCTGGTCGGAACGGACCCTGACATTATCGTTTCCGAAGCGGAAAAGCTGTTAGACGACGAAACCGAATATGCCCGTGTCAGCGCGATCGCCAACCCCTATGGCGACGGCAAGGCCGCGGACCGGATTGTGAAGGCGTTGAAGAATGACGGATAAATTCGAGTCGGTCTGCGTATTGGGACTCGGCTATATCGGCCTGCCCACGGCGGCGACGCTGGCGGCAGCGGGCCTGGCGGTCAAAGGCGTCGATATCCGCACCGATGTGGTCGACGCGCTCAACGCGGGCGATGCGCATTTCTCCGAACCCGATCTCGAGCTGCTGGTGCGCGGGGCCGTCGAAAGCGGCAAGCTGAAAGCCTACACCAAGCCGCAACCCGCTGACGCCTTCATCATCACCGTGCCAACCCCCATGAACGGCGACAAATCGCCCGATATGAGCTTCGTCGATGCGGCGATGCGGTCGCTGATGCCGGTTCTTGCGCCGGGCAATCTGGTGCTGCTGGAATCGACCAGTCCGCTTGGCACCACGGCATCCATCGCCGGTATCGTGCGTGAGGAGCGCCCCGATCTGGTGGATGGCGACGCCCTGAAAATCTCTCTCGCCTATTGCCCCGAGCGCATCCTGCCCGGCCAGATGGTCCGCGAACTGGTCGAAAATGATCGCATCGTCGGCGGCCTGATGCCCGAAGATGCGGCCAGGGCCCGCGATCTCTACAAGACATTCGTGCACGGCGAAGTGCACCAGACCGATGCGATCACGGCCGAAATGGTGAAGCTGATCGAGAATGCCTATCGCGATGTGAACATCGCCTTCGCCAACGAAGTCGCGGCGATCGGCGAAACGCACGGCATCGATCCCTGGGAAGCGATTAGCCTCGCCAACCGCCATCCGCGCGTCAACATCCTCTCGCCGGGGCCCGGAGTCGGCGGCCACTGCATCGCCGTGGATCCCTGGTTCCTGATCACGCAGAATCCCGGTCTCGCCGGGCTGATGAACGCCGCACGGAGCGTCAATGACGGCCGCCCGGAAACCATCGTCGGCAAGATCGAAGCGGCAGCGGAAGCGGCCGGATCGAAGCGCATCGCCTGCCTCGGACTCGCCTACAAGCCGAATGTCGACGATCTGCGCGAAAGCCCGGCGCTGGAGATTGTGCGCGAACTCGCTCAACGCGGCTATGACGTGTCGGCGGTCGAACCGCATGTGGACGCGCTACCCTCGAAACTCGCCGAAGCGGGAAGCGTTACGCTGCGCTCGCTGGACGATGCGTTTGGGGCATCCGACGTCGTCGCGCTTCTGGTTGCGCATACGCCCTTCGCCGACGTCACCGCTGGAATGCTGGGCGGCAAGGCGGTGGTCGATGCCGTCGGCCTGTGGCGTCGGCAAGGCTGAACGATGGACAAACAGGAACGCGTCCGCAACGCGATGATGGAGATGGAATTCGATCCCAAGCTCTTCATCGAAACCATCGGCCCGCACAGCCATAACGGCCTGATCGGCACCCAATATGTCGATCATGGCGACGACTGGATCGAGCTTGCCTTCGACTATGATGAAACGCTGGTCGGCGATCCCGAAACCGGTATCCTCGCCTCCGGGCCGATCGTCAGCCTGTGCGACATGGCGTCGGGTGCCTCGATCTGGCTGAAAGCCAAGCGCTTCGCGCCGGCCGTCACCATCGACCTGCGCGTCGATTATCTGCGCCCGGCCAATGTCGGCGCGCGCGTGACCGCGCGGATGACCTGTTATCGCACGACCCGCAGCGTCGCCTTTGTACGCGGCGGCGCGCATGACGGCGATCCCGACAAGCCGATCGCACAAGTGGCCGGCACCTTCATGTTTATCGAGGCAGGCGAATGACGCTCGTCCTCCCGCCTTATGCCAAGGCGCTCGGGCTCGTTGCCGAAGTGGACGATGCCGGCCGGCTGATCCTGTCGATGGAATATGGCCAGCATGTCATGGGCCGGCCCGGCTTTCTCCATGGTGGGGCGATCGCCGGCCTGCTGGAGATCGCGGCCATCGCTTCGGTCCGCCACCAGCTTGCCGAGGATGACAGCCCGCAGATCAAGCCGATCACCGTCACCACCGATTTCATGCGCGGCGGGCGCGAGCAGCTGACCTATGCGACCGGCGTCATCTCGCGCCTCGGCAAGCGGCTTGCCAATGTCGAGAGCTTCGCCTGGCAGGACGACGAAACAAAGCCGATCGCCGCAGCCCGGATGAACCTGCTGCTCGCGCGGAAATAGCTAGGCGTCGATGCTCGTGCCGAGCGCGGCATGGACCAGCCCGCCATCGACCGTGATGGTTTCCCCGATCACATAGTCGCCCGCGCGGCTCGCCAGATAGATGGCGGCGGCGGCCATGTCCTCGGGTTCGCCGATCCGCTTGGCCGGGATGCCCTTGGCCACCTCGTCGCCATGATCGCGCGCGGCCTTGTTCATGTCCGATTCGAACGCGCCCGGCGCGATCGCGGTCACGATGATGTGATCGCGCACCAGGGTCGCGGCCATCCGTTTGGTGAGATAGAGGATCGCCGATTTCGAGGCGTGGTAGCTGTAGGTTTCCCAAGGGTTGAGCCGCATGCCGTCGATCGAGCCGATATTGATGATCTTGGCCGGTCGGTCCTGCGTGCCGGCCGCCTTCATCAGGCCGTGCAGCGCCTGGGCCAGGAAGAAGGGCGCCTTGACGTTGATGTCCATCACCTTGTCCCAGCCGCTTTCCGGGAACTCGTCGAACGGCACGCCCCAGGCGGCGCCCGCATTGTTGACCAGGATATCGAGCCGATCCTCGCGCTTGCCGATTTCCTCGGCCAGCGCGCGGCAATTCTCGACCGTCGAAAGGTCCATCGGGATACCGATCACCCTGTCGCCGAACTCCGCCGCCGTCGCCTCGACCTGCTCGGCCTTGCGTGCGGTGATATAGACGCGTTCGCAGCCGGCATCGAGAAAGCCTTCGACGATCATCTTGCCGATGCCGCGCGATCCCCCGGTGACGAGCGCGACCTTGCCCTCGAGCGAAAACAGTTTGCCGATGTCCATGATAATCTCCCTTGGCAGCGGTTATCCGCCGTTCTTGATTGTCTCGCGCGCGATAATCAGCTGCTGGATCTGGCTCGTGCCCTCGTAGATCCGGAACAGCCGAACATCGCGATAGAAGCGTTCGATGCCGTAATCGGCGATATAGCCGGCGCCGCCGTGGATCTGCACGGCGCGGTCGGCGACCCGGCCAACCATTTCGGAAGCGAAATATTTGGCGGCCGCTGCGGGCAAGGTGATCCTCTCCCCCGCGTCCATCTTCGCCGCCGCCTCCAGCACCAGCGCTTTGGCGGCCATCGCTTCGGTTTTGGAATCCGCGATCATCGCCTGGATCAGCTGGAAATCCGACAGCGCCTGGCCGAACTGCTTGCGCTCGGTCGCAAAGGCGACGCAATCGGCGATCAGCCGCTCGGCAATGCCGACGCAGACCGCGCTGATATGCAGCCGCCCGCGATCCAGCACCTTCATCGCCACTTTGAAGCCCTCGCCCTCCGCGCCGAGCCGGTTAGCGGCGGGCACGGGCGTATCGTCGAAAATCACGTCGCAGACCTTCGCGCCCTGCTGGCCCATCTTCTTCTCGGGTTCGCCGATCGACACACCAGGCAGGTCGCGCGGCACGAGAAAGGCCGATACGCCGCGCCCTCCCTTTTCTTCGCCGGTGCGCGCCATGACGGTGAACACCGAGGCGCGGTCGGCATTGGTGATGTAGCGCTTCGTGCCCGAAAGCCGATAGACGTCGCCATCGCGCACCGCCTTGGCCTGCACCGCGCCGGAGTCCGAACCGACATCGGGCTCGGTCAGCGCAAAGCTGGCGACGATTTCGCCACTGGCGAGCTTGGGAAGCCATTCGGCCTTCTGTTCCTCGGTACCCGCAATCACTATACCCTGGCTGCCGATCCCGACATTGGTACCGAAGGCCGAGCGGAAGGCGGGCGTCGTGCCGCCCAGCTCGAACGCGACGCGAACTTCCTCCGTCATGTCGAGGCCGATGCCGCCAAATTCTTCGGCAATCGACAGGCCGAACAGGCCCATCGCCTTCATTTCCTCGATCACTTCGGCGGGAACGGCGTCGTTTTTCTCGACCTCGCCTTCGAGCGGGCGGAGCCGTTCCTGCACGAAGCGGCGGACCGTTTCGAGGAGCTGGTCGAAGGTTTCGGGATCGAGCGCCATCGTTCTAGTAACCGTTCATTTCGGCGACAAGGTTTGCATGAAAGTTCGCATCGCCCATGAATTCGGCGAGAGCGCGGTCGCGCTTCATGTAGAGGCCGATATCATATTCGTCGGTCATGCCGATGCCGCCATGCATCTGTACGCCTTCGCGCACGGCAAGGTTCGCGGCGCGGCCGGCCTTGGCCTTGGCGACCGAAACCATCAGCTCGGCGCCGTCATTGCCTTCGTCGAGAAGCTGCTGCGCCTTGAGGACGACCGAGCGGGCGATCTCCATCTCGCTGTAGAGATGCGCGGCGCGGTGCTGGAGCGCCTGGAAGGCCCCGATCAACGTGCCGAACTGCTTGCGTTCCTTCAGATAGTTCACGGTCATGTCCATCGCGCCGGTACCGACGCCGACCATTTCGGACGCCGCGCCCGTGCGCCCAGCACGGAGCATCCTGGTGAGCACGTCCCAGCCCTGGTCGACTTCGCCGATCACCGCGTCCGCCGTCACCTCGACATTGTCGAACGCAACATGCGCGGCCATCGCGCTGTCGACGAGGCGGACCGCGTCGGCGGAAACGCCGGCGGCTTCCCGCTCGACCGCGAACAGGGTCAGCCCCTCGGTCTCGCCGGCGCTGCCGCCGGTGCGCGCGGCAACGATCAGCATGTCGGCCGAGGCGCCCTGGACGACGAAATCCTTCTTGCCGTTGAGCTTGAAGCCGTTGCCTGATCGCTCCGCTTTCATGGCGATATTTTCAGGCCGATGCTTGGCGCCCTCGTCGATCGCGAGGCCGAGAACGGTCTCGCCCGAGAGGATGCCGGGGAACCAGCGCTGGCGCATATCCTCGCCCGCCGCCTTCAAGGCCTCGACGCCCGCGACCGATGTGGTGAGGAAAGGCGACGGCGTCAGGTTGCGGCCGATTTCCTCCAGCACGATCCCGGCTTCGACATGACCGAGGCCGAGCCCGCCATCCTCTTCGCCGACAAGGATGCCGGTAAAGCCCATCTCGCCGAACTGCTTCCACAGATCGTGGCTGAAGCCATCCTTGCAATTCTTGTCGCGAAATTCGCGGAGATGCGCGACCGGCGCCTCGCCGGCCATGAAATCGCGGGCGGTATCCTGCAGCATCGATTGGTCGTCATTGAGAAAAAGGGGCATCCTGCGTCTCTTCTGTTAATAGGGTTCGGGAAGCGGCGAGCGACCGGCGATCAGCTGTCCGGCAGCTCCAATATCCGCTTCGAGATGACGTTGAGCATCACTTCGCTCGTGCCGCCTTCGATGCTGTTGGCCTTGGTGCGCAGCCAGGTGCGCGCCTTGGCGCCGCCTCCGCTTTCCTCGCTCTCCCATTCGAGCGCTTCGGATCCGCCCGCCGCCATCACCAGTTCGTGACGGCGCTTATTGAGCTCGGTGCCCGCATATTTCATCATGTTGGGCGTCGCCGGATGGTTCTTCTTCGCCTTCATCTCGTCGACAAAGCGTTCGGACATCGCCTTGAAGGCGATCGCGTCGACATCGAACTCGGCGGCCTGGGCGCGCAGCATCGGTTCGTCCATCCGGCCCATCGCATCCTTGCCGAGCCCGGTGACCATCTTGGAACCGAGCGACAGCGATCCATCGCCAAGCCCGCCGCCCGAAATCATCTCGCGCTCATGGCCCAGCAGATATTTGGCGACATCCCAGCCGCGATTGAGTTCGCCGACGATCTGGTCCTTCGGCACCTTCACATTGTCGAAAAAGGTTTCGCAGAAGGGCGAGTTGCCGGAGATCAGCAGGATCGGCTTCGTCGACACGCCTTCGGAGGCCATGTCGAACAGCAGGAAGCTGATGCCCTGATATTTGTTGGTCTTGTCGGTGCGGACGAGACAGAAGATCCAGTCGGCCTTGTCGGCATAGCTGGTCCACACTTTCTGGCCGTTGACGACCCAGTGATCGCCCTTGTCTTCGCCATAGGTCTGGAGCGACACGAGGTCCGATCCGCTGCCCGGCTCCGAATAGCCCTGGCACCAGCGGATCTTGCCCTGCGCGATATCGTTCAGATAATGCAGCTTCTGTTCTTCGGTGCCGAACTGCAGCAGCGCCGGACCGAGCATCCAGATGCCGAAGCTCGACAAGGGCGGCCGCGCCTTGATGCGGCCCATCTCCTGGCGGAGGATCTTGCCTTCTTCCGGCGACAGCCCCGCCCCGCCATAGTCTTTGGGCCATTCGGGCACCGTATAACCCTTGGCGACACAGGCATCGAACCAGGCCTTTTGCGCGTCGTTCTTGAACGTCCAGTCGCGCCCGCCCCAGCATACATCGCGCTCGTCGCGGACGGGTTCGCGCATTTCGGGAGGACAGTTCGCCTCCAGCCATTCGCGCGTTTCGGCGCGGAACGTTTCGAGGTCTATCATCGGAAGCTCTCCCGGTTTTTTCTTTTCACTGTGCTGTTTTTGGCCGCGCCCGGCAAGGCGCGAGTCTTCTTTACGTTTACGTCAACGACCGCTAAGCGACAAGAAAAAGTTTCCCGACGCAACGGGGTTTCGGGCGTCATGGCTTTGGCCTAGCCTGACTGGAGAGAGGGTCGACTATGAGATTCGAAGGCAAACGGGTCGTGCTGACGGGCGGTGCTTCGGGCATCGGCAAGGCGACCGCCGAGGCGTTCATCGCCGAAGGCGCGCAGGTGATGATGGGCGATCTCAACGCCGAAGCCGGCGCCGCGATGGCTGCCGAAAGCCGCTACGACAACCGCCTGGCCTTCCAGAAGACGGATGTTACGCAGGAAGCGGACATCACCGGACTGCTCGACGCGGCGGCCGATCATTTCGGCGGCATCGACATATTGTTCAACAATGCCGGGGCGGCCGGCGCGCGCAAGCGGATCGACGAGATCAGCGCCGACGAGTGGGACTTTACGCAAAACCTCCTGCTGCGTTCGGTGGCGCTCGGCATCCGCCATGTCGTGCCGCACATGCGCAAGGCCGGCGGCGGCGCGATCGTCAACACCGCCTCGATTACCGCGCATGAAGCCGGCTGGGGCCCGATCGCCTATTCGGTCGCCAAGGCCGGCGTGATGCATCTTTCGAAGATCGCCGCAGCCGAGCTCGCCCAGCACAATATCCGCGTGAACTCGATAAGCCCCGGCTTCATCCTCACCAATATCTTCGCCGACGCGATGAAGGACGAAGGCGAAGCGATGGCGCGCGCCGTCGACGGCGCGATGCGCGGCGCCGCCCCGCAGGCCCAGCCGGTCCACCGCGCCGGCATGCCGGACGACATCGCGCAGACCGTGCTGCATCTCGCATCGGAACAGGGCAGCTTCATCACCGGTATCGACATCAAGGTCGATGGCGGCATGCTGGTCGGGCCCCGGCATAGCTGGGATCCCGATACGCCCGGCCTGATCGACGCCCTTACCCAAGCCCCGCAGGGCTGATGGACGAACCGGCTTCGCCCGATACCGCACCGCGCGGCGTGGCCGTGCCGCTGCCGCGCCGCGTTCCGGGACGGGTGAAGCTGGCCTTCGGGTTCGGTGCCACGGCCTTCGGGATCAAGGATAACGGCTTTTCGCTGCTGCTGCTGATCTATTACAATCAGGTGATCGGTGTGCCCGCGGCGATCGTCGGCACCGCCGTCCTGATCGCGCTGGTTCTCGACGCCTTCGTCGATCCGGTCGTCGGCCACCTGTCGGACAATCTGCGCACCCGCTGGGGGCGGCGCCATCCCTTCCTTTATGCCTCGGCGATTCCGGCCGGCCTCTTCTTCCTGCTGCTGTGGAATCCGCCCGAGGCGAGCAACACCGGCATGTTCTTCTACATTCTGGGCATCGCCTTTCTCGTCCGCGCGACCATGTCCTGCTTCGAGGTTCCGATGGCGGCGCTCGGGCCGGAACTGACCAGCGACTATCACGAGCGCACGCGCATCTTCGGGTTGCGCTTCTTCTTCGGCTGGCTGGGCGGCGCGACGATGCTGCTCTTCACCTTCGCCGTCCTGCTTGCGCCGACGCCCGACTATCCCGACGGCCAGCTCAATCCGCAGGGCTATCGCGACTACGCGATCATCGCCTCGATCATCATGTCGAGCGTGATCCTGATTTCCGCGCTCGGCACCCATAGCGAAATCAAGTTCCTGCCGAAGACGGAACGGCTGCACCTGACCCTGGGCCAGACCTTCCGGGGTATTTTCCGATCGCTCGGCAACCGCGCTTTCCTGATCCTGATGCTCGCCGGCTTCTGCGCCAATGTCAGCCAGGGCATTTCCTTCGGGCTGCTGACCTATTTCCTCACCTATTTCTGGGAACTCGGCTCGATCGCGCTCGCCTGGTACACGCTGGGGCTGATGATCGGCATTGGCGGCGCTGTGATCGGATCGAGCCTGGTGTCGCGGCGGATCGGCAAGCGCAAGGCCACGCAGCGTTTCTTGATCGGCGCCATATTGATCCTGCCGATCCCCTATCTCGGCCGCATCGCCGGCGTGTTCCCCGACAATGGCGATCCGATGCTGCTGCCCTCGATCATCGCCTTCATCGCGGCGGGCACCGGATCGCATGTCGCCGCGCTGATCCTCAAATCCTCGATGCTGGCCGATGTCATCGAAGACGATGCCGAACGCACCGGCAAGCGATCGGAAGGCTTGTTCTTCGCCGGCCAGTTCTTCATCCAGAAATGCGTATCGGGCGCGGGCGTGTTCATTTCCGCCGCGATCCTGACTATCGTAGCCTTTCCCGAACCGGCCACGCCGGGCGACGTGGCGCAGGGAGTCCTGCAGAATCTCGCGCTGCTCTATGTTGGCCTGATCGTTGTGTTAGGAATCGCCGCCGCCGCAATCATGCAGCGCTTCCCGATCGAACAATCCGATCACGAAGCGCGCATCGCCCGGATGCGGGGAACCGCAGACCCGTTCGAATAAGATAATAAAAGCAAAAAGACGAAGGAGACGTTCCGATGGATTTCAGCCTCACCGACCGCCAGACCTATTTCCGAGACCGCATCAAGGATTTCATCGACAAGGAAATCCGCCCGCGCGTCGACGATTACCAGGCGGAATTTCCGCCCGAGAACCGCTGGGGCACGAGCGAGGTTCTGGAAGAACTCAAGGCCAAGGCCAAGGCCGCGGGCTTGTGGAACTTCTTCATGCCGCCGCATTCGGGCCAGGAGCATGTCGACGACACGTTCGAGTTCGAAGGCGAACAGCTCACCAATCTCGAATATGCGCTGTGCGCCGAGGAGATGGGCCGGGTCGGCATCGCGCCGGAATGCTTCAACTGTTCGGCGCCGGACACCGGCAATATGGAGGTCTTCCACCGCTACGGCACGCGCGAACAGAAGGAACAATGGCTTCGCCCGCTGATGAACGGTGAAATCCGCTCGGCCTTCCTGATGACCGAGCCCGCCGTCGCCTCTTCCGACGCCACCAATATCCAGACGCGGATCGAGCGCGATGGCGACGAATATGTGATCAACGGCCGTAAATGGTGGTCTTCGGGCCTTGGCGATCCGCGCTGCAAGATCGCCATCGTCATGGGCAAGACCGATACCGAAGCCAAGCGCCACCAGCAGCAATCGCAGGTGCTGGTGCCGACCGACACCCCCGGCGTGAACATCATCCGCCACCTGCCCGTCTTCGGCTATGACGACGCTCCGCACGGCCATATGGAAGTCGAGCTCAAGGATGTCCGCGTGCCGGTTTCCAACCTGCTGCTCGGCGAAGGGCGCGGTTTCGAAATCGCGCAGGGGCGCCTCGGGCCTGGCCGTATCCATCATTGCATGCGCACCATCGGCGTGGCCGAGGAAGTGCTGGAGAAGATGTGCAAGCGGCTGCAGTCGCGCGTCGCCTTCGGCAAGACGATCGCCGATCACAGCATCTGGGAATGGCGCGTCGCCCAGGCCCGGATCGATATCGAGATGAACCGTCTGCTCTGCCTGAAGGCCGCCGACATGATGGACCGGGCCGGCAACAAGATCGCCCGCGCCGAGATCGCGATGATCAAGGTTTCCGCGCCCAACATGGCGCTCCGCATCATCGACGACGCGATCCAGGCGCATGGCGGCGCCGGTGTGACCACCGATTTCGGTCTTGCCCTCGCCTATGCGCACCAGCGCACCCTGCGGCTTGCCGACGGGCCGGACGAAGTGCACGCCCGCACCATCGCCCGGATGGAATTCGGCAAGTTCGCGCCGGAGGCCGACGATAGCGTCAGCAGCGGAGACATCGGGGTGAGCCGATGAAGGCCGCGCTCCTCACCGAACCCGGCAAGCCGATGGAGATCGGCGAGGTCGATATCGATCAGCCCGGTCCGCGCGAGGTGCTCATCAAGACCAGGGCCTGCGGCCTGTGCCGGTCGGATCTGCACTTCATCGACGGCGTCTATCCGCATCCCTTGCCGACCATTCCGGGGCATGAGGCGGCCGGCGTGGTCGAGGCGGTGGGCAGCGAGGTCGGCCATGTCTCGCCCGGCGATCATGTCATCACCTTCCTCGCGCCTTTTTGCGGGACCTGCGACCTGTGCCAGAGCGGCAAGCACACCTTGTGCACCGATCTTTCCACCAAGCGGGCCGAAGGCGCTCCGCCCCGGCTGAGCATGGGCGGCGAGCCGCTGCCGCAATTCCTGAACCTTTCCGGCTTTGCCGAAAAGATGCTGGTCCATGAAAATGCCTGCGTCGCCATCGACCCCGAAATGCCGATGGACCGCGCGGCGCTGATCGGCTGTTCGGTGATCACCGGCGCCGGATCGATCTTCAACGATTGCGGCCTGCGCCCCGGCGAAAGCGTCGCGGTGGTCGGCACCGGCGGCATCGGCCTGTCGGCAATCAACGCGGCGAAAATCGCGGGCGCGGGCGAGATCATCGCCATCGACCCCGTCGCCTCCAAGCGCGCGCTCGCCGAAAAGATGGGCGCGACGATGAGCTTCGACGCCGGTGACGAGGATGTCGACAAGCAGGTGCTGAAGGCGACCGGCGGCGGCGTCGATTATGCCGTCGAGGCGGTCGGCCGCCCCGAAACCGCGCAGCTCGCCTGGAACATCCTGAAGCGCGGCGGCACCGCGACGATCCTCGGCATGATCGCCCCGGGCAAGATGGTGGAGCTGCACGGCCCGACCTTCCTGGCGGGCAAGCGCATCCAGGGATCGCTGATGGGCTCGTCGCACTTCATGCGCGATATGCCGCGGCTGGTTTCCTACTATCTCGACGGCCGGCTCGATCTCGACAGCGTGATCGCCGAACGGATCAGCCTCGAACAGGTCAATGACGGGTTCGAAAAACTCCGCCAGGGCGATTCCGCCCGCTCCGTGATCATGTTCGACTGATGGAGATCACCGCCGATCCCGATGCGCTGGGCTTCGTGCCCGAGCGGCTGAGCTATATTCCGGGCTATCTGAAGGACAAATATATCAAGAGCGGGAAGCTGAAAAACTTCCAGCTGACCATCGGCCGGGGCGACGATGTCGCACTGTTCGCGCAGGCCGGCGTCGCCCGAGACGACGGCACCCCGATCGCCGCCGACACGCTGTACCGTATCGCCTCGATGACGAAGCCGATCACCTCGATCGCCTTTATGCAACTCGTCGAGCGCGGGCTGGTGGCGCTCGACGATCCGGTCCACCGCTTCCTGCCCGAATTCAGCGATGTCGGAGTCTACAAGGGCGGCGGCGGCGCCGTCCCCTTCCTCACCCGGGCGCCCGATGCGTCGATGCGGATGATCGACCTGATGCGCCACACATCGGGCCTGACCTACGGCTTCCAGAACCGCTCCAATATCGACCTCGCCTATCGCGAACAGAAGATCGAGAATTGGCACGGCAGTCACGATCTCGACAGCTATGTCGCGGCGCTTGCCGCTCTTCCGCTCGAATTCTCGCCGGGCGAGGCGTGGAATTATTCGGTGTCGACCGATGTCGTCGGCGCCGTCGTCCAGCGCGTTTCGGGCCAGAAGCTCGATGCCTATTTTGCCGAACATATCCTGCGGCCGCTGGGCATGAAGGACACCTTCTTCACGGTACCGAAGAAGAAGCTGGACCGCTTCGGCGATTGCTGGACCTGGAACCCCAAGGCGCCGGTCCTGACCGACCGGGCCGAAAACAGCCTCTGGGGCAAGAAGCCCAAGCTGCTTTCGGGCGGAGGCGGGCTGGTGTCGACGAGCGCCGATTATCTGCGCTTCTGCCGGATGCTACTCGGCAGGGGCACGCTCGGCGATGTTCGCATCGTCGGCCGCAAGACGATCGAGCTTATGACCCGCAACCATTTGCCGGGCGGCGGCGACCTGACAAAACATTCGCGCGCCCTGTTCAGCGAGGCGCAGAATGCGGGGACCGGCTTCGGACTCGGCTTCGCGATCACCGACGATGTCGCCAAAACCATGATCCCCGGGTCGCAGGGCGAATATTATTGGGGCGGCATGTATTCGACCGCCTTTTTCGTCGACCCGGCCGAGGACCTGACGATGGTCTTCATGTCCCAGCTCCAGCCCTCCAACATCTATCCGATCCGCCGCGAACTGAAGACGCTTATCTATTCGGCGCTGCGGTGAGAGTGTATCGAGGCACACCATCGGAATCGGGAGGGCCGGACGCATGCAATTTTCCTCTTACGCTCGAATATTGCCGCTGACGCTGATCGCGGCCGCCTGCGCCTCACCCGATCCCGAGCCGCAGAACGAGGCCGAGGCCACGCTCGAACAGCAGCGCGCCATGGTCGAAGGCGCGGTACGCCGCGCCTATGAGAATGAAGGCGCGGAAGTCGTCGATATCGCGATGGACCGCAGCGCCAGCGGAACGCGCTTCGAGGGTCTCGCAACGATCCGCGACAGCGAGACCGGGACGGAAATTACCGTGGACTGCGCCTATTCCTACGACGTGAGCGGCGCGCCGCAGCTGAGTTGCGATCGGACCGAAGCGACCGAGTGAAACCATTGCGGGTCGCTCGCATTTTGACTTGGTCGCACGCTTCGCGCAGTTTCCCCGGCACGCGGTCGCGAAACGCGAATCAGGGGAATTCCATGCAGATGATGACAAAATTTATGGGTGCGGCCGTGCTTACCGCGCTGCTCGCAGGTTGTTCGTTCAGCGTCGGTTCGCCGCGCAACGAACGCGTTGCCGATGCGATCAAGGAAGCGATCGAAAATGAAGGGCTGGAAGTGGTCGAAATCAGCTTCGAGGAAGATGAAGACGACCGCGACATCTATCATGGCCAGGTCCGCGTAAAATATCCGGATTCCGACGAGGAAACCGACGCGACCTGCGAGGTGACCGTCAACGAGGAACAGACCATCGAATCGTCCGATTGCCCGGGCGTCGACGGCGTCATCCAGGCGCGCAGCCTCGAAAACACGATCGTCACTTTCTACCAGGGCCGGAATATCGAAGTCGCCTCCATCGACATGGATTGGCAGGAAAACGGCAATTTCACGGGCTATGCCGAAGTCCCGCGTCCGGGAACCGGCGAAATGATACGGCTCAATTGCCAGGGCGCGCCGGTCAGCGGCGGCGTCGACTGGACCTGTAACGAGTAGCCGCCTGGCCTAAAGGTTGAGCGATTCCCGCAGCTCGCGCTTCAGCACCTTGCCGATCGCGCTGCGGGGAAGCTCGTCGACAATATGGACGGCAGCGAGCCGCTGGGTCTTGCCCAGCCGCTCGTTCGCCCAGACCTTCACCGCCTCGGCATCGCTCGGGCCGACGACCACGCCGACCGGACTTTCGCCCCATTGCTCGCTCGCCACGCCGATCACGGCAACTTCCTCGACTTCGGGATGCTCGATAACGATCGCTTCCAAGTCGCTGGGATAGATATTGAATCCGCCCGATATGATCATGTCCTTGGTGCGGTCCATCAGCTGCAGGAAGCCATCTTCGTCGAACCGGCCGACATCGCCGGTGCGGATGTAAAGATTGCCCTCGGCATCGTGCCAGTGCGTTGCGCGCGTCTGTTCGGGGCGGTTGTGATAGCCCTTCATGATCGTGCCGGACCGGCCGACGACTTCGCCGATCCCGCCCTGCGGCACTTCCTTGCCGTCTTCATCGATCAGCCGGATATCGTGGCCCGGCATCGGCTGGCCGACCGTGTGGAGCTTGTCGGGAAATTCGTGGGCGCGCAGCGCACAGCTGCCGCCGCCTTCGGTCATCCCGTAAAATTCGACGAGCCCGCCCGGCCAACGCTTCAGGATGTCCGCCTTGAGATCGGCCGCGAAGGGCGCGCTCGTGCAGAATTTCATCTGGTAGGCCGAGAGATCGAAACTGTCGAAATCGGGTTCGGCGAGCAGCCGCTTATACTGGACGGGAACCAGCATCGCTGTCGTCACCCCTTCCGCTTCGCTGAGCGTCAGGAATTCGCGCGCATCGAATTTTTTCATCAGCACCGATTTCCCGCCATTGCCGAGGCAAGGCAGGAAGTTGACGAGCGTGGTGTTGGAATAGAGCGGCGTCGATTGCAGCGAAACCGTCTGGGGCGTGAAAAGCAGCCCGCCATAGGCGGTGACGTGCCGCCAGCGCATCAGGTGCGAATGGACGATGCCCTTGGGCGTGCCGGTGGTGCCCGAGGAATAGATGATGTTGAAGGCGTCGCCGGGATCGATGGCCACGGGCTTGGGCGTCGCGCCGGCTTCCGGCAGCCAGGCCTCGAAGCCGGCCTCCTCGTCGAGCGGCACGAAGGTCACGCCCGCGGGGATGTCCACCGTGTCGGCGATTGCCCGATCGGCGAAGAACAGCCGCGATCCGCAATCCTCGATCATCAGTGCCAGCGCCTCGGGCGTCGAGCTTTGCGCAAGCGGGGCGACCACGGCGCCGGCGCGCAGGATGCCGAGCCACAGCGCCGCATAGGCCCAGCCGTTGAGCCCGCAGATCGCAACCGCCTCGCCCTGCGGCACGCCATCGCGCTGAAGGCCCACCGCGATCAGGTCGCCATAGGCGTCAAGCTCGGCGAAGCTCAGCTTGCGGTCCACGGTCGCGATCGCGCCCGCGTCCGGCCTCTCGGCGGCATGGGCGCGCACGACATCGGCGAACGAGCCGAATTCGGCTTGCAGCATTTCGGCGGCGGTCGGCATCGGCGAACCCTTACTGATGATCCAGCATCCCGAGCACGCGCTTGGCAATGATATTGTTCTGGATCTCGGTCGATCCGCCATAGATGGTGACCGCGCGATTCCAGAGCCAGCTGCGCGTCGCTTTCAGCTCGTCCTCGGAAAAGCCTTCGCCCTCCCAGCCGAGCCCCTGCATGCCCATGATCTCGACCATCAGGTCGGTGCGTTCCTGGACGAGTTTCGCGCCGACATTTTTGAGCACCGAGCTGGTCGCCGAAGGGCCGCCCTGCTCTTTCGCTTCGCGCTGCGCCCGGGCGATCGTGCCCATGAAATTGCGGACCGTCATCTCGTGCCTGACAATCTTCAGCCGCAGTTCGGCATCGACGATCTCGCCCTTGTCGTCGACTTCGACATAGTCCTTCGCCTGGTCGGCCAGGGATTGCATCATGAAACGCATGCCGCCGCCGCCGATGCCGGCGCGCTCGAACTGGAGCAGGCGCTTGCCGATCGTCCAGCCCTTCCCTTCCTCGCCGACCCGGTCCGATTTCAAAGCGATCGCATCGGTGAAAAAGGTCTCGCAAAAGGGCGAGGCGCCGGAGATCAGCTGGATCGGCCGCGTCTCGATGCCCGGCTGGTCCATGTCCAGCACGAGGAAGGTGATGCCTTCATGCTTGGTCGACTTGTCGGTACGGAACAGGCCGAAGCAGAAATCCGCCCATTGCCCGCCCGAGGTCCAGGTCTTCTGGCCGTTGATGACATAATGGTCGCCCTTGTCCTCGGCGAAACATTGCAGATTGGCGAGGTCCGACCCCGCGCCCGGCTCCGAATAACCCTGCGCGCCGCGGCTTGAGCCGTTGGAGAGCGGCGGCAGCCATTTCTGCTTCTGCTCTTCGGTGCCGAATTCCATCAGCGTCGGCGCGAACATGCCGACGGCAAGGCCGCCGATCGGATTATAGGCGCCGATCTTGCGCATTTCCTCGTCCAGCACGCGCACTTCCTCGGCGCTGAGATCCGCGCCGCCATAGGCCTTGGGCCAAGTCGGCGTACCGAAGCCGCGTTCGCCGAGCGCCTCGCGCCATTTGACCATGTCGGGGCTCATGTCGGTCGGTCCGTCGACCATTCCCATGGGATTGTGACGGCCCTTGAGCGCCGGATCGAAATTCTCTTCCAGCCAGGCGCGCGCCTCTTCGCGGAACTGCTCCAGGGATTCGGCATCGGCCATCGGGACTCTCCAGCTTTTATTGCTTTACGTTCACGTCAATTGTCTGCCGTTTCGCGCGGAAGGTCAAGGGTGCGCGGCGCGCCATGAGCCTTGGATTCGCTGCCCGAACGGCTAAACTGCCCCCGAACCGTCCGTTTTTCCGGAGAGTATGATGTTCGCGCGTATCCTTGGTCTTTTCCCGCTCGCCTTGCTGTTCCCGATCGCCGCCTGCGGCTCCGCCGGAGACGCCGGCGGAACCGCCGCGGCGCAGGAGAATGCCGTAAGCATCTTCGCGAGCGAGGAAGGCGTCGACACCCATAGCTATGCCCGGCCGCTGGAAGCGCGGGTCACCCATGTCGCGCTCGATCTCAATGCCGATTTCGACGCGCAGCGCATGGTCGGCACGGCAACGCTCGACCTCGAAGTCGCCGAGGGCGCGGAGGAGGTCGTGCTCGACAGCAAGGACCTGGAAATCCGCGAGGTCGTCAATGGCGACGGCGAGACGCTGCAATGGGAGATGGGCGAGGATAGCGGGGACGCGCACGGCGCGCCGCTGACCATCAGGCTGGGCGGCGCAACCCGGATCAAGATCACCTACGCCTCCGCGCCGGGCGCCGAAGCGCTGCAATGGCTGGAACCCGAACAGACGGCGGGCGGCGAAACCCCCTATCTCTTCAGCCAGGGCCAGGCGATCCTCAATCGTAGCTGGATCCCGACCCAGGACAGCCCCGGCATCCGCCAGAGCTGGGACGCGCGGATCACCGCGCCGCGCGGCATCCGCGTGGTGATGAGCGCCGAAATGCTCACCCCCGACGGCGAACCCGTGGACGGCGAGCCCGGCCGCCTTGCCTATCGCTTCAAGATGGACGAGCCGGTTGCGCCCTATCTGATCGCGATCGCCGCCGGCGACATCGCCTTCCAGCAGCTGGGCGAGCGCACCGGCGTCTACGCCGAACCTTCGATGCTGGCCGATGCGGCCGCGGAATTCGAGGATCTGGAAGAAATGGTGATCGCCGCCGAGGCGCTGTATGGCGAGTATCGCTGGGGCCGCTACGACCTGCTCGTCCTGCCGCCCTCCTTCCCCTTCGGGGGCATGGAAAATCCCCGGCTGACCTTCGTCACGCCGACCGTGATCGCCGGCGACAAATCGCTCGTCAGCCTGATCGCGCACGAACTCGCCCACAGCTGGTCGGGCAATCTCGTGACCAACGCGACATGGGACGATTTCTGGCTGAACGAAGGGTTCACCGTCTATTTCGAGAACCGGATCATGGAAGCGGTCTACGGCACCGAGCAGGCGGCGATGCTCGCCGATCTCGGCTGGACCGACATGATGGAGGATGTCGAGGCAGTCGGCGGGCTGACGGCGGCGGATACCGCGCTGCACCTCGATCTCGACGGCCGCGATCCCGACGACGGGATGACCGACATCGCCTATGAAAAGGGCGCCGTCTTCCTGCGCACCATCGAGCGCACCGTCGGGCGGGCGCGCTTCGACGCCTGGCTGCGCGACTATTTCGATCGTCACGCCTTCCAGCCGCAGACCAGCGCCGGCCTGCTCTCCGATATGCGCGCGAATCTGTTCGAAGGCGACGAGGCCGACCGGATCGGGCTCGACGAATGGGTGTACGAACCGGGGCTTCCGGAAAACGCCGTCCATATCCAGTCGAACCGCTTCCGCGCCGTCGACCAGGCGATCGAGAATTTCGTCGACAATGGCAGCATCGCGGTGATCAACTGGCCCGAATGGACGACGCAGGAACGCCAGCGTTTCCTGAACGGCCTGCCCCGCGACCTTTCGGAGGAGAGGCTGGAAACGCTCGACGAAAGCTTCGATTTCAGCGAGGCCCGCAACAGCGAAATCCGCTTCGCCTGGCTGAAGCTCGCGATCGCCAACCGCTTCGATCCGGCGCGCGATTCGATCGAGGAGTTCCTGCTTTCCATGGGCCGGCGCAAATTCGTCGCGCCGCTGTTCGAAGCCTTGATGGAAGAAGGCGATTGGGGGGCGCCCCTGGCCCGGCGAATCTACGCCGAAGCCCGGTCCCGCTATCATTCGGTGACGACAGGCACCGTCGACGAACTGGTCGACACCGGCGACGACTAGACAAAGGTTCCACCGCTTACCCCCGCCCGGTCACATTTCGCCGCATTGCGCTTTGCGCAACCGCGTTTTGCGGGAATCCCCCTTCAGGAGTTTCACTTACCTGCCTTTCGGGGGTCGCACATGGTTTCGGGTCGCAGCCGGCGTTTGCCGGGCCTTATCGCCTTTCTGTTCGCCATTCTCGCGCTTGCCGCGCCGGCCCAGGCCCGCTGGCAGTGCGTGACCTACGCCCGATCGGTGTCCGACGTCGAAATTCGCGGCAACGCCCATACCTGGTGGGCACAGGCCGAGGGTCAGTATGAACGCGGGTCTACCCCCGAAGTCGGATCGGTGATGGTGCTGCGGCCGCATGGCCGGATGCGCCTCGGCCATGTCGCGATGGTCCGCGAAGTCGTCAACGATCGCCAGATCCGCCTCAATCACGCCAACTGGTCGCGCCGCGGCATGGTGGAGAGCGATGTTCTCGCCGAAGATGTTTCGGAAAATAACGACTGGAGCGTGGTGAAGGTCTGGCACACGCCGACCGGCCAGCTCGGCATTACCAACTACCCGGTCTACGGCTTCATCTATCCCCACGAGATCGACGACGAGCCCGAAATCCAGATGGTCGCGACCGATGTCGACGCCAATCGCGCGCTGCTCGCCAGCTACAGCCCCAACGAGGAAATGGCGTCGCTCGACGACTGAGCCTGCAGATCGAGGGTGCTAGTTGGTCGCCCGTAGCTGGATGAAGGCCGAAGACACCCAGCCGCTCTCGCACGGCCCCTCATAGCGCCGCCGCGCCGATATCGGCGAAGAGACCCCGCAATTTCCCGATAGCTCGCCGCTTGCGGCATAGACGATCGCGAACCATCGCTGATCGTGGCTGCGCCCGCAGACGAAAATCTGATCCCCATTGGTCAGCGACCCGACCTGCCTCGCCTCGTCGAACGGCGCGGCGCGCACGTCGAGCACGCCATTGCCGCTGACGGCGCGAACCAGCCCCGTCCACTGACAGGCACTGAAGCGCGGGCCGGAATCGCCGATCACGACCGGCTGGACAAGCTCACGGCTGTTCACGACGTCGCCGCGATTGAGCGGCTGCGTACCCGTTCCACTCGTCTGTTCGACGTCGGGATTGCAGGCGGCGAGCAGGACGAGCGGCGCTCCCCATGCCCAAATGGACCCGTGCTTCACAATTCCTCCGACCAGTTTCTTATTGCTGGCGCGACACTAGGCCAGCCAATCGGATTTGGCGAGCGTAGCGATATTGAGCGTAGCCCGATCCCGCGTCCTGCCTTATTGCTTGATTGCCGCTATAAAGGCCGGAGCCAATTGGAGTGTCGCGCTTATGCTTCGTCTGATTTCTTCGGCCGCTCTATTCTCCCTGGCCGCGTGCGGCGGCGACGGCTCACCGACCCCCTCTCCGCCTTCGCCGGCGAACGGCGCGCCGACGATCACGTCGAGCGGCACGGCCCAAATCGCCGAAAACCAGCAAATCGTGGCCCAGATCCAGGCCAGCGACCCCGATGGCGACACCTTGTCCTACACGGTATCGGGCGGCACCGATCAAAACCTCTTTTCCGTCAACGCCAATGGCCAATTGCGGTTTATCGCGCCGCCGAATTTCGACCTGCCGACCGATGCAAATCTGGACAATGTGTATCGCGTGACTGTGCGGGTAAGCGACGGGCAGGCCTCGACGACGCTCGATTTCACCGTAACGGTGACCAATGACCGGGAGGGAATCGCGGTCCGGCGCATTGCCACCGGTTTCGTCCAACCGACCTATCTGGCCAACATCCCGGGCCAGACCGAACTCTTCGTCATCGAGAAGAGCGGACGGCTGTTCAGATTCAATCCCCTGACCGGCCAGCGGAACCTGATCCGGACGCTGAACAATGTGTCCGACACTGGCGAAGGCGGGCTCCTCGGCGTTGCCGTGCCGCCGGACTATGTGCCCAACGGGGGCGGCATCAACGGTTTCATGTACGTGTTCGTGACCGACAGCAATGGCGACATTTCTATTCGCCGCTTCCGCGAGAACAGCCCGGAGGTGCCCCAGGGAACAGGGGGGATAATGACCATCCCCCATCCCACCTTCTCGAACCATTATGGCGGCTGGATCGGCTTCGACGAGAACGGACTCTTCTATATCGCCACCGGGGACGGCGGAGGATCGGGCGATCCCAATGGCAACGCTCAAAACCCCAACTCGCGGCTCGGCAAGATATTGCGTGTCGGCATCAATCCCGATCCCTTTGCCGGTGCCACCGTCCAGTATTTTCTGATTCCTTCCGGAAACCCCTATGCAAGCGGCGGCGGCGCCCGGGAAGTTTTCGCGCTCGGCCTGCGCAACCCCTTTCGCGCCTCCTTTGCGGGCGGCGATCTGCTGATCGGCGATGTCGGCCAAAACAGTTTCGAGGAAGTCGACCGGCTGTCGACGATCAATGGCGGCGGCACCAATTTCGGATGGCCGTTCCGCGAAGGCAGTTCCCTGTTCAGCGGAACGCCGCCCAGCGGACTAACCGGCCCGGTTACCGAATATCCGCGCGGCAACGGCGCGCGCCAGGGCGCTTCGGTGATCGGAGGGGTGGTTTATGACGGCCCGATCGCCGAGCTTTTCGCCCAGTATATTTTCGCTGATTTCATAAGCGGAAACATCTGGTCGGTTCCGATCGGCGCGCTGGACGACGGAACGTCCTTGCCGGCCAGCAACTATGAACGGCGAAACGAGGATTTCGAGCCGGATGCCGGCAGCATCGACCAGATCGTCGCCATTGTCTCCAGTGCCGCCGGCGACATCTTTATCGTCGATTTCGACGGCGACATCTTTATCGTCGAACCCGCCTAGCGCGAACCGCCTCCTCAGGCGGCTTCGGTCTTGCGGGAGGCTTTCTTGCGCTCGTGCGGATCGAGATGGCGTTTGCGGATACGGATCGCCTTGGGCGTCACCTCGACCAGTTCGTCGTCCTGGATATAGGCGATCGCCTGTTCCAGCGTCATCCGCCGCGGCGGCGTGAGCCGGATCGCGTCGTCCTTGCCCGACGATCGGATATTGGTGAGCTGCTTGGTCTTGGTCGGATTGACCTCGAGATCCTGCGGCTTCGCATTCTCGCCGATCACCATGCCCTGGTAGAGCTTCTCGCCGGGGCCGACGAACATGATGCCGCGATCTTCCAGCGTGTTGAGCGAATAGGCGATCGCCTCGCCCTGCTCCATGGAGATCAGCACGCCGTTGCCGCGCCCGTCGATCGGGCCCCGGTGCGGGCCGTATTTCTCGTACACCCGGTTCATGATCCCGGTTCCGCGCGTATCCGACAGGAATTCGCCATGATAGCCGATCAGCCCGCGCGAAGGCGCGCTGAAGGTGATCCGCGTCTTGCCGCCGCCCGAAGGCGACATGTCGGTCATCTCGCCCTTGCGGGCCGCCATCTTCTCGACGACCGTGCCGGAATGTTCGTCGTCGACATCGATGACGACGGTTTCATAGGGCTCCTCGCGGCCGTCCGGGCCATCGCGAAACAGCACGCGCGGGCGCGATATGGAAAGCTCGAATCCCTCGCGCCGCATCGTTTCGATCAGCACGCCGAGTTGCAGTTCGCCGCGGCCGGCAACCTCAAAGGCGTCCTTCTCGGCGCTTTCGCTGATCCTGATCGCGACATTGCCCTCGGCCTCGCGCTCCAGGCGGTCCCTGATCACGCGGCTCTGCACCTTGTCGCCGTCCTTGCCGGCAAAGGGGCTGTCGTTGACGGCGAAGGTCATCGCCAGGGTCGGCGGGTCGATCTTGCGGGCGTCGATCGGCTCGCTGACGTCCGGCGCGCAGATCGTGTTCGACACGGTCGCGTCGGTCAGCCCCGCAATCGCGACGATATCACCGGCTTGCGCCGATTCTACGGGAACGCGCTCAAGCCCTTCGAAAGCGAGGATTTTCGTTGCGCGGCCGCTCTCGACGACCTTACCCTCGGCATCGATCGCCTTGATCGGCATGTTCATTTCCAGCTTGCCGCTCTCGATCCGCCCGGTCAGCACCCGGCCCATGAAATTGTCGCGATCGAGCAGGGTGGCGAGCATCTTGAACGGGCCGTCGGGATCGGCGGTCGGCGCGGGCACATGCTCCATGATAGTTTCGAACAGCGGCGTCAGATCGCCGTCGCGGACCGTGTCTTCGCGCCCGGCATAGCCGGACCGGCCGCTGGCATAGAGAGCCGGGAAATCGAGCTGCTCGTCATTGGCTTCGAGCGCGAGGAACAGTTCGAAACATTCGTCGAGCACTTCGGCGGGCCGCGCATCCGGCCGGTCGATCTTGTTGACGACGACGATCGGCTTCAGGCCCAGCGACAGCGCCTTGCCGGTGACGAACTTGGTCTGCGGCATCGGGCCTTCGGCGGCGTCGACGAGCAGGATCACGCCGTCGACCATCGACAGGATACGCTCCACCTCGGCGCCGAAATCGGCATGGCCCGGGGTATCGACGATGTTGATGTGATTGCCGTTCCACTCGACGCTTGTGCATTTGGCGAGAATCGTGATCCCGCGCTCCTTTTCGAGCTCGTTGGAATCCATCGCCCGCTCCTCGACGCGCTCATTGTCGCGGAAGGTGCCGGATTGCCGGAAAAGCTGGTCGACCAGGGTCGTCTTGCCGTGATCGACGTGGGCGATGATGGCCACGTTGCGAAGGCCCATGAAAAATCTCTCAAATGTATGGAGCGGAAATGCTGGCGCGCCTATAGAGGCATTGGTGCGCCGCAACAAGCTGTGAACGCGCTAACGGCCGCCCAGCAGCGCGACAAGCCCGTCCACAAGTTCCATCGAACCGACCCCGAAAGCGAGCCGGCCGACCATGAACCCGAAGAAAAGTAGCAGGATCACCGCCCAGATCGCCATGATTCCCCAGGTCATGCGCCAGTTTTTGGGCGGCAGCCCCTGGAACAGGAACATCGCGATCCCCGACAGGTTCACGCAGACGAGGTTGGTCGCGAACAGGAACAGGGCGTTGAGGCCGAGCACGCCATAGCCCTTGCTGAAAAACAGCCCGGCGGCGGCCAGCGGCGGCACCAGCGCCACCGCGATCATCACGCCGACCAGCGCGAGCGACGATCCCCGGCTGAAGGCGAGGACGCCGGCCGCGCCGCAGGCCAGCGCGAGCGCGATATCGGCCGGCTGCACGATCGCCCGATTGTGCAGTTCGGGCACCGCCGGATCGACCGATATAAAATAGCCGACCGCGATCGTCGCGAGCAACGCGGCGACGGTGCCCGCCGCCAGGGTTTCGAAGGCGCGCCACAAAAGCTGGCGATTGCCGACCGTCGCGCCGAGCGCCATGCCCATGGTCGGGCCGAGCAGCGGCGCGATCACCATCGCCCCGATCACGACCGCCGTCTGGCCGCTGCGCATGCCGAGCGCGGCGATGATCGCCGAAAGCACCACCGTCAGCAGGAAGCTGGGCCGGATGACGAGGCTTTCCTCGATATCGTCATACAGCTCATCGGTGCTGATCCGGTCGCGGCTGAAAAAGGCTTCCAGTCGTGTCGGCGGCGCAAGATCGGCGACATCGGGCATGGCCGTTTCGAAATTTTCCTCGAGCGGCGGCAGCACGGCTTCGAGCTCAAGCACGGTCGCGGAAAAATCGGCCATCGCACCGAACCGCGTATCGAGTTCGTCGAGCAGGCGTTCGACATAGCGGCTCTGGACGATGCAGGAGAATTTCTCGCGCCCGCCCGGCACGGCTTCCTGCCAGAAACGGCGGCAGTGACGCGCGATAAGCGCCCGCGCTTCCGCCACATCGGCGTCGGTAACGATGATATCGACAAGCCGCGCGGACATGAATTCCTCTCTCTTTCCCCCGATAGTCTAGCCGCTCGGGCCCGCTTGTCGAACGAAACCGGACGCTATCGACGCAGCCGCAAAGCAGGCTAAAGGCAGCACCATGGCCCGCCTCGTCCCGCTCCTGCTGCCCGACCGGTTTATCCTGATCCTGCTGGCGATGGTCGCCATCGCGGCCTTTTTCCCGGCGCGCGGCGTGGCGCTGGAATGGCTGGGAACGATCTCCACCGTGTCCATCGTCACCCTGTTCTTCGTCCATGGCGCGCGATTGAGCCGCCAGGCGGTGCTGGGCGGGTTCACGCGGCTGAAGCTTCACCTCGCCATCGTCGCGTTCACCTTCCTCGCCTTTCCGCTGATCGGGCTGGCGCTGACCACGGTAGCTGCGCCGCTGATCGACCCGGCCTTCGTGCCCGGCATCCTGTTCCTGTGCGCCTTGCCGACCACGGTTGCCTCCTCGATCGCGATGGTGTCGATGGCCAAGGGCAATGTCGCCGCCTCGGTGATCGCCGCGGCGCTTTCCTCCATGCTGGGCGTCGTGGCGACGCCGCTGATGTTCGCGGCCTTGCTTTCGACGTCGGGCGCGCCGATCGACATTTCGGGCATCGGCAAGGTGATCCTGATCCTCGCCCTGCCCTTCGCCATCGGACAGCTCTGTCGGCCGCTCGTCGGCAGCTGGATCGAAGCCCGGCCGATGGTCGGCCGCACGCTCGACCGGCTGACGATCCTGCTCGCCATCTATGTCGCGCTGTCGGCCGCGTTCGGCGGCGGGCTGCTGGAAGGAATCGCGATCGACCGTTTCCTGCTGCTGCTCGGCGTGATGCTGGCGCTGCTCGGCATCGTCGTCGCCGCCGCGCTGCTTCTCGCACGCCTGCTGGGCTTCGCGCATGGCGACCGCATGTCGCTGCTGTTCGCGGCCATGCAGAAGAGCGTGATTTCGGGCACCCCGATGGCGCGCATCTTGTTTCCGGGAGCGGAGGCGGGCCTGATCATTCTTCCGCTGCTCGCCTATTACGTCCCGATGCTGACAATCTCCGCGATCATGGCCGCGCGGATCGGTGCCAATCGAAGCGAGGCTGACAACTCTTGATTGCAGTCCCTGCATCTTCCCCTTAGGAATATTGAATGATCAACGTCCGCACCGCCTTTTACGACCTTCTCCGCCAGCATGGCATCGACCGTATCTTCGGCAATCCGGGATCGACCGAATTGACGATGTTCACCGATTTTCCCGAGGATTTCTCCTATGTCGGCGCGCTCCAGGAGTCGGTCGCGCTCGGCATAGCGGACAGCTATGCGCAGACCAGCGGCCGTCCCGCGGTGGTCAATCTCCACTCTTCGGTCGGCATGGGCCATGCGATGGGCGCGCTCTTCACCGCCTATCGCAATCGCACGCCGCTGATCGTCACGGCCGGGCAGCAATCGCGCCCGCTATTGCTTCATGATCCGTTCCTGATGGCGAACCGGCCGACCGAATTGCCGCAGCCCTTCGTCAAATGGGCGGTGGAGCCCGCGCGCGCCGCCGATGTGCCGCAGGCGCTGGCCCGCGCGCTATCGGTCGCGACCAGCTATCCGCAGGGGCCGGTTTTTCTTTCCATCCCTGCCGAAGACTGGGACGAGGAAGCCGAGGCGGTCGCCTATCGTCCGCCGAGCCCTGCGCCCGGTCCCGATCCCGAACAGGCGGTGCGCGTTGCCGAAGCGATGGCGAGCGCGAAGGCGCCGGCGCTTGTCGTTGGCGGCGAAGTCGATCGCGACAAGGGATGGGAGGAAGTCGTCGCCGTGGCCGAAGCGCTTGGCGCGCCGGTCTATATCCCGCCGATGGAAGGCCGGGTGGGTTTCCCGCAAAGCCATGAACTGTTCGCCGGGATGCTGCCGCCCGAACCGGAAAATATCGTTCGCACGCTTTCCCCGCACGATGCGATCCTCGTCTTCGGCGCCCGCGTCTTCACCATGCATGTCGACGGCCCGCGCCCCTATGTGCCGACCGAAGCGCGCATCTTCCAGGTGAGCACCGACACCGACCTGCTCTCCGCCGCACCGGCGGGCGAAGCCGTGCAAAGCTCGACCCGGCTGGCGGCGGCTGCGATCCGCGATGCCCTGGGGCGGCCCGGCACCAACTATGCCAGCCGCGAGCTGCCGACGGCGATCGCGGGGGACGCCATCGGCTATCCCTTCCTCTTCGAAACGCTGCAACGGCTGCGCGATCCCGAAGCACCGATCGTCGAGGAAGCGCCGACGGCGCGGCGGGACCTGCCCGATTTCCTCCCGGTCGACCGGCCCGACACCTTTTTCACCTGTTCCAGCGGCGGCCTGGGCTTCGGGATGCCGGCTGCGGTCGGAGCGGCATTGGCCCGGCCCGACAAGCGCACGGTGGCGATCATCGGCGACGGTTCGGCGATGTATGCGGTGCAGGCGCTGTGGACGGCGGCAAAGCAGCAGGCGAATGTCGCCTTCCTGATCCTCAACAATGGCCGCTATGCCGCGCTCGACGGCTTCGGCCGGCGCTTCGGCATTGCCGAACCGCCGGGCTGCGACCTGTCCGGCCTCGATTTCGTCGCGCTTGCAGCCGGGCAGAATGTGCCCGGATCGCGAGTCGAAAAACCCGAGGCGCTGGAAGCGGCTATAAAGGCCGTTCTGGAAGCGCAGGGCCCGGCCCTGCTGGATATCGCCATCGGATAGCGTCGCCTTGGCGGAACGCTTTTTGCCGCCAAGCGTCGAAGGGGCATGAACGGACGATCGCAAGACGGCTCCGCCACCCGCGCGCAACTTTTCGCGGGCATGGCGGTGTTCGGTTCGGCCACCCCGGTCAGCAAGATCGTCACGGCGGCGATGCCGGTGTTTCTCGCCTCGTTGCTGCGCGTCGCAATCGGCGCGCTCGCGCTTGCACCCTTCGCCTGGAAACAGCGCGGCACCATCGGGTCCATATCGCGCAAGGATTGGGCGATCATCGGCCTGATCGCCCTGTTCGGGATGGCCGGATTTTCCGCCTTCATGCTCTACGGAATGAGGATGGTCTCGGGCGTCGCCGGCGCCATCGTTATGAGCACGACGCCTGCCGTCACCGCCGCCGCTTCGATGCTGCTGATGGGCGATCATCCGACCTGGCGAAAGATCGCCGCCATCGCCCTTGCGGTCGCCGGCGTCCTCGTCCTGCAACTGGGCTCGGCCGGTGGCAGTGACGGGCCCGCGCCGGTTGCCGGCATCCTGCTGATCTTCGCCGCCGTCTGCTGCGAGGCCTGCTACACGTTGCTGGGCAAGAAGGCGTCCGAGGAGATCGACCCCGTCCTCGTCGCCTTTCTCGCCGCGGCGCTGTCCCTCCCCTTCTTTCTGCCCTTCGCGATCTGGCAGTTGCAGGGATTCGACTGGGGCGGCGTGGACCGCCGCGCCTGGCTCGCCCTGCTCTGGTACGGCGCGGGCACGCTCGCGCTGGGTTCCTGGCTCTGGTACCGCTCGATCGCGCGGGTGGAAGGGACCATCGCCGCCGCCTTCATGGGCGTGATGCCGGTTTCCGCCCTCGTTCTCAGCTATATCCTGCTGTCGGAAAGCTTCGAATGGATCCACCTGCTGGGCTTCGCGACCGTGTTCGCCGGGGTTGTCCTGATCAGCTGGGAACATGCCCGGATGGCGAAGGACTAGGCGATCCAGAGCCTGAGGATATAGGCGACGCTGCCGACCGCCAGCACGCCGCCGGCCCACAGCAGGACGAACCAGCCGAGCTTGGCGTAGAGGGGCCGTTCCTCAGTGATAGCCGGCCTCGTCGACCTTGCCGCGGAATATCCAATAGGCCCAGGCCGTATAGGCGAAGATCACCGGGATAAGGACGCCTGCGCCGACCAGCATGAAGATCTGGCTCTCGCGCGGGGCCGCGGCGTCGTAGATCGAAATCCGACCCGGCACGACATCGGGCCAGATCGAAATGGCTAGGCCCACCATGGAGAGCAGGAACAGCCCCAACGCCCAGAAAAAGGGCCGGTAATCATAGCCCGATTCCAGATCGCGCCAGATCATATAGGTAACCCCGAGAATCAGCAGCGGCATCGGAATGGTGACGGCCAGGCCCGGCCATTCGAACCAGCGGCTGAAATACTGATCCTCGACATAGGGCGTGGCGAGGCTGACCGCGCCGATCATCACCAGGGTGAAGGGCACCAGTATTTTCGCGACCCGCCGCGCCTCGGTCTGCAGCGATCCCGTCGTCTTCATCACCAGCCAGCACGAACCGAGCAGCTGGTAGGCGATGGCCAGTGCCGCGCCGCAGAGCAGGCTGAACGGGGTCAGCCAGTCCCACCAGCCGCCGGCATAGGCGCGGCCTTCAATCTCGATTCCCTCGAGCAGCGCGCCGAGCGTGATGCCCTGCGCCAGCGTCGCGACCAGCGAGCCGCCGAAAAAGGCGAAGTCCCAATATTTGCGGTGGGCGGGGTCGCGCCAGCGAAATTCGAACGCCACGCCGCGAAAGACGAGGCCGAGCAGCATCGCGATCAACGGCGCATAGAGCGCAGGCAGGATCACCGCATAGGCAAGCGGAAAGGCCGCGAGCAACCCGCCGCCGCCGAGCACCAGCCAGGTCTCGTTGCCGTCCCAGACCGGCGCGATCGAGTTCATCGCCATGTCGCGTTCCTGGCCGACCTTGAGGCGCGGGAAGAGCATGCCGATGCCGAGATCGAAGCCGTCCATCACCACATAGGCGGCGATGCCGGTGGCGATGATCGCGGCCCAGATGACGGTGAGTGTCGGATCGCCCATTATTCGTCCTCCCCGCGTTCCCAGGCTTTTTCTTCGATCGCGGCGGGGGTGATACCGGCCGAGCGGATCGGCCCCTGGGGTTCGACGTCCCCGGCGCTCGGCGGATGGCTCATCAGCTTGAGGATGTACCAGGTCCCGACGGAGAAAACCGAAAAGTAGACGATGACGAAGGCGATCAGCGAGCCGGTGACGCCCGGCACCCCGATCGCAGAGACGGCGTCTTCGGTCCGCATGACGTTGTAGATCACCCAGGGCTGGCGCCCGACTTCGGTGACGACCCAGCCGGCAATCACCGCGACGAAACCGGCCGGGCCCATGAGAAGCGCGAAGCGGTGGAGCAGGCGCGAGGAATAGAATTTTCCGCGCCAGCGCATGAACAGGCCCAGCAGGCCGAGCCCCGCCATCAGGAAACCGAGGCCTACCATGATCCGGAACGCCCAGAAGACGATGCCGACGGGCGGACGATCCTCGCGCGCGACGGTGTCGAGCCCTTCAAGGCCGAGATTGACGTCGTGGCGCAGGATCAGCGAGCCGAGATCGGGGATCTGGACCTTGTAGTGAACGGTTTCCTCTTCGCTGTCGGGAATGCCGAACAGGATGAGCGGCGCGTGGGATTCGAAGCTTTCGAAATGCCCCTCCATCGCCGCAACCTTCATCGGCTGGTGTTCGAGCGTGTTGAGGCCATGCTGGTCGCCGGCGAGAATCTGGATCGGCGCGACGATCGCCATCATCCACATCGCCATCGAGAACATCCGCTTCACGCCCGGCCGGTCATGCCCCTTGAGCAGATGCCAGGCGCCGACCGCGCCCACCACGAGCGCCGTTGTGAGATAGGCGGCGATAACCGTGTGAACGAGCCGGTAGGGGAAGCTGGGATTGAAGATCACGTCGAGCCAGCTGCCGGCCAGCACATATTGACCGACCTCGTTGACCTCGTGCCCGGTCGGCGTCTGCATCCAGCTGTTGACCGAGAGAATCCAGAAGGCCGAGGCCGCCGTTCCCGCGGCGACCATCAGGGTCGCGAAGAAATGCAGTTTCTTGCCCACCTTATCCATGCCGAACAGCATGACGCCCAGGAAACCGGCCTCCAGGAAGAAGGCGGTGAGCACCTCATAGGCCATGAGCGGCCCGATGATCGGCCCCGCGCGATCGGAGAAGACCGACCAGTTGGTGCCGAACTGATAGGACATGACGATGCCCGAAACGACGCCCATCGCGAAGGCGACGGCGAAGATCTTGATCCAGTATTTGAACAGCCGGAGATAGGTATCGTCCCTCGTCTTAAGCCACAGCCCCTCGAGCACCGCGAGATAACTGGCGAGTCCGATCGAAAAAGCCGGGAAGATGAAGTGAAAGGAGACGGTGAAGGCGAACTGAATTCGCGCGAGCAGCAGTGCGGTTTCGCCATCGGCCATGGCAACTGCCTTAGCCTATCGTTGCAATAACTGCATCTCCAAATTGCTGCTAATCTGGTGCCTATAATTGCAGATAGCGCAATCGTTACATCCATTTCAGCCAGCGGAAGATGATCAGTTCCAGCCCGAGCAATACCGCCAGCATCGCGCAGGTCAGCCAGAAGGCGCTGCCGTCCGATACCCCCGGCATGCCGCCGACATTGATACCGAGCAGGCCGGTGATGAAGGAAAGCGGCAGGAAGATCGCCGCGACGATCGACAGCACATACATGTTGCGGTTCATCTGCTCGGAAAGCCGGTTGGCGATATCGTCCTTGAGGACCAGCGCGCGTTCACGGGCCACGTCTATCTCTTCGATATGGCGCTGGGTGCGGTCGGCGATCTCGCGCAGTTCCAGGCCCAGCCGCTCGCCCAGCCAACCGGGCGGGTCCGCCATCAGCCGATTGAGCGCCTCGCGCTGCGGCGCGAGAAACCGGCGAAGCCCGACCACTTCCTGGCGCAGATCGCCGAGTTCCTGCCGCAGCTCGGAAGGATCGTCGCGCTCGGTGCGTTCCTCGATATCGTCGAGCTGGTCGTCATATTCGGCGACGATCCCGCCAATGCCGTTGGTGAGATCGTCGATCAATTCGACATAGAGCTGCGGGATCGTGTGCGGCCCCTCGCGCTCGGTAACGAGCTTCTGGAAGAGGTTGCGCGTCGAGTTCAGCTTTTCCTCGCGCACCGTGATCAGCCGCTCCCCGTCGGACCACATGTGCAGCGAAACGAGATCCTCGACCTCGGTCCCCGGATTGAGATTGATGCCCCGGAGGATCGCGACGAACCCCTTCGAGCCGTGGAAAACGCGCGGACGGGATTCGCTCGAGAGCATCGCGCCGGACGTCGGTTCGGTCAGCCCGCCATCGGTCGGCAGCCATCGGCGCACGCGCTCGACCGAACTGTTGACATGGATCCAGAGCGGCGGGTGGGTCGGCGTCCAGCTTTCGACGCCCTCCCAGCCGATCCGGTCCGCCCCGCCCTCGCCATCGAGCAGACAGGCAAAGATCAGCCCGTCGGCTTCGTCGAGCGGCAGATGTTCGGCGAGTTCCTTGTCCATTCTTCCCCCAGCCTAACCGGTCAGCCGAAAACCGACCAGCCCGTACGCGCAACCAGCGCCTCGAGCGCCAGCGCCCCCACGCGCGACGTGCCGGCCTCGTTCAGACCCGGCGACCAGGTGGCGGCCGCGCCCTGCCCCGGCACGATGGCGAGGATGCCGCCGCCGACGCCGCTCTTGCCGGGCAGGCCGATACGAAAGGCGAAATCGCCCGAATTGTCGTAATGGCCGCAGCTCATCATGATCGCGTTGATCCGGCGGCAGCGCTGCGGCGTCAGGATGCGTTCGCCGGTTACCGGATCTTCGCCGTTAAAGGCGAGGAACAAGGCCGCGCGGGCGAGCTGGGCGCAGGATAGCGCGAGCGCACAATGGCGGAAATAGGCCGAGAGCGCGACCTCGACATCGTTTTCGAGGTTGCCGAAACTCGCCATGAACCATGCAAGGCTGCGGTTGCGCGCGCCGGTGTCGCTCTCCGATACCGCGACATCATAGTCGATATCGATGCTCTGATCCTCGGCATGGTCGCGCAGCACGCGCAACAAAAGCTCGATGGCGGCGTCGGCATCGCCATTGTCGATCAGATGATCGGTAACGACAATCGCGCCGGCGTTGATCAGCGGATTGCGCGGAATGCCGCGTTCATGCTCCAGCTGGACGATCGAGTTGAAGGCGCTGCCCGACGGCTCCCGCCCGACCCGTTGCCACAGATCGTCGCCGACCTTCTGGAGCGCAAGCGCCAGGGTGAAGACCTTGGATATGCTCTGCACCGAAAACGGCTCGTCGGCATCGCCCGCGCTATGGCATTCGCCGTCCGGCGTCGCGACGGCGATGCCGAATTTCATCGGATCGACACAGGCGAGCGCGGGAATATAGTCGGCGACCTTGCCCTCGCCGCGATGCGGTTCGATTTCGGCGACGATCTCTTTGACAATCTCGGCAAGGTTCATGGTTCGCCCCATGCCGGTATTTTCGATCGAATTCCAGTAACAAGCAAAGGATTTGACCGTTAGTGTATTATTATCGTAATACAGCCCTTGAAAGTGCAGTAATTCGGCGGCATCTAGGGGGGCGCACAGTGAAGGGATGATCATGGCCACGACACCGGAAAGCGGAACGGCAACCGCCACCAAGACCGACACCAAATTGACGCTCGAAGCGCCCGATCCGGTGCCGACGGTAACGGCCGAAAAGGCCGCCGGGCTCGTGCCCGTCGCGCCCGAAAAGCAGGCGAAGCACAATGAAAAAGTCGTCGGCTTTGTCGACGAGCTCATCGCGCTGGATGCCAAAAGCCCCGAATTCGGGGCCAAGGTCGATCAGATCGCGGCGATGGGCCAGAAGGAAATCCGCGACGCGGCCGGCCAGTCCAACCGCTTTCTCGACCGGCCCGTACGCTCGATGGACGAAAATTCGTCGATCGGCGCCGATCTTTCCGAATTGCGCCGCACGGTCGAGGATCTCGATCCCGGCACCCGCGGCGATCTGACGTCCAGCCGCAAGCTTTTCGGCATCATCCCCTGGGGCAACAAGCTGCGCGTCTATTTCGACAGCTACAAGAGCGCGCAAAGCCACATCTCGGCGATCCTCCAGCGCCTTGCCTCAGGTAAGGACGAGCTGCTGAAGGACAATGCCGCGATCTCCGTGGAACGCCAGAAGCTGTGGGACGCGATGGGCCGGCTCGAAGAAATGATCTATGTCGCCAAGGCGCTCGACGCCGCGCTCGAAGACAGGGCGCTGGAACTCGAAAGCACCGATCCCGAAAAATCCAAGGCGATCAAGGAAACCGCGCTCTTCTACGTCCGCCAGCGCACCCAGGACCTGCTGACCCAGATGGCGGTCAGCGTGCAGGGCTATCTCGCGCTCGATCTTGTGAAGAAGAACAATGTCGAGCTGGTGAAGGGCGTCGACCGCGCCTCGACGACCACCGTCGCGGCACTGCGGACGGCCGTCACCGTCGCCCAGGCGATGACCAACCAGAAGCTCGTCCTCGGCCAGATCACCGCGCTCAACGAGACGACCGCGAACATGATCGATTCGACCGGCGAGATGCTGAAGACCAACACCGCCGAAATCCACAAACAGGCGGCCAGCTCCACCATCCCGATCGAGACGCTGCAGCGCGCCTTCCAGAATATCTACGACACGATGGACGAGATCGACCGCTTCAAGCTGGAAGCGCTCGGATCCATGAAGCAGACGGTGGACGTGCTCACCGACGAAGTCGAGAAATCGAAAGGCTATATCGCCCGGGCCGAGGGCGCCGAGCAGAACAACCAGCAGGTCAAGGCCATCCCGTTCGAGGCGCTGGAGGGCTAGACCCCCGGTTATGAGATCAAAGTGAGCCAGAGCGACCGTATTCTCCAGCAAGCCGACGAGCTGCTGCGGCGTGTTTCGCCGCAAGCGCGCGAGCTTGCCCGCCGCCAGCGCAAACGGCGGCAGGAGGCGTTCATGCGCCGCCTGCGCACGGGCGTGATGCTGGCGATCGCCGCGATCATCGGCATGGCGGGCGTCGGCGTGTTCTTCAACAGCTTTGGCCTGGCCTGGCTGATGCTGACCCTGGTGATCGCGTTCCTCGTCATCGTCGGCGTACTGATCGCCGGCAGCCAGCCCGATGTGACGCAGGAGCGGCTGATGGAAAGCGAGCTTCCCGCCCTGCCCGCCAACACCGAGCAATGGCTGGCGAAGCAGCGGCTCGCGCTCCCCGCGCCGGCCAACCGCAAGCTCGACGCCATCGCTACGCGGCTTGAGGAACTGCGCCCGCAGCTGCAGAATCTCGATCCGCGCGAGCCCGCCGCCGTGGAGGTCCGCCGCCTTGTCGGTGTCGAGCTGCCGGAACTTGTCGAAGGCTATAAGCGCGTACCCGATCACCTGCGACGCGAGGAAAGCCTGGGCGGCCGCACGCCCGAACACCAGCTCGTCGAAGGGCTCGATATCGTCGAGAGCGAAATCAGCCGGATGACGCGGCAACTGGCCGCGGGCGAACTCGACGCGCTGGCCACCCAGGGCAAGTTCCTCGAACTCAAATATCGCGGCGACGAGGATTTGGGAAACGGGAGGTAGAACCCTCTAACCCTACGGGAGAAGCATCAAATCCCCGCATACCAGGCGTAGGCGCCGTTATCTTCCCAATAGCCGCCCTTGCCGCCATGAATGCCGTCGAGGCTGGCGACCGCTTCAAGCCGGGTCACATATTTTGCATGTTTATAGCCGAGCTGGCGCTCGACCCGGGCGCGGAGCGGCGCGCCATGGCGTTCGGGCAGCTGCTGGCCGTTCATGTCATAGGCGAGGATCGTCTGCGGGTGGAAGGCGTCGATCAGGTCGATGCTCTCATAATAGGGCCGGCCTTGCGAGCCATAAGTGTCCGCGCAGTGGAAGACGATATAGTTGGCGCTATCCCGCAGCCCCGCAAGATCGAGCAGGCGCGATAGCGGCACGCCCGTCCACTGGCCGATCGCGCTCCAGCCCTCCACGCAATCGTGGCGGGTGATCTGGGTGCGGCGCGGCATGGCGCGCAGTTCGGCCAGCGACAGCGAGAGCGGACGAGAGACGAGCCCGTCGACGCGGAGCCGGAAATCCGCGAAATTGTTGGCGAGCATCGCCCGATAGGCGTCGCTGTCCGCCGTCCGGCTGCCATTGGCGCGGAAGTTCGGTGACAGGTCGGCAGCTGAGAATTCGCGTGCCAGCGCCTCGCGGTTGGTGATGGTGCGCTGCGCGCGGCGGGTCAGCCCCTCGGCCGAGGCGAGCACATCCTGGAAGCCCGGACTGCGGCTCCAGCTGTCGCACCCGGCGAGCAGCACGGAACTGCCGAGCCCGGCGATCAGCTTGCGGCGGGTGGTGATCAGTTTGCTCATTGCGCCTGCTCCTCCGCAAATTCGGGATGCCTCGGTGGCGCCGCCCTTTCCTCCCGCTTTCCCGGCAAGCGGAACCGGCCCGTGATCATCGAGCGGATCTCGTTCACCGGCCCGGCCAGCACCACCATCACCAGATGCACGAGGATGAAAGCGGCGATCAGGAAGGCGCAGATGAAATGTATCGAGCGCGCCGATTGCCGTCCGCCGAAGATATCGAGCAGCCAGGGCCAGGCCGCGTCCATGCTCGGCGACATGGTGAGGCCGGTCAGCACGATCAGCGGCAACAGCACGAACAGCACCAAAAGATAGCTCGTCTTCTGCAGGATATTGTAGCGGAGCGCCGCCGCCCCGGTCGGGAAGCGCAGCCGCGCATGATCCTTGATATCGTGCCAGATATGGCTGGGTTTCAGTTCGGACCGCCGGGGCGCAAGATCGCGCTGGATATGGCGATTGGCGAAGCTCCAGATCCAGTAGGAGAGCCCGGCAAGCACCAGCACCCAGGCGAAGAAGAAATGCCACAGCCGCCCGATGGCAAGACTGTAATAGCCGGGGATCGTCGCCCAGCTGGGGAAAGCGCGGGTGCTGGTATCGCCGTTCTCGTCGCGCCAGCGGCCCAGCACGCCGGTCGTCGTGATCTCGGTAGAGCCGATCCGCACGAAGCCGCGCGTCCCCTCGCCCGTGATTTCCAGCCAGGGCGTATCGGCATTGGCGCCGTAGCTGCCCCAATAAAGCCGGGGATGCGCGTTGAAGATCGAAAGCCCGCTCATCAGCAGGATGACGATGGCGAGTGCGTTGGTCCAGTGCCAGAGCCGCGTCGAAAGCCGGTGCCGCTTGACGACCTCGCCGGGTTTTGGACCCGGTTCCAGATCGCCGTCGCTCTGTTCGCTCTCGCCCGCCATCGCCCGCCTCCTTGGGTTGAACGCCCCATTCAATCGATCGGAAGTTCGCACCGGATTCCCGAACGGTTACATAGCATGGCGGGGGTGTCGACGGCTTGCAGCTAGCGATCGGGGCCCCGGCGCTCCGTCCATTGTGAAAACAGCACCGAGAGCGGCTTGGTGACCGGCGGGAAACCGGGCAGCATATGCTGGTCGGGATCGACGATCCGCGACGGCGGCGTCCGGCCGTTGAGCGCGGTGACATCGAGGCTGTAGCGCCGGCCGAGCTGCTCCATCCGGTCGACGAACTCGGCGAGGAAAATCTCGGCGGTGCCCATCGTCGTCGCGCCCGACGCCGCATCATGGACGAAGCGGAGTCCCTCCAGGAAGGACAGGTCCTCCGGGCAGCCGTCGAAACCGAGATGCGGTGCCAGCCCCTGCCGGGCGACGAGGGCGAAGGGAAAGCCTTCGTGATTCTCGTAATGCGCCTTGTAGCGATAATCGGGTATCAGCCAGCCGATCGTGCATTTGAGCGACCGATCATGGCATCGCGTCCGGTAACGGCATACGCCTTCATCATCCCGTGACGGCCGGCGCTGCGTGAGCACGCCCGATGCCGCCATGTCGAAAGCCTGCTGGCGATCAAATGGCACTGCGACCCTTCCCCTTCTTTTGCGCAGGTTCGGGCTCGGGGTTTAAATTTAGAGTTAATGCGCGCGCGGAACGCCGCGAATAGCGGGCGTTTCAGCGCTTTTCGTTGGTGAACCGAAACGACCGATTTTGGGACAGTTCTGGCCGGCGGGAAGCTGGATGCCCCGTGAGGATTCGAACCTCAATTGACGGAGTCAGAGTCCGTAGTCTTACCATTAGACGACGGGGCAACCGAAGGGCGGCGACATAGGCAGCAGGGCCCCGGCTGTCAATCCGCTCGCCTTGCCCTTGGCCGCGTGTTTGGGCTACTCTCTCGTTCAAGTACCGGCGGCATGTGCCGAACCGGAAAACATAATGGTTAGAAGAAGTAATCGGCGTGGACGACAATATCGCCAGCCCGAATTCCAATCCCGGCCCGGTGCCGGGCGCGGCGCGTGATCACCGCACTCCCCGAGCCAAAAAATCGGCCAATGGATCGGCGCTGTCGCGGCGCAGCTATGGCGCGCTCGATCTCGGCACCAACAATTGCCGGCTGCTCGTCGCCCGGCCTTCCGGCGACGGCTTCACCGTTATCGACGCCTTTTCCCGGATCGTGCGGCTGGGCGAAGGGCTTGCGACGACCGGGCGGCTGTCGGACGCGGCGATCGACCGCGCCGTGGGCGCTTTGTCGATCTGCGCGGAAAAGCTGCGCCGGCGCCATGTAAGCCTGTCGCGCTCGGTCGCCACCGAAGCGTGCCGCCGCGCCGCCAATGGCCGTCATTTCGTCCGCCGCGTGCGCGAGGAGACCGGCATCGCGCTCGACATTATCAGCCCGGCCGAGGAAGCACGGCTGGCGGTGCTCGGCTGCCATATCCTGCTCGAACCCGGCGAAGGGCCGGCGCTGATCTTCGATATCGGCGGCGGATCGACGGAACTGGTTCTGATCGAACCGGGCACCGAAAGCGATCGGGGCGGCGAGCCCGAGATCCTGTCTTGGTATTCTGCGCCCTGGGGCGTTGTCAGCCTCGCCGAAAAGGAATTCAACACCCTTACCTCGCTCGAGGATCGCCTCGAAACCTATCAGCGCATGCGGGGCCGCGTCGCCGAGAGCTTTGCGGACTTTGCCTCGACCCTGCCGACGATCGGCTATCAGCCGCGCCTGCTGGGCACCAGCGGCACCGTCACCACCCTGGCGAGCGTCCATCTCGGCCTGGCAAGCTATGACCGAAACCGGATAGACGGCTTGGTTCTGCCTTCCGATGCGTTGCGCAAGGTATCGACCGATCTTGCCCATATGTCCGTGCCCGAACGCGCGGAAGTGCCGTGTATCGGGCATGAACGCGCCGATCTCGTCATCGCCGGCTGCGCCATCCTCGAAGCGATTCTTGATATCTGGCCGGCCGAGCGGATCGGCATCGCCGATCGCGGCATTCGCGAAGGCATCTTGCGTTCGATGATGTCTTTGGACAGGCACTGAAGCATGGCCCAGCTCCGCAAAGACAAGAAGCGCAAGGAATCCTCCAAGCGCTGGCTCGAACGCCAGCTCAACGATCCCTATGTGAAGCGCGCCCAGGCGGACGGCTATCGGTCGCGCGCCGCCTACAAGCTGCTCGAGCTCGATGACCGCTTCCACCTGCTGCCGGGTGCAGACCGGATCGTCGATCTCGGCATCGCGCCGGGCGGATGGTCGCAGGTCGCGCGGCAGAAAAATCCGAACGCGACCATTGTCGGGATCGACTTTCTGCCGACCGATCCCATCGAGAATGTCACCATCTTCGAAATGGATTTCATGGACGAGGACGCGCCGGAGAAACTGCGCGAAGCGCTGGGCGGCGAAGCCGATATCGTGCTGTCCGACATGGCGGCGAACACTGTCGGCCATAAGCAGACCGACCATCTGCGCACCATGGGGCTCGTCGAGGCGGCCGCGCAGTTCGCAAGCGAAGTGCTGCGTCCGCAAGGGGCGTTCGTCGCGAAAGTGCTGGCGGGCGGCGCCGACAATACGCTGGTCGCAGAACTCAAGCGCAACTTTTCAAAGGTGAAGCACGCCAAGCCGCCCGCGAGCCGCAAGGGCTCTTCGGAATGGTATGTCGTGGCCCAGGGCTTCAAGGGGCGGGATCGGGCGGATTAGTCGCCCGTCATTTTGTCCGCCTGAACACCGCTCAAGCCGAACAAATATTCCTTCCCGTCGGTGATCTCGATTTGATATTTCCGTTCGCTCGTACGCGTATATTTCACACCGATACCGAGATTGTTGACGTTCTCCGCCTTCGCTTCGAACGCGGCGCCGAATTCGCTCTTCGATTCGACTTCGAGGGCGAGGTTCTGGACGATCACGATCTGGTCAATCAGCATGTGATCGTCGTCGAAAACAACGCTCGGATAGGAATCCGACTGTTCGGCGAATGCCCTGTACGCTTCTGATATATAACCGCGCGGGATATAGTATTTCTTCGACCCCGCGCCGAGCGTGATCTTGGCCCGGCGGAGGCGCTCATAATCAACCTCCACGCCGGCCGATACCGGCGCACCCGGATAGGAGCCCTTGGCATCCATGCCGGCCTTGGTTTCTATCTTATATTCCTGCGTCACATTGTGGAGCGCGGTTTCGAGCACCCAATCCCTGTTATCATTCCCACCCAGCGCCTTGGCGATATGAAAGAAATATTCGGGATCCCAGGCATGATCGATCCCCGGTGCTTCGCGCGTACTGAACAGTCCATAGTCGATCTCGTCGACATAGGAGCCGAGCAATCGCCTCGGCGCGGAACCCGTGCCCGCCTCTTGCGGGACCCGCATGAAAAAGATCTTTCCCACGCCGCGAAGTACGCCGCGCGAAAAATATAAACTTGACCGCGACATCAATCTTTCTCCCATTTTTTGTCTCGGAAGAATGCGCAGCAGCGGCCAGGCGGTCAACGAAGCGCGCCTGCAAACCTGCACCGATTCGAATGAATATCGTTCGATCCCGGCAGCGCCGAGGATCGTTCTTTTGGAAATCGGCTTCACGGCGCAGCGCGATCCGCGACGTCGGCAACGAACTCGTTTCGGTGCCGAGACGGGCCTATGCTATGGTTAACTGTCGAGATCCGCCGGCGATTCGCAAACGCCCAGGGAACGGGTTGTCGTCGCGCAAGGCTTCAGGAGATCCGAATGAGCCTTTTGAGCAAGCTGTTCGGCAGGGGAAAGGCAGCCGGCCCCGCCGTCCCCTCTCTCGCCGAACCGGTCTCGATCGATCCGACCGCCGCGTCCGGGGAACAACCCGATCCGGCGATGACCGCGCGCCTGAGAATCCTGATCGAAACGCCGCCCGGAGAACGGGACGAGGCCTGGCAGCGCAGCTTCTTTTCCACGCTGTGGACCGCGGCTATAGAAATTCCCTCGTCCGAGGCTTTCACCGGGCCCGACGGCTTCCGTTATCTGCGGCTGGACCTGCCCGCGACGGAGAGCTTCGTCGCCCATAATTTCGCAGGTCTTGCCCAGCCCTGTCTCGAAGCGGGGTCCGGCGCCGTGCTGTTCGCCCATCCCGACGCCGCCGACCCCGTCTATGTGATCCCGATGGGCGTGATCGAAAGCCTGGTCCGTTATCGCGACTGGCGCGGCGATCCCGTCGATCTGGAAGAAGCGGAAGACGCATCCCCCGACCGCGAAATCACGATCGCGGCCGGAACCAAGGTGCTGACGGGAACGCCGTCGGTCGATTATCTGTCGCGCGAAGCGGCGCACGCGCTGGATCGGCATCTCAAGACCGAATGGAAGCTACCCCATCCGCGCGTTCTGGTGATGACGTCGGCGGCGATGCAGCCTTCGCGCTCGCTGGTCTTCAATGCCCGCCGCAGCGCGTTCAAGAGCGACGAGGAGGCGCAGCATTTCTTCGAGCGGATCAGCTGGTTCATCCCGCCGTCGCGCACGGTGACCTTGATGCCGGAAGACTGGTCGGAGGCGACAATGACTCCGCTCGCCGAACTCGCGAAAGCCTAGTCGCCGCTGCGCGGCGCGTCGCGCACTTCCTGCACGGCCTGACGCAGCCTTTCATAACCGACCGCGCCCGAAAGGATGCGATCGCCGATGATGAAGGCCGGCGTTCCGGTCAGTTCGAGACGGCGCGCCAGATCGAGATTGTTGCGCAATTCTCCGACCACATTCTCGGCGTTCATGTCGCTGGTCACCTGCGCGGCATCGAGCCCCGCCTCGCGCTGCGCCTGGGCGATCGTTGCGTTGCTTGGTCGGCCCGCGGCGTACATCGCCAAATGAAAATCCATATATTCGCGTTGCCGGGCCGCCGAGAGGCTGACCCTTGCGGCCTGTTCGCTTTCCGGACTCAGGATCGGCAATTCGCGATAGACGATACGGACATCGTCATTTTCTTCCACCAGCCGATTGAGATCGGGAAGGCTGGCGCGGCAATAGCCGCAGGCATAATCGAAAAACTGGACAACGGTGACTTGCGGATCGGTCGCACCGGACCAGGCGCCTTCGAAGGGCCGTTCCAGGTCTTCGCGAACCACGCCGATCATCTGCGCCATCCGCCGCTCTTCGAGCCGGGTCATCGCCTCGGGGATCACTTCGGGGTTTTCCACGATATATTGATGGATCACGGTTTCGATCTCGCCGCGCGCCCAGCCCTTGACCTGCGGCACGAGGAAAAAGCTTCCCACTGCGGCAACGGCCGCGATGCCGCCCCAGATCGTCCAGCGATTTGTCATTCTAGCTCCTAGCCGTCCGGCGCAGGCCGGCGACGTTCGCGCCGTTCGTCCTCGTCGAGTTCCTCGACCTCGCCGCGCATGGCCATAACGATATCCTGGGCCCTGAGCCAGTCCGGCGTGCCCTGCGGAATACCGAGCATCGCTTGTTGCGCATTGACGAACGCCTCGCGCGGCTGGCCGGTCAGGCTCGCATATTCGGCGGTCGCCAGATAGGCGCGGGCAAGATCGCCCTCCTGCGAATAGATATAGCCGAGCCGGCGCCAGGCAAAGGGATTGCGGTTATCCCGCTGAACGGCGGTCCGCAGCACGCTCAGCGCCTCCTCGTAATTCGCCGAATCTTCGGTCGCGATCAGCGCATGGCCGAACAGCGCGGCGATCAGCGGATTGCTGCGCGAATTGAGCGTCGCTTCGCGCAATGCGGGCAGCGCTTCGTCCGGCCGCCCCGATTCCAGCAACACCTGCCCCCTGAGTTCGAGAAAATAGGGATCGTGCGGCGCATCGGCGAGCAGCGCATCGACCTCCGCCAGCGCGCGATCCGGATAGGCTTCCTTGTGCCAGGCATAGGCCCGGGCGTAACGCGCGGGCACCGATGTATCGGATTGCGGATAGGCGATCATCGTGCGCTGCGGCGTTTCGATAAAGCCGAGCAGCTTCGCCCTCGCCCTCTGGAATCGCGCTTCGAGCGCCGGGTCGGTCGGCGCATCCCAGGCCGGATCATTCTCGTAAAGTTCGGTCAGGATGGCGATACGATCGCCCGAAAGAGGGTGGGTGCGGTTATAGGCGTTGGTCTGCGGTATCGCGAGCCGGTATTCCTGGTTCTGGATACGCCGGAAAAAGGCCAGGCTGCCCCGCCCGCTGATCCCTGCCGTCGACAGATATTCGGCGCCGGCAAGATCCGAACTCGATTCCTGGACGCGGCTGAAGGCGAGAAACTGGCCGATCGCCGCCCGCGAACCGCCCGACATCACCGCCATGCCCGCATCGGGCGCGCCCGCCGCGATCAGCGCCGCTGCGGCTAGAATCGAGAGGATCGAGATATTGCCCGCATTGCTGAAGCCGTCGCGGATCGAAATCGCGTGGCCGCCGGTAACATGGCCCAGCTCATGCGCGATCACGCCCTGCACTTCATTGGCATTGTCGGCGGCGAGCAGCAGGCCGGAATGGATAAACACGCGCTGACCGCCGGCGACGAAGGCATTGATCGACTGGTCGTTCACCAGGACGATCTCGAAGCCGTTCGACTGGAGGCCCGCGGCCTCCACGAGCGGCGCGGCCATATCGTTGAGCAGCGCCTCGGTCTCCGCATCGCGCAGGATCGATTGCGCGGCGACGGGCCGGACCGCAAGCACCATCGCGAGCAGCACGAACAAAGCTGCGCGCGCGATCATGGTCGTGGAAATCGTGCGGGACGCGATCATCGCCGCCGCTTTCGCCCGCCGTGCCTGAACGGGGGATGAAAGCGGGGCGATCATCGGATCGGTCCTATTCGCCGAAGGTTCGTTGCCACCAACCACCGCGGCGCGGGCCTTCACCCTCACCGCCGCTTTCGGCCGGCACCGCCTCGGCAACGGCTTTTTCTGCGGCGGGTTCGGCCTTCGTGCCATTGGTCGCGGCGCGTGCGCGCGAACGGCGCGGCTTGGCGGGTTTTTCCTCGGCGGTTTCTTCCGAAGCGGCTTCCGCCGCCTCGGCCGTTGCGGCTTCCTCGGCAGCTTCGGCGGGTGCCGGTTCCGCCTTTTTGCGCGGCGCCCGGCGACGCTTCGGCTTTTCCTCGGCCTCGGCTTCGGCTCCGGCGGTGGCTTCTACCGCTTCAGCTTCAGCCTCCGCTTCCGCAGGCTCGGCCTCGGGCTTTTTGCGCGTACGGCGGCGCTTGGGTTTTTCCTCGGGAGTGGCTTCGGCGGCGTCCGCTTCCGCAGGGGCGCTTTCCTCTGCAGCCTCCGCTTCGACGGGAGCACTGTCTTCGCCGGCACCCTCTTCCGTGCCTTCGCCGGTCTCGACGGCGTTATCGCCGCCGGCAGGTTTCCGGCGGCGGCCGCCGCGGCGGCCACGGCGCGATTTCCGGCGCGGTGCCTCCTCGTCGCCATCCTCGCCCGACGCGTCGACGCTTTCCTCGGCGGCCTCGTCCTCATTGTCCGTATCGGACCGCTCGGCGCCCTCGGGCCTGTCCTTGCGGCGACCACGGCCGCCGCGCCTGCCGCGACGGCGGCGCGAACGCGGTTTGGAGTCCTCGTCCTCCCCGGCCTCGGCTTCGAAGTCTTCCTCGGCCTCGATTTCCTCGTCCTCGTCATCCTCGTCATCGTCGAGAACGATCGGAGCGACCTGGACCCGCTTTTCGGGTGGCGGCCCGGAGGCGGCGACCTCCATCGCCGCGCCTTCCAGCTTGCGATCGGGGATCACCTCGATAGAAACGCCGTACAGCGCCTCGATCTCGCCCAGTTCCTGCCGCTTGGAATTCAGCACATAGACCGCCGCATCCTGCGCGCAGCTGAGCGAAAGCTTGGAGCCCTTGCCCTTGGCGGCTTCTTCTTCGAGCAGCCGCAGCGCGGACAGGCCGGCCGACGATGCCGTGCGCATCAGGCCGGTGCCTTCGCAATGCGGGCATTCGTGCGTCGAGGCTTCGAGCATGCCGGTGCGCAGCCGCTGGCGGCTCATCTCGAGCAGACCGAAGGAGGAAATCCGGCCCACCTGGATGCGGGCGCGATCGTTCTTCAGCGCTTCCTTGAGCGCGCGTTCCACCTTCCGGTTGTTCGAATGATGGTCCATGTCGATAAAGTCGATCACGACCAGCCCGGCCATGTCGCGCAACCGCAGCTGGCGGGCGATTTCGCGCGCCGCCTCGATATTGGTCTTGAGCGCGGTCTGCTCGATATTGTGCTCGCGCGTCGAACGGCCCGAGTTGATGTCGATCGATACCAGCGCCTCGGTCGGGTTGATGACCAGATAACCGCCCGATTTCAGCTGGACGAGCGGATGGTACATCGCCCCGAGCTGATCCTCGACCTGGTAGCGCTGGAACAGCGGCGTCGTATCCGCGTAATGCTGAACGCGCTTGGCGTGGCTCGGCATCAGCATCTTCATGAAGTTCTTGGCGGCCTTATAGCCTTCCTCGCCCTCGACGATTACATCCTCGATTTCGCGGTTGTAGATGTCGCGGATCGCGCGCTTCACAAGGTCGCTATCGGTGTATATCCGCTCGGGCGCCGTGGCGCGGAGCGTGCCTTCGCGAATATCGTCCCACAATTTGGCGAGATAGGTGAAATCCCGTTTGATCTCGGTCTTGGTGCGCGCCATGCCCGCGGTGCGCACGATGCAGCCCATGGTCTCGGGCAGCTTCAATTCCGAAATCACCGATTTCAGACGCTTGCGATCCGAGGCGTTCGAAATCTTCCGGCTGATCCCGCCACCATGCGAGGTGTTGGGCATCAGCACGCAATAGCGGCCGGCGAGCGAGAGATAGGTGGTCAGCGCCGCGCCCTTGTTGCCGCGCTCTTCTTTCACGACCTGGACGAGCAGCACCTGGCGGCGGCGGATAACGTCCTGAATCTTGTAGCGGCGGCGCAGGTCCATCCGGCGCTTGCGCAGGTTCTGGACGACGGGTTCGTCGTGATGCTCTTCATCGGCATCGGCGTCGCCGGTTTCCTCGACGCCCTCATCACCGTCTTCGGCGTCCGCATCTTGCCCGGAATCGTCGGTTTCGGCGTCGGCGGCTTCCTGCTCTTCCTCGCCCTCGCGCAGCTCTGCCTCTTCCTTGGCATGCTCCATTTCCTCGGCGAGGAGCTTTTCCCGGTCTTCCTTCGGGATCTGATAATAGTCGGGATGGATTTCGCTGAAGGCGAGGAAACCGTGACGGTTGCCGCCATAATCGACGAACGCCGCCTGAAGCGACGGTTCGACGCGGGTTACCTTGGCGAGATAGATATTTCCCTTGAGCTGCTTGTGCTCTTCGGATTCGAAATCAAACTCTTCGATCCGGTTGTTTTTGACGACGGCCACACGGGTCTCTTCCCGGTGGCGCGCATCGATCAGCATACGCGTTGCCATTTATGTGTCTCCGAACATGCCAGGCGGGCCTTGTAAGGCGGGCGGGCATGTGAACTGATGGGAATGGGCGGCGTGCGATCGCGCGGCGTGAAAAATCGCCGGACGTCGCGCCCATTCGTGGTGAACAAGTGATATTTGCGTCTGCTGCCGGGGCATGTCCGGCCTCGTGGGCGGGACGTCTTGCCGCGAAGACAAGGCCGCGCGGATCGCGCATCGCCTGTCGTTCGGGGAGAGAATGCCTCATGCAGCGTCAACCTGGTGGGCCGGATTTGTATTGCCGGCGCGTATTATGGGCAGGATGTCGCCATACCGGACGGCATAATCAACCCCTGCTGCCCGGTTTGCTAGCAGCGCCGCCATGGCACGGCAAGAAAAAGCATGCCGAACGAGGCCCCGGCATCGGCAATATGGGTCCGATCCGGACCGCGCCGATATGGCTAATGCGGCGTTAACCTAAAGTCTTCACCCCGTTTTGAGGCTCCAGCCCTAGCTCTTGGCACCCACGACACGAACCGAGAGTAACCTTAATCATGTGTTTGCGCTGGACCATTGGGGGTATCGCGCGGCAATATGGGGCGATGTCGCTCCTGCTCGCCATTCTGACGACCATCGGTTGGCACCCTGCCGCCGCGACCGCTATCGAAGCGGTCAATGTGACACCCGAGCGCGTTACCGTGCGGTTCGACGATTATGTCGCGAACGCCTCCGCCTTCGTTCTGGACGGGCCCGACCGGATCGCGATCGACGTTTCCGGCGCGCGCGCCGGGGATGGCGGCGATGCGGCCGGGCCGATCCGCACCGTACGCCAGGGCCAATATGATCCTGAAACCGCGCGGATCGTGCTCGATCTTGCCCGGCCCGCGATTTTCCAGAATGGCCGTTTTTCCGAAGATGGCCGCGCCTTCACCCTCGACATCCGCCCGGCGAGCAGCATCGCCTTTGCCAGCGCCGCGAGCGCGGGCCGGGCGAGCTTCTTCCCGCCAATGGCGTTTCGCGCCCGCCCGCCCAGCGGGCGCGGGGAACTCACCGTCCGCCTGCCGCGCGCGACGGCGCCCGGCACCGCCCCGCTTCCCACCATCCAGGGCCCGACCGGGCGGCCGCTGGTCGTCATCGATGCCGGTCATGGTGGCCATGATCCGGGCGCGATCTCGCCCCATGGCGGCCGGCGCGAAAAGGACGCGACGCTCGCCATCGCGATCGCGACGCGCGATGCCCTGCTGCAATCGGGCCGGGTCCGCGTCGCCCTGACGCGATCGGACGACCGTTTCCTCGTGCTGGAGGAACGCTACGAGATCGCCCGCCGGCTGGGCGCCGAACTCTTCATCTCGATCCATGCCGACAGCGCGGAGAACCGCGACGCGCGCGGCGCGACGATCTACACGCTATCGGAGGTCGCGTCGGACCGGGAATCCGAAAGCCTCGCCCGGCGGGAGAATTCCGCCGACGTCATCAACGGTGTCGATCTGGGCGGCGCGGACGAGGATGTCCGTTCGATCCTGATCGACCTTACCCAGCGCGAGACGATGAACATCTCATCGCGTTTTGCGAACCTGCTCTATCGCGATGCGCGGCAGACATTCCCCTTCACCGGCGACTATCACCGATTCGCCGGCTTCGTCGTCCTCAAGGCGCCCGACATGCCCTCGATCCTGCTGGAAACCGGCTATTTGACCAATGAGGCCGACGTCGAGCGGCTGTTTTCGCGCGAAGGCCAGCGCAATATAGCGCGCGGCCTGACCCGCGCGATCGAGACTCATTTCGCGCGCGGCCTGACCGGCACCCGGTAGGAAAAACGACAGGGGCCCGCCCCCCGCCGCTCCGCCGCGCTTTTCTCCTGCGCCCGGCCGGGCGGCCGCAAAACCGGCTGGCATCGCACCCAAAAGCTGGTAAACCGCCCCGCGATGACGGAGGCTGCGGAAACCGATACCGAAATGAGCGTCACCTTGCGGCGCGAAACGACGGGCTTTTGGCCCGGCGTGCGCGCGAGGCTGGCCAAACGCCGCTATCGCTGGCCGCTCTATCTTTTGCTGATGACCCTGATGGGCATGCTCGCCTTCTGGTGGGTGTTCATGCGCGATCTGCCCTCGGCCGACAGCCTGCTCGACTATGAACCGGCGCTGCCGACCTTCGTGCGCGACGTGAATGGCGAGCCCGTGCAGAGCTTCGCGCGCGAACGCCGCGTGGAGCTTGCCTATGAAGAATATCCGCCGGTCCTGATCCGCGCCTTCCTTGCCTCGGAAGACAGTTCCTTCTTCACCCATGGCGGGCTCGACTATCCCGGCCTCGCCGCCGCGGTGTTCGATTATATCGCGAAGATGGGGAGCGATGAGCGGGCCCGGGGCGGTTCGACGATCACCCAGCAGGTCGCCAAGAATCTGCTGCTCACCAACGAATATTCGGTCACCCGCAAGATTCGCGAGGCGATCCTGGCCGTGCGTATCGAGAATGTGCTGACCAAGGAACAGATCCTCGAACTCTATCTCAACCAGATTTTTCTCGGCCGGAACGCTTATGGCGTGCAGGCCGCCGCGCGCGCCTATTTCAACAAGGACGTCGCCGATCTCGAGGTCCATGAGGCCGCCTTCCTGGCGGCGCTGCCGCGCGCGCCGGCCAATTATAACCCGTCCCGCTTCCCCGAGCGCGCGCTTGCCCGGCGCAACTATGTGCTCGATCAGATGCGGGAGAATGACTGGCTGAACGAAGCGGACTGGCAGGAAGCCCGTGCCCGGCCGCTCGGCACGACCCGCACGTCCCAGTCCGTCACCGACAATGTCGACGGCTATTATATGGAAGAGGTGCGCCGCATCTTGATCGACAGCTTCGGCGAGGATGCCGAAGACGGCCCCTATGGCATCTATTCGGGCGGCCTGTGGGTCCGCACCTCCTACGATCCGCAAATGCAGGACAGCGCGCAGAGATCGCTGCGCGAAGGCCTGCTGCGCTTCGATCGCGGCCGTGCATGGGCGGGGCCGGTGGCGACCATCCCGATGGACGACGACCAGTGGCAATCGCGCCTCGCGGCGGCCAATCTGACGATCGACTATGAAGACTGGCGGGTCGCCGTCATCCTGTCAAAAGACGAGAACACGGCCCGGATCGGCTTTGCCGACGGCAGCACCTCGACCATGCCGCGCTCGGCCGCTTCCATAGCGCGGCGCAGCGGCGGAACCGCCTTTTCCACCATCCAGCCCGGCGATATCATCACCGTGCGGCCGGAGGGCAACGCCTATGCGCTGGCCAAGGTGCCCGACATTTCTGGCGGCATGGTCGTCGAGGATGTTCGCACCGGGCGCGTCTACGCGATGCAGGGCGGTTTCAGCTCCAGCCTCGAAGCCTTCAACCGCGCCACCCAGGCCGAACGCCAGCCGGGATCGGCAATAAAGCCCTTCGTTTACGCGGCTGCACTCGAAAACGGCATGACGCCGGCCTCGATCATCGTCGACGGCCCCTTCTGCGTCTATCAGGGCGCGGGCCTCGGCAACAAATGCTTCCGCAATTCGGGCGGCGGCGTCGCCGGGCCGCAGACCCTGCGCTGGGGCCTGGAAAATTCGCGCAACCTGATGACGGTGCGTGCCGCCTCCGAAACCGGCATGGAAAATGTCACCCAGCTCATCAGCCGGGCCGGGATCGGAGATTATGAGCCCTATCTCGCCTTTTCTCTGGGCGCCGGCGACACGACCGTGCTCCGTCTCGTCAACGCCTATGGCATGCTGGCCAATCATGGCCGCGATGTCGGCCCCTCCCTGATCGACTATGTCCAGAACCGCGACGGCGAGGTCATCTATCCGGCCAACTGGCGCGCCTGCGAAGGCTGCAACGCCGACGACTGGGACGGCGAGCGTATGCCGCGTCCGCCGATGCCGGGCCGCCAGGTCGTCGATGCGATGACGGCGTTCCAGATGATCCATATCCTCGAAGGCGTGATCCAGCGTGGCACCGCCACACTGCTCCGCGATCTCGATCGCCCGATGTTCGGCAAGACCGGCACCACCACCGGCCCGACCAATGTCTGGTTCGTCGGCGGCACGCCGGATATCGTTGCCGGCGTCTATATGGGTTATGACCGCCAGAACCGGTCGATCGGCTATGGCGCCGGCGGCACGCTGGCCGCGCCGATCTTCCGCCAGTTCATGCAGGAAACGCTGGAAGGCCGGCCGGTCATCCCGTTCCGCGCGCCGCGCGGGATCCGCATGGTCCGCATCGACCGCCGGACGGGTCGCCGCGTGTTCGGCGGCTGGCCGAGCGACAGTCCGCAAAGCGCGATCATCTGGGAAGCCTTCCGGCCGGACAGCCAGCCGACCCGCACCATCCGTCGCGACGTGCTTGCGCGCCGCCCGATCCGCCGCATCGACCCCAACGAAGCGCAGAATACGGTCACGGTCGACCGGCCGACCAACGACAACGAATTCCTGCAGTCTGAAGGCGGTATCTACTAACCGACCAACCCCGGAGAAATCCAGCCATGCCGGCAGCGCTCGACGTCGATACGATCATGGCGAACGGCTTGGGGCACTGGCTGGAAGAACGACGCGGAGACCGCGTCTGGATCCGCCGAAAATACCGTGCGGTGACTGCGGGATCGATCCTCGCGGCAATCCTCCTTTTCGCCGCCACCGTCTATCTGGGCGTCCATCCGGAGACCATCGGCCAAACCGAACTGCCGGGCTTCATGGCGATGATCGGCCTGTTCGGATCGGGCTTCCTGGCCGTCGGCGGCCTGATCGCCGGCTATATGATCAAATCGAATGCGATCGCCGCGATCAAGCGCGAAGCGAACGGGGCGATCGCGTCGGCCATGGGCATTCACTATTCGCCGACGGGAAAGCCCGGCGAGATGATCGACTTCGCCCGGACCTTCCAGATCCTGCCCGGCTATGCGAATCGGACCTCGGAAGATTTCTGGTCCGGATATTTCGGAGACGCCGGCTTCCACATCTTCGAAACGACGCTGACCAGCGGAACGGGCCGCCACACGACGGTCAACTTCAAGGGCATCTTGATGCACCTCAAGACCCGCCACGCCTATCGGGGGGCGACCGTCATCCGGCGGTCGAGCCGCTGGCAGCGCTGGCGCAACACGCCGATCGTCGCCGGCCCCCTGACCCTGGAGCCGGTCGCAATCGCGGATCCCGAATTCTCCCGTAATTTCATGGTCTATTCGACCGACCCCGACATCGCTCGCGCCATCGTCAGCCCGTCCCATTGCCATACCCTGCTGGCGCTGGAAAAGCGGTTTACGAGCAAATGGCACGGCTTCCTGCATGGCAGCGGCATGAATGTGCTGTTCTACGAACAAGCACTGGTGATCGCGATGCGCGCCAAAAATCTGTTCGAAAGCGCCGGTTTCTCGGCATCGCAGGACCGCGAGCGGATCGAACGCACGATCCTTCAGTTTCGCGGCGTGCTCGACCTGCTCGAAAATATCGATCGCCACGACACGAAGCTTTCGGGCGATTGATGCGGCGCAGTTGACCGGCTAACAGCAGCCCCCACAGCATCGAACCGGAAAGTCCCCTGTCATGCGCGCCGAAGCGCAAGCCCATATCGACCAGATCACCCAGGCGCTCGACCTGCTCCGCCGCTTTCTCGACTGGGACGTCGCGAACCAGCGGCTGGAAGAGCTCAACGCGAAGGTGGAAGACGCAAGCCTGTGGGACGACCCCAAGGCGGCGCGCGAGGTCATGCGCGAGCGCGGCCGGCTCGAAAACGCGATCTCCGCCGTGCGCGCGATCAGCCAGGAACGCGACGATGCGGTCGAAATGATCGAAATGGCCGAAGCCGAAGGCGACGAAGGGCTCGTCACCGATGCCGAAAAGGCGCTCGCCCAGCTCGCCGAACGCGCCGAACAGGACAAGGTCGAAGCGCTGCTCGCCGGCGAAGCGGACGCCAACGACACCTATCTCGAAATTCACGCCGGCGCGGGCGGGACCGAAAGCCAGGACTGGGCCGAAATGCTCCAGCGCATGTACCAGCGCTGGGCCGAGCGGCGCGGGTACAAGGTGGAGCTGGTCGACTATCATGCGGGCGAACAGGCCGGGATCAAGGGCGCGACGCTGTTGATCAAGGGCGAGAACGCCTATGGCTATGCCAAGACCGAAAGCGGCGTCCACCGGCTGGTCCGCATCTCGCCCTATGACAGCTCGGCGCGTCGACATACGAGCTTTTCCAGCGTCTGGGTCTATCCGGTGATCGACGACGACATCGATATCGAGATCAACGAGAGCGAGCTGCGCATCGACACCTATCGCGCGAGCGGATCGGGCGGCCAACACGTCAACACCACCGACAGCGCGGTGCGCATCACGCACGAACCGACCGGCATCGTCGTCGCCTCGCAATCGCAGCGTTCGCAGCACAAGAACAAGGCGGAGGCGATGGGCATGCTGAAGGCCCGGCTCTACGAAGCCGAACTGCGCCGCCGGGAAGAAGAGGCCAACGCCGTCGAAGCCTCCAAGAGCGACATCGGTTGGGGCAACCAGATCCGCTCCTATGTGCTCCAGCCCTATCAGATGGTGAAAGACCTGCGCACCGGCGTTACCTCCTCCGCCCCGTCCGACGTTCTCGACGGCGATCTCGACAAGTTCATGGCTGCGGCGCTATCGCAGCGGGTGACAGGGGAAACCGTAGAGGTAGAGGATATCGAGTGATGCGCGCCGCCGCATGCATGGGCTTGCTGCTGCTTGCCACCGGCTGCGACGCGTTCGGCGGCGACGAAGGTGGTTTTCCGCCTGCAGACCGCCCGGTCTCCGACATCGTCGCCGCCCAGTTTCGCGACGAGGAATCGCGCGACCGGGTGAACGAAGCCGATTCCGTGATGGAGATGGCGGCGATCGAGCCGGGCATGACGGTCGCCGATATCGGCGCCGGCAACGGCTATTACACGATCCGCCTCGCCCGCCGGGTCGGCGATAGCGGGCGGGTGCTTGCCGAGGATGTGATCGCCGAAACGCGCGACCGGCTGGCCGACCGTGTGACGCGCGAGCGGCTCGACAATGTCAGCGTGCGGCTCGGCGAATTTTCCGATCCCAAGCTGCCCGAAAACAGCTTCGACCGGATTTTCATGGTCCATATGTATCACGAAATCGAAAGCCCGTACGAGTTTCTCTGGAACATGCGCCCCGCTTTGCGCGACGGTGGCCGGGTCGTCGTCGTCGACGCCAACCGCCCCACCAATCGCCACGGCACCCCGCCCGATCTCCTCAATTGCGAATTCGAGGCCGTGGGCTATCGCCGCGTATCCTATACGCCGATGCCGCAGATCGGCGGTTATCTGGCGATGTTCGTGCGCGAGGGCGAGCGGCCCGAACCCGGCGATATCGTCGCGTGCGGTCAGGACTGAGCCCCCGGCGATCAAAGCGCCGCCGGTCCCGTAGTCCTTCGGCCCTGCGCCGCGCCGCTAAAGCCAGCCCAGATCCCGAAAGCTCGTGAACCCGCCGTTCGATGTCAGGATCAGGTGATCGAAGATGCGGATGCTGAGCGGCCGGAGCAGGTCCGCCAGTTTGCGCGTGGTTTCGATATCCGTCTCGCTGGGCGTGGGATCGCCGCTCGGATGGTTGTGCGCAATCATCACGGCATGGCCGTCATGCGACAGCGCGTCGTGCACGATCGTGCGCAGCGGCAATATGATCTTGTCGCGGCTGCCCTGCGCCTCGCTGATCGCGACCAGCCGCCCGTCCGCGCCCAGATGCGCGACCACCGCATGCTCGTAATCGTGCCGCAGCACGAGCGGCGCGAAGAAATCCGCGAAGGCCCGGTCGCCGAACAGGGGCGATCCTTGCATGCTCATCGTGTCTCCGCCCCCCAGCGGATTCGCGGATCGCGAACCGTTCGCACCGGGGATAGCTCGACTGCGCGCAAAGGGACATGGAATCGCCTCCATAACCGATCAAAAGCGTAGAAAAATCCGCCGTCATGGCGCCACAAATCCTCCACATCGGATGAAATACGCCCGCTTGGCCGAAGCGCCGCTCTCCGGCATAAGGGCCGGTACGATGCGGCAATATCTCGATCTCATGCAGCGGATAATCGACGACGGGGCGCGGCAGGACGATCGCACCGGCGTCGGCACCCATTCGCTGTTCGGCGCCCAGATGCGGTTCGACCTGTCCCAAGGTTTTCCGTTGCTGACGACCAAGAAGCTCCACATCCGTTCGATCATTATCGAGCTGTTATGGTTTTTGCGCGGCGACACCAATGTCCGCTGGCTGCAGGACCGCAAGGTTTCGATCTGGAACGAATGGGCGCGCGACGATGGCGATCTCGGACCTGTCTACGGCAAGCAATGGCGCGACTGGGAAGGCCCGGGCGGCGCCCATATCGACCAGATCGCCGAGCTGATCGACGAGATCAAGACCAACCCCGCCTCGCGCCGCCAGATCGTTTCGGCCTGGAACCCGGCCGATATTCCCAAGATGGCGCTCGCGCCGTGCCACTGCCTGTTTCAGACCCATGTCGCGAATGGCAAGCTCTCGCTCCAGCTCTACCAAAGAAGCTGCGACATCTTTCTCGGCGTGCCCTTCAACATCGCCAGCTATGCGCTGCTCACCCATATGCTGGCCCAGCAATGCGGGCTGGAGGTCGGCGACTTCGTCTGGACCGGCGGAGACGTGCATCTCTACACCAACCATCTGGAGCAGGCGCGCACCCAGCTGACGCGCACCCCCGGCCCGCTGCCGAAGCTCTCCATCCTCCGGGATCCGGGCAGCATCGACGGCTATGAGTATGAGGATTTCGAGATCACCGGTTATCAGGCCGCGCCCCATATCGCGGCCCCGGTGGCCGTGTGAGCGGCGCCGCCATCACCTTCTATCTCGCCCGCGCCGATAACGGCGTAATCGGGGAGGACGGCGCAATCCCCTGGCGGATCAAGGGCGAGCAGCGCCGGTTCAAGGACATGACGATGGGCAAACCCATGGTGATGGGCCGCAAGACCTTCGAAAGCTTCCCGGCCCCCCTGCCCGGCCGCCGCCATATCGTGCTGACGCGATCGGCGGACTGGGATGCCGAGGGCGCGGAAGCCGTGCACAGCCCCGAAGAGGCGATCCTGCGCGCCGGCTATGTCGACGAGATAGCGGTGATCGGCGGCGCGGAAATCTATCGGCTGATGCTGCCCCATGCGGACCGCATCGAACTGACCGAAGTGCATATCGATCCCCAAGGCGATGCCGTCGTCCCCGATTTTCCCGCAGGCGACTGGGACGAAACGGCGCGGCAGGACTTCCCGGCCGAGGACGGGCAACCGGCCTATAGCTTCGTTACGCTCACGCGCAGCCGATGATCCGCAAGGTCCTGCTCGGCCTGGCATTCCTGATCGCCGTCGCGGCGGCGTTGTTCTTCACCATCGGGCCGATCGTCCTCGAACAGAAACTCAACACCCGCGCCGATGTCGAGCTGCCGCAAATATCGCCGGAAGCCCGGGCGCTCCATGCCCGGCTCGCCATCGCCGACATGCATGCCGATACCCTGCTCTGGCGGCGCAGCCTGCTCAGCCGGGCGACGCGGGGCCATGTCGACCTGCCCCGGCTCGAAGCCGGCAATGTCGCGCTCCAGGTCTTTTCCTCGGTCACCCAGTCGCCGCCCGGCATCAATTACGATTCCAATTCGGCGGAAGACGACACGATAATCTGGGTGGCGATCGCGCAGCTCCAGCCGATCCGCACATGGACCTCGCTGGTCGAACGCTCGCTCTTCCACGCCGACCGGCTGACCCGGTTCGAGGCCGAGAGCGAGGGGCGTCTCAGGATCGTGCGCACCCGCGCCGATATCGACCGACTGCTCGCCGATCGCCTGCGCGGCGAAGCGGTTACCGGCGCGCTGCTTTCGGTCGAGGGGCTGCACAATCTGGACGGCGATGCCGGCAATCTCGACCGGCTGTTCAACGCCGGCTTCAGGATGGCGAGCCCGACCCATTTCTTCGACAACCGGCTCGGTGGATCGATGCATGGCGAGGAAAAAGGCGGGCTCACGGATTTCGGGCGCGCAATTGTCCGGGCCATGGAGCAGCGGCGGATGATCGTCGATATCGCCCATGCCAGCCCGGCGATGGTCGACGATATCCTCGCCATGGCGACGCGCCCGGTGGTTTCGAGCCATGGCGGCGTGCAGGCGGTGTGCGACGTCAACCGCAACCTTACCGACGACCAGATCACGATGATCGCAACCACCGGCGGCGTCATCGGCATCGGCTATTGGGACGGAGCGATCTGTTCCGCCGATCCGCAGGATGTCGTCGCCTCGATCCTTCATGTTCGCGGTCTTGTCGGCATCGAGCATGTCGGCCTCGGTTCCGATTTCGACGGATCGACGACGGTACCCTTCGACACGTCCGAGCTTGCTGTCGTCACGCAGCTGCTGATGGATGCCGGGCTTTCGGAGGGCGAGATCGCGGCGGTGATGGGCGGCAATGTTATCCGGCTGCTGCGGAACAATCTGCCGCGCGGTTGAAATATGGCCGATTGCCGCACCCTTCGCCCTTTCCTATAGGCTGACCCATGGAACGGCTCTTCCATCGCCACCGCGTGTCCGATGCCCTGCGCGGAGCCGTGATCGCGCTCGGCAATTTCGATGGCTTCCACCGGGGCCACCAGGCGGTCGTCGGCCGCGCCGTCCGCCATGCCGCCGACGAGAAGCGCCCGGTAATCGTCGCCACCTTCGATCCGCATCCGGTGCGCCATTTCCATCCCCATGTGCCGCCCTTCCGCCTGACCAGCCTCGACCAGCGCGAGCGGCTGTTCGCCGAAGCCGGGGCCGATGCGATGATGGTTTTCGAATTCGGCGACGAGTTGGCCAATACGACGGCCGGCGATTTCATCGAGGATATCCTGCTGGATCGCTTCGGCGTCGCCGGGGTCGTTACCGGCAATGATTTCATCTTCGGCAAGGGACGCGAGGGCGATGTCGTGATGCTGGCCGAACAGGCGCAGCGCCACGGCTTCTTCACCGAGATCGCGGCCCCGGTGACCGACGGCGAGGAAATCGTCTCCTCCAGCCGCATCCGCGACGCGCTGAAAGAGGGCGATTGCGAAACCGCGACCCACCTCCTCACCCGGCCCTTCACCATCGAAGGCATTGTCGAGCATGGCGCGAAGAATGGCCGCGCGCTCGGCTATCCCACCGCCAATCTCCGCCTCGGCGCCTATATCCGCCCCCGATACGGCATCTACGCCGTGCGCGGGCGCTTGCCGGGCGGCCGGACGGTGGACGGCGCGGCGAACCTTGGCATCCGCCCCAGCTTCGATCCGCCCGAGGAATTGCTGGAGCCCTATTTCTTCGATTTCTCCGGCGATCTGTACGGCCAGCCTATCGAGGTCGAGCTTGTCAGCTATCTGCGCGGCGAGGAAAAATTCGACGATCTCGACGCGCTGAAAGCCCAGATGGCCAAGGATTGCGAAGAGGCCGAAAGGCGGCTGACCCGGCACCGGCTGTAAAGCCTTCTCCCATGGGGAGAAGGATACGGAGCCTCGCAGGCTTGTCCCGCTAGGCAAAGTTGGATGAGGGGCTATGCCCGCCCGATACGGCAGACCCCCTCACCCAGCTTCACCTGGGCTCGTACCTCGCCAAGGTTCCGCATCCCTCTCCCTATGGGAGAGGGGAATATGGCTAGACGCCCCCGCCCATCCCCCTTACATCGCCCGCAATGTCAGACCAGACCGATTATAGAGACACGGTTTTCCTCCCGAAAACCGACTTCCCGATGAAGGCGGGGCTCGCCAACAAGGAGCCCGGCATCCTTGCCGCGTGGGAGGAAGCGGGGCTCTATGAAAAGCTGCGCGAGGCGCGCGCGGGCCGCGAGAAATTCCTGCTCCATGACGGCCCGCCCTATGCCAATGGCAATATCCATATCGGCCATGCGCTGAACAAGATCCTGAAGGATCTCGTCGTCCGCACGCAAACCCTGCTGGGCAAGGACGTGCCCTATGTGCCGGGCTGGGATTGCCACGGCCTGCCGATCGAATGGAAGATCGAGGAGCAATACCGCAAGAAAAAGCGGAACAAGGACGAGGTGCCTTCCGCCGAGTTCCGCGCCGAATGCCGCGCCTATGCGGCCAATTGGGTCGATGTGCAGCGCGAGGAGTTCAAGCGGCTCGGCGTGATGGGCGAATGGGACAAGCCGTACCTCACCATGGATTTCGACGCCGAGGCGGTGATCGTCGAGGAATTCCTGAAATTCTGCGAGAGCGGACAGGTCTATCGCGGCGCGAAACCGGTGATGTGGTCGCCGGTAGAGAAGACCGCGCTGGCCGAGGCCGAGGTCGAGTATCAGGATATCACCTCGACGCAGATCGACGTGGCGTTCGAGATCACGGAAGCTCCACATGCCTCTGGTCTTGTTGGAAAACATGTTGCGGTGTGGACCACAACTCCTTGGACGATTCCGGTCAATCAGGCTTTGGCCTTCAACCCCGATGCGGATTACGTCGTGCTCAATTGCGTGAACGTGCCGGGGGGCAACATAGATATCATCGTAGCCCGCGAGCTGGTGGGAGAATTCTGCAAACGGTCAGGAATTCCCCGGCCCGTCGAATATGGCGGCGATTACTATCTTGGCGCTGATGGATATGAGGATTGCCCTTACTCTGCCGTAGCTGAACCCACTCATGCATTTCTTGGAGAAAGCGGTTTCGACGAAGGCGGAGACGGATATAGCTTCAAGGGACGAGCCTTTGAGGGAGCCATCGCCCGCCATCCGATGCACCATCTCGGCGGTTTCTACGCCCAGCCCCGCCCCTTCCTGCCCGGCGACTTCGTGACGACCGATGCGGGTACGGGCCTCGTCCATATGGCGCCCGATCATGGCGAGGACGATTTCCTGCTGTGCAAGGCCAACGGCATCGAGCCGGTCTTCGCGGTCGAGGATGACGGCGTGTATCGCGATGACTGGCTTTGGCTGCCGCGCGGCGACGAGCGGATGGGCTCGGTCATCAACAAGACGTTCAACTCGGCCGAGGGGCCGATCTGTTCGGACTTGCGCGAAGCTGGCGGCCTGCTCTCGGCCAGCGACGATTTCCAGCACAGCTATCCGCACAGCTGGCGCTCCAAGGCCAAGGTGATCTTTCGCTGCACGCCGCAATGGTTCGTGCGGATGGATGAGAAACTGGAAAGCGGCAGCACCTTGCGCGAAACCGCGCTTTCCGAGATCGACAAGACTCGCTTCGTCCCCGAGCGCGGCCGCAACCGGTTGCACGCGATGGTCGAGGGGCGGCCCGACTGGGTGCTTTCGCGCCAGCGCGCCTGGGGCGTGCCGATCACCCTCTATGTCGACAAAGACGGCAATTATCTCGACGATCCCGAGGTCAACAAACGCATCGTGGACGCGGTGCGCGAGGGCGGCGCCGATGCCTGGTTCGCCGCCGATCATCAGGCGCTGCTCGGCAATGCGTATAATCTGGACGATTACGAGATCGTCACGGACATTCTCGACGTCTGGTTCGACAGCGGTTCTACCCATGCCTTCGTGCTGGAGAGCGGCAAATGGCCGAACCTCTCCTCGCCCGCCGACCTGTATCTCGAAGGATCGGACCAGCATCGCGGCTGGTTCCAGTCGAGCCTGCTCGAAAGCTGCGGCACGCGCGGCCGCGCGCCCTATCACCAGCTGCTGACCCACGGCATGACGCTCGATTCCAAGGGCCTCAAAATGTCGAAAAGCATCGGCAACACGCTCGATCCGCAAAAGATCATCGACGTCAACGGCGCGGATATCCTGCGGCTCTGGGTGTCGAGCGTCGATTATACCGACGATCACCGGATCGGCGACGAGATCCTGAAAGGCGTGACCGACACCTATCGCAAGCTGCGGAACAGTTTTCGGTATATGCTGGGCGCGCTCGGCGATTTCGACGAGGCCGAACGCGTGGATATGGCCGATATGCCCGAGCTGGAGCGCTATGTGCTGCACCTGCTCGCCGAGCTCGACGCCGAGCTGAAGGAGGCGGTGAACGACTATGCCTTCAACCGCTATGTCCGCGCGCTGACCGATTTCGCGAACGAGGACCTTTCGGCCTTCTTCTTCGATATCCGCAAGGACAGCCTCTATTGCGACGCGCCGTCTGACGCGAAGCGCCGCGCCTATCGCACCGTGCTCGACACGCTGTTCCAGGCGCTCGTGCGCTATGCCGCGCCGGTTCTGTGCTTCACGGCGGAAGAGGTGTGGAAGACGCGCTATCCGTGTGCGGATTCTGTGCATCTGGAGGATTGGCCGGACGTCGATGATAGCTGGCGCGACGAGGCGCTGGGCGGCAAGTGGAATAGGATCCGTTCAGCCCGTGAACAGGTGACGGAAGCTATAGAGCCTTTGCGGCGCGACAAGGTGATCCGGTCCAGCCTCGAGGCCGAAGTCTCCATGCCGAAACTGGACGAGATGGATGCGGATGCCTTTGCGGAGATCTGCATCGTCGCGAACATTCACTATGAAGGCGATGCCATCCTCGTGACCAAGACCGACCGCCACAAATGCGGCCGCTGCTGGCGCCTTCTTCCCGAGGTCGAAGAGGATGGCGGGCTATGCGCACGCTGTTCGGAGGTCGTCAGTGGCTAGCGCGCTTACCCCCGACCTGTGTCAACCAGTGTCAACCGGGGCACGCGCGGCATGAGCGAAAACAGGCGCTTAACGCGCACTACCATGATCGGCTATGTGCTCGCGGCGGCGATCTTCCTGATCGACCAGGTTTCGAAATACTGGATCATCGCGTTGATCCAGCTGCCCCAGCGCGGGCAGATCGAGCTGCTCTCGATCCTCAATTTCACCTGGGTCGAAAATCGCGGCGTTTCGCTGGGCATGCTGACCGCCTCGTCCGATACGCAGCGCTGGCTGCTGGTCGGGCTGACGGGCGCTATCTCGCTGGGCGTGATCGTCTGGATCTGGCGCGAGAAGCGGGTGCAGGATGTGTTCGCGCTCGGCCTCGTGCTCGGCGGCGCGATCGGCAATCTCTCCGATCGCATCCGCTACGGCTATGTCGCCGATTTTATCGATTTGCACTTCGGGGACTTTCAGCCCTTTTTGGTCTTCAATGTCGCGGACGCGGCGATTACCATAGGGGTAGTGATTTTGGTGTTGCGGGCTTTTCTGCTACGCGAAAAACCCGAACCGGTGGAGACAGAGTAATATGCGTAAATTTGCGGTGGCGACGAGCCTGATTGTCATGGGCGCGAGCCTTACGGCATGCGGCGTTTTCAGCGGAAGCCGGGATCGTCCTGACGAATTTCTCGTGTCGCGTTCTGCGCCGCTGGTCATTCCGCCCGATTTCGCGCTGACCCCGCCGCGCCCCGGTGAGCCGGCCGCGCGCGGCGCGGATTCGAGCACCCAGGCGCTGCAGGCGATGTTCGGCGGCCCCGCCCCGCGCAGCGCCTCCGAAAACGCGCTGCTCCAGGCAGCCGATCCCGAAAATGCGCGGCCCGGCATCCGCAGCAATGTCGGCGATCCCGAGACGCAGGCCGTCGATTACGGGCAGACCACGCGCGACATCGTCAACGCGCCGGAGGGGGATGCCCCCGAAGCGACGGTTTCCACGCCGCAATAACGATTTCTTGATGGCCGGGCGCACAAGCGCCGCCCGTCCCTCTTTTCCGGAAAAAGCAGAGCCGACGCAGCGAATAAACGCTGCGCCGGCTCTTCGCGTGACGAAAGGGTAAGTCTACGCGGCGCTGAAAGCTAGAAGCTCACTCCGAGCGTGCCAACGACGGTGCCGTCGGTCAGCGGGCCGTTTACCGCCGTGCTGACATAGGCAACACCGACCGAAAGCATGCCGAACGAAGCTTCGGCACCCAGCGACCAATCGACATAATCGACGTCATTGTCGATCGAGAGGCTGCCATTGGTGTAGCCGATATGGCCGGTCAGCGTGATCGGCGTTTCGGGAATGCCGACGCCGACATCGCCATAGACGTAGATATTGTCGTCGCTGCCGATCGAGTTCTGGCTCGGGTCATACGCAACGCCGGTCGTGATTTCGGCGATACCGATCGAATAGGAAAGCGAACCATAAACTTCCCAATAATCGGCATTGCCGACATTACCGTTCGGATAGAGATAACCGAGCACGCCGACATCGAGCGAAAGGCCCGAAGCGACTTCGCCGGACCAGCCGGCATAAACGTCAAGTTCGGTATGGCCGAACACGGGGCTGTCTTCGATCGAAGAGCCCCAGGTACCGATATAGAAACCGCTTTCATGAGCCACATCGATGCCGCCCTGGATCGCGATATCCTCGTCGGAGAAGGAGATGCCGCGGAAGCGATAATCGGTCACGAGCGCGGCGTTACCGGATACGGAGAAGCCGCCGCCCAGATCGGATTCGGCATGGGCCGGGGCTGCAAACGCCGTAGAGGCTAGCAAGGCAAGGCCGAAAATCGAGGTGCGCATATTCTATTCCTTTGTTTATTGTCCAAATGCTCTGCATTCGCCCCTGCGGCCTCTCGATCTCTGTCTGGTTTCCCACGGATCGGTGAAGCTGTCGAAACATATGATGCCGTTCTTCGCATCTGCACACAATGATGTTTCAAGGATAACTCGATATTCGGCAGAGAATGTTGCTGCGCTGCAACATATGTCTGTGCAACTGCGGAAATTAGCCATTTCTTAGACGCTGCATGCCATCATAACCCAGCATTTGGGAAAGGACCGTTAATGACGGCGCAGAAACGGCAAGGCCTCCGGACGGAAGAACCCGCTCCGATCGAGCAGCTTACCCAGCTGTGCGCCGTATATGCGCTCGTCGCGCAGACGGCGGGGACGGATGCCGCGCCCCTTCCCGCGCCCGACGAAAAGGCCTTGGCTGCGGCCTATCTGCGCGCGCCCGGCATTGCGCGGCGGCGCTTCGAGATGCTCGCGGACGAGACCTCGGCGGTCGCTGGAACCGGCGCCCGCGCGCTGCTCGACCGCAAGGGCGACATCGCCGCACCGGCGGCCGAATTGCTGGATTTCATGCGCGCCAATCTGACCGCGCTTGCCGCGTTCGTCGAAAAACCCGCTTAGGCGTCGTCCTTGGCGGCAGGCGCCGCCGGCGGCGTGGCGAGCACAGCGGAATCCTTGCCCGGCCATTCCTTGATATGCACATCGCGCTGCGGGAACGGGATCGGGATGTTATTCTCCTTGAACTTGTCCCAGACCCGCATCAGCACGTCGGATTTCATGTTGCCGACCCCGCTTTCGGGATCGCGAATCCAGCAGCGGATATCGAAGATTACTGCGGAATCGCCGAATTCCAGCAGCCATACCAGCGGCTTGGGCGAGTTGAGTACTCGCGGCGATTCCTCGGCCGCCTCGCGCATCAATCCCTGCGCCACCCTGATATCGCATTCATAGGAAACGCCGACCTCGATATGCACACGCACATCGCGGCTCGAATAGGACCAGTTGACGACCTCTTCGGTCATCAGGATCTCGTTCGGAATCAGATGTTCCTTGCCATCACGGGTGATGATCGAGACGGCACGGACACCGATCTTGTTGACCCAGCCGAAACTCTCGCCGACTTCGATCACGTCGCCCGGCTTGATAGACCGGTCCATGAGCAGGATGATCCCGGCGATAAGGTTGCCGACCGTCTTCTGCATGCCGAAACCGACGGCCAGGCCCAGCGCACCGCCGAAAAAGGCGAGCGCCGTCAGGTCTATGCCGAGAATATCGATACCCACGAAGAAGGCCGCCACCATCACCGCAACCGTTGCGATCTTCTCGACAAGCAACTTCTGCGCGGGATCGAGGCCACTCGAGCTTTTGATCGAATGGGCGATAATCCGGCGAACGATGCGGACGATCGCGAACAGCGCGAGCGCCGTGACCGCGATGATGAGCACCGTGAGCAGCGAAATCCGGTTATCGCCGATCGTGATGCCGATCCGGTCCAGCACGAAGGAAACCCGGTCGAGGCTGCCCACGGCATTGGTCAGGACCAGCCCGAAGGTGAAAACGCCGCTCGACAGCGCAACCCAGCGGGAAAAATTGACGGCGCGGGCGAAATGCCAGACGAAATAACCGGCGCACAGGCCCCAACCGGCGCCGACGATCAGATCGGTAAAGGTCCACCAGTCCATCGCGAAAAAGGCGATGGCGAGGACGATCGACACGGTGCCGTGGTAGATGAGCTTGACCATGCGCGGGCCGAGGCCTTCCGCACGCTGGCCTGCGACCTTTTCCCATGCACCGCGCAAATGGCGCCCGGCAAGCCAGCTGACGATCCAGCCGATCACCCAGGCAAAGCCCACAATCGCAAAGCCGATCAGTGTGGCAAGCCAATTGAGGTCGTCCGGCAGGGGAATGCCGGCCTGTGTCAAAAAGGCGATTATGTCTTGCATGCCGCCTTCTCGAATCTTTCCAGGCCCTTCGCAAGGTCGGCGATCAGGTCGTCAGCGTCTTCGAGACCGATGCTGAGCCGGATAACGGGCCCCCGCGCCTGCCAGCCCGTCGCCGTGCGATCGGGCCCGGGATCGACCGGAATGGCGAGGCTCTCATAGCCGCCCCAGCTATATCCCATGGCGAACAGTTCCAGGCCGTCGAGCATCGCGGCAACCGCGTCGTCGCCCCCACGATCATCGAGCACGACGGAAAACAGGCCCGCCGAGCCCGAAAAGTCGCGCTTCCAGATTTCATGGCCGGGGCAGCCGGGTAACGCCGGATGAAGGACCCGGGCGACCTGCGGCTGTTCAACCAGCCAGTTCGCAATGCGCAGGCCGCTTTCTTCATGTTGGCGCAGTCGCACGCCCAGCGTCCGGAGCCCACGCAGCGCAAGAAAGGCGTCGTCCGGGGAGATAACCTGCCCCAGCTGCTGCGCGGTGCGGCGCATCGGCATCCATTGCGCCTTCCGCGTCGTCACCGATCCCAACATCAGATCGCTATGCCCGCCGATATATTTGGTGCCGGCGAGAATCGTGACGTCCGCACCCTTCTCGATCCCCTGGAAGAACCAGGATGCCGCCCAGGTGTTGTCGAGCAGGGTGGTAACGCCCCTCTCGCGCGCCGCGGCGCAGATTGCGGGCACATCCTGCACCTCGAAGGTGAGACTGCCCGGGCTTTCCATCAGGATCGCCCGGGTCTTGTCGCAGATCAGCTCCGCAATGCCCTCGCCCACCATCGGATCGAAGTAGTGGGTCTCGACGCCCCAGCGCTTCAGCAAGGTTTCGGCAAAGGAACGCGAGGGATCATAAGCATTGTCGGTAACGAGCAGAACATCGCCCGGCCGCAGCACCGCCAGCAGCGCGCAGGAGATCGCAGCGACACCCGAAGGAAAGAGCATCGTCCCATGCGCACCGGGTTCGAGATCGGTCAGCGCTTCGGCAAGCGCCCATTGGGTGGGCGCCCCGCGGCGTCCGTAGAAGAAGCGGCCATCCTCATTGCCCGATTTCCCGGCGCGAAGGTCGGCTACGCTCCCATAGGTATGCGTGCTCGCGCGCCAGACCGGCGGGTTGATAACCGCACCCGTCCATTCCTTGCGGCGCCCGCCGGTGACGAGGCGGGTCGGCGGCTTCCTGTCAGATCCGCCCCCGGTCACGCGGCTCCGGTCGCCTTGGGTGTTTCGGGATCGACGCCCCATTCGGACCAGCTGCCGTCATAGAGGCCGATATCGATCTTGCCGAGCAGCGATGCGGCAAAGAAGATGCAGGCGGCCGTCACGCCGCCGCCGCAGGTCGTGATCATCGGCTTTTCGAAATCGACCCCGGCCTTGTCGAAGGCAGCACGCAGCTCGTCGCCCTGTTTGTATGTGCCGTCCTCGTTGAACAGCCAGCTATAGGGCAGGTTCAGCGATCCGGGGATATGGCCGGAAACCATGCCTTCGCGAACTTCGGGTTCTTCGCCCGTGAAGCGGCTCGACGAACGCGCATCCACCAGAACCGCTTCCTTGCTGTCGATATTGGCAAGCACGTCGGCTTTCGTCCGGACCGCGCCATCGTCTTTCCAGGCGGTGAAATGCCTGTGGCGTACGTTCGGCTTGCCGCTTTCGGTATCCCGCCCTTCGGCCGTCCATTTCTGCAGGCCGCCATCGAGGATCGCGACATTGTGCGCGCCGAAGATATTGAACATCCACCACGCCCGTGCCGCCGTGCGGATCGGGCTGTTGTCATAGACGACGATGCGGCTGCCATCGCCGAGCCCCAGCGTTTGCATGCGGCTCGCGAATTTCTCCGACGACGGCAGCATCATCGGCCGCGGATCGTCGGTGTCGCGCAATTCGTCGAGATTGAGAAACATCGCGCCCGGAATGTGGGCCGCGTCATATTCGACCGCCGGATCGCGATCGCTGCCCGGCAGGAAGGCGGTCGCATCGACCACGCGCAGATCTTCCCCGCCCAGTTCCCCTGCCAGCCATTCGGTTGAAACGAGCTTGTCCATCGGTGTCGCGATCCTTGCGTTTTTTGTGATTCCTTGGCCTGACTTAGCCTCGGCCCCGATCCTAGTCGAGGCTTTCCACGAGCAGGAACTTAGGCGGCGGCGCGTTTCGGCTCTCCCGCGCGGAGCAGCCGGCAGCCGAGCTTGCCGAACTGCGAAAATCCGCCGTCGAGCCGGAACGGCGCCATTTTTGCAGCAGGCGGATTGCTTTCGCGACCCAGCAGGAGCGTAGCATGATGTTCGTGTAACCGTCCGTCGCTGTCGCGATAACGCGGCATCAGGTCGATGATCGGCACCAGCATCGCCTTGTCGTCTACCCGCAGCGGCCGGATCAGCGATGCGGCGAGCTGGATTTCACCTTCATGGATCGCCCGTTTGTTCACCGGCAACGCATCGAGCGCGACGCAGGGCACACCGGGCTCGACGGGACGCTCCATCGCACCATGATCGGCGCCGCGAATGCCGAGGCAAATGGCAACGTCGCTGACTTCCTCATCGCAGATATTCTCGAGATGGATACGATAAGAGACGATCAACCCCGCCGGCGTGAAGCGGGCGACAAGCGGTTCGAAATCGATCGCGACGCGCGCAGGTTCGTCGGAGGCTGTCTCGGGAGCGGGCGCGGCCTGGACGGGCGCAGCGGGAACCGGAGCGGGACGCGGCGGAATATTGGCCGGTGCAGACGGCTCGGCGACGGGAATGGCGGACCGTTTGGCCTCCTCGGCCTCAAAAGCCGGCTCTTCGTCCTCCACCACATCGCCGCGGCGACGCCCGAAGAGAAACGCCAGCACGGCCACGCCGAGCAGGCCGAGACCCGCAAACAGCCACCAAGGAAGGCCGCCTGATTCGGGGTCCTCGACGGGTGTCGGAATCACTTCGCCAGGGCCCGTTTCAGGAAGCGGCTGTGCCTCTGTCACCGGTGCGTCGATATTCTCAGGCAGCGGCGCGTCGCCATCCTCCACAGTCACCGTTTCGCGCGGCACCGGCGTACGTTCGGCAGTAACCGGCTCGTTTCGTTCGGCAGGTTGCCGCTCGGGAACGGGGTTGGATTCGGGCAGAACGCTGCGCTGGGCTGGCGGAGCGGCATCGCCCTGACGGGCTGGGGGTTGCTGGCGCTCATCGTCGGGGCGGATCAGTCGCGGCGCGGCAATGCCGGGAGCGCGCGGCCCCTGGACATCGGGCTGGGGCGCGGGCGCGCGATTTTCCGGCAGGCTGAAAACCGGCGGCGATGGACGGGGTGGCGGCGCGGTTTCTGCCTCCTGCGCGACGGCGATCGCGGCCGGCGCCATCGCGCCGATCGTCGCTGCCAGCAGAAATGTAACGCGCCGTTTCACCGGCCTATCTCCCTGTTATGTTCCTCGATCCGTTTTCCACCGCCTCAAGCCCCCGCGCGGTTAATCGCGGGTGAACCGGCGGTGGGAATGACACGAACCGGCAAATCGGATAGACGAGCCGCCATGGAAACCAGGCATCTCGGCAAGAGCAGCGCTCTACCGCAATCTCCCGAACAAGCAATGTTGGACTATGTTCCCAACCCGCGTGCGGGGGAGCTGTACTGCGTGCGCTTCGCCGCGCCGGAGTTCACGTCGCTCTGTCCGGTAACCGGACAGCCCGATTTTGCTCATCTCGTCATCGATTATGCGCCTCGCGACACGATTGTCGAGAGCAAGTCGCTGAAGCTCTTTCTCTCAAGCTTCCGCAATCATCAGGCATTCCACGAGGATTGCACGGTGGGGATCGGCAAACGCCTATTCGACGAGATGCAGCCGCAATGGTTGAGGATCGGCGGCTACTGGTATCCACGCGGCGGAATTCCGATCGACGTCTTCTGGCAATCGGGAACGCCACCGGAGGGCCTGTGGCTGCCCGACCAGGGCGTCCCGGCCTATCGCGGGCGCGGTTGATCCTGGTCTCGCGCGGCGTCGCTTTACTGACATCACTGTAAGCTGTATAACATATCCAAGAGTAATCGAGTATCAAACGCGTGACAGACCGCACAACCACCCAACACGACCATCCGATCGACGTTGTCGCCGACGACATCGATTTTATGGGCCATGTGAACAACGCCCATTATCTCCAATGGGTGCAGGACGCCGTTATCGCCCATTGGCAGAAGGTCGCCCCGCCCCAGGCCGTCGCGCAGCATCTCTGGGTCGCGCTCAAGCACGAGATCACCTATCGCAAGCCGGCCTTTCTCGACGATCAGCTGATCGCCTCCGTCGTCGCCGAAAAAGTCCAGGGAGCAAGCGCCTTTTTCGATACCGTCATCAAGCGCGGGGAAGATGTGCTCGCCACGGTGAAATCGCGCTGGTGCTGTCTCGACGCGGAAACGCTGCGCCCCGCGCGTATTGCGGAGGAAATCTCCTCGCTCTTCCTGCCCGCCAAAGCCGGAAACTGATTTCCCCTTCGCTGGACTTGCGTCCCCAATTCGTGCCAGCATTCCTTCAGCGGGGATGATGCCATGAATCCGATGATCGTGATTGCGCTGTTTGGCGGCTTCTTGCTGCTGATGATGCTGAGCGTAATCCTCGCCATCGGCTTCGTTCTTCGCAAGACTGATCGGCTTGGCAACGGGGCGCCAGCCGGAGAACGGCCGGACGAGGACCGCAGCAGCGGCTAGGCCGGCATCACCTAACGGAGCAAGCCGCCCAGAACGCCGCGCACGAAGCGGCCGACGCCCGGAATACCGATAGCATTGCCGATTTCATTCCCGATCGTGCTGCCCGCGGCGCTTGCGGCCGATGCCGTGGGATTGGCCCGGCTCGTGCGCCCGGACATGCGCCGGCCTAGCGCGGAGCCTGCCGAAGCCGCAGCGGCGCCGGCGGCGGCCTTGCCGACCCTGGACCAGAGCGATTTCGTCCGGCGCGGCCGTTCGCGGACAGCCTCTTCGCCTTTTTCGGCAACTTCCTCGGCGGTCGCGGCGGCGTCATCGGCCTTGTGCGCCAGAACTTCGGCTGCCGATTCCCGATCGACACGTTCGCTATAGACGTCGCCGACCGGCGAGGCGGCGATGATCGCGGCGCGCTCACCCGTGGAGATCGGCCCCATCCGCGAATAGGGCGGACGAATCAGCGTTCTCTCGACCGGTGACGGCGCCCCGTCTTCCATCAGCGTCGACACCAAAGCCTCGCCGACCTTGAGCTCGGTGATTGCAGTCTCGACGTCGAGATCCGGATTGATACGGAAGGTTTCGGCGGCCGCCTTGATCGCCCGCTTGTCTCGCGGGGTGAAGGCGCGCAGCGCATGCTGGACGCGGTTGCCAAGCTGTCCCGCGACCTCTTCGGGAATGTCGATCGGGTTCTGGGTGATAAAATAGACGCCGATCCCCTTGGAACGGATCAGGCGGACGACCTGCTCGATCTTGTCCTGCAAAGCTTCGGGTGCATCGTCGAATAAGAGGTGCGCCTCGTCGAAGAAGAAGACGAGCTTGGGTTTGTCGGGATCGCCGACCTCCGGCATCGCCTCGAACAGTTCGCTCATCAGCCAGAGCAGGAAGGTCGCATAGAGCTTGGGGCTCTGCATCAGCTTATCGGACATCAGGACGTTGACGAAGCCGCGGCCGGAGGCGTCGGTCTTGAAGAAATCGTCGATATCCAGCGCCGGTTCGCCGAAAAATTCGGCGGCGCCCTGCCCTTCGAACTGGAGGAGCTTGCGCTGGATTGCGCCGACGCTCGCTCGCGAGACATTGCCATATTGCGCCGACAGTTCCTTCGACGCTTCGGAGACTGCGACCATCATCGCCTGGAGGTCCTCGAGGTCGAGCAGCAAAAGCCCCTCGTCATCGGCGTAGCGGAAGGCGATTTCGAGCACGCCCTGCTGGGCGTCGCTGAGATCCATCAGCCGGCCGAGCAGCAGCGGGCCCATCTCGCTGATCGTGGTGCGGATCGGATGGCCCTTTTCGCCGTAAAGATCCCAGAAGATAGTCGGACTGTCAGCATAGACATAGGGATCGAGCCCTATCTCCGCGGCCCGTTCGACAAGCTTGTCATGATGCTTGAAACTGTCCGAGCCGGGCATCGCAACCCCGGAAAGGTCGCCTTTCACATCGGCGACGAACACCGGGACGCCGGCGTTGGAAAAGCTCTCGCACAGGCCCTGCACGGTCACCGTCTTGCCGGTGCCGGTCGCGCCGGCGATCAGCCCGTGCCGGTTGGCGCGCGCCAGGTTCAGATATTGCTGTGCGCCGCCGCCTAGGCCGAGGAACACGCCCGCCGATTCATCCATGGTGATCGTCCCGTATTGGTTTTCGCCAAAGGATAGACACGCGGGACGGCGATGCAAGCGGCAGCCGGCGATGAGACTGGCAAATCGCCGGCTGCCGCCCGTGAATCTGTTCGGGCTATTCCGCCAGGATATCGACGCCGATATAGCGCGGCGGATTGTTGCCGCGCTGGATCAGCAGGAGGACGGTGGACCGCCCCGCCCGCCGTGCGTTTTCGATAATCCGTACCGCGTCGGAAGGCTGGGCCGTGGCCGACCGGTTGATCGACAGGACCACGTCGCCACGGCGGATGCCCTTTTGCGCGGCATCGCTCGACGGATCGACCTGGCCGACGGCCAAACCGCGCACACTGCTGCGAATGCCCAACTGGCGGGCGATTTCCGGGTTGAGCGACTGGAAGCCTAGGCCGATCAGGTCCATCGTTTCCTGAACGTCTTCGCTATTCTCGTCGTCCTTGTCGGGCGTCGCCGATTGCTCGTCGCCCTGGCCCTGCTGGGCGCGTTCGAGAAGCTCTTCGTCGGTCGGCCGCTCGCCCATCGTCGCGGTCACGCGCACGCGTTCGCCGTCGCGGATCAGCACGATCGGCACCCGTTCCCCAACCGGCAGGTTGGCGACGATGTAGGAAAGCGTCTCGTCCGGCGTGACATCGCGTCCGTTGACGCTGACGATGACATCGCCCTGACGGATGCCCGAGCGTTCGGCGGCCTCGCCGGGCTCGACCCGCGCGACGATTTCCCCGCGATTGTGCGGCAGGCCCAGCGAATCGGCGATATCGTCGGACATCGGCTGGATGGACACGCCGAGATAACCGCGTTGCACGCGTTCGCCGCGCATCAGCGTCTGGACGATCGGCCAGGCTTCATGCGCGGGAATCGCGAAGCCGATGCCGACATTGCCGCCGGTCGGCGAGAAGATCGCGCTGTTGATGCCGACGACATTGCCCTGCAGGTCGAACATCGGGCCACCGGAATTGCCCTGGTTGATCGAGGCATCGGTCTGGATGTAGCGATCATAGGCGCCCAGCTGGCCGATCGAGCGCTGAAGCGCCGAAACGATGCCGGCGGTTACCGTGCCACCGAGACCGAACGGGTTGCCGATCGCGATCACCCAATCGCCGACGCGCAGACTATCCGAATCGCCGAACTGGACAAAGGGAAGGTCCGTGCCGTCGATTTTGAGCACAGCAAGGTCGGACGCCGCATCGCGGCCCACGACCCGCGCTTCATATTCGGTACGATCGGACAGCGTCACGGTGATCGTGTCGACGGCGTCGGTCCCCGGCTGGCCGTTGGCGCCGCGCGCCGAGATGACATGGTTGTTGGTAACGACATAGCCATCGGCCGAGATGATGAAGCCCGAACCCAGCGACGTCGCCTGACGGGTGATCGGCTCGTTGCTGTTCCGGTTGTTCTGCGGGCCGAACTGGCGGAAAAAATCGTCGAACGGGCTGCCGGCAAAGGGATTGCGGCGATTTACCTCGATCGTCTGGGTGGTCGAGATGTTGACGACCGCAGGGGCGAGCCGTTCGGTGAGATCGGCAAAGCTGGATGGCGCCCCGGCAGGCGGCATCACGGTAGGCGCGTTCTGCGCGACTTGCGCGCCGACCGGCTGCTGAATGGCTAGAGTCGCCGCGGCACCCCCGGCGAGCAAGATTCCGGTAATCGCATAAGCGTAACGCACGGCCATAATTCTCCCAATCTTTTCGCTATTTCCGGTTTACGACATTTGTCTGTTAGCTGCGGAATAGCGGCTTAACACACATTGAACATAGCGGGTGAAAGTGCCGTTCGTCGATGAATCAGCGCTGTCCACGGAATTGCCGCAAATATTCGTTGTCGGGCGACATCACGATCGCCGCTTCCCCCCGATCTTCCCCGGGCGGACTATCTACCCCGAAGGTGGTGCGATAGGATTCCATCGCCCGGACAAAGTCGTAGAAGTCGGGATCGCGGCCATAGGCCTCGGCATAAGTCCGCGCCGCCTCGGCGTCGGCCTCGGCGCGGATGATCTGCGCCTGTTTCGCGCCCTGCGCACGGATCGTCAGCGCTTCCTGCCGCCTTGCCGAACGCATCCGTTCATAAGCCGATTCGAGCGGCTGGCCTTCGGGAAGATCCGCGCGCTTGATGCGGACATCGACGATCTCCGCGCCATATTGCCGCGCGGCGAGGTTCAGGCTTTCCTGGATATTGTCCATCACCTGCCCGCGTTCCGGGCTCAGCAAGGCCGCGAAGGGCCGCCGGCCAAGCTCGTTGCGAAGCGCCGAAGCGAGAATCGGGCGCAGCGCTTCGCTGACGCGCTCTTCGGTACGCGCGGAACGGTACATCTGCAGCGGATCGACGATCCGGTAACGGGCGAACGCATCGACCTGCAACCGCAACTGATCGGTCGAAAGCACCTGCTGGCGCTCCATTTCGACATTCTGGATGCGGCGATCGATCCAGACGACCTGCTCCGCGAAGGGAATATGCACCATCAAACCGGCGCTGCCGGATCCGAACTCCACGCCGGGTTCGTAGCGATTGACGATGCGAACCGGCTCGCCGAACCGGACGATCACCGCCTGCCGGGTTTCCGAGACGATCGAGACCGAACTGAACAGCGCGATCAGAATGACGATGGCGAGAACGCCATAGCCGATCGGATTACGGGCGATGCGGGTAAAGACGCTCATTGCGATCCTCCCGTTTCGGCGGCAGGGGCCGCCTGGCGTTGGCGGGATCGGCGCTGGACTTCCGGCAGCGGCAGATAGGGCGTCACGCCGTCGGCCTCGATGATCGTGATGTTCACAGTGGCAAGGACCCGTTCCATCGTTTCATAATACATGCGCCGCCGGGTCACTTCAGGCGCGAGGCGATATTCCTCATACACGCGGGTAAAGGCTGCGGCCTCGCCCTGCGCCCGCGCGGTGAGCTGCTGCGCATAGGCGCCGGCATCGTTGAGATAGGTCTGCGCCGTCTGCTGGGCCGCAGAAACTTCGCGGAACGCTTCTTCCACCGCGCTCGGCGGATCGGCTTCCTCGATCGAAACGCCTTGAACGAGAACGCCCGCGCCGTAACCATCGAGCAGTTCTTGCATCAGTGCCTGGACGCGCTGCTCGGCCTCGGCGCGGCCCGGGCCGATCGCCTCGTCGAGCGTGATGCGCGAAACCACGGCGCGCATCGCGCTTTCGGCGACCTCGCGGATCGTTTCCTCGGGTTCCTTGATCTGGAAGAGGAAATTTTGTGGTTCCTTGATATTCCAGCGGACGAGATAGGTGAGATCGACAATATTTTGGTCGCCGGTCAACACGCGGTTCTCCGCCTCGCCGCCGCCGCCGACTCTGAGTTCGCGGATATTATCGACATCGACCACCTGCACACGGTCTATGGGCCAGGGGAAGGACGGGTTCGCGCCAGGCCCGAACGTGCCCTGATAGCTGCCGAAGCGCGTCAGTACGCCGCGTTCCTGCGGACCGATAAGATGCACGCAGGTGAAAAAGAGCCAAAGCAGTACGACCAGGATAACCGCCCAGAACCAGATTGGCCGGCCGCCGAATTCGGGAATATTGGGGCCGCGGCCGCCGCCACCGCCCCATTGGCTGCGCCCGCGTTTCAGGAGTTCGTCGAGCGCAGTCGGGCCGGATTGGCCGCCTGCGGGCCGTTTGCGCGGCGGCTGGGACCAGGGGTTTTTGGGCCCATCTCCACCACCACCGCCGGAACCATTGCCGTCGGATCCGCCGCTTCCGCGGCCACCCCAGGGGCCGCGGCCCCCGCTCGTCAAGAAGGCGCCAAGTCGCGCGCCCATGCCCGTAAATACGCTCATGGAACTCTTTATAGGAGGCCTTTGCCGGAAAAACAGTGCCATTTGCCGCACATATACCTATTTGGCGGGCATGACCGACATCGCCAAGCAGCTTTCCATCGCCCTCGACAGCGTCCTCGATCCCGTTTCGGGTCAGGGGCTTTTCACGTCGGGCCGCGCCCCCGCCCCCCGTTTCGCCGATGGCATCGTAACCGTCATCATCGACGTGACCGACATCAATGCCGACAAGCGCGCGCTCGTCGAAGCCGATGTGAACCTTGCGCTAAAGGCCATCGAAGGCGTCCAGGATGTCCGCGTGGCCATGACCAGCACGCGGACGACCCGGCGGATCATCGCCGTGGGTTCCGGCAAGGGCGGCGTCGGCAAATCGACGCTGTCGGCGAACCTTGCCGTCTCGCTCGCCCGGCGCGGGATGCGTGTGGGACTGATCGATGCGGACATTTACGGCCCCTCGCAGCCGCGTCTGCTCGGCGCCGAGGGTCGCAAACCGACCGCGACCGACGAGAAGAAGCTGGTACCCGTGCAAACCGAATATGGCATCGGCATGCTTTCGATGGGCCAGCTCGTGAAGCCCGGCCAGGCGATCGCCTGGCGCGGGCCGATGGCCGGCAATGCGCTGGGCCAGCTGATCGACGCCGATTGGGGCGAAACCGAAACGCTGATCGTCGACCTGCCCCCCGGCACCGGTGACGTGCAGCTGACGATGATCCAGAAATACAAGCCCGCCGGCGCCGTGATCGTATCGACGCCACAGGATCTGGCGCTGATCGATGCGCGCCGCGCGATCAACCTGCTTACCGAAGCCGATGTGCCGATCATCGGCTTGGTCGAGAATATGGCCGGCTACCAATGCCCCGAATGCGGAGCAATATCCGATCCTTTCGGCACCGGAGGAGCGGAAGCGGCCGCGCAGGAGCTCGGCTATGATTTCCTCGGCCGGATCCCGCTCGAACTCGGCATCCGCACGGCGTCCGACGAGGGCATTCCCCCCGCTGCATCGGGCGGCCCCGGCGCGGATGCGTTCAACGCCGTGGCGGGGAAACTGACCGACTGGATCGCCCGTTAGCCTTTATGCGTTGGCAAGGGGAAGGAGACTCATCATGCCGCTCGAAACCGACCAAGATATCGCCCAATTGCTGACGGATACGAAGACGATTGCCATGATCGGCGCCTCGGACAAGCCTGACCGCGCCAGCTATCGCGTGATGAAATTCCTGCAGGACAAGGGGTTTCGCGTTTTCCCAGTCAACCCAGGGATTACCGGCGAACATATCCATGGCGAGTTCGTCTGGCGGGAGCTTTCGGAAATCGGCGAACCCATCGATCTCGTCGATATCTTCCGCGACAGCGAGGCCGCGGGCGAAGCCGTCGACCAGGCAATCGCGGCTGGCGCCAAGGCCGTGTGGATGCAGCTCGGCGTGATCAACGAAGCGGCGGCGGAACGGGCCGAGGCCGCGGGCCTCAAGGTCGTGATGGACAAATGCCCGGCGCAGGAAATGCCCCGGCTCGGCCTCTAGCGCACGACCAACGCTTCCGCGCGCGCGCGCAAACGCTCGACCGCCGCGGCATGAATGCCCGGCGTCGTCACGAGAACGCCGAACGCTTCGGCGGCATGGGTGTTGAAGATGAGCGGCGCGCCGAGCGCGTCGGTAACCGTCGCCCCCGCCTCGCTCGCGATCAGCGCCGCCGCGCCGACATCCCATTCATGGCCCCAGCGCAGTGTGGCGAGGATATCCGCCTCGCCCGCCGCGACCATCGCTATCCTGAGCGCAATCGAATTGGGCTGATCGACGCAGATCAGATCGGCATCGGCCTTGGGAACATGGTGCGCGGGCACGCGCGCACCGGTAAGCTGCGTGCGCCCGCTGACGGCAATCGGCTTGCCGTTGCGCGTCGCGCCCTGCCCCGCCGCCGCCAGCCAGCGTTCGCCGCGCGCCGGTGCTTCGAGCACGCCGATCACCGGCTGGCCACCGTCGATCAGCGCAACCGATACGCACCAGCCAGTACGCTCACGGATGAAATCGCGCGTCCCGTCGATCGGATCGACGACCCAGACCCGGGACTTGCCGAGCCGCGCCCCATCGTCGATCGTTTCTTCGGAAAGATAGCCCGCGCCCGGATCGAGCCGGTACAATTCCGCGCGCAGGAAATCGTCGACGAGCAGGTCGACGTCGGACACCGGATGCCCGGGCTCCTTCTCCCAGACATCAAGCTCGCCCTGCCAGCGTTCGCGCGCCTTGCTCGCCGCCTCCGCCGCGACAGCGGCGACGGCACCGGGAGAAATGTCAGGCACCGGCCACCGTCAGGCCTTCGATCCGCACCGTCGGCGCGTTGATGCCATGGATGAACTCAAGGTCATTGGCGGGCACAAGTTCGCGGAACATGTCTTTGAGATTGCCCGCAATCGTGATCTCAGCGACCGGTGCGCCGATCGCGCCATTTTCGATCAGGAACCCCGAAGCGCCGCGGCTATAATCGCCTGTCACCGGATTGACGCCCTGCCCGATCAGCTCGGTCACCAGCACGCCGCGCGTGATATCCGCGATCAACTCGTCGCGTGAGAGCGACCCCGCCTCGAGGTGCAGGTTAGTCGTCCCCGCACCGGGCGGGCCGCCAATGCCGCGCTTGGCATTGCCGGTCGGCTGGAGGCCGAGCTGGCGGGCCGAGGCGCTGTCGAGCAGCCAGCCGGTCAGCATGCCATCGTCGATGATCTTGCGGTCGCTGACGCGCAGCCCTTCGCCGTCGAACGGCCGGGACCGCAAGCCGCGCGTGCGCAGCGGATCATCGAGGATGGTAATCCCCGAGGCGAATATCTGCTCTTCGAGGCTGTCGCGCAGAAAGCTCGTGCCCCGCGTGATCGACGACCCGGTAATCGCGCCGACCAGATGGCCGAGCAGGCCGCCGGAAACGCGCGGATCGAAAACGACCGGTATCGTACCGCTCGGCAGTTTCGCCGGGTTGAGCCGGCCCACCGTGCGCTCGCCCGCCCGCGTGCCGATGCTTTCCGGGCTGTCGAGATCGGCGAGATGACGCGCCGTGCGATAGGCATAATCGCGCTGCATCCCGCTGCCTTCGCCCGCGATCACGCTCGCTGAGCAGCCGTAGCTCGTCGCCTGATATCCGCTGCAAAAACCATGGCTCGTCGCCAGCGCCATGATCGAGCGGCTGGCCGAAGCCCCGCCGCCTTCGGAATTGGTCACGCCTTTGACGGCGCGCGCGGCATCCTCCGCCGCCAGGGCCCGGTCGCGCAGTGCCTGGGGATCGCCCTCGCCGCCATCGTCGATATCGAGCTGCGGCAGTTCACCGCGAAACAGCATCTCCTGCGGAGCCAGCCCCGCATATTGATCCTCGGGCGCTTCGCGCGCCATTGCAGCGGCCCGCTCGACAAGCACCGCGAGCGCATCGTCCGACAGGTCGGAGGAGGAAACGCTGGCGGAGCGCTTGCCGATGAAGAAACGCAGCCCGATCTCCTCGCCCTCCGAACGCTCGACATCTTCAAGTTCGCCAAGGCGGATCTGGACTTCGGTCGATACACCGCCCGAATACAAGGCATCGGACGTGTCGGCCCCGGCCTTTTTGGCGGATTCGACGAGATGGGAGACGCGCTCCTGCGCTTCGGTGACGGTCAGCATGGGGGCGATTTAGGGCCGCGACCGTGGCTTGTCACCCTCGCCCGCTTTTCCGGGCGGTCAAGCGGTGGCGCCCACGACGAAACAGGCGAGCGCGATGAGCAGCCCCGCCTCGCGGTTCGATCGGAACTTGGCGAGCGCATCCTCGCCGTTTTCGGGTTTCAGGGTCACGACCTGCCAGAACAGATGTAAGGCCGCAGGGGCAAGGCCGACGAGCCCCAACCATTGCGGCCGCACCTGCCAGAAGGCGGCACACCACAAAGCGAGCGCCAGCGCATAGCAGATCGCAACGCCGAGCCGCGCGTGGCGGCCGAACCGCCGCGCGGTCGATTTCACACCGGCGAGCACGTCGTCCTCGATATCCTGCAGCGCGTAGATCGTGTCGTAACCGATCACCCAGAAGATCGACCCAGCATAGAGAAACGCCATGGCCGGCGCGAAGTCGCCGGTTATCGCGAACCAGCCGACGAGCGCCCCCCAGCTAAAGACGAGGCCGAGCCAGGCCTGCGGCCACCAGGTGATCCGCTTCATGAACGGGTAAGCGGCGACCAGCGCAAGACTTCCCAACGCCACAAGCTGCGCTTCGAGGCGAAGCTGCAACAGCACGACAAGGCCGATGAGGCTGAGCGCGACCAGCCAGATCCAGGCCGCCTTGCGGCTTACCCGCCCGCTGGCGATCGGCCGCGAACGCGTCCGCGCGACCTTTCGGTCGAGATCGCGGTCGACGATGTCATTATAGACGCAGCCCGCGCCGCGCATCGCGATCGCCCCGAGCAAGAGCCACAACAGAAGGTCCCAGTGCTCCATCGCCCCGCCCGCCAGCGCCACGCTCCACGCGCAGGGCCAGTAGAGCAACCACCAGCCGATCGGTCGGTCGAACCGCGCGAGCAGGCCATAGGGCCGCGCCGCCCCAGGCAGCGCCCGGATCAGCCAGTGCCGCTCGGTATCGGGAAGCGCGGTGTCGACGGTGTGTGTCATCGAACAGCCCATAAACCGTTTGCCCTGAGCTTGTCGAAGGGCTGATTTTTCTTGAAGGAGGGACGAGGCTTCGACAGGCTCAGCCCGAACGGAGATTGACGACACAATGCCCGCTACACCCGCATGGCCCCCCGGCAGCTTGCCGCGCCTGTTTGTCGATACTGCGCTGGAAGAAGAAGGCGAGATCGTCATCGATTCCGCGCAGGCCAATTATCTCGTCCGCGTGCTGCGGCTGAAAGCCGGGGCGCAGGTCAAGCTGTTCGACGACCGGACCGGCGAATGGCTGGCCGAGCTCGCGCATATCGGCAAGCGCGATGCCATATTGCGTGTCGAGGGCCATTTGCGCGCGCGCGAGGAGTCCCCCGATCTCTGGCTGTGCTTCGCGCCGATCAAAAAGGGCCGGATCGACTGGCTTGTCGAAAAGGGCTGCGAGCTTGGCGCACGCCGGATCATGCCGGTGAAGACGCAGCGCACCCAGATCGGCAAGGTCAAACACGACAAGCTCCGCGCCTATTGTATCGAAGCCGCCGAGCAATGCGAACGGACGGCGCTGCCAGAACTGGCGAACATGGTGCCGCTCGACACGATGCTGAAAGACTGGCCTGAAGACCGCACGCTGTTCTACGCGGCCGAGCGCGGCGGCGGGTCTTTCCGCAAGGCGCTGGTCGAAAATGACGGACCGGCGGCTGTGCTCATCGGACCGGAGGGCGGCTTTACCGAAGAAGAGGACGAAGCCATCCGCGCGTTGCGGCAAACCGCGCCGATTTCGCTCGGACCGCGCATCCTGCGCGCCGATACGGCGGCGGTCGCGGCGATCAGCCTGTGGATGGCCGGGCGCGGCGACTGGAATTAGGAATCGCTTAACCATGGCGTCAGCCGGAAACCGCCATTTTGAGCGACTTCCGGGCTAACTCTCTTGGCGGCTTTACAGAATATTTATCGAAAACCCCTATTTTCCCGGCGTTGGAATGCGATGATTTGGGGGGTCTGCGGGGGTGCAGACATATGCGAGCGCGATAAGGGGCCTCGTCAAGGCCTGTTTCTTCGTGCCCCTGCTCTGGGGCGCGCTGCCGGCGCACGCCCAGACGGTCACCAGCTATCCCAATACCACCACGGGAACGATCAACGGCGGCACGACATGCGGCAGCCCGCTCGTCCGCACCTTTTCCGTCGGAACGAGCTTCATCGTCGCCGATGTCGATCTCGGCTTTCTGGCCACCCATAGCTGGCGCGGCGACATCCGCCTGACCCTGCAATCGCCGGCCGGTACGCGTGTCCAGCTCGTCAACGGCAACTCCAACAGTATCTCGGGCGACAATCTCAACGTGCGGCTAAACGACGAAGGCACGCAGGTTGTGAATACCGACGGCAATACCGCCAACCACAGCACGACGGCCCCGCCCTATCAGCATGATTTTCAGCCGAACAACGCGCTTTCCGCGTTCGACGGCCAGAACGCCCAGGGCACCTGGCGGCTCGAGATATGCGATATCTATCCGAGCGCCGACAACGGCACCTTCCAGCGCGCCGACCTCTACCTGACTTCGCTGCCCAGCAACTATGCGGACCTCTCCCTGACCAAGACGGTGAGCAGCAGTTCGCCCGCCAACGGCGCGACCATCAGCTACACCCTGTCGCTGACCAATGCGGGATCCTCGCCCCAGACCGCGACCAATGTCGTGGTGCGCGACATCCTGCCCGCCGGCGCCACCTATACCGGCGCATCGGGTTATGGCAGCTACAACAATGTTTCGGGGAACTGGACACTGCCCTCCATCGCGCCGGGCCAGACGCGCGTCCTGACGATCAGTGCGACCGTCAATGCGAGTGCGGGCGCAACGATCGTCAATTCGGCGGAAGTCTGGAGCTCAAGCCATAGCGATATCGATTCCACCCCGGGCGACGGATCGACCTCCGACGATGACGACGATACCGCGTCGTTCACCGTGTCGGGGTCGCCCGGGCCCGGCACGCCGCCCGCCTTTACCTGCCCCGCCGGCAGCTCGATCTTCGATTGGGATGCCGTAACCTGGACGGCCGGGTCCATGAACAACAGCTACACGATCGCTAATATCGGTACGGTCGGCTTTTCGATCGCCGCACCGTCGGGGGTGTTTCTTAACAACGGCACGTTCGGCGGCCAGACACCGGCCGAATCCTCCTACTACAATGCCGGCCTGTATCCCGGGCAGGACGCGCTCACCTATCTTATCGACCTCGCGACCAGCAGCCAGACGACGGTGACGACCATTACGCTGCAGAACAGCGCCCAGGCGGTTCGCTTCATCGTTTCGGACGTCGACGATGGTGGTACCCAGTTCCGGGACCAGCTGATCGTCACCGGCAGCTACCAGGGCAGCCCGGTCGTGCCGATCCTCACCAACAATGTCGCGAACTGGGTCACCGGCAATATCGCGACCGGCTCCGCGGCCTCGGGCAACACCGTGCAGGATGGCAATGTCATCATCACCTTTCTGAGCCCGGTCGATACGATCGTCATCGATTATGGCGGTGCGCCATCCGGTCCGGCGACGCCGGGGCAACAGGGCATCGGCATCCACGACATCACCTTCTGCAACCCGCTGGCCGATCTCGACGTCACCAAGACCTCGATCGTCTATGACAGCGGCGCGGGCGAGGAATACCATATTCCGGGCCGCGACGTGCTTTATTCGGTCGCCGTGACCAACACCGCGCGCGGAACCGTAACGAACAACAGCCTCTTTCTTCTCGACACGCTGCCGCCGGAGGTCACCTTCTTCAACGGCGACGCCGACGGCGCGGGGCCGGGCACGGCCTCGGTGATCTTCTCCGATGGCGGTTCGGGGTTGACCTGGAATGCGGGAACCGATTTGCGCTTCTCGAACGCCGCATCCCCGCCGGCAAGCTTTGCCGCCTGCACCTATACGCCCGCCGCCGGATACGACCCCAATGTCCGCCATATCTGCCTTAACCCGAAAGGCAGCATGGCCGGCGCCAACGGCGGCGCCACACCGGCCTTCACTCTCAGCTTCCGCGCGCGCATCGAATAGACGGCGCAGTTCGGTTTCACGCGCCCAAACCAAAAATATCTGGCCTAAGCCCGGACCTCCGACTAGAGGCTCCCCATGAGCACGAAGACGGTTTCGAACAGCAACGCGCCTGCCATCGAGAGCCGCGACGACTTGCTTTCCGTCTTCTCGAAAGGCGAAAAGCCTGCCGAAAGCTGGCGGATCGGCACCGAGCACGAGAAATTCGTCTACCGCCGGAGCGACCATCGCGCGCCTTCCTATGACGAACCCGGCGGCATCCGCGACCTGCTGGGCGAGCTGACCCGGTTCGGCTGGGAGCCGGTCGAGGAAAATGGCAAGGTCATCGCCCTTTCGGGGCCGGACGGCACCGTCAGCCTCGAACCCGCAGGCCAGCTCGAACTCTCCGGCGCGCCACTCGACAATCTCCACGAGACCTGCGCCGAGGCAGGCCGGCACCTCAACCAGGTGAAGGAAGTCGGCGACAAGCTCGATCTCGGCTTTCTCGGCCTCGGCATGTGGCCGGACAAGGCCCGGGAAGATCTGCCGATCATGCCCAAGGGCCGCTACGGCATCATGCTCAGCTATATGCCCAAAAAGGGCAATCTCGGCCTCGACATGATGCTGCGAACCTGCACCATCCAGACCAATCTCGACTATGAGAGCGAAGCGGACATGGCGCGCAAGTTCCGCGTCGGCCTCGCGCTCCAGCCGCTCGCCACCGCGCTGTTCGCCAATTCGCCGTTCACCGAGGGCAAGCCCAACGGCTATCTCTCCTATCGCAGCCATATCTGGTCCGACACCGATCCCGATCGCACGGGCATGCTGCCCTTCGTGTTCGAAGACGGCTTCGGTTACGAGCGCTATGCCGATTACGCGCTGAACGTGCCGATGTATTTCGTCTATCGCGACGGCAAATATCTCGATGCCTCGGGGTTGGATTTCAAAGACTTCCTAAACGGTGAGCTTTCGATCCTGTCCGGCGAGAAGCCGACGATCGACGACTGGAACGATCACCTCTCGACGATCTTTCCCGAGGTCCGCCTCAAAAGCTTTCTCGAAATGCGCGGCGCGGACGGCGGACCGTGGAACCGGATCTGCGCCCTCCCCGCCCTCTGGGTCGGGCTGCTCTACGACCGCACGGCGCTCGATTCGGCATGGGATGTCGTGAAGGGGTGGACGCTCGAAGAACGCGAAGCGCTGCGCGACAGCGTGCCGGAGCTCGGCTTCGACGCGCCGATCCCCGGCGGCCGAACGCTGGGCGAGCTCGCCCCGGAAATCCTCGATATCGCGAACGCCGGGCTGAGCGCCCGCGCGCGGCTCAACGGCAGCGGCGACAATGAAAGCGGCTTCCTCGATCCGCTGCGCGAGATCGTGGCCGGCGGCAAGACGCCCGCCGAAAAGCTGCTCGAGCGCTATCACGGTGCCTGGGACGGCGATCTTTCCCATGTCTATGAGGAAGAAAGCTTCTAGCGCGATGGCCGCCGCGCCGCCCAAAAAGCCGCCCAGCGAAACGCAGATCGCCGCCTATCTGGCGCGCATCGGCTTCACCGGCACCCCGCAGGCCGATCTCGAGACACTCACCGCTATCCATCGCGGCCATGTCGAGGCGATCCCCTGGGACAATCTCGACGTCGCGCTGGGCCGTCCCCTCACCCGCGATCCCGCTGCCGCCTTCGACAAGCTGGTGACGCGCCGCCGCGGCGGCTGGTGCTACGAGATGAACGGGCTGCTCGGCTGGATGCTAGAAGGCCTCGGTTTCCGGCTCGCGCATCTGGCGGGCGCGGTCGACCGGGAAATCCGGGGCGATGCGACGATCGGCAATCATCTTCTGCTGCTCGTCGAGCTCGACCGCACCTATATCGCCGATACCGGCTTCGGCACCGGCCTGATCGAGCCCGCGCCGCTGGCCGAAGGCCCGGTCCGCCAGAGCCCGATGGCGTTCCGCCTCGAACGGCTGGGCGACGGCTGGTGGCGCTTTCACAACCATCCGGGCCTGAAACCCGCATCCTTCGATTTCGCGCGGTCGATGACCGACACGGCGCGGCTCGAAGAACACTGCCGCTGGTTCCAGGATTCACCGGACTCGCACTTCAAAGGCCGCGTCGTCGTCAACACCTATCGGGGCGGTCGGCTCGAGATGCTCACCATGACGCAGCTCGAAACGCTCGATGCGCAAGGCAGGCACGAGACGGCGATCAATACGCGCGAGGAATTTTCGCAACGGCTGACCACGCTCTATGGCGCGGAGCTCGCCGAAGCGGGAGCGCTTTGGGAAATCGCAACCGCTATTCGCCCGGAGCCAGATACCGCCGGTTGACACTGGTTGACACACACCCGGCAAATCCCGCGTCCTATTCGCCACACAAGGCGGGGCGAGCGTGTCCAATAGGACGCACGGCCCCATGCTTGGAGAGATCGACAGAATCAAAGAGCCTGTCCCGAGCGTGGCCGAAGGGCCGGCAGCCGGGATACCAGCGTCACGATATCATGCGCGTCGGCCTGTAGGACAGGAAATAGGATTGGCCGGTCGGATCATCCGCGTTTTCCGCTTTTTTTTCCGATGAAATCGCGAGTGTGGCCGACGGACCGCTTTGCGCCCTCAGGCCGGACATTCAGCACTTTGGTCTGATTTCTATTACAGGTGGAAAGCAGGTATTATTCAGGCTGAGCGCTTTGGCTGAGTGTCACGGTGGTTTGTCCACACGAACGTGGCGAGTCTTCTACTAAAGTGCGGACGACAAAACGCTCAATGAAACCTAAGCCGCGAAGTCTGTTTTCTTGTTCTGATCGAGCGAGACAGTCGAGCAAGTGTCCTCCTTCGGCAACCTCACAACGGACCTGTACGATGAAGGGATCAGGAACAAGTCTTTCGATATGACTCGGTATTCGAAGCTCACCTGAGGGCGGCAGATGACGCGGCGTGATTTGTGGGCATTCGTTCCTAGTGTATAGATCCCGGGCGGCGCTGAGTTGCTGCGCGTTCGCAGACACTGAGCATAGTGTCCCCAGTAGAATAGCGAGTTTTCTTATGGCGACTCCCCTATTTGAGCGTACTCGTTTGCTAGCAGCGAGGCCAAATTGGTGGATGAACGATACTGCCTGCCCTGTATGTCCGCAATGGATCGGAGGCTGACGTCCTACTTACGGGGATTAAATCAATGTTCGCTGACCGCACAGAAGCTGTCGCGTTGACGGGCAAGGCGGGCATGCACCGCGCCTTACTCCACCACCGCTGAAACCAACGTTCGGATTCCAACCTTCCGCTTCACCCAAGCAAAGAACCGCGGCACCGGGGCGTTGCGCTCCATCCAGTCCCAATATTCCTGGTAGGCGGGATCGGCCATCAGGTGCTTTTCCTCGGTCTTGGCGCGCCAATAATAGACGCCCGAGACGAGGCCGAGGATCGCGGTGTTGCGGATCATGTCGACAATGCTGCCGCTGGTCGCGATGAACGGCATCGTCGCCAGCCACCAGAAGGCGTTCTTCGCCAGATAGGCCGGATGGCGCGACCAGCTATAGGGGCCATGGGTGATGATCCCGCGATGGGTGAGGTTGGAGAAGCGGATCCCGAAGGCGACCGTCGCCCAGGCATAGATGCCGGTCAGGATCACGAGGACCGCGCCCATCGCGGTGAGCGCGGGCACATTGCCTTCGAGCCACAGCGCCCAGTCGCCGACATTCTGGTGATAGTCGAGCGGCCCGTTCGGGTTCATCAGGATGAAGGGCGGATAGCAGATCAGCGCGGCAACCCAGCCTTGGGTGAAGGGATTGGCGCCGCGGATATGCGCGTCGAGCGGCTTCAGCGTCAGGATATAGCCGACGGTCGCGAAGGCGACGTCGATCAGAAACAGCAGGCCAATGCAGAAGCTCGCCAGCGCCACCGGGCTCGCGACGATATCGGCGTTGCTCCAGCGCAGCACCTCGAACCAGTTGCCCGGTACGATCGAGATCATGAAGGCCGTGAAGAAGCCCTTCACCGCCCAGCTCCTGAAATGTTCGATAAGCTGTTCGCGATCGATCTCGCCGCGATCGCCCATCAGCCAGGCGCCGAACATATAGGTGCCGTCCTTGGGCTCTTTCAGCCGCCGGTCGATCCAGAAGATATAGGGGATGGAGAGCAGGAACAGTATCGGTGCGGCGGTGGCCAGCATCCGCATCGCGAACAGATATTGCCCGTCCCAGTACCAGCGGCCGATGCAGTAGAACGCCGCGATGATCGCCCATGTCGCCCAGAGCCCGGCCAGCTTGGCGATGCTGATTTCGCGGGTTTCGTCGTGCGCGCGCGCCTTGCGGGACCAGTCAAGCCCGGTGCTTTCATTCTTCCATGTCTTGTCGACGAAGATCGTCCAGGCGACCATCGGCAGCGCGCAGGCGACCACCGCGGCCATGCCGGAAAGCGGCCCGTTCGCGCCGAAATAACGCCCGACCGCGATCGCGGCAGCCAGCCCGATCAGGCCGGTCAGTCCGACCGCGCTCGAAACCGCGGATTTCGGCCGTGGATCGTCGGTCGCCGGGCCTTCGGCGCGCTGGATGTCGCGATGCGCGTTCATGCCCGAAAACTTAAGGAAAAATGGTAAGGAAGAGATGAAGAAGGGCTGGAGCGGGTAGCGGGAATCGAACCCGCATCACAAGCTTGGAAGGCTAGTGCTCTACCATTGAGCTATACCCGCATTGCCGGAACTCGGCGCCAAGCCGGGGCGAGGTAGTCGCTTGGCGCGCCGATGGCAATATCCGGCGGGCCATGCGGCTAACGTCACAAACGTCACACAAGGCCTCGCGCACAGGCGTAATTTAATTTCCTGCATGCAGGCTTTGCCGGGACGGGCGAACCCGGGACTCGGCCAGCCAACGGTGTCAGAGCTTTTCCTATTTTAGAAGGGAAAATTGCGGCGGGGGATCGGGAGATTTGGCAAACGCCCCGCCCCGCCCCTCAATCGCCCAGCAGCGGCTCTACGCTTTCGATGAGATAGTCATCCGCCCGATCGCCCACGCGGCAGGTGATGGCCTCGCCCGCCGTAAGTTTCGCCTTGCGCACTTCCAGCCTATCCTGCCGCTGGTCGTCCTGGGCATGGGCGCCATAATCCATCCGGCCATCCCCCATCAGCGTGAAGGGATAGAGAGTTTCGGCCTTGCGGAAATGCCCGACCCGGCCAAAGGCGGGGAAAGGCCCGGCGCTGATCCCCGTCTCGCTATCGCGGTTGAGGTCGATCACGATCTGCCGATCGTCGCCATCCGCGCCCGCCGATTTGAGCACCAGCCTCACTGCCTGCAACGCCATCGCCCATCCATCCCCTTGTCGCCGCCCGACCGACCCGGCGAGCTATCAGCCTGACGAATACCGCTACCTATGAAACATTGCGATGGCCGAACAAGCTGGCATGTGGAGAGAATGGAGCGTTGGTCGGGCAATCGCGACGCCAACAATCCCAAGCTGCCCGGGCTTTGCAGGCGGGCAAAGATGGCCCCCGTTTCCTAAACCCCATCCAGCTTCCGCCCCAGCTTCACGAACGCAACGATCAGCGGCGGCACCAGCACGATCGACAGCACCACCTTCGCCAGCACCTGGCCGGCGAGCAGCGAGCCGATCGGAAATTCGCCGTAGAAGGCGAGCGTAATGAAGATCACGGAATCGATCGCCTGGCTGATCGCCGAGGCGATTGCGCCGCGGGCCATCATCCAGACGCTGCCGCCCCGTCCTTCGGCATGCTTCCCGGCCCCGCGCAGCCGTTCGAAGATATAGACGTTGAGGAGCAGCGACACGCCATAGGCCACCGGCCCGGCTGCCATGATCCGCGGCGTCTGGCCGAGCACGCGCTCGAACGCGGCGAGGTTCTCCGCCGGCATGGCGGCGGACGGCGGCAGGCTCAGCACCAGCCAGATCAGGCCGATCGACAGGGCGAGCGGGAAGAAGCCCAAGAGCACGATGCGATTGGCCTGGGCCGGGCCGAACGATTGGGCGATGCTGCTGGAGAGGATGACGAGCATCAGAAAGGCGAAGATCCCCGCCTCCACCGCGAGCGGCCCCAGCGCGACCTGCTTGAACCCGAGGACGCCGGCCAGCACCGTCATCCCGCCATAAAGCGTCGCGAAGAAGAAGAGCGAGCGCGGAATCGGCTGCGGCGCGCGCGGCGTTTCTGTGCTGCTCATGCTTTCCCCTGATCGCTCGACTCCGAAGGCGATTGATAACGCCGGATCGCCATCCGGCAACCGCGGATTGGCGGTTTACAATCCCGGCGGCGATGCGCATTCAAGGGCGTCCCGCCGAACACCGGCCAGCCCAGGGGAAAGACGCGCATGCAGCGACTGGCGGTCTATTGCGGTTCCAACCATGGTGCCGATCCCGCCTATCTCGATGCTGCCCGCGCGCTGGGCCGGGAGATGGCGGCGCGCGATATCGGCCTTGTCTATGGCGGCGGCAGGCTCGGCCTGATGGGCGCGATTGCAGACGAAATCCTGGCCGCCGGCGGCGAAGCGCATGGCGTGATCCCCGAAGCGCTGATCAACCTGGAACTCGCGCATAGCGGGCTGACCGAGCTTCACGTCGTCGCCACCATGCACGAACGCAAGGCGAAGATGACCGAGCTGTGCGACGCCTTTGCCTGCCTGCCCGGCGGCATCGGCACGCTCGACGAGCTGTTCGAGGCCTGGTCGTGGAACGCGCTCGGCTATCATTCCAAGCCGCTCGCCCTGATCAACGTCCGCGGCTATTGGGACGCGCTCGTCACGCTGATGGATCATATCACGGCGCAGGGCTTCGTCTCCCCTGCCCGGCGCGCGCAGCTGATCGTCGCGGAGAGTGCGGGCGACACGATCGACGGGCTCGACCGGGCCATCGACGCGGCAGAGGACGGCATGGTCTGGTGACATCGGGGGAACGCGAACATGGCTAGCCCCTGGGGCGGGATCGCCGGCATTATCGTGCTTTTGGCCATCGCCTTCCTGCTCTCGTCGAACCGCCGCGCGATCCGCCTGCGCGTCGTCGGCGCGGCCTTCGCCCTGCAGGCGGGTATCGCGATGCTCGTGCTCTATACGCCCTGGGGCCGCGCGGGAATCGCCGGGATGGCGGGCGGCGTCGCCAACCTGCTCGGCTATGCGCGCGAAGGCACGGCGTTCATCTTCGGCCCGCTCGCCGCGCCGGAGCTCGGCGGCAACAGCTTCGCGCTCGCCGCGCTCACCGTCATCATCTTCTTCGCCTCGCTCGTCTCGATCCTCTACCATCTGCGCATCATGCAGTTCGTGATCAAATGGGTCGGCGGGGCGATCCGGCTGGTCACCGGCATCACCAAGGTCGAATCGCTCGGCGCGGCGGCCAATATCTTCGTCGGGCAGAGCGAAAGCCCGCTCGTCATCCGTCCCTATCTCGCCGCGCTGAAGCCGCCGCAGCTCTTCGCAATGATGACGGTCGGCATGGCCGGCGTCGCGGGCACCATCCTTGCCGCCTATGCGGCCCTGCTCGGCAATGCGGCGCTGCCCTATCTGCTGGCCGCCGCCTTCATGTCCGCGCCGGGCGGCATATTGATGGCCAAGATCATGATGCCTGACGAACCGGGCGGCGATACCGAGCCCGACGCCCGGCCCGTGGAATCGCAGGAAGAGCCGCCGCCCGCCAACGTCATCATGGCCGCATCGCAGGGCGCGCAGACCGGCGTGAAGCTTGCCGTGGCGGTCGGCGCGATGGTGCTGGCGTTCGTGGCGCTGGTCGCGCTTGCCAACGGCCTGCTCGCCGGGATCGGCGGCTGGTTCGGAATCGAGGCGCTCACCTTCCAGCAACTGCTCGGCTATGTCTTCTCCCCGATCATGTATCTGATCGGCGTGCCCTGGGAGGAAGCGGGAACCGCCGGCGGCCTGTTCGGCGAGAAGATCGTGCTCAACGAGTTCGTCGCCTTTATCAGCCTGGGCGGGATGGAAGGCGTGCTGAGCCCCCGGACCTATGCGATCGTCACCTTTGCCTTGTGCGGCTTTGCCAATTTCAGCTCGATCGCGATCCAGATGGCGGTGACCGGGGGCCTCGCGCCCAACCAGCGGCCGATGATCGCCAGGCTCGGCATCAAGGCGATGGTCGCGGGCGCGCTCGCCAATCTGATGAGCGCGGCGCTGGCGGGGATCATGGTCGGCAATGCCATCTAACTGTCTTGCTTTGCTGTTATGCGGGTGCCGATGACCGACACCGCCCAAACCATCGCCTCCCTTTCCATGGCCGAGCTGAGCGAGGACGCCGAAGCCTTTTCCGCCCGGCTCGGCGGCGCCTTCGAAACCCATGGCTTCGCGATCGTCTCCGATCACGGCATCCCGGGCGGGCTGATCGCCGAGGCCGAGGCGCGGATGCGCGATCTCTTCGCGCTGCCCGAAGAGGCGAAGCGTAAATATTTCATCGAAGGCGGCGGCGGTGCGCGCGGCTATACGCCGTTCGGGATCGAAACCGCCAAGGGCGCGAGCGACCATGACCTCAAGGAATTCTGGCATATCGGCCGCGAACTAGCGCCCGGACATCGGTTCGCGGACGTGATGCAGGCCAATATCTGGCCCGAAGAGGTGAAGGGCTTTCGCGAAACCTTCACCGCGCTCTTTTCCGCCTTCGAGATGACGGGGCTGCGGATTCTCGGTGCGATCGCGCGGCATCTGGGCCTGCCGACCGAATTTTTCGACGATACGGTCGAGGACGGCAATTCGGTGCTCCGCCTGCTCCACTATCCGCCGGTCTCCGCCGATGCGCCGGGCGTACGCGCGGCGGCGCATGAGGATATCAACACGATCACCTTGCTGCTGGGCGCCGAAGAGGCCGGGCTGGAACTGTTGGGGCGCAACGGCGAGTGGCTGCCGGTGACGCCGGGCGAGGATGAGCTGGTCGTCAATATCGGCGACATGCTGCAGCGGCTGACCAACGGAGTGCTGCCCTCGACCAGCCACCGCGTCGTCAATCCGCCGCCCGATCGCCGCGGTGAATCCCGCTATTCGATGCCCTTCTTCCTGCACTTCCGGCCCGACTACAGAATCGAGACCTTGCCGGGCTGTGTGTCGGAGGATCGTCCGGCCCAGTACGAACCGATCACCGCGCATGAGTATCTGATGGAGCGGCTGCGCGAGATCAAACTCGCCTGAACCCGCTCAGCGTTCGAGCATCTCGGGGCCGAAACTCTCCGGCAGCAGCACCGAAATCGCCGTTTCCGACACTGTCTGCCCGTCGCCCGATGCGGCGAGGATCGCGATGTCATGCCCCGACAGCTGTCGCGCCTCGTCGATCGCCTGGCGGCACCCGCCACAGGGCGTTACCACCGCAGAGCCCACAAGCGCCCCGCCCTCGCCGACATGGCCGCCCGCCACCGCGATCCGCCGTATCTTCGCCAGCCCGAAGCTTTGCTGCGCGGCGGCGAGCGCGGAAATCTCCGCGCAGGTGCCGAGCCGGTAACAGGCATTTTCCATATTGCTGCCGATGGCGACCGTCCCGTCCTCCGCTTCCACGGCACAGCCGACCTTGAACCCCGAATAGGGCGCATGCGCCTTCAGCGCGGCTTCGCGCGCAAGAGAAACGAGATCGACGGGGCCTGCCATGCCCAGCGGCATAGCGCCGAACAATGGTATCAGGAAGACGGCGCAGGAAAGTGGTGGACGGGGCTGGATTCGAACCAGCGTACGCTAATGCGGGCAGATTTACAGTCTGCTGCCTTTAACCACTCGGCCACCCGTCCACGAAGTCGCCGGTCATGCGATGACCGCGCCGAAGGGCGGCTCAATGGCGAAACGCCGCTTGCCTGTCAACGCCATCTCGTAGAAAGCTCGGGCCCATGGCAAAACGGCGCAAGGCAAAGCAGCGCGACGCGCGCGCACCCCGCTTCTGGGGGCGGCACGCCGTGCTCGCGGCGATCGACAATCCGGCGCGCACGATCCGCAAGATCTGGGCGACGCAGGAGGCGCTAGCCGACGCGGATATCCCGGACGGCATATCGGTAGAGGTGGCGGGCGTTGCCGATCTAGGGCGCCTGGTGCCGCACGATGCGCCGCATCAGGGGCTGGTCGCCGATGTCGAGCCGCTGGAGGATATCGCGATCGAGGACCTGCTGGCCGGCGCCGAGGACGGGCGGCCGCTCATCGTCCTCGACCAGGTGACGGACCCGCATAATGTCGGCGCGATTATGCGGTCGGCGCTGGCCTTCGGGGCAATCGGTCTCGTCACCCAGGACCGCCACGCGCCGCCGGAATCCGGCGCGCTCGCCAAGGCGGCATCGGGCGCGCTCGAAACCCTGCCCTGGTGCCGGGTGGTGAACCTCGCCCGCGCGCTCGATCAGATCGCCGAAGCGGGCTTCTGGCGGATCGGCCTGGCCGGCGACGGCGACCTGACCTTGGCCGAAGCGCTCGGCAGCCGGCGCATCGCGATCATTCTTGGGGCCGAAGGCGCCGGGATGCGCCACAATACCGGGCAGCATTGCGATGCCCGTGCCCGCCTGCCGATCAGCGAGGCGATCGAGAGCCTCAACGTATCCAACGCCGCGGCGATCGCGCTTTACGCGGCGACGGCCGAACCGCAGGCCGGGTTCTAGCGTCTCGTCTGAGTTAACGCCTAGTCTTCCTGGGCGATGGTGACCTTGAGCCCGTCGAGATCATCCTCGAAGGGTATCTGGCAGGACAGGCGCGAATTTTCGTCGCGGTGATCGGAGCTGTCGAGCAGGTCGTTCTCGTCCTCGTCCATCTCGGGCAAGCTGCCCGCAAAATCCGGATCGACATGGACGTGGCAGGTCGCGCAGGAGCAGCAGCCGCCGCACAGCGCCAACAGTTCGTCAAACCCGTTGTCGCGGATGATTTCCATCACGGTCAGGCCGCTATCCGCCTCGACGGTGGTTTCCTCGCCGGAACGATTCACGACAATCAGCTTGGGCATGTACGGCATCCTTTGCGGGTTCGATTATTGGCTGCGGCGGCGCTATGAGATGCCGGGCAAACGAAATCAAGGGTGATTGGGGACGAAGAGATGGGCATCAGCGCGCGGCGCCTGCGCACTTCGCTGGACAGGCTGGCCGGTATCGAACCCGCCTTTGGCCATCATCTGGAACGCGTCGGCTATCCCCCGCCGCGCATTCGCGATCGCGGCTACACCACCTTGCTGCGCACCATCGTCGGCCAGCAGGTCAGCGTGAAGGCCGCGGAATCGATCTGGAACAAGGTCGCCGATACGCTGGGCGAGATCGGGGATCCGGCGGTGATGATCGCAACCAGCGAGGAAACCTTGCGCGGTGCCGGGCTGAGCCGCCAGAAGGCCACCTATGCCCGCAGCCTGGCCGAGCTGACCGTGTCGGGCGCGCTCGATTTCGAAACGCTGCCCAAGGACGACGAGGAGGCGATCGCGCTGCTGACGGCCGTGAAGGGCATCGGCCGCTGGTCGGCGGAAATCTACCTGCTGTTCGCCGAAGGGCGCGGCGATATCTGGCCGGCGGGCGATCTCGCGATCCAGATCGCGATCGGCGAGATGCTGGGCTGGCCCGAACGGCCCAGCGAAAAGCAGATCCGGGAAGCGGCAGAAAAATGGCGGCCGCACCGGGGTGCCGCCGCCATTTTCGCCTGGCATGTCTACAATACCAAGGTGATCTGACCGCGCCGAGCGCAGCCGATCCGGTTACGCCGCCTCGGCGTGACTCAGGAAGTTGTCGAACACCGCGTCGTAAAAGGGCGTCATGAATTCGCAGCCCGCCTGGAAGCCGTTTACCCAGACGACCTTGGCGTGCTTGGGTTCGACGCCCGGCAGCTTCAGCCAGACTTCGGTGCCCTCGCCCACGATCATCGCGGTATCGATCTTGAAGCCCCTGGACGAGATATCGCGGACATCGGCCTTGGCCGCGTCATAGCCGGCCTTGCGGAAGCCGACGCGCAGATCGACATCCTTGCGGCCCGCCGCGCGCTTGTCTTCCTCGGTCCATTTTTTCCTGGTCAGCACTTGTGCCTCTATTCGCATGGGGACCCTTCCAATATTCTGTTCTGGTTTCGAAATTTTGTACCGAAAGGATTAAGAAAGTTTTGAAGGATATGGTGAACAAAGGGAAAAAACCGGCCTCAAGACCGCAAGATACTGCGCTTGCTTGCAAATCCGGGATTCCTCCGGTCCGTAAAAAGAGTGTTAACGCGGCGATATTTTCCAGCAGTTGACGTAAGCGTAAAGTCATGCTCGATTGGCGGCATGACCGCCGAGACAGCCCCGCTTCATATTCTCGCCCGCTATGCCGGCAGGAAGCCCGCCGCCCCGAAATGGTTCGAGGAGGCGCTGGCGCTCATGCCGGATCGGCACCGGGTTGCCAGCGAAGGGGCGGAGATCGAATATTTTACCTGGGGCGAAGCGGGCCAACCCGGCCTGCTGTTCCTTCATGGCGGCGGCGCGCACGCGCTGTGGTGGGCGCATATCGCTCCCTTCTTCGCCAAGGGCTATCGCGTGGCCGCGATGTCGATGTCCGGGATGGGCGGATCGGACTGGCGCGACCGCTATTCGATCGCCCAGCACGCGAGAGACATGCGCGCGGTCGCCAAGGCTGCCGGATTGCTGGATGCGGGCAAGGCCGTGATCGTCGGCCATAGTTTCGGGGGCGCCCCCACCGCCACCGCGGCCGCCGATCCGGACCAATGGGTCGAGCGCGCCTTCATCATCGATTCCTCGCTCGACATGCGCCACTCGCCCGCCAACGGGCAGCCCGAGCCGCGCGCGCGGCGCCATTTCGAAAGTTTCGAGCAGGGCCTCGCGCGCTTTCGCTTCCTGCCGCCGCAGGAATGCGAGAACGACTATATCGCCGATATGATCGCGCGCGATTCGCTCGTCGAGATCGAAGGCAAGGGCTGGAGCTGGAAGGCCGATCCCAACAGCTTCCTCAACACGGACCGGCTCGACAGTCGAAAGCAGGCCAAGAATGCGCGCTGCCCGCTGGCGATCATCTATGGCGACCGTTCCTGGATCATGGACGAGGAAGCGCTTGCCAAGCTGCGCCGCGACCTGCCGGATACGACGCCCTTTATCGCCATTCCCGATTGCGCCCATCATGTGATGGTCGACCAGCCGCTCGCGCTGGTCGCGACGATGCGGACGCTACTCGAAAGCTAGGGCTCGAAAGCTAAGCCGCTTCCTCGGGCCAGTAGAGCCGCATCGGATTGTCGACGAGCAATTTGCGCTGCAGCTCTTCGATCGGCGCGATCTGGGGGATGACGTCCACCAGCTTGCCGTCGTCGGGCAGGATATCCTGCTGGTTGGGATGCGGCCAATCGGTGCCCCAGAGCACCCGGTCCGCATAATCGGCGACGAGCGGCGCGACCGAGCGGACGAAATCGGCATAGGGCGGCCCGGCAGCGTCGAGCCGGTCCGGGCAGGTCACCTTGGTCCAGATATCGTCGCGGCTGTCGAGCAGCGAGCGAAAGGCCCGCATATCGGGCCCGTCCGGCCCTTGGGAAACATCGGGCCGGCCCATATGATCGATGACGACGGGTACGGGAATCGCCGCGACGAAATCGCGCATTTCTTCCAGGATATCCGCCTCGAAATAGATGACGACATGCCAGCCTTCGGGCAGCCGCCCGGCGACGTCGAGAAACTTGTCCTTGGGCGCATCGTCGACAAGGCGTTTGAGGAAATTGAAGCGCACCCCGCGCATGCCGCCCGCATCCAGCGCGGCAAGCTCCTCTGCCGAAATCGCGGGATCGACGACCGCGACGCCCCGCGCCTTGCCGTTCGATTTGGCGATGCCATTGAGCGTCGCGGCATTGTCGGTGCCATGGCAGCTCGCCTGCACGATCACGTTGCGCGCAAAGCCCAGCCTGTCGCGCAGCGCGAACAGCATGTCGGGGCCCGCATCCTCGGGCAGATATTTCGATTTGGCGCTGAACGGAAATTCCGCCATCGGCCCGAAGATATGGCAATGGGCATCGACCGCGCCGGGCGGCGGGGTGAAAGCCGGCACGGACGGGTTGGAATGCCAGCTCGTAATCCGTTCACTCATGTAAAAACCTCTCCGTCCATCAATTTGCGGGCGGTACGCAACAGGCCCGCGCCTACAACCTCGCCCTTGGCGTTCCGTTCCATCACGCAGCTGGTTTCGCCGGTCGGATGTTCGACCGACATGGTGAAGCGATCGCCTTCGGGCACCTCTGCCATTTCGGCGGCCGGCGTCCCTTCGATCAGGCAGGCCGTCGCCGCCGTCACCGCGGCCAGCACGCCGATCGAGGCATGGGCGCGGTGCGGGATGAAGCTGCGCACCGTCACCGCCCCGCCCTCGCGCGGCGGCGCGACAAGGATATGCTTGGGCACCGATTTTTCGGTCACGTCGCCGAGATTCATCATCGGCCCGGCGGCAAGGCGGATTGCTTCGATCCGCGCCTTGAGTTCCTCGTTCGCGTCGAGCTCGTCGCGCGTTTCATAGCCCGTCAGCCCGACATCTTCCGCCTTGTAGACGATGCAGGGCATGCCATTATCGATCAGCGTGCAGCGCACCCCCTCGATCTCGTCCACCTCGTGGCCGGTCGGCAGCAGCGACCCGCACATCGAGCCGGCGGTGTCCTTGAATTCAAGCGGGATCGGCGCGTGGGTGCCCGGCACGCCGTCGATCCGCGCATCGCCCGCATAAGTGACGGCGCCGCCTGGCGTGCGGATCGTCGCGACCGCCGACTGGCCGGTATTTTCCATGAAGATCGCGACCCGGGTTTCACCCTCGGATGCGTCCACCAAGCCGCGTTCGATCGCGAAGGGCCCGACGCCCGCGAGCATATTGCCGCAATTCTGCTGGTCCGACACCAAAGCCTGATCGACGAAGACCTGCAGGAACAGATAATCGACATCCATGCCTTCGCGGGCGGATTTCGAAACGACCGCCACCTTGCTCGTCAGCGGGTCGGCGCCGCCCATGCCGTCGATCTGGCGCGGATCGGGAGATCCCATCACCCTGAGGAGCAGCGCATCGCGCTCGGCCGCGTCCGACGGCAGGTCGTCCTTCAGGAAAAAGCCGCCCTTCGACGTCCCGCCCCGCATCCACATGACGCGGGTGGGATCAGACATATTTCAGGCCTTCTTTTTCCAGCCGCTCGCGCATCCCGTACATATCGAGGCCGAGAATGCCGTCGGCGAGCTTCTGGCGCTTCTCTTCCTCGTTCGCTTCGCGCGCCTGCGCTTTTTCCAGAACCTCGGCAGCGTTCGCGCGCGGCACGATGCAGACGCCGTCGTCATCCGCGACGACGATATCGCCGGGATCGACTGCGGCGCCGGCGCAGACGACCGGCACGTTCACCGATCCGAGCGTGTTCTTCACCGTCCCCTGCGCGAACACCGCTTTCGACCAGACCGGGAAGTTCATCTCGGTCAGGTCGCGAACGTCGCGCACGCCGGCGTCGATGATCAGGCCGCGGCAACCGCGCGCCTGCGCCGATGTCGCCAGGAGATCGCCGAAATAGCCGTCCTCGCACGGGCTGGTCGGCGCCAGCAGCAGCACGTCTCCCGCCTGCAATTGCTCGATCGCGACATGGACCATCCAGTTGTCGCCGGGCGGCGAGGAAATGGTGACCGCCGAGCCCGCGATCCGCGCGCCGGGATAGATGGGCCGCATATGGGACGCGAGCAGCCCGGTGCGCCCCTGCGCCTCGTGCACCGTCGCCACGCCGCACGCGCCGAGCGCGTCGACCACGGCCGGATCGGCACGCTCGATATTCTGAACAACGACGTTCGCCATAAACCAGCTCTCCCGTATTTCGGTCCGAAACTTCTCGTATCTTCTGAAACAGCGCGGTTTTGCGGGCAATATCGAAGATGGCGGCGCTCATAAGTTTTCGCTATCTTTGGCGGATGTCGATCTACGATCTCAACCTCCGCCATTTGCGCGCCGCGGTCGCCGTCGCCGATGAGGGAACGCTGAGCGGCGCCGCGCGGCGGATCAATATCTCGCAGCCGGCAATCTCCCAAAGCCTGGCCCGGCTGGAGGAGCAACTGGGCGAAACGCTCTTCCTGCGCGACAGCGGCGGCGCGACGCCGACCGAAGCCGGCGCCCTGCTCGTCGCGCGCTCGCGGGCGGCCTTCGACCATCTGAAACAGGGCTTCGCCCGCGTCCGCTCGCCCCAGGCGTCGGACGGGTTCAGCCGCGCCGACCGGATGGTGACGATGCCGCAGATCCGCGCGCTCGTCTCGCTCGCCGATCATGGCAGCTATGCGAGCGCCAGCGAGGCGACCGGCCTTGCCCAGCCGAGCCTCCACCGCGCGATCCGCGAGCTCGAAACGATCACCGGGCGGACGATGACCGAGCGGCGCGGCCGCGGCGTCGCGATCACCGATGCCGGGCCGGCGCTGGTCCGCGCCTTCCGCCTCGCCCGGACCGAACTCGAAACCGGGCTGGACGAGCTGGCGAGCTTCGCCGGGCAGCAGGTCGGGCGGATATCGGTGGGCGCGATGCCGCTCTCCCGCGCCAGCATCGTGCCCAAGGCCTTCGCCGCGATCCACAAGCGCCATCCCGGCCTTGCCCTCGATATCGTAGAGGGGCCCTATGCCGAGCTGATCGAGAAGCTGCGCGACGGCGATGTCGATTTCCTGATCGGCGCGCAGCGTACGCCGGCGCCGGGCCCGGATGTCGAGCAGCTCCCGCTGTTCGACGATCGCGTCGCGATCATCGGCGCAAGCGACCATCCGCTGGCGCGCGACTATAAGGATCGCTTCATTCCGCTCGCCGAACTGGTCCGCTATCCCTGGATCGTCGCCCGCCATGGCGCGCCGCTGCGCGAACTCTGGCAGCAATTGCTCGGCAAAGCGGTCAAGGACCTGCCCGCAAGGCCGATCACGTGCGGATCGACCATGGCAACGCGCGCATTGCTGATGGAGGGCCCCTATCTCACCCTGCTCAGCAAGGATCAGCTGGCGCTGGAACTCGAAAGCGAAACGCTGGTAGCGATCGGCCGGGACGTAAAGGAAGGCCAGCGCACGATCGTCCTCACCCAGCGTACGGACTGGCGACGGCGCCCGATTCACGAGGAGCTGATCGCCGAGATCGAAAAAGCCGTAAAACCATAGTTCCGGCGAACTTATGAGCGGCGACGGGTTCAAATTGGCGATTCCGCACCCGAATCGCTAGCTCCTCGCCCATGAATGCAGACCTTTCCCGCATGGCCTTTCTGGGCTTTGGCGAAGCCGCGATGGCTTTCGCCCCCGCCTGCCATGCGCGCATGAACGGTGCGCTCCGTGCCTTCGACATCAAGACCGAAGCTCCGGAAACCGAACAGGCCAAACACGCCGACTACGAACGGTTCAACATCGCGGGCGCGGCAAGCTGCGCCGCTGCGATGGACGCCGCCGAGCTGATCCTTTCGCTGGTGACCGCCGACCAGGCGCTGAGCGCCGCCACCGAAGCGGCCAGGACCCTGCCCGAGGGCGCGCTCTATTGCGACATGAACAGCGTCTCGCCCGATACCAAGCGCGAAGCCGCCGATATTATCGAGGCTGCCGGCGGCCGCTATGTCGATGTTGCGGTTATGGCGCCGGTCCATCCCAAGCGCGAAAACGTGCCGCTGCTCGTTTCCGGGCCGCACGCCGAAGCGGCGCTGGCCGCGCTGAAGGCGGCGGGTTTCGCCGATGTCGGAATCGCCGGCGGCGAGGTCGGCCGCGCCTCGGCGATCAAGATGATCCGCTCGATCATGGTCAAGGGGATGGAAGCGCTGTCGGCGGAATGCCTGATTGCCGCCAGCCGCGCCGATGTCCGCGAGGAAGTGATAAATTCGCTGACGGAAAGCATGCCCTCCTACGATTGGAGCGGCCGCGGCGATTATGCGCTGAACCGGATGATGATCCACGGCAAGCGCCGCGCCGCGGAAATGGAAGAAGTGGTGAAGACGCTGAAAGGCCTCGGCCTGGACGGCGCCTGCTCCCAGGCGACGGTCGACTGGCAGGGCGCGGTCGGCGCGCTCGGCCTCGACCCCGCCGACGGGCTCGCAGCGAAAATCGCCCAGATCGAAGCGGAACGCCAAGCAAGGGGAGCCCGGCTCGCATGACGTTGATTATCGATTGCCACGGCCATTATACGACGGCGCCCGAGCCGCATAACGAATGGCGCGAGGCCCAGAAAAAGGCGTTCGAGGATGGCGTGCCGCCGCCCGCCTATCCGGACATTCCCGACGACATGATCCGCGAAACGATCGAGGCGAACCAGCTCAAGCTCCTCAAGGAGCGCGGCGCGGACATGACGATCTTTTCGCCCCGCGCCTCAGCGATGGCGCCGCATGTCGGCGACGAAAGCGTCGCGCGGCTCTGGGCCGAGAAGTGCAACAACCTCATCAAGCGGGTGATCGATCTCTATCCCGAGACCTTCATCGGCGTCTGCATGCTGCCGCAATCGCCCAAGGCCGATATGACGGGCTCGATCGCGGAGCTCGAACGCTGCGTCAACGAACTCGGCTTCGTCGGCTGCAACCTCAATCCCGATCCCGGCGGCGGTCGCTTCGAGCATCCCCCGCTCACCGACCGCTTCTGGTATCCCTTTTACGAGAAGATGTGCGAGCTGGACGTTCCGGCGATGATCCATGTCTCCGGCAGCTGCAATCCCGGCCTGCACGCGACCGGCGCCTATTACATCGCCGCGGACACCATCGCCTTCATGCAGTTCATCCAAGGCGATCTGTTCAAGGATTTCCCGGAATTGCGCTTCATCATCCCCCATGGCGGCGGCGCGGTACCCTATCATTGGGGACGGTATCGCGGCCTTGCCGACATGCTGAAGCAACCAGAACTCTCCGGACACGTTATGAATAACGTGTATTTCGATACCTGCGTCTATCACCAGCCGGGCGTGAACCTGCTCGCCGAGGTGATCGACACGAAGAATATATTGTTCGGATCGGAAATGGTCGGCGCCGTGCGCGGCATCGATCCCGAAACCGGCCAATATTTCGACGACACGAAACGCTATGTCGATGCGCTCGACCTGACGGACGAGCAGCGGCACGCGATCTACGAGGGCAATGTGCGCCGGGTCTATCCCCGGCTCGATGCCCAATTGAAGGAGCGAGGCCTGTAGTCACGGCCTTGCACAGACAGGAACCCATCATGACCCAGACCATGCCCCGCGACGTGCATGAATATCTCGCCACCTTCGACGATATTCCCGGCACTCGCGTGTTCACCGCCAAGCGGGCGCGCAAGGGCTATCATCTCAACCAGTTTGCGATGAGCCTGATGAAGCAGGAAAATCGCGAGCGCTTCCGCTCCGACGAACGCGCCTATCTCGACGAATGGCCGATGAGCGACGAGGCCAAAAAGGCCGTTCTGGCGCGCGATTACAACGCGATGATCGACGAGGGCGGCAATATCTATTTTCTCGCCAAGCTGTTTTCGACCGATCGCCAGAGCTTCCAGCAGGCCGCCGGCTCGATGACTGGAATGACCGAGCAGGAATATGCCGAGATGATGATCAAGGGCGGCCGTTCGCCCGACGGCGTCCGCTCGATCAAGGAGGGGAACTGACATGGCCCGCATTACCCACGGCCTCACCACCAGCCACGTCCCCGCCATCGGCGCGATGATCGACCAGGGCCGGACCACCGAGGATTACTGGAAGCCGATTTTCGCCGGTTACGACTGGACCAAGGACTATATGGCCGAGCATATGCCGGACGTCGTGATCCTGGTGTATAACGACCATGCCTCGGCCTTCGACATGAAGATCATCCCGACCTTCGCGATCGGCTGCGCGGAAGAATTCCAGCCCGCAGACGAAGGCTGGGGGCCGCGCGCCGTGCCGACCGTGGAAGGCCATCCGGACCTTGCCTGGCATATCGCCCAGAGCTGCATCCTCGACGAATTCGACATGACGATCATCAACGAGATGGACGTCGATCACGGCCTCACCGTGCCGCTCGATGTGGTGTTCGACAACAAGGACAACACGCCGCCCGCGAAATGGCCGACCAAGGTGATCCCGATCGCCGTCAATGTCGTCACTTATCCGCCGCCCTCCGGCAATCGCTGCTGGCTGCTCGGCGAGGCGATCGCCCGCGCGGTGGAAAGCTATCCCGAAGATCTCGATGTGCACATCTGGGGCACGGGCGGCATGAGCCACCAGCTTCAGGGGCCGCGCGCCGGGCTCATCAACAAGGAATGGGACAAGCGGTTCCTCGACGACCTGACGGCCGATCCGCAACGTTTGCGCCATATCGAGCATATCGAATATCTGCGCGAGACCGGCTCGGAAGGCATCGAAATGGTGATGTGGCTGATCATGCGCGGCGCGCTTGGCGAAAGCGTCAAGGAACTGCACCGCCATTATCACGTCCCCTGCTCGAACACCGCGCTGGGGCATATGGTTCTTGAAAAGACGGGCTGAGCGAAAGCCCAAAAGGAGTTTAGCATGAAGATCGCACTCGCCGGTGGCGGCGCATTCGGAGAAAAGCATCTCGACGGCCTCGCAAAAATCGAAGGCGTCGAGGTCGTATCGCTGGTCGGACGGCGTATCGAGCCGACCCAGGAAATGGCCGACAAATATGGTGTCGGCCATGCGACGACCGATTTCGACGAGATGCTGGCGATGGACGAGGTCGACGCCGTCATCCTGTGCACGCCGACCCAGATGCACGCGGAGCAGGCGATCGCCTGCATGGACGCGGGCAAGCATGTCGAGGTGGAAATCCCGCTCGCCGACAGTCTGGCCGATTCCGAAGCCGTGCTCGCGAAGCAGCAGGAGACCGGCCTTGTCTGCATGGTCGGCCATACGCGGCGCTTCAATCCGTCCCACCAATGGGTGAAGAACAAGATCGACGCCGGCGAGCTGACGATCCAGTCGATGGACGTCGAGACATTCTTCTTCCGCCGCCAGAATATGAACGCCAAGGGCGAACCGCGCAGCTGGACCGATCACCTGCTCTGGCATCATGCTGCGCACACGGTCGATATCTTCCAATATATGACCGGCGAGCCGGTCTCCGAGATGAACATCCTGCAGGGCCCGCTCCACGCCGAGCTCGGCATCGCGATGGACATGTCGATCCAGATGAAGAGCGCCAAGGGCCAGATCCTGACGCTGGCCCTGTCGTTCAATAATGACGGACCGCTCGGCACCTTCTTCCGCTATATCTGCGACAACGGCACCTATCTGGCGCGCTATGACGACCTGTTCACCGGCAAGGAGGAGCAGATCGACGTCTCCGACGTCGATGTTTCGATGAACGGCATCGAACTGCAGGACCGCGAATTCATTTCCGCGATCCGCGAAGGCCGTGAACCCAATTCCAGTGTCGCCCAGGTGCTTCCCTGCTACCGCGCGCTCGGCGAGCTTGCCAGCCGGGTGGAGGGCGCGTAAGCCATGGCCCTGCCGCAACGCCAGCTCGGATCGCTCACTGTTTCGGCCTTCGGCTATGGCTGTATGGGGCTGAGCCACGCCTATGACACGGCGCCCGAGATCGAACATTCCACAAAGGTGCTGAACAAGGCGCTCGATCTCGGCGTCACCATGCTCGACACCGCAGCGCTTTACGGCTTCGGCAAGAATGAGGAACTGCTCGGCAACGCGGTCATGCACCGCCGGGACGAGTTCACCCTCGCCAGCAAATGCGTGCTCGACGTGATCGACGGCAAGCGCGGGCTGGACGCCTCTCCCAAGGCCATCGCCAATACGCTGGATGCGGCGCTGAAACGGCTCAAGACCGATTTCATCGATCTCTATTATCTCCACCGGTTCGACAAGAATGTGCCGATCGAGGAATCGATGGGCGCGCTCGTCCGCGCCAAGGAAGACGGCAAGATCGGCGCCATCGGCGTTTCCGAAATGTCGGCGGAAACCATTCGCCGCGCCCATGCCGTTCATCCGCTCGCCGCCGTGCAGAGCGAATATTCGCCGGTCGTTCGCAATCCGGAAATCGCCGTGCTCGACGCCTGCGAGGAACTCGGCATCGGTTTCGTCGCCTTTTCGCCGACGGCGCGCGGGCTGCTCGCCGATTCCATCCATGACGACAATTATGCCGAAGGCGATCTACGCGCTGCGATGCCGCGCTTCACCGAGCCGCTGCTGAGCCACAATCTGAAGGCGGTGGCGAAGTTCAACGCGCTCGCCGCAGAACTTGGCCATACCCCCGCGCAGCTTTCGCTTGCCTGGGTATCGGCTCGCCGCCCCTTCATCGTGCCGATCGCCGGTACGCGCAGTTTCGAGCATCTTGAGGAGAATATTGCCGCTACGGAAATAAGGCTTTCCGAGGAGTCGATCTTGGAGATCGAAAAGATTTTTTCCGGCGACGCGATCAGGGGTCCGCGTTATGCGGCTGTTCCGCAGTCGCAAATCGACACCGAAACCTTCGCCGATGAGGAGCTTGCCTAGGCATGACCGCCCCCAATTTCATCCTGACCTTTTCCTGCCAGGACCAGGTCGGCATCGTCGCGACGGTGACCGGAAAGCTTGCCGAGCTTGAAGGCTTCATCCTCGACAGCCAGCAATATGCCGATCTCGATCAGGGGCGCTTTTTCATGCGCATCGTCTTCCAGAAGGGCGGCGACGCTTTCCCCGAAGACACCGCGGCCCTGCGCGCGGCGATGGCGCCGATCGCAAAGCAATTCGATTTCCGCTGGTCGCTGACCGACAGCGAAGACAAGCCGCGTATCGTGATCGCCGTGTCGCAGGGCACCCACTGCCTCAACGCGCTGCTGCATCGCTGGAAATCCGGTTTCCTGCCGATCGAGCCGGTCGCCGTCATCTCGAACCACGAAACCTGCCGCTCGCTTACCGAATGGCACGGCGTGCCGTTCCACTATCTGCCGGTCACCAACGAAAATCGCGCCGAACAGGAAGCGGCGATCCTCGACCTGATGGAGGGCTCAAACGCCGAATATCTGGTGCTTGCCCGTTATATGCAGATCCTGTCGGACGATTTCAGCACCAAGCTTTCCGGCCGCTGCATCAACATCCATCACAGCTTCCTGCCCGGCTTCAAGGGCGCGAAACCCTATCACCAGGCGCATGAGCGCGGCGTGAAACTGATCGGAGCGACCGCGCATTTCGTGACGCCGGACCTCGACGAAGGGCCGATCATCGAACAGCAGGTCGAGCGCGTCGACCATCGCGCCACGGCGGACTTCATGGCCCGCATCGGCCGCGACATCGAAGCGCAGACCCTGGCGCGCGCGATCCACTGGGTTGCCGAGCGGCGCGTGATCCTCAACGGCAAGCGCACGGTGGTGTTCCGGTGACCTTCGAGACCGTTTCCGAGAACAAGGCGTTCGGCGGAACGCAGGGCGTCTATTCGCATGCCAGCGGCGAGACGGGCACGCCGATGACCTTTTCGGTTTTCGTACCGGACCATGCGGACGGCGCGAAGCTGCCGGTCCTCTGGTATCTGTCCGGTCTCACCTGCACCTATGCCAATGTCACCGAAAAGGGCGAATTTCGCGCGGCCTGCGCCGAGCAGGGCATCATTTTCGTCGCTCCCGACACAAGCCCGCGCGGCGACGACGTGCCCGATGACGAGGCCTATGATTTCGGCAAGGGCGCGGGCTTTTATGTCGATGCGACCGAAAGCCCCTGGGCCGCCAATTTCCGCATGAAGAGCTATATCGAGGCCGAGCTTCCCGCGTTGATCGCCGAACGCTTTCCCGCCGCCGATATGACGCGGCAGGGCATTACCGGTCATTCGATGGGCGGCCATGGCGCGCTCACCATCGCGCTGCGCAGCCCCGACCGCTTCCGCAGCGTTTCGGCCTTCGCGCCGATCGTCTCGCCGCTCAATTGCCCCTGGGGCGAAAAGGCGTTGACCGGCTATATCGGCGCGGACCGTGCGGACTGGCGTTCCTATGATGCCTGCGCGCTGATCGAGGACGGCGCCCGCCTGCCCGATATTCTCGTCGACCAGGGATTGGCCGATAATTTCCTCGAAGAGCAGCTGAAGCCGGAACTCCTGGAAAAGGCCTGCGCCGACGCCGGTATCGCGCTCACTTTGAATAGGCGCGAGGGCTATGATCACAGCTATTATTTCATCTCGACCTTCATGGCCGATCATGTGCGCTGGCACGCGGAGAGGCTGAAATGACGACCGCCACGACCACAAACACACAGCGCGAAAATCCGCGGCTCGACGAAATTATCGCCGCGCATCAGGGGCGCGAAGCGCCGCTGATGCCGATCCTCAACGATGTGCAGGCAGAATTCGGCTGCGTTTCCGAGGACACAAAGCGGCATATCGCCGAGGCGCTGAACCTGACGCGCGCCGAAGTGCACGGCATGGTGAGCTTCTATCACGATTATCACGAAACCAAGGCAACGCTGCCGATCCTCAAACTGTGCCGGGCCGAAGCCTGTCAGTCGCGCGGATCCGAAGCGCTCGCCGCCAAGGCCGAAGCGATGGCCAATGGCCGGGCGGAGATCGAATCGGTGTACTGCCTCGGCCTGTGCAGCGTCGGCCCCAATGCGATGATAGGCGGGAGCGTCCATGCCCGGCTCGACGAACCGGCGCTCGAAGCGCTGATCCGGGAGCTATAGGCCATGCGTATCGCCATATCCGACGACGCGCTCGCCATCGCCTGCGGCGCCGACAAACTGGCAGAAGCCTTCGCCAAGGCCGCGCCCGACGCCGAGATCGTCCGCACATCCAGCTGGGGCATGCAATGGCTCGAACCGCTGGTCGATATCGACGGCATGGGCTTCGGCCCGGCGACGCCCGGCGACGTCGCCGCGATCCTCGATGGATCTTCGGACAAGGCGATCGGCAAGATCGAAGACCACCCGTTCATTGCGAAGCAGCAGCGACTGACCTTCGCGCGTGCCGGCAAGACGCAGCCATTAAGCCTTGAAGACTATAGTGAAACTGGCGGCTGGGCGGGACTGAAGAAAGCCCATGAAATCGGCCCCGAGGCGACCATAGAGATGGTCACCGAATCCGGCCTGCGCGGCCGCGGCGGGGCGGGCTTCCCGGCCGGGATCAAGTGGAAGACGGTCGCCGGCGCGATTGCCGACCAGAAATATATCGTCTGCAACGCGGACGAAGGCGACAGCGGCACCTTTGCCGATCGCATGCTGATGGAAGGCGATCCCTATTGCCTGATCGAGGGCATGGCGATCGCCGGCCACGCGGTCGGCGCGACCAAAGGCTATATCTATCTGCGGTCCGAATATCCGCACGCGGTCGCCAAGATGGACGCCGCGATCAAGGCCTCGGCGCATCTCGTTTCGCCGTTCGAACTGGAAGTGCGCGTTGGCGCGGGCGCCTATGTCTGCGGCGAGGAAACCTCACTCCTCAACAGCCTGGAGGGCAAGCGCGGCGAAGTGCGCGCCAAGCCTCCCCTGCCCGCGCTCGAAGGCCTGTTCGGCAAGCCCACGGTCGTCAACAATGTCCTCACCCTCGCCGCCGTGCCTTACGTGCTCGCCGAGGGTGCGAAAGCCTATGCGGACTATGGCATGGGCCGGTCGCGCGGCACGATGCCGGTCCAGCTTGCCGGAAACATCAAACATGGCGGGCTCTACGAAATCGCCTTCGGCATCACACTGGGCGAGCTTGTCGAGGAGATCGGCGGCGGCACGGACAGCGGGCGGCCGGTGAAAGCCGTGCAGGTCGGCGGCCCGCTGGGCGCCTATTTCCCGCCTTCGATGTTCCACCTGCCGTTCGACTATGAAGCCTTTACCGAAGCCGACGGCCTGATCGGCCATGGCGGCATCGTAGTGTTCGACGACACCGCCGACATGCTGAACCAGGCCCATTTCGCGATGGAATTCTGCGCCGTCGAAAGCTGCGGCAAGTGCACGCCCTGCCGCATCGGCGCGGTGCGCGGCCAGGAAACGCTGGAGCGCATCCGGGCCGGCGGCCGCGGAGCCGGCGCTTTCGAAGCGCTGCCCCAGATGCACAATGCGAAGTCCGCCGAGCGCAGCCTCGAGGACGAAGTCGTGCTGCTGACCGATCTTTGCGAAACGATGAAGTTCGGCTCGCTCTGCGCGCTGGGCGGGTTCACCCCCTATCCGGTGATGAGCGCGCTGACCCACTGGCCGGAAGATTTCGGGATCAGGGAAACGGAAGCCGCCGAATGACGAGATTGGGCGCCATCCTTGCGGGCGGAAAATCCTCCCGCTTCGGGTCGGACAAGGCCGAAGCGATGCTCGACGGGCGGCCGCTGGTCGAGCATGTGTTCGCCGGCCTGCGCAACCAGTGCGACGAGATCGTACTGTGCGGGCGCGAGCGCGAGGGCATGACATCCCTTCCCGACCGCCCCGGCCCCGATCAGGGCCCGCTCGGCGGCCTCAATGCGGCACTCCACCATGCTGCCGAGCGCGGCCATGACGAGGTGTTGAGCGCGGCCTGCGACAATGCCGGCCTGCCCGCCGACCTCGCCGATCAGCTTTCCCCGCCCCCCGCCTATGCGGACGGCCAGCCGGTAATCGGGCTGTGGCCCGCGCATCTCGCGCCGCTGCTCGACGACTGGATGGCGCGGCAGGATAATCGCGCGATGATGGGATGGATCGACGCCTGCGGCGCGCGTTCGGTGCGCCTTAAGGAAAAACCTGCTAATATCAATCAACCCGAAGATCTTACGGAACTGGAGGATCGCCATGGGCTATGAACCGCAAAAGGATTTCGGCACGCCTGCGAGCCGATCCGAGAAAATGGTCACCCTGACCATCGACGGCGAGCAAGTGACCGTACCCGAAGGATCGAGCGTGATGCGCGCGGCCGCGGAGATGAACACCCATATCCCCAAACTCTGCGCGACCGATAACATGAAATCGTTCGGCTCGTGCCGGATGTGCCTCGTCGAGATCGAGGGCGCGCGCGGAACCCCGGCATCCTGCACGACGCCCGCTGCCGAAGGCATGGTCGTCCGCACCCAGACGCCGAAGATCGAAAAGCTGCGCCGCGGCGTGATGGAACTTTACATCTCCGATCACCCGCTCGATTGCCTGACCTGCTCCGCCAATAACGATTGCGAACTGCAGGACGAAGCCGCCGCCGTCGGCCTGCGCGACGTGCGCTACGGCTATGAGGGCGAGAACCATCTCGAGCTCGAGACCGACAGCTCCAACCCCTATTTCGATTTCGATCCTTCGAAATGCATCGTCTGTTCGCGCTGCGTGCGCGCCTGTGACGAGGTGCAGGGCACCCTCGCGCTCGCCATCGAGGGCCGCGGTTTCGAATCCAAGGTTTCCGCCGGCACGCCGATGGATGACTTTATGTCGAGCGAATGCGTTTCGTGCGGCGCCTGCGTGCAGGCCTGCCCGACCGCGACCCTGCAGGAGAAATCCGTCAAGGAAATCGGCCTGCCCGACAAGGCGGTCGTCACCACCTGCGCCTATTGCGGCGTCGGCTGCACCTTCCGCGCCGAAATGCGCGGCGAGCAGCTGGTGCGCATGGTGCCGTGGAAGGACGGCAAGGCCAATCGCGGGCACAGCTGCGTGAAGGGCCGTTTCGCCTGGGGCTATGCAAACCATCAGGAACGCATTCTCAACCCGATGGTCCGCGAGAGCATCGACCAGCCCTGGCGCGAAGTCAGCTGGGAAGAAGCGCTCACCCATGCGGCCTCCGAGATCAAGCGCATCCAGCAAAAATACGGCACGCGGTCGGTCGGCGGTATCACCTCGAGCCGCTGCACCAACGAGGAAACCTTCCTCGTCCAGAAGCTGATCCGTGCCGGTTTCCACAATAACAATGTCGATACCTGTGCCCGGGTCTGCCATTCGCCGACCGGCTATGGCCTCAAGACGACCTTCGGCACATCGGCGGGTACGCAGGATTTCGACAGCGTGGAGGAGAGCGATGTCATCCTCGTTTGCGGCGCCAACCCGACCGACGCGCATCCGGTGTTTGCGAGCCGGATGAAGAAGCGGCTGCGCGAAGGCGCGAAGCTGATCGTCATCGATCCGCGCCGCATCGACCTTGTCCGCACGCCGCATGTCGAGGCCGATCATCATCTCCCGCTCCAGCCCGGCACCAATGTCGCCGTTCTGACCAGCCTCGCCCATGTCATCGTCACCGAAGGCCTGGCCGATGAGGATTTCATCCGCGAACGCTGCGACTGGGACGAATATCAGGATTGGGCGGCGTTCGTGTCCGACGAAACCCATTCGCCGGAGCGTCTGGAAGCCGTGACCAAGGTTCCGGCCGAAACACTGCGTGAAGCGGCGCGGCTTTTCGCCACAGGCGGCAACGGCGCGATCTATTACGGCCTTGGCGTGACCGAACACTCGCAGGGTTCGTCGACCGTCATGGCGATCGCCAACCTCGCCATGGTGACCGGCAATATCGGCCGCAAGGGCGTCGGCGTGAACCCGCTACGCGGCCAGAATAATGTGCAGGGCGCCTGCGACATGGGCAGCTTCCCGCACGAACTGCCCGGCTATCGCCATATTTCGGACGACGAGACGCGCAAGCTGTTCGAAGACGATTGGGGCGTCGAGCTCGATCCCGAACCCGGCCTGCGCATCCCCAACATGCTCGATGCCGCCACCGACGGCGCCTTCAAGGCGATCTATGTGCAGGGCGAGGACATCCTCCAGTCCGATCCCAACACCAAGCACGTCGCGGCCGGCCTCGAAGCCATGGAATGCGTGATCGTCCACGATCTCTTCCTGAATGAAACCGCCAATTACGCGCATATCTTCCTGCCCGGTTCGACCTTCCTCGAGAAGAACGGCACCTTCACCAATGCCGAGCGGCGCATCCAGCTCGTTCGCCGCGTGATGGAACCGATGAACGGCTATGAGGACTGGGAAGTGACGCAGGAGCTCGCGCGCGCGATGGGCCTCGACTGGAATTACACCCACCCCTCGCAGATCATGGACGAGATCGCCCGCCTGACCCCGACCTTCGCCGGCGTCAGCTTCGACAAGATCGACGAGCTGGGATCCATCCAGTGGCCCGCCAACGACGCCACGCCCGAAGGCACGCCGGTCATGCATGAAGCAGGCTTTGTGCGCGGCAAGGGCAAGTTCGTCGTCACCGACTATGTGCCGACCGACGAGAAGACCGGGCCGCGTTTCCCGCTGCTGCTCACCACGGGGCGTATCCTGTCGCAGTACAATGTCGGCGCGCAGACCCGGCGGACGGAAAATTCCCGCTGGCACGAGGAGGATATCCTCGAAATGCATCCTTCGGACGCCGAAAATCGCGGCCTGAAAACCGGCGACTGGACCAAACTCGCCAGCCGCTCGGGCGAAACCACATTGCGGCTGCTCGTCACCGATCGGGTTGCGCCGGGCGTCGTCTACACGACCTTCCACCACCCGGCGACGCAGGCCAATGTCGTTACCACCGACTATTCGGACTGGGCGACCAACTGCCCGGAATATAAGGTAACCGCGGTGCAGATCACGCCGTCCAACGGACCGACCGACTGGCAGGAAAGCTATGAGGACTTGGCCGAACGTTCGCGCCGGATCGCGGAAACCGTGGAAGCGGCCGAATGAACTCGCTCGAGCATCTCGTCTATATGGCGAACCAGATCGCGCGAAACTTCGCGACAATGAACGATGTCGATGCGAGCGCCGCTGTGGCCGATCATATCGCCAGTTTCTGGGATCCGCGGATGAAACAGATGATCTTCGATTATCTGGATGATGATGGGCAGGAGCTTTCGCCGGTCGCCCATAGCGCGATCGTGCAACTGCAAAGCAAGGGGGCACCGCCTCCGCAAACGCGCGCGACCGAATTCAATGCCGTCGACGAAGGCGGCCGTTCGGACGCGGGTTGATATTCCATTGCGCTCTCGCCTCTTGCCGTCGATACAGACGCAATGAGGCGGAGGGGTAATCAGTGAACGATTACGGATCACCGAGCGGCTTCGTGCGGCGCTGTTTCGCGGTGCTTGCCATCGTGGCCTTTGCCGCGGCCGTGCTCGCCCTCAGCGAGCTTCTGATGATGATCTTCGCAGCGGTCGTGATCGCCGTCATCGTGCGCGCAATCGCGCGGATATTTCTGCGCTTCGGCATTCCCGAGGGGTTCGCCGTCACCCTCGCCGTGTTTTCGCTGCTCAGTATATTGACCGGGCTGACATGGACCTTTGGCGGCCTCGTCGCTTCGCAATTCGCCGCGCTGCTCGCCCGCATTCCCGAGGCGATCGATGCGACCCAGCAAACTTTCGACGGCTGGGGCATCGACTATGATGTCCGCCAGGCGGCCGCCGACATCTCCGAACAGATGCAGGGCATGACGTCGCAGGCCGGCAGCTTCGCGCTTTCGGCGGGCGGCGTCGTCACCAATATCCTGCTGATCCTCGCCGGCGCGATCTTCTTCGCCGCCCAGCCCGAACTGTATCGCCAGGGATTGATGCGGCTCGTCCCCAAGGACCGCGAAGAGGTCGCCGAAACCGCCTTCGCCGATAGCGGCCGCGCGCTCGGCCTCTGGCTGCAGGCGCAGATCCTTTCCTCGATCGTCGTCGTCATCCTCACCTATATCGGTCTCGTTCTCGTCGGCGTGCCTTCGGCCGCGGCGCTGGCGATCATCGCCGGCCTGCTCGATTTCATTCCCTTTATCGGCCCGGTGATCGCCGGCATCCCCGCGGTGCTGATCGCCTTCAGCGTCAGCCCCTCGACCGCGCTGTGGACGGTCGGCGTCTATGTCGTCATCCAGCAGTTGCAGGGCAATATCCTCCAACCGCTGATCCAGAAGCGCTCGGTCGATCTCTCCCCCGCCGTGCTGCTGTTCGCGGTCGTCGCGGCGGGCAGCCTGTTCGGGCTGATCGGCGTGATCCTGTCGGCGCCGCTCACCGTAGTCGGCTTCGTCCTCATCCAGCGTCTCTATATCGAGCAGGTGCTGGGCAAAGAGGCGAAAACGCCGGGACCGGGCGGCCTTGGAGACGAAGCGCCCGCCAAAGCCGCGAGCGAAGAGGCCTAGCGCGCCGCCAGTATCGCGTCCTGCCGCGCCAGAACGACAAGGTTGAGCCCGGCGTCCTGCGCGCGATCGAGCGCAAGACTGGTCGGAGCGGAAATCGTCACCAGCGACGGACATCCGGCCAGTACCGCCTTTTCCACAAGCTCGAAGGAACAGCGCGCCGATAGCAGCGCAAAGCCCCCGTCCCAATCCAGCCCCTCGCGCAGCATCGCGCCGATCAGCTTGTCGAAGGCGTTGTGGCGTCCGACATCCTCGCGCGCGAGACGGATCGCGCCATCGCCCGAACATAAAGCCGCCGCATGGACCGCGCCGGTCGCGTGGTTAAGCGGCTGGTGATCGCGCAACCCCGCCAGCGCCGCGAAGATCGCCGGACGGTCGGGCAGCGAGGATTGGGTCAGCGCGGGCAGCGGCCGCAACGCCTGTTCGAGATTTTCGATACCACACAGGCCGCAACTCGATTCCGAAGTGCGATGGCGGATGCGGCCAATCACGCGTTCCGCGAGCGCATCGGCAACGGTGATCCGCAGAATCGTGCCCGCATCGGTGTCGTGGAGATCGACATCGAGGATGTCGGCGGCGCCGTCGATCAGTCGCTCGGCGCTGGCGAAACCGAAGGCGAAATCTTCAAGCTCGGCCGGCGTCGCCATCATCACGGCATAGCCCAGGCCGTTGACCTCGATCGCGATCGGTTGTTCGACGGGCACTTCGCGCTCGATCTTGTCGCTTTCGCCCGCCGGGGCGATCCGTTCGAAGCTGTACGATTTGCTGCGCATGGCGAATAACTAGTCGCTTCGCCGGGCAGCGTCCAATGGCGTGGCCCGGCCGCCATGGATCGTGCAAAGCGGCCGCAACCATGATAGCCTAAGCTATGATCTGGAGATTTTCGCTCGCCCTAATCGGCCTGTTTTTCGCGGCTGCGGCTCCGGCCCAGGCACAATCCGGCAGCGCGGGGAATTTTTGCGCGGCCGCTCCGGTCGAAACGCTCCAGTCGCTCGATGGCAGCTGGCGAATCACCCAGGGCCCGGGGCTGGCGAGAGCCGCAGGCATGGCCATTCCCCTGCCCGGACACCCGGCCCAGGCCCTTTCGCTCGACTATGATCCGTTGAGCGGCACCGCACTGCTCGAAGGGGCGGCGCCCGACGAACTACTGGTCCTGTTGCCCGCCTCCGCCGAAGATGCCGGGATCGCGGCAGAAGCGCTCGCTGAAAATGGCGGGGCGCCGGCGAACGGCGGGGAATGCAACTGGGCCTCGCTGCCGCTGATGATCGGAAGCAACGTTTATGAGCTCCGGCCGGGGCCGCAAAGCACCAATAACGCCGTGTACGGTCAGGTGTTGGGCTTCGCATTCGGCTATTGCTACAATGGCTCCATCGATCCGTCGGAATCGAGTTTCCAGATTTTCGAAGGCGGCCTCGGCCCGATACCGCTGCCGGTTTATGCGGAGGAATCCACGACCAACGCGTGCAACCCACCCCCCGAGGCTCCCCGGCCCGCTCCCGGGCAGATGGTCATGACCATGATCGTACGATTCGACAGTCAGAATTCGGGAAGCGGCCTGCTGCTTTTCGAAGGCCGGCAGGGCGGAAATTCCTTTTCGGCAACGGCGCCGATAACAATTTCGCGCTAGCGGCACATTGCCGCCCAGCGGGCGCGGCTGATATATGCTTACGCGATGAACCCGGTTTTCTCCAATCTCCCGACGACGATCTTCGAGGAAATGTCCGGCCGGGCTCGGGAAACCGGCGCGATCAATCTCGGCCAGGGCTTTCCCGACGGCGACGGGCCCGAAGACGTCCGTCAGGCAGCCGCCGAGGCCGTGCTCAACGGCTATAATCAATATCCGCCGATGCGCGGCCTGCCCGGCCTGCGGGCGGCGATTTCCGCCCATTATGCCCATCATCAGGACCTGGAGATCGATCCGGCCGAGGAAATCACCGTCACCTCCGGCGCGACCGAAGCGCTGGCCGCGTCGATCCTGGGCCTGGTGACGCCCGGCGACGAGGTGATCCTCGTCCAGCCGGCCTATGACGCCTATGCCCCGCTTGTTCGCGCGGCAGGAGGCACACCGCGTTTCGTGACGCCGGGACCGCCGGCATGGATGCTGACCGAAACGATGCTCGAAGCCGCGGTATCCGACCGCACCCGCGCGATCATCCTCAACAGCCCGCATAACCCGCTCGGCACGATGCTGGGCGAAGACGAACTGGCGCTCCTCGCCAGCTTCTGCACGGCGCACGATCTCGTCGCGATCTGCGACGAGGTGTGGGAACATGTCCTGTTCGACGGCCGCCGCCATCGTTCGCTGCTGGACATGCCGGGCATGCGCGCGAGGACGGTGAAGATCGGATCGGCGGGCAAGATCTTTTCGCTGACCGGCTGGAAGGTCGGTTGGGCGATCGCCGCCCCTGCCCTGCTCCACGCCATAGCCAGGACGCACCAGTTCCTGACCTTCACGACGCCGCCCAATCTCCAGTCCGCAGTCGCCTACGGCTTGGCCAAGAGCGACGGTTATTTCACCGAGATGCGTGCCGGCTACCAGGCGTCGCGCGACCGGCTGGCCGCAGCGCTCGCCCATGCGGGCTATGCCGTCCAGACCAGCGCGGCGACCTATTTTCTCTCGATCGACCTCCCTGCCTCCGGCCTTTCGTTGACCGACCGGGAATTTTGCGACCGGCTGATCGACGAAGCCGGCGTCGCCGCGATCCCGGTTTCGGCCTTTTACGACGAGGACCCCGTCACCACTATCGTCCGGCTCTGTTTCGCCAAGCGAAACGAAACGCTGGACGATGCGGCGGATTGCCTCCGCAAGGCGCGAAGCCTGTTCGCTTGAGCTCCGTCCTGCGCTAAACTCTGGACGAGTCGGACACACGAATAGTATGCCTTGCCGACAAATTTTACCCAGGAGAGATGCATGAAGACCCGCGCCGCCGTTGCGTTCGAAGCCAAGAAGCCTCTGGAGATCGTCGAACTCGATCTGGAAGGGCCGAAGCAAGGCGAAGTGCTGGTCGAGATCATGGCGACCGGCATCTGCCATACCGACGCCTATACGCTCGACGGGCTGGACAGCGAGGGGCTGTTTCCCTCGATCCTCGGCCATGAAGGCGCCGGGATTGTCCGCGAGATCGGCGCAGGAGTGACCTCGGTCGCATCGGGCGATCACGTCATCCCGCTCTACACGCCCGAATGCCGCCAGTGTAAAAGCTGCCTGTCCGGCAAAACCAATTTGTGCACCGCGATCCGCGCGACCCAGGGCCAGGGCCTGATGCCCGACGGCACCAGCCGGTTCAGCTATAAAGGCGAGACGATCTTCCATTATATGGGCTGCTCGACCTTCTCGAACTTCACCGTGCTGCCCGAGATCGCGGTCGCGAAAATCCGCGAGGATGCGCCGTTCGAGAGCAGCTGCTATATCGGGTGCGGCGTCACCACCGGCGTCGGCGCAGTGACGAACACGGCAAAAGTGGAACCCGGCGACAATGTCGTCGTCTTCGGTCTCGGCGGCATCGGGCTCAACGTGCTGCAGGGCGCGCGGCTGGCCGGCGCCGACAAGATTATCGGCGTCGACATCAACCCCGACCGCGAGGAATGGGGCCGCAAGTTCGGCATGACCCATTTCCTCAATACCAAGGGGATGAGCCGTGACGAGACGATCGCCAAGATCCTCGATCTGACCGATGGCGGCGCCGACTATACTTTCGATTGCACCGGCAATACCGAAGTCATGCGCACCGCGCTCGAGGCCTGCCATCGCGGCTGGGGCACGAGCATCATCATCGGCGTGGCCGAGGCGGGCAAGGAAATCTCCACCCGACCGTTCCAGCTGGTGACCGGACGCAACTGGCGCGGCACCGCGTTCGGCGGCGCCAAGGGCCGTACCGACGTTCCCAAAATCGTCGACTGGTATATGAACGGCAAGATCGAAATCGACCCGATGATCACCCACACGCTCAGCCTCGAAGAGATCAACAAGGGCTTCGACCTCATGCATGCCGGCGAATCCATCCGGAGCGTCGTCGTCTACTGATGCCCGGCAAGACGGACCTCGCTGAGAAACTCGCAGGATTTTCCGATCAATGGGCGCCGCGGATCGTGGCGCGCTACAATGACAATGAGGTTCGCCTGGTCAAAGCCGGCGGCGCATTCCAGTGGCACAGCCATGCGGACACCGACGAGCTGTTCCTCGTCCTCAAAGGCCGGCTCGACATCGAATTTCGGGACGGAACGGTAACTTTGGACGAAGGCCAGCTTTGCGTCGTACCGCGCGGCGTGGAGCATCGTCCGGTCGTAAGGGAGGGCGAAGCGCATCTCCTCCTCATCGATCCGGCAGACACCCCCAATACAGGCAATAGCGAAACCGCGACCCAAGCGGTCTCAATCTGAAGGAGAGCAAGCAATGTTCACGCACATCATGGTTGGCAGCAACGATGTCGACAAATCCAAGCAGTTCTACGATGCCGCGCTCGGCGCGCTCGGCGTTCCCGAAGGCCAGGCGTTCCGCCCGGGCTCAGCATTCTATTCGCACAATGGCGGCGCATTCGGTGTCGGTACCCCGGCCAATGGCGAAGAGGCCTGCTATGCCAATGGCGGAACCATCGGCTTCCAGGCCGAAACCAAGGAACAGGTCGACGCCTTTCATGCGGCGGGACTTGCCAATGGCGGCAGCGACGAGGGCGCACCGGGCAAACGACCACAGGCGCCGGGCAATGCCTATGGCGCCTATCTGCGCGATCCGGACGGCAACAAGATCTGTTCTTTCTGCCAGCTTCCCGAAGGCGCATAAAAGGCCGTCAAACCGGGAAGGACGAAAGCCATGTACAGCCATATGATGGTCGGCAGTAACGACCTCGAAAAGTCCAAGGCCTTTTACGACGCGCTGTTCGGCGCGGTCGGCGGCAAGCCGGGAATCACCGACGACAAGGGCCGCCTGATCTATATGCACAAGGACGGCATCTTTCTCGTCACCGCGCCGATCGACGGCAATCCGGCAACCGTTTCGAACGGTGCGACGGTCGGCTTCACGATGGACAATCCTGAACAGGCTGATGCCTGGCACAAGGCCGGCGTCGAGGCCGGCGGTAAGGCTATCGAGGATCCTCCCGGCATACGCGAAGGCAGCTTCGGCCAGCTCTATCTCGCCTATCTGCGCGATCCGGACGGCAACAAGCTCTGCGCGTTACACCGCTTGGCCTGATCCCCGAACGCTATCGGGTTCCGCAAAGAAAAAGGGCGGCGTCTTGCGACGCCGCCCTTTTTTTTCGTCGGCGAACAGGGTTCGCCTAGAACTCCTTGCGCACAGTCAGCGCCCATTCGCGCGGCTCGCCAACCTGGCTATAGGCCGTGCCGGCGAAGCCGTAGAGCGCGTCGAACCCGAACGGAATATAATATTCGTCGAACAGGTTGCTGACCTCGAGCGAGATGCTGAGATCATCGTCCGCATTGCGCCATGTGAGTCGTGCATTGGCGATCGTATAGTCGTCGCGATACAGGAACACGCTGGGATCGAGACCGCGGCCGCGGGCCTGCTCGCCCCGGAAGGCAACATCGAAGCGCGGCGTCAGCGTGCCCCAGCTGCCATTGGCGCTGAGATCGATCACATATTGGATGCCGAAGCTCCACTGCCATTCGGGCGTCACGATCGGATCCTGCAGTTGCAGGCCCGCACCGACCGCCGGATTGATCGACGTATATTCGCCGTCGAGCCAGCTCAGCGCACCGTCGATCGTCAGGCCGTCGACGGGCTCGGCGAAGAGCTCCATCTCGATGCCGTAAATCTCGCCGTCGCCGGCATTGGCGACAACCGCGCAGGGCCCGCCGCCATAGGCCGAACAATCGGACAGCGGCGTCTGGATGTCGGTATAGTCGTTATAGAAGCCGGCAACGTTGAACCGGACGCGGCGATCGAAGAGATCGGTCTTGAGACCGATTTCATACGCGGTCACCGTTTCCGGGCCGAACGTGCCCTGAATGGCATGCTGCGGCAGGAACGGCCGCGGCGTCACGCCGCCGCCCTTGAAGCCCGTGCCGACCGTAATATAGGCGAGCACTTCGGGCGAGAAGCGATAATCGGCGGAAAGACGCCAATCGATCTGGTCCCCCGAATATTCGGCCGTCAGGCCTTCGAGCGGACCGAGGCCGAACGGATCGGGCGTCAGCGGCGTGCTGTAATCGAGGTTATGGCGGTGGAAGGTGTAATCCTTCGCCTCCTCGGTATAGCGCAGGCCGCCGGTGATCGTCAGATCCTCGACCGGGCGCCAGATGACGGTACCGAACAGCGCGAAGGAATCGGCGTTGACCGGATCGTCCCCGACGAACTGGAGCGGCAGGTTGGGAACGATGTAGCGGATGTCCTGCTGGGTGAAGTAGGTCGTCCGCTGGTCCGAATAGAAGGCGCCAAGGGTGAAATCGACATTGTCGCCAATCTGGCCGTTGAGGCGCAGTTCCTGGCTGAAGAACCAATAGTCGAGATCGTTGATACCCGTCGCACCGTTGATCGGCGTGTAATCGTCATCGGTCACGAAAAACTGGGTATATTCGCGATAGGCCGTGATCGATTGTAGCTGCAGCGAAGAGCTGACATCGAAATCGGCGTGGAACGACAGGCCCCAGCTATCGAGCTCCTTGCGGGGCTCCAGCGTGTAGGCACCGGTTTGGCCGGACGCAGTCGCCGACCAGTTCGCATAGGTGCAGAAACGGCCGCAGACGAAATAGCTGCCGGGAAGCGGGTTGTTCGCCGCGCCTGACGTAACCGACAGGGCGCCGAACGTCGCCTGGTTAAAATCGGTGACCGTTTCGGCGGCCTGGTTGGTGTCCGACGTCACATAATAGCCGGTAAGCATCAGGTCGATGTCCGGCGTCGGTTGCCATAGCAACGCACTGCGAATACCCGAATAGTTCGTGTCGCCGAGTTCCGCGACAACGCATGAATCGCTGTCGTTGTTTGCCGGGAGCATACGCTCGATATTGTCGGCGCGGTTGGGGTAGCGGCAGCCATAATCGACCTGGTCGACATAACCGTCCTGTTCCTTGTGGACACCCGCGACGCGCATGAAGAGCGTATCGGTAAGCGGGAAGTTCGCACCGGCTCGCACGCTGATATAGTCGCGCGCGCCATAGGAGACTTCTGCATAGCCCGATGTTTCGGCGTTCGGCCGCTGCGAGATGACGCGGATGGCGCCACCGATCGAGTTACGGCCGGTCAGCGTGCCCTGGGGGCCACGCAGCACTTCGACGCGCTCGATATCGAGAAGGTCGAAATTCGCGCCGGTCAGCGATGAATAATAGACATCGTCGATATAGATGCCGACGCCGGGCTCGAAGGCCGGGTTGAAGTCGAACTGGCCGATACCGCGGATCGACGCGCCCAGCGAATCGCCATAAGCGCCGCCCATTTCGTTGAGGAACACACTCGGCGCCTGGGCCGCGATCGCCTCGACGTCGGTCTGGTTGCGAGACCGCAGAAGCTCGGCGTCGATGGCTGTGATCGACAGCGGCGTATCCTGAAGCGCTTGCTCGCGGAACTGAGCCGTCACGACGATGACACTGCGCTCAGCATCCGCCTCGGCCTGCGCATAAGCCGGCGTCGCGGCCGCGACAGCGGCGAACATGCTGCCTCCGGCCAACAGTGCACGAGTGATATTCCTCTTCATAGCATCCTCCCTCTATTTGTTTCCCGTCCCGATTTTTCGGGATCAGGTCTTTAACAATTGTTATGAGGGATAATCAGTTCGAGATCGCGGCACAAGATGGTTCAGGACAAAAGCAGCACGGTGTTGCCAATCTGAAACACACGAAAAATTTGGATAAATCGCAAGGCCTTACGCGGCATCCAAAAGGGCTAGCTGGTCGCTATCGGCCCAGTTGCCGTGCAGGCCGAAACGCAACCGTACCGGAATCTTGGCCCGGGCGATCGGCCCCTTTTCAATATCGGTCGCATCGAACAGCAACAAATCGGAGCGCTGCTCGTCATGACGATTGGCGACCATGACAATCCAGCCATCGCCCTCGGGCGCGTCGGGCGAGCGCGGAATGAAGCAGGGTTCCTGCAGGGTCGTCACCGGCCCTGCCCACCATTTCTGCTCCTTGCCGGTTTCGTGATCGACCATACCGAGCGTGTTCATGATCAAGCCGCCGGCGCTGCCCCCGGCATTTTCCACCGGCTGCGACATATCCATCACGAGCATCCAGCCATAGCGATATTTGCGGCCCTGGAACCGCTCGTCGATACGCGGAAATTCACCCAGCATGTCGGTCAGCTGCTCGACGCTTTCAAACTCTTCGGAGTTCGAATTCATGTCGACCGTCCAGCGCGTCAGATGGCTGGCCGCCTCCATCGGATTAAACGGCGCGCCATGCACGTCCGGGAAGAAGGGGAACATGTTGTTCTTGGCTTCGGGCGTATCGAAATGGATCTTCGATCCTTCCTGGAAGGCGTTCATCACATGGCTGGCGAAGCAATTGTCGCGCTTGAACCAGCGAATATCCTCCTGGGTCGTATCGGCGCGGCGCGGGATAATGCCGAGATAAACAGGCTTGGTCGTATCGAAACCGAAATGCGGGAGCCCCTGTTCCAACCGTTCCCAGCTGCCGATCGAGGGCACGATATGCAGCACCAGATAATCCGGCGTGATGCCGAAATCGTGCATCATGCAATAATAGGGCACCTTGAACCAAACCTCGTGGATCAGCTTCCCTTGCGCGTCGATCTCGTAATAGGTGACATCGTCCGTGCACAGGCCGCTCGCCGCATAGCCGATCGCCACCATGTTGCCGGTATCGGGATCGATCTTGGGATGGGCGGTGAACGTCTGCCCCGTCATCTTGCCCTCGAAATTCGTATAGCCTTCGGTCTCCAGCGTGTTCAGGTCCATCAGCACCGCCGGGGAATCTTCCTTCAGCGCCCAGAGCTTGCCGCCATGGACATAGGCATTGGTGTTCGCCGTACCGCGATACATGCCCTCCACCGAAGGATCGTCGCCAATCGGATTGCGATAGGCGCCGAACAGCGCCTTGCCCGCCTTGCGCTCCGCGACGAATTTGTCGGTGCGCACCCAGCGCTGATGAAAGTCGATCCGGCCGTCCTGGAAGCGGAACATGCTGACCGAACCGTCGCCGTTGAAGGCGATGTCGTCGCCCAGCCGCGGAGGGAATTGGGGATCGGGCTGCACCCGGTAGAAGGCGCCGTCGACCTCCGCCGGAACCTCTCCCTCGATATCCAGGTTGAGCACTTCCCCCTCGAACCGCGACGGTGTGTTGAAGCCGTTAAAGGAGGGAGTATCCGGAAATTTCGTCATGGGTGACAATCCTCAATCGAGTTAGTATGTTGTGCGTACCATAATAGACGATTTGAGGGGAAAAGCCATGCCATCCAGCTTGACTTGGTCCTATTAGATCGCATGAGAACCGTGAACACACGGCAACGAAGGGGCCTAGAGGCAACATAATGGGCGACACCGCCGGTACCAAAACCATACCCGAAGAAGGCTTGGGGGCTCTCGACGAGATCCTCGGTTTTCATATCCGCCTCGCGCACAATGCCGTATACCGGCATTTCACCGAGACATTCGCCGACCTCGGCCTGACGCAGAAACAGGTTTCCGTGCTCTGGCTGATCGAGGATAGCGACGATATCGCGCAGACCGATCTCGGCCGCAGGCTGCAGATCGACCGGGCCACGATCATGGCGATCGTCAACCGGCTGCAATCGCGCGGCTATGTCGAGCGGTCGCAGTCAAAGACCGACGGACGGCGCCAGACGCTGCACATTACCCCGGCGGGTCATGACGCGCTGCAAAAGGCCTGGACGGCGAACCGCATTCACGAGGAATGGCTCAAGAGCAAGTTCACGCCGGAAGAGGTCGACGTCTTGATCAACTTCCTGCGCCGCATCCACGACTGAGGGCTGCTACGGGCGGATGGACCCGGCTAGCCGGCGGGCTTGCCGGCCGGCGCCTCCGCCAGGTCCGCATCCGCGTCGCGGATCGGCAGCCGCCACAGCAGAAACGCCGAGACGATCGACCCAAGCGCCATGATCGTCGATACGGCGAGCAGCTCGTCATTGCCGAGCAGCGTGAACAGATAGCCCGCGATGATCGGCGAGCCGGCCGCGCCCAGGCGGCCGACCCCCAGAACGAAGCCGGTGCCGGTCGCCCGGGCATAGGCCGGGAAGCCGCGCGCGAAGGCGGCATAATAACCGACGATGGCGGCGTTGGTGAAGAAGCCCGTGGCGACCGTTGCCCAGCGCCAGCCTTCCAGTGAATCCCGCCCCAGGCCGAAGGTCATGACGGCAGCGCTACCGAGCAGCAGCATGGCGATGGTCGGCCATTTGATATCCCATTTGCTCAGCAGGAAGCCGAACAGAAAGCCGCCCGCCGCGCCGCCGATATTGGCATAGGTCAGCACGCTGGCGGCCATGGCCGGCGCATAGCCCGGCGGGTAATCGGCGACGATCTGCACCGCCCATTTGAGGATATAATAGAAGGTTATGGTGTGGAACATGTAGCCGAACGCGAGCAGCAGGGTGACCGGGCGTAGCCGCGGGTTGGAGAGGATCGCGGTAACCTTCGGCTTGACCGCATTTTCCGCCAGGATGGGCAGCGCCGAGATCTCGGTCTTTGCGTAGGCCCGGAGCGAGCGGTTGATCTTCGCGACCGCGCCCTCTGGACGGAGCGCTGCATAATAGGCCGGGGTTTCGGGAATCAGCAGCCACACGATCGGGATCAACGCCGCGGTGACGATCGCGCCGAACAGAAAGATAGCGCGCCAGTCATACTCCACGAGCAGCCAGCCCTGCGCCACAAAGCCGCCGATGACCGCGCCGAGCGGATAGCCGATGACATAAAGCGCCATCGAAATGCTGCGGCCCTTCTTGCTCGAAGATTCGGCGGTGACCGCATTGGTCGCGGCGAGCATTCCGCCGATGCCGATACCGGTGAGGAAGCGCCAGATCGTCAGTATGGTCACCCCTGTCGCGGCGTGTGCCATGTACATTCCGACGGCCATCACGGAGAGGCAGAGAAGTATGGTCGGCTTGCGCCCCATCTTGTCGGCCACGCCGCCAAGAAAAATCGAGCCGAAGCCCATGCCGACAAGCTCTGCGGAGAGTACGATCCCCAAGGCATCGCGCGACACTCCCCATTCCTGGGTAATACCCGGCGCCGCAAAGGCGCTCGAAAGCACGTCGAACCCGTCCAGCGCGTTGAGCGCGATCATCAGGAACACGACGACATATTGCCGCCAGTTCATCGGGTTTTCGTCGATAATCACCCGCGGATCATTACTCATGGCACATTCCCCTCGTCCGCGCTCCTAACCCTCGGCGCAAATCCTTTGCAACAGTTCGATCAGCCGGGCCTTCTCGCCGGAACTGATCTCGGCCAGCATCTTTTCTTCATGGGCCTCGACACGTCGAAAACACTCGGCGAGCATCGCCTCGCCGTCCGGCGTCAGGTGCAAGGCGAAAGCGCGCTTGTCGCCGGGTACGTCGCGGCGTTCGACGAGACCGCGGTCCATCAGCCCGCCGACGAGCGACACCATGTTCGCGCGTTGGATCGACAGGGCGCGGCCGAGCTGGCCCTGGTTCAAGCCGGGATTGGCATCGATGACCGCCATGATGGAAACCAGGGTCGGACGCATCCCGGTGCCCTGCATGGCCTCCCCGAAATCGGTCGCCATGACATTGATCGATCGCCGCAGCCAAAAGCCGGTAAAATCGTTCAGCCTCCCCAGGCTGATCGCTTCGTCATTGGCAGGCACAACCGTTTGATTTTCGGTTTGAACCACATCCCCTCCTTGAATGTTGTCAATCAGAACAATATTGGACGAACGTCAAGAGGCCTGCCTGTGCCGAGAGGCGCGGCGATGTCAAGAAACAGCCCGGATACTATCGGGCGGGGGAGAGGATATATGAGCGAGATCGACGAATTGAAGGAAAGCGTCGCGGCGCTGAGCCACCGTGTGACGCTGATCGAGGATCAGCAGGCGATCCGCAAGCTGCACTACGCCTATGGCTATTATATCGACTATAACTGGCCGCATGCCGTTGCCGACCTTTTCGCCGAGAATGGCGAGGTCATCTTCCTTTCCGGCATCTATCGCGGGCGCGACAGCATCTACCGGCTTTACGGCACCTGGTTCCAGGAATTCTTTACGCATAGCGAGCCGGGTCCGGTCGACGGCTTCCTGCTCGATCATTTCCAGATGCAGGACATCATTACCGTCGCCGAAGACGGGCAAACCGCCAAGGGCCGCTTCCGCGCGTTGCTCGCCGGCGGCAACCACGAGAGCCGCGACTATCATCCCGAAGGCCTGCCCGAGCAATTCTACGAGGCCGGCATCTACGAGAATGACTACGTCAAGGAAGACGGCGTCTGGAAAATCAAGCGGCTCGATTATGTCGTCCAGTGGCAGGCCGAATATGCGGACGGCTGGGCAAAGACCGAGAGCCACCTGCAACCGGCCGTCGAAACCTATCCCGGCAATCCGCTCGGCCCCGACGAACTGCTGCCCGAACAGCGGCTTACCTGGCCGCACCGCTCGCCGCTGCATATGCACTATGCGCATCCGGTGATCGGAAAAGCCGTACGGGGATAGGCCTCGCAATCGCCGCCGGGGCGGGACGTGGGAAAGCAAGGAGGGGAACGGTATGGCCGACCAATTGAAATCCGACGGCAGCGTATTGGGTCTGAGCGGCCTCCTGCCCGAACGCACGCCGCGCAAGCGGGTGGGCATGGCGCCTTCCCCCGGCGAGATCGATCGCAACCCGCCGTATAAGCGCATCGCGACCGAAGAGGCCTGGACCTTTCCCGATCTGGTGAAGGCCCAGGTCGCCTACGCCGAAAGCGCCGACGCGCCCGACGACCCGTCACTGCGCATGGGAACGATGTTCGCGGGCAACGCGCCGCTGCAGGAAATGCTGCAGGATCTCGGCGATCTGCGCCTTTCGCATATGGACGATTACGGCATTGACCGGCAGCTGTTGCTGCTGACCTCCCCAGGCGTGCAGGTCGTGCGCCCCGGCGACGGGACTGCACTCGCCCGTGAAGCCAATGACATCGCCGCCGAAGCCTGCCGCAACCATCCCGATCGCTTCTCCGCCTGCCTCGCCTTCGATCCGCGCGACGTAGCGGGGTCGGTCAAGGAAATCGAGCGCGGGATGAAGGAGCTCGACCTCGCGGGCGCGGTGCTCAATTCGCATTTCCAGGGTCGCTATATCGACGAGCCCGACTATGAGCCGATCATCGAGGCGCTCGCGGCCAACGACGCCGCGCTCTATATCCACCCGACCGCGCCCTGGTTTTCGAAACCCTATGGCGATCGGGGCTTTTTCGGCGCGCTGGGCGGATTCCCGCACGATGTATGGATCCACACGCTGGGCATCGTCTTTTCGGGGCTGTTCGACAAATATCCCGACTTCCGGCTAGTGATCGGCCATCTCGGCGAATGCCTGCCGCTGCATCTCTATCGTTTCGACTGGATGCAGAACAATGCCGATGGCATTCCGGGCATGCGCGGCGGCCAGCCGGCGGTAACCCTGAAGCATCCGGTCAGCCATTATTTCCGCAACAATATCTGGATCACGACCAGCGGCGTCGGCTACGAGCCCGCGGTCAAATTCTGCATGCAGGAAATGGGCGCGGACCGCGTACTCTACGCGATGGACTACCCCTATCAGCAAAGCTCCGACGAGGTTGCCGCCTATGACCGCATGGACATCAGCGACGCGGACAAGCTCAAGCTGATGCAGACCAATGCGGAGGCCGTGTTCCGCCTTTAGGCCTCGGCTTTCGCTTCGGCCTCGCAAATCTCGGCAAGCTGAGCCGCGACCGCGCTCCAGCCGGTCGTGAAGCCCATTTCCTCATGCTGCTTCATCGCCTCTTCGGTCCAATGCCGGGCGCGGCCGGTAAAGCGTGTCCCCTCGCCTTCGGCCCCGATTTCCCAAAACCCGATCATGAACGGTCCGGAGGGACTATGATCGGCGGTGACCGCATCGGTCGTCACGAACCGCTTTCCCTCCGTCCATTCGAGGAAGATACCCTCATTGGGCATCACCTCGCCATCGGGGCCGTACATTGTCATCGCGCATCGTCCACCGGCACGGCGATCCTGCTCGACGATTTCGACCCGCCAGGGTTTCGGACACCACCATTCCTCCATCCGCTCCGAGAGTATTTCCCAGACGAGATCAGGCGGCGCATCGATATAACGGCTGATTTCGAGCTCGAATTGCTGATCGGTCATGACATGGCTCCTCGGTCGTACGGGTTCGTGATGATTTCCAGCAGATGACCGTCGGGGTCCGCGAAATACACGCCGCGGCCGCCGAAATGGGTGTTGATCTCGCCGGGTTTGGTGCGGGCCGGATCGGCCCAATAGGCGATCCCCGCCGCTTCGATCCTAGCGAAGGCGGCGTCGAATTCGGCGTCGCTCATCAGGAAGGCGTAGTGCTGGGGCGACACCTGGCCGTCCTTTTCCATGAAATCGACCGAGACCTGGTTGGAGAGATCGACGACCAGAAAATGGAGGAAAGGTTCGGGTTCGCCGACGCCCAGAATATCGGCCAGGAAATGTGCCGAGGCCCGTTTGTCGCTGCACCAGATGATGGTGTGGTTGAGCTGGACCGCCATTGTCTCAATCCCGGTCCGGCGCGCCCAGCGGGAAGAGTTCGCGATAGGGCCGGGCGTCCTCGACGCAGCGGCTGACCGATGGCAGGGCCAGAAGCTCCGCGCGCAGCGCGGCAAGGCGCGGGCAATCTTCGGGTATGCGCTCCACCCAGTCGGCGTAGAATAGCGACGGTGCCGCTGCGCAGGTCGCGAGCGAAACATGGGATGGGAATTCATTCTCACCGAGCCATTTTTCGAGCCAGGCATAGGAGCGTTTGAGGCCCGTGCTCGCCGCTTCGAGCTGCTTCGGGTCGGGGTTTTCGGGATCGGCGATATAGGCGCCGACCGCATGCTGCGCGGTTGCCATCACATAATTGTCGAAGATCCGGTCGAGCATCCGCACCGTGACGGCCTCGCGAGGATCGGTGGGGATCAACCTCTTCGCCGTCTCTTGTGTCGCCGCGAGATATTCGATGATCGCTGTCGCCTCGACGATCACCGTATCGCCGTCGCACAGCACCGGGAACTTGCCCGCCGGATGCGCCTGCTGGACGAACGCGTAATTGTCCGGATTGTCGGCATCGATCGCCCGGAACTCGACCGGGATTTCACAGGCGTAGAGAGGAATCAGCCCCTTCCACGTGTAGGATGAAAAAAGATGGCCGTAGATTAGCATCGTTACCAGCTCCCGTCCGCCATCTGCCGCTGGCGCTCCTTCTCGCGGTCGCTCTTGCTCGGTTCGGGCGCATAAGGCGGATACGGCGGGAGCGCTCCGCCGGGCCCGTAGCTCACGATCACCGTGCCCTTGGCGGTGACCTTGTGCTCGATCATCGGCAGCATCTGGGCTTCCGTCCCTTCGCCGAACAGGCGCTTGCCGCCGCCCAGCGTTACCGGGAAGATAACCAGCGTCAGCCGGTCGATCAGGCCCGCGGCAAGCAGCCCTGGATAAAGCGTGCTCGATCCCTGGATCACGAGGTCCGGCCCGTCGCCCTGTTTGAGCGCCGCAACATCGTCGATGCTCGCGAGCCGATGGCTGTTCTCCCAGTCGAGGGGCCGGTCGCCGCGCGTCAGCACATATTTGTTGGCGCGCGTGAACGCTTGCCCCATCCCGGCCTCCTCGCCTTCTACATAAGGCCAGTAGGCGGCGAAGATATCGTAGGTGCGCCTGCCGAGCAGCAGATCATAGTCGCCCGCGAACAATGCGCCGATCACCTCTTCTACGCCTTCGTCCCAAAGCTTGAAAACCCAGCCGCCCTCGTCGAACCCGCCGGTGGGGTCTTCCAAAGGGCCGCCCGGTCCCTGGATCACGCCATCGAGCGAGACGAAGGCGCTGGCGATGATCCTGCGCATCGCCTTATTCTCCCTTCAGCGCCGCTTCGATCGTCGCGATGTCGATCTTCTTCATGTCCATCATCGCCGTGAAGGCGCGCTTGGCTGCGGCCTTGTCGGGATTCGCGATCGCGTCGGTCAATATCTTGGGCGTGATCTGCCAGTTGAGGCCCCATTTGTCCTTGCACCAGCCGCAGGCGCTTTCCGCACCGCCGTTGCCGACGATCGCGTCCCAATAGCGGTCGGTTTCCTCCTGGGTGTCGGTGCCGATCTGGAAGGAAAAGGCCTCGTCATGGGTGAAGGCCGGGCCGCCATTGAGGCCGAGGCACGGGATGCCGAGCACGGTGAATTCGACGGTGAGGACATCGCCTTCCTCGCCGGACGGAAAATCACCCGGCGCCCGGTGGACCGCCTTCACCGCGCTGCCGGGAAAGGTCTCGGCGTAGAAATTCGCCGCCGCTTCGGCATCCTTGTCGTACCAGATACAGATCGTGTTGGTCGTCATGATCCTCTCTCCTTATGCCTTGCCAGTATCGAGGATCGGTTCGAAGCCGCCGAAGATCATGCGCTTGCCCTCGAATGGCATGGCGCCGGGGGCCGGCATGCGCTCGTCTTCGTGCATCTTCGCCATGGCTGCCTCCAGGGTCGCCCGGTCCGGCCATTCGATGAAGCTGAATACGACCGCCTCGTCTGCTTTCGCCTTCACGCCATGCTTGAAATCGACGACCTTGCCGTCGGCGATATCCTCGGCCCAGCCGTCGAACGTGTAGAGCGCGCCATAATCCTGAAAGACGGCGCTCGCGCTCCGCGCCATCTCCGCATAGGCCTCGCGATTGGCCTTGGGCACGGGGATGACGCATCCTTGCACATAAGCGCCTGCGCCGGACGTCCCCGTCTCGACGACCGTTTCGAACTCGGCGAAAACCATGCGCATGCCGTCGAACGGCATTTCCTTGGGCATCTCCATTGTTTCGTCCTCGGAAAAGGCCTTGTGCGCCTTTTCCCAGCCCTCTCTGGAACCCCAATCCACCCAGGAGAAGACGACCGTCTCGCCTTCTTCCGCCATCACTGCGCCATACATGTCGGTGGTCTCGCCGCGCGGCAGATAATCGCCCCAGCATTCGACCATCCGTTGCATACCGTGCTTCTCGAACATCGGAACCGCGCTCGCCGCCATTTCGCGATAGGCCGCCTTGTTGCCTTCGGGTACCGGCACCAGAAATCCTTGAATGAACGTCATCCTCTTTCTCCTCTTTTCTCGACCGCTAGCCGCTCCAGGCTCAGTCGAAAGCCGCCATATGCGCGTCGAGCGCGCGTTCGAATGCCGGCCGCGCCTCGCAGCGCGCCTTGTACGCCTCCAAGGTCGGGAAGCCGGACAGGATCTCGGTGTGTCGCGGGATCCGCAAGACGGTGGACATCAGTAGGTCGCCGGCGGTGAATTCGCCCTCGAGATACTCCTTGTCGCCAAGCGCGGCCGCGACCTCGCCGAGCTTCGCTTCGATCTCCGCGACGACGCCGGGGCGGCGCAGTTTCGCCCATTCCTCGTCGGCGGCGAAAACGTCCACCGTCGCGATCTGCTGGACATAAGGTTCGACGCTGTTGAGCGCGGCAAACATCCAGCCGATGGCGCGGGCCCGAGCACCGGCATCGGCGGGCAGCAAGGTACCCGTCTGCTCGGCGATGTAGAGGACGATCGCGCCGCTTTCGAACAGGGTCACGGCGGCGTCTCGATAGACCGGCACCTGACCGAAGGGCTGGCGCTGGCGATACTCGTCGGTCTTGATATTCGGATGTTCGAGCAGCTCGGTATCATAGGCGACACTCGCCTCCTCTAGCGCCCAGCGGACGCGCAGGTCACGCACCAGCCCCTGGGCGAAGGGCGGGACCGGAGCGACGGTCGTGATCACGGGATTGCTGATCGGCATCATATCTCTCCCTCTTTATTGCCGCGATCAGGCCGCGTGCTCGGCTTCCATCGCGCTCGCGGCGTCCATATCCATCCAGAAAATTTCCCAGTGATGCCCGTCGGGATCCTCGAAGCTGCGACCGTACATGAAGCCGTGATCCTGCACCGGTCCCGGATCCGCCTTGCCGCCTCCGCCGGTCGCGCGTGCAACCGTCGCATCGACTTCCTCGCGGGAATCGCCGGACAGCGCGAGCAACACGCCGCTAGATCCGTGCGCGTCGGCAATCGGCTTGTCGGTGAAGCCTTCATATTTGGGATGGGTCAAGAGCATGACGTAGATCGTCTCCGATAGAACCATGCAGGCCGCCGTCTCGTCAGAGAATTGCGGGTTCTTCTCGGCACCGATCGCCTCGTAGAACGAGATCGATCGATCGAGATCGGTCACGGGCAGGTTCACGAAAATCATCTTTGCCATCGTCTCTCTCCTTGCGACTCGGCGACTCGACATTTGACGGTGATGCTCATTTGAGTTATAAAAAGCAACTATGGAGTTACAAAAAAGAACCAAAATGGGTTCAGCTGAGCGAAAACGCTGGTACGACGATGCCTGCGGCACCGCCTTCGCCCTCGACATGATCGGCGAACGCTGGTCGATCCTGATCATGCGCGAACTGATGTTCGGCCCGCGCCGCTTCAACGAATTGCGCGCCGACCTGCCCGGAATCAGCGCGAATATCCTCACCCAGCGGCTGGAGCGGCTGGAGGATTTGCGTATCCTGAAGAAGCGCAAGCTCCCTCCCCCGGCTTCCGCCCAGGTCTATGAGCTTACCCAATGGGGCTATGAGGCCGAACCGATCACCCAGGTGCTCGGGAAATGGGCGACCCGCCATCCCGATCACGATCCGACCCTGCCGCTGAGCGCGGCGTCGATCATGATGTCGTTCCGCACGATGATCGACGCCGACCGCGCCAAGGGCTTCAAGGCGAAAATCGGCTTCCGGTTCGGCGAGGACGGTTTCGTCGTGACCCTGGACGGCGGAGAACTGATAACCGAGCGGCGAGAGCCCGACGATGTCGATCTTCTTCTCGCGTGCGAACCGACTGTTCTGGCCGCGCTGGTTTACGGCGGCCAACCTGCCGGGGCGCTCGAAAAGGCCGGTGCGCTCGCAATCGAGGGCGACGGTGCCGTCCTCGATCGCTTCGTGACTTTATTTCCCCTGCCGGAAAAGCTTTTCGGCGAAGACTAGGCGCCCACCGGCCCATCGATGTGGAACAGCCCGCGGGCGTTATCCTCCCAGAATTTTTTCTTCTGGGCGTCGGGCACGCCTTCTTCGGTCATCGGCACTTCCTCGCGGTCCATCTCATAGGGATAGTCCATCGCGTATAGGATATGGTCCTCGCCCATCTGCTTGGTCGCGAACTTGATCGGTTCGGGGGCGGGCATGCCGCTCGTCGTGATCCAGATATTGCGGCGGATATAGTCGGAGATGTTGGGAAGCTCGCGCTTGACGGGATTGGGCCGCATCTTGAGGTTCGGCCGGTCGGTCGAATATTGCATATAATCGAAACGGTAGAGCCAATAGGGCAGCCCCTCGCCGAGGTGACCAAGCACGAATTTGAGCTTGGGGAAGCGGTCGAGCGCGCCCGACAGAATGATCGTCAGCATGTGGGTCGAGACTTCCACCGCGAAGCCGTAAAAGGCCAGGTCGATGCCGTAATCGGTGAATGCCTTGAGACCGGTCATCGGCGTTTGGGGATGGATATAGATCGGCATGTCGTTGGCTTCGGCCGCTTCGAGGATCGGCCAGAATTTCTCGTCCGACAGCCATTCGTCATGGGTGTGGCTGTTGATCATGACGCCGCCGAGATCCAGCTTCGTGCGCGCGCGTTCGATCTCGCGGGCGCTCGCCTCGGGATCCTGCGGCGCGATGCTGGCAAGGCCGGCGAAGCGCGTCGGGTGGCGAGCGATCACATCGACCAGATAATCGTTGACGTCCGGCATCGCGCCGACGGCGGTATCCTTGTCGAAAATCTGCAGGCCGGGCGCGGTTTGCGCGAGGACGTGCATGTCGATACCCGCCGCGTCCATTTCGGGAATGCGCCCTTCCTCGAGATCGAGCAGTAGCGGCAGCTTCACCGTGTCGGGCGCGAACAGCAGCTTGTACATGCCCACGAAACCGGGATCGGAGATCGAGCCGTCCTCGACGCCCTTCTTGAACAGATCCACGACGAGCGGTGTCATGAATGCTTCTTCGGTGCCGATACGCTTATAGTCTTGAGTCATTGAAGATCCTCTCCTGCCCGCAGCCGTTCAGGCCGGGTTTCGTACGGTGATGAACCAGGCCGAGGCGTCCATCCTGATGGCGCCTGCCCGGTGATAGGGTTTGACGATTTCGACAACGTCCCGCCGCACATCGGCGATGATGTCCGCTCCGCTGTCCTTCAGCGCTTCGCCGATCCCGAGCGCGCCCATGACGAAATCGGCGGCGCTTTCCGGATCGGCACCCATGCCGCCCAGATGCTGCTCGCCGCGCCACAGGTCGATCTCGATGAAATCGTATCCGGCTTCGCGCAGCATGGCCTCGGTGGCTTGCGCATCGGCGAGGCGAAAGGGCCCCGGCCCCGCCGGATCGCGCAGCGGCATCGCGACGTGCCGGCCAACGATTTCCGCGACGAACCCGATCCAGGGATTTTCCCCAGGCGGTCCCCAACAGGAGAAAGTGAAATGGCCGCCGGGCTTCAGCCAGCCGCGCATATTGGCGAACGCTGCCTGGGTATCGTCGAAGAACATCACCCCGAAGCGCGAGAAGAGCCTGTCGAACGGCGCAGCATCGGGAATCCCGGTCTGCGCGTCGGCCTGCACGAACGCGACGTTGGACAGTCCGGCAGCGGCCCGCCTTTCTTCCGCCTTTGCGAGCAATTTTCCCGAGACATCGATCCCGGTCACCCGCCCCTCGGCGCCGACGATCCTGGCGATATCGAAACTGTTGGGGCCGCAGCCGCAGCCGATATCGGCGACCGCCTCGCCGGGGCCGATCGACGCCTTGGTCAAGAGGGCCTCGCCCACCGGGGCGATCATCGATTCGAAGGCATCGATATTGGCGAGCCAGCGTTCGCCCAGTGCGCCGTTCCAATCATCGACGGGCGGCTCGGTCACGCAGCGTTATCCGGATTGCGCGTCCGCCCGGGAAGACCGGTGCCCGTAGCAGGCATCGCTGCGCGGCGCGGATCGACACCGGTGTCTATCCGCGGCTCCGAATCCCTAGGATCCGGAAAATCGATCCTGTCCATTATCGCCACTCGCACCCACCACCGCGTTATAATGTTTCGCATACAATACGCGACGGACAACAGATCGCAACGCCGTTCTGAGATAGCAAAGGGGTAAAAGGTTCAGAGGAGGACGTTCCAATCCTCGCACTGTATCGAGCGGACGTTGACATTTCCGGTTTCATTGTATGTAACACATACAAATAAGAGCCGAAGAAAATGGCCGAGTCGCCGAAAGGCGGCATGAGAGGATACCGATCTGGAAATGGGACCGAGCCGTGCTTCTGCTGCGCTATGCCGATGGCATGGCGGCAGGATGGCCGCGCATCCGAATTGCACGAAGTGAAATGTGCCGAACCCACCGGTTGCAGGCACCCGACACCGCACCAATAACCGCCGAGCTCCCGGAAAGAGGGGCCGGCATGAAAAGGAGTGAATGCCGATGACCGAACAGGTCGCGCTCTACCACTGGGAGCCCAATGCAAATTCCGGCAAGCCGATGTTGGCGCTCGCCGAAAAGGGCGTCGCCTATGAAAGCCATTACACCGATCTTCTGAGTTTCGATCAGCACAAGCCGGAATATCTGAAGATGAATCCGAACGGCACCATCCCCGTGATGAAACATGGCGACCGCGTGCTGACCGAGTCCACCGCCATCATGGAATATGTGAACGAGGCGTTCGATGGCACGGCCCTGATGCCGGAGGATGTTCAGGCCCGCTGGCGGATCCGCTGGTGGATGAAGTTCATGGACCAGTGGCTCGGCCCATCCTTCTCCATGCTGGGCTGGAGCATGTTCGTCGGCCCCTCGGTGCGCCAGAAAGACCCGGCGGAGCTCGACGCCGCCATCGAGCGCATCCCCCTGCCCGAACGCCGGACCGCCTGGCGCAAGGCGATCTCGGGCAACTTCTCCGACGCGGAAATGGCCGAATCGAAGCGCCGCGTCGCGCTGGGCGTGGAGATGCTCGAGGCCGAACTCGGCCGTCACGACTATGTCGCCAGCGACGAATATTCGCTCGCCGACATCAACTGGTTCAACTCGACCTATTCGCTGCCGCTGGGGCAGCCCGATCTCGCGGGAAAAGACAGAACCCCCAACATCATGCGCTGGCTGAAGCAGGTCTATCACCGACCGGCGGTCCAGGAGACCTGGACCAAGGGCCGCACCGATCTCGCTTCGAGATACCGGCTCGTCATGGAGGAGATCGACTGATGGGCATGATGACCCTCTATCACGGAGAACCCAACGGCCCTTCACTGACTGTGCTCGCCGCGCTCTACGAAACCGGTCTGGACGCCGATCTGGTCCCGATCGACCTGTCGCTCGGCGAACGCCATCGCAAGGCGCCGCTCGGCGTCGAAAGCGCGATGAGCATCGAGGGCGAAGGCCCCGTGCTGGAAGTGAATGGCGAAGCGATGGCGGATTCGGTGTTCCTCGCCCAATATCTCGACGAACGGGCGGGCGGGGCCGGGCTACAACCGTCAGACCCCTTGGCGCATTGGGAAATGATGATGTGGTGCCGCTACATCATCGAGCGTGTCGCGCCGGCCGCTGCCTATCTCGGCAACCGTGCGCACGGAACCGCCAGACTAAAGAATCTGGATGGTCCAGCCTTCGATATGCTCACCGACGCTATCTCGTCGGTGGATCTGAAGCAGCGCTGGATCGACATCCGAAACGGCGATTTCGACGAGGCCAAGGTCGCAGATTCGGCGACCAAGATTTCCGAAGCCGTCGACAAGCTGGAGGAGCGGCTTGCCGATGGTCGCGACTGGCTGATGGGCGATTTTTCGATCGCCGATCTTGAAAGCTATGCCTGGCTCGCCGGGATGGTTTCGATCCTGCCGAGCGCTTTTGACAGGGCGGAGAATGCGACGGCCTGGATGGTGCGCGTCAAGGCCCGTCCTTCGGTCGCCGCGGCACTGGCGTGCGCACAATCCGACGATCCGACAACCGCCTGGGCCCCCGGGCCCGAAATCAACCGCTGGGGCTGAACGCATGCGATCCATAGACTATTTCGACCGCGGGCACGACCGCGACCCGAACCGCCCCTGCATCGTCGATACCGAAACCGGCGAAAGCTGGACTTTCGCCGAGGTGAAGGCGGAGACCGAACGGGTGGCCGCGGCGATGCAGAAGGCGGGCTTCAAAAGCCAGGATCATGTCGGGCTATACGGCCCCAATGGCGGCATGCTGCTGATCGTTTTGCTCGCCATCTGGCGGGTCAACGGCAAGTGGATCCCGGTCAATACGCGTAACGCCATGGACGCCAATGTCGGCTATATCGATTATGTCCGCTGCCAGTGGATGTTTTACCATTCCAGCCTCGCAGACGGCGTTACCGAGTTGCGCAGCCGTTGCGATACGCTCGACACCTTTGTCTGTATCGACAAGCCTTGCAGCACGAGCGCGGGCAGCGACGATCCCTCGCTCGAACAGTTTACCGATGGAGTCTCCGCGGACGATTTCGTCGAGCCCGAGATCGATGCTTTCGGCAACCTTGAAGATATCGTGCTGATCGCGCCGACCGGCGGCACCACGGGGCCGTCCAAGGGCGCGAACGTCACCAATCTCGGCTGGGGCACGATGATCGAAACCGCTTCGGACGCGATGGGCGGGCGCACCGACAATCCGGTGGCGCTGGTATCGGCTCCGATCACCCATGCCGCCGGGCCGATCGCGCTCGCAACCCTGTGCCTTGGCGCGACCCAGGTGATCCTGCCCGGCTTCGATGCCGAGCGCGTACTGCGGACGATCGAGGAGTATAAGGTCAGCCACATGTACCTGCCGCCGACGGCCATGTACCAGCTGCTCGCCTCGCCGGAGATCGACAAGCACGATTATTCGAGCCTGCGCATCTTCATTCTCGTCGGCTCCCCGTGCAGCCCCGAAAAACTGCGCATCGCCGTCGATACCTTCGGCCCGTGCATGTGCCAGAGCTATGGCCAGGTCGAATGCCCGATGATCATCGCCTGGCTGCCGCCCGAAGACGTCGCGAAATTCGCGCGCGAGGCCCCCGAAAAGCTCGCTTCGTGCGGCAAGATATCGCGGTCCATCAAGGTCGCGCTGCTCGACGATGACGGGAACCAGGTGCCGCTCGGCGAAGCCGGCGAGATTTGCGCCCGCGGCGCGCTGGTCACGCACAGCTATTTCGAGATGCCCGAAGCGACGGCCGAGGCGCGGCAGTTCGGCTGGCACCATACCGGCGATGTCGGCAAGTTCGACGAGGAAGGCTATCTCTATATCGTCGACCGCAAGAAGGACATGATCGTGTCGGGCGGGTTCAACGTCTTCACCGCCGAAGTCGAGGCGGCGATCACCGAACTGGCGCAAGTGCGCGAGGCCGTGGTCTTCGGGATTCCGCACGAAAAATGGGGCGAGCAGGTCCACGCCACCGTCGTCGCCGACGGAATCACCGAGGACGAGATCATCGCCCATGCCAAGGCTCGGCTCGGCGGCGTCAAGGCGCCCAAGACTGTCGAGTTCGTCGACAGCATTCCGCGTACCGCGGCGGGCAAGATGGACAAGAAGGTCCTGCGCCGGAAATATTGGGGAGACAGCGACCGGCTCGTCAATTAGGCCGGACGGAAAACAAGAAGAGCGGAAAGAGGATCGCCATGAGGGTATTTGCGGGGATTTGTTTGGGATTGGCGCTGGCTGCCTGTGCGAACAGCGGCAGCGATGACGGCGTCGATACCGCGCGCCTGCTCGCGGCAAACGAAACGCCCGGAGAGTGGCTATCGGTCGGTCGCACCTATGACGAGCAGCGCTACAGCCCGCTCGATGCGATCAACCGCGACAATGTTTCCGAACTCGGCCTTGCCTGGTTTGCCGATCTCGATACCGCACGCGGGCAGGAAGCGACGCCGCTGATGATCGACGGCGTGCTCTATGTGTCGACCGCCTGGTCGATGGTGAAGGCCTATGACGCGCGCAGCGGCGAGCTGCTCTGGTCCTACGATCCCGAGGTACCGCGCGAACGCGTCGTCATGGCCTGTTGCGACGCGGTCAATCGCGGCGTTGCGGCTTGGGGCAACCGGCTTTTCGTCGGCACGCTCGACGGACGGCTGGTGGCGCTTGACCGTGCGACCGGCGAAGAAGCCTGGAGCGTCGTTACCGTCGATCAGGAGCAGCCCTATACGATCACCGGCGCGCCGCGGATCATCGACGGCAAGGTCATCATCGGCAATGGCGGCGCCGAATATGGCGTGCGCGGTTATGTTACCGCCTATGACGCGGACAATGGCGAGCAGCTCTGGCGTTTCTACACGGTGCCGGACAATCCCGCGAACGGCGAGCAGCCGGAATATCTGCAAGCCGCGGCTGAAACCTGGCACGGCGAATGGTGGGAGCTGGGCGGCGGCGGCACCGTCTGGGATTCGATGGCCTACGACCCCGAGCTCGATCTGCTGTATATCGGCGTCGGCAACGGATCGCCGTGGAACCAGGCTTATCGCTCACCCGCGCCCGAGGGCGAGGACGTCAACAACGACAATCTCTATCTCTCCTCGATCGTGGCGATCCGCCCGGACACCGGTGAATATGTCTGGCATTTCCAGGAAACGCCGGGCGAGACATGGGACTTTACCGCAACCCAGCACATGATCCTCGCCGATCTCGAAATCGATGGCGAAACGCGGCATGTGCTGATGCAGGCGCCGAAAAACGGCTTCTTCTACGTTATCGACCGCGAGACCGGCGAATTCATTTCGGCCAATAATTATGTGCCGATGAACTGGGCAACCGGCGTCGACCCCGAAACCGGCCGGCCGATCGAAAATCCCGAGGCGCGCTACGACCGGACCGGCCTGCCGTTCCTCTCCATGCCCGGCGCAGGCGGAGCGCATAATTGGCACCCGATGGCCTATGACCCCAATAGCGGGCTCGTCTTCATTCCTGCCGCCGAAGCGGCCTTCCCTTATTTCCCGGAAGCCGACTGGCTGCCCGCGGTGCTCGGCTTTAATGTCGGCATCGACATGGCGGCGGGCGCGATGCCCGCCGATGCGGGTGCCCGTGCCGGCGCGATGGCGGCAACGCGCGGCGCGCTGATCGCCTGGGATCCGGTGGCGCAGGAAGAGCGGTGGCGGGTCCAGTATCAGGGCCCGTGGAATGGCGGCGTGCTGGCGACGGGGGGCGGGCTCGTCTTCCAGGGCTCGGCGGCCGGTAATTTTGCAGCGTTCAGCACCGAAGATGGATCGGAACTCTGGTCGATGCCGGTACAGACCGGCGTCGTCGCGGCGCCGATGACCTATGAGATTGACGGCGAACAATATGTCGCCGTGCTTGCGGGATGGGGCGGCGTCTGGTCGATGGCGCCCGGTCTGCTGGCCAGCACCTCCGGCGTACTGCCCAATATCAGCCGGCTCCTCGTCTTCAAGATCGGCGGCACCGCAGAACTGCCGGATGCAGCGGATTATCCGCAGCTGGCGCTGGATCCGCCCCCGCAGCGCGGCACGCCGGAACAGATCGCCGAAGGCGGCTATCTGTTCGGTCGCTATTGTGGCGCCTGCCATGGCGATGCCGCGATCGCCGGCACGATCGTTCCCGATCTTCGCCGCTCGGGCACGCTCGAAAATAGCGAAAGCTGGAATGCGGTGGTGATGGACGGTGCCCTCGCATCGCGCGGGATGGTATCGTTCAGCCCGGTGCTGAGCGCCGAACAGGCGCAGGCAATCCGGCATTATGTGATCGCGCGCGCGCATCAGGACCGCGATCTCGAAGCCGCAGGCGGTTGACGAATCAAGAATGACGCGGCTTTTGCCGGTCTGTTATAGGTTATAACCAAGTTTTGAAGCGACTCACGGAGAGGAAAGTCCCATGAACGAGATGACCAACATCATGGCCCAGCCCGAATATTCGGGCGAGGCGAAAAAGGCGCTCGAGCGCAAGCCGCAGCTTTTCATCAACGGCGATTGGGTCGATTCCACGCATGAAGCGACGCTGGCCGTCATCGATCCGTCGAACGGCAAGGAAGTGTCGCGCTTTGTCGATGCTTCGGATGCCGATGTCGATAAAGCCGTCGCCGCCGCGCGCACGGCTTTTGACGACGGCCGTTGGACCGGGCTGATGCCGATCGCACGTGAGACGATGATCCATGCGCTGGCCAACCAGATATCCGAGCGCGGCCATCTGTTCGCCGAACTCGAGGCCATCGACAACGGCAAACCGATGACCATCGCCGGTGAGCTCGACGTGCCGGCAGCCGCCGGCATGCTTCACTATATGGCGGGCTGGGCTACGAAGGTCGGCGGCAACTGCATCGATCCGATGGCCGCCCCGTCGGGTGCCTTCCACGCTTATGTCCGGCAGGAACCGGTTGGCGTTGCCGCCCAGATCGTGCCGTGGAACTTCCCGCTGCTGATGGCCTGCCTCAAGATCGCACCGGCACTCGCCGCAGGCTGCACGGTGATCCTGAAACCGGCCGAGCAGACCTCGCTGACCGCGCTTTTGCTGGCCGATATGGTGCAGGCTGCGGGCTTCCCGCCGGGTGTCATTAACATCGTCACCGGCAACGGTCACACCGCCGGCGACCGGCTGGTCAAGCATCCCGACGTCGACAAGGTCGCCTTCACCGGTTCGACCGAAATCGGCAAGGTTATCAACAAGAACGCGACCGACTCGCTGAAAAATGTGACGCTGGAACTCGGCGGCAAATCGCCAGTCGTGGTTCTGCCGGACGTGGATGTCGAGAAGACCTCTGGCGGCGCGGCCAACGCGATCTTCTTCAATGCCGGGCAGGTCTGCGTCGCCGGTTCCCGCCTCTATGCGCACAAGGATATTTTCGACCAGCTCGTCGAGGGTGTGGCGAATGCAGCGCAAAAATGGAGGGTCGGGCCGTCGCTCGCACCCGATTCCCAGATGGGACCGCTGGTTTCCGACGAACAGCACAAGCGGGTGATGGACTATATCGACCAGGGCAAAAAGGCCGGGGCATCGATCGCAACAGGCGGCGAAGCGCTTGGCCCGAACGGCTATTATGTCAGCCCGACGGTGATGGTCGATGTCAATCCGGACATGACGGTGGTGAAGGAGGAAATTTTCGGACCCGTCGTCGTCGCCCAGCGGTTCGACGATCTCGACGAGGTCGCCCGCCAGGCGAACGATACGCCTTTCGGCCTTGCCGCCTCGGTCTGGACCCGCGACGTCTCCGCCATGCACCATCTCGCTGCCAAGCTGAAAGCCGGCACCGTTTGGGGCAATTGCCACATGGTCATCGATCCGGCGCTGCCCTTCGGCGGTTTCAAACAGTCCGGCCTTGGCCGTGAACAGGGCCGCGAAGGTGTTGAAGCCTATATGGAAACCAAGTCGGTCATTATCGCGCTCTAACTTGTAAACGATACCGCCCCGGCCATCGTGCCGGGGCGATTTTCTGGAAGACCCATGGATATTTCCAAGCTCAAGGCGATCGACGTTCATGTCCACGCCGAAGTCTCGTGCCACGATCCGGAAGACCCGGTGATGGGCGAGTTTTTCGACGCGGCATCGGCCTATTTCAAGGCGCCGCGCGAACGGCCGAAAATGCCCGAGATCATCGAGCTGTATCGCGAAGAGCAGATCGCCTTTTGCATGTTCACCGTCGATGCAGAGACCGGCATGGGCGCGAAACGGGTGTCCAACTACGAGATCGCCGAATTGGCCGCCGACAATCTCGACATCATGATCCCTTTCGCCTCTATCGATCCGCACAAGGGCAAATATGGCGCCCGCGAAGCGCGGGACCTGGTCGAGAATTACGGCGTGAAAGGCTTTAAGTTCCACGGCATCGCGCAAAACGCGCACCCGGCGGATCGCATGGCCTATCCGATCTACGAAGTGATCAACGAATATAAATTGCCCGTGATCTTCCACACCGGCCATTCGGGCATGGGCACGGGAATGCGCGGCGGCGGCGGCATGCGCCTGAAATATGGCCGGCCGATGCTGATCGACGATGTCGCGGTCGATTTTCCCGACATGAAAATCATCCTCGCCCATCCCAGCTGGCCCTGGGTGGACGAGAGCCTGTCGATGGCGCTCCACAAGGAGAATGTCTTCATCGACCTGTCCGGCTGGAGCCCCAAATATTTCATGCCTCAGATTATCCAGTACGCGAACACGCAGTTGAAGCATAAGATGATGTTCGGCAGCGATTTCCCGCTCATCCATCCGATGAAATGGCTGAAGGCCGCGCAGGAAGTGGGCTTCAAGGAAGAGGTGCTGCCGCTGATCATGAAGGACAACGCGGCGCGCGTTCTGGGCCTTTCATGAGCGATTCTTCCCGGTTCGAAGGCAAGCATATAGCTGTTACCGGCGCCTCCAGCGGCATCGGGCTCGTCACCGCTCAGATGCTCGCCAGCCGCGGCGCGAGGGTTTCGATGTTCGCCCGGCGCAAGGACGTGCTCGACGAAGAGGTCGCCGGTATCGGCGATCACGCTGCCGGCTTTGCCGCCGACGTCGGTGACAAGAACCAGCTCGAGGGGGCGCTCGATGCCGCCGCTAGTCATTTCGGGCCCATCGAAGCCCTGTTCGCCAATGCCGGGCTGACGGGCGGCTTCACGCCGGCTGTCGAGTTCCCGGCCGACGCCTTCGAGGAAACGATCCGGGTTAATCTGATCAGCGTTTTCTGGGCGATCCAGAAGGTGCTGCCGCCAATGATCGCGGCGAAAAGGGGCGCGATCCTCGTCACCGGCAGCATGGGATCGAAGCGTGGCATGGCGATGAACCCGGCCTATGTCGCTTCCAAACACGGCGTGCTGGGCCTCACCCGCGCGATCGCGGTGGAAATGGCCCCGCATAATGTGCGCGCCAACTGCATCATTCCCGGTTTCATTCGTACCGAGGCGCTCGACCGCATCCCCCCTGAACAGAAGGGCAAGATCGACGCGCGCATTCCGCAGGGGCGGATGGGGTCGCCGGAAGAGCTGGCCGAGGTCGCGGCCTTCCTGCTGTCGGACGCTGCCAGCCACGTCACCGGGCAAGACTGGGCGGTCGATGGCGGCGTGCTCGAATCCCTGGAAGTCTGAAGCCAATACGGGAGAGGAAGTATGGCAACGGCGGTTGAGAAGACGCGAACGATCGAAGCGGACGTCAACTATGTCGCGGCGATGGATTCCATGCCCTATTTCTACGCCAAGGATCATGAGCGCGACAATCTCGATCTCGAAACCCATCGCGTGTCCATCATCGATACGCGCGATGCCGAAGACCGGCCGCAGATCGAACGCGATGGCTTCGAACTGGTCGATCATGAAAGCGCCGTCGGCGATTTCAACGATCCCGAGGAAGTGGCCGAAACCTACACCGCCGAGATCGAAAAACTGATCCGCGAAAAAATGGGTGCCGATCACGTCGTCGTCACCAAAGGCGGCGTGCTGCGCTTTTCTCAGAAAACGCCGCGCCCCGATCTCGTCAATTCGATGCCCGCGGGCTTTGCCCATATCGATTATTCGCGCGCCAGTTTCGACGAGTTCGCCGTCCGGCATCTGGCCGATCACCCGGACAAGGACGCCCTGCTTGCCGGGGGCTATGCCGCCTATAATATCTGGCGCGTCCTCTCGCCGCCGCCGCAGGACATGCCGCTCACCGTCTGCGCCGCGCCGTCCATGGCCGATAGCGACCGACTGGAAGGCGAAGCGCGGATCGACGGACCGGGTATGACCGAGGCCGACGAAATCCGGTTTGGCTCCTCGCTGATCAAGGCGAACCCCGAACATCGCTGGTACTGGTTCAGCAACATGACGCCCGGCGAAGCTTTGCTGTTCAAGGCCTTCGACAGCGACCTCGATCGCGTTCAGGGCTGCCCGCATACGGCCTTCGAAAATCCCGATCCCGACGCCAATCCGCGCGCTTCCATCGAAACGCGCGCCTATGTCTATTGGAAAGCCCGCTAATGACCCTGAAATATTACCATGCGGAGCCGCTGGCGAATTCGCTGAAATCGATGATTCCTCTCAAGGAAAAGGGGCTCGAATATGAGTCCCACTATGTCGATCTGCACCAGTTCGAGCAGCATTCGGATTGGTTCGTCGCGATCAACCCCGAGGGCCAGGTGCCGGTGCTCGATCATGACGGGACGATCATCACCCACACGACCGTCATCAACGAATATCTCGAAGACGCTTTCCCCAATGACCAGCCGGAATCAGGGCCGCTGCGCCCGCGCGATCCGGTGGGCGCGGCGCGGATGCGCTACTGGAACAAGTTTGTCGACGAGCAGGTGATGAACTTCGTCTCTATGCATGGCTGGCACCGGCTGATCCGGGTCGTCACCCAATCGATCGAGGACGACAAGTTCGAGGAACTGATGAGCCACATCCCCCTGCCCGACCAGCAGAAGAAATGGCGCACGGCGCGATCGGGCTTTTCCGAGGCCGATCTTGCCAACGCCACCGAGAAGATCGTGTACGCGCTCGACAAGATCGAGGCGCATCTGGACGACACTGCCTATCTTGCCGGCGACGCCTATACGCTCGCGGATATCAACTTCTATTCGCATTGCGGGTTGATGGTGAACCGCATGTTCCCGGACCTGGGTGTCGATGAGAAATATCCCAATCTCGTGCGCTGGCGCGAGACGATTTCCGACCGGCCTGCCGTGCAGGAAGCGCTCAAAGCCGAGGACCGCACGAAACCGGGCTTGCGTACCTGGAGCGGAGACGGCAGGGAATAATTGTAAGCAACTATGCATAGTTTGCCGTAAAGCCGGTGCCGCCGATTCGCGCGACCGGCTGAAGCCGTCGCCAATTTCCGCGCCGGCCTGTGGAGAGGTAAGACATGACTGCGCAGATCATCGACGGGCGCGCGCTGGCTCGTAAGGTACTCGAAGACGTGGGCAAGGGCGCCGCGCAACTGGCCCGCAGACCGGGTCTTGCCGTGATAATCGCCGGCGACGACCCGGCGAGCCATGTCTATGTCCGCAACAAGGTTCGCCGCGCGGAGGAACTCGGCTTTCTCACCGAAACGATCCAGTTGCCCGACGATATCGACGAGGGTGCAGTTCTCGACGAGGTCGCCACGCTCAATGCGCGCGACGAGATCGACGGCATTCTCGTCCAGCTTCCGCTCCCCGAACATGTGAACACGCTGCGGGTTATGGCGGCGGTCGATCCGGCCAAGGATGTCGACGGGTTGCATGCACTCAACGCCGGGCGGCTGACCCAGGGCAGCGGCGGGCTCATCCCCTGTACGCCCTCGGGCTGCATGAAGTTGATCCAGTCGATCATTCCGGACCTTACCGGCTTTCACGCCGTGGTCATCGGGTCATCGAATATCGTCGGCAAGCCGATGGCTGCGTTGCTGCTCGAGGCCAAGGCGACGGTTACCCAAACGCATATCCATACGCGCGACACGCGTTTCATCGCTCGCGGCGCGGACATATTGATCAGCGCGGTCGGCAGGCCTGGCCTCGTCCGGGGCGACTGGATCAAGCCCCGCGCCATCGTCATCGATGTCGGCACGACCCGCGTGCCCAAGGTCGAGGGCGGATACCGCATTGTCGGCGATGTCGATTTCGAGGAAGCGCGCGATGTCGCGGGCGCGATCACGCCGGTTCCCGGCGGGGTCGGCCCCATGACCATCGCCTGCCTGATGGAAAATACGCTCAACGCCGCGCTCGTGCGGCAGGGAGAGCTTGTTTCCGCATGAGCACATTCGTCCTGATCCATGGCGCCTGGCATGGCGGCTGGTGCTACGACCAGTTGCGCCCGCTGCTCGAGGCCGAAGGCCATGCGGTAATCGCGCCGGACCTTCCCGGCATGGGCGGTACCGACGAGGAATTGGCCGCGGTCACCCTGCAGGGCTGGGCCGAGTTCGTCGCCGATCTGTGCCGCAACGCGCCGCAAAAGCCGGTCATCCTGGCCGGCCATAGCCGCGCGGGCGTCGTTATCGGCCCGGCCGCGGAGCTTGCGCCTGAAGCTATCGATGCGCTTGTCTATATTTGCGCGATGCTCGTGCCGCGGGGCCTGTCGCGCGCCGAATTCCGCGAACAGCAGGTGAGCAACCCGGATTTCATGGCGATCCGCCTGCCCCATCCTTCCGGCAAGGCGACGGTAATCGACGGGCCCAATGCGATCCCCGTCTTCGCCCAGCTCTCACCGCGCGACCTTGCCGAGGCGGCGGTCGAGCGGCTCGTCGCCGAACCCAACGCGCCGACCGAGACGAAGCAGGAGCTCAGCGACGAGCGGTTCGGTTCGGTGCCGCGCCACTATATCGAATGCGTCCATGATCGTACGATCCCGATCGAAGACCAGCGCACGATGCACGAATTGACGCCCTGCAAGACCGTGACGACGCTGGAGGCCGACCATAGCCCGTTCCTCTCGACGCCCGAAGAGCTCGCAGCAGCTCTGCTCAAGATCGCCGCCAACCCTGAAGGTTAGGCGCTAGGCCGCCGCCACCTGTTTCGCGTCGGCAAGGATCATGTCGGCGCCCTTTTCGCCGATCATCATGGTTGCCGCATTGGTGTTGCCCGAGACGATCTTGGGCATCACCGAGGCGTCGATCACGCGCAGGCCCTCCACGCCGCGCACGCGCAGCCGCGCATCGACGACCGCCTTCTCGTCATGGCCCATCCGGCAGGTGCCGACCGGGTGATAAAGCGTACCGCCGGCAAGCTGCGCATAGGCGAACATCTCCTCATCGGTCGCGCCGAAGGGATCGGGTTCGGCCAGATATTGCGCGATCGCCGGCTGCTGCCAGATGTTCCGGGTCATCTTGAGCTGGGTAACCGCCATATCGCGGTCGATCGGATCGGAGAGATAGTTGGGTGTAATCTTCGGATAGACGGTACCGTCCGGCGATTTGGCATGGATATGCCCACGCGATTCCGGGCGTAGCTGGCAAGGGTTGGACGCGAGCCCTGGTAGCTTTTCGAGCTGCAATGCCTGAGTCGTATTCAGCACCTCGAGGTCCATGCTGGCCGCCATCACATGGATCTGGACGTCCGGCACTTCGAGCCCTTCGCGCGATTTGGCGAAGGCGGTGCCGTGGGCGACCGCATAGCTGAGCAGCCCTTTCCGCGTGAGGCCGTATTTGGCGATTTCCTTCACCAACGAAAAGCCGCTCGCCAGGTCGTTGACTGAAGGCGTCCCGGGTTTCAGCCGCGCCTGGCAGCCGATCATATAATGGTCCTGCAGATTTTCGCCGACGCCCGAAAGTTCATGGACGACCGGGACGCCAAGCTCCTGCAGCACCGCGCCCTGCCCGACGCCCGACACCTCGAGCAGCTTGGGGCTTTCTACCGACCCCGCCGCGAGGATCACCTCACGCCGCGCACGAACCGTCCGTTTTGTGCCGTTCTGGACGAACTCGACGCCAATCGCGCGCTTGCCCTCGAACAGGATTCGCGTCGTCATCGCCCGGGTTTCGACGGTCAGGTTGGAACGGTGCATGACCGGATGGAGATAGGCGACCGCCGCCGAACAGCGCTTGCCCTTCTTCCAGGTAAGCTGAAACCAGGTCACGCCTTCCTGCTCGCCGGTGTTGATATCGTCGCGATAGGGGATACCCGCTTCGACACAGGCGTCGATGAGCGCCTTGGAGATCGGGTGCTTTCCGGGGAAATCGGCGACGTTGAGCCCACCGCCCGTGGCATGGCAATCGTTCGCCCCGCGCTCCTGATTTTCCTCCTTCAGGAAATAGGGCAGCACATCGTCATAGGACCAGCCCTCGCAACCCATCTGCCGCCAGCCGTCATAATCCGCCGATTGCCCGCGAATATAGAGCAGTCCGTTGATCGAGGAGGAACCGCCCAGGACCTTGCCCTTGGGCCATTTATGCGGCCGCCCGCCCGAACCCTCGTCGACCTCTGTCTCGTAGAGCCAGTTGACCTTGGGATCGTTCAAGGTTTTGCCGAAACCGATCGGCGTATGAACCATCATGTTGGACCAGAACTGGCCGAGCCCGCCCTTGCTCGGCCGGTCGTCGGCGCCGGCTTCCAGCAACACCACCTGGTTTTCCGGATTCGCGGACAGCCGGTTGGCGAGCACGCAGCCCGCGCTCCCCGCGCCCACGATTACATAATCGGCGACCTGTTCTTCAGCCATTTATATCCTCTCCTCAGCCGCCCGATCATTCGCCGGGCTTTATCAATACCTTGCAGTCATGCGTCCGCTGTTTCAGCGCCTCGAAGCGCATGGGCACATCGCCCAGCGCAATGGTGTCGGTCACGAGCGTGCGCGGTTCCGCAGCGCCCTTTTCCAACACGTCGAGCGAGGCCTGATATTCCTGCACCGTGAAGAAGGCCGACGTCTGGATGCGGACCTCCTTCGAAAGCGCGGTGAACGGCACGAAGCTGTCGGGCTTGGTGCAGAGGCCGAGCACGAGCACCGTGCCCTTGACCCGCACCTGATCGACCGCCTGCGCGATCAGCCCCGGAACGCCCACGCATTCGAAAACGATATCGGCCTTGCCGCCCAGCGCGCGTTCGGCGGCGCCGACCGGATCGTGCTTGTCGACGATGAAGCGCGACGCGCCCATCTCCATCGCGCGGCTCTCTTGCCAGTCGGCGATGTCCTGCACCACGACCTCTCCGGCACCGAAATGCCGCGCCCAGAAGGCAGTGGCGAGACCGATCGGCCCCGCGCCGAGCACGAGCACCTTGTCGCCCCTTTGCAGCCCCGAAAGGTTCACGCCGTGCAGCGCCACGGCGACGGGCTCGATGATCGCGCCATCGGAGAGGCTCAGTCCGTCCGGCAGCTTCACGCATTGATGTTCCATCGTCGCCGCGAACTCGGCATAGCCGCCGCCCTGCAACATCATCTGGCTGCACCAGGCGGGTTCGCCCGCCTTGCAGCTCTCGCACTGCCCGCAGCCGCGGATCGGGATGACCGAGACGAGATCGCCGGGCTTCAGCGCCGACACACCCGATGCCGCTTCGACCACTTCACCGGCAAATTCGTGGCCGAGAATATCGCCCGCGCTCACGCCGAAAGCCTCGTCCTCCGTCATATGCAGGTCCGACCCGCAAATGCCGCAGCGGCCAACCTTGAGCACCACCTGCCCGGCCTCGGGCGCCGGATCGTCGACGGCCTCGACCGCGAGCGGCTTGTGCAGCCCCTGCATGACGGCGGCTTTCATCATCGCGCTCCTATTCCGGCATCTTCAACACGGGCTTGACGACCTCGCCGCTTTCGCCCGCATGAAAAGCCTCGTTGATCTCGTCGAACGGAAACACGCGGATCAGGCCTTCATAGGGGAAGCGCCCGGCGACATGATGCTCGATTAGCTCTTCGAGAAAGCCCTGGATATTCGAATCCCCGCCAAGAATGCCGATGACCCTCTTGCCGCCCCCCATCAGCGCGGATTCATTGAGCGCAAGCATGTCGGTCGGCGGCGAGGCACCGACCAGGCCGAGTATGCCCTTGGGCGCGACCAGGCCGAAGGCGTCCTCGATCACCGATTTGAGCCCGGTCGTATCGAAGGCATAGGCGAGGCCCTGCGGGCAAAGCTCGGCAATCTTCGCGATAGGATCGCCCTTCGCGTTGAAGACATGGGTCGCGCCGCGTTCGCGCGCCAACTCAAGACGCGCGTCGTGGACATCGACGGCGATGATCGGATCGGCGCCGGCGATCTTCGCGGCCATGATTGCGCCAAGGCCGACCGCGCCGGTGCCGAACACCGCGATCGGCATGCCCTTGCGGACTGCCATGCTGCGGAGGACGGCCCCTGCCCCCGTCATCAACCCGCAGCCGAGCGGCGCAAGTTGCTCCAGCGGAATATCGGCGGCACTGGTCGGAACCTTCACGACATTGCGTTCATGGGCCAGCGCGCGGGTCGCGAAAGAGGACTGGCCGAAGAAATTGGCCTGCACCGGTGCCTCGCCGATATGCACTGTATGGCTGCCATCGGCGCGCAAGCCGGAAAAATTGTTCGGCCCGAAATTGTAGCAATAGGTTGGCGCGTCGGTGTCGCAGTTGGGACAATCGCCGCAGCTGTTGAAGCTGATGATCACGCGGTCGCCGGGTTTCACATGGGTCACGCCCTCGCCGACCTGCTCCACCGTTCCCGCGCCTTCATGGCCGAGGATGATCGGCTTCGGGATCGGGATATGATCGTCGCGCACCGCCATATCGGTGTGGCATATGCCGCAGGCGGCAATCCGCACGACCAGTTCGCCCGCGCGCGGCTCGTCTAAAGTCACTTCCTCGATCGTGAAGGGCGTATCGGGCGAGCGGCAGATCGCGGCGTTCGCGGAAATTCCCATGGTCGTGTTTCTCCTGCTTTCAGATCGGGCTTTTTCAGATCACCTTACCGGGATTGAGTATGCCAGTCGGATCGAGCGCGACCTTCAGGCGGCGCATCAGCGCGATCTCTTCAGGCCCGCGCGAATGGTGGAGGAATTCCTTCTTCACCGTGCCGATGCCGTGCTCGGCGGAGATCGATCCGCCCCACTCGCCGGTCGCCGAATAGACGACATCGTCGATCGCATGGACCGGCATCGGATCCTCGTCGAGATGAACCGACAAATGCAGGTTGGAATCCGCGATATGGCCAAAGAAAACGAGCCCCGCCTCGGGCCAGCGCTCCAGCAACCGCCCGCGCAACAGATCAACGAAATCGCCGATCTTCCCTGCCGGCAGGCTGACGTCGAAGCTGATTTGCGGCCAGAACACCTTGGGGAATTCGCCGGGACAATCGCGTATCGACCAGATGTCGCCGCGCTGCTGTTCGGACTGGGCGATCACAGCATCCTCGGCGATCCCCTTTTCAAGAATATCGGCCAGCGTCTGCTCGAACGCCGCCTGGTCGCGCTCGGCATCGGTGCCCAGCGTCTCGACCAGCACATAAACCCCAGCGCCGTGCGGTAGCGGCGGCTGGCGATCCAGCGCGGTCGTGCCGAGATGGTAGAAATCGGGCCACATAACCTCGAACGCGGCAAGTGTGCCGCCAAATGCCGCTTTCACTTCCTGCATCAGCGCCAGCGCCGAAGCATAGTCTTTTACCGCGACCAGCCCGGTCGAAACGCTGCGCGCCTCGGGGAACAGCCGCAGTACGACGCGGGTGACGATGCCCAGCGTACCTTCGGTGCCGATGAAGAGCTGCTTCAGATCGTAGCCGGCATTGTTCTTGAGCATCGTGTTCATCGAGCTCACGACCGTGCCGTCAGCCAGCACCGCTTCGAGCCCGAGCACCAGTTCACGCATCATCCCATAACGCAGCACCCGGTTGCCGCCGGCATTGGTCGAAACATTGCCGCCGATCTGCGCCGTGCCCCGCCCGCCAAGATCGAGCGGGAAGAACATGCCGGCTTCGGCCGCCGCCTCCTGCACCGCCTGGAGCACGACACCGGCTTCGACCGTGATCGTCGCGCCGGCCGGATCGATCTCCTCGATCTTGCGCATCCGTTCGAGCGACAAGAGCAGCGCGGGGACGTTGGGTACGGCCCCGCCCGCCAGTCCCGTCATCCCGCCCTGCGGCGTCACCGGGACGCCTTCTTCACAGCAGATGGCAAGTATCTGCGAGACCTGCTCGGTCGATCGCGGATAGGCGATGCCAGCAATTTCAAGACCTTCGGGCATGGTATTGATGAAGTCGTGCGAATGGCGTGCGATATCCGCCTCGCCCGGCCCATGGACGATATCCGCGCCGAGCTCCCTCTGGAGCCGCGCCACGGCCTCGGCGAAAGGCGCGGGCGATATGGTTGTCTGCGTCGCCATGCTAGAGATAGAGCTGCTTGTTGATTTCGAGCCCATGCTCTTCGCAATAGGTCTCATAGTGGTTCATGAACCACCAGACATCGAGGGTTTCGACGAACTTGCCGTCCTCATCGTAAAACTCGTTGGCGCCCTGCATCCAGAACAGCGCCTTCATGCCGTTCGGATCGTCGGTGACGAGCGTGTGTGCGGTGCCCGGCGTCTCGGTGATGAACTCGCCCGGCTTGCAGACCCAGTCATATTCAAGATAGCGGAACGTGCCTTCGAGCCCGATCGCCCAGACCGGGCCGCGATGCTTGTGCGTGCCAATCACGCCCGGGCCCTTGATCCAGAGAATGTTGCAATAAACGTTCTGACGCACGTCGAAGGCGAGATGGCGGATCGCGGCGTTGTCGCCAAACGGCACCCAGGGGCTCTCGTCTTCGGAGGCACCGACATAAGTGCCTTCAATGCCGGCGCGCTTGATGAGATGGCCATAGGGCTCCTCGACATCGACGATCTCGTATTTGGTGCTGGAAGGTGCGGTGAGTGTGGCCATGGTTGCTCTCCCGGTTGGCTATTCTGCGAAGAAGTTGAGTTCGAGGAGGACGCCGTTGGGGTCCTCGGTAAAGATCTGCCTCAGGTTGATCGCCTCGACGAGATTGACCTGATAGCCGGCGCCGCGCGCATCGAGTTTTGCGATCATCCGATCATAGCCCCGGCAGCGCAGCGCGATGTGATGGATCGATCCGGTCGGCCCCGGCGCGACTTCCCGGTCATAGGCGCGGATGCAATCGAGGCTGTTGATATGGAGGATCGCGCGGCCTTCCTTGTCGAACATCCATTGCGCGGTGGTCGGCGTCAGCGGCGGCGGCCCGTCGCGGCGGTCCAGGTCGAGCAGCTCGGCGTAGAAGTTCGCCGTCCCGTCGAGATCGCCGGTGATGATGTTTACATGATCGAGCGCTTCAACCTGCATCGCTTCCTCCTCGGCCGACGTCTTTCGCCTTTCGGCGCGTTTCGGCGAAACTGTCGCGGCGCATCTTTTCGAACGCGACGCGCTGATCATAACCGCTATCTTCCGGATAGTCGCGATAGTCCCCGATGATCTCGTCCATCAGTTCGCGCAGCTCCTCCTTGTGGTCCGGGTGCGTGAAGATGTTGGCGCGGTTCTCGGCGATGCCGTCGAGGATGCGCGCGGCGATCACATCGGGCTCCATGCCGAATTCGTGGAGACCCGCCAGCCGCTCGACCGCCTCCTTGTCGACCGCCTTCATCGCGCCTTTCAGCCCATCGGGGCGGATATCGTCGCTGGCGTAGATATAGCTCTTCACCAGCCCCGGATGCACGACCGAAACGCCGATGCCATAATCGCACATCGAATGGCGCAGCGAATAGCTGAGGCCCCGGACGGCGAATTTCGCGGTGTTGTAGATGCCCGGCGCGCCGCCGGCGATAAAGCTCGCCATGCTGGCGGTGTTGGTGATGTGCCCGCCCTTCACCTCGCCCGAAAGGGCGCGGTCCTTCATGCGCGGCGCGAAGGTCTGCACGCCGTTGATGACCCCGTGGAGATTGACGCCGAGCACCCAGTCCCAATCGTCATAGGAGGAATCCTCGATCGTCTGGAACAGGTTGATGCCGGCATTGTTGAAGAGCAGGCTGACCGGACCGAACTCGGCTTCCACCGTGTCCGCGGCGTCGGCATAGCCTTCGCGGTCCATGACGTTGAGCTGCACGCCCATCACCTCGCGATTGTCGAGGCTGGAGAGCGCCTTTTCGATCGCGTCCTCGCGGATATCGGCGATCGCGACCTTCGCGCCCGCTTCGAGTAGCGCACGGACAAGGCCGATGCCGACGCCATTGGCGCCGCCGGTCACGAAAGCCGTGCGGCCTGCAATATCGATCATTGGGGTTCTCCCGCATTGAGCCTCGACTGGCGCTCCACTTCGGCGGCGTGAATCGGATTGCGGAACAGCATCGCGAAGGTCGCCTTATATTCCTCATTCTCCGGCAGGTCGGGCACCGCCGCGACCATCGCCGCCGCGCGATCCTCTATGCCCGGGCGGAACTCGCTATGGGTGAGGATATAGAGCTCGTCGGCAAGGATGCCGCGCAGCACGCGCTGCCCGACTTCTTCCTTGGTCTGGAACAGGTGCGACATATCTCCCGCCTGCTGGCGGCGCTTGTCGGCCTGGCCATAGCCGGTATCCGACAGATCGGCCGGGCGCGTTTCCTGCGATTTCTGGATATTGGTCGCGACCGCGCCGGGGCAAAAGGCCGAGCAGATGATGCCGCGCCCTTCCAGTTCGCCGCGCATCGATTCCATCATGCTGACGACCGCGCCCTTGGTGGTGACATATATCGTGGCGCCGGGATGCGGCATGACACCGGACATCGAAGCGGTTGAAACGATATGCCCGCCCTCGCCATGCGCCACCATGCGCGGCAGGACCGTGACGATGCCGTTGATCACGCCGCCGAGATTGACGTTCATCAGCCAGTCCCAGTCCGCATAGGTCGCCAGCTCGGTCGGCCCGACCACGCCGACCCCGGCATTGTTGACGAGGATATGGATATTGCCGAACCGCGCCTGCGCTTCGTCGGCCGCTTTCGCATAGGCGTCCCGGTCGGTGATATCGAGCTTCAGCGCCAGCACCCTATCGGGCGAGCCCAGCTCTTCGCCGGCTTCGGCGAGATGATCGTCGCGGATATCGGCGATGACGACATTCATGCCCGCGCCGAGCAGCGCCTTGGCGATGCCGAGCCCGATGCCGCTGGCGCCGCCGGTCACGAACGCGGTTTTTCCCTCGATATTCTGCACGCTTCTACTCCTCGTCGTCCGGGTTGCCGTCATGCGCGGCAGGGAGAAGAAGGGGCGATCGGCCAGACGCGCTACCCAATACGGGCCGCGCTTCCAGGCGCACCATTCCATGAATCGCCGCTCGGCTGTCGGTGGCGATCGCCATCATCCTCTCCAACGGTTCGCCCTCCGCTGTTGCCGCGGTTAGGCACAATATCCTGCCTCCGATTCGGCAGATTGCTATGTATTGCATACAAACTCGACATTCGCACGCAACAAACATATATGGATTTCTCAATGATCGGGCCAACATCCGGCCTGTAACAAGACGAATGGCAAGGCCGGCAGGCCGGCGCGCACGGACAGGCCATCGCGGCCCCGCACGCGCCGTGTTAGGGACCGGCCAGACTGTTGGGGAAGGCCGAAAGGACAAGCATGACCGATTATCCCGATTCTCTCTACATGGTGATCGACGGCGAACGCGTAACAGGCGGCGGCCGCGACACGTTCGATGTCGTCAATCCGGCAACCGGCGAGAAGATCGGCGACCTGCCGCTCGCTACCGAATCCGATCTCGATCGCGCCCTCGATACGGCGCAAAAGGGCTTCAAGATCTGGCGCGACACCCCGGCCGCGGAGCGCGCGAGAGTTCTGCAGGGTGCAGCGCGGCTGATGACCGAGCGCGCCGACGATATCGCCCGGGTCGCGACGATGGAGGAGGGCAAGCCCTTCGCCGAAGCGCGTATCGAGGTGATGATGAATGTCGGCCTGTTCAATTTTTACGCCGGCGAATGCCAGCGCATCTATGGCCGCACATTGGTCCGCCCCACGGGGATGCGCTCGACGGTCGTCAAGGAGCCGGTCGGCCCGGTCGCGGCGTTCAGCCCATGGAACTTCCCGATCGGCAATCCCGGCCGCAAGCTCGGCGCGCCGATCGCGGCGGGCTGTTCGGTGATCATGAAATCCGCCGAAGAGACCCCGGCCTCCGCGCTGATGGTGATCCAGTCGCTCTACGACGCCGGCTTGCCCAAGGAAGTGGCCCAGGCCGTGTTCGGCGTGCCGGACATGGTTTCCCGGCACCTGCTGGGCTCCCCGATCATCCGCAAATTGAGCTTCACCGGTTCGACCGTGGTCGGCAAGCATCTGATGCAGCTCGCGGCCGAAGACATGAAGCGCACGACGATGGAATTGGGCGGCCATGGGCCGGTGCTGGTGTTCGACGATGTCGATGTCGACAGGGTGCTCGATACGATGGTGCCGCACAAATACCGGAATTGCGGCCAGGTCTGCGTTTCGCCGACCCGCTTCATCGTCCAGGAAAATATCTACGAGAAGTTCCGCACCGGCTTTGCCGAGCGTGCGGAGACGATCCAGGTCGGCGACGGCATGGCGGACGGGACCCAGATGGGCCCGATGGCCAATCCGCGCCGCCCCGACGCGATGGACCGGATGATCGGCGACGCGAAGGACAAGGGCGCGACCTTGCACACCGGCGGCGAGCGCATCGGCAACAAGGGCTATTTCTATGCGCCCACCGTGCTGTCCGATATCCCGCTCGAGGCCGAGATCATGAACGAGGAGCCGTTCGGCCCCGTCGCGCTGATCAACCCGTTCAAGGGCGAGGAAGACATGATCGCCGAAGCGAACCGCCTTCCCTACGGCCTCGCGGCCTATGCCTGGACCGCCGATTCGGCGCGCCAGAAGCGGATCGCCCGCGAAATCGAAAGCGGCATGGTCGGCATCAATTCGACGATGATCGGCGGCGCGGATTCGCCGTTCGGCGGCGTCAAATGGTCGGGCCATGGCGCGGAAGACGGGCCCGAAGGCCTCGAAGCCTGTCTCGTCACAAAGGCCGTGCACGAAGCCTAGAAAAAAGCGGAGAAGACATGACCCACGAACTCAAGACCGGGGGCGATCGCGGCTATCTGCGTATCGCCACCGAGGAAGCCTTCGCTACCCAGGAGCAGATCGACGGTTTCCTGCGCCTCGTGCGCGAGGGCAAGGCCGACAAGGGCACGGTATCGCTCTGGGGCTTCTATGCCACATCCCCTTCGGAACGCGCCCAGGCGATCATGTCGGGCCTGCTCGATCTCGACGAGCAGCGTATCCGTCACATGGACGAGACCGGCATCGACATCGCCATCCTCTCGCTCACCGCGCCGGGGGTCCAGGTGTTCGAGGCGGAAGAGGCCAAGGGCATCGTTTCGCGCGCCAACGACTATCTGAAGGACGCCGTCGACCGGCACCCCGAACGCTATGTCGGCATGACCTCGATCGCGCCGCAGGATCCCGAATGGTCGGCCCGCGAAATCGCGCGCGGCAAGGATCTCGGCTTCAGGGGCGTGATGGTCAACAGCCATACCAAGGGCGAATATTTGGACGATCCCAAATTCGATCCGATCATCCGCGCCTGCGCCGAGGCGGACCAGCCGCTCTATATCCACCCGCAATCGCCGCCCGATGCGATGATCGACCCGTTCCTCGAAGCGGGCCTCGACGGCGCGGTTTTCGGCTTCGGCGTCGAAGTCGGCCTGCACCTGTTGCGGCTGATCACCATCGGCGTGTTCGACCGCTATCCGAACCTGCAGATCATCGTCGGCCATGGCGGCGAGGCGCTGCCCTACTGGCTCTACCGGCTCGATTACATGCATCAGGCCGGCGTCAAATCGGGCCGCTACGAGCGGATGAAGCCGCTGAAAAAGACGATCACGGAATATATGCAGCAGAATGTCTGCATCACCACGAGCGGCATGGCCTGGGAGCCGCCGATCAAATATTCGCTCGACGTGCTCGGCGAGGACCGGGTGATGTACGCGATGGACTATCCCTATGAATTCGTCGCCGACGAGGTCCGCGCGCACGATCTGCTCGACATTCCGCTCGAAACCAAGAAGAAGCTGATGCAGACCAACGCGGAGAGGGTCTTCAAGCTTTGAACACGCCAGCGGCAGAGACCGGGAAAAATCCCTATCTGAAAGCCTCGGGGGAACTCGGCAGCCGCACCGCTATCTATGCGATGATCCTCATCGTGCTGATGCAGGCCATGTCGATGGTCGATCGCCAGATCCTCGCCATCCTGCTGCCGCGCATCAAGGCCGACCTGCAGGTCGGCGACACCGAGATGGGCCTGCTCTACGGCACGGTTTTCGCGCTGTTCTACGCGATTTTCTCCCTGCCCCTGGGCCGTCTGGCCGATGGCTGGGTGCGCACCAAGCAATTGGGGCTGTCGCTCGCCGCCTGGTCGTTCGCGACCGCGCTGGCGGGCTTCGCCAACGGGTTCGGCCTGCTCGCGGCATCGCGGCTCGGCGTCGGTATCGGCGAAGCCAGCGCGCAGCCCGCAGGGCTCTCACTCCTCTCCGATGCTTTCCCGAAACGGTGGCGCGGCAGGATCGGCGCGGCTTTCGCGGTCGCCGTCTCGATCGGCCTCGGCGCGGCGCTGGTTATCGGCGGCTCGATCGCCGACTGGTGGGACGCCGCCTATCCCGGCCGCGTCGGCGCGCCGCTGGCGCTTGCCGGCTGGCAGGCCGCCTTTATCGGCGCGGCGCTTCCCGGGCTCGTTCTCGCGGTACTGATCTGGCGGCTCCCGGAGCCGATCCGCGGCGTCGCCGACGGCGTCATCGCCAAACCCGATCCCGCCCCCTTCAAGGCCAGCGGCCATGTTCTCGCATCGATCCTGCCGATCGGAGTGTGGATCAGCTTCCTGCGGACCCGCGCGGGCCCGAAAAACTGGGCGATCAATATCGGCGGCCTCGCCCTGATCGTGATCGGCGTGATGCTGTTGACCGCCTGGACCGATTCCCTGCGCGATGTGAACCCGATCGCGATTCCCATCGGCGGCGGGGGCCTTACCGGCAACGCCGTGCAATGGGTCGTCTCGGGATTCGGCGCCTATGTCCTGCTCAACTGGTTCCAGACGCTGCGGATCAGCGACCGTCCCGCCTTCGCAACGATCGGCGGCAATCCGGCCCTGCTCGTCGTCGTCCTGGTCGCCTCGCTGCAGACCGTGATCAACTATGGCATCATGGGATTCACGCCCGCCTATCTGATCAACGAATTCGATCTTACCGCGACCCAGGTCGGCCTGGTCTTCGGCCCGTTCATCACGATCCTGGGCATTGCCGGGCCGCTGATCGCCGGGCCGGTTTCGGACTGGGCGGAAAGCCGGACCAAGGCCGGGCGGCTGATGGTGACCTTCCTGTCCCTCACCATTTCTCCGGTTTTTGCGATCTACACCTATACGACTGAATCCCTGTTCGGATTTTATGCCGGCTTTACCGTGTACAGCTTGACGCTCACCATGTGGCTGCCGTCCATCTATGCCAGCCTGCTGGAACTGGTGCTGCCGCGGATGCGCGGGATGGTGATCAGCTTCTACATCCTGTCGATGACGATCATCGGCCTCGGCCTCGGTCCGTATTCGGTGGGCCTGATCAGCGATCTCAATGGCGGCGACCTGGGCCAGGCGATCCTGTCGCTCTACTGGCTGGCCGCGCCGATCGCGCTGCTTTCGGGCTATGCCGTGCTGCGCTACCGGAAAGACGAGCCCAGGGTATTGGACCGCGCCCGGGCTGCCGGAGAACCGGTCTAGGTCACCCGCCAGACCCACAGCTTGATGCCGTTCCTGAAACGCGCGCCGGCGCAGACGAAGATCGACTTGTTGAGCCAGTCATATTTGCCGGTCGGCGCGATGAATTCGGGCACGGTGCGGAAATAATATTCGGCCGGATCGACCTCCTCGCCGCTCATCATCCGTTCCAGCACTTCGGGCGGGCCGTGGCGCAGGCCGCGGTTGCGGATCTGGATGACGACATCGTCGTCGGTCTTGATCGCGTAGATCGCATCGGCAACCGTAACGCCGTCATGGCGGGTCAACTGCCAGTCGGCGCCGCCGCCGAACAATCGGCCCTTGATCTTCGGCCCTTCGACCGGCCCTTCATAGATCGGGATCATCCGCCGCGTGCCGTCCGGCGTCTCGCCGATCGGCACGGGATCGCCGAGCTCCCCGCCCGCTTCATAGACAAATTCCAGCCCCGGCTCGATCCGCATCATCCTCTCCCGCTTTGCTTGTCGGTAACGATAACAATGTTTAGCGTGCGCGCCGAGAGGATGGAATTGGCATGAGCGAATATCAGGGGCGCAACGCGCTCGTTACGGGCGGCGTCAGCGGACTCGGCTTCGGGATCTGCAAGGCCTTTGCCGGCGCCGGGATGAACTGCATCATCGGCTATCGCAACGAGGAGCATCGCGAGGAAACGGCGCGCTGGTTCGCAGATAACGGCCATGCCGAGCCGCTGTTCGTAAAGCTCGACGTCGCGGACCGCGACAATTGGGCGGAGGTTCGCGATCGCATCGCGGCCGAACGCGGCAACCTCCATATTCTTTGCAACAATGCCGGGGTCAGCGTCTTCGGCCCGATGGAAGAGGCGACCTATGACGATTGGGACTGGATCATGGGCGTCAATTTCGGCGGCATCGTTAACAGCCTCGTGACGATGCTCCCCGGCATGAAGGCCCATGGCGAACCCGGCCATGTCGTCAATGTCGCGTCGATGGCCGCGCATCTCGCCGGGCCGCAGGCGGGCATCTACACGGCAAGCAAGTTCGCGGTGCGCGGGCTGACCGAATCGCTGCGCTACAATCTCGCGCCGACCAACCTCAAAACCTCGATCATGTGCCCCGGGCTCATCGCGTCGAATGCGTGGAATGCCGGGCTGAACCGTCCCGAACAGTATAAGGAAAGCGGGCTCGGCACCGACAGCTATGAGGTGCTCGCGCCGCTGAAGGATGCCTTTGCGAACGGCATGAGCATCGAGGAAGCCGGGCAGCGGCTGCTCGCGGGCATGCAGCGCGGCGATTTCTGGATTTTCAGCCATGGCGAATACACGCAGGATTTCGACGAGATCCATGACGAGCTGATCGCCGCCTTGCCCAAGGAGGATTTCCCGGCCGAGCGGCTGAAAGTCGAGGAAGACCGCCGCCGCGCCAACAAGCTGGCGCTGACGCAGAAGACCGGTATCGACCAGATGGTCGGCGAATAGGCAGGTGAGCGCCGCTTCCCCGACCGCCGCAGCCAAGCCCCCGCCGCTCGCACCCGGCACGATCTGGACGATCGCGCTGCTGACGGCGATCTACACCTTCGCCTTTATCGACCGGCAGATCCTCGCCGCGCTCGCCGAACCGATCCGGCAGGATCTCGGCCTTTCCGACACGCAGATCGGCCTGCTCGGCGGGCTCGCCTTTGCTTTCCTCAACGCCTTTGCCAGTCTGCCGCTCGCCCGCTTCGCCGAGCATCGGGGACGGACCGGGATCATCGCCGTCGGCATCACGGCATGGTCGGTAATGACGATGCTGTGCGGCGCGGCGGTCAGCTATTGGCATCTGCTGCTCGCGCGTATGGGCGTCGGCGTCGGCGAAGCCGTACAGCCCGCGATGATCGCGCTGATCGCGGACAAGGTGCCCGCCGCGCGGCGGGCTTCGATGCTCGCCATCTACAATCTCTCCATTCCCATGGGCGCCTTTGCCGGGGCCGCGGGCGGCGGCCTGATTGCCTCACTGCTCGACTGGCGCTGGGCCTTCGTGATCGCGGGCGCGCCCGGGCTCCTTCTCGCCCTTCTCTTCCGGCTCACGGTGCGCGATGTGGAACAGACGCACAGCGCCGCCGACGTCCCCTCCACCCTCGACGTCGCCAAGCACCTGCTCGGCAAAAAGAGCTTCATCCACGGCATTGGCGGGATCATGATCGCGACCTTCTGCGTCTTCGCGATCATGTTCTTCCTGCCGGCCTGGCTCGTCCGCAAGCACGGTTTCGATTTTGCCCAGGCCGGGCTGACCCTCGGCCTGCTGTCCAGCGTCCCTGCGATGCTGTCGATGCTCGCCGGTGGCTTCATGGCGGACCGGCTGGGGCGGCGGGACCTGCGCTGGTATGTTTGGCTGCCGGCGATACCGCTCGCCCTGTGCGTCCCGCTCTATCTGTTCGCCCTGCCGCAGGCGGACTGGCAGCTGGCGCTGATTGCCCTCATCCTGATCGCCTTTCTCCAATATACGCAAACGCCGCTGCTCACCGCGATCACCCAGAATATGGTCGGGAACCGGATGCGCGCGACCGCCTCGGCGCTGGTCGGGATCGTCGTCAATCTCTTCTCGGCGGGCCTGGGGCCCTGGTTCATGGGACGGCTCAGCGATATCCTTACCGCCCGCGCCTATGGCGGAAACTTCGCGGCCGATTGCCTGGTCGATGCGCCATCGGCGGCCTGCGCCGCCGCCTCGGCGGACGGATTGACCCAGGCGATGATGGCTATCGCCTGCCTGTTCCTCTGGGCGATCTTCCACCTGCTGCTGGCCTCGCGCTGGATTCGAGACGAACTCAACGAGGATCCCACCCGCCCGCCGTTGCGCAATTAAATTGCCCAAACTTCACGAACTTCCCACTCAGCCTTGTGTGAGGGGCGCTTCCCTTTCGAGAGGGGGCTCCGCCTAAGATCCGCCAACGCCAAACGCGATCATGACCGGCTGTCTGCTCGACGGCAAATAGGATCGGCTAGCCGCGCCGGATGGCCGTCCGCACTTCGCCCAGCGCCGAAAGAATCGGGCCCCCGGCACCCATCGCCGCGATCACGCCTTCGATCTTGGGTTGGATGAATTCGTCGAAATCGTCCCAATGGACCGGCTGGTCGGCGCGGGGCGCCTCTTTCGCCGCAGTACGCGCGGCCTCGTAGAGCTTTGCCGTGCCCGGCGAGAGCATCTCGCGCGCGTCGTAGCTATCGGCCGCCAGCTTGGCGCGCAGCTCCACCGCCTGCACCGCCGAAAACAAAGCGACGGCGAGGAAGTGTTCGAACGCGTCGAGGCTCTCGCGCGCCAGATTGGCCGCGTTCATCGCCTGGCTGTTGACGTTCTGGTTGAACTGTTCGGCATGGGTCGGGAAGCGGTCGACGATCGGCTGGCCGAGATGGAGGAGCAGCGGCATCAGCGAACTCGTCGTCACCTGCAGCGATTTCAGCCCGATATTGATCGGGTTGTCGCTGTTGCCGACCAGCGAGGGCGCAAGGCCATAATTGAATTCGGGCGTAACGAGGATCGCCAGCTGCGCATCGAGATGCTTGGCCATCATGCCGATATGAAAGCGCAGCTGGTCCATCGCGATGCCCGTGTATTGGGCGAGGAAATTGCCGGTATGGAAGATCTCGCCCGTATCGGGGTCGATCAGCGGATTGTCGTTGGCGCAGCTCGCCTCGATTTCAACCTGCCCGGCGGCGACGCGCAGCGCGTCGATGCAGGGGCCGAGGAACTGCGGCAAACAGCGCAAGGAATAGCGGTCCTGGATCAGCTTGCCCTTGCGGTGGCCGCGCTTGCCCGCCGCCTCGTCGCGGATCAGCGCCGAACCGCGGGTGAGCCCGTCCATCGCCCCGGCCACCCAGACCTGCCCTGCGTGCGGCTTCATCGCGTGGATGAAGGGCGCATAGCTCTGGTTGGTCGCGAGCAGCGCCTGGGCGCACAGCGCCTGCACGCCCAAGGTAAGCGCGGCGAGATCGAGCCCCCGGTCCATCGCGTTCGACGCGATGCCGGTGCAGGCGCCGGTGCCGTTGTTGAGCGCCAGTCCTTCCTTGGGCAGCAGTTCGAGCGGCTCATAGCCGAGCTTCGCCAGCACATCGGTGCAGGCCATTTCCGCGCCCTCGAAATCGACCATGAAGGCCGGATCGAGCCCGATCACAGACGCGCCGATATAGGTAAGCGGCACGAGATCGCCCGACGCACCGATCGATCCGCGCTGGAAAACATGCGGCACGGCGTCCGCGTTGAGAAAGGTCGCATAGCGCTCGATAATCTCGAAGCGCACGCCCGACACGCCCTTCATCAAGGAATTGGCGCGCAGCGCCATCGCCGCGCGAACGTCTTCATGCGCGACGCGCGGGCCGGTGGTGCTCTTGTGCTGCCAGAGCGCGATCTTCTGAACATCGGCCAGTAGCTCGGGCACGACATAGCGATCGGCCATCCCGCCGAAGAGGGTCGAAACGCCGTAAATCTCCTCGCCGCGTTCGATGGCGTCGGCCACGGCCTGTCGGGATGCCTCGATCCGGGAACGCACGGCCTCGTCGTCGCTCAGGGATACCTGCGCGCCGCGCGCGATGGCGGCGATGTCCTCGATGGAAAGATCGCCGCCCGATATTTCGATGATGCTCATATGGTAGAGGCTACCTACTGGAGTGCGGCAAAGCCAACCGCGATTTCAAAATGCCCTGCCCATCAAGGAGAAGGGGATTTCCGTTTTCGCTATTCCTCAGCCCATTCCAGCGGCTTCACCCCGCCCAGCGCCATGCCGCCATCGATCATCACATGGCTGCCGATCATGTAGCTGCCGGCGTCGGACGCAAGGAGCAAAGCGAGCGGCTTGATCTGATAGGTTTCGGCGACCGAGCCGGCGGGCATCAACGCATCCCAGGCCTTTTTCGCCGCCGGATCCTTTTTCAGCCAGCCACCGCCGATATTGGTGACGAACGGGCCGGGCGCGATCGCGTTCACCCGGATGCCGAAGGCGGCAAGCTCGAACGCGGCATGGCGCACGAGGTGCCGGACGCCGGCCTTGGCGGGCATATAGGGCAAGCCGACGATTGCCTCGTTGACGATCGCCGCGTTGGACGAAGTCGCAATGATGCTGCCGCCGCGGCGGCCGCTATTGGCCTCGTTCTGCTTCATCACCCGCGCGGCTTCGCGGATCGTGCGGAAGATGCCCGACAGGTTGACGTTGATCGAGTTTTCCCAGCGCTCCATGTCGTACACGTCGATCTGGCCCTTGGGGTTGCGCTTGCCCTCGGGCGTCCAGAAGCCCTCGCCGGCATCATAGCCGGCATTGGCGAAGGCGATATCGCAGCTGCCATAAGCTTCGACATGGCTGTCGAAAGCCGCCGCCACCTCGTCGATGTTGCGGACGTCGGCCTTCACCGCGCGCGCCTCGGCGCCCTCGCCCCGCAACCGCTCGGCCTCGCGCTCGGCGCCCTCCTCGTCGATATCGACGAGCGTCACCTTCGCCCCCGCCTCGGCCAGGGTTTCGGCATAGGCAAGGCCGATGCCCGAGGCCGCGCCGGTGACAATCCCCGACCGTCCGGCGATATCGAACTGGTCCAGCGTTTTCATATCATCCTCTCCCAACTCTTTGGTATAGCGCGCCTTTTCGGCATCACTTCAGAAACGGTATCAACGGCTCCAGCGAATCCAATATCAGATGCGGGCGCTTGGCTTCGGGCAGCGCGGCGAAACTTTCCGCATCGGTCAGCCCCGTCGTCATCGCCACGGAAACCGCCCCGGCATTGCGCGCCATCTCGGCCTCGAGCAGCGGATCGTCGCCGAAGACGACAACCGCGGGCGCGTCTTCCGGCGCGAGACCCATCGAGGCGAGGGCCGCGTCGAAAGCAACCTGCGAGGGCTTGCCGAGCACCTTCGCCTCCACATCGGTCAGCGCGGTGATCATCGTGTTGATCGCGAAGCTGGTGCCGATCCCCCTGCCCCCCTCGGTGGCGAAGAAAGGCACATGGCTCGCCGAGACGAGCTGGGCACCGTCCCACACCGAATGGCAGGCGGCTTCGAGATCGGGATAGCTGAAGGTGCGGAACCAGGCGGTGTAGACGGCTTCCACGCCCTCCGCTTCGTCCCGTGGCCCGACGACCTCGATCCCCGCTTCGATCAGCGGCACGCTGCCGTCTTCGGTGCCGAGCACGCGCACTTTGCCGATGCCCTGCTCCGAGAGCCAGCGGGCCGTTGAGGAGGACGGGGTCATGAACTCCCCGTCATCCAGCTCGAAGCCCGCGGCGCGCAGGATGCCCGCATAAGTGGCCGGCGAACTCGCCGTGCCGTTGGTGAAGGCGCGGAACGGGATGTTCCTGCGGCGAAAGGCGGAAAGCAGGTCGAGCGCGCCGGGCAGCGCCTTGTGCCCGCCCGATTCCTTGTCGCCGAGGGCAATCGTGCCATCCATGTCGAGGATCACGCCCTTGGCGTTGGCGATCTTCGCGGCGATATTTTCGTCAAGCTGCACCGGTGGATGCTCCTGCATGAAGGGCGAGGCGGAAGCCCGGCCGTTCGATTACGATGTCGCGAGCGGCCGGACGGGCGGCGATTTCTTTCAAAAGCTCCAGCACCGGCGCGGCTTCGGGCGTATAGTGCGATCCGCTCGGCCCGGCGGCGAGCATCGCGTCGACCTGGTCCCCGGGCATTACCGCGCGGAGCAGAAACTCCTCGTCGGGCATGGACTCGCCGAAGCGTTTGCGGAGATCCGCATAGTCGGGAAAGTCGGGTTCGCTCGCGATTTCCTTCGCGCGCGGCCGGTCCATGATGGCGTCCAGCACTTCGGGATCGAGCGGACTGGTCGGCCGGCCGAGCTTGCCGAGCGCGTAGCGCAGGATCTGGTCGGACACCTGGCTGTAACGCTGGCCGCTGACGATGTTGGTCGTCGCCTGGGTCATCACCATCTGCGGGAAGGGCGTCACCATGATCGGATAGCCGAGCTCGGCGCGCACCCGTTCGGTCTCCGCGATCACGCGCGGAAAGAGATGGCCGAGCTGCAACTCCTCGAGCTGGCGCAAGGTGGTCGTCATCACGCCGCCGGCGATCTGGTGGCGCAGGAAGCTCGCGTCGAAGGCCTGCGGGGTTCCCGGCGCGAGGTTCTGGGCTTCGGCCAGCCGCCACCAATAGTCCGAGACATTGGCGAGCGCCTTGTCGTCGATCGGCACCTCATGCCCGGCCTCGCGCAGGTTCGCGACCATCCGCCCCGCTTCCGGCAGCGAACTGCCATCGCCGAGCGGCCCGATACCGACATGCACCGCATCGATGATGCCGAGATCGGCGGCGGCGAGGCTCGTCACCGGCCCATAGCCGATCGTGCAATGCGCATGGATTTCCAGCCGCTTGTCTCCGATCGCGGCCTTGACCGCCGGCGCGAGGGTCCGCACCCGCTCGGGAGACATCAGCCCGCCCGGATCTTTCAGGTAGAACAGGTCGATATGCGGCGAGGTCGCGAGCTTGGCCGCGAAATCGGCATAGAACTGGTCGTCATGGACTTCGCTCAAGGTGAAGGTCAGCGCGCCCATCACCTCGGCATCGCCTTCTTCCTTGGCGATGCGCGCGGCCTCGATCACGGCATCGGCATCGTGCATCGGATCGAGGATGATGAAGCGGCGGATGCCGTTCTTCTGCAAGGTGCGATAGACGACGCGCATGAAATCCGGCCCCGCCTGCTGCCAGGCGATAAAGCGCAGGCCGGTGGTGATAAGCTGCAGCGGCGAATGGGGCATCGCGGCGCGGACCCGGCGGATGCGTTCCCAGGGATTGTTTTTGAAATAGCGCACGGCAACGGCCATGTGCGTCGAGGAAGTGAAATCGATCGCATGGAAGCCGACCCGGTCGAGCTGGCCGGCAATCTCCAATATCTGCGCCGTATCGAGCCCGGTCGCACCCCAGAGCGACTGGTTGCCGTCGCGGATCGACACATCGACAAGCTTGATCTCAGCCATGGGCGAACTCCCCGAAGAAGCGCGTGTCGACACCGCCTTCCATGAAGCGCGGATCGGCGGCGATGGCGGCGTGGAGGCCGGCGGTCGTTTCCATGCCTGCCAGCGCGAAATTGCCCAGCGCTGCGCCGAGCTTCGCCACCGCTTCGCCCCGGTCCTTGCCGTGAGCGATCAGCTTCCCCGCGAGGGAGTCATAGAAAGGCGGCACCTCTCCGCCGTCGAAGATATGGGTATCGACGCGAATGCCGGCGCCGGCAGGCCAGCGCACCGCTGACGCAATGCCGGGCGAAGGCTGGAAGTCCTTGCGCCAGTCCTCGGCGTTTATGCGGACCTCGATGGCATGACCGAAAGGCCGGACCATCTCCTGGGTCAGCGACAGCGGCGACCCGTCCGCAATGATGATCTGCTGCTCGATCAGGTCGATACCGGTGATCGCCTCGGTCACCGGATGTTCGACCTGGATGCGCGCGTTCATTTCCAGGAAGAAGAAATCGAAGGTTTCGGCGTCGACAAGAAACTCGACCGTCCCCGCCCCGCGATAGTCGAGATGTTCGGCGAGCCGCACGGCGGCCTGCTCGATCGCCGCGCGCTTGTCGTCGGGCAGGTTCGGCGCGGGCGCTTCCTCAACCAGCTTCTGGAAGCGCCGCTGGATCGAGCAATCGCGCGTCCCCAGATGGATGGCGCTTGTCCCATCGCCCAATATCTGCACCTCGACATGGCGGCCGCTCGCGATGAAGCGCTCGACATAAACCCTCGGATCGCCGAACGCGGCCTGCGCCTCGGCCATCGCCATGTCGATCTGCGCGTCGAGATCGGCGGGCTCGTCGACCCGCTTCATGCCCTTGCCGCCGCCGCCCGACACCGCTTTCAAGAGCAGCGGATAGCCGGTCTCTTCGGCACGCGCCCGGGCGGCGTCCTTGTCCGCCGCCTCGCCGCCAGGAACCACGGGAAGCCCTGCCGCGATCCCGACGGTGCGCGCCATCAGCTTGTCGCCCATCGCTTCCAGACTCTCCGGGGCAGGGCCAACAAAGACGATGCCCGCCTCGGCGCAAGCCCGCGCCAGCGCCACATTTTCGGCAAGGAAACCATAGCCGGGATGGAGCGCATCGGCGCCGCTCGCCTTCGCCGCCTTCACGACATTGTCGACCGAGAGATAGCTTTGCGCGGACGGCGCCGGGCCGACCGGCGCGACCCGATCCGCCAGCCAGGCCGCCGCGCTGCGCACATCCGCCTCGGAAACACCGAGCACCGTCTCGATGCCGAGCCGCTTTGCCGTCCGGATGACGCGGAGCGCGATCTCCCCGCGATTGGCAATGAACAGGGTTTTTATCATTTGACGAGCATCAGCACCCGGCCCGCGGCGATCATCTCGGCATTGTCGACGCAGATCTCCGCAATCTCGCCGGAACAGCCCGCCGCTGCCGGATTGAACAGTTTCATCGTCTCGATAATGCCGACCGGGGTGTCCGGTTCCACCATGTCACCGACCTCGACAAACGCATCGGCGCCCGGCGAAGGCGCGCGATAGAAGGTGCCGGGTAGCGTGGCGCGGATCGCGGTCATGCCTTCGGGGATTTCGCTTTCTTCGGATGCCGCCGCCTCGGCCTCGGCGGCCACGGGCTCATCGTCCTCCAGCGACCATTGCTGCGTCCACCCTCCCTTTTCTCCATCCGGCCCGTCTTCGGACCTAGCCACCCGCAACCGGAACCGTCCGGTCCGGATGTCGAGCCGGTCATATTGGCCGCCGTCGAGGATCGCGACGATTGCGTTCACATCGTCCGGTGTCAGGGGCAGGTCCCCCTTCATGCTTTCGCTCCAGCTTTCAGATAGTCGCGGGCCGCTGCAACGATCGTATCGGAGAATGCCTCGTCGTTGAAATGCGCGTCGACGGCATCCACGGGAACATCGTCCGGCACGACTTTGCGCAGATAGGCGGCGAACGGCCCGGGCTGACTGGTGTCGTAGAGATGGCCCTCGGGGCTGTCATGGTTGGAGAAGCCGCCCAGCGGCGTGAAGATGCGCACCGGCCCCGTCGCCTCGCCCACCATCTTCGCGAGATGATCGGCCAGTATCTCAAGCTCCTTTGCTTCGGTGCGAACTGCGGTCAGCGCCGGATTATGCACATGGTAGCGCTTGCCGGGAAACTGCTGCTCGGCGACGTCGATCGGCCCGGCGATGATGAAGTCCGCATTGCCCGGCGCGATGATGGTCGGCACGCCCTTGCGCAGGGCGGCCATGCCGCGCTCGGGGCCGGTATCGGCAAGGCCGCCGAGCAGATGGTCGACAATCTCGGTGGTCGAAAGATCGAGCGCAAGCGCAACGTTTCGGTCTTTCACGATCGCATCGAAGGTCGGCCCGCCGCCGCCCGAGCTGTGGAACACCATCACCTCGGCGCCATCGGCTTCCAGCGCCTCGCGGATGCGCCGCACCGATTTCTCGGTCGTGCCCAGCGTCGTGATGAGGACCAGCGGCTTGTCGCCTTCATGGGCGGCGGGATCATATCCCTTGGCCATCCCGGCCATGGCGAGCGCGGCGTTGCGATACACGTCTCCGCTGATCGAATTGATGCCGGAAATGTCGGTAACCGCGTTGGACATGATGATGTCCTTCACGCCGACATAGGGCTGGGTGAAACCCGAAGCCATGGTCGAGACCATCAGCTTGGGAATGCCATAGGGAAAGGCCTGCATGATCGCGGTCGAGAGCGATGTGCCCATCGATCCGCCGACCGATATGACGCCCGAAAAAGGCTCCGCTGCATGGCGTTCCAGCGCGATCTTCAGTGCGCCTTCGATCATCACCGCCTGGCACTTGCCTTCATGGCCGAGCGCGCGAACCTCTTCGATGGTCTTGCCGGCCGCCCCGGCTATCTCTTCGGGCGCGATCTCGGCGCCGCCCACCGTCTTGCGGATAGAAGGATCGAGATGGACCACATCGACGCCGGCTTCCTCCATCACCGAACGCACGAAGCGGCCTTCCTCTTCCTTGGTGTCCTGGGTGATGATCAACAGCACCTTGGGCTTCGCCATCGCGCGCTTCCTCTCGCAATTATCTCGTTAATCCGATGATTCCCGCCCCGCGCCTCGCCATCAAGATTGCCAGCTCGATTAGGCCGATATAAGTTGCACAGAGTGAAATCGGGGTACAGATGCTAGAACAGAAGGTCAAAACGATACGAGCGCTGGAGCGCGGCGTCGATGTGCTGATGGAAATCCGTCGCGCGCGCGCGGTGAGCCTGCACGATCTTCACGTCCGGCTCGGCCTGCCCAAGGCGACGCTGCTGCGCATCCTCGTCACGCTCGCGGGCAAGGGGCTGGTATGGCAGCGGCTCGCCGACGGCGCCTATCTTGCGAGCCACGTCCTCCAGTTCAGCCCGGCCGTCGATATCGCCGAGACCCTGGCCGAGGTCGCCACCGAACCGATGGCGGAACTCTCGGCCAAGGCGAACTGGCCTTCGGTGCTTGGCGCGCCGCGGCTCGACCATATCGAGATCATCGAAACGAACAGCCCCTTGTTGCGGCTCGATTCCGCTACGCTCGGCCCGGTCGGGGTGCCGCTATCCTATATCCACACCGCCACCGGCCGCGCCTATCTCGCCGCCTGCGGCGAGCGAGAGCGCGATGCGATCATCGCGCGGCTGCGTCCGCCGGGCGCCAGCGACCAAAGCAAGGCGAAGCTCCACGCGATCCTCCGGGAAATCCGCGAGCGCGGCTATTCGCTCCGCGAGCCGCATTTCGACTGGCCGGACCGGAACAAGCAGGCGGTCGTGCGGGACGGACGCCAGTCCATGGCGGTCGCCATCTATTCCCGCGACGAGGCGGTGGCGGCGCTCAACATCACCTGGCCGACCAAGCGGATCTCGACCGAGAAGGTGGTCGAGCGGCATTTGCAAACCCTCAGGGCGACCGCAGCGCGGATCGGCACCGCGCTGGAGCAGCTGAGTTAGGGCCTTTCACTTCGCCCTTCTCACTTCATCCTTTTCACCGGGCGAAACGCGATTCAATTGCGCCCACGCCCCCGCTTTGCCACTTCAGGGAAGAAGCAGGAGATGGAAATGAAAGCGTGGCAACTCACCGAAGGCGCATCGTCGCTGGACGATCTTCACCTGGTCGAACTCGACAAGCCCGAGCCCGGACCCGGTGAGGTACTGATCAAGGTGCATGCCTGTTCGCTCAACTATCGCGACCAGGCGGTGATGACCGGCAATTATTTCGGCGGCCGCACGACGATGCCGCTGATCCCGCTGTCCGACGGCGCCGGAGAAGTCGAGGCGGTCGGTTCCGGTGTCACCCAGTTCGCGCCGGGCGACCGGGTCGCCGGCACCTTCTTCCAGAACTGGGACGACGGCCCGCCCAATCCTAGTGCCGGCCCCGCGCTCGGCGCGCCGCCGGCCAACGGCATGCTCGCCGAATATGTCGCGCTGCCCGAACAGGGCGTCGTCGCCATTGCCGAAAGCCTGAGCTTCGAGGAAGCGGCCACCCTTCCCTGCGCCGGCGTTACCGCCTGGCACGCGCTAATGGAGGGTCCGAAGGCGGCCGGGCCGGACTCGACCGTGCTGGTGCTCGGTACCGGCGGCGTCTCGCTGCTCGCGCTGCAGATCGCCAGGGCGCGCGGCGCAACCGTGATCGCGACCTCGTCGTCGGATGAAAAGCTGGAGCGGGTAAAGGCGCTCGGCGCGGCCCAAGGCATCAACTATCGCGCAACGCCCGAATGGGGCGCGGAGGCCGCAAAGCTTTCGGGCAAGGGCGGCGCGGACCATGTCGTCGAGGTAGGCGGCGCGGGCACGCTCGCCCAGTCGATCGCCGCGGTCGGGTTCAACGGAGAGATTGCGCTGATCGGCGTGCTGACGCGCGAAGGCGATACTTCGCCGCACGGGCTGATGCTCAAGGGCGCATCGATCCGCGGCATCTTCGTGGGATCGCGCGGCATGGCCCGGCGGCTGAATGCTCTGATCGACGATAGCGGCTTCAAGCCGGTCGTCGACAAGGTCTTCCCGTTCGAAGAGGCCAAGGCCGCTTTCGAATATCAGTCCTCGCCGGAACTGTTCGGCAAGGTCGTCATCGCGGTTGGGAGCTAGCGAATATGAAAACGCTTGGTTTCGGCCAACCCATCGGCGGCATCATGCAAACCAGCTTCGTCGTGAAGGATATTCGCGAAGCGATCGATTTCTGGGTGCGGGACGCCAATGTCGGCCCCTGGTTCCTGCTCGAAAGTTTCACGGGCGACGACCAGGTCTATCGCGGCGCGCAGTCCACTGCCGATGTCGCGATCGCGATGAGCTTTGCAGGCCATATGAATATCGAGCTGATCCAGCCCAAGGATGACAATCCCTCGGTCTATAAGGAAACCGTCGACCGGCTCGGCTATGGCTTCCACCATGTCGGCATCGCGCTCGAGGATGTCGATGCCGGCATCGCCGACTATGAAGCCCGCGGTTACGAACTGGCCTTTCGCGCCAAGGTGCCGACCGGCGGCGCGGTCGCCTATATGGACGGCGGGCCGGACAAGCCCGGTTTCGTCGAGCTGATCCCGGCCAATCCGGGGATGGACGCAGCGTTCACCGGCTTCTGGGAAGCCGCGCAGGGCTGGGACGGCAAGGACCCGATCCGCCCCTTCGGCTAAGGCCCGTTGCTGCCGATAAAGAAAGGGGCGGGATCATCGCGATCCCGCCCCTTCTTTTGGTTCGGCCTGGAAGCCGGCGCTAGAAGCTGCGCCGCACCGTCAGCGCCCAGGTACGCGGCCGGCCGGGCGAACCATAGACATGGCCCACCGCGAAGGCGTCGTTCACCTTGGTCGTCAGATAATAGCGATCGAAGATGTTCTGGACTTCGAGCGCCAGGCCCCAATCACCATTCCCCGATTCCCAGCTGATCCGGCCATTGGCGAGGAAATAGCCCTCGATCCGGTTATCCGCCGAAAGAACCGGGATCGGACCGCCGCCGCCGGGCTGGCTGAACGGCGCAACCGCGGCGACGTCGTTCGGCACCAGCAATTGGTCGACATTCCCCGCTTCGGTATAGATATGCGACTGGTAGGTGCCGTCGACCCGGAAGCTTAGCTCACCGCTGAAAACGTCCTGCACATCATACTGGATGCCGAAGCTCCACTGCCATTCGGGCGTGTAGGGCGTGATATCGTCGATCGCCACGCCGGTGCTCGCCGTCGGGTCAATGCTCGTATACTGGAAATCGAGATAGCTGAGCGAGCCGTCGATGGTGAGATTGTCGATCGGGTTGATGAAGGTTTCGATCTCAAGCCCCTTCACCTCGGCCGAACCGACATTGGTCGGCCGCAGGCACGGCGCCTGCTGGCCGGCCGGAAGGTCGGCGCAGAAGGTGCTGAGCAGCACGATGTCGCTGTAATCGAAATAGAAGGCCGAAACGTTCAGCCGCATCATCCGATCGAACAGGTCGGATTTGAAGCCCAGTTCGTAGGAGGTGATGCTTTCGGGAACATGCGGCGTCGCCTGGCTCGGGAAGAAGGGCCGCGCATTGAAGCCGCCCGCCCGATAGCCGGTCGAAACCTGCCCGTAGATCAGGAATTCCGGTGAGAAGCGGTAATCGGCCGCGACGCGCCAGTCGAGCCGGCTGTTGGTGAAGACGGCGGTCGTGCCGTTGACCCCGAACAACAGGCAGTTGGGCTGGTTGCCGATATCCGTCGGGCCGGCCGTCGGCGCGCCGAGGAAGAAGTTACACGGCCCCTGAACCGGTGTCAGGTCCGGATTCCTCCGGCGGTACGCATATTCCTTCCGATCCCAGGACTGGCGAAGGCCGCCGGTCAGATGGAAATCGTCGGTGACGTTCACCGTGACGTTGGCGAACAGCGCCTCGTTCCGCGAGGGCGTCGGGTCCGGCCCGTGGATGAAGTCGAGCTCGGCATAGGGAAGATCGACGCGCGCGGTGTAGAAACCGTCGGTGTCGAAATAGAAGCCGCCGATCGTGAAATCGATCAGATCGTTGGCCAGCGTGCCGGACAGCCGGATTTCCTGGCTGATCTGCTCGTTGGTCTGGTTTTGGTTGAGGATATTGGCGGCCAGCGGTGCGCCGTCGACGTCATAGGACCAGTCGGATTCATATTCGCGCCACGAGGTAATCGACTTGAGCGCCAGATTATCGGCCAGATCGATATCGACCGTCAGCGCGATGCCGTAATTGTCGAGGTCCGAATGCGGGTCGAGGGTCAGCGGGTGATACGGGAACTGGCTGTCGCCCGGATACAGATCGTTGAACGTCGAATAGGTGACGTAACGCCGATCGTAGCCGGTCAAGGTGTCGCAGCTGTTCTGGCCATAGGGCACGAACTGGCAGTTATAGGGAACCGTATTGCCGTCGGTGCCGCGCAGCCAGGGACGGGTGGGATCGTTGTTGAGCTCGCCCGCCGCATTGGCATAGAGCAAGGTCGCCACGCCGGCTTCGCTGCGTTCTCGCGTATAATCCGCCGCGAGATTGACCTCGACCGAGGGGCTGGGCGTCCAGTTGAACGCGATCCGTCCGGCCGCGATCGAATGGCCGCCAAGCGTGCCCAATACCGGATCGGAACCGGGGGCCTGGGTGGGTACGTTCGAGCCGGGATGGGTCAGCGCATAATCGAGCCGGGTAATATAGCCGTCCTGGTTGCGGCTGACGCCGGAAACGCGCACCGCCAGATTGTCGGTCAGGCCGATATCCATCATGCCGCGGAAATCGAGCCGGTCGTAGGATCCGTAGGTCGCTTCGAGCCAACCCGAATTGTCGCCCCGGGGGCGCTGCGAGAAAATCTTGATCGCGCCGCCGATCGAGTTGCGCCCGGCAAGCGTGCCCTGCGGCCCGCGCAGGATCTCCACACGTTCGACGTCGAGCAGGTCGAGCAGCGAACCGGTCAGGGTCGGCAGGTAGACATCGTCGATATAGATGCCGACGCCCGGTTCCAGCGCGAAGTTCGGATCGTTCTGGCCGATGCCGCGGATATAGGCGATCAGGCCCGAACCATATTCCTGGTTCTGCGCGGCAAGGGTGACGTTCGGCGCCTGCGCCGCGACACTGGAGATGTTGGTCTGTCCGCGTGCCTCCAGCATCTCCGCGTTGACGGCGGTGATGGCGAGCGGCGTATCCTGCAGATTCTGTTCGCGGAACTGCGCGGTAACGACGATCACCGAGGAACCCGAGTTTTCGGTAGCGGCGCCTTCGGTCTGGGACCAGGCCGGGGTCGCCAACCCGGCGCAAAGCGCGAATGTAGAAATGGCGACGAGCGTGTTCTTCTTCATATTATCCTCCCCTTGTAGCGAGCCTTTCTTTTTTTGGGCGCCGGCACCGTGTCGTTCGGACATCGATACCGGGCCCTTGAAAGGTCTCGCTCAGCAAAGCCGCATGGGCCCTAAAGCTGCCGCACTCGCTCAAATAGTTAGTAGTGCGACATAACAATTTACTTGTATGCCGAAACGGAACGCTGCTCAATAGGCGCGTAACATCCGTACAAAAATTGCCGCGCGATTATGGTGTTCTTGCAACGGTCGAGGCTTTTCGGGCGCGTTGAGGCTCTGGGAATCGACATTGCACGCAGTGAAATCCTTTCCGGATTTCCGTTTGTGTTGCGTACATAGACTTACGCAAATCCCCCCATTCGGTAGAATCCTATCCGAGATCGCCAAGACGATCGTGAAATTAAGGTGGGAGGAAGCCATGACCATTTCGAAAATCGGTTTGTTGTCCGCGACCGCGGGTATCGCACTCATCGCAGTGCCTGCGCATGCGCAGGATGAGGACGCAACGGAACAGAGCACGCTGCGAAACGCACCGATCGTGGTGACCGCACAGCGCCGCGAACAGAATGTGCAAGACGTGCCGATCGCGGTTTCGGCTTTCACGTCCGAATCCCTGCAGGAACGCGGCATAAGCGATGTCGCCCAGCTCTCTTCGGCAGCACCGAATGTCACGCTTGATGCCGGCACGCCGTTCTCGGGCAGCTCTAGCGTGCTTTCCGCCTATATCCGCGGCATCGGCGCGAACGACTTCGCGTTCAACATCGATCCCGGTGTCGGCATCTATCTCGACGGCGTCTATCTCGCGCGGAGCGTCGGCGCCAATCAGGATCTGCTCGACGTCGAGCGGGTCGAGGTGCTGCGCGGCCCGCAGGGCACCCTGTTCGGCCGGAACACGATCGGCGGCGCGGTTAACATCGTCACCCGCGCGCCCGGTGACGAGTTCCATTTCGTCGGCGATATAACCACCGGCAGCTTCGACCGCATCCAGGTCCGCGGTTCGGTCGATATTCCGCTTTCCAACGGATTCGCGATGTCGCTTACCGGCGGCTATCATGACCGGGACGGCTATCTGCGTCGCATCCCCTATCCGGTGGCTTCCAATGCGATCGGCATCGAGAACTTCCTGGCGGCCGGCTACGACACCTCCGACAGAACCGAGGGTGGCGATCATGTCTGGAATGTCCGCGCACGCTTTGATTATGATGATGGCGGACGCTTCCGCGCCTCGGTAACCGGCGACTATTCCAAGATCGACACGAGCCAGATCGCCAACACCGTGATCGCGACCACGCCGGACATCGTCGGCGGCGCGTTCGACGTGTTTGCCGGCACCTATAATTGCGCGATCCAGGGCATCATTCCTGTCGGCACGGAATGCGGCGGCGGCCCGCCCTCCTTCGCCTATCTTGGCGGCATTGGCGGCCTGACCGGCATCTACGACAACCCGTCGGTCTTCGGCGTGAATGTCGATGCCGATCCGACGAACGACCTGCTGCCGTTCGACAGCCGCTTCATCACCGACGACATCGACACCAGCTATGCCAATGGCAACAACTTCTCGCGGCTTGAAAATTTCGGCTTTGCGGGCACGCTGGAGTTCGATCTTTCCGACAATGTGACGCTGAAATCGATCACCGCCTATCGTGAGCTCCACTGGACGGTCGGCATGGATCTGGACGGTTCGCCGCTCAACTTCCTGCACACCAGCTTCGATATGAACCAGTGGCAGTTCAGCGAGGAACTGCAGCTTCTCGGCAATGCCCTGGACGGCGACCTCGATTTCGCCTTCGGCGCCTATTACTTCAAGGAAGCGGGCGATCTGCACGACTATGTGACCTTCGCCGAAGGCTTGCTGCAGGTTGACGGCCCCAACGACCTCTCGACCGAAAACTATGCGTTTTTCGGCCAGGTCGACTGGCGGGTCGCCGACTGGCTGGGGTTCACCGTCGGTGCTCGCTACACACATGAAAGCAAGGATTTCGAAGGCTTCCAGTCCGACAATAACGGCCTGACCTACAAGATCCTGAACTTCATCGGCGTGCCGGAATGCGCAAGCCTGACGCCGATCTCGGATGCTTGCCGGATCGCGGCGGGTTTCCCGAACCAGGGCCAGCCGCTCCGCTATTATATCGCGGGCACGCAGACCAAGACGTTCGACAACTTCTCACCCCGGGTTGGCATCCAGCTCTATCCGACCGAAGATATCATGTTCTACGGAACCTGGTCGCGCGGCTACAAGACCGGCGGCTGGACGACACGGCTGTCGAACCCACTGCCGACCGCGCCGGACTTCAACGAGGAAGAGGTCGAAAGCTTCGAACTCGGCATCAAATCGACCCTGTTCGATGGACTGATGACGCTGAACGCCGCGATCTTCACGACCGAATATACGGGCATCCAGCTCAACTTCCAGCAAGGCGTCTCCCCGACGATCCAGAATGCAGGTACCGCGCGGATCAGGGGTGCCGAGGTCGAAATGTCGATCGCGCCAAGCGACGTTTTCCGGCTGGATGCGTCGATCGGTATGATCGATGCGGAATATACGAGCGTGCTGCCGGGATCGGTTGTGGCCCCCAATCCGCTGCAGGGCGGCGTGTTCGCAGGCGGCGACCTGCCGAAGACACCGACCTTCTCGCTCAATATCAGCCCGCGGGTGGAATTGCCGATCGGCGATATGGGATCGATCATCCTGGTCGGCGACTTTACCCATACGTCGAGCCTGTGGAACGACACCGAACGGACCTTCCTGCTCCGCCGCGGCGGCACCAACCTGCTCAATGCGAGCGTCACCTATCGTCCGCGTAGCGAACGCTGGTCGCTCACGGCGGGCGGGACCAACCTGTTCGACGAACGCTATCTGGTAACCGGCCAGGCCCAGATCGCCGGCGGACAGATATACGGCACATACAGCCGCCCGGCGGAATGGTATCTCCGGTTGGGCGTCGACTTCTAGACGATACCAACAAGGGGTCGGTCCTTCGGGGTCGGCCCCTTTTCTTTTGACTACCGCCATCCGACGAGGAGCGCATCATGCCCGAAGCCGCCGATTCCGAATTCTGGAAGGATATCAAGCCGATCCCGCAGGTCTTCCGCGAAGGTGCGATGCCCGAAGTCTATGCCTCGAAGATCGCCGAGGGCGATCCCCGCTATTGGGTGCCGATTTCGGAAACCGTGTCGTCGAAGCCGGTTTGGATCAGCCTCGCCAAGAATATGTGGGCGGACGTGCTCATGGCCACCGAAGCGGGGCTGGTGAACCGTCACTATCACCCGCACCCGATCTGGGCGTACACGATCAGCGGCAAATGGGCCTATCTCGAGCATGACTGGACGGCGACGGCCGGCGATTTCGTTTATGAAACGCCCGGCGAAAGCCATACCCTCGTCGCCTATGACCATGAGGACCCGATGAAGGTGTTTTTCGTCGTGTCGGGCCCGCTGATGTGGCTCGACGAGACCGGCGAAACCGTCGGCCATTACGATGTGTTCGATTATGTCGCCGCCGCCCGCGCGCATTATGACGCCGTCGGCATCGGCGCCGACTATGTCGATACGCTGATCCGCTAGACGGCGATGCCGGCATTGCCGGCCGGCCAGCGGCATTCGGCGGTTCAGGTCACCCGGGTGTCGAAATATTCGATCATCATCGCGATGCCCTCGATGGTCAGCGCATAGCCGAGCTCGCCGCCCTCTTCCGGGGCTTCTCCGCGCACCAGTGACTGGGCGATCAGCTGTTCGATGCAGCGCTCCGCGATGTCCCGCCCGACGCTGAGCTCCCGCACCAGATCGGAAATCGTCATCTTGCGGCCCTCGAACTCCGCATTCACGAGTTCGAGAAAGAAGCTCCAGCGATCGCCCTGGAACGTGCCCGGACCGAAAACGCGGTCGCGGCGCTTTCGCTGGGCGAGCTCGGACTGGAGATTGTGAACGGTCGACCAATAATCGGCCGGAGCCGCCGGGACCTTATCGAACTTGTCCCTGAGCGCGCCCGGGATAGTTTCGCCGCGTTTGGGCGCTCCGTCTTCGTTTTCCGCCCGAGCGGTCATGCGCGCAGCATCCGCGAATTCTGACGGATCTGGGCGGCTACCTCGTCCGAGGCATGAAGGTTGGAAAGCTCCAGCGGCCCCTGCTCGTCCCAATGGCCTTCCTGGCGGATCGCGATCATCGGATCGCCGCCCCAGCGGATCGCTTCCGCGTCGGGCTCGAGATCGACGACGATTTCGCGATATTCGACATTGGCGAAGGAAAAGGGCTCGCTGTCCTCGACAACGCGAAATCCGAAAACGTTCCAGAACCGGACGAGATCGGCCCGCGAATGGCCGTAGACGCGGGGGAAGCCCTTGCGGCGGCAATGGTTGAGCGCGGTGCGCGCCAGCCGGTAGGCAAGCCGCGTGTTGCGGTATTTGGGCAGCACCGCGACCCGTTCCAGCTTCGCAAATTCGCCGAAATAGCGGATCCGCGCACAGCCCGCCGCTTCGCCGTCGACAAGGCCCAGCAGATGCGTGCCGCAGAAATCGTTGCCGTCGAACTCCTCGCTATAGAGGCACAGCTGCTCTGCCATATAGGTGGCCGAGCGGACGGCGAAGACCTTCATCAGATCCTCCAGCGTCTTGACGCAGCGGACGGAGAGGACAGGTTTTTTGCGCTCGTCCCGCCGAGGGGGGAGTTCCGGCGGAGACGAGCGCATTTCGGGCAGCGAAACCAGTAACCAGCCCGGAGCACCGGGATAAAATTGACTGGCTGGCTGGAAGCCGACCGAACGGTTGAGCCGTTCAGCATGGGGATTGACGGCGCGCGAGAAGATCGCGCAGCCATCGGGGGCGAGTTCGTCGATACATTCGCCGATGGCGCCCATCGCGCGGGCCAGGCGGCCCGGCGCGTAGGTAAGCCAGAGATAAATCGCTTCGGGCCGTTCGCCCGCCGCGCAAACCATGCCGGGATCGGGCCGCGCACCGACCAGATCGCCCGCGACCAGCGCCGAGGCGCCGCGTTCGTTGAGCGGCAGATAGGCGAAGAAGCCGAAGCATTTTTCCCCCCGCGCATCGACGATAAGCCGGATGGTTTCGGGGTTTTTGGCAAGCACGGCGCAGATTGCCTCGTCGCTCGCCAGGGCCAGATCGCCGCGCGCCTGGTCGATCCACGGTTTGATCCGATCCCACCCTACCCTTTCGAGATGGCAGCCCCGATGGGAGCGCGAAATCGAGTGTTCGACCTTCGCGGAGAACTGTCCCGCAGCGGCAAAGTCTGGATCGAAGCCTTGACCAAAGTCCTGTTTCATCGGTAGCTCATTCCCTGTTAACCAACCATCGGGCGATTTCAGCGATATAGCGTGTTCAAAAGCTAAAGAGGTGAGCCAAAAAATCGTCCGGGGTGGTCGAAACGTGGGTGAAAAGGGTAATGCCCGAAGCGAATTATCATTGGGATGACATGAAAGCGTTTCAGGCCGTGGCCGACGCCGGAAGCATCCGTTCGGGCGCGGTCGGCCTCGGTGTAGCCGTCGCGACGATGCGATATCGTATCGAGCGGCTCGAGAAACAATGCGGCGAATGCCTGTTCCGGCGCACCAAGGCCGGCATCGAACTGACAGCGGCGGGAAAGAAAATGCGCCGCAGCGCGCTGGCGATGAAGGAAGCCGCCTATGCCTCTCCCGAAGGCCAGCAGGATATCCTCGTCAAACCCGGCCAGATAAGCATCGCCTGCAGCGAAGCGATCGGCTCGCTATGGCTGACGCCGCAGCTCAATTCCCTCAAATCCCTGCTGCCGGAGCTTACGATCGGCCTGCATTGCGATTTCAACCTCTCCAACGATCTCAGCGAGAGCGCGGACATATCCATCGTCTTCACGATGCCCAGCGACGACGATCTCATCATTTCCCGTCTCGGGACGTTGCATTTCATGTGCTACGCTTCGAACGAATATATCGAACGACACGGCGCGCCCCGATCGCTTGAGGATCTGCGCAACCATAATTTTATCGAGCAGGACGCGCCGGGCATGAACGCCTCGATGCGCGATTTCCTGGTCGGCGGCGGCGGCGAGACAAATTTCGTTACCTTGCGGACCAATTCCAGCCCCGCGTTGTATTTCACGGTGGCCAATGGCAGCGGCATCGCCGCCATGCCGACCTATTTCTCGCATATCGCGCCCAAGCTGCGGCCGATCGACATCGGCGCGCGGCTGCGGTTCGACATGCATTATTGCTATCACCGCGATGCCCGTAACAGTCCCTCGGTTCGCACCGCAATCGACTGGCTGAAATCGGCGTTCGATCCGGTCAAATATCCCTATTTCGGCGACGAGTTCGTCCATCCGGACGATATCCGCCGCCCCGACCGCGACCAGAAGGTCGTGCCGCTCTTCCCGGGAATGGCCGAGCACTAAACCCTCTCGATCACGAGGGCCCCGCCGACTAACGCGCCTCGGCCAACCGAATGTGCCTGATCAATTTCCCCGCCAGCGAATTCAGGTTGCTGCCGGTGAAATATTGGCCATGGCCTCCGCCGGTCCGTTCGATCGTCCGATTTTCGAAACCGGCAATACCCTCCGAACTGCCGTGCTTATCCGAGGAATAGACCTCCGCCGTCACGGAATCCTCTCCGTAGAGCAGCAAAGTGGGGCCGTCATAGTGCCGCTTGTTGAAGGTCCATTCGAGAAGCGCCAGCAAAGTGGGTTCGCGCCTGAGCTGCTGCAGCCGCCGCGCCAGTTGCACGGCCATGATGCCGCCCTGGCAGTTTCCCCCCAGCGAAAACCGTCCCGTCGGGCAAAGCGCGAGAATTTCCGAAAGATATAATTCGCAAACGATATCGAGCCCGGATTCGGCGTATTTCTCGAGCGGCACGAGGCCGACCAGCGACCGGAACCCGTAAATCGGCTGATCGGGCCCAAGTTGTTTCGCCAGCGACTTGAGTTCGCCCCCTGCCTGGCAAATCCAGAACAGCGGCGGCCGGGATCCGCCAAGATTATGGCCCACCGCGAAGCCGCCCTCGAACGGATGCTCGCCCGGCCAGCTCGCGCTGGCCGTCCGCAGCGCGCGATCCAGCGCCGCGATGTCGCGCGCTTGCGTAGGCAATCCTTCCGGTTCCGCAATCGCGACTTCGGCTTCGCCCGCACCGACCAGCTCGGCGAGATGACCGAGCGTCGGATTTTCGAAAAACCGGTCCGGGCTAATGTGCCGCTTCAGATGATGTTCGATTGCGACCATCAGATGCACGGCAGCCAGCGAGTCTCCGCCTTCCTTGAAGAAATCGCTGTCGCCGGCCGGCAGGGCCTTCAGGCCCAGGCTCTCCTGCCAGATGCGCGCCAGCCAATCGGGCGAGGCCGGATCGGGATGCGGCAGGCCGCCACGGGTTTCCGGGATGGGGAATGACGGCGAGGCGAGCAACGAAACCAGCGCCTGGCGATCGATCTTGCCCGTTCGCGTCCGGATGAAATGCCGTTCCCTGATCGGCATCACCGCATGGACCTTCACCCCCACGGCTTTCGCGACCGCGCGCTGGATATCCGCCGCGACCCGGGCGAGGTGATCATGGTCGAAGTATGTCGGCGTGTAGAAGACGACGATCCGGTCGGTATTATGCTCCGCCTCGCGATACGGTATGGCGGCGACCAGCGTCGGCCGGACACCGTCGATGTTGCGGACGCAATATTCGATGTCCTCCGCCGAAATATTGCGCGAATTGACGATGATGACCGATTTTTCCCGGCCCGTCAGGACGAGCCCGGCATCGTCGATAAACGCAAGATCGCCGGTATCGAACCAGCCATCCACGGTGGCCGGCTCCCCGGACCCGAAATAGCCGGAGAACATGCGCGAGGACGATCGTGCGAGGATGCGGCCCACTTCGCCCCTCTTGGCGATTTCGCCGTCTTCCTTCGCGATCCGCAAGCTCCAGGAAAGCGCGCACTCGGAAAAGCGGGCCTTGCCGCCGGGCAGGTTGGCCGGATCCTTCAACTCGTCGGGCGAAAGGCGCGCCAGGCAGAGCGTGCCGGTCTCGGTCATCGAATAGACGAAGATGAATTTGACCTCGGTCCCGGCCGAAGCGCGGATATGTTCGGCGAGTTCGAGCAGCGTCTTGGGAACGATCATTTCCGTGCCGACGAAGATCGTCTTGAGCGGTGAGCCGGTCCATCGCCGGGGATCGGCGCGGAAACATTCATTGAGCTTTTCGGCGGTCGATGAACTCAGGCCGACATCGCTGACCTGGTAACGGGAAACCAGATCGAGCCAGGCCCCCGGATTGGCCATCATCCGTCCCGCGTTGAGGTAGATCGTGCGGACGCCGATCGGCAGCAACAGCCGGACTCCGCCGACGCTCGATATCGCCAGCTGGTTCAAATGCGTACGCCGGTCGATCACATCGCCGTCGAAAAACCGTTCGATCAGCGCCTGCGGCCCGATCCGGGCGAGTTTTGCCGTCCCCGTCGTGCCGGACGTCTGGATCAGCAACTCGCTGGCATGATGGATAAGGGTGCGCTCGTTATCCGTCGATACATCCGTCCGCAGTAGCGCGGCAATATCGAGAATGCTCGCCGGTTGCTCCGCAAGGCTGCCGAAAAACGGCGGTTCCGTTATGACGATGGACGCCCCGGTCGTCGCCACGAGTTGCTCGAAGCGCGTCATGAACTGATCGCGGTCCCGGTAGAAATACATGGTCGAAACCGGCAGGATGGAATAGCCGCTCATCAGGCAAGCCCATGCCGCCTTTATGTAATTGATAGCGCTTTCGAAACAGAGAAGGACATGCGGCCTGTGCGGCCCTGCGTGCCGTTTCAGCCCGGCTATGACGCGCTCCGCGTCATCGTATAGCTCGCCATAGCTGATCGTATGCTCGATGCCGTCGAGCCCCACTTCGGTAAAAAGCCCGTGTCGATTGGCCATCGCCAGGGTGGCGATATAGGCAGCCAGGGAACGCGGCAGTTTCGTGTCGGGATCGCGATCGCGGCCGCACATTTCCGCAAGATCGGTGGCGGATGGGACAAGGATATCGTCGATCATTGAGCCCCCCAGCTCTCCGGAAGAAACCTTCCGCCTATCCCTGAGCGGGAGGCGTCAACGGCACCAGTGCGCGTCCCGGCTGCCGGGATGGCCCGCGATCGAGCCGCTGCAGGATAAATTCGACCCTGCGTTGCCGCATTTCGGGATTCCCGGCGGTTTGGCAACGGGGCACGGGATAGCGTAGTGAGGCGACCAGGAACGCCGCCGTCTCGCGATCGGGTATGCCGACAATGTCGAGCCGCTGCCGCGCCTGCTCATAGCCGTTGGCCCGCCAGCCGAAATAGGCGATGTTGAGATATGCCGATGCGAGCGCATCCTTGTCGGCGGCGCTGGAGCAATGCAGCGCGAAGAGAATTTCCTGGACCTTGCGGCCGACGCTTTTCCTGCGCTTCCCGGTGATGGTTCGCACCAGCTGTTGCTCGACCGTGCTCGCGCCCTGTTTCTTGCCGGCCGTCACGGTCTTGAACACAGCCCTGCATATGGCGATCAGGTCGCAGCCGCGGTGACGGCGATAGCGCTTGTCTTCGCCGGCGATCAGCGCGTCGATCATCACCGAGGGGATATTGTTACGCTTCCTGGCTTCGTCGCAAAGGATAGCCAGTTGCGCATCGAATGCCTTGCGCTGGCTCGGCCAGAGAAGTTTCGACAGTGCGCCGGCGGCAAAACCCGACCGGAGGCGGGCGGGCCGGGCCATATGGCGATCATTGTACCAGAACCGATAGGCGCCGAATGATTTTCCCAGCCACCAGCACGCCGAGCCATCTCCCTGCGCGTTGCCGATTTCGGTTTGTGTTTGCACCGGCGTGACGACGGCTCCCTCTTCCCGGACCGCCCGTTCGGCTCCGGTTTCCGGAAGCACCATCGCAATATGGCCATGCTCGTCTTCGTCCAGCGTCTTGCCGACGATGAGTCCGCAATTTCCTGCATTGGCCCGTTCCTGCAGATCGGTCAGGTCGCGCGCGGGGCGCCAGCCGAAATGGCGTCCGTAGCTGACGAGCCAGTCGAACAGGTCGTTGGCGGGCAACTCTTCGAATAGCTCATGCCAGTGTGAGCCCCGGTCCCACGCGGGCATCTTCCACCATGTTCGCGGCAGGTAGCAACCGGCCAAATAGCAAAAGTCGCTCGCATAGATGTTGCAGAAATTGTCCGTGCCGTCCGCTTGATAGCGGACCGAGCGCCGCACATCGAGATCGCCGGCGATTTCCAAAAGGCTTTCGCGATCCCTGCGGCCGCTGGTGCGATGATGAAGCAGGCCGATTTCGCCGATGGGAAGGTTCCGCCCGGCAATGTCGCGACGGCAGGCCCAGGGCGCCGCTTCCTGAAGATAAATCGCGCGCAGGCGCGTGACGTCGAAAGCGCTCTGGAGATTGTGGCATTCGCCCGAAACCGGAGCCAGCTCGGATGGATCCTTGTCTAATAGCAAATGAAATCCATCGTTTAGCGTTGTTTTCTGTCTCCGGCAGTTATAAACGAGAAACCATATAACGCAACGTCTGCCGCACCTTGTGCCGATGCGGGACTGTCTCGCGAGGACCGCGGCCCGGTGTCGGCGTCGGCGCGCTTTGCAAATGGCGCCCATCTGCCGCATGGCCGGGTGCGTGCTGTTCCATCGGCTTTCGGACTTCTAACGCGGCGACAGGAGCCATTTCGCGGTGATCCCAAAAGCGGCATGGCTGGCCAGTCGACTGGCGGTAAGAGCGCGGCGGCTCTTGCCCTACCGGCGTGCCATATGGCCGTTGACCGCTCCGCGCGAGGAACGCGCCAAAAATTTCGCCCGTGAACGTTTCAAGGCGCAAATCCGGCAAGCCGAAAGTGGGTTGGACGACGGTTTCGAGAGCGCGAACTCAAGCGCGGCCGGCCGTTACCAGTTCATCCGGTCCACTTTCATCAATGTCTACCGCGCCGCCTATCTGGCCGTCGATCCGTCCGACGATGAAATCTGGGCGCTGCGCCTGGATGTTTCCGTCCAGGAGCGTCTGATGGACCATTCACTCGATCAATATGAACGGGCGCTCGGCCGCGCCGGGCTGCCCGTGACGTCCGGCAATCTCTACCTCATTCATTTTTTCGGACAGCGGACCGCCACGCATCTCCTTCGGGCGGATCGGGATTCGCCGCTCGCCGACCATGTTTCGGAGAAGGTGCTGGCGGTAAATCCGTTCCTTGGCGGAAAGACGGTGGGCGAAGCGGTCGAGGATATCCGCGGCCGCGTCGGCGATCGCACGCCCTTTGCCTGACTAAAGGTCGGTCTCGACGTCGAAACTGGGGCAGGCCTTGGCGACGTTCGGAAAATCGCGATGGCCGCAGACCCGCGCATCGGGATATTTCTCCAGCAATTCTGCAACCACCCGTCGAAGCGCCTTTCTCTGCGCCGTCGTGCGCGTATCTTTCGGGCATTTGTCGGCATCGATCCCCCCGACATAGACGACGCCTATCGAATGGCCGTTATGGCCGTAGACATGCGCGCCGACCACATGTTCCGGCCGGCCGCTCTCCACCGTTCCGTCCAGGCGCACGACATAGTGATAGCCGATATCATCCCAGCCATTTTCCAGATGCAGCGCACGAATGTCGTCCGCCGATACATCGCGCCCTTCTTCGCTGGCGGTGCAGTGGATCACGATGTCGGTGATCCGCCGCTTTTCCGTTCCGTCGCCGGCCTCAGGCAATATCAGCGAGGATATCCCTATGCGCTTTGAGATTGTGAACCTCTCTTGCCGTGAAACCGGATGGTTTACAGTGGCCTAGTGCAGGCCGCTTTCCGAGACAACGAGTCTTCTCCGCAACGACCAAAGCCACGCCGCGCATGGGCGGTTTCTGGACATGCGGCGGCTAGATGAGGTGCGAAGCGGGGCCCAACATGGCCGCCAAGACATCGCGACTGCACGCGAATGGCGACGGACGCATCGATGAGATAGGCGTCATTTTTACCGGATTTCTAGGGTTTTTGCAAGCTTTGGCGGCTGCCTACGACCAACCAAATGGTGCAGAAGAGGACTCGAACCTCCACGTCCATACGGACACCAGCACCTGAAGCTGGCGCGTCTACCAATTCCGCCATCTGGGCACGGCATTGGGTGAGGCGGCGCGTATCGTCGCCGGGGGAGCGATTGTCAATGCGGGATTGACGATCGGCGCGCCTTGGCCTGGTCCGTGTGCCGCCCGCCTCCGCTTCCCGCCTTCGCGCGCGGGGAAGCTTGCAACGCGCGGCGCGACAAGGCATTGCCACGGCCAGTTATTGCTACGCCAATTGAAGAGGCAAAGATGAAGGACAAGCTGGTCACACTGTTCGGCGGCGGCGGTTTTCTTGGCCGCTATGTGGCGCAGGATCTGCTCAAGGCCGGCGCGCGCGTACGCATCGCCGAACGCAATCCGGCGGACGCCTGGTTCATCAAGCCGCTCGGGAATCTCGGCCAGACGCAGTTCGTGTCGACCGACATCACTAAGCCCGAAACCCTGCCCCGCGCGCTCCATGGCACGGATGTCGCGATCAATTTCGTCGGCCTTCTCAAGGGCGATTTCGAAGCGGTGCACGTAAAAGGCGCGGGGAACGCCGCCGCGGCGGCCAAGGCCGCGGGCGTTTCCGATTTCATCCAGATATCCTCGGTCGGCGCAGCGCAGGACGCACCCTCGCACTATCTGCGGTCCAAGGCGGATGGGGAAGCGGCGGTACGCGCGGCGATGCCCGATGCCGTTATCGTCCGCCCCTCTATCGTCTTCGGGCCGGAGGACGGCTTCATCAACCGCTTCGCGACGATCGCACGGCTCGCGCCGCTAATGGTGCCGGTGCTGAAACCGCAAGCGAAGTTCCAGCCGGTCTATGTCGCTGATGTCGCCGAAGCCGTCACCAAGGCGGCGATGGAACCGGCCGCCTGTCGCGGCGAGACGTTCGAGCTGGGCGGACCGCAGGTCCTCAGCATGCGCGCTATCAACCGCTATATCCTCGATACGATCGGCAAGCCCGACAAGGATATCCTGGAGGTTCCGGACGCAATCGGATCGGCGATGGCCAATCTCGGCTTCCTGCCCGGCGCGCCGATCACCCGGGACCAGTGGCTCTCGCTGTCGAAGGACAATGTGGTGCCGGAAGGCGCCAAGGGCTTCGCGGCCTTCGGGATAGAGCCCCGGCCGCTCGGTGCGGTCGCCGAAAAATGGCTTGTTCAATATCGCACCCATGGCCGCTTCGCCGGCAAGACCGCAAGCGCAGGCTAAGCGGCGGGCCATGTCCGCGGGAACGGGCAGCCTTTAGAACAACGCCAGCAGCACTATCCCCATCGCGACCCGGTAGATCACGAAGACCAGCATCGAGGCCTTGCGCAGGAAACGCATCAGGAAGGCCATAGTCGCGAGCGCCGCGACGAAGGTCATCGCGCCGGTGATCAGCGCTTCCATGGCGAGCTCGCCGCCAGCTTCCATGATTTCCGGGATGATCAGCACCCCCGCGCCAGCAACGGCGGGGATCGAGAGCAGGAAGGAAAAGCGCGCCGCCTCGACCCGCTCATAGCCGAGAAAGCGCGCCGCCGTCATCGTCACACCTGAACGGCTGGTACCGGGGATCAACGCCAGCGCTTGCGCGCAGCCGACGATGATCGCATCCTTGAGGCTCATATCCTCATAGCGTTTTTCCTGCCGCCCCCAGCGATCGGCAGCGCCAAGCAGCAGGCCGTAAGCAATCAAGTTGATCGCCACGAGATCGGTGATCCTGAGCTTGTCCATCAGGCCATTCATGTGCAAGAATGCACCAAAGGCAACGACCGGAACGGTACCGATCGCCACCCACCAGAACAGCCGGCGTTGCTGGGGCGCTTTGCCGATACCCACCGTCGCCAAACCACCCCGCGCCAGCCCCCAGGCATCCTTGAAGAAATAGACGATGATCGCCAGGAGGGTGCCGACATGGAGCGCCGCGTCGATCATCACGCCCTGATCCTCGGCGCCAAGGAAGATCGGCGTCAGGATCAGATGGCCGGACGAGGAAATCGGCAGGAACTCGGTTACGCCCTGCACGATGGCGGTGATCAGCATTTGCAGGAATGTCATGCAAATGCGCCTATCACAGGCGATTCCGGCTTGTCTTGCCAAAAATATAGGGCCGATACGGCCTTTTTAATTTCGTGCGCTTGGCGGATTTGCGTCGGAGGCGTAATAAAATTTCCTGAATAGGTAAGTTTTACTGACTTAAATTGCCAATTTCCACGTGACTTGGCGGCTCTGCGCAGTTATAGGCCGCCGAATACGGAGATTGTGATGGCTGATAACCCAATGCTCAAATTTGTGGGCGTTGAGCAGGATTACCCTGCGAAGCGTGCGCCCGGAGATCGCAAAGGCGACTTCGATGAAATCGCGCGTGCCTATGCGATGGAAAAGGCGGAAGAACAATCGGCGCGCTGCTCGCAATGCGGCGTCCCCTATTGCTCGGTCCACTGCCCGCTGCACAACCACATCCCCGACTGGCTGAAGCTAACCGCCGAAGGCCGGTTGCGCGAAGCGTTCGAACTTTCCAATTCGACCTCGACCATGCCCGAAATCTGCGGCCGCATCTGCCCGCAGGACCGGCTGTGCGAAGGCAATTGCGTGATCGAATTTTCCGGCCATGGCGCGGTCACCATCGGTTCGGTCGAAAAATACATCACCGACACCGCCTGGAAGGAAGGCTGGGTCGAGCCGATTACGCCGATGCGCGATCGTTCGAACCAGTCGGTCGGTATCATCGGGGCCGGTCCCGCCGGGCTCGCGACGGCGGAATATATGCGCGGCCATGGCTATGCAGTGCATGTCTATGACCGGCACGACCGGGCGGGCGGCCTCCTCACCTACGGCATCCCGGGTTTCAAGCTGGAGAAGGAAATCGTCATGCGGCGCGTGCGGCGCCTCAAGGATTCGGGCATCGAATTCCATGAAGGTTTCGAGGTGGGCAAGGATGCTACGCTGGAGGAATTGCGGGCCAAGCACGATGCGCTGCTGATCTCTACCGGCGTCTACAAGGCGCGACAGTTGAAAGCCCCCGGTGTCGGCGCGCCAGGCGTGGTCGAGGCGCTCGATTTCCTGATTGCGTCCAACCGCAAGAGCTTCGGCGAGACCGTCGAGCGTTTCGAAAATGGCGAACTGAACGCAGCGGGCAAGAATGTCGTCGTCATCGGCGGCGGCGACACCGCGATGGATTGCGTGCGTACCTCGGTCCGCCAGGGCGCGAAATCGGTGAAATGCCTCTACCGGCGGGACCGCGAAAATATGCCCGGTTCGCAGAACGAAGTTCGCAATGCCGAAGAAGAAGGCGTCGAGTTCGTCTGGCTTTCCGCGCCCCAGGCGTTCGAGGGGCAGGACGCCGTGAGCGGCGTGAAAGCCGTCGGCATGCGCCTCGGCGCACCCGATGCCTCGGGCCGCAGGACGCCGCAGGCAGACCCCGGCAGCGAGTTCGATATCGACGCCGATCTCGTTATCAAGGCGCTGGGCTTCGACGCGGAAGACCTGCCGGGAATGTTCGGCTCACCCGATCTTTCGGTGACCCGCTGGGGCACCTTGCGGGTCGATCACAAGACGATGCAGACCAGCCTCGAGGGCGTGTTCGCGGCCGGCGATATCGTGCGCGGTGCGAGCCTCGTCGTCTGGGCAATCCGCGACGGCCGAGACGTTTCCGGTCACATGCACAGCTATCTGAAGGCCAAGGCCGCTTCGGCGCCGGCTCCGGCAAAGAAGAAGGCGGCGCGCAAGAAGGAAGCGGTGTGATGCTGGCCCTGGTCGCAACGTTGCTCGTCGTCCAACCGGAGGCGACAATTGACGCGCCGGTACCGGAAGCGGCCGTTTCCGTCGAAACCCCGGCCGAAGAAACAGCCGTCGAAACTGCGCCGAACCAGGAAATCGCGGCCGAAGAAACCGTTGCCGAGGGCATTCCCGCGGTCGAAACGCCGCAGTGGCATCTCGCCCGCCTCTCGGCCGCCGGCGAGGCGCAGTTGGCGATCATCGACGGCGATCTCGGCACGGACTGGCTCGAGGCGCTGCTCCAGTCGACCCCCTATTTCGCAGCGCTCGAGGCCGAGCATCGGGGCCTGATCGAAGATGTGGCCGAGGAGACGCAGCCGATATTCGTCGCGCTCTATCGCGCCAGCCTGCCCGGCTATGAAGCCGAACTCGCGGCGCTGTTCGGCGAGAATCTGACCGCAACCGAAATCGTCGCCGCCAACCGTTTCTTCGACACCGAGACAGGCCGCCTGATCCTCGACACCCAGACCGAGATCAATCTGATCGGATGGATGTCGTCGCTCACCGTCCGGGAAGGCGACCCGCGCAGCGATCCGCTCGTGGGGCGCGCATTGCAGCGGGCGCAGCGGGCATTGTCCGATCTGTCGCGCAGCGAGCAGCTGCGTATCGGCGAATTCTACCAGTCCGGTGTCGGCCGTAAAATCGGGCAGTTGCAAACGGCGATCGTGGAACTGGCCCGCGCGCTGGCCGAACGCAACCAGGCAGCGCTGCAGGAAGACGTGATGCGCCGCGCCGAAGACATCGTCGCCGAACATGCGCGCTAAGAGAAACAGGGTTACGAAGATGAACCATTCGATCGAAGCCGAACGCACCAGCATCACCCGGGACGGCATATGTCATTCCGATCCGGGTCTTGTCGCCTGCGGCCGCCGCAATCAGGGAGATAAAGGCATGCGGGCCTTGTTCATTGCCGCCTCTCTTGCGACGGTGACCGTCGCGCTGCCCGCGCAGGCCCAACCGGCGCCCGAAGCGATGGCCGGACAGGCTGACGAAAATGCCGAAGCCCGGCTCTCGGTCGCGCGCGAAATCGTCGCGACGATGGGCGCCGAGCAGCAGATGGACATGATGGTCCAGACCCTGCGTCCGACGCTTGCCAGCAGCGTGGTGGGGAATCTTTCCACCTTGAACCCGTCGCGCGACCTACTCGCGGAAGTCGAGGAAAATTATCCCGGCGGCGCCAGCGCATTCGGAGAGGCCTTTGCCGATCGCTACGCCGTGAATTTCCGCACCCGCTATCCGGAGATCGTTGAAGAGATCGCCCACTATTACGCGTCGAACATGTCGCTCGAACAGCTGACGGCAACGCTGGCCTTCTTCCGCTCCGATAACGGCAGCGCCTGGGTGGAACTGATGCCCGCGGCCCAGCAGCATATGACACAGGTCGGCGCGCAATATGGCCTGCAGGCCAATATCCAGACCGCCGCGGAAATGCTGAGCGACCTGACGCATCGCGAACAGGGCGGAGCGCTGGATTCCAATCTCGACGCGATGCGGGATGGCGACGCCGAAACCGAAGAGACCGAAGAATGAACCAATTCCCGACTCCCGAACACGCCCGCATTGCCCGGGATGGCATGTACCATTCCGATCTGGAGCATGATGCCTGCGGCGTCGGCCTGGTCGCGGCGATCGACGGCCAGCCCTCGCGGCGCGTCGTCGAAGCGGGTATCGATGCGTTGCGCGCGGTGTGGCACCGCGGCGCTGTCGATGCCGACGGCAAGACCGGCGACGGGGCCGGCATTCTTGTCGATCTGCCCGAGCGTTTCTTCGACGATGCCATTGCCGATAGCGGCCACAAGGTGCTGCCCAACCGGCTTGCGGTCGGCATGGTCTTTCTGCCGCGCACCGATCTTGGCGCGCAGGAAACCTGCCGCACCATCGTCGAGAGCGAGATCATCGATTTCGGCTACACCATCTATGGCTGGCGGCAGGTGCCGGTCGACGTTTCGGTGATCGGCCAAAAGGCGCAGGCGACCCGGCCCGAAATCGAGCAGATCATGATCGCCGGCCCGATGCCCGACGATGTCGACGCAGCGGAATTCGAGAAGGACCTGTTCCTGATCCGCAAGCGTATCGAGAAGCGGATCGTCGAAGCGCAGGTGCGCGATTTCTATATCTGTTCACTGTCGTGCCGATCGATCGTCTATAAGGGCCTGTTCCTTGCGGAATCGCTGGCGACCTTTTATCCCGATCTCATCGACCAGCGGTTCGAAAGCCGGATGGCGATCTTCCACCAGCGCTATTCGACCAACACCTTCCCGCAATGGTGGCTGGCCCAGCCGTTCCGCAGCCTTGCCCATAATGGCGAGATCAACACAATCCGCGGCAACAAAAACTGGATGCAGAGCCACGAGATCAAGATGGCTAGCCTCGCCTTTGGCGAGCATGGCGACGAGATCAAGCCGCTGATTCCGGCGGGATCTTCGGACACCGCTGCGCTCGACGCGACCTTCGAAACGATCTGCCGCTCCGGCCGCGATGCGCCGACGGCCAAACTGATGCTGGTGCCCGAAAGTTGGCAGCATGACGACGACCTTCCCCAGGCGCATCAGGATATGTACGCCTATCTGGCGAGCATGATGGAGCCGTGGGACGGCCCTGCCGCGCTCGCCATGACGGATGGCCGCTGGATCGTCGGCGGCATGGACAGGAACGCGCTGCGTCCGCTGCGCACGACGCAAACGTCGGACGGGCTGCTGATCGTCGGATCGGAAACCGGCATGGTGGTCGTTCCCGAAAGCCAGATCGTGAAGAAGGGGCAGCTCGGCCCCGGCCAGATGATCGCCGTCGATCTCGACGAGGGCAAGCTCTACGACGACCGCGCGGTCAAGGATCGCATCGCCGCCGAACGCCCCTATGGCGACTGGGTGAAGGGCTTCAAGACATTCGAGGACCTGCCCAAGGCGAAGAAGGATTACGCACCCCATTGGGAACGCGCGGAACTGCTGCGCCGCCAGGTCGCGGCCGGGCAGACCATCGAGGATATGGAGCTGATCCTCGCGCCGATGGTCGAAACCTCCAAGGAAGCCATCGGATCGATGGGCGACGATACGCCGCTCGCGGTCGTATCGGCCAAACCGCGTCTTATCAGCCAGTTTTTCCGGCAGAATTTCAGCCAGGTGACCAACCCGCCGATAGACAGTTTGCGCGAACGCCATGTGATGAGTCTCAAGACGCGCTTTTCCAATTTCGCCAACATCCTCGACCGCGAGGCCGAGCAGGACAGCGTGCTGGTGCTCGATTCCCCGGTGCTCAACTGCGAACAATGGGGGCGGCTCAAGGAAGTATTCGGCGACAATGCCGCCGATATCGATTGCACCTTCGAAGCCGGATCGAGCCTGCGCGAGGCGATCGCCTGCGTTCGCAAACAGGCCGAACAGGCGGTGCGCGAAGGCCGGATCGAACTGTTCCTGTCGGACGAGGCATCGGGGCCGGAGCGGATCGCGATCCCGATGGTGCTCGCGGCCGCCGCCGTCCATACGCATCTCAAGCGCAAGGGCTTGCGGTCCTACGCCTCGGTCAATGTCCGGTCCGCCGAGTGCCTCGACACCCATTATTTCGCGGTGCTGATCGGCGTCGGCGCGACCACGGTGAACGCCTATCTGGCCGAAGCCGCGATCGCCGAGCGCCATTCGCGCGACCTGTTCGGCGATATGCAGCTGGAAGAATGCGTTGCCGCCTATCAGCAGGCGGTCGACGAGGGCCTGCGCAAGATCATGTCGAAGATGGGGATCGCCGTGATCTCCAGCTATCGCGGCGGCTATAATTTCGAAGCGGTCGGCCTGTCGCGCGCACTCGTCAACGAGTTCTTTCCCGGCATGCCGGCGAAGATATCGGGCGAAGGCTATGGTTCGCTCCAACTCAATGCGGAACTTCGCCACGAAGCGGCCTGGGACCCGGCCGTCGTAACCCTGCCGATCGGCGGCTTCTACCGCCAGCGCGCGGGCGGCGAGCAGCATGCCTATTCGGCGCAGCTCATGCACCTGCTGCAAACCGCCGTTTCGACCGACAGCTATTCGACCTATCTGCAATTCGCGCGCGGCGTTCGCGATCTCGATCCCGTCTATCTGCGCGACCTGATGGAGTTCAACTGGGCCAAGGAACCTGTCCCGATCGACGAGGTCGAGGCGATCACAGAAATCCGCAAGCGCTTCGTGACGCCGGGCATGAGCCTCGGCGCGCTCTCGCCCGAAGCCCATGAGACGCTGGCCATCGCGATGAACCGGATCGGCGCCAAAGCGGTTTCCGGCGAAGGCGGCGAGGATGCCGGCCGTTACCAGCCCAAGGCGAACGGCGACAACGCCAACAGCGTCATCAAGCAGATCGCCTCGGGCCGTTTCGGCGTGACCGCGGAATATCTCAACGCCTGCGACGAGATCGAGATCAAGGTCGCCCAGGGCGCCAAGCCCGGCGAGGGCGGTCAGCTGCCCGGCTTCAAGGTCACCGAATTCATCGCCAAATTGCGCCATTCGACGCCGGGCGTGACGCTGATTTCGCCGCCACCGCATCATGACATCTATTCGATCGAGGATCTCGCCCAGCTGATCTACGACCTGAAGCAGATCAACCCGCGCGCGCGGGTCTGCGTCAAGCTCGTCAGCTCGGCCGGCATCGGCACGGTCGCGGCCGGCGTCGCCAAGGCGCATGCCGACGTCATCCTTGTCGCGGGCCATGTCGGCGGCACCGGCGCCTCGCCGCAGACGAGCATCAAATATGCCGGTACGCCGTGGGAAATGGGGCTTTCAGAGGTCAACCAGGTGCTGACCCTTAACGGACTGCGCCACCGCATTCGCCTGCGTACCGATGGCGGGCTGAAAACCGGCCGCGACATCGTGATCGCCGCGATTCTCGGCGCCGAGGAATATGGTATCGGCACACTGAGCCTGGTCGCGATGGGCTGCATCATGGTCCGGCAATGCCATTCCAACACATGCCCGGTCGGCATCTGCACGCAAGACGAGAAGCTGCGCCAGAAATTCGTCGGCACGCCCGAAAAGGTGATCAACCTGATGACCTTCATCGCCGAAGAGGTCCGCGAGATTCTCGCCCGCCTCGGCTATCGCAGCCTCGACGAGGTCGTCGGCCAGACCGAGCTTCTGCGTCAGGTGTCGCGCGGTGCCGAGCATCTCGACGATCTCGATCTCAACCCGATCCTCGCTAAGGTCGATGCCCCCGACGAGGAGCGGCGTTTCAATATCGAGGGCTGGCGCAACGAAGTGCCCGACAGCCTCGACGCGCAGATGATCGACGACGCGCGCGCCGTATTCGATCGCGGCGAGAAGATGCAGCTCACCTATACCGTGCGCAACACCCACCGCGCGGTCGGCACTCGGCTCTCCTCGGAGATCACCCGCACCTTCGGTATGTCCTCACTCGCGGACGATCATGTGAAGGTCCGTCTACGCGGATCGGCCGGCCAGTCGCTCGGCGCTTTCCTGTGCAAGGGCATCACCCTGGAAGTGTTCGGCGATGCCAACGACTATGTCGGCAAGGGCCTTTCGGGCGGGCACATCGTCGTGCGGCCGACCGTCTCTTCTCCTCTCGACGGCAGGGAAAACACGATAATCGGAAACACCGTCCTTTACGGCGCGACGGCGGGCAAATTGTTCGCCGCAGGCCGGGCGGGCGAACGGTTCGCGGTCCGCAATTCGGGCGCCGATGTGGTGATCGAGGGCTGCGGTGCGAATGGCTGCGAATATATGACCGGCGGAATCGCCGTTATCCTCGGCACGGTCGGAAAGAATTTCGGCGCGGGCATGACCGGGGGGATGGCTTTCATCCTCGACGAGGATGGCCATTTCGAACGCCATGCCAATCCCGAGAGCATCACCTGGCAGCGCCTCGCCTCCTCGCATTGGGAAGAGCGGCTTCTGGAACTGATCGGCGGCCACGCCAAGGCGACCGACAGCCCATGGGCGCACAATATTCTCGACGATTGGGACCACTGGCAGACGCGCTTCTGGCAGGTGTGCCCGAAGGAAATGATCAGCCGGCTCGATCACCCGCTCAGCGACGAAGAGGAAAGCGTGGCCGCCGAATAGGAAATAGAGCGCGCCCCTTTCCAACTCCTTTCCAGCCGCGCGCCAGCGCCTAAACGAACGATGGTCGTTTAGCGATCTTTGTGCCATATTCTCCCTCCTCGATCGCGGAAAAGGAGAGCGCTATGCGCCGCAGCTCGGACAAGATACTCGTCACCCATGTAGGCGCGCTTCCCGCACCACCCGACGTTTGGGGCCAGACCGACATTCCCGATCAGCGCTTGGCAGAGGCCGTTGGCCAAGTTGTGGACCTGCAAAAGCGGGCCGGTGTCGATTTCGTCAACGAAGGCGAACTCACCAAGGGCGGCAACTGGTTGCAATTCGTTACCCATCGGCTGTCGGGCTTCGAGCCTTCGGAAAGCGCGGGCGCGGCCAGCCTGATGTTCGATAGCGCCGACTGGAAGGACTATGCGGAATTCTATCGCGACGCACTCGCCAGCGGCACCTTGTTCGAGGAAAGCGGGACGGCGCCTGCCCAGGGTACCGAAAGCCGTAGCCGCATGGACTGGAGCTGCACTGGGCCGATCGCCTATGTCGGCCAGGAGCTGCTCCAACGCGAGATCGACACGCTGAAAAGCGCGCTTGGCGATACGCCGCCCACCGACGCCTTCCTGACCTCGACCGCGCCCTCCAGTCTCGAGGTCGGCCGCACCAACGAATATTATGACAGCGACGAAGCCTTCCTCTTCGCGATCGCCGATGCGATGGCCGTCGAATATGAAGCGATCGCCGCAGCCGGGCTGCAATTGCAGGTCGACGACGCCTGGCTTGCCGGCCTGTGGGACCGGATCGGCATCCCTATGGGGATCGATGCCTATCGCAAATATTGCGAGGTTCGCGTCGAGGCGCTGAACCATGCGCTGCGCAACGTGCCGGAGGAACAAGTCCGCTATCATATCTGCTGGGGCAGCTGGCACGGCCCGCACAGCCAAGATCTGCCGATGGCGGATATTGTCGACATCCTGCTGAAGATCGACGCGCAAACCTATCTGTTCGAGGCGGCGAATGTGCGCCATGAGCATGAAGCGGCAATCTGGGAAAGGGTGAAGCTGCCCGAAGGCAAGATCCTCGCCCCCGGCGTGGTAAGCCACGCGACCCGGCTGATCGAGCATCCCGAACTTGTCGCCAATCGCATCGGGCAATTCGCGTCGATGGTCGGCCATGAGAATGTTATCGCCTCGACCGATTGCGGCCTCGGCCTGCGCTGCCACCCGCAAATCGCCTGGGGTAAACTGGCGGCGCTCGCGGAAGGCGCGGCGCTGGCGAGCGAAAAGCTCGCCGGAAAGCCCGTGGCGGCCTGAATCGAACCGTTGACCAAAGCCTGGCGCCGGAATAAGAACAAAGAAGGAACATTATGCGGCGGAGTCGCGATCCGCCTGTCCGGTACAAGCGCAAGAAGGAGGCGGCGCCATGCAGAAACCCAATTATCTGGAGCTCTATACGGCCGATGTGGAGGCGATGAAGGCCTTTTATTCGGCCGTGTTCGGCATGGAATTCACCGACTACGGCCCCGACTATGCGGGATCTTCGGGCGGTGCGGTCGAAATCGGTATTCATCGGGAGGATGCCGTCCGGCCGCCGCTACCGGGCTTCCAAACCGACAATCTCGAAACCGCGCGGGAAAGCGTGATCGATGCCGGCGGCGAAATCCTGCAGGAGATATACGGATTCCCGGGCGGCCGGCGCTTCCATTTCCGCGATCCCGGCGGCAACGAAATGCTCTATTACATCTATGAAGAGTGAGCCGCCCTCCGGCAGCCGCACGCCGCAACCCGTTCAGCGCGGACTCATTTGGCGCTTGCTAATCTCGCGCTAATATAAAATCCCCGGTTTTCGAGGAGATTGCCATGCGCCGCCTGTCCATCGCCGCCCCGCTGCTGATCGCGCTCGCCGCATCCGCACCCGCCGCCGCGCAGGATGATTGGCCCGGCGAGTCCTATGCGGACGACAGTGCAGGCGAGCTACCGCCGCCCACAAGCCCGGATATCTGGGACGACGACCCCTATGCGCAAAGCGACGAGACCGTACTCATGGTCGACAGGTTCGTGAGCACGCTGCTCGACATGCCGGTCGCCAGCATCGCCGCCGCGCTGCCCCAGGCCGATATCGCCGGCGATGTGCGCCCGGGCGACACCCTGCGCGACGTGATGGAACGCGAAAACCCCGAGCTGGAGACGCAAATGCGCGGCGGCGCACGGGCGCTGACCGCGATGATCGGCGATATGTCCCGCCAGCTGACCACCATGATGCCCGAGCTCGAAAGCTGGAGCCGTCGGATGCGCCGCGATACCGACAATTAATTGGGGCAGCCGATCGTCTCCTCTACCCCGAAAAGCGCTAGACGGCATCCACCGCAACGTTAATGTCCGGCGCCATGTGGGAACTCTTCCAATTTCCGCTCTGTCCATTCAGTCGCAAGGTCCGCCTGCTCCTGGGTGAGAAGGGCATCGGCTACGATCTCGTGCGGGAATCGCCTTGGGAACGGCGGGACGAATTTCTCGATATCAACCCGGCCGGCAAAACGCCGGTGATGGTCGACAAGGACCAGGGCACGACCCTGATCGACAGCCGCGCGATCTGCGAATATTTCGAAGAAACGGTGGAGGCTGCGCGGATGATCACCGGCCCGGCCACCGCGCGCGCCGAGATCCGCCGCCTCGTCGCCTGGTTCGACGAGACGTTTTTCGCCGACGTCACCCTGCCGCTGATGCATGAGCGGATGTTCAAGCGACTGATCCACCGCGCCTCGCCCGACGGGACCGCGCTGCGCGAGGCGATGAAATCGGCCGACGCCCATCTCGATTATATCGATTACCTGCTCGATCACCGCCGCTGGATCGGTGGCGCCACCTTAAGTCTCGCCGACCTCGCCGCTGCCGCGCAAATCTCGGTCGCCGATTATCTGGGCGGCTTCAACTGGTCGAGCCATGCCCAGGCCAAGGCATGGTATGCGGGCCTCAAATCCCGTCCCAGCTTCCGCCCCTTGCTTTCCGAGCGGATGGAGGTCATTTCCCCACCCGCCCATTACGACAAGGTCGATTTTTGACGGCCGGCGCCTGACAAGTCATCCCGCGGACAATCCATGGCCTATATATCCAGAGAATTTGGTTTCGCGTTTTTCGCCGCGCCTGCGACCGGCAGTTCGGCGGTGATCAAAGCCTTGCAGGATGCCGGCATCGGCGAATTCCTGCCCGCGCAGGATATCGAGCGCGACGGCAAGCTGTTCGTATCCAGCAAGCACAGCACGCTGCAAAATCTGCAGGACGCCGGGCTGGCCGATGCCGTTGACGGGCTCACCAAGGTCGTCGGCGTCCGCAACCTGTTCAGCTGGTATGTCGCCAAATATCTGCGCAACACCAAAAGGCGTCTGCAGAGCGTGAACAACAAGAACAGCTTCATCCACAAGCTGCCGGAAGTCGACAAGGCGGCTTATATCGAACGGCTGAAACGGCACGCCGGGATGACCTTCGCCGAATTCCTGGAAGAAAAGGTGGGCCGCCGCCAATCCCGCGATCCCCATGGCCGATTCCAGCGCAAGATGGACGTTTATCTGCATCAGGAAAGGCTGGACGCGGATTTTCGGGTTTTTGCCGATAAGGCGGGATTGCCACCGGGCATCGCGATCAAGCCTTTCGGCGTCACCGGGGTCATGGAGCCAGGCAAGACCTATCGCGACTATTATACGCCGCAGCTGATCGACATGGTGTATGAGAAGGATGCGGTGTTCTTCAAACGCTTCCCCGAATACAGCTTTGACGGGCTCGACCAGCACGCGCTGCCCCGCGCAACAGGATGATGTGAACCGTGAAGATCGAAAACCCGCAGCTTCGCAGCTATATCCAGAACGGCTATCGTCAGGTCGAAGGCTGGCTGCAGCTGCCGGTGCTCTGGGCACTTTCGCGGGTTGCCGCTTTTCAGGCTGACCAGAAAATTGTCGGCGCCAGCTGCGAGATCGGCGTCCATCACGGCCGCTTTCTGCTCGCGATCGAGAATGTCACCCCAGCCGGACAGAAATGCTACGGCGTCGATATATTCGACAGCCAGCATCTCAACATCGACAGTTCGGGCAAGGGCAGTCACGATATCTTCGCCGAAAATGCCGCGACATATGCCGCCGAACCGGACCGGATCGAAACCCGCCATCTCGATTCCACATCGGCCGAGGCGCATGGATTTTTCCGGTCGATCGAAGGGAGGGTCGCGCTATTCTCGATCGATGGCGGCCATACGCGCGCCCACACGGTGAGCGACCTGATGGCGGCGGAAACCTGCCTGTGCGATGGCGGCGTCGTCTTTCTCGACGATCTTTTCAATGTCGACTGGCCGGGCGTTACCGAAGGGCTGATCGACTATCTGCGCGGCCCCAGCCGGCTTGTCCCGTTCGCCTCTGTCGGCGGCAAGATGATGCTGTGCGGCCTGAGCCAGGCCAAAAGCTATGCCGCCATTATTCGCCAAGCGGCGGTCGACGACGAGGAGATGCGCCCGAAGGCGGTGAAGATCTGCGGCGCCGATTATTTTTCCATCCGCCACATGCCCAAAAAAGCCTGATGGACCGGGGCCAGCCATGGAACTGAAGGTCAAGCGCCAACGCTATGACGATGCATCGCTGATCGAGCGTGGCGAGGCCCGGGCGAAGAATGTCGTCAACAAACTGAAGCTCGACCCTGAAACACTGCGCGGCAAGCGGTTTCTGGAGATTGGCTGCGGCTTCGGAGAGTTTTGCGCAGCGATCGAAGATCTGTTCGGCGCGGCGGCGGTGGGCGTGGATCCGACGCCCCGCTCGCTCAAGGGGCCGTTCGCGGACCGACCCTTCTACAAAAGGATCGACATTACCAGCGACGAAGCGCTCACGCTCGGCCAGTTCGATCACGCGGCCTCTTTCGATGTTTTGGAGCATGTCGAAAATCCGAAAAGGGCGCTCGAAAACATCTTCGCCATGCTGAAGCCCGGCGGCACGGCGTTCCTGAAATATAATCTTCATCGCGGCGCGAGCGCATCGCACCTGATCCACCAGACCGGAGTGCCCTGGTGCCATCTCGTCATGTCCGACGAAGAGATCGAGGCGCTCACCCTGGAGCGGACCGGCGAAGCGCGAAAGCCGGCCTGGGTCAACAAGGCGACCTATGCGCACTATCTGATCTGGTTCGAAGAAATCGGCTTCATCCGCCGCAAAACGCATTACGTCACCTACCCTATGGAACCCGCCTTCTACGAGCAACACCGCGAAAAGCTCGAACGCTATCCGATGGACGATCTTGAGAAGAATTTCATGGTCGTCACCGTAGAAAAGCCCGGCGCCTAGATTTTATTGGCGCAGGCGCGCGGCCGGAATGCCCGTCAGCCGGCGCGTTTGCGCGAAATCCTCGGAAAACAGGCTGGCAAGTTCGCGCCGGATGCCGGGATCGAGAGGACCGCCGCCGATCTTCTTCTGCGTCGAGCCGACGCGCGGCATCGTCGGCCGCGGCAGCTCCACGCCCAGCCATGCGGCCAGATCCGCGCAGACGGTGCGGTTCTTTTCGACGATATCGTCGAACGCGATGATCTTCACATACCCAGCAGGAAAAACGTCCAGATAGCGCCGGACGGCGTCGTGATAGAAGCTGTGGCGCATATTCGCGACCGGGTGCCAGAAACGCGGCGGCTCGAAATCCGTATCGTAGCGCTCCAGCCCCTCGCGGAAATAGGCGTTGATGTCGTCATTCTTATGGTGCGGATAATGGTGCCTATAGTGCGACACCGCGCGCCGGACCGGATTGCGCAACTGGATGACGATCCGGCAATCGCCGCACAGCGCCTTGATCCGTCCGGGCGCTTCGGGGCTGTGGAGATATTGCGGGGAAATTTCGCCGCGAAAGCGCGCCGCTTCGCCGCCCAGGAAGAATTGCAGATATTCGGCGTCGGTCATCCGGTCATAGCGGCTGGAGAAATAGGCGATCTCCTTGACCGGGCTCATGCGGATGTCCGGGGTATGTTCCAGCAGGTGATAGAGGGCGGTCGTGCCCGAGCGCGCGGCGCCCACGCCGATCAGGTTCGGCGGCTTCGGGGCCGCGTCCGGATAGCGCGCAGCAAGCTCCGTCCTCCAGGAAAGCAGTTCGTCGAGAGTGGGCATGCAGGGTCCTTGGAAGCTCGTCGGCCGGGGCGCGGCCTATCCGGTTTTCCGGGCCGTCACCAGATAGTTGAGCGCCGTCCGGCTGGAAATCTCGAAACCGCGCAGCGGCGAGAAGCCGAGGCCGGAGATGTCCCCGACAACAAGGCCCGCCTCTTCCAGCAACGCCGTCAGCTCTTCGGGCGTCAGGAACTTGTTCCAGTCGTGCGTCCCTCGGGGGATGAGGCCGAGCCCCTCGCCCACCGTGATCATCGCGATCCGCGAGGCGGCGGTGCGGTTGGGCGTCGACATGACGAGCAGGCCATCGGACGCCAGCGCATCGGCGATGCCCTGCACGAACGCCGCGGGATCGGCGACATGCTCGACCACCTCCATGCAGGTGATAAGATCATAGGATCCCGACGCCGCTTCGATCCCGCCAGCTCGATAGTCGATGACGAGGCCGGTCTCCGCCGCATGGGCCCTGGCCGCCTCGATATTCTCCGGCGCCGCGTCGATGCCGGTAACGGCCGCCCCCAGCCGCGCCAGCGGTTCGGCGAGCAGCCCGGCGCCGCAGCCGATATCCAGTGCGCGCTTGCCGGCGAGCGGGTTGCGTTCATGCTCGTCGATCCCCCAATGCCGGTTCACCGCATCGCGGATATAGCCCAGCCGCGAGGGGTTGAGCTTGTGGAGCATCGCCGAAGACCCCTTGGGATCCCACCAGTCGGCGGCCTGCTTGCCGAAATGTTCGGCTTCCTTCGGGTCGATGGACGGGGAGGACGAGGCTGCACTTGCGTTCATAATCCGCCCTACCTATCAGGATCGCGCCCCGCTTCCTATGGGGCAAATGCTAGGTTTCTCGGGGGTATTTCGGACAGTTTAATGGCTCGCATCGTGATGAAATTCGGCGGCACCTCCATGGCCGGGATCGAACGGATCCGGGCCGTGGCCGAGCGCGTCAAAAAGGAAGTGGACGCCGGCAACGACGTCGCCGTGATCGTTTCGGCGATGGCCGGAGAAACCGACCGGCTCGTCCAATTCTGCCGCGAAGCCTCCTCGCTCTACGATCCGCGCGAATATGACGTGGTCGTGGCGAGCGGCGAGCAGGTTTCGGCCGGGCTGCTGGCGATCATGCTCCAGTCGATGGACGTCACCGCGCGCAGCTGGATGGGCTGGCAGCTGCCGATCAAGACGTCGGAAGCCCATGCCTCGGCGCGGATCGCCGGCATCGACACCGATATCCTGGCGAAAGCCATCGAGGGCGGGCAGGTCGCCGTGATCCCCGGCTTCCAGGGCATGACCGAGGAAGGCCGCGTCGCGACGCTGGGCCGCGGCGGCTCCGACACGTCGGCGGTGGCCGTCGCCGCCGCGATGAAGGCCGATCGCTGCGATATCTATACCGATGTCGACGGCGTCTATACGACCGACCCGCGTATCGTGCCGCGCGCGCGCAAGCTGGCCAAGGTTACCTATGAAGAGATGCTGGAGCTCGCCAGCGTCGGCGCCAAGGTGTTGCAGACGCGCTCGGTGGGGCTGGCGATGAAACATGGCGTCCCGCTGCAGGTGCTCAGTTCGTTCGAGGACAAGCCCGGCACGATGATCGTCGGCGAAGAGGAATTCGAGGAAAGCGAAATGGAAGAACAGCTCATCACCGGTGTCGCCTATGACAAGAACGAGGCGAAGGTCACCCTCACCTCGGTCGCCGACAAGCCCGGCTCGGTCGCGCATATCTTCACGCCGCTTGCCGAGGCCAATATCAATGTCGACATGATCGTGCAGAATTTCGCGCGCGAAACCGGCAATACCGACGTTACGTTCACGGTGCCGCGCGCCGATCTCGCCCGCGCGCTCGACGTGCTCGAAAAGGCGCAGGACAAGATCGGCTATCGCGAAATTTCCAGCGACACCAATATCTGCAAGGTCTCGGTCGTCGGCGTCGGGATGCGCAGTCATGCGGGCGTCGCCTCCACGATGTTCCAGACGCTCGCCGATCGCGGCATCAACATCATGGCGATCACGACATCGGAGATCAAAGTCAGCGTGCTGATCGAGGAGGATTATACCGAACTCGCCGTGCGCGTGCTGCACACCGCCTATGGGCTGGATTCCGAAGACGTTCCGGCCGAGGAAGGCGCGTGAGCGCTTTCCCGACGACCACGGGCCTCGACACCGTTCGCGCGATGATGGCGCGGGGCTGCGAATTTCTCGGCACCGACTATGCGATCATGGGCGGCGCGATGAGCTGGATTTCGGAACGCAATCTCGTCTCGGCCATCTCCAATGCCGGCGGCTTCGGCGTGATCGCCTGCGGGGCGATGGAACCGCACATGCTCGACACCGAAATCGCCGAGACGAAAAAGCGCACCGACAAGCCGTTCGGTGTGAACCTCATCACCATGCACCCGATGCTCGACGAACTGATCGACGTCTGCGCGCGCCATGAAGTCTCCCATATCGTGCTCGCGGGCGGCCTGCCCCCGGGCAAGGCGATCGAGAAGATCAAGGGCTTCGGCGCAAAGCTTGTCTGCTTCGCCCCGGCGCTTGCGCTAGCGAAAAAGCTCGTCCGCTCCGGCGTCGACGCGCTGGTAATCGAAGGCATGGAGGCCGGCGGCCATATCGGCCCGGTCAGTACCAGCGTCCTCGCCCAGGAAATACTGCCCGAACTGGCGCAGGAGCTGCCGATCTTCGTTGCCGGCGGCATCGGCCGCGGCACGGCGATGCTGGGCTATCTGGAAAGCGGCGCGGCGGGCGTCCAGCTCGGCACGCGTTTCGTTTGCGCCACCGAATGCATCGCGCATGCAAATTTCAAAAAGGCCTTTATCCGCGCCCCCGCGCGCGACGCGATTGCCAGCACCCAGATCGATCCGCGCCTGCCCGTGATTCCCGTCCGCGCGCTCAAGAACAAGGGCACCGAGGAGTTCAACCGCAAGCAGATCGAAGTCGCCAAGCTGCTCGACGCCGGCGAAATCGAGATGGGCGAGGCGCAGCTCCAGATCGAACATTTCTGGGCCGGCGCCCTGAAACGCGCGGTGATCGACGGCGATGTCGAAAACGGATCGATCATGGCCGGGCAGTCGGTCGGCATGGTCAAGGCCGAAGAGCCGGTCGCGGACATCATCGCGACGTTGATGCAGGAAGCGGCGACAGCGATCGAGGAACGAAGGGCGGCGACGGCAGCCTGATCGCGAAACGCCGCGAAATTATCGGCAAGGCGCTTGAAAACCGGCTATTTTTACGATTTGTTAACCCTGCGCGCCGTACCGGTAAATCGACAACAGGGGTCGAGTTTGCGTGTCGCGCTTTTTCTGCAATCCATTTTCCGTACCGACAGACCAGCCCGATCTTCTGATCGCGCAAGCCAAGGCCTTCACGCGCCAAATTCCGCTGATGCATGTCGTGCTCCTGGCCAATACCTTGGCGCTGAGCCTGACGCATCTCTCGGTCGCGCCGCCGTTGCTTGCCGCGACCCCACCCGCACTGATGGCAGTCATCTGCCTTAGCCGTACCTTCGACTGGTGGCGGCTGCGTCACACCGAGATCGACGCCGCGCTGGCCGAACGCAAGCTCAAGCGGACGATCTGGACGACCCTCGCCCTGGCGCTCGCTTTTCCCAGCTGGGCGCTGGCATTGCTGCCTTATGGCGATGCCTATCAGCAGGGCCATGTCGTATTCTTTCTCGGGCTTACGATCCTCGCCTGCATCTTCTGCATGATCTATCTTCGCGGCGCCGCGATACTCACGGCGCTGATCGGCCTTCCGCCCTTTGTCGGCTATCTTGCGCTGTCGAGCGCACCGGTGTTCCAGGCGATCGCGGTGAACATGACGATGATCGGCATCATGACGATCTTCATCGCCTTGCGGCAAAACAGGGAGTTCGCCAATCTCGTCGCGTCGCGCCGCGACTTGGCGAGCCAGGCGGCACAGGCCGAGGCACTCAGTGCGGAACTGAGGCGCAGCAACACCGAACTTCAGATGATCCTCGACAATATCCCGCTTCATATCTTCTACAAGGACGACAAGAACCGCATCTTGCGCCTGAACAAGGCCGCCGCCCATATGTTCGGCAAGCCGGTCGAGGAAATCGAGGGCCGGAGCACCTACGACCTCCTCCCCCACAAGGCCAAGGAGGTTCACAAGGACGATCTTGAGGTTATCGAATCCGGGCGACCCCGGCTCGGGCAGGTCGACGTCAATATCCTGCCCGACGGCAGCGAGACCTGGCTGCGTATCGACAAGGTGCCCTATGTCGATCCGGTATCCGGCGAACGCTTCGTGTTCGCGGCCGTTACCGACATGACCGCGGAAAGACTCGCCTGGGACGGCCTGCGCGCGAACGAGGAGCGCTACCGGAGCCTCTACAACAACGCGCCGGTCATGATGCACTCGATCGGGCCCGATTATCGCATCCAGAATGTCAGCGACCTGTGGCTGGAGACCCTGGGCTATGCCCGCGAAGAGGTGGTCGGCAAACCGGCCACGAAATTCATGGCCGCGGAAACCGCGAAGAAGATCGTACAGGAATGGCGCCCCGCCTTCCTGCGCGGCGCACCGATCAAAGAGATCGAGATGCAGTTCGTCAAAAAGTCCGGCGAGACGCTCGACGTTCTGGCTTCCGGTTCTCCGCAGCATGACGAAGAGGGAAAGATCGTGGGCGGTCTGGCCGTGCTTATCGACATCACGGAACGCAAGGCGATCGAAAACCAGCTGCTCCAGGCCCAGAAGATGGAATCGGTCGGCCAGCTGACCGGCGGCATGGCACATGATTTCAACAATCTGCTCGGTGTCATCATGGGCAATCTCGAACTGGTCGAGCGCAGCATCAGCGGCGATCCGGCAACGCAGCGCAGGCTTGCGGCGGCGAGCATGGCCGCCGAGCGCGGCGCCGAACTGACACGGCGGCTGCTCGCCTTTTCGCGCCAGCAGAAGCTGGAAATCGAAACCGTGTCCCCGGGCGCGATGGTTTCGGACATCGAGCATCTGCTGCGACGGACGCTGGGCGAGAATATCGTCCTAGATTGCCAATTCGACGCAAACTTGCCGCCGATCTGCGCCGACAGGGTCCAGCTCGAATCGGCCATCCTCAACCTCGCCGTGAACGCCCGCGATGCCATGCCCGACGGCGGCACATTGGCGATCAAGGGCGAAACCGTGACCCTCGATACGGATTTCGGCTCACCGGATCTTCCGGTCGATCCCGGCGACTATGTGATGATCGCGGTGAGCGATACCGGTACGGGCATTCCCGAAGACGTGCTCGCCAAGGTGTTCGAACCCTTTTTCACGACCAAGGAGACCGGCAAGGGCAGCGGCCTAGGCCTCAGCATGGTGTACGGTTTCATGAAACAGTCGGGCGGCCAGATCCGGATAGCCAGCCGGGCCGGCAGGGGAACCGCGGTCCGCCTCTATCTGCCGGTGGCGCGCGAAGCCGTGGAAGCGGCGGAAACACGGGCGCGATATGAGAGCCAGACGCGCGTGCCGCAGGAAACGATCCTCGTCGTCGAGGACCAGCCCGATCTGCGCGCCGTCGCCGTCGAGAATCTCGAACATCTCGGCTACCGGGTCATCGAGGCCGAAAACGGTGTGAGCGGCCTCCAGCGGCTGATCACGCATCCCGAGATCGACCTGCTGTTCACCGACGTCGTGATGCCCGGCGGGATCGACGGCACCAAGCTCGCGGAAGCGGCCGCAGCGCTGCGTCCGGACCTGCCGATCGTTTTCACCACCGGGTTCGCCGGTCATTCGATGTTCAACGAAAAGGCGCTCGAAGCCCATCGGAACGTCCTGATGAAACCCTATCCCCTGGCCAGCCTGGCGGAAAAGATCATGGCCGCGCTTCATCCCCAGGAGGGCCGAAGGTCGAGGGCCGCCTAGCGCCATCTCCCGTTGCGCCGGCGACCATGATAGAAGGGCAGCGCTTCCCTTCGCCGGAGATTGCAGAGCATGACAGCCCCGCCCGAAATCCGCCCCGCCTCCCCCGAGGAGCGCGCCCGCGCCATCGACACCATCGTCCTGGGCTTTGCCGCCGATCCGCTGTGCCGCTGGATCTGGCCCGAAGGGCAGACCTATCTCTCGGCGATGGCGAAGCTGACCGAAGCCTTTGGCGGCAAGGCGTTCGACGAGGCTACGGCATACATTACGCCGGATTTCGAGGCGGCGGCGCTCTGGCTGCCGCCGGGCGTCGAGCCCGATGCCGAGACGATGGGCGCGCTCGTCGCCGAAACCGTGGCGCCCGAACGGCTGGAGGAAATCGGCACCTTCATGGCGATGCAGGACGACTATCATCCCGAGGGCGAACATTGGTACCTGCCGCTGATCGCCGCCGATCCCGCGCATCTCGGCAAGGGGCTGGGCGGCGCGCTGATGAAGCATGCGCTGGCGGTCTGCGACGAAACCGGCACGACCGCCTATCTGGAAAGCTCCAACCCGCGCAATATCTCGCTCTACCAGCGCCACGGTTTCGAGATCATGGGCGAAATCCAGCATGGCAGCTCGCCGGTGATGACGCCGATGATCCGGGAAGCGCGCCAAGGCTAGGGACGGCCGTCATTTCGTGTACAGTCGCCGCTCGCAACCCCGGGAAGGGATCACATGGCAGAGAAGCGTTTCGAACGGCACAAACAGGCCTGGACCAGCGAAGAGACCCAGAAGCTCCACACGCTCGCGCGCAAGGGGATGACCCGCCGCGCCATCGCCAAAGCGCTGACGCGCAGCGAGGAATCGGTCAAGGCCAAGGCCAAGGCCGACAGCCTGAAAATCGCCAAGCTGCATTGAAATCCGGGGCAGACCGGGCGCCTCGACGCCCCCGGGCTTGGCGAAACCATGGCTTTTCCAACTCCTTCAAGGGGTTAGGGAACCAATTCAAAATTTGAAAGTTGTCTTAACCGGTTCATCGAAAGGAACATGTTATGGCAACCACTGTTACCGATTCCGGTCTTGTGAAGCTTCTCCAGGACCTTGTTCATCTCGATTACGATGCGATCCGGGCCTATGAAGCGGCCATCGACCGGCTTGAAGACGACAGCTTCAAATCGACGCTCGCCCGTTATTGCGCGGACCATCGGGCCCATACCGAAAATCTCGGTGCCCATTTGCGGGCGCTCGGCGCGGACGTGCCCGACGGCGCGGACTGGAAGAAGATCCTGACCAAGGGCAAGGTCGTCATTGCCGGGCTGATCGGCGACCGCGCCATCCTCGCTGCCATGCTCGCCAATGAGGAAGTGACCAACAAGGCCTATGAAGCGGCGTTGGAGCATGAGGCCGCGGATCCCGGCGTGCAGCAGACCTTGCGCGCCAATCTCGAGGACGAACGCCGCCATCGTGCCTGGATCGAAGGGACGCTCGAACGCCTGTGACCAATATCGCCACCCCCGAACGCACGCGCCCCGGATCGAAATTCCGGGGCGCCGCTTCCAGCCCCGTGCGCACCCTGCGGCGGCCGGCAAAGCAGTTGCGCGAAATCGAGCGCCGTTTCGAACGGTTCATTTCCAACCCCGCCTATCCTTGCGTCGGCGCGAAAAGCGCGGTCGCCCAAGGGCAGGTCGAATATTATCACGGAAGCAACCTCTGCTCCGCATGGGACGACCTGGCGCTGATAATGGCGCTACAGGAGTTCGGCCGTCGCTACCGGCGCAACCCGCGCCTTTTCACGAGCTTCGTCGCGATTTTCGATACGCCGGTGATGCTCAACGAGGCGGCCTTCGAGCGCAATCTGTGGGCGCGTGTCCAATCGCTTCACGACAAGGATATGTGGCTGAGTTCGTCCTATGACGAGCGTGTCAGCCCGGATCCCGACAGCCCGGATTTCGCCCTGAGCATCGGCGGCAATGCCTTTTTCATCGTCGGGCTGCATCCCCGTGCCAGCCGCAAGGCGCGGCGTTTCGAGAAACCGACCTTGGTCTTCAACCTGCACGATCAGTTCCACCGGTTGCGCGCCGATGGCCGGTACGAGAAAATGCGCAAGGCGATCCTGGGCCGCGACGAACGCTGGTCGGGATCGGTCAATCCGATGCTGGCCCGTCACGGCAGCGTTTCGGAAGCCCGCCAATATAGCGGCCGCAAGGTCGATGAGGACTGGAAATGCCCCTTCAATCCGCGCACGGGCGAAAAGCGATGATCCAGCATATCCCGCCCCGTTCGGGGGCCGCCTTTCGCTTGCGAAAGGGCCAGCGGCTAACGGTCATCGATCCCGAGGGCGGACAGGTGGCGGACCTGTGCGCATTCAGCGCAGCCGACAGCCGGGAAGTGATCTCCAACGGCCGGACGATCGACTATGCTTCGCGCATTTTCTTCACGACCGGCGATCCGGTCTATTCCAACCGCAGCAATGTGATGTTCGAGATCGTCGAGGACGATGTCGGCCGACACGATTTCCTGCTTACGCCCTGTTCCGCCGAGATGTTTCGCAAGCTTTACGGAGACGACCAGCCCCATCGCGGCTGCTTCGGAAACCTCGCCGCCGCGCTGGAACCTTTCGGCATCGCTCCGGACCAGATACCCGTCGCCTTCAATATTTTCATGAATGTTCCGGTCGACGGAGAGACAGGGGCCATCAGCGTCGAGCCGCCACTCAGCAAGGCGGGAGACCGTTTCGTCATCGAAGCGCGGATGGACCTGATTATCGGCCTCACCGCCTGTTCGGCGCCGCTCTCCAATGGCGGTTCGTTCAAGCCGATAGATTATCTGATCGCGTGAGGCGGTGGCATGAGAGAAACCCCGTCGCCGTTCACACATCCGCAATAGCGCCGCCCGGCCTGCTCTGCTAACCGCTTTGCCATGAGTTTCGCCGAAGCAACGACCTCCTCTCGCGAAATCCTGACCGGCCTTCACGATGTGATGGCCTCGCGCACCCATGCGCAGGGCAAGCTCAACCGGGTCGTCGAGATCATCGGCGAGGCGCTGGATAGCGAAGTCTGCTCGATCTACCTGCTCCGCGAGGGCGTGCTCGAACTCTATGCGACGCGCGGCCTGAACCAGGACGCCGTCCATGTGACCAAGATGGCGCTGGGCGAAGGGCTGGTCGGCGTGATCGCCAAGTCCGGTCGCATCCTGAACCTCGACGAGGCGACCTCGCATCCCGATTTCGCCTACAAGCCGGAAACCGGCGAGGAAATGTATCACAGCTTCGCGGGTGTTCCGATCATCTACCGCGAGCGTCCGGTCGGCGTGCTCGCCGTCCAGCATACGGATCCGCGTCCCTATGAGGACGTTGAGACCGAAGCCCTGCAAACCGTTGCCATGGTGCTTGCCGAATTGATCTCGAACGCCGAACTGATCGACGACAGCGCGAGCGAGTCCGATGCCGCGCGGGAAACCGGCGCGATGCGGCTCGACGGGCAAAAGCTCGTCATGGGCATGGCGCGCGGCACGGCCGTGTTCCACCAGCCGCGCGTCAATGTAGAACACACGGTCGCCGAGGATACCGAGGCCGAGCGCCAGCGCGTCTACGCCGCCTTCCGCAAGATGCGCGAGCAGATCGACGCGATGACCAACCAGGCGGAGTTCGGCGCCGGCGGCGAACATGCCGATGTGCTCGAAACCTACAAGATGTTCGCCTATGACGAGGGCTGGAGCCGCCGGATCAACGCGGCGATCGATTCCGGCCTCACCGCCGAAGCCGCCATCGAGCGCGTCCAGCAGCGCACCCGGTCGCGGATGCACGAGATCGACGATCCGCTGCTCGCCGAGCGGATGCATGACCTTGAGGATCTGTCGAACCGGCTGATCCGGATCGTCGCGGGGCAACTGGGAACGGCGGCGCAGCTGGGCCTGCGATCGGACTCAATCCTGATCGCGCGCAATCTGGGGCCTGCCGAACTGCTCGAATATGACCGGCGGCGGCTGAAGGGCGTGATCCTCCAGGAAGGATCGCTGACCGCCCATGTCACCATCGTCGCGCGCGCGATGGGCGTGCCGGTGCTCGGCCGCGTGGCGCATGTCCGCCGCCTGATCCACGAAGGCGACGAGCTGCTGCTGGATGTCGAGGAAGGCAGCGTGGATGTTCGCCCCTCGGCGACCATGGTCGAAGCGTTCGAGGCGAAACTCGCCCGGATGCAGCAGAAGCGCGCCGAATATGCCGCGCTGCGCGATGTCGAGCCGATCAGCAAATGCGGGAAGCGCATCACCGTGATGGTCAATGCCGGACTGCGCGAGGATGTCGCGGGGCTGGAAGTGGCCGGCGCCGACGGCATCGGCCTGTTCCGCACCGAATTCCAGTTCCTCGTTTCCGATACCCTTCCCCGCCGCGAAGCGCAGCTGCGACTGTACAAGGACGTGCTCGATGCGGCGGGCAAGAAGCCGGTCATCTTCCGCACGCTGGATATCGGCGGCGACAAGGCCGTGCCCTATCTGCGCCAGGAAGCGGGCCAGGAAGAAAATCCGGCGATGGGCTGGCGCGCGCTGCGGCTGGCGCTCGACCGTGAAGGCCTGATGAAGGTGCAAGCGCGCGCGCTGATCGAGGCCGCGGCGGGCAAGGTGCTGAACGTCATGTTCCCGATGGTTTCCGAACCCTGGGAATTCGACGAGGCCCGGGCCCTGGTCGAAGCGCAGCGGGTGTGGCTCGAGGATCATCACCACATGCTTCCGAGCGAGATCCGCTATGGCTGCATGCTCGAAGTTCCCGCGCTCGCCGAGATGCTCGATGTCCTGTTGCCGCGGCTCGACTTCCTGTCGATCGGCACCAACGATCTCACCCAGTTCCTGTTCGCCGCCGACCGCGCGGATCCGCGCATCGCCGACCGCTACGACTGGCTGAGCCCGGCGATCCTGCGCTTCCTGCGCCGCGTCTCGAAAGCGACGAACGAGGCGGGCGTGCCGACCACGGTATGCGGCGAAATGGGCGGACGGCCGATCGAGGCGATGGCGCTGCTGGGCCTCGGCATCGACCGGCTGTCGATCACGCCGGCAGCGGTGGGTTCGATCAAGGCCATGGTCCGCTCGCTCGATTGCGGCGCGCTGGAAGAGCAGATGGACGAATGGCTGGCCTATCCGCCCGACGACATGCGCGAAGCGCTGCTCGACTGGGCGACGCAGAGATCCGTCGCAATCGCCTGACCGTCCACGCTCTGGACTGCGGAGCGCTTGACAGAAACGCGCCGGGGTTGCGAAAGCTTTAATGGAGGTAGCGCGCCCGAAAGCGCCCGCCCAAGGGGACGCAAATGTCGGAAGAAAGTGGCGAAGACGCCGCATTGTTCGAGACCAGGGTCGGAACGCAGCTTCGCGAAGCCCGCGAGAGCCAGGGCGTCGCGCTGGACGAAATCGCCCGATCGACCCGTATTCCCTTGCGAGCGCTCGAAAATATCGAGGCCGGCAATTACGACGCCCTCCCCGCCCCCACCTACAGCACCGGTTTCGTCAAATCCTATGCGCGCGCCGTCGGGCTCGATGCGGAAGCGCTGGGCCGGGCGTTTCGCGAGGAAATCGACTATCGCCCGGTCAGCGAGACCGTCGGCGATTATTTCGAACCGACCGATCCGGCGCGCGTGCCGCCGCGCAGCCTTGCCTGGATCGCTGCCGCGATCGCACTGCTGCTGATCGCCGCCTATGCGCTGTGGCGCAGCGGCCTGTTCGGCATGGACGAAGACGACCGCGCGAGGATGGCCGCCGGCACCGACGCCCAGCCGACCGCGGAAGCCCCGCCTGCCACCAGAAGCGCCGCGCCGCCGGCACGGGCGCCGGCCAATGGAACAGTCGTGCTGGAGGCGACCGACACCGTCTGGCTGCGGATAGACGAAGGGGAAAGCGGCGTCCGCATCTATGAAACCGAGATGCAGGCCGGCGACCGCTACGAAATCCCGGCGACCGCGCGCCAGCCCGTGATCCGCACCGGCCGCGCCAATGCCTTGCGCGTCACCGTCGGCGGGACGGCCGTGGATCCGCTCGGCCCGCCCGATACGATCATCTCCGGTATAAGCCTGCTGCCGGCAGACCTTGCGCGGCCAAGGCCGCAGCCTGCGCCGCCCGAAATCGACACGCCCGCCGGGCCGGAATAACCCGAACCTGTGCTTCATGGTGCCGACAGGATAGCGGCGTCAAAAGACGCATGTTAGGCATGACCGGAATGGATCGAGGGAGATACGCATGCGCCACCTGCTGATTGTCGCACTTTTGACGACGAGCCTTGCCGCGCCCGCTATGGCGCAGAGCGGCGATGTCGAACGCCGCGTCGACAGGATCGAACGCGAGGTCCGCGCGTTGCAGCGCCGCATCTTCCCCGGCGGCAGCCCCGAATTCTTCGAGCCCGAAATCCAGCCCGGCGCCCAGGCCGGCCCCGCCGGCAGCCCCGCCGGATCGCCGATCACCGGCCTGACCGACCGGGTGAATTCGCTCGAACGCCAGCTCGCCACGCTGACCGGCCAGGTCGAGGAAAACAGCTACGAACTGCGTCAGCTGCGATCGATGGTGGAAGCGCTGCAGGGCGGCGGAACCACGGCGAATGTCGCGCCGTCGCTCGAACTCGAACCGCCGGTGCAAGGCGAAACCCTCACCGCGCCCGAAGGCGAAGCGGCGGAGACCACGCTGCCGCCCGATGCGCCCGTCCGGGCCGCCGGTACCGAACCGCCTCTGCCCGACGATCCCGGCGAAGCGTCCTATGTTCGCGGCTATCGCCTGTGGCGCGACGGCCGTTTCGAGGAAGCCCGCGTCCAGTTGCGCAACACGGTCGATCAATTCCCCGGCCACCGGTTCGAAAGCTATGCGCGCAACCTGCTCGGCCGCGCCTATCTGGACGATGCCAAGCCCGCCAATGCGACCGAGATCTTCGTGCGCAACTATCAGGAGCTTCCCAATGGCGATCGCGCGGCCGACAGCCTGTTCTTCCTCGGCGTCGCGCTGACCGAACTCAACTATAACGATCGCGCCTGCCTGGCCTTCGACGAACTGGAAGATGTCTATGGCGAGGGGCTGCGCAGCACGATCCGCGAACAGGTCCCCGCGGCGCGCGAAACCGCGGGGTGCCGCTAGGCGCTTCGCAATTCCGCCGATGCGGGGCTAAAGCAACCCGATGGCCCCGTTGCCCGACCGATTCCGCGACGCTCTCGAAGCGCTGACCGGCGCCGCGCCGAGCCCCGGCACGCGTCTTGGCCTGGCCGTGTCGGGCGGACCGGACAGCCTGGCCCTGCTGCTGCTCGCCCATGCGGCCTGGCCCGATGCCATCGCCGCCGCGACTGTCGATCACGGTCTGCGCGCGGAAGCCGCCGCGGAGGCCGCCCATGTCGCGCGGATTTGCGAGGGGCTGAACGTGCCGCACGCCATCTTGTCGCCGCCCGAGCCGATCGCCGGCAATATCCAGTCGGCGGCGCGCGCCGCGCGCTACGCCCTGCTCGATGCGTGGAGCGAGGCAGAGAGCCTTGCCTGGGTCGCGACCGCCCATCATGCCGACGACCAGATCGAAACCGTGCTGATGCGCCTGATGCGCGGCAGCGGGATCGAAGGCCTTTCCGCCATCCGCCCCGTCAACGGCCGCTATGTCCGCCCCCTGCTTGCCATGCGGAAAGCCGCGCTTGTCGAATATGTCCGGGCGCACGGCATCGCGGCGATCGAGGATCCGAGCAATAGCGATGACGGTTTCGACCGCGTCCGGTTGCGCAAGGCCCTCCGCGATCTGCCCGACTATGATCCCGCTCTCGTCGAGCGGGCGATGACGGCCGCGCGCGAAGCGGGGGAGGCGCTGCAATGGGCCCGTGACCGGGAGGCGAAAGCCCATGTCGAGCGCGTCGGCGAAAATCTGATTCTCGCCCGGACCGACTATCCGCGCGATCTCCTCCGGCGGCTCGTGCTCCACTGCCTCGAATCCCTCGATCCGGATATCGCGCCGCGCGGCCCGGCGCTCGACCGGCTTCTCGCGACGCTCCGGCGCGGCGAAAAGGCGACGATCGGTGAAATTCTCTGCGCCCCGGATAAGCAGGGAAATTGGCGATTTTCCAAGGCTCCCGCCCGCCGGACGGGATAGTCCGCCCCGCTCACACGCTATTCATCTTTACCCGTTGATTGTCTTTTCACCGCAAAATCCTATTTTGGCTGCAACTAAAGGGCCAATTATTATGAATGACGATCGCGATCCGCAGGAAGGCGGCACGAATCCCTGGGTGAAAAGCCTGTTCATCTGGGCGGGCATTCTTGTCGCCCTGATCCTGTTCGTGACCATGTTCGACAGCGGCGGCGCCACCGCCGACGATACCTTGAGCTATACCGAGTTCATGGACCGCGTCGAACAGGGCGAGGTCCAGTCGGTCGAGATCAACGAAACCTTTCTCCAGGGCATGCTGACCGACCAGACGACGTTCCGCACCAACCGCCTGCCCGGCGTCCCGCTGCCCGAGGAAACGCTGCGCGACAACGGCGTCGAGGTGAGCGGCCGTACCGAGGAGCGCATGGGCATCTGGGGCTATATCCTCGTCAACCTTCTGCCCTTCGTACTGATCTTCGGCATCGCCTTTTTCATCATCCGCCAGATGCAGAAAAATGCCGGTTCCGGTGCCATGGGCTTCGGCAAGTCCAAGGCCAAGATGCTCACCGAACGGCAAGGCAAGGTGACCTTCGACGACGTCGCCGGCATCGACGAGGCACGCGAAGAGCTGCAGGAGATTGTCGAGTTCCTGAAGGATCCCGGCAAATTTTCCCGGCTTGGCGGCCAGATCCCCAAAGGCGCGCTGCTCGTCGGCTCGCCCGGCACCGGCAAGACGCTGCTTGCACGCGCGATCGCGGGCGAAGCGGGCGTGCCCTTCTTCACCATTTCCGGCTCCGACTTTGTCGAGATGTTCGTCGGCGTCGGCGCCAGCCGCGTCCGCGACATGTTCGAACAGGCCAAAAAGAACGCGCCGTGCATCGTCTTTATCGACGAGATCGACGCGGTCGGCCGCCATCGCGGCGCCGGGCTCGGCAACGGCAATGACGAGCGCGAACAGACGCTCAACCAGTTGCTCGTCGAGATGGACGGCTTCGAGGCGAATGAAGGCATCATCATCATCGCCGCGACCAACCGCCCCGACGTTCTCGATCCGGCGCTGCTGCGCCCGGGTCGTTTCGACCGCCAGGTCGTCGTGCCCAAGCCGGATATCGAAGGCCGGGAGAAAATCCTCGACGTCCATATGAAAAAAGTGCCGCTGGCCCCCGATGTGGATGCGCGCACGATCGCGCGCGGCACGCCGGGTTTCTCCGGCGCCGATCTCGCCAACCTGGTCAACGAGGCCGCGCTGCTTGCCGCACGCAAGGGCAAACGCCTGGTCGCGATGGACGAGTTCGAGGAAGCCAAGGACAAGGTGATGATGGGCTCGGAGCGGAAATCCATGATCATGACCGAAGACGAAAAGCGCGCGACCGCCTATCACGAAGCCGGCCATGCGCTCGTTTCGCTCCACGTCAAAGGCTGCGATCCGCTCCACAAGGTGACGATCATCCCGCGTGGACGCGCGCTCGGCGTGACCTGGAACCTCCCCGATCGCGATCGCTATTCGATGTCGATGGAGCAGATGAAGGCGCGGCTCGCCCTCGCCTTTGGCGGGCGTATCGCCGAGCAGCTGATCTATGGCGAAGATTCGCTCAACACAGGCGCGGCGAACGACATCCAGCAGGCGACCGACATGGCCCGCGCAATGGTGATGGAATATGGCATGAGCGAGAAGCTCGGCTGGCTGCGTTATCGCGACAATCAGGACGAGGTGTTCCTCGGCCACAGCGTCGCGCGCAACCAGCAGGTTTCGGAAGAAACCTTCAAGGTCATCGATTCCGAAATCCGCCGCCTGATCGAGGAAGCCGAAGGGACTGCGCGCGCGGTGCTGACGGACAATCTCGACGAGCTCCACAAGCTGGCCGGCGCCTTGCTGGAATATGAAACGCTGAGCGGCGAGGAAGCGAAGCTCGCCATTGCGGGCGAGGATATCGGCCGGGGCGACGATCGCGGCAACATGCCGGCGCCGCAAACCTCCGGCGGTTCCAGCATTCCCAAAACCACGCCGCGAAAACGGCCATTCGGCGGCCCCGCGCCCGAAGGCGCCTGATCGCCGGCGACGCGTGAATCGATCGAAGGCCCGCCCTCACCGGCGGGCCTTTTTTTAGCCCAGCGCGCCGATGCCGAGCAGCATCACGAAGAAGATCGATGCGGTAATGAAACAGAAATTGGCAAGCAGGGCCGTGCGTATCAATGCGCCGAGGCGCGTCAGACGATAGCCATATTTGAGCTGCTTATACATGTGCAGCAGCGGAATGATCGACACGGCACCGACGATCCATCCGCCGCCCAGTCCCATAAAACCCAGCACCGTCAGCACCACCGCGAACAGCGACATGAAGGCCAGCGAATAGGTGACGAAGACCGCATGGTCGTACATGCGGAACCGCCGCGTCCAGAAGAACAGGATCCACACGAACGGCACCGATAGCGGGATCAGCAGCCAGGAAAATTTATAGCCGTTGGCCTGCAGTTTGTAGAGCGCGAGGCTCGGATTTTCGCGGATTTTCTCGATCCCGTAATCCAGCCGATCCCAGCCAGTACTGAGGTTGCGCAAATCGTTGGTGCCGGTTGGGTTGCCGTTACCATCGACTGGTCCCACATTTTCGCCGGTCGTGCTTGAAATCACGGTGTCCAGATGCCTCTGTCCTATGTCGAGTTCCTCGATACGGCCGTCGAAATTTTCGAGCCGCGTCCGAAGCGCATCGGCGTCCGCTTGCCGATCCGGCTGGCTTTCGAGCACAGCCAGCTCTCGATCGAGACGGGCGCGTTCCTCACGCACGTTGGCAATTTGGTTTTCGAATTCCTCCTGCGCGAGCTCGGTCGATACACTGTCGACATCGATATTGGAGAGCGACACGCCGTAAATCTGGAACACCGCGAACATCAGGAAGATCGCGAACAGGAACATGCCGAGCGGCGAAACGAATTTCGCGCGCTCGCCATCTACAAAGCGGCGGGTCAGCTCACCGGGACGGAGGATCAGCAGCGGCATGGTGCGCCAGAACTTGCCGTCGAGATGCAGCACGCCGTGCATCAGGTCATGCCCGATCGCGCCGATCGAACGGTGGATATGCGCCTTCTGGCCGCACAAATGGCAATGGGTGCCGATCAGGACGGTCGAACAATTGGCGCAGAGCCGTTCACCCTCTGAACCGCCCTCGCCATGCGCAGGTTCCACCGCGCGCGCGGCCAGCGCGCCGGTAACGGCTTCGCCAATGCCTTCGATGTCATTGTCCATAGGCAGCCCCCGATCCGCTTATTAGCGCGTTTCGCGCCTTCGTCGATAGCCGTTCACGCCCAGCATCCGCCATGTTATGGGCGGGGCCATGAACCAACATAGCCCCATCCAGGACCCCGAAGCACTGATCGACGATATGGGACGGCGCGCCCGCAAGGCCGCCGCAACGCTCGCCCAGACGCCAACCGCGACCAAGGCGGCAGCGTTGGAGGCCGCCGCACGCGCCCTGCGCGCCGCGGAGCAAGCCGTGTTGGCGGCGAATGTCGGCGATGTAGAGCGCGCCACCCAAAATGGTCTCAGCGCAGCGATGCTCGATCGGTTGAAGCTCGACCCCACCCGCATCGAAGGCGTCGCCTCGGCGCTCGAAGCCGTGGCCAGGCTCGACGATCCCGTCGGCCAGTTAATCGATGAAAGCACGCCGCCTAACGGCCTGAAGCTCAGCCGCGTTCGCGTTCCGCTGGGCGTTGTCGGCATCATCTATGAAAGCCGGCCCAATGTGACGGCCGATGCCGGCGCGCTCTGCATGATGGCCGGCAATGCCGCGATATTGCGGGGCGGCTCCGAAGCGATCGAAACCAATCGCGCGATCCATGAGTGCCTGATGGCGGGCCTCGGGGAAGCCGGCCTGCCCGAGGATGCGATCCAGCTCGTGCCGACCACCGATCGCGCCGCCGTCGGCGCGATGCTGCGTGCAAGCGGGCTGATCGACATCATCGTGCCGCGCGGCGGCAAGGGGCTTGTCGCCCGCGTGCAGGAAGAGGCGCGCGTCCCGGTGCTCGCCCATCTCGACGGTATTTGCCACGTTTACCTCCATCCCGCCGCCGATCCGGAAATGGCCGAAGCCATTGCGGTCAACGCCAAGATGCGCCGCACCGGCATTTGCGGGGCGATGGAGACCTTGCTGATCGACAAGGGCTTTGCCGATCCCGCGCCGGTTATCGGCGCGCTGATCGAAGCCGGCTGCGAAGTGCGCGGCGATGCGGCGGTACAGGCGCTCGACGGTCGGGTTGCCGCCGCCAGCGACGAAGATTGGGACACCGAATATCTGGAGCCCATCCTTTCGGTCGCCATCGTCGAGGATATGGACGCTGCGACAGGCCATATCGCCGCCCATGGTTCGGGCCATACCGACGCCATCGTCACCGAGGATGCGGATGCCGCAGCGCAATTCCTGAACCGCGTCGACAGCGCCATCGTCATGCACAATGCCTCGACCCAGTTTGCCGATGGCGGCGAGTTCGGGCTGGGCGCCGAGATCGGCATCGCCACCGGGCGGCTCCACGCGCGCGGCCCGGTCGCGCTCGAAGGGCTCACCACCTATAAATGGATCGCCCGCGGCGACGGTGCGATCCGCCCCTGAACCTTTCAAAAAGGCAGAAATTTCGATGCGCTACAACAAACTCGGCACGACCGGCCTCTTCGTTTCCGAGCTGTGCCTCGGCACCATGACGTTCGGCGGCAAGGGCCTGTTCAAGGTTGTCGGCCAGGTGCCGCAGGACGAAGCCGACGAACTGGTGAAGACGGCCATAGACGGCGGAATCAACTTTCTCGATACGGCCAATGTCTATTCCGAGGGCATGTCGGAGGAGATCACCGGCCAGGCGCTCAAGAATCTCGGCATCGCGCGCAGCGACGTGGTGATCGCGACCAAGGTGCTCGGCCCGATGGGCGAAGGCCCCAACGACAAGGGCCTGTCGCGCTATCACATCATGAACCAGGCCGAAGCGAGCCTCGAACGCCTGCAGACCGATCATATCGACCTCTACCAGATCCATGGTTGGGACCCGGCGACGCCGATGGAGGAAACGCTGCGCGCCTTCGAGGACCTCGTGTCCTCCGGCATGGTCCGCTATATCGGCGTATCGAACTGGGCGGCTTGGCAGATCGCCAAGGCGCTCGGCATCGCGGCGACCAACGGCTATTCGCGCTTCGAAACCGTCCAGGCCTATTACACGATCGCCGGGCGGGATCTGGAACGCGAAATCGTGCCGATGATGCAGTCCGAAGGGCTCGGACTGCTCGTCTGGAGCCCGCTCGCCGGCGGCCTGCTCTCGGGAAAATATTCGCGCGAGGACGAAGCCGGAACCGACGGCCGCCGCGCCAGTTTCGATTTCCCTCCGGTGGACCGGGACCGCGCCTATGACGCGATCGACGTCATGCGGGAAATCGCCGCGGCGCACGGCGCGACGGTACCCCAGATCGCCATCGCCTGGCTGCTGAAGCAGGATGTGACGACCAGCGTCATCGTCGGCGCCAAGCGCAAGGACCAGCTGGACGACAATCTGGGCGCCTGCGGCGTCGCGCTGACCGATGCGGACATGGAAAAGCTCGACACGGTCAGCCAGCTGCCGAAGGAATATCCGGGCTGGATGTTCGAGCGACAGGGCAGCTACCGGGATCCCAACGCGTAGCGCCCGTGAAGCCGACAGGCCTTCTTGGCGGATCCTTCAATCCCGCCCATGGCGGGCACCGCGCGATCAGCCTGTTCGCGATGGACGCGCTCGGGCTGGACGAGCTGTGGTGGCTGGTCTCTCCGGGAAATCCGCTGAAAGACGGCGCGAAGGATATGGCGCCGCTCTCCGCGCGGCTCGCCTCCGCCCGCAGGCAGGCGCGTCGATCGCGCATCCGGCCGACCGCGATCGAGCGCGAATTGGGCACGCGCTACACGGTCGACACCCTGGAAAAACTGATCAGGCGCTATCCGAAACGGCAGTTCGTCTGGATCATGGGCGCGGACAATCTCGGCCAGTTCCATCGCTGGAAAGCGTGGCGCCGCATCGCCCGGCATATTGTGATTGCCGTGATTGCCCGCCCGGGCTATGATGACGACGCCTTGGCCGCCCCGGCCATGGCTTGGCTGCGGCGCTTCGTCCGGCCCGTAAGCCAGTCGCGTAACTGGACGGATTGGAGACCGCCAGCGCTCGTGCTTTTGCGCTTTCGACCCGATCCCCGTTCCGCCACGAGCCTGCGGCGCGACAACCCGTCTTGGCATCTTGCATTTCGCTCAACAGCCTCGCGCGACCCCGTCACGCGAAGGCGCATCCCATAGGAGACATCTTGCCCGCTTCATCTGCTGCGACGCTCAAGAGTTCAGAGGCCATGCCGGCCGAAGACCTTCACCAGCTCATTTTGCAGTCCTTGGATGACGATCAGGCGCAGGACGTGACCTCGATCCCGCTCGCCGGTAAATCGTCGATCGGCGATTACATGGTCATCGCCAGCGGCCGTTCGACCCGTCATGTCGCCGCCGTCGCCGAAAAGCTCGCCGAACGCATCAAGGCCGAAACCGGCCATCCCGTGCGCATCGAGGGGCTGCCGACCGCAGACTGGGTGCTGCTCGACGCCGGAGACGTGATCATCCATCTCTTCCGGCCGGAAGTGCGCAGCTTCTACAATCTGGAGCGCATGTGGGGCTTCGGCGAAGTGGCCGAAGCCGCCGATAGCTGAGCCTTTCGCTCCACATCGTTGCCCGCGGCAAGATCGGCCGTGGGCCCGAGGCGGAACTCGTGGATCGCTACGTCGAGCGGATCGCCTGGCCCGTGACCCTCACCGAATTGCCGGACAGCGGCGGCAAGACGCCGCCCGCACCGCCCTCCGCCAAAACCGTCGCGCTTGACGAAAAGGGCAAACAGCTCGGCTCGGTCGAGCTCGCCCGGCAGATCGAACGCTGGCGCGACGAAGGCGCGCGCGAAATCCGCTTCCTGATCGGCGCCGCCGACGGGCTGTCGATCGAAGAACGGGGCAGCGCCGACCTGCTGCTGGCCTTCGGCAAGGCGACCTGGCCGCATCTGATGGCCCGCGCGATGCTCGCCGAGCAATTGTGGCGCGCAAGCTCGATCCTTGCCAACCATCCCTATCATCGCGAAGGATAGCGCGATGTGGGTGCGACTTCTTGCCATGACTGCGCTGTTTTCGATGGCGCTCGCGCCGTTCGCCTTCGCCCAGGATAGCGCGCTCGTCGCGACCAGCGCGAGCGAAGGCGAAGCCCTGCAGGAAGCGCTGCGCCAGCGCGCCATCGCCCGCCGCCGGGCCGAGCAGTTCCAGACCCAGGCCGAAGAGGCCGAGAGCGAGGCCGAACGCGCCGCCGCCGCCCAGGCCGCCGCCGCCGCGGAAGTCCAGGCCGCCGAGGCGGATCTCAGCGCCGCACAGAGCCGTATCCGGCTGATCGAGGAACTGCGCCGCGAACAGCGCGCCCGGCTCGCCGAGCGGCAGGGCGCGATCATCGGGTTCACCGCCGCGCTCCAGACCATGGCCCGCCGCCCGCCGGGCCTCGCGCTCGTCCAGCCGGGCAGCATCCGCGACATCGTCCATGTCCGCTCGCTATTCGCAACGACCCTGCCCGTCGTCCGCGAGCGCACCCAGGGGCTGCGCGCCGAAGTTGCGCGCGGCGCCAATCTCCGCCTCCAGGCCGACCGCGCTGTCGCCGTGCTGGAACAGCGCCAGGGCGATCTCGAAGGGCGGCGAACCCGGCTGGCCGCGCTCGAACGGACCTCGCGCCAGCAGGCCGAACGGCTGGCGGGCGCGGCGATGATGGAGACGGACCGGGTACTGGCGCTCGGCGAAGACGCGCACGATATCCGCCAGCTGATGAGCGAACTCGATCGCCAGGCCGAGATTCGCGACGACCTGATCGACCTGCCCGGCCCCCGACTCCGGCCCCGCCAGCCCGGCGAAGCGAACGCCCCGCGGCAGCAGGCATCCCGGCCCCGTGCGCGCCAGCGCCCGCCCTATCGCCTGCCGGTAATGGGCGAGGTCGTCGAAGGCCTGGGCGAAATTTCCGATGCCGGCGTCCGTTCTCGCGGCCTCACCATCGCCACCCAGCCCGGCGCGCAGGTGATCGCGCCGACGGCGGGCCGGGTAAGCTATGCCGGGGATTTTCGCGGCTATGGCCGGATCGTGATTATCGATCATAGCGGCGGCTGGACGACGCTGATCACCGATCTGGCGACGATTAGCGTCCGTGTCGGCGATGTCGTGCGACAGGGCGCCCCGATAGGCCGTGCCGGCGATGATCGCCCGACTGTCAGCGTCGAATTGCGCCGGGATGGACGCCCGGTCGATATTTCCTCGCTTGTAAGCCGAGGTTAAGCCGCTGGTGGCATAGTATCGGCCGTTGGCAGCATATGCTTTGCCCTGCCCCGAAAAAGGGCTATTTAGCCGCGATCAGTTGAGAGAGTAGAGCCATGGCAAGACCGTTTATCAGTGCATTGGGTGCCGTCGGCACCTTGGCGCTCATTCCCGCCTTCACGGCGACCCTCGCGGCCGTCGATGTCGATACCTATCGCGAGCTGGACCAGTTCATGGACGTGTTCGAACGGGTGCGCGCCGAATATGTCGACGAAGTCAGCGACGAAGAGCTGATGCGCGGCGCCATCAACGGCATGCTCAACAGCCTCGATCCGCATAGCTCCTTCCTCGACGAAACCGGGTTCGAACGGCTGAACACGCAAAGCCAGGGCGAATATGGCGGGCTGGGCCTCACCGTCGTCATGGAAGACGGCGCGGTGAAGGTTATTGCCCCGTTCGAAGGCACCCCGGCCGACCGAGCCGGCATCCGCGCGGGCGACTATATCACCCATCTGGACGGCGAGCTGATTTTCGGCGGCACGCTCGACGAAGCGGTCGAAGAGATGCGCGGCGAGCCCGGCACCTCGATCGAGGTCCGCGTCGTCCGCCCGGGCGCCGACGAGCCGCTCAACTTCACCCTCGTGCGCGAGGTGATCGAGCTGCACGCCGTCACCTCCACGGTCGAAGACCGGGTCGGCATCATCAACATCAACACCTTTAACCGGAACACGGCCGAAGAGGTTCGCGCCGCGATCGCGTCGATCAACCAGGAAACCGGCAACCGGACGCTCGGCTATGTCATCGACTTGCGCTCGAACCCCGGCGGCCTGCTCAACCAGGCGATCGCCGTATCGGACCTGTTCCTCGAACGCGGCGAAGTGGTTTCGCAACGCGGACGCCATAGCGCCGATATCGAACGCTATTATGCGCGACCCGGCGACGACACCAATGGTGCGCCATTGGTCGTTCTGGTCGATGCGGGCTCCGCCTCGGCATCGGAGATCGTCGCCGGCGCGCTGCAGGACCATCGCCGCGCGCTCGTGATCGGCGAGCGGACCTTCGGCAAGGGTTCGGTCCAGACGATCCTGCCCTTGACCCAGGACACTGCCCTCAGGCTCACCACGGCGCGCTATTACACGCCGTCGGGCCATTCGGTGCAGGAAGGCGGCATCGAGCCCGATATCGCGGTGCCGCAGCTCAGCAATGCCGATTGGCGGGATGCCCCGCGCTTCCGCGAGGCCGATCTCCGGCGCCATCTGATCAACGAGGCCGAGGTCCAGGAAGACGTGATCGAGGAAGACGTCCGCGACGATCCCCGCTTTTCGGCCACGCCCGAGGAACTGACCGAGCAGGGCATTTCGGATTTCCAGCTTCATTACGCTGTGGAAACGATTTCCCGGCTTGCGCGGCAGCCCCGCACGGCCGTCGCCTCCGCTCCGCGCCGCAGCAACTAGGACACCGCACCTGCCGATGACGTCTGACGCGCTCGCCCGCACGCTTGCTCTCGCCACACCCGTGGCGCTGCTCGCGGGCGCGCTGGGTTCGCAATATATCGGCGGCCTTTATCCCTGCGATATGTGCCATTGGCAGCGCTGGCCGCATTATGCGGCGGTGCCCCTCGCCCTGCTCGCGATTCTCCTGCGCGCCCAGCCGATCGGGACGATCATGCTCTGGCTCGCCGCGCTCGCAATCTTCGCGAGCGGCGCGATCGGCCTGTTCCATGCCGGTGTCGAATATGGCTGGTGGGAAGGGCTGACGACCTGTTCGACGACGAGCAGCGGGGGCGATTTCATGAACGATATCCTCGCCGCGCCGATCATCTCCTGCGACCAGCCCCAATGGACGTTGTTTGGAATTTCGCTTGCCGGATTCAACGCGATTATTTCGATCGGCGCTGCTATGGTCATCGCATGGCTGACGACCCGCAAGGCGTAACCCCGCACCCTACCCCGCGGCCCGATACCGAATCGATGATCCGGGTGGACCAGGCCGGCGAATATGGCGCGACGCGCATCTATGCAGGGCAGCTTGCGGTGCTGGGCGATCGCCATCCGGCCTCGCGCTCGATCGCGCGCATGGCCGAACAGGAACGCCGCCACCGCGAACGGTTCGACGAACTGACGGTGGAGCGCGGCGTCCGCCCTACCCTGCTCCAGCCCTTCTGGAATCGCGCCGGCTTCGCGCTCGGCGCGGCATCGGCGCTGCTCGGCCCGCGTGCGGCGATGGCCTGCACCGCGGCGGTCGAGACCGAGATCGACCGGCATTATGCCGAACAGCTGGACGAATTGGGCGAATCGGACCCCGAACTCAGCGACATGATCGCCGAATTCCAGGCCGAAGAGGTCGAACACCGGGAAACGGCGATCGCCGAAGGTGCCGAGGAAACACCCGGATACCCACTCTTTTCGGGCGCTATCCGCCTCGGCTGCCGGCTCGCCATCGCCGCCGCCAAGCGGATTTGAACGGTTGGCGGCAATTCAGGCACAGGCAATATTGGATAGGCCATCTTGCGGGAACGCTTCGAATGGCTGTAGCGTTGACGCTGCGAAAGGGAGGAAGAGTATGACGCGCATTCTGGGAATTTCGGCGCTGGCTGTTGCCGCGGCCGCCCTCCCTGCCGCGCCCGCCACGGCGCAGAACAATGTCCGAATGCAGATCGTCTATGGCGACGAGGAATGCGCGACCAGCAACGGCGAAATCATCGTCGTCTGCGTGCGCCGCGACGAAAGCGAGCGTTACCGTATTCCGCCGGAATTGCGGGACACCCGCGATCTTGCCGCGAATGAAAGCTGGCTCTCCCGCTCGCAAAGCGTGGAATATGTCGGTCGCGGCGGCACGATGAGCTGCTCGCCGGTCGGCCCCGGCGGCTTTACCGGCTGCACCGAGCAATTGCTGACGGCCGCGCGTGCCGAACGCGGCTCCCTGCTCGAATTCTAGCCTTTTCGGGAGCCAAACCGGCCCCTCCTTCGTTCTCCCCCTGTCTCCCAACGGAAAGGACAGGATATGAGCGATAGCATCTACAAGATCACCGAGGTCGTCGGCACGTCGAAGACGAGCATCGAAGACGCGGTCAGCGGCGCCGTCGAGCGCGCGGCGAAAACCGTTCACGATATCGGCTGGTTCGAGGTCACCGAAACCCGCGGCCATGTCGAAGGCGGCAAGGTTGCCCATTATCAGGTGACCCTCAGGATCGGCTTCCGACTGCAGGACTGACGTCGCCCTTCCCGCCTCAAGAAATCCAGGCCGGGCTGCAACCGCAGCCCGGCTTGCGCGTTTATGGGGGAGGAAAAGCAAAAGGAACCCATCAATGGCAGACGAAACGATTTTCGCGCGGCTCAAGGAAGATCATGACAAGCATCGCGCGCTTCTCGACCAGATCGACAAGACGCATGGCGACAGTGACGGCCGCAAGGAGCTGTTTTCACGCTTCAAGACCGAAGTGACGGCCCATGCCGCGGCGGAAGAAGAAACGCTCTATGCGACAATGCTCGAAAAGCCCGACCTGCGCGACGATGCCCAGCATTCGGTCGCCGAGCACAAGGAGATCGAGGATTATCTCGAAGAGCTTGAGGAGATGGATTTCTCCTCGACCGGCTGGCTCACCCGGTTCCGCACCATGAAGGACAGCTACCTTCATCATATCGACGAGGAGGAGGACGAGATGTTCGTCCATGCGGCCAAGGATCTTTCCAAGGCGACCGAGGAAAAACTCGCCGCAAAATTCGAGCGGCGCAAACCCGACGAACTCGAACGCGCCGGATAGGGCTTGTCAACTTGCCCCTTGTGGGGCCACGCCCAACCGCTAGTCTCTCCTCCCGAGAGGGGATGACGAGATGAGCGTCAGCGAAGCCAATGAAGCGGTCGCCGCCATGGAGGAACCGGTCGGCGACCGCTCCTTTCTGGGCCACCCGAAAGGGCTCGGCTATCTCGCCTTTACCGAAGCCTGGGAGCGCTTCTCCTTTTACGGGATGCAGGCGCTCCTCGTCCTCTACATGGTCAACTATCTGCTGCTCGACGGGCGCGAGGAGGGCGTGCTCCTGTTCGAGCCGTTCAGCCGGCTCTATGGCGGCATCGAGGGGCAAGCGCTCGCTTCGGCGGTGTTCGGCACCTATGCCGCATCGGTCTATCTGACGCCGATCCTCGGCGGCTGGCTCGCCGACCGGATACTCGGCAAGCGCCGCACCGTATTGCTCGGCGCGATCACCATGGCGTTCGGCCATTTCCTCATGGCTTTCGAAGCCAGCTTCCTCTTCGCGCTGCTCTGCCTCGTCCTCGGGTCGGGCATGTTCAAGGGCAATATCGCCAGCCAGGTCGGATCGCTCTACAAGCCGGACGATCTGCGCCGCGCCGACGCCTTCCAGATCTTCTATCTCGGCATCAATGCAGGCGTCATCGCCTCGCCCTTCATTGTCGGCACGCTTGGCGAAAAGATTGGCTGGCACTGGGGCTTCGGCGCCGCCGGCATCGGCATGCTGATCGGTCTCGCAATCTATATCGCCGGACAAAAATATCTCCCCGACGAGCATTTCGAACCGCAAGGCGCGCGCGATACTATCGAAAAGGCGCCCAAGCTGCGGCGCGACGAATGGCCTGCCGTGATCGCGCTGCTGCTGCTGATTCCCGTCATGGCGATCGCGATCGTGCCCAACAACCAGATCTTCAACGCCTATCTCGTCTGGGGCGACCAGCAGTTCGATCTCAACTTATTTGGCTCGCGGTTGCCAACGACCTGGCTGATCACGCTCGACGCGATCGTGTCGGTCAGCTTCCTCGTGCTCGTCGCGCTTTTTTACCGCTGGTATGCCAGGCATTGGCGCGAACCCGACGAGATCACCAAGATCATTATCGGTTCAGCCTTCTCCATCGGCGGGATGCTCTGCCTGTTCATGGCGGCGTCGACCCAGGGCGAGGGCGAGAAAATCGGCATGTTCTGGCCCGTTGCCTTCCATGTCCTGAACTCGATCGGCTTCGCCCATATGCTGCCGATCAGCCTCGCGCTGTTCGCGAAGCTCGCTCCCAAAGCGATCAACGCCACTGTCATCGGCCTCTATTACATGGCGTTCTTCTTCGGCAATTCGCTCGTCGGCTGGGTTGGCGGCTGGTACGAAACGATGCCGACGACAAGCTTCTGGCTGATGCATGCCGGCTTTGCCTTGACGGCCGGATGCTGTTTTGTACTGTTCAAATTATCAGCCGGGCGAATATTAACGGGCAACGATCCGGACAAGCCGGCCCAGGCATCCGCCTGACATTCGGGAGATGGACCGATGCGTTCCCTTTGCCTGCTGCTTCTCGCGGCGCTGCTGCCTGTCAGTCCGATAATGGCCCAAGCGCCAACCGATGACGCCGCCCTGCCGCTGATCATTGCGCATCGCGGCGCCTCGGCCGAGCGGCCCGAGCATACGCTCGAAGCCTATCAGCTCGCGATCGACCAGGGCGCCGATTATATCGAGCCCGATTTCGTGCTGACCAGAGACGGCGTGTTCGTCGCCCGGCACGAGCACGAGATTTCAGGCACGACCGACATCGCCGACCATCCCGAATTCGCCGATCGGCATACGACCAAAACCTATAATGGCGAGGCGGTGACCGGCTGGTTCACCGAGGACTTTACCTTGGCCGAACTGCGCACCTTGCGCGCCCGCGAACCGCTAGCCGAGCTAAGGCCCGCCAGCGCGGCCTATGACGGGCAATTCGCCATCGCGACCCTGGAAGAAATCCTCGCGCTTGTGCAGCGACAGGACCGGCCGGTCGGCCTCATGCCGGAACTCAAGCATCCGAGCTATTTCCGGTCGATCGGGATGCCGATGGAAGAGGCCTTTATCGAGCAGCTGGCAGCGGCCGGATATGCCTCAGCCGACGATCCGATCTTCATCCAGGCGTTCGAGATCGCGCCGCTTGTCCAGCTGAACGCGCTTACGGATATTCGGCTCGTACAGCTCGTCGGCGATGCCGGGGGGCCCTCGGATGCCCCCGATACGACCTATGCGGATATGGTGTCGCCGGCCGGCCTCGCCGAGATCGCCGCCTATGCCGATATTCTCGGGCCGCCCAAAAATCGCGTCATTGCTCGGACGGAGGACGGAGCGCTCGGCGAACCGACAAGCCTTGTCGCCGACGCCCATGCCGCCGGGCTGCTCGTCGTGCCCTGGACCTTCCGGCCGGAAAACCATTTCCTGCCCACAAATTTTCGGGTCGGCAACGATCCGCGCGCCGATGGCCGGCCGAGCGAGGAGATGATCGCCTTTTTCCGGGCCGGCGTGGATGGCATTTTCACCGACGATCCCGAAGAGGGCATCTATGCCCGCTACCTGCTCGAACGCCCCGGACTGATGCGCGAACTCGCTCGCGAGGCCCAGGAAAATGGCGAAAATTAAAGGCTATTCGGCGGCCAGCAGGGTTTCCGCGCCTCCGAGATCGACCGAGACGAGGCGGCTGACGCCCCTCTCGACCATCGTCACGCCGTAGAGCCTGTCCATCCGCGACATCGTCACCGCATTATGGGTGACGATCAGGTAGCGGGTGTCGGTCTCGCTGCTCATCTTTTCGAGAAGCTCGCAAAAGCGCTCGATATTCGCATCGTCCAGCGGCGCATCGACCTCGTCGAGTACGCAGATCGGCGCGGGATTGGTGAGGAACAGCGCGAAGATCAGCGCGACCGCCGTCAGCGCCTGTTCGCCGCCCGAGAGCAGGGTAAGCGACGCGAGCTTCTTGCCCGGCGGTTGGGCCATGATCTCCAGCCCCGCCTCCAGCGGATCCTCTGAATCGATCAGCGCGAGATGGGCACGGCCGCCCTGGAACAGCGTGTCGAACAACCGCCGGAAATGCTTGTCCACTTCCTCGAAGGCGGCGAGCAGGCGCGCGCGTCCTTCGCGGTTCAGGTTGCCGATCGAGCCGCGCAGGCGGTTGATCGCCTGGCCCAGCTCTTCGCGTTCGGCGATCGAGGTTTCGCGTTCGCCCTCCAGCTCCTCAAGCTCGCTCTCGGCAACCAGATTGACGGGGCCGATGCGCTCGCGGTCGGCCTTGAGCTTGTCGAGCTGATAGGATTCGCGTTCGGCTTCCTCGATCTCTTCGGCATCGAATTCGAATTTCGCGGCGAGCCCGGCCGGCCGCGCGGAGAAACGTTCGCTCGCCACGCGTTCGAATTCGCGGCGACGGCTTTCGGCATTTTCGAAACGCGCCTGCGCGCCCGCGCGCGTCTCGCGAGCCTCGGAAAGTGCTTCGACCGCCTCCGTCGCCAGCCTTTCGGTTTCCGCGACCCGCTCCTCACCGGAACGTTCGGCGGTGCGCGCTTCTTCCGCCGCCGCGTTCGCCGTTTCGCACTGCGCCTGCATCGCGACGATTTTCGCTTCCAGCTCTTCGGGCGCGTTGGCCAGCGATTCGGCTTCGGTTTCCGCCTCGGCCGCCCGCTTGGTCATTTCCTGGACGCGTTTGGCGGCCTCGCCGGCGCGGCTCTTCCAGCTCGCCGCCTCGGCCCGCGCCGCATCGAAGCGTGCCTTGTCGGCGTCGATCGACTGGGCAATCGTCGCGGCTTCGGCGCGCGCTTCGGCAAGAACCAGCCGCGCCGCCTCGCTCGCGCCCTTCAGCCTCTCGACCGACTGGTCGGTTTCGCTGTGATCGGGCAGGCCGGCGATCGCCGTTTCTGCGGCTTCCAATACGGCTTTCGCTTCTTCGAGCTCGTCGCGCGCCCGGCCTCGCCGTTCCGCAAGCCCGCTCTGGTGGCTGGCAAGGCGTTCGATCGCCGCGCGGGCCGCATCTTCCTCGCGCAGCGCGGTTCGCGCCACATTTTCCGCTTCGCCAAGGGCCGCGCGTGAATCTTCCAGGATCGTGCGCGCCTCGGTCAGCGCAGCGGTCGCCGCAGCTGCCCGTGCAGCGGCGCTCTCCACCGCTTCGCGCGCGTCGGGCAATGCCGCGCCGATTTCTTCGAGCCGGTTGACCCGGATGAGCCGCTCGGCAGCCGCCGCGCCGTCTTCTTCCGACAGATAGCCATCCCAGCGCCGCAGGCGGCCGTCCCGGGTCACCAGCCGCTGGCCGACCGCCAGAACCGCCGATCCGTCATCCGTTTCGACGACGCCGATTTGCGAAAGACGTCGCAGCAATTGTGACGGCGCAGAAACATGATCGGCCAGGCATTCGGCCCCGGCGGGCAAGTGGGGATCGGCCGCTTCTCTCGTCGACCCCGACCAGCGCCGCGCGCCGCTCTCTCCGAGCCCGGCGTCGAGATCTTCGCCGAGCGCGGCGGCAAGCGCGGCCTCGTAGCCGGTTTCGGCCTTCATATGGCCGAGCGCCTTGTCTTCGGCCTCTCCCTCGATCGTTTTCGCCAGCGCCCGGGCCTCGGATTCGAGCGCCGACAGCGATGCGCGCGCGCCGGCGGTATCGCTTTCGGCCTGATCGCGCTCGGACGCCGCTTCCTCGCGGCTCATTTCGGCGGCCTCGATCGCCTCGGCCAGCTCGGTCAGCCGGGCCTCGGCCGCTTCGCGTTTTGCTTCGGCATCGCGAAATGCGGTTTCGAGCGGTTCGACCGCGCCGAGTTCGGCCATCTCGGCGGCAATCCGTTCGACTTCGCCCTCGGCGCGTTCGAGCCGGTGGCGCGCGCTCTCGGCATTGGCCTCGGCGACCCGCGAATCGGCCTGTTGCGAGGCCTGCGCCGCCAGGGCCCGTGCCATCGCAAGCTCGGCTTCCCGCGATACGGCTTCCGCTTCGGCGAGCGCGCCTTCCGCTTCGGCCCTTCGCGTATCGGTGCCTTCGAGCCGCGCCGCGATATCCCGTTCTTCGGCTTCGAGCCGTTCGAGCGCCGCCGCCGCGTCGCTTGCCAGTTCATTCTCGCGGCTGCGGTCGCGCGCGAGATTTTCGCGCTGGCTCACCAGTTCGCCGATACGGCGCTCGACCGCCGAGCGTTCCTGTTTGAGCGCTGCCAGTTCATGGCCGAGCGACGCTGCTTTGGCCCGGGCTTCTTCGGCGGCGTTGCGCAGCTCGGCGAGTTTGCGCGCCGCTTCGGCCTGATGGACCGCCGCGGCCCGCTGGCTTTCGCTTTCCTCGGCGACCCGGGCTTCCGCGGTTTCCGCTTCCGCCTTGGCCTGTTCCGCCGCCGCCGCCGCGTCGCGCCAGCGCGCGAAGACAAGCCGCGCTTCGCCGGTTTCGATCTGCTCGCTGAGCTGGCGATAGCGCCGGGCCTGGCTGGCCTGCCGTTTCAACGCGCGGACGCGCTGTTCCATATCGGCGAGCAGGTCATCGAGCCGGGAGAGATTGGTTTCGGCGGCCCGCAATTTCTGCTCGGCATCCTTGCGGCGGACATGAAGGCCAGCGATTCCCGCCGCCTCTTCCAGCATCTGCCGCCGTTCGGTGGGCTTGGCGGAAACCACCGCGCCGATCTTGCCCTGGCTGACGAGCGCCGGCGAATGCGCGCCGGTCGCGGCATCGGCGAACAGCAAAGCGACATCCTTGGCGCGCACGTCGCGACCGTTGACGCGGTAGGCGGAACCCGCCCCGCGCTCGATCCGGCGAACGACCTCGACTTCGCTCTCGAACGGGATCGTACTGCCCTCGGGCTGGTCCCCCTCCTGGCGTTCCGCAAGAATCGAAACCTCGGCGAAATCGCGAGACGGGCGCGCATCGGTGCCCGCGAAGATCACATCCTCCATGCCGCCGCCGCGCATCGATTTGGGCGAACTTTCGCCCATCGTCCAGCGCAGCGCCTCCAGCAGGTTGGACTTGCCGCAACCATTGGGGCCGACAATGCCGGTAAGGCCCTGTTCGATCCTCAGCTCTGTCGGATCGACGAAGCTCTTGAATCCTGCAAGTTTCAGCCGTTTCAGACGCATCGGAGACTATCCCCGGCTGTCACGGCGTATGTCTGCCCGGTTTCATGCAAGCTACTGCACCATCTCCTGGATCCGCGCTTCGAGCTGCGGCCAGGTCACGACGCCGGAAGCAACCTGTCCGTTAATCAGGAAGGTCGGCGTGCCGGAAAGATTATACTCGCTGAGCGCCGTATTGCGGAGCGTTTCGAGCTCGCCCACCAAATCCTGATCGGCAAGGCATTGGCGGGCCTGGGTCTCGGAAATACCCATGCCGCCGACCAGCGGGATCAGCCCCGCCGCCTCGGCATAGCCGAGAACCGGATCGCTGCTTTGCGCGATCTGCTGGAGGCGCGCTTCGCCCGCACCCTGCACCTGGGTGATCATTGCGGCCTGGTTGGCGAACAGCCGTTCGTTGAGCTGGAAGAAGGGCGCAGCGCCGTTGCAGCGGGCAAGCAGCGCAGCGGCGAGATCGAGCGGATCGCGCACGAAATTGCGCATTTCGAAGCTGACCGTGCCTTGGGAAATATAGTTCTCGACCAATGGGTTGAAGCTCTGCTCGGCGAAATCCGCGCAATGCGGGCAGGTCAGCGAGCCATATTCGACGATCCGGATCGCCGCATCCGGATTGCCCATGCGAAAACCGCCTTCTTCGGTCTTTTCGACCGTCTCGACCCAGTTTTGCGAGGTATCGGCCACCACCGGGCCATTGGCTTGGCCGCCATTGGCGGAGCTTTCCCCGCTGCAGGCAGACGCTGTCATCGCAAGCGCAAGCGCCAGGGCGGACGTTTTCAGAACGGTCTTCATCACTCGGTCACTCCATTGATTGCGTCGCGGCCAATATCGCCGAGACGCTTAACCTGCAATTGCTGCACCGGCGCCTTCGCATCGAGGCGGGGCGCGCTATCTACCGCCACGACCGAAGCCGCCAGCCCTTCGAGACAGGCGCGCAATTCGGGATCGGCAATCTCGCGAAGAGAATCGCCCAGCGCAGCGGGCACGGGCCGCAACGAGGGCGGTGCCGGTCTGCGTTCGGCGGGTTCGGGCGGACGACCCTGCTGGATCGCGATGCGGCTGACGGCCGGATAGCCGAAAAACCGGTTCACCCGTTCAATGATAGCGGGTTCGATATGCTGCATCATAGTCGCATGGGCACCGGCAACATTCAGCCGCAAAACGCCGTTCGAACGCTTCCCGGCCGGGAAGCGGATCGATTCGGGGGTCGAAACCTCGGCATAGCGATCGCCGACAATCTCCGGCCAGCGGCTGACCACCGAGCTCTGGACGAACCCGAACCGGCGAAAGGACGCCGCGCCGATATTGGGCACCATATCCCCCACGGCGCGCGCACGCCGGCTGCGCGGCGGCGCCTTTTTGGGGTCTTTGCCCGAAATATTGCGGGTTTTCGCCATGGCTAGGCTCATGCCATAGCGCCCCTATGGTCGCTATCAAGCTTTCATCGCCGATGTGGATAATCCGGAAGGCCAAAACGCCCGGAAAGCGGGGCTGGTGACGGTTAGCGAAACCTTGCTGGACTGGTACGACGCGAACGGGCGCACGCTGCCCTGGCGCGCCAGGCCGGGTGATCCGCCGCCCGATCCCTATCGGGTCTGGCTATCCGAAATCATGTTGCAGCAGACCACCGTCGCAGCGGTGAAGCCCTATTACCGGAAGTTCACCGAACGCTGGCCGAATGTCGAGGCGCTCGCGGCGGCGGATGAGGCCGACGTTATGGCCGCCTGGGCAGGGCTCGGCTATTATGCCCGGGCTCGCAATCTCCATGCCTGCGCCCGCGCCGTCACCTCCGATTATGGCGGGCAGTTCCCCGAAACCGAGAAAGGGCTGCGCGCCCTGCCCGGCATCGGCGCCTATACCGGCGCGGCGATCGCCGCGATCGCCTTTGGCGAGCCGGCCGCCGTCGTCGATGCCAATGTGGAGCGCGTCGTCGCACGGCTGCACGCCATCGAAACGCCGCTGCCCCGCGCCCGTCCCGAAATAAGACGGATCGCCGAGGAACTGACACCGCGGAAACGCACCGGTGATTTTGCGCAGGCGATGATGGATCTTGGCGCAACGATCTGCACGGCGCGCAACCCCGATTGCACCGCCTGCCCGTTGCGCGCCGGCTGCGCGGCAGCCGAGACGGACAATCCTGCCGCCTATCCGGTCAAGCCGGCGAAAAAGGCGAAACCCGTGAAGCGCGGCACGGCCTTCTGGCTGGAACATGAAGGCGAGGTGCTGCTCGTCCGCCGCCCGGCGCGGGGAATGCTGGGCGGAATGCGCGCACTTCCCAGCGGCGCCTGGGAGGAGGCCGCGCCTGGCCTCGCCGACGCGCCCGTCGCAGCCGAATGGGAAGCGCGCGGCACCGTATCCCATGTCTTCACCCATTTCGCGCTGGAGCTCGATGTCGTCGCCGCAAGCGGGTTGACGCGGGAAGGCGTGGAGGGCGAATGGTGGCCGATCGACACGATAGAGGGTGCCGGGCTGCCGACGCTGTTCGCCAAGGCCGCCGCGCTTGCCCGCGCGCAACGACGTGCGCAACGAGAGGATGACGAATGAGATATGCGTACCGCACCGGGCTCACGGGATCGCTGATCGAACGCGCCGACCAGATCCGGATCAGCGACGAAGCGGTGGCGGAACAGTGCCGCAGCCTGCGCGCGCGCCTGTTGAAGCTCGCCGATCTCGATCCCGAACTGGGGCCGGATGGGCTGCTCTGCTGGGGTTCCATGGCCGACCGCCCGGACGGCGCGGAATTGCTGTTCCTTGGCCTTGACGGCGACGCGCCCTGTTTCGCGCCGCTGATCGAAGAAGGCCAGACGCCCGGCATGCAGGCCTATGCCGTCTGGCGGCAGCTCGACATGATGCCGCCCGAGGAAGCGTCCACCTACGCGGCCGCGCGCTCACTGATCGAATGGCATCGCGGGCATCTGTTCTGCAGCCGCTGCGGCACGCGCTCCAGGGTCACCAAGGCCGGATGGGGCCGCAAATGCCCGGCGTGCGATGCCGAACATTTCCCGCGCGTCGATCCGGTCGTCATCATGCTCGCCGAATATGAAGGCAAGGCGCTGGTCGGCCGCCAACCGCGCTTCCCGCCGGACCGCTATTCGGCGCTTGCCGGCTTCGTCGAACCCGGCGAAGCGATCGAGGAAGCAGTCGCGCGCGAACTGTTCGAGGAAGCCGGCGTCCGCGCGAAAGAGGTCCGCTATCTCGCCAGCCAGCCCTGGCCCTTTCCCAACTCGCTGATGATGGCCTGTATTGCCCCGGTGGAGGATGACGCGCTGACCCTCGATATCGAGGAACTGGAGGCGGCGATGTGGGTTTCGAAGGAAGAGGTCGCCGCATCGCTGGCCGGCGCGCCGGACGCCCCGTTCATCGCACCGCCGCATTTCGCCATCGCCCACACGCTGCTGCGCGCCTGGGTCGAAAGCGACGCCGACAAAGCGTGATTTGGGCGCTTGCGATAGAGCGCTCCGCTCTCTAAAGCACCGCCCAAGCACTCCTGACCACGGGAACCGAAGACATGAGTCAGTTCAACACCATTGCAGGCTGGGCACTGGCAGGCGGCATCGTCGCGCTGGGCTCGTCAATCGTGATGGGCGAAGTTTTTCACGCCGAGCGCCCCGAAACCATGGGCTATCATGTCGAGGGCGTCGAAGCCGAAGGCGGCGCGGAAGAAGCCGAGATGTCGATCGCCGAAGCGCTGAACACGGCCACCGTCGAACAGGGCGAAAGCATTTTCCGCCGCTGCGCGAGCTGCCACACGATCAACCAGGGCGGTGCGGACGGCATCGGGCCGAATCTCTACGGCGTCGTCGGCGCCGCGCACGGCCATCGCGCCGGCTATGCCTATTCCTCGGCCATCGCCGAGATTGCTGGACCCTGGGATTTCGATGCCCTCAACGAGTGGCTGCGCCGTCCCTCGGCTTATGCCCCGGGCACGAAAATGAGCTTTGCCGGCCTCTCCGATCCGCTCGATCGGGCCGCCGTGATCCTCTACATGAACGCGCAAGGTTCGAATGTTGCGCTGCCGCCGCCGCCCGCGGCCGAGGAAGAAACGGAAGCCGAAGACGCGGCCATCGAAGGCGCCGAAGATGCGGACCCGGAAGCGGAAGCGGCAACCGAGGCCGATACCGGCGAGGCAGCGCCCGAAGGCGAATGATCGCCAGCTGAAGGCGAGCTAGTCGGCGGCCAGCACGTTCGGCTGGTTTTTCCAGCCGGTCGGTTCCTGATAAAATTCGCGGATCATCGCCCAGGCTTCTTCGCCGGTTTCGGCGAAGCGGATGATATGGAGATCGTCCGGGGAAATCGTCCCCTCTTCGGCCAGCGCCTTGAAATCGATCACCCGCGTCCAGAATTCCTCACCGAACAGGATGATCGGCAGCGGCTTCATCTTGCCCGTCTGGACGAGGCAGAGCAGCTCGAACATCTCGTCGAACGTGCCGAACCCCCCGGGGAAAACGGCAACCGCGCGCGCATGGATCAGGAAGTGCATCTTCCGAAGCGCGAAATAGTGAAACTGGAAACTTAGGGACGGCGTCACATATTCATTGGGCGCCTGTTCGTGCGGCAACACGATATTGAGGCCGATCGATTCCTCGCCTTCGTCCGCCGCGCCGCGATTGGCGGCTTCCATGATCGAAGGGCCGCCGCCCGAGCAGACGACGAACTGGCGCTTGCCGTCTTCATCGGGCGCGCAGCGACTCGCGAGACGCGCAAGCGCGCGCGCTTCGTCATAATATTTGGCCTTTGCGCGCAGATTTTCCGCGATCTTTCTTTGCGGTCCCTCGACGGCTTCGACCATCGCATCGGCCAGCGCCGGTTCGGGAATGCGGGCGGACCCGTACATCACGAGCGTCGACCCGATATTCGCTTCCTCGAGCAATATCTGCGGCTTCAGCAGCTCCAGCTGGAATCGGATCGGACGCAGATCCTCGCGCAGCAGGAAATCGGTATCCTGAAAGGCAAGCCGATAGGCCGGGTCCTCGGTCTGCGGCGTGGAGGTCGGCGACTGGCGCGCATAGGCGGCATCTTCGCCGGAGGAATAGAAGATGTGATCGGGGATGTGCGGGTCTCTCATGCCAAACCCTTAGCGGCAATATGGCCCGCGATCACCCATGTCGAAATGAAAATGGTTATAATGATCGGCATTGGCGTCCGGGCCGAGCACGATTTCGAAACGCTCGCAGGCGCCGCTATGGAGCTCGCGCAGGAATTCCCGCTCCCGCCGGTCCCCGCGCCACCCTTCCTGCACCGTGATTCGGCGGCCGCCGGCCAGCGTGAAGGCCGAAATATCGATGGCGTTGGCCTTGCCATGTTCGGACAGCCTTCCGCTACCGTTGATATTGCGGCAGCTATAGGTTCCGAAGGTTTCGACCAGCGTCACCTGCTCGCCGAAACGGCGCTGCGCCGCCGGTTGCAGCACTTCGCGCACCCAACGGCCGTAGCGCGCGGCGAGCGGGCAGGTCATCGCGCCGAGATTGCGGGTCGGGACGCCGACCTGAAGCAGTTGGACAGCGCCGATAGCCCGGCAGCCCCGGCTGAAATTGCGATCCGGCAGGCGCGTATATTCCACGCCGTCGCGGCTGAGATTGCCAAGGCATTGGCGCAAATCGGCGCTTGGTGCCGGCAGGCGTTCGGTACGCTGCTGCGGCGCCGGCCGGTTATCCGAACGGCCATCGACGAGCCCGCAAGATGCGAGCAGCAGACACAAAAGGATCGTCCCCCCGATACGCATGGAGGGAACGCTATCTCGCGGGCGGCACGGGTCAACGAACGCGGGAGGATTTTGAGTCGAGCCGTGCGCTTTCTCCGTTGACATGCTGCGCTGCGATACGCATTGGGGCGCCGGGCCACGCTGTCCCAACGCAGCGCGTGCTCTCTGTGAGGAGAGAATACATGACTAGTGAACCTACGGTCCGTCCGGGCCGCCCGTTTTTTTCATCCGGACCCACCTCCAAATTCCCCGACTGGTCGCTCGACAAATTGAGCACCGAATCGCTCGGCCGCTCGCACCGTTCGGCGCTCGGCAAGAGCCGCCTCAAATATGCGATCGACCTCAGCCGCGAGCTGCTCGGCATCCCCGACGATTATCTGATCGGCATCGTGCCCGGTTCCGACACCGGCGCGGTCGAGCTTGCCATGTGGAACATGCTGGGCGCCCGCCCGGTCACCGTCGCCGCATGGGAAAGCTTCGGCAATGTCTGGATCCAGGACGCGGTGAAGCAGCTCAAGCCCGCCAACCTGACGGTGCTCGAAGCCGATTATGGCGAAATCCCCGACCTCGCCTCGATCGACAAGGGCGACGACATCGTCTTCACCTGGAACGGCACGACTTCGGGCGCGAAGATCCCGAATACCGACTGGATCGCCGACGACCGCGAAGGCATCACCATCAACGATGCGACTTCGGCCATCTTCGCGCAGGAGATGGACTGGTCGAAGCTCGATGCCACGACGTACAGCTGGCAGAAGGTGATGGGATCGGAAGCCGCGCACGGCATGCTGATCCTCAGCCCCCGGGCCGTCGAGCGGATCGAAAGCTATGATCCGCCCTGGCCGCTGCCGAAAATCTTCCGCGTGAAGAAAGGCGACAAGATCAACGGCGCGATCTTCGAAGGCGCAACGATCAACACGCCCTCGATGCTCGCAACCGAAGACTATATCGCCGCGCTGGAATGGGCGAAGTCGATCGGCGGACGCAGCGAACTCGTCGCCCGGGCCGACCGCGCCAGCAAGGTCGTGCTCGACTGGATCGAAGCGACGCCCTGGCTTCGCAACATGGTGTCCGATCCGGCCAAGCGCACCAACACCGGCGTCTGCATGGTGTTCCAGGGCGAATGGTATGACGGCCTGTCCGACGAGGACAAAGCCGCGGTGCCGAAGAAGATCGTGAAGATGCTCGAAGACCGGGACATCGGCTATGATTTCAACGGCTACCGCGATGCCCCGCCAAGCTTGCGGATCTGGTGCGGCTCGACGGTCGAAGCCAACGATGTCGCCGCGCTGCTGCCCTGGATCGAATGGGCGTACGAGCAGGTCAAGACCGAGCTTTCCTGAGACAATTTCGCCGTCATGCTGAACATGTTTCAGCATCCGCTTCTCCATTCGCAGGCACATCGCAGAATGAGGAGTGGACCCTGAAACAAGTTCAGGGTGACGGCTCGGCGATCCGAGGATCGCCCTGACCAAAAAGGGATATTGCAATGCCCAAGGTACTGATTTCCGACAAGATGGACCCCAAAGCCGCAGAGATCTTCCGCGAGCGCGGGATCGAAGTCGACGAAAAGACCGGCCTTTCGAAGGAAGAACTGGCCGAGATCATCGGCGAGTATGACGGCCTCGCCATCCGGTCTTCGACCAAGGTGACGCCGAAGATCCTCGAGGCCGCGACCAACCTGAAAGTGATCGGCCGCGCCGGCATCGGCGTCGACAATATCGACGTGCCCGCAGCTTCCTCTCATGGCGTGGTCGTGATGAACACGCCGTTCGGCAATTCGATCACCACCGCCGAACACGCTATCGCGCTGATGTTTGCGCTCGCCCGCCAGCTTCCCGAAGCCGACACCTCGACCCAGGCCGGCAAATGGGAAAAATCGAAGTTCATGGGCGTCGAACTGACGCACAAGACGCTGGGCCTGATCGGAGCCGGCAATATCGGATCGATCGTCGCGGATCGCGCGCACGGCCTGAAGATGAAGGTCGCCGCCTATGATCCCTTCCTTTCGGAGGAGCGCGCCATCGAACTCGGCGTCGAAAAGGTGACCCTGGACGAACTGTTTGCCCGGGCCGATTTCATCACCCTGCACACCCCGCTGACCGACCAGACGCGCGGCATCATTTCGGCCGAAGCCATCGCGAAGATGAAGCCCGGCGTACGCATCATCAACTGCGCGCGCGGCGGCCTGATCGACGAGGCAGCGCTCAAGGAAGCGCTCGAATCGGGGCATGTCGCGGGAGCGGCGCTCGACGTGTTCGTCGAGGAGCCGGCCAAGGAAAACGCCCTGTTCGGCACGCCGGGCCTGATCTCCACGCCGCATCTCGGCGCGTCCACTTCGGAAGCGCAGATCAATGTCGCGATCCAGGTGGCGGAGCAGATGTCCGACTATCTGATCGACGGCGGCGTCACCAATGCGCTCAACATGCCCTCGCTCTCGGCCGAGGAAGCGCCGAAGCTGCGACCCTATATGGAACTCGCCGAAAAGCTGGGTTCGTTGGTGGGTCAGTTGGCGCATGACGCGCTGCGCTCAATCTCGATCGAACTCGAAGGCGCGGCCGCCGAGCTCAACCCGAAACCGATCACAGGCGCCGTGCTCGCCGGGTTCATGAGCGCCTTTACCGACACGGTGAACATGGTGAACGCGCCATATCTCGCCAAGGAACGCGGGCTCGACGTCCGCGAAATCCGGCACGACCGGGAAGGCGTCTATCACACGCTCGTCCGCGTCGCGGTGATGACCGACGAGGGCGAGAAGTCCGTCGCGGGCACGCTGTTCGGCGAAGCCGCGCCACGCCTGGTCGAGATTTTCGGGATCAACATCGAGGCCGATCTCGACGGCGCGATGCTCTACATCGTCAATGAGGACAAGCCGGGCTTTATCGGCCGCATCGGTACCACCTTGGGCGAAGCCGGCGTCAATATTGGCAACTTCCACCTTGGGCGGCGCGATGGCGGCGGCGAGGCGATCCTTCTCCTCTCGGTCGACCAGCGGGTCGAGGAACCGGTGATGTGGCAGGTCTGCAACCTGGAAGGCGTCAAAACCGTGAAGTCGCTGAGCTTCTAGGTGGCGCTTCTAGAACCGGATCGGACAGGCTAAGAGCTTCCGCATGACGAGCGATCCTATCTCCAAGGGGCTGCTGCCCGAAGGCCTGCGCGACCGGCTGCCGCCGGACGCGGAGGCTGCCGCGCGGCTGCTCCGCACCGTGCTCGATACGGTCGCTTCCTATGGCTATGAGCGCGTCTCGCCGCCGCTGGCGGAGTTCGAGGAGGGGCTGGTCGGCCAGCTCAAGCTCGGCGGCGCGCAGGATCTGCTCAGGATCATCGATCCCGCCTCGCAGCGCACGCTCGCGCTGAGGCCCGATATCACCGCGCAGGTCGGCCGGATCGCGTCGACGCGCATGGCCCACCGCGCGCGCCCCTTGCGCCTCGCCTATGGCGGCGAGGTGCTGAAACTGCGCGCGACGCAATTGCGGCCCGAGCGGCAATTGCTTCAGGCCGGCGCGGAACTGATCGGCAGCGACGGCGTCGCCGCGGCGCGCGAGATCCTGACGATGGCCGTCGAGGCGCTGACGGCGGCGGGTGTCGGCGAGATCACCGTCGACCTCACCTTGCCCGATCTCGTGCCGACTCTGGCAGCGGGTCCCTTCCCGCTCCCCGAAGGCCAGATCGAATCGGTCCGCGCCGAACTCGACGAGAAGGACGCCGGCGCGATCGCCGCGCTGGGCGCCGAAGCCTATCTGCCGCTGATCCGCGCCGCCGGGCCGATCGGCCCCGCGCTCGAACGGATGCGGGCCATCGATGCCGGCGACGCGCTGACGTCGCGGCTCGACGGGCTCCAACAGATCGCCGAAGCGCTCGAAGGCCGGGCCACCGTCACCCTCGATCCCACCGAGCGCCATGGCTTCGAATATCAGAGCTGGATCGGCTTCTCGCTGTTCGGCGCCGAACTGGGCGGCGAGATCGGCCGCGGCGGCAGCTATGCGATTTGCGCCGAGGGCGATGCCGAGGAACCGGCGATGGGCTTTTCGCTCTATCTCGATCCGCTGGTCGATGCCGGGCTCGGCGCGAAGGACAAGCGCCGGCTGTTCGTGCCGCTCGGCACCGATCCCGCGCTCGCCGTCTCGCTGCGTGCCGAAGGCTGGCGCACGGTCGCCGCGCTGACCGATGCCGATAGCGCCGAACGGCTGGGCTGCACCCACCGGCTCGACGGCCAAACGCCCCAGCCGCTCTAGCGGCCGAACAGTTCCCGCAGATAGGCCTGCACGACCGGCGTCGCCGGGCTGCGGTCCGTGCCGAGCCCGCGATTGAGTTCGCCGTGATTGGTGTCCTGCATCGCCTCCACCCGGACATGGTCGCCCGCCGCGCGCAGCCGCTCGCCCAGCCCGACCGACTGGGCCCGCGAATCGTGCCGGCTCGCCACATAGAGGATCAGCCAGTCCGGCGCATTGGGCCGCGCCGTGTGCTCGCTCGGCGATAGCGCCAATTGCCGGGCGCGGTCCGTGCCGAAGGCGTTGCGGTACATCCGCGCCATGAAGCGCCGCGCGTCCGCCATCTGCCGGGGAACGTCGTAACCGGCGCCATCGAGCAGGACGACGCCGGAAATCGCGCCGAGGTCGCCGCGCAGATAGCGCGGATCGGTCGCCACCAGCGCCGCAAGATGCGCCCCCGCGCTATGCCCGACCAGCACGATCCGATCGCCATCGAAGCCAAGCGCGCGCGCCCTGCGGCGCAATAGCGCCACCGCCGAAGCGATGTCCTCCGCCTGGTCCTCCACCGTCCCGTCGGGCACGAGGCGATAGCCGGTCGATGCGAAGGCATAGCCGAGGCCGTTAAAAAATTCCGGCTTGTCCTGCACATAGCCGCGGTTGCCGATCCGCCAGCCGCCGCCATGGATGAACAGGACGAGCGGCACGTCCGCACCCGGGTTGGGGGCGGCGTAGAAATCTACCGCCTGATGCCGGTCACTGCCGAAAGAGAGCGTCTCCTGCGCCGCCGCGCCGCCGCTCAATGTCGCTGTGCCTGCCAGAAACACCGCCGCCAGGCCGAGCCCGGCCATCCATCGCTTTGCCATAGCCAAACCTTTCACAAGGAACCGGAGCCGTAATGATCGCCCCTCTCCTTTTAACGCCCCGTGAATGGCGCCGTTGACTTGCGCGGGCACCTGCCAGTAGGAGGCTCGCGCACCCGGGCCACCGGCCCGCCCATTCATCCGCTCGCCGAGTCCTGTCGAAGGGCGTTTCGGATCCAGCTGGCAGGTTGGAGGAGTGTATCCATGGCCAATGTCACCGTGATCGGCGCCCAATGGGGCGATGAGGGCAAGGGGAAGATCGTCGACTGGCTCTCCGCCCGGGCCGATGTCGTCGTCCGCTTCCAGGGTGGCCACAATGCCGGGCACACGCTCGTCATCGGCAACGAGACCTACAAGCTCTCGCTCCTCCCCTCGGGCATCGTCCGCGGCACGCTCTCGATGATCGGCAACGGTGTGGTGCTCGATCCCTGGGCGCTGAAGGCCGAGGTCGAGAAGATCGCCGCGCAGGGCGTGGAAGTCACGCCCGACAAGCTCCATATCGCCGAGACCTGCCCACTGATCCTGCCGATCCACCGCGATCTCGACGGGCTGCGCGAGGATGCATCGGGCGAAGGGAAGATCGGCACCACCCGGCGCGGCATCGGGCCGGCCTATGAAGACAAGGCCGGCCGCCGCGCGATCCGCGTCTGCGATCTCGCCCATCTCGACGATCTCGGCCCGCAACTCGATCGCCTCTGCGCGCATCATGACGCCTTGCGCGCCGGCTTCGGCGAACCGCCGGTGGACCGCGAGCGGCTCCTGGCGGACCTCACCGAGATCGCCGATTTCGTCCTGCCCTTCGCGAAACCTGTCTGGCACTCGCTCAACGAGGCCCGCAAGCAGGGCAAGCGCATCCTGTTCGAAGGCGCGCAGGGCGTGCTGCTCGACGTCGATCACGGCACCTATCCCTTCGTCACCTCGTCCAACACCATCGCGGGCACGGCGGCGGGCGGATCGGGCCTCGGCCCCGGCGCGGTCGGCTTCGTGCTCGGCATCGTCAAGGCGTACACGACCCGCGTCGGCTCCGGTCCCTTCCCGACCGAACTCGAAGACGCGGTCGGCCAGAAACTCGGCGAGCGCGGCCATGAATTCGGCACCGTCACCGGGCGGCAGCGCCGCTGCGGCTGGTTCGACGCGGTGCTCGTGCGCCAGTCGATCGCGGTGTCCGGCGTCACCGGCGTCGCGCTGACCAAGCTCGACGTTCTCGACGGGTTCGAGGAGATCAAGATCTGCATCGGCTATGACGTCAATGGCACGCATTACGACTATCTCCCGCCCAGCCCGCCCGACCAGGCCGCCGCGAAACCCGTTTACGAGACGATGGACGGCTGGAGCGAAACCACCGCCGGCGCCCGCACCTGGAACGAGCTTCCCGCCCAGGCCATCAAATATGTCCGCCGCGTCGAGGAACTGATCGGCTGCCCGGTCGCCCTCGTCTCGACGAGCCCCGAGCGCGAAGACACGATTTTGGTCCGCGATCCGTTCGCGGATTGAGGATCATCGCTCTCCTTTAATGCGTCATTCCAGCGAAGGCTGGGGTGACGGCGTGATCAGGTTGACACTGGTTGACACGGATCGGGGTTTGAAATTCCCGGACTGTCGACCTTTACCCTCCTCCTCGACAGTGCAGTCGGCAAGGGACCATTCGGGCGAAACGGGTTTACGATTTCGGGTCATAAGCCTATACATAACCTATTTGGTTAGCTGTAGGACAGCGCAATTTGGCTGCCCGGCGCTCCACGCCGATCGCCATTGCTTACACCCGTGCAAACAGGCTAATTTCCCCTCAAATAGAGAGAGGGCCAGCCTGATGAAGATTCTTGCCGCCGCCACCGTGGCGCTGCTCGCCTCGACGAGCGCGTTCGCCACCACCATCACCGTCGAAGCCGGGGACAATGCGCAGGAGCGGCTGCAGACCGCACTGATCGAGGCCGCGCCGGGCGATACCGTGCAGATCGGCGAGGGCCGGTTCGAACTCACGGATGGGCTATCGCTCGATGTCGCGGGCGTCACCGTGCAGGGCGCGGGCGCCGACGCGACGATCCTCGATTTCACCAATCAGCAGGGATCGGGCGAAGGCCTGCTCGTCACCGCCGACGATGTCGTGCTGACCGGCTTCGCGGTCGAGAATTCGGCCGGCGACGGAATCAAGTCCAAGGAAGCCGACCGCATCGTCTATCGCGGCCTGCGCGTCGAATGGACGGGAGGCCCGGCCGAAACCAACGGCGCCTACGGCCTCTATCCGGTGGAGTCGGAGGATGTGCTGGTCGAAAATTCGATCGTCTCGGGCGCGTCGGACGCGGGCATCTATGTCGGCCAGTCGGACCGGATCGTCGTGCGCCACAATATCGTGCGCAACAATGTCGCGGGCATCGAGATCGAGAACAGCTTCAATGCCGATGTCTACGAAAACATGGTCACCCAGAATACCGGCGGCATCCTTGTCTTCGACCTGCCCAACCTGCCGCAGATGGGCGGCCATTCGGTGCGCGTCTTCCGCAACATGATCCAGGACAACAACACGCCGAACTTCGCGCCCGAGGGCAATATCGTGGCGAGCGTGCCGACGGGAACGGGCGTGATGATCATGGCCAATCGCAACGTCCATGTGTTCGAAAACATGATCGCCGACAACGGCACGAGCAATGTGATGATCGTTTCCTACACCCAGGCGTTCGACGATCCCAACTACAATCCCCTGCCCCGCGCGGTGTTCCTCGAGAACAACCAGCACGGCAATGCCGGCTACGCGCCCGATTTCGAGGGCGGAGAGATGCTAGCGGCAGCCGTGGGCGGGCAGCTGCCGCCGATCCTGTGGGACGGCACCGGCGAGGCGATCCTGAGCAATGACGAGGCGATGGTGCTTTCGCTCGGGCTGACCGCGGCCGGGCAATCGGTCGCCGAAGCGCAGCCGCAGCCCGTCGATCTCCACACCGACGACATTCCCGAACAGCCCGGCGAAGTCTCGCTGCCGATGGCCATGGAGGCTGCCGACCAGTGATCCGCGCGCTTGCCGCCCTGTTCGGGTGGCTGGCGCTCGTCAGCGCCAGTGCGGCCCAGCCTGGTCGGGCGCCCGTCGCGCTCGATGTGATCCTCGGCGACACGCTGCCGCGCAATCTTTCCGAATTTCGCTTTTTCAGCGACGGGATCGGCCAGACGCCGAACGCCCGCGTTATCGGCTATGAGCTCAACACGCCGCTCTTTTCCGACTATGCGGTGAAGCAGCGCTTCGCCTTCGTGCCCGAGGGGCAAACCGTGCGCTACACCGAAGAAGGCGTGCTCGATTTTCCCGTGGGTTCGGCGCTGATCAAGAGCTTCGGCTATCCGGCCGATTTCCGCGATCCCGGCAGCCCGGTCCGCTGGATCGAGACGCGGGTGCTGCTGCGCCGCGAGAGCGGCTGGGTGGCGCTGCCCTATATCTGGAACGAAGACGGCAGCGAGGCCGTGCTGGCGCGCGCGGGGCGGCGGCTGCCCGCGAGCTGGATCGACGCGCAGGGCGAAACCCAGGCGATCAGCTACCGCGTCCCCAACCAGAACCAGTGCAAGGGCTGCCACGCGCGCCATGACGAGATCACCCTGATCGGCCCGCAGGCGCGCAACCTGAACGACGGCAGCCGGCTCGCGCAATGGGTCGATTGGGGCTTTCTCGACCGCGCGCCGGTCGACGCGCCGCGCCTTCCCGTCTGGGACGACGAGAGTGACGGGAGCCTCGCCGAGCGCGCCCGCGCCTATCTCGACGTCAATTGCGCCCATTGTCACAATCGCGACGGCCCGGCGAGCAATTCCGGCCTGTTCCTTCAATATCAGGAAGCCGACACCGTCGCGCGCGGCATATTGAAACGCCCGGTCGCGGCGGGGCGCGGCAGCGGCAATCTGGCCTTCGATATCGCGCCGGGCGATCCCGACCGGTCGATCCTGCTCTTCCGTATGCAAACCGACGATCCCGGCATTGCCATGCCCGAATTGGGACGGGCCCTGCTGCACAGGGAAGCCATTGCGCTGATCAGGCGTTATATAGCGGAGATGCCGCAACCGGCGTCGTAGAACGAGTTGAGAGGACAGCGATGACATCCCGCGAATCCACCCAGTTCCTGCCGCTCGCCCATGCCGATGAGGCGCGTTTCGAACGCGACTGGAAGGATTGGGCCACCTTGCTCGGCATCGGCGCGGTGCAATGGCCCTGGCTGCTCCGCTCGCTGCGCGGCGGCACCCAGGCGGAGAAGCGCCGGTTGCTGGAAAAGCTGGATTTGCCCCAGGATGCGCTGCCCAATCTCGGCAGCTGGAAGGCCGATACGAGCCTGCTCCACAAGATCGCCGACCATATCCTGCACAGCAAACCGCAGCTCGTCGTCGAATTCGGCGCGGGCGCATCGACCCTGATCGCGGCGCGCGCGCTCCAGATCAACGGCACGGGCCGGCTGATCAGCTTCGATCAGCATGCGGGCTTTGTCGATGCGACCCGCTCATGGCTCGGCCAGCACGGCCTTACCGCCGACATGCGCGGCGTGCCGCTGACCGAGGCGCCGGGCCGATGGCGCGGCCTGTGGTACGATCATGGCGCGCTGCCCGACGATATCGACCTGATGCTGATCGACGGCCCCTGCTGGACGATCCACCCCTTCGGCCGCGGCGCCGCGGCCAGCCTGTTCGACAAACTTTCGATCGGCGGGGTCGTGATGCTCGACGATGGTGCGCGGCCCGGCGAACGGATCGTGCGTCGCCGCTGGCAGCGGGACTGGCCGAATATCGATTTCCGCCTGACCCATGACGGCACCAAGGGAACCGTGATCGGCATCCGCCACGCCTAGCGCGCATAGAGAAAGGGCGGCAGGCCTCTCGGCCCGCCGCCCGATCGATCGGATAGTGGCAGCCTATTTCTGCGGGTCGGCTTCGACGTCGGCCTCGGCCTCCGCTTCCACATCGGCATCGGCCGCGGCCGAAGTTGCCGCATCGACACCGCCATCATGCGTGCCGGCGCTGGCTACCGAGCCGGCATCGGCGTCCGCATCGGTGCGCACCCGCGCATTGGTCGCGGCGTCGAGGCCGGTGGCGGGCGTACCGGCGGAAAGCGCGGAACTGGTCGTGGTTTCCTGCGTCACGCCGGCCGCTACGCCGGTGGCCGCATCGGTTCCGAGCTGCGCCATTGCCGGCGAAGCCGCGATCGCGAGAGCCGAACTTGCCAAAATAATGCTCTTTTTCATAATCTTATCTCCTCCATTGGTGGAGAGAGAACGGTTGCCGCCCGTATTGGCGCCACGCCTTGCCCGGATAGATGCACGGCTGGGCGGTATTCACGCCCAGCCGAAAGAAAAGGGCGACGAAATCGCTTCGTCGCCCTCAAAGCCGGCAATCTCGTCCGGTGCGCTATTTGGGATCTTCAGCATCTCCGGCGGTATCCGAAGCCGCCTTTTCGGCGTCGAGAACCGCCTCCTCTTCCGCCGAAAGGCCGGTGCCTTCGTCGGAAGCGACAGCGTCATCCTTTTCCGCATCGAATGCGGCCTGTTCTTCGGCCGTCATTTCCGCGTCGTCGGCCTCGTCCTGGGCCAAGGCAGGCGCGGCAAAAGCCGATGCCAATGCAAGAGCAAAGACAATGCGTTTCATGGTCATTTCTCCGTAAAACCGGCCCCCGACCGGGATTGCGATGCAAGCCCGGTTTCGCCGACGATTCCCATGGGTCCGGCGGCGATTTTTGTCCAGCGGCAAAACGTCAAACGTCGTCGGCAGAAACCAGTTCGTCGCGATCGAGTTCGCCGGTCATGCTCGCGACCGTCGTCGCCACCGCCGCATCGCCCGAAACGTTCGTCGTGGTGCGCATCATATCCATGATCCGGTCGATACCCGCGACCAGGCCGATGGTTTCGAGCGGCACGCCGACCGCGCTGAAGACCATACCCATCATGATCAGGCCCGCGCCCGGAATGCCCGCCGCGCCGACGGCCCCCAACGTCCCCAATATCGAAATCAGGAAATATTGGCCCCATGTCAGTTCGACGCCGAAAACCTGCGCGCCGAACAGCGTGACGAGCCCCAGATACATCGCCGTACCGTTCATGTTGACGGTTGCGCCGAGCGAAACGACGAAACTCGAAACGCTGGCCGAGACACCCAGGTTGCGCTGGGTGCAGCGCAAGGTCACCGGTAGCGTCGCGTTGGACGAAGCCGTCGAATAGGACACCGCGATCGCGTCGATGATACCGCGAAAGAAGCCGATCACCGAGGTTCGCGCGATGAATTTTATCATCGCGGAATACATGACGAAGATGATGATCAGGCAGCCCGCATAGTTGAGCGCGACAAGCTTGGCGAGGGCGGCCAGCGCGTCCGCGCCGAGCGTGCCGGCGACCCATGCCATCAGCGCGAACACGCCGAACGGGGTCAGCTCCATGACGACGATCGTCACCTTCTGCATGATGATCGCGCCGGAATCGAACACCTTCGCGACCGGATCGCCCTGTTCCTTGGCCATCAATATCCCGATGCCGACGAGCAGTGCGAAAACGATGAGCGGCAGCACATCGACCGCCGCCATGACCTGTACCGGGCTTTGCGGGACGATCGCGATGATCCGGTCGGTCCAGCTGATCTGTTCGGGCTGGGCAAATTCGGAAACCGCGATCCGGCTCCTGTCGACGCCGGAACCGGGCATCAGCCAGGTTCCCATGGCAAGGCCCAGCCAGACGGCGATCTGCCCGGTAATGACGAAAAGCAGCAAAGCGCGCCCGCCGACGCGGCCGAGCTTGCTGATATCCCCGATCGCGGTGACGCCCGAGACGAGCGAGAAGAAGATCAGCGGAACGACGAGCATCTTGATCGAGGCGATGAAGAAATCGCCGATCCACTTGATGCTTTCCGCGTCCGGCCCCCAGATCCTGCCGACGATGATGCCGAGTATGAGCGCCGCGACGACGCGCTGCCAGAGCGGGATCCTGAACCAGAATTTCATGCGACGCGTCCCTCCCGCTCGAAATTTCCCGCAAAGCTAGAGGGGCGAGCGGGCCGCCGCAACTCTCTTAGGAAAAGAGGAAGGCGATGGTGCAGCAGGTGGTGAACCCGACCGCCGCCGTCAGCGGCAGGCCGGCCTTCAGGAAATCGACGAAGCGGTAGTTGCCTGCCGCATAGACCAGCGTGTTGGTTTGATAGCCGATCGGCGTCGCGAAGCTGGCCGAGGCGGCGAACATGACCGCGATGACGAGCGGGCGCGGATCGACGCCGAGCTGGTTGGCAAGGCCGATGACGATCGGCGTGACGATCACCGCGACGGCGTTGTTGGTCACGATCTCGGTCAGCATCACCGAGAGAATATAGACGACGAAGATGAGCGCCCATGGCGGGACCGAATATAGCATCGGCACCGCCGCATCGACGATCAGCTGGACGCTTCCCGCCTCTTCCAGCCCAACCCCGACAGCCAGCATCGCGAAGATCAGGATCAGCACATTGCCGTCGATCGAGCCCCAGGCTTCTTCCGCGTCGATACAGCGTGCGGCGAGGATCGCGCCCATCGCCAGGATCGCGGCGACCGCGAGCGACACGATGTTGAGCGCCGCCAGCGTGACGACCGCCGCCAGGGCGAGGATCGCGATCGGCGCGCGATCGCGGCGGAATTCGCGCATCCGCGTCTGGCCGACGCCGAGCAGGTTCGGATTCTCGTACATCCGCCGGATCGCGTCTTCGGATCCCGTGACGAGCAGCCGGTCTGCCGCGCGCATGCGCGCATTGGGCATATCCGGGCCCGGCAGCTGGCGGTGACGCGTGATGCCGATGATGCGGACGCGCAGCCGGCTCAGAAACGGGATATCGGCGAGGCGGCGGCCAAGGCTGGGATGGGTCGGCGCGATCGTCGCTTCGACCAGCGCCTCGCTATTGGCGCTCGGCCCGTTGCGCCCGGCGATGCCCATTTCGAACTGGCGCGTTCGCCGAAGCGACAGGAGTTCGGTCATGTCGGTGCGAATGACGACATGATCGCCGGCCATGGCGATCTCCTCCCGCAACTCGTGACGGATGAATTTCTCGTCGCGCTTGATCGAGAGCACTTTGACGCGGGTGGGCCGGAGCGCGGAAAGCTCGCCATATTTGCGGCCGATAACCTCGCTGTCTTCGGTCACGATCAATTCGGTCAGGAAGTCGGTGTCCTCGGGGCTGCGATACAGGGTTTCCGGATCGCCCTCGGGCAGCAGCAGCGGGCCGAATATGGCGAGCGTCACCGCGCCCGCGAGCCCGGCCATCAGGCCATAGGGCGATATTTCGAATATCCCGAAAGGCTCCAGCCCCTCCTGCCGGGCGACGGCGTCGACGAGCAGGTTGGTCGATGTCCCGATCAAGGTCATCGTACCGCCCAGGATGCAGATATAGGAGAGCGGGATCAGCAGACGCCTGACGGACATGCCGGTCGCCGCGGCAAGCCGCGCCATGATCGGAATGAGGACGAGCACGACCGGCGTATTGTTCATGAATGCCGAAGCGACGAACGCCCCGGCGAACAGCTCGATCAGGGCGAGCCGCGGGCGTTTCGCGGCGCGCGCCACGATCGCGCTCGCGATCGCGTCGATCGTCCCGGTGCGCAGCAACGCGCCCGAAAGCACGAACATCGCCCCGATGGTGATCGGCGCGGGGTTGGAGAAAACCGAAAGCAGGTTTTCCGAACTCAATATCCCGAGAAACAGGAAGGTGCAGGCGCCGAATAGCGCCACGACCGCTGCCGGGAAGCGTTCGAAGACGAACGCGACGAACATGATCAGCAGGATTGCAAGGCCGATCGCCGCCTGGTGCAGTTCGATAAAGGCCCGAATTTCTTCCAAATTTCTTACCCCTGAACCGGGCAGCTTATCAGCCGCATTGGGCCCGGTGAAGCAGCATTTGATCGGCGAGCACCAGCGCCATCATCGCCTCGACGACAGGCACGCCGCGAATGCCGACACAGGGATCGTGACGGCCCTTGGTGGAAATTTCGGTCGCTTCGCCCTCCCGCGTCACGGTTTCGACCGGCGTAAGGATCGAGCTGGTAGGCTTGAACGCCGTGCGCGCGACGATCGCATCGCCGTTGGAGATTCCTCCCAGGACACCGCCGGCATTGTTCGACAGGAAACGCGGACGGCCGTCATTACCCGGTCGCATCGCATCGGCATTGTCTTCGCCCGATATCCGAGCCGCTTCGAAACCGTTGCCGATCTCCACGCCCTTGGTGGCGTTGATCGACATCATCGCCGCCGCCAGTTCGCCGTCGAGCTTGGCATAAACCGGCGCGCCCCAGCCGGGCGGGACGCCGGTCGCCGTGCATTCGGCGATCGCCCCGAGCGAAGACCCGGCCTTGCGCGCCTTGTCGACGGCCTCTTCCCATTGCGCTGCGGCGACGGGATCGGGGCAGAAAAAGGGATTGGCGTCGATCGCGGCCTCGTCGAAACGGGCGGAGTCAATCGGTATGCCGCCGAGTTCCACGAGATAGCCCCGGATCGCGATGGTTTCGCCGAGTATCTTGCGCGCCACCGCGCCCGCCGCGACCCGCGCCGCGGTTTCACGCGCCGAGGACCGCCCGCCGCCACGATAGTCGCGAAAGCCGTATTTCGCGTCATAGGTGTAATCGGCATGGCCGGGCCGGTATTTGGCGGCGATGTCAGAATAATCCTTCGAGCGCTGGTCGGCATTCTCGATCATCAGGGAAATCGGCGTGCCCGTCGTCCGTCCTTCGAACGTACCGGACAGGATTTTCACCGCATCGGGCTCGCGCCGCTGGGTGGTGTGGCGCGATTGGCCGGGCTTGCGCTTGTCGAGCCAGGGCTGGATATCGCCTTCGTCCAGCGCGATGCCCGGCGGACAGCCGTCGATCACGGCGCCGAGCGCCGGCCCATGGCTTTCACCCCAGGTCGTGAACCGGAAAACATGGCCGAAACTGTTGTAACTCATTCGTCCTCGTACATCGCAAAGGCGTCAGCATAGGCGGCGCTTGCCGATTTGGGCAGCACAAAATCGCCGGAGAGCGGCAGCAACTGCCAATATTCGCTCATATAGGGAGACGCGAAGGGCTGGGCCTTTTCGACCGAAAATCCGAAACGGCCGTAATAGTTGGGATCGCCGAGCAGGAAGATCGCCGCATAACCCTCGTCCCTCGCCCAGGCGATGGCCGCCTCCATAAGCGCCGAACCGACGCCCGATTTCTGGCATTCGGGCAGCACGCCGATCGGGCCGAGCGCGATGGCGTTGAAGGGCTTGCCGTCGGCCTGCGCCTTCATCGCGGAAAGGATGAGATTGCCGATGCAATGATCCTCCCGCAAGGCAACCAGCGAGAGACGCAAATCCCCGTCCGCCGCCAGCTTTTCGACCAGCCAGGCCTCCATATCGGTATCGAACGCCGCTTCGTGGACGGCGCGAATAGCCGCGCCGTCGCCGGCCGCCTCCCGAATCTCGATCACCTTTCGCCGATCACTTCTCAAGCGCGATATCGGGCGCGTCTTCGGCCTTCATGCCGATCACATTATAACCGGCATCGACATGATGGGTTTCGCCGGTGACGCCCGAGGCGAGATCACTGAGCAGATAGAGGCCCGCCCCGCCGACATCCTCGATCGTCACATTGCGGCGCAGCGGCGAATTCAGCTCGTTCCATTTCAGAATATAGCGGAAATCGCCGATGCCGCTGGCGGCCAGCGTCTTGATCGGCCCGGCGGAAATCGCGTTGACCCGGATATTGTCCGGCCCCAAATCCATCGCCAGATATTGTACGCTGGTTTCCAGCGCCGACTTGGCCGGCCCCATGACGTTATAGTGCGGCACGACTTTCTCCGCGCCATAATAGGTCAGGGTCAGGATCGATCCGCCCCCCGGCATCATCTCGCTGGCACGCTTGGTGACGGCGACCATGCTGTAGACCGAGATGTTCATCGTCATCAAGAAATTTTCGAGGCTGGTGTCGACATATTTGCCGCGCAGCTCGTTCTTGTCCGAAAAACCGATGGCATGGACGACGAAGTCGATCGTCTCCCACCGATCTTTCAGGGTCGCGAAGGTCGCGTCGAGCGCATCCATGTCGGAAACATCGCACTCGATCAGGAAATCCGAGCCCAGGCTCTCGGCCAGCGGCCGCACGCGCCGTTCCAGCGCCTCGCCCTGGTAACTGAAGGCCATTTCCGCGCCCTGTTCGTGCAGCTGCTTGGCAATACCCCAGGCCAGCGACCGATCATTGGCGAGGCCCATGATCAGCCCGCGTTTTCCTTCCATCAATCCCGGCATTACGGCTCCTCGATCGTGATCTCTTGTTCTGCTTGTTCCGCGGCTTTCTTTAGCTCGCTTTCAGCCGGTTCCGCCAGTGCCGCGTTCAAATGCGCGCCGACGACGACGCCATAGCCGATGATGTAGAAAAAGATCAGCGCCAGCATGACGCCGGCCAGGCTGCCATAGGTCAGATCGTAGCTGATGAGATTGGCGAGCACGACCGGCATCAGCGCCGTCGTTCCCAGCCACCAGATCGTAACCAGCAACGCGCCCGGCCATTTGGGAAAACGGCGAGACCGGTATTGCCGCGGCGTCAGCGACCAGAAGACGAGATAGAAGCCGGTATAGATGCCGAGCGCGGGCACGATCCGCGAAAACACGATGAAGATCCGATAGTCCTCAAGAGCCGGCACCACGCCGTAGATGAACTGCTCCACGCCGGTCAGCGCGAATTGCAGGCCGAAGGCGAGCAGCGCCAGCGCGACCGACAAGATGATCAGTCCGATCGAGAATATCCGGTATTCGTAGAAGGGGCGGCCAAAGGGCGTGCCATAAGCCCGGCGCAGCACCTCGCGGATCGTTTCGATGAAGCTCGCGGTCGTCCACAGCCCGATCAGCGCGCCGACCCATAACAGGTTGCCGGTGCGCGCCGAAAGGACGCTGGCGATAGGGTCTTCGAGCGTGCTCGCCACACTGGGCGGTACATTTTCGAGGAACACCGAAACCGCCTGCAGCCCCTGCTCGGTCTGTCCGAATACCTGCGCCAGCGCCGCGAGAACGATGATGAACGGAAACAGTGCCAGCAACGCCATGAAGGCAAGATTGCCGGCATGTATGAAGCCTTCGGCATAGACGCCTTCGAAAACTCGGCTGAGCGTCGTCCAGCCGAAGCTTTTCGGCGCGGGCCGATCGGGTTCCTTGCCCTGCCTGACGCGCTCGATCGCCAGCCGGCGCCGGGCTTCGGGCGAGAGCGAGGCTTCATGCGTCAAAGGCTAGACACCGAATTTGGAGCGCGGGTTTTGCGGCGTACCGGGCGTCCAGTCCTTCACGAATTCGGCGAGCGCGGCATCGTCCTGGGGCAGGTCGATCTCCAGCCGGACGAGCTGATCGCCGCGACCGCCGCTCTTCTTGTGAAACCCCTTGCCCTTGAGCCGCAGCACCTTGCCCGAAGCGGCGTTTTTGGGGACCGTCAGCATCACGGCGCCGTCGACGGTCGGCACCTTCACCTTCGCGCCCTTTACCGCCTCGTCGAGGCCGATCGGGAGGTCGAGCCGGATATCATCGCCATCGCGCTCGAAAAAGCCATGCGGCTTGACGGTAATCGCGATCAGCGCATCGCCATTGCCGCCCGGGCCCGCCTGGCCCTGACCGGAAAGGCGCATCTGGGTGCCGGTTTCGACGCCGGGCTTGAGCTTCAGGTCGATCGTCTTGCCCGAGGCCAGCGTCAGCCGCTGCGTTGCGAGCGTGGCCGCATCCTCGAAAGAAACCGCAAGCTTGTAGGCGACATCGGCGCCCTTTTGCGGAGGCGGCGGCCGACGCTGGCCGAAACCGCTAAACGGTCCTCCTGCTCCGCCGCCGCGCCGGGCGCCGCCGAACAGGCCCTCGAAGAGATCGCCGAGATCGCCGCCATCGCTGGAATATTCATAGTGCGCGCCGCCCGGCCCGCGGCTGGAAGCGCCTCCACCGAAACCGCCAAAGGGATGTGTCGGATTGCCCTCGCCGTCGATCTCGCCGCGATCGAACTGGGCGCGCTTGTCCTTGTCGGACAAGAGGTCATAGGCGTTGGTCGCGGCGGAAAATTTCTCCGACGCCTGCGGATTATCGGTGTTGCGATCAGGGTGCAGCTCCTTGGCGAGCTTGCGATACGCCTTCTTGATCTCGGCCTCACTGGCGCCGCGCGAGACGCCAAGGGTTGCATAGGGATCCGCTGCCATAGTCTCCGTGTCGTATATCATGACCCATTCGCCAACTGTTGCAGATATGCAACTATCGAAATGGGTGTAGTTTCTCCCGATTTCAAGCGCTTGTAGCCGCCATATGCTTGCCGCCGACAATCGGAAAGGCCGGCACCATCCAGCCGAGGAGCGCGAGCCCGCGAGTGAATGCGAACGGCATCTCCCGACAGCCCATCCGTCTTGCCGACATGTAACGCGTCCTATCCGATCGCGTTTCGGACCGGAACCGCAAAGGTAGCTGGACTGGCGCGGGCGATCGGTTAGTTTCGCGCGCTATGGCCGAACCGAGCAATCGCAGACCCCTCGCTTCGCGCGGAACCGGCTGGGCAGCGCGGGCGGCGCGCCTCATGCTGGCCAGCGGATTGACGCCGAACGCGATCTCGGTGATCGGCATCGGCTTCGCCGCGCTCGGCGCATGGGCGCTGATCGAAGCCCCAAACCATCCCTCGCTCTATCTCGCCGCCGCGTTTGGCATCCAGCTCCGCCTGCTCTGCAATATGCTCGACGGCATGGTCGCCGTCGAAGGCGGCAAGGGATCGGCAACCGGGCCGCTCTACAACGAAGCGCCCGACCGGATCGAGGACAGCCTGCTGCTTATCGCGGCCGGCTATGCGACGCCCTGGTGGTGGATAGGCTGGCTGGCCGCACTGCTGGCGATGTTCACGGCCTATGTCCGCGCGCTGGGCGGGTCGCTGGGCTTCGGACAGGATTTTCGCGGGCCGATGGCCAAGCCGCACCGCATGGCCGCATTGACCCTGGGCTGTCTTGCCGCGCTCGGCGAAGCCTTGTGGCTGGAAACGCGCTACGCTCTGGCCATCGCGCTTGCTATTATCGTGGTCGGCGCGGCGCTCACGGGAATTCGCCGCGTGCTGGGAATTTCCCATGCGCTCCGGGACGCCGCGCCATGATCCGCCTGCTGCTGTTCGCGGCGACCCGGTTCCTCGTGGGGGGCCATCCGCGCTGGCAGGGCAGCGAGCCGACATCGCGCCAGCGCATCTATTTCGCCAATCATGGCAGCCATCTCGACACGGTTTTGCTCTGGAGCGCGCTGCCGCCCGATCTGCGCGAGACGACCCATCCCGTGGCCGCCGCCGATTATTGGGGCAGGAACGCGCTCGCTCGCTTCGTCTCGACCCATGTCCTCAACGCCGTCCTGCTCCAGCGCCGCCCGAAGAAGGGCGAAGACCCTCTCCGTCCGCTCCGCGACATCCTCGATTCCGGGGAATCGCTGATCATCTTTCCCGAAGGCACGCGCGGCGACGAACCCTTGCCCCGCGGCTTCAAGGGCGGGCTGCATCACCTTGCGCGCGATTACCCGCGAGCCGAACTGATTCCCGTCTATCTGGAAAATCTCAGCCGCGCCTGGCCCAAGGGCACCTTGATCCCGGTGCCGATCAGCTGCTCGGTGCGCTTCGGGCCGCCCCTTCCCTTCGCGCCGGACGAGGCCAAGCCCGCCTTTCTGGATCGCGCACGCCAAGCCGTGGTGGCGCTCGCCTGATGGACCCGCGCTTCCTTTGGCTGTTCGCCGGCGTCGGCGGGATCCTGCTTGTCGCCTCGATCATCGGCGCCATCCTTTCCCGCACCGTGAAGAGCGAAGGCGGACGCGAAACCGTCCGCAATCTCAACGAGCGCGTCCGCGCCTGGTGGGTGATGGTCGCGATTTTCGGTATCGCCTTTGTCTTTGGCAAGGTCGTCACGCTCGTGCTGTTCGGGCTCACCAGCTTCTACTGCCTGCGCGAATTCATCTCGCTGACGCCGACCCGCCCTGCCGATCACGGCGCGCTGGCCATCGCCTTCTACATCTTCCTGCCGCTGCAATATTATCTGATCGGCATCGACTGGCTGGCGCTCTTCAGCATCGCGATTCCCGTCTACGCCTTCCTGCTGCTGCCGGTCGCCGCCGCCGTCAGGGGCGAAACGGCAGATTTCCTTATGCGCACGGCCAAGATCCAGTGGGCGCTGATGCTCACCGTCTATTGCATCAGCCACGCCCCGGCGCTGCTGATCCTCAACATCCCCGGCTATGAGGGGCAGAATTTCCTGCTGCTCTTCTTCCTCGTCACCGTCGTCCAGCTTTCCGACGTGCTCCAATATGTTTTCGGCAAGCTGTTCGGCCGCCACAAGGTCGCGCCGAGGGTCAGCCCGGCCAAGACCTGGGAAGGCCTGATCGGCGGGGGCCTTTCAGCGATAGCGGTCGGCGCGGGGCTGTGGTGGATCACGCCGTTTACGCCGCTTGAGGCCGCCGGGATGGCGGCGGCGATCGTCATTGCCGGCTTCTGCGGCGGGATCGTGCTTTCCGCGGTCAAGCGCTCGCTGGGCGCCAAGGATTGGGGCACGATGATCGAAGGCCATGGCGGCGCGCTCGACCGGATGGACTCGGTGAGCTTCGCCGCCCCGCTCTTCTTCCATCTCTGCAATTACTTTTTCGCGGCCTGATGATCGCCGGCTTCGCGATCGTTGCGCTCTGGGCCTTTGCCGAGGCGATCCTCTGGTTCATCGTCGCGGACGTGCCGATCAGCTATCTGGCCGTACGCTATGGCTGGAAGACGGCGACCGTCGCGGCCCTGATCGCCGCCCTCGCGGCGGTTCCGGGCGGGATTTTTCTCTATTGCTGGGCGCAGCATGACGGGGCTGGGGTCGCCGCCCTGCTGGAGGCATTACCGGCCATCGATGCGGCGATGATCGCCGAAGCCGAACGGGCCTACCGGGCGGAAGGTTTTGCCGCGATGCTGGCGGGATCGTTCGGCGGAATGCCCTACAAGCTCTACGCACTGGCAGCCGGAAACGCCGGATCGCCCCTTCTTGGCTTCGCGCTGGCCAGCTTCGCCGCGCGGGTGCCGAGATTTCTGATCATCGGCATCGGCACGGCGATCGCCGGACGGATCGCGGCGCGCTGGCTGTCGCTGCGCGGCCGGCTGGCCGTGCTCGGCCTCAGCTGGGCCCTGTTTTACACATGGTATTTCGCCACCATGCCGGGTTAAAAGCCCCGCGATGACCGATACCGCCGACGACCCCTTCGCCCTGTTCGCCCTATGGTTCGCGGAAGCCCGCGAGACCGAGATCAACGATTCGAACGCGATGGCGCTCGCCACGACGACGGCAGGCGGCCAGCCCTCGGTGCGCATGGTGCTGCTCAAGGGGCACGATGCACGCGGCTTCGTCTGGTACACCAATTTCGAAAGCCGCAAGGCCAGGGAATTGCTCGATACCGGCAAGGCGGCGATCCTCTTCCACTGGAAATCGCTGCGCCGGCAATTTCGCGCCGAAGGGCCGGTGAGCCGCGTCGACGATGCCGAGGCCGATGCCTATTTCGCGACCCGCAGCCGGGATTCGCAGCTCGGTGCCTGGGCGTCCGACCAGTCCCGCCCGCTCGACAGTCGCGCAACCTTCGAGGCGCGCTTTGCGGAGATGCAGGCGAAATTCGACGGCGGCGACGTGCCGCGCCCGCCGCACTGGTCGGGCTTTCGGCTCGCCCCCGAGCGGATCGAATTCTGGGAGGACGGCGCCCACCGCCTCCACCATCGCCGCCTCTTCACGCGCACGGATGGCGGCTGGGACGAAGGGCTGCTCTACCCGTGACACGCCTGCCCTTCTTCCAGATCGACGCCTTTGCGGACGCCCCCTTCGGCGGTAATCCGGCGGCGGTTATGCCGCTCGAAAACTGGCTGCCCGACGAAACGCTGCAGGCGATCGCCGCCGAGAACAATCTCAGCGAGACGGCCTTCTACCTGCCGGCGGGCGATCCCGCTGCCGATTTCGAACTGCGCTGGTTTTCGCCGACCGCCGAAGTCGCGATGTGCGGCCATGCGACGCTCGCCACGGGCCACGCCATTTTGCGCGACGATACAGCGCGCGATGTCGTGCGCTTCGCAACGCGCAAGGCCGGCCTGTTGGAAGTGCGTCGATCGGGCGAAGGCTATGCGCTCGACCTGCCCGCTACGCCCGTCGAACCGGCGGACCGGCCCGATCTGCTGACGGCGCTGGGCGTGGAGGGCGAGGTCTTCCTGTCCCCGGCGGGTGTCGCCGAGGACACGGCGATCGCGCTGCTGCGGGACGCCGGGTCCGTGCGCGGCTGCGCGCCCGATTTCAAGGCATTGGCGGACATCCACCTCATGGCGATCGTCACCGCGCCGGGCGACGGCGACGAGGATATCGTCAGCCGCGTCTTCGTGCCCGCCTGGGGGATCGACGAGGACCCGGTGACCGGCTCGGCCCATGCCGCGCTCGCGCCCTTCTGGGCGGCGCGCCTCGGCCGCGACGGCCTTGCCGCCTTTCAGGCGAGCAAGCGCGGCGGACGGATCGACTGCCGGCTCGACGGCGACCGCGCGATCCTGAGCGGCCGCTGCGTCACGGTGATCGAGGGCAGTTTCCTGCTGCGCTGAGGCTGCGCCTAGCGCGTGCCGCGAACCACGCCATATTGTTCAGGCAAGACCACCAGAATGTCGTCCACCTGCACGCTACCGCGCTGGACGACCAGTTCCTGATGGTTGCGCTGTGCATCGCCGGTTTCCGCCTCGATGCAGTTCCGCCCGTTGCACTGTTCACGGAAACGGTAGCGAATGTAGGAGACGAGCTCGCCCGCCGTCACATTGTGATCGCCATTATCGTCGGCCTGACCGCCCACCGCATCGGAGAAGAAGCGCGCGAGATAGCCGCCGGCGCTGAATTCCGAAGCCACAAGGCTCGTCAGATCCTCTTCCGATGAAAACAGCCCCATCATGCCGGGCCGGGTGATCACGTCGCGCTCGAACCCGCCGGAAAAGCAGCTATCGAGCACGATCATCGCGGTGCCGGCATGAACTTCCGCAAACATGCGCGCCAGCTCGTCGTCGGTCAGTTCCTCGCCATCGGCGAAGACCAGTGTCTCGTCGCGGCGGTCCAGTTCGCCGGTATCGGTGGCGTCCTCGATCTGGTTGCCGTGGCCCGAGAAGAAGAAAAGGAAGATGTCGTCGGGCCCGGCCTGCGCCGCAACGCGGCGGAAGGCAGTGCGGAATTCGTCGATCGAAGCGTCCTGGTTGGTGAGCAGGATGCTCTCCTCGTGCAGCACGCCGAGTTCCTCCAGCTTGCGGTAAAGCTTGGCGGCATCGGTATCGGTGTTGGTGAGGTTGGAGCTGTTGCCGCCATAATCGGCGATGCCGACCGTGATCGCGAACACCTGGCGCGCCTCGGGTTCTGCCGGAATCCGCGTCGTGCCTTCGCTCAGCGCCAACCGGAATGCGCCGGTCGCGCCGGGCGCGTAGCTCGTCGCCGTCACCGTGTAGAGCCCGTCTTCGGCCAGCACCCGCTCATAGCGGCTGTTCAGCGAATCGCCGGTATCGTCGATATCCTCCTGCTCGCCACCAGGGCTGCGCAGGATCAGATAGGTATCGAAATCTTCCGAAGAGAGATCGATCGTCACCGGCTGGCCGCGATGGCCCTCGAAGGAATAGCGCTGCAGATATTCGCCGGTCGCCAGTGTATCGTCATCCTTGCCCAGCTCGGCGGTGATCGCCTGGCCGAATTGCAGCGGCTCGGCATTGCCGGCGGTTTGCTCGGTATCGGCGTCGCCGTTCCGGTTGATCGCGGTCGCCAGCGTATAGGCTCCGGTTTCGCCGGTACCGTAACTGGTGACGAGAATCCGGTAGGTACCGGCTTCGGGCAGGGTCGCGACGACCCGGCTGTTGAGCGTCTGCTCGCCCGCCGTCGCGTCGTCGTCGTTGCGCACGACGAAGCCGTCGGCACCCTCGAGCGCCAGCACCGTATCGAAGCCGCGCGAGTTGAGATGCAGGTCGAGCCGCTGGCCCGCTGTGCCTTCGAACTCGTAATAGTCGACATGACGGCCGCGCGCATTCTGGTAATCGCTTTCGGCAAGCTCGCCTTCTCGCGTCTGGCCGATACCGATCGACGCCGCCTCGGGCGCGTCCGCCTCGATCGCAAGGCTGTCGGTCGATACCGCGCCCAGCTGGTAGCTGCCGGTCGCCGCCGCCCGGAAAGAGCGGGCGCGCACCCGCACCACGCCTTCGGCGGGCATCACGATATCGAGCCGGCTGTTGGTCGTCTCCGAAGCGACATGATCGTCGTCGTTGGAAAGCGTCGTGCCGTCGGGCATCGCGATGCGCAATTCCGTGTCGAAATCGTCGGACGAGAGCAGCAGCGAGACCTGCGCGCCGGGATCGGCGCGGAGGCGGAATTCGTCATAATATTGCTTGTCGCCATCGACGCTGTCGCCGGTGGTCAGTTCGCCTTCCAGGGTACGGCCGATGGCGAGATCGCCGTCCTGCGCCTGGCTCTGCGTCGGCAGCGCGAAAGCCAGCGCAACCGCTGCGATTCCCAAGCCTGCGGCTGCAAATTTGCTCTTCGTCTTCATGTCAGTCCCCATTCTGCCGACCCTCGACCGCGCTAGCATGGCTGCGGTGAAGCGGGGCTGAACGACGATAAAGCGTTAAGACCCGTTCGCCATGGCCATAATCGGCCTTTCCTCAACAAACTATGATCTGCGGCACAGTTTCACGCCTCCGGCCTCAAGCGTCGAAAAAACGCGCCAGCCGGTCGACAACCGCGCGCCGCTGGGCATCCGGCGTATTGCCGAGCCGGACGACCGTCAGCCGCTGTTCGGGCGAAACGACGACATATTGGCCGAGATGGCCGACAAGGGAGAAGATCGTATCGGGCCCATGGCCGGGAAACAGGGTAGGCGAATCGTACGGACCGCCCGGGCGGTTGAGCCAGGTCTGGCCGCCATATTCGGGGTTGCGCGGCGAAGGGGTCAGCATGAAGGCGCGCCACGCGGGCGATATGATCTCGGTCCCATCCGCTGCCGAGCCGGTCCGCAGCACTTCGCCCAGCCGAGCCCAGTCGCGCGCCGTTGCATGGATCAGGCTACCGCCGATCTGCGTGCCCTGGGCATCGAATTCGAAATAAAGGCTGTGAATGTCCGCCGGCCCGAGCAGCCGCTGATAAGCGAAACGGCGATAGGCGGCGGCGCGGGCGCCCGGATCCTCGCTATCGGTCAGGGTGTCGGCGATGATCCGCGACAGGATGACGGTCGTCGCGCTGCTATATTCATATTTATCGCCCGGATTGGCTTCGAGCGGCCGGGCGACCGCATAGCCGGCCATGTCGCCGGCTCCGCTGGTGAACAGCATCCGGTTGGTGTCCGAATCCCAGATCGGATCGTTGACCTCGGTATGATCGAGGCCCGAGGCCATATGGAGCAGGTGGCGCAGGGTGATATGGCGGCGCGCATCATTTTCGCCCTGCCATTCGGGAACCGGCGCGGGCGCATCGAGATCCAGCCGCCCGTCCTCGACCAGAAAGCCGACAAGGATGGCGGTGACGGTCTTCGCCATCGACCAGGAGATATAGCGCATATCGGCCGAATAGCCGGGCGCGTACCGTTCGGCGACGATCTCCCCGTCCTGCACGACGATCACGGCGCGCGTCTCGCCGACGCCCTCATCCTCGAACAGCGCGGTCACCAGCGGATCGAGATCCGCGCGGACGATTGCCGGAGCAGTGGCCGCTTCGGCCTCCTCGCCGGGCTGCACATCGGCAACCGGCGCGGCGGTGCCGAGCAGCAAAGGTAACGTCAGCGGAACGAGCCATCTTTGCATCGTCATTGCGCCACGCTACGTCTCACGCCGATGAAAGTGAAGCGGCCAATTCTGATCGGCTCCGTCGCCGTCCTGCTCGTCCTGCTGGGCGCGGCGATCCTTTACGGCATCCGCATGAAGCCGACGATCGAACTGGGTGTCGGCTATGGCGCACATGTCATCTGCTCCTGCCGTTATATCGGCGGGCGGGACATGGAGAGCTGCTACAATGACTATGAGCCCGGCATGGAAGCGATCTCGATAAGCGAGAACGAAGCGGAGAAACGCATCACCGCCAGCGTTCCCCTGCTTGCCAGCCGCTCGGCGCAGTTCCGCGAGGGGCTGGGCTGCGTCTTGGAGCCGCTACCCGCCGAGGACGATCGCTAGCCCGCCCAGTTCGGCTTGCCGGTCCGCCACCAGGCGATCACGAACAGGATTGCCAGGGCAAGGTCGAACAGCGAGGCCCCGAAGACCGGCATGCCAACGCGGCCCTGCAGGTAGAGCGCAGCGCTGGACGTGGCAAAGGAGAGCTTACCCGCCGCCCCGATGAGCATGACCGGGCGGTAGCGGAGCGGATCATAGGCGATCAGCCCATAGAGAAACTGCCAGGCCAGGGTCACGCCGACAAAACCGTAATAGGTTTCGGGATGGGCGATCGGCGGCGGGAAATACTCGCCGATCCAGCGTTCGAGGAAATAGAGCGGAGCAATGACGGCGATGCCCCAGATCGCGGCGATACCGAAAATCCACCGCGCCAAACGCATCAGGCCGCCAGCGCCTCTTCGGCTGCCACCGTCTCGGCGATCCAGCCGCCCCCTAATATCCGGTCGCCGGAATAGAGTACGGCCGCCTGTCCCGGTGAGACGCCATATTCGGGCATATCGAAAACCAGCATCGCGCCGTCGAAACGCGCGGACACAGGCTTGGCCAGAGAACGCACCTTGGCAGTCATCGGCCCCTCGAATGCCTCTCCCAGCCAGTTCACGTCCTCGATCCGGGCGGCGGCCACCGCGAGCGCGCTTTTCGGACCGACAACGACACGCCTAGTCTCGGGCTCCAGCCGCACGACATAAAGCGGTTCGGGCTGGCCGCCGATCTCCAGCCCCCGGCGCTGGCCGACGGTGAAATGGATCAGCCCCTGATGCGCGCCGAGCACGGTACCGTCGCGGGTAACGATCTCGCCGCCCTCGCCCGCCTCGGGGCGCACTTTCTTGACGATCTTGGCGTAATCGCCATCGGGCACGAAGCAGATATCCTGGCTGTCGGGCTTCATCGCGACGGCGAGGCCGAGTTCCCTGGCGATCTCGCGCACCTCCTGCTTGGGCATGCCGCCCAGCGGAAAACGCAGATAATCAAGCTGGTCCGGCGTCGTCGCAAACAGGAAATAGCTCTGATCGCGCGCCGGATCGGCGCCGCGGTGCAGCTCCGCGCCATTTTCCCCCATCACGCGGCGGACATAATGGCCGGTCGCGAGGCAATCGGCGCCGAGATCCCGTGCCATGCCGAGCAGATCCTTGAACTTCACGCCCTGGTTGCAGCGAATGCAGGGGATCGGCGTGCGGCCCGCCATATATTCATCCGCGAAATCGTCGATCACCGATTCCCGGAACCGGCTTTCATAGTCGAACACATAATGGGCGATGCCGAGCTTTTCGGCGACTGCGCGCGCATCGCGGATATCCTGCCCTGCGCAGCAACTCCCCGTCCGGCCGGTCGCCTCACCATGATCGTAGAGCTGCAGGGTGATGCCGATCACCTCCGCGCCAGTCTTCGCGGCAAGCGCGGCAACCACCGAGGAATCGACGCCGCCGGACATGGCGACGACGATCCGGCATTCATCCGCGGGGCGGGAAAGCTGAAAATCGGGCTGGGACATGACGCCCATTTAGTATGCCCGGGCGCCGCGCGCAAAGGTCCGTTTGCCGCACATTATGGCCCTGATAACCAAAACCCGCCGATTCCGCGCGGATTCATGACCAAAGCGTTGCCTGTGCCTTTACCACGTTTTCAGCCTTGCTCCCTAGAGTGGCCGATATGGACCTGGGATATACCCCTTTTCGAAAGCGCTTCGCCGTCAATACCGACGTCGGCATCGATTTCCGTGCGCTCGTCGCGTTTCTCGCCGCTGCACAGGCCGTACAGCCCACCGCACGGCTGGCGGCGCGACTGGCGATCGGCGGCGATCGCCAGATTGCCGCGCGGGAATCTCTGATCGAGATTTTTGCTCCCAGGGCGGATCGCAAAGGGCTTGGCAGTGTCCCGCAGGGAGAAACTTTGCGCGGAAGCTTTAATCCCTCCGTGCCAATTTCGAACGCCCCGTCAATCATTCAGAAAGCCTGGTAAAGTGTCTGTTTACCTTGGCATTTTAGGGTTCTTTCAACGAGCTTTGCTTACAAGGCGTTCATCGTAATGAACACACAGGCGCAAAGGTCGGCTGACCCGAGTTTTGAGGAAAGTATGATCGAGAACCAAAAAATCCGTCCTGAGCAGGTTATCGGCCCGTTGGGCGAACCGCTCACGCTCAATTCCCTGCCGCCGCCCAATACGCGGCGTTGGGTCGTTCGGCGCAAGGCGGAAGTCGTCGCTGCAGTCAATGGCGGCCTGCTGTCGGTCGACGAGGCTTGCGAGCGCTATGGGCTGACTGTCGAGGAATTCGCCAGCTGGCAGCGCGCCATCGATCGTTCGGGCATGCCCGGACTGCGCGTGACGCGCATCCAGCACTACAAGTCGCTCTACGAACGCCAGCAGAAATATTAGAGCCGCCCCTTCACGAACATGCACGCACGGCCGAGCAGCGGCCTCCGCGAGCAACGATTCCCCGGTCGCCATCTCCGTCGGCGGCCGGGGAATTTGTTTTTGGGATCAGAGGGTTTACTCTTATCCGCAGCGGATCGATTCGATAGCCGGCCGCACCGTTTATCGAGAGCCGGCATTGTCGCGATCCCGCGGGAAGCTTTGCCGATCTGGCGAAGCAAGAGGGAGGTTCGCATGATCAATTTCATCATTGCCCTGGTCGTCGGCGGCGTCATCGGCTGGCTCGCCAGCATCGTCATGAACCGCGACGCATCGATGGGCATTTTCTGGAACGTTATCGTCGGCTGTGTCGGCTCAATCCTCGGCCGGTTCCTGTTCAGCGTCCTGACGGGCGGCACCGCGCGGCTGCGGGACGCCCCCTTCCAGCCAATGACCTTGCTCGTTGCCTTTGGCGGGGCGATCGTGCTGCTGGCGATCGTCAACCTGATTAAGCGCGGACGCGTACGTTAGCGCCGACCGGCGATGGAAGACCGAAAAGGGCGCGCGGCGAAATTCCGCGCGCCCTTTCGTCTTTCTAGCGCAGTTCGAACGTCACCGAGAGCGTGGCCGACAACCTTTGCTCGCCCGGCGCGATCTGCAGCGCGGTATCGGATTCGGCCATTGCCATGGCGCGATTGGCCATCGGCATGGGCGGCCGGGCGGCGCCGGTTTCGCTGATTGCGACAATTCTCTCGACGCGCATGCCGGCCGCCTGTGCATAGAGTTCGGCCCGGGCCCGCGCCCTGCTGATCGCGTCGCGGCGCGCTTCGTCGAGCGCGGCTTCCGGCTCGTCGACTTCCAGGCTCGGCCCGTTGATCTGGTTCACGCCCTGCCCGACCAAGGTGTCGATGATCGTTCCGGCCCTTTCGACGTCGCGGAAGCGGACGCTGAGCTGGTTCGAGGCGGTATAACCCAGTAGCTGCGGTTCGCTGCGATCGGAATAGTCGTACCGGGCGTTGAGGTTTATCGAGGCGGTCTGGATGTCGCGCTCCTCTATTCCCGCGCGGCGCAGCGCGGAAAAGACGGCGGCCATGCGGCGGTTATTTTCGGCGAAGGCGGCGGCCGCAGTCGGCGCTTCGGTGACGACCCCGGCATTGACGATCGCGAGGTCCGGCACCTGGCGCGATTCGCCGGTCGCGACGATATCCAGCCGCGTGCCTTCGATGGCGAGCGGGATGTCGGCGGTTTGCGCGGCGGCCGGCGCCGCCAGCGCACAGGACGCGGCGAGGGCTAGAAGTGCGGTTTTCATAAAAAATCTCCTCCAATTCGGTTGCGCCCGAAAGCGGGCTTTCCTTCCCAACGCGTGGAGCAAAGCAATGGTTTCGCTTCGATGAACGGTCGATTTCCTGCTGCGTGCCACCTTGATTTTGCACTGCAAAAAACGCAATGAACCCGCAGATTCACATACGGCTTGAGCCTTGTGTTATATTCATGTAATACAGCACGACAGTGAAGGCAGAGCGGAGTTGGCCAGGGTGGCAGATATGAATGTCGAACAGAGTTTCGAAAGCGCGGCTCCGATGAGCGAGTTCGAAGCGGAAGAACGCCGGGCAGACCGGCGTCGCCGCTTCGTCATCATCGGCGTGGTGATCGCCGCGCTGGCGCTGCTCGCGGTCTATTTCATGTTTTCCGGCGGGTCCGGCGAAAACGCCGGTGCCGCAGCCGGCGAAGACGGTCCCGCGCGCACCTTGCCGACGGTTACCGTCGTCGTCCCGGGCTCGCAGTCGATCTCCAACACGATCACGGCCAGCGGCACGCTCGATGCGCGCCGCGCGATGCCGGTCGGCGTCGCGGGCGAAGGCGGCCAGATCCTGCGGGTCTATGTCGACGCCGGAGACTGGGTCCGGGCCGGCCAGATCCTCGCCTCGATCGAAAGCTCGGTCCAGTCGCAGCAGGTAAGCTCGGCAGCGGCCCAGGTCGAAGTCGCCCGGTCCGATCTCGCGCTCGCCCAGGCCGAACTCGATCGCGCGCTCCAGCTCGTCGAACGCGGCTTCATCAGCCAGGCCGATATCGACCGCAAAACGGCGACCCGCGATGCCGCGCGGGCGCGCGTCAACGTCGCCGGGGCGCAGCTCAACGAATTGCGCGCGCGGGCCGGCAGGCTTGCCATCCGCGCGCCTGCCGCCGGGCTCGTGCTCGAACGCAACGCCGAACCCGGCCAGGTGGTGAGCGCCGGATCGGGCGCGCTGTTCCTGCTTGCCCAGGGCGGCGAGATGGAAATGAATGCACGGGTTTCCGAAGGCGATCTGCGGCGGCTTTCGGTCGGCCAGCAGGCGACCGTCACGCCGGTCGGCGCCGCCGAAGCCTTTCTGGGCCAGATCTGGCAGCTTTCGCCGACGATCGATCCGCAAAGCCGGCAGGGCACGGCGAGCATTGCGCTCAGCTATCGCGAAGGACTGCGCCCCGGCGGCTTCGCCAGCGCCGCGATCGTCGCGGGTTCGGTCAACGCGCCGATGCTGCCGGAATCCGCGGTGATGAGCGACGAAGACGGCCAGAATTACGTCTTCATCATCGACCAGGATAATCTCGTGGTTCGCCGCGACGTCGAAATCGGCGAGGTATCCAATGCCGGCATCACGATCCGCGAAGGCCTGCGCGGCTCCGAGCGGGTGGTCCAGTCGGCAGGCGCCTTCCTGAATATCGGCGACGAGGTGATCCCGCAGCGCGCGGCCGCCGAAACCGGCAACTAGGACGGCATTATGAGCTTTCGCACGATCTCGACCTGGGCGATCAAGAACCCGACCCCGCCGCTCGTGCTGTTCGCGGGCCTGATGCTGGCCGGTATCATTTCCTTCATGCGGCTCGACGTGAACGACAGCCCGGATGTCGATTTCCCGGCTGTGATCGTCCAGGTTTCCCAGCCCGGCGCGGCGCCGAGCGAGATGGAAACCCAGGTCACCCAGCGCGTCGAGGCGGCGGTGCGCAACATCAACGGCGTCGACGAGATCCAGTCGACCGTGCAGGAAGGCCGCTCGCAAACCTTCATCCAGTTCGCCATCGGCACGCCGGTCGACCGGTCGGTGAACGATGTCCGCAACGCCGTCGCGCTGATCCGCGGCGACCTGCCCGACGGGATTTTGGAGCCCCAGGTCACCCGCGTCGAAGTGAATGGCGGCGGCACGATCGCCTTCTTCGCGGTCGAAAGCGTCGATATGACGCTGGAGGAACTCAGCTGGTTCGTCGACAACACCATCGCGCGCCGGTTGCTCGGCATCGACGGCATGGCCGCCGTGGATCGCAGCGGCGGCGTCGATCGCGAGATCCGGGTGGTGCTCGATCCCGCGCAGCTCGAAGCGCTCGGCATCACCGCGAGCCAGATCAATTCCCAGCTGCGCGCGACCAACCTCAACGCCGCCGGCGGCCGGGCGGAAGTGGCCGGCGCCGAACAGTCGGTGCGCGTGCTCGGCGACGCCGACACCGCCTATGAGCTGGGCCAGACCGATATCGCCATCGGCAACGGCCGGACGGTGCAGCTTTCCAGCATCGCCGACGTTCGCGATCAATATGGCGAGCAGCGCACATTATCGAAGATGAACGGCCGGCAGGTCGTAAGCTTCGGCGTCGAACGCGCCAAGGGCGCATCCGACGTCTCGGTCTATGACAGTACCGTGGAAATGCTGGAGCAGATGGAGGAAGAATATCCGGGCGTCACCTTCACCCGGCTGTTCACCTCGGTCGAATATACGAAATCCAACTACGACGCCGCGATGAACGCGCTGGTCGAAGGCGCCGTGCTCGCGGTTATCGTCGTCTTCCTGTTCCTGCGCGACTGGCGGGCGACGCTGATCGCGGCGATCGCGATCCCGCTTTCGGCAATCCCGACCTTCTGGTTCATGGAACTGCTCGGCTTCACCCTGAACTTCATCAGCCTGCTCGCGCTCAGTCTCGTCGCGGGCGTTCTCGTCGACGATGCGATCGTGGAGATCGAGAATATCGTGCGCCACATGCGCATGGGCAAGAATTCCTACCAGGCATCGATCGACGCCGCCGAGGAGATTAGCCTCGCGGTGCTGGCGACGACGATGGCGATCGTCGCGGTGTTCCTGCCGGTTGCGCTGATGCCGGGCATTTCGGGCCAGTTCTTCATCCAGTTCGGCATGACGACAGTGATCGCGGTGCTGATGAGCCTTGCCGTGGCGCGCCTGATCACGCCGCTGATATCGGCCTATTTCATGAAGGCCGAAGGCGTACACACCCATGGCGAAGGCCCGCTGATGGACCGCTATATGGCGCTCCTCAAATGGTCGCTCGTGCATCGCTGGAAGACCGCGCTGATCGGCGGCGGCGGCGCGCTCGTGCTTACCGTCGTATCCGCCAGCTTCTTGCCGATGGTGTTCATGCCGAACGAGGATAATGATTTCAGCCGGGTGACGATCGAGATGGTGCCCGGCTCGACATTGCGCCAGACCGAACGCGTTTCCGACCGGGTCGCCGCGATCCTGCGCGCGCAGCCCGAGGTCCGCACCGCCTTCCAGCGGATCGAACCCGGCAGCGGCCGTATCTTCATGTCGCTGAAAGACGACCGCGAACGATCGAGCATCGATTTCGAGCGCGAAACCTTGCCGCTGCTGCGCAGCGTCGCCGATGCACGCGTCTATTTCAATTCCCAGCAGGGCGGGTTCAGCGGCCGCGATATCTCGCTCACCATCGGCGGCGACGACCCCGATGCGCTCGACGATGCGGCCGACGCCATCGTCACCCAAATGTCGGCGCTGGACGGCGTGGTCGCCCCGCGTGTGGACGGCGGGCTCAGGCGGCCGGAGATCATCGTCGAACCGCGGCTCGACCTCGCCGCCGACCTTGGCGTGACGACCGCGGCGCTATCCCAGGCCATCCGGATCGCGACGCAGGGCGATATCGACCAGAATGCCGCCCGTTTCTCGCTCAGCGACCGGCAGATCCCGATCCGCGTGATATTGAGCGAAGCCGCACGGCGCGATCTCGCCAATATCGAAAACCTGCCGGTGCCTACCGCGTCGGGCGGATCGGTGCCGCTGAGCGCGGTCGCGGAAATCCGCTTCGGTTCCGGCCCCACGGTGATCGAGCGCTACAACCAGCAGCGTCGTATCGTCATCGGCGCGGACCTTGCCCCCGGCGTCGTCTCCGCTTCGGAGCAGATCGACGCGCTGCCCATCTGGGACGACCTCCCCGATGGCGTCGAGCGCGTCTATGCCGGCCCCGAGCAATGGCAGGCGGAGATGATCTTCAACTTCATCGTCGCCGTCATATCCGGCGTGCTGCTCGTCTTTGCCGTCCTCGTGCTGCTCTATCGCCGCATCGTCGCGCCGCTCGTCAATATGGGATCGCTCATTCTCGCCCCGCTCGGCAGCTTCCTTGCCTTGCTTATCACGGGCAACGCGCTTTCCCTGCCGGTGTTTATCGGCCTTCTCATGCTGCTCGGCATCGTTGCCAAAAACTCCATCCTGCTCGTCGATTTCGCGATCGAGGAAATGGACAAGGGCGTCGACAAGGTCACGGCCCTGATCGATGCGGGCCACAAGCGCGCCCAGCCGATCGTCATGACGACCGTGGCGATGACGGCGGGCATGATCCCGACCGCGATCGCCATCCACGGCGATTCGGCCTTCCGGTCGCCGATGGGCTGGACGGTGATCGGCGGGTTGCTGCTATCGACCGTCCTGACCCTCGTCATCGTGCCGGCCAGCTTCAGCATCGCCGACAGCGTTGAGCAGAAATTCCGCAGGGTCTTCGGCCGGGCGCTCACCTACAAGCCGACCGAGGAAGAAAAGGGCGCGGTCCAGCCGGCCGAATGACGGCACCGCCACCCCCCCGGCCGCAAAGCCGGTTCAGCATGACCGAGGATCGCGGGCGCGCCATGCGGCGCACCGCGACCGCGATGCTCCTCCTGATGGCGGGCGTCTTCGCCTTCGCCCATTACATGGAAAGCGCGCATCCGGCCTGGGGCTTCGTCGCCGCCTTTGCCGAGGCGGCGATGGTCGGCGGGCTGGCGGACTGGTTCGCGGTCACCGCCCTGTTCCGCCATCCGCTGGGCGTGCCGATTCCCCACACCGCAATCGTCCCCAACAACAAGGACAGGATCGGCGAGCAACTGGCGCTGTTCCTCAAGGACAATTTCCTCACCCCCTCGGTCGTCGCGCGGCGAATGCGGCGGTTCGACGTCGCCGGCGCGATCGGCCGATTCCTGGTCCAGCCTTCGGGCGGGCAGGGCCGGATGCGCGAGGGCGCGGCGCGGCTGTTCGCGATGATCCTCGAATCGCTGGACGACGAGCGGCTGGGCGGCAATGCCAAGACGATGGTCGCCAACCGGCTGCGCGATCTCGATATCGCCCCCCTGCTCGGCCAGGCGATCGAGGCGGCGATCGCCGAGAACCGGCACGTCCCGATCATCGACGGCATCGTCCGCTGGGCGGCCAATATCCTCGACGCCAACGAGGAAGTCGTGCGCGCCATGGTCTATGAGCGGGCCAATAATTTCATGCGCTGGCTGGCGATCGACGACCGGCTCTCCGACGCGATCATCTCCGGGCTCAGAAAGCTGCTCGTCCAGATGGAAGGCGATCCGCACCATCCGCTGCGCGACCAGGCGAACGAGGGTTTCGTCCGCCTCGCCTTCGACCTTCAGAACGATCCCGAGATGCAGGCCAAGGTCGACCGGTTCAAACGCGACATCATCGAAAACCCGGCGGTGGCGGACTGGCTCGACGGCCTGTGGGAACAGGCGCGCGAAGCGCTGCTCCGCGCGGCGCGCGATCCCGACAGGACGATGGAGGGCCGGTTCGGCGAAGCGCTGCGCGATCTCGGCAAGACGCTGCAGGAAGACCCCGGGTTGAAGCGCGCGATCAACGGCTTCGCGCGCCGCGCGACGGTCGGCGCGGTCGCCGATTATGGCGACAGCATCGTCACCCTGGTTTCCGATACGGTGCGCAGCTGGGACGCCGAAACCGTGACCCTGCGGCTCGAAAACGCGGTCAGCCGCGATCTCCAATATATCCGGATGAACGGCACGCTGGTCGGCGGCCTTGTCGGCCTTGTCATCCACACGCTCGTCACCGTCTTCTAGGCTTCGGCTTTCTCCAAAAAAACAGGCCGCCATCGAGGGGAGATGGCGGCCCAGGATCGGGCTTGCAGGGGGTGCTATTATTGGTCGGGTTCGCCGTCTCCGTCATTGTCCAAGGCGTCGGGAGCACCATCGCGGTCCGTGTCCCAGGCGTCCGGGCGGCCATCGCCGTCCCGGTCCCAGGCATCGGGCGTGCCATCGCCATTGGTATCGAGCGTCGGCGGCGGGGCTCCGCCGTCCGTCGCGTCGTCGGCCTGCAGGGCAAGCGCCGGAGCGCTGCCGACAAGCATCACGATCGCGGAAACAAGCAGCTTTTGCACTTTCATCGAAAGGATCCTTCGCATTGCGCCCTCCCGCGATGCTCGGTCTGGAAAAATTCTGATTTTACGCCAACCGCCTTGCGCCGACAGGTGGCCTCGCCGCGCCCGGAGGATCGCCGGAAACGCCCCGCCGCGCGCGCGTTTCGGCCCGTCGAGCGCGTAACGGACTAGCCTTCGCTGATCCGCTCGATATCGGCCCCCACGCCGCCGAGTTTCTCCTCGAGCCGCTCATAGCCGCGATCGAGATGGTAGACGCGCAGCACCTTGGTCTCGCCCTTGGCGGCCAGCCCGGCAAGCACGAGGCTCATCGAGGCGCGAAGATCGGTCGCCATCACCTGCGCGCCGACCAGTCCCTCGACGCCCTTCACCACCGCCGTGCGGCCCCGCACGTCGATCTCCGCCCCCATCCGGGTGAGCTCGGGCACATGCATATAGCGGTTCTCGAAGATCGTTTCGGTCAGCACGCTGGTTCCCCCGGCAAGGGTCAGCATCGCCATGAACTGCGCCTGCATGTCGGTCGGGAAACCGGGAAAGGGCGCGGTGGAAAGGGTGATCGGGGTCAGCGGCCCATCGGCCGCGACACGGATACCGCCCGCCTGCTCTTCGATGGCAAGGCCGACATCGCGCAGGCCGGCGAGGATGGACGGCATGTCGGCGGCATCGGCGCCTTCGAGGAAGATATCGCCTCCGGTGATCGCGGCGGCGCAGGCATAGCTGCCGGCCTCGATCCGGTCGGGCATCACGCTATAGGTCGCCCCGTGGAGCCGGTCCTTGCCGTGAATGACGAGCCGTTCGCTGCCGATATTCTCGATCTCCGCGCCCATCGCGACGAGGCATCTGCACAGATCGACGATCTCCGGCTCGCGCGCCGCATTCTCGATCACCGTCTCGCCCCTGGCGAGAACCGCGGCCATCAGCGCATTCTCGGTCGCGCCGACCGAGACGAAGGGAAAGGATATCGTGCCGCCCCTGAGCCCGCCCTCGGGCGCGGTCGCCTTCACATAGCCGGCGGCGAGTTCGATATCCGCGCCCAGCGCTTCCAGTGCCTTCAGGTGCAGGTCGATCGGCCGGTTGCCGATCGCGCAGCCGCCGGGCATCGACACCGTCGCCTCGCCCGCGCGCGCAACCAGCGGGCCGAGCACGAGGATGGAGGCGCGCATCTTGCGCACGAAATCATAGGGCGCGACCGTCGATACGATCTCCTTCGCCGCAACCGTCATCCGGCGGCCGCCGCCATTGCCGCTGCGTTCCAGCATGGTCGAGGCGCCATGCTGGTTGAGGAGATGCATGAAGCTGTCGACATCGGCGAGGCGCGGCAGGTTTTCGAGGCAAAGCGGTTCGTCGGTAAGGAGCGCGCAGGGCATCAATGTGAGCACGGCATTTTTCGCGCCCGAAATATGGATGGTGCCGGAAAGGCGCTGGCCGCCGCGGATAAGGATGCTGTCCATGGCGGCCTTCTAACCGAAGGACGGCGAAGCGCAATGTCCGGTTCGCGCGCTCTGGCCCTGTCGGCGGCGGAGCGATATACGAACATCCATGCCCTTCACGGTTGCCCGTTTCCCCCCTGTTTCCATTCAAAAGCACCCCGTTTCATGAGCCTGATTTCGCGCCTTCTTCCCCGGCATCAAGGCGGCGGGAACGGCCTCGCTTTCGAAGACAAGACGCTGTTCATCGGCATCGGACCGACCAAGACGGGCACGACCTCCATCTATCGCTACCTGGCCGGGCATCCGGAATTCTACGCCTCGCCGATCAAGGAAATGCAGTTCTTCTCGGCTCTCTACCAGGAGGGCAATCGCGAAAAGTTCGACGAGCGCGCGCGCAGGCTGATTGCGAAACTGTCCGAAGATCCCGAGCATGCCGAAGCCGCGGCGACGAAAATTCGCCTCGCCACCTTGGCCGAGCGGCTGCGGATGACCGACGAACCCGAGCGCTATATCGGCCTGTTCCGCGACAATATGGGAGACGTGCACCGGGCCTTCGGCGAACTCTCGCCAAGCTATAGCGGGCTCACCCAGGAGGGTTTCGCCTTTATGCGGCGACAGCATCCGAAGGTGAAATTGCTGGTTACGCTGCGCGACCCGCTAAGCCGGCTCGACGCCGTGCTCCGCCACATATGGAATGTCGGCCGCCAGATTCCCTATGAAACATTTTTCGGCGAGCGGCTGGAAGGCCATCTGCGCGTCCAGAATTTCCATTATGACCGAATTCTCGAACGCGTTTTCTCCGCGTTCGACGAGGAGGACGTGCTCGTGCTGTTTTTCGAGGAAATGTTCACCCAGCCGTCGTTCGACCGGCTGACCGACTTTATCGGGATATCGCGGCGCGAGGCCGAACTCGGTCGCAAGCTCGGCCATTCCCCGCCGGCGCACCGCATTTCCAAAGAGAATGAGGCGCGTGCCGCGGAACTGCTGGCACCGGTCTATCGATATTGCCGCGAGCGCTTCGGATCGCGTGTGCCGGAAAGCTGGGCTCTCTAGCCGCCTATGCCTTTTCGAGCGTGCACTGGAGCGGGTGCTGGTTTTCCCGGGCGAAATCGATCACCTGGCTCACCTTGGTCTCGGCCACTTCATAGCTGAAGACGCCGCAGACGCCGACGCCGCGCTGATGCACATGCAGCATCACCTGGGTCGCCTCTTCCATGTTCATCCCGAAAAAGCGCTGGAGGACGAGCACGACGAACTCCATCGGCGTGAAATCGTCGTTGAGCATGAGAACCTTGTAGGGCGACGGTTTCTTGGTGCGGGTGCGTGTCTTGGTCGCGATGCCGGTCGAGGCATCGTCGTCGTCGCTTCCGTCCTGGTCGTTATCGCCGGAGGCTAGAATGATTTCACTGTCGAGCATGTTTCAAGAATATCGTATCGGATCGCGATGAAGCAAGGGTGTGAATCGCGGAAAACAGGGTTAGTCGGGCTTTGCGCTTGCCCGGCGCCGTTCCGGGCCGTGCCGGTCCAACGAAAATGGGCCGCTCCGGCATAGCGGAACGGCCCATTTTTTCTTTTCGTCGAAACGGTGCGCTTACGCGGCCATCTTCTTGGCCTTGTCGGCGGCAACCGCAAACCGGTTCGAAATCGGCTTGGCAACGTCGCCGGCGAGCTTCAGCCAGGCTTCGCTCAGCTTCGAGCCTTCCTGAACCATGGCTTCGAACGTGCCCTTGGCATATTCGCTCTGGATCTGGAACATTTCGGTCGGCGACTTGGCGGCGGCGACTTCCTTGAAGGTGCCGGTCAGCGTTTCGAAGCGCGTACGGCCGAAATCGGCGAAATCGCGAGCCATTTCGCCCGTGCCTTCGGCGGCAATCTTGGCGGAGCTCATCATCGCTTCCAGATTTTCCTTGTTGAATTCGCCCATTTCCTTGGCGATTTCGGTGCTCTTTTCCATCGCGGACTTGGCTCGCTCGCTGACGTCGCCGAAGATTTCCTTCGCCTTGGCGGTTGCGGCTTCGGCGGTCTTCTTGACGGTTTCCTGAGCTTTTTCAGCAGTGGTGGACATGATCGTTCCTTTCTTCGCTGCGGCGGGCGCGGCAGCGGACTTGGGGGTTTTGGCGGTCGTTTTCTTGGCCGGCGCCTTCTTGCGGGTGCCGGTCTTCGCAGTTGTCGTCGTCACGAGGTATCTCCATGAACCTTATGTTGCAGTGCACAATATAGGGCTGGAGCGAAAATTGCAAGCATTTTTTGTGCATTGCAGCATAGCGCGGCGGCGGCTCGTTTCGTCGCACGGCACGGCCATCGCGATGGTGGCTGTCACAAAGGCCCTACGGCCGGATTAGCGAGACTTTACATAGGTTCCCGGGGCATCTTCAAGCGGCTTCTTTTTGCCTTTTCCGGGCTTCCGCTTGCCCTTTACCGGCACTTTCTCGCCGGCATGTCCGGTCAGCCATTCCAGCCAGTCGGGCCACCAGCTGCCCGGCGTTTCCTTCGCGCCTGCAATAAAGTCGGCGAGCGACCCGGCTTCCGCCTCGTTCGTCCAATATTGATATTTGCCGCTCGACGGCGGGTTGATCACGCCGGCGATATGGCCCGAGCCCGCGAGCAGGAACCGGATCGGCCCGCGAAAATGTTCGGTGATCTTCCAGACGCTTTCGGGCGGCGCGATATGGTCTTCGCGCCCGGCCTGGATATAGGCCGGGGTTTCGACCTTGTGGAGATCGATCGGCACGCCGCCGATCGTGATCCCCCCGGGCTGGGCGAGCTTGTTGTCGCGATAAAGGTCGCGAAGATAGGACCGGTGCCACTTCGCGGGCAGGTTGGTGGTATCGCCGTTCCAGTAAAGCAGGTCGAACGCCGGATATTCCTGCCCCTTCAGGTAATTGTTGACGACATAGTTCCAGATCAGGTCCCGGTCGCGCAGCAGGTTGAACGTCGCGGCCATGTAGCGGCCGTCCAGATAGCCGGTTTCGCTGCCCAATTGTTCGACGAGCTTGGCCTGGAGATCGTCGATGAACAGCTGCAGCTCGCCGGCCTTGGTGAAATCGACCTGCGCGGTGAAGAAGGTCGCGCTGGCGACCTTGTCGGCCTCGCCCTTCGCGGCGAGCCAGGCGAGCGTCATCGCCAGGGTCGTTCCCGCCACGCAATAGCCGATGACGTTGACGCTCGGCACATCGAGCAGATCGCGCACCGCCTCGATCGCATCGACCTGCCCGTCGATCACATAATCGTCCTGCGTCACATCGGCCATCGTCTCGTCGGCCGATTTCCAGGACACCATGAACACGGTGAAGCCTTGCTCCACCGCCCAGCGCACGAAGCTCTTCTGGGGGTTGAGATCGAGAATGTAGAAGCGGTTGATCCAGGGCGGGAAGATGACGAGCGGGATCTCGTGCACCTTTTTCGTTGTCGGGCTGTACTGGATCAGTTCGTAGAGCGGCGTCCTGCGCACCACCTTGCCGGGCGTGGTGGCGATATTCTCGCCCAGGGTGAAGGCATCGGCATCGACATGGGACAGCTGGCCCTTCGCCATATCGGCGAGCATATGCTCGAGCCCCTTGAGGATGCTCTCGCCCTTGGTCGCGACGGCCATCTCGATAACCTCGGGATTGGTCAGCGCGAAATTGGAGGGGCTCAGCGCATCGACGAACTGGCGTGTCGCGAAACGCAGCTGCTGCTTCTGCTTGTCGTCGACGCCGTCGATCAGATCGACGGTGCGCAGCAGATGTTCGGAGAGCAGCAGATAACCCTGGCGGAGCATGTCGAAGACGGGGCTGGCCTGCCATTGCGGCGCGGCAAAGCGGCGATCGCCCTTGGCCGCTTCCGGCGCTTCCCCGTCGGCCTTTTCGGGATTCATGAACCGGTTCCACAGCTTGATGCTGTCGTCCCAGAAATCGGTCTGCGCTTCGGCCAGTTTTTGCGGATCGAAGCCGGCCGAGGCGAAAGACGGCATCATCTGCGCGAAATTTTCGGCCATGCTCGGCGCCTTGGCGATCTTTTCTTCGCCGGCCTCGCCCGCCTTCTTCATCTGGGCGGCCGCATGTTCGAGCATCATCTGCTGCGCGCGACCGATCACCCCGGTCCAGTGCTGCATGTCCTCAAGCGACGGCATGGGAGGGGTCGTGCCGGCGGCCCCGCTCTCGTCTCTGCTTGCCATGAACGCTCCTGGAATGCGTGATCCGTGTTTCATCGTTACCGAATTTTGATCCCGCCGGAAACGATGAAAGGAATTATGGCTTTCCCTCGGGCGATCTCGCGCTAGAAGAACCGCGCCATGACCGAAGAATTCTACCGCATCAAGCGCCTGCCGCCCTATGTCTTCGCCGAAGTGAACGCGATGAAGGCCGCGGCGCGCGCACGCGGCGAGGATATCATCGATCTGGGCATGGGCAATCCGGATTCCGCGCCCGCCCAGCATATCATCGACAAGCTGTGCGAAGTCGCCAACGATCCGACCGCGCACCGCTATTCGGCCTCCAAGGGCATCAAGGGCCTGAGGAAGGCGCAGGCCGCCTATTATCAGCGCCGCTTCGGCGTCGAGCTCGATCCCGAGACCGAGGTCTGCGTGACCCTGGGCTCCAAGGAAGGCCTCGCCAACCTTGCCCAGGCGATCACCGCGCCGGGCGATGTCGTGCTGGCGCCCAATCCCAGCTATCCGATCCATACCTTCGGCTTCATCATCGCCGGGGCCGCGATCCGCTCGATCCCCGCCGCGCCGGGGCCGGAATTCTTCACCCGGCTCGAATATTCGCTGAGCTACAGCGTGCCGAAGCCCTCGGTGCTGGTGATCGGCTATCCGTCCAACCCGACCGCCTATGTGGCCGATCTCGATTTCTACGCGAAGGTCGTGGAGTTCGCGCGCGAGCATAAGCTCTGGGTGATCAGCGACCTTGCCTATGCCGAAATCTATTTCGGCGACGAACCGACGCCCTCGCTGCTGCAAGTGCCCGGCGCGAAGGACGTCGCCGTCGAATTCACCTCGATGTCGAAGACGTACAGCATGGCCGGCTGGCGGATGGGCTTCGCGGTCGGCAACCCGCAGCTGATCGGCGCGCTGACCCGCGTGAAAAGCTATCTCGACTATGGCGCCTTCACCCCGATCCAGGTCGCCGCGACGGCGGCGCTGAACGGCCCGCAAGACCATATCGACGAGGTTCGCGCGCTCTACCGAAACCGCCGCGACGTGCTCGTCGAGAGCTTCGGCCGCGCCGGGTGGGACGTGCCCCCGCCCGAAGCCAGCATGTTCGCCTGGGCGCCGATCCCCGAACAATGCGCGCATATGGGCGCGATGGAATTTTCCAAGGAATTGCTGCGCCATGCCAGCGTGGCGGTATCGCCCGGCGTCGGCTTCGGCGAGGAAGGCGAAGGCTATGTGAGGATCGCCCTTGTCGAGAATGAGCAGCGCATCCGCCAGGCCGCGCGCAACATCAAGAAATATCTCTCCGGCTTTCGCTCGAACAGCGCGGGAAGCTGAAATTTGCCGGCCCGCTCATGGCGCGAGCGATGGAAGGACCGGGCGCAGGGACTGAAGCGCGATATCGCTGTACTCTCGATCGCCGCCCGCGACCCGCGCACGCCGCTATGGCTCAAGCTGATCGGCGGACTGCTCGTCGCCTATGCGTTTAGCCCCATCGATTTGATTCCCGACTTCATCCCCGTTCTGGGCCTGCTCGACGATCTGATCATTTTACCGCTGGGGATCTGGTTCGTCCTGCGCCAGATGCCGCCCGAGCTGCACGCGGAATTCAGGGACAGGGCCGAAACCGCGCAGCCCAGGGGGCAGTGGATCGTCGCGACGGCTATCGTGCTGATCTGGGTCGCGTCGGCGATCGCCGCCTATTTTCTGTTGCGAAGCTCGGCTTAGCGCGCGATTGAAACGCCGATGCCGGACAGACCCCAGCCCTTCACCCACCGTTTCCGCACCCGCTATGCCGAAGTCGACATGCAGAAGGTCGTCTTCAACGGGCGCTATCTGGAATATGCCGATCTGTTGATCACCGAGTTCTGGCGCGAGATCGACCTGCATTTCACCGGCGACAATTCGCTCGAATTCCACACGGTGCGCGCGGCGATCGACTATGTCGCGCCGATCCGCGCCGACGAATGGATCGACGGACGCGTGTGGACCGAGAAGGTTGGCAATACGAGCGTGACGACGCATATGGAATTGCACGGCGCTACCGGGGACGGTTCGGACGACCTGCGCGCCCGCATCGAACTCGTCCATGTCCATGTCGATCTGGAAAGCGGGCGGCCGATGCCGGTGCCCGATTGGGCGCGGCCGCTGCTGCTCGCCGAAAAATAGAGCGGTTGCGCGGCATTGCCGCTTCCGTTTCAGGGCGATTCGGGCTATTGGCGTTCGTTCTTTGCAGAGGACGAAAATGAGCTCCGACCCGCTCCCGAACGAAGACCCCCGGCGCAAGCGCGCGCTGATCCTCGGCGGCGCCCTTCTCGGCGCGATCGTGCTCTACAATGCCGACTGGTGGAGCAGCGATTCGCCGGTGGTCATTACCATGGACAATGAGGACCGGGCAGAGGCGCGCGACGAAATCCGCGCCGCCGTACATGACGCCCGCGCCAGCATTCGCGAAAGCATAGCCGACGCGCGGGGCGATACCGACGCGGACGGCGAAACGGTTTCCCGGGATGACGAGGAAACGGTCGAGGACACGCCCGTCGACATGCCCGGCATCAGGGTGGAAAATACGGGCAATGACGGTGTGCGCATCACCGTCGGCACCGACGCCATCGACTAGACCGCACGGACCGGCGCACCATGATCGCGCCGTTTGTTTCTGCGGCGCGAAACACCTATCTTCAGGCGGATGCGCTTTCCCCTTCTCTATGTCAGCGGGCCCTTTACCGCATGTCTGACGATCGCGGCCTTCTATGCCGGCGGCTACTGGCTGTGGGCGCTGCCGCTGATGATTTATGTGCTGCTGCCGGTCGCCGAACAGCTGACCGGCCTTTCGCGCTGGCCGTCCGACCACCGGCTGAAAAGCATGACGCCCGGCACGGTGCGGCTGTACGAAACGATGCTGATGATCTCCGCCTGGTCGGCGGTCGCGCTGCTTGGCTGGGCGCTCTACGCGGTTTGGGCCGAACCGATGCCGATGTGGAAATTCCTGCTGCTGGCGCTCGTCATCGGCGAATATTCGGCCTTTATCGGCATCGTCACCGCGCATGAGCTGATGCACCGGCCGCAGCCGGGCAAGCGGCGGCTCGCCTTCCTGCTGATGGCGCTGGCCGGCTATGCGCATTTCTGCATCGAGCATGTTCGCGGCCATCATGCCCGGGTCGCGACCCCCGAAGATCCGGCGAGCGCCCGGCGCGGCCAATCCTTCTACGCCTTCCTGCCCCAGACGCTGATCGGCAGCTTCCGTAGCGCCTGGCGGCTGGAAGCCGAACGGCTGGAGCGCGCGGGCCATGGCCGCTGGTCCTGGCGCAACGACATGCTGCGCTGGCACGGCTTTACGCTCTTGCTGATGCTCGCCATCGGCCTTGGCCTCGGCCCCTTGCCGCTGGCCCTGTTCGCAATCCAGGCCGTCATCGCGATATTCGGGCTGGAGACGATCAACTATCTCGAACATTACGGGCTGGCCCGGCAGCAAGATGCCGAGGGACGCTACGAGCGCGTAAGGCCGCAGCACAGCTGGAATTCCAGCCATGTCATCACCAACGTCAACCTGTTCAATCTCGGCCGCCATTCGGACCATCACGCGCTGTCCAACCGGCCCTTTTACCGCCTGCGCCATTATGACGACGTGCCGCAGCTGCCCTTTGGCTATTCGGGTAGCTTCCTGCTGTGCCTCGCCCCGCCGCTCTGGTTTCGCGTGATGGACAGGGAGCTGGACCGCTTTCACGCGAGCGAACGCGGCGCCTGATCCGAAGCATGCGATACCCGCTCGCCTATTCGGTTTCGATCGTCTTCGCGGCGATCCTTGTCGGCGGCTTCTATCTCGGCGGTATCGGCCATTTCGCGCTGCCCATCGTCGCGTACATCCTGATCCCGCCGGTCGATGCACTGTGCGGTCTTTCGCGCTGGCCGTCGGAAAGGCGGATCGCCGAAATCGGCCCGGCGACGGAATGGCGGTATCGCACTGCGCTGGTCGTGAGCGGCCTTGTCAGCATGGCGCTGCTCGGCTGGGCGCTCTGGGCGGCGTCGCACTATACGCTGCTCTGGTGGCAGTTTGCGGGCCTTGCCCTCTCCATCGGCATCAATGCCGGGATGACCGGCATCGTCGTCGCACATGAGCTGGTCCATCGGAAAGAACCGCTGACCGATACCCTGGCCAGCCTGATCATGTCGACGATCGGCTATGCCCATTATCCGGTCGAACATGTCTACAGTCATCACGCCAGGGTCGGCACGATGGAAGACCCCGTCACCGCGCGGCGCGGCGAAAGCGTATACGGCTTCACCCTGCGCTCCGGCTTCGGCGGCCTGAGGGCGGGCTGGGCGCTCGAGGCGGCACGGCTGAGCCGCGCGGGCAGGCCCACCCTTTCGCTCTCCAACCGCATCCTGCGCTGGCAGCTCTTCACTATCCTGCTGGTGGCCGGTGTCGCGCTGTTTCTCGGCCCGATGAGCCTCTTGCTGCTTGCGGCGCAAGCGCTGATCGCCGCCTTCATCTTCGAAAGCGTCAATTATATCGAGCATTATGGGCTGTTACGGAAAGCCGGGCCCGATGGCCGGCCGGAGCGGATCGGTATCCAGCACAGCTGGAATTCCAGCCATATCCTCACCAATGTCGGCCTGTTCAATGCCGGGCGGCACGCGGATCATCACCTCGAGCCGCGCCGCCCCTATTACAAGCTGCGCCATTATGAGGACGCACCGCAACTGCCCTACGGCTATCCCGCAATGATCCTGGTCGCCGCCCTGCCCCCGCTCTGGTTTCGCATCATGGACCGCGAGATCGACCGGCTGGGCGCTGGCATGGCGGGCTGATCTGGGTTAGCCTCCTGCGGAATCGAAACAGGGGGCACCATGGAAACCGGCAGCGAGATCACGCTGTTCGTCAGCCATCATTCGAGCAAGCTCGATGTTGCCGAACTCGTCGAAAAGGCGCTGGCCAAGCGCGGCGTAAAATGCTGGATCGCGCCGCGCGACGTCGATCCCGGCGAACCCTTCGACAAGGCCGTGCGCGACGCGATCGAAGGCTGCACGGCGGTGCTGTTGCTCTTCTGTGCGCAATCGGACAAGAGCCGCCATGTAAAACGCGAACTGATCCTTGCCGACAGTTCCGGGCATCCGATCATTCCGCTCAGGCTGGAAGCCGTCGACCCGCGCGATCTCGCCTATCACCTCGCCGATACGCAATGGATCGACTGGATCGAGCGGCGCGAGGCGGTGATCGACCGGGTCGCGACCCAGGCCCGCCAATATGCGGTGCTATCGGGAAATGGCGATGTTCCGCCTCCACCGGCCCGGGTCCCCGAACGCGCCGCCTTCGCGCCCGAACCGGCATCGCGCGGCGGATCCGGGATGAATATCTGGCTGATCGTACTGACCGTGCTGGCATTGATCGTCGCCGCCGTTGCCGTCACCTGGCTCGTCGCGACGCGCGGAGGACAGGAGCCGCTGCTCGCGTCCAGCGAGCCGACGGCGGAGGCCGGAAGCGAGGGCATCGCCGCCGATGGAGGCGAGGCCGACGAACCCGACGCGCCCGAACCCGCGCCGCCCGAAGAACCGGCACCGGCACCCGTCGTCGAACCGCCCCCGGTCCGCCCTTCCGGACTCGAGACCAGCTTCAACTGCGGCGATTCGACGCGCACCGCCGAATTTCTGATCTGCGGATCGCCAACGTTGGCGGCGCAGGACCGGGAGATGGCGCTGCTCTATGGCCGCGCGCAAGCGGCCATCCGCCGCGCCGGCGGTTCGGGCCAGCAATTGCGGCAGGACCAGCGCGCCTGGATCGGACAGATCCAGACCTGCAACACCGAAGCCTGTATTTCCCAGCTCCAGCAGGAGCGCATCCGCTACCTGCGCCAGCGACTGACCGAAGGCGCCTAGGCCGAAGCCGCCGCGTCGCGCTTCAGCAGTTCCTCGGTCACGTCATAGGTGCGCTGATTGTCGACATCGATGGCCAGCCGCCCGTCGGGCAGCACATGCGCGATCACCCGGACGCCGAAACGCTTCGACATCCGGCGCATCGCGCCCGCCAGGCTGTCCATGCGGAAGCGGAAGCGGATGAGGTTACGCAGGCCGAACGCCTTGCGGATCGCGCCCGGCGTCTTGATGAACTGCCCGCCGCCGCGAAACGCCTCGGCCGCCTGCAGCGATTTCTGGTCGCGCAGCCAGTAGATATTGCAATTGGCGATCGCGATATCCTTGAACTCGTAGAATTTCTTCTGCCCCTCGGGATGGGCGGCGATGATGTCCTCGCGCCGGGCGAGGCCCAGCACGGCATCGGCCTCGCGATCCCAGCCGGCATCGTTGACCGCCCTCAGCGCCTCGACCGTGGTCAGCACATTGTCCCCCGTGGTGATCAGCAGCGGAAAGCCGCCCCTGGCAGCGCCGGCCTCGACGCTTTCGACGATGCCCGCTTCCGCCGGAATCGTTTCCAGCCGCCCGGAGGCCTTGAGCCGCTGCACCTCCTCGACTCCGTCGAGCACCGAGGGATCGTGGATCGACACGAGGATCTTCGCATCGTCCCAGGATTTTTCGAGCGTGGCGAGGACATGGCCGATGAGCGGCTTGCCCATGATCGGCACGACCGCCTTGTGGCTGACCCCCGCCTTCTCGGCCAGGGGATCGAGTTTGCCGTCGCGCTTGCCAGCAAGCACGAGGATGGTGGGTGTGGGATGTTCTGTCATTGTGGTTTGTCCGGTAGCATTTTCCCCGGGGCCGAATTAAGGCGCGAAGCCGATCAATGGAAGGGCGAAGCATATGACGGACGTTTTGCGGGTGGCGCTGGCCGGGCTCGGTACGGTGGGTGCCGGCGTGATCAAGCTGCTCGACGCCAATCGCGAACTGATCGAACGCCGGGCCGGGCGCCCGATCGAGGTCGTCGCCGTCTCCGCCCGCGATCGCAGCCGGGACCGCGGCGTCGATCTTTCGCGCTTCGCCTGGGAAGACGATCCCGCCGATCTCGCCGCGCGCGAGGATGTCGATTGCGTCGCCGAACTGATCGGCGGGGCGGACGGCTCCGCGCTCGCGCTCGCCCGCGATACGCTCGCCGCCGGCAAATCCTTCGTCACCGCCAACAAGGCGATGATCGCCCATCATGGCCTCGAACTCGCCGAAGCCGCCGAGAAAGCCAAGGTCGCGCTCAAATACGAAGCGGCCGTGGCGGGCGGCATCCCGGTGATCAAGGGGCTCCGCGAAGGCGCGGCAGCGAACGAGATCACTTCGGTCTACGGCATCCTCAACGGCACCTGCAATTACATCCTCACCGAAATGGAGGCGAAGGGCAGCGATTTCGCCGACGTCCTCGCCGAGGCCCAGCGGCTCGGCTATGCCGAAGCCGATCCGACCTTCGACATCGACGGCATCGACGCGGCCCATAAGCTCGCGATCCTTGCCAGCCTCTCCTTCGGCACCGCGCTCGATTTCGATACCGTCGCGACCAGCGGCATCCGCCGCGTGATCGCCGAGGATATCCTCGAAGCGCGCGCGCTGGGCTTCAAGGTCCGGCTCGTCGGCACCGCGGAAGCGGCCGGCGGCAAACTGTTCCAGCGCGTCCATGCCTGCCTCGTCCCGCGCGATCATCCCCTCGCCCATGTCGCCGGCTCGCTCAACGCCATCGTCGCCCAGGGCAATTTCGTCGGGCGCTTGTTCTTCGAGGGCGCGGGCGCGGGCGAAGGCCCGACCGCCAGCGCGGTCGTCGCCGATCTCATCGACATCGCCCGCGGCGAATATGGCCCGGCCTTTGCGATGCCCCATGCCCGATTGACCCAGGCCGAAGCGATCGAGGCCGGGGACCGGCGCGGCCGGGCTTATCTGCGCTTCACCGTCCATGACCGGCCGGGCGTGCTGGCCGAGATCACCGCGGCGATGCGCGACGCGAATGTCTCGATCGAAAGCATGATCCAGCGCGGCGGCGCCGAGCCCAGCGAAGACAGCGACGATGTCGTCAGCCTGATTATCGTTACCCATGAAGGACCGGAACGCTGCGTCATCGATGCGCTCGAAAGGCTGAAGGGCGCGCAGAGCCTGGCCGGCGAACCGATGCTGATGCATATTCTGGACCTCTAGGCCCCATAGCCGGAAAGCCCCTTCGGGGCGGCATCAGGCCGCCGCGAACGGCTCCTCCTCCTCGCCCTCCGCGTCCATCATCGCCTGCAGCATGCGGCGGCCGAGCACCGCGTTGCGATCCGACTTGATCATCAGCTCGTCGGGCGCGCCGCCCATCAGCCCGATCATCTTCTCGATCTCGACCGAGGCGAAAATATCTTCGTCGATCACGTCCGCCAGCCGCGCGCGCCGGGCCTCCGCCTCGCTGCGGTCGAGCGAGGCGAGGCCGAAGAAATAATAGCAGCTGGTCGGTGTGGCCGGCGTCACCGCATGAAAGACACGGCTGATCTGGATCGCCTCGCCCGGCCGGTCGGGATCGCTTGCGGAATAGAAATGATCCCCGATCCCGGCGTGGAAGCCCGGCAGGTAGAAATCCATGCCGACCACCTGGTCGACCCGGAAACCCTCGCCCATCCGTTCGCGCAGCGAGGGAATCGGCGGCGCATCCTTGATATAGCGGCGGCTGCGCAGGATGCCGGGCTCCTGGCTCGTTTCCTCCGGGACGGTCGCATTTTCCAGATTGCCGATGCTCGACGCGTGCAGAAAGGCAAGGTGGGAAAGGTCGAGCAGATTGTCGTTGAGCAGCTGGTAGCGGCAGGCAACCTCGTGCGTGAACATCGGCACGGCGTGCATCGTCGGATCCGCATAGCCGATCGCCTCGAGATCGGGGAGCTTCGCGGGATCCGCATTTTCCGGGTCGCCGGGCCAGATCCACAGCCACATCCCATGTTCGACAAGCGGATAGGTGGGAATCTGGTAGCTGCCCGGCACCACCTTCTGCGAGGGAATATCGGTGCATTTGCCGTCGGGCCCGAACGCGATGCCATGATAGCCGCAGACGATATCGTCGCCCTTCACGCAGCTTTTGCCGAGCGGGAAATTGCGGTGCGGACAGCGCCCGCCGACCGCAACCGCCGTGCCGTCCGCCTTGCGGTACAGCGCGACCGGCATGCCGAGAATCGTCCGCGCGATCGGTTCGCTGCCCAGATCGGCGCTGAAACCCGCGACATACCAGCCATTCCTGACCGCAAAGGATCCCTCGCTGAATGGATACATGGTCCTTTCTCCCTCTAACCGAACGATGTTCGTTTAGAGCGGTGTTGGAATTCCCGGGCGCAGATGTCAAGGAACTGCATGTCCTTCTCCAAGCTAGACCAGCCGCTGATCGTCGCCGAAGCGCTCGCCCTGCTGCAGGACGAGGGGCTGGCCAAGGTCGGAATCCGTCGCCTTGCCGCGCGGCTCGATGTCAGCGCCTCGTCGCTTTACTGGCATGTGCAGGACAAGACCGCCCTGCTCTCGCTGATGTCTTCGACCGTCTTCCGCTCCTGTCTCGATGCGGTTCCGCCGTGCGACGACTGGCGGGAATGGTTGCGCGGATTCGGGCTCGCGATCTGGGACGCGCAAAAGCGCGTGCGCGATGCCCATCTGCTTATCCGCGCGGTACCGACCTCCCCTCCCGGTTCATCCGTCATCCACGCGGAAATCGAAGGGAAGCTGGTCGACCTCGGCCTCGACCCCGTGGTGGCGGACCTGGCCCAGCGATCGGTCCAGTCGCTCGCCACCGGGTGGACGACCCTTTTGCGCAACCCCGATGCCGATATCGCCGAAGAACGCGCGCTATTCGAGCGGGCGCTCGACACGCTGATCGGAGGCTGGACCGTGGAAATACAAGCAAAACCTGCGTAAACCGGCGCCTGGGGCGCGTTCGCCGGAACGACGGTTTCCCTTTTGCGGGGCTCGGCAGCATCCGGCACATTCGCGGGAAAAACGGCCCCAAATTGGGGCGCTGCGATTCTCGACATTGTCACAGCTCTCGCCTATCGCCGACCGCGTTCAGACGAAGGAAAGATGAAAATGCCAAAGCCAAGCGAACTTCTGGACCGGGTCCTGGTTCTCGAAATGGTTCGCGTCACGGAAGCCGCCGCCATCGCGGCCTCGAACCTGATCGGCCGCGGTAACGAAAAGGCTGCCGACGCCGCCGCCGTCGAAGCGATGCGCACGGCATTCAACGAACTCGATTTCGACGGTACGGTCGTCATCGGCGAGGGCGAGCGCGACGAAGCGCCGATGCTGTTTATCGGCGAAAAGGTCGGCCGGGCCTCCAAAGGCGCGCCCAAGGTCGATATCGCGCTCGATCCGCTGGAAGGCACGACAATCACCGCCAAGGCGGGCCCGAACGCGCTGGCCGTGCTGGCCATCGCCGAAGGCGGCTGCCTGCTCAACGCGCCCGACGTCTATATGGACAAGCTCGCCATCGGCCCCGGCTATCCCAAGGACACGATCGACCTTTCGAAAAGCGCCACCGAGAATATCCATTCGCTTGCCGCTGCCAAGGGCGTGAAGCCGAACGAGATCATCGCCTGCGTACTCGATCGCCCCCGCCACGAAGCGATGATCGCCGAACTGCGCGAAATCGGCTGCGGGATCCAGCTGATCCCCGATGGCGACGTCGCCGGGGTGATCGCGACAACCGACGAGAATACGACGATCGACATCTATATGGGATCCGGCGGCGCGCCCGAGGGCGTGCTGGCTGCGGCGGCGCTGCGCTGCGTGGGCGGCCAGTTTCAGGGACGCCTCCTCTTCCGCAACGACGACGAGAAAGCGCGCGCGCGCAAATGGGGCATCGAGGATCTCGACAAGATCTACACGCTGAAGGAACTCGCCAAGGGCGACGTGATCTTCGCCGCGACCGGCGTGACCGACGGCTCGATGCTCGACGGCGTCAAGCGCCTGCGCAAGGGCGTGATGACAACGCAAAGCGTGGTGATGCGGGCCAGCTCGGGCACGGTCCGCTGGGTCAGGGGAGAGCATCACAAGAATTAGCTTTCGAAACAGGGGCCCAACATATCCGGCTGCCCACAGCCGGTCCCACTTCGGGAGAAACAGATATGAAGAAGCCGGCCCCCACATCTTGCACGCGTATCGGGATACCCATTCTGCTGCTGGCATGCAGCCCCGGCGCGGCGGACGTCCCCCGCTATAACAGCGAACTGCCCGAAACCTCCTACAGTGAAGGCCCTGACGGCATCTAGATCAGCCGCCTCGACGGGCAGTGGGGGACCGATAGCCGCTCCTCGATCCTTTTCGCCGATGGAGGGGATGGCGAATTGCGGCCCCCATCTTTCGCCGATCCAGGCGCGGACGAAGGCGATTTCTACTACTCGCCGCTGCGGAACGCAGCCTGCTTTACCAGCGATCGCGGTAATCCCGGGGATATCGACATCTGGTGCGTACCTTGGGCGGGCAATGGCTGGGCCGAACCGGCCAGGCTTCCCGAGCCGGTCAACTCCGAAGCAACCGAATTCAGCCCCGTCCTGCGGCCGGACGGCACGCTCTATTTTGCTACCGACCGGCCCGGGCTGGGCGGCGGCGACATCTACCGGGCCCGGCCGGATGGGGGCGACTGGCATGTCGAACGGCTGCCGGAAAGCATCAATTCAGCACTTGGCGAATGGAATCTCGAAATCTCGCCCGACGGCGATACGATGATCTTCGAGGCATCGGAGCGGCCGACCAACCGGAGCATTTCCGGCGATCTCTATCTCTCCCGTCGCGACGGCGATTCTTGGACCACCGCCATTCCTCTCTCCCGTCTCAACGGCCGGGGGAGCGACCTGATGCCGCGTTTTCAGAGAGACGGTTCGCTGGCCTATGCAAAGAGCAGCGGCGGCGACGCCGATATCGTCAAGGCGATATCGGGAGACTGGGAAGCGGGCGATGCGCTGATCGCCACCATGGCGCGCTCGTCCGGCCAACTGGTCCTGCTCGATCCCGAAACGCTTGCCGTACGGCAACGGCTTGCCGCCGGGAGCGGCCCGCACGACGTCGCCGTCAGCGAGGACGGACGCATCGCGCTGGTACCGTCCCATGGCGTCTTCCCCGCGCCGCATGACGAACCGATCGAGCCCTCGCAGATGCGTTGGGTGAACGCTGAAAGCGATGGGTTTCGCCTGTTCGACCTGGTGTCTGGCGAACAGCTTGCACACCTGCCGCTCGCCAATTGCGAACGCCCGCACGGTGCGGCCATGACAGCGCAGGGTGATCGCTTCTGGATTACCTGCGAGGCCGAGGGCCATGTCCGCGAATTCGACGGCGAGACGTTCGAGGAAACGCGCCGCTTCGAACTCGCCAATGGCGTTCACAAAGTGATGCTGTTGCCGGCGCGCGCGCTGCTCGTCGCCAGCAACCCCGAAGCCGGCGGCATTGACCTGATCGACATCGATACCGGTGTGGCAAGCCATATCCCGACCGGGAACGGCGCAGAGGGGCTAGCAGCGACGGCCAGCGAAGAACGGATCTTCGTGACCAACGGCTTCATGCGACAGGTTTGCGCGGTGGACGTGGCGGAGGGGAATGTGGCTGGCTGCTGGGACAGCGGCGGCATCTTCCCGGTCGGCCTCGCCCATGACGACCGCCGCGGGGTGATCTGGGTGATCAACAATGTGTCCGCGAACCTGCTGGCCCTCGATGACAGGACGGGAACGGTTCGCAGGGAGATCGCGCTGCCCGGGCGCCCACTGGGACTGGCTTTCGACAAGCGCAACGACCGGCTGATCGTGGGCTTGCCACGGCATAACCAGATTGTCGCCCTCAATGCGGAAACCGGCGATATTGTGGCGCGGAGCGAATCCGTGATGGAGGTCGACGATATTGACCTTGTTCCGGCCGCCCATTTCGGCTTCGCCCCGGACACATGATCGCGGCGCCGGGGCGCCGATCGACGATTCGCGAGGCCAAGGTGCCCGGCGGACCGATGCTCGACGGCCTCATGTGGCTGCGCTACGGCGTGATGACGAGGCAAAGCCTGGCGATGCGCGTTCCTGCCGCACCATCCGCGGGTCGGGGGCGAACGCCACAGGGATTGGGGAGCGGGATATGGCAAGGTATTTTGCGATTTTGCTGATGATGCTCGTGATGCTCGCGCCGCCCGTTTCAGCCCAGCAGGAAGACGGCCCGGTCGAGGCGGCGGCCGCGGCCTTCGCCGAGATGCGCGCAGGCTGGAACCGCGGCGATATCGAGGCCGCGCTATCCGCCTATCGGGATTCGTCCGACATGACCTGGGTAAACAGTTCCGGCGTTTCGCGCGGCTTCGACGATTTCGCCGCCGAAATGCGCACCGCCTATGCCGACGCGCCCGAAACCATGGGTAGCTACACCGCCGAAATCCTCGATGGACGCGCGCTGACCCAAGATAGCGTATTGATCGTCGCACGCTGGGATATCAGCCTCGGCGAGGAACGCCTTTATGGCGGCATCTCGACGATGCTCTGGCGGCGGATCGACGGCGAGTGGAAGATCGTGCTGGAGCATGCCAGCTAGAAACGGGCCAGCCAGGAAAGAGAAAGCCCCGGCGAAAGAGCGGGTCGCAAGTGCTCGGGCGCCGGGGCTTTCGTTCGTCTGCCGGGTCGGGCTCAGGGGCGGCAGACGAAGTAGAGGTTCATCTCGTCATGCGGCAGGCGCTGCACCGAGACGCTGCGGAAACCGGCATCCTTGAGCATCGCCTCGGCAAGCTGTTCGCCCCAGGCCGCGCCCAGGCCGACACCGCCCTGCGCCAGCGATACCGTCATGCAGTGCATGCACGAGATCGTGTAGACGAAGGTGCCCATCGGATGATCGATATTGGCCTCGACCGGGGTCTGGGCGTCGATATCCTGCATCAGATAGACGCCGTCGTCCTTGAGCAGCCGGCGAATATGGGCCAGCACGGTCGCCGGCTGCGCCTGGTCGTGCACCGCGTCGAAGGTGAAGATCGCGTCGAAAAGGCCCGATCCTTCGAGCAGGGTCGCGTCCTGCTTAACGAAATCGACATTGCTCAGCCCGCGTTCCTTCGCCTCGGCGATCGCGGTGACGACCGCTTCCTCGCACAGATCGAAACCGGTAAAGCGGCTGTTCGGATACAGCGCCCCCAGATAAATCAGGGCATGCCCCGAACCGCAGCCGATATCGGCCACGTCGATGCCCGCTTCCAGCTTCGCGATCAGCCCCGGCGCCATCGGAAGGATATGGTCTTCCAGCCCGGCGACGACCGTAACGTCGCTTTCCTCGGCCATGCATTCATGGAAGCGCTCATATTCCTCATAGGGCACGCCGCCGCCATTCTCGAAACAGTCGACGATCTTGCTCTCGACGCCGCCCAGGATCGAAATGAACTGGAAGGTGCCGGCCATATTGGCGATCTCTGCGCCCTCGCCCAGGAACGCGCCATGATCGGCAGGGAGCGTGAACTTGCCCGATGCCGGATCGAAGCTGACGATGCGGGCGGTCGTCATCGCGCCGAGCCATTCGCGCACATAGCGTTCGTGAAGCTTCGCCTTTTCGGCAAGCTCAGCGCTGGTGACCGCACGGCCATCCTGCATCACGGTGAACAGGCCGGTGCGGTGGCCGATCGAGATCATCATCGATGCCGCGGCATCGTTCAGCATCCCGAGCAAGCGCTCCGAAAATTCCTGCTGCCGGGGGGAAAGCCCTTCGGCGGAAGGCGCCGGCGGCGCCAATGTCGTCGTATTGCACATGGTGTTCTCCTCGTCAGATCATCTGGAAAAAATTGTGCAGGAGCACGAGCTGCAGCCCCAGCATCGCGCAAAAGCTGATTGTCTCATGCCTTCTCATTTTCTCTCGCCTTCAAATTGCGGTTGGTGACGGGAAGCGCCTATGAACCGCTATCGTTGGAACGAGCGTTTGAATGCGCGTGGAAACGGCGTTTTTAAACGTGGAAACGGGATCGCGCCGGGAAAGCGCCCCTAGAAGATGCCGAGATCGAGGCCCGCGGCGAGCGCCGCGCCGGTTTCGCGGCAGCGATCGAGATCGGCTTCAGAAATCGCCTTTTCCGCCAGAATCTCTTCGGGCGTTTGCGCATGGGTGCAGATAATGATCGTGTCGGCCGCCTTTTTCAGCCGCCAGCCGGTGGCGATGCGTTCGAGCTGACGCATCGCGTTTTCTCCGTCCGACCCCGCGCAGATCATCGCCGCATAGGGCCGGCCCTCGATTTTGCCGAGCACCGGATAATAGCAGCGATCGAAAAAGGCCTTCATCACCCCGGCGATCGCGGCGAGATTTTCCGGGCAGGCGAAGAGATAGCCGTCGGCAGCGAGCATGTCCTCGGGCCCGGCCTCGGGCGCTTCCCTGACGATCACCTCGGCTCCGTCTGCCTCCCGCGCGGCCTCGGCGGCGGCCTGCGCCATCTGGCGGGTTCCTCCCGTCATCGAATGATAGACGATGAGGAGCCGCGCCATATCTAATCCTTCAGCCGGTATCCGGTGCGGAAAATCCAGATGATGACGCTGAGGCAGGTGACGAGGAAGGCTGCGGTAATGCCCAGGCTGACGCCGATCGCGACATCTCCTTCGCCGTAAAAGCTCCAGCGGAAGCCGCTGACCAGGTACACGACCGGATTGAACAGGCTCACATTCCGCCAGAAATCGGGCAGCATGTTGATCGAGTAGAAGGCGCCGCCGAGAAAGGTGAGCGGCGTCACGACGAGCATCGGGATGAAGCTCAATTGTTCGAACCCCTCGGCCCAGATGCCGATAATGAAGCCGAACATGCTGAATGTCAGCGCGGTGAGCAGCAGGAACAGGATCATCACGAAGGGATGATCGATCCGCACATCGACGAACAATGTCGCCGTCGCGAGAATGATCAGGCCGAGCATGATCGATTTGGTCGCCGCCGCGCCGACATAGCCCATGACGAGCTCTATCGGCGACATCGGCGCCGAGAGCATTTCGTAGACGGTACCAGAGAATTTCGGGAAATAGATGCCGAAAGAGGCGTTGGAGATGCTCTGCGTCAGCAGCGAGAGCATGATGAGCCCCGGGACGATGAAGGCGCCGTAATCGACGCTGCCGATATTTTCCATCCGCGATCCGATCGCGCCGCCGAACACGACGAAATAGAGCACGGTGGTAATGACCGGCGTGACGATGCTCTGCCAGAGCGTGCGGAAGGTCCGCGACATTTCATAGCGGTAGAGCGCCCAGACGCCATGGACGTTCATTCCGCCGCCTCCGCGCTCTTGCCATCGCCGTTATCGCTGACGAGATCGACAAAGATATCCTCGAGCGAGCTTTTCGCGGTGTCGAGATCGGAAAAGCCGATGCCGAGATCGGTCATCTTGCGCAGCAGGGTGGGAATGCCCGTGCGCTCCTCGTTCGCGTCGAAGCTGTAGAGCAGTTGGTGCCCCTCGTCGGCCAGTTCGAGCGACCATTCCCCGAGCCCCGCCGGCAGGCTTTCCAGCGGCTCCTGCAAGGTCAGCGACAGCCGCCGCTTGCCGAGCTTGCGCATGATCGCCTCGGTCTTGTCGACGAGAATGATCTCGCCGCCGCGGATCACGCCGACCCGGTCGGCCATCTCCTCGGCTTCCTCGATATAGTGCGTCGTCAGGATGATGGTGACACCGCGTTCGCGCAGGCTGGAAACCAGCCGCCACATGTCGCGGCGCAATTCCACATCCACCCCGGCCGTCGGCTCGTCGAGGAACAGGATTTCGGGTTCGTGAGACAGCGCCTTGGCGATCATCACCCGGCGCTTCATCCCGCCCGAAAGCTCCCGGATCGCGCTGTCGCGCTTGTCCCAGAGCGAGAGGTCTTTCAGCAATTGTTCGATATAGGCCGAGTCCGGCGCCTTGCCGAACAGGCCGCGGCTGAAATTCACCGTCACGATCACCTTTTCGAACATGTCGGTGGAGATTTCCTGCGGCACCAGCCCGATTTTCGACCGCGCCTTCTTATATTCGCGCTGGATATCATGACCGTCGGCCAGCACCTGGCCCGATGTCGGCGTGACGATGCCGCAAACGATCGAGATCAGGGTCGTCTTGCCCGCACCGTTGGGGCCAAGCAGCGCAAAAATCTCCCCGCGCTCGATCTCGAGATCGACGCCATCCAGCGCCTTGAAGCCGCCCTTGTAGGTTTTGGAGAGATTGGCAATCGAGATGACCGATGACATCGCAACCAGATGGAGCGGAGACGGGCCGCTTTCAAGACAGGAGTTGTTTCCCCCCGAATATTCGTGCTTGCCGATGACAAGGCGCGCCGCCGGGCAGTAGAGCAGGCGCATGCCCCCCGCCCTCGACATCGCCCGTTCGATCACCGGCCAGCCCTGGCGCTGGCGCGGCGGCGCGGTGGACGGCGTGGCGGGGACCTTCCAGCCGGACGATCTCGTCACCGGCCTGCTGCTCTCGCGCGGCTGCGCACGCGAGGATATGGCCGCGTATCGCGACCCGACAATCCGCGGCTTCATGCCCGACCCTTCGATCTTCCGCGATATGGACCGGGCCGCCGAGCGGCTCGCCGACGCGGTGACCGCGAACGAGACGGTGACGATCTTCGGCGATTACGATGTCGACGGCGCGACCTCCGCCGCCCTTCTGATCCGCCTGCTGCGCGCCCTGGGGCTCGATGCCGGCTATTATATCCCGGATCGGCTGATGGAGGGCTATGGCCCGAGCGGCGAGGCGCTGGTCAAGCTTGCCGAGCAGGGTTCGTCCCTGATCGTTACCGTCGATTGCGGCGCGCAGGCTTTCGAGGCGCTAGCTCAGGCCAAGACGGCCGGTGTCGACGTGATCGTCGTCGATCATCATAAATGCGCCGCCGAGCTCCCCGTGACGCACAGCCTGGTGAACCCCAACCGGCTCGACGAGGACGAGGGCGCGGCGCATGGCCATCTCGCCGCGGTAGGCGTCGCCTTCCTGCTCGGCGCGGCGCTGATCCGGCTGCTGCGCGAACGCGGCTGGTTCGCCGACCGGCCAGAACCCAAGCTGATCGAGCTGCTGGATATCGTTGCGCTCGGCACAGTCGCCGACGTCGCGGCGCTGCACGGCCTCAATCGGGCGTTCGTCGCGCAAGGGCTGAAAGTGATGGCGGGGCGCCGCAATATCGGCCTCAACGCACTGATCGAAGCCTCGCGGCTCGATCGCGCGCCGATCTGCTCCGATCTCGGCTTTCGTCTCGGCCCGCGGATCAACGCCGGCGGCCGGGTCGGAAAATCCGATCTCGGCGTGCGGCTGCTGACCACCGAGGACCCGGAAGAAGCGCGCAGCATCGCCGCCGAGCTCGAACAGTTTAACGAGGAACGCCGGACGATCGAGACGCTGGTCACCGAACAAGCGCTGGAAGCGGCCAAGGGGCAGGACAATCGTTCGGTGGCACTGGTTTCGGGCGCGGGCTGGCATGCGGGCGTGATCGGCATCGTTGCGAGCCGGATCAAGGAGCGCCTGGGCCGCCCGGCGATCGTGATCGCGCTGGAAGAGGATGGCACCGGCAAGGGATCGGGCCGCTCTATTTCGGGCGTCGATCTCGGCGCGGCCGTGCTCGCGGCCAAGGATAGCGGCCTGCTGGTCGCGGGCGGGGGCCATGCGATGGCGGCCGGACTGACCGTCGCCGGCGACAAGATCGATGCCTTCGCCGATTTCCTTGACGCGCGGCTCGCCGAAGATGTCAGCAAGGCGCGCGGCGAACGGGCGTTGAAGCTCGACGCCGTCGTCGCGCCGGGCGGCGTTACGCCATCCTTCGTCGAGGCGCTGGAGGAAGGCGGGCCCTATGGCGCGGGCTGGCCCGCTCCGCGCATCGCCACCGGGCCGGTAAAGGTGATCAAGGCAGATATCGTCGGCACCGATCATGTCCGCGCGATCGTGGCCGGCGAGGACGGGCGCAGCCTCAAGACCATCGCCTTTCGCGCCGCCGACACCGAACTCGGCCAGGCCATGCTTTCGGCCGGCCGCGAGCGCCGCCTTTGGCTCGCCGGGCGCGTCAAGATCGACGACTGGGGGCCCCGCCCCGCCGCCGAGCTTCACCTGGAAGACGCCGCCTGGGCGGACTAGACAGAGGCACGCACGATTTGTGCGCCGCAACGCTTGACCGCATGAGCGCCCTACCCTATTGGCGCACCCGCTGGTTTGGCCCCTTCGTCTAGCGGTTAGGACGCGGCCCTTTCACGGCTGAAACACGGGTTCGATTCCCGTAGGGGTCACCAGCCAGAATATCGCGCCACTGCAATCCTTCAATCCGCCTTCAGCCGCAAATCTGGGGCGCGATTCCAGTAGGTTAGCAGCTGGCATTGTGCCACTCGATCATCGCGGGCCGCTTGGCGATCGATGTCCATGGCCAGGATTGGCGCTCCGTCTCCAAGAACCGCCTCCATATTCAGCTTCGATTCTGCCGCTTTAGGATGAAACCGGGCGGTTCGCTTCAAGAAGCGCGATAGGCCCGACGGCCATGCGCTCGCCCGATGCCAATCCTCCTGTCATCGACCCGAAAGACGGGGATCACAGATAGAAGGGCCTGATCCTTGCGAAAAGCTCTTCGCGCGAAGCCACGTTCAGTTTGGCGTAGATACCGCGGATATGGGATCTGGCCGTCTCGATCGAGATGTTCATCGCTTCGGCGGCATCGTCGGCCGTCTTCCCCCGCAGCATTTCGACGATCAGTTGATATTGTTTGGGCGTCAGCCCGAAAACGTCGCGCAGCTCACCCAATTTCTCTTCGGTATTCACCCGGGACGTGATCAGCCGCAGGCCGAATATCCGCTTTCCGCGTGCCTTCGACAGCATCTTGACCCGCAACAGCTGGTCGGATTCGTGGCGATCGGATTTCGGCACGAAAACATATCCCGGCGCATCGCCGCAGCGCAGGCATGTGCGCAGTTCGGATTGAACGCGTTCGTCGGTCACGCGAAGCCGATCATCGACCAGTTCGAACAGCTTGTCCTTGTCTTCGGCGTTCAGGAACGCGCTTGCCCGTTCGTTGGCCCGGATCAGCCGGAGGTCCGCATCGACCAGAACCCGCCAGTCCGTGTCCGCTGAAATCCAATGCAACAACAGCGGCGACAGTCTGAGCGAACGGCCAGCGCCCGCCCTCACCTTCGTATCCATTGAGTCCGTCACCCCCCGGCTGGGAATCTTTCCCATTTGCCGGACATCTTGAAATTGGCAGGGCGCCATCGAAACATAGTTAACGCCGCTACTTACACTGATGCCAATAGCTCACTTCGCCGCGCAACACCATAAGGTTTTGTATTATTGCAATTTTATGTCAAAAAATATGTCCGGTTTGGACGATTTCGGGCCAAGAATCGAGGTTAACGGCCAAATTTCACCAATATTGGGGATGCGCCAGAACGACATCTCACGTTAGCACTTTTTTTACCAAGGGGGGGAGTGATTCGTCATAAAATTCCCTTGTCACGTGCACAGATTGAAATGCGACCCTTCGATCTGCGCTTATTCGCGAATGCGACTCTGAAAGGAAAAACCCATGAAAAAGCTTCTGGCAATTGCCGCCGCTTCCACCGCGCTGATTTCCGCACCGGCCCTCGCCGGCGACAGCGCATCCGACACGCTTGACGTCACCGCGACCGTCCAGCCCGAATGCAGCCTCGACGATCCGAACAATGTCAATTTCGGCAACATCTCGATCGACCAGGCTTCGGGCCCCGGCGCGCTGCTCATCAACCAGCAGTTCCACAACAACTTCCAGAACATCTGGGCGAGCTGCAACTACGGCGCCCGCATGACGATCAGCTCGCAAAATGGCGGCCTGCTCAATCCGGAACCGAATGACGGCCCGGACGCCGGCGACTTCACGAACGTGATCGAATATCGTGCCTCGATGACGGCCACGTCGAACAGCGCGTTCCTGACGACGCACCTGTTCACGCACACCGGTGGTCCCGGCGTGAGCGGTTCGCGCGTTAACGCCGATGCGTTCCACGACAATGCATCGCTCCGCGTCTACATCTTCAGCGGCGACAATTCGCTTCGTCCGCTGGCTGGTACCTACACCGACGTTACCACGGTGTCGGTCGGCCCCGTCTAAGGGATCGATCCAGTACGGAAACGGAAAAGGGGGAGGCAGCGCCTCTCCCTTTTTCGCTGTTTGCGGCGAGATGAGAAGATGCCTCCGGAACGGGCATATGCCGCGCCAAGAGCGAGGGAAGCATACAGGCCCATGTTGAGTAAATTCTCCGCAGCAATTCTAGCGCTCTTCCTGATTTGCGCGCCGGCCGCGGCCAATGCCGCCCGGGTGTCGCCCATGATCGTCGAACTCGAACCTGTCGGTTCCGGTTCGGTCGCCCGTGTAGAGCTGACCAATCAGGGCGAGCGCAACATTCCCTATGAAGTCCGCGTGATGCGCGGAGAGATCGACGAAGTCGGCGGCTTGTCGCTGACCCCTGCCGACGACGAATTCCTCGTCTTTCCGCCGCAGACCATCGTCCAGGCCAATTCACAGCAGGTTTTCCGCCTGCAATATGTCGGCGAGCCCGAACTCGCCCAGTCCGAAATCTATTATATGTCGATCCAGCAGGTTCCGGTCGCCTTTGAAGAGGGCGTTTCCCAGGTCCAGGTCGTCATCAACTATAATGTTCTCGTCAATGTGGTGCCCGACGGCACCGCGCCCGCCGCCGTCGTGGAATCGATCGAGGTCACGGAACGGCTGCCCGAAGTGGAACCGGAAGATCCGCTGGCCCAACCGGATGAAGAGAATCAGGAACAGCAGACCGCGCAGGAGCCGGCCATACCCCAGCCCGGCCTCAGCGTGCGCGTGAGCAACGCCGGAACGCGATATTTTCTGGCCGGAATGTCCGACTGGTCGATTGCCGGCACGGCCGAAGACGGATCCGAATATAACCGCCGCTTCACCAATCAGGAGCTGACACGCGTGATCGGCGTCGGCGTCGTCGGTCCCGGGCGGTCGCGTGTGTTTTTCGTGCCGACCGACGTTCCGTTGGTTCAGGATTCGGTTAGCATCGAAGTAAGCCCCTGACATGATGAGGGGGGGGAAAAACAGGTTCTTGCAGCGCGCGGGGCTTGCCGCCCTGGCCGGCTGCCTTGCGACGGGCACCGCCACACCGGCAAAAGCGTGGCAGCCGTCAACCTATCTGGCGACAACATTGACGACCGCGGCGCAAAGCCGCGACATGAGCTTTACCGTGCCGCTGGTGCACAACCAGCAGGTGCGCGGCGACGTGCTCATCCAGGTCGCGGCGAATGGCGATGTGGCCTATGAGTCGGTCTCTCTCCGGCGCGAGGTGGAATCGCTTCTCAACGATGCCGGCCGACAACGGCTCGACAATGCGCTGAGCGGCAGCATTTTCGTATCGCCCGAAACATTGGCGGCAGCCGGCTTCGAAATTCGTTTCGATCAGAACCGTCTCGAAATCGTCGTCGACAATATCGATGGCGATTTTCGCCCGGTCGGCACCCTGGGAACGCCTTCGCGCCAGCAGACCGTATCGCCGCTGCCCACGATAGAGCCCGCGGATTTCAGCGCCTTTCTGAACATCAACGGCAATTTCGACTATGACGAGACGGAGGGAATGCGGAATCCCGAAATCTATGTGTTCGGCGCCACCCGGTTCCAGAATGTCGTGGTCGAGCTTGACGGCGCCTTTACCGACCAGTTCGACGGCGATTATCGCTTCTATCGGCGCAGCGTCCGCGCGATTTACGACCGGCCCGATCAGTATCAGCGGATCAGCGCCGGCGACCTGAGACCCGATACCATACCCCTGTTGCGCACGCCCTATATCGGCGGCGCGGCGATTGAGCGCCGGCGGCAGACGTTCGAGCCCTTCCTTCCCATTTCCCGCTTGGGCGGCCAGGAAGTCTATCTCGATTCGCGGTCGGAAGTGGACGTACTGATCAACGGCGTCGAGTATCAGACCTTCCAGCTGGAAGCGGGCCGTTACGACCTCGCCAATCTGCCGCTACAATTTGGCTCCAACGACGTGCAGCTCGTCGTTCGCGATTCCGCGGGTCGCCGGCAGACCATCAATTACGACTATTTTTTCGAGCCGCTGGATCTCGATGCCGGCGACTATGAATATGTTTTCAGCGTCGGCGCGGTCGCCAACGAATTGTCCTTCGAGCCCGACTATTCGGACGATATCGCGGTCGTCGGCTATTACCGCAAGGCGTTCAGCGACGCTTTCATCCTGGGCGGCGGCGTCCAGTTGACCGAGGATATCCAGATTGCCGCTGCCGAATTGACGGTCGTTCCCCAGGTGATCCCGGGCGTGTTCGACCTGCAGGCGGGCGCGAGTACCGGCAACGGAACCGGCTATGCGTTCCGCGGCAGCTATCGCTGGCGCAGCAGCGGCGGCTACGAGAATCGCCGCCAATTGAGCCTGACCGTCGACTATGAAAGCGCGAACTATCAGACCCTGGGCGAACTGATCCCGCGGACGAACAGCACGCTCAACCTCAGCGCGAGCTACACCCAGTCATTCTCGCTGAACACCTATGGCTCGGCAGGGCTCAACTATACGCGCCAGGGCGGTGGACGACCCGACAGGACGGTGGCCTATGCCGAAGTCGTGCACCGGCTCAACGACCGCTTCCGGCTGACCGGCGGCGTCGAATATGGCGACGACGAATTCTATTCGCGCAATTTCGGCGTCCGGCTCGGCGTTTCGGTTCTGTTCGGCGGCCGCCATCGCGCCAATGCCGATTATCGCAGCCGCACCGAAACCTTCCGGGCCACGGTGGCCAGGGGCGCCGACGATCATGTCGGATCCTGGGGCTATGATGTCGGCTTCACCGATACCCGCGGCGACACGAGCGCCGATGCCAGTGTCGATTATATCGGCAACCGGTTCGAGGCGCGCGGCTCCGTTTTCACCAACGGCCCGGATATCGGCGGCATCACGAACCAGACGCGCGCGCGCCTCCAACTCGGTACCTCCATCGCCTTTGCCGACGGGACGTTCGGCATCGGCCGGCCGATCAACGATTCCTTCGCCGTCGCCCAGGCGCATCCCTCGCTCGATGATCGGGAGGTCATCACCGGGCGCACGCTGCGAAACGATCAATATTATGCCCGTAGCGGAATTCTCGGCGCGGCCGTTCAGTCGGACATCTCCTCCTATTCGGAGCAGAATATCCAATATGATGTCGCCGGGCTCGCCACGGCCTACGATATCGGCGACGGCCTCGTCCGCGTCGATCCGCCCTTCCATAGCGGCTACAAGATCGTCGTCGGCAACGATCGTTTCGTCAGCGCGATCGGCAATCTTCTGATCGATGGCGAACCCGTTGCGCTGGCCACCGGCCGCGTAACCTCGACCGATGACGAAGGCTTCGAAACCCAGCCCTTCTTCACCAACTCGGTCGGGCGGTTCGGAATCATCGGCCTGGCACCCGGCAAAACCTATCTCGTGACGATAGCCGGCACCGGCAGGGTACTCAGCATCGAAGTTCCGGAAGAAAATGAAGGCCTTTACCGGATGGGAACGGTGGAACTGGTAACGGAAAGCGAATAGGAGAACAGCCATGCGCCCTTTCACCCTCCTGGCCGCCGGAGCCTTGCTCGCGTCGACGCCAGCCTTGGCCAACGATTGTAGCCCCGAGTTCGTCAACAGCACGGAAACGGTCAACGTCGCCAGTATCGAAATCGGCGTCGGCTCTTTCGCCCGCGAGAATTTCAACATTCGCGTGCGTAACGACGGTAACGGCCAGTGCAGCGCGACGATCCGGTTCACACGGCTCGGCGGCAGCGCAGCACCGGGATCGCCGTCCTATACGCTGCGCTCGGGCCCGACGACGCTCGAAATTCTGGGGGAAGGATCCACGCCGACCATCGACAGCGACCTGCTGATCCCCAACGCGCCGGGGGGAACCCAGGGCCGCGCCGTGCCCTTCCAGCTGACCCTGCCCAGCGAATGGGGAATGCGCTCGGGCCTCTATAGCGAGCAGATCGAACTGGCGCTGCTCGATCCGTCGGGCACCGAAGTCGATACGATGCTGCTGACGATCAATGTCCGGATCCCGCAGGCCGTGGCCATTCGGGTCGTCGGCGCCACCGGGACCAACGACCTGACCCGCATCAATCTCGGCAATCTTTCCTCGACCGCCGCCACCCGATCCGATCCGTTCGGCGTCAGGGTCTGGAGCACCTCGGGCTATCTGGTGAGCTTTGCCTCGGAAAATAACGGCCAGCTCGCCCATGAGGGCAATCTGGACCAGATCGACTATGAGCTGTATTTCGATGGGCAGAATGTGAATCTGGCTGGCGGCGACAGCTTCCTGTTCGCCGATTTCACGCCCTCACTGGGCCGCGTCCACCCGTTGCGCGCGCGCGTCGGGCCGGTAACGGCACGGGCCGGCCACTATGAGGACCGGGTCACGATAACGGTAACGGCGGTTTAGCTAGATAGCGGTGACGGCAAAGCTGACGGCAATCTGCTGCTCGAGGCCGTTTGCCTGAATCGAAACAGGCACTGCCTTCAAGCGCGGCCCGGCGCGGAAAGCGACCGCCGAAATGCCGGCCGGATCCAACAGCGAGACATCGCCGCCATAGCTGACCTCGACGGCCTCGCCCGCTTCCAGCGGCCGATGGCTGGCCATCACCTGGAAACCGCGCGAGCTGTTGCAATATTCCTGCACATAGCCGCTGATCAGATTCTGCGTCTCATCCAGCACAAAGGCCGAAGCGTCGAGATCGCAGACGACCGGAATCGTCACCGAAACGCCAAAGCCGCCCGAAGCTTCGGGCGAGGCCATAGCGGCGCCTGTCGGCAGCAAAGCCGAGAACGCCGCGACAGCAACGAGTTTGATCGTCTTCATCTCACTATCTCCCAGTTCATGGCGCATTTACCAGACGAACCTTTCCAATTGGTTTTTGCCGAAGCGCTTCATTCCGGAGGAAGACCGATTATTGCGACTCGCAGGCGTCCATCGCGGAAAACCGCGCAAAGCAGCCCGTTCCGCGAGTCGCGAGCCGAAGCCGCTAGCAGCGCGCCCGGCTTTGACATGAGATGGCGCTACAAACTTTTACGCACGTGATACCCGACACACTGCTCTGCTCGGCGCTGCGCAGCGGGTTTCAGCTCGGAGCGCGGCCGCAATTTCCACGTTTGACGCATCCATTTCCACGTTTCTTCAAACGCTGGTTCAAACTGCCCGTTGCCACTAGGATGCCGAGTTAATCCACAAGCCAGAGCATCGAGCCGGGCCGGGCATTACCGGACACGCGGATGCGAAGGGGGGCTCCGATGGACGTGTTGTCAGACGTTTTGCAAGCCGTACGCCTGAAAGGCGCGCTGTATTTCGACGTGCGCACCTGTGAACCCGTGGTCGCCGAGACCCCGGCGATGGCCGATGTCGGCGCGATGGTGATGCCGGGCGCGGAACATGTGATCTCGTTCCACATCATGCTGTCCGGCGAATGCTGGGCCGAGACGATCGGATCCGGCAATCCGCCGGTTCGCCTTGAAGAGGGAGATATCATCGTTTTCCCGCACGGCCACCCGCATGCCTTCGTCACCCATTTGGGAGAGCGCAATCCGCCCGATCTCCAATTTTATGCGACAGCGCGTGGCAGCTCGCTGCCTTTGATGATCGAGCTCGAGGAAGGGGGGCCGAAACCGATGCGTTTCGTGTGCGGCTATTTTGGTTGCTGCGCCACGCCCTATAATCCGCTTCTCCAGGCGCTGCCTGCCCAGGTCCTCGCCAAGCGGCCGGAGACCGGCAACCATATGGAGGTCGACCTTATTCAGGCCGCCGTGGAAGAAGCCGGAAGCCCGCGCGCCGGCGGCACGACCATCCTGTCGCGCCTCAGCGAACTACTCTTCGTCCGGGTGATCCGCCGCTATATCGAGCAGCTGCCGGATCATTCGCGCGGCTGGCTGGCCGGACTGCGCGATCCCAATATCGGCAAGGCGCTCGAACTGGTCCATGCCGATCCGTGCTGCGAATGGACGCTGGAAGAATTGGCGCGGAGAAGCGGCCTTTCCCGCGCCGTCTTCGCCGAACGCTTTGCCGACCAGGTCGGGGAAACGCCGATGCGCTACCTAGCCAAATGGCGGATGCAGGTCGCGGCCGGTCTCCTCGAGCAGCCCGGCGTGCCGATCGAGGCGATCGCCGAGAAGGTCGGCTACAAATCCGAGGCCGCGTTCAACCGGGCCTTCAAGAATATCGTCGGTCTGCCTCCGGGCGCCTGGCGGCGTGGCCAGCGCGCGGCGCCGGGCGGCGTTCAGGCCTAGCTGCAAAGTCAGCCGGACGATCGGGTAAACCGCGTTCCATTTCCAGACGATCTGCAAAAAACCCAATACTCGCAAGCATGGGAAGAAATCACTGGGGCTCTAGTTTGAAATGCACAGTTCAACCTATCCCAAGAGAGATACAATCATGAATTCCATTCCTGCAAATATCAGCGAACATCTTCAGATGTCCGAAGAAATCATCATGCCGGGCTCAAACGAATATGAAGCAGCACGGGCGCTTTACAATGCGATGCTCGACAAGCGTCCCGGCTGTATCGTCCGCTGCACCAATGTCGACGAGGTCGTGGCGACGATCAATTATGCCCGCGACAAGGATCTGCTGCTCGCGATCCGCGGCGGCGGCCATAATGGCGCCGGGCTCGGCAGCTGCGATGGGGGTCTCGTCCTCGATACCGGCGCGATGAAGACGATCACCGTCGATGCCGAAGCGCGCACCGTGAGCGTCGAGCCCGGCTGCACCCAGGGGGAAGTGGATACCGAAGCCAGCCGCTACGGCCTTGCGGTTCCCGCCGGCATCGTGTCGACGACCGGCATTGCCGGGCTGACCCTGGGCGGCGGCCATGGCTATCTTTCCCGCCAATATGGGCTGACCATCGACAATCTGATCGAGGCAGAGGTGGTGCTCGCCAACGGGAGCATCGTTATGGCCAACGAAAACGAGCATGCCGACCTGTTCTGGGCGCTGCGCGGCGGCGGCGGCAATTTCGGTGTCGTCACCCGCTTTACCTTTCGCGCCCATCCGGTGGCCGAGGTCTATGCCGGGCCGATCTTCTACGACATCGCCCATGCCGGGGAGATTCTGCGCTGGTATCGCGATTTCCTGCCGACGGCACCCCGCAAGCTCAGCATCACCCTCGGCATCAAGACCGTGCCGTCGACCGCACCCTTCCCCGAAGAAATCTGGGGCCGGCGGATCTGCGCGCTGATCGTCTGCTACAATGGCAGCGAGGAAGACGGCATGGCAGCGATGGCGGCGGTGCGCGAAGCAACGCCCGAACCGCTGATGGACGGCATGATGCAAATGCCCTTCGTCGCCATGCAGGGCCTGTTCGACGGGCTGCTCCCCAAGGGCCTGCAATGGTATTGGAAGGGCGATTTCGTCGAGGAGATCAGCGACGCCGCGATCGCCGATCATATCGCGCACGGATCGAAAAGCCCGAGCGAACTTTCGCTGATGCATCTCTATCCGGTCGATGGCGCGGTCCACGATGTCGATGCCGGCGAAACCGCCTGGGGCGGCCGCACCGCGACCTGGTCGATGGTGATCGCCGGGATTGATCCCGATCCCGCCAAGGCCGGCGCGCTGCGCGACTGGGCGAAAGGCTATTGGGAGGCGATCCACGCGCATAACCGCCATGGCGGCGCCTATGTGAACTTCTTCTCCGAAGACGAAGATACCGCCCGGGTGAAAGCCTCCTATGGCGACAATTACGCCCGGCTCGCGACGGTCAAGCGCCGCTACGACCCCGAAAACCTGTTCCGCGTAAACCAGAATATCGATCCGAAGGACGCCTCATGACCCAGAATGATACCTCACCGTTTCGCGCTCTTGCCCGCAAGGCGCGCGAAGCGATCCGCATCAAGGATGATTATGGCCGGCAATACACACTGCGTTTCATGGTTTTCTTGTGCGCCACGAGTTTCAGTGCGACGCTGATCGCCGAAACCGCCTCCCTTACCCCCACGCTATAACAGCGTTTCGGGGCAAGACCGAAGCTGGCCGGCCGGGACATGTGTCCGGCCGGTCATTTTCCGTGAGCGGTCAGGAGAGTTCGACGGTCGCCCATACGGGCAGATGATCGGAGGCCCGGCGCGAGATTGTGGTATCGTGGACCCCGCTATCGATCACGCGCAGCCGGTCGCAATGCATGATCCGGTCGAGCTTGCCGACCGGCCGGCGGGCGTGGAAGCTGCGGCCGCATTCGGCGAAGCTCAACCGCCGTCCGAAATCGCGCAGGCAACCGCCCGAAGCCGCCCATTCGTTGAGGTCCCCCATCATCACCAGCGGCAACCCGCCATCGTGGTGATCGGCATGGCGCAGCATCGCGACCGCCTGGCGCCGGCGCCACAGGCCCGACAGATCAAGATGCATGCCGAAGACGCACAGGCGCAAGCCGCCGGTCTCCACCTGCGCCATCACCGCGCCGCGCGGCTCGAGGCTCGGAATGTGGAGGATGTCATGGACGAGAAGCTGGGCGGACTTGCGCACGAGGATCGCATTGCCGTGCCAGCCCATCGAATCGACCTGCACGTCGAGCGGCACCGCGCGATAGTCGCTATGATCCTCCAGCAGCAGCGGCGGGATCGCGGATTTGCGGCTGCCGAAGCGCCGGTCCGCCTCCTGTAGCGCGACTATATCCGCGTCGATCTCGTTGAGCACCGAAACAATCCGGTCGGGATTGCGCCGCCGATCGAGCCCGATGCCCTTGTGGATGTTGTAGCTCGCCAGTTTCAGCATCGGTGTTCCATCGGTGAAGCCATACTGACAAGAGACGCAGCGCCCGGCTAGAGAGTTCCGATGAAGGTGCCGCATATCGTTCTTTTCACCCGCTGGCCTGAAGCCGGGAAAGCGAAGACCCGGATGATCCCGGCGCTTGGCGCGGAGGGCGCGGCGGCGCTCCACAGGCAGCTGACCGACCGAACCGCCGCAACGCTGTGCAAGAGCGGGCTGCGAGCGGAAATCCGCTTCACCGGGGCCGAGCAGGAGCGATTCGAGAACTGGCTCGGCGATGGCTTCGGCTACTGCGATCAGGGCGAAGGCGATCTCGGCGCGCGGATGGCGCGGGCCGCGCAGGACGCGCCGGTGATCCTTGTCGGATCGGATTGTCCGGGGCTGGGCGCCTGCCATCTCCAACAGGCGGCCAAGGCGCTGGAAACCGCCGAAATCGTGATCGGCCCGGCCGAGGATGGCGGCTATTGGCTGATCGCGCTCGCGCGGCCGATGGATTTCCTGTTCGCGGATATGGAATGGGGCGGCGCGCGGGTTTTCGCTGTCACGAGGGAACGGCTCGCGGCTCGCGGTATCGAACCCGTGCTGCTCGAGACGCTCGCCGATTGCGACCGGCCCGAAGACCTCGCCCGCTGGCCCGAACTGGCGTCATGACGGCGCCTGCTATCGGCCCCCGCACGACCAGCGAGGTCGCGATCGTCATCCCGATGCTCGACGAGGAAAAGGCACTGCCGGCCACCATCGCCAATATCGCCGCGCTCTATCCCGCCCCGGCCGAAGTGATCGCGATCGACGGCGGAAGCGCCGACGGCTCGGTCGCGCTCGCCCGAGAGGCCGGCTTCCGCGTCGTCGGAAGCGCCAGGGGCCGCGCGCTACAGATCAACCGGGGCGTCGAGGAAGCCCGCGCGCCGCTGGTCCTCGTCCTCCATGCCGACACCGCCCTCCCGGCGGACGCCCTCGCCCATGCCGAACGCACGCTGGCTGATCCCCGATACGCGCTCGGCGGCTTCACGGCGCTGCTGACCGGCGCCAAAACCCGCTGGGGCACGAGCTTCCACAATTGGGCGAAGACCTATTACGGCCCGATCCTGCTCCGCCCGCATCTGTTCCTACGCGGCCTGCGGCTGCTGTTCGGCGATCATGCGATGTTCTTCCGCCGGGAGGATTTCCGCGCCATCGGCGGCTGCGATCCTGACATGCACATCATGGAGGATGTCGATCTGTGCCTGAAGCTCTGCCGCATCGGCCGGGTGAAACTGGTGCCCCGCATCGTGCGCACGTCCGACCGCCGCATCGCCGAATGGGGGCCGATCAAGGCGAACTGGATCTACATGAAATGCGGGATGAACTGGGCGTTCGGCCGGAAATACGGGCTCGAGCGCTGGTATCCGGATATAAGGTGATGTGGCTTGTCAGCATTTTCTTCGCGGAAGAGGGCCGGTGCGGCGCCTGAGCCTCGCGAAGGTCTGACGAACCCTAGGCCAGTTCCACCGGCGCGACTTCATAGCCGTCTTTTTCGAGCGCGCCGATCAGCCGTTCGAGATGCGCGCGGTCCCGCGTTTCGCATTCGATATCGGTGATCAGGCCCTTGGCTGGCAGCGAGGTGAAGACCCGCTGATGATAGATTTCGATGATGTTGACCTGTTCCTGGTCGAAAACCCGCGCGACATGATAGAGCGCGCCGGGCCGATCCTTGAGCCGAATGCGCAGACGGGCGAGACGGCCCGAGCGCACCAGATCGCGCAGCAGCACATTGGCCAGGAGCCGCGTGTCGATATTGCCGCCGCACAGGATCAGGCCGACATTCTTGCCTGCGAACTTTTCCTTGTTGGCCATGACCGCGGCGAGGCCGGCGGCGCCCGCGCCTTCGACCACCGTCTTTTCGATCTGGAGCAGCAGGCTGACCGCCGTTTCCATTTCGGATTCGCCGACCAGCAGGATCTCGTCGACCAGCCCCTCGATGATTTTCGAGGTGAATTCGCCGGGAACCTTCACGGCAATGCCCTCGGCCAGGGTATCGCCCTCGCACGGCATCTGCTTGCCGTTGATCTTCGCATACATCGACGGATAGAGTTCCGCCTGCACGCCGATCAATCCGATATCGGGTTTCAGCGCGCGCGCCGCCGTGCCGACGCCGGACATCAGCCCACCGCCGCCGATCGGCACGACCAGCATATCGAGATCCGGCGCGTCCTCGAACATTTCGAGCGCGATCGTCCCCTGCCCCGCAACGATATCGGGATGGTCGAACGGGTGCACGAAGGTCAGCCCCATTTCCTGTTCGAGCTGGCGCGCATGTTTATAGGCATCGTCGAAGGTTTCGCCGTGCAGCACGACTTTTCCGCCGACCGCCTCGGTCTGCATGATCTTCACCGTCGGCGTCGGCTTCGGCATCACGATGGTGACGGGCACGCCAAGGCGCGTACCATGATAGCTGAGGCCCTGCGCATGGTTGCCCGCCGAAGCCGCGATCACACCGCGCGCGCGCCGTTCCGGATCGAGCAGCAGCAGCGCGTTCAAGGCGCCGCGCTCCTTATAGGCGGCGGTGAACTGGAGATTTTCGAATTTCAGCCAGATATTCGCACCGGTCAGCTGGGAAAGCGTGATGCTTTTCAGGGTCGGGGTGCGAACGATCGCATCGCCGATACGCGCCTTTGCCGCCCGGATCGTTTCGAGCGAAAGCGACGAATCGCTGGCGGAACTGGGTGCATCGGCCATGATGGGGCCCGCCCTAGCCTATCTGGCCTCTTGCGCAAACACGCCCTATGGACGCGGCCATGGCAAAGATCGCATTTCTCGGGCTCGGCGTGATGGGTGGGCCCATGGCCGGGCATCTGGCCAAGGCCGGGCACGACATCGCCGTGTATAACCGCACCGCCGAAAAGGCCGATAGCTGGGTCGCCGATCTTGGCGGCGCAGCGGCGGCCACACCGGCCGAGGCCGCGAAAGAGGCCGACGCGGTGCTCGCCTGTGTCGGCGCGGATGCGGACCTTGAAGAGGTTACGCTGGGGCCCGGCGGCGCCTTCGCCGCGATGCATGAAGGCGCGCTGTTCGTCGATCACACTACGGTTTCCGCCAAGATCGCCCGGCGGCTGGCCGAAGAAGGCGAGGCCAAGGGCATTCACTGCGTCGATGCGCCGGTTTCGGGCGGACAGGCCGGCGCGGAGAATGGCAAGCTATCGATCATGTGCGGCGGTTCGAAGCGCGCGATGACCCTCGCCGAGCCGATCATGCAGGCCTATGCGGCGCGAATCGTCCATTGCGGCGGGCCGGGCGCGGGGCAGCAGACCAAGATGGCGAACCAGTTGGCCATTGCCGGGGTGCTGCAGGGGCTGTCCGAAGCGCTGCATTTTGCCCGGGCCTCGGGCCTCGATCTCGACAAGGTGTTCGAGGCGATTTCCGGCGGCGCGGCCCAAAGCTGGCAGATGGACAATCGCTGGAAGACGATGGCGGCGGGCGAATTCGATTTCGGTTTCGCCGTGGACTGGATGCGCAAGGATCTGGGCCTCGCCATTGAGGAAGCCGAGGCGAACGGCGCGAAGGTCGATCTCGCGAAGCTGGTCGATGGCTATTATGCCGAGGTGCAGGCCATGGGCGGTTCGCGACAGGATACGAGTTCGCTGGTGAGGAGACTGGAAGAGTGATCAGAAAAATCTCGCTCGGGCTGGGCCTGGCGCTCGCTGCCGTCCTTCTCCCCGCTCCCGCGTACGCCGATGCGCTGATCGACAACGCCAATGGCTATACGCTCGATGGCGAGGGCAATCTCGTCCGGTTCACGGGGCTATTGTTCGATGTCGAGACCGGCCGCGTCACCCGGCTGCTCGCCCGCCGCGACGATCGGCCGCGCGAAGTCGATTTCCGGCACGATGCGCAGGGCCGCACCGTGATTCCCGGGCTGATCGATGCGCACGGCCATCTGATGGGACTCGGCTACAACGCGATCCAGCTCGATCTGTCCGACACCGCAAGCCTCGCCGAGGCGCAGGCACGGATCGCGCAATATTCGGCGGAGAATCCCACTTTGCGCTGGATCGTCGGCAGCGGCTGGAACCAGGAGAGCTGGGGCCTCGGCCGCTTCCCGACCGCCGCCGATATCGACGCAGCGGTGTCGGATCGCCCGGTCTGGCTAGTGCGGGTCGACGGCCATGCCGGCGTCGCCAACAGCCAGGCGATGGAGGCCGCGGGCATCACCAATGCCAGCCAATCGCCCGCCGGCGGGCGCGTCGAACGCGACGGCAACCGCCCCAATGGCGTGTTCGTCGATACGGCAATGGATCTGGTCGCCAACGCCATTCCCGAGCTCCAGCCGCCGCTGCGCGACATCGCGCTGCGCGAGGCGCAGGATATCCTGCTGAGCTACGGCGTTACCACCGTGCATGATATGGGAACGAGCGCCAGCGACTGGGCCGTCATCCGCCGCGCCGGCGACCGGGCACAACTGCGCGTCCGCGTGATCTCCTATGCCGATGCGCTCGATACGCTGCTCGATACTGCCGGCGATGCGATGACGCCCTGGCTCTATGAAGGGCATCTGCGGATGGTGGGGCTGAAGCTTTACGCCGACGGCGCTTTGGGATCGCGCGGGGCATTGCTGCTTCAGCCCTATGCCGATGCGCCGGGCGAGATGGGCCTTACCCTTTCCGACGGCACCCTCATTCGCAACCGGCTCAGCCGCCTTTCGCTCGACCGGTTCCAGGCGGCGATCCACGCGATTGGCGACGGCGCGAACCGCGAAGTGCTGAACGCCATCGACGAGGTCGCCTATCGCTATAGTGACGACCGGCGCTGGCGAATCGAACACGCCCAGATCGTCGATCCCGCCGATATCGCGCGCTTCGGCCAGCACGGCATCATCGCCTCGATGCAGCCCGTCCATCAGACGTCCGACATGTTCATGGCCGAGGCGCGGCTGGGGCCGGGCCGGCTACAGGGCGCCTATGCCTGGAATGCGATGCTGCGCGCGGGATCGCATCTCGCCTTCGGCACGGATTTCCCGGTCGAAAGCCCCAACCCTTTTGCCGGCCTTGCCGTCGCGGTCAGCCGGCAGAATGCGAGCGGCCAGCCGCCCGGAGGATGGCAGGGGCAGGAACGGATCTCGCTGCTTCAGGCTTTCGCCGCCTATACGACGGGCGCCGCTTATGCGGGGTTTGCCGAGGACCGGATCGGACGGCTTGGTGACGGGCTCTACGCCGATTTCCTGATTATCGACCGCGACATTTTCGACGCCACGCCCGACGAAATCCGGCAGGCGCAGGTGATGGAAACCTGGATCGGGGGCGAACGGACCTGGGTGCGCGGGGCGCAGAACCGCGCGGCGTCCAATGCGCCGCCGATGGACGCGCCGGTCGGGCCGATGATCGCGCCGGAAGACATGCCCGAGGGGCGATAGCGACGTCAGAGCGCTGTGAGCTCGCCGACCGTCAATATCTGGGGCAGGATCTGCGCCTCTTCGCCGGGCGCATAATAGAGATAGAGCGGCACGCCGGAACGGCCCTGCTCTTCCAGAAAGCGGCCAATGCCGGCATCGCCGGTCGTCCAGTCGCCAACCAGCACCGCAATGTCGTTGGCTTCGAAATGCTCGGCCACCGCGGTACGGGCCAGCGCCCCGGCCTCGTTCGCCTTGCAGGTGATGCACCAGTCGGCGGTGAAATAGACGAAGACCGGGCGGCCCTCGCCGCGCAATTCGGCAAGCCGCGTTTCGCTGAACGGTTCGGCTCCCAGTACGCCGCTCTCGGCGTTCGCCGTCGCGACGGGGACAGGCAGCACCGCGATCGCGCCGACCGTCAGCGCGGCTACGGGCAGGATGGGCAGCCAGGCGTTGCGCCCCGCTCGCTGCTGCCGCCCGGCCCACCAGAGCAGGACGGCAAGGATCAGCGCGACGGCAAGGCCGAGAAACAGGCCGGATGCCCCGGTCTGCCGCCACAACACCCAACCGAGCGCCAGCGCAGTCAGTCCCATCGGAATCGCCATGATATGCCGGAACCGCACGAGCCATGGCCCGGGCCTGGGCAGTCGGTTCCGGAGCGCCGGGATATAGGCGAGCGCGAGGAAGGGGAGCGCGAGACCGAGGCCCAGCCCCGCAAAGATCGCCAGCGCCACCACCGAGGGCAGCACCAGCGCCGCGCCGAGCGCACCTGCCATGAATGGACCGGTGCACGGCGTCGCCACGAACGCGGCGAGCGCGCCGGTGAAGAAGGATCCCGCAGCGCCTTCCTTTCCGGCAAGGTTTCCGCCCGCCGTCAGCCCCGGCAGTTCGAACAGGCCCACCAAATTGAGGGTGATCGCGCTTACCAGCAGCAACAGCGCGAGGATCATCCGCGGGTCTTGCAGCTGGAAGGCCCAGCCCAATTGCGCGCCGCCCGCACGCAGGATGAGCAGCGCCGCGCCCAGCGCCACGCACGTCAGCACGACGCCCACCGCATAGGCCAGCGCATCGCGCCGCGCGGCGCGTTCCTCGCCGCCCGCCCGGGCGAGGCTGAGCGCCTTGAGGCTGAGGATCGGGAACACGCAGGGCATGATGTTGAGCAGCAGCCCGCCCAGAATCGCTCCGGCCAGAGCCAGTAGCACGGTTTCGGCATCGGCCCGTATGACCGAGGAATTCATCGGCTCGCCGGCAATCGGCACCCCGGCCGCAGGCACATCGCCGGGCACGAGCGCCACCATCAGCCCGTCATGCGCGCCGATCTTCAGAACGCCCTCGATCCGCTCGATGCCGGCCGCGCCAGCGCCCGCCGCCACCTCGACGATCAGCCAGTCACCGTCGCGCGAAATGCCCTGCAGCGCGCCATAGTCGAGCGCCCGTTCGGTTGCGGGAAAAAAATAGGGGTCGGCAATCGCGGCGGTCTCGGGAAAGGGAATGGCGAGCCGGAGCGTCTCTCCGGCCAGCGCGAACCGCCCCTCGCTGTCTAGGGGGCGCGGCAGCCGTGCGCGGAACCGATCGAAATCCGCCGTGTCCGTCGCCTCGCCCGATCCGGCCACAAGATCGAGCGACAATGTTCCGCGCTCCGGCACGCAAATCTCGTCGGTGCAGGCGAGCCAGTCGCCCTCGGCCCGCAAGGGTATCTCCGTTCCCGGCGCAATATCTTCGTCGAGCATTACCTCGGCAAGCAGCGCATATTCACCCTCATAGACGTAATTCATGATGCCGCTGATCGTCAGCCGCTCGGGTACCGGATAGCGCAATTCTCCGATCGTCACGCCTTCGGGCAAGGTCCATGCGAAGCGACCGGGCAGCCCGGCATCGCCCGGATTGCGCCAATAGCCATGCCAACCCGGATCGGGGCGCATACGGATCGCGATGGTGAAACTGGCGCCGGGCGCGGGCGTTTGCGTTTCCGCGATCAGCGTCGCCGCGATCGCATTTTGGTCGCGTATCTGTGCGGAGGCCGGGAAAAGCCACAAAGCCGCAACAAACAGCGCTATAAGGGACCCGAAATTCTTCACCCGCACCTATTTGCTCCTTCGCGCGGCGCGCTATAGCATCGCCATTCGCGCCGCGCACCACCAAGAGGATCGCCCATGAAATTCGCCGCCATCGCCGCCCTGGTTACCGCCGCGGCCGCCCTTTCGCCGGCCATGGGCCAGGAACAGACCGCCGCCGAAGCCGGCGCAGACACGGCCCCGCCCCGGCTGGTCGTCGCGATTTCCGTGGATCAGCTGAGCGCCGACATCTTCGCGCAGCATCGGCAGGATTTCACCGGAGGCTTCGCCCGGCTGCTAAGCGGCGTGGTCTTCCCGTCCGGTTATCAGGCGCACGCCGCGACCGAGACCTGCCCCGGCCATTCGACCATCCTCACGGGCAATCACCCGGCGCATACCGGTATCATCGCCAACCACTGGTTCGACATGAACCTCGAACGCGACGAACCCAGCATGTACTGCGCGGAAGATACCAGCGTGCCGGGTTCGACGGCGGAAGAATATACTGTGTCGCCCCGCACCTTGCTGGTGCCGACCCTGGGCGACCTCATGAAGGCGGCGAATCCGGCCAGCCGCGTCGTCGCGGTGGCCGGGAAGGACCGTTCGGCGGTAATGATGGGCGGCCATGACGCCGACCAGATGTTCTGGCCGGGCGAGTCCGGCTTCACCACCTTTGCAGACCGCGAGGCCCCGGCTTCGCTTGCCGAAATCAACGCGATGGTTGCGACCGCCGCGACGTCCGACCGCCAGCCGTTGCCGATGCCCGAGGCCTGCACCGCCTATTACCGGGCGATCCCCGCAGGCGACAATCAGAGCGTCGGCACGCACCTCTTTGCGCGCGGGCCGGGCGGCGGCCGCGCGATCCTGACGACGCCGGAAGGCGATGTGCTGACCCTGAACCTTGCCGCCGATCTCGTCTCCGAAATGGAACTCGGCCAGGGCGAGGCTACCGATCTGCTTGCGATCAGCCTCGCCTCGACAGACTATATCGGCCATGCCTACGGCACCGAAGGCGCGGAAATGTGCGTCCAGCTGATGGCGCTCGACGCGATGCTCGGCGATTTCTTCGCCCGGCTGGACGCACGCGGGATCGACTATGTCGCGGTGCTGACTGCCGATCATGGTGGACTCGACCTTCCCGAACGCCAGCAGATTCAGGGCGCGCCCGATGCGACGCGGCTGCTGCCCGGCTTCGAGACCCTGAACGAGCGGCTGGCCGCCGAGACCGGCCTCGAGGCGCCGCTGCTTCGATTCAGCGGACCGTTCGGCGACTTCTACGTCGATCGGTCGGTGCCGGAGGAACGCCGCGCGGAAGTCCGCGACCGGGCCATCGCGATGATTTCCGCCCATCCCCAGGTCCACCGCGTCTTCGCGCGCGAAGAGATCGCAGCCCAGCCGATGCCGTCCGGCCCGCCCGAAAGCTGGTCGACGCTCGATCGGCTGCGCGCCAGCTTCAACCCGGAACGATCGGGCGACTTCCTCGTCGTGCTCAATCCGCGTGTGACACCCTCCCCCGTCGCGCTGCCCGGCCGCTATGTCGCGACCCATGGCAGCGTATGGGATTATGACCGGCGCGTACCGATCCTTTTCTGGTGGCCGGGCGCCGCGCATTTCGAACAGCCGCTGGGCGTGATGACCGTGGATATCATGCCGACCCTCGCTTCGCTGATCGACCTCGATGTTTCGCAAGCATCGATCGACGGCCATTGCCTGGATCTGATGCCCGGCGCGGAGACGAATTGCCCGGCGGTTCCCGCGCCTTCGTCACCCTGAACTGGATTCAGCATGACGGGGAAACCTTGGCCGTGCGCCGCCTCCGCCGCCTTCGAACGATCAACCAGACAGGCGCGGCGATCACGCCGATGACGAGCAGCCCCGCCAGCAAATAAGCCCACCAGTAACGCCGGCGCATCTTCGCCTGGCTGTGCTCCAGCAGGGTAACGATCGGATCATAGCCTTGGGGCATGTCGAGCACGCCGTTCGCGTCCGCCCAATGGCGATAGGCGGCCTGCATTGCGGTGAAGCGCTCAGGCTCGGCCGCCGACTGGTCGGTCGTTTCCCCGGGATCGGCTTCCAGATCGTAGAGCCGCCAGCGATTGTCGCCGAGCGGCGGGCCGTTGCGCAGGATTTTCCAGCGGCCCTGAAAATAGGCCATGCGTCCCGCCGTTTCGACGCCAAAGCCTTCGTCGGGGCCATAGACGGCGTCCCCGCTCCCTTCGAGCACCGGCATCAGATTACGGCCCGTCATCCCGTCACCGTCCGCGCCGGCCAAGGCGGCGATAGTCGCGGGGATATCGCTGATCAGTGCTAGTTGCCGGGCCATGCGCCCGCTCTCCACGCCCGGCCCGGCAACAATCAGCGGCACCCGCGTACCGCCCTCGCCTGCGTAGAATTTGAACAGATGATGCGGAGAAGCCGAGGCGCTCGCCCATTCGGGGCCGATAAAGGCGAAGCTGCCGCGCTCGCCCAATGTCTCGATGTCGCGCGAATAGCCGACCAACCACATCCACATCCGCATCGCGCCCGATGCCGTTGGCAGTGCGCCCTCAGGGCCATTGTCCGAGGTGACGATGAAGATCGTATTCTCATATTCGCCGGTCTCGCGCAGATGGGCGATCAACTGGCCGAGATAATGGTCCATCGCCTCCAGCATCCCGGCATTGACCGCCATTGCCCGGGCATACCATTCGCGTTCCTCGGCGCTGAGATCGCCCCAGTCGCGCATTTCCGGATGCATCGGGCCGAGCCGCGCATCGGCGGGTACGATGCCGCGCGCGACCGCCGCCCGGTGCCGCTCCTCGCGCAGCGCCTGCCAGCCAGCATGATAGCGGTCGGCATAGCGCATCGTATATTCGCGCGGCGCCTGAACCGGGATATGGATCGCCTGAAAGGCTAGATAGGCGAAAAAGGGCGCGGGCTCTCCTTGCTCTTCTGGCTCGTCGATATAGCTCGTCATCCGCTCGACCAGATATTCCGACGAATAGAAATCCGCAGGCAGCTCTTCCACCGCCTCGCCGTCCGAAAACCATTCGGCGCGGTCATAATAGGGCAGATAAGGCCGGTGTTCCCAATTGTCGGCCCCGGTCGCATCCAGAATGAAGGTGCGATCGAAGCCGCGCGCGCTGGGCAGGCTTCCGGGCGTATGCCCCAGATGCCATTTGCCCGCCATGAAGGTGCGATAGCCGGCCGCGCGCAGCCGCTCGGCAATGGTCGGCACGTCGCCGTGCAGCCGCCCCAGATAGGCGGGCGACCCGCGATGCTCTTCGGGCGTGGTTTCCGGCAGGTTGCCGATGCCGGCGCGGTGGCTGTCGATACCGGTCATCAGCATGGCGCGCGAAGGGGCGCACATCGGCGTCGCATGATAATTCGTGAACAGCGTGCCGCGCCGCGCCAGCGCATCGATATTGGGCGTGCGGATTTCGCTGCCATAGGCACCGAAATCGGTGAAGGCGACGTCGTCGGCTACGATCAGGACGATATTGGGGCGTGCGCGCTCCTGCGCCTTCGCGAGGCCCGGCAGCGCCACGACAAGCGCCAGGGCCAGGCCGATCCATGCCGGTTTCCGCATCCCGCTTCCCCTTTTTTGGGGAAATCTAGGCCGAAATGACGAGGCGCGCTAGCGCCGGTCGAAAACGGTGATGCCTTGCCCGAGTTCGTTTTCGCCGATGCGCAGCTGCTGGCCCGTCCAGTCGGCGACGAACCAGGTGTTGCGCTGGACGCCGGGCGCGATCGAGGCCTGGTTGCCGGCAATCGACAGCCCGGCGCTGGAATGGGCGATGTCTTCCGCGCCGACGGCGATGAAGGCACTCCAATTTTCCTTGTCCTCGCCCTGCACGAAGATGTTGCGCGCGATCTCACCGCGCGAACCTGCCGGAAGATCGATCATATAGTTGGTCGCGCTGCCGGCCGTATCGTCGAAGGAGGAATCGGTGACGCTGACCATCGGTGCGCGGCTCTTCACATAATGGCCGCCCCGCCCGCGCTCGAACCGGGAGCGGGTGACCTCCAGCGAGCCATAATCGCCAACATAGATGCTGTGCGCGCAGCTCAAATCGCGGTCGCAGCGGCCGAGACCGGAAAAGGTCGACCGGTCGATACGGATCGAAGCCGAAGGATCCGAGGCCGTCAGGATGCCTTCCTCCGAATTACGGAACATCGAATTATGGACCTCGAGATCGGATTGTTCGAGGCGGATGCCAGCGCCATTGCCGTCCGGCACGCGCAGATTCTGGAAGACCAGTCCGTCGATCCGCGCGCCGCGGCCGCGCAGGACCAGCGCCGCCTTTTGCTCGCAGGCAACGCCATCGAAGATCGCGGTACCCGCTTCGGCGGCGCGGAAGGTGATGACGCCCGCCTCCTGCACCGCGCACTGGCGATAGGTGCCTGGCGCGATCACGATCGTCGCCTCGCCATTGCCGATGGCGGCGACCGCCTGGTCGAGCCGCGCAAAGCCCTGGCCGGTTTCCTCGATGGTGAAGGGCGCGGCGCCCTGCTGCGCGGCAAGCGGCGCGGTGACGGCAAGCGCGATCAGCAGGATGAACGGGGACAGGCGCATCGAAAACTCCCGGGTTGATCGCCTCCGCGTGCGCCCCGGTCGGTTAAGAAAATCGCAAATTTTACGGTTAATTCCGGCTTTTCGGGCCGTTTACCCTCTTTTCACCGCGTCTAGCTGTCGAGATTGGGTCGCAGCCAGCGTGTCGCCGTCTCCAGATCGACATCCCGGCGCCCGGCATATTCGTGCAGCTGGTCCTGATCGATGGTGGCGACCCCGAAATAGGCCGATTGCGGATGGGCGAAATAGAAACCCGAGACCGCCGCCGTTGGCCACATCGCGAAGCTTTCCGTCAGCTCGATCCCGGCCGGGCCGTTATGGCCCGATCCGCCGCCGAGCAGCTCGAACAGCATCGGCTTCAGGCTGTGGTCCGGACAGGCCGGATAGCCGGGCGCGGGGCGAATGCCGTCATATTTCTCGCGGATCAGGTCGTCGCTCGAAAGCGCCTCGTCCGCCGCATAGCCCCAGAGATCGGTGCGGACATGTTTGTGCATGCGTTCGGCAAAGGCTTCGGCCAGCCGGTCGGCCAGCGCTTTGAGCAGGATATCCGAATAATCGTCGGTGTCCGCCTTGAAGCGCGCCAGATGTTCGTCGATGCCATGGCCGGCACAGACCGCGAAGCCGCCAATCCAGTCGCCTTCGGGATCGATGAAATCGGCCAGGCACATGTTCGCGCGGCCGCTGCGCTTGGCGACCTGCTGGCGGAGCATCGGCAGGCGGGTTTCGCCCGTTTCGGTTTCGACGACGATATCGTCGCCCTCGCGGCGGCATTTCCACAGGCCCGCCACGGCGCGCGGCTTCAGCCAGCCCTCGGATATGATGCGGTCGAGCATCGCCTGCCCGTCCTTGAAAAGATCGCGCGCGCTTTCCCCCACGACATCGTCCTCGAGGATCGCCGGATAATTGCCGGCCAGCTCCCAGGCGCGGAAGAAGGGCGTCCAGTCGATATGGTCGCGCAGATCCTCCAGGTCCCATTCGTCATAGACGTGGAGGCCGGGCTTTACGGGATCGGGCGCCTTTTGCGCGAAATCCGTGCCGAAGGCATTGGCGCGCGCCTCTTCGAGCGAAACGAGCTTGCTGCCGCCCTTGCCCGCGCGTGCAATGCGGATGTCTTCGTAGGATTGCGCGGTTTCCTCGACGAGCGGATCGCGCTGCGTGTCGGAGACCAGCGAAGACGCGACGCTGACCGCGCGGCTCGCGTCCAGAGAGTGGACGACCGGCCCGGAATAGGCAGGGTCGATGCGGATCGCCGTGTGCACCCGGCTCGTCGTGGCACCGCCGATCAGCAGCGGCATCGTCATGTCCGCGCGCTCCATTTCTTCGGCGACCGTCACCATCTCGTCGAGCGAGGGGGTGATAAGGCCGGAAAGCCCGATCATGTCGGCATCATGCTCGCGCGCCGCATCGAGGATGTCGCTCCACGGGGTCATCACGCCAAGATCGACGATCTCGAAGCCGTTACATTGCAGCACGACACCGACGATATTCTTGCCGATATCGTGCACATCGCCCTTCACCGTCGCCATGATGATCGTGCCCTTGCCCCGGGCGCTCTCGTCCTTTTCCTCCTCGATATAGGGGAGAAGATGGGCCACCGCCTTCTTCATCACGCGCGCGGACTTGACGACCTGGGGTAGGAACATCTTGCCCGAACCGAAGAGATCGCCGACGACGTTCATGCCGTCCATCAGCGGCCCTTCGATCACATGGATCGGCCGCTCCGCATCCTGCCGGGCGAGCTCGGTATCGGCAACGACATGCGCGTCGATGCCTTTGACCAGCGCATATTCGAGCCGTTTCTTCACGTCCCAGCTGCGCCATTCCTCGGCTTCCTTCTCGTCCCTGGCGCTCTTGCCGCGATAACCTTCGGCGAGTTCGATCAGCCGCTCGGTCGCATCGCCGCCGGCCTTGGGCTCGCGGTCGAGGATCACATCCTCGCAAGCCTCGCGCAATTCGTCGTCGATATCGTCATAGACGTCGAGCTGGCCGGCATTGACGATGCCCATGTCCATGCCCGCGCGGATCGCGTGATAGAGGAACACCGAATGCATCGCCCGGCGCACCGGTTCGTTGCCACGAAAGCTGAAGCTGAGATTGGATAGCCCGCCCGAGATGTGTACGCCCGGGCAGCGCGCCCGGATTTCGCGGGCCGCCTCGATGAAATCGAGCGCATAGCGGCGATGTTCCTCGATCCCCGTCGCCACCGCGAAGATGTTGGGATCGAAGATGATGTCTTCGGGCGGGAAGCCGTTTTCGGTAAGCAGCTTGTAGGCGCGCTCGCAAATCTCGACCTTGCGGTCGCTCGTGTCGGCCTGCCCGGTTTCGTCGAATGCCATGACGACGACGGCGGCGCCATAGGCCCGGCATTTGCGCGCCTGGGCGAGGAACGCCTCCTCGCCTTCCTTCATGCTGATCGAATTGACCACCGGCTTGCCCGAAACGCATTTCAATCCGGCCTCGATGACGCTCCATTTGGAACTGTCGATCATTACCGGCACCCGCGCGATATCGGGTTCGGCGGCGATCAGCTTGAGGAAGGTCGTCATCGCCGCTTCGGAATCGAGCAGGCCTTCGTCCATATTGACGTCGACGATCTGGGCGCCGTTTTCGACCTGCTGGCGCGCGACTTCGACCGCCGCCTCGTAATCGTCGGCGAGGATGAGCTTCTTGAACTTCGCCGAACCGGTGACGTTGGTGCGCTCGCCGACATTGACGAAGGAAGCGATCGCCGCTTCCGCCTCGTCGTTGGCGGGCACATCCTGGGGATCTTCTATGGGCATGGGATTGGTAGCCATGATGTCCTTACGCAGCGATGGTCATGGGTTCGAGGCCGGCGAGCACGGTCTTGGTAGCCCGGGCAGGCGGCACCCGCGGCGTTGCGCCCTTTGCCACTTCCGCCAGCGCGCGAATATGGTCGGTGGTGGTGCCGCAACAGCCGCCGACAATATTGACGATGCCCTGGTCGAGCCATTTGGAAACCTGCGCGGCGGTTTCCGCGGCCGTCTCGTCATATTCGCCGAGATCGTTGGGCAGCCCGGCATTGGGATAGGCGATGACGAGGGTATCTGCGATTGCCGACAGCGCGGCCACGGCAGGGCGCAACTTGTCCGCGCCGAACGAGCAGTTGAGCCCCACGGCCAGCGGATCGGCATGGCGAACCGCCGCCCAGAACCCTTCCACCGAATGGCCCGAAAGATTGCGGCCGGACATGTCGGTGATGGTCATCGACAGGATCAGCGGCACCGCCTGGCCCCGCGCCTCGCCGGCTTCCAGCGCGGCCATGATCGCGGCCTTGGCGTTGAGCGTATCGAAAATCGTCTCGACGAGCAGGAAATCGACGCCGCCTTCGAGAAGCCCGTCGATCTGTTCGCCATAGATCCCCTTCATCTGATCGAAATCGACCTCGCGAAACCCTGGATCTTCGACATTGGGAGAGAGCGACAGCGTCTTGTTGGTCGGCCCGATCGCGCCGGCGACGAAACGCGGCTTATCCGGCGTAGACGCGGTGTCGGCGGCGTGGCGCGCGAGCTTTGCCGCCGCGATATTGAGTTCGCGGACAAGCGCTTCATTGCCATAATCGGCCTGGCTGATCGTTGTGCTGGAAAAGGTATTGGTGGAGACGATATCGGCGCCCGCCGCGATATAGGAGGCGCTGATTTCCTCGACGATCTCGGGCTCCGTCAGGCAAAGAATATCGTTATTGCCCTTCTGGTCCATCGCGAATTCCCGGCTGCCGCGATAACCGGCTTCGTCGAGCGCATAATTCTGGATGGCGGTGCCCCAGGCACCGTCCATCACGAGGACGCGTTCGGCCGCGGCCGCGCGCAGGCGATCGGCTGCTTCGGTCATGCTGCTCTCTTCTGTTCGCCGAGTCGTGGCCGGATCCCCAAAAGATGGCAGATCGCATAGCTGAGCTCGGCCCGGTTGAGCGTGTAGAAATGAAATTCGCGCGCGCCGCCCGCATAGAGCTTGCGGCACAGCTCGGCGGTTACCGTTGCCGCGACAAGCTGGCGTGCAGCGGGGTTGTCATCCAGCCCCTCGAACAGCCTATCCATCCAGGGCGGGATCTGCGCCCCGCACATATGGGCGAATTTGCGCGTCTGGGCGACGTTCGAAACCGGCAAAATGCCTGGCACGATCTCGGCATCGATACCCGCCGCCGCCGCCGCGTCGCGAAAGCGGAAAAAGGTGTCGGCGGAAAAGAAGAATTGCGTGATCGCGCGCGTCGCCCCGGCGTCGAGCTTGCGCCGAAGATTGTCGAGATCGGTTTTCGCGCTGTGCGCCTCGGGATGGGTTTCGGGATAGGCGGCAACGGAAATCTCGAACGGCCGCACCGCCGCGATGCCCGCCACGAGGTCGGCAGCGCTCGAATAGCCGTCCGGATGCGAGGCATAGCGTTCGCCCTGCCCTTGCGGATCGCCGCGCAGCGCAACGATATGACGCACCCCGGCATCCCAATAGTCGCGAAGGATGGTTTCGAGTTCGGCCCTGGACGCGCCGACACAGGTCAGGTGGGCGGCGGCATCAAGCCCGGTTTCCTCGACGATCCGGCGAACGGTCGCGTGGGTCCGCTCGCGCGTCGTGCCGCCCGCGCCATAGGTAACGGATACGAAGCGCGGCGAAAGCGGCTCGAGCGTGCGGATCGACGACCAGAGCGTTTCGCCCATCCGGTCTGTTTTCGGCGGAAAGAATTCGAACGAGACATCCACGTCGCCCGCCAAATCGGCGAACAGCGGTTCGTCGAGCGCGCGCCGCGCTTCGCTTAGCTGTTTGACGGTCAAGTTCATGCGACGATCTTGAGCCGGGAACCCGGCTTGCGGTGGCCGAGCCACAGCTTCACCGTCAGTTCGCCGCCTTCCAGCTGCTCGGCAAGGCCGCCTTCCAGGCCCGCCGCCTTGAACCAGCCTTCGATCTGTTCGTCCGAAAAGCCGAGACGGGCATGGGCATCGCGACTGCGCAATTCTTCGCGTTCATGCGCCGCGAAATCCGCGATCAGCAGCCGCCCGCCGGTTTCCAGGATGCGCGCCGCCTCGGCGATCGCCGCCGCCGGCTGCTGCGCATAGTGCAGCACCTGATGGATGATCACGGTACTCGCGGCGCCGTCCGGCAGATCCAGCGCATACATGTCGCCCTGGCGCAGTTCGGCGGTTTCGAGCCCCGCTTCGGCGAGCTTGGCGCGGGCCAGCCGCAGCATTTCCGGGCTGCGATCGATACCCTTGACGCTTTCCGCATCGCCGCCGAACAGTTCGAGCATCCGTCCGGTGCCCGTACCGATATCGACGAGCTTGCCGATCGGGCCCGTGTCCAGCGCGCGTTGCATCGCCGCCTCGACTTCGCTTTCGGCGATGTGCAGCGTGCGCATTGCATCCCATTGCTCGGCATTGGCGGCGAAAAACTGCTCGGCCGCAGCCTGGCGGTCGGCGCGCACCGCCTCCAGCCGTGCCAGATCGGCCCGAGTCCAATGATCCTCGCCTTCTTCCGACCAGGCATCGATGGCGTCGAGCAACGGCCGCACCCGCATCGGATCGCCAAGGCTGAGGAACGCCCAGCTCCCTTCCTTGCGGCGCTCGGAGAGCCCGGCATCGACGAGGATTTTCACATGGCGCGACACACGGGGCTGGCTTTGCCCCAGTACCTGCGCCAGCTCGCCCACGGACAGCTCCATGGCGCGCAGCAATGCTACGATCCGGAGGCGGGTCGGATCGGCGAGCGCACGGAATATCTCGAGCTCTGATCTCATTTATAAAGACATAAAGATATCTTTATATACGGTCAATCCCTCATCGATACTCATTTTTATATTGTGAATTCAGATATTTATTGCGAATATTGTAATTCCCGTCCATCCCCCGTTAACGGTCAAAAACGCTCGACACTGGTTAATGCGCACGGCATCCTTACTTTTGGCTGTCCTGCCCGTCCGGAGACTCTGTTTGCGCAAGTTGCTACCGACATTGCTGATGCTTCTGATGCTGGGCGGCGCGCTCGGCGGCTGCGCGACGACGCAAGCCGGGCCAAACAGCCTTGCCGACCGCGATCCCCATGAAGAGTTCAACCGCGATATCTGGTCGGCGAACCAGGCCGCGGACGGCGCCGTCATTCGGCCCGTTTCCGACGTTTATCGCGCGGTGGCACCGCGGCCCGCACGGCGCGGGATCAGCAACTTCCTGCGTAATCTGGGAGAGCCCTGGTCGTTCATCAACAATTTGCTCCAGGGCCATCCCGACCGGGCGATACGCAATCTTGGCCGCTTCATCGTCAACACGACGGTCGGCGTCGGCGGCCTCGCCGATGTCGCGACCGAAATCGGCATCGAGCCCGCGCCCGAGGATTTCGGGCAGACGCTTGCGGTATGGGGCGTCGGCGACGGCGGCTATCGCGTCGTTCCGCTGCTCGGGCCGACGACGGGCCGGGATCTTGTCGGCTCGATCGTCGGCTTCATCGCCGACCCCGCGACGATCTTCCTCGATACACGGGTCGGCCTGTCGACGCAGGAGCTTTGGGGGCTCAGAGGTGTGAGCATCATCGATACGCGCGCGAATCTGTCCGAGTCGGGCGCCGATGCCTTTCTGGAAACCTCCGCCGATCCCTATGCCGCCGCGCGGTCCGCCTATTTCCAGCAACGCGAGGCCGATATCCTGAATCTGGACCCCGCATCGCTCGGCGAAAGCGAAGACGCGGCGTTCGAAGCGGCGTTCGACGATCTTGACGAAGCGGGTGGCGAAGACGGCAATTTCGGCCCTCCGCCCGCCGATGAGGCCGATTTTCCGGGCTCCGACGAGGCAATCGAACCCGGCGGCACGACGCCGGAGACCACGCCCGAGCTTCCCTATGAGGAAAGCGCCTTCCTGTTCGGCCAAGAAAACGCGCCCTACCCCCATTAAGGGGCAGATCAGCTTTGCGTTGCGTTCCTGTTCAAGGGACGTTAAAAATCCATGACTGGTTTCGGGGGGACCCCTCCGGGGGCCAAAGTCATTTGCTAGAAACCTTTCACCAATTGGGAGAGAGTGACCCATGACCAAGACTTTTGCACTTCCGCTCGCCGTTGCTGCTTCGCTCGGCCTCGCCGCCTGTGGTGGTTCGGACACCTCGGCTGAAGAAGCCGCCGACGCCGTTGCCGAAGCCGCTGACGAAGCCACGGCCGCCGCTGAAGAAGCTGCTGCCGATGTCGAAGCCGCCACGGACGAAGCCATGGAGCAGATGGACGCGATGGCCGACAGCGCCGGCGAAGCTGCCGCAGACGCAATGCCCGAAGAAGCGCCGGCCGAATAAGGCCCGCTTCGCGCAAAGCGAAAATAACAAGCCGCGCCCCGCAAGGAGCGCGGCTTTTTTTTCGTCCGGATCACGCCCGCCCACTCGCAATCGGAACATGAGAAATGAATGCAAAGCGCTTCGCATTGCCGCTCCTGGCGCTGTCCGCCTTGCCGGCCTGCAGTTCGCCCGACGCCGAACAGGGATTGTCGAGCGCCGAAGAACGCCAGCTCGACGAAGCCGCGGCCGCCCTCGACGAAGCGCAGGCCGACTATGAAGCCGCCGTGCAGACGCCCGAGACCGCCGCAACCGATCCCGGGCTGGAAGAGCAAGACGAACACTAGCCGGGCCGCTTGCCGCCGATGCATAAATAAAAAGGGCCGGAGGATCGCTCCTCCGGCCCTTTTTTTTGCTGGTGAGCGGGCGGCCTAGAAGCCCATACCGCCCATGCCGCCCATATCGGGCATGGCAGGCGCGGCGCCCTTGTCTTCGGGAAGCTCGGCCACCGTCGCTTCGGTGGTGATGAGCAGCCCGGCAACCGAAGCGGCATCCTGCAGCGCAGCGCGGACGACCTTGGTCGGGTCGATCACGCCGGCCTTGACGAGGTCTTCATAAACGTCCGTCTGGGCGTTGAAGCCAAGCTTGGGGTCCTTGCCGTCCAGCAGCTTGCCCGAAACGACCGCGCCGTCATGGCCGGCATTTTCGGCAATCTGGCGAACCGGCGCGTACAGCGCCTTCCGGACGATATCGACACCGCGGGTCTGGTCATCATTCTCGCCCTCGAGACCCTTCAGAGCCTTGGTGGCGTAGAGCAGCGCGGTACCGCCACCCGGGACGATGCCTTCTTCGACGGCTGCGCGCGTGGCGTGCAGGGCGTCGTCGACGCGGTCCTTGCGTTCCTTGACCTCGATCTCGGACGCACCGCCAACCTTGATAACGGCAACGCCGCCGGCGAGCTTGGCAAGGCGCTCCTGGAGCTTCTCGCGGTCATAGTCGCTGGTCGTCGTTTCGATCTGCTGGCGGATGGTCTCGACGCGGGCCTTGATCGCCTTCTTGTCGCCAGCGCCATCGACGATGACCGAGTTGTCCTTGTCGATGGTGACGCGCTTGGCTTCACCGAGCATACCCAGCGTAACGCTCTCGAGCTTGATGCCGAGATCTTCGGAGATCATCTCGCCCTTGGTCAGGATCGCGATGTCCTCGAGCATCGCCTTGCGACGATCGCCGAAGCCCGGCGCCTTGACGGCCGCAACCTTCAGGCCACCGCGCAGCTTGTTGACGACGAGCGTAGCGAGAGCCTCGCCCTCGATGTCCTCGGCGATGATCAACAGCGGACGGCCCGACTGCACCACGGCCTCGAGAATCGGCAGCATCGCCTGGAGGTTGGTGAGCTTCTTCTCGTGGATGAGGATATACGGGTTATCGAGTTCGACATTCATCCGTTCCGGATTGGTGACGAAGTAAGGCGACAGGTAGCCGCGGTCGAACTGCATGCCTTCGACGACATCGAGCTCGAATTCGAGACCCTTGGCCTCTTCCACGGTGATCACGCCTTCCTTGCCGACCTTTTCCATGGCCTCGGCGATCTTCTCGCCGACTTCACGGTCGCCATTCGCCGAAATCACGCCGACCTGCGCGATTTCCGCCGAATCCTTGACGTTCTTCGAACGGCTCTGGAGATCCGCGATGACCTTGCCGACAGCGAGATCGATGCCGCGCTTCAGGTCCATCGGGTTCATGCCGGCCGCGACCGACTTCATGCCTTCGCGGACGATCGCCTGGGCGAGAACCGTGGCGGTGGTGGTGCCGTCGCCGGCGATGTCGTTGGTCTTGGAAGCGACTTCCTTGACCATCTGCGCGCCCATATTCTCGAACTTGTCCTTGAGTTCGATTTCCTTGGCGACGGTGACGCCGTCCTTGGTGATACGCGGAGCGCCGAACGACTTGTCGATGACGACGTTGCGGCCCTTCGGACCGAGCGTGACCTTCACCGCGTCGGCGAGAATGTCCACGCCTTTCATGATGCGCTCGCGCGCGTCACGGGAAAATTTTACGTCTTTGGCTGCCATGATAGCTTACCTCTTTGTTCTGGTGTTTCGTGAAACGAAAAAAGCGGGTGTTCCGGCGTCCTTGGCTCAGCCAACGATGCCGAGAATGTCGCTTTCTTTCATGATGAGCAGCTCTTCGCCGTCGAGCTTCACTTCGGTGCCCGACCATTTGCCGAACAGGATGCGATCGCCCTTTTTGACGTCCAGCGGGGTCACCTTGCCATCGTCGGCCTTGAGGCCCGAACCGGCGGCGACAACTTCACCTTCCTGCGGCTTTTCCTGAGCGCTGTCGGGGATGATGATCCCGCCGGCGGTTTTCTCTTCGGCTTCAACGCGGCGAACGAGCACGCGATCGTGCAACGGACGAAATCCCATGGTGTTTCCTTTCTTATTCCCTCAAAAAGGCGGGGACGAGCTGTACCCGGAAGCCGGAGAGCCACGCCGATCCACCCAGATCTTCGAAACGGGTTTTAGCACTCTCTTAGCGCGAGTGCTAACAGAAGCGCATTTAATCGCGCGGCGCACGCTTTCAAGGAAAAACGCGGTAAATATCGCAATTTTTTAGTCGAACCGATGTAACCGCGGTCGTGGCGGGGACGAACCGGCAGGGTAACTATCGGCAATCGCCCATGACCATAACCTCTTCCCCCCGAACCGCATCAGCCTTCCGCGCCCCGGCGCCCCCTTTCGCGGGGCCGGACCGGACGGCCTTCCGAAATTCGCGGGCCGAAATTCAAAGGCCGAAATTCGCGGGCGCCGGGCTATGCATCGGGCCTTCCCGTGCTAAGTCTGGATCATGGTCGCCGATGACGAAACCTTGGCGCGGCTCATGGCGCTGGCGCAGCAGGGCGACAGGAACGCCTATCGCCTGCTGCTCGGCGAATGCGAAACCTGGCTCAAACGCTATTATGCACGCAAGATCGACGCGGGCACGCTGGACGACCTGGTGCAGGATACGCTGATGTCGCTCCATCGCAAGCGCGCCTCATGGGATTCCAGCCGCCCCTTTTTGCCCTGGCTCGCGGCGATCGCCCGCTATCGCTGGGTCGATCATCTGCGCAAGGTTTACCGGGCGAAGGAAAGCGAGCTCAACGAGGAGATCACCGCCGATCCCGCCGACCAGGCGATCGCGGCGAAGATCGGGCTGGAACGGCTGCTCGGTCTGATTCCCGAAAAACAGGCATTGGCGATCCGCCTGGTGAAAATCGAGGGTCTGTCGATAGCCGAAGCCTCGATGCGCACCGGGCAATCGGAATCGCTGGTCAAGGTCAACATCCATCGCGGCATGAAGCGCATGTCGGCGGCAATTGAGGAAGAGTGATGGCCGACAGGTTCGATCTCGACGCGCTCGCCGACGCGCTGACGCCCGTCAGGCCGGTCAATCCGGCAATCGCCGCCGCGGTCGTCGGCATGATCACGCTTACCGGAACGGGCGTCGTGACGCAGCTGTTCGGCTGGCGCAGCGGGATGACCGAACCGATGTTCCTGATGCGCAGCGGGCTGCTGTTAATCGTCGGCGTCGCCAGCCTTGCAGCGGTCACGGGCATGGCGCGTCCGGCCGTCGGTATGCATCGCACCGGCTGGCGCTGGGCGGCAGGTGCCTGCGCGGTCGTGCCCGTCGCCGCCTTCGTTACCGCGTTCGCCGGGGAAACCCCTGTCGCCGACCGCATCTATCCGGGCGACGGGATCTTCTGTCTGGTCATTTCAATTGGCATCGGCACCGCCATCGCCGCGGCCTTGACCCTGTGGCTGCGGCGCGGCGCACCGGTCTCCCCCGAACGCGCGGGCATCGTCACCGGGCTGTCCGCAGGCAGCTTCGGCACGTTCGCCTATTCCATGCACTGCCCGCACGACGACATCGTCTATTTCGGCCTCTGGTACACGCTCGCCATCGCCGCGACGACGATCGCCGGCCGTCTGCTCGTCCCGCGCCTTATCCGCTGGTAGAGCCGCCCGCAGGCGCATTCCCGCGCCCTGCAGAAACCCGTTTGTTTCCCGCGCGCCGCGCCCTACATTACGGCTACTGCCTGGATAGGAGCGTCACATGCGGCTGTTGAGCGGAGCCTGGAAAGTCATTGTCGGGATCAAGGACGCGCTCGTCCTGGTCTTCATGATCCTCTTCTTCATGCTGCTATTCATGGCGCTGACCGCGAGCCCCAACCCGATCGTGGTCGGCGAGGGCGCGCTGCACGTGAATCTCGACGGCGTGATCGTCGAACAGCCCGAACCCGTCGATCCGTTCGCCGTGCTGACCGGCAGCGACAGCGCAATCCGCGAACACCGTTTGCGCGACGTGGTCAGCGGCATCCGGGCCGCTGCGACCGACGACCGCGTGACCGCCGTGGCGCTCGATCTCGACGGGTTTCTCGGCGGAGGGCAGAGCGCGCTCGGCGAAGTCGGCGATGCGCTGCAAGAGGTTCGCGACGCGGGCAAGCCGGTCATCGCCTATGCCACCGCCTATGGCGACGACGCCTATCAGCTGGCCGCCCATGCCAGCGAAGTCTGGGTCAACCCGATGGGCGGCGCGCTCGTCCTCGGCCCGGGCGGCAACAATCTCTATTTCGGGGACGCGCTCAGCAATCTCGGCGTGACGGCGCATGTCTTCCGCGCCGGCACCTATAAATCCGCGGTCGAACCCTTCAGCCGCGGCAGCATGTCGCCCGATGCCCGCGAGGCGAGCCAGGCACTCGCCGACACGCTGTTCGAAGCGTGGCGCGAGGATGTCAGCCGCGCCCGGCCCGATGCCAATCTCGACGCGATTATCGCCTCACCCGCCGACACCGTCGAGGCCGCCAACGGCAATCTCGCCACTGCGGCGCGCGAAGCCGGGATGATCGATCGTATCGGATCGCGCACCGAATGGCAGGCGCGCGTCGCCGAAATTGCGGGCGAGGACAGCAGGCACGGCTTCCGCCGCATCCCGCTCGCCAACTGGATCGCCGCCAATCCGCGATCGGGCGGCGGTTCCAATATCGGCGTCATCACCGTCGCCGGGACGATCGTCGACGGCGAAGCGCCTCCCGGCACGGCGGGCGGCGAAACCATCGTCGAGTTGCTGCGCGAAGCGACCGAAAACCATGATTTCTCCGCAATCGTCGTGCGCATCGATTCCCCCGGCGGATCGGCGCTCGCCTCCGAACGGATTAGGGAGGCGATCCGCAACGCAGCCGCCGCCGAAGGCGATATCCCGGTCATCGTCTCGATGGGCAACCTCGCCGCATCGGGCGGCTATTGGGTGGCCATGGCAGGCGACGAGATCGTTGCCGAACCGGCGACCATCACCGGCTCGATCGGCGTGTTCAGTATCATCCCCACCTTCGAAGGCGTGCTGCGCGATCTCGAGATCGGCGCCGACGGGGTGGCGACCACGCCGCTCTCCGGAGAACCCGATATTCTCGGCGGCCTCTCACCGGAAGTCGAGCGGCTGTTCCAGGCGGGCACCGACGATATCTACAACCGCTTCCTCACCCTGGTCAGCGAGGGCCGCCACATGCCGCGCGAGCGGATCGAGGAACTGGCGCAGGGCCGGGTATGGGCCGGCGCGACGGCGCGCCAGCTGGGCCTTGTCGACCGCTTCGGATCGCTCGACGATGCGATCCTCGTCGCTGCGGAAGAGGCCGGGGTCGAGGCCGACGACGTCAATGTCATATGGATCGAAGAGCCGGTGGACTCCTTCACCGAATTCGTCCGCAACTGGTCTCGTGAAGAAGATACCGAAGCCACCGCGCCGCGCGATGTCTGGACGATGCTTCGCCCCGATCCGCGCGCGATTCTCTCGATCATGCTGGGCGAGATGCGGCTGCTGCTCGATGGCCCGGCGATGCAGGCACGGTGCATCGAATGCCCGGTGGACGTTGTGCCGGGGCGCGGCAGCGGCGATGCGACGACGCGGGCGATGCTGCTGGGTTGGCTGGGGGGTTAGCCGCCACGATAGGTCGGCAACGCCAGTCCCTTCCAGATCGCCAGCGCGCGCAGGGTGAAACCGGCCAGCGCGGAAAGGCCGGCGGCAATCGGCAGCATCACGCCCAGCAGGGTTAGCCCGACAAATAGCGCAGCCGCGAGCGCGGCGGCGGTCACATAAAGCTCCGGCCGCAGGATGATCGAGGGCTCACCCGCCAATATATCGCGAATGATGCCGCCGAGACAGGCGGTGAAGATCCCCATCAGAACCGCGGCGAGCGGCGGAACGCCGAAACTCAGCGCCTTCGCCGCGCCGAACACCGCATAGGCGGCCATGCCGATAGCATCGAGCCAGTCTAGCGCCTTACCGCGCCACAGTTTCGCCGGCGTGATCCAGACGAACAGCGCAATGACGAGGCAGGCGATGAGCGGCCGGCTGTCAGCGACCCAGAAGACCGGCGCGCCGATCAGCAGGTCCCGCACTGTGCCGCCGCCCGCCCCGGTCGCGAGCGCGAAAAAAGCGAAGGTGACGAGCGTCTGCTTCGCGCGCGCTGCGGCCACCGCACCGGTCGCCGCAAACAGGCCGATGCCGCCGACATCGAGCGCTGACAGCACGGGGCCGATCGGAAAATCCGGGGTCATGCCCGCTCCTTGCGGCGTTTCTTGATATACCGCCAGGGCAGGATGATCAGGCCCAGCAATACCATCAGCAGCGCCAGTATTGCCGAGACCACCAGGATCAGGTGATGCGTGTCCTCGCGTTGCTGGAGGTCCATGATGTGGAGCCCCCACATGAAATCGAAAGCGCGCCACAGGCCGGTGCGGATGGCGAGAACATCGCCGGTCTCGGCATCGATATAGACGTGATGGCTGGTCCCGAAACGCGCGCGCCAGGCGGGGCGGCCGCGGCGCAGATCTAACGGGTTGGCATCGGCATCGAAGCGCCGCATTTCTGCAAGCGGTTCGTCACCCGCATAGGCGGCGAGGGCGATGGTCGCCGCCTCCTCGCTGGTGAGCTGCGGCGCAAGATAAGCCCCGGTTTCCACCGAAGCCCGCCGTCCGCCGCCATCGGCGAAGCGGATCACCCAAATCGGGCCACCGGAACGCTGGACGAGATCGACACTCTCGACCGCGCGGACCGCGCTATCGATGCGCGGGAAGACGGGCGGCACTTCGCCCAGCATCACGGCGGGGGTTTCGGCGCGCAGATGGGTGCCACGCACCTCCTCGATCGGCCGGGCGACCATGAACAGGCCGGATATGGTCCAGATGAGCAGCGGCACCCCAGCGAGCCAGCCGAGCCAGATATGCCATTTGGTAAGTGTCAGGCGCATTCCCGTCCCCAAATCCGCTTCCCCTGAGCTTGTCGAAGGGCTGTCTTTCTTCTTGCAAGAAAAAGCAGGGTTTCGACAAGCTCAGCCCAAGCGGGTTGAGGACGCTGTCCGGCGGCTACATATGGATCGGCTTGCCCTGCACGGCCATCGCCGCTTCCTTTACGGCTTCCGAATGGGTCGGATGGGCGTGGCAGGTATAGGCGATATCCTCGCTGGTCGCGCCGAACTCCATCGCCTGCGCGGCCTGGGCGATCATCGTGCCGGCCAGCGAAGCGACGATATGAACGCCGAGCACCCGGTCGGTTTCGGCATCGGCGACGATTTTGACGAAGCCGTCCGTGTCGCGGTTCGTCTTGGCACGGCTGTTCGCCATCATCGGGAATTTGCCGACCTTGACCTCATGCCCCTTCTCCTTGGCCTCTTCGGTGGTGAGGCCGACAGCGGCGATCTCGGGCATCGTGTAGACGACCGAGGGAATCACATCGTGATTGATGATACCGACCTGGCCGGCGATCCACTCTGCGACCGCAATACCCTCGTCCTCGGCCTTGTGCGCGAGCATCGGCCCGGGAACGACATCGCCGATCGCGCGGACGCCGTCGACCGATGTGCGAAACTCGCCGTCGATCTCGATCTGGCCGCGTGCGTTGGTTTCGAGACCGATCTTGTCGAGGCCGAAGCCTTCGGTGTTGGGCCTGCGGCCGATCGCGACCAGCACGCAATCGGCTTCGATGGTTTCGGCCTCGCCGCCTTTGGCGGGCTCTACGGTCAAAGTCGCCTTCGTCTTGATCGCCTTGGCGCCGGTCACCTTGGTGCCGGTGCGGATGTCGAAACCCTGCTTTTTGAACAGCTTGGCGGCTTCCTTACGGACTTCGCCGTCCATGCCGGGCAGGATCTGGTCGAGAAACTCGATGACGGTCACTTCGGCGCCCAGCCGGCGCCAGACCGAGCCGAGCTCCAGCCCGATCACCCCGCCGCCGATGACGACCATATGCTTGGGCACCTTGGGCAGCGCCAGCGCGCCGGTGGAATCGACGATCACGCCGCCTTCATTGTCGACGTCCACACCGGGTAGCGGCGTCACCGAGGAGCCGGTGGCGATAACGATTTCCTTCGCCGTCACCTTCTTGCGGCCGATCTTGACCGTGTGCGCGTCCTCGAAGCTCGCATGGCCCTTCAGCCATTCGACCTTGTTCTTCTTGAACAGGAATTCGACGCCGTCGGTCAGCCCTTTTACGGCCGAGACTTTCTCGGCCAGCATCGCCTTGAGATCGAGCTTGGCACCGGTGACGGTGACGCCGAACCTCTCGAGCGCGCCGCTATGCGCTTCCTCGAAAAGCTCCGACGCATGGAGCAGCGCCTTGGACGGAATGCAGCCGACATTGAGGCAGGTCCCGCCCAGGGTTTCGCGACTTTCCACGCAGGCAGTTTTCAGGCCCAGCTGCGCGGCCCGGATCGCGGCGACATAACCACCGGGACCGGAGCCGATGATCAGCAGGTCGAAATCATATGTATTGTCAGCCATTTAGCACCTTTAGAGGTCGATCAGCAGCCGCATGGGATCTTCGAGCGCTTCCTTCATGCGGACGAGCGCGGTGACGGCCTCGCGGCCGTCGATCAGGCGGTGATCGTAGGAGAGCGCGAGATACATCATCGGTCGCGCGGCGATCGAACCGTCGGGCAGGACAACCGGCCGCTGTTCGATCCGGTGCATACCGAGCACGGCGGATTGCGGCGGATTGATGATCGGCGTCGAGAGCAAGGACCCGAACACGCCGCCGTTCGAAACGGTGAAGGTGCCGCCGCGCATCTCGTCCATCGACAAGGTACCGTCCTTGGCGCGCTTGCCGAAATCGGCGATCGCCAGTTCGATCTCGGCGAAGCTCATCTGGTCGGCGCTGCGGATCACCGGAACGACAAGGCCGTTCGGCGCGGAGACCGCGACCGAAACGTCGACATAATCATGATAGACGATCTCGTCGCCGTCGATCTGCGCGTTGACCGAGGGCACATCGCGCAGCGCAAGGCAGGCGGCCTTTACGAAAAAGCCCATGAATCCAAGCCGGATGCCGTGCTTCTTCTCGAACAGTTCCTTATACTTCTTCCGCGCCTCCATGACCTCGGTCATGTCGACATCGTTGAAGGTGGTGAGCAGCGCTGCGGTGTTCTGCGCTTCCTTGAGACGCGAGGCGATGGTCTGGCGCAGGCGCGTCATCCGCACGCGTTCTTCACGGCGTTCGCCGGGGGCTGCGGCAGCCGGCGCGCTGGGCGCCGGTTCGGCGCGTTCCATGCTCGGCGCATGGGCTTCGGCCTTCTGGGCCTTGGCGGCGGCGAGGACATCGTCCTTGGTTAGCCGTCCGTCCTTGCCCGTCCCGGCAATCTTCGAGGGATCGAGCCCATGTTCGAGCACCGCGCGCCGTACGGCCGGCGACAGCGTCAGCGGCTGGGCCGCGCTATCGGCGGGCGCCGCGGGCGGCGGAGGCGGCGCGGCGGCCTCCTTCGGCGCGGCTTTTTTACCGCCTGCGCCTTCGGCGATCCGCGCGATGATGGCGCCGACCTCGATCGTATCGCCGACGGCCACCATCTGCTCGTCCAGCGTCCCGGCGACCGGCGAGGGGACTTCGACCGCAACCTTGTCGGTCTCGAGACTCGCAATCGGTTCGTCGCGGCCAACGGCATCGCCGGGCTGTTTCAGCCATTCGCCGAGCGTCGCTTCGGTGATCGATTCGCCGAGGGCGGGAACCTGGACATCGGTTGCCATGCTATTTCTTTCCCTGATTATGGCCGAGCGCAGCGGCGACCAGAGCCTCCTGCTGCTGCAGGTGACGCTTGGCAAGACCCGTAGCGGGGGACGCGCTCGGTTCGCGACCGGCATAGTCGACGCGCTCGGGGCCGACCCCGGCTTCTTCGAGACTTTCGTCGATATAGTGGCGCGCGAACATCCATGCGCCCTGGTTCTTCGGTTCTTCCTGGCACCAGACGACCTGTCCGAGATTGGTCATCCGCTTCAGCCGCACGATCAGCGGCTCGGCGGGGAAGGGATAAAGCTGCTCGATGCGGACGATCGACGTATTCTTGTCCTTCTTCGGGTCGCGCGCGTCGAACAGGTCATAGGCGACCTTGCCCGAACACAGCACCAGCCGCTTAACGTCCTTGTCGGCGACATCGACGACGTCCGAACGTATCCGCATGAAATGGCTCTCGCCGAGAAAATCGTCGAGCTTCGACACCGCCGCCTTGTGCCGGAGCAGCGATTTCGGCGTCATGATGATCAGCGGCTTGCGGAACGGCCGCAGCATCTGGCGCCGCAGCACGTGGAAATAATTGGCCGGTTCGGTGATGTTGCACACCTGCATATTGTCGCCCGCGCACAGCTGCAGATAGCGTTCGAGCCGGGCCGAGCTATGCTCCGGCCCCTGCCCTTCATAACCATGCGGCAACAGCATCACGAGGCCGTTGGCGCGCAGCCATTTCGCCTCACCGCTGGCGATGAACTGGTCGATCATCACCTGCGCGCCGTTGGCGAAGTCGCCGAACTGCGCCTCCCAGAGCACCAGCGTTTTCGGATCGGCAAGCGAATAGCCATATTCGAAGCCCAGCACGCCGAACTCGGACAGCGGGCTGTTCAGCACCTCGAACTGACCGCCCTCGACATGGGCGAGCGGCGTGTAGCGCTCGGCGGTTTCCTGATCATACCATTCAGCATGACGCTGGCTGAATGTGCCGCGGCCAGAATCCTGGCCCGAAAGACGCACGCCATATTCGTCCTTGAGCAGCGTGCCGAAACCGAGCGCCTCGGCCGTGGCCCAGTCGAACCCCTCGCCGCTCGCGAACATTTCGCGCTTGGCCTCGAGGATACGGTCGAGCGTCTTGTGGATCTTGAGGCCTTCGGGAACGGTGGTCAGCGTCTCGCCGATCGCGCGCAGCGTCTTTTCGTCGACGCCGGACACGATTCCGCGCCGCGCGGTTTCGGGATCGGGCGGCATACCGAGCCCTTCCCAGCGACCGCCGAACCAGTCGGCCTTGTTGGGAAGGTAGTTCTTGCCCGCCTCGAACTCCTCTTCGAGCATCGCGTTGAAATCGTCGGTCGCTTTCTCGACCCAGCCTTCGTCGATCACTCCCTCGGCAACGAGGCGGTCGCCATAGACGGCTGAAACCTTGGGATGCGACCGGATCGCGCGGTACATGACCGGCTGGGTGAAACTCGGCTCGTCGCCTTCATTATGGCCGAAGCGGCGATAGCACCACATGTCGATCACGACGTCGCGGCCGAACTTCTGGCGGAATTCGACGGCGAGCTTGCAGGCGAAGGTCACCGCTTCGGGATCGTCGCCATTGACGTGCAGGATCGGCGCCTGGACCATCTTCGCGACGTCCGAGGGATAGGGCGAGGAGCGCGCGAATTGCGGGCTCGTCGTGAAACCGATCTGGTTGTTGATGATGAAATGGATGCAGCCGCCGGTATTGTATCCGCGGATGCCGGAAAAGCCGAAACATTCGGCAACGATCCCTTGCCCCGCGAACGCCGCATCGCCGTGGAGGAGAACGGGCAGCACTTCCTTATGCTCTTCCAGATCCTCGCGCATCACTTGGGTGGCGCGGGCCTTGCCGAGGACCACCGGATCGGCAGCTTCGAGATGCGAGGGGTTGGCGACCAGCGACATATGGACGCTGATCCCGTCGAATTCGCGGTCGGTCGACGTGCCGAGATGATATTTGACGTCGCCCGAACCGCCGACATCGTCGGGATTGGCGCTGCCACCGGCAAATTCGTGGAAGATCGCGCGATAGGGTTTCGCCATGACATTGGCGAGAACGTTCAATCGCCCGCGATGGGCCATGCCGATGACCATCTCGCGCATGCCGTCGGCGCCGCCATATTTGATCACCGCCTCAAGCGCCGGAACCATGGATTCGCCGCCATCGAGACCGAAACGCTTGGTCCCGACATATTTCTTGCCGAGGAAGTTTTCCCATTGCTCGGCCTGGATCACCTTGGAAAGGATCGCCTGCTTGCCCTGCTCGGTGAACTGGATGGTGGCTTCCTTGCCCTCCATCTTCTCCTGCAGGTAGCGCCGCTCCTCCAGGTCGTTGATATGCATATATTCAAGGCCGACCGGGCCGCAGTAATTTTCACGCAGGATCGCAACGATCTCGTTGACCGTCGCGCTTTCCAGGCCGAGCGCACCGCCCAGATAGACCGGCTTGTCGAGATCCTCGGCCGCGAACCCGTGAAACTCAGGCGTCAGATCGGCCGGCTGGATCCGCTCGTGCAGGCCCAGCGGATCGAGATCGGCGGCGAGATGGCCGCGCACGCGATAGGTGCGGATCAACATCATCGCGCGGATCGAATTGCCGGCCGCGCGCTCGATCTCGTCCGAGGAAAGCGGCGTGCGCGAATAGGATGGCGCGGCGGGCGCCGGCGACGCCGTCTCCGCAATCGTCATCTGGGTGGGATCGAGGCCCGCCGTCAGCTCATCGGTGGTGGCGAGCGGCCAGTTGGGGCGCTGCCAGCTCGGCCCGCTCGCGGTATCTTCCAGACCGGCGAAGAAATCGCGCCAGCTCGCTTCGACCGATTCCGGATTATCGCGGAAACGGCGATACAGCGCCTCGACGAAAGACGGACTGACCCCCTCGATCTCGGAGAAGTCCAAACCCTCTAGGCCCATGAAATGCTGTCCTTAGCCGGTGATGACGCCCGATCTGGGGCGGGAAGCTACACTATCAACCCTTAAGTAAATCCGCGAGCGTCGTGCCAAGTTCCGCCGGGCTCGGAGAAACCCGGATACCGGCTGCCTCCATCGCCGCGATCTTGTCGTCCGCGCCGCCCTTGCCGCCCGAGACGATGGCACCGGCATGGCCCATGCGGCGCCCCGGGGGCGCCGTGCGCCCGGCGATAAAGCCGACCGTCGGTTTGGACCGGCCCGCCCTGGCTTCGGACGCCAGGAATTCCGCGGCTTCTTCTTCGGCGCTGCCGCCGATTTCGCCGATCATGATGATCGATCGGGTTTCGTCGTCGGCGAGGAAAAGCTCCAGCACGTCGATAAAATTGGTGCCGTTGACCGGATCGCCGCCGATGCCGACTGCAGTCGTCTGGCCGAGGCCGACGGCGGTCGTCTGGTGGACGGCTTCATAGGTAAGCGTACCGGAACGCGAGACGACGCCGACCGAACCCTTTTGGAAGATGCTGCCGGGCATGATGCCGATCTTGCACTCTTCAGGGGTCAGCACGCCGGGGCAGTTGGGGCCGATCAGCCGCGATTTCGATCCTTCGAGCTTCGCTTTCACCGTCACCATATCGAGCACCGGAATGCCCTCCGTGATCGCGACGATCAGCGGAACTTCGGCCTCGATCGCTTCGATGATCGAAGCGGCGGCGAATTTCGGCGGCACGTATACGACGCTGGCGTCCGCGCCGGTTTCGGCCATCGCTTCGGCCATGGTGCTGTAGACCGGCAACCCGAGATGGGTCGTCCCACCCTTGCCCGGCGTGACGCCGGCGACCATCTTGGTCCCGTAGTCGATCGCCTGCTGGGTGTGGAACGTGCCGGTTTCGCCGGTCATCCCCTGGGTGATGACCTTCGTGTCCTTGTTGACGAGAATACTCATGCGTTGGGCGTCTTCCTGCTATTCGGAGTTCAGGCGAGGGAGGGTTCGAGGCCCTTGCAGACTTCGAGCAGTTCCTTGACCGCATCCACCGAAACCTGGAAATTGGCTTTCGCTTCGTCGCCGAGCTCGATCTCGATGACCCGCTCCACGCCGCCAGCGCCAAGGATGACCGGCACGCCGACATAGAGATCGTCGACATCATATTGACCGGTGAGATGAGCCGCCGCGGGCAGAACCCGCTTCTTATCCTTGAGATAGCTTTCGGCCATCATGATCGCGCTCGTCGCGGGCGCGTAATAGGCGCTGCCATTGCCGAGCAGGCCGACAATCTCTCCGCCGCCCTTACGGGTGCGGTCGACGATCGCGTCGATCTTTTCCTGCGTCGACCAGCCCATCTTGATGAGATCGGGGATCGGGATGCCGCCGACCGTCGAATAGGCCGGTACGGGAACCATCGTATCCCCATGACCACCGAGCACGAAGGCGGTAACGTCTTCGACCGACACGCCGAATTCGTCGGCGAGGAAATGGCGAAACCGTGCGCTATCGAGCACGCCCGCCATGCCAACCACCTTGTTATGCGGCAGGCCGGAAAATTCGCGCAGTGCCCAGACCATCGCGTCGAGCGGGTTGGTGATGCAGATGACGAAAGCGTCGGGCGCGTGGGTCTTGATGCCCTCGCCCACCGATTTCATCACCGAGAGATTGATGTTGAGCAGGTCATCGCGGCTCATACCCGGCTTGCGGGCGACACCGGCGGTGACGATGCAGACGTCCGCGCCAGCGATATCGGCATAGTCGCCGGTGCCCTTGAGCGTGCTGTCGAACCCTTCGACCGGCCCCGCCTGGGAGAGATCGAGCGCCTTGCCGGCGGGCATCCCCTCGGCAATGTCGAACAGGACGACATCGCCCATTTCCTTCATTGCGGCGAGATGGGCGAGCGTGCCGCCGATCATGCCGGCGCCGATCAGCGCGATCTTTTTGCGGGCCATTTCGATCCTCTTCCAATTGCTATGGGGTAGCCCCCGAAAACGGGCCGGGCTTAGACCGAGTCAGGAGAGTCGGCAACCGTTCGCAAGCGCAAAAAATGCATCATCTCCATTGCTTTTCTCACTCGCCGGCAAGGGTGCGGATCATTTGCGTCCAATGGTCGATATTATCGTACAGGCTTTGAACCGGAAGCCGCTCGTCGCGACCATGCGCGCGGGCGTCTTCGGGCATCACCGCCCATGCGCCGTTGACACCGTAGGTGGGAACGCCCGCGGCGCGGAAGAACAGGCCATCGGTTGCGCCGGTCGACATGTCCGGCACGATCCGCGCGCCGGGATGGCGAGCATGGACGGCCTCGGTATAGGCGGCGATCACATCCTCGCGCAGCGGCGAGGCATCGGTCGGTCTCGCCTCGGCGACCGGCTCTACAGTGACGTTCGAGGGCGCGGCCAGTTCGCGCAGAATCGCGATAGTGTCGGCCGGATCGGTGCCCGGGAACATCCGGCAGTTGACGGTTGCCCGCGCCATTTGCGGCAGCGCGTTATCGGCATGGCCGCCCTCGAGCCGGGTCGCGACGCAGCGCGTGCGCGTCATCCCGGTTTCGGTCGGATCCGCCTCTATGATATCGGCCGCCTCGCCATCGCTTTCATCGGCCAACCAGCGACGTATCGCCTCGGCAAGTTCGGGCTCTGCACTGTCGATCCGCGCGGTGAAATAGGCACGCGTCGTATCGTTGAGCATCGGTTCGAAGCGATAAGTCTCGATCCGCTCCAGCGTATGGGCGATGTCGTAGATCGCATTGTCGGGCCGAGGGCGCGAGCTGTGGCCCCCGGGATTGGTCGCAGTCAGCGTAAAGGTCTGATAGATTTTTTCCGCCGTCTGGATGCCGAAGCCGAGCAGGCTTCCGTCCGCGAGATAGGCGCCGCCGCCGGCGTCGGCGTTCAGGGCATAGTCAACCTGCGACACGTCGATCCACTCGCCCGCGCCACGTTCTGCGCCGATCTGCGTCGTTTCCTCGTCCCCAGTGAAAAGTACGATGATGTCGCGGGTCGGTTCGAAGCCCTCGGCGCGGAGGCGTAGCAGCGCGGTCGTCACCGCGACCACGCCCTGTTTGTCGTCGGCCGTGCCCCGGCCATAAAAATAGCCATCCTCCTCGATGAGGGTGAAGGGATCGCGCGACCAATCCTCGGGATGCGCCTCGACAACGTCCAAATGGGCAAGGAGCACGATCGCGCCTTCTCCCGAAGGATTGGCGGCCGGCCAGCGTACGACCATCGTTTCGGTATCGCCCGAGCGTTCAGCGCTGTGCGGATGCACGCTGATATCGGCGATCCCGGCCGCCTCGAACTGTCCGCTCAGATAGGCAACGAGCTCGTCGACCTGGTCCCGCCCAGCAACAGTGGGAATTTCGATCGTGGTTTCGTAAATCTCCCGCCCGCGGGCGTGCCAGGGATCGTCCGGCGTTTCAGAGACGGCCGGGGCGGTGACGAGAAGAGCGGCGAGGGAGAGAAGAACGGGGCGCATGGCGAAACTCCATGAGTGCGGGAAAGCGAAACTTTTGGCGCTTTTCCGAGCCCGGTCAACCGCAATGGTCCCGGCCGGCCGCGCGCCTTTCGCTCCAAAGCCGAGCAGTCTTTGCTGGCCACTATCTTTGCCCGCCCATAACTTGCCACGACCGTGTCGAAACGGGGGCTACGCGATGACCGAAGAACTTGGCCAGGGAAACGGCGAAAAAGCCGGAGCGGCGGCTCAAGCCGGAGAGGCCGAGACTGCATCGCCTGCGCTCAAAAAACCCACGCTCGGCGACATTTCAATGGGATTTTTGATCTGCCTGTTCGGCCTCGCATTGCTGATCGTGGCTTTTGCCGGCCTCCTCCATCACGGCGGCGAAGATCCCGGATCCCTGAACCTCTGGATCTGCGGTGGCCTGCTCCTGTCATCGATCGGCGTCATCTATCTCTTTCTCAAAATTCACAGCCCGCCTCCGTTCGCAGCCGAGGAACGACACGAAGGGCTCTTCGACCGGGCGCTGGCTCCTTTGATGGAGCGCCTGCAAAGCCGCCGTAAACGGGACATCGCCCTGGAAGCAGCCCTTCTCATCGCCTTATGTGCCTTCCTCTTCGTGCAGGGCGTGGCGGAAGCCCACCGCCCTGAATTTCAGCCAACGACGCCGCGTTCGCAGTTTGCGCTAGCCGTTTCCCTGCCGGCCGGGGAACCGGAATCCATAAGCGGAGAGGCCCCGGCCGAGCAGCGAGAGGGTCATGAAGCGGTATTGTTGTGGGAAACGCCGGTTGCGGACAGCAGCGAACCCAGCGGCCATTCCGGACTGCTACCGATGTCGCTCGCCGCCGCGCTCATCCTCGCGCTCGGTTTGACTTTCCCCAATATCGGCGATTTTTCCCAAGATGGCTGGAAGGGATCGATTGGCAAGATTGCCGTGTCCCTGCTCAGTTTCGCGCTGTTCGGCATCGGTGCGGGAGAAAGGGCGTCGGCCGAGCAAGAAGTGCGCGATGCCGGCTATATCCGCGAAGCGCTACCACCGATCAGCCATGTTTCCAGCGACGATATCAAGATCCGCATACTCCAACCCCGCAATCTGCCGTCACAAACCAGCCGTGACCTGCAGGAGATTCTCGTCCAGCTTCTCGAGGAGTTGCAGGGAGATCATCATATCAATTTCGGGGAGCTCGATGACGCCGACAGGCGGGCCCTCCGCTCCGAGATCATAGCAGTGATGCGGTCCATCGAGCGGCGGGGAGGAGCGCCAACCGAAAACCAGTGGAACAGATTGACGACATCCATCGAGCAAGGCTTCGAAGGAGCGACGACGGAAACCGGCGAGGCGATCGATCGCCTCGCCCGGTTGATCGGGGAAAGCAATATGCTGACGCGCGATCTCAATGCGAGCCTCAATGCGCTCGACGCGGCCGAGCGACAAACGACCTGCGCCATCCTGCTGGCCCAACTGGGAACCGCGGAACGCGACAATGCGGTGACCATCGCGCTAGTCGGCGAGGCCAATCGCCGCGAGCGACGCGATCTCCTTACCCGTGCATGGCGCGGTATCATCGGCGAAAATGATGCGCGCCTTGAGGAGATTGAACGGTCGATTTCGCAGGCGCACAGGGAATCGCTGCAACGCTATCTGCAGGGCCCCGACAACGCCTGCGCCAGCCTCTCGGACGCTCCCGCCGTATCGAATCCCGGGCCGGGCTAGCCTTCGGCCTTCCGTGCTTCGCGGAACGGAACTGCCGAAAGCGCTCTAATCGGCACCATGGCCGAGCGCGAGATAGTCGGCCGATTGCATCTCGATCAACCGCGAAGCCGTGCGCTCGAATTCGAAGGCGCCGTCGCCTTCGGCATATAGCTGCTGCGCTTCGGCTTCGGCGGACGCGAGGAGCTTCACCTTATGTTCGTAGAGCGCATCGATCAGGACCTTGAAGCGCGCCGCCTCGTTGCGCATCGCCGCTCCCATCACGGGGATACCGACGACGAACACCGTGTGATATTTCCGGGCAACGGCGATATAATCGGGCGCGCCGCGCGCTTCGGTGCACAGCCGTTTGAACGAAAAGACAGCGACGCCTTTCAGCGATTTCGGCACATGAATGGTCCGCCCGCCGGGCACCGCGATATCCTCCGACGGAACATTGGCGGCGTCCTCGGGCGGATAGTCGGTCAGCCGGAAAAAGGCTTCGCGCAACGCCGCCGTCGCTTCGTCTCCGAGCGGCACATGCCAGGTCGGCATACCACCCAGCCGTTCCAGCCGGTAATCGGTCGGACCGTTGAGCGACACGACCTCGAGCCGCTCCTCGACCAGCGCGATGAACGGGAGGAACAGTTCGCGGTTCAGCCCATCCTTGTAGAGATCGCTGGGCGGCCGGTTCGACGTCGTCACGATCGTTACCCCGTGCGCGAGCAGCGATGTAAACAGGCGCGAGAGGATCGCCGCATCGGCGGTATTGTTGACGACCATCTCGTCGAGCGCGAGCAGCCTGGCCTCATCGCGGATCGCCATAGCCACCGGTTCCACCGGATCGCCTTTCTCCTTCGCGCGCTCCGCTCGCAAGCGCTCGTGAATTTCGATCATGAATTCGTGGAAATGAACCCGGCGCTTCCGTTCGATCGCGACGGTTTCATAAAACAGATCCATCAGCATCGATTTGCCGCGCCCGACTCCGCCCCACATATACACGCCGCGCACCGGATCGGGTTTCTTGCCGAGCGCCCGCCACAAAACGCTGCCACGCCGTGGCGCGGTTTCCAGTTCCTCGGTTAGCCGAACGAGATGGTCGATAGCCGCGCGCTGATCGGCATCGGGGCGAAGTTCGCCGGCCGCGACAAGCGCATCATAGCGTTGGGAGAGCCGGATCATCGCCGGGTCGGCTTGCGGATCGTTCCGGCAAAGCCGGCAACCCGCTCATCGCCCTGCACCACAAGCCCCCGCAGGAACAGTAGCCGCCCGGTCTCGCGCAGCAACTCGACGACGGAATCGAGCGGCTGGCCGATCTCACCCCGGCCGATAAACTGGGTCGAGAGATCGAGCGTGACCGCCGTCCCCGCCTCGATCAATCCGAACATGCGCGAGGCGGCGAACATTGAAATATCGATCAGCCCCAGGGTCACCGCGCCATGGACGGCGTTGGAGAGGTTGGAATGTACATGTTCGGGATAGATGCGCACGCGCACCGTACCGTCATCCTCCTGGCGCACCCGCATCGGCCCGAGCAGCGCGTTGAAGCGGCTCGGATCGCTTAGTTCCCAGGTAAACCAGCCGGGATTCTCTTCGTCGGGTTCGTACAGGAAGGCGGCGTCGGGATCGCCGTCAGACACTGCGCTCGACCAGCATCTTCTTGGTCTCGGCGATCGCCCGCGCCGGCGACAGCCCCTTGGGGCAGACATTGGCGCAGTTCATGATCGTGTGGCAGCGATAGAGGCGGAACGGATCTTCCAGCTGATCGAGCCGTTCGCCTGTATGTTCATCGCGGCTGTCGGCAAGCCAGCGATAGGCCTGGAGCAGAATCGCGGGGCCGAGGAACTTGTCCGAATTCCACCAGTAACTGGGGCAGCTTGTCGAACAGCATGCGCACAGGATGCACTCGTAAAGCCCGTCCAGCTTGGCGCGTTCTTCGGGGCTTTGCAGCCGTTCCTTGCCCGAAGGCTCGGGCGTCTCGGTCTTCAGCCAGGGCTGGATCGAGGCATATTGGGCGTAGAAATGGGTGAAGTCGGGGACGAGATCCTTGACGACGTCCATATGCGGCAGCGGCGTGATGGTGACGGTCTTGCCCTTGCAGTCCTCGATCGCGGTCGTGCAGGCGAGGCCGTTCGATCCATCCATGTTCATTGCGCAGGAGCCGCAAATCCCCTCGCGACAGGAGCGGCGGAAGGTGAGCGTTGCATCCTGCTCGCCCTTCATCTTGATCAGCGCGTCGAGCACCATCGGCCCACACTCGTCGAGATCGATCTCGAACGTATCGTAGCGCGGATTTTCGCCGCTATCGGGATCGTAACGATAGACCTTGAACGTCTTCTTGTTGGCAGCGTCGGACGCATGGACCTTGCCGTTCTTGCGAACCTTGCTGTTCTTGGGAAGCGTAAATTCGGCCATTTCTCACCCGGTTTCTTGCTGCACATGCCCTAGATAACGGCATAGGCCGCATATGGAAGGGCTAGTTTCAGCCGATAAGCCCGTTGCGCCGCAAGCTATCGGCGAGGATCGTCTCGATCAGCTCGGCCTGGGTCAGCCCGGCAAGCGCCGCGGCGCGGCCGAAGACCTTTTCCGACCATAGATTACAGTTGAGATTGACCTCGAGGAACTGCACGTCGCCGGTTTCCCGATCTAGCCGGAATTCGAAACGGCCATAATCGAACGGCCGGAATTCGCGAAACAGCTTGTGTGTCAGCTCGGCGATTTTCGGCACCCATTCCTCGTCATCGAACGGATCGAGCGAATATTTGTGCGCCCGGCCGACAAGGTCGCGTTTCTCGTAATAGGTCCGCAAATGGGTAGGGTCGGCCTGCTGGAATATCAGCATCGGCATGACGATGGGATCGCCTACCGTCAGCACCGGCACCTCGACATCGCTGCCGTTGAGGAACGGCTCGACGATCGCGTCATGGCCCTGGCCGTGAATATCCGCGACGGCGTTGACGACGCCCGCCCAGTCATGCGCGTCCTGCACGCCCCAGGAGGCGGAAGACGCGTTGGGCTTGATCACCAGCCGCTCGGCCCTGGGGCAATCCGCTTCATCGACCGGTGCGCCGCGGCGATAGCAGGTCCAAGGCGCGGTCGGCACGCCGGCGCGTTCAGCTACGAGCTTGGAAAGATGCTTGTCGTCGGAAAGGCCCCGAACGATCGGGCTCGCGCCGAGATAGGCGATGCGGTGCATGTTGCACAGCAACGGGCCGAGCATTTCGGAATTCACGAAACCCGCGCGGTTCAGCAGCGGGAAGACGAAATCGACATCGGGATCCTTGATCAGCGCGTCGAAACTGTTGGCGAGCGTCAGGTTGAGACCCAGCTCTTCGAGGATCGTCCGGACTTCCTGGTGATAGACGGCATGGTTGCCGTCTTCGGGATGAAGGCCACCGCTCCACAGTGCATGTTTGGCGATGAACAGGATGCGCAACCGCTCCTTTGCTTCCTGCGGAATGGTGAGCGGTTCGACGAGACGTGCCACGGAAAAGTCCTGATGAAAGTTGCAACCCGGATGCCGGGCTTTTAGCGATGAAGCCGGATATCCGCCAGCATGATCGTGCGGACCGGAAACGGGGGAAGCGAGCGGCCTATGCGCCTGAAAGACTGCCATAATATCGCCGATTTCCGACGGCTGGCGCAACAGCGGCTGCCGAAACCGATCTTCGACTATATCGATGGCGGCGCCGACGACGAGCTGACCCTGCGCCGCAACGTCGAAGCCTATGACGGATGCGACCTCGTGCCGAACGTGCTTTCCGGCGTCGCCCAGCCCGACCTCAGCACTACCGTGCTGGGGCGCAAGATCGCGATGCCGCTCTTCTGCTCGCCGACCGCGATGCAGCGCCTGTTCCACTGGCAGGGCGAGCGCGCGGTTTCCAAGGCGGCGGAGAAATTCGGCACCTATTTCGGTATCTCGACGATAGGGACGGTGAGCCTGGAGGAAATCGGCGAGACGGTTTCCACGCCCAAGCTCTTCCAGTTCTACGTCCACAAGGATCCGGGGCTGAACCGCGCGCTGCTCGCCCGCGCCAAGGAAGCCGGTTTCGACGCCGTCGCGGTCACCGTCGACACCGCAGCGGGCGGCAACCGGGAACGCGACCTGCGCTCCGGCTTCACGACGCCGCTCCAAATGTCACCCAGCCTCGCCTGGCAGTTCGCCACCCATCCCTATTGGACGGCGAGCTATCTCACCCATGAGAAGTTCGACCTGCCCAACCTATCGGGCCATATCGCCCAGGGATCGGACGTCGCGATGAACGTGCAGGACTATATCAACAATATGCTCGACGACGCGATGGACTGGAAGGCGGCCGAGCAGATCGCCAAGGACTGGGGCGGCGAATTCGCGATCAAGGGGCTGATGTCCGCCGAGGACGCGAAGCGCGCCGCCGATATCGGATCGACCGCGGTGATCGTTTCCAACCATGGCGGACGCCAGCTCGACGGCAGCCGCGCGCCCTTCGACCAGCTCGCCGAAATCTGCGACGCGGTGGCCGACAGGATCGACGTGATTTGCGACGGCGGCATAAGGCGCGGCAGCCATGTGCTGAAAGCCTTGAGCGTCGGCGCCAAGGCCTGCTCGGGCGGCCGCCTCTATCTTTATGCGCTGGCGGGCGCGGGCCAGGCCGGGGTGGAGCGCGCGCTGGGCCGGCTGCGCGACGAGATCGCCCGCGACATGAAGCTGATGGGGATGGCGAGCGTGGACGATCTGAGCCGCGCGAACATCCGCTGGCGCTAGCGCCGCAAGGGGCGCATCGGGAAAAATAGGCCGCAACACAAACAATATTCTGCTATAGTCCGAAAAACGCCGGCACCGCGCCGAATCGACGCGTAACCGGGCGGGACGGACGAGAGAGGATCCCATCATGGCGGATATCATCGGCGGCATCGCCACTTCGCACACGCCCACCATCGGCTTCGCGGTCGATGCGAAAAAGCAGGACGACCCGGTCTGGAAACCGATCTTCGAGGGCTATGTGCCGGTGCAGGACTGGCTGGAGGAGAAGAAGCCGGACGTCATCTTCTACATCTACAACGATCACATGACGTCCTTCTTCGCCGATCATTATTCGCATTTCGCACTGGGTGTGGGCGACACATTCCACCCGGCCGACGAGGGTGGCGGGCCGCGCGACATCGCGCCGATCGAGGGGCACCCCGCGCTCGCGCAGCATATCGCCGAAGCGATGGTCGCGCAGGAGTTCGACCTCAGCTATTTCCAGAACAAGGGGCTGGATCATGGCGCCTTTTCGCCGATGTCGCTGCTGGTGAAGCTGGAAGAGCATGACGGCTGGCCGATGAAACTCGTGCCGCTGCAGGTGGGCGTGCTCCAGCCACCGACGCCGACGCCGCTGCGCTGCTACAAGTTCGGCAAGGCGCTCCGGCGCGCGATCCAGAGCTATCCGGAAGACCTGAAGGTCGTGATCGCCGGCACGGGCGGGCTATCGCACCAGGTGCATGGCGAGCGCGCGGGCTTCAACGATCCCGAATGGGACGCGGAGTTCATGGACCGGCTGGTGAACGATCCCGAAAGCCTGACCGAAATCACCATCGCCGAATATGCCAGGAAAGGCGGCTGGGAAGGCGCCGAGGTGGTGATGTGGCTGCTGATGCGCGGCGCGATGGCGCCGAAGGTGAAGTTGCTGCACCAGGCCTATTACCTCCCCTCCATGTGCCCGATCGCGACCATGTTGATGGAGGACGATGTCGAGGACCGGCCCGAGGCGGAAATCGAGAGCCTGCGCCGCCGCAAGGACGAACAGCTCGAAGGCGCCGAGCAACTGGAGGGGACCTATCCCTTCACCATCGAAACCGCGGTTCGCGCCTTCCGCCTCAACAATTTCCTCCACGAGCTGGTGAAGCCGGAGAAGCGCAAGATTTTCGTCGAGGACGAGGAACGCGCCTTCGAAGAAGCCGGGCTGACCGAGGAAGAGCGCGTCTTGGTGCGCAATCGCGACTGGCAGGGACTGATCCATTACGGCGTGATCTTCTTCATGCTGGAAAAGCTCGGCGCGGTCGTCGATGTGCCGAACCCGCATATCTATGCGGCGATGCGCGGCGAAAGCATCGAGGATTTCCAGAAAACGCGAAACGCCGCGATCACCTATTCGGTCGCGGGGACCGACAAGCAGCAAGCCTGACCGCTAGTCGTTGCCGCCGCCCGCCTGGCGGTCGCCATTGGCCGGACGGCCAACCGGACGCGAGGCGGTACGCGGTATCCGGCTTTCGAGCACCGCCAGCCAGCTCGCCGCGCGGCTGCCCTGCCCGATCTGCGGTTCGGACGGCGTCATGCGGATATCGGCCTCCCATTCGGCGATCTTGACCCGCGCCTGCTGGAAGGCCTGTTCCAGCGGTTGCGGACGGCGCAGCGCGCGGTTGACAAAGGCGTCGCCGAAATAGGTCCAGTCGTTGGTCGCCGCGCAGCCGAACGAGGTGCGATCCGCCGCCGCCGCCGCGACGACGACGCTGGTTTCGCTCGCCAGCGCCGGAACGAAGCTGCCCGCGAAACAGGCGTTCATGATCAGCAGCCGGTTGGTGATGCGCAGCTCCCCCAACAGCGCGGAAAGCCGCATCGGCGAGATGCTGCCATAGCCGGCATCGCCATAATAATAGACCATGCCGACCGGAAGACCGTGGCTCGTCGCATAAAGGACGAGCACGTCCTCGTCGCTATCCATCAGCTCGGCAATCCGCGCCAGCGCGACCGAGAGCGAGTTCAGCGATCCGCGCGCATGGCTGTTGTCGCCGTTTCCATCCGGCGAGGCGAGGACGATCGTCCGGCCTTCGGCGTCGTAGCGGCGGGCGAGCACCCGCGCCGCCTCCCTTGCCTCGCGGCCGAACACCGGGTCGCTGTCCAGCGCGATGGAGAGCACATAGGCATCGACCGTGCCGGGACGTTGCGGGGAAAGCGCGGCGAGCGCGGCAGCCAACCGCTGGTGATCTTCGAACGCTTCCCGCGCCGAAATCCCGTACTCGATCGCAAGCCCGTTATTGGCGCCATATGCCGCCTCGAACGGCCGCATACCGGTAATGAAGCCGGGAAGGCCGCGCGTATGGCGGACGGCGTCGGCCGATCCGGTTTGTGCGATTGCAGGCATTCCAAAAACCGCGAGCCCCGCAAATGCGAGCGTCAGCAGCCAGTTCGGAAACCCGGTTTTGCGCATCTGTCCCCTTGCCGCCATTTCTGTGGAGCGGCGGGGGCGGTGTCAAGCGCGGGGGGCTAGCGCGTCTCCGCCGCCAGCCGCGACATCAGGATCGCCGCGCGCGTCGCCTGCCGCGGAATGACGGTGAGATCCATCGTCTCTTCGGGGCCGTGACTGCCCTCGCCGGTCGCGCCCATGCCGGCCAGCGCATCGGCATATTGCGCGACGAAGGAGATATCGGCCGCGCCGCGCATCGCCGGATCGAGCAGGCCCATTTCGGGCAGGCCAAGATCGGCATTGATGAGGTTGAGCCGCTCGAACAGCGCGCGATTGCCGTCCGTCGGCGCCATCGGCGGATAGCCCTGGTCGAACACGATCTCTGCCCCCGTGCCCGGCGCATGATCGGCGACGATCGCTTCCATGCGTTCGCGCACGCGCTGCGTCTGCTCGTCCGAAAGCGTGCGGAAATCGCCGCGCGCAATGGCGATGGCCGGGATGATATTGGTCTTGCCGGTCGCCTGGGCCCGCACGCCTTGCTCGTCGAGCGATGCGGTATCGCCGCCGGCAATCAGCCCGACATTGAAGGTGAGATTGGGTTCGGGCAGCTCTGCCCGGAAGCGCGAAATGATCCGCGCCATTTCGTAGATCGCGCCGTCGCCTGCGCGCTCGGAAAAGATGCGCGAGCTATGCCCCTGGATGCCGCTTGTCGTCAGCTGCCAGCTGTTCGACGAGCGCCGGGCGATCGTGCCCATATCGTTGCCGTCCATGATCGCGAGACTTTCGAAACCCAGCGCGACATCGGCCCATTGCCCGGCTTCGACGAGATCGCGGCGGGCGATCTCCGCCGGTTCGCCGAAATCCTCCTCATCGCCGGTCAGCGCGACGACGATATTGGCGTCCTCCAGCGTGCCCGCCGCGTGCATCGCCCGCAGCGCGGCGAGCATGATCGCAACCCCGCCCTTGTTGTCGACGACGCCCGGTCCGGTCGCGCTGTCGCCGTTACGGGTGAAGCTCTGGAAAGGCGCATCGGGTTCGAACACGGTATCCGTGTGCCCGATCAGCAGCATCCGCGTGCCGCCCTCGCGTCCCTCGTGCCGCGCGAAGAAATGGCCGGACCGATCGACCTCGCTCTGATCGATGATCTCGACGGCAAAGCCCAGCGCCTCGAATTCCGGTCGAAGCATCGCCATGACGGCGCGATTGCCCTCGGTGTTGCGCGTGCCGGAATTCTGGTTGACCAGATTTTCGAGCACGGAGATCGTGCGCTCATACTCCGCATCGACGGTTTCGGACATCTGCTGCTCGGCCGGAGAAAGCTCGGCCGCTGCAGGAGCGCCCAATCCGGCAAGGCAGGCAAGGGCGAGCGCGGCGAAGCGCATCGACGGCCTCCGCATCAATATACCCGCGCCTTCGGTTCGACGTATGTGGCCTCGTCGGTGAGCGTGAAATCGTGCACCGGGCGATAGTCGAGGGCGACATCGCCACCCTTGCCGCCCCAGCCCGCAAACCAGCTCAGCGTATGCTTCATCCAATTTTCGTCGTCGCGATCGGAAAAATCCTCGCGGGCATGGGCGCCGCGGCTTTCCTTGCGGGCGATCGCGCTCTTGATCGTGCAATGGGCCTGGCTGATCAGGTTATCGAGTTCCAGCGTCTCGATCAGGTCGCTGTTCCAGATCAGCGAGCGATCGGTGACGGAGATATCTTCCATGCCCTTGTAGATCGTATCGAGCTTGCCGACGCCCTCGGCCATCAGCTCCTCGGTGCGGAAGACCGCGCAATGCGCCTGCATGTCGCGTTGCATGGCGAGGCGGATCTGCGCGGTCGGGGTGCCGCCGGCGGCGTTGCGGAAATGATCGAGCCGTTCGAGCGCCATGTCTGCGGAATCGGACGGCAGCGGCTTGTGCGCCGTGCCGGGCTTGGTGATCTCGTTGACGCGCAGGCCCGTCGCCCGGCCGAACACCACGAGATCGATCAGCGAGTTGGAGCCGAGCCGGTTGGCGCCGTGCACCGAGACGCAGGCCGCCTCACCGACCGCGAACAGGCCGGGGACGACGGAATCGGGATTGCCGTCCTTCAGGGTGATGACTTCGCCGTGATAGTTGGTCGGGATGCCGCCCATATTGTAATGGACGGTCGGCACGACCGGCAGCGGCTGGCGGGTCAGGTCGACGCCGGCGAAGATCTTGCCGCTCTCGGTAATGCCGGGCAGCCGCTCGGCGAGGATGTTGGGGTCGATATGATCGAGGTGAAGGAAGATATGGTCGGATTCCTTGCCGACGCCGCGGCCTTCGCGGATTTCCATCGCCATCGAGCGCGAAACGACATCGCGGCTGGCGAGATCCTTGGCGCTCGGCGCATAGCGCTCCATGAAGCGCTCGCCCTCTGAATTGGTCAGATAACCACCCTCGCCGCGCGCGCCCTCGGTAATGAGAACGCCGGCGCCGTATATGCCGGTCGGGTGGAACTGGATGAACTCCATGTCCTGCAAGGGAAGCCCCGCGCGCAGCACCATGCCGCCGCCATCGCCCGTGCAGGTGTGCGCCGAGGTGCAGGAGAAATAGGCGCGGCCATAGCCGCCGGTCGCCAGCACGACATTATGCGCGCTGAACCGGTGGATCGAGCCGTCCTCCATGCACATGGCGATCACGCCGCGGCATACCGGCCCATCGGCGCCATCTTCCATGATCAGGTCGAGCGCGAAATATTCGATGTAGAAATCCGCGTCGAACCGTAGGCTCTGCTGGTAGAGCGCGTGGAGCATCGCGTGCCCGGTGCGGTCCGCCGCCGCGCAGGTGCGCTGGACGGGCGGGCCTTCGCCCATATTCTGCATATGGCCGCCGAACGGCCGCTGGTAGATCGTACCGTCGTCGTTGCGCGAAAACGGCACGCCGGCATGTTCCAGCTCGTAGACCGCCTGGGGCGCTTCGCGCACCATATATTCGATCGCGTCCTGGTCGCCGAGCCAGTCCGATCCCTTGACGGTATCGTACATGTGCCAGGTCCAGTGATCGGGCGAATTGTTGCCGAGGCTGGCCGCGATGCCGCCCTGCGCGGCAACGGTGTGCGAGCGCGTCGGGAAAACCTTGGTGATGCAGGCGGTGCGCAGGCCGCCGGCCGCCGATCCCATGGTCGCGCGGAGGCCCGAACCGCCCGCGCCGACGACGACGGTGTCGTATTTGTGATCGATGATCTTGTAAGCGGGTTGCTGGCTGGTCTCAGACATCAGGCTGCGCCCCCGAAAGCGATTTTGGCGATGGAGAAGATCGCGACAGCCGCGCCACCCGCCGCATAGAAGTTGATGAGCAGGATGACGGCGAGCTTGGTCGCCTCATTCTCGATATAATCCTCGATCACGACCTGCAGGCCCAGCCGCAGATGCCAGAAGACATTGGCCGAAAGCAGGATCATCGCGATCGCGACGAGCGGGGACGACAGCCAGTCGGTAACGACGGAATAGCTGAGATCCGGCAGGCGCAGCAGCGAGAGGACAAACCAGCTGACGAGCAGCACATTGCCCGCCGCCGTCAGCCGTTGCTGCCACCAGTGATGCGCGCCCTGCTTGGCGGAGCCGAGGCCGCGGACCCGGCCCAATCCGGTGCCTGTGCCCATCAGAATTCTCCCGCCGAGATATTGACCAGCGCCGGCCACAGCAGCCAGACCCAGAGGCCCGCGGTCGCGAGGATCGCGCCCCAGACGACGATGAGCGCCCAGCGCCGGTTGGTCTTGAGCTCGTATCCGGCCCCCATATCGAGCACGAAATGCCGCAGGCCGTTGAACAGGTGCTGGAAGAACGCCCAGGTCAGCCCGACGCAGAATATCACGCCGATAATGTTGATCGCGCCGCTATCGACAGTGAACCAGTCGAGAAAGCTCTCATAGGCCGCTTCCCCGCTTGCCGCGGAGAGCAGCCACCAGGCGAGCAGCAGTCCGCCGACGACCGCCAGGCCGACGCCCGCCATCCGGTGAAGGATCGAGACCAGCATGTGCGGCCCCCATTTCCAATGCATGAGATGCGGCGACAATGGCCGGTCGGGATTGCGGGACATGGGCTTAGCCTGTGGTTTTTCCTGTTGCCGGTTCCTCTTAACCGAACCGCATTTCCATGCAACCGCACGTCGCAGCCCCGCTGCGAATTTCGGCGGCGCATAACCTGCTATTAACCAATACGCCCTATGGCTGCGAACCGTATAGAAATGAGCGGGCGAGACCTACATTATGGGCATCAAGGATCATTTTGCTGCTTTCGATCATGACGGCACCCTGGAAGCGCGAATCAAGGAAATCGGCCGGCTGGTCGATGGCTATGAGCGGGAGCTGTGCGAGATATTCTGGAAGCGGTTTGCCGAAGTCAGCGAACCGGTCGCCCGTATGCCCGAAGACCTCAAGAAGGAAGCGTTCGAAAGCTCCATCGGCTATACCCGCGAAAAGCTGAACCGGCCGCATGACGAAGAATGGGTGAAACTCGCCCAGGCCGGCGCGATCAGCATATTGGAAATGGGTATCCAGCCGCGGGACCTTTACGGAACCCTGGCGTTCGCCAACAACAAGATCCTCGATTATCTCCGGGACAAGGTCGGTGACGATCAGGGGAAGATGCAGGGTCTGTCGCAGGCGCTGATCATTTTCACCGGGCTGGAATTCGAAATCCGGTCTGACTCGATCAACGCCGTCCTGCGCAAAAAGCAGGAAGAAGCGCGGCAGGAAAATACCCAGATGTTCCGCGAACTGATCGAAGCGACGGTGCAGGCCGCTACCGACGACAGCCAGGCGGCGATGGAAAACACCAACGACGCCTCGCGCTCGGTTCAGGGCATGCTGGGCAAGGCCTCGGAAGTTGCCGCGGCCGCCGAACAGTCCGCAATCGCGATGCGCGAAGCCGCGCAGACCGCTGCCGGCCTGATCCGGGCCATCGAAGAAGCGCGCGCCGAGGTGGAATCCTCGGCCGACGTCGCAACCCGCGCATCCGAACAGGCGCAGGAAGCGGTCCGCGTTTCCGAAGCGCTTTCCGAACACACGGTCTCGATTGAATCGATTCTCGGCCTGATCCGCGACGTTGCCGGGCAGACCAACCTGCTGGCGCTCAACGCGACCATCGAGGCCGCGCGCGCCGGTGATGCAGGCCGCGGTTTCGCGGTCGTCGCCCAGGAAGTGAAGACGCTCGCCAACCAGACCGCGCAAGCCACCGACGATATCGCCAACAAGATCGCCGCGATCCAGGCCGCGACCACCCAGACCGTCGAGACCAATGAATCGATCCGCCAGACGGTTTCCGAAGTCCAATCCTCCGCGACGCGTATCCGGTCGGCCATGGAGCATCAGGCACAGACGGTGACGACGATCACCGCCGCCGTCGACGAAACCGCGCTCGCCGCGGACTCGATGTCCGGCACGATCGCCGCCATTCGCGAAGACAGCGAGAGCGTGTCGACCGACATCAGCAAGGTTTCGAGCGGCTTCCGCGAAGTCGACGGTCATCTCCAGAAGCTGCAGACCGCGGCGGGCGAGTTCGTCCAGCGCTTCCTCGCCGGCTAGGCGTCTTCCGGCCTTTCGTTCGGCATCCGCCCCGCCTAGGCTGGCCGGATGACCGAAACACCCTCAGCGCATGTTCTGATCACGGGCGCGCGGCGCGGCATCGGCAAGGCCGCGGCCTCCGCGCTTCTCGAGGCGGGCGCGACACTCGCCTGCCACGCGACCAGGACCGAGCCCGGCATCGCCATCGCCGGCGATTTCAGCGAACCCGGTACCGCCGCCGACACATGGCGCCAGGCGCTCGAGCTGCTCGGCGGCCGGATCGACATTCTCGTCAACAATGCCGGCGTGTTCGAGGCCTCGTCGATAGACCAATCCGACGAAGCATGGCTCGCCGATTTCGAGCGGACCATGCGGATCAACCTGACGGCTTCGGCCGAGCTTTGCCGCCTGGCCGTACGGCATTTCCAGGAAATCGGCGGCGGGCGCATCGTGAATGTCGCGAGCCGCGCCGCCTATCGCGGCGACAGTCCCGATCACTGGCATTATGCGGCGTCCAAGGGCGGTATGGTCGCAATGACCAAGACGATCGCGCGCGGTTATGCGGCGCAGAATATCCTCGCCTTCACCATCTGCCCCGGCTTCACGATGACCGGCATGGCCGAGGACTATCTCGAAAGCCGGGGCGGCGAGAAGCTGCTGCGCGATATACCGCTCGGCCGCGTCGCGACGCCCGAGGAAGTCGCCGAAACGATCCGCTTCTGCGCGCTCGACGCCCCGCCCTCGATGACCGGCGCCGTCCTCGATGTGAACGGGGCAAGCTTTGTCCGATAGCTGGAAACTCACCCTGCCCTGCACGCGCGCCGAGGCGGAAATCCTGAAGGACGATATCACGCCGCTGGCCGCGCTCGATCCCGTGCCGGTGCTAATGACCAGCGAGATCGACGCGACGAAGCCGGACGAATGGCGGCTCGACGTCTATTTCGAGGAAGAGCCTTCGGCCGACACCGTCGCCATGACGCGGCGGCTCGTGCCGAGCGCGGCCCGATCGAAACCCGTAGTCGAGAAACTTGACGAGCAGGACTGGGTCACGATCAGCCAGCAGGATCTCGAGCCGATCCGCGAGGGCCGCTTCTTCGTCTATACGCCCCAACATGCCGATGCCGTGCCGGAGGGCGCGATCGCCTTCGAGATCGACGCCAGCCGCGCCTTCGGCACCGGCCAGCACGAGACCACCGCCGGCTGCCTGGCGATGATCGACCGGCTGAAATCGGCCGGGCGGCGCTATCGCGATATTGCCGATATCGGCACGGGGACGGGGCTGCTCGCCTTTGGCGCGCGGGCGCTCTGGCCGCGGGCGCGGATAATCGCGTCCGACGTCGATCCGCTCGCTATCGAGATCGCGCAGGAGAATGCGGCGATCAACGCGATTCCCCTCGGCGCAGGCCCGGGGCAGCTCGAACTGGTGATCGCCGCCGGGCTCGTCCATCGGCGGCTGCGCGCACGGGCGCCCTATGACCTGCTGATCGCCAATATCCTCGCCAAGCCGCTGATCGACCTCGCCCCGGCCTTCGCCCATGCCACGCGCGAGGGCGGCTCGATGGTGCTGGCCGGGCTGCTCAGCCATCAGGCCGATGCGGTCGCGAGCGCCTATCGGCGGCAGCGCTTTCGCCTCGCCGAACGCATCGACCGCGACGTGTGGACGATCCTCAGGCTGGAGAAGCGGCGGCGCGTTCGCAGGCATAGGCCTGCGTCCCGCGCGTAAGCAGGATATCGCCTTCCGCGATATCGGCGGGGCCGAAATCGCTGGCATTTTCCAGTTCGCCATAGAGCGGCGCAAAATCGGTCTCGACCGTTACCCGCAGCAATTCCTCGAAGCTCGGAATCACGAAATAGACCTGCTGGAAATCGTCGATCCGGTAATTGGTGCGCATCACCCGTTTCATGTCGAAGGCGATCCGGTTGGGGCTCGGATCGTCGAGCGCGAAGACGCTCTCACCATGGCTCGATACGATGCCCGATCCGTAGATCCGCAAATCGCCGGCCTCCTCGATCAGCCCGAACTCGACCGTGTACCAGTAGAGCCGGGCGAGATGATCGAGACTGTCATATTCGAGAGCCCGAAGCCCGCCCCGGCCATAGGCTTCCATATAATCGCCGAACACCGGGTTGGCGAGCATCGGCACATGGCCGAACACGTCGTGAAAGACGTCCGGCTCCTGCAGATAATCGAGCTGCTCGCGCTTGCGGATGAAATTGCCGGCAACGAAGCGGCGATTGGCGAGATGATCGAAAAACACCGCGTCGGGGACGAGCCCGGGCACGGCGACGACCTGCCAGCCGGTGAGCTTCATCAGCCGTTCGGACAGTTCCTCGAAATCGGGAATTCCGGGTTTCGACAGCTTGAGCACATCGACCCCGGCAAGAAACGCTTCGCTCGCCCGGCCCGGCAACTGCTTCGCCTGGCGTTCGAACAGGATATCCCAGGTGGCATGCTCCTGCGCCGAATAGGCCGCCCAATCCTGCGGAATCGTCCAGTCGGCGCTCGCGCCTTCGGGCGGCTTTTCCAAGACATGACTTTCTTCGTTCATGGGGCCGATATAGCAGTAAAGGGCGCTAAGGACGAATTAAGGAACGCTCCGGGAACGATGGAAATGCGATGAGGCTGCTGCGAACCGCGATAACCCGCAATCTCCTGCGGCTGGGCGCGATTATCGCCCTCTATATCCTCGCCGGAATCGGCGGTTCGCTCATCCCGGCCAACGCCGATTGGGAGGAACCCGACACCGGCATCCTGCTCTATGTTCACGACAATGGCATCCATACCGGCCTCGTGTTGCCGCGGGAGAATGCGATTGCCGACTGGAGCGATCTCGTCCGCCCCGAACATCTCGGCGATCCGCGCCGTGCCAGCGATCACCTGCTGTTCGGCTGGGGCGACCGCGGCTTCTATCTCGAAACGCCGACATGGGGCGATCTCAAGGCGTCGACCGCACTTGCCGCGCTGATCGGCAGCGAAGGGACGCTGCTCCATGTCGATCATATCGGCACGCCCCGGCCAGGCGAAAACCTCCGCCCGCTCCGGGTGGCGCCGGAACAATATCGCCGTATCGCCAGCGCGATCCGCGCCCGCTTCGCGCTCGACGCCGAGGGGCGGTCCCAGCCCATTGCCGGCTATGGCGCCAACGACGTCTTTTACGAGGCGCATGGCCGGTACAACGCCTTGCGCACCTGCAACGAATGGACCGGATCGGTACTGCGCGACGCCGGCGTGCGGATGGGCGCCTGGACGCCGTTCAATTTCGGCGTGATGCGCTGGCTAAGGTCACACGCGGTTGACACTGATTGACACAGGAGCGGGGGTAAAAGCGGGCAACCCAGTCGCCCAAAATCCGCGATAAAGGCGTCCCTATTGGCCATGACGCGATGCTATCAGAGAGAGGCACGAATAGGACAGGCTTTTCGACCCTGACAGTCCCCCGCCCCTCCGTCATTCCGCCGCCGCGACGATCTCCGCCCAGCCTGCCTCGTCGATCACCTCGATGCCGAGTTCGGCGGCCTTTTTCAGCTTGGACCCCGCGCCCGGCCCGGCGACCAGCAGGTCGGTCTTCGCGCTGACCGAGCCCGCCGCCTTGGCGCCGAGCCGTTCGGCCTGCGCCTTGGCCTCGTCGCGGCTCATCGTTTCGAGCTTGCCGGTAAAGACCACCGTCTTGCCCGATACCGGGCTCTCGGTCGTCTCGACGACATAGAGCGGCGGATCGACGACGCCCTGGCCCGGCTCCGCACCGATCAGGTCGTTCCAGACGGCGCGATTATGTTCTTCGTGGAAAAAGTCGGCCAGCGCATAGCCCGCCGCCGTGCCGATGCCGTCGGTCCGCACTTCGAGGATCCGCTTGACCGCCTCGGCCATGCGGGCGTTGAACTTGCCGGCCGATTCCTCGTCGCCGCGCGGATTGTCTTCGCGATAGGCCTGGATCTCCGCCGCCTTGCCCGGCAGCCGGCGAATGTCGCCCAGCCCCTTGAGCAGGTCGCGCGCCGTCACCGCGCCGATCTGGCGGATACCGAGCCCGAACAACAGGCGCGCCGCATCGGGCTGCCGCTTCGCCTCGATCGCCGCCAACAGGTTGTCGACCGATTTTTCCTGCCAGCCCTCCCGCGCCAGCAGCGCCTCCCGCTTCTCGCGCAGGCGGAAGATATCGGCCGGGCTTTCCAGCCAGCCGAGATCGAAAAATTCGCGGATGCTCTTTTCGCCGAGCCCGTCGATATCCATCGCCGTGCGGCCGACGAAATGAATGAGCCGCTGGACGCGCTGGGCCGGACAGATCAGGCCGCCGGTGCAGCGGACATCGACCTCGCCTTCTTCCGCGATCGCCTCCGACTGGCAGCGCGGGCAGTGATCGGGAAAAATATAAGGATCGCGCTTTGCATCGCGCGTCAGATTCTCGACGACCTGCGGGATGACGTCGCCGGCGCGCTGGACGACGATCCGGTCGCCGGGGCGCACGCCGAGCCGTTCGATCTCGTCGCGATTGTGCAGGGTGACGTTGGAGACGACCACGCCGCCGACCGTTACCGGCACCAGCCGCCCGACCGGGGTCAGCTTGCCGGTGCGGCCTACCTGGATATCGATCGCCTCCAAGGTCGTCTCGGCGCGTTCGGCCGGGAATTTATGCGCCAACGCCCAGCGCGGCGCCTTGGCGACGAAGCCCAACCGCGCCTGCCAGTCGAGCCGGTCCACCTTGTAGACGACGCCGTCGATATCATAGGCCATGTCCGCGCGCTGGCGTTCGATGGCGCGGTAATGATCCAGCATCGGTTCCAGCGCCTCGAAACGCTTCAGATGCTCGGACACCGGAAAGCCCCAGCTTTCGATGGCCCGCATCACGTCGAACTGGGTTTCGCCGGGCACGGCGCTGGCCACGCCCCAGCCATGGGCGAGAAAGCTCAGCGCGCGGCTGCGCGTGATCTCCGCGTCGATCTGGCGCAGCGAACCGGCGGCGGCATTGCGCGGATTGGCATAGATCTTTTCGTCGGCCTCGGCCTGCCGCGCGTTGAGCGCGGCAAAGGCCGCTTTCGACATATAGACCTCGCCGCGCACCTCGAACGTCTCGGGCGCGCCCTTGGGCAGTTCCTGCGGAATATCGGATATCGTCCGCGCATTGGCGGTCACATCCTCGCCGACCTGCCCGTCGCCGCGGGTCGCCGCCTGCACCAGCGTGCCGCCCTCGTAGCGGATCGACAGCGAGAGCCCGTCGACCTTGTCCTCGGCGGTCAGGGTGACCGTCTCGCTGTCGTCGAGATTGAGATAGCGGCGGATACGGGCGAGGAATTCGGCGATATCCTCGTCCGAAAACCCATTGTCGAGCGAATAGAGCCGCTGTTCGTGCGTGACCTTGGAGAGCGGCGAATGGTCGATCTCCGCGCCGACCTGTTTGGACGGGCTGTCCTCGCGCACCAGATGCGGAAACTGCGCTTCCAGCTCGGCATTGCGGCGGATCAGCGCGTCATAGTCCGCATCCGAAATCTCCGGCGAATCTTCGGCGTGATAGAGCCTGTTGTGTTTGGCGACGGCCTTGGCCAGCCGCATCAATTCATTGGCGGCTTCGGCTTCGCTGATCTCTGCCCCACTCATCGCGCGCCTTTCGAAACTTCACGAAGGTCGCGCATATGGGGAGCGTAAAAAGGCGAGAAGATCGTCGTCATCCTGCTGTCCGTTGTCACCATGTGTGATGCCAGCGACAGGCCGGATAGGACAGGATTTTTTCGCCTCAGTCGAAGGAAACGCCCGCCACCGGCGTCGTTTCGAAGCGCTGGCCGAAACCGGCCATCAATGGACGGCCGCGCGCGATCGCGTCCTGCACGGCGGGCAGCTGGAGCGAGGCGGCGTGGTGTTCCTCGCTGTCCCAGATCTCGGTAATCCAGAGCGCGTCTTCATCCTCGCGGTCCTCGGCGATGACATAGGAAAGGCAGCCGGGCATCTCCGTCGTCCCTTCGGCAAGAATCGCGATCAGCTCGGCGCGCCGCCCCGGCAGCGCCATCATCTGGCCGATCAATCCGTATAGCGTGACTTCTTCCATCGCCTTCACCTCCAAACCTAATCCCATTGCCACGGCTAGCGCACCAGCGCCTTTCAATATTGTCCGCCGGTCAGATTGCTTGCAGCTATCCATCGTTGGCTGTGATCAAGTCAAAGAATGTACTCGGAATTGCACCAGTGCGACATGCAAGCAGCGCGTCCGCCAGAAGCCGCGCGTCATATTCGTCTTCGTCGTCCCACCATCCCCGCAATGACTGCAACGGCTCTACCAGCTCGGGCCGCGAGAAATAGCCCGCTGCTTCGACCATGAGCCTGTCGACGGTGTCGCCGTTCAGTGCGTCAATGAGCGGAGCAAGCGCCCGCACGTCGCGACGGCGCGCAAGAGCCACGAGCGCTTCACTTCTCGTATCGCCGTCGGGATCAACCAACCGATCGGCTAGAGCTTGTCGTACATCGATGGAATCTTCATCCGTCTGCGTACCGAGATTGAACGTAGCCCAATCCCGGATTTCTGCATTTTCGTGCGCCATCCATCCGAGCAGAGTTTCAACATCGAATTCTTCCGCGTCGCGACTTCGAAGCAAGACGAGAATGTTCCGCTGTTCGTCAGCCGGAGCACCCATCACACCCCCTCCAGCAGCCGTTCCGCCTGCGCGCGCGCTTCGTCGGTGATCTCGGCGCCCGAGAGCATGCGGGCGATTTCTTCGCGGCGTTCGGCATCGCCCAGACGCTGGACGCCGGTGCGGGTGACGAGGCCGTCGGAGCTTTTCGCGATCTGCCATTGATGGCCGGCGCGGGCGGCGACCTGCGGGCTGTGGGTGACGACAAGCAGCTGCGCGCCTTCCGCCAGCCGCGAGAGCCGTTCGCCGATCGCGCTCGCCACGGCGCCGCCGACGCCGCGGTCTATCTCGTCGAAGATCATCGTCGCCGCGCCGCCCTGTTCGGCGAGCGCGACCTTGAGTGCGAGGATGAAGCGGGAGAGTTCGCCGCCCGAAGCGATCTTCGCCAGCGGGCCGAAAGGCGCGCCGGGATTGGTCGAGATTTCGAAAGCGATCCTGTCCCGCCCTTCCGCCGTCCATTGCGCCTCGTCCAGCGTATCGACCGCGGTGCGGAATTGCGCGGCATCGAGCTTGAGCGGTGCGAGTTCGGCGGCGACCGCCTTGTCGAGTTTTTTTGCCGCAGAAGCGCGCGCCTTGCTCACGGTTTCCGCCGCCGTTCCATAGGCCTCGCGCTTGGCCGCGACATCGGCTTCCAGCGCGGCAAGATGCGCGCCGCCCGCTTCGATCCGCTCCAGCTTTGCCGCCATTTCCTCGGCAAGCTGCGGCAGCGCGTCAGGCTCGACCCGGTGCTTGCGGGCGAGCGCGCGGATATCGAACAGCCGTGTTTCCGCCTCGTCGAGCCGCTGGGGATCGAAGGCGAGGATATGCGCGGCCTCGGCCAGCTTTTCCTCGGCGAGATCGGCTTCGATCAGCGCCCGGTCCAGCGCCGCCAGCGCCTCGCCGAGCAGTTCATGCTCTCCCGCGATCCGGTCGGCGCGCCGCGCCGCCTGGCGCAGCTTGGCAAGGCCGCCGTCCGATCCATCGAGCAGTTCCGCGATTTCGCCGAGATCGCCCGAGATCCGGTCGCCCTTCTGCATCGTCGCGCGCGCCTCGGCGAGTTCGGCTTCCTCGCCCGGCTGGGGAGCCAGCGATTGCAGTTCCTTCACGGCATGGGCGAGAAATTCGCGGTCGCGCTCGGCCTCTTCCACCTCGGCACGCGCATCGGCCAGCGCCTCTTCGGCCGCCCGCCACTCGGCCCAGCATCCGGCCAGCGGATCAAGGTCGATCGCCCCGAAAATATCGAGCAGCGCGCGATGGCCCCTGGGATTGAGCAGCCCGCGATCGTCATGCTGGCCATGCACCTCGACCAGCAGCCCGCCAATCTCCCGCAGCAGCGCCGCCGAAACCGGCTGGTCGTTGACGCTCGCCCGGCTGCCGCCATCCGCCTTGACGATGCGGCGGACGATCAGCGGTTCGCCGGGTTCGGCATCGAGCCCGCTTTCGGTGAGCAGCAGCCCGACGGGGTGGCTGGGGGGAAGATCGAAGGTGGCGCTGACGACGGCGCGCTCTGCGCCCTGCCGCACCAGCCCGCTATCGGCGCGGACGCCCAGCGCCAGGCCCAGCGCATCGAGCAGGATCGACTTGCCCGCGCCGGTTTCCCCGGTCAGCGCGCCGAGGCCCGCCTCGAAACGCAGGTCGAGCGCCTCGATCAGCACGACATCGCGAATGGAAAGGCCGGTCAGCATGAACCGGCTTTTAGCGCAAATGAACGCCGGGAACAGCGCCCCGGATCGCGGCTCTGTTAATCGGCGCTGCTAGTCTGCACTGCTAGTCGGCGCTGGGGGCAGCCGGGCCGCCATATTCCTGCATCAGCTCATAGGCACGGTTGTACCAGCGCGTTTCGGGATAATTGTGCGCGAGCACGGCCGCCGCGCGGCGCGCCTCTTCGACAAGGCCGAGCGCAAGATAGCTTTCGGTGAGCCGCATCAGCGCTTCGGGCGCATGCGTCGTCGTTTGATATTGTTCGGCGACCGAGCGGAACCGGATCGTCGCGGCAAGCCACTGGCGACGGCGCTGGTAGAAGCGGCCGATCTCCATTTCCTTGCCGGCCAGATGATCGTTGACGAGATCGAGCTTCAGGCGCGCATCGGCGGCATAGACGCTCTGCGGATAGCGGCGGACGACTTCGTTGAGCGCCGTCTGCGCGAGGATCGTCGTCGACTGGTCGCGGGTGATATCCGAGATCTGGTCGTAATAGCACATCGCGATCAGATAATAGGCATAGGGCGCGTCCCGGTTGCCCGGATGGATCGACAGGAAGCGCTGCGCGGCGGCGATCGACTGGGTGAATTCCCCGTCCTCGTAAAAGGCATAGGCCGCCATCAGCTGCGCCCGCCGCGCCCAAGGCGAATAGGGATGCTGGCGTTCGACTTCGGAAAAGATCGCCGCGGCGATCCCATATTGGTTCCGGTCGAGCCGATCCTTGGCAAGATTGTAGAGCGTGTTGACGTCACTCGCGACATAGCGGGTATCGGCACGGGTCTGGGCGCTCGGACCGGCGCACGAAGCGAGCGGAAGAGCTGCGGCGGCGGCAAGGAGAAGCGCCGCGGGGCGGGACTGGATACGCATAAGCCAAGCCTCTAGCGCAGCGCGATGCCCCCGCCAAGAGAGGAGATCACCCTCGGGCCACAAGGGGCGGACGCGGCAGGGTTCCGAAAAGGCCGAGTTGGGCTATAGCCCGGCGCGATGCTCCGCGTGCTGACCCTTTCGACCCTGTTTCCCGACGCCACGCGGCCGACCTTCGGCAATTTCGTGGAACGGCAGACCATGGGCCTGGCGGCCCGGGACGATGTCCAGCTGGAAGTGGTCGCGCCGATCGGCATTCCGCCCTGGCCGCTTTCGCGCCATGCCCGGTACCGGCCATTCGCCGCCATCCCCGAACAGGAAATCTGGAAGGATATCATCGTCCACCGCCCGCGCTTTTCGCTGGTGCCGCGGATCGGCGGACGCTTCTCGCCCGCGCGGATGGCGAAGGCCTTGCTGCCGGTGCTGCGGACGATCCGCGAGCGCTTTCCCTTCGACGTGATCGATGCCGAATTCTTCTATCCCGACGGCCCGGCGGCAATGCGGCTGGCCGAGGCGCTGGGCGTGCCCTTTTCGGTAAAGGCGCGCGGTGGCGATATCCACCATTGGGCGGCGCAGGCCGGCTGCCGCCCGCAGATCATCGCCGCGGCGGAGGAGGCCGGCGGCGTGCTCGCAGTCAGCGAGGCGCTGAAGGCGGACATGGCCGCGCTCGGCATGGCCGAGGAAAAGATCGCGGTCCATTATACCGGCATCGATCGCACGCGCTTTGCCCCGGTCGACCGGACGGCCGCCAAGGCCGCGCTCGGCCTGTCGGGCCCGCTGATCGTGACGGTCGGCGCGCTGATGGAGCGCAAGGGGCAGCGGCTGGCGCTCGAAGCGCTGCCGCACATTCCCGGCGCCAGGCTCATTCTCGCCGGCGAAGGCCCGGACCGGGCGATCCTGGAACGGCGCGCGCTGAAACTGGGCCTTGCCGACCGCGTCGATATCCCCGGCGTGTTGCCGCACGATCGCGTCGCCGCGCTGGTCGCCGCCGCCGATGTGATGGTGCTGCCCTCCGTGTCCGAAGGGCTGGCCAATGCCTGGGTCGAGGCGCTGGCATCGGGGACGCCGATCGTCATCAGCGATGCGGGCGGCGCGCGCGAGGTGGTGGACCGACGCGAAGCGGGCGCCATCGTGGCGCGCGACCCCGGCGCCATTGCCGACGCCGTGAACGCGCTGCTCGCCGATCCGCCTGCCCAGGCGGCCGTCGCTGCGACCGTCGATCGCTTCTCCTGGGAGCGGAACAGCGAGCAGCTGTTCGCGCATCTTTCGCGGCTAGCCGAGCGGCATTAGCGCCGCGACGATCCAGCGCCCTTCGTTTCTCAGCAGCCCCCAGCTGCGCGCCGCCGCGCGGCTGTCCATCGCCTCGACGCCGATATTGCGCGCTTCCACCGCGGCGACGAAATCGGGATCGGGCCGGACGAGCGCCTCGCCGGTGCCGAGCAACAGGAATTCGGGGAGCGGATCGATCGCGAATAGCGGCGCGAGCGCGGCATCGTCGAGGCCGTCGCCGTCCCAGCCGCGCGCCCATTGCGGCGTCAGCCAGAGCCCGCGCTCGAACACCTCCTCGCCGATGCGAAAACCGGTGCCGGCGAAGCCGTTTATGATCGGCCCCGGCCCCTCGGCTTCGCGGTTCAGCGAAACCATTAGCGGGTATAGCCCTCCTGGTGTTCGGCCCGTTCGCCGCCGGTTTCCACCGGCACGAAGCTGTCGGGGCCGACCTTGAGCCAGATCAGGATCGGTGCGGCCATATAGACCGAGCTGTAGGTGCCGATGAAAATGCCGAGCAGCATCGCGGCGGTGAAGCCGAACAGCACCGGCGGGCCGAAGACGAGCAGCACGACGAGCGCGATGATCGTCGTCAAACTGGTCATCACGGTGCGTGCCAGCGTCTCGTTGACCGACAGATCGAGCAGCGGAACGATGTCCATCTTGCGGTATTTGCGCAGATTTTCGCGGATGCGGTCATAGACGACGATCGTGTCGTTGAGCGAATAGCCGATGATCGTCAGCAGCGCCGCGACGATGTTGAGATTGAATTCGAGCTGGGTCAGCGCGAAGAATCCGAAGGTCAGCGCGACATCGTGGAACAGCGCGAACAGCGCGCCGACGCCGAACTGCCATTCGAAACGCAGCCAGATATACAGCGCGATGGCGATCATCGCGAGGACGAGCGCCGTCGCGCCCGCCCGGAACAGCTCGTCCGAAACCTTGCCCGAGACCGCATCGACCGAATCGATCCTCGAACCTTCATATTCGGCCGTGATCATCTCGGTAATCTGTTCGGATACCGAATTGGCGGTGCCGCCGTCTTCGCCTTCGCTTTCGGTCTCGCGCAACCGGATCGAGACCTGGTTGGGCTCGCCGAAGCGCTGGATCGAAACGTCGCCGATGCCGAGCTGGCCGATTTCCTCGCGCAGCCCTTCGACCGGCGCGGTTTCATCCTGCGTGAAGGTAACCTGGATCATCTGGCCGCCGGCGAAATCGACGCCGAAATTCAGGCCGCGCGTCACCGTGAGCGCGATCGCCGCGATCGTCAGCACCATCGACAGGATCAGGGCCAGGTTCCGCCATTTGAGGAACTGGATGTTCGTCGTGTCGGGAACGAGTTTCAGGAGGCGCATCAGATCACAAGCTCCTTCGGGCGCTTATTCTTGAGCCAGACCGCCACCATCATTCGCGTCACCGTGACCGCGGTGAAGACCGAGGTGATGACGCCGATCACGAGCACGACGGCAAAGCCGCGCACCGGGCCCGAGCCGAAGGAAAACATCAGCGCGCCACCGATGACATTGGTGATATTGGCGTCGAAGATCGCCCGGCTCGCTTCCTTGTAGCCGGTTTCGACCGCATCGACGATCTTGCGCCCGCGCCTCTGTTCCTCGCGTATGCGCTCGTTGATCAGCACATTGGCGTCGACCGCGACGCCGACGGTGAGCACGAAGCCGGCGATACCGGGCAAGGTCAGCGTGGCGTCCAGCAGCGCCATGATCGCAAGGATCAGGAACAGGTTCAGCGCAAGCGCGATATTCGCATAGACGCCGAACCGACCATAGGTGACGATCATGAAGGCGATCACCGCGACCGTCGCGATCAGGCCGGCCAGCGCGCCCATCTCGATCGAGTCAGCGCCGAGTTCGGGGCCGACCGTGCGATTCTCGATGACCGTCAGTTGCACCGGAAGCCGCCCCGATCGCAGCGCGATCGCGAGCTCGTTGGCGCTCTGCACACTGAAGCCGCCGGTGATCTGCGCGCTGCCGCCCAGAATCGGTTCGTTGATATTGGGGGCCGAAAGCGCCTCGCCGTCGAGGATGATGGCGAACGGCCGGCCGACATTTTCCTGGGTAACCCGGCCAAAGGCCCGGCCGCCGGGCCCGTCGAAGGTGAGGTTCACCGTCACCTGGTTGGTCTGGGAATCGAAGCCTTGCTGCGCGTTTTCAAGCTGGTCGCCCGAAACCATCACGCGCCGCTGGACGATAACGCAGCCCTGATAGCCGGTCTGCTCGGCCCAGGGAATCGCTTCGCTGCCAATCGGCGCTTCGCAGGACTGGCCGGCGAGCGGATCGGCATTGTAATTCACCAGCCGGAATTCGAGGCTCGCCGTGCGGCCGATCAGGCTCATCAGCGATTCCGGGCTGTCGAGCCCGGGCACCTGCACGACGATACGGTCCGAGCCCTGGCGGATGATCGTCGGCTCGCGGGTGCCGAGTTCGTCGATCCGGGTGCGAACCACCTCGGTGGCCGTCGATACCGCGGTATCGACCGCCGCCTCGAAGCCGGCCTCGGTCGGGGTGACGACGATCTGCAGCGAATCGATATTTTCGACGCTGTAATCGCGCTCGCCGGTAAAACCCACCGGCTGGGTCAGCTCGCGCACGCGTTCCATCGCGTCATCGAGCTGCGCTTCGTCCCGCACGGTGAAGGCGATCCGCCCGCCGCTGCGCGAGATATCGCCGATCGCGATGCGCGGATCGTCGCGGTTCATCGCGTCCTCGATCCGGTCCGCCATCGACTGGAGCCGGGTGGCCGCGAATTCGTCGGTCTCGGCTTCGAGCAGGATATGGACCCCGCCCGACAAATCGAGCCCAAGATTGACCGCCGGCTGCGGCAGGAAATCGGGGATCTGCTCGCGCTGCGCGGGCGTCAGGAAGCTGGGAATGGAGAGCAAAACGCCGACGACGAGCAGCGCCGTCAGCAGCCACACCTTCCAGGGCGGGAAATCGTTGAGCATGGGGTGCGGCGCGCGCTAGTCGTTGGCCGCGCGCGCGGCATGGGGATCGCGAACGTCCGACAGCGTCGATTTGAGCGCGGTCACTTTCTGGCCGCCACCCAGATCGATCTCGACCTCTTCGTCGTTCACCTTGGTGACCTTGCCGAGCAACCCCCCGCCGGTGACGACCTTGTCGCCCTTCTTCACCGCGGAGATCATGTCGCGATGTTCCTTCATCCGCTTTTGCTGCGGACGGATAAGCAGGAACCAGAAGATCACGAAGATCAGGACGAGCGGCGCGACCTGGAAGAGGATACCGGCACCCCCGGACGGGGCGGCGGCGGCAATGACGGGCGTAGCGGACATGGATCGAAAAACCTGTAATCTGGAGGCGGGGCCATTGTACGAATGCGCCCTCTGAACGTGGCGCGCGTCTATCATCTATGGTGCGTTTCGCGCAACTACCAACCATCGGACTGCAATTTATTTGCGATCCATTTGCATCCGGGCACCGGAACGCTAGGCAAACGGTACAGGTCAGGGAGAGGAAATAATCATGATTATCGTCGAAGGATGGGTGAAACTGGCGCCGGGCGAGATCGACCGGCTGCACGAGAAAGCGCTGTGGATGATGGAACAGACGCGCGCGGAAGACGGCTGTCTGAGCTATTGCTTCTCGCGCGCCATGGAAGAGCCGGACACGCTCAGGATCGCCGAACGCTGGCAAAGCCAGGATGCGCTCGATGCCCATGCCGCGAGCGCCCATATGGCCGAATTCAACGCGGCGATGGGCGGCGCGACGATCCTCGGCGCGAGCCTGAAAAGCTATGAGGCGGAAGAAAAGGCGACGCTGCTCGGCGATTAGCCTTCAATTCGGTTCGGCGATGGTTGCATGCCGCCGCGACTGCCGCTAAATGCCCGCCCTTGGTCGGGGCGTAGCGCAGTCCGGTAGCGCATCATACTGGGGGTGTGGAGGTCGCTGGTTCGAATCCAGTCGCCCCGACCAGTTTTCCGAAAAGAGACGAATATCCGGCGGGTATTCGTCCGTAAAACGCCCGAGCGACAGCAAGGGGCGACCGTCCTCCCGACTCCCATATTTCACAGCTTTTCCCATCCTTGGCGATTTCGCTGTCCTACAGATAACCATATCGGTTATTTTATGGTCATCCGATTCGCCAATGGAGAACCGCCATGTCCATCCTTACCGGCCTGCTCGGGCCGCTTTCCACGGTCATCGACCGCGTCCTGCCCGATCGCGAGGCGCGCGACCGCGCCAAGCTGGAGCTGCTCAAGCTGGAAGGCACCCAGGCCGCCGAAACCCTTCACGCCCAACTTTCCGCGATCGTCGCCGAGGCGCAGTCCGCCGATCCCTGGACCAGCCGGGCGCGGCCGAGCTTCCTCTACGTCATGTACGCGCTGCTGCTCTGGGCGCTGCCGATGGGCCTGATCGCGGCCATCCGCCCCGAAGCCGCGCAGAATATCGCCGCGGGCATGAACGCCTATCTGCAAGGCATTCCCGAGCCGCTCTACGCGCTCTTCGGAACCGGTTATCTCGGCTATACGGCGGCCCGCCAATGGGGAAAGATCAAGGGCGTCGATCAGTAACGGCGGCAGCGTTCCGGGCGATGCGCCTCAGCCGCGTCCGATGATGCGCGAAAAGACGCCGGGCTGCGCCCCTTCCCCCTTGCCTTCGAGTTCGTCGATATGGGCCTTGAACGCGGCCAGTTCGGCGCGAATTTCCTTGCGCTGGGTTTCGCTCAGTTCCGCGGCGCCCAGCCGCAAGAGGCTTTTCCGGGCCCGGGTCAAATGGGCGATTGCCTGGGCGGCGCCGATCATATGGTCCGCTTCGGCCCGCAACCGGTCGTTGAGCCGGCCCAGTCGCCCGGCGGCGTCATCGGCATTGGCCCTGTCTTCGAGATAGGGGGACAGGCGGTCGCTCAACAGGCGGTCGACCGGGCGGTTCTCGCCCGGCCGCTGTTCTTCGACCAGCCCCTTTTCCTCGGCAAGGCTCCGCAGCCCCCAATGGACGAATTCGAAGGGCACGGGCTTGGTGAAGGGATAATAATGGTCGAGCGGCCGGTCGAGCCTGTCGCGCCCGCGGATCAGCGCAAAGCCGGCCAATATCCATAAATCGACGACCTTGCGGTTCTCGAACGTGTCGAGCTGTCGCTTCATCTCGGTGAACGGTTCTTCGAGATCGCCGACCAGATCGAAATTTCCAGGCTCGCCGCTGTAGCGCAGGAAACGTTCGGCCAGCGCGAGCTCGCCGAGCTCGCGCTCGATCGCGGCCGCGCTTTCGAACCGGTAGGCCGCGAGGATCGCGTCTTCGTCGATGCCCAGCCGCTCGACATGGTCGCGCAGCTTCAGCCGCCGGTTGATCCAGCTGTAATCGAGCTTCAGTTCGGGCGCCAATTGCAGCGCGGCCTCGATATATTCGATATCGCCCGCCGTCAGCCGCGCCGGCAGCACCGCCACCGAAATGTGCGCGAAATCGCCGAACCGTTCGGGGTCGATGGCGTGCAGCTCGCGCATGCTCGCCAGCCTGCGATTGCCGTTGACCACGACGCCGTCGGCGGCGACGAGCAGCGGTTCGGTCTGTTTGGCGTGGCGCTCGAGTTCGGAATAGATCGGCCCGTCGGGATCCATGGCCTTGTCGAGCAGCAATTGGTGAAGCAGCTGCTGCTGGGCCGCGTCGCCGCGTTGCTCGCGCGCTTCCCCGCGCGCGACGAGTTCGGAAAACAGCCGTCCGTTATCGGCGCGATAGACGAGTTGCTCCTGCTCGACGGTCACCACCGCCGCGTCGATATAGCCATCGCGGAACGGGACGTGATGAACCCGCGAACCGGATCCGGCGACCAATTGCGCCAGTTTCGCCGCGCGGTCGTTGGGATCGGGGGGTCGTTGCGCAACGTAGCGGGAAGAAGCCATGCCCCGAATGATGGGGATTGGCGGCCCAAAGGTCCAGATGCTTTACGCCGAGCGCCGGCGCCTGGGCGTCAGGCCGCCGCGCGAAAGGCGCTCATCGTCTTGCCGAGCATCTCGGACAGGGTTTCGCGCTTGTAGGGCTTGGGCAGGATCGGGAATTCGCCGCCCTCTCCGCGCGCCGCCGCTTCGCTATAGCCGGTGGCGAGCAGGATCGGCAGCGTCGGCTTCTGGCTGCGAACCTTCGCCGCGAGATCGAGGCCGCTGAGCCCCGGCATGACGATATCGGAAAAGATGATGTCGAAGCTTTCGGCATCGTGATCGAGCGCCAGCAGCGCTTCTTCGGCATTCTTGGCGTGCAGGACCTCGCAGCCCATATCCTCGAGCAGCGACTGGGCGAAAATCGCCACCGTCCGGCTGTCTTCGACAAGCAGGATCCGCGTGCCGCGCGGCAAGGCGGCATCGGCACTGTCGATCTTGGCAAGGTTGCCCACATCCTTGGCGCCTACCGCGCGCGGCAGATACAGGCTCAGCGTGGTCCCGCGGCCGACTTCGCTTGCGATCTCCAGCCGGCCGCCCGATTGCGCGGCAAAGCCATAGGCTTGCGACAGGCCCAAGCCCGTGCCCTTGCCCGGCCCCTTGGTCGTGAAAAAGGGTTCGAAGGCGCGGGCGATCACGTCCGCCGACATTCCACACCCGGTATCGGATATCGACAGGCAAACCTCTTCGCCATTTTCGCCGCGGACGTTGGCCGTGGTCAGCGTCAGCGCGCCCGATCCGCTCATCGCATCGCGCGCATTGATCGCGGCGTTGAGGATCAGGTTTTCGAGCTGGGTCGGGTCGGCCCGTACATTCCACAGGTTGGAGCCCGGGGTGTTGAGGATGCTGACGCCGCCGCCCAGCGAACGCTTGAGCAGCGCCGTCATTCCGGAAATCAGGGCGTTGAAATCGAGCTGCTTGGGCTGCAGCGGCTGCTGGCGGGCGAAGGACAGCAGCTGGCTGGTCAGTTCGGCCGCGCGGTCGGCGGTTTCGACGATCGCCTCGACATGGCGGTCCCGCTTTTCCGGAGGCAGCGTCTTGCTACGCAGCAGCTCGGCGGAGCCGCGAACGACCGTCAGAAGATTGTTGAAATCATGCGCGATGCCGCCGGTCAGCTCACCCAGCGAACGCAGTTTTTCGGACTGGTCGAGCGCCTGCTGGGTTTTCATCAAATCCTGCTGCGCTTCATACTGTTCGGTGATGTCCCGGGTGACCTTGCCGAAGCCGATCACGCGCTTTTTGTCGTCATGGATGGCATGGATGTTCACTTCGGCGCGAAAGCGCGTGCCATCCTTGCGCACCCGCCAGCCTTCGTCGCGAAAGCGGCCGGCAACGCGTGCCTGTTCCAGGGCCTGTTGCGGCAGGTTCCGGCTCAGATCCTCTTCGGTGTAGAAGATCGAGAAATGCTGGCCGATCGCTTCCTCGGCGGTATAGCCCTTGATCTGCTCGGCCCCGGAATTCCAGTTGCTGATCCGGCCCATGATATCGAGCATGTAGATCGCATGATCCCGGATACCGTGCACCATGGCACGGAATGCCTCATCGTTCGAATTGGCCTTGCGCGCCGCATCCCGCTGCCGCGAGGCATCGGAGACGATCCCGAGATAGCCGATATGCTCGCCATCGTCATCGCGCCGCTCGGCGATGCGAATGCGCATCCAGGAATAGCTGCCGTCCCAGCGGCGGCGCCAGCCTTCGCTTTCGGCGACGCCGTGCGTCCGGGCGTCCAGGAGGAACTTTTCATAGGCCCCAGCCTCGCGTTCCGCGCGCGGCATATATCTGTCCAGCGACACGCCGATCAAATTTTCCCTGGGCGTGTGCTGATAGTTGCGGGACATGGGTTCCCACTCGCGGCAAACGCCTTCGAGATCGAGCGAAAATACAGCAAAATCAGTGACTTCGCTTACAAGCTCGGCTATTTTGGGATTGTCGATCAGCCGCATTCCGGGAACGCCCCTCCATTCGTGAAATGGTGGTAGCGAGAAATGGTTTCCGAAACCTTACCGGAATCGGTGGTTGCGGCACAGCGAAGCGGGCATATATCGCGTCCATGAGCGAAGAAAAAAGCAGCATTACGTGGCACGGAACCACCATTCTGGCCGTGCGCGACACCGACAAGGTCGTGATCGCCGGCGACGGCCAGGTCTCGATGGGCCAGACGGTCATGAAGCCCAACGCGAAGAAGGTTCGGCGCCTCGGCGACGGCAGCGTTATCGGCGGCTTTGCCGGCGCGACGGCCGACGCCTTCACCCTGTTCGAACGGCTCGAAACCAAGCTCGAACGCCATAACGGCCAGTTGATGCGCGCTGCCGTAGAGCTTGCCAAGGACTGGCGGACCGACAAATATCTGCGCAATCTGGAAGCGATGATGGCGGTCGCCGACAAGGAGGTGACGCTGATCCTCACCGGCAATGGCGACGTGCTGGAGCCGGCCGACGGGATCGCCGCGATCGGATCGGGCGGCAATTTCGCGCTCGCCGCCGCCCGCGCGCTGACCGAATATGAAAAGGATGCCGAGAAGATCGCCCGCCGCGCCATGGCGATCGCCGCCGAAGTCTGCGTCTACACCAACGACCAGCTCACCATAGAGACGCTCGACACCAAGGGCTGACCCGTTATGCAAGCCCGGTGAGCATGCACCTTTCCCGCCGCGCTTTCGTTGCCGGATCGACTGCCATGACGCTGTCGGGCCTGGCGCTGTCGGGATGCGCGACCACCGCCGCTCGGCGCACCGCCCTTTCCAGCGCCCGCTGCCTGTCGCCGGTCAATGCCTCGCCCAACCGGGTGATCCGCACGGTTGCCGGGCTGCGCCCCTACCGCCCATCGGGCTACCGGGTGGAGGCGCAGCCGCTCGGCGACCGGCTCGTCATTCACAATTACGGCCATGGCGGCGGCGGCATTTCGCTGTGCTGGGGCAGTTCGCGCGAGGCCATCGCGCTCGGCCTTCCCGGCCATTCGGGGCCGGTGGCGGTGATCGGCGCGGGCGCCCTCGGGCTGACCAGCGCGCGCCTGCTTCAGGAAGCGGGCTATGCGGTGCGCATTTACGCGAAGGCGCTGCCGCCGAACACGACATCGAATATTGCCGGCGGCCAGATCATGCCCGCCAGCCATTACGATCCGCGTGTGGCGACCGGGGAATGGCTGGCCCGGGAACGCCTCGCCGCCGATTTCACGCGCCGCCGGATGCAGATCATGGTCGGCGACGATTACGGCATTCGCTGGCTTCCCACCTATGACGAGGGGCGGCTGCGCGCGTCGGCAGAACCCGATCTCGCTTATCCCGACCGCCAGGCGTTACCGCGGGACGCGCACCCCTTCCCTTCCGAAAACATCCTCCGCTATCAAACCATGTATGTCGAAACCGGGCGCTTCCTCGCCTCGCTGGTGCGCGACATCCGGATCGCGGGGGGGAGCATCGCCGTGCGCGATTTTGCCGATCCCGGCGAACTGGCGGCTCTGCCGGAGCGGCTGATCTTCAATTGCACGGGGCTGGGATCGCGGGCGCTGTTCGGCGACGAAGAGCTTGAGCCGGTGCGGGGCCAGCTCGCTATCCTGATCCCCCAGCCCGAAATCGACTATGCCTTTACCGGGCGCCCCGGATACATGTTCCCTCGCCCCGACGGCATCGTGCTCGGCGGCACGTTCGAACATGGCGAATGGCTCGCCGAACCCCAGCCCGACGATATCGCGCGCATCGTGGAACGCCATCGCGCCTATTTCGACCAGTGGCGCTGCACGCCGCAGGCTTGACCCATCCCGCCCAGCACCCATGTTTGCGGTGACCCTTTTCTCCCTTCTTGACGAGACCCCATGATCGACGCCCTGACCCCCAAAGCCATTGTCGCCGCCCTCGACGAACATATTGTCGGCCAGAAGGACGCCAAGCGCGCGGTTGCCGTCGCCCTGCGCAACCGCTGGCGCCGCCAGCGCCTGCCCGAAGAGCTGCGCAACGAGGTGACCCCCAAGAATATCCTGATGATCGGGCCGACCGGCTGCGGCAAGACCGAGATATCGCGCCGGCTGGCCCGGCTCGCCGACGCGCCGTTCGTCAAGATCGAGGCGACCAAGTTCACCGAGGTCGGCTATGTCGGCCGCGACGTCGAGCAGATCGCCCGCGATCTCGTCGAGGATGCGATCCGGCTGGAAAAGGACCGCCGCCGCGACGCGGTGCGCGAGGACGCGTCGAAAGCGGCGATGGACCGGCTGCTCGACGCGTTGACCGGCAAGGGCGCATCGGAAGCCACCCGCGAAAGCTTCCGCCAGCGCATCGTCGACAATCACATGAACGAGACCGAGGTCGAGATCGAGCTGGAAGACACGCCCAACATGCCGATGGAGATTCCCGGCATGGGCGGCAATGTCGGCATGATCAATCTCTCCGACATGATGGGGAAAGCCTTCGGACAGCAGCAGAAGAAGCGCCGCAAGCTGCGCGTCGCCGATGCCTGGGACAAGCTGGTCGAGGAAGAGTCCGAAAAGCGGCTCGACCAGGACGATGTCGCCCGCGTCGCGCTCGCCAATGCCGAAGCCAACGGGATCGTCTTTCTCGACGAGATCGACAAGATCGCGGTCTCCGACGTGCGCGGCGGTTCGGTGAGCCGCGAAGGCGTGCAGCGCGACCTGCTGCCGCTGATCGAAGGCACGACGGTCGCCACCAAATACGGCCCGATGAAAACCGACCATATCCTGTTTATCGCGTCGGGCGCCTTCCACGTCGCCAAGCCCAGCGACATGCTGCCCGAACTTCAGGGCCGGCTGCCGATCCGCGTCGAGCTGCGCGCGCTGACCGAAGAGGATTTCGTCCGCATCCTCACCGAGACCAAGGCGAACCTGCCCGAGCAATATAGCGCGCTTATCGGCACCGAGGGCGTGACCGTGGAATTCACCGAAGAAGCCATCGCCGCCGTCGCCAAGATCGCCGCCGAGGTGAACGAAGCGGTCGAGAATATCGGCGCTCGCCGGCTGCAGACGGTGATGGAGAAGCTTGTCGAGCAGATCAGCTTCGATGCCGGCAGCGAGGAAGCGCCGGAACAGGCGCTGGTTATCGATGCCGACTATGTCGACAAGCAGCTCGCCGAAGTCGCCCGCGATACGGACCTCAGCAAATATGTGCTTTAGATAGCCTGTAGGAAAGCGGTCGGCGGCCTCAGCAATCGACGATCGGCGTCGTGAACCAGAGATCGCCGGACGGGCCGTAATAGGCATATTCGATTTCGCCGCCGAGTTCGATCAGCTGGCGGGCATCGGCGCGCCCACAGATGGCCTGCTGGTTCATCGTCCCGATATTGGCTTCCAGCTGGCGGATCTGCGCCGCCGCCATCTGTTGCGACACTTCATAGCGATAGCGGATACGGTTGCCGCGCGCCTGCGCCGACGTCATCGTCGTGATCGAGTCTATAATCACCGGGCCGCCCGCATTCACCTGTCGCGCCGCGACCTGAAGCTGCGCTTCCAGCGCCGCCGCCGGCTGGCGCGGATTGCGCGGGCCGGAATTGGATGAAACCGCGTCGCTCGCATCGGCGCGTGCGCCCGGACTGCTCCGCTCGCCCGTATCGCTTTCATCGTCCTCGCTGCTTGCACTGACGACGCTATCGTCCCTGTCGATTACGAGCGGGATCGCGATAACGACGAGAAAGGCCGCAAGAGCGATGCCGGCGATGATGGCGATATTCTTGACCATCGTTCAGCTATTTCACATCAGCCCGGCCCAAGGCAAGAGCTTTGGCTTTCGACGCGCGAACGACCGGACGCGACGCGCCCTAGCTCTCGCCGCCCGGCTTGCGGAAGCGGTAGACGATCCGGTCGGTTTGTCCGCGAATGGTCTCGTCGAAAACCGAAAGCGAATGATCGTCCGCCGGGTTGCGCAGGAATTCGGCCTCGCCCTCGAAAACGAAGCCCGCGGCTTCCATCATCGTCCGGATATCGGCCGGCTCGATGCGGTGGGCGCGCGCCATTTCTTCCTCGGGATCGGTGTCGGCCAGGCCGACATGATCGACGATGCCGACGGTGCCGCCCGGGCTCATGCCTTCGTACAGTTCGGCCAGGAAGGCCGCGGGATCGGCGCTGAGCGGCGGCCCATCCTCGCTCAGGCGGTACCAGAAATCGTGAAAGACATTGGCGAACAGCGCGAAATCGAGGCTGCCCGGTTCGAAATCGATATCGTCGACTTCATGTTCGTAGGACAGCGCATTGGGCAGCCGCGTCCCATAGCCGCGCGCCTCGATCCCGGCGCGCAGCTGCTCGCCGATGAACCGCGGCGGATTGTGCGCGAGGACCGTTCCCTCCGGGCCGACGGCGCGCGCCATCAGTTCGGAATAATATCCGCCGACGGTGAGATAGTCGAAAGCGCGATCGCCCTGCTCCAGCCCCAGGAAACGCAATACTTCCCCCGAATGCCGCTGTTCGTCCTCCCCGCGATCGGCCTCGCTGCGGTCGGGATGGGCAAGCGCCGCGTCGATATCGGCCGGCTCGGCCATCAAGGCGGCCGGCGCGCAGGCCAGGCTCATCGCGCAAATCAAAGTCCGGAAATTTCGCATGGTCGCATCCCCTGTCGATTAAGCTGCCGATGTGACTTCGGAGCACTCGACGCGCCCCGTTCGAATAGGGCAAAAGCATGGCATCGCCAGTCGCAATATTCTCATTATTTCGACCTATGGCGCTTCGGGGTCGTCGAACGGATGAGTCAAAGCGGAGTTACCATGTCCGAGATAGTCGAACCCCCACGGCCCTGGGTCATCAATGTCGGCAAGAAACTGCGTCCCTGGGTGGACGAAAAAGTCGCCAACAGCTCCCATGTGCCGAACGATCCGGTGCTCGATGGCGCCGATTTCCCCTATACCGCGGAACTCGAAGCCCATTGGGAAACGATCCGCGACGAGGCGCTGGCGATCGGCGCCAATCCCGATCGCGTTCCCGCGCTCGACGAAATCTCGCCCGATCACGCTGGGATCGCGCCCGCCGGCAAATGGCGATCCTTCTTCCTGTGGGGCTATGGCTATCCGGTCGCCGACAATCTCGCGCGCTGCCCTAAAACGACCGAGATCATCTCGCGCATTCCCGATCTCAACACCGCCTTCTTCTCGATCCTGAAGCCCGGCACGCATATTCCCGACCACCGGGGCGTCACCAAGGGCCTGATCACCTGTCATCTGGGGTTGCAGGTGCCGAAGGCCGGCGACTGCCGGATGCGCGTGCATGAGGACATCGTTCGCTGGGAGGAGGGCAAGACGCTCGTCTTCGACGACACCTATCGCCACGAGGTGTGGAACGACACCGAGGAGACGCGCATCATCCTGCTCGTCCAGACCAAGCGCCCGGCGCGCTTTCCCGGAAACATGATCAGCGGACTGTTTCTCTGGGCGGTGAAGCGCACGCCCTTCGTGCAGGAAGCGCGCGCCAATATCGCCAAATGGGACGACGGGCTGGGCCGCCTCGAGGCCGCCCATAACGAAGACTAGCCGGAGGCGCATAATGCGGCCCCCGGCTAGCGATTTCGACTAACGATTTACGGGTCGGATCCGGCTAACGGCTCTGGCGACGCTGCACAGAGCCCTTATGGGCGCCGACGCCGTTCTTGCGACGGTTGCGGTTGCGATTGCGGCTCTCGCCATCGCTGCGACCGCCGCCATTGCCTTGCGGCTTGCCGTGACGGGGCCGGCCGCGGCCATTGCCGCCCGAATTTTCCGACTTGCGCGGGGCCGCCTTGGGCAGCTCCGCCGCCTTCGCGACAAAACCCTCGGGCAGCTCGCGCTTTTCGAGGCGCACCCCGGTCAGCTTCTCGATCGAGCGCAGATATTGCCGCTCGTCCGCGTCGTTGACGTAGGAAATCGCGACACCGCTGGCTCCGGCCCGCGCCGTCCGACCGATACGGTGGACATATTGTTCCGCGACATTGGGCATGTCGAAATTGAAGACATGGCTGACGGCCGGAATGTCGATGCCGCGCGCGGCGATGTCGGTCGCAACCAGGTAGCGGATATCGCCCGAACGGAACGAGCGCATCGCGGCTTCGCGCTGCGGCTGGCTCTTGTTGCCGTGAATCGCGGCGGCGCGGATGCCCGCCCCGGCCAGGAAACGCACGATCTTGTCGGCGCCATGCTTGGTGCGGGAAAAGATCAGCGCGCGTTCGATTTCCTCGTCGCGCAGCGTGAGGGTCAGCAGGGCCTGCTTCTCATTCTGGCGGACGAAGGTTGCATATTGATCGACCCGCTCGGCCGTCGTCGCCTGCGGCGCAACCGCGACCTTGACCGGTTCGTGGAGAAAGCCCTTGGCGAGATTCTCGATATTCTTGGGCATCGTCGCCGAGAAGAACAGGCTCTGCCGTTCTTCGGGCAGCATCTTCTCGATACGCTTGAGCGCATGAATGAAGCCGAGATCAAGCATCTGGTCGGCCTCGTCGAGAACGAAAATCTCAACCCCGTCCAGACGCAGCGCCTTCTGTTCGATCAGGTCGATCAGCCGGCCGGGCGTGGCGACGAGCACGTCGACGCCGTCCTGCAGCCTGCGCTTCTGCTTGCCGATCGGTACGCCGCCGAAAACGGTGGTGATCGAAAGCGTCATATATTTGGCATAGCCGAGCATATTCTCGGCAATCTGGCTCGCCAGCTCGCGGGTCGGCGAGAGCACGAGCATCCGGCACGACTTGCCCAGCCGCGAAACGGGATTCTGGAAAAGATAGTCGAGCGAAGGCAGCGCGAAAGCGGCCGTCTTGCCAGTGCCGGTCTGCGCGATGCCGCACAGATCGCGGCCTTCGAGCAGGGGCGGGATCGCCTGCGCCTGGATCGGCGTCGGCGTGTCGTAGTTTTTCGCGCTCAGGGCGCGCTGAAGCGGTTCGGCAAGGCCGAGTTCGGAAAAGGTTTTCAAAATAATGACTCACAATTGATGCGAGAGGCGGACGCACGCCAGCATTACGGGCGCGCAACCGCATATCGCGGGTTACGAAACGACCCGCGTGATAAGGGAAGCCTCAAGAAATATTGGCGCGTGCTGGTCCGGCCGGTTTCGCTGGAAAGCGAACGCTCACGCTGCCGGATATGCAAAGACAACATGGTGCCTCTGTGCTGCGCTGCGGCGTATATGGGCAAGATTGCCCGAATAAGCAAGGAAATTACGCGTTCGCATTAAATTGCTTCGCCGGCTGCGCCCGTAACCGGGCATATCCTCCAGCACCGCTTCATCGCATGATCGATCTTGGCGGCCAGCCGGACCAGTGATCGAATAGCCCCGCCATCGGCGCCCCAAGCAAAGATCGCCGCCCTTCCCCTTGATCGCGCGCGCCAAGGGGGCCATGTCTTTCCCATGCTTATCGAAACCGAAACCACGCCCAATCCGGCGACCCTCAAATTCATGCCTGGACAGCCGGTGATGACCGGCGGCACGCGCGATTTCGCCGCGCCCGAAGAGGCCGAAGCCTCGCCGCTGGCCGAAGCGCTGTTCAACCATGGCGATGTCACCGGCGTGTTTTTCGGCGGCGATTTCATCTCCGTAACCGCCGCCCCCGGCGTCGACTGGGCGGACCTGAAGCCCGACGTGCTGGCCGTGCTGCTCGATCATTTCGCGAGCGGCGCGCCGCTGTTCAAGCCGGGCAGTGCCGCCGAAATCGCGGTACCGGCCGAAACGATCGACGACGATCCCGAAGACGCCGAGATCGTGGCGCAGATACGCGAGCTGATCGATACGCGCGTTCGCCCCGCCGTCGCGCGCGACGGCGGCGATATCGTCTATCGCGGCTTCCAGCAGGGCAAGGTCTTCCTGCAGATGCAGGGCGCCTGTTCGGGCTGCCCGTCATCGACCGCCACCCTGAAACAGGGGATCGAGCAGCTGCTCAAACATTATGTTCCCGAAGTGACCGAAGTCCGCGCCGTCTGACGCTGCGAGCGCCCGAAAGGAATCCTCCCATGGCAAAGCCGATTTCCGCCGCAGCCCTCGACACGATTTTCCGCAACGCCCGGACCTACAACGGGTATCAGGACAAGCCGGTAACCGAAGAGCATATCCGGAAGATCTACGAGCTTCTCAAAATGGGGCCGACATCGGCCAACCAGCATCCCGGCCGCTTCGTCTGGTGCCTGAGCCAGGAAGCGAAGGACAAGCTCGCCGATTGCGCGGGCGGCGCCAATCCGCCGAAGATCAAGGCGGCGCCCGCCGCCGTCATCATCGGCATGGACCCCGATTTTCACGAACATCTGCCCTGGCTCTTCCCCCATGCCGACGCCAAGAGCTGGTTCGACGGCGATCCCGAGAACCGGATGGAGCATGCCTTTCGCAACTCTTCCTTGCAGGGCGCCTATTTCATCATCGCGGCGCGCGCCATCGGCCTCGATACGGGGCCGATGTCGGGCTTCGACGCCGCCAAGGTGAATGCCGAATTTTTCGCCGGCACCAACTACAAGGTGAATTTCATTTCGACGCTCGGCTATGGCGATCCGGAGACGATCTTCGATCGCTCGCCGCGCCCCGCATTCGAAAAATTCAACGTCGTCCTCTGACGACGCGCGGATGCTGCTCGCGATCGATACCGCGACCGACGCCTGCTCGGTAGCCCTGTTCGACGGCGAAACGCTGGTCGCCCGGGCCCATGAAATCACCGGCCGCGGCCATGCCGAACGGCTGGTGCCGATGATCGCCGCGCTGCCCGAAGGCGGGCGGGCGGATACGATCCTCGTCGATTGCGGGCCGGGCAGTTTCACCGGATTGCGGGTCGGCCTCGCCACGGCGCGCGCGCTCGGCCTCGGCTGGAGCGCCGAAGTCCATGGTTACTCTTCCCTTGCGCTGATGGCCGCAATGGCCTTTGCCAAAGCCGATACGCCCGATAGATTGGCGGTAACGATTCTCGGAGGGCATGGGGAAATGTTCGTCCAGCGCTTCACGACCGATCCGTTCGCGGAAATCGCGCCGCTCGCCTCGCTGACGCCCGAGGCGGCCGTTGCCGTGATCGACGAACCGCTGCTCCTCGGCAATGCCGCTGCGCAGCTCGCCGCGCTGGCCGGAAAAGGGGACGCGATCGACCTGCTACCCGACGCGGCCAAGGCGCCGCTCCTGCCGCATGCTTTCCGCAGCCTGCCCCCCCACCCCATCTATGGCCGCGCCCCCGATGCGCGCCCGTCGCAATGAGCCTGCTTGCCGGCAAACCCCGCCTGGTGGCGGATGTCGAGAGCGACGATCTCGATGCGATCATGACGGTGATGAGCGACGCCTTCGATCCGGAATTCGGCGAAGGCTGGTCGCGCGCGCAGTGCAACGGAATGCTGGGCAATCGCAGTTGCTGGATCGACGTGATGCGAGTCGAGGGCGAACCGGCCGGATTTACATTGTCGCGAATGATCGTCGACGAGGCCGAACTTTTGCTGATCGCCGTGCGATCCGAATATCGCGGCCAGGGAATCGGACGCGAATTGCTGCAACGTACCTGTATTGCCGCAGCATCGCGCGGCGCACGGCGGCTGCATCTTGAAGTTCGCGATGGTAACGACGCTGCGCTTCTGTATCGCAGCATGGGTTTCGAACAAATCGGCCTGCGCAAAAACTATTATCGCGGTCGCGGCGGAAATCTATTCGACGCGATTACATTGGCGCTCGATCTGCAATCTCGAAAAGCCTAGTATTATATCCAAAAGCTGTTGATTTATGTTCGATACGCTGACATGGCGCTTTCGAACCAAAATGGACCAAAGTGGTCGCCAGCCAGCAAGCAGGGAAATGCAATGACCGATACCGTGGATATGACAGAAACCTTGATTACGCTCACCGCCGATATTGTCTCGGCGCATGTGAGCAACAACAGCGTCGCGGTTTCCGATCTGCCGCTTATTATCCAGAGCGTCCACACCGCGCTCACGGCGCTCGAGGAAAATAACGCACCCGAAGAAAAGCCCGAACCGGCGGTATCTATCCGTTCCTCGATCAAGCCCGATTATATCGTCTGCCTGGAAGACGGGAAGAAGCTGAAGATGCTCAAGCGGCACCTGATGACGCATTATCAGATGACCCCCGACGACTATCGCCAGAAATGGGGCCTGCCCGCCGATTATCCGATGGTTTCGCCCAACTATGCCGAGCAACGCCGCAAACTGGCCAAGAAAATCGGCCTCGGCCGCAAGCCCGGAACCCGCGTTAAGCGCAAGTAGATTGCGCTTCACCGCGAAGACGGGAAACGGGCGGCCACGGCAACGGGCCGCCCGTCCCTTTTCAGCCCCCTCGTTATTCACTAAGCAGGCTTCATGAACCGCAAGATCGACATCGAAGCGCTATGCGCAGAGAAAGGCCTTCGTATCACCGAGCAGCGCCGGGTTATCGCCCGCGTGCTCTCCGAAGCCGAAGATCATCCCGATGTCGAATCGCTGCACGAACGCGCCTCGGCCATCGACAGCGGTATCTCGATCGCCACCGTCTATCGCACGGTACGCCTGTTCGAAGAGGCGGGAATCCTCGAACGCCACGATTTCGGCGATGGCCGCGCCCGCTATGAAGCCGCCGCCGAAGATCATCACGATCATCTGATCGACGTCGAGACCGGCAAGGTGATCGAGTTCGTCGACGAAGAGCTGGAAGAGCTCCAGCGGCGCATCGCCGAAAAGCTCGGCTATCGGCTCGTCGATCATCGGATGGAGCTTTACGGCGTGTCGCGCAGTCGCGACGGCTAGAAACGGCATATCGCGTTGCCGCGTTTCCTTTTCCGCTGCGCCTGGCTCGTCGGGCTCATTCTGGTCTGCGTACCCCTGCACCTGCTCTGGCGGCTGTTCCGCTTGCGCTCGCCCTGGCCCCGGCGTTTTCTCGGCTGGTGCGCGCGCGCCGCGGGCATGCGCGCGACGATCATCGGCGAGCGCGCGCCGGGCACGGTCCTGTTCGCCGCCAACCATCAAAGCTGGATGGACATCCTCCTCATCGGCGGCGCAACCGGCGCCTCGTTTGTCGCCAAGGAAAGCGTGCGCAAATGGCCGATCGCCGGCTGGCTCGCGACGATGGTCGGCACCATCTATATCGCCAATAGCGACCGCAAGGCCGCCGGCGCCCAGGCCGATCGCATCCGCCAGGCACTGGAGAGCGGCACGTCGGTCGCCTTCTTTCCCGAAGGCAAGCTCGACAACGCCACCCTCCTGCCCTTCCGCCCGGCATTGTTCGGCGCGGCGATCCCGCCGGTCGACCATGTCATGGTCCAGCCGATCGCGATCGATTATGGCGAGGATAGCCAAGACCTGATCTGGCCGAGCGGAACCCATGCCGGGAGCAACGCGAAAACGATCTTCGCGCGACCCGGCCTCGACGATGTCACCATCTATCTGCTCGATCCGATACCGATCGACGAACATTCCCACCGCCGCGACGTGAGCGCGGCCTGCGAAGACGCCATAGCCCAAGCCCTCGGCGCCTCGGTGAACCGCGAGGCGGCATGAGCGCCCAGGCCCCCGAAACCTATCCGCCGATAGGTTGGTTCGGGCCGGTTCGTTTCGCCATCCGCTTCTCGATGATGGTCGGGCTGCTGCTGCTCTGTGTGCCGCTCCATTACCTGTGGCGGCTGTTCGGTTATATCTCGCCCTGGCCGCCGCGTTTCCTCGCCGGCATTGCCTGGATCTGCAACGTTCGCGTGACGAAGGAAGGCGTGCGGCTGAAGGAGAACGTCTTCTACGTCTCCAACCATCTCAGCTGGCTCGATATCCCGATCGTCGGTGGTTACACCCATGCCGCCTTCGTGGCGCAGGACGGAATCGCCAAATGGCCGGTGATCGGCTGGCTCGCCTCGCTCAATCATACGATCTTCGTTTCCCGCGGCGACCGGCTGGGCGTTTCGGCGCAGATCGAGCAGCTAAAAGAGGCGCTGCACGACCACCAGCCGGTGACGATATTCCCCGAGGGCACGACCACCGACGGCACCAGCCTCCTGCCCTTCAAGCCGGCGCTGTTCGCGGTGCTGACCCCCCCGCCGCGGCCGATGATGGTGCAGCCGGTGCTGCTCGATTTCTACGGACGCGGCGCCGAATTCGCCTGGGTCGGGGAAGAGGGCGCACCGCATAATGCCTGGCGGGTGCTGTGCCGGCGCGACATGATCCCGGTACGGATCGTGTTCCTCGATCCCTTCGATCCGGTGCAATGCAACGACCGCAAGGAAATTGCGGCAACCGCCCGCGAGCAGATCCGCCGGGCGCTCTCCGCTTCTCTTGGCGGCAAGCCTGTCCTATAGGCGCGCGCCATGAGTCGAAGCACAAACAACCCTACCGGGCCCAAAAGCTATTTCGTCAAAAGCTTCGGCTGCCAGATGAACGTCTATGATGGCGAGCGGATGGCCGAACTTCTCGATGACGAGGGGCTGGCTGCCGTGGATAACGCGGAAGCGGCCGATCTCGTCATACTCAACACCTGCCATATCCGCGAGAAAGCGGCCGAGAAGGTCTATTCCGATATCGGCCGGCTGCGCCGCGACGATGGTTCGACGCCGATGATCGCCGTCGCCGGCTGCGTCGCCCAGGCCGAAGGCGCCGAAATCCCGCGCCGCGCCAGGGAAGTCGATATCGTTGTCGGCCCGCAGGCCTATCACAACCTGCCCGAACTGGTGGCCAAGGCCGCGAGGGGCGAAGACGCGCTCGATACCGACATGCCCGCGGCATCCAAATTCGGAAAGCTTCCCCAGCGCGCCAAGCAGGCGCCCAGCGCCTTCCTTACCGTGCAGGAAGGCTGCGACAAATTCTGCACCTATTGCGTCGTGCCCTATACGCGCGGCGCGGAGGTTTCGAGGCCTTGGGGCGCCGTACTCGACGAGGCCAACGCGCTGGCCGATGCGGGCGCGAAGGAAATCACCCTGCTCGGCCAGAACGTCAACGCCTGGCAGGCGGAAGACGAGAAGGGCCGCGAGCAGGGCCTGGACGGCCTGATCCACGCGCTCGACCGGATCGAGGGGCTCGAACGCATTCGCTATACGACCAGCCATCCCAACGACATGACGCAGGGGTTGATCGACGCGCATGGCGAAGTCGGAAAGCTGATGCCCTATCTGCACCTTCCCGTGCAGTCGGGATCGGACGCGATCCTGAAAGCCATGAACCGCTCGCACAGCGTCGAAAGCTATCTCGCGGTCATCGAACGGGTTCGCGAAGCACGACCCGATATAGCCATCTCCGGCGATTTCATCGTCGGGTTCCCCGGCGAGAGCGAGGCGGATTTCGAAGCGACGCTCGAGATCGTTCGCGCCACCCGCTACGCACAGGCCTTCTCGTTCAAATATAGCGCCCGGCCCGGAACGCCCGCCGCCGACATGGAAGACGTGTTCGTCGCGCCCGAAATCGCCGACGAACGGCTCCAGCGGCTGCAGGCGTTACTCAATGAACACCAGATCGCCTTCAACCAGGAAACGGTCGGCAAGCGGACGCGGCTGCTGCTAGAACGCGACGGCCGCAAGCCCGGCCAGCGCATCGGCAAATCGCCTTGGCTGCAATCGGTTCATCTTGAAACCGACGCACCGATCGGCGCGATAATCGACGTCGATATCGTGAGCGCCGGACCGAACAGCCTGGCCGGGACGCTTCCCGAAAGGGCTGCCGCCTGATGCCATCGCGACTTCCTGCGGCGGCAGGAACACAGTGCGCGCTTTTCGACATCTGTGAAGTTTTGAACTGGATTCCTGCAATGGCAGGAATACAAGGAGGCTGAATGCCGAGAAAAGCCGCCCAGAAACCCCGCGAATCTCGCTCCCGACTCGATCTCGAATTCGATCAGCCCCAGCTGCTCGGCGGACTGTTCGGCGAGTATGACCAGAATCTCGTCGCCATCGAAAACCGGCTCGGCGTCTATATCGCGGCGCGCGGCAACAAGCTGACCATCGAGGGCGAAGCCGACAATGCCGAACGCGCGCGCGACGTGCTGACAGGGCTCTACAACCGGCTTGCCCAGGGGCAGGAAATCGACGCCGGCGCCGTGGAGGCGGTGATCGCGATGTCGGCCGAACCGACGCTCGACGGCGTCGTCCGCAAGGATGTGTCCGAACCGCCCAAGGCAATGATCCGCACGCGCAAGAAAACCATCGTCCCGCGCTCGCTGACCCAGACCCATTATATGGAAGCGTTGGCCCGCGACGATGTGATCTTCGCGCTCGGCCCGGCGGGCACCGGCAAGACCTATCTCGCCGTCGCCCAGGCCGTGCACCAGCTGATCACCGGTTCGGTCGACCGGCTGATCCTCTCGCGCCCCGCCGTCGAGGCCGGCGAACGGCTCGGCTTCCTGCCCGGGGACATGCGCGAAAAGGTCGATCCCTATCTGCGCCCGCTCTACGACGCGCTCTACGACATGCTGCCTTCGGACCAGGTCGAGCGCCGTATTGCCTCCGGCGAGATCGAGATTGCACCGATCGCCTTCATGCGCGGCCGTACGCTTTCCGACGCCTTCGTGATCCTTGACGAGGCGCAGAACACCACGACCGCCCAGATGAAAATGTTCCTGACCCGGTTCGGCGAAAACAGCCGTATGGTCGTGTGCGGCGATCCGAAACAGGTCGATCTGCCCGGCGAAGGCGTATCGGGCCTCGCCGACGCGGTTTCGCGGCTGGAAGGGGTGGAAGGGATCGCGACGATCCGGTTCGGACGAGGCGACGTCGTCCGCCATCCCATCGTCGGCAGGATCGTCGAAGCCTATGAGGGGCCCGCATGATCGAAACCGCCGTCCAGATCGGCGCGCAATGGGATACGGATATCGACTGGGCAGCCCTGGCGCTCGCGGCCACGACCCAGGCCATTCGCCAGACGCCCCATGCCGGGCTGATCAGCGATCCGATGACCGTCGAAATCTCGGTGAAGTTCACCGACGATGAAGAGGTCCGGAAACTCAATGCCAGCTACCGCGCCAAGGACAAGCCGACCAACGTATTATCCTTCCCGATGGTGCAATCCGACATGATCGATGCGCTTGCCAACAGCGACGATGGCGAGGTGCTGCTCGGCGATATCGTCCTGGCCCATGGCGTCTGCGCGCGCGAGGCTGAAGACAAGGGCATTGCAGTGCGCGACCATGCCGCCCATCTGGTTGTCCATGGTGCCTTGCATTTGCTAGGATATGACCATGAAAAGGGGGAAGCCGAAGCCGAAGCAATGGAAGCGATGGAACGCACCGCGCTTGCCATCCTCGGTATCGCCGACCCCTACAAGCCCGCAATAGAGCCCGACGAGGTATAGCAATTCAACTCCATGTCCGAAGATTCGCGTAGCACCGCGCCCGCCGAAAATGGCGGTGGGCGCATCTGGAAAGGCCTTCGCAGCCTGATTTTCGGCGAAAATGGCGATGCCAGCCTGCGCGACGAGCTGGAAGCGGCGATCGACGAGCATGGCGAGGACGCTGTCGAGGACGGCGATCTTTCCGCCGTCGAACGGCAGATGCTCAAGCGCCTGCTGCATTTCGGCGAGACGACCGCCGACGATGTCTGCGTGCCGCGTGCCGATATTATCGCGGTCGAGGAAAAGGAAGATATCGATACGGTCGTGAAGATCTTTGCGGAGGCCGGGCATAGCCGGCTGCCCGTCTATCGCGAAAATCTCGATACCGTGATCGGCATGATCCATATCCGCGACATCTTCGCCGTGCTGGTTTCCGACGAACCGCGCCCGGCGACCATCGAGAGCTTCATTCGCGAGCCACTCTACGTGCCCGAATCGATGGGCGTGCTCGATCTTCTCGCCGAAATGCAGATGACGCGCACTCATATGGCGATCGTGCTCGACGAATATTCGGGCACCGAGGGCATCGTCACGATCGAGGATATCGTCGAGGAAATCGTCGGCGAGATCGAGGACGAGCATGACGAGGAAGCGACCGAGCTGCTCAAGAAGACGCCGGCCGGTTTCTGGGAAGCCGAAGCCCGGGCCGAGCTCGACGATGTCGCCGAGATCATCGACGAGCGGCTCGGCGAGATCGAGGAGGATGTCGACACGCTGGGCGGCCTCGCTTTCGTGCTCGCGGGCCGTGTGCCCGAAACCGGCGACCGGCTCGATCATCCCTCGGGCTGGCAGCTTGAGGTAACCGACAGTGACAGCAAGCGGGTGACGCGGCTAAGGCTCCACCCGCCCGTCGACGAACCCGATAAATAGGATCGCAGGACCATGAATCGCAGCCGCATAGTGATGGTGATCTTCGCACTTCTCGTGCTGGGCGTCGTGGTCTGGCTGATGATCCGGCCCCACGATGCGCGCCTGTCCGTCGAAGCGGTCACCGGCCAGACGCCGCAGATCAGTTCGCCGCGCGAAGAAACCATCCCGATGCTCAACGTCGCGGAAGCGGTCGGCTGGCCCGAAGAGGCGATGCCGACGCCGGCCGAAGGGCTCGCGGTCAACCTGTTCGCCGACGGGCTCGATCATCCGCGCTGGATGCTGACGCTTCCGAATGGCGATGTCCTCGTCGCCGAAACCAACGGCCAGCCGCCGAGCGAGGATTCGGGCGGCGGCATCACCGCCTGGATCGCGGGCCGGATGATGCGCCGCGCCGGCGCCGCCGTGCCCACCGCCGACCGGATCACGCTGCTCCGCGACGTCGATGGCGATGGCACCGCCGACCAGCGCTCGATCCTGCTCGATCGCGAGAATGGCTTGTTCTCGCCCTTCGGCATGGCGCTGTCGGAAGGCTATCTCTACGTCGCCAACACCAATGCGCTGGTGCGCTTCCCGTTCACCGTCGGCGAAACCCGGATCGAGGCCGGCGCCGAGACGATTATCGAACTGCCCTTTACCGAGCCCAATGGCCACTGGACGCGCAATGTCGTCGTGAGTCCCGAAGATCCCAACCTGCTCTATGTCTCGATCGGGTCGGCGACCAATATCGGCGAAAACGGCCGGGCTATCGAGGAAAACCGCGCCGCGGTGATCGAGGTGAATATCGAGGAGCGCCGGTTCCGCATCTATGCGGGCGGCCTGCGCAACCCGGTGGGGCTCGACTGGGAACCGGAGACCGGCAGGCTCTTCACCGTCGTCAACGAACGCGACATGCTTGGCGGCGATCTCGTTCCCGATTATCTCACCGAAGTCGCCTTCGGCGCCAATTATGGCTGGCCCGGTATCTATTGGGGCCGCTATATCGACGACCGCGTCGTGCCGATGGCGACCGCGCAGCAGACCCAATATACCCGCGTTCCCGATTACGCGCTGGGCCCGCACACCGCATCGCTCGGCCTCGAATTTTCCGAAAATACCCGGCTCGGTTCGCGCTTTTCAGGCGGCGCGTTCATCGGCCAGCACGGCTCGTGGAACCGGCGGCCGCGCTCGGGCTACAAGGTGGTGTTCGTCGGCTTTGAGAATGGCCGCCCCGCCGGCGCAATGACGGACGTTCTGACCGGCTTCCTCAACGCGGACGGTCAGGCCATGGGCCGCCCCGTCGGCGTGATGACCGATGCGACCGGCGCGCTGCTCGTCGCCGACGATGTCGGGAACCGGATCTGGCGCGTCAGCCGCGCGCGCTGAGCCTGTCGGGCGCTAGCCGGTCGCGAAGAGCTGGGCGGGATCGCGAAACGCCTTGAACTCGAGCGCGTTGCCGCTGGGATCCCTCAAGAACATCGTTGCCTGTTCGCCGGGCGTTCCTTCGAAGCGCACATGGGGCTCGATGACCCAGTCGATGTCCGCCGCTTCGAGCCGCGCCTGCAAGCGCCCGAACGCTTCCCAATCGAGCACCGCTCCGAAATGCGGCACGGGCACGTCATGCCCGTCCACCGGATTGCTGGCTTCGCTGGCGCCGCGCGCTTCGTCCAGATGGGCGACGATCTGGTGACCGAAAAAATCGAAATCGATCCAGCGCGTATCCGAACGCCCTTCGGGACAGCCCATGAGCCCGCCGTAAAAGGCCCGCGCTTCGGATAGATCGCGCACCGGAAATGCGAGGTGAAAAGGCGGCAGCGCAGACATCGCCTGGCCTTATGCCAGTCCGGATGAAGCGCGAACAGATTGAAATATCCCGGCGCGCGGGCGATAGGCCGAGGCCGATGAAACGGCTTGCTCTCGCTTTCCTCGCCGGCGCGATGTCGGCCACCGGCTTCGCCCCGCTCGGCCTGTGGCCGCTCACGCTTGCCGCGCTGGCGCTGCTGATGGCGCTGACCCTGAACGTCGCCCGGATGCGCAGCGCCTTTGCGACCGGATGGACGTTCGGTTTCGGCCATTTTCTGGTCGGGCTGAACTGGATCGCGCTCGCCTTTACCTTCCAATCGGCGATGCCGCCCTGGCTGGGCTGGCTCGGCGTCGTCATCGCGGCGCTTTATCTCGCGATCTTCCCGGCACTGGCAGCGATGCTGGCATGGCGGATCGGCAAGGGATCGCCGGCGATGTTCGTCTTCCTGTTCGCCGCCGCCTGGATCGTGACCGAATATCTGCGTGCGACCATCCTGTTCAGTTTCGGCTGGAACCCGCTTGCCGCGATCACCGTCGCGGATATCGGCAGCGGCGATTTTCAGACCGCGTTGCCTGCCGCCGCCCGCTGGATCGGCACCTATGGCGTCTCGGCGATCCTCGTGTTGCTTTCGGGCGCGTTGCTGCTGCTGTTCCGTTCGCGCTATTGGGCCGCGGCCTTCGCGGCGCTGATTCCGGCCATCGCCTTTTGCGTCGGTTTTGCCGATCTCCAGATTTCCGGCCAACGGCAATGGGTGCGCGATACGCCCACGGCCGAAAGCTATATCGATAGCGGTCCGGCGATCCGTATCGTCCAGCCCAATATCAATCAGAACGAGAAATGGGATCCGGAGCTGGCCGCGCTCAATTTTTCTCGTCTGGCCGAACATACGGGAGAGACGGGAGACCGGCCCCGCTTGATCTTCTGGCCCGAGGCCGCCGTGCCCGACTTTATCGAGGATGATCCCCTCGCCCGCTTTCGCATCGCGCAATTGCTGGGGCCGGACGACATCCTGCTGCTTGGCGCGTCCAAGCTGATCTGGGAAGATGGGGAGGATGGCCGCCGCCGCGCGGTCGGCGCGCGCAACAGCCTCTACGCCATGGATGCAACCGGCGAATTGCTCGGCCGGTACGACAAGGCCCATCTGGTGCCCTATGGCGAATATATCCCGATGCGCCCGCTGATGGAGATGATCGGCCTGTCGCGCCTCGCCCCCGGCGATCTCGATTTCTGGCCCGGCCCCGGCCCGCAAAGCTTCGATCTGCCGGGCTTCGGCACGGTAGGCGGGCAGATTTGCTACGAAATCGTCTTTTCGGGCGAAGTAGTAGATGCGGCCAATCGCCCGGATTTCCTCTTCAATCCCTCGAACGACGCCTGGTTCGGCGCCTGGGGCCCGCCCCAGCATCTGGCCCAGGCGCGGCTGCGCGCGATCGAGGAAGCGATGCCGATCGTCCGTTCGACCCCGACTGGGATATCGGCGGTGATCGACGCCCAGGGCGCGGTGACCCACTATATTCCCTATCACGAGGCCGGGAGAATCGACGCCGCGCTTCCCCGCGCCGGGGTGCCGACACTGTTCTCCCGCTTCGGAAATTTGCTGCCCCTGCTGTTCGCTTTCGCGCTCGCCGGATTGGCATTTGCACTCGGACGCCGCGCTCGCTATTGAACATAACGAATCCTTTATATGTGGAATCGGCAATTCAATCCCCGATCCACTTTTCATCTAGCGAGGAAGTCTGATCCCTATGCGCGAGAGTTATTTGTTTACATCGGAGAGTGTTTCGGAGGGTCATCCGGACAAGGTATCGGACCAGATATCGGATGCGGTGGTTGACCTGTTCCTGTCGAAGGATCCGGAGAGCCGTG
>NZ_JACJVJ010000003.1 GCF_014237875.1 Parasphingopyxis marina
GGCCGCCTATATCGGGGTCGAACAGCAAGGTCCCTTCAAGACCGACGCCTATCGCTACTAGCTACACCCCAAACCCAACCAAAGGGCGCCCGCCAACAACGGCCGGCGCCCTTTCTTGTGCGCAATGCGCGGCCATTTCTTATGGGTCCTGTGACCCGATGGAATGCAGATCCGGAGGGCGCCGGGCACGATTGTTGCCGGGAAAGCACCATTTTTTGCAATATGAATAAGTCAGGCTTGCACGTTATCAGCTTTTCTTATAATGCCAGTTCGACACCCGGCAACAATGGCCGGTGGGAATAAGAAGCGGTGCTGCAAGCACCGGAGTAAGAGGGGAGACTGAATATGCAACATCTGAGCGATGGCCGCCGTCCGACGTGTTCGCGGTGGCTTATGGTTACTACAGCGCTGAGCGCTGCCGGATTGATCGCGTCGCCGGCACTGGCGCAAGACGAAGCGCCCGCAGCCGCGCCTTCCGCCGAAGCCAATCAAAGCAACGAGACGATCATCGTCACAGCTTCGCGCACCGCCTCGTCCGGCCTCGATTCGCCGACGCCTACACAGGTTGTAAGCGGTGAAATTATCGACCGTCAGGCGGCGGAAACGATCATGGAGGTTCTCAACCAGAACCCCGCCTTCAAGGCGACCCGCTCGCCGAACGCCAACGCGACTAACCTTGCCAGCCCGGGTCAGGCGACCGCCGATCTGCGCGCCTTAGGTGGCCAGCGCACGCTGGTGCTGGTCAATGGCGCGCGCGTCGTTCCTTTCGCCCCGGCTTCAAGTCGTTCGGTACCGACTGTGCCCGACCTTAACCTGATGCCTACGATCATGATCGAGCGTATCGACGTGGTCACCGGCGGCGCCTCCGCGCTCTATGGTTCGGATGCTGTTTCCGGCGTCGTCAACCTGATCATGCGGACCGAATATGACGGGATCGACGCCCGCGTTCAGTATGGCATTTCTGACGAAGGCGACGATGAGCGCTATCGCCTCGGTGTCCTCGCAGGCACCGACTTTGCGAACGGGCGCGGCCATGTTGTCGCCAGCTTCGACTATTCGCAGTCGGAAGGCGTTCAGAGTCATTATGAACGCGACTGGGGCCGCCAAGAAGAACTGATCGTTCCCAATGTCGATGGCATCACGGGCCCTACCGGCGTCCCCTACGACCAGATCCGCACGACCATGGTGCGGCAGCAATTGGGTGCCGGCAGCGTGATCGTTGGCGGTCCGGCGGCACTGGTCGGCCAGACCTTCAATCCCGATGGCTCGATCCGTCCGTTCAACTACGGTACCCAGCGCGCCGGCCGGAACATGGTGGGCGGCGAAGGCTTCTCGCAAATCCTGATGACCGACCTCGTTCCGGAAGTCGAACGCTTCACCTTTTACGGTAGCGTCTATTACGACCTTGCCGACAATGTGACGGCCTATATCGAGGGCGGCTGGTCGCGCGGTACGGGCCGGATCGACGGCGCGAACCTGCGTATCACGAGCCAGTTGATCAGCAACGACAACCCCTTCATCCCTGCCGAAGCAAGGGCATTGCTGGGTGCGGATGATATCCGGATCAGCCGCCAAGGCTATGATCTCGGTGTCAACTATTTCACCACGAAAAACGAAACGCCTCATGGCACGCTCGGCGTCAGGGGCGACTTCGACAGCGGCCGCTGGCGGTGGGATGCGCATGCGACCTACGGTGAAAACCACTACGCGCAGCGTGCGTTCAACCAGCCCATCATCCAGAATCTCGCATTTGCATTCGATGCGGTGGATGAAGGTGCCTATCTGGGCGGCGTTCCCAACGGCAACGTCGTGTGCCGTGCTGTCGCTGACGGCAACCCGGCCGCAGCCGGCTGTGTGCCGCTTAACCTGTTCGGCGAAAATAACTTCAGCACGGCCGCCAGAGACTATATCATGGGCGAGCCCACGAACGACGTGGAGTACACGCAGTTCACGGTTGCGGCTAACCTGATTGGCGACATCTTCGAACTTCCGGCGGGGCCGGTCACAGTGGCGATCGGCGGCGAATATCGCAGGGAAACCCAGTCGCTGGTCTCCGATGCACTTTCCGAGATCAATGGGTATCTGGGTGCGGGTAACGCTCCGTCCTATTCGGGCGAGTTCGATGTCACCGAAGGCTATATCGAGGCGAGCGTACCGGTGTTCGACATGCTCGATCTCAACGGCGCCATCCGCTACGCCGACTATAGCTCGGCAGGTGGATTGACCGCTTGGAAGCTGGGCGGCGTTTTCGAACCGATCGATGGACTGAGGATCCGTGTTTCGCGTTCACGCGACATCCGGGCACCCCAGATCGCTGAACTCGCCAGTACCGGCAACTTCGTTTTCGGCCCGGTCACCCTGAACGTCGATGGTACGCAGAAGACGAACGTCATCCAGCAGAACTCGACGGCCGGTAATCCCGATGTCGGCGCGGAAATCGCCAGAACCTGGACGGCGGGCTTCGCCTATCAGGGTAGCGGAGCGCTTTATGGTCTGGGCTTCTCGGTCGATTATTACGATATCGACATCCAGAACGCGATTTCGAACCCGTCCGCGGCGCAGATTGCCGGTCTCTGCAATGCAGGCCAGCAGAATTTCTGCGATATCTTCGAATATGGTCCCGATCCCCTGAACGCCGGCGAGCGGATTCACACGCGGCTCATCTCGGGTTCACAAAATATCGGTTCCTTCGCGCAGACGGGCATCGATATGACGGTGAACTACCGCACCGATGTCGATTCCTTCGGTCCCGGCGGTTATTTCAACCTGCAGGGCAGCGGCACCTATGTGATCGACTCGATCTTCGATGCGGGCCTGGTTGGCAGCGCGCCGCTGGACAGTGCGGGGGCGCATAACCCCTATACGCTCGGTGCCACGCCGACTTTCCAGGGCAATCTGTCCGGTACGGCGGGCAATGACGATTTCAACGTCACCTTGCAGGCCCTGTTCATCAGCTCGGGTGTCCAGGATCGCAACTATACCGAAGACGCAGATAGGGCCGCGGCCGAAGGCCTTGTCTATGTCAACGATAACAGCGTGCCGGCGACTTGGTACTTCAACCTTTTCGGGCGTTTCTATCTCGGAGAGAATGAACAATACGAGATCTTCGGGGCGATCAACAATCTCCTCGACCAGGATCCGCGCTTTACGCCCTATTACATTCTCACCTCACCGGTGAATGGGCAGTATTACGACAAGATCGGCCGGCGCTTCACGATCGGCGCGCGCGTGAGGTTCTAGTTTGGTTTAGCTTTGAATCGATGGGTGTCCCGGCAACGGGGCACCCATTTTTTTTCCGGGTCGCGGCGACGAGAGGGTAAAAGTCAGGCAAGCGAATTCGGAACCGGCGGAAAAGGCACCGGAAATATGTATATGGCACGAGCGACGATCCGCACCACATTGCTTGCCCTGGCATCGCTGTGCGCCGTGTCATGCCAGACCAGTGAAAGGCCACCGTCCGTGACCCTGTATGATACCCATGCCCATTTCTTCACCGACGATATCGAAACCTATCCGATCGATACCTCGGGCGCGCGTGAGGGCGCCGATGTCCTGCGCGCTCGCATTCTTGCACATCCCTCGACGCCGGAGGCCATTCTCGAACTCTGGGATGTCAACGATGTTACCGGCGGATCGGGCGTCCAATATACGAGCGCCTACAAAACCGATAATCGTTATGTTCTCGACAGTTCGGACGCCTATCCGGAGCGTATTTCGGCTGTCGTCATCTTGGATGCGCGCGATCCCGATTCCCCTGCACGGTTGCGCGAACTGGTCACCGAACGAGGGGTTGCCGGCCTGCGTCTTACCGGCTTTGCGGCCGAGGACGGCTCTTGGCCATGGATGAATTCCGCTGCTGCTCTGGAAACCTGGGCCGAGGCCGATCGGCTGGGTATTGCGATGGTGCTGATGTACCTTCCCAAGCAACCCTCGGCTAGTGCGCTGGAGGAAATCCGCCAGCTTGCCGAACGGTTCACCAATGTGAATATCGTTCTGGATCATGCCGGCTGGGCGGCCACCGAAGGCGCGCCCGATTATGGGCTGACGCCCGCGCACTACGCGCTGGCGCCCTACCCGAATGTCTATTTCAAGTTCACCACGAACAACCTCTACGTTCTCGAGCGCCATGGCCTTCAGGCCGATACCTTCCTTCGCCATCTCGTGGACAGCTTCGGGGCGGACCGGATCATGTGGGGATCGGATTATGGCAACACGGACGGGGAATTCGCGGATATGGCCGCCCGCGCGCGCGCTGCTGCCGCGCTGCTGACCGACCAGGAACGGCAGCAAGTCCTCCATGACACCGGCGAAGCGCTTTTCGCCCGGCGCACGAACCCCTAGCGCGGGCCGCCCGCGCGCGTTTAGGAGCTGAAATTCAGCTGCTCGCCACCCCGAAACAAATTCACCAGTTCGCGCCGGGAGCATAGCCAGCGACCTTCTTCTTCGTCCCATCGGAACGTTTCGGTCGCCCGGCTGATCCGTGTCGGTACCATGCTTTCGCGCGGCGCGGCTCCGTCCGCGGCCCATAGCAGCATGTACCAATTGGCGGTCGCCCCGCCATGGTCGTCGAACTCCGCGCGAAAATTGCTGAAACCGTGGACCGCGACGCGCTCGCCGCGGCCTTCGCGCCAACTGTAAAATTGCTGGATTTCATCGCGCCCGGCCAGATGAAGCCGGCCCGACTGGTAGACGGCGTCCGGCGTATAATATTCCCTGGCACGGCGTCCCCAATTGGTGTCCACATCGTGCCAGAAATCGGCCAGGCCCATCTCCAGTTCGGCGGTCGCTATCGCCCTGTCTCTGCGATTCATCGTGTCGGCTCCATCATTGGAAGAACAATTTCATGGCTGCCTCGTCGATCGCCTGCCGTGTTGCTGCGTTCGGAACGAGGCGAGTGTAGAGTGCCAGTGCATCTTCGAAACTGGCGCTATTTTCGTGGTTTACGAAAGGCGCATCGCTGCCCCAGAGCAATCTGTCCGGCCCGATGCTGCCAAGCAAGCGATCGGTGCATTCCGCCGCTATATCATAGGGGATCCGAAATCCGGCCGACAGCTTTACCCAGAGATCGGCCCTTTCGGCAGCTTGCCCAATGGCGTCCAGGCCCGCCGCGCGTTGGGTGGGATCGCGTGGCGGCGCGCCGAAATGATCGATTACAATACGAACGCCGGTTTCTGCAAAGCCGGGAAGCAGTAGGGGAAGTTGCTCGCCCTTGGCCAGCAATTCGGCATGCAAACCGCAATCGGCCATCCGTTTGAGGAGGGAGCGATAAGGCTCCTCGCGCAGGTCCGGAAACTGATCCGTGCGGCGCCATTGCAGCCGGACGCCGACAACGCCTTGGTCGGCCATCTTTTGCAACGTCGCAAAATCGCTCCGGGGGCTGACGATCACCGTTCCGCGCAGACGCGGATATTGGCGCAGCGCGGCCAATGTGTATGCGTTATTCTCGCCGTAAAGGCTCGCGGCGGCGATAACGCCATAGTCGATGCCATAGGTGTCGAGGTCCGCCAGATAGCTCTCTACCGCATAGTCATAGTCCGGCGTCGAATGGGCGTCTTCGGCAAAGGGCATCGCACGCGTGAAAATATGCGCGTGCGCGTCGACGCGCGGGGCCGGTTCGACCGCTGCCGGTTCAGCCATGTTTGAGGGAGGCGCGGGTAATCGTCGGCGCGCCCTTCATGCTCATCAGCCAGAAGGAAAAAACCGCGCCCGAGGCGAGCGGAACCGCCAGCAGCATGAACAGCCCGACCGGACCCATCCCGGAGGTCACGATATAGCCGTACATCGGCGCAAAGATCGAGGCGATGCGGCCTGCGCCATAAGCCCAGCCAACACCGGTGGCCCGCACCTTGGGCGGATAGAGCGCCGCAGCCATCGCCGCGACGCCGGCCTGGCCTCCGTGCTGGAAGACCGCCATCACCGCGACCGCGACGAACATGCCATAGCCGGGAGCGAGAACGCCGATCATCGCCGCGCTGACGGCTGCGATCCCGAATGTCAGTGGCATGACAAGCCGGAAGCCGAGCTTGTCGATAAAGCCGCCGATCAACAGCATGCCGAAAAAGCCGGCAATGGTGTTGGTCGCGTTGATCGCCGCCACTTCCTGCCAGTTGAGCCCGACCACATCCTTGAAGATCGTCGATTTCCAGACACCTGCGGTGATGAAAACGAAACTGGAGATGGCGACCGCCCACATCAGCAGCGTCTTTGCGAGCTGGCCGCGGCCAAGAATTTCGATGATGTTGCCGCGCGTCTTGTCGCCCGTTTCGCCGGCTTCTGCCTTGAGGGTGATCGGGGGGGCGCCGGCGGGCCGCATTCGCGCAACGAGCGCGGGAATTTTCGGGTCGTCCGGGTTGCGCGTCATCATCGAGCGCAACGATTCCGGGAGGAACCACCAAATCAGCGGCAGCATGATCGCCGGCATCAGCACGGCGATCCAGAAGGCGCCCTGCCAACCATAAGGCTCCAGCACGAAGGCCTGCATTCCAGCGCCCAATAGCGCGCCCAGCATCGTACCGGAAACGGTGATCGTGCTGAATGTGGACCGAAGATGTCTCGGCGCCGTTTCAGATGCCAGCGTCACCAGGATCGGGATCATCGCGGTGCCGCACAGTCCGGCCAAAAACCGGAATATCGCGAAGGGAACAAGCGACGTCGTCTGGAGGATCGCCAGCGCGCTCAACATCATGCCGGTATAGCAGAGTAGCAGCACTCTCGGCCGGCTGAAACGGTCGGCGAGCGGGGGAATGAGAAACGCGCCGATCAGCATGCCGACCTGTTGTGCGATCATCGCCGATGTGATGTCTGAGCGCGGGACCCCGAAATCTTCCGCCAGCAACGGCAGGATCCAGCCGACAACATAAAGCTCATAGCCGTCGATCGCCGCCAATACGGTACACAGCACGAGAACGATGACATGGAAGCGGTTGAGCTTGAGGCCATCGAGAAAGGTGTCGACCTCGATCGGCTGCTGGTCGGTGTCGGTCATTCCCTCTCCCTCGGCCGGGCATCAGCCTCACAATTTTGATACCGATTTGAATAGCAACTGGATCATCCTGTCAATCATCTATATCATATAGCATTCTAAATAGACAAACGCAGGCTAAAGGTTCATATTCTAATCGCACATCGCCGCGTTGGCGGATTTTGAGGGTTTCGAGAGAATTCATGGAGATAAACGCGTCTCGCGACAATGTTGGCGCCACGCCCGTATTCGATGCGGATGCGGATTGGGAAAAATTACCCGAGGGAGTGTCGCATCGCGATGTCACGGGCGTTGCAGTTGACTCCGCCGACCGTGTCTATCTCTTCGTTCGTTTCCCGCACCGCGTCCTCGTTTACGAACGGGACGGGAGGTTCGTCGGCCGCTGGGGCGACGACATTTTCACGATGGCGCACGGCCTCACCATCGGTCCGGACGACCGCGTCTATTGCGTGGATAATGGCGATCATTCGATCCGCGTCTTCTCGCTGGATGGCCACCCGATCATGACCCTCGGCGTGCCCGGCCAGGCTTCCGATACGGGTTATGATCCCAAGCCGCCGTTCGAGGTTCATGCCTGCGAATGCATCCAATATCCGGGTGAGCCTTTCAACCGCTGCACAAATCTGGCTGTCGCGCCGAATGGCGAGCTTTATGTTGCCGACGGCTACGGCAATTGTCGCGTTCATCGCTTCACCGCCGATGGAGAGCTCATCCAGTCCTGGGGCGAGGTCGGCACCGGGGCCGGCGAATTCCATTTGCCGCACGGCATCGGCTGCGACGCCGAGGGGAGGGTGCTGGTTTGCGACCGGGAGAATGACCGGATCCAGATATTCTCTGCCGATGGCGAGTATCTCGATCAGTGGACAGACGTCCAGCGGCCCTGCGACATCGCCTTCGACGCCGACGGGCTGGCTTATGTCGCCGAACTCTGGCGGCCCAAGGGCAAGAAGAGCTTCGTCCATGGCGAAATGCGTGAAGACCATCCGGGCCGGGTGACGGTGCTCGATCGCGACGGCCGGGTGCTCGATCGCTGGGGCGGGTCGTCCGAAGGCCGCCACACGCCCGGCAATTTCATCGCGCCGCACGGCATCGCCGTGGACAGCCATGGCGACGTGTATGTGGCCGAAGTCACATACAGCTTCGCGCTTCGCGTCGGCTGGATCGACGAGGCGCATGCCGATCATCAGATCCAGAAATTTACTCGCCGAACCTGATGTCGGCCCAGATCACGTAACGGAGAAAAAAATGCGGCGTTCAACCGACCATATTCTGACGAGCCATGGGGGAAATCTGCCCCGCCCTGCGGATCTTGACGCACTGCTCGTCGATGCCGAGGCAAATAGAGAGGCGATCGAGGAACGGCTTCCTGTTGCCGTGCAAGAGGTGATCGACAAGCAGATCGCGTGCGGGCTCGATGTCGTCAATGACGGTGAATATGTGAAGGCGGCCAATATGGGCAGCTATTCCGGCTATGTGCAGGCGCGCACGAGCGGATGGGAAATGCTACCGCGCGACACTTCGATTCCGCCCAAGCGCAGCGGACCCGGCGAACGCGACCGGCGGGATTTCCCCGGCTTTTACGAATCCGGACTGTGGCTTGCGGGCGCCGGCGGTCCGGTCCGCCCCGGTTTCATGACCCCCGGCAAAACGATGCAGCTCAAGCCGAACGAAAAAGTGTGTACCGGCCCGCTATCCTATATCGGTCAGGATGCGATCCAGGCCGATATCGACGCGCTGAAAAAAGGGCTGGAGGGCAAGAGCGATACCGACGGTTTCATTGCCGCGCTTGGCCCACTGAGCGCGGGTGCCGGCGCGCGCAATGCCTATTATGACAACGAGAGCGACTATATGATGGCAGTCGCCGAGACAATGCGCGAGGAATATAAGGCGATCACCGATGCCGGACTGGTGGTCCAGCTGGACGAACCCGAATTCGCCACGACCTGGATGTTCTATCCCGACTGGAGCGTGGAGGAGTATCGCAAATATCTCGAATTCGCCGTCGAAGTGATCAACCACGCGCTGGAGGGCCTGCCCGAAGAGCAGGTTCGCTTTCATATGTGCTGGGGCAGCGGCCACCGCCCGCATGTTCACGATATCGAATTCCGACACATTGTCGATCTGCTGCTGAAAGTGAACGCGCAATGTTATACGTTCGAAGCCAGCAACCCACGTCATTCGCACGAATATCATGTGTTCGAGGATGTGAAGCTGCCCGATGGCAAGATCATCTGTCCGGGCGTGGTCGGCCATTATACGGACCTCGTCGAACATCCCGAACTCGTCGCCGAGCGGCTCGTCAATTTCGGCAAGCTGGTCGGAATGGAGAATCTGCAGGGCAGCACCGATTGCGGGATCGGATCGCGGGTCGGCCATCCGGAAATCGTATGGGCGAAGCTTACTGCAATGGCCGAAGGTGCGGCGTTGGCGGGGAAGCGCTTGAAAAACGCATAAATAAACGGCGGCGAGGCCGGGCGTTTCTTCCGGGATTTTCGGGCGGAAGGCCTTGCTGCGCCGCCGTTTTGCGACCGGCGATAACCTGTCCCCCCTTTTGGGTGTCGCGCGCGCTCGGCAAATCATGCTAGGCTCTAGACAGCAGCGCTGATATCCGACACTAAGGACGCGATGGGGAAAACCGTTCGTCCAAATCTCGACAAGCAATGGCCGTCGATCCTGCACCTTGTAAAGCAAGTGCAGTATAAGGCGTATGTGCAACTCGAAACGGTGTTCCATCCCTATGATATTACGGCGGTTCAGTTCCGCATCCTGACCACACTTTCGGCGCGTCCCGGAATGTCTTCGGCGCAACTTGCCCGGCTCTATGATGTGAAGCCGCAAACGATGATCAAGCAGATCCTGCTGCTCGAATCCAAAGGTCTGATCGACCGGCGGCCGAGCAAGAACAACAAAAGGCTGCTCGAACTCAAGTTGACGCCGGCGGGCAAGGATCGTCTCGAACAATGCCAGAAGGACTCGCGGGAACTGGAACGCGAAATCCTGGAGCCGCTAAGTTCGCGAGAGCAGAGCGAGCTGCGGGGATATCTGGTGCGCCTGCATACATCGCTGAGCGCGCCGCTGGACGACGAAGACGAGGATTCCGAGATCGAGGAATTCACGGAGGAATATAGCCGCGTTGGCGTCCAGCGCCCTTAAGCGACCTCAATCGGCCCCGGCCGCTCCCTCTCTCCCTCAATCCTTACTCTCAACCTGCCTCGCACCGTCCCTTAATGGGCTGCGGCGCGCTGCGCCGGGTTGAGCTGTTTGATGGTGAGCAGGATGTAGAGCGTAATGCCCGCGACGGCCAGCGGCCCTGCGAGAAGGAAGAAATAGCCGATCGCCCCCATATCATGTTCGAGGGCCAAGGCCCCGTAAATCGGTCCGATAATGGAGGTTATGCGCCCCGCGCCATAGGCCCAGCCGACGCCGGTGGCGCGGTTCCTGGTCGGATAGAGGGTCGAGGCGATGGAAGCGAGCCCGGCATGGGCCGCATGTTGGGCGGCGGCGTTGATCGCCAGCGCGACGAACATCAACGGCCCGGGGGCAAATACGCCCATCGCGATCGCGGCCAATGAGGCGATGATGAAATAGGTCGGAACGATGGCCTTGAATCCGAACCGGTCGATCATCATGCCGATCGTCACCATGCCGATGCCGCCGAAGATTACTCCGATGGCGGTGGTGAGGCCCACCTGTTCCCAATTCAGGCCGATAACATCGTGGAAGACGGTTGTCTTCCAAAGCGCGGCGCTGATGAAGCCGAAGCTCCCGACGAAGCCGAACCAGAGCAAAAGGGTTGGTATTCCGAGCCCGTCCTTGAACAGGCCTTTGACCCTAGAGAGACCGCCATCGCTCGCATCGCGCGCATCCTGCGCCGTGGGCGGCGCCAGTTCGGGCAGCTCGCCATCGACCGTCAGCGCCCGGAGGATCGTTTTGAGCCGCGGGTCGTTCGGATCGCGGGCGGCCAGGAATTTGGGAGATTCGGGTAGAAAGAAAAAGATGATCGGGACCAGAAGCAGCGGCATCGCCGTGCCGATCCAGAAAGCGATATGCCAGCCATAATCCTCCAGCAGGAATGCCTGCATCGCCGATCCCAACAAGGCGCCGGGCATCGATCCGGCGAGCACGATCGTCACCATGGTCGAGCGCCGCTTGGCCGGGGCCATTTCCGAAGCGAGTGCCACCATGTTGGCGATCACCGCGCTGGCGAATACGCCCGTTGCCAGACGGCAAAGGGCGAGGGCCGGGACGCTGGTCGTGAATATCGTCACGAAACAGCTGATCGACACGGTGAATACACACAGCATCAGCAATCGCCGCCGTCCAATCTGGTCGGCGATAGGCGCGATGAGGAAGGCGCCGATGACCATGCCTACCTGTTGGGTCATCAGAACCCAGGTCAGCGATGTGCGAGGCACGCCATAGTCGTCGGAAATCTTGGGCAGCACCCATGAGAGCAGGGCAAGATCGAAGCCATCGACCATCATCACCATCGCGCCGATCAGCATCACCCGGACGTGGAAACGTCCAAACTTAACCGTGTCGAGAAAGGTTTCGATATCGACGGGCGTCTTGCCGGGGGGCGCTGCGGCCATGGGGGCATCCTCTCTTTTTTATTCTGGCGACCACTCGATGGACCAAGCCCCGCTGGGTCGCATAAGAGTATAAGCCTAGCTGCTTGTCAACGCCGCGCACTGCCAGGATGCGGAGCGGCCCTTTACATAGCCGTCCTTTCCTGTCAGTTCTACTGTTATAAGCTTGGCTGTTAAAAATCAGGGTTGGAGAGGACCCTCAATCATGCCGATAGAGCAGATCGACCCGGGGCTGGGCGCTATCGTCCCCGCCGGTGCAGATTGGGAGCAATTGGGCGAAGGCTTTGGCGGTCCTACCGGGCCTGCCGAGGGGCCTGTATGGATCGCCGAGGGCGGCTATCTGCTGTTCAGCGATATCCACAACTCCAAGCGTTATCGCTGGTCTCCGGAAGACGGAATCACTCTCGACAAGGACGATACCAAGAACGGCAACGGCCAGACGCTCGATCGCGAAGGCCGGCTTGTCGTTTGCCATCATTTCAGTCGCTGCGTCGATCGCGAGGAAGCCGACGGCACCGTCACCGTGGTCGCCGATCGCTATCACGGGATGAAGCTCAACCGGCCCAACGACGTCGTAGTTAAATCGGACGGTTCGATCTATTTCACCGATCCGCCGCCCAAGGTGCCGTTCACGCCGGCCGATCATCCGCCCGAACTCGACATCGCCGGCGTCTACCGCGTCGCGCCCGAAGGCGATCGGATCAACCTGGTGACACGCGACCTCGTCAATCCCAACGGGCTGTGCTTCTCGCCCGATGAGAGCATCCTCTACGTCAATGACAGCAACAAGCACCGCAAGCTGATCATGGCCTATGACCTCGAAAAGGACGGCATGGTCGATCTCGGTAGCGCACGGCTGTTTTGCGACATGCGGGGCGATGATCGCCCCGGCGTCCCCGACGGGATGAAATGCGATATCGAGGGCAATGTCTATTGCACGGGCCCGGGCGGCATCTGGATCCTCGATTTCACGGGCAGGCATCTGGGTACGATTCTTGTCGAGGGCCGCGCTTCCAACATGAACTGGGGCGACGAGGATTGGCGCACGCTGTACTTCACGGGCGCGCGCTCGCTCAACCGCATCCGGCTTACCATCCCCGGCATTCCCGTACCTCGCGGCGCCCCGTCGTGACCGAGAGCGGGAACGGCGTGGGGCCGAAACAGACGCAAATCAGAGAAAGATAACAGCCATGCAGTTTGGATTATTTTACGAGCATCAGTCGCCAGCGCCGTTTAGCGCGGAGGGGGATCATGAGACCTTCCAGAATGCGCTGAGCGAGCTCGAGCTGGCGGACCGTCTCGGCTATGATTACGCGTGGCTGGTGGAGCACCACTTTCTCGAAGAATATTCTCACTCATCGGCGCCGGAGGTATTTCTGGGGGCGCTGTCGCAGCGCACGAAGCGGATGCGGCTGGGGCACGGCATCTGCGTGATGCCGCCCAAGATCAACCATCCGGTGCGGGTGGCCGAACGGATTGCGACCCTGGACCTGCTGTCGGGCGGCCGGGTCGACTGGGGAACCGGGGAGAGCGGTACGGCGATGGAGCTGGAAGGCTTCGGGGTCGACTATGATACCAAGAAGGATGCCTGGCGCGAGGCGACCGAGCAATGCGCGAACATGCTGACGATGAGCCCCTATCCGGGCCATGACGGCGAGTTCTTCTCGATGCCGACGCGCAACATCGTGCCCAAGCCGCTGCAGAAGCCGCACCCGCCTCTATGGGTGGCCTGCTCGCGGCGGGATACGATCCTCCATGCGGCAAGGAACGGTATGGGGGCGCTGGTGTTCGGCTTTGCTGCGCCGGAACAGGCGGGCAAATGGGTCGAGGAATATTACGACATCATCAAGTCGGACGAGTGCGTGCCGATCGGCCATGCGGTCAATCCGAACGTCGCGATCGTGACCGCGCTGTCGGTGAACGAGGATGAGCAGGTGGCGATCGACCGGGGGACGGAGGGGTTCAAGTTCTTCGGCTACTCGCTGGGCTTCTATGCCGCGTTCGGCAAGACGACACCGGGCCATTCGACGGTCTGGGAAGACTTCAAGAAAGCCGAAGGCTCGATCGACGACAATCACGGCAATGGCGGCATCGGTACGCCCGACCAGGTATATGAGCATTGCAAGGCGTATGCGGATGTGGGGGTCGACCAGATCATCTTCGTGCAGCAGACGGGCCCGGCCAATCACGACCATATCTGCGAATCGCTCAAGCTGTTTGCCGAAACCGCGATGCCGAAACTGAAGGCGGATGAGGAGGAGCGGCTGGCGAAGAAGCAGGCCGAGCTCGCGCCCTATGTGGAGGCGGCGCTGGCGCGCAAGGCGGCGGTCGCGCTCAAGGAACCGGCCAAGGAAGAGATCGCCGAGGTCCGCTCGTTCGGCCTGCGCAAGAAGGATGCCGGCACCTTCGTCAACACTCGCTCCGACCGGGGCGGCGGCCTCGCCGTCGTCGCCGACGACCCCATGGCCCCCGTCGCCAACAATCCCATCGAAAAGGCCGAATAGCCTTTAACCCGCAGGGCGGCGTCTTCCCTTAAGGCGCCGCCCTGTATTTCGTCCTATTCAGGAATCCTCACCCTCGTCCTGCGCTTCGGCCAGCTCGGTCAGTCGCCGCGCGGCGGTCACCGCAACCGGCCAGCCAGCATAAAAGGCGATATGGGCGATTGCCTCGCCCAGCTCTTCCATCGTCAGGCCGTTTTCCAGGCCGAGTTCCATATGGCCCTGTACCTGTTGGCGGTTGAGGGCGATTAGGCAGGTGATCGTGATCAGGCTGCGATCCCGCTTGGAAAGCTGGGATCGTTCCCAGACCTTATCGTAAAGGATGTTCTGGGTGAGTTCGTCGAGCAGGGGCGCGACCCCCGCCAATTGCTTGCCTCGTCCGCCTGAAGGTCTTTTCATCGCTTGATCTCCGTCTTTTCGGTTCAACCGCCCCGATAGGGCGTGAAATTCTCGGCCGCAGCTTTGAGCATCGCGCGGATCATCGTCAGGTCCGATTTCCACGCGATATATTTGACGCCGCGCGCGACATAGGATTCGAGCTGTTCTGCGTTCACCGCCACCGCGCCGATATGCTTGCGGCCCGCGGCGACCTCGATCACCCGGTCGACCGCCGCGACGACATCGGGATGCTGGGCATTTCCCGGATGGCCGAGCGACTGGCTGAGATCGCCGGTGCCGATGAACAGCACGTCGAGATGTTCGATTTCGCAAAGCGCTTCGACCTCATCCACCATTTCCTTGTTTTCGATATGGACGCTGACGAGAGTGTCGCGATTGGCGCGTTCCTCATAATCGGGGCCGGACTGGCCATAGGCGGCGGCGCGGCAGCCCCGGGCCGATCCGCGCTCGCCCAGCGGCCAATATTTAGCCTTGCAGATAACATCCTCGACTTCGGCGGCGCTTTTGAGCGAGGGAACCTGGATACCGCTCGCGCCGCTATCGAGCGCGTGGAGGATGTTGGTTTCCGCGGCATCGGGCGTACGGATGACGCTGCTCATGCCGACCAGCTCGCAGGTGCGAATCAGATTCTCGATGCTCGCATGGGTGAAGCAGCTATGTTCGCCGTCGACGATGATGAAGTCGAAACCGGCAAGGCCGAACAGCTCGACCAGCGGAGGTGAATCGAATTTGAAGAAGCTGCCGAAAACGGTCTCTCCGGCTTCCAGTTTTTTCTTAACCCCCGCATTGAACATCGGCATTCCCCTCATTTCGCGTCCGGACCGTCCGTTTCGCGCCGGCATGCTGGTTGTTATTTACAAATCGCGTTCAACATGACACCACCACACGTATAAGCCAAGCTTCTTTCTATCGGCGATGCCGATGGGAGTCGAAGCGCAGATAAGGCCCGAAGGGTCATGTATAGGGGACGATGTGAAGCAAAGCACTGACCGTATTCTCACCACCCATGTCGGCAGCCTGATTCGGCCCGTTCCCGTTCTGGAAGGCATGATGTCCAAGGTGCTGGGCGAACACGTCGACGAGGAAGCGTTCCAGAAGAGCGTCTCCGAGGGCGTGGCCGATGTCGTGGCCAAGCAGGCCGAAATCGGGATCGACATTCCCAGCGACGGCGAAATTTCGAAGCCGAGTTTCCACGCTTATGTCATCGAGCGCCTTGGTGGGCTGGAACGTGTACCGCCGGAAAAGGGCGCCTATTATGCCAAGCTCAGCGAGGAATTTCCGGGCTTCATGAATCAATATAACGCCATGTACAAAAGCATGTGGATGGCACCGGATCTCGATCCGGCACGCGTACAGAAGGCGCTGGCCGTGCCGAATTCCAGTTGCCGCGTCGTCGAACCGATCACCTATATCGGGCAGGAGGATCTCCAGCGCGATCTCGAAAACTATAAGGCGGCATTGGAGGGCAAGGATTTCGTCGAGGCGTTCATGCCGTCGGCAACGCCGGCGCGCGACGATGCCGATGCGGGCGAGGTCTATTCGAGCATGTCCGACTATCTCTATGCGCTCGCCGATGCGATGCACGAGGAATATAAGGCGATTACCGATGCCGGTTTCGTCGTCCAGCTTGATCTCGGCCTGCCGGCGCGCAACCAGGTGCTGCCGGGCAATCCCAACCCTTCGCCGGAGGATCTGCGCCGCGCGTCCGAAATGCAGGTCGAAGCCTATAATCACGCGCTGCGCGGCATTCCGGAAGACCGGGTCCGCTATCACATGTGCTGGGGCAGCATGAACACGCCGCACACGACCGATGTGCCGCTGCGCGAGGTAATCGACATCATCCTCAAGATCGACGCCCAGGCCTATGTCATCGAGGGCGCCAATCCGCGCCACGAGCATGAATGGATGGTATGGAAGGACGTGAAACTGCCCGAAGGCAAGATCCTGGTGCCCGGCGTCGTCAGCCACCAGACCAACGTCGTCGAGCATCCCGAACTGGTGGCCTGGCGAATCGAGAATTTCGCGAGCGTTGTCGGCCGAGAGAATGTCATTGCCGGCACCGATTGCGGTTTCTCGCAAGGCTGGAACATGGCGCGCGTTCACCCCGAAGTGCAATGGGCGAAGCTGGAGACACTGGTCGAAGGCGCGGCACTGGCATCGCAGCGCCTCTGGAACTGAGCATGGCCGGCAGTCCGCCTCTCGCCGAAGGACTGGCCGATTATATAGCGGCCGTTCGTCTGGCGCCGGGCGGCCAGCGGCCCTCGCCCGAACAGGCCCGGCTGGCGGCCGATTTGAACGCGGACGCGATCGCCTATCCGCGGCCCGAAGGCATGACTGTCACGACGAGTTTCGTTGTGCGGGAGGCCGGCGAAACCGCGGTCCGCATCTATCGACCGGCCGGGGACGGGCCGCAGCCGGGGATCGTCTATTTCCACGGCGGCGGCTTCACGACCGGCAGTCTCGACAGTTACGAGCCGGTCGCGATGGCGCTGGCCGAAGCCTCAGGGGCGACCGTAATCAGCGTCCATTATGCGCGGCTGCCGCAATCGACGCCGCAGGCGATGCTCGAAGAATGCTATGACGTGCTGTGCTGGACGGCGGAAATAGCGTCGATCCTGAAAATCGATACCCAGCAACTGGCCGTGGCCGGCGATAGCGCCGGCGCTTTCATCGCAGCCCTGCTTGCGATTCGGGCGCGGGACAGCGAAGGTCCGAATCTCGCCTGCCAGATATTATGTTACGGCCTTTTCGATCTCGACGAGATGCGAGACGCCTATCAGAAATCCGCTGACCCGATTTTGACCTTGCCGATCATCAAATCGATGATCGCGACTTATCGGGAATGCGACGCGCGAAGCTCCACACCGGTGGCTGCGCCGCTGCATAGCGATAATCTGGTCGGGCTCCCTCCGGCGCTGCTCGTAGGTGCGGCCTATGATGCCCTGCTCGACGAAGGACAGGACTATACCCGCAGATTGCGGGAAGCGGGCGTGGAAGCGCAGATGCGGATCGCCGAGCGCATGCCGCATGGATTTTTTCGTGCCGTCCGTTTTTCCGAAGCCGCGCGTGCGGAGATGCGGGAACTCGGCAAGGCGATACGGACCTATTTTAAACACGAACAAGGATAAGAGACATGGCCCTCAAGACCGACGATCCCGCTTTTCAGGCCGGCCGCGAAATGCGCCGGCAATTGTTTGGCGATGCGAGCATCGACCGGCTCGACGCGGCCGACGATTTCCACGAGCCACTTGAGAATTACGTAACCTCCGCCGTGTTCGGCGAAACCTGGACGCGCGAGGGGCTTACGGTCCGCGAACGCAGCCTGATCACGATGGCGATCGCCGCGGCGCTAGGGCGCAACCTGCCTCTCAGCCGGCTCGTCAAATGCGCAGTCCAGAACGGCGCGACCAAGGAGGAAATCCGCGAGGTGTTGCTGCACACGACCATGTATATCGGCGTCGCCGGCGGTGTCGAAAGCTGGGGCGTGGCGGCCGAGGCGCTTAAGGAAATAGACGCCTATTAAGGACGGCTATTCACCGCGCGATGTCGTCAGGCCGGCCGCTTCGACGCCGGCCGTCCCGCAAGCGGCGTCCTCGTCGGGCCGCAAGCCGGACGTGCCGACGCCGCCAAGGGGCACGCCGTCGGCCGTGTAGATCGGGACGCCGCCGGTCAGCGTTGCGGCGTGCGGCAGGTTGGGCGGGGGATTTAGCGCTCCGATATCGGCGGTAGCCCTGCCGAACATCGCCGAACCATTGGCTTTCCACCGCGCAAGTTCACCGACTGCCGCCGATGCGCCGTCCATATGCGCGAAAGCGACGAGCATGCCGCGATTGTCCATGACGGCGATTGCGACATTGCGATCATTTTCCATCGCCCATTGGACGCAGGAGCCGACGATCGTCGAAGCGCTGGCATAGTCGAGGCCGGGGCGCGGTGTTTGCGCCGTTGACGGCGCGGCGAGAAGGATGGCGGCACCAAGGCCGATATGGATCTTCATCGAACGCTCTCCAGTAATTGATGGACCGCCCGTAGCGGGTCCGTTCGCGCCTATCGCAGCGTTTCGAGATAGTCGATGATCGCGCTGCGGGCGGCGGCATCGCGCGTGCCGGGTATGCCCATCCGGGTTCCCGGAACGACACCGGCGGGATCGGCGAGGAAGCGATCGAGATTGCTGCGCGTCCAGCTGATCTGCGAATCCTGCATCGCCTGGGAATAGGAAAAGCCGGCTTTGCTGCCGGCATTGCTTCCGAACACGCCGAAGAGATTGGGTCCGACGGTGGCAGCGGCGCCGCGTTCGACCGTATGGCAGGCGCCGCAGGACGCGAAGGCCGCCGGCCGGGCTACCGCAGCAGGCGGCGCGCTCGCTGTGCTGGCCGGCGTGGCGGCTGGTGCGCTGGGTTCGGCTTCCACGCTTGCGGTCGAGGCTGCGGTTTCCGTCACGGCCTCTTCCGGTTCGGCTACCTCGGCGACTTCCTCGGTTGCGCTGGCCGAGGCAGATTGGCTCGGCTCTGGGCTTGCACTGCTCTGGGCTGCGGCGGCTTCGCTCGCGCCGCCCTGGCCGCATGCCGCCAGCAGGATCACCGAAACGCCGGTCAGCAAAAATGAAATATGAGATTGTGGCTTGATCACACGGGATTCCTTCAAAGAGACACGAGATCGCGATTTTGCAAATCCGGCCGACTTGGCCGATCGCTTTTTCGATGCCGTTACGCCTGACAACTTCGGCACCCAATTTTCTTCAATCTAGGTGCCGCCGCATGTCATACTTTGACGAATCAAATTAGACATTGCCAGAAAAAACTCTAGGCTGGGAAGCGCCATCGGGGGTCGATCCGTGAGCCTGTTGGGGCAGGGCGAAACTGTCAGGGGGAAGAATGCCAAGCCCGTCCATCAGGCTGTTCGATACTCATATTCATCTATCCACCAGCGACGTTGCACGGTTCCCGGTCGATCCCTCCGGTGCCAAGGAGGGCGAAGCGGCGATACTGCGCCGTGCCAGAAGCGATCCCGTTTCGATCGAAAGCGTCTTGCCGATATGGGATAGCTGTCATGTGGCGGGCGGCGCTGCGGTTCAATATTACAGTCTGTACAAGACGGACAACAGCTACAGCGTTGCGGTGGCGGATGCCCATCCCGACCGGCTGTCGGCGGTCGTCATGCTCGATGCCGCCGATCTCGGGACGCCCCGGAAGCTTCGGGCACTGGCGCAAAATCACAATGTCTCCGGCATAAGGCTGTTTGGGCCGGCGGATGCGGACGGCTGCTATCCATGGCTAGACACGCCAATGGCGGTGCGGGTCTGGGAAGAAGCTGCTGCGCTCGGTCTAGCCATGATATTGATGTATGCTGGCGGGCCGGCCTTGCGGGCGGCTTTTGCGCGGATCGCCGCGCTGGCAGACCGATTGGCGCCAATGCCCGTAATCCTCGATCATTTCGGTTGGCCGGGAATCGACGAAGGCGTGCACGGAGCGCTCAGCCCGGAACATCGCGCGCTCGCGGATACATCGAATATCCGCTTCAAGCTCTCGCAGATCAATCTGAAGCGCTTCGAAAGCACGGGAGTCGATAGCGCCGAATTCCTGCGGCATGCCGTCGATATCTACGGCGCCGATCGGATCATGTGGGGCTCGGACTATGGCAACACGGCCATGGCCTATGAGCGGATCGTCGAAGCCGCAATCGCCGCTACCGGTCGTCTCGACGAACGGGAACGCGATTCCGTGCTGCACGGCAATGGCGCGCGGCTGTTCGCACCTCGGTCATAGGATCATTCTTCGATACCGGATTCCGGCATCGGATAGTCGTCGGCGTTGAGCACCCAGCCGGGTTTCGTCGAGAAGTCGATCCGCGGAGGACAGAAGACGTCGAGCAGCCGGTTGAGTCCCTCGGCCATGCCCTGCGAGGTGTGTGTCGTAGGCGGCGGGATCACCGCAACCGAGGGCGTACCGCATGGTTCGTGATCGTCGTCCCGCCAGGTCGTGGAATCGCTGATCCACGGCCAGCGCAGATGGTGGACATAGTCGCCGTCAAGGCCGACCGAATATTGTTCGAAATCCTCATGATGGTGGGGCGAGAGATTGTCGGGCGCGCGTGGACCGACGCGGCCATCGCCCATATTCACCATGATCGTCGACCCCCGATAAAGGCGGCCGAAGCGCCCTTCTTCGGGTTCGACCGATCCCGAATAGACGCGGATCTTCCGGCCACCGACGGGATCGGGCCAGGGCTGGAACGGCGCGACATTGGGATCGGGTTCTTCATATGAGGCCGCGTTCGGGCATTTCGCGACCATATCGGCCGAGCGGGTAGTGATCAGCCGAACGATGCGGCCGCCCTTGCGGACCGTGATTTTGCTCGCGCCCGCCGGGATGAAGGCCACCGACCGGCCGCTGGCGATCTCGGTTCCGTCGTCGATTTCGATTTCGATCTCGGTATCGTCTTCGGGCAGGACAACGGCATATTCGTCGATCTGGTCCTCGCGCTCGAACACCGCCCCGGCTTTCGCTTCGCTATAGGCGACGACCATGGATTGGCCGCGGACATACCAGTCTTTCGACAAGTCGGAGCTTTCCTGCGGCGGGTCCCGGTAGAAATGCGCATAGCTGGCGTCTTTGAAGCCCGTAGGCGCCTTGGCTGCCGATTTTGCGGCAAGGCTCGCTCTCAAATCGTTGCGACCGTACATCGCCTTTTCCTCTCCCTTGTCCGGCGGACCAGCCCGTTTGGCCTGCGCCGATTTCCCGATCCGGGATATCACGGACCAAATCCTTATCCGAGGGACCTTAATCCCCTAGGCGTATCAGTCTAGTTGATATAAGACTATATGATATGTAGCGCAAAAGGCAATTCCGCGGCAGAGCGGGTAGCGGGAGAGGACGATTTGCCGGACGATATCATGGATCGACGGGTCGACGGCCCGGTGACGGCGCAATCCTCAAAGGATAGCGCGCAGGGCAAGCCCGCGCTTGCGCGGCTGCTGCGGCCCGCTTCGATAGCGATCGCCGGGGCCTCGCCCGATCCCGCCACGATGGGCGGTACGATTCTCGGCAATTGCGACCGATTCGGTTTTACCGGGCCGCTCCACCTGATCAGCCCGACACGCGACGAGATTGGCGGGCGCGCCTGTGTGAAATCGGTCGACGATCTTCCGTCCGGTGTCGATGCCGTGGTGCTCAGCATCCCGCGTCCGGCGATCCTGCCAGCGGTCGAGGCCTGTGCGCGCCGAGATGTCGGCGGCATCGTGGTTTTCGCGTCCGGATTTGCAGAGGCCGGCGAAGAAGGCCGGGCGACACAGGAGGCCATCGCCGCAACCTGCCGTGAGGCGGGCATGGCACTGCTCGGCCCGAACTGCCTCGGCTTCGTGAATTTTGCCGGCGGTTCTGCGCTGACCTTCGAGCCCGTCCATCCGCGCCCACTGGAAGATCGCCGGAGCGTGGCCGTTATCGCCCAGAGCGGCGCCATCGCCTCGAGCATGCGTGCCGCGATGCTGGGTCGGGGCATTTCCGTCTCGCTGTCGGTCGCGACCGGCAACGAAGCGGTTATCGGCGCGAGCGATCTCATTGAATATCTCGTCGCCGAAGGCTCGGCCGATGCGATCGCGCTCTATGCCGAACAGATCAAGGATCCCCAGGCCTTTCTCGGCGCCGCGCGCCAGGCGCGGCAGGCCGGCGTTCCGATCATCATGCTGCACCCGGGGCGTAGCCAGCGCGGACAGGAAGCGGCGCAGTCGCATACCGGTTCGATGGTCGGCGATTATGGCGTGATGCAGACAGCGGTTGAAAATGAAGCCGTGGCTATGGTGCCGACGATGGACGAACTGTTTGACGCCGTCGCGCTGCTCCACCGTTTCCCGGCGCCGCAGCCCGGCGCGTTGGCAATGGTCACCAACTCGGGCGCGATCCGCGGTATGGGCTTCGACGCCGCCGAGGATGCGGGCGTTCCGGTTGCCGAAATTTCCGAAGCGACGCGCGCGCGGCTTGCCGGCTTGCTTCCCGAGGGCATGGAGATCGACAATCCGCTTGATGTCGGTACGGCCGGTTTCGTCAGCGGCGACATCTTCCGCGATACGAGCGAGGCGATGCTGGACGATCCGGCGGTTGGTGCGGTGCTACTGCCCATGGCCGGCGGCGGACCCGCGCAGCAGCGCGCCAAAGCCGATGCCGTCATCCCGGTCGCGCTCGCCAGTGCCAAGCCCGTCGCGATGGCGATCACCGGCGACCAATCGCCGCTCGATCCGGACTTCCTTGCGGCGATGCAAGACAGTGAAACGCCGCTTTTCCGATCCCCCGAACGCGCGATCCGCGCCTTTGGGGCGGCCGAACGCTACGCCCGGTCGCTACGTGATGCCGACGATCGCTCGCCGGCCGCAACCGGGCTTTCAGGATGGCAGGAGCCGGGCGTCAAACCCGAATATCAGGGCAAGGCCTTTCTCCGCGAACTTGGCATCGCGACGCCCCAAGGCGATCTCGCGGGATCGCTCGAGAAGGCGCTGACCATCGCCGCGAAGATCGGTTTTCCGCTGGTGCTGAAGGCGCAGGCCGCGGCGCTTTCGCACAAGAGCGATATCGGCGGCGTGATTCTCGGTATCGCCGACGAGGGTCAACTGCGCGACGGTTGGAAAAAGCTGATGAGCAATCTCGGATCGGCATCGATTGACGGCGTGCTGGTGGAGCAGATGTCCGGGCCGGGCCTCGAGATGATTGTCGGCGCCCGTCACCATCCCGAATGGGGGCCGACGGTGCTGGTCGGACTGGGCGGCGTGCTGACCGAGGCGCTCGACGCGACGCTGCTTCTGCCCGCCGATATCTCGCATGCCCGCGCGGTGGATCGCATCCGCCAGCTGCGCGGCGCCAAGCTGCTCGAAGAGTTTCGCGGCCGCCCGGCCCGCGATGTTGGCGCCGTCGCCGATGCCGTGGTGAAGATCGGCGCTGCGATGCGCGCCGGGCTCGGCGTCGAGGAAATCGACGTCAATCCGTTGATGGTAGGCGCGGACGGCGAAGGCGCCGTGGCGCTTGATGCGCTAATCGTAACCGTCGCGGCTCCGCCACGGAACGACGAACAAGACACGTGAAGAGGAAAAGTTGAAATGAATAGCACTGTGAAAAATACCGGAGAGAAAGCCGTGCCCGGCGGCAATGACGTGCTCGTCGAATTCGAGGACGGTATCGCCTGGGTATATCTGAACCGGCCGGAAAAACGGAACGCGATGAGCGTCGATCTCGCCCGCGAAATGAATGTCGTGCTCGATGCGCTGGAGATCGACGATCGCTGCGGCGTTATCGTGCTGACCGGCGCGGGCGAGGCTTTCTCCGCCGGCATGGATCTCCAAGGTTTTTTCCGCACGACCGATGCCATCACCGATGTCGAGCGTCATCGCGCCTATCGCGAAACCCGCGCCTGGCAGTGGCGGACATTGATGCACTACGCCAAGCCGACGATCGCGATGGTCAATGGCTGGTGTTTCGGCGGTGCGTTCACGCCGTTGATCTGCTGCGATCTTGCCATCGCCGACAAGGACGCGGTGTTCGGTCTATCGGAAATCAACTGGGGGATCATTCCCGGCGGCGTGGTCTCCAAGGCGATCTCGACGCTGATGGGCGACCGCGAAGCGCTTTATTATGTCATGACCGGCGAAAAATTTGATGGGACGCGGGCTGCCGAAGTCGGCCTGGTCAACCAGGCAGTGCCAGCTGAAGAGCTCAAGGACCGGACGCGCGAACTGGCGAAAAACCTGCTGGAAAAGAACCCGACGGTGCTGCGCCAAGCCCGCATGGCTTATAAATATGCTCGGGAAATGAACTGGGAGCAGGCGGCCGAATATCTGACCGCCAAGGGCGACCAGACGACTTTCGTCGACACGGAAAAGGGTCGGGACAAGGGTTTGACGCAGTTTCTCGACGAGAAGACGTTCAAACCCGGCCTTGGAAACTACGAACGCGATTAGGACGGTTCTATGGAATCAGAGGGCGGCGGCGAGCCCGCCGCCCTTTTCCATCTCGGTTAGATGATGGTTGCTGTCCCCGAACATATTCTCCAGCACCGTTAGCCGCTGAAAATAGCGGCCTGCCGGATATTCGCTCGCCAATCCCATGCCGCCATGCAGCTGGATGGCCTGACTGCCGACAAAGCGCGACGCGCGATTGGTCAGCGCCTTGGCCGCGGCCACTGCGACATGCCGTTGCGTGGGCGGGGCATCCATCATCGAGATTGCATGGATCGTCATGGATCGCGTCTGTTCCAGCGCGATCAGCATGTCGGCGGCGCGATGCTGAAGGACCTGGAACGATCCTATCGGCGCGCCGAACTGGTTGCGTGTGCCTAGATATTCTACGGTAAGGGCGAGCAGTTTTTCCATCGCGCCGATCGCCTCGCTGCAGCAAGCGAGGATGGCCCCATCGACGATTTTAGCGACCAGTGCGCCATTGTTGGCGGGATCGCCGATCGCGGCGGCCTCCGCAATCTCCACACCGTCTAGCACGATATCAGCAGCGATGCGCCCGTCCGGGGTAGGCCGTTCGCGCAACGAGAGGCCGGATGCTCCAGGCGGAATCAGGAACAGTCCGAAGCCCTCCGGCGTCGTGGCCGGACAGATCAAATGGGTATCGGTCTCGGCGTTCAAGACCGCTCGCTTCTCTCCGCTCAGCGTCCAACCGGCATCCGACCGCTCTGCCTTCGTCCCGGGCTCGTGCCAGCGATAGCGCGTGTCCGGCTCGAAAAGGCAAAGCGCATATTTTTGACTGCCGTCGAGAAGGCCGGATAGGGCATCGGATGCGGTGCCGCCGTCGACAAGCGCCAACAGTCGGCCCGCCATAAGGACCGACTGGAGATAGGGTGCCGTTCCCAGGGTGCGGCCATAGGCTTCCATGACCAGCATGATTTCTTCTTGGCCGCCACCGAACCCGCCTTGCTCTTCGGCAAAGGGTAAACCGAGCAGTCCGAGCTCCAGATAGCCGTTCCAGAGTTTGTGGGAATCGACGTTGGCATCCTCGGCTTGCGCCTCGAACAATTTTCCCACGGCATCAGCGAGCATCCGCTGCTCTTCACTGAGATCGAAATTCATCTTTTGCTCCCCAAGCCGAGCACGGCCTTGGCCAAAATGTTGCGCTGGATCTCGTTGGATCCTCCGAAAATGGAATATTTGCGCGACGTGAAATAGGCCGAGAGGACCGAGGAATGCGCATCCAGACCCTGCGAATCGTCGCTCGCCAGAGAATCGGCAAAGCCGGCCGTCAGAGCTTCGGGGCCCAACGTATCGAGTAGAAGCTCGGCTGCATCCTGTAGGATCTCGCTCCCCTTGATCTTGAGGATCGAGGTTTTCGGATCGGCGCCTCCCGCGGGGTTGCCGGCGCTGGCGACGACCCGCATCTGCGTGATCTCCAGCGCTTTCAGCTCGATTTCGGCCCAGCTTAGCCGCCGGCGAAAGTCAGGGTCGTCGATCAACGGCCCGGCCTCGCCCCGCCGCGCCTTGGCCAGGGCGCGGACGCGATCCAGGCGCCGTTGGGAAAAGCCGATATTGCCCAAAGAGGTTCGTTCCTGGCCCAGCAGATATTTCGCGTAATCCCAGCCGCGGCCTTCTTCGCCGACGAGATTTTCCGCCGGAACCCGCACATCGTCGAAATAAACTTCGTTGACGTGATGAAAGCCATCGATGGTGGGGATGGGGCGGATGGTTATGCCCGGCGTGGCAAGGTCGATCAGCAGAAAGGATATGCCCTGCTGTTTCCGTTCGCATTGCGCGGTGCGGACGAGACAGAAGATCCAATCTGCCTTATGCGCGGCGGTCGTCCAGATCTTCTGCCCGTTGACCTGGTAGTGAGCGCCTTCCCGCACCGCGGAAGTTTTGAGCGAGGCTAGGTCCGAGCCCGCATTGGGTTCGGAAAAGCCTTGGCAAAACCACATGTCGAGATTGGCGACCGGCGCAAGAAAGCGGCGCTTCTGCTCCTCGGTGCCAAAGGCGGCGACGACCGGGCCGACCAGCGCGGCGTTGAACGGCAAGGGCCTGGGAACCGAATTCTGATCGATTTCCTGTACCAATATTGTCCGCTTGACCGCGGACCAGTCACGGCCGCCCCATTCGACCGGCCAATGCGGGACCGCATATCCCGCCCGGTTCAGTATCTGCTGGGATTCGACCTGCCATTCGCGCGGCAAGGGCCGTTCCTCATACACCGACTGGCGAATATTCTCGGAGATGTTCGAAAGAAGATATTCGCGCACCTCCGCGCGGAAGCGACGCTCGCCTTCGGTAAATGTAAGTTCCATGCTTCTCGCCCAATCGATTTGCGTTTTCCCATGGCGAACAGCATTCGACAAGAGCTAACGCAAGGCGCTATAGGCTCGGCAGCGAATATGGTGCAAGCGGCATCGCGAAAGGATTGGACATGACAGGCATGGCAACGGCACAAGCGGCGGAAATCCCTTCACTGAAGGAGGCGCGCGCCTTTGCGGCCGGCAAGCATCGGCTTTTCATCGGCGGGCAATGGGTGGATGCGCAGGGCGGCGAAAGCTTCGCGACCTATGATCCGGCTACCGGCGGCCATCTGGCGGATGTCGCCAAGGCCGGGGCAGCGGATGTCGACGCAGCGGTCCGCGCCGCGCGCGGGGCGATGGACGATCCCGCATGGCTCGACATGAAGCCGTCCGCTCGCGCCCGTTTGCTCAACCGGCTGGCCGATGCGCTGGAAGAATATGCTGACGAGTTTGCGGTGCTGGAAACGCTGGATAACGGCAAGCCCGTCGGCGATGCTCGGAATTTCGACATCCCCTATGCGACCGAAATGCTCCGTTACTATGCGGGGTGGGCGACCAAGCTCAACGGCGAGACGATTTCGCTGTCCGGGCCGGGCACCTGGCATGCCTATACGTTGCGCGAGCCGGTGGGGGTCGTTGCCCAGATCGTGCCCTGGAACGCACCGATCATGATGGCCGTAGCCAAGATCGCCCCCGCGCTTGCCGCGGGGTGCGCGGTTATTCTCAAGCCCGCTGAAGAAACCCCGCTTACCGCGTTGCGATTGGCGCATCTGATCGCGGAAATCGGCTTTCCCGACGGCGCCTTCAACCTGCTGACGGGCTTTGGGGAAACCGCCGGCGCGGCGCTGACCGAGCATGACGGCGTCGACAAGGTTACCTTCACCGGCTCGACCGAAGTGGGCCGGCATATCCTCAAGGCCGCGGCCGGCAACTTCAAACGGGTGACGCTCGAGCTGGGCGGCAAGACTCCGGTGATCGTCCTGCCCGATGCCGACATTGCCAGCGCCATCCAGGGAGCGGCGCGATCAATCTTCACCAATGCCGGGCAGGTCTGCAATGCCGGTTCGCGCCTGTTCGTCCATCGCAGCAATTTCGACGCCGTGGTCGATGGCGTTGCCGAGATAGCCGCATCGTTGAAGCTCGGCTCGGGCCTCGATACGAATACCCAGATGGGGCCGGTTATATCGGGCGCGCAGCGCGATCGGGTGCGGGACTATATCCGTGGCGGCGTGGACGAGGGCGCGACCTTGCGCGCCGGCGGCGGTGAGATGGACGGTACGGGCTATTTCGTTCCGCCCACCGTGCTGACCGATACCGATGCCTCGATGGCCGTGCGGCGCGAGGAGATATTCGGGCCGGTGCTCTGCGTCATGGCGTTCGGTGACGACGATCTGGATAGGATCGCCGCCGAAGCGAATGATAGCAATTACGGCCTCGGCGCGGTGCTGTGGACCAACAATCTGTCCGCCGCGCACAAGCTAGCGAAGAAGCTAAAGGCCGGGACCGTGCGAGTGAATGGCGGCGGGCTCGATCCGGCACTGCCGTTCGGCGGCTTTAAGCAATCGGGCTGGGGTCGAGAAAACGGCCGCGAGGGTATCGAAGCCTATACCGAGACCAAGTCGGTCGCAATGGCGCTCTAGCCGGAGGTCGCCGCGCGCTTGCGCGCGTTCCAGATTTTCAGCGTGTCATGCGCTTCGCTTGCAGCCTTTTCAAGAAATCCGGGTTCCTCGGTGCGCGCACCGATTTCCAGCCTCAGGCCGTTGGGATCGAAGAAATAGACCGAGCGGACAAAGCCGTGATCGACCATCGGGGTCGTCTCGACGCCATGTTCGGCAAGCCGCTTGCGCATCGCTTCCACATTTTCGACGGAATCGGTCTCGATCGCGAAATGCTGGACCCAGTCCGGCGTGTTGGGCGAAGGCTCCGGCATATCGTCTCCGCCGAGATCGAAAAAGGCGATGTAGGAGCCATTCTTCATCTCGAAGAAGAAATGGACATAGGGCGTCTCCTCACCCGTGCTGGGCACGCGTTCGGAGAGCATGCAGTTGACCAGCGGAAGCCCCAATATGTCTTCGTAGAAATGGCGCGTTTCCTCTGCGTCGCGGCAGGGATAGGCGAAATGATACAGGCCGTTCAGCGGTTTCGCGTCCGTCATCTTGCTCTCCTTCGCTTCGGGATACCAAGAGCAAAACCCAAGGCTTGTCATCCATAAAGGATGACAATTCCGACGCTCGGGATCCCCTGCATGGCCCAATAACGGCTGGACATATCAAACGCTATACAACATTATCAAACACAAAAGAAGGGTGGCCGGAGGCCGCCATATGGAGAAAGGCGGACAGGGAATGGCGGAATTGCGAGCCGTGCCGCAGATAGGACAGAGCCTGGCGGACGCCATGCGCTTCGGGCTGCGCAGGCTGGGCAAGGCAGTCGTGGTCGTCACCTGCTGGCATGCGGAAAGACGCTGGGCGATGACCGCGACGGCCGTCAGCGAACTCAGCATGGAACCGCCCTCGCTGCTCGTCTGCGTCAACCGTTCGGCGAGCATGTTCGAACCGCTCATGGCCGGGGCGAATTTCTGCGTGAACATTCTTCATGCGGATCAGCTTGCCATATCCCAGGCCTGCAGCGGTGCCGTGAAAGGCGAGGCTCGTTTTCGCGAGGGTCGCTGGGATTCGGGCGCCTGCGGAACGCCCTATCTCCGGGATGCGCAGGCCAGCTTCCTCTGCGATCATGAAACCCATATGGAATATGGTACGCATGCCATCGTGATCGGTGCGGTTCGGGAGGTGTATACACATGGCGATGCCGATCCGCTGATCTATCTCGACGGGCGCTATACGCGCGCAAAGGGATAGGACGGCGAGATTGTACAATCGCGCCTCGCTAGGCAGTATCCCTGATTGGCGATTTTTTGCGCGTTGCGGCCGGGACAGGGAAGTCGAAACAGATGGATGACACCCAGGTTCTCCTAGAGCAGATCGAACATGCCTGCCGCCGTATGAAAATGGCACAGTCGACATTCGGTCGGCTTGCGGTCAACGACGGCAAGCTCGTTTCCCGGCTACAGCAGGGTGGACGCGTCACCGTCCAGACGGTCGAGCGTGTGCATCGCTTTATCGAGGAACAGGACGGCGCTTCGGCCTCGGCGCTACGTTCCGGCATCAAGGGACTGCGGTCCGCCCCGCGGCCCGAGCATAATTTTCGCTTCTACGACAATCGCCAGAAATATCTGATGTTCGTCAACACGACGACGGAAAAGCAGATCATCGCCGATCGCGCAGTGCAGGAGCTGGCAAAAACCCAGCCCGCCCCGCCGGCTATTCGCCTTTTCGACGGCGGTGCCGGCGACGGGACCGCGCTGGCTCGAATCCTGCGGAGCTTGCACAGCAGCCACCCCTGGGTGCCGCATTATGTGGTGGCTAAGGAAATCAGCATGGAAAATATCCGGCTGACCTTGGACAAGATTCCGGATCGCCTGCGCGAACATAGCGCGACTGTCGTGGTGCTCACCAATATGAAATATTGCGAGGCGCCTTATCTTCAGCCGGAAACCCCTGCGGGTGCCAGCGCGATGGTCTGGCACGAGGTTGCCCTGGACGGCACCAGCGCCGGTGAGTTCGAGCAGCAGATTGCCGAACTGGAACCTTTTCTGGCGCAGCATTGGCAGGCGAGTATCGGCAGTTCGAGCGGCAATCCGGTGTACAAGACGCCGGTCGTTCTCGTGCTCTATCGGCGCGATCACGGTTTCATGCTCGGGCCGATCATTCCCAAGCGCGGCTATGTACAGGCGGATTTCGATTTCGTGCTGCTCTCTCAGCCTTATAGCGCCCGCGCGCCCTTGGGATTCAAAACCTCCCGGATCGTGACGCCGCTGGCCAGAGCGCTCAGGCCGAACGGGAAATTGATGGGCATCCATAGCCATGGCAACGATCCGGGTATGGAGATCATCCGCAGCATCTGGCCGGACGAGGATCCCTTCCGGCATGACGGCACGATGATCCTGGATGCCGTGAAAGCGGAAATGGGCCCGGCGGCACGCGATTTCGAATTTCATTCCCCGGCGGATTCCGAAGCGCTGTTCCGCTATGATATCCGCACCCTGCCGACCGAAATCGACGAACATACGCCGATCGGCAGTTCCACGCTTTTCGCCGCCTGGAATGCGGCAAGCTATGTGGCACAGATCGAGGACGGGCGGCTCGCCCGGGCCCATTCCACCGATCAATATCTGGATGCGACGCGCGAGGTTCTGCAGCGCCATCAGGGCCTCTGGTTCAACGACGAAATTTACACGATCTCTCGCCGTGCAGGGCTCGGCTAGGAAATGAAAAGATATTTGGGGAAGGGGGCGGTTATGCGAAAGCTTGCCACCGCGAATCGATTCGGATGAGCGCTCTGCAAAGGGATCGTGAGGAAGGGCAGGTCTGTCCTTTTTGTGGCGCCGCCTGGACGGACGGGATGTTCGCCTTGCTCGATCGCCATTCGCTTCCTTCCGGCTGCGCTTGCTGTAGCGGCAGTCATGAACATCCGTTGGCATCCGCGCCGCAACCAACCGAGGATATCTGCTGTGAGGCGTGCGGGAAGCCAATTTACAGGGCTCTCTCCCTGGCTTCCACGCGCTGATCTGGCGCTGATTTCGGCTTTGCGGAACGATACGGCGTCCCGGCGCGAGATAACCGGCCAAGGCAATCCGGCAGGCCAAGTTCTTCAACAATCGGCGGAATTTTCCGCAATGGAAGCAGGCTTTGGCCTTGCTCTTTCCTCCTGTCAGTTTCGCTGTTATAAGCCATGCTGTTAAAAAGGAGAGAGGGGCAGCCATGCAGTTTGGATTATTTTACGAGCATCAGTCGCCAGCGCCGTTTAGCGCGGAGGGGGATCATGAGACCTTCCAGAATGCGCTGAGCGAGCTCGAGCTGGCGGACCGTCTCGGCTATGATTACGCGTGGCTGGTGGAGCACCACTTTCTCGAAGAATATTCTCACTCATCGGCGCCGGAGGTATTTCTGGGGGCGCTGTCGCAGCGCACGAAGCGGATGCGGCTGGGGCACGGCATCTGCGTGATGCCGCCCAAGATCAACCATCCGGTGCGGGTGGCCGAACGGATTGCGACCCTGGACCTGCTGTCGGGCGGCCGGGTCGACTGGGGAACCGGGGAGAGCGGTACGGCGATGGAGCTGGAAGGCTTCGGGGTCGACTATGATACCAAGAAGGATGCCTGGCGCGAGGCGACCGAGCAATGCGCGAACATGCTGACGATGAGCCCCTATCCGGGCCATGACGGCGAGTTCTTCTCGATGCCGACGCGCAACATCGTGCCCAAGCCGCTGCAGAAGCCGCACCCGCCTCTATGGGTGGCCTGCTCGCGGCGGGATACGATCCTCCATGCGGCAAGGAACGGTATGGGGGCGCTGGTGTTCGGCTTTGCTGCGCCGGAACAGGCGGGCAAATGGGTCGAGGAATATTACGACATCATCAAGTCGGACGAGTGCGTGCCGATCGGCCATGCGGTCAATCCGAACGTCGCGATCGTGACCGCGCTGTCGGTGAACGAGGATGAGCAGGTGGCGATCGACCGGGGGACGGAGGGGTTCAAGTTCTTCGGCTACTCGCTGGGCTTCTATGCCGCGTTCGGCAAGACGACACCGGGCCATTCGACGGTCTGGGAAGACTTCAAGAAAGCCGAAGGCTCGATCGACGACAATCACGGCAATGGCGGCATCGGTACGCCCGACCAGGTATATGAGCATTGCAAGGCGTATGCGGATGTGGGGGTCGACCAGATCATCTTCGTGCAGCAGACGGGCCCGGCCAATCACGACCATATCTGCGAATCGCTCAAGCTGTTTGCCGAAACCGCGATGCCGAAACTGAAGGCGGATGAGGAGGAGCGGCTGGCGAAGAAGCAGGCCGAGCTCGCGCCCTATGTGGAGGCGGCGCTGGCGCGCAAGGCGGCGGTCGCGCTCAAGGAACCGGCCAAGGAAGAGATCGCCGAGGTCCGCTCGTTCGGCCTGCGCAAGAAGGATGCCGGCACCTTCGTCAACACTCGCTCCGACCGGGGCGGCGGCCTCGCCGTCGTCGCCGACGACCCCATGGCCCCCGTCGCCAACAATCCCACCGAAAAGGCCGAATAGCAGCGGCGCGGATTTGGCGCGGCAGGAGTCAGGATCCCGCCGCGAAGGGCTCGTCGAAACCTGCCGATTTGATGAAACTGGCGAGCAGCGCATAATAGCCGGCGATGGCGACGATCTCGGTCGCCTCGCGGCGGCCCAGCCGGTCGACCGCTGGGCCCAGCAAATGGGGCGGCGCTTCGCCGGTATCGACAACGGCCTGGCACAGCTCGATCACCGTTGCCGCAGGTTCGTCGGCGTTCTGGCATAGCGCGCCCGGTCGGGTCGCCTGCAATATAGTATCCACGACTCCAGCCGCCGTCGCGATTGAGGCATGGTAATTCCATTCATAACCACATTCGACCGCGCCCGCCGTTGTGAGGATCGCGATTTCCCGCAGATCGTCCGGCAGCGCCGAGGAATAACGGAGTGCGGCCCCGACCTCCTGGATCGTCTCGGTCAGTTGCGGAGCGTCCAGCATGGCGAGAAAGGGGCTCGGCACGGAGCCGCGGGGCCCGGCCGTGATCTTGTCGACGACCCGCTGTTGGTCTGGCGTTGCGCCTGCAAGGCTTGCCGGGAGGCCGATCAGTTGATCGTCCTGCAACGATAATTTCGGAAGGGGTGCCGGCTCCGCAGCGCCGAATTCCCGGTCTCGCGCGGACGCTATCCGGCCAGCGACGGTGTGCAGCAGCGCCACTATCTCCCCCTCGTCCGAACGATCGAACCGCTTTTTCGGGACGATCATCGCCAGCGCGGCAGGGTCTTCATTGACTTCCGACGGAACGGGCACCGCGATCCCCACACTGCCATGGTCCAATTCGCCGCGAGATATGTCGAAGCCCTTTCGGCGGATGGCCGAAAGCTCTGCACGCCGCTTTTCCCATATGTCCGGATCGAGCCGCGACGGCGTGATACCTTCGGCTGCTGCGACAAGCGCCTTTTGCCGGGCTGATGGGAGCTGCGCCAGTACGACGCGGCCGCCTGCGCCTTTCATCATCGGCATGGTCCGGCCCCGCCCATAGCTGACGGTAATGCCGGGATCGTGGCTGGCGTGGTTCAGCACGAGGATGCGATTGCCGGACAGCCCGATCAGTTGCAGGTCGCAATGCCGCGCCGCGCCGATTTCGGCCATGATGTGCTCGCCGGCATCGAGCAGGGGATCCGAGGAGCGGATCAGATAGTCGAGTTCGATGGCGCGCGGCCCCAGCCGATAGGCGCCGCCGAACCGGGTGAGTAGCCCGGCGTCGCAGAGTGCTTTCAGATAGCGATAGGCGGTCGCGCGGGTGAGGCCGAAAGCCTCCTGCACCACGTCCGGCGTGATCGAAGGCTGGTCCGGCGAAAAGAGATCCAGCAGACCGAGCATTTTCGAGAGGCTAGACATTGCGGCTCCTGAAGGGGTGATTTTTCGGCATTATCTCATATTATGAGATTTTACTCTAGAAGCTGCCGAGAAAAATGGTAGTATCGGAGATTGTTCAACAATAGCGGATTCTATGCAGGCCAGATCACCCCTTCTCTCTCTCGGCTATGTCGGTGTGACGACGACGCAGCTCGACGAATGGGCGAGCTTCGCGACGGACTTGCTCGGGATGCAGATTGGCGCGCGAGACGCCCGCGTCCTGGCGCTACGTACCGACGGCCGGTCTCAGCGACTGTTCGTGGAAAGCGGCGAGGGGGAGCGGGTGCAGGTGATGGGCTGGGAGGTTGCCGATGGCGACGCGCTGGCCGGTCTCGCGACCCGGCTTTCAGACGCGGGGCATGAGGTGACACCAGGCAGCGCCGAGCTCGCCGAACAGCGCCGCGTCGCCGGGCTTGCCGTGGCGCATGATCCCGTAGGCAACCGGCTCGAATTCTTTCACGATGCCGCCGACGCAGCGGAACCCTTCGCGCCGTCTCGTGCGATAAGCGGTTTTCGAACTGGGCCGCTGGGGCTCGGTCATGCCGTCCTGACCGTGCGGTCTGTCGATGCGATCTTGCCCTTCTACACCGATCTTCTGGGCTTTCGTCTCAGCGATTACGCGTTGCGTCCGTTCGGGGCCTATTTCTTCCATCTCAATAGCCGCCACCACAGTTTCGCCGTGGTCGAGACGGGCGAGGACGGATTCCATCACCTGATGGTCGAGCTCAATTCGCTCGACGATGTCGGCCAGGCCTATGATCTTGCGCAGCTTGAGGACGGCCGGGTTGGCGTGACCCTAGGCCGCCATAGCAACGACTTCATGACCTCCTTCTACGCCCGGTCGCCCTCCGGCTTCATGATCGAATATGGCTGGGGCGGTCGGTCGATCGACCCGGAGAATTGGGAGCCGTTCGAATGCGACTACGGGCCGAGCCTGTGGGGCCATGAACGGTCCTGGCTCGACAATGCCAAACGGGCCGAGGCGCGGAAGCTGAGACTGGATGCAGCGGCGCAAGGGCGGCGCGCGCCGGACTTCGTCCGCGGGAATGACTGACGTGAGAGGAATGACATGAAGCTTGTGAGTTTCGAATATCAGGGCCGTCCGGGCTGGGGAATCGCCGAAGAGCAGGGCCTTCGCGATATGAGCGCGGCGCTGCCGGGTATCGCGTCGCTCAAGGCGCTGTTGGCCGCCGACGCGCTGGATGCGGCGCGCGAAGCGGCGGCTTCGGCGCCGTCACTGGCGATGGATGCGGTAACCCTACTGCCGGTGATCCCCGATCCCTCGAAAATCATATGCTGCGGTCTCAACTATGACGAACATCGCATCGAATCGAACAATCCGGAGCGCGGCCATCCGACCCTATTCGTCCGTTTCGCCGACAGCCAGGCGGCGCATGGTGCGCGGGTCGAGCATCCCCCCGAAACCACCAAGCTCGACTATGAGGCCGAGCTCGCGGTGGTGATCGGGCACGGCGGACGCCGGATCGCGCGTGACGCGGCATGGAGCCATGTCGCCGGCTATGCCTGCTACAACGATATCAGCGTCCGCGACTGGCAGAAGCACAGTTCGCAGATGACGCCGGGCAAGAATTTTCCGACGACGGGCTCGTTTGGTCCCTGGCTTGTGACACGCGATGAAATCGACGATCTCGCTTCGCTCGCAATTCGCTCCCGGCTCAACGGGAAAGTGATGCAGGACGCACATCTCGGGGACATGATCTTCGATATTCCGCAGCTGATCGAATATATCTCCACCTTCACGCCGCTTTCGCCCGGTGACGTGATCCTCACCGGTACGCCGGGGGGCGTGGGTTTGCGGCGGGATCCTCCAGTATTCATGAAGCCCGGCGATCGGATCGAAGTGGAAATCGAGAAGATCGGGCTGCTTGCCAACCCGATCGTCTGAAGAGACGACCAATGCGACCGGCGGTCTAGTCCTCGGCCGCGGCGGCGCCTAGCCGTTCGGAGATGTTCTGCGCTTTCTCAACGAGCAGGGTAGTGTAAGCTTTCTGCCGCTCGCCGACGACATAGTCGGTCGGGCCGAGCAGCGTGATAGCGGCGGCCAACTGGTGGCCATAATCGAAGATCGGCACCGCGATGCCGGCGAAATTCCGGTGGAGATTGCCGACCGTAGTCGCATAGCCGGCCTTGCGCGTCTTCTCGATATCCGCGTTCAGCTCCTTGGCGGACGGCACCTTCGCTCGCTTGCTGGCGGCCTCGTAGGCGTTTTGGGCTTTCATCGCCCTGGCCGATTCGGATTTCGGCAAATGGGCCAGATAAACAAGGCCGGTCGCTGAGGTTTTGAGCGGCAGGATATAGCCAAGCCTGATAGAGAACGCCCCCTGCAGCGTCCCGTCGGCCTTGGCCACGATGCAAGGGCCGCGATCGCCCCAGAGCGATAGATAGACCGCGCAATCGGTATCGTCGCGAAGGTCGTTCAAAACGTCCGTGGCCAGGCTCACCACGTCAAGCTGGCGAATCGCCGCCAGCCCTAGCTGGATCGCGAAGGATCCGAGGCCGTAATGGCCATTGCTCATATCCTGATAGGCCATGTCTTCGCGCACGAAGCTGACGAGATACAGGTGCGCCTTGCTGGGCGGCATTTCGGCCCGTGCCGCGATTTCCCGCAACGGTAGAGGTCCGTTCGCTGTCCTGAGAACCCGAAGCACCCGGAATCCGACCTCGATAGACTGAACGCGCCTGCGAGACTGAGCGGTATCTGCCATGGCCGGTCTTGCCCCTTCGCTTGCCATCACCTGCTCCCCTCACTGCCCCAGCTCGGTCGCCGATGTCCACCGATCTTGTGGGCGGTGCGGAAAGAGTAGTCAGAGTCCCGCATGTCTGATAATGACGAATGCGATTCGTTAAAATAGAGAATGCGAATGAAGGCTGGCGTGGATGCAGAAGGGTAGAGGGCTTGAAGAATAATCTGGCGATCGGGATTGTCGGCGGCGGAATCGGGGGGCTGACGGCAGCGCTTGCCCTGCTGCGCCGCGGCTTTAAGGTGTCGGTATATGAGCAGGCGCCGGTTCTGCAGGAAGTCGGTGCGGGCCTTCAGATCAGCCCGAACGGCGTGCGCGTGTTGGCGTCACTGGGGCTGATGGAGGAACTGGAAAAAATCAGCTTCGTGCCGCAGGGCAAGGAAATTCGCCTGTGGAGTACCGGCGATACCTGGAAGCTGTTCGATCTCGGCGCTGAATCGGTGGAACGCTACGGCTTCCCCTATATCACCGTCCACCGCAACGATTTGCACCAGATGCTGCTCAAGGCGGTGGAGGCGCTCTCGCCCGATGCGATCCATCTCGGCCATCGCTTCACCGAGGTCGAGCGCAATGACGGCCAGGCAACCCTTGCCTTCGACGGCAAGCCCACGGCGACCTTCGATGTCGTGATCGGTGCCGATGGTGTCCATTCGAAGATGCGCGAGCTGTTGTTCGGATCGGGACCTGTCAAGTTCACCGGTATCGTTGCCTGGCGCGGCGTCATTCCGATGGAATTGCTGCCCGAAGAACTCGCCAGGCCGGTCGGCGTAAATTGGGTGGGGCCGGGCGGCCATGTCATCCATTATCCCATCCGCAACGGCGAATTGATGAACTTTACCAGCGTCGTCGAGCGGCAGGACTGGCAGGTGGAATCCTGGTCCACCCCGGGCACCAACCAGGAATATCATGACGATTATCCCGGTTGGAACGAAGAGGTGCACGCTTATATAGCGGCCATCCCCCAGCCTTTCAAATGGGCGCTGATCGCGCGACCACCGATGCAGCGCTGGGTGGAAGGGCGCGTCGCCTTGCTCGGCGATGCTTGCCACCCGTCCTTGCCATTTCTCGCCCAAGGCGCAGTCATGGCGCTCGAAGACGGGTGCATCCTCGCTCGCGCCTTCGACGATTGCGACACCGTTGAGGAAGCGCTCGAGGTTTATCAACGCATGCGCGTGCCGCGTACGACCAAGGCCGTCCAGGGCGCCTATGCCAATACGAAGCGCTTCCATAATCCGGCGCTGGCCGATCCCGCCGGGGCCCAGGCTTATGTCGACGAGCAATGGCAACCCGACCGTGTCGTTGAACGCTATGAATGGCTGTTCCGGTACGACGCAACTGGCGTGCCGCTGACGGATAACAGCGTCGACGCGACAGTGGCGGCAGAGTAGCGCGATGCCGACGCCTTCCAGCCAGACGACCGTGGAATGGACCCGAACCCCACTGATCGTGTCTTTTGCGGACAATCCCAAATTCACCGAAACCTATGGTTTTGCCGGAAATTCCGGCAAGGTGAATCTCGAAGGACAGTTGCTCCGCGATCCGCAATCGACCTCGCGTACGGTCTATATATTCATGCATCCGACCTCAGTGCTGCATCTCTTGCCGATGCCGACCGCGCTTGCCGATGCGGGCCTCCACGTGCTGTGCGCGGCCAGCCGTTATCCGCGTAACGATACGGCGCTGATCTTTGAAAAGGTCGCGATCGATCTCGGCAAATGGGTCGCCCATGCGCGGGACGAACTCGGCTATGACAAGGTCGTGCTGGTCGGCTGGTCGGGCGGCGGATCGCTATCGCTTTTCTATCAGGCGCAGGCCGAGAATCCGAGCGTCATCGAAACCCCCGCTGGCGATCCGGTCGATCTGACCGCGGCCGGTTTGCGCCCGGCCGACGGCGTGATCTTCATCGCCGCCCATCTTTCGCGGGCTGAGACGCTCACCGAATGGCTCGATCCCTCGGTGCGCGACGAACTCGATCCGGATAATCGCGATCCCGAACTCGATATCTACTCGCCCGATTGCCCGCACCAGCCGCCTTATGATGAGGAATTCATCAAGCGTTTCCGCGAGGCGCAACGCGCGCGCAACCGGCGGATCACACAATGGGCGACCAACGAACTGGCCCGGCTCCAGGCCAAGGGCACGGCCGAACAGGAGCGCGCTTTCGTTGTTCATCGCACGATGTGCGACGTGCGCTGGCTGGACCCAGCCGTCGATCCTTCGGACAGGAAGCCGGGTTGGACCTATATGGGCGATCCAGTTGCGGTGAATGTCGGGCCGGTCGGTCTGGCGCGCTACACCACGTTGCGCTCCTGGCTCAGCCAGTGGAGCTACGACAAGTCCAACGCCAAGGGCCCGATGAACGCGGCGCGCATTCACAATACGCCCGTGCTCCAGATCGAGAACACGGCCGACGAGGCCGTGCCCGCGACGCACAACCCCACGATCCGCGATGCCTTGGCGACGTCGGACAAGGAATATGTGCGGCTGGAAGGCGCGACGCATTATTATCTGGGTCAACCCGAACTCCTCGCCCGGTGCATCGACTCCGTGATCGACTGGAGTCGGCGAAAGGGCCTGCTTGCCGAATGATCGCGCCTCCGGTTCGATCGACTATGCGCGCGCGGGCAGCGCGCCGCCCTTCGCGATGCCGGCGCGCGGAAAGGCCGAGGAACGGTCGGTGCCGGACTGTTTCGCCGATCTTATCAGCGCCATTGGCAGTGATCGCTTCCCCCGCCGTTTCTTGAAAGCGATGCAGGTCCTGGCAGATGTGGAGCTATGCTCCGTCTTCCAGCGCAGCCCGACAGAGCCCGTCAGGTTGCTCTTTGCCGAAGGGGACCAGCCCCACAATTCGGATTTTCCGTTTCGCGCATCGCTGGACTATGCGCGCACCCATTGGCGTTCGGATCATCAGATTTCCCAACTTTCCCGATCCGGTCGCAAGGCACCGGTCGTCGTACGCAAATGCGCGGCGGAGATCGCTGATCCAGCCTATCGCAGCGCCTGTTACGAACGGGCTGGGATCATAGAGCGGGTTTCAATCTTCTGGCCCGGGCCGCCGACCCTCGTCGCCAATGGCTATCGCACTGCGCAAAGTCCATCTTTCTCCGCCCTCGATATCGACCGGCTGGAGCGCCATGCGGGATTGCTGATGGCGGCGGTGGATCGTCACCGGCAGGCCGGCGCGAGCGCCGGGCCGATGTTCAACGAGCCGGATCTCGTCCAGTCGCTGATGGCGCTCCGCTGCCGTCTCAGCATGCGCGAGGCGGAGATCTCGGCGGCGATGATACTCGGAGAAACGCAGGAAGAAATCGCGAGCCGCAAGCGGCTCTCACATGGCAGCGTCGTCACCTATCGCCGGCGAGCATACAATAAGCTGGGCGTCGGCAATCGCCGCGATCTTCTGCGCCTCTACCGCCGGATGGCGACCGGCGAATTACCCATCCCGGAATGATTGCTATCAAAAATTGCCATATATAAACTAGGCTGATAAATAGCCGCAAAATTTGGGAAGAGGATGGGTATGCGGGATTTCTTGAAAACCGTTTTGATCGGCGGCGTGGCTCTCGGCACGGCTCATATGGCGATGGCGACCTTTCCGGCTGCCAATGTCAATCAGCAGCGGCTGCTCGCCGCCGACAGCGAGCCCGGCCAGTGGATGTCGCATGGTCGCACCTATGGAGAGCAGCGCTTCAGCCCTCTCGACGCGATCAACGACGGCAATGTCGGCGAACTGAGCTTGGCCTGGTTTGCCGATCTCCCGGTCGATCGGGGCATGGAGGGCACGCCGCTGATGGTCGATGGCGTCCTCTACAATACCGAACCCTGGAACGTTACCGTCGCCTATAATGCGGCGACCGGCGAAGAATTGTGGCGCTTCGACCCGGAGGTCGATCGCGACAAGGGCCGGCATGCCTGTTGCGATGTCATCACCCGGGGAATCGCGGCTTGGGAAGGCAAGATCATCATTGCCACCCTGGACGGCCGGTTGATCGCGGTAGACGCAGAGACGGGTGAGCCTGTGTGGAGCGTCGCGACCTTCGACCCGGTCTGGCCCTATACGATCACGGGCGCGCCGCGCGTGTTCGATGGCAGGGTGCTGATCGGCAATGCTGGCGCAGAGGGCGCCGCGCGCGGCTATGTCACCGCCTATGATGCCGATACCGGCGAGCAGCTCTGGCGCTTCTATACGGTGCCCGGCAATCCTGCGGACGGCTTTGAAAGCGAGGCCATGGAGATGGCCGCGGGCACCTGGTTCGGCGAATGGTGGGAACGCGGCGGCGGGGGTACGGTCTGGGATTCGATCGTCTACGATCCGGAACTCGATCTCGTCTATATCGGCGTCGGCAATGGCGGGCCCTGGCCGCAAATCTATCGCAGCCCCGGCGGCGGCGACAATCTCTTCCTTTCGTCGATCGTCGCGTTGCGCGCCGATACCGGCGAATATGTCTGGCACTATCAGACGACGCCCGGCGAAGAATGGGATTATACCGCGACCCAGTCTATGATCTTGGCCGATCTCGAGCTCGACGGCGAAACCCGCCAGGTCCTGATGCAGGCGCCTAAAAACGGCTTTTTCTATATCCTCGACCGGGCGACCGGCGAACTGCTGTCGGCCGAGCCTTATGTGGCCATGAACTGGGCGACGGGTATCGACATGGAAACCGGACGGCCGATCATGAACCCGGAAACGCGCTACGGCGAAACCCCGGTTATCGTCACGCCGGGGCCGGCAGGCGGACATAATTGGCACTCGATGGCCTATAGCCCGCAAACCGGCCTCGCCTATTTTCCGGTGACCCAGATGTATATGGCTTATTCGGTCAACCCGGATTTCCGGCAGACCCCGGGCAATATGAGCCAGCTCGGTATTGCGTCGACCGGCTTCGACCTGACCCGGCAAGCCGCGAGCGAATTTGCCGAGCGTCACAACGAGACATGGCTGACGGCCTGGGATCCGGTCTCGCAGCAAGAGCGTTGGCGCGTGCCCTATCCGCAACGGGGCAGCGGCGGCCTGCTCGCCACGGCCGGCAATCTCGTTTTCCAGGGAACCGTTCTCGGGACCTTCGCGGCCTATCGCGCCGATACCGGCGAGAAGCTTTGGGAAATGCCCGTCCAGCAAGTGCCGATTGCCGGCGCGATCAGCTATATGATCGACGGTGAGCAATATATTGCCGTCAATGCCGGATGGGGCGGCGGGCTCGCCCATTCGACGAGCGTCGGTTCGCTCGGTTTCACCGTTTCGGCATCTCCGCGCCTGCTGGTGTTCAAACTGGGCGGGACCGCACAGCTACCGCCCGTCGGCGATGCCGGGCCGGAACTGGTGCGCCCGGAAGAAACCGATGCCAGCCCGGCGACGATCGCACAGGGCGAGCGACTCTATGCCGATTATTGCTCTAGTTGTCATGGCGAGCAGGCGCGTGGGGGTATCAAGGATCTTCGCCGGATGTCACCGGCGACCCATGCGGAATTTATGGATATCGTCCGTGGCGGTTCGCGTCGGGAACAGGGCATGGCGAGCTTTGCCGATCTGGTCAGCAACGAGGACGCGATTGCGATCCATGCCTATCTGATCCGCAGGGCAAATCAGGACTGGGACAGCCTGACGGCGGGCGAATGAGGGGTTGTCGCTAGCGCGTCAGCGCTTCCTCGTAGATGCTGGGATCGATCAGCCCGGATAGCTCTTCGCGGCTGCGGGGCGGGCGGCCGCTCTGCTCGGCGAGCCAGAGCTCCTCTTCGACCAGCACGTCGAGCAGGTCGTCGGGAAGCGCTGCGGGAAAGCTCAGATAGGGCCAGGAGCGGACGATTTCGTCGGGCCTGAAGCCCGCCGCCGCGGCGACCAGAGCCTGCGCTTCGCCCGGCTCCTCGCCCATCTGCTCCGACGCGTCGATCAGTGCACGGACGAACGCAACTATCCTTGCGCGCTTTGCCGGGTCGGCGAGATTGGCGGCTGTGCTGTTGAGGTTGAAGAGTTCGCGATAGATCCCTTCGCCGCTGAATTCGACGATATCCTCGCCAAGAACCTCCGCCGCGTTGCCGGCGAACGGCTCCCAGATCGCGACGGCATCGACCTCGCGATTCGCGAGCGCCTCGTCCATCTCGTCGACCGAAACGCGGATGGCGTCGACATCGGAGATCGTGAGCCCTGCTCGGGCAAGCATCCGACCGAGAAAATAGCCGGCGGATGTCGGCGCAAGGGTGGCGATCCGCTTGCCTTCGAGATCGGCGATTCTTTCGATGCCCGCCGATCGGCGCGCGACGATCCGGTAATGGCCTTCGGTTACGGTCAGGATGATCCGGACGCCGGGATGATCGACCGAATAGCGCAGCGCCTGGGTTTCCGCATGAGTGGCGATATCGGCAACCCCCGCTTCACCGAAGCTCGGCTCGGTAACCCCGACGAGATTGGGAATGCCGCCATCGCGAACGCTATACTCGGCACCGTAGAGAGTGTGCGCCGTCAGCAACACGGGCGCTATCTCCACCGTGTGCTGGCTGCCATGGATCGCCAGGGGTGCGGCGCTTCCCGGGCGCGGGTCCGGTGGCGTGATGCAGGCCGCAAAAAGCGGCGTGGCCACCGCCATTGTCCCGGCCAGTCCGATGCGTTGCAGATTCATGCCGCTTCCCCCTCGATGCGATCGTCTAGAGGCTGTCGCGGACGAGCGCAGCGCCCTCGACCATCGCGCACATTTTCCCATAGGCGATGTCGCGCGGGACATATTTGAACCCGCAATCGGGCGCGACGATGATCCGTTCGACGTCCACCTCGGTCATCGCCCGGCGGATCCGCTCGGCGACGACATCCGGCGTTTCGATTGCCGGATCGTTCAGATCCAGTACGCCGACCATGATGTGCTTGTCCTTGAGCGGCTTCAGCTCGGTCGGGTCGAGATGCGGTTGGGCCGTCTCCACCGATACCTGGTCGATCTTGGTGCCAGCGAGCTCGGCGAGATAGTCATAGCCCTTGGGCCGGTCGCCATGGATGATCGCGGCATAGCCGAAGCACAAATGCAGCGCGGTGATTCCATTCGTGCCGTCGAGCGCGCGGTCGATCGCCTGGGGGCCATATTCGCGGGCCTTTTCGGGCCGGGCCTGCAGATAGGGTTCGTCGATCTGGACGATGTCCGCGCCGGCCGCGAAAAGATCCCTGATCTCCTCGTTCACGGCCGCGGCATAGTCGAGCGCCATTTCGGCTTCGCTCTGGTAGAAATCATTCTGGGCCTGCTGGGTCATGGTGAAGGGCCCGGGCACGGTGATCTTGATCTTGCGGTCGGTATGCTTGCGCAGAAATTCGACGTCGCGAACCTGCACGGGATGCTTGCGCCGAATCTTTCCCGTGATCCGCGGAACCGGATTGGCATGGCCGCTACGATCGAGCGCGGTGCCGGGATTGTCCATGTCCACGCCTTCCAGCGCTGTGGCGAACCGGTTCGAATAGCTTTCCCGCCGCATCTCGCCGTCGGTGATGATGTCGAGCCCGGCGCGTTCCTGCTGATGGATCGCCATGATCGTGGCATCGTCCTGGGCTTCGTCGAGAAATTCCGGAATAGGGCGCCAGAGCTCTAGCGCGCGCACCCGCGGCGGGAAGCGGCCCGCCAGCTTGTCGCGATCGATTAGCCAATCGGGCATTGCATAGGATCCGACCAAGGTGGTGGGCAGCAGTTTGTCCATGCTCTCTCTCCAGCTCCGTTTATATTTTATAACAGCCAAGCGAACACATAACGGAGGGGCCGGCAATTGTCATGGGCTTCGAGTGAGGGACATCCCGTTGAAGGTTCGCGCGGGGCCGGCGATCCTTCGATCGCGCGGTGGCCGGCGAAACCGGCAATTCGAGATAAGTGGATTTATGGCGCAAGGCACATTATATCCCGGTCGGTATGAATGTAACCGCACCTCTCGCCCGCAAGGGTCGGCCGCGCGAATTTTGCGTGGAAACCGCGCTGAGCGCGGCCCTCGGCGTATTCTGGACGAAGGGTTTCGACGCCGCGTCGCTGACCGACCTCACCGAGGCGATGGGCGTCACACGGCCCAGCCTCTATGCTGCGTTTGGCAATAAGGAACAACTCTTCAAGAGCGCGCTCGACCTCTATGAGCGGGAGAAGCTCGCTTATGTCAGCAATGCGATGGCCGCACCGACGGCGCGCGGTGTTGCCGAAGCGTTGCTTTACGGTGCGCTCGATCTGTTGGCGCAGGACGACGAGACGCGGGGGTGCCTCGGCGTTCTCAGCACCATGGCCTGCAATGCCGAAGCCGATTCCATCCGTGAGGATGTACTTGCGCGGCAGCAGTCCTCGAAAGACGCCATGATCGCACGGTTCCAGCGTGCCGCGGACGAGGGCGAACTTCCTGCCGGAATGAGCCCGCAGGCGATCGCCGACTATTTGCGGGCGATCATGCAGGGGCTTTCTATACAAGCCCGGTCCGGGGCCGGGCGTCCCGAACTCGAACAGATCGTGGAGACGAGTCTGGCGCTCTGGCCGACAAAATAGGCTTTCATACCGCCTAGTATAAATTTCTCTTGACGATCGCCGGGCTTATTTCGTACCAATCGGTACGAAATCAAAAAGGCACGACTTGATCGTGCTATCATCCGAGAGAAAACGATAATGAACATGCTCACGCGCATCAGCGCGGGCGCAGCGTCGGCGTTGCCGGAGTCCGCCCGCACCCTATCGACCCGCCGCAGGATTCTCCTCGCGGTTCTGGCCGGGGCGTTCCTCGCCCTGCTCGCGCTCGCCGTCTGGGCCTATAGCGGAGACCGTGCCGAAGCCGCGCCGGCATTGCCGCTGGTGACCGTGGCGACACCGCTGCAACGCGAAATCCAGGAATGGAGTGACAATATCGGCCGTTTCGAACCGAGCCGCAGCGTCGAAGTGCGCCCTCGCGTGTCCGGTGCAATCGTCGGCATCCACTTCACCGACGGCGCGTCCGTTCAGCGCGGGCAATTGCTCTTCACCATCGATCCGCGGCCGTATCGTGCTGCGCTCGCCGAAGCGCAGGGGCGGCTCGCCAGCGCGCGCAGCCAGCTGGGGCTTGCCCGAACCAATCTCGATCGGGCCGAACGACTCCTGCCCGAAGAGGCGATTTCCGAAAGCGATGTCGATCGGCTGCGTGCCGAAGTGCGAGTTGCCGAAGCAGCCGCAGCGACGGCCGGCGCGCAGGTACGCGCGCGTGCTCTCGACGTCGAATTCACCCAGGTTCGTGCGCCGATTTCCGGCCGGGTATCGGACCGCCGCATCGATATTGGAAACCTGGTGGGCGCCGGCGACGGGCCTGGTGGAACGCTGCTGACGACGATCAATACGCTCAATCCGATCTATTTCGTCTTCGAGGGGTCGGAGGGCGATTTTCTGCGCAACCGGCGATCGGAAGCCGGCGATAACGGGCCGGTGCAGGTCGATATCCGCCTGCAGGACGAGACCGATTATAGCTGGCACGGCACACTCGATTTCACCGATAACGGCCTCGATTCCCGCTCGGGCACGATCCGCCGCCGCGCGGTGCTCGACAATCCCGACGAATTCCTGACCCCCGGCATGTTCGGCCATATGCGCCTTACTGCCGGTGATCCCAGCCCCGCGCTGTTGATCCCGGACTCCGCGATTCAGAGCGATCAGGAACGCAAGCTTGTCCTGACGGTCGCCGAGGACGGTACCGTTACCGCCAAGACGGTGGAGCTGGGTCCGATTGTCGACGGATTGCGTGTCGTGCGCAGCGGGCTCGAGCCGACCGACCGGGTGATCATCGCGGGCGTGCAGGTGGCTGCGCCGGGCGCGTCCGTACGGGTGGAACGCGGACGGATTGCGCCGATGCGTGGCGAACCCGTTGCGGTCGCCCGTATGCCAGTTGCCGGGCAGGCAAGCTTCGCCAACTAGAAGCCGAAATCAAAACGGGGCCGGCCTTTGCGCGGGTTCTGCAAACAGGGATCGAACGGAAGAGACTATGCGCCTCTCACGCTTTTTCATCACGCGGCCGATCTTCGCCGCCGTCATCGCGATCGTCATCACGATCGTCGGGGCGATCGCCTATCCGAGCCTGCCGGTAGCGCAATATCCTGATATCGTGCCGCCGACGGTTACCGTTTCCGCATCCTTTCCCGGCGCTTCGGCGGAAACCGTCGCGGAAACCGTGGCGGCGCCGCTCGAGCAGGAGATCAACGGCGTCGAGCACATGCTCTATCTGTCCTCGCAATCGACCGGTGACGGCGCGCTGACGATCACCGCCACCTTCGAACCGGGCACCGATCTCGATGCGGCGCAGGTGCTGGTGCAGAACCGTGTCGCCGTTGCCGAGCCGCGCCTGCCCGAAGACGTGCGCCGCAATGGTGTCGTCACGCGCAAGTCCACGCCGGATATCTTGCTCGCCGTCAATCTGGTGTCCCCCGATCACAGCCTCGATCGGCAGTATCTGTCCAACTATGCGGTCAGCCGGATTCGCGATCGGTTGGCACGCATCGATGGCGTCGGCGAGGTCCGCATCCTCGGCGGCAGCGATTATGCCATGCGTGTCTGGATCGATCCGGGCCGGGCGGCCGCGCTTGACCTTACTGCCGGAGAGATCATCGCAGCGCTGCGGGGGCAAAATGTGCAGGTTGCGGCCGGTATACTGGGCCAGCCCGGCGGGCAGGATCTCGACCAGAGTTTCCAGTTGAACGTCGAGACCCAGGGCCGGCTGACCGATCCGGACGAGTTCGCGAATATCGTCGTGCGTACCGATGAAGCCGGACGCCAGATCCGCGTGTCGGATTTCGCGCGCGTCGAGCTGGGCTCGTCGGACTATGCCTCGAACGCCTATCTCTCGGGTGAGCCCAGCGTCGTCATCGGCATTTTGCAGCGCCCCGGCACCAATGCCCTGGCCGCCGCCCAGAGTGTCGAGGGCGAACTCGAAACGCTATCGGCGGATTTTCCGCCGGGCCTCGCCTATGAACTCGTCTACAATCCTACGCGCTTCATCTCCCAGTCGATCGACGCGGTGATGGAGACGATCCTGGAGGCGATCTTTCTCGTCGCGCTCGTCATCCTGCTGTTCCTGCAGCGCTGGCGTGCGGCGATCATCCCGGTGCTGGCCATCCCGGTATCACTGACGGGGACGATGGCGGTGCTTGCGGCGGTCGGATATTCGATCAACAATCTCTCGCTCTTCGGGCTCGTGCTGGCGATCGGTATCGTCGTCGACGACGCCATCGTTGTCGTCGAGAATGTCGAAAGAAACCTGCGCCGGGGTCTCGCGCCGATAGAAGCCGCCAAGACCTCGATGGACGAGGTCGGCGCGGCGCTGATCGCCATCGTCCTTGTGCTGTGCGCGGTTTTCATTCCATCGCTGTTCCTGTCCGGCCTGACCGGCGGCTTCTACCGTCAGTTCGCGGTGACGATTTCGGCGGCAACGGTGATCTCGCTGATATTGTCGCTGACGCTTTCTCCGGCGCTCGCGGCGATCCTTCTCAAGAATGAGGAGGAAAACGCATCGCGCAGCCGGTTTGGCCAATGGATCAAGCGCGGCGGCGACACCTTTAATCGTTGGTTTGACCGGGCGAGCGCCGCCTATTCGCGCCTTGTCTCGCGGTTATTGCGCCGGCCGCGCGCGATGCTTGCCGGGTATGCGGCGATGATCGCTGCGACCGCCGCGATCTTCCTGGCCACGCCGACGGGTTTCATCCCCGCCGTCGACCAGGGCTATTTCCTGACGATCGTGCAGCTGCCCCCGGGCGCGTCGCTCGAACGGACCGACGCCGTCACCAGGGAGGTCGCGGAGCGGGTCGCCGACATTGATGGCGTCGAGGGTACGGTCGCGATCGTCGGCTTCGACGGCGCCTCGCAGACCCAGGCACCGAATTTCGCCGCCACTTTTGTCGTGCTCAACAGTTTTGAGGATCGCGAGGCGCTCGGCGTCAGCTATGACGATATTATCGCCGAGGCGCATGCAAGGACGGCGGACCTCACGGGGGCATCGCTGCTCATGGTCCCGCCGCCCGTGATCCGCGGCGTCGGTTCGGCCGGAGGTTTCCAGTTCATGCTGCAGGACCGGGGCGGGCATGGCTATGATGGCCTCGCCCAGCAGGCGGGCGCGATCATCGGCCCGGCAAATGGGCGGGACGAGCTGGCCATGGCCTATACGCTGTTCAACAATTCGACGCCCAATATCTTTGCCGATATCGATCGCGACAAGGCCGAACTGCTGGGTGTGCCGCCCGAACGCGTGTTCGAGACGCTGAGCGTCTATCTCGGCTCGTCCTTCGTCAACGACTTCAATTTTCTGGGGCGTACCTACCGGGTCACGGCGCAGGCCGATGCGCCGTATCGCGCAACCGAATCGGACATCGCCAACCTGCGGACGCGCTCGAATTCCGGAGAGATGGTGCCGATCGGTTCGGTCGCGACCTTCCGCAGCGAAACCGGGCCGTACCGCGTGATGCGCTACAACCTCTATCCGGCGATCGAGATCGCGGGCGACACCGCGCCGGGCTATTCGGCGGGACAGGCACTGTCGGCCATGGAGGAACTTGCCGACACGAATCTCGGCGCAGGCTATGGCTATGAATGGTCGGGCATCGCCTATCAGCAGCAGGCGGCGGGCAACACCGCGGCGCTGGTCTTCGTCCTTGCCGTCGTCTTCGTGTTCCTGGTGCTCGCGGCGCAGTTCGAAAGTGTTACCCTGCCGCTATCGATCATCCTGATCGTGCCGATGTGCCTGTTCGCGGCGATGGTCGGGGTCAATCTGCGCGGCATGGACAATAATGTGCTGACCCAGATCGGTCTCGTGGTGCTGATCGGTCTCGCCGCGAAGAACGCGATCCTGATCGTCGAATTCGCCAAGCAGGCGGAAGAGCGCGACGGCCTGAGCCCGGTGGATGCGGCCATCACGGCCGCCGGTACAAGGCTGCGCCCGATCGTGATGACGAGCCTTGCCTTCATTCTCGGCGTCGTGCCGCTGGTGCTGGCTTCCGGGGCCGGCGCGGAGTTGCGCCAGGCGCTGGGCACGGCGGTGTTCTTTGGGATGATCGGCGTCACCGCCTTCGGCCTGCTCTTCACGCCAACCTTTTACGTCGTGTGCCGATCGCTCGGAGACTGGTTCGGCCGTCGGCGCTGGCGCCGCCCGCGGGCCGACCTCGTCCCGAGCACCAACTGAAGGACAATGTTCATGCGACCGCTTCTCTCGCTCACCTCGCTCCTCGTCCTGGCCGCCTGCGCCGTTGGGCCGGATTATGTGGAGCCGCTGCCGCCGTCTTCTGCGCAAGGCGATTTCGTCTCGCTCGGCGATGCCGTGACGACAGATGCGCCGCGCGGTGACTGGTGGCGCCTGTACGACGATCCCGTGCTCGACGGTTTCGTGACGCAGGCGCTGGAGGAAAATACCGATATCCGCGTTGCGCTCGCCAATGTGGCCCGCGCCCGGGCCGGCCTGCGCCGCGCCGGTTCGGATGCAGGGCCCGAGCTCGAAGCCGGGCTTGGCGGGAATTACGGGCGGTCCATTGCGCCCGACGGCGGTCTGACGTCCGAGGACTGGCAGTTTCAGGCGAGCGCCGGGGTCTCATACGAGATCGACCTCTTCGGCCGCGTATCGCGTGGCGTAGAGGCGGCGCGCGGGGATCTGGCGGCAGCCGAAGCCGATGCCCAGGCGGTGCGGATTCTCGTCGCCGCGGAAACAACGCGCGCCTATGCCGATTTCGTTGCGGCGCGCGAGCAGCTCGCCGTGGCCGAACGCATTGTCGCGCTGCTCGACGAATCGCTCAGCCTGACACAGCGCCGCCGCGAGGTCGGGCTGGCGACGCGTTTCGATACCGCCCGGCTTGCCACTTTGCGCGACCAGCGCTCGGCGGAGGTACCGCTCTTTGCCGCCCGCCGCGATGCCGCGCTGTTCAGCCTCGCAGCGTTAACCGGCAATACGCCGGCCGGGTTTCCCGCTTCGGCGATCCCCCGGCACGAGAGCCTGGCGTTGGACACGACCGTCCCGGTCGGCGACGGCGCGGCGCTGCTCGCCCGGCGCCCGGACGTCCGCGCCGCCGAGCGCCGCCTCGCTGCCGCGACTGCGCGCGTCGGCGTTGTGACCGCCGATCTCTTCCCGCGAATCTCGCTGGGTGCTTCGGCCGCGTCGGTCGGCGGCGATCTCGGCGATGTGCTGACGGGCGGGCCGATCGGTTGGCTGCTCGGCGGCCTGCTCGACTGGGCGATCAATCCCGGCCGGGCAGAGGCGGAAATCGCCATCGCCAACGCCGAAGCCGATGGGCTTCTTGCCGAATTCGACGGTGCCGTGCTGCGCGCATTGCAGGAAACCGACACCGCCTTGTCGGCCTATGGCCATTCGCTCGAACGACAAGCCGCGCTGGGCTCGGCGCTGGAGGAAGCACGCGCCGCGCTGCGCATCGCCCAGGTGCGGCAGCGAGAGGGCGATATCGGGTTGCTCGAACTGCTGGATGCGCAGCGGACCTTTGCCGATACCGAAGCCGACTATTCCGGCGCGAGGGCGGATGTCGCGTCGGCGCAGATCGACCTGTTTCTCGCGCTTGGTGGTGGCTGGGGGGATCGCCCAGCATGACCTAGGGAAGCTCGGAAATATCGACGAACATGATCCCGTTTGTCCAAAGCTGCGGCACGATTGCCCGGCGGCGAACCGGATCGTAACCGATTGATGCCGGGTCCGGAATATTGCCAGCGATTTCGCTGACGGCTCCGGTCGTTGCGACATGCAGCAGCGCCGAACCGCGGATCGACGACACGAGAAAACCGCCGTCTTCCAATATGACGAGGCCGTCGTTGCGATCATAGGGTAGGGCTATGGTGCGCAGCAATATTCCCGATGGTGCGCGAATCTCCATTTTGGCGGCGCCGCTTGAGACGTAGACGATGTTGCCTTGGGCATCGATATGCTGTCCGGCCTTGCGAGCGAGATGTGATATTCCATGTGGCGAACGCGGCTCTCTACCAAAACCCCAACTTTGCAAATACGCTGGCGCGCGGGCCGAATCAGAATTACGCGCTCCTCTGGCGAGAGATCGTCCCGCATCACCTTGAGCTTGGGAAACTATAATGGCTGCCTCTCAAACCCGCGGATCGGGCCCCAAGCTGATCGCCCTCCTGAAACAGATCGCAGAGGTCGGGCACGCCGTCGCGTTGAAGGACATTGCCGAAAAGGCGGACTTGCCTCCCAGTTCGGCGCATCGGCTGATGACGATCCTTGTCCAGACGGGAATGGTCGAACGCGGCGCGCACCAGACGTATCGGCCGGGACGCGAACTCTACCGGATCGCCTCGTTGCTCCGATCGCAATTCGATCTTGCCGACGTCGCGAGACCGTATCTAGAGCGCCTCTGGTCGGATTGGCAGGAAACCACCGTATTGTGCCTGTTCAACCCATCGACACTTACGGCAACAATCGTCGATGCTGTCATCACGCCGCATCCGCTTCGCTATGCCGTCGATATCGGCCTTGAGCTTTCATTGCCCTGGGGTTCTCTCGGCCGCTCCATGCTCGCCTGTCTTGAATCATCGCAGGTCGACGAGATTTTGGGCCAAGCCACGGTCGGGCCGCTGAGCGGCCGGCCGGTGCCGCCGCGCAAGGAACTGGCAGCGGATCTCGATCGCATAAGAGAGCATGGATTTGCCGACTATAGCGATCCTGAACATGATGTGGCGGGCGTCGCCGCGCCGCTCACAGGCGCCGGGGGGAGGCTGGTAGGCTGTATCGGAATCACCATGCCGGTACGACGGTTTCGAGCGCATGAAGGCGCAGGAATGGGCGAAGCGGTGCGGGCGGTCACACAAGAACTATGCACGTTGCTCGAAATGCAGGGATGAGAGCGCCACTATAATTCCATTATACGGAATAATGATTCTGCATAATGGAATTTTCTTGACCTGTTGAATCCTCAACATAGTATTTCGCTCGGACGAGCCCGCAGAGGCACGCCAGCGGAAATCATTGGAGGGGGATCTGCCATGAAGTATGCAGTCTATTCACGTATTCCGGCCATAGCGTCGCACGCGACGATCGCGACGGTGCTGGCCCTGGCTAGCCATTCGGCCAACGCCCAAACGACGGGCAATGGCGAGCAGGCGGCGAACGATGATCGTGTCATTATCGTTACCGCGCAGTTTCGCGAGCAGAATCTTCAGGATACGCCGCTCGCCATTACGGCGCTGAATGCCGAAATGCTCGAGGCCCGGGGGCAGACCAACATAGCCGATGTCGGCGTAACCGCACCGAACGTTACGTTGCGCGAAGCGGCGGCAACATATGGGCCGGCTACGGTGGCTTATATTCGCGGTGTCGGCCAGCGCGACACGACCTTCGCGCTCGAACCCGGTGTCGGCATATATATTGACGATGTCTATTTCCCGACGCTGCATGGCTCGCAGCTAGAACTCATCGATCTCGACAGGGTCGAAATCTTGCGCGGTCCGCAGGGCACCCTCGCCGGCCAGAACTCGATCGGCGGCGCGATCCGGCTCTACTCGCAGGTGCCGGACGGCGATACCGAAGGCTATGTCCAGGCGACCTATGGCAGCTACGACCGTATGGAGCTGCGCGGCGCCGTCAGCTTTCCGCTGAGCAGCAATCTGTTCGCCCGCGTTTCGGGAACGGCTGCGCGGCGCGACGGCTATATCACCCGCTACGATTTCGCCTGCACGCATCCGGGCACGGCCATTCCCAGCACTGTTACCGATGCCGACGACTGCGTTCTCGGTACCGAGGGCGGCAGGGACTATGTCGCGGGACGACTGGCGCTGCGCTGGGAGCCTTCGGACCGCGTTTCGCTCGATATCATCGCCGATATCACCGAGGATAACAGTGAAGTCGGTCCGACGACGCTCATTTTCGTCGGGCAGCCCGGCCCTCCCGGTGTCGTCGCGGCGGGTTCCGGCGGTGCGCCCGCTTATTTCCTGAACGGTGTGCCTTATGGCACTGCCGCCGGCTCGCAATTCGTATCCTATTCGCCTTACGGAAACTTCGCGCTCGATCCGTTCAGCAACAGTCCGTATATCAGTTACGAGAACTACGCCGATATCGCCCCGCGCGATGGCAGCGCGCCATGGCAGGCTCCGCTGACGGGCTCGATCGACAGTTGGGGCGTTTCGGCCAATCTCAATATTGAACTGTCGGATACTGTTTCGATCACCTCGATCACCGGCTATCGCGAGTTCAGCGGCGATTATTCCTCAGGCGATGGCTCGCCTTTGTCGCCAACGCTTCAGGCCAATCGCGTCTTCAACGAACAGTTCAGTCAGGAAATCCGGCTCAATGCCGAGATCGCCGATATCGTGAACCTGACCGTGGGCGGCTTTTATTTCGACAAGGAAAGCCGCAACGCCTCGCGTATCACCTTGGTGCCGTTCAACTTTACCGAGGAAAATATCGTTCCTCAGGAAACGCTGGCGGTCTTTGCCAATGCCGATATCGCGATCACCGACCGGCTGAACCTGGTCTTCGGCATCCGCTACACGGATCAGGAGAAGGAGTTCCAATATGGCCGTTTCGGCGTTCCGGGCTCGGACGGCCTTCTCAACGGTTCCGGACCGCCGCCGACGGGTGCCAACGGCACCGATGGCGCGGCGCCCTTCCAGGTCGCGGGCCTGAACGGATTGGTCGGAACGTTCGAAGGCGAACGCGTCGATTATCGCGGGGCAATCCAGTATCGCTGGTCCGACGCCTTCATGACCTATGCTCAATATTCGACGGGCTTCAAAGGCGGCGGCATCAACCCGCGACCGTTCTTCGTGACACAGGCTCTACCGCATGGTCCCGAGACGCTCGAAGCATGGGAAATCGGGTTCAAGAGCGATTTGCTCGACCGCCGGGTGCGGCTCAATGCGTCGGCCTTCTGGAACAGCTACAGCGACATCCTCGTCACGGTTTCCAACTGCCCGCTGCCCGGTCCGTTCCCGCCGGCACCGTGCGCCCTGCCGCTCAACGCCGGCGAGGCCGATGTACGCGGTTTCGAACTGGAAATGGCGGCCGAGCCCGTGGACGGTTTGCTGATCGATGCCTCGCTGGCCTATCTCGATTTCGACTACAAATCGCTGTCGCCGCAAGCGGTGGCGTCGGGTATCGGGCTCGAAGATGACGGCCAATATATTCAGCAATGGCAATGGAGTATCGGCGCGCAATATGCGATCGACCTCGGCGGCGCCGGTACGCTGACACCGCGAGTCGATATCAATTTCGAGGATGATTACGCGCGCAACGCGAACAATGTCGATGCCGCCACAGGCGGCGTCGATATGTTCGGGCAGCTTCAGAGCCGCACGCTCGTCAATGCACGGCTCACCTATCTAGAGCCGGATGAGGATTGGCAGGTGTCGCTCGAAGTCCGAAATCTGACCGACGAACTCTATTATACGGATATTTTCGACAATCGCGGGTCGACCAACTCGATCCAGGGGCGGCCCGGTATGCCGCGCACCTGGGCGGTGACGTTCCGCTACAATTTCGACTAGGTACCGCGCGCCGGGGCGACATGCGTCCTGGCCGCATGTTACAGGAGTGACCGTTATGGCCAGCCTTGCGACTGCTGATTCAGCGACCAGGACGGGTACGCTTGTCGCCGGATTGCCGATGCCTGAATTCGCGCATATCGGCGTCGAACCGATCAGCGGTGCGTGCGGCGCCGAGATATCGGGGGTCGATCTCACCAAGCCGTTGGAAGGCGCAATACTCGACGAAGTCATGAAGGCGTTCGAGCATTTCCTCGTCATTGTCTTTCGGGATCAGGATTTGACGCCCGGGCAGCACAAGGCCTTTTCGCGCCAGTTCGGCGAGATCATGGAACTGCCCCAGGCGCCGACCTATGGCGACCACCAGGATATGCAGGAGGTGCGCCGCGAGGCCGACGAGCCGGAAAATGTTGTGCCGTCCTTCGAACATTTTCACACCGACAGCCCGTTCCTGCTCCGGCCACCGCTTGGTATCGTCATGCGGGCGCTCGAAGTGCCCAAATATGGCGGGGATACGGCCTTTTCGAGTGCCTATCTCGTTTACGAAAATCTTTCGAACGGGATGAAGGAGCTGCTTGATGGCCTCCAGATCGTCTATTCGGGCAAGCATATCTGGGCGAACAATGAAAAGCTGCCACTGGAAGAGCGGCTAAGGCTCCGGGAATCGCACGACTTTTCCGAGGACGAACTCGAAAACATCCATCCCGCTGTCCGCATCCATCCGCGCACCGGGCGCAAGGCGCTCTTCGCGACGACCGCCTATTTCCAGCGCTTCGTCGGTTGGAGCGAGGAGGAGAGCCGTGCGCTGCTCGATTATTTGCAAAGCCTTGCCCAAAGGCTGCATTATCATTGCCGGGTGAATTGGCGGAAGGACACTCTGATCGTGTGGGACAATCGCTTCCTCCTTCACCGCGGCGTCCACGACTTCAAGTTCGAGCGGCGTCATCTCATCCGCACGACGATCATGGGCGAACGCCCCTTGGGGGTGGCGGATGCAGTTGCCTGATTTCCCGGTATCATGAAAGTTGGCGCCGCGATCGCGGAAATATTGAAGCGCGAAGGGGTCGATATCATTTTCGGCTATCCGCGCAACGCTGTGCTCGAAGCGGCGGCGGCGGAAGGCATTCGGCCGATCATCGTCCGCCAGGAGCGTACGGGGCTTCACATGGCCGACGCCCTGTCGCGGCTGACGCGGGGCGAGAAGATGGGCGTCTTTGCCATGCAGCATGGACCGGGGACCGAGAACGCCTATGGCGGGATCGCCCAGGCCTATTCGGAATCGGTGCCGGTTCTCGTGTTGCCGCAGGGCTATGCGCGGCGGCTGGCCCATGTGCCCGACAATTACAACGCCTCGCTCTCGATGCGCGATATTACCAAGTCCGCCGAACCGATCACCGCGGCGGGGGAAACGGTGGGCGTCCTGCGCCGCGCATTCACGGCGCTGCGTAACGGACGGCTGCGGCCGGCACTCGTCGAAATGCCGTCGGACATTCTGGACGATGAGGTCGGTGAGCCGATCACATACGAACCGGTTGTCCGCACACGTTCGGCGCCGGACGCCGTAGCTGTGCGCGCGGCGGCGGAATTGCTCGTCGGCGCAAGACGGCCGGTCATCCATACGGGGCAGGGCGTGCACTGGGCCGAAGCCTACGAGGCGCTACAGGCCCTTGCCGAACTGCTCGCCGCGCCCGTCAGCACCAGCCTTGAAGGCAAGAGCGCATTTGACGAGACCCATCCGCTGGCGATCGGATCGGGCGGCGCGGCGATCCCCGGACAGCTGCGCCACTTCCTCGACGAGGCCGATGTCATCCTCGGCATCGGTTGCAGCTTTTCTGAAACCCCGTTCGGTGTCCGTATGCCGACCGGCAAACGGGTCATCCATGCCACGCTCGATCCGGCCGACATCAACAAATCGGTGATCGCCGAACAGGCCTTGGTCGGCGATGCGCGGTTGAGCTTGGAAATGCTGGTCGAAGCCTGCGCCGCGCTGATCGACACGCCGCGCGATCCCGCCGCCGTGCACCGGGAGATCGCCGAGGTGGAGGCGCGCTGGATGGACGAATGGCGGCCGCTGCTCGAATCGACCGATGCCCCGCTGAGCCCCTATCATGTACTCTGGCAGCTCCAGCAGACCGTCGATGTCGCCAACACGATCATAACCCATGATGCCGGCAGCCCACGCGATCAGCTTTCGCCATTCTGGAAGACGACCGCGCCGCTCAGCTATATCGGCTGGGGAAAGACGACGCAGCTCGGCTACGGCCTCGGCCTTGCCATGGGCGCGAAGCTCGCCTGCCCCGACAGGCTTTGTATCAATGTCTGGGGCGATGCGGCGATCGGCTTTACCGGCATGGATTTCGAGACGGCGGTGCGCGAGCGCATCCCGATCCTTTCGATCCTTCTCAACAACAGCGCGATGGCGATCGAGCTCAATCAGATGCCGGTGGCGACGGAACGTTATTGTTCGACCGACATATCGGGCGATTATGCGGCCTTCGCCCGCGCGCTGGGGGGATACGGAGAGCAAGTGAGCGCGGCGGACGATATCGTCTCTGCGATCCGCCGCGGGATCGAGGCCACCGAGGCCGGACAACCGGCGCTGATCGAGTTCATCACGGCCAAGGAAACGCGGGCATCGCGGTTGTGACGGGGGCAGGCGTTCGCGACCCCGCCAATTGGCGGGGCGACGATCGCGAGGTCGCGGGCCGGCTGACGCGAATTTTGTCGGAAGATGAAATGCGAGCGTTACGCAATCTTGCAGATTGCCATGCCGGTCGGCCAACCGACCAAATCGCCGCGGTCGATTTTTCAGCGCCGGAAATCGGCGGGCTGATCCTGGACTTGCAGCATGCTGTTATGGATGGGGCGGGAGCGATGATTCTTAGGGGCCTCGATCCCGGTTCGATGGAAGCGGGTACTTTCGAGCGCATCTTCTGGGGACTGGGCGCACAGCTCGGTGATGGTGCGATCCAGTCGGCGGCTGGCGAACGCATCGCGCGCGTCGAGAAGCGCGAGGACAACCCCGAAGGGCGCGGCACGCTGATGGACGGCGAACTCAGGCCGCATACCGATTTGCATGAAATCCTCGCGCTGGCTTGTATCCGTGAAGCGGCTGAGGGTGGCGAATCGATGCTGGTCAGTGCCGCCGCGCTGCGTGATGCCGTGGCAAGTCGCGATCCCGAAGCGCTCGCCGCGCTCGAGCGGGGTTATTATGCCGGCATCAACGAGGCGGTCGGCGGCGCCGAGCCGGTGACGCGCGAACCGGTTCCGATCTTCAGCGAAACGCAGGGACGGCTTAGCTGCTGGTACAACCGGTTTTTCCTGGCCGCTGCTGCCCGGGCGAGGAGGGAGGAATTTCCGGAGGCCTTTGCGCGCGCCATGGCGGTCCTCGACGAAGAGGCGATGCGGCCGGGCCTCGGCTATCGGTTCGACCTTGCGCCGGGGGACATGGTGTTCTGGCACAACTGGACCTGCCTTCATGCCCGCCAGGCGTTCAAAGACGGGGACGGACGCACGCGATTGCTGCTGCGGCTGTGGCTGAATGTCGAGTGCGGCAGGCCCGTTGATCCGCGCGTTGCGGCGCGCGCTGCGGCTATCGACGCCGATCATGCCGCTGCCTTTGCGAGAAGGCAGGTCGCGTGAATGCCGAAGCGGAAAGTGCTGGCGATGACAAACCGCGCGTAGGCGACTGGAATTTCCCGGCAATCTATTCGCTCGGTTTTCTCTGCCTGATATCGGTATTCAACTATCTCGACCGCGCGATCCTCGGCCTCGCTTTGCCGTTGATCAAGGAAGAGATGCAGGTTTCCGATACGGCGCTCGGCCTCGTCTCGGGGCTCGCTTTCGTGCTTTTCTACGCCATTCTCGGCGTCCCTATCGCATGGGCTGCCGACCGGTGGAACCGCCGGAACATCATCGCGATTGGCTTCGCCTTCTGGAGCGTGATGACCGTGGCGACCGGTTTCATCGCAAATATCTGGCAACTTGCGATCGCGCGCTTCTTGATGGGGGCCGGTGAAGCGGCCGGCCTCGCACCGTCGAACTCGATGATATCCGATACATTCAGGCGGGAGCGGCGCCCCTTGGCGCTTGCCATTTTCGGTACGGCCAACTCCATCGCCTTTATCGCGCTCTTTCCCATCGCCGGTTGGATCGCGACCGAATATGGCTGGCGCACCATGTTCGTGGCTGCTGGTCTGCCGGGCCTTGGTCTCGCGCTGCTGTTCTTCTTCACGGTAAGAGAGCCCGAACGCGGTGCCGTCGAGGACAAGCCCTCGCGCTTTGCCAATGTCAATTTTCGCGAAACGATCGGGTTTCTGCGCGGCACGCGGACCTATCTGCTGATCCTGCTGGGTGTCACCTTCATGGGCGCTAACGTGTTTGCAGCGGGCGCGTGGACACCGACCTTCCTGAACCGAGTACACGATATGACGATCGCCGAAGTGGCCACCTCGATCGGCCCGGTTCGCGGTGTGCTCGGGGCCGTCGGCATCCTAGCGGGAGGGCTCATGATCGACAGGTTGGGAGCTCGGTGGACGGCTTGGCGGATTCGCATCCCTGCGCTGGCCTGCATCCTGGTCGGTCCAGCCGAAGCGCTGTTCCTTCTGGGCGATCCGCAATGGCTCTGGCTCCTCGGCTTCGGTCTCACGAGCTTTCTGACGCTCATTCACCAGGGGCCTATCTATGCGGCGACGATGAACGTCGTCGGCGTCCGAATGCGCGCCTTGGCCGTCGCCATACTCATTTTCTGCGCAAGCTTGCTCGGACAGGCCGTTGGGCCGCTGGCTGTCGGCATATTGAACGACGCGCTTCAGCCCGAATTTGGGCCGCTGGCTATTCGCTATTCTCTGCTGATCATCGCGATCACCCCTGTGCTCGCGGGTATATGTTTCTGGGCTGCTGCCGCGTCTTACCGGCGGGATATGACAAGGGCCGAAGGTGACTGATCCGAAGCCGAGCCTGCCATCACAGGCTGGCCAGTCTGAGGTTGCCGAAGAACTTTACGGCATTCTGGGGTTTCATGTCCGCCTTGCCCATATGGCTCTGAAGCAATATTTCCATACGCATCACGGCGGGTTGAATCTCACACAGAATAAGATCGCAATTTCCGAGCATGAATCGTCGGTGCTGCGGAATTTCGGCAAGTCTGAACTGAAACAGGCCGTTTCGCTGCTCAGGAAGATCCACGAGAGGGGGCGCGTTAATCGCCGCGGCCGGGATCGGGAATAGAATACCCCGATGCGCGGAATTTCTCTCTGTCGTCGCGCAGGTTGAAAAGGTCCAAGCTTAAAACGCCATCCGCCAGTTTTCGCCGCTTTTCGCTTTCGTCCGCCTCCCGGTGAAGTGATTTTTCCAATGTGGCGTTCGCTTCGTTCCGGGCAACGACGCAAACGCCATCGTCATCCGCTACGATTACATCTCCCGGATGGATGAGAGCGCCGGCGCAGATCACTGGAAAGTTCACATCGCCTAATCTCGCTTCGTCAGCCGCGCGCCCAGACCGAGCGCGACCAGACCGGGAAGCGGCGATTTCGTAGCGGTCGACGTCGCAGATGGCGGCATCGATAATCGCACCTCGGCAGCCATGCGCAATTGCGATGCGGCAATTGCATCGTCGAGGAAACTCTCATGAGAGGGGCTAACAGTTGCGACGACTAGGATATCGCCTTCACAAAGCCGTTCGATAGTGGCGTGAATCATCAGACAATCGGCTTCCGGAACTGCACAGCTACGGCGGTGCCCGCGATTCTCAAACCCCTGATAGTCGGCCGAATCGTCGAATCGATTAGGCCGCGTCGCCCCTGCGCTTCGTGAACGGTCGCTGCGCCGCCAGATTCGAGACCTTCTGTCAGCCGCCGTTCGGCGCGCTGAATCTCTCGAACCACAATGTCTGCATCGTGGAAAGCAGAGGTGAGAGTGGGGCAAAGCCGGGATAAATTACATACTGAATCATATAACAATATTCGGAATGCGGTAAATTCGGGATGTTCGAGAGGCGCGATCTTCGATCCCGAATGAGCGTCTGCTTGACCGTCCCGGCGCGATAGTTATACAAAATAGTATCCAAATTGCGTAGGTTGTTTGCGCAGAGACGTTTTGCAGGGGCCGAGTCATGATTATCGATTGCCATGGCCATGTCAGTGCCCCGGCCGAGCTTTGGGTCTACAAATCCCTGCTGCTCTCGCACCGCGGCGAACATGGCAGGCACTTTCCCGAACTCAGCGACGAACAAATTCTCGCACATACCAATGCGAGGGAAATGGCGCCCTGTGGCCATCTCGACATGCTCGACAGGGTCGGCACGGACCTGCAACTGCTTTCGCCGCGGCCGTTCCAGCAAATGCATTCGGAAAATCCCGGTTATCTCGTCCACTGGTTTTGCGAAGAGACCAACAACATCATCGCCCGACAGGCGGAGCTTCTCCCTGACAAGTTCATCGGCATTGCCGGCATTCCCCAAGTGGCGGGAGAGCCCGTGGAGAACGCGCTGCCGGAACTCGAGCGGGCGGTGTTGCAGCTGGGTTTCAGGGGCTGCCTGCTCAATCCCGATCCCTATGAAAACAGTGGCGCCGAGCCTCCGGCGATGGGCGACCGCTACTGGTATCCTCTCTACGAGAAGCTCTGCGAACTCGACGTGCCGGCGCATATTCACTCAGCCGGTTCGCGGGCTGCGCGGGCGCCCTACACGCTTAATTTCCTGCTCGAGGAAACGATGGCGGCCTATGGCCTCATCAATTCGGACGTCTTCAGAGATTTCCCGCAGCTCAAGATAGTAGTGAGCCATGGCGGAGGCGCAGTGCCCTATCACGTCGGGCGGTTCCACGCGAGCCATCTGCGCAAGGGCCGCGATTTCTACGAGGAAATGCGCAATCTTTACTACGATACGGTGCTCTATTCCGAAGAGGCGCTGAGGCTTCTTATCAAGACGGTCGGTGCCGACAGATGTCTGTTCGGCGCCGAATGCCCTGGCGTGGGCTCGTCTGTCGATCCTGCAACCGGCCGGACGCTCGATGACATCGCGCCCTTCATCCTGGGTTTCGACTGGCTCGGCGATGCGGAAAAAAGGATGATCCTCGAGGATAACGCCCGCGCGCTCTTCAATCTCGGCGAAGGAGCCGCCTGACCATGGCCGAAATAGTACTCGGTATCGGCACGAGCCACGGTCCCATGCTGGTTACTGACACCGAACTTTGGGGCACGAGGATACCGGCAGACAAGGCGGCGCGGCATCCCTGGCGTGGGAAGCTCTGGAGTTTTGACGAGTTGGTCGAAGCGCGCAAGGACGAGCGGTTGGACCTGCAGATCTCGAAAGCCGTGCTCGACGAACGCCAGGCACGCAGCCAGGCGGCGATCGAGACGCTTGCCGATGTCTTCGCCGAAGCCGAGATCGATGTGGCGGTCATCCTCGGCAACGACCAGATGGAAATTTTCGACGAGCGGCTGATCCCGGCTTTCTCGGTCTATTATGGCGAGACGATCTCGAATACCGAATTCACCGACGAACGGATCGCGCAGCTCCCGCCCGGGATCGCCGAATCCATTGCCGGTTATATCCCGCCCGGCGGCGCCGATTATAGCGGCCATCCCGAGCTCGGACTGGCGATTATCGAGGGCGCAATGGCCGACGGATTCGACGTTGCCACGATGAAGGCGCTGCCCAAGCCCGAAACGCCGCACGCATTCGGCTTCGTTTACCGGCGGATCATGCGCGACGACCCGGTGCCGAGCGTGCCGGTGCTGGTCAACACCTTCTACCCGCCCAACCAGCCGAGTGTTTCGCGCTGCTATGATTTCGGCAAGTCGGTGCTCGCAGCGATACAGGGTTGGGAAAGCGATGCCCGCGTTGCCGTTATCGCGTCGGGCGGACTCACGCATTTCGTGATCGACGAGAAGGTCGACCAGCTTTTCTTCGATGCGCTGCGCGATCGCGATATCGGTCGCGTGGCCGAACTCGGCGAGGCGGTGTTCCAGGACGGCACTTCCGAAATCAAAAACTGGGTGCCGGTTGCCGGTGCGATGGCCGAGCTGGGTCTCGATCCCACGGTGGTGGATTATGTGCCCTGCTATCGAAGCGAGGCAGGGACCGGAAACGCCATGGGCTTCGTCCATTGGCGCGCCTGAAAGGATAAGCGGTGATTGACGATGCCGGTTTAGTAGAGCGCCTGAAAAGCCTCGATTGCTGCGCGCTTTCTGACGCGCTCGATAAGCTGGAACTGCAAGGGGCGGTAACGGGTCTGCGCCAGGAATCCGGTGCGGGGCGCATTGCGGGCCGCGCGGTGACCGTGAAGCTCGACACGGGCTATCCGCCGCCAGGTCCGCCACGTCATCTCGGCACGACGGCCATCGAGATGGCTGGCCCCGATGACGTGATCGTGATCGAACAACGGACCGGCGTAGAAGCCGGCTGCTGGGGCGGGTTGTTGACGCTTGGCGCTAAGGTGCGGGGCATCGCAGGCGTCGTTGCCGATGGCCCAGTGCGCGATATAGACGAGGCGAGAAGCCACGGCTTCCCGATCTTCACCAACAAGACGACCTGTCTGACCGCGCGCAGCCGCGTCGTCGAAAAGGCGACCAACGAGCCCATCGAGATCGGCAATGTGAAAGTCTCGCCCGGCGACTATGTCGCCGCCGACAACAGCGCCGTCATTTTCATCGGTTCGGAAAATATTGAGCATGTACTGGACACGGCGGAAGCGATTGCGGCGCGGGAGGCGGCGATGGCGGGCGCGATCGAAGCTGGCACACCGATCAGCGAGGTGATGGGCGGCAATTACGAGCATATGCTTGATGAGAAGGACGGATGAGCGGCGACGGTAACGTCGTGCGCGCGGCCGCCCTCGACACGGCGAGCCTCAGCGACGCGCTCGATCGCTACGGGATAATCGGCCAATGCTACAGGATCGCGAGCCGGCATCCTTCCTTTGGGATGGCAGGTCGCGCCTTTACCATGATCTGCGGCCCCGCCGCGACGCCGCCCGGCACGGTCGGTGATTATATCGACGACGTTCCCGAGGGGCATGTCGTTGTCATCGACAATGGCGGGCGCGAGGATGCGACGATCTGGGGCGATATCCTGACCGAGATCGCCCACCGCCGCGGGCTTGCCGGCACAGTGATCGACGGCATCAGTCGCGACGTTTCGCTATGCCGCGAGCTTGGCTATCCGGTATTCAGCCGCGGCCACTGGATGCGCACCGGCAAGGACCGGGTGCAGGTCGAGCGGCTGGATTGTATCGTCACCATCGGCGGCGCGCGCGTCGCGCCCGGCGACATATTGCGCGGCGACGCCGACGGCGTACTCGTCATCCCGCAGAACCATGAAGACGCTGTCCTCGACGCGGCCGAAGAAATCGCGGGAGCGGAGAAGAAAATCCGCGATGCGGTGCGGGACGGCATGCGGCTGGACGAGGCGCGTAAACAGCTTGGCTATCACAAGTTGCAGAGCCGCTCCTGAGCCATGACCGCCGATATCGACAGCTTCAAGGCGGGCATGCGAAGGCTTGCCGCGAGCGTTGCGATTCTCACGGTCGATGCCGAGGGGCAGGGGCAGGGCATGACGGCGACGGCCGTCTGCTCTGTATCCGCAGAACCTCCGGCGCTGCTATGTTGCATCAACCGGGCGAGCGCCACGCGAGAGGCTTTCATGCAGGCCGATGCCTTCGCAGTGAATCTGCTGGCCGCCAGAGATCGAACGCTCGCCGACCGGTTTGCCCGGCCGATGCCCGCCGATGAACGGTTCGCGCTGGGGCGGTGGACGCGGGCGGTTACCGGCGCGCCGATATTGGAGTCGGCAATCGCGAGCTTCGATTGCCGTCGCAGCGAGACCGCCGAGATCGGCAGCCACACGATTTTTTTCGGGGAAGTCGAAGCGGTGCGCCTGAGCGAGCACCACATCGCGCCGCTCGTCTATGCCGATGGCTGTTACGGCAAATTCGCGGCCACGCGGGAGGTGCCGCATAGCGAAATTTTCTGGATGTCGGGCTGGCAGGAGGAGGGTTGAAAATGAGTCATTATCTCGTCGAATATGCGGAGCTGGGAAATGCCGAAGCGCGCGAGGCGTTACGGCCCGACCATATCGGCTACCGCAAGGGGCTTGGCGGCGGAATGGCGCTAGCCGGGCCGCTCCTCGACGATGCGGGCAGCCCGGTGGGGAGTGTGGTTATCCTGGAAGCGGAAGATCGCGCCGAAGCCGAGCGAATCGCGTCGGCCGATCCCTATGTCGCGGCCGAAGTGCTCGAGCTCGTCTCGGTCAGGGCCTACCGCATCGTGGCGATGAACCCGCCGCAAGGCTGACTCCTTGCTCGTACAGGGCGAGGCAATGCCAATGACGAGGGGCGGGCGCCCGCTGCAGGCATGGTCCGGCGGAAGTCCGTCCATCACAGAAACGGCAACCGCCGATCATACTGGCGCACTGCACATTCGACGCGCAAAAGCATTGAATAGAATTCATAATCGTTATACGATTTTTCCTAACTCGAAAGGTCGATGCGCATGCCCTATCTGATGAACGGCTGGTACATGGCCGCGTTTTCCGACGAGGTCGGGGAGCGCCCTATCGAGCGAACGCTTCTCGATATACCGGTCGTCCTTTATCGTTTGCCCAACGGCAAGGCTGTCGCTCTGCACGATCGCTGCCCGCATCGCTTTGCGCCGCTTTCCGAGGGGCTTTTGGTCGGAAGCGAGCTGCAATGCCCCTATCATGGTCTCCGGTTCGGTGCTGATGGTGCTTGCGTGCACAACCCGCACGGACCGGTGCCCAAATCCGCACGTGTGCGCAGTTTTCCGATACACGAGCAATATGGACTCATCTGGTTTTGGCCGGGCGATCCCGAAAAGGCCGATCCCGACATGCTTCCGGACCTGCTGTTTCTCGAGGAAAATGGCGGAAATTCAGTAGTTTTCGGACATTTGCACGTCGACGGCAACTATCAGCTCGTCGTCGATAATTTGCTGGATCTGACCCACGCTCCCTATCTCCACCCGCAATTCGCGGTACCGGGCGTGTCGACCGAAGAGCGGCTGAACCAGACGAAAACCAAACTCATACGCGACGGCGATCGCGTATCGGCAATGCGCTGGCGACCGGACAGCGAACCCAATGCGCCGACCCGGACGATCTTCGGTTTTACCGACGAGCGCATGGATTCGCGCTCGCACATGCATTGGTATCCGCCGTCGCTTATCCATTTCGATCTCGGTGCGGCGCCGGTTGGCGGGTCCGAACACGCCGGGCTTTGTATTCCCGCGCTCCACGCCATCACGCCGGAAAGCGAGCTGAGCTGTCACTATTTCTTTGCCCAGGCGCGCAACGTGAAGCCCGGCGATCCCGACGTGGATCGTGCGCTGCTCGAACTGCTCGACACTGCCTTTCGGGACCAGGACGAGCCCATGATCGAACGCCAGCAGCGCCGTATGGGTAGCGTTTCCGATCTGGCCGAACTCGATCCGATTTTGCTGAAGACCGACGCGGCACCTGTCGAGGCACGCCGCGTTCTTGCGCGCCTTATCGCCGAGGAAAAGGCGGAAGCATAACAAGCCGCCGGTCAATAGGTGCGATGATCATTTCTTCGTGAAGTTTCGCCTCGCCGTTGCAAGGCGGGCCACCCTCGTGCATTCGACGAGTTTGCTATACATCATGTCCTACTGTTCGCGGGGTGAATTTTGTCGACCGAGAAAAAGCAGGCATATTCCGGCGTTCCAGCGAAGATCGCCGATGAATTGAGGGCCCGGATTGCACGCGGTGCACTGGGCCCGGGCATGCGGCTTGGCCAGACCGAGCTGGCCGCGCAATTCGAGGCCAGCCGTGTTCCGGTGCGCGAGGCACTGAAGCTGCTCAGTTCCGAAGGTCTGATCGAACATGATCCCAATCGCGGTTTTTTCGTCGCCCAATTGTCGAGCGACGAAGCTCGCCAGCTCTTCCGGATGCGCGATCTGATCGAGGATGAATTGCTGAAGACGGTGGTATGGCCCGAAGCGCGCGCGCTGAAAGCGCTGACGCAGCATGCGGCCAAGCTCGATACCCTGCTCGACAAGGGGGAACGGCTCAATTGGTGGTCGGAGAACCGGGAGTTTCACAATCTCGTTTTCGAGCTTTCGCCCAACAAGATAATGGTGCGCGAAGCGATGCGGCTCTGGGCGCTGACCGACCGGTTCAGGGCGATATTGCCGCTGCCGCGCCGGCCGGGCGCTGCGCGGGATGTCGTTGAAAAAAACTACCTCGTCGATGCCCTGTCAAAACGCGACATGAAGCAGTTGCTCGCCGTTCGCCGGGAGCGGCGGCGGGCGTTCGAGCAGATGGTACTCGAAACCCTTGAGGATCGCGGGCTTTAGGCAGTTTTTCCTTCAGGCTCGGCGAGGTCGGCGAGAATCGCCTCCTCAAGGCGCACCGCGGCCGCGAGCGGGCGATGGTCGACGCCGACGAGATCATGGGCTTCCGCGATTGCGAGGCGCAGATCTTCCAGCCGCTTTCTGTCTCCGCCGCTATCGGGCGTTGCCAAAGCAAGGTCGATAAGCCGCCAGGCCTCGTCAAGTTCGGCCTCCCGATAGATGAAATGCTCAAAGCTGGACGAGCCGCGCAACCGCTCGGCCAGCATTTTCAGCGTCGCGCGATCGACGGCCGTGACTTCCATGATATCGTCGAGATCCATATTCTTTCCTTTTCGGGGCGTGACATCCTGCGTCAATCGCGATATTAAATACAAGATAGTATAACGATCTGGAGAAGGCCATGCTCTCCCACGAAGACAATGAACTGCTGGTCCGGGTTGGCCCGGACACGCCGATGGGGGCATTGATCCGGCGCTACTGGATACCGGCGCTGCTCGAATCCGAACTGTCCGAAGCCGATGGCGCGCCCGTGCGAATCCGGCTGCTCGGCGAGGATCTCGTGGCATTCCGGGATAGCGAAGGCCGGATCGGGCTGCTCGACGAGCATTGCCCGCATCGCCGTGCCTCGCTGGCACTCGGAGTGAACGAGGAGTGCGGCTTGCGCTGTCTCTATCACGGCTGGAAGTTCGATGTCGAAGGCCAGTGCGTCGATACGCCGACCGAGCCCGAAGGGAGCAAGCTTGCCAAGCGGATGCGCACGACCGCCTATCCGACGCATAGCGCGGGCGGCATGATCTGGGCCTATATGGGGCCGGCGGAAGCCGTCCCGCCTTTTCCCGAATTCCCGTGGCTCGACATGGCTGAGGGGCATTCGGTGCCCTTCAAGATCATGGAAGACTGCAACTATGCGCAGGCCGTCGAGGGCACGGTCGATTCGGCGCATGCCGGCGTCCTCCACCGTGAAAGCCCGTGGACGCACGAAGCGAAATATCCGCACGAAAAAGATTTGCGGCCGAAACTCGAAGTGGAATTCACCAATTACGGACTGCGCTATTGCGCGACGCGCAAGCTCGACGAAGAGATGATGCACGGCCGCGTTACCCAGGTCGTGCTGCCTTTCTGGACGCTGATTCCGCCCGATGGCGGGCGAGCGCCCGAACATCGCCGCAACCGCCGCCTCGTCAACGCCTTCGTCCCGCGCGACGATGTGTCCACCTGGCATATCCAATGGTTCTTCGACGAGGGGCTCGAGATCGACGTTCCGGGCCGCATCGAGGAAGGCGGCATGTGGATGGACGAGAATTTCCGCAAGACCGTGAACATCGACAACTGGTATGAGCAGGATCGCGAGATGATGCGCACGACGAATCTGTCGGGCATCAAGGGCATCCTGACCCAGGACCATGCGGTAAGCGAGACGCAGGGGCGGGTCCTCGATCGCACCAAGGAACATCTCGGTAGGTCCGACATGGCGGTCGTCGCCTGGCGGCGGCTGATGCTGCAGGCGGCGAAGGCCCTCGGGCAGGGCGAATCGCCGTGCGGGACGACTGCACCGATCGACTGGTCCAAGGTCGTCGCCGAAACCTTCGCCTTCCCCAACAGCTCGACCTGGAAGGACGAACTGCCGTTGCCCGAGGAACTGAAGCCCGAAATTTCGACCGCCGCCTGAGCCGATGATCGTCGACAGCCACTGCCACGTTTCGACGCGCTGGTACGAGCCTGTCGACACGCTGCTTTTCGAAATGGACCGGTGCGGCGTCGACAAGGCGGTGCTGATCCAGCTGCTCGGCAGCTTCGACAATTCCGATATGGCCGATGCGCGGCGCAATCACCCCGGCCGGTTCGCCTTCGTGGCCGCCCTTCCGCCGGAGCAAGCGGATGCGGCGGCTGTGAAACGCGCGGCTGGGGAAGGCGCGGCCGGGCTGCGCCTGCGAGCTTCGTCGTCTTCTCCGGGTGAAGATCCTGACGCCCTATGGGCGGCGGCCGAGGAAGCGAAGTTGGCGGTAAGCTGTGTCGGCCCCGCTGAAAGTTTCGTCGATGGCCGTATCGCGGGCTTTGCCGAAAGCTTTCCCGGCCTGCCGATCGTGCTCGAGCATCTCGGCGGCCTGGCGCGGCCCGATGTCGGCGATCGCGGGGCGATGGTCGATCCTGTTCTCGGCCTGGCAGCGTATCCGAACATTTTCATCAAAATGCCGGGCCTAGGCCAGCTTGCGCCCCGCGTATCGCTCGACGGCGAGGGGGTCCCGCTCGATCTCGAAGGCGTTGCCGGATTGCTCGAAAGCGCCGTCGCCGCGTTCGGCCCGTCGCGGATCATGTGGGGCAGCGATTTCCCCCCGGTCGCGTCGCGCGAGGGTTATGGCCACGCACTAGCCTGGCCTCGCGAGCTGTTGCACAGTCTCGACGACGAAGCGCTGGGCGCCATATTCGGCGGCACGGCAGCGCGCATTTTCGGGCTCTAAACGGCCTAGGCGGCAACCGCGTCAGGCCGCGGCCGTAACGTCTGCATGAGCAGGACGACCAGCAGCGGGGGGATGGCGAACAGGATATAGAGCGGCGCGCGATCGACGCCGCTTGCCAGCGCATAGCCTGCGATAATCGGCCCGAGCGTGGCGCCAAATCGTCCGATACCGATGGCGAGCCCGGTTCCGCCGGCCCTGATCTCGGGCGGGAAAACGATCGGGGCGAGCGCGTACAGGCTCGTCATCGCGCCCGCCATGAAGATGCCTGCCAGTATTGCCACGACGAACAGCGGCGCGACGGCCGCGGGCAGCAATCCGAAAATGGCGATCAGAACGGCGAAGCTGGCGAAGTAGATCTGGCAGACCCGTTTCCAGCCGAGCCGGTCGGCCAGAACGCCGTAGCTGAGCCCGCCCGCGAGGCTGCCGAAATTGAGCAGCAATGTCGCGGTCACGCCGATCTCGCGCGACAGCCCCAGATTTTCGACAAGCTTGGGTGTCCAATTCAGGATGAAGAAGAAGCTCATCATGTTGAGGAAGAAGGCAAGGCAGATGATGATCGTTCCGCTGCGGACACCCGGCGCGACGAATGTCTTGAGCGGGAAGCGCGGCGCGCCGGCGGATCGCTGCTGGCGCGGCTCGGGCAGAAAGGCCCAGTTGAGCAGGAATACTATGAACGTGCCGATGCCGCCGGCGAAGAACACCCATTGCCAGCCTTGGCCATCCATTACGGCAACGGCGACAAGGCCTCCGAGCATGGACCCTGCAGGATAGCCCATGGAGAAGACGCTGATCGCGAGGTTGCGGCGCGCCGGCGGGGCGGTTTCCGCGACGACAGTATTGAGCGTGGCGAGAATGCCGCCAATGCCGAGCCCGGTGAACAGCCGTAGCGCGAGGAGCTGCTCGACCGATTGCGCGAGACCCGAGGCGAACATCCCGGCCGCCATCGCCGCCATGCAGGCCAATGCGACCCGTCGTCGCCCGAACATGTCGGCGAACGGCGAGATGAAGAGCGAGCCGAGCATCATGCCCGCAAGGCCGGCGCTGAACAGATATCCGAGCATCGCGGGATCGAGAGACCATTCGCCCATTATCGCCCCGCCCGTATAGGCGATCGCCATAACGTCGAAGCCGTCGACCATGTTGGCCAGGACGCAGACGCCGATAACGATGAGGCTGTTTCCGCTACCCGCCTTGCGGCCCGAGAGTTTCGCTTCGCTCATCCTATGTCCTTTTCGGTCAAGACCTGTGGTGGGGCGCCTTGTTGTGTCAATCCGCGGTTCCCGACGCGCTGCAGGTCGTCCCTGTTCCCGGCGGGACGGCCGGACCATTTCCCGAGGCCGGTCGGATCGGTCGCGCTTCACCCACGACCTGTCGGCGGATCGCGCCGCCGCTGATCATGCAGAGGCCCAGGGTGATGGCCACGGTCACGAAGAAGCCGGTCGTCCCGAACATCTCGAGCGAATGAACGCCGGTATAGGAACTCAGCACGGCGCCCAGGCGGCCGAACGCCGATGCCGAACCGATCCCCGTGGCGCGCGCATCGGGGCCGTACAGGTTGGCGGCGAGCGTATAGAGCGAATTGTGCAGCCCTGCGACGAAGAAACCTTCGACCATGATCAAGGCAAAGGTCAGGATCTGCAAATCGGCATTCTGGACCGTCACGGCAAGCAAAACAGCGACGATGCTCCCGCCGCCGCACATCCCGATGTGCGACCAGCGCGATCCGAAGCGGTCGATCAGCAAGCCGCAAGTCAGGCATCCGATGACGCCGCCCATATGGAAAGCGGTAATGCCCGTGCTCGCCAGGGTAAGGCTGAAATCCATTGATGAAAGCATCGTCGGTACCCAACTGAATATCGTGTAGCTGGCCAGGAGGCAGGTAAAGAACCCTGTCCATAGCAGCAGGGTGTCGCGCCAACGGCCGCGACCGAACAACGCGGATAGTGGAGCGCGCGCATGGTGCGCGTCCTCTGCATTGGCAGCGAATTGCGCTCCGGCCGGGGCCGAAATACCCATCCGCCCCATCAGCGCGACGAGCTGCCCTTGCCGCTTCGGATCGCGGGCCAGGATGCGCGGCGATTCCGGCAGCGTTTTTGCGAATATCAAGGCCAACATGATCGGCAGCGATCCGGCCACGAGGAACAATGTGCGCCAGCCCCAGTGCGGTAGAACCGAGGCTCCGGCAGCGCCGGCAATAATTCCGCCGATGGGTATGAATACCATGCCAATGGCTATCCCGCGGCTCCGCCGCCGCAGCGGCGTGAACTCGGTTATCAGTGCCGCGCCGTTGGGAACCGCCGCTCCGATGCCGAGGCCGTCAAGGAAGCGCACCGCCATCAGCATCTCGATATTCTGGACAAAGGCTCCGGCGGCGGTCATGATTCCGAAAAGCAGGATGGCCAGTATCACGCCGATACGCCGCCCGAACCGATCCCCGAGCATGCCGCCCACCACCGTGCCGATTGCAACGCCGGCAAGATTGAGCGCCGCCACCGGAGCGAACGCCGATCGCGCTACACCCCAGTCCGCGATGAGCGCCGGAAGGGCGATACCGAGGCTTTGATTCGCCAATCCATCCATTGCAAACAGCAAAGCGAGCAGTCCGAGAACGCGTTTTTGATAGGATGACCAAGGCGCATCATCGACTGCCGTTCCCACGTCAAATTGCTGTTTTTCCGCCATTTTGCCTCTCCCCTGCGGGCTTGTACTACTCGCCTCTATTCCACTTTGTTAGGCGTCCGTGCATTCAGGATTGTATTCAAAATTGACATGCGGTTTGGAAAAGAGCAATAATCCTTGAAAATAAAGGTAGAGGAAAGGGAGGGGGAGCATGCAGGTTCCATCAGCTATTGCAGACCAGGTTTTCGTTGGACGCAGATTCTTGGCTTGCGCATCCGTGCTGGCCATTGCGGCAACGTCGTCGCCGGCGCTGGGCCAGGATATCGACACTGCCGGACTCGACGGAGAGGATCCGGTTGATCAATCTTCGAGCAATGAAACCATTATCGTTACCGGCACACGGATTCCGGGCATCGCTCCGATTGGTGCCAACGTGCTGGGCCTCGATCGGCAGGCGATCGACGAGACCGGTATCCCAACGACCAACGATCTGCTGAGATCTATCCCGCAGATATTCAATATCGGACTCGACGAGGCCCGCACCACCGGCGCGCAACGTGCGATCGCCAATCTTAACGGCAACAGTTCGGTCAACCTGCGCGGCCTCGGCGTCGAAGCTACATTGACCCTGGTCGATGGCCGGCGCGTGGTTCCCGGTGGCGGTGAAGGCCGCGGTTTCGATCCTAATACGATTCCGGCGATTGCACTCGAACGGATCGAGGTCCTAGCCGATGGCTCTTCCGCGATTTACGGCTCGGACGCGATGACCGGCGTGGTCAATCTCATCACGCGGCACAATTATGATGGCGTTATGGTAAGGGGCAGGGTCGGCGTCGCCGATGGCGGGGTGGAACTCTATCAGGCGGAAGCCGTGGTCGGCACAAACTGGACGACGGGCAACGTTGTCGTCGCCGGCGAATATTATTTCCGCGACCGTCTCCAAACCCTGTCGCGCGCCGATCTCTACGACGATTCCGACGCGCCTTCTTTCCGGACGTTTCCGACCAATATCGGTGGGAGCAATCCCTCAAGCGGGTTTGTCGATGCCAATGGCAACGGCTTTCTCGATCCGGGCGAAGACATGGGAAATCCGGTCTACACGCAGAGCAATTTCCTCGGCACAGACGCGCTTCCCGAGCAGGAACGCTATTCGGTCTACGGCTATCTGGAGCAGGAATTCAGCGACAGGCTCACTTTCTTTGCGGAAGGCTTCTTCTCGCGTCGCAATCACGAACGGCTTTACCCGGCTTCGACGCTCAACAATGGCGTCGTGCCGGCGAACAACCCCTACAATCTCACCGGCGTCCCGGTCACCGTCCAATATTCGTTCATCAACGATCTCGGACCGGACCTGCGCGCGGGCTCTGAGGAAGTGTGGGAGGTCATCGCCGGTCTCGAATATGATCTGACCGATGATTGGCGCCTTTCTGGTTACGCCTCCTATGGCGAGACGACGAACCAGCGTATCCGCGATCGGATCAACAATGGTGGGCTGACAGCAGCGCTCAATAGCTCGGACATCAACACCGCCTTCAATCCGTTCAGCAATGGTATCAGCGGCTATCCTTCGGCCACGGTCAAGCGTTCGGTGTTAGACAATATCGAGCAGTTCGAAAATCTCGATGCGACTATTGGCCAGTTCAACGCGCAAATGCAGGCTGACGGTACACTGTTCAGCATCGGCGGCGGCGATGTCCGCCTTGCCTTTGGCACCGAATATCAGGGCCTGTTCCGTGAACAGACGATCCAGACCGTCCGTCCGACCGGAGAGATTTTGCCGCCGAATATCTCGCCGCGACAGGAACGCGAAGTCCTCTCGGCTTTCGGCGAACTGTTCGTACCGGTCATCAGCGACGAAAATGGCGGACCGGGGGCTCGCGAGCTCTCGATCTCTTTGGCGTTGCGATACGACCATTATCAGGACGAACAGATCGCCCCTGCGCTGACATTGCTCGACGCGGGGACGTGGAACCCGAAAATCGGCATCCGATACCAGCCGTTTGAGGATTTGTCTTTCCGTGCCACCTGGGGCACGTCGTTCCGCGCGCCTGTGCTTGGCGATTATTCTCTCGGCGCCCCGACGGTATCCTTGCCGACGGTGATCTCGCCGGGCGTCGCGGCGGCGAACGGCCTGCCGGCGGCTCCGGTCTATATTACGACGCTTATCCAGGGCGGCCATACGCTGGGCCTCTCCCCAGAAGAGGCCGAGACCTGGACTGCCGGGATGGAATTCACACCGGATTGGCTGCCAGGTTTGGTGGGATCAATAACCTATTATAACATCGAATTCACAAATCAGATCCAGCCGCCGGCGAGCCAGAGCTCGCTGAACGATCCGGACTATGTGGCGGCGCTCGTCAGTTCGTCTGAGAATCTCATCATTCCGGGCACCGGTCTTGTGATTTTCAATCCGACGACGGACCAGCTTCAGCAGTTCCTGGCCTTTGGTGGGGCAGCGACCGCTCATGTCGGCGTACCCGACCCCTTCCTGTACGGTTCGGGCAGCGCTCCGGTGGGTCCGCAGAACACCGCAGTCTACGCCCTGATTGACGGGCTAAGCCACAACACCGGAATTGTGCAGACCGACGGTATCGACGTGTCGCTCCAATATAGCTTCGATACGGATATCGGTACTTTCTCGATCGGCGACACATTTTCATATGTGTTCAATTATGATCAGTCGCTGCTGAGCTCGGCCCCGTTGCAGGATTTTCTCAACCAAGTCGATTTTCCCTTGCGCTTCGTGAACCGGGCCCAGCTCGGTTATGCGGTCGAGGGGTTCGCGGCAAACGTCTTCGTGAATTACCAAAATGGGTATGACAACACGACGGTTACTCCGGCCGCCAGGGTCGAATCCTATACGACATTCGATTTGACGGTGACCTTCGACACCGGCGACCGGCCCGATATGAGGGCGCTGCGCAACATGCGTTTTGCTTTCAGCGCGCAAAATCTGTTCGACGCCGATCCGCCGTTCGCGCGCGTCGTTCAGGGCGCGGCCGTGCAAAACTACGACAGTCAGAATGCGAGCCCGCTCGGCCGGTTGTTGAGCTTCCAGATCACGAAGAGCTTCTGACGGCTGGGGCCGTTATGAGGCAGGCAAGGAGCGGCGGCGATCCATACGGGTTGCCGCCGCTCTTTCTTTTCGGCGCGCGGTTGCTGCTCGCTGCACAGTTTCTTGCGTTCGGCGCGCTGAAAATTCGCAATTCGACGACCATGCACAGCTATATAGAGAGCTTCGGCCTGCCGGGCGAACTGGTCTGGCCGGCGGCCATATTCCAGCTCGTGGCGGGTTTGATGATTGTGCTGGGTTTCTGCACGCGGCTGGCGGCGCTCGCGCTCGCCGGATTCTGCCTGCTCGCGACTGGGATCTTCCATTGGGATCTAGGCGATCTGGGAGAGCTTGCCTTTTTCTTCAAGGATCTGGGCGCGGCCGGCGGCTTTCTGTTGCTCTATCATTGCGGCCCGGGCGGCTGGTCGTTCGACGCACGGCGCGGTTAAACTCGCTACGCGGAGTTCGAGGGACGTCCGCTGGATTCGGCGCCCGCATTGGCGGAGAGCCGCATTAGCGAAAGGCCGGCGAGCGTTGCGATGCCGCCGAACACCAGAAAGGTCATGTGGAAATCGCCGATGGAAGCGGCCTGGCTGCTGTCGCCGCGTAACGCCGGGCCGAGCGCAAGCAAAAGCGCCGAGAGCGATACCGCGAGCGCGCTCGTAACCTGCTGGTTCATGTTCATCAGGACGTTGGCCGGGCTTATCAGCCGTTCTTCGAGATCGTCATAGGCGAGTACGGTTATGCCCGTGAACAGTAGCGAGCGGGCCATGCCGCTCAATGCGAGAATAGTGATAATCACCCAGAGGGAGGTCCCGGGCCCAAAGGTGGTGAGCGCGAACACTGTCGCCGCGCCCGCCAGCGCTGAACCGGTGAGAACGGTGCGGAAACCCCAAGTGCGATAGGCGAAGCGGGCCGCGGGTTTGAGGATGAGGTCGCCGAAGTTAAGCACGAGCAGCAGAAGGCCGGCCGTAAAAGCGTTCATGCCGAAATGGATCTGGAAAAAGATCGGCAGGAGGAAGGGCAGGGCCCTGAGTGGCAGCCGAATCAAGGCCCCACCGCTAACGGTGCAAATGCGGAAGGTGTGATTGGCGATCGGTTCGAGCGATATGATCGGTGCGGCATCTCGCCGCAAATGCCGGATCGCGACGACCATCAAAACGCATCCCGCCGCCAGCAAGGTGATGCCGATGACCACGGATTCGGGGTTCCGCACCTGATCCAGCCCGAAAAGCAGCGCGCCGAGCGAACAGCTGACGACCACAAGGCCGAAAAGATCGAGCCTGCCGCGTTCTTCCGGTTCGAGCGTCGGGATAAGCCGGACGGCGATGAAGAAGGTGGCGAGCGCGATCGGCACGTTGAGCAGGAATATCCAGGGCCAGCTCGCATAGGTGACGAGAAAGCCGCCGATCGGCGGGCCGAAAGTCGGCGCCATCAACATTGGCATGGTGGTGATGGTGATAGCGCTCACCAGCTGGTCTTTGGGCGTTGTGCGCAAAAGCACGAGCCTGCCCACCGGGGTCATCAGCGATGCGCCGATGCCCTGGACGACCCGGGCCGCGATGAACGGCCAGAAGCCCGTGCTGAATGCGCAGAGTATCGATGCCGCGCCGAACAGCAGGATGGCGCCGGTAAATATCCGCCGGGCGCCGTAATTGTCGGCCAGCCATCCGCTCGCCGGCAGGAAGGCCACCAGGCTGGCGAGATAGACGGTGATTGCAAGGCTGAGATCGACCGGCGTGACGCCGAAATCCAGCGCCATGCGCGGCAGCGCCGTGGCGAGCACAGCCCCGTCCAGTTGCGCCATGAACATCGTTGCGGCGACGACGAGCGCAATGGTGCGTGTTTTCGGGTCGGCTTTCGCGCTCATTTCGCTCCCGCTGGATTTCGTGTCATGCGTATCGAGGGTCGCACGTCATAATTTTTAGATCAAATTGTATATTTTATGGAATTCTATCTATCGGCCTGCTACTGATTAGACAAAGAATGATGGAGACGGATAGTGCCAATTTGCCTCTCGCCTAACGGTAAGACCGAATATGCAGGAAGCGCGCCGCCGGACGAGCTGATCGTCGGCACTCTGCGCGGTATCCATTTTTTTGAACGAACCGGCGGCACATGGGAATGCCGGCGCACGGCGCTTGACCATCTGCACATCAGCGCGCTGTTGCACGAGCCGGAAAGCGGAAAACTGTTCGCGGGCTGCCATGGCTATGGTGAAGCCGGGGGGCTTTTCGTCAGCGACGATGGCGGCGCCCATTGGGACAAATGCGTCGAGGGGCTGGTGCATGAACATATCTACACGATCGCTGCGCAAAAGCGCCCCGACGGCATAGTCCTTTATGCCGGAACCGAGCCGCCGGGACTTTTCCGGAGCGTCGATCTCGGGGCAAGCTGGGAAGAGTTACCGGGAATATTAAAGGTGCCGGGTACCGACAAATGGACATTTCCGCCGCCGCCGCACATCGCCCATGTCAAGCAGGTCGCATTTCATCCCAATCACCCCGACACCGTTTATGTTCTCATCGAACAGGGCGCGGTGCTCAAATCCGAGGATAGGGGAGAAAGCTGGCGCGAACTCGATAGCTATGCCTCGGACGCGGACAGCTTCTATCGGGACGTCCATCGTCTCGCCTTCGCGCAGAACGACCCTGCGCGGTTGCATCTCGCCACTGGTGACGGGCTTTATCGCAGCGAGGATGCAGGCGAGACCTGGGAGCATCTGCAAGGAAGGACGGACAGGGTCGGGTATCCCGACGCGTTGTTCGTCGATCCGGACGATGACGATATCGTCTATCTGGGCGGTGCGGGCGATGCGCCGGAAACCTGGCGGACGGAAGGCGGGGCCTTTGCCGGTTTCATCGTCAGCGTCGATGCCGGGGATAGCTGGCAGGAAAGAATGGCCGGGCTCCCCGATCCGATCGAAGGCAATGTCGAGGCCATGGCCATGTTTCACTGGCCCGGCGGCGCCGCGTTTTTCGCGGGCACCGCTGTCGGCGACGTTTTCATTTCCGAGGATCGCGGCGCGCATTGGGCGTTGTTGACCGGCGGCCTGCCGCCGATCTCCAAGGCGCGTCACTATCGGCATTTCCTCAGCGCAGACGAAAAGGCGCGAATCGAAGGAGAGGCGCGTTCGGAGGCGGGGAACGCCGCCTGAACGGCATCCGGCAGAACCCATGGCCAGAAAAGCGGACACACTCGAAATCGATCTGGGCGCGAAATCCACGCGCCTCGCGCTTGTCGATGGAAATGGGAGTATCGCCGAAACGGAGATCGATCTCGGCTTCGATCACCTCTCCTATGATGTTGCAGGGCGCGTGATGGACGTCGCCGCCGCGCCGGGCGCGATGATCGCCGATCTCGGTCTCGCGATTACGCAAGGGACTATACCCGATCAGGGAGTGCGCTTGCGCGCGGCCGGTGCCCTGGCGCGTGAAGCGTTGCGGTGCGCGGCGGTTATCGATGAGCCTATGCGGCGGCCCGAACATCTCGGGGCAACGCCGTTCGCGTCCGGCATGGGCGCGGGCGTGAAGGCCGTGGTCATCAGGGGCGAGGGACGGAAATTTTTCGATCGGGATGACAGCGCGAAAAGCCAGTTCGGTATCGATCTTGCCGAAGCGTTCGAAACGGAATTTACCAATTTGGGCATCGAGTTCCGTTAAGCGAAATGGTTGCGAAATAACCGGATCTCAAAGGACTCGACAAAATATAATTCTATATTGTATACATTTTTGAGATACGAGCTACAGTATTATACGCGAAGGCCGCAGAGGAGAGCAAAAATATGGCGCAAGTTGCAGCGGCCGAAACGACTCAGACCGATGCGGTGCAGGCGGCGGGGATTCGCACATGCGGCGAAGCGGTCGAAGCGGCACGCGGCATCGCGGAGGCGGCAGGAGAGCGCGCCGCGGATACGGAAGCGCAGCGGATGCTTCCCGTCGAAATCATAGGCAGGCTGAAAGAGAGCGGTCTTTTCGGTGTTATGCGGCCGGCGCGTTTCGGCGGCTCCGAACTCGGTTATGAAGCGCTTGTGAAATCCTCTGCCGCGCTTGCCGAACGGTGTGGTTCGACGGGATGGGTGTTCGGCGTACTTTGCGGCCATGACTGGTTTCTCACGCAATTCGACGAACAAGCGCAACGCGACGTGTGGGAAGGTAAGCCCGACGCACTCGTATCGACCGTATTCCGCCTTGGCGGCGAGGCCATCGAAACCGAGGGTGGTTTCAGATTGACGAACGGTGAAGGGCGGTTTTGCAGCGGCGTGGATTTTGCCGACTGGGTTATCGTCGGTGGTGCCATCCAACGTGAAGGTGCCTTGCCCGAGCCTTCCTTCTTTCTGGTGTCGCGCGACGACATCGAGATCGTCGACGATTGGTATACCGCGGGATTGCGGGGTACGGGCAGCCGCACGATCCGGATCGCCGATGCTTTAGTGCCGGCGCATCGCCGGGTATCGGTTGCCGATCTTCAAAATGGGACGACGCCGGCGCCGGCGGATCGACCGCCGCTCTTCCACGTCCCTTTCGTGATTTCGCAGCCCTTTTCCCTGATCGGGACGAGCTTGGGCCTGACGGCTGCCGCACTGGACGGCTATGCAACGGCATTGGGCAGAAGGGGCGCGGGTGCCGATGCCGAGGCACTTGCCGAGTTGTCGCCGTCCTTTGCCCGCTATGCGCAGATGCGGCTCGAATATGACAATGCCCGGGCGATGGTGATCGCCAACTGCCAGCGGCTCGATCAATTCGAAATTGGCGGACTGATCGAGGACAGCGAGCGCGCTCAGATCCTGTTCGAGCTGGCACACGCCGCGCAGGCCAGCCGCAGGATCGTCAACAGCGTCTACGAACTGAGCGGCGGCAGCGGTATTTACGATACTTCGCCGATCCAGCGGATCTGGCGAGACGTCAATGCATCGGCGGCGCATGCGGCTTTTGTCGAAGACCCGGCCGCCGCGGCTGCGGGCCGGGCAATGCTTGGTCTACGACCGTCCCAATCGGCACGGAGATAGACAAGCGACATGAGAGGCGTAAGATTCGATTCCGCATGCTGGAAAAGGGGAGTGCACCCGTGCTGCTGAATCTTGCCGACGATAATATTACGAAGAAACGCAACAAGGCGAAGTCGACGAACATGCCGTTGCTGATTGCGGATCGCATCCGGTCCGCGATCGTAAAAGGCCAGCTGGCGCCCGGCGTGCATCTGGGACAGATGCAGATCGCCGAACAGTTTACGGCGAGCAGAGTTCCCGTTCGCGAAGCGCTCAAGCTGCTCGCGGCCGAAGGTATCATCGTTCACGATCCCAATCGCGGCTTCTTCGTGGCCGCGATTTCCGCGAGCGAAGCACAGCAGCTCTACCGGCTGCGCCATCTGCTTGAGGGCGAATTGCTGAAATCGATTCCCTGGCCGGACAAGACGCAGCTCGCGGCACTGGAAACCCGGATCGAGGAGCTTGAGCAGCTGCTGAAGAAGGGCGACCGGCCGAGCTGGGTCTTGCGGCACCGTGAATTTCACAAGGCGCTGTTCGAGCTGTCCGACCGCGACGTCATCGTCCGTGAATGTCTGCGCATGTGGATGTTGACCGATCGATACCGGTCCCTGCTTCCCGGTCCGCAAGCGAGCGGCGACGAGCGGCGCGGGCCGACCGACGAACGCAAGATTCTCGCTGCCTTGAAGGCGAAGGATCGTGCCAAGCTGCTTGAGGTCGTCGAACGCGACCGGCAGCGCGTGGAACAACTCATTCTCGAGGTGTTCGCCAACCGGGATTCCTGATCCGCGGCCACTTTCGGGCGCGGATCATCATGCGAGGAGTGCATGTTCGATAGCCACGCCCATATTACGAGCGCCGATTGCGCGCGCTATCCGGCTGCGGGGCTGACCGAGCCGCCTGCGCCGGAAACCTTCGACGATCCACTGACCGCGGAGCGGCTGCTCGCGCTGATGGATGCCGCCGGGGTCGCGCGCGCGATGGTGGTCCAGAAGATGCACACCTATGGCTTCGATAACAGCTATGTCGTCGATGCCGCGGCGGCGCATCCCAAGCGGTTGCGCGCTGTGTGCGGCGTCGATGGACTCTCGGACCGGGTCGGCGACGATGTTCGCCATTGGGTCGGTGAGCGCGGTGCCGTCGGTGTGCGCATGGCGGCGCCCTGGTCGCGCGGCGAGCCTGTTCCCAAAGGCGATCTGCGTTGGCTGGCGAGCGAAAGCGCGCACCGGGCTTTCGCTGCCGCCGAAGATCTGGGCGCTTTCCTCGTCCTCCATTTCTATGCCTGGAACCGCGAAGACGGGCTCGTCGTCCTGCTTGAGCGGCTGAGCGAATTCCGGGAGCTTCCGGTGGTCATCGACCATATGTCAAATTTCGTGCCCGGCCTCGGGCAGACGCCGGTTGACGATCCCTTGCTGGTCCGGCTGGCCGAGTTTCCCAACGCGGTTCTCAAATTTTCGACGATCAACCTTTTGCGGTGGCGGGACGCCGGGCACGACGCCGGCGCTCTGATGCAGGCCTTTGTCGGGCTATTCGGCGCAGGCCGGATCTGCTGGGGATCGGATATCAGCAATTCGCCGGGCAGCTATGACGAGATGATCGCCAGCGCGCAGGCGGCGCTTGCCGCGCTCGATGCGGAAAATCGCGACGCGATCCTGTCGGGAACCGCGGCCGGGCTTTGCGGCCGAGCGCCTGCGCGCGCATGACCGGCCTGCCACTCACCGTCGCATTGTCCGCCAATGCGTACACCCGGCCTGTGGTCGGCGGAGAGGTTGCTATCCGCGGAGCCGCGCCCGAGTTCACGGTGCTCCATCCTTCGGAAATGTTCTACCGCCAGCTCCATTTCGCGGAATTCGACGTTTCGGAGATGTCGGTTGCCTCGCTTATCATCGCCCATGCGAGCGGCGATCGGCAATGGCTCGCGCTGCCGATCTTTACGATGCGGCAGGTTTTTCACACCGGCATCCTCGTCCATCGCGATTCCGGAATCGCTGTGCCGAAGGATCTTGAGGGCAAGCGGGTCGCCGTTCCCGAATATCAGCAGACCTCCGCGATCTGGTCGCGCGGCATCCTTGCCGAGGATCTCGGCGTCGACCTGACCAGTATCGACTGGTTCATGGAGCGCGGCCCTGAGCGCAGCCATGGCTCGGCCACCGGCTTCGCGCCGCCGCCCGGCATTCGCCTCCAGACGATCGCGCCGGAAACCAATATCGGCGAGATGCTGGTCGCCGGCGAGCTCGATGCGACGCTGCTCTACCTTAACGCGCCCAATCTCGTCGATCGCAGCAGCATCGACGTGTCGGAGGTCGCGCGCCCCCTCTTCCCCGATCCCGAGGCCGAAAGCCGCCGTTATGTCGCCGAAACCGGCATCATGCCGCTCAATCATTGCCTCGTTGTGCGCCGCAGCCTCGCCGAAACCCGTGCCTGGCTGCCCGGCGTGCTGACCGATGCATTTCTGGAGGCCCGGCTACGTGCAAAGGGCGATCCGATCGCGCCCTATGGCCTTGCCCCCAACCGCGCGGTCCTGGAACGGCTGGCCCGCTATATTCACGGCCAAGGACTGATCGAGCGCCCGGTCGATATCGAAGACATTTTTGCCGCGGAGCCCGCGCTTGCGAGCGCGCCCGGCGCCGCCTGAAACGAAGGAGAACAGACCATGCTTCGCGCCGAAGAAAATGAACGCGTCACGCGCACCGGCCCCGGCACGCCGCTGGGCGAGGTGATGCGCCGCTACTGGGTGCCGGCCCTGCTTTCCGCCGAGCTCCCCGAGCCCGATTGTCCGCCGGTTCGCGTGGGCCTACTCGGCGAACAGCTCATCGCCTTTCGCGATAGCGAGGGCCGGGTCGGCCTGCTCGATCAGCGTTGCCCGCATCGCGGCGCCTCGCTCTTTTTCGGTCGCAATGAGGAATGCGGTATCCGCTGCATCTTCCATGGCTGGAAATTCGATGTCGACGGCAATTGCACAGATCTGCCCAACGAACCTGACGATTCCAAAATGAAGGACAAGGTAAAGGCGACGGCCTATCCAACCGCGGAGGCGGGCGGCGTGGTCTGGGCATATCTTGGGCCCAAGGAGAAGATGCCGCCGCTGGAGAAACAGGAATGGATGACGCTGCCCGAAGGCCATTTCTACTGCACGAAAAACCAGGCCGATGCCAACTGGTTGCAGATGCTCGAAGGCGGCTTCGACAGCTCCCATTCCTCTTTCCTGCACCGTCAGCTCAAATGGGCCGAGGGTGAGGCCGGCACGAAGACGCAAGTGTTCCGCGCCCGATCGACCGCGCCCCGGCACGAGGTCGATGCCAATGATTATGGTTGCTCCTATGCAAGCCTCAGGGCGCTGCCGGACGGCGAGGACAATTATGTTCGCGTCACGCAGTTCGTCATGCCCTTCCACCAGCTCCGGCCGTTCGAGGGCAAGTACGAACGCCCGTTGATCAGCGGCCATATCTGGGTGCCGATCGACGACACCCATTGCTGGGTTTACAGCTGGATGCAGGCGAAGGACGGCGGCCCGCTGGATCGCGAATTCATCGAGGCCGAGGAGCGCGATGCCGGCCGCAGCCCGGAATTCTTCATTCCAGGCACCTTTCGTTTCAAGCAGAACAAGGACAATGACTATCTGATCGACCGTGAGGCGCAGAGAACCGAAAGCTTCACCGGCATCACCGGCATTTCGACGCAGGATCAGGCTGCGCAGGAAAGCATGGGGCCGATCGCCGATCGCACGTTCGAACATCTCGGCACGGCCGATCTCGCGATCGTCCGGATCCGTCAGCTGCTGCTCAAGGCCTGCCGCGATCTTGAAGAGGGCAGTGATCCGCTGGGTTCGCAAGCCGCGCTCGTGCCGGTTCGGCCGGCCGAGAAGGTGGTGCCGAAAGACGAAGACTGGCGCAGCGCCCTTGCCGGGGACCTTGAAATGCCCGGCACCGAAAAGGCTGGCGAACTCGCCGCCGCGAAATAGGGGAGAGAAGCCATGACGCTGCAATTTGGCGACGGCGAGTATCGTTACGAACTTGTCGAGGGATGGGGGCGACTGCCCGATGACTGGAGCTTCATGCAAGTCGCCGGCATCGCCGTGGATTCGCAGGACCGGGTTTACGCCTTCCATCGCGGCATGCATCCGTGCATCGTATTCGATCGCGAGGGCAATGTGCTTTCCGGATGGGGCGACGGCCAGCTCGCCGAGGCGCACGGCCTGTATATCGACAGGGACGACAATGTCTTCTTCGTCGATCGCGGCGCGCACACGATCGAGAAATTCTCGACCGAAGGCGAAAAGCTGCTGACCGTCGGCGAGCGCTGGCAGTGCGCGCCCAAGTTCAGCAACCTGCCTTTCAACCGGCCGCAGGGCGTCGCCACCGCGCCGAACGGGGATATTTATGTCGCCGACGGCAAGTGCAATAACGCGATCCACTGGTACAACCCTCAGGGCGAGCACATAAAATCCTGGGGCAAGGAGGGGACGGGCCCCGGCGAATTCAACGAGCCCCATGGCATGTGGATTAAGGAAGACGGCACGGTGATGGCTGTCGATCGTGGTAATGACCGGATCCAGTTTTTCTCACCCGATGGCGAATATCTTTATTCATGGGACGGCCTGAGCCATCCCGATCATATCTATATCGGCCCGGACGGCACGATCTACATTACCGAGATCGACTCCCACAGTGTCAGCATCTGGAACGATGCGGGCGAACTCCAAACGCGCTGGGGTGGGGAGCGCACCGACAAGCCCGGATTGTTCTGCGGCCCGCACGGCATCTGGGCCGATTCGCACGGCGATCTTTATGTCAGCGAGGTGCTGACCGGGCGGCGCGTGCAGAAATTCCGGCGCTTATAGAGACGGGCCGCCGCGCTTCGCCTTTCGCCGGTCGAGCCACCAGATGATCGCGGTTACGACGGTGGCGATTAGGATCGGTGTGCCGTCGGTCATCAGGTTAAACATCGGCTTCTCCTCTCCGCCAGGCGGGTGCGGGCTGCGCGCGCGCGACGAGCATCGGCCGGAAATAGCCGAAATAGCAAAGCAGCAGCGCGATATTGACGCCGAGCTCGAGCGGCCCGCTGACCAGTTGGCGCGGCGTGCCGACGATCAGCGTGTTGAGGTAGAAAATCATGGCCGATACCGGCATTTCGAGAACGAGCAGCATTGGAACGAGCCGGTTTGCCAGCAGGCCTGCGCCAACGACGATTTCCAGAACCTTGATAATCGGGAACAGACCCATGGCGTATAGCGAGTCGATGAACGGACCGCCGATCGGGTGCGGCACCTGCGGCTGCGCTTGGAACTCCACGAAATAGCGCACGCCCGAATAGAAAAGATGGACGCCGAACCATAGTCGCAGCCACATAATCGCGTAGTGGTCCCAGCCTTTCCTCTCCATTTTTCTCTCTCCCTTGTCTCTCCCCTTTCCCTGCTAACCAATTGCCGATAGATTGTCTCGCAAAATAAGCTAACAATAATGAAAGGCCATTCGATAAGGCCGCAAAGGAGAGGACAAAACCGATGATGAGCATGGTCCGATTGCTGCCATTGGCGTTCGCCCTGTTATGGCTGGGCGGTCTTTCTCCCGCAATTGCGCAGGAGCAGCCCGCAGAAGGCGAATTGGGCCGCACCATCGATGTCGGCGAGACCGGTTACGATGTGCGGCGGCTGGTAATGGCGTCGGCCTGTCCGCATGCCTGCCCGTGGGGCGAGCTTGGCGAGTTCGTCCGCGATGCGATGGCGCCGCTCGATTACGAGATCGTGTTGTGCCGCAACTGCAACCGGATTTACGGCCCGCCGCTGGTCGCGCGCGGCGAAAGGCCGCCGCCGCTCGACCGGATCAACCTTGCGACCGGCACCACCGAACGCGTCGATGCCCCGGTCGATTTCGGTGTCACCGAAAGCGGGATGCTCGACCAGGCCTATCTGGGGGAAGGGATTTATGCCGAGGAAGGGCGGTTTCCCAACCTTCGCCTGATTGCGAAGCTGGAGGACCCGACCTATCTGCTCGTCGCGGTACGGGCGGATTCCGGCATTACGGACCTTGCACAGCTCGCGGCGCTGGACAGGCCGCTGCGCATCCTTTCCGATTTTCAGGGAGCCGCCGATGCGGTGCTCGCGCATTACGGGCTCGACCGCGAAAGCGTCGAAAGCCGTGGCGGGTCCATCGAGTTTTTCATGCGGGCCGATGCGGATACGCCTTTCGATCTTGTCGTCAGCGCGCTTGGCAGTTCGGCCAACAATCTCGAATCGCGGCCCTGGACGGCATTGAGCGAAGCGCATGATTTGCGGTTTCTCGATTTGCCCGAAGAGCTGATCGCGAACATTATCGCGGACGGTCGCGCGCAGCCGGTTACCATGCGCTGGGGCTATTTGCGCGGTGTCGACCATCCGGTGCGCACGGTGGGGCGGTCCGGTGAGGCGATCTTCGCGCGCGCGGATATGCCCGATGACATCGCCTATGATCTTGCCCGCGCGATTGACGGCGCGCGCACCGATCTGCGCTGGTTCGTCCGGCCCTATTCCTATGATCCGCAAACCGCGTGGCGGAATTTCAGCGTACCGCTCCATCCCGGCGCGGCGCGTTACTATCAGGAGCTGGGCTATATGGACGAGAGCGAACCGCCTGCCGCCGCGAATATCGAGGTCGAAACGAGCCTCGGCAGGGTTTCGGGAGTGGGCGAAGAAGGACTAGCGGTTTTCCGCGGCATTCCCTTCGCCGCGCCGCCGGTCGGGTCGAATCGCTGGCGCGCGCCGCAGCCCGCTCAGCCTTGGCCGGGCGTGCGTGTGGCCACCGAATTCGCGCCCGCCTGTCCGCAGCCCGATCAGCGCGAAAGTGCCGTCTTCGAGCGGCACTCCCTCCGGCAGAGCGAGGATTGCCTGTACCTTAACATCTGGACCCCGGCCGAGGCGCCCGATGCACGCCTCCCCGTGATGGTCTGGATCTACGGCGGCGGTTTCAACAACGGCGCGACGTCCCTTCCGACCTATTCGGGCGAAAACCTTGCGGCGCGCGATGTGATCGTCGTTTCGATCGCCTATCGGATCGGCGCCTTCGGCTTCCTGGCGCATCCCGCTCTCACCACCGAGGCATCGGATGGCAGCTCGGGAAATTACGGCCTGCTCGACATGATCGCGGCGCTCCAATGGGTGAATGAGAATATCGCTGGTTTCGGCGGCGATCCAAATAACGTTACGATCTTTGGCGAATCGGCGGGCGGTATCGCTGTTTCGATACTCGCTGCCTCGCCGCCGGCGCGTGGACTTTTCCAGCGTGCAATCAGCCAGAGCGGAGGCTCCTTTGCGCCACCGCGCACGGCCAATGAGGGCGGCAGCAACGTCCCGACCTTGGTCGTTGCAGAAGCCCATGGAGAACGTTTGTTCGAGACCCTTGGCGTGGATACTCTCGCCGAAGCGCGGGCCGTTCCGGTCGAGGCAATTCTCGATGCCGTTGGCCCGGCGATACCCGGCAACCTCTTCTGGCCGGTTCTCGACGGCGTGGTAATTCCCGACGACCAGTACGAACTGTACGCGGACGGTGCCTTTAACGACACGCCCATCCTCGTCGGGACGAACGATGACGAGGGGGCGCTCTTTGTGCCGCAGGGCCCGCCGGCCGAACGCTATATCGGGGGCGTGCGCGCGGGCTTTGGCGAGCATGCCGACGCGGTCCTCGAGACGTATTCCGGCGGAACCGATGCCGAGGCGCTGCGCTCGAGCCGTGATCTCTTTCGCGATACCGCGTTCGCCTGGCACACATGGACATGGGCGAGACTGCAAGCCGAAGCGGGAGGTAGCCCGGCCTTTGTCTATTATTTCGAGCAGCGCCCACCCTATCCCGACATTCCGATGCTCGCCGACTGGGGCGCTGCCCATGCGATGGAATTGCCCTATGTTTTTGGCACGTTACGGCCTGGACGAATGGACTGGCGTGACGGCGACAGACACGTTTCCGATCTTATGATCGGCTATTGGACGAACTTCGCCAAGACCGGCGATCCCAATGGCGAGGGCCTTCCCGAATGGCCGCGTTTTACACCAGACGCGCAACAGGTCCTGTATATCGACGAAACGCCGCACGCCGGATCCGTGCCCAATTCCGAACAGCTCGAAACGCTCGACAGCTACTATCGTTGGCGGCGTGAGCAGCGGGCCCACGAGCAATCCCGATAACTCCATTCCTGCCATAGAGGATCATCGAATGTCGAAAACGCCTCCGTTCCACGCCGATCATGTCGGCAGTCTTTTGCGCTCTACCGCCGTACATCAAGCCCGTGAGAAGTATGCGGCGGGCGAAATCGACTATGCGGCACTCCAGGCGGCCGAGGATGCGCATATCCGCGATCTCATCGCCAAGCAGGAAGAGATTGGGCTCAAAAGTGTAACCGACGGCGAAACCCGCCGGGCCGTGTGGTCGACTGATTTTCTTCAGGAATTGGAGGGCATGTCCTTTGCCGAGGAGCAGGCAAGCTTCGGCGACAAGACGCTGCACCCGATCCGCCATCTCAAGGTTACCGGTAAGCTGGGCTTCTCCGGTCATCCGATGATTGAGCATTTTCGCTTCCTGGACGCGAATACCAACGCGACGGCAAAAATGACCATCCCCTCGCCGGCGATGTTGGTTTCGCCGCGCAGAAACTGGCGAGAGGTCGTCGATCGGGCAGCTTATGACCGGCTCGACACGCTCTATGAAGATCTCGCCGAGGCCTATCGTCAGGCGGTGCAGGCTTTTTACGACGCCGGCTGCCGGTATCTCCAGTTCGACGATTGCGCCTTCGCCTTCCTTTGCGACGAGGGAATCCGCGAGGAGGTCACGTCGCGCGGCGATGATCCCAGGGCGCTGATGGAAGGCTGGACCGAACTTATCAATTCGGTCCTCGCCGCGAAACCGGCCGACATGACGATCACGACCCATATGTGCCGCGGCAATTTCCGTTCCAAATGGTTGGCGCAGGGCGGTTACGAGACGATCGCCGACCTCCTGTTCGAGCGGCTCGGCTATGACGGCTTCTTTCTCGAATATGACAGCGACCGCGCCGGTGGATTCGAGCCGCTTCGGCGGTTGCGAGAGAGCGGAGACCAGGTTGTTGTGCTTGGCCTCCTCACGACCAAGGTCGGCACGCTCGAGGCCAAGGACGACATCAAACGCCGTATCGAGCAGGCGACGGAATATGTTCCGCTCGATCGGCTGCGCCTCAGCCCGCAATGCGGGTTCGCCAGCACCGAGGCAGGCAATGAGCTTGCCCAGGACGAGCAATGGGCCAAGCTGAAAATGGTTGTCGATATCGCGGATGAGGTCTGGTCCTAGGTCAGGCCGCATCCGTTGCGGAGAGGCGGAGAAACACCGATGGGCTACCAGAGAATGATCTTCATCGCCCGGATGATCCTGGGTATCTTCTATCTCATCAGCGGCCTGAATTGGTATTTCGGGTTCATGCCGCTGCCGAGCATCTACATGCCCGTCGACGCGCCCATGAAGCATGCCGTAGTTACCGAGATGATCCGGACCGGCTGGATGTTCCAGTTCGCCAAGACAGCTGAAATCGTGGTGGGGCTATCGCTACTGGCGGGGCGGGCCGTTCCGCTGACATTGGCTCTGACGGTGCCGCTGGCATTCATCACCTTCATGCTCGACGCGATGATATTCGACGAAATCTGGGGCTGGGTGTCGGGTTCGACCGACACGGAAACCTTACGGGCGGCCATTGCCGACATGATCATAGGCGGACTGTGCGTCTTGTCGCTCCATGTCTGGCTGATGCTCTGCTATTTCGATCACTATCGCCCGCTATTCGTGTGGCAGGCGAAGGCAACCGACTGGGGTGGGGCATGAACGCGGCGCAGCCGAAAACGGCCAGGCGCGGTGGGAAATTGCGAACGGCGTTCCTGGTCTGGGGCTGGGTGGCGATTGTTATGCAACTTTGGAATCTGTATCTTTTTGTCGGCCTGATTGGAAAATAGGGGTTCGACAACATGCTGCCGCTGATGCAGATTCTCTCGCTATCTGCTGGAGTGGGCGTTCCGTGGCGGACGCCCAAGTGCCATGATTGCGATTTGCAGCCGCGCGATGCGGCAAATGGCCGAAATTTCGCGTAAAATCGCGCTGAGAATCTCGGTGCCGGAGAGATTGGAAAAAGCGGGAAAAAAGTGGTGCACCGTGCAGTCCGTGGCGAACCGGTCGCTGGTCGGATTTCCCGTTTTTTTGAAAAGGGGGGGGGGACGTTTGCGGTTTCGGCAAATTCTTCGTGTCTTCCATGCCGAGAGCTAAGCGTTGCGGCAGTAGGGGATCGAGCTCGCCGAGTCATAGGCTAGGGAATTTTATCGGTGGAGCAGGGTAAGGCCGTACGCGAAACAAGGACGCGCGCTTTCACCTCAATTCAATGCACGCGTATCGACCATTGAGCGGCGGTGACAGTGACGATCGGCGTACCGACCCGGTTCGTGCCGGTTGCCGTTTGATGGTTCGTGCACGGGCATCGAATTAAAGGGACAATGGCCGATCGGTAGCGATCGCCCGAGCGATTTCGGAACGGAGCACGTCCTTGCGCACCTTTCCCGTCGCGGTCTTGGGCAGTTGATCGACCAGCTCTATTCGCTCAGGCCATTTCTGCTTTGCCAGGCCCGATTGCGAAATGAACTCGGCGAGGTTCGCCCTGCTCAGTTCCGCGTCGGGCCGGAGGACGACGACGGCGCAGACGCCTTCGCCCAAGCGCGCGTGCGGCATCGCGACGACCGCGGCATCCTCGATAGCCGGATGCCGGTACAAGAGGTCCTCGATTTCCTTGGCGCTGATATTTTCGCCGCCGCGGATGATAAGATCCTTTTTGCGGCCCGTAATCAGCACGGCATTTTCCGGCGTGAGGATGCCCAGATCGCCGGTTTTGTAGAAGCCGTCATCGGTAATGGCCTCTTCGGTCTGAAGCGGATCGAAATAGCCAAGCAGCATGGCTGGCCCGCGGGCCAGAATCTCGCCTTCTTCGCCCGCCGCCAGCTCATTGCCATCCTCGTCGACGATCCGGACTTTATAATCCTCGATCTTGCCGTCGGTGGTGGCGGCAAGCTCGTGCTCATCGGCCCCATGAAAGCCCATCGTGATAAGCGGGGCTTCCGTACAGCCGAAGACCCTGAATGCCGGCGCGCGGTCCAGTACGGTATTGGCGTGCCGGATGATCGACGGCGGGACCGCTGCGCCGCCACAGGCGAAGAAGCGCAGCGAGGGCAGGCCGGTTCCGCGGCGTTCGGCGCAATCGGCAAGCTCTTTCAGAAATGGCGTCGCCGAGATCGTGCCGACGACATCATATTTCTCGATCAGGTCCGCCGCTTCCTCGGCATTCCATTGTTCCATGAGCAGGGTTTTGGCGCCCGTCAGAAGCGGCATTTCGAGATAGCCATAGCCGGTCAGATGGGTGACCGGCGAGGGCATGAGCAAGACTTCGCCCTCCTGGATGCGCCATTGCCGGATGCACATGTCGAGCGCGTTGTTGAGCGTGTTCTGGCTGTGAAGGACGCCCTTGGGCGTGCCGGTTGTGCCGGACGTATAGAGGATGATTTTCACGGCGTTCGGGCTGGCCGCCCATCCGCCCAGGGAGCGCCCGCGGCCGCACTCTACCAGAGCCTCGTAGCTGCGCGCCGGATCCGATCCGCGAACGAAAATGACCGTTTCCAGCGAAGGCAGGTCGGGCTGGATGCGTTCGGCCATCGCCGCATAGTCGAAGCCGCGGAACTGCTCGGCAAGAAACAATAACCGGCAACCGGAATCGGCCAACATCTGCCGCATTTCGGCATCCCGATAGATCGGTACGATGGGAACGACCACCAGCCCGGCCATCGCCGCGGCGAGATTGATCGCCGCCGCCTCATGCCAGTTGGGGATCTGGAAGCTGATCCGGTCGCCGGCGTGCAGCCCCAGATCGCCGAACGACACAGCAAGCGCCTCGGCGTCTTCGAAGAGCGCGCCGAATGTTACGCGCGGTTCGTTGCCGATAAATATCTCGGCATTCGGCGTTGCCATCGCCCTGTCATAGGCCAGTTCCGGCAACGTACGGTCGCGCCAGGCTCCGGTGGCCTGATAGGCCTGCAAATGCGCTGGCACGGCGTTCGACAAATCGGCTGAAGCTTGATCCGTCAGTGTCCTGTCTCCTTGGCCTATATGATCCGCTGGTCAGCGGCGCTTGCCGATAAAGTTACGGACGCCGGCCCGGAAATTCTCGGTATCCATGCAGATGAGGAGCCGGTTCAGTTCGGCCTCAAGCTGCTCGCTGACCGATGTCCTTGTCGATTGATAAATCAGCGATTTGGTGGCGGCGATGACTTCGCTGCCGTTTCCCGCAAGCTTGCGCGCAAGGGCCATGGTGCGGTCCGCGATTGCGGCTTCCGGCACGACATGCGTGACAAGGCCGAAAGCAAAAGCCTGATCGGCGGAAAGCTCTTCCTCGGCGAGAAATATCTGCAGCGCGCGCCTTGCACCGACCGTTTCGACAAGGCCGATCGTTCCCCCGCCATCGGGCGAGACGCCAAGCTGCGCATAGGATGGGCGGAACCGGGCGCTTTGCGAAGCGACGCACATGTCGCCCATGAAGCTGAGGGAAAAGCCCGCGCCGGCTGCGGCGCCCTGAACGCTGGTTATGACGAGCTTCGGCATCCGCCTGAGACAGCACAGGAACCGATGCAGTTCGGTGAGCAATTCACGGATAGGCGCAGCAAGCGCATCGAGGTTGGATGCGAAAAGGCCGATATCGCCGCCGGAACAAAAAGCCCGACCCGCGCCGCGGATAACAAGGACCTTTATGTCCTCATTGCGTTCGACCTGGCTGCCCAATACCGCCAGGCAGCGGGCCATTTCTATGTCGATCGTGTTGAGTGTCTCGGCGCGGTCGAGTGTGATCGATGCGACGGCCCCGTCGATTTCGAGCGATGCCGGCGCGCATCTTACGGGTGTCTCTTGCAGCGTCGCCATCAGACGAGAAGTCCTCCGGCACACACCAGCATCTGGCCGCTTATATAGTCGGATTCCGGAGCGCAAAGCAGGAAAACAGCGTCGGCGGCTTCTTCCGGCGTTCCGGCCCGCCCCAACGGGATCATGCGGGCCCAGCTGTCGAGCATCTCCGATCGGATACCGACCTTGATTTCGCGGCCTTCCATGTTGATCGTCGCCTGTTCGGCAGCGATGGCCTGGGTCAACCGGGTTTCGATCAGTCCGAACGCGACGGCGTTGACGTTGACATTGTAGCGCCCCCATTCTTTGGCGAGGGTACGGGTCAGCCCGCCAATCCCGGCCTTGGCGGACGCATAGCCGGACTGACCGGCATTACCGAACAAACCCGCGATCGACGAAATATTGACAACCTTGCGATGGATCGGCCGGCCTTCTTCTTTCTCCCGCCGGGCAGCCTCCCGAATGGGACCCGCCGCGGCGCGGAGGATCCGAAAGGGTGCGCCGAGATGGACATCCAGCATTTCCTGAAACTGCTCGTCCCGGGTGTTCTGGATCGTTGCGTCCCATGTGTAGCCGGCATTGTTGACGATGATGTCGATGCCGCCAAAGCCTTCAAGCGCAGTATCGATGAACCGGTCGGCAAAGTCCGGCTCGGTCACGCTGCCGTTCACCGCCATGGCCTGGCCGCCGCGGTCGCGGAGTTCGGATGCGACGGCATCGCCATGTTGGGCGTCGATATCGTTGACGACCAGCTTAGCGCCTTCCGATGCGAGCTTGAGCGCGACGGCCCTTCCAATGCCCCGTCCGGAGCCGGAAACCAGTGCCACGCGATCGTTCAATCTGGTCATGCTAGCTCCGCGCACCGACGGCCACGACCGCATGTCCGGTGAGTTTGGTTTCGCCAAACTGATCGGTCATTTCGAGGTTGATCGCGATGCGTTCCTCGCCCTCTTCTTCATACTTGCGGACTGGCCGGCCCGTGCAGCTGAGCCGCGCGCCGAGTTGCGTGATGGCCACGAAGCGGGCCGAGAAGCATCTGATCCGCTCAGGCGGCACCGTGTCGCTGATCGTCTGCCCCATATAGGCCATGCCGAGCATGCCCTGGCCGAAGACATCGCTGAAGCCGGCGGCTTTTGCGGCATCGCTGTCGATATGGGCAGCGTTGTGATCGCCGGATGCCCCTGCGTAGAGCGCCAGTGTCGCGCGCGTTATCGGCGGAAAATCCTTCTGCCAAACCCCGGATACCATGCGCCGCTCGGCTCCTCTTATGCGGGGCGATGCTCAGGCCCCGTTCCGTATGACAAGCGTGCGTTCGATTTCCGCCACCTCGACGCCATTTTGATTGGTCACATCCACCCGCTGGGTCAGGAATGTCAGCGCGCCGCCTTTTTTGTGCGCGACATTTTCGAGCCTCGCCAGGAAATCGAGCCTGTCCCCGCTTTTGACGGGATGGCGATAGGTGAAGCTCTGCTCGGCATGCAGGATCGTCTCGATCGGCACGCCAAGCTCTTCGGTGAAGGCGAAGGGGTTTTCCGCGTCGAGCATCTCGAGGCAGAAAAGATAGGTCGGCGGGATCGGAAGGCGCCCCTGTTCGTCCGGCTTTGTCAGCGCGGGATTGGTTTCACCGATCGCCTTGTGAAAGAAACGGAGCCTGCCCGCTTCGACCATCGCCGTAACGGGCACGAAACGATGGCCGATATAGCTGTCCAGCCTGTCAGCTTCGCTCATCGTCAAACCCGCTCATACAGGGTGACGACGCATGCGCCGCCAAGGCCGAGATTGTGCTGCAGGGCGAGCCGCGCGCCCTCGACCTGACGGACGCCGGCCCGATCGCGCAGCTGCCAGGTGAGTTCGGCGCATTGGGCAAGGCCGGTCGCGCCGAGCGGATGGCCCTTGGATAGCAACCCGCCGGACGGGTTGGTGACGACCTTTCCGCCATAGCTGTTATCATTGTCGCTGACGAACTTCGCGGCGCTTCCCTCCGGCGTCAGCCTCAGTCCTTCATAGGAAAGGATCTCGTTTGCGGTGAAGCAGTCGTGGAGCTCGACAACGTCCAGATCGTCCGGCCCGACGCCCGATCGTTCATAGACCTGATCCGCCGCATTGCGTGTCAGATCATAGCCGACCGCCTTGATCGGGCTCGCGCCGTCGAAGCTCGTTGCGGTGTCCGTCGTCATCGCTTGGGCCCGGATCGCGACTCCGGGCGAGAGCCCGTGCTTGTCGGCGAACCGCTTGGATACGAGGATCGCGGCAGCACCGCCGCAGGTGGGGGGGCAGCATTGCAGCCGGGTGAGGGGCCCCAGCATATGCGGCGAGGCCAGTATTTCCTCGACGCTGAGAGGGGTGCGAAAGATCGCCCTGTCATTATGTTCGGCGTGCCGCCGCGCTTTTTCGGTGACTTTGGCAAACGTCGCGTTGTCGGCACCGTAGCGTTGCTGATATTCCAGCCCGGCGGCCCCGAACAGCTTGATCGCCATGGGTGCCGACTGCGCGCCTTCCACCTGATCCGCGACCGCGGTGAAGCGGGAGAGCGGGGTGGGGCGATCGGGATAGAGTTCCTGGAGCGCGCCTGGCGCCATCTGTTCGAAGCCCAGCGCCAATACGCAATCCGCGGATCCGGAAGCGATGGCCTGCCGGGCGAGGAACAGCGCGGTCGATCCGGTCGCGCAATTATTGTTTACGTTCACGATGGGAATGCCGGTCAGGCCAACTTCGTAAAGCGCCGCTTGCCCACTCGTCGAGTCGCCATAGACGTAGCCGGTATAGGCTTGCTCGATGTCGCGATAGTCGATCGATGCGTCCGCCAGTGCCGCGCGTGCCGCCGCGCTGCCCAGTTCGTTATAGGATGGAGATGTGCCGGGTTTGACGAACGCCGTCATGCCAACACCCGCTACAAGGACGTCCGTTACCATTTTTGCGCCTCCCCTTACCAATGGGTCGGGGCTGCTACCAGTGAGTCGAATATTTGGCAAGGGGCGGTTTGGCTCGTCCCGCTAGCTATCCGGAGATAGGCTTCCGCTCGTCTCAATACCGGCCATTACGAAGCCGATAAGCTGCGCGGTGACCTCTTCGACGCCGAGAGAACCATCGCTGTGATACCATTGGGGGAGCCAGTTCATCGCGCCGAAGATGAACATCGCGGTCACCTTGGGGCTGTCGCACTGGAGCGTTCCGTCTTTGCGGCCGTCCTCGAGAATATCGACAAGGGCATCGTTGATCCGGCGTCGGCCCTCGACCACCGTGCCCTGATTTTCGGGTTCAAGCGCGCTGACACCGGTCATCACGAGACAGGTGCCGAAATCGTCGACAACCATTCGGACATAGCGTTTCAGAAACTCTTCCAGCCGCTCGCGTCCGTTTGCCTCGTCTGGTCCGGGCAGCGGGGTCGCGTCGTCGGTAATCGCTTCGATGGCGATGCGATGGCACTCGAACAGGATGTCGTCCTTGCTGCGGAAATAATAATATAGCGTGGGTTTGGAGATGTTCAGCTCTTCGGCGATTTCGGCGAGCGTGGTCTCATGGAACCCGCGCTTGCTGTATGTGCGCGCCGCCGTCCGCAGGACCACTTGCCGCTTCATCTCGAACTGTTCGTCGCGATTCTGAATCGCGGTTCCCCAGGCGCGCTTCGGTGCGTTTTTCGTCATTTCCAACCCTTTTGACGCCAAGCCGAATCTCGACGGGCCACTGGTAGCCCTTGACTTTAATTCGACCAAGAGGATTATTAATCGACCACAAGATGAATATTCGACTCATGAGTCGAATACGAGGATGCAAGAGGGGCGAGCTATGCCGGAGACGAACGGAAGGGCCGAGGCAAAAGGCGCGCTGATCGCGGCAAAAGGCGGAAGCGCGCGCGATAAAGAACGGGTGGTCACCGATCTCTATCGCGAGAATTGCGACAAGCTTCGCAGCTATGTTTTGCGCATGCTGAAATCACCGGCCGATGCCGATGACGTCGTCCATGACGCGTTCGTCCGGTTTTATAGGAGCGACGTCTTCGCCTATGACAATCCGCGGGCGGTGCTGTTCAAAACCGCATGGCGGCTTGCTCTGAACCGTATTCGCTCCCGGCGCAGCAACCCGGTGGACCGTGCGGATACCCTGATTGACGAACTGACCCAATATCCTTGCGCGGCGGTTTCAGCCGAAGAGGACATCATCTCGAGGGAGAAGGAGAGCGTGTTTCGCGCGGCTATTGCGAGCCTGCCGCCGCGCTGCCGTCAGGTTATCGAATTGCGCACGATGCAGGAACTGTCCTTTCGGGAGATGTCCGATCGGCTGGGGATCTCTGTCAGCACGCTCGAAAAGCATATGGCCCGGGGGAAGCGGGCATGCATCGAGGCCGTGTCGGTGGGGTATGACCATGAAAGCCGCGCTTACGCTACGCCCTCAGCTGTCGCCGCTTGAAAGAGCGCGGCAGAATGGCTCCATCCGCTGAAGGTCGAAGCCAACCGGGCCTGGCAATGCCCGGCGCGATGCAGGATATTCCCCTGCAGGTTTCATCCATGCTGCGTCATGCGGCTGCCATCAACGCCCGTCACGAGATTGTGTCGCGCGGGTCGTCGGGGGACCTTCTTCGCTACGACTATCGGACAGCGGAAAGGCGTTCGCGCCAGCTGGCCAAGGGGCTGCGGGGCCTCGGCATTGGAACGGGGGACCGGGTCGCTAGCCTCGCCTGGAACACCCACCGGCATTTCGAACTATTCTATGGCGTGCCCGGAATGGGCGCAGTCCTGCACACGGTGAATCCGCGGTTCCGCGACGACCAGATAATCTATGTCATCAACCATGCCGGCAACCGGGCGCTGTTTTTCGATGCCGATCTTGCCGAGCTGGTCGCGCGGATCGCGCCGCAGCTGACGAGCGTGGAGCATTATGTGTTGCTGGGCGACGACGCGGAGCTTCCGGCCAACGTTCAAGTGCCAATGACAAGCTATGAAAGCCTGCTTGCCGACGAGGATTTTCGCTGGCCCGAGCTCGACGAACGGTCGGCGTGCATGCTGTGCTATACTTCGGGCACGACGGGCAATCCCAAAGGGGTGATGACATCCCACCGGTCGACGGTGCTCCATGCGCTGGCCGCGCAATCCGCGGTCGCATTCGGCCTGACGCCGATGGAGAGCGTGCTGCTTGTCGTGCCGATGTTTCACGCTTTCGGCTGGGCAATCCCGTTTGTCGCGGCGATTTCGGGGGCGAAGCTGATATTGCCGGGCCCGGCTCCGGATTCCGCGACGCTGGTTGATCTGATCCGCAGCGAAGAGGCAACGCTGGCCATGGGCGTGCCGACGGTGTGGAGCGGCATTCTCGATCATGTTGCTAAGGACGGGGTGGGGCTTGCGCCGCTGCGCCGTGCATTGATCGGCGGTTCGGCAGTGCCGTCCCATATCAGCTCCAGCCTAAGGCAGGACCATGGCGTCGATGTCATTACAGGCTGGGGAATGACGGAGCTCAGTCCGCTCGGATCGTTCACGAGCACGACGCCGGAGATCGAAGCGCTTCCGACGAAGGAGGGCGAAGCGGCGAAATATGGGCGCGCCGGACGGATGCTCTATCCAGTCGAGCTGCGGATCGTGGACACCCGAGGCGAGCCGGTGGCCGCCGACGGCGCGGCGGTGGGCGATATCTGGGTCAGGGGGCCCAGCATCGCCGCGGGGTATTTCGGGGACGAAGGGGAAAATGTTCTCGACAAGAATGGCTGGTTTCCGACCGGCGATATCGGCACGATCGATCGCCACGGTTCGATCGCCATCACCGATCGCTTCAAGGATCTGATCAAGTCCGGCGGCGAATGGATCAGTTCCACCGAGCTGGAAAGTGCCGCCGCGCTTGCGCCGGGGGTGGCGCAGGTGGCGGCGATTTCCGCCCGTCATCCCAAATGGCAGGAACGCCCGTTGCTGATCGTCGTACCGGCGTCTGGCGCCTCGCCGGACGCCGAGGCGATCACCGATGTGATGGCGACGACCTTGCCGCGCTGGCAGCTGCCCGATGCGATACTCTTCGTCAATGGGTTGCCGCTGACGGCCACCGGAAAGGTCGACAAAAAAGCGCTGCGTGCGCTTTATGGCGATCATCTGATCGACAATTCCTCCGACAAGCGGGGCTGAGACGGGGCATGGAAGATCCGAACATGATTACGGCAACGGCCACCCCGCCCGCAGGCAAGACCGCTGCCGCTACCTATCATCCTGAGATCCGCACGCTCGGCGATGCGCCCCGGTTTCACGGGCAGTCACGCGGCGATGCCACGGCCTTCATCTTTGGGGACAGGCATACCAGCTATGCCGATTTCGATAGACATACGGCCCGGGTGGCGAACGGTCTTGCCGCCCAGGGTCTGGGTCCGCGCTCGCGGATTGCCTATCTTGGCAAGAATTCGGATTTCTATTTCGAGCTGCTATTCGGCGCGTTCCGGCTGGGGGCGGTAATGGTGCCCGTCAACTGGCGGCTCGCCAAGCCCGAGATCGTGCATATCATCGCCGATGCCGAGGCCGAAATCCTGTTTACCGACGATTTCTGCGCGCCGTCTGTCCACGATATCGCCGATCAGCTGACGGGCATACGCTTGATCATCGCGACCGGAGAGGGTGCAAACGGCTGGATACAATATGAAACGTGGCGCGACGGGCAAAGCGCAGAAGACCGCCCGAGCGCGATTGATCCGGGCGATGTGGCCGTCCAGCTCTACACGAGCGGAACGACTGGCCTGCCCAAGGGCGTGCAGCTGAGCCATCAAGCCTTTTATGCCTTCAACGAGATGGCGGCCTCCGAGCCGTCGTCCTTCGGGGCTGATATGGATTGGAATATGTGGACCGCGGACGACATGAGCATGGTCGCGCTGCCGGCCTTCCATATCAGCGGAACCGGCTGGGGCGTGGTTGGCGTCTATGTCGGCGCGACGAACGTCGTCCTTCCGGAATTTGTGAATGCCGACGTCATCGACGCCATTCGCCGGTTCAAGGTGACCAAGACGGCGCTGGTCCCGGCCACCATCGACATGATCGTGAACCACCCCGATTTGCGGCCCGAAGACTTCGGATCGATGAAACAATTCCTCTATGGCGCGGCGCCCATTCCGTTGCCGCTGCTCGAACAGGCGCTTGCGGTATTCGACTGCGGTTTCGTCCAGATGTACGGCCTTACCGAAACCTGCGGCGCGGTGACCTATCTTCCGCCGGAGGACCATGTGCCGGGAAATCCCAACCTAGCGTCGGCGGGCAAGCCCTTGCCTGGCGTAGACGTGAAGATTGTCGGTCCCGATAGCGACACGCCGCTGCCGACCGGCGAGATTGGCGAGATATGCTTGCGAACGCCGGCGATCATGCGGGGATATTGGAAACAGGAATCCGAGACGGGGCGGGTGATGGACGATGACGGCTGGTTTCGCAGCGGCGACGCCGGTAGTCTCTCGGAAGATGGATATCTCTTCATTCGGGACCGGGTGAAGGACATGATCGTGTCGGGCGGCGAAAATGTCTATCCTGCCGAAGTCGAAGCCGCATTGCGCGGCCATCCGGATATCGCCGATGTTTCGGTGATCGGCATACCAGACCCGAAATGGGGCGAGGCCGTGAAGGCGGTCGTCGTTCTCACGCTAGGCGCAAAGCCCGATCCTGCCGGCATCATCGCTTATGCGCGCGAGAGGATCGCCGGCTACAAGCTCCCCAAATCGGTAGATTTTCTCGATGCCTTGCCACGCAATGCTTCGGGCAAGGTTCTGAAGCGCGAATTGCGCGCTGCCTATTGGGCCGGACGGGACAGGCAGGTGAATTGATGGGGGATCAGGCGATGCACCCGGCGGAAAGGCTTTTGATCGAGCGTAGCTGCGAACGATTGCAGGCGCGCTATGCCCAGACCGCGGACAATGGAGACATAGAAGGATTTGTGGAGTTGTTCGTCGAGAACGGAAGCGTGGAAGTGCCCGAACATCGAGCTTTTGTCGGTCATGCCTCGATCCGCGAGTCGATCCGCGCACTGGCTGCCACGGGCCTCACCATGCGACATGTCATTACCAACCGGCTGGTGACCGTCATCGACGAAACTCATGCCCAGGGCTCCTGTTATCTCACGGTGTATAATAGCGATGCGGAGCCGGACGCTTCGGGGATAAGGCCAGCTGGCCTGCCGGCCACTATTGGCGAATATGCCGACCGGTTTACGAAGACCGATGCCGGTTGGCGTTTCCAGTCGCGAGTGTTGAAGCGCGTGTTTCGGGGATAGCGCAAGGGCCGGGATACGGCCCCGACGCGCGATTTGCCGGAGCAGAGACTAGCGGGTTGGTGCGCCTCATGTGTCCTGACATTGTATGCAACCATGGCGAACAGGGAGAGATCGGGCCCGGGAAAGGGACAGGTTGATAGAAGCGAAAGCCCAATCTGAAAGAACCGATCTGGCCGGGACTGCGTATGAAACCCAGGATGGATGAGGAGAGCGCAATGGCAGAGCGCATCGAGTTCGCAAGCGACGCATGGTTGGAAAAACTTTGCGAACTGCTGGAGAAATACACGGCTCTTGCGGGGCCGGAACTGGAACTCAGCATCTGTGAGGTTTTCACAGGCGTGCCGAAACATCTCGATAAGAACGGCAATGGCGTGATCGCCTGGCATTGCCATATTGTCGGCGGTGAAGTTGTATTCGAAGATGGGGAAATCGAGAGCGCGGACCTCAAGACCGTGGCCGACTATGATTTCGTACTGCCCCTAGCGCGCCTGACGATCGACGACACGACGCAGGAGGAATATCTCCGGCTCCAAAAGCTGGGAGCGGAAACGGGCAAGCTTAGCGGCAGCGGCGACAAGTCGAAGGTCCCGCAGTCCTTTTACGCTATGCACAATGAAATGGCGGAAATGACCGCCTGAATTCGGAGACGAGATACGATGACGCCCGAACATATTCGCTACGAGACCCCGGAACCCGGTATCGCCCGGATCATCATGGATCGGCCGCAGGCGGCGAACGCCCAGGACACCCAGTTTCTCTACGAGCTGAATGACGCCTTCGATCGCGCGGCTGCCGATGACGATATTCAGGTCATCATCCTGGCGGCGACGGGGAAGCATTTCTCGGCCGGGCACGACATCCGGGAGCGCGATCACCATGACAATCAGGACCGCTACAGGCCCGTCACGCCATTCCAGCAGCACCGGCGCCCGGGCGCCGAAGGGCGCATGTCGCGTGAAGAGGAACTGTATACGGGCTTCTGCGAACGCTGGCGCAATCTGCCCAAGATAACGATTGCCGCTGTCCAGGGAAAATGCGTGTCGGGCGGGTTGCTTCTGTGCTGGCCATGCGACCTGATCGTGGCGGCCGACGATGCGCAATTCCAGGAAGTGACGGTCGCGATGGGGATCGCGGGTGTGGAATGGTTCGCCCATCCCTGGGAGATGAACGCGCGCAAAGCCAAGGAAATGCTGCTGACCGGCGAGCCCATTGGCGCGGACGAGGCGCGGCAATTGGGCATGATCAACCGGGTTGTCCCGGCTGACCGGCTGGAGGCCGAAACGCTGGATCTTGCGATGCAGATCGCGCGCCAGCCCGGATTTGCAACCCGGATGGTCAAGCAGGCCGTCAATGCCGCGCAAGATGCCCAGGGCCGGCATTCGGCATTTCAGACAGCCTTCGCCCTGCACCAGCTGGCGCACAGCCATGCGATGGAGGTTCACGGCCTGCCGATTGATCCCACCGGGATTCATGAAAGCGTCTCCCGCCATTATGGCGACGGCGAAGAGCCGTTCCGGACGAAGGGCGCATCTGCATCGGCCAAATAGCGCGATCGACCGCGCGTGCCGTTGGCGGGTTTCCAACTGACCAGTGTCCCCATCAAGGGAGAGCAGGGTGAACACGGCATTGCCGAAACGGGAAACGGGATGGGGCGGAACAAGATGATCGTTGCCATTCGGGGCCCGGCTGCATCCGCCGACCGGAGCTCGGGCTCCGATTTAGGCAGCGGTTCGCCGTCAGCCGCTGAATCCAGGAGAAATGACGTCCCGTGTTAGATCGGCCTTCCCCATGATAGAATCGCGCCATTACACGCCCGAGCACGAGATATTCCGGGAAAGTGTCCGCCGCTTCATAAACCGCGAATGCATGCCCCATCGCGAGGCATGGCAGGAGCAATGCATGGTTTCGCGCGATATTTGGCGTAAGGCCGGCGAACTGGGCATGCTCTGCACCAAGGTCGATGTGGCCTATGGCGGTGGCGGGGGAGACCTGTTTCACTGCCTGATCGTACTCGAGGAGCAGACGCGGGCGGGCTTTGGCGAGCTCGCTTTCTATCTCCATAGCGACATCATTGCGCCCTATATCGAGCTCTACGGCACCGAGGAGCAGCGGCAGCGTTATCTTCCCAAATTGGCGTCCGGGGAAATGATCACGGCGATCGCAATGACCGAACCGGGCGCCGGGAGCGACCTGCAGAACATTTCCACCAATGCCCGGCGCGACGGGAATGGCTATCTGCTCAACGGCCGCAAGACGTTCATCAGCAACGCGCAGCTCGCCGACCTGATCGTCGTTGCCGCCAAGACCGACCCCGCGGGCGCGGCCAAGGGCATGAGCCTGTTCCTTCTGGAGACGAAGGATGCCGACGGGTTCGCGCTCGGACGCAATCTCCGCAAGGTCGGCTGCAAGGCCCAGGATACGTCCGAGCTTTTCTTCGACGATGTCCGCTTGCCTGCCGACGCGCTGCTCGGCGGGGTCGAGGGGCAGGGATTTTATCAGCTGATGGAGCGGTTGCCGGAGGAACGGCTGATCATGGCGATGTCGGCCGTCGCCAATATGGAATCGGCGCTCGACGAGACCATCGTCCATGCCAAGGAGCGCGAAATGTTCGGCCAGCGTCTCATCGACTTTCAGAACACCCGCTTCACCCTTGCCGAGTGCAAGACGATGACCACGGTTGCCCGGGCCTATCTTGAACATTCGATCGACCAATTCGTCGAGGGGCAATTCGATGCGCGCGACGGGGCGATGGCCAAATGGTGGACGACCGACAAATGCTGCGAGGTCATCGACGAGTGCCTGCAGCTCTTTGGCGGTTATGGCTATATCCGCGAAACGCCGATTGCGCGGCGCTATGCCGATGCCCGGCTCGGCCGCATCGCCGGCGGCACGAACGAGATCATGAAAGATCTGATCGGACGCTCGCTATGACCGCCGCGCCTGTCACGATGTTGCCTTACGGCGATGAGCATGAGCTGATCCGCGCGACGGCGAAGCGCTTCTTCGAAAGCGAATGCGCGCCGCATCAGGAAGCGTGGGAGAGCGCGCGCATGGCGCCGCCCGAGATCTGGCGGCGCGCCGGCGAACTCGGCCTGCTCTGCCCGCGTATTGCCGAGACCTATGGCGGCTCGGGAGGCGATTTCCTGTTCGCCGTCGTCCTGATCGAGGAACAGGTGCGTGCCGGCGCCACCGCACCTGTCATGTCGCTCCATAGCGATGTCGTCGCGCCGTATCTCGCGCATTACGGGACCGACGCGCAAAAGACGGAAATTCTGCCGAAAATGATCTCGGGCGAAACCGTGGGTGCCATCGCGATGACCGAGCCGGGCGCCGGCAGCGATCTGCGCGGCATGCGGATGACTGCAAAGCGCGATGGCGACGCTTATGTCCTTAGTGGACAGAAAACCTTCATTTCCAACGGTGCCTCGGCCGGTGTCGTCGTCACCGCCGCGAAGACCGGGGAAGCCATTAGCCTGTTCATCGTCGAGACCGCCGACCTTCCCGGCTTCAGCCATGGCGCACCGCTCAAGAAGCTGGGGCAAGGCCCCGCGGATATCGCCGAGCTTTTCTTCGACGACGTCCGCGTTCCGGCCAACCGGCTGTTGGGCGAAGTCGAGGGTCAGGGCTTTCGCCAGATGGTCGAACGTCTCGCCGAGGAGCGGCTGCTGACGGGGATCGTCGCAGTCGCGATGATGGAACGCGCGATCGATCATGCCGTTGCCTATACCAAGGAGCGCACGGCCTTCGGAAAGCGCATCATCGATTTTCAGAATTCGCGGTTCAAACTCGCCGAGGCCGAGACCGAAGCGCGCGTTGCGCGTATTTTCCTTGAGCGCTGCATCCTCAAATTCGTCGACGGCCGGCTTGGCGAAGACGAAGCCGCGATGCTGAAATGGTGGACGACCGACCTCCAGGGCAAAATCGTCGATGAGTGCCTGCAGTTCTTCGGCGGTTATGGCTATATGCTCGAATATCCCATCTCGCACATGTGGCTCGATAGCCGCGTCGCGCGGATCTACGGCGGCGCCAACGAGATCATGAAGGAAATCGTGGGCCGGACGCTTTGAGGGTGATGTCGAAACCCGCGCGCTTAAGCCGGGGTCTCGCTCAGGCTGTTGAGTTCCTTCAGCACACTGACTGACAGGCTCGAATCACGGAGCAGGCCGGCCAGCATATGGCTGCAAGAAACGCCCATGTCGCCGATGATGGCGCTCAGGGCCGCGGACGGATCCCGCTCCTGAAGGGCGTCTATCAACTTGATATGGTTCTCGAAGCCGGACTGGAGCACTTCCTTGCCCTGGGCATATTCCTCGGCAAGGTGAAGATTCAGCGAGGGGCCGATGAGCAGCCAGAGCCGCTCGATATTCTCGACGAGATAGGCCGATCGCGATGCCCTGTAGACTGCGAAATGGAAGCGCTGGTTATCGCGCATGGCTTTGCGCAGATTACCGGCCAGGGCATATTGCATCAGGCCGTCGTTGATCTCGACGATCTGTTCGACTTCGCTGTCGGTAATTCTTTCGGCGGCTCTGGCGGCGGCATGGCCTTCCAGCAAGCGGCGCAATTCGAGCATCTCGACATAAGCTTCGGCGGAGAGTTTCGACACCTCGATATGCCGTTTGGGATGGACCCGAAGGGCGCCCAGTGCGGCCAATGTCGACACGGCTTCCCGGACCGGTGTCACACTGACTCCCAAAGCCTCGGCGAGCGAGCGGAAGGTCAATTTCTGCCCGGGCGAGAATTCGCCGCGCATTAATGCTTCGCATAATCGGTCATAGGCCCGCTTATGAAGCTGCGCCTCTCCGGGGGACGCATCGATATCGAGATCGGGATAGAGTCGGGCAACCGCCATTTATCTGTTATGCCAAACGCCTTCCCGACAGGCAAGCCTGCCCGCTAGCATATGGCCAGATAGGCCCTGAAATGCGCGATGTTTCGGCCCCAAGATTTTTTCCTTTACTCGGTCCCGATTCATCTGATATCACAGTTTCATATACTGACATAACACAAGAGGGGGTCGGTAATGATTTTGGGGAATGACAAAGGCTCGGGGCGCCGCGACCGTATTCGGCAAACGCGCAAATGGCTGCTGCTCGGTACTTCGGCGGCGCTAATTCTGGGCACGGGCTCGCCGCTCGTGGCGCAAACAGGGGGTACGACCGAGGCGGCGGGATCGACGCCGATCGTCGTCACCGCCACCCGGCGCGAGGCGAATCTGCAGGACGTGCCGATCGCGATAACGGCCTTCTCGCAGGACGATTTGCGCGAAGTCGGCGCCGACCAGCTTCAGGACCTGATCCGCGTCGTTCCCAATGCGACATTGTACGACGATCGCGGGGCCGGTCAGCCGACCTGGGTGATCCGCGGCGTGGCGCTCGCCGATTTCAATCCCAACAACACGCCGACCGCAGCGATCTTCTACGATGAATTCTATCTTCCCTCGAACGCGCTTTCCGGTCTTGCGCTCTACGACGTCGATCGCGTCGAAATCCTGAAAGGTCCGCAAGGCGGGCTCTACGGGCGCAATACGACGGGCGGCGCGGTCCGCCTGATTTCGAGGCAGCCCGATACCAGCGAGTTCGGCGGTTATATCGATGCGAGCTATGGGAGCTGGGGCCGCATTCAAGCGCAGGGGGCGCTCAACGTTCCTCTGTCCGACAGCCTGGCCATACGGATTTCAGCAAGAACGGACCAGGATGGCGGTTGGCAGGACAGCCTTGCAACGCCCGGAGACGACAATCACGGCGACCGGGATATCTTTTCCCTGCGCGGGCAGATTCTGTTCGAACCGAGCGATTTCGTGCGGCTGCGCGTCAAGATCGAAACGGGTAGCGACAATTCCGAAACGCTACTCGGTCGCGCTACCGCGAGCGAGGATCTTGCCGTTCCTTTCGCCTTTTGCGCGCCGGTGATCGCCGGCCGGCAGAACGAGGCGCTATGCGGTACCTGGGCCGACCGCAACTTGCTGGCCATGGGCCAGCCTCTGGGTTTTTCGGCGAGGGATCAGTCGGACAATGCGCGCGTCGTGCTCTCCAATCCGATCAACCAGCTCGACAATGACTGGATGAACTACAACTTCCAGGCCGATTTCGAACTCGGTTTCGCCACGCTGACCTCGATCACCAATCGGCTGACCTATGACTATCGGCAAGTGTTCGACTATGACGGGTCGCAGTTGGCGCTGGGCCATGAAGACAGCGACGTCCATTTCTCGGTCTGGTCACAGGAGCTCAGGCTCACCTCGACCACGGACTCGAATTTCGACTGGCTGATCGGCGGGGTCTATAATTACGATCGTATCGACGACAGCCGCGATTTCGCGCTGACCGACAACGTCATCGCCGCGCCGCCGCCGGTCAATTCGCTTACCCGCAGTTATAACCAGAAGACCGAGGCCTGGGCGGTCTATGCCAATCTCGGCTACGATTTTTCGGATCGGGTCCGTCTCCATGGTTCGCTCCGTTACACGGACGAGAGCCGGCGGATATACAATGCGACGCTTTTCGTCCCGGCGCTCAACTTCAACCTGTTCGAAGGCTATAGCGACGAGATCAATCTCCAGACGCACTGGACTGGCCATATCGGTCTGGACTTCCATCCTTCCGATGATGTGCTGCTCTATGCGACCGCGACGCGCGGGTATAAATCGGGCGGCTTTTTCGGGGGCGTGGCGACCGATACGTCCGTGCTTCTTCCCTATCTGGAAGAAACAATCTGGGCCTATGAACTTGGTTTCAAAACCGAATGGCCGGGTGGCCTCCGCGTCAACGGTGCCGCTTTCTATTACGACTATCAGGATCGGCAGGGCTATCTCAATCAGGTCAACCCCGCCAACAATCTGACGGCGGTCCGGCTCGGCAATCTGGGCGATGTCGAACTGTACGGGGCCGAGCTTGAACTGGCATGGACTCCGCCGGAGGTCGATGGCCTGACGCTAATGGCCAATGTCGCCTATCTTGAAGGGTCGATAACCGATTCAAACGCCACTTCGGTAACGCTGACCGGCCAACCATATGCGCTCGAAGGTCTGCCGGTGAGCGCTCCGCGCTGGAGCATGTTCGCCCTGGCACGGTACGAATTTCCGCTGTCGGCCGCGCTCAGGGGTGCGCTTCAGGTCAACTATGCCTGGCAGGCTTCGCCCAATCCCGATTCCTCCTATACCGCCGGTGGCAGCGATATCAGTTACGCGCTGTATCACATTCCCAGTCACGGTACGCTCGACGCGCGGATATCCGTGGCGGGCGACGAAGGCCGCTGGGAGCTTTCGCTGGAAGGCCGCAACCTGACAGACGTCAGCCATCCGGCTGTCGCGACGCGCGACAGCGGTGGAAGCTATATGAGCTTCTATAACGCTCCCCGCACCTTCCGCGCGCGACTGGTCTACAATTTCTAGTCGCCGGCTCGCCTTTCGTCTGCCCTACAATGCCAAGCGCGCCCGATGAGCATCGCGGGTGCCAATGACGAAGTAAAAACGCTTATGGGTTCGTTATTGGGGCAGGGAACGGGACGAGTTTCGTCGGACGAAGCGGCTGAAATTGCCCGCGACATGTTCGACGTGGAAGGGGTGGCGCGTCCGCTGGGCGGCGAGCGCGACGAGAATTTCCGCATCGATGCCGCCGGCGGCGTCTCCTATGTCCTCAAGATATCCCATCCGGCGGAAGATCTCATCGATACCGAATTTCAGGTGGCGGCGCTTGCCCATCTGGCGCGTGACGGCGCCGGTCTCGTCGTCCCCCAACCCGTATCGAGGCCTGACGGTCGGCTATTTGGCCTGATCGAAAGTAAAGACGGGGAGCCGCGCGCCGTGCGGTTGTTGACCTATCTGTCGGGCGAACTTCTGCACACCGTCACCCCATCGCCTGAACTGATGCGCGAGATCGGAAATGTCACTGCGCGGCTGGATTCGGGCCTGAGCGGACTTGAGGTAACGCGGCCCGCGACCGGCCTTTTGTGGGATTTCGCCAATGTTACGCGACTGCGGCCGCTGCTCAAACATATCGAAGGCGACGATATCGCTAGCCCCGCGGCCGGCGCGATTTCTGCATTCGAGGAACATGTCGTCGAGACGGGACCTCTGCTGCGTTCGCAGATTCTCCATAATGACCTCAATCCCCATAACATTCTGGTCAGCGCCGACGCGCCGCGACGGGTGAGCGGGATTCTGGATTTCGGCGACATGATCCACGGCCCGTTGATCGGGGATCTCGCCATCGCCTGCTGCTATCATCTGGAACCCGGGGACAATCCGCTCGCCGGCGTCGCAGCCTGCGTCGGGGGCTATCACCAATATCTGCCGCTGTGCGAAAAGGAGCTTGAGCTGCTTCCCTATTTCATGGCCGCCCGCCAGGCGATGACCGTATTGATCACCGAATGGCGTGCGCGAGAAAATCCCGAAAACCGCGACTATATCCTCCGCAACAACGCGTCAGCGCGGACCGGCTTGCAAGAGCTGGCACGGTTATCTCGCAATCAGGCACAGGATCTGCTTGTCTCCGCTTGCGAAGGAAGCGTGCAATGAGCGACGTAAAGGAAGCCCGGCGCCAATCCGGGCATGGCGAGGACATGGCGCTCTGGCGCATGGCTATGTACGGCCTGCCGGCGCTTCCGATGGCGTTTCTTTACATCCCGGTGCCGCTCATGGTGCCGGCGTTCTACGCAGAACAATTCGGGTTGAGCCTGTCGGTCGTCGGCGGCTTTCTTTTTGTTTCGCGCGCCTTCGACATGCTCATCGACCCCGCGCTGGGCCGCCTGTCGGACACGACCCGATCGCGATGGGGGCGGCGGCGGCCCTGGATGGTGATCGGCGCGCCGATCATGATGCTGGGAACGGCGCTCATCTTCATGCCGCCGGACTGGGCAAATGGGCTCTATCTGATGGTCGCCTCGATGGTGATCTATTTCGGTGCCTCGATGCTGGGGTTGGCTTATTCCGCCTGGGGCGCGGAGGTCGTCGATACCTATCATGGACGATCGAAGCTCGCCGGTTTCCGCGAAACATTCAACATTATCGGCATCCTGCTCGCAGTCAGCATTCCCGCGATTACCGCGCTCTACGGCCATGGCCTCGATCGCTACACAATGTCGATCATGGGATGGGCCGCGATCCTGATGACGCCGCCCGCCATATGGGCGGCGATACGCTGGGTTCCCGAACCGCCATCCATGCCCAAGGCGCCCGCCGAGAAACCTTGGTGGCCGACCGTCAAGGACATCTTCGGTAACTTCGCCTTCCGCTATCTGTGCATAGGCTTCGTCGTGCTTAGCATCGGATCGAGCATCGCCAGCGCCACCCTGATTTTCTACGTGTCCTACTATCTCGGCCAGCCAGAGCTGATCGGGCCGGTGTTGCTGGTGTCGTTCATTGCCGTGCTTCTCTTCGTGCCGGTCTGGGTAAAAATCAGCCGCCGGATCGGCAAACACAAGGCGGTCGCCTATTCGCTGTTCATCGCGATTATCTGTTCCAGCTGCGTAGCGTTTCAGCTGAGGCCCGGGGATGGCTGGCTGTTTGTCGGGCTGATGGGCGTGTTGGGCGGCGCCAGTTCGGCCTTTCTGACGCTGCCGGTGGGTATCATGGGCGATGTCATCGACTATGATGCGCTCAAGACCGGCGAACAGCGCGGCGGAATTTATTTCGGCATCTGGGCTTTCGCGCAGCAGATCGCGCCCGCCCTCGCTGTTGGCACGGCCTTGCCGATGCTCGACTGGCTGGGGTTCAGCGCGTCACAGGACAACAGCCCAGAAGCGCTCGACGCATTACGCTATGTCTATTGTCTCGCGCCGCTGCCTTTTTATGTAATCGCCGCGGTGCTCCTGCTCTGGTTCCCGCTCGACGATCGCCGGCATGGCATCATTCGCCGACGGCTCGAGAGGCGACGGCTGCGAAAGGCGCGGATCCAGGCATCGCCCGACTGGTAAGGCCCGCGTCTATCCAGCTCCAGTCGTCCTGCCACCCGTTCCTAGCCATATTGGCTTTGATAGGTGCCGTGGACGAGCGCCATATTCTCGAGCTTGGGGCCTTCGGACCGATAGCCCTGCCAGTCCTGGCGGCCGATGATCCGCGCGAAATCCGGACCCTGCCCCGCGACAATCTCATCGGGGAGATCGTCGAACGATTCCGGCGGATAGACGAAATTGCGCGCGAAGCTCGTCGCAATATGGGCGCGCAGCACGTCATTCTTCTTGGGGAAGGTGCAGTGCCAGGTGTTGCCGGTGAAGACGGCAAGCGAGCCGGGCGGCGCGATCAGCGGCGCGACCGTGTCGTCAGGTAGCGCGCCGCCAGCGAACTGCGGTTGCTCGGCTTGGGTGGGATGGCGGCGATAGCGGTGACTGCCCGGAACGAAGCCGAGGGTGCCGTTCTCGACCGTATAGTCGGTGAGGATCCAGCTGACATTGCAGACCGTGCTATAGGCAGGCAGCGGCGGAGGGACGCCGACGCTATCGCTGTGCATGGCCGTTGGCCGTGCTGGCCCGTCTTTGAGAAAAGCGACGAGACCGGCCAGGCGATAGCTCAGCCCCATCGTATAACTCGCCATCAGCCGCACCACCGGGTTCATCATCGCATCAATGAACAGCTGGTCGCGGGCGAGAAGATGAAACAGCTGCCGGCCCGCTGCCGGCTTGGTGTCTTCATGCTTGTTGAGCTCGACGGTCAGTGCATCTTCGTCCGCGATGATCGCTTGCAGCTTGTCGAGCAACTGCTCGGCGAAACCGGCCGGCGCACCTGTTTTTTCGCGAGGAATGACCGTGAAACCGAAGGTCTCAAGCTCGGCGATATTCGTCTCGAGGCCGCGTCCGCGCACTTGCCGATAGACGTCGTCCATCCCCGCCATGGAACTCCAGTTGCCAATTTCCATTGCTATTCCTTTCGGTCTTGCGTGCGGCCTTGTTCGAAAGACACCTGTTTGGCGCATATCCGCCACTTCTCGTCCGATCGCGTGCCCGGCCCTTGGTCAAGGTCGAAACGGCTTGGCCGGAAAACGCTGCGCCCATGGCCGGGCGCTCTCAATTTGGCCCGCGAGCCGGAACAGCGTCGCCTCATCGCCAAAGCGGCCAGCGAACTGGACGCCGATCGGGAGGCCTTCCTCGCTCCATGTCAGCGGCATGTTCATCGCCGGTTGGCCGGTGACGTTGAATGGCTGGGTGTTGGGAATCCACGAGAAGAGACGCTCGGCATAGGTACTGAGATCTTCGGCGTTCGTGTCGAGATAGCCGACCGCCACGGGCGGCTGCGCGACGGTTGCCAACAGCAGCACGTCATAATCTTCGAAAAAAGCCGCCACCTTGCGCGAAATCTGGATAACCTTTGCCTGGGCAGCGAGATATTCGTGCGCCTTGGTTTCCTGTCCGTCCTGGTAGATCATCCAGGTCAGGTGCTCGAGCTCGCCTTTCTCGATAGGCGTCCCCCGTGTCGCAGCTTCGCTTTCGAGCATATCCACGACGGAAGTGGTCACGAGGACATTGGCAGCGATCGCCATCTCCACGAAATCGACCGGAGGCCGCGCTTCCTCGACATTATGGCCTAGCTCCTCGCACAGCCGCGCCGCATCGAGCACGGCGTCCTTGCAGACCGGGTCGAGCGCGCCATGGATCAACGCATCGGTCGTGAATCCGATACGCAGCGGCCCCGGTTGCCGTCCGACTTCGTCGACAAAGGGCGATGGGCTCTTGGCGAGCCAATAGTGATCGCCGGGCCGCGGGCCGCTGGCGATATCGAGCAACATCGCGCTGTCGCGCACGGTTCGGGTCAGTGCGTGCTGGACCGCCAGGCCTCCCCAACCCTCGGTCGAGGGCGCGAGCGACACGCGGCCCCGTGTCGGCTTCATGCCGAATAGGCCGCAACAGGATGCCGGGATCCGGATCGATCCTCCCCCGTCGCTGGCATGGGCGGCAGGCACGATTCCGGAGGCGACGGCTGCGCTCGCCCCGCCCGAAGATCCGCCCGGTGTGCGGTCGAGATTCCAGGGGTTGCGTGTCGGGCCATGCAGCACTGGTTCGGTGACCGCGGCGAGCCCGAGTTCGGGCGCATTGGTCTTGGCGAACAGTGACAGCCCGGCCGCGCGATAGGACGTGACGATGGCGCTGTCCTGATCGGCAACCTTGTTTTCGAAGAGGCGTGACCCGGCCGAAGTAACGGTACCCTCCATCTGCACGGTCAAATCCTTGATCGGAAAGGGAACGCCGCGCAGCGGCCCATCGGGCAGGCCGGCATCTATCGCCGCACGCGCTTGCTCTTCTAGGTCGACGGTAATCGCATTGATCACCGGATTGACGTCCGCCGTCCGCGCGAGTGCCGCGTCGAGCAGCTCGCCGGGCGTTGTCTCGCCGCTCGCGACGAGATCGGCGAGCCCCATCGCATCATAGCTACTATATTCTTCAAACTTCATCGGTCGGGTTCTCGCCTGCTCTGATGTCATGGGTTGGGGTGCCGATTATGTCGCACAGGGCTTCGACAAGAATGTCGACATGACCGGTTTCGAAAATCAATGGCGGCCGGATTTTGAGCGTATGGCCTTCGCGCCCGGTCGCGCTGATCAATATGCGCTTGTCGCACATCGCATTGACGATCCGGTCCGCGCCTTGGGGGGCCGGCTTTTTGCCGGTTTCGGCTTCCACAATGTCGATGGCGGCGAACAGGCCGACCGTCCGGATGGCACCGATCGCCGGGTGTCCGGTCAGGGCCCGGTGGAGCCTTTGGGCGAGATAGGCACCCACCGCGACCGCATTGGCCGTCAGCTGTTCCCGCTCGATGACGTCCAGCACCGCATTTGCCGCCGCGCAGGAAACGGCGTTCCCTCCGAACGTATTGAAATAGCGGACACTCTTGCCGAAGGGCGCGACCACCGCGGGCGCGGCGACAACGGCCGCGACCGGATGGCCGTTGCCCATCGGTTTGCCCATGGTAACGAGATCGGGAACGATACCGTGCCGTTCGAACCCCCAGAAATGGCTACCCGTCCGCCCGAAGCCGGATTGCACTTCGTCGGCGATGAATACGCCGCCGGCTTCATGGACTTCGTCGATGGCAGGCCGAAGAAAGCCAGCGGGATCCGGTCTCAGGCCGTCGCTGGAGAATATCGGGTCGACAAGCAGGGCGGCGAGACCGACGCCTTCCTCTTCGAATCCCGCCGCGGCCTTCCGCACATCGTCGGCGAATTGCGCGCCCGCTTTTTGCCCTTCGCCCGGTAGAGGCACGGTCTTGATGCGCTTCCGGCCGGCTATGTCCGGACCGAGCGAGGGCGACGCGGCAGCGATGGATTCGGTTACGCCGTGATAGGCGTTTTCGGTAACGATCACGCCTTGCTTGCCGGTGAAGGCGCGGGCGATGCGCAGTGCCAGATCGTTCGCTTCGCTGCCCGTGCAAGTAAACATGACATGGCTCAGTTCGGGCGGAAAGGTCTTCAGAATGCGTGCCGCGTAATCGAGGATCGGTTGGCCGAGATAGCGCGTATGCGTGTTCAGCGTTTGCGATTGGGTGCAGATCGCGTCGACGACGTGCGGGTGGCAATGGCCGACCGAGGCGACATTGTTATAGGCATCGAGATAGCGGTTGCCGTCGGTATCGAAGAGCCACACGCCTTCGCCGCGCACGAAATGGACAGGCCGCTTGTAGAACAGCCGATAGGCGGGTCCGAGCAGGCGCGCGCGTTCTTCCACCATCGCGCGTTCGCGAGGTTCCAGGATATCCGCCGCGTTGCCGTCATAGGCGTTGACCATCGTCACCGCAGGTAGGCTCCCCGGTTGGGCGAGCCCGGGACGGGAAATTTGTACGACGCATAGCGCGTTCTCAGACGCGCAAATCTGTTTGCTCGCATCCCTTCCTCCGGCATGGCGAGGCTATTGCCTAATCTGGTATAACAAAAAATGCAACTGGCATAACAATAGAATTGTTCTGGCTATTTGGATGATCCGTCGCGGCGGGTGTTCTCCTGCCAGAATGAACGTGGTGACATCGAGCGCCGGATAGCTAGGTTGAAACAACCCGCCAAAATACTCGCGTCCTTAGTCCGGTTATGGTCAAATGCAGCGGGGTCTGGATGCACATGGAAGTCAGCCGTATTTCACCAAGCGAAATGTAGAATTTGAAACATTGTACCGATCTTTGGCGGCACGTGGCGCTTGTGCTAGCAAGTGTTCTTAAGACATTCCGCCAAATCAAGCGGGTGCGAGGAGGGGATCTTGTCCATGCTACTCGATCCAACGATCGACTACGAGCATTCGATTCAAGGCCGTATCTGCGGTAAAGCTTTGGAAAGCTGGAAAAATTTCCTTTCCGCTTCGGTCATGGAGATGGACATCGTCAGCCTGGATGCCGACCAGTTCGGCGCCAAAATGCGGCATTTCGGGCTCGGGCAGATCAGTCTCAACCAGTTTTATTCGACGCCTCAGCGTGTCGTGCGCTCTCACTCCATGGCGCGGCGTTCCAGCCAAGCAACGTATGAACTCGTATTCGTTCTCGAAAAGCCGGCATATTTTCAACATTGCGGACGAGAGCTGAAGGTGCCCGAAGGCAATTTCGTCCTGCTGGACAATAGCGAGGCATTCGAGTTGCGGTTCGACGAAGGCAGCCAGTGCCTCAGCACGCATATCGAAGACCGGTGGCTGCGCAGGTGGATCGCGCATCCCAAGGCGATTGTGGCTTCGCCATTCGACGGGACCCAGTCCTGGGGCGCCACGCTGGCTTCGTTGTTGCAGGCTGTTTCGTCACGCGGGCTGGTCGATGCGCCGCTTTCTCGCAATGTCATTGGCGATCAGATCGGCGCGACGCTTGCCTTGATGGCTGGCAACGGCGGCCAACCGGCGAGCCGCCATCAGGAGGAACTCTTCAGCCGCCTGATGAATATCCTGCGCGACCGTTTCGATGACACCGAACTTTCACCGGCCAAGGCGGCGCGGCTGGCGGGTATTTCCAAACGACACCTCCATGGCGTGTTTGCATCCAATCACACGACTTACGGCGCGGAACTCATGGCAATAAGGCTTTCGCACGCCGCGATGATGCTGAAGGACAAACGCTACGCGGCATACCGTATGGCGGATATTGCCTGGTCCAGTGGATTCTCCGATCCCAGCCATTTTGCGCGGCGTTTTAGAGAAGGGTGCGGGCAATCACCGACTGACTACCGAAAATACGGGGCGCCCTAACCTTATTCCTCCCAGCGTGGCTCCTCGCCCATGCTGATCCGCGAACTGTTTCCCAAGATGAAATCGCCGAGTGCGTCTATGGCGTCGGGAAAACGCTGCTCAACCATCGCACGCAGCTCGGTGCTGTTTTCGGCCTGCTCCATCGCACCGAGCCAGAAGGCGATATAGTCGCGGCTGAAGATCAGGCTGGACGCATCGTTGGGGAGATCGGGACGGCTATGGCCGGCGACGACGATTTCCGCGTCGAGGGCTGTCAGATCTGCCACTGCTTCGCCCCAAGCGGCGATCTCCTCGCGGCCATGTTCGCCAAACCACATATACATGCCGTTATAAAGCAGGTCGCCCGCGAATAGCGCGTCGATATCGGGCGCATAGAGGGCAGTGGCATGGACGTGATCGCCTTGCATCGGCCCCAATATCCGGAGTTCATGGCCTTCGAGCATGATCGTGTTTCCATCGAGGGCGGTCGGGGCGCTCGGCATTCGGGGCCCATTGGGACCGAGCATTGGACTCCAGCGAAGGACCTTGAGCGGCAGCGAGCGCCAGATATCCGCGACGACCGTAGGATGAGCGACAATGCGCACACCGGGGAAGGCCTCGGTGAGCACCTCCATCGCAAAGAAATGATCTGGATGATCGTGCGTGATGAAGACGGTTTCGAGTTCGCGGCCGCTGTCGAGCACCATTCCAACCACGCGGTGTGCATCGGCCATGGTGAAAGGCGCGTCGACGAGCACCGCTTTTTCCCGGCCCATGATCAACGCGATATTGGCGTTGAGCGAACCCTCGCTGGTGCGCAACACCTCTACAGTCAGCGGCTGTTGGCCGGCATTCTGCGCCAGGACGGGCAGCGGTGCGAGCGTCAAGAGCAGCGCGGCAAGTAATCGGAACACCATGTCTCTCTCCCTTCTAGATTGCGGTCTGTCCGCCATCCATCGTGATAACGGCGCCATTGGTGAAACTCGCTTCGTCCGAACACAGGTGCAACACCATGCCGGCTATTTCCGCCGGCTCCGCGGCACGCCCGATCGGCGAACTTTCGTAAAAACTATCGATGAAGGTTGCATCCTCGAACCAGTCGGCAGTCATTGCTGTCCGAACAAGGCCAGGACAGATGGCGTTGGTTCGGATGCCGAGCCGGGCGTAGTCCAGCGCGGCTGTGCGGGTAAGGCCGACGACCGCGTGCTTGGCGGCGATATAGGGGGCCATGCCGGGATTGGCGATAACGCCGCCGACGCTTGCCGTGTTGACGATGGCGCCGCCGCCATGCTCGATCATCCAGCTGATCTCGGCGCGCATGGCATTGAACACGCCGCCGGCGTTTACGGCCATGACATGCGTATAATCCGCCGGGTCGGTGTCATGCAGCGGCGCGAAGGGCGTCAGGATACCGGCATTGTTGAAGGCCGCGTGGAGCCCGCCGAACCGCGTCGCGCAGTCTGCGATCAGAGCTTCGGTCTCTGAAAGGTCCGAAACGTCGCAATGCCGCCACGCCGCGCGGCCGCCCATCTCTTCGATGGCCGTCACGGTTTGCGCCGCGCCTTCATCGAGATCGCCGATCATCACGGCGGCGCCCTCGCGGGCGAATGCGCTCGCTGTCGCCCTGCCGATGCCCGTCGCCGCGCCGGTGATCAGGACCGTCTTGTCGGTATACCGCATGGCAATCGTTCCTCTCCAGTCGCCTCGTTATCGTCTTATAGCATCATCGCCGCGCGTCTTCGGCATCCATCATTCGCTGGATCAGCTGACGTCTCTCGACGGCGGTGGCGTCCATTTTGAGCATCGTTTCGGTCGGCCCGCTATGCGATGCCCGATTTTCCCGGTGCGATGATGCCGTTGGGGTCGATTGCGCGCTTGAGCTGCGCGTTGAAGGCGCGGTTCACATCGCCATATTGGCTGGCCACGAGATCCATCGATTGGACACCGGTGCGGTAGGATGCCCAGCCGCGCGTACCGAAGCCGGTGACCAGTTCCTCATAGCAGCGTTCCGCCCGCCGGTGCTGATCGGGGTCCGACCGGTCATAGAGCAGCGCGACGATATGGTGCAGTTCGCGAGAACCGATGGCGAAGGCGCTGGTGTAATCCATATTGTAGCGGCCGAGTATCTGCTTTGCCAATTCGACCTGTTCGATCGATTCCGATCCGCGGGCGGGGGCGACCGGCGCAAACCATGCGAGCCCGCCGCCTGCGCCCCGCCAGCGGACGATGCCGATTTCCTCGAGGCTGAGTCCGCCCCGCATCAGTGTCGCATGGTGGTGGAAATAGGGATTGTCGCCCATTTCGGCTTCGGTCAGCACCTCGCCGCCGATCGCTTCGAAGGCCTGGCGTACGATTTCCTCGTTAAGGGCGATCATCTCCGGCGTGCCGTACAGCGCAAAATAGGTATTCCACATACCGAGCCCGGCCGCTTCCGCCGCATCCGCGATCACGCCGTCGGGGATCGGGCCTTCGCCATCGAAAAAATCGGATCGGCGGTTGAACATCGCCAGCTGATAGGCAGCGGACATCATCAGTACGACATTCGGGATGATGTTGTTGATGCGCATAGGGCGCATGGCGTCGATGATCGCCTCGACATCGCCGACATCGGGATGACGAACGACGAAAGGCTTGTAAGCGGGCGGCGCGGGCATCAGCCACATGCCGAGTTTGGTGACGATGCCGTAATTCGACTGCGTAAACAGGCCATCGAGATAGGGGCCGTAACCCCATTTGAACGCCTGCCAGGCGGATGGATTGCGCGTCGATCCCATGCCGGTCTTCAGCAGCTGGCCGTCCGGCAGCACGACCTCCATGCCGCACTGGACCATGAAATGCTCGCCATAGGGTGTGTAGCCGACGCCGCGGTCCAGCGTATTGCCGACCGGGCCGACGATCGGCCCGACGGTGGGCACGTCCAGCCAGAGCGGCAGATCGTGTTCGGCGATATAGTCCGCCATCTGCTGATAGGTAACGCCGGGCTCGACGAGCGCGGTGCACAGCTCGGGATCGATATCGATGATCCGGTTCATGCGTTTGAGATCGAGGATCATCTGGCCGGTGGTCGCCGGACATGTCTGTCCGTACCCCATATTCTTGCCCGTCGAGACCGGCCAGAGCGGCAGGCGATAACGGTTGGCCACCGCGACGATGCGCTGGACCTCTTCGACCGATTGCGGCGCAACGGCGCCCGAAGGCCGATGCCTGTCCTCGACATCCGGGATGAAGCGCTTTTTATATGGCAGCACCGTGTCCGGCGCCGCGTAGACGAAATCGGCACCGACGATGGCGCGCAATTCGTTCAGAGCGCGCGTAAAGCCATTGCGGTCCATGCCCGGCGGCAGCACGGTGATTTCCGGTGCCTGTCCCCATACGGATTGTGTCATCAGTCCCGCTGTCGCGACGCCCAGCGCGCCGAGCACTTCGCGGCGTTTGAGTCCATCGTCCACGCCATATCCTCCACCAATGCGCCTCTCAGGGCGGCCATCGGTTCCGGACTCTACATGCCGGACGGACGATTCTGGCGGATCGGGGTGCATGATATTTAGGACAAGAGTGCGAATCCCGCTTCCGATTGCACTCTCAAACCAGATTTTACGCGTTTTGGTCCGCGCTCGTTTCTGCATTGCCGCGCTATTGATGCGGGAAGTGGCATCTCCCTGTCCGTGGCCAGTTTTTTGGTCGCGGACTCTTTTTCGAAGGAGGGCGAGTTTGGGACGAGGATTGTGGTTGGCGCTTCCGGTGTTGGTCGCCGGATGCGGGAGCGGCGGGCCGGGAGTCGAGCGCGGTGACGGTGTCCTCGTGGGATCGACCGCGGCTCTCGATGCCGTCGCCTCCCAGGGGCCCGAGGGCATCTACGCTCGGGTGTGCGGCTATTGCCATGGCGCGAATGTCGGGCCGGTGCTCCTGGGCCGAGGCCTGCCCGCAGAGACGATCCACGCCATTGTCCGCAATGGAATGAACGCGATGCCGGCCTTTCGGGAGAGCGAAATCACCGACGACGAACTTCAGGCGCTCGCGCAGTGGATCGAGCAGAGCGACGCCGATCCGCAAGAGCATGGGAATTGATTGAGAGACAGGGAGGCCCGGCCAGCGAGTGCCGGCTTCCCGAAGAATCGCACAATAATGGCCATCGCCAAAATCGAGGCCGCCATCCGGGAGGGAAGAAATGGATAATCTGAAAGCCAAATTGCTGGCCGGCGCTGCCGCGCTGACGAGCATTTCAGTGCCGGCCTATGCGCAGGATCAGGGCGCGTCGGGCGAGACGAGCGCGCGCAACGCGCCGATCGTCGTGACGGCCCAGCGCCGCGAAGAAAATGTGCAGGACGTTCCGATTGCGGTTTCGGCCTTCACCGCCGACGCGCTTGAGCAGCGCGGTGTCTCTGACGTATCGCAGCTTTCAGGGGTCGCGCCGAATGTCACGCTTGACGGCGGTACGCCCTTTTCGGGGTCCTCGGCGGTTCTATCGGCCTATATCCGCGGCATCGGCGCCAACGACTTCGCGTTCAATATCGATCCCGGCGTCGGCATCTATCTCGACGGCGTCTATCTCGCGCGTACGGTCGGTGCCAATCAGGATCTGCTCGACGTCGAGCGGGTCGAGGTGCTGCGCGGCCCGCAAGGCACTTTATTCGGCCGCAACACGATCGGCGGCGCGGTCAACATCGTTACCCGCGCGCCGGGCGATGAATTCCGGGTCCGCGGTGATTTTACCACCGGCAGCTTCAACCGCATCCGGGTTCGCGGCACGGTCGACCTTCCGATCACCGACGGGGTCGCGATGTCGATTACCGGCAGCTTTCACGACCGGGACGGCTATCTCGAGCGTATCCCCTATGATGGCCCCGGCGCTGCGCTGGCAGGCAATTCGCTCCAATACACCGATTTTCTGGCCAATGACTACGAAACCGCCAATGACGAAGGCGACACGCACGAATGGAGCATACGCAGTCGTCTGGATTACGATAATGGCGGTCGCTTCCGGGCATCGTTTAGCGGCGATTATTCGAAATCCGACAATAATCAGATCGCCAACCGCGTTATCGCGACGACCGAATTCGTGCCCGGCGCTTTTGCAGGCCTTGCTGCCAACAACGTTCCGGGAACCGGCCTCGACGTCGTAACCGGCGCTTCGGGTTTCCTGTTCGCCGGGCTCTATAACTTCTGTATCGGCGCCTCTCCCGCCGACCTTGCGGCGAGAAATGCCGCCAATCTTTGCGGGCCGCGTCACAATGTCGGCGGCTACGATACAGCGCCGCCGCTGGCCGATCCCGTGCTGGGCGGCGTAAACTTCCCGGGCAACCCGGCTCCCGACCTGCTTCCCTATGATTCCCGCTTCATTACGCAGGACATCGACCAGAGCTATGCGACCGGCAACAATTATGCCCGGCTCGAAAACTGGGGTGTGTCGGCGACTCTGGAGTTCGACCTTACGGACGACATTCTGGTCAAGTCGATCACCGCCTATCGGCGGATCGACTGGGATGTCGGCATGGATCTCGACAACTCTCCGCTCGCGATCCTGCACACCAGCTTCGGCATGGACCAGGAGCAATTCAGCCAGGAGATCCAGCTTCAGGGCAGCGCTTTCGACGGCGACGTCAATTTCGTGTTTGGCGGGTTTTACTTCACCGAATCGGGATCGATGAACGATTTCGTGACCTTCAGCGATGCGTTGCTCCAGGTTTTCGGCCCGAACGATCTCGACACCGAAAATTATGCCGCGTTCGGGCAGATCGATTGGCGCGCCACGGATTGGCTCGGTTTCACGGTCGGCGGCCGCTACACGCACGAAAGCAAGGATTTCATCGGACGCCAGCAGGATCTGAGCGGGTTCAACTACGACCTGTTCAACTGCCTGCCGCCGGGCCCCGTTTGCGCCGCAGCGCTCGGTTTCCCGGATCCCAACCAGCCCTTCCGCTACTATGTGTCGGGAACACAGACCAAGTCGTTCAACAATTTCTCGCCGCGGGTCAGCGTCCAGCTTTATCCGGTCGACGATGTGATGTTCTACGGAACCTGGTCGCGCGGTTACAAGACCGGCGGCTGGACGACGCGCCTTTCTAACCCGCTGCCGACGGCGCCGGACTTTAACGAAGAAGAGGCTGAAAGCTTCGAGATCGGCATCAAGTCAACGCTGTTCGACCGTTTGATGACCCTGAACATGGCGGTTTTCACGACCGAATATACCGGCATCCAGCTGAACTTTCAGCAGGGTGTGTCGCCGACCATCCAGAACGCCGGCACCGCGCGGATCAGGGGCGCCGAGTTCGAGGTGTCGATCGTTCCCAACGAGGTTTTTCGGCTCGATGCTTCGGTAGGCTTTACCGATGCGGAATATACGAACGTGCTCCCGCAGTCGGTGGTTGCTGCAAATCCGTTCCAGGCGGGAACATTCGCAGGCGCCGACCTGCCGAAGGCGCCGACCTTTTCGCTCAATATCAGTCCGAGCGTGACCTTGCCGATCGGAGAGCTGGGTACGCTGACCATGTCGGCGGACTACACCCATACGTCTTCGCTCTGGAACGACACCGAGCGGACGCTCCTGCTTCGCCGGCAGTCGGTCGACATGCTCAATGCCAGTGTGACCTTCCGTCCGCCGAGCGAACAATGGTCGATCACGGTCGGCGGCACCAACCTGTTCGACGAGCGCTATATCATAACCGGCCAGGCACAGATCGCCGGTGGCCAGATTTACGGCACCTATAGCCGCCCCGCCGAATGGTTCGCGCGGGTGGGCTTCGAGTTCTAGCGACCTCCCGGCCTCCGGGGTTCGCCGGGCGCGGACCCTGGTATTTTCGCGGCCGCGCCAGCCCTGGCACCAGACCCTCAGACGAGGAGGAATGGACAGATGACCAACCTGATCAGGAATTGCTGGTATGTGGCCGGCTGGTCTTGGGAATTTTCGGACAAGCCCGAGGCACGAATGATCGTCGGCGATCCGATTGTTCTCTTCCGGACATCGAAGGGCAAGATCGCTGCTCTGGAAGATCGCTGCGTGCACCGGATGGCACCGCTTTCTCTCGGACGCGTCGAAGGCGATTCCATACGATGCATGTATCATGGCCTCAAATTCGATGCCGGGGGGCAATGTACGGAAATTCCCGGCCAGGACCTGATCCCCAAACAAGCGTGCGTTCGCCAATATCCGGTGGTCGAGAAAAGCAATTGGATATGGGTGTGGATGGGTGATCCGGAACGCGCAGACCCTGCCCGTATCGCCGATTCCAAGGCTCTCGACGATCCCGAATGGGTGCTGAAGACGGGCCAGCTCGAATATGACGCCAATTACGAACTGATCAACGACAACCTGCTGGATTTGACCCATCTGGCTTACGTCCATGCCAACAGCTTCGGTGCCGACGAGGCCTGGTCGCTCAATCGTCCGAATCTCGAAGTCCTGCCGGACGGAGTTCGCTCATCGCGCTGGATCCGGAACACACCGCCGACGCCGCCGCTCGGTGAAGCCGCCGAGCATGAAAAAGTCGATATTTGGACAAGCTACGATTTCATATTGCCGGGGGTTTTCCTGCTTTACACCGCAATCTTCGAGAAAGGCACGGCGGAGGCCTGCCATGATGAAGAACCGGACCCGAATCGCCGCGTGCTGTTCTCCAATTTCACGAGCCAGGCCGTGACCGCCGTCTCCGAACGGAAGACCCGATATTATTATAGCTGGGGGCCTCATTCGAGCCAAGGCGACGCGGAGATGGCCCAGGCCATGATCGACGTGGCCCGCCAGGCCTTCAACGAAGACAAGGTCATGATAGAAGCTCAGCAGAAGGTGATCGATACGAATACCGATGTGAGACCGATGCCGACATCTGCCGACAAGTCGATCACGATTTTTCAGCGCCTCATGAGGAAGCAAGACGAGCCTCAGGACGCCGAGGGCGACCTTGAAAGCGCGGCTTCCTAGTGGCGGAAAGCCTGACAGAAGACCCGCCGACCCATGGCGACCGCATTGGCATCCTCAGCCGCCAGAGCGAAGTTCTTGCGGAACTTCAAGCGATCGTCGGGTTTCAGGTCAGCTTGGCGCACAATATGATCCGGCGGGATTTCGACAGGAACTGTTCGGAACTTGGATTGACGCAGAAGCAGATTGCGATCCTGTGGGTCGTCGAGCATTGCCCAAATACCGTTCAGACCGATCTTGTTGAGATGTTTCAATCTGACCGCTCAACCATTTCGAATCTGGTGCGGCGGTTGAAGAGCGCCGGCCATGTCGATTTTCGAGACAGCCGAGACGACGGGCGCGTCGTGCCGCTGAAAATCACCAGTGCCGGGGCATCGAAACTTCGCGAAGCCAAGAAGTTGATCGAAGCGCATGAAGGCCGGGTTGCGTATCATTTGGCGCCGGCGGACAAAGACGTACTGGTTCGGGCGCTCGGGCGTATTCATCGATTGAGAGCGAGTTAGGCGGGCGGTTATCGGGTTTCATCCCGGTTTGCCAAATTTCAGGATTCCGGTGAGGGCGACGCCCTATTGGGATACGTTGGTTGCGGCATAAACCGTCCATCGGCGAGATTTACCAACTAGTCGAATAGCGGCCGTCGAGGCGCGGCGTCTTACGCTCTCCTGCGTGTCAGGCCTGCTGTGTTCCTGCAACAGTCGAGACGGATTCCGTCCTTTTCCCGTCCCGGGCGTAGCTGCGAATCGAAGTCTTCGGTTAAGATGGCGTTATGACCGTCCGCTGCCTCTTCAAACGACACAAACCCTCGCAAGGATCCATCAGGAAGCGCGACGATATCTATGTCGCGCTTTGCGATACATGTACGCAACCGCTTGAACTGACTGAGAGCGGTCGTTGGAGGGAAGCACGGCCGTTGATGGATGAGTATCGCGAACCGGCCTGATTTCGAAGCCGTTCGTCATCGGCACGGTGATGCAAGCCGCCTCCGCGCGTCGACGAGGCGTATCCAAAAAAGGGACGCGCAATCACGCCCTCTTGATCGCCAAGTCGAGCTGGCAGAGATCAGTTGAAAAAGTGATGCTCCGCCGAGTCTATAGCGAACGGGTCTCCAGCTGAACGGCGCGGACTTGTGCGTATCCTCGGCGAAAGCTTCGCCTAGTTCTATGATTGCTATTCGCTGTCTTCGTGACCGACGCCATGCGTAGATGAACAATGAGCCATTTCGGGCAGTGGTGGGGGCCGGTTCGGTAGGAGTTGCGGGCACCGACAAAAAAGAGGCCCGCCCGGAGACGGGCGGACCCCACTGGAGAGAACGCCGAATAACGGCGGTTTCCGGCATGCCATGCGCGATCGGCGGATTGGCGGGCCGTTTCGAACCTTCTGGCGAAGGATCTCTGCACCGTTTCTTCGACGATCGGAATTAGGTGAGGCTTCGCTCAGATCATACTCGTCTTGCTTCTGTTCCCCTCACAACATTGGTCGAAGGAATCGGAGGCCAGCGCGGCGAATTCAGCGGCCGGAGTCGAAGGCGGAAAGCAGCCTGTCCGCGCGTTGGGCCGCCGCACTACGCCATTCGGGATGGGTCGGCGCGAAGAGGCATTTTCGTTCGACGGCATCGAGGATGATCCGCGCGGCGTCGTCCGCGGTGATGACGCGCATGAGCTCGGGGGCGAAGGCCGGCGCCACATCGCCCCCCTCATTCTGGATGGCGGTCGCGATCCAGCCAGGGCAGGCCACGGTCACGTCGACGCCTGCCGGCGCGAGTTCGGCGGCGAGCACCTCGCTGAGGCCGACCACGGCATATTTGCTGGCAACGTAGATGCCGAACCCGTCGAGCGGAACGAGGCCCGCCATGGAAGCGACGTTGACGACATGGCCCCGGCCCGCCGCGATCATGCGTGGAACGAAGGCCGCAATCCCGTTGGCGACACCGATCAGGTTCACATCGATTATCCGTTGCCAGTCCTCGGTCGAGCAGTCGGCCAGCGGCTTGTGGATCACGACGCCGGCGTTGTTGAAAAGATAATCGCAGTCGTCGAAGCGTTCGAAGCACGCGTCCGCCATCGCCTCCATCGCGCTGCGGCTGGCGACATCGGCGGGGACGGCCAGGAGTTCAGCGCCTTGTCCGGCGAGATCGCCAGCGACTCTCTCCAGATTCGCTTCGTCGATATCCGCCAGCACGGTTCGGCCTCCGAGACCGACACAATGGCGGGCGATCGCTTCCCCCAATCCCGAACCCGCACCGGTGACGACGGCGGTCTTGCCGGCCAGATCGAGCATCGTCACGTCAGCGACCGACGAAGGCGGGCTTCGTGCGATTGCGGAAGGCGTCGACGGCGATCTTGTGATCTTCGGTCAGCATGGTGAGATTCTCGTAGCCGGCCGCCCGATCGATGATCGCGTTCGCCGTTACCTTGAGACCGGCGTTGATCGACGCCTTGGTCCACTTAATGGCCTGGGTCGCGCCGCTCGCCATCCGGTTCGCCATGGCCGCGACGACCTCGTCGATCTCCTCGATCGGGACGGAGGCGGTGATCAATCCGATCTCGGCCGCTTCGGCGCCGAAGATCGGATCGCCGGTGAGCAGATATTTGCGCGCCCGGGCGTAACCGATGAGTTGCGGCCAGATCACCGCGCCGCCGTCGCCAGCGACCAGCGCAACCGCGACGTGCGGATCGGCGAAACGTGCCTCGGGCGTCGCGTAGACGAAGTCGCAGAACAGGGCGAGCGAACAGCCCAGTCCGACGGCCGGTCCGACGACCCGGGCGATGATCGGCTTTTCGAGATCGAGCATCGCGTTCTGGATCCGACGATCGTTCTCGATGCTCGCTACGGTCGCCGCCATGTCTCCATGGAGCGAGGTGAGCCAGTCGATATCGCCGCCCGCGCTGAAGGCGTCCCCTGCACCGGTCAGAATGACAACCGACACCTCGGGATCGCGGTCGACATCGAGGAAGATGCGGGAAAATTCGTCATGAACCTGCGGATTCACGGCGTTTTTCACTTCGGGCCGGTCGATGGTGATCGTCAGGATCGAACCGTTCTTTTCGATCTTCAGGGCTTCATAGCCGTCATAGTTCATGTTTCTGCTCCGTTGGGCTGGTCGGTGGGAAGGCCAAATTGCTCGGCCATCAGCGGCAGCAATTCGTGTTTAATGATCTTGCCGGAAGCGGTCGTCGGCATGGCGTCGACAAAGGCGATGTAGCGCGGAACCTTCCAGCGCGAGACACGCTTGCGGCACCATTCCAGGATCGTGTTCGCGTCTTCGTGGTCGGGGGAGGCGGGGCGCAGAACCGCGCACAGTTCCTCGCCATATTTCTCGTCGGGCAGGCCGATCACGGCGGCTTCGGCGATGTCCGGATGTTCGATAAGATAGGCTTCGATCTCAGCGGGATAAAGATTTTCGCCGCCGCGGATGATCATGTCCTTCAGCCTGCCGACGATGGTCACATAGCCGTCCCCGTCCATCGTCGCGATATCGCCGGTCCTCAGCCAGCCCTCGGCGTCGAATGCCTCGCGGGTCGCTTGGGGATCGCCATAGCCGATCATCTTTCCGGGACCGTCTGCGCAAAGCTCTCCGGGAACGCCGCAAGGCTGGATCCGCCCTTCGGCGTCGACCACTTTCAGGCTGACCCCAGGCAGGGCGAGGCCGCTGGTGCCGGTCTTTTTCGACGCATCGTCGCCGGGGCGCACGCTGGCGCTGACGCCGCAGCTCTCGGTCTGACCGTAGCCATTGAGCATTTCCACGCCGAACGTGTCTTCGCATTGGCGCAGGAAGGGGGAAGGGACGGCCGCTCCGCCGACGACGATACGCTTGAGCGCAGACAGATCGCGCGTGCCGAGCGAATCGTCCTCCATCATCGCGGTCAGCATGGAAGGGACACCGATAAAGCCGGTGCAACGTTCCTGTTCCAGGATATCGAGCGCCTCGCCCGCGCGGAATATGTGGATGGGCAGCGTTGTCGTACCGACGATGAGCGAACCCGGCGTCGAATTGCCCGATCCGCCGACATGGAACATCGGGAAGCCGTGGCAGACCCGATCGCCCGGCCCGAAGTCCCAACGGCGATAGGTGCGCGCCGAAATCGTCGCGATCGCACCGTGAGGCAGCCAGGCCGCCTTGGGAACGCCGGTCGTGCCCGACGTATACTGGATCATGAAAAGATCGTGAGGCGCCACCGCGGGAAGCTGCGCGTCCGAAGCCGCTCCGGAAAGCAGCCGGTCGAGATCGATGGTGAGGTCGTATATGTTGCGAAGAGACGGCGTGTCGCCGCGCACAGCGTCTATCGTCGTCGCCATGGAAACACCGCCGACCGAGACTGCATGGAAAATGGTCGTCACGTCCGAGGCGTTGAGCGCATAGGTCAGCTCGGATTCGCGATAGAGCGGGTTAATCGCGACGATGACCATTCCCGCCTTGGCGATCGCATATTCGAGCAGGATCCAATTGGGATGATTGGGCGCCCAGATCGCGATCCTGTCTCCAGGCGAATGGCCGAGATCGAGCAACGCCCGCGCGAGCCGCGTCGAGAGGGCGTCGAGTTCGGCGAAAGTCCAGCGGACCTCGTCGATATTCTGCTGGCAAGCGAAGACGGCGGCTTCGACATCCGGCCATAGCCGCGCCGAGCGGGATACGGCTTCGCCGATTGCGATATCGTCGCAGTCGGGATCGCCGTCGGTACCGATCCACAAGGACTGGTCAAGTCCCAATCATGCCTCCTCTTCCTCTCCGTTATCGGGGCGGAGGCCTAGTCCCAAAGCACCGTCTGCCGCTGCTCGCATATCGCTCGCAGTCGGATCGCGTTGGGGCTGATGCGATTGCAGCCTGAAAGCCCGCGCGCCTAGATGCGGATCAGCAGAAGGGAGCGGCAATTGCGCTGCGGGAAGGGGACCGATGAGCGATCTGCCGCAAAAGGTGAAGGACTGGCTCGGCAAACCGGTCATAGTCGTTGACCATGTCGTGACCGTCGAACAGGGCCTCTGGACCAATTTCTGCGTCGCCGTCAAAGACGGAAATCCGCTGTACTGGGACTATTCAGTTTCGCGTGAGGAGACCGAGACGGTCATCGCGCCGCCGACGATGCTGCCGAGCTGGGCGATCGAGCATGAATGGATGCCGGGTCGGGAGGGGCCGGCGCTGCGCACCCTGGAATTGCACTTCATGGTGAAGGACGCGCTGGGCCTGAAAAACGGTCTCGTCACCGAAGTCGAGCTGGAACTGCACGATCCGCTTCGTGCAGGAGATTCGGTCAGGGCCGAGCAAATTCTGCGGAGCGTTGGCGAGGAAAGGGAAACCAGGCTGGGCCTGGGGCGCGACTGGGAAATCGACGTCGTCTATCGCAAGCCCGATGGCAGTCTGGCCGGCGTCCAGACCCTTCATCTTCTTGGCTATGGAAAGGTCGCGGCATGACGGCGCCTCCCACCCCGCATATCGGAATGAGCCTGCCCAAGCTCGACATTCCGATAACGCGCAAGCTCGTCAGCATGGGCGCTGCGGCGAGCCGCGACTGGCAGCCGCAGCACCACGATCCCGACTGGGCCAGGGACGCCGGCCTGCCCGACATCATAATGAACAACTATACCCAGGCGGGACTGATCAGCCGCTTCGTTACGGACTGGAGCGGTCCGTCCGGTCGGATCGGCAGGCTGCGTTTCTCAATGCGACGGCCGGTCTGTCCCGGCGGTACTGCGAAGTTTCGCGGGATGGTGGTCGATATCTCGGCCGAGGTGGACGCCATGACCTGGGTGGAGATCGATATCGAGATTTCGCTCGACGATACGCGGGCGACGACGGCGACGGTGCGCCTGGCGCTGCCGGCGACCGCGCGGTCCCGTTCGCCCTGGCACTGCCCTGCCGTGAAGTGGAGACCGTGAGCGCCCCGTCGAATGTGAGCGCGAACAGAGTTGAGATGGAGACGGCGCCCCGCGCACATCCCTGAAAGCACGACTGGCTAGGGAAATTGCGCGACATGGAATTGGGACTGTCCGAAGAGCAGGCGCTGTTGCAGGAGACCTTGCGCCAGCTTTGCGAGGATCGGTTCCCGCTTGAGGCATTGCGCAGAACCGAGGCCGAGGAAGACGGCTTCCCGCGCGAGTTCTGGGACACTCTGTGCGAGCTGGGCGTGCCGGGCATCGCCATCGCCGAACGGTTCGGTGGCCTCGGAATGGGGCTTCTCGAATGTGCCCTGGTCCACGAGCAACTCGGCAGATTCCTGGTGCCGACCCCGCATTTCGTAAGTTCGATCCTCGCTGCTGAAGTGATCGCGCGTTCGGGCGAGGAGTCCTGGTTGTCGTTATGGTTGCCGGGAATAGCCGATGGCAGCCATATCATGACCGTGGCCACGCTCGAGTCCGGTGTCGGCCACGACCTGTCGGCCATGGGTGCCGAACTGACGCCTCTGGACGAAGGGGCACGGCTTTCTGGAACGAAGCACTTCGTGCCGTTTGCCAGTGTCGCGGACGATCTGCTCGTTCTCGCGCGCAACCCGAAAACCGGTGCGGTAACCGCGGCGATAGTACCCCGGGAGGCCGAGGGCGTGTCCATCCGCAGACAGGAAAGTCTCGCGACGGAGCCCTGTTTTGAAATTGCATTCGATGATGTCGTTGTTGGCGCGGACCGAATTCTGTCAGGGGACGCCGATATCGGGGCCGCTTGGCATGGCGCAATGTGTACCGGGCTCGTCGTCCTCGCGGCGCAGGCCGTCGGCGCTGCCCAGCACATCCACGAAATCAGCACCGCCTATGCGAAAGAGCGGGAGGCGTTCGGCCGTCCCATCGGCGGTTTTCAGGCGATCGCCCATTATCTCGCCGATGCGATCGTCGAGATCGAGGGATGCCGCACGCTGGTCTATCAGGCGGCTTGGCGGCGGGACAACGGCCGCGCCTATCAATCCGCGGCGGCCATCGCGAAGCTGCAGGCCTGCGCGATGTTCCGCCGCGTTTCGGCGCTCGGTATCCAGGTCCATGGCGGGCTGGGGTACACGATCGAAGCCGATCCCCAGCTCTTCTTCCGTCGCGCCAAACAGTGGCAGTTGCTCAACTGGGATGATGCGTTTCTGGAAGAGGAGATCGCCCGTCTGACGATCGACGAGGAGCCGGAGCGTGTTTGAAACGCTCGCCTATTCGGTCGCGGACGGCATCGCGGTCATCACGCTTGACCGGCCCGGTCGGCACAACGCGATCAACCACCAGATGCATTGCGAACTGCCGCGCGTCTGGGAGGTTTTCGATCGGGATCCCGAAGCGATCGTCGCGATCGTGACGGGCAGCGGCGAGAAGGCGTTCTGCACCGGCGCCGATGTGGCCGATCTGCCGAAACTGGACAGGGAAAGCGCGCCCAGCCATCACGCCATTCGATGGACGGGGTTGCAGAACCGGGTCTGGAAGCCGGTGATTTGCGCGGTCAACGGGCTCACCGTCGGCGGAGGCCTCCATTTCGTCGCCGATGCCGATATCGTCCTGGCCAGCGAAAATGCGGCCTTTTGCGACAGCCATGTCAGTGTGGGTCTCGTCGCGGGGCTTGAACCGGTCTCGCTGGCGCGGCGGATGCCGCTCGAGGCCGTGCTGAGGCTTTCGCTCGTAGGACGCGACGAACGCATGTCGGCCGATCGCGCGCTGGCGCTCGGCATGGTCGGGGAAGTCGTCGCGCCGGACTGTCTGATGAAGCGGGCCCGCGAGCTTGCCGCGTCGATCGCGAAGAATTCACCTTCGGCCATGGGGCGGACCAAGCGTGCAATCTGGCAGTCGCTCGAGCTGCCGTTGCACGAGGCGCTGGACGCCGCCTGGGAGGAAATCCTCGCGCATAACGAAGGGCCTGATTTCGCGGAAGGCGTGAACGCCTTTCTCGAACGCCGCGCGCCGCGCTGGGCGCCGTTGACGCCGGAACAGCCCGATGAGCGGTGAGCGCGAAATCCGGATCGAGCGCGACGGAAATGTCGGCGTCATCACGCTCGATCGGCCCGACAGGCTCAACGCCTACACGCCCGATATGGGCGACGAACTCGTCGATGCGTTCAGGGCTTTAGCCGGCGATGCCGCCATCGGCGCGATCCTGCTGACCGGATCCGGGCGTGCCTTCTGCGCCGGGGCCGACCGGGCCTTTCTGGACGGCGAGCGCGGGCGCAACGGAAAGCGCATCGGCGAAGAGCATTTCATTTCCGATTTCGCGCCGGAACTATTTGCGATTCCCAAACCCGTCATCGCCGCCGTCAACGGTCCGGCGGTCGGCATCGGTGCGACGATGCTGCTGCCGCTCGACATACGGATCGCGGGCAAGAGCGCGCTGTTCGGCTTTCCCTTCGCGCGGCTGGGGCTGATGCCCGGCATGGGTTCCACCTGCCTGCTGTCGGCGATCGTCGGCCTTTCGCGCGCCAAGGAAATTTTCCTGACCGGGGCGACACTCGACAGCGCAGCCGCGCTTGAGGCCGGACTGGTGAGCCGTGTCGTCGCCGATGCCGATCTTCCCGCCGCAGCCAACGAACTGGCCCGGGCGGTGGCGGGCAACGATGCCGCCGCGATGGCCGAGGTCAAGCGGGCCATGGCCCATTCCATGGCCGAGGAACTGGGACGGGCGATCGAGAACGAACAGCGCGAGGCGCGCGCTCTTGCCCAGCGCCGCGCCGCGATCAGGAAAGACCAGGTGACGTGATGGATGAAATCCGGTTCGACGCCATTGCCGCGCTAGAGGCCCGAAAGTCGGAAGAGTTCGGTCCGTGGAGCGCCTCTGTCGAGGTGCCCCAGAGCATGATCGCGGCCTTCGCCGAGATGACCGGCGACCGCCAATGGATTCATGTCGACAAGGAACGCGCGGCGGCGAGCCCGTTCGGCACGACGATCGCGCACGGTTTCCTGGTGCTCGCGCTCTCGCCGGTTATCAAGAACAGCGCCGGCTACGTCGTCGTCGGCCACGGCAGCGCTCTCAACTACGGTCTCGAACGCGTGCGCTTCGTCGCGCCGGTTCCGGCGGGTGCCTCGGTCCACGGGCATACGCGGATCGTCGACGTCGCCGAGGAAAAGGGCGGAACGATGCTCACCACCGGCGTCGCCATCCATGTCGTGGGGTCCGACAAGCCGTCGGTCTGCTTCGACTGGAAGATTCTCTACAGGGCGTGAGCGGGATGATCGAGACCATACCCCTTCCCGTGACGGACGACCCCGTGGATCGTGCCTTCTGGCAGGCCTGTCTCGAAGGCAGGCTGCTCGTCCAGCGGTGCGGCGATTGCGGCCATGTCCAGCATCCGCCTCGCGCAATGTGCCCGGTGTGCCGCTCGATGGAGCTCGGCTGGAGCGAATGCGTCGGCACGGGCACGATCTGGTCGTTCACCGTTCCGCGTCCGCCGCTGCTTCCGGCCTTTGCCGGACTTGTTCCCTATGTCGTGGTGATCGTCGAGCCCGACGACTTCCCCGGAATCCGGATCGTCGGCGCTCTGGCCGGGATCGAAGGGAACGGCATCGGCGGAATCGACCCTGAGACGATCGCGATCGGGGGTCCGGTTCGCCTCACCTTCGTCAGCCTCGCCGACGATGTCGCACTGCCCTGCTGGGCGCCCGTGGCGGCCGACGGCTCATTGGAAAAGGACGCGCAGCAATGAAGATCAAATCGCTCGGCTATATCGGCATCGGCAGTACGGACCCGGACGCTTGGCTGGCTTTCGGAACCGGCGTCCTCGGCATGATGCCGGCCCGCGCCATTCCGGGCGAGGGCTGGGGAGAGCCCGGCCAGCCGCGCGAACCGACGGGTAGGCCCGATGGCGTCGGCGCCGACGGGGCGGTCTATCTCAAGATGGACGAGCGCCAGTGGCGTATCGCGATCCACCCGACAGACGGCGCGCGCGACCTGCTTTACATGGGCCTCGAACTCGACGGCCATATCGAGCTTGAGGCCGCCGTCGCCGAGCTGCGCGCCGCCGGGATCGAGGTACGCGAGGGCAGCGACGAGGATGCGTTCTGCCGCGCCGTGACGGGGATCGCCTATTGCGAGGATCCGTCGGGCAACGCGCTCGAGCTCTATTACGGGCCGACCACCGATTATAATTTCGCCTCGCCCGTGCCCGGTCTCGAATTCGTCGCCGGGCATCTCGGCGTCGGCCATTTCAACCTGTTCGTGCACAACCAGGCGGCCTGCTTCGATTTCTACACACGACTGCTGGGTTTCAAACTGTCCGACTATTTCCGCTACGGGCCGGGGGTCGCGCTCCAGTTCCTGCGTTGCAATCCGCGCCACCACAGCATTGCGATGATCGACATGGGCACGGGCAACGTCCTCCAGCACATGCTCGTCGAGATGGCGACCGTCGACGATGTCGGCAAGGCGCTCGACCGGGCGAAGCGGGCCGGTATGAACGTCGTCAGCGCGCTGGGTCGGCACCGCAACGACGGGATGTTCTCCTTCTACATGCGTTCGCCCAGCGGTTTCGATGTCGAGGTCGGCTGCGGCGGCAAGCTGCTCGATGAGACCTGGTCGCCCAACGAGTTCTGCGAGGGCGATGTCTGGGGCCATGACGGGCTGATCGAGGCCGTGATCGAGGCCAGCGAGGTGGCGCGCGCGCGCGCAGGCCAGGGGGCGCCATGACCGGCGCGACGATCGACACCGGCTATCGGCTCGAAGATCGCTACCGGCGCAAAACCGGGCGCGTCTTCCTGTCCGGCTCGCAGGCGCTGGTTCGCCTGCCGATGATGCAGCGGCAGCGCGATGCCGCAGCGGGGCTCGACACGGCCGGTTTCATCTCCGGCTATACCGGTTCGCCGCTCGGCGGATACGATATTGCGCTGAAACAGGTGCCCGAACTGCTCGAAGAGCATCACATCCATTTCGAGCCGGGGATCAACGAGGATCTCGGCGCCACCGCCGTCTGGGGCTCGCAGCAGGTCGGACTGTTCGGCAATGCGCGCTACGATGGCGTGTTTGGCATCTGGTACGGCAAGGGCCCCGGCGTCGATCGCTCGGGCGACGCGCTCAAGCATGGCAGCTATTCGGGCACCTCGCCCAATGGCGGCGTGCTAGTGCTGGCGGGCGACGATCACGGCGCCAAGTCCTCGACGACGGCGCATCAGAGCGATCACGCCTTCATCCATTTCGGCATGCCTTATCTCAATCCCGCCTCCGTGCAGGACTATCTCGATCTCGGCATGCACGGCTTCGCGATGTCGCGCTATTCGGGTTGTTGGATCGGCATGAAATGCGTGACCGACACCATCGAGAGCAGCGCTTCGGTCGAGGTCGATCCGCACCGCGTCGAAATCGTCATGCCCGACGGAAGCAACGCCGCCGGACAGCGCAGCACGCGCTGGATGGTTCCCGCACTCGCCATCGAAAAGCGGCATTATCAGGAACGCTTACCGGCGGTGCAGGCCTATGTGCGCGCGAACGGCCTCAATCGGACGGTCATTGCTTCCTCCGTCCGTAATCTCGCGATCGTGACCACCGGCAAGGCCTATCTCGACGTCAGACAGGCGCTCGACGATCTCGGACTCGACGAGGCTCGCTGCGAAGCGCTGGGTCTTTCGCTGTTCAAGGTCGCCATGCCCTGGCCGCTGGAACCCGAGGGTGTGCTCGACTTCGTCGCGGGCCATCGCGAGATCCTCGTCGTCGAGGAAAAACGGCCGGTGATCGAGGATCAGATCGCGCGCCTGCTCGTCAACATGCCCGATCATCCCCTGTTGCTCGGCAAGCGCGACGAGGCGGGCGCCGAACTCGTTTCCGCCGAGGGCGAGACCGCTCCGCTGCCGGTCGCGCAGGCGATCGGCGCGCGGCTCGAAGCGCTGACCGCCGATGCCGACCTTTCGGCCCGACTGGCGGTGCTCGGCCGCGAAAATGCCGGGCCGGCGGCAAAGGCTGCCTCGCTTGCGCGCATGCCCAGCTTCTGCGCTGGCTGCCCGCACAACCGTTCGACCAAGCTGCCCGACGGCAGCGTCGCCTTCGGCGGAATCGGTTGCCACGGCATGGCGACCTTCCTACCCGAACGAAACACGCCGACTCTGTTCCAGATGGGCGGGGAGGGCGCGCCTTGGATCGGCATCGCGCCGTTCACTGAAACGCCGCACATCTTCCAGAATCTCGGCGACGGCACCTATTATCATTCGGGCCTGCTCGCGATCCGCGCCGCCGTCGCCGCCGGCGTCAACATCACCTACAAGATCCTCGTCAACGATGCGATCGCGATGACGGGCGGCCAGGAAATCGCCGGCAAGATGCGCGTCGACACGCTGACCCGCCAGGTCCATGCCGAGGGCGCCCGTGCCATCGCCGTCGTCACCGACCATCCCGAACAATATGGGGCGGAAGCCGATTTCGCGCCGGGCACTACCGTCCATCACCGCGACGATCTCGACGAGGTCCAGCGCCGGATGCGCGAGATCGAAGGCGTGACGGCGATCGTCTACGACCAGAATTGCGCGACCGAGCTCCGCCGCCGGCGCAAGCGCGGTAAGGCGGAGGATCCCGATTGCCGGCCCTTCATCGCCAGCCGCGTGTGCGAAGGCTGCGGCGATTGCTCCGTCCAGTCCAACTGCATCGCCATCGAACCGGTCGAGACCGATTTCGGCCGCAAGCGGCGGATCAACCAGTCTGCCTGCAACAAGGATTTCTCCTGCATCGAGGGATATTGCCCAAGCTTCGTCACCGTTCATGGCGGGCGGCCCCGCAAACGCGATAGCGGAGCCGAGCAGGGCCATGCCGCGCTGCTCGCTGCCCTGCCCGAACCCTCTGCAGCTCCGGTGGAGGCGCCGTTCAGCCTGCTCGTTACGGGTATCGGCGGCTATGGCGTCGTCACGCTCGGCGCGATCCTCGGCATGGCGGCCCATCTCGAAGGCAAGGGCTGTTCGGTGCTCGACGTTGCCGGGCTGGCTCAGCGCAACGGGCCCGTCACCAGCCACGTTCGTATCGCGGCTACGCCCGAAGCGCTCCAGGCGACCCGCATCGCCCGCGCCGATCTCGTCATCGGCAGCGACATCGTCGTCACCGCGAGTGCCGACGTACTGGGCCGGATGCGGCCGGGCCTGACGCGCGCCGTGGTCAACAGCCATGTCGCGCCGACTTCCGATTTCGCGACCAATCCCGATCTCGATCTCGCTGCGGATTCGATGGAAGCGTTGGTCGTCGAGCGCACCGAGAAAGCGGAGTTCCTCGAAGCGAGCCGGCTTGCCTATGCGCTGATGGGCAACGAGATCGCAGCCAATCTGATGCTGGTCGGCTATGCCGCGCAGCGCGGCTGGCTGCCGGTGTCGCTAGAGGCGCTCGACCGTGCGATCGAACTTAACGGTACCGCGGTCGGGATGAACCGCGCGGCCCTCGCATGGGGTCGGATCGCGGCCCATGATCCGGAACGGGTGGCGGCGCCGATCTCCCCCGAGTCGGCCGACATCGGGGCGGGCGAAAGCCTCGACGCGTTGATCGAGCGCAACGCCGCCGAACTCGTTCGCTACCAGGACGAAGCCTATGCCGCGCGTTATCGCGAACTCGTCGAGCGCGCACGCACTGCCGAGACCGGGCTGGGCGGCGGGGAGGACGATTTCGCCCGCGCTGTGGCCCGCTATTATTACAAGCTGCTCGCCTACAAGGACGAATATGAGGTTGCCCGGCTGCTAAGCGGCGAGGAGTTCCGCAAGGCCTTGGAGGAGGAGTTCGAAGGCGATTTCCGCATCGAATTCCACATGGCTCCGCCTATCTTGCAGCGCCGCGATCCGCGTACGGGCCGCTATCCCAAACGCCGTTTCGGCGGCTGGATGATCCACGCCTTGCGGCTGTTGGCGAAGTTCCGCCGATTCCGCGGCACTGCGTTCGACGTCTTCGGCTATGCTGCGCATCGTCGGCTCGAACGCGCCCTGATCGCCGAATATGAGAGCGACGTCGCGATGATTGCCGAGCGCCTCGATCATGCCAACCGGGAGGCCGCTGTCCGGCTGGCCGGCTGGCCGGAACTCGTCCGCGGCTACGATAGCGTCAAGGACGGGCACATAGCCGACATGCGGAAAAAAAAGGCCGAATGGATGGCCGAACTCGACGAGGCCCGGCGCGTAGCCGTGCCCGCTTGACCAATATGGGACAGACGGAATGACATTTCTTCAGGGCAAGGCGGCCGTGGTGACGGGCGGCGGACGGGGAATAGGCAAGGGGCATTGCCTCGCGCTCGCCGGAGCCGGCGCGCGGGTCGCCGTCAACGATATCGACAAGGACGTCGCCGGCGAAGTTGTCGCCGAGATCGAGGCGGTGGGCGGCGAAGCGGTGGCCAGCGATGCCAATATCGGCAGCCGGGAAGGCGCGGAGGCGCTGATCGCCTGCTGCGTCGAGAGGTTCGGCGGAATCGACATCCTCGTCAACAATGCCGGCAATCTGCGCGACCGTTCCTTCCTCAAGATGAGCGACGAGGAATTCGACGCCGTCTGGACCGTGCATGTGAAGGGCACCTTCTGGTGCAGCCAGACGGCGGCGCGTGCGATGCGCGAGGCCGGACGCGGCGGGGCGATCGTCAACACCACTTCGGGCGCGCATTTCGGCAGTTTCGGGCAAACCAACTATGCCGCCGCCAAGGGCGCCATCGCCTCGATGACCTATACCTGGGCGCTTGAACTCGCCCGCTACGGCATTCGCGTCAACGCGATCGGACCGACGGGGACGACACGCATGTCGGATACCTTCGCCGGCGAGCCCTTGCCCTTCGTCGATCCCGCGCTGAACGGGCCGCTCGTCGCCTTCCTGTGCAGCGACAAGGCCCGCACCGTCAGCGGGCAGGTCTTCGGATCGGGCGGCGAGCGCGTCGCCCATATGGTGCAGCCGCATTACGGCAAGACTCTCGTTCGCGAGGCGGGCTGGACGGTCGAGGCGCTGGAGAAGCATTTCATCGGCCAGCTTGCGGGCGAATTCGGCGCGCTCGGAATGCTCGCCCGGCCCTATCCCTTTCATGAAGGCGTGGGACCGCAGGGCGAGGGTGCATGACGCAAACGACCGCCTTCAAGGACCGGACGGCGATCGTCGGCATTGGCCAGACGGCCTTCGCCAAGTCGCTGCCCGAGACTGAACTGCAGCTTGCCTGCCGCGCGATCCGGGCCGCGCTCGACGATGCCGGGATCGACCCGGGTGAGGTCGACGCGCTTGGCTGCTTCACCCAGGAGACGACGCCCGAATTCGAGATCGCCCGCAATCTCGGCTTCGGCGAACTGCATTTCTTCAGCCAGGTAGCCCATGGCGGCGGGGCGATTTGCGGCGCGATCGGTCAGGTTGCGATGGCGATCGCGCTCGGTGTCGCCAAGGTCGGCGTGGTCTGGCGCTCGCGCAAGCGCGGCGACCCTTCGAAGCGCCAATGGGCGGGAGTCCAGCCCCGCATCGACGATCATTGGAAATGGTCGCGCCCGCACGGCCTGTCACGTCCCGTCGACGAGGTCGCGGTGATGATGCGGCGCTATATGCACGATCATGGCGCGACGCGCGAGCAGCTCGCCTCGGTTGCGCTGGCGCAACGCGCTTATGCCAATGGCAATCCCGATGCGCTGATGCGCGAGAAGCCGATGACGCTTTCGAGCTACCTCGATGCGCGGATGATCTCCGATCCGCTCTGCCTGTTCGACAACTGCCTCGAAAGCGACGGAGCGATCGCGATCGTCGTCACCGCGGCGGAGCGCGTACGCGATCTCAGACGCTCGCCGGTGCTCATCCACGCCTTTTCGCAAGGGATGACGCGCGAGCATCAACTGATGACCGACTATCACGGTGCCGATCCGTTTCGCAGTTCGTCGGGCGCCACTGCCGCCAATCTCTGGCGGCAGTCGGATATCGGGCCGGCCGAGATCGACTTCGCCCAGATCTATGACGCTTTCTCGCCGCTCGTCCTTTTCAGCCTCGAAAATTACGGCTTTTGCGGCCGCGGCGAGGCGGCGGCCTTTGCCGCAGGCGGCGCGATCGCGAAAGGCGGATCGCTGCCGGTCAATACCTCGGGCGGCAGCCTGTCCGAAGTCTATCTACACGGCGCCAATCTGGTGACCGAGGCCGTCCGCCAGCTGCGCGGCGAAGCGGCGAACCAGGTCGACGGGGCCGAAACCTGTCTTGTCAGCACGTGCGACAGTACGCCGAACGGCGCGCTCGTGCTGCGGCGATAAAGCGAAAGGATGGCCATGACACTCGAACCGGCTGGAGGCGCAATCGACATCGGCATCGTCACCGTGAACGAGGCGGCGATGCGGAGCTTCTACGAAGAACTACTGGGACTGCCGGTCGTCGGCGAAGTGCCGACCGGCGCCGATCGCATCGTCAAGCTCCAGTGCGGGTCGAGCGCAATCAAGCTTTACGTGCTGGCGGCACAGCCCGAGGCCGGTTCGGGCGCGGGTCACTATCTCGCCGCAACGGGCATACGGTATTTCACGATTCCCGTTCGCAATCTGCGGGCGACCGTGGAGACATGCCGCGAGGCCGGTGTTTCGGTCGTCACGGATGTCGTGGAGCCCCGACCCGGCTTGATCGCGGCCTTGATCGCCGACCCGGACGGGAACACGATCGAACTGATGGAAACCCAATGAACTGCGTCGCGGGATCAAGGCGACGTCCGACCGAGGAGAGGAAATGGTAATGGACACATCTCGAAAGGTGCTCGTGGTCACGGGCGGAAGCCGCGGCATCGGCCTTGCGACGGCCGAGCGCTTTGCGGTCGACGGCTACGATATCGTCAATATCTCCCGCACCCCGACTCCGATGGAAGGCGCCACCCAGATCGAGGCCGACCTCATCGATCCGAATTGGGCGGATGCCGCCCGGGACGTTATCGCCAAGGCCCTTGCAGGCGCCGATTCGATCTGCCTCGTCCACAACAGCGCCCTCCAGGTTCCCGGCGAGGTTTCTCAGGTCGACATCGAAGGTTTCAGGAATTCCTGCGAAATCAACGTCGTCGCGCCGGCGATCCTCAATCTGATGGTGCTGCCCGCCATGGGACGCGGGTCTTCGATCATCTATATCGGCTCGACCATGAGCAAACGGGCTACCAGGGGCCTGACGTCGTATATCGCGACGAAACACGCCGTTGTCGGCCTGATGAAAGCCACGGCTCAGGATCTCGGCGGGACCGGAATTCACACCGCCTGCGTCTGCCCGGGCTTTACGAATACCGAGATGCTGCAAAAGTATGGCGGCGAGGCCATGGCGCATCTCGCTTCCAAGGTTCACGAGAATCGGCTGATCGAACCTGCGGAGATCGCCGAGACGATCTTCTTCGCCGCAAACAACCCGGTATTGAACGGATCGGTTGTCGAGGCCGAGAACTGCTTCATCGAGCCCTAGGCGCGCCTCGACGGCAGATGCGAGTTCAATGTGAGCAAAGTTTCAGTTTTTCTGCTATCGCGAATGGCGTCCACCGCAACCCCGAACACGGATGGTGTGGCGGAGTGTACCAGGTCGGCTCGGCGACGATGATCGACGCACGCTATGACTGGCGTGCGATCAGGGTGCCGAGATTGATGCTTCCGGCCGGCGAATATGGAGAGGAAAACCGATGACTGCCTTGGATGCTCAACTGGCCCCCCGCAAGATTCCGCAACAACAGCGTGCCCAGTTCACGGTCGACTGCATATTGCGAGCGGCGGAATCGATCATCGTGAAAAGCGGCTACGATGCCGCCACGACCAACCATATCGCCGAGGTTGCCGGGGTCAGTATCGGCTCGCTCTATCAGTATTTCGCGAGCAAGGAGGCGATTGCCGCCGCGCTCGTCGAGAGCGCGGTGATGAACGCGACCGAGGTGCTGCGCGATTGCCTCATCGAGAACATGGCGAAGCCGCTCGAGGAATCAGCGCGTGAAATCATCCGGGCGATCCTCGAAACCCGCAAGCAATACAGCTTCATCTTCCTGCGCCTGCCGCGAGAGGTTCCGAAGCTTGGCCGGCTGTCGCGCAACGTCACGACCGAGAAGTTCCTCTACAACACGATCCGCGCTTATTATCAGCACCACCGCTCCGAGATCGAGGTCGAAGATCTGGAAGTCGCGATGTTCGTGGCCGAGCACATCATCGTCGGCAGCATCGACGCCTATATCGACAACAACTCGCCCTCCATCACCGACGAGCAGCTTGTCGAACAGCTTTCCGATGCCTTCGTGAAATATCTCACCAAATGACAAGAACGGGATGCGTAAGTGGATTTTGATTTCGACGCCGATCAGCAGGCCTTTATCGCCGAGGTCCGGGTTTTTCTGAACGAAGTGCGGCAATGGCCGGACGCCGCCGAAATCATGTGTCCCGAGCGGGAATCGGATTCGATCCTTGCCGATACGCCGGCGCGCAAGGCTTTCAATCGCGAGCTGGCGAAGCGCGGCTATCTGGGGCTGTCTTGGCCGAGGGAATATGGCGGCCAGGAACGTCCCGGCATATACGAATATCTCCTCAACGAGGAATTGTCCCGCGTCGGCGCGCCGCTGATTGGCAAGGGCGTGGGCTGCGTCGGTCAAACGTTGATTTCCCACGGATCGGAAAAGCTCAAGCAGGAATTCCTTCCGAAGATACTGCGGGCCGAGATCGAGTTTGCGCTCGGCTATTCGGAGCCGCACGCCGGTTCGGACCTTGCCGCGCTCAAGCTCAAGGCCGAGCGCGTCGACGGCGGCTGGCGATTGAACGGTCAGAAGATGTTCACGACCTCAGCCCATTTCGCGGATTGGTACTGGCTCGCCGCCCGCACCGATTTCGAAGCCCCCAAGCACAAGGGAATCAGTCTTTTCCTCGTGCCGATGGATCAGCCGGGAATAACCATCCACCCGATCGAGACTATGGGCGAGCACGTCACCAACCAGGTTTTCATCGACGATGTGTTTGTCGGTGACGACTATCTCGTCGGCGAGGTCGACCGGGGCTGGACCTATATCTGCGAGGCGCTCGATTACGAACGGTTTACCTTCTACACGTTCAGCCCGCTCGAGGAGAAGCTGAAGGCATTGAAGGAGACGCTCCGGAATACGCGTCGCGACGGCGACCGGGTGATCGACGTGCCGCATGTGCGACGGCGCATGGCGCGGCTGATCGCCGAAGTCGAAACCTCCAAGATGCTACAGCGGCGAGTGATCTACGCGGCATCGCTTGGACGCGTGCCCACGGTGGAAGCGGCGATGTGCAAGCTCTACAGCACCGGCCTGCATCAGCGCCTTGCGGATTTCGCGCTCGATGCGCTGGGTCCGGAAGGGCTCCTGCACAAGGCCGATCACGCCGCCCCGGCCGCCGGCAAGTGGGAGTGGTCCTATCGCGCGACCGCGCTCGATACGATCGGCGCGGGGACGTCCGAGATCCAGAAGAACATCATCGCGCGTCGCGAACTGGAATTACCGCTTACCAACTGAAATTCGGTTCGGCCTAGGCGATGCATCTCGCGAGATCGTTCCGGGCGAACGGCGCGGCGATCTCGACCAGCGCCCTCGCGCGCTCCTCCACGCTCTTGCCGCCGAGTTCGGCGATCCCGTGTTCGGTCACGACAAAATCGACATCAGTCCGCGGTACGGTGACGGGAGTATCGGCATCGAGCCTCCCGACGATGCGGGAGAGCGCGCCACTCCTGTCGGTCGAGGGGAGGGCGACGATTGAACAGCCCCCTTGCGAACGGTGGCTGGCGGAGGAAAAATCCGGAAGGCCGCCGGGCGCGCTTACGAAGTGATCACCGATCTTCTCGGCATTCGCCTGGCCGAGCAGATCCACCTGCAGGGCGGAATTGACGGCAATCAACCCATCGATCCGGGCGAGCGTTGCCGGGTTGTGCGTATAGTCGACCGGCAACAGTCGGAAGTCGGAACGGCCGTCGAGCCAGGCATAGAAAGGCGCCGACCCCAAGACGGTCGCGCAGGTTATCGGGTATTCCGGATCCGTCGATCCCGCCTCGACAAGATCGCGAATATCGCCCGTGACCAGACCGGAATGGATGCGCAGCCGCTTGCGGTTTCGGAGCATGCCGAAGAGCCGGCCCGGGACCTTGCCGATACCGACCTGTATCGTCGCGCCGTCTCCGATCAGCCGTGCGACATGGCCGGCGATGGCCAGGGCGACGGGATCGTCGATTCGACCGGATTCCGCGATTTCGAGCGGAGGGGTTTCGTCGAGAAAGGCGTGGCTGAACCGATCGAGGTGCAGCGGGTCGCAGCCGGGCAGGCGGGGCATCGACGGGCAAAGCAGGGCGATCCTGCGATCGGCGACGGCCATCGCGGTTTCGGTGAATTCGGCGGAAAGGCCCGATGTGATGTAGCCCTTGTCGTCAGGCAGGCTGGTCGGCACGAATACGGTATCGGGCGCCGTAGACGCGATCTGAGCGGTAATGCCGAAATAGGTGGACAGCAGCTGGCGGTAGCTGTCGCCGAGCATGGGAGCCGGGAAAAAGCCGGTCACGTCCCTCGCATTGACGAGGGCAGCGCCGTCGAAGCGATTGATGCCCGCCACGCAGGTGGTCAGGATCGAGAGATGCGATACGGATGCGGGATCGTCCCGCACGAGGCGATCGAGGAGGCGCGGCTCGGCCGATGTTCCGAGCAGCAGAAGGCGATCGCTTTCGCGCAGCAGGGCGCAGGCCCTGTTTGCAGTCAGCGGTCGAAAACGCGTCACGGCGCCGGAGGCGGACTATCGGGGATCGAAACGTATCGGCATGGTGGAAAAGCCCTGGAGGAATTCGCCGCGGACGCGCGAGCAGCCTTCCTGATCGACCTCGAACTCTTCGATCGCACCGAGCATTTCCTCGAGGAGGATCCTACCCTCCAGTCTTGCGAGATGCTGGCCCAGGCAGAAATGGAGCCCGGTGCCGAAAGAGAGGTTGCGCCGCTGCCGCCGCCGGAGGTCGAATTTGTCGGGTTCGTCGAACTCGCGTTCGTCCCGGCAGGCGGCGGCATAGAGGAAGAGCACCGACTGCCCCGCCCGCATCGTCTGGCCGTGCAGCTCGACGTCCTGGGCGATGCGCCTGCCAAGGAGGTTGGTCGGCTGATCGAAGCGCGCCGCTTCCTCGAAAGCATCGGCGGCCAATGTGGGATCGTCGCGAAGCAGCGCCAGCTGCTCGGAATGCCGGTCGAGATAGTAGACCGCGCTTGCCGTGCTGAGCGGCACCGTATCCGAGCCGGTGATCACCATGGCGAAAATGCTGAAGAAGATTTGCTCGTCGGTGAGCTTCTCGCCGTCGATTTCGGCGTCGAGCCAGCTCACGATGTGGCTATGTTCGGCTGGCGGATTCCTGCGATACCGTTCGATCAGGCCGACGATGAATTCATGGGCTTCCACGAAAGCCTTTGCACCGCTCTCCGTGGTTCCGCGCACGCCGGGCTCGCGCAAGTAGAAGCGGTCGATGAGGCTGCGGATGTGCAGGATCTCTTCCAGTTCGAGCCCGATAAAGGCCGCGATGATGTCGAGCGCGGTCCTGCTCGACAGGGCGTAGACGTCGAGCTCCCCCGCTTCGAGCAACGGCGGAAGCAGTTTGCGCACGACGCCGCGTACATGATCGTCGAGGAAAGCGACTTTGTCCTTCAGATAGGAGCGGCCGATCAGCCCGCGATGCCGTCCATGTTCCGGTGGGTCCATGAACAGGAATACCCGCGGCGGAGGATCGCTGGCCAGGAACAGGGCGTCGGTCGACGTGCCGTGGACGGCGGTATAGGATTTGCGATCCATGCTCGCCTGCCAGACGTCCTCGAATCGCGACAACGCCCAGCTATCGAGGTCCTCGATATAATAGGCCGGCGCTTCCTCCTGCATCCTTCGATAGGTCGGCCAGGGATCGGACCAGAGGCTTTCGTCGTAGGGAGAATAGCGGAGCGTCATGTCTTCGGACCTTTCATCGGGTCTTGCTGGACAAGGCGGCGACGGCCGCGGCAACCGCCGCGTCATGTTCGCTGCCGTGATGGGCGAGCGCCTGGAGGCTCGCGCAGTGATCGAGAAAATCGTCGAGCGGCGTATGGCCGCTCAAGCGGAGCAACTGCTTGGCGAGCCGCAGCGCCCTGGGCGGCTGGCGGGCGAAACTGGCGGCGAGCGACTGTGCGCGCCCGGCCAGCGTTTCGGGTTCGCAAAGCTCCATGAACAGGCCGAATTCATGGGCTTCGGCCGCTTCGACGATCCGGCCGGAATAGGTCATTTCCGCGGCGCGCTGCGGGCCGATGACGCGGGGCAGGAACCAGGCGCCGCCGTCGCCGGGAACGATGCCCAGAGTGACGAAGGATTCGGCGACCTTCGCGCGCGTCGAGCCCAGGCGGATATCGCACATGCACGCAAGATCGAGCCCCGCCCCGATGGCGGCGCCGTTTACCGCTGCGACGACCGGCACCTCGACCCGGTAGACGGCCCGGCTCATTTCCTGAATGCCCCGACGATAGGCATTACGGATTTCGGCGGGCTCGCCGCCGAACATGCCCGTCTTTTCGGCCATGTTCTTGATGTTGCCGCCGGCCGAAAAGGCGCGGCCATCGCCGGTAATGACAAGCGCGCCGACCCGTTCGTCCTCGCTTGCCCAGTTGCAGGTGGCGATGATGTCGTCGATCAGCGCGGTGCCGGTCAGAATGTTGCGGACGTCGTCGCGGCACAAGTGCAATGTCGCCACGCCGTCTTCGATGTCGAGCGTGCTGTCGCGGCATTCGGGAAGGGGAAGGGCCGTCGTCATTCGTTTCTCTTCCGTTCGGTTTCGAGCAGCCGATCGCTGCGATCGGTCAGCCAATGCCAGAGCGGCTTCGGCCGTTCGGCCAGAGCGATCCGGCCGACGGTTCGCGCCCAATAGGTCTCGTTGCCGAAATCCCGGCCCCAGGCCCGCGCCCGCAACGTGAAGGCGTGGAGCGCATATTCGCGCGTGAAACCGATGGCGCCGTGTACCTGATGGGCGATATCGGCGGCGATGTCGGCGGCTCTGCTCGCCCGCCATTTCGCCGCGGCGATTTCGAAACCGGCCTCGCCGAGCGTCGCCGATTGGCAGGCGCTCGCCGCGGCGCATGACGCAGCTGCGTTTTCCTCGGCGAGGATGGCGAGCTGGTGCTGGATCGCCTGGAAACGGGCAAGCGGCCGGCCGAACTGGCGGCGTTCGCGGACGTGATCGATGGCGAGGATAAGCATGGTCTCGATCGCGCCGGCGATCTGGCAGGCGCGTAGCAGGGCCGCTTCGGCGAAGAACATGGCCGTGCCTTCGGAGAGTGGGCCGTCGGCTATCGGATCGAGCGCGTGGAAGACGAGACTGGCGCGCGGATCGCCCGACAGAAGATTGCGCTCCCTTGTTTCGGCCCCGGCTGCGTCGAGCAGCGACCAGCGGTCGGGCCGCAGGAGCAGGATCCAGTCCGCCCGATCCGTCCAGGGCAGGTCGTTCAGCGTCGTCGCGCTTTCGTCCGGTCCTTCCTTCGCAAAGGCGAACAGGCCCACGCCTTCGGGAGCCTTATGACCGATACGGCCGAGCCAGGCCCGGGCAAGCACGGTTTCGCCGAGCGGCAAGCCGAGACCGTGCGCGCCCAGGGCCCTGAAGACCACGCCCGCATCTTCCCAGTCGCCGCCGAAGCCTCCGGCTTCCTCCGGGATCATGAGCAGTGGCAGGCCGATCGCTTCGATCGATTGCCAGTGTCCGTCGAATTCCTTGCCGCCGTCTTCGCGTGCCCCGACCTCGGCGAGGTTCGCGAAGAGCCTGTCGACCGTTTCCGTCAGTATGGTTCGCCGGTCGTTCATCTGAGACCGAGCCCCCGGGCGATGATACCGCGCAGAATCTCGCGAGTTCCGCCTCTCAACGAAAAGCTCGGCGACGCGGCCGTCAGATAGGATAGCGTCTCGCGCAGGTCTCCGTCGTCATGCCCCCACGCGTCGTCATCGTAAGCGGCTTGCAGGTCGCGCGGGACGGACTGCTCGAACCGGGCGCCGAGATCCTTCACGATCGACGCCTCGATCATCGGATTTTCCCCCGATTCGAGCTTGGCCGCCACGGCGAGCGACATCTGCCGCAGCGTCCATAGCTCGGCCGCCCAGGCTCCGGTCAGTGCAGTCAGGGTATTGCCCGGTTGGTCGCAAAGCGTCGCCAGCAGCTGTTCGATCAGGACATGGCTGCTCAGAAAGCGTTCGGGGCCGCTGCGTTCGAGCGCGAGTTCGGCGGTAACCTGGTTCCAGCCTTCGCCTTCCTGGCCGAGCAGCTGTTCTGCGGGAACGAAGACGTCGTCGAGGAATATTTCGCAGAAATGCGCGTCGCCCGTCTGGTCCTCGATCGGGCGGACGGTGACGCCGGGCGAGGCGAGCTCGATGACGAGCTGACTGAATCCTGCGTGACGGTCGTCGCCTGCATCTGCGCCGGTGCGAACGAGCGCGATCATGTAGTGGCAGTGCTGGGCGTGCGTCGTCCAGATCTTCGAACCGTTAACGCGCCAGCCGCCTTCGGTGGCGGTCGCGCGGGTGCGGAGCGATGCGAGATCCGATCCGGCTCCGGGCTCGCTCATGCCGATGCAGAAATAGAGCTCGCCCGCGGCGATACGCGGCAGCATGTCCGCCTTCAACGCCTCGTTGCCATAGCGCAATAGCAGCGCGCCGCTTTGCCGGTCGGCAATCCAGTGCGCGGCGACGGGCGCCCCCGCGGCGAGCAGCTCTTCCACGACCGCATATCGCTCGAGCTGGCTGGCGCCCCGGCCGCCCAGCTCTTCAGGCCACGTCATCCCGATCCAGCCGCGCTGGCCCAGGGCACGGCTGAACTCCTCGTCCCAGCCGGACCAGCTACGAGCACGACGGGCGGGCGTCATGCCCTTGACCGAGGAAGCGAAAAAGGCACGCAATTCCGCGCGCAGGCCAGCGGCGGCTGGCGCCGTTCTGATGGGAGGAAAGTTCGGTGTCATTGCTATGTGCTTCCCTGCCGGCCTAGGACTCCCTCCTTGGCCTGATGCCCGTTGCCCTGCGGTTGTCGCCGGATTCGAGAGCTATCGAAGCCGGTCGTCACCAACACCTCGCATTGGGCTCACTTGTCGTGAGGAGGGCCGAGGACACGGGCATCGCTTCAGGTCGCGATGTGGAAGCCGCCATCGACCGAGAGATGCTGGCCGGTGACGTAGCTCGCCGCGTCGGTAAGGAAGAACCAGGTCGCAGGTGCCACTTCCGCGGGCGTCGCGAAGCGTCGGAGCGGAATCTGGGCCAGATAGCGGTCGCGGAACCGTTCGTTCCGGATCGTGTCCGTCATCGGCGTTTCGACGACGCCGTAGCAGATGCTGTTGACCGTGATGTTGTGCCGCGCCCATTCGCGCGCCGCGCTCATCGTCAATCCGAGCACGCCGGATTTCGCCGCGCCGTAGTTGATCTGGCCGATCGTGCCGCGGCGCCCCGCATCGGACGAGATATTGGCGATGCGGCCGGGGGCGGGATCGCCTTTTTCCGCCTTTTCGATGAGCGCGCGGCCCACGGCGCGCAGGCACAGAAAGGCGCCGGTGAGATTGACGTCGATCACCTGCTGCCAGTCTTCCAGCGTCATTTCGTGCGCCATCGCGGCGCGGACGATGCCGGCATTGTTGACCAGCCCGTGCAGGTCGCCGAACCGGGCGAACGTGTCCGTTACGACGGTGTCGACCTCGGCCTCCACCGCGACATTGGCGGCGGCGCATTCGAGGTTCGGATTGTCGATCTCAGCCTTGGTCTGTTCCAACACCTTGGCATTGATGTCGACGAGCATAATGTTGGCGCCGCGCTCGAGCCCGAATTCGGCAAGCGCCCGGCCCACGCCTTGCGCGCCGCCGGTGACGATATAGGTGCGGCCTTCTAGCCCGAAGGAATCGTTCATCTCAGTCTCTCGTTTTTGAGGGGGGCGCGCGATCAGCAGGTTCCGATGACGGAAATGCTGCAGACATTCTTATTGGGGAAGCCGCCCAGATTGTGGGTCAAGCCGAGCTTCGGAGCGTCGAGCTGGCGCTCGCCGGCCTTGCCGCGGAGTTGCTGGTATATTTCGTAGACCATCCGCAGCCCGGTGGCGCCGATCGGATGGCCGAAACATTTGAGGCCGCCGTCGATATTGCAGGGCACCTGGCCGTCGGCGTCGAACGTGCCGGCGAGCACCTCGCGCCAGCCATGGCCGACATCGGCGAGCCCCAGATCTTCCATCGTCACGAGCTCGGTGATCGAGAAACAGTCGTGCACCTCGATCAGGTCGAGCTCTTCGCGCGGGTTGGTGATGCCGGCCTCGCGATAGGCGCGCTGCGAGGCAATACGCGTCGTCAGCGCATAGCTTCCGTCCCATTCGTCAAAGCCGATTTCGGAGCCGTTGCTGAGCGCGAGCTGCATCGACTTGACGGTCACGAGCGGGCCGTCGCCGCCGATTTTCTCGGCAATAGCGGGCGTGGTGACGATCGCGCAGGCCGATCCGTCGCTAACCCCGCAGCAATCGAACAGGCCGAGCGGATAGGCGATCATCGGCGCCTTGAGAATCTTCTCCTTGTCGATGCGGCTGCGCAGATGCGCCTTGGGGTTCTTCGCGCCGTTCTCGTGGCTCTTCCACGAAACATGGGCCATGGCTTCCTTGAGCTGGTCCATTTCGATGCCATGGGCCGCGACATAGGCGCTCGCGAACTGGGCGAAGCTGCCCGGCGCGGTGATGCTGGGGAACCACAGGTCCTCGAACGTGCCCTTTGTGCGTTCGGGCAGGCCGCCATAGCCGGTGTCCTTGAGCTTCTCGACCCCCAGCGCTAGCGCGATGTCATAGGCGCCCGATGCCACACCGTAGACGGCACCGCGGAGCGCCTCGGTTCCGGTCGCACACATATTCTCGACGCGGGTCGCCGCGATGTTGGGGAGGCGCAGGGTCGAGGTCAGCGACAGAGCCGACTTGCCGGGCCCCTGATCGTCCGATGACAGGCCGTACCAGGCCGCCTCGATCCGGTCGCGTTCGATATTCGCGTCGGTGAGGGCCTCGCCGAACGCTTCGACTATCAGGTCCTCGGCGCTGCAATCCCAGCGCTCGCCGAAGCGAGAACAGCCCATGCCCAATATGGCGACCTTGTCGCGAATGCCTTCAGCCATGGGAAGCCCCTTCCATTTCCTTGTCGGCGGTGGTGTGTGTCGAGAGCTCGCGCGGGGGGACGGCCTTCCAGCAATAGCGGCGGAAACCACGCCGATCGTCGACGTCCTTGAGGCGGAACTGCATCGCCAGGGGCGCGCCGACGGCGAGCTCGCTTGGCTCGAAATCGCTGAATTCGAGCATCGCGACACCGCCACCCGCGAAGCGGACGTTCCCGTACATGAGCGGTGGATTGAACGAGAGCGCCAGCCAGTCTTCGGTGAAGGATTTCACGGACGCCGGCTTGTCGGCGAAAGGCTCGGAAACCTGCGAATCCGTAGCCCGGCAACCGGGGTTCACGCACACTCGGCTTTTCGGGAATTGCGGCGTACCGCATGCCGTGCAGCGGCCGCCGATACACCCGGTTACGGTGTCGCGGTGGCGGAAAAAGGCCGATTGCGCCGTGCGGTTGTCGCGTTCGGCACGCATGCCCCAGTCCATCGAGACATGGCCGTTGAAGGAGAGGAAGCGGAGATAGTTCCCGTCCTCGACGCCGTCCGCCAGCATGGCATCCGCGCCGGTCATCCCGGACGCCCTGCCGATTGTGTCGGTTGCACGAAAGAGCAGGGCCTCGGCTCCCTGCCCATAGCCGAGGAGGAGAATGAACTCGCCCGGTGCCGCGGACTGGAGGGCCTTGGTCAGCAACAGCAGGGGATGGGCGGTGCCGGTATCGCCGCATTCGGCGTGAAGGTCTGGCGTCACCGCGCCCTCGGGGATACCGCAATGTTTCGCTATCGTTCGCGCATTGCGGTTTCCGAGGCCCGCCGCGACGAAATGCGCGATGTTCTCGCCCCCGATCCCGGCATCTTCGATCAGGCCGCGGATGGGCCCGGGGACGATATGCAACAGCCCTGCGTCCCTCGCCCAGCGTTCCTCGAGTTGATAATCGAACTGGGCGTCTGACGAACGATAGTGGTCGGTGAAATCCACCGAAACGGCGCGGCGCGCCACAAACTCCGCGAGCGGATCGCCTTCGCCGACGACGATGGCGGCGGCCGCGTCGCCGATGCGAAGCTCTTGCGGGCCGCCCGGCCGCGTCAGGCGCTTGTCCGCGGCGACGACCAGCGTCTCGCCCGGGCGTTCGAGCGCCATGCGCAGCGCGCCGACGCCGGCCTTGAGCGATCCGCCCATATCGGCGGTGCAGGTGTTTTCGGACAGCGACGCGGCTTCGGCGATCACGCCGGCATTCTGGCGATCGGCGAACGGCATCGTGGTCGAGGCGAAGACGAGCATGTCCGGGGCGTTGTCTTCCGGGCGCTCGGCCAGCGCATACCGGGCCGCCGCCACGGCCATCGTCAGGCTGTCCTCGTCGTGCGAGCAGATCGCCTTGTGGCCGTGAGCGGTCGCGGCGAGGCCCGGATTGGCCCAACTGTTCGCCGAGCAGATCGTCCGTCGCGCCAGCCGGCGACGCGGAACATAGGCGCCGAACGAAATGATTCCGCGTTGCTGCAATGCGATCTCCTGTGCGCTTTGGGCCAAATCGCGCAGGGCCCGGATTTTCGTCTCGGGCCGGTCGCGGCGATGAATGGCCTTGCTCGCTAAACCGAGCCCGGCTCAGCTTGAACTCGCATCGATACGCATTGGCGCGGCCGTGTTCGGCGCGCCGTTGTCGCCGAATTCCCGTTCCAAATTGTTGTGATCGCCACCCCGGCCGGCGCCTTGCGCGAGAGCGCATAGCAATCGTCGAACGACTGCGTCGTCGGAGCCGCGGGCGAGCGGATGTCGACGCTATGATCCGCGTTCCGACGACGTATATGAATGTCGGGCGCCAGGATGAGAATGAACGCCCTTGCGATGGCGCGATTTTCCCGGAAGCCGGGAGGTTCGAAGAGAAGATTTCTACATGAGCGTTATATGAGCATGAACGAGTGGCTTTTGAAATCTCATGCCGGTCTAAAACTCCGCATCCCGCAGTTGCTCTAAGAAAAATTTCAAAGCAAAAAAATTCCGGGAGGGGAGATCGCTACTATGGGCTATCAAGGAAATTGCGCTATCGGCCGCAAGAGCGTTCGGCGCGGCTCGTGCTCGTCCAAGGCATTCATCCTGGCACTGGGCCTGGGTTTCGGCCTCGCGCCGCAGTCTGCGCTGGCCAATGACGAGGCGCAGGCCGGTAATCAGGGGCAGAACGCAGGAGCCGGCCCGCCGGTCGCCGCCGATGCCGGTCAGGACATCGGCCTGGGCGCGATCGTCGTCACCGCGAGGCGAGTGTCGGAGCTTCTCCAGGAATCGCCTGTCGCCGTAACCGCAATGAGCGGGGAGGAACTGGAATCCCGCTCTCTCAGAAACATCACGGACATCGGTGGCACTGTCCCCAACCTTACGCTGACCGGCGGTGCGCCCAATGGCGGCGGCAGCAACAGCAGCGTCATCTTCATCAGGGGCGTCGGACAGACCGACTTCCTTCCCACCACCGATTCCGGCGTGGCGATCTACGTGGACGGCGTGAATTTCTCCCGCTCGGTCGGATCGGTGGTCGACCTGCTCGATCTCGAGCGTCTGGAAGTCTTGCGAGGGCCGCAGGGCACGCTGTTCGGGCGCAATACGATCGGCGGCGTGATCAACCTCGTGTCCTCCCGGCCGCGCAGCGAACTGGGGGGCTATGTCGAAGCGACGATCGGCAATTACGATCGCACCGATTTCAGAACCGTTCTCGACATCCCGATGGCCTCCAATCTCAACAGCCGGTTTGCGGTGTCGTACAACCGGCGCGACGGCTACGCCGATGTGAGGGCGTGGGATTTCGCGACGTCGACGCCGGGCAGGGTCGTCGATGATCGCGGCGACCAGAACCGGCTGTCGGTGCGCGCCATTTTCGACTGGCAGGCCAGCGACAATTTCAACGCGACCCTGGCGATGGACTATGCCCATTCGCGCGAAAATCCCGCTCCGGTGAACTTGCTCGAATATACCGGCGGTCCGAAGCCGGTTCCGGCGCTGGGCGACCTGTGGAATGGTCTGGTCGGAATCCCCAACGGCACGCCGATGAGCACGGCGTTCATCTCGGACGACGTGGACACGACGTTCGGGATACAGAATGCGGTGAACGATCTCGATCAGGGCGGCGTGGCGCTCACGCTCGAACTCGACGTCGGAGCCGCGACGCTCAAATCGATATCGAGCTATCGGGTTGTCGACGCGCTGTTCGGCCGCGACGGCGACGGCTCACCGATCGACTGGCAAAGCACGCTCAACGATCAGCATAACGAGCAGCTCAGCCAGGAATTCAGTATCGCTGGCACGGGCTTCGACGATCGCCTGACCTGGACCGCAGGTCTATTCTATCTCAACGAAGACAATACCGATCGCAACCACATCATCGTCACGCCGGGCCTCTATTCCGCGCTGGAGGCGCTGCCCGGCCAGTTGCCCAATCCGGTCAACACCAGCTGTGCGCCGCCCTGGATCGCGCCCGGCTGTCCTGGCAACCCGATCAACGTGTCTCTCGACATCGATCTTGCAGCCTACAACAGGGTGCAGAGCGAAAGCTACGGGATCTTCGGCCAGGCGAGCTTCTCCCTGACCGACGCACTGAGGCTGACCGTGGGCATGCGGTATTCCTACGACAAGAAGGATTATACGCTCGAACACCGTCGTCAGGTCAGCAACACCTTCGTCGTTCCGCTGACCAATCTGAACGACAGTTGGGACGCGTTCACGCCGATGGTCAGTCTCGACTATCAGGTGACCGACGACCTGCTTTTGTACGGGTCCTTCGCCAGCGGCTACAAGAGCGGCGGGTTCAACGGCCGGCCCCTCAGCGCGGCGGAAGCGCAGTCATTCGACCCCGAATATGTCGATTCGTTCGAAGTCGGTTTCAAGTCACAATGGTTCGACAATCGCCTGCGTTTGAACGTGGCGGCGTTTCTGAGCCGCTATAAGGACATGCAGTTCAGCGCGAATGTCTTCAATCCGGATACCGGCAACCTCGAACTCATCATCGACAATGTGGGCAGGGCCGATATCACCGGCGTCGAAGTCGAGCTGGAGGCAAGGCCCGTGCCGGCGCTGTCGATCCGGGGCTCCTTGGGCTACACGCACTTCAACATCACGGACCTGACCGCGGACGTGCCGGGCGTGACCGCCGATTCGCAGCAGCCCTTCACCCCGCGCTGGACCGGCAGCTTGGGCGTCGCCTATGACTGGGCGATCGGCGACGGCAATCTGAACACGCGGATCGACTGGACGTATCAGTCCGACAGTTTCGCGGACATCCAGAATACGCCCTCGCTCGTGCACCAGGCGTCCAATCTATTCAACGCGCGGATGACGTACACGCCGCCCGACGAGAATTGGGATTTCTCGGTCTGGGTGACCAACCTGACCAATGAACGATTTGTCGCGACCGGCGTGCAGACGCTGGACAGCTTCGGGCATGTGGAAGGGACCTACAATCCGCCTCGGATGTGGGGCCTGACCGTGCGACGGCAAATTTACTAGGGTGAGACTTGGCGCGAAAGCATGCCCTCGCCTTGGAGAGGTCGTTGATTGAAGCAGGGAGAATCCGAAAAACGCGCAGCACAGGCCTTGCCGCCGCAGCGATGGATATTGACGGGCCCGCTATCGAGATAGCCGGCCCGTCATGTTCGCATATCGCGGGGGACTGGAGACGCTCACGACCTTATTCCTTGGCGCACCATCGACGGCTATTGCGCACTCCGGCGCCCGGCCACGGCGATACGGCGCCCCCCCCCTCCGCCCCGATCCGGGTCCCCGATCACGAAAAGGAAGTCCGCATGATTGAGAACAAGCTTTTGAATCCGTCCAATGTCGATCCCGTCATGGAACTGCCCCATGCCGCGCAGGACATCCCGCTGTGGACCGAATATTGCTATTTCTTCGGCTACGATCCGGAAGCGCAGATGGGGGTTTCGATCCACGCCGGCAGGGAACCGTCGGATACGAGCATCTGGCGCGCGACGATCTCGATCTACCTGCCGGGCGAGAACCTGCTCGTTGCGAAATATTGCGGCCGCGACGGGCATGCGCGCGGTGCCGGCGCCGGCCCGCTTCGCGTCACCTGCGTGGAGCCGATGCGCCTTTGGACGGTGGAGTTCGACGGCCTGTGCCAGGCGACCACCCGATCCGCTTCCACGAACGCAGCCCATCCCGATTCGCCCAGCGAACTCGTCAAATTCTTCCTGACGTTCGAGGGCGCGGCGCCGTTCTGGGACATGAACGCGCTCATGCAGAACCAGAGCTGGGCGTCCTATCACTGGGAACAGATCTGCAGCATTAAGGGGCAGCTGACGGTCGGCGGGAAGACGACAAACATTTCGGCGATGGGCGTGCGCGACCATTCCAGCGGTCCGCGCGACTATGGCCCGCTGCTTTCGAATTTCTGGGTGAACGCGTTGTTCCCGGACGGTGCGGCGCTGCACGGCGTCAATAGCCGCTGCGAAGAGGAAGGCACCGAAATCAGGATGGGCTACATCTTCCGCAATGACGGCTCGCCGCTCGAAAATTGCGAGCTCGTCGAATTGCCGCACGTCTGTACGCTGGATACGCCCGCCGGCAGCGTAGCCAGGGATCCGCTTACCGATCCCGACGTGCGGAAGTTTCGTTTCGTTCTCAATACGAAGGACGGGCTCGAGGAAGTGGAGGGCGAATTGCTGCACACCGCTTCGACGACCTATCTTTCGCCCAATGACGAGCTGCTCGGCACCGATTTCACCCAGCTGACCAAGGGGCAGCCCAAGGCCTCCCAGCTTGCCGAATCGCCGGCGCGTTTTACCTGGCGCGGGCAGACGGGCTATGGTGGCGTTGAGCGGATCGCTCGTCTCGTGGCACTCAAATAGGCGGATATCTTGTTCCCGAATATCAGCACCTATCTCCGGGGGATCGGCAGGGAGTTGCTGCAGATCGCGGACCGCGCCGAAAAGGCGGAGGACGCATCGAGCGCCGTCATGCAGCGGCGCATGGCGGAAACGCTGGTCAACCTCGTCGTGTATCAGGAACGCGGCGCCGAACTCGGTTCCACGGTCGCCCCGCGCCTGCTGGATCTGCTCGAAGAGATCGCCGGGCGTATGAAGGCGCTCTCGCTCGACGTGCCCGCCGGTGCGGCCGACCTGCTTTCGGGGAAGCGGACGGTCCCGGACGGCGGAAATCCGCTTCTCCTGTGTGAAGATGCCAGCGGCGCGATCGTCGAATGCCTCGCTGCGATCGGCGAGCGGAACTCGGATCCCGAGATTGCCGCGCTCGGCGAATGGGCGGGACAAGCCGCGAGCGCCGCCGAAGAAGAGGCGCGCGCCGCACGGTTCGAGGCTGCCGGAGCCGAACGCGCCGCCATGCCCGGCCTCGCCGATACGGCGGATAATGCCTCGATCACCGATGCGGTGCTTACCGCCTATCTGAAGGGGCAAGTGCCCGAATGCCCCGATATCCGGGCCGTCGATGTCAGGCGGCATGTCGGGATCAACACGAAGGAAATATTCTTCTTCGAGACGGCGGGCTGCCCGGACTGGCCCGAACAGGCCGTTTTGCGCCGCAACGGGGAGATCGACACCGTCGGCAATATCGTCGCCGACGAGATCGAGCTGCTGGAATTCCTTTATGCCGCCGGCGTCAGGATCGCCCGGCCCTTGCTCGCGGAAACCGACAGCCCGTTGATAGAACGCGCCTTCGTCATTTCCGAACGCGTGTCTGGCGGGACGCTGGATCTGGCGGCCCCGGGCAGGGATGCCACGCCCGCGGCGCTGGAGCTGGCGAGGCATCTGGGCAAGCTGCACTGTCTCGGCGCGAAGGGCATTCCCGAGTGCTATCGGCTCTATGGCGACGATGCGGAAGAGCGCACGCTCGCCATGGTCGACCGATTCTACCGCATGACCAAGGCCGCTGAATTCCAGCCTTCGCTCACCCAGGAAGCCGCCTTTGCCTGGCTGCGCGCGAATGTCGGCAGGATCGGACCGCAGACGGTGCTGGCGCATGGCGATTTCGATTTCCGCAACGTCCTGTTCGACGGCGACAGGCTCAGCGCGATCCTGGATTGGGAGCTCGCGCATGTCGGGCATCCGGCCGAGGATCTCGGTTATTGTCGCCCGCAGGTCGAGGCGATCATGGACTGGCAGGAATTTCTCGATGCCTATTACAAACATGGCGGCGTCGAGGTGCGCGACGAGGAAGTGCGTTATTTCGAAATCTATGGCGACGTGTTCCGCCTGTCGACGATGTACCCGGCGACCGCGAACTACCTGTCGGGCGAGAGTACCAGTTTCTTGATGGGGACGCTGGCGCTGATCGAATTCCAAGCCTTGATGAGCCGCCTGGCGAGTTTCTTGCAGCGCGAAGCCGGAATTTAGCGACTACCCAAATATCGGAACGACATGTCCGTCCGGATGCCTTCGTGGAAGCGAAGGGCTGTCGGCGGCTTTCTGTGCGCCGCCCTGCGACCGATCCCGTCGCGGGCGAATTGCGAGTTTGAACTGAGGTGATTGGTCCATAGCCAATAGCCTCAATTTTCCGCCTCCCAACGAAGGATGTCGCCATGAATGCTGCCGGAGAAGCCGAGCATCTTGTATTGCTGCGCGATACGTTGCGCCGCTTCATCGAGAAGGAGATGCCGCGCGATCTGGTCGGAAAATGGGACAAGGAAAACATCTTCCCGCGCGACGTGCACGACAAGCTCGCCGAACTCGGACTGACCGGACTGACCGTGCCGGAAGAGTTCGGCGGCAGCGGCCGCGACATCACCGCGACGATCCTGGTCATCGAGGAACTGTGCTCGCGCAGCATGGCGGTCGGTTGCGCCTATATCCAGTCGAGCTGTTATGCCGGGCTCAACCTGAGCGAAGTCGCCAGCGACGAGCAGCGGGCGGCCCTGCTGCCGCGCGTCGCCTCCGAAGGGTTGATGTTCGCCTATGGCTTCACCGAGCCCGATGTCGGCGCCGATCTCGCGAGCGTGAGGACGAGCGCCGTGCGCGAAGGCGACGAACTCGTGATCAACGGCGCCAAGCGCTTCTGCTCGGGCGCCGCGATCTCCGAATATATCTACGCGCTCGTGCGGACCGGGCCGGCCGAGGAGAAATACCGCAACCTTTCGCTCGTGCTGATTCCGCCCGATGCGCCCGGCGTCACGCTGACCCCGCAGGACACGATGGGGCTCAAGGGCGGCGGCACGTTCGACGTCAGCTTCGACGACGTCCGCGTACCGGTGAGCAACGTGATCGGCGGCGAGGAGGGGCTCGGCCAGGGCTGGGCGAAGCTCGTCGGCCCCGGTCTCGACATCGAGAAGATCGAGGTCGCCGCGATGGCGCTGGGCATCGCGCGCGGCGCGGTCGACGATGCCTGGAACTACGCGCAGGAGCGCGTCCAGTTCGGCAAGCCGATCTGCACGATCCAGTCGGTCCGCCACATGCTTGCCGACGTGAAGACGAAATTCGAGGCCTGCCGCCTGATGACATATAACGCGGCGGCGCTCGTCGACGCGAAGGAGCCGGCAGCCGCCGAAACGGCAATGGCAAAGCTCTTCGTCTGCGATACGGCCCGGGACATCGTGCTAACCTGCCAGCAGATAATGGGCGCCTATGGCTATGTCCGCGATTTCGACATGGAGCGCTATGTCCGCGACATCCTCGTCATGCCGATCCTTGGCGGCTCGTCGGCGATCCAGCGCAACAACATCGCCAACCTGCTCAAGCTGCCGCGCTAGAACGCCGTCCCGTGGCTGGCTTCAATGCGCTGATCGGACTCGATATCGTTGGTCCCGAAGCCGATGGCGGCTTTGTCGTGGAACTAGCAGTGCGGCCCTGCCATCTTCATGGCGCCGCCCAGGTGCATGGCGGCGTCTATCTGGCGCTGGCGGACACGGCGATGGCGCGCGCGGCCCAGCACAGGGTCGGGCCGGACCAGTTCACGCCCACCGTGGAACTCAAGACGAACTTTCTGCGCGCTTGCGCATCGGGGAAAATCGTCGCGACCGGACACGTCGTTCGAGCCGGGAAGCGTCTGGTCTTTGCCGAGGCGGAACTGCATTCGGCGACGGGCGACCTGCTGGCGACGGCGTCGGCCACGTTGATCAGGAGTGGAAAATCGCCGGGCGCGGGTGCGGAAAAGTGAACCGAAAACGAATGGTTCGAAGGTCCCGCGCAATGATAGATGTTCGCTTCACCGGTAATCGATCGTGCACATCCCGATGATAGCCCATATGGAAAGGCCGTCCGATTATCCTTTCTGAAGAGGTCGTTCCGGCACCCCTCCAGGCCCGCCGGAGAGGCCCGTTACAATTCGCGAGGAATCCAAATGCCCGCAAGACTTGCCGATCCGCTGACCCTGCCTTGCGGTCTGGTGCTCAAGAACCGGATTTCCAAGGCTGCGATGACCGAAGGCATAGCCGATGCCAGAAATTGCGCGACCGGCGAACATGTGCGGCTCTACGAGCGCTGGGCCGACGGCGGGGCCGGCCTGTTGATCACGGGCAACATCCTGGTGGACCGGCGCTTTCTCGAACGTCCGGGCAATGTCGTGATCGACGCGAATGGCGGTTTCGATCGACTGTCCGCATTCGCCGAGGCGGGCAAGCGCAATGGAGCCCATGTCTGGGTGCAGATCAACCATCCCGGCCGGCAGGCAGGAACCGGCCTGGAGCAACTCGTCGCCCCTTCCGAAAGCAGCCTGATCGGCAAGGAGGGCACCGCACGCGCGCTGGAAGCTTCGGAGATCGACGATGTCCTGCGCCGTTTCCTCGAGGCCGCGAAGGTCGCTGAGGAAACGGGCTTTACCGGCGTGCAGGTTCATGCGGCGCACGGCTATCTGCTCTCGCAGTTCCTCAGTCCCCTCACCAACCGGCGGGAAGACGAATGGGGCGGCCCGCTCGAGAATCGGGCAAGGCTGCTGCTGGACATCGTTCGGGGCATTCGTGCGGAAAGGGGCGCGGGCTTTGCCGTTTCGGTGAAACTCAACAGCGCCGATTTCCAGAGGGGCGGGCTGACCGAGGATGAATCTATCGAAGTCACCAAATGGCTTTGCGAGGCGGGGATAGACCTGCTCGAAATTTCCGGCGGCAACTATGAATCGCAGTCGATGATCGGGCGCGACGAGGAGGGGCGCGCGGTCAGCAAGAAATCCGCGTCGACGCTCGCGCGCGAAGCCTATTTCATCGACTTCGCGGCCCGTCTCGGTCCGCTGGTCGATGTGCCGCTCATGGTGACCGGGGGCTTCCGCACGAAAAGCGCAATGGAAGAGGCGCTTGCGAACGATCAGCTCGACGTGATCGGGCTCGCCCGGCCGCTGTGCATCGATCCTTCCTTTCCCGACAAGCTGCTCTCCGGCGAGATCGAAACCCTGCCGTCGCCGGAGAACGACATCTCCATCGACGAGGCGGCGCTGGGCGGGGTCGACGAGACAATGCGCCGGATAATGGAGGTGCAGGCTTCCATGGCCTATTATTTCAACCAGATCCGCAAGTTGGCGGCAGGCGAGGGCGCGGACGAGGAAATCGACTGGTTCGAGCAGCTAGGGCGGCACGCGGATTTCGACGCGAGAGCCGATGAAAGATACCTTGCCGCATCTTAAGCTACCGGACGTCTTGGGGCGATTGGGGAGGACGATGCCAAGCCTCGTTCAATAGCGATCCGGGAAGAAATCCGAGATTACGGTGACAGTTTACTAAAACCCCAAACTTCGCGTCCCGTCCACGATTTCCCTCGCAAAATAGGAAAACCTCCCTCACCATGACGCCGCCGAGTCCCGAGGCTCGCCAGGCTCTTTGACCCCGTTCGCCACCCCGCCGTTACCGCTCTTCCGGAGCGAGAGGCTTCCCGTCGTTCGGCCGTGTGACCTTCCGAACGGCGTAGGAAATATTCTTGCTTTCGCACACAGCGCTGTGTGCGAAGTTTGTAAACTTGCCGCAATAAAGTAACACGCCCCGGGCATCGCCGCCCCGGCGACCCCCGGCCTGTGTCAACCAGTGTCAACCGGAACGGCACGTCCGTCCCGACCCTTCACTGCCGCTCGGGAGTTTTGCCGGGAAACGTCCCCCGGACATTCTCTTCTTCGGAAAAAATGGTGCCCGGGGACAGAATCGAACTGCCGACACTGCGATTTTCAGTCGCATGCTCTACCAACTGAGCTACCCGGGCACTCCGGCGGATCGCGCGGAAGCCGCGCCTATAGGCCGTGTCAGCCGTCGCTGTCCACCCCGTTTGTGCGGTCTCCAAGGCTTTCGGGATCGACCGGCGGACCGGGTACGCGATAACCGTCGCCGAGCCATTTCAGGAGATCGCGGTCGCGGCATCCGTCGCTGCAAAAGGGCGTGTTTTCGGGGCTCGGCGGTTTGCCGCAAACCGGGCAATCCTTGGGGCGTTTCGGACGGGGCATCGCCGCGCCATAGGGGCTTGCCGGCCCGGCTGGCAAGTCAAAGCGACCCTAGAGCAGGGACAGGCTGTCGAGGTGCAGGATCTGCCAGGCGGGGCGCTCGGCCATCACCGCGAACATCTCGTCGCCGCGCGGCGTGCGCTGGACGTTCATCGAGGCGAAGATCGCCATGACGAAGCCCGAAAAGGCGCCCCGGCGATAGTCGAACCAGAGCTGCTCGCCATCGGTCTCGACGCCCTGCGCCTCCAGCCGGGCCGCATAATCGCGAAGCAGCCGCGCTTCCTCGGCGGCGCGGCGCGCGGGATCGGCGATGCTCGTGCCGATCAGATAGGCGATGTCGCTGGCCCCTGTTCCGATGCCGACGGTCTGCCAGTCGATCACCGTGACGGCACCGGTTTCGGGGTGGAAGAGCAGGTTGTCGATCCGGAAATCGCCATGGACGACCGTCCGCGTCGGGGGCTCATAATCGAGAAAGCCGTCGAGCCGCTCGACAAAGGCCCGGCCCATTTCATGGATTTCGGGCGCGAGCCGGTCCCGGTATCGCGCTTCGAAGCCCATATAGAGTTTCGGCATCAGTGCGCGGACGATCTCGCGATTGCCCTGGGCTGCCAGCCAGGCATAGCCGCCAAGCCGCGGGTTGTTCCACAGCGGCGCTTGCAGCTTCGCGGCCTCGGCAATCGCGCTCTCGATTTCGGCGATGGTCGCGCCGGCGAGCTGGTCGCCTTGCGCGGCGGGTTCCATATCCTCGAGCAGCAGCGCGAACTCCACCTCGTCCTCGGCGATCTCGGCATGGAAGCAGCGCGGGCAGGAGACCGGGATTTCCCCGGCGAGATCGCGATACCAGCTGACCTCCCGCATATAGGTGTGCACGGTCCTGGCGATCTGGCGGCTGTCGGCATTGGCGCTCGGGCATTTGGCGACGATCGTCGCCGGGCCGTCATGGTTCGCCCAGTCGAGCGCAAGACGGAAGCTGTCACACATCTGGCCGGTGCCGATGGTCCGCGCCGTAAAGCCGCGCAGCGATCCCGCGGGCGCGCCCAGCCTTTCTTCGAGCCAGCCCCTGCTGAACTGTTCGGGCCGGGTGGGGATGACCGCTGCGATCATGGCGCGCCGTCCAGCAGGCCGGTGAAGCCGCTCGGCGCATGTGGACCGATCAGCAGCTGTTCGAGCACGCCATGACCGGTATGCTGCTGCTCGCCGATCATCAGGGTCGCGCGCGAAAAGGCCTGGATATGGAAATAGAGCTGCTGGTGCGGATTGGCATCTCCTGGCTCGATCCGGTCATAGGCCGTCTCGCTCCCGCCATGGTCCATGCCATGGCCCCATTTCGGGTGCGTGTAGCCAAGGCCGGACATATGGAAGTCGATGCCTGTCGGTTCGATTTCCAGCCGCGTATCGGCCGCAAGCTCGACGCTCAGCGCCTCGATCCGCCGCGTGCCGGGCGTGTAGCGGAGCACATGGGAAGGCCTGTCATATTCGGCGACCCCGTTGCCGAACGCGTCGATAACCGCGCGCCGGTTCCACGGCTCGCCCGCGCCGTCGTCATTGGTGTGGAAGAAGGTCGCATGACCCGGAAAATTGAGCGGTGCCCAGAGCCAGTAGAATTGCGGCAGGTTTCCCATTGGCGGCGGCTGGCTGTCCGGCGCGCCGACCGGGCGGATACCCCAGCTGCGATCGCGCGTGCCCAGATGCGCGTCCGGCGTCAGCGTCCAGCTTTGCCCCTCGCAGGAAATCGTGCCGGACCACGCGCCGCTCTGCGTCATCCGCGTATAGTCCATGAACAGGCGCGAGCCATTGCGGCGGGTGAAGCGCGGTTCCTCGATCGGCGCGTGGCGGGCTGCGAAGAGCAGGTCCGCCGTTATCGGGCTGTCCTCGCCGCCGACGATCACGCGCAGCTGTTCGAGCGGTTTCGCGATCTCGATACGGATCGGACCGACCTGCAGGTCCAGCCGTTCGGAGCCGAGCCGGCGCGAGACACGGAGATTATGCTGCACGCCATCGACCAGCAGGCAGAAGCTGGCGTCGATAATGTCGAGTTGCGGGTAAAGGCCCATCGCCGCGGCGAAAAACAGGCTGCCATCGTCACTATAGCCGTTGAAGAAATAGCGATCGTAGAAATTGCGGTCGCCGCCGGCATAGGCGATCGGCTCCGGGGTCTGGTGCAACGGATAGTCGTCGCCCTGGGTCAGCACCGTTTCCTCCTCTCCCCCGTAAAACTATTGGGAGCAAATAGATACAGGTGCAAGTTCAACCGGGATAGGCAGCGCTGACATGGCCGCGCCACAGAGCGAGCGAAGGGTTGGCGACGAGCGCGATGTCCGCGCCCTGGCGCCGGGCGAGCTGCGGCAACCAGTCCGGCACCGCTTCGATCCCGGCGATTACGGCGGGATGGGCGGTCAGCGTGCGGGTGCCGGCCCCTGCCGTCCGTTCGGCGGTGCGGAGCAAGGTGCGCGCGGCGGTCGCAGCCGCGTCGTACCGGACGCGTTCGAGGATCGAGGGGCCGGCGCGCTTGCGGACGATCTGGAGCAGGCCGAAACCGTTTACCGCCGTGCGTTCGAACGGCTGTGGCAGCGCGGCGTCGAACGCCTCGGCAGCCGCCTGGCGCGCGGCTTTCGCTTCGAGGCTCGGCAGGTCGATGACCGTCGAGCCGCCGATGCCCAAGCGCCGTATCGCTTCGCCCGCCGCGCGTGCCCCGGCAACGGCAAGGTCTGCCGGGGGCAGGGCGCCGTCGACGTCGACCACGGTCATCGCGGGTGTCGGGTCGATCCGCAATGCGCCGCCGGGAAAGGGGATAGCGCCGGTCGCGGCCTGCTCCAGCAGTTCGGACCAGCCGGCCTCTTCCAGTCGGTCGGGGCCATGGGCGGCGAGCTCAGTAACGGCGATGCCGGTCGCTTCCAGCCGTTCGCGCAGCGAAGGCGCGGGGCGCGCGGCATCGGCTTTCTCCACGTGCCGAGCCTTGGCGCGCTTGGGCCGTCCGGGCTCGGGGATCGCGCTCCGGGTGATCCTGGCAAACAGGTTTCCGCCTTCGGTCACGCCGATGGGCAGGGGATCGATCAGCGCTTCCTCGCCGGTGTCGAGCACGATCAGGCCGGCCTTCTTTCCGGGCAGGATTTCGGCGAGCCTGGCGGCATGGATCGCGCCGGTCCGTGCGCCTTCGCCTTCGGCCTCGATCAGCGCTTCGAGAATGATGCCATTTTCGACGAGCGCCGCGCGTTCCTCGCCGATCCCGGCTTCGTAGAGCCACCCGGTGCCCACGACATCAGCCAACGGAATATCCGGCCGCTTCGAGCAGCGCGCGAGTCTCGTAGAGCGGCAGTCCGACCACGCCCGAATGGCTGCCCGCGAGGAAGCGGACCCAGGCTTCGGCCCTTCCCTGGATCGCATAGCCGCCCGCCTTGCCCTGCCATTCGCCGCTTTCGAGATAGGCCGCGATATCGGCTGCGTTCAGCCGCCTGAAGGTTACGATGGTCGTCGAGAGCCTGTGGCGCTCCGTGCCTTCGGCGTCGATCACGGTCACGGCCGAATGGACGCGGTGGCGCCGGCCCGAGAGCAGGGCGAGGCAATGCCGGGCCTCCTCTTCGTTTTCAGCCTTGGGCAGGATGCGGCGACCCGCAGCGACCACGGTATCGGCGGCGAGGATCAGCGCGCCCGGGTGCCGAGGCGCGGCTGCAGCAGCCTTCTCGGCCGCCATGCGCGCTGCATAGACGCGCGGCAGTTCGCCGGCGCGGGGCGTCTCGTCGATGTCGGCGGGGTCTATCATGTCCGGCACGATGCCGATCCGGGCCAGCAAATCCTTGCGGCGCGGGCTGGAGGAGGCGAGAACGAAAGGCATCGGGCGCATCGGCGCGCGCCCGTTCTTACTTGAAGCGATAGGTGATGCGACCCTTGGTCAGGTCATAGGGCGTCAGTTCGACGAGCACCTCGTCGCCGACAAGGACGCGAATGCGGTTCTTGCGCATCTTGCCGGCCGTATGGCCAAGTATTTCATGATCGTTTTCGAGCTTGACGCGGAACATGGCGTTGGGGAGCAGCTCCACAACCTGTCCGCGCATCTCGAGAAGTTCTTCTTTTGCCATAACCGTCCATATAGTGCCGAAAATTCGCGCCGCCATAGCGGGAAGCGCGCAGAAAGGGAAGCTTTGCGGCATTTTCGCTCCAGCGACCCGAACTGCGACATTTTGCGACATTATTTTCCGCCCCGGGGACAATTGTAACACGCCTATGGTGTTGAAAGGCGGGGTCATTCACTACGGATTCACCGCCGCGCCGACACAATTCCGGCCGGTTCGAAAAGAAAGTCCCCTGCCATGAAATCCAGCCGGTTCGATTTTGGGGGGAGGCTGCCGTTGACCGCGCTTGTCCTCGCGCTGGCCTGTGCACCCGGAACAGCGTTCGCGCAGATGACGGAAGCCCAGGCCTCCGTCGATCCGGTCGATGAGGATATCGGCGGCGATGGGCCAATCGTGGTAACCGGGGAACGGCTGCGCGGGCTCGTCACCGGCGATATCCCGCCCGAACTCGATCTCGGCGAGGAAGATATCGCCAGCTATGGCGCCTCCTCGATTGAGGACCTGCTCGACGCCATCGCCCCGCAAACCGGTTCGGCGCGCGGCCGCGGAAGTGGCGGGCGGCCGATCATCCTGCTCAACGGCCAGCGCATTTCCGGCTTTCGGGAGCTGCGCGACTTGCCGCCCGAGGCGATCGAGCGGGTCCAGGTCTTTCCCGAGGAACTGGCCGTCCGTTATGGCTATCGGCCCGATCAGCGCGTCGTGAACTTCATCCTCAAGGAAAATTTCGCCTCGCTCACCGGCGAAGTCGAACATGGCGAATCCACCCAGGGCGGCGTGGCAACCAGCGAGATCGAAGCGACCCTGACGCGGATCGGCAGCAATTCCCGGCTCAATGTCGATGTCGAATATGAACGCGGGGGAACGCTGCTCGAAAGCGAGCGCGGGATCGTCCAGCCGCAGGACGACGGCGTCGGGCTGGTCGACAATGGCGATTTCCGAAGCCTGATCGGCGAGAGCGACACGTTCGAGGTCAATGCGACCTATAACCGCCAGCTCGCCGAAACTCTGAGCGCGACCCTGAGCGCCGAATATACCCATGAAGACCGCGTTTCGCAGCTCGGCCTGCCGGGCGTCGGCCTGACGGTTCCCGGATCGAGCCCCTTTGCGCGGCAGGCGGGCGACGAGGCGATTTTCCGCTATCTTCCCGCAGCGGGCGGCACCCTCGAACGCTTTACCGGCACGCGCAACGCGGAGGCGGGCCTCACGCTCAATGGGCAGCTTGGCGATTATCGCTGGTCCTTTACGGGCAACTACAGCCGCGCCGAAAGCGAAACGCTGACCGAGCGGGCCTCGAGCCTCGATACGCTGCAACCGCGTATCTCCGCAGGCGATCCGGCGATCAATCCCTTTGCGGCGGATCTCGGCAACGGGCTCGGTTTTACGCGGGACCGGGCGCACAGCGTCAGCCAGAATGCGGACGCCAATTTCAACATCGCCGGCGCCGTCCTCGAGCTTCCCGCCGGGCCGCTGACCGCCAGTGCCACCACGGGCTTCGAGTGGCGGGCGATCGACAGCCGCGCGGAGAGCGGTGGTGTCGTCACCCTGGGCGATCTCAGCCGCCAGCGGGGCTTCGGGCGGCTCAGCTTCGATATCCCGCTCACCAGCCGCCGGGAAGGCGTGCTCTCGGCGGTCGGCGATATCTCGGTGAACGCCAATATCGGCTATGCGGAGCTCAGCGATTTCGGCGGGCTCATCGAATATGGCTATGGCCTCAACTGGGAACCGATCGAGGGGCTGAGCTTTCTCGTCAGCGTGATCGGCGAAGAAGCCGCGCCCAGCGTGCAGCAGCTTGGCGATCCCGTGATCGTCACGCCCAATGTCAGCATGTTCGATTTCGCGACCGGCACCAGCGTCCTTGTCGACCGGACGACCGGCGGCAATCCGGCGCTGCTCGCCGAAGATCGGCGCGATTTCAAGCTCGGCGTCAATTTCGCGCCGGGCAATTCGCGCGAACTGCGCTTCGTCGCCGAATATATTCGCAACCGAAGCGACAATGTCGCGTCCAGCTTTCCGTTGCTGACCCCGGAAATCGAGGCGGCGTTCCCCGAACGCGTCACCCGCGACGCGTTCGGCAATCTCGTCGCGATCGATGCACGGCCGGTGAACTTCGCCGAAGTGCGCGCCGAGCGCATCCGCTACGGCGTCAACCTGTCGGGCCGCATCGGCGGTGATGAACGGGACCAGCCGCGGAGCGAGGGTCGCGGAGAAGGCCGCGGCGAGGGACGGGGCGGGCAGCGCGGCGGCGCGCCCGATCCGCGCGCTTTCATGCGCGGCGGCCGGGGCGGCGGACGCTGGCAGCTTTCGGCCTATCATACATGGAGCCTCGACGAGACGGTGCTGATCCGGCCCGGCATTCCCGAGCTCGACCTGCTCGACGGATCGGTGACGAGCGGTTCCAGCCCGCTGTCGCGCCATTCGGTGGAGCTGGAGGGCGGTGTGTTCCTCGACGGCATCGGCGCGCGCGTGTCGGCCGAATATAGCGGCGCCTCGCGGATCGACGGCAGCGGTCTGCCCGGCTCCACGGATCTGCGGTTCGGCGATCTCTTCACGATGAATGCGCGGCTGTTCTTCAATTTCGACAGCCGGGAAAATATCGTCGCAGCGGTGCCGCTACTGCGCGGCAGCCGGCTGGCCTTGCGGATCGACAATCTTTTCGGCGGCGTCCGGCGGGTAACCGACGACAATGGCGATGTGCCGCTCAGCTATCAGCCCGGTTATCTCGATCCACGCGGGCGGACGATCGAACTCAGTTTCCGCAAGCGCTTCTGAGGCGCGTCAGGCGGCACCCTTCAATGTGCGCTGGACCTTGCTGATCGCGCGCCAGGCGAAGGATTTGGCGAGGTTCTGCTGGGGAAAGCGGCCGGGTGGCGACGGTTTCAATCCGATCGAACGCAGCGCCGCGTTCATCTCGCGCGCATACATTTCGCGATAGGCCCATTCGGATTGCCAGGTGATGGAGAGCGATAGGGCCGGACCCTCGGTGACCTGCACCCAGTGCGGGGCCTTTACCGGAACGTAGAGCGCCTTGCCTGAAGTCAGCGCGAAGGCCTCGCCCTTTTCGGCAAATTCCTCGCGCCAATCGAGGTTCCGGTGCCCGCCCTTGTGGAACGCTTCGTGGGCCGGGCCGGGAACCAGCTCCTCGTCGGCGGACGGGAACACCGTCATCGTCTTCGCGCCCTCGATCTGCAGCAGGATATTATGCTCCGGGTCCATGTGGAACGGCGTTACCGCGCCGGGCGAGGAGACGAAGATGAAGCCTTCGAGCTTCAGCATCTCGCCGGTGACGTCGCGGACCGCAGGCGCGACCTCTGCCAGGGTTTCGTGCAGGAATTCGCGATAGACCGGGTTCTGCTCGATGAACTTCAGCACCATCCAGCTGCCGTTGGTGTCGATCGTCTCAAGCGTCTCGACGATGCCGAGGCCGTTTTCTGGGATGTCCGCAGGATCGATGCCGACCGGCAGGTCCGCCCGGTTATATTCGACATCAACCGGCCGCATCGACAGCGCCAGCTCGGTCAGCGCCGGGCGCGAGAGCAGGGGATGGCCGCCCAGATCATGGTCGAGCAGAACAGGGCGTTCGGGATAGGTGGAACGAAGCGCCGCGAGCGCCGCGTCGGCGAAGACGGGAAGGGGGTCGGACATCGGCTTCAGGCCTTCATCTGCTTCTGAATCTGGCGCACCTTCGCCGCGCGGTTTTCCGCGAAGCGCGCGAGGCGGAAAATCATGCCTCGCCGCCGTCCGCCAAGCGGCACGGTCACGCGCACGATATCGCGCCGCTCGCTCCACAGGCCGTCGATCATCGGATGATCTTCGGAGGCGCAGCTATCGACCCAGGCGATATCGTCGCGGTCGAGAATGCGCAGATTATAGCGTTCGATCAGCACGCCGGGCGAGAAGCGGGCGAATTTCTCGTCAAAGGCGATCTTGAAGGAAAAGCCGCCGGGCGCGGAGAGGAAGTTGACGAGCATCGCGATCGGCTTGCCGTCGAGATCGAGCCGGTGAAAATCGAGAATCCCGCGGCCATGCGCGGCCGTGAGCGCCGTGCGGAAGAATTCGGCGATCGCCGGATCGCAGGCGATCGCGGATCCGGCATCGCCTTTCCAACCGCGGGCCTCCAATTCTAGGAATGCGTCGATCCAGGGCGCGACATCCGCGTCGCGGTGCAGGGTGGTAAAGCCGGCATCGCCGATCTCGCCGAGCCGCTTGACGAGCCGGTCGATTTCCTTGCGCTTTTTCTTGCGGACATTGGCTTCCCAATAGGTTTGGGGCGTGTGCTGGGTCTGGAGCATCGCCCGGCGTGTGCGGTGCACGATATCGCAGCGGCGATCGAGCGTTTCCGCCGCGTCTTCCAGCCCGCGCAGGGCGCGGCCATTGGCCGTGAGTCCGCTGACGTGGAAAAGGCCGCGCGCCCAGCGTTGCGTGTCCAGCGCCGGGAGCAGGGCCTTCCAGAATTCGGTTTCCATGCCGCGCCGGATTAGCGGCACGCCCAGAAAGGCATTGTGATGCAGCCAGTTCTGGACGCTCTTCACCGGCAGCCGGCCGTAGCGCGGCTTCACGGTGAGCGGCATCAGGCCGGCGAGAAGCCCTTCGGGAGACATAAGCGTCGCGACGCGAACGTCGCCCCGTTTGGCAAGCAGGGCGAGCGACGGTTCGAGGAACCAGCGTTCGGCAAAACAATTGGGCTCGGCGGCCTGGTCGGCAAGCACCGTCCATTGAGGGAGAATATCGGCCGGGAGATCTGCCGGGTCGAAGAAATAGCAGGCAAGCGTGCTGCCCTGGGTAATGGCGATCGGGCGCGTCGGCGCGCCCAATTGGGAACGGCGCGCGGCCAATGGCGTTTCTGTCGGCAGCGAGATCGCGTCACCCTGATACATGCTCGGCCCCCCCAGACCTTCTTCCTAAAGTGGTCTAGCCAAGCGCCGTTAAATCTTTTTTGAGAAGTCCGGTTAGCGGAAAGGGTTAATCCGGAGCGCGATCGGCCCGGTCGTCACGGGATATCCGGCCGCCGAAAAAGAAAAAGCCCCGCCAGACGAATCCGGCAGGGCCAAGGTTCAGGAAATCATTTGCTGTCATATTTTCTACACCGATGCAAGCCACGCATCCGGCGTTAAGAAAAAGGCACGTCCGGATCGCTCCGGACGTGCCTGATTTTCTGCGCTTTCGCGCCGCTTAGGCGGCGGCGAGAGCGGCGAGCAACAGCAACGCCACGATGTTCGTGATCTTGATCATCGGGTTCACCGCCGGACCGGCCGTATCCTTGTAGGGATCGCCGACCGTATCGCCGGTCACCGCGGCGTGATGGGCATCAGAGCCCTTGCCGCCGTGATTGCCGTCTTCGATATATTTCTTGGCATTGTCCCAGGCACCGCCACCCGCCGTCATCGACAGGGCGACGAACAGGCCGGAAACGATCACGCCGAGCAGCAGCGCACCGAGCGCCGCGAAGCCATTGGCCTGACCCGCCACCAACGTGATCAGGAAATAGACCACGATCGGCGCGAGCACCGGCAGCAGGGAGGGGACGACCATTTCCTTGATCGCGGCCTTGGTGACGAGATCCACCGTGCGCGCATAATTGGGGCGCGAGGTGCCGTCCATGATGCCCTTGTCGGCGGCGAACTGCGCGCGGACGTCCTTGACGACGTCGCCCGCGGCACGGCCCACGGCGGTCATGCCCATCGCTCCGAAGAGATAGGGCAGGAGCGCGCCGAGCAGCAGGCCGACGATGACATAGGGGTTTTCAAGGCTGAAGCTGACTTCGAGATTCGGATAGAATTCCGCAAGGTCGGCCGTATAGGCCGAGAACAGCACCAGCGCGGCAAGACCGGCCGAACCGATGGCATAGCCCTTGGTCACCGCCTTGGTGGTGTTGCCCACGGCGTCCAGCGCATCGGTCTTTTCCCGGACGCTTTCGTCGAGGCCCGCCATTTCCGCGATGCCACCCGCATTGTCCGTCACCGGGCCATAGGCATCGAGCGCGACGACCATGCCGGCGAGCGCCAGCATGGCGGTAGCCGCGAAGGCGATGCCGATCAGGCCGGCCAGCTGGAAGGCGGTAACGATGCCGATCACGATCACCAGCGTCGGCAGCGCCGTCGCTTCGAGGCTGACGGCAAGGCCCTGGATGACATTGGTGCCATGGCCGGTTTCGGACGCCTTGGCGATCGACCGCACCGGGCGATATTCGGTGCCCGTATAATATTCGGTGATCCAGATGATCAGGCCGGTAACCGCTAGGCCGACCATCATCGACCAGAACAGGTCCATCCCGGTGAAGCCGGTCTCGGCGTCGCCAACAACGGCGTTCATGTCGCCGAGCGTATATTGGGTGGCGAAATAGATGGCCGGGATCGAAAGGATCGCGGTCGTCAGGAAGCCCTTGTAGAGCGCGCCCATGATCGAGTTGCCCGAGCCCAGACGCACCATATAGGTGCCGATGATCGAGGTCACGATGCACACGCCGCCGATGAAGAGCGGAAGGCTCAGCAGGCTGGTGAGAACGCCGCCGCTGACGGCTTCGCCCATCAGCAGGGCCAGCAGCACCATCGTCGCGCCAACGGTCACGACATAGGTTTCGAACAGATCGGCGGCCATGCCCGCGCAATCGCCGACATTGTCGCCGACATTGTCGGCGATGGTTGCCGGGTTGCGGGGATCGTCCTCGGGAATACCGGCTTCGACCTTGCCTACGAGATCGGCGCCGACGTCAGCGGCCTTGGTAAAGATGCCGCCGCCGAGACGCGCGAAGATGGAGATCAGCGAAGCGCCGAAGGCAAGCGCGACGAGGGCGTCGATGACTTCGCGGCTATTGGCTTCGATGCCCATGCCGAAGACCAGCACGTAGAAGAAGACCGAGATGGCGAGCAGCGCGAGGCCGGCGACAAGCATGCCGGTAACGGCACCGGCCCGAAAGGCGACGGTGAGGCCGCTTTGCAGGCTTTCGCTGGCGGCCTGGGCAGTGCGGACATTGGCACGCACCGAAATGTTCATGCCGATATAACCGGCAACGCCCGAAAGGATCGCGCCGATCAGGAAGCCGATCGCCGAGAGATAGCCGAGAAAGACGAAAACGAGGATCGCGACGACGACGCCGACCATGGCGATGGTGCGATACTGGCGGCCCAGATAGGCTTTCGCACCTTCCTGGATAGCGCCGGCGATTTCCTGCATTTTTTCGTTGCCGGCCGAGGCGTTGAGCACCTGGCGGCTGGTCACGATACCATAGATCACGGCGAGAAGACCGCAGATGATGGCCGCGACAACGATTGTCATCGGTTCGATAGTCATTTTGGCTACACAGCCCCCTTGGCAGTTGGTTTTCCGCGGGACAAAAACGCGCCCGGAATCGGGCGCCGTGCGGAGTTGGGGGCGCTATAGAGCGAGAGTTGCGCCTAGTGCAAGCCGGATATGACCGCGCTTAGTGGGCCCAGCCCAGGCTCTGCGGCAGCGGCAACGGGCGCCCGCCTTCCTGGAACTTCAGCCCTTCGCCCTGCTCGACCAGGCCGATACATTGGATGCGGGCGTTCAGCTCTTCGGCGACGGTTTCGATCGCCCTTCTGGAGCGCCGCGGGGCAGTGAAGAGCAACTCGTAATCGTCGCCAGAGGTCGCCGCGGCGACGGAGGTTTCGCGGGAATCTCCCATGAGGCCGACAAGCGCCTCGGAGAGCGGCACGTCGATTGATTCGACAATCGCCGCCACGCCGCTTGCCTCTGCCAGCCGCTTGGCGTCGATAAGCAGCCCGTCCGATATGTCCATCATCGCACTGACCATCGGCGCCAGCCGCTGGCCGAGTTCGAGCTGCGGCGTCGGGCGGCGATAGGCCTCGACCAGCTCCTGCGGCCCGGAAATCTCTCCGCGCGCGATCCGGAGGCCGGCCCCTGCGTCGCCGAGCGTGCCCGACACCCACAGATCGTCGCCCGGCGCGGCGCCCGAGCGGCCGGGCGAATTTTCCGCCTCGCCGAGTGCGGTCATGCCGAATTGACGCGCAGACCCGAGCGGCGCGCGCACGGTGTCGCCGCCGATCAGCGGGCATTGGAACCGGGCAAGCGCCACGCCGAAGCCTTCGGCGAAGCGCCGGTCCCATTCGGTATCGCCGGAAAGATTATAGGCCATCAGCGCGCCGCTCGGTTTTGCGCCTTCGGCGGCAAGATCGGAAAGGTTCACGGCGACGAGCTTCCAGCCAATATCCTCGGGCGGATCGGACGGCAGGAAATGGACGTTTTCGACGATCACGTCATGGGTGAGGATCAGGGTGCGCCCGCCTAGCGTGAGCGAGGCCGCGTCGTCGGTCAGCCCGCGCGCCGCGGGATGCGTCGCAAACACCTGCAAATGGCTGATAAAGGACGATTCGTCTGACATCGGTGCGCGGACGCTAGCAGAAAAAGGCGTCGAAGTTCTCTATAATTCCTTACCCGTAACGGTTCGTCACGCCGCGCCGCGCAGATCCTTTGCGATCGCATCGAGCAGGCCGTTGACGAAGCCCTTTTCGCGCTTGTCGTAAAAGGCATCGGCGACGTCGAGATATTCGCTGATGACGGTCGCGCGCGGCACATCGGCGCGCGCCAGCAATTCATAGGTGCCGGCGCGCAGGATCTGCTTTTGCGGGCGATCGAGCCGGGCCATCGTCCAGCCTTCGGCCAGCTTGGCGGATATCAGCCCGTCAATTTGCTCGCGCCGGTCGTTCACGCCTGCCACGATATCGTCGAAGAAATCGATCTCCGCTGGCGCGAACTCGACATCCTCGATCACCTCGCCGAGGCGGAAATCGTGAAACTCCTTCAGCAGCTTCGCCGTCGGTATCGCTTCCATGTCCTGCTGATAGAGCGCCTGCACGGCGGCCAGCCGCGCGGCGGAACGGGATTGCGAACGCTGGGTCATCCGGCGGTCTTGATCCGCAACTGGCCAAGGAAATCGCGCTTGCCCAGCGCCACGCCTTCGGCCCGCAACACGTCATAAGCGGTCGTCGCATGGAAATAGAAATTGGGCTGGGAGAAGGAGAGCAGGAAATTTTCCGCGGTGAAGGGGATCACCGTCTCCCTGAACGAAAATTGCATGTCGTTACCGATAAAGCCGTCCACTTCCGCCGGGTCCAGCGCCACAAGCGCGCTTGCCGCCTTGTCGAGCTTGGCCCGGAGATCGGCATAACTGGCAGGGGGCGGCGCGAGGTCCGGCGAATAGTTGCCGGTCCGCACGGCCTCGATCGCCCCCAGCGAATGTTCGGCGACCGATTTCACCTGATAGGCGAAGGGCAGCATGTCTTCGGCGAGTTTCGCCTGCAGCATATCTGCTTCGCTCCGCCCGGTCTCGGCACCGAAGGCTTCCGCCTTGTCGACCAGGCCGGAAACCGCGCCGATGATCTGCAGGTTGCCGGGAATGATCGCGTCGTAAAGGGATAGGGCCATGATCGTCTCCTGAGCTTTGTCTAACGCTGCGGCAGGCGCATCGCGACCGATTTCGCATGGGCGGGCAGCCCTTCGGCTTCGGCGAGCGCGACGGCTGCAGGGCCGATCGCTTCGAGCGCCGCGTCGCCGCATTGCAGGAAGCTCGTCCGCTTCATGAAATCGAGCACCGAGAGGCCGGAGGAAAAACGCGCCCGCCGCCCGGTCGGCAGGACATGGTTCGGCCCGCCGACATAGTCGCCGACCGCTTCCGGCGTCGTGCGGCCGAGAAAGACCGAACCGGCATGCTTCACCTGGGCGAACAGCGCTTCGGGATCGGCCACGGCGAGCTCGAGATGTTCGGGCGCCAGCCGGTTCGACAGCGGTATCGCGTCTTCGAGCGTTTCGACCAGGATGATCGCGCCATTGGTTTCCCAGCTCACGCGCGCCGTCTCGCCGGTCGCCAGCCCGCTAAGTTGGGCTTCGAGCGCTTCGGCCACCGTATCGGCAAAAGCGGCATCGTCGGTGAACAGGATCGACTGGCTGGTCGGATCATGCTCGGCCTGGCTCAGCAGGTCGGCGGCGATCCAGTCGGGATCGTTGTTCCCGTCGGCGATGACGAGGATTTCGGACGGGCCGGCGACCATGTCGATGCCGACCGTGCCGTAAAGCTGGCGCTTGGCTTCGGCGACCCAGGCATTGCCGGGGCCGACGATCACATCGGCGCGCGGGATGGTACCGGTGCCGAAAGCGAGCGCCGCGATCGCCTGCGCGCCGCCGATCACGTAGATTTCGTCGATTCCGGCTATCTCGGCGGCTGCGAGGATCAGTGGATCGACCTGCCCGCCGCGCGCCGGGGTCACCATCACGATGCGCTCGACGCCTGCAACGCGCGCGGGAATCGCGTTCATCAGCAGCGAGGAGGGATAGACGGCGCGGCCGCCGGGCACGTAGAGCCCCGCGGTTTCGACCGCGGACCAGCGCGCGCCCATGCGGACGCCCGCGTTATCGGTCGTGTCGCTGTCTGCGGGCCGCTGCGCTTCATGATAGGCGGCGATGCGCTGGGCGGCGAGCGCCAGCGCTTCCTGCAGCGCGGGATCGAGCCCGTCGAGCGCCATGCAGCTGCGCTGCTTGGCGACCTGCCAGCCGCCCTCGACGAGATCGAAACCGTCGAAGCGCTTGGTATAGTCAGCCACGGCCGCGTCGCCGCGTGCCTTCACATCGGCGATGATCGCCGCGACGTCGCGCGCGACATCCTCGTCGGCGCCGCGCCGCGCTTCGACGAGCGCGCTGAAGCGGTCCTCGAAATCGCTATCGCTTGCGGAAAGGCGCAGCGTCATCGCGCAGCCACGATTTCGCGGAACCGCTCGACCAGCGCCATGACCGCGGGCCGCGTCTTGAACGCCGCGCGGTTGACGATCAGCCGCGAGGTCACTTCGCACAGCACGTCGACCTCGACGAGATTATTGGCCTTCAGGGTTCCGCCGCTCGACACGAGATCGACGATCCGACGGGTCAGGCCGAGCGCCGGGGCGATCTCCATCGCGCCGTTCAGCTTCACGCATTCGGCCTGCACGCCCTTCGCTTCGAAATGGCGGCGGGTGAAATTGGGATATTTGGTCGCGATGCGGATATGGCTCCATTCGCGCGGGTCGTCGGTTTCGGCGAGTTCCCTGGGTTCGGCGACCGACAAGCGGCAATGGCCGATATCGAGATCGACCGGCGCATAAATTTCCGAATATTTGAATTCTTCCAGCACGTCCGAGCCGACGATGCCGAGCTGCGCGGCGCCGTGCGCGACGAAGGTCGCGACGTCGAAGGCGCGCACCCGGATGATGTCGATATCGGGATTGTTCGTCCCGAAACGCAGCGCCCGGCTGTCTTTGTCGTGGAAATCCGCACCGGGCACGATTCCGGCCTCGGCGAGAAGCGGCAGCGCTTCGTCGAGTATGCGTCCCTTGGGGATGGCGAAGATGAGTGGTTCGGCCATGGCGGGTGCGCTTTACTTGGGGGCGGCCCAGCGGGCAAGCTAGGGATATGAACGAGAAAGAATCGGAAATCCGCGCCGCCTTCCGCCAGCAGGCCGAATTCTGCCGCACCATGAAATCGCCGCTGACCGCGAGCGTGCTCGATACGATTGCCGAACAGCTGTCCGGCGACACCGCCGTCGGCCGCCGGTTGTTCGCCTGGGATGGCGATCCGTCGAGCGGCGCTGACAACGTAACCTTGCGCCTGTCGGGCGGGCTGCATGCGCTGGCGCGGTCCGGCAAGGACGCGGCGCTGTCCGCCGCCTATGCCGGCGAGGGCGATATCGCCCAAGCGGTGGCGCGCGCGCTCGTCGATCACGACGCGATGCTCGAAAGCTGGCTCGATAGTCCGCCGCAGACCAACGAGGTGGGCCGCGCGGCGGCGATCATGGCCGGGCTGCTGGTTGCGGCCGGCCGTTACCCGCTGCCTATTGATCTTCTCGAGCTGGGGGCGAGCGCGGGGCTCGTGCTCAATCTTGCGCGCTATAGCTATGAACTGGGCGGCGCGCGGGTGGGCGAACCGACTTCGCCCTTGCTGCTCGCGCCCGAATGGCGGGGAGATCCGCCGCCTGGGGCCGGTGTCACTGTCGTCACCCAGCGCGGCGTCGATCTCAACCCGGTCTATCTGTCGGACCCGGCGGCGGCCGAGCGGCTGATCGCCTATGTGTGGGCCGACCAGCCCGAACGGATTGCCCGGGTCGAAACCGCGATCGGCCTCGCCCGCGCCTTCCCGCCCGCCATCGTGCCGGGCCGGGCCGGGGACTGGCTGGAAAAGCGTCTCGCCGGCCCGTCGGCCGAAGGCGCAATGCGGATAGTCTACCACACCATCGCCTTCCAATATTTCCCGGCCGAAGAGCAGGAACGCGTGCGCGCGGCTATAGAAACGGCGGGTGCCGAGGCAAGCGATACGCGGCCTTTGGGCTGGCTATCCTTCGAAATGAACCCGGCCAAGACGGCCTGCGAATTGCGCCTCACGCTCTGGCCGTCGGGCGAAGAACTTCACCTCGCCAACGCCCATCCGCACGCGACCTGGATCGAGTGGCTGTGACCGCCGCCGCGTCGATCTCCCGCCTGGGCGCGCTGGCGACGATCCGGCGCCATCGGCATAGGGCACCCTATGCGACGATCGTCCTGTCCGGCGGTTATGAGGAAGCCGGCGAGAGCGGCCGGCACGAGGTGCAGGCCGGTGACGTGCTGATCCACCCGCCCTTCTCCGCGCATTGCGATAGAATCTTGCGGTGCAGCGCCGAGGTTCTGGACATTCCGCTGCCGATGGACGGGCAGGACTGGCCGCGCAGGGGCAGGGTGGCGGATCCCGACCGGCTGGTCCGTCTCGCCGAACGCGACGAAAGCCTTGCCGCGCAGATGCTGCTTGCCGTGCTCGTACCGGACGAAAGCCGGTGCGACGATCTTCCCGATCGGCTCGCCCGCGATCTCGATATGGCCCGGCCGCCGGCCATCGCCGCCTGGGCCGACCGCAACGGCATCGCCCGCGAGACCCTGACGCGCCAGTTCCGCCAGCTTTACGATGTCGCCCCGGCGCATTTCCGGGTGGAATTGCGCGCGCGCCGGGCGTGGCGGACGATTGTGCAGGAGCGCCGGAGTACCCTCGCGGATATCGCCTCGGCCTGCGGCTATGCCGATCAACCCCAGCTGACCCGTGAGGTCCGGGCGCTAACCGGTTCCCCGCCGGGGACATGGCGCAAATATGCGACGAGCCGGTCACATTCGTTCAAGACCGGCTAGGCGCTCTCCGGCAAAGGCGCTGCATGACTGACAGCGTATCGAAACAGCCCTTTTTCGCGATAACCGGATTCCGCTTCCGCCTCTGGCCCATCCTGCTCGCCGCCGTGCTGATGCAGGGAATACTGGTCACCGGGCGGGAAAGCGCGCGAGCGCTTCTGAAGGCGGGGCCGGATGTCCTCTATGTCGGCTGGATCTATCTGGCCTTCGCGCTTTTCTTGCAGGCCGTTCTCGCCTTTGCCGGGATCCTCGTCATGCGGCGCCTGCTGCCCGAAGCGGACGATCATGTCCGCTGGCCGCCGGAGAAGAGTTATGCCGGCCTCGCCTTGCTGATCGGCATCGGCATGGGGCTTGCCATGCTGATTGCCGATTACTGGCCCGCGCTGATAGCCGGCCACGCACCGGCGGCGGGCTATGATATCGCCCCGGTGCCGGCCGCCGGAATGCTGGCGGCGTTGCTGTGCACCGGTTTTGCAGAAGAAACGCTATTTCGCGGGCTGCTGGTGGGAATGCTCGTCATTTTGGTGCCCGGGCGCATGAGGATCGGCGGCCTGGATCTGCCGATCGCCGCCTATATCGTGGCGCTTCTCTTCGGCCTTGCCCATTGGGAAAGCTTTCTCGTCAATCCGCTTCATCTGGCGATCGCGCAACAGCTTTACGCCTTCATCTGGGGCCTGATCTATGTCTGGCTGATGGAAAGGTCGCAGAGCCTGGTCGCGCCGATCATCGCCCATGGCGTCGGCAATTTCACCGAGGTCGGGATCGTGATGGCGATGATGGCAACCATGCCGCCGATGGCGCCCTAGCCGATCGGCTTCGCGGCCAGGAAATCCTCGATCGCCGCGTTGACCGGCCCGGGCGCTTCCCAGGGCACGAAATGCCCAGCGTCCACCTCGACCAGGGTCAGATCCTCGACGACCTCGCCCAGTCCTTCGAGCTGGCAGGGGAGGAGCGCGGTATCTCCCGTACCCCAGACGATGAGCACCGGCATTGTGAGCGGGGGGAAGGGCGCGTCGAGGAACGTCGGGCGTTCGATCTCCTCATCGGGTTCGGGCACGACGATCTGCGCGGCGCGATACCAGTTCAGCATGGCGATCGGCGCGCCTTCGCGGGCCCAGTCCTCGAAATAGATATTGCGCTCCGCGTCGCTCATCCCCGGCGACCGGTTCCAGTCGAGTGTCTTGGCGAGAAAGGCGGCAAGGCCGTGTTCGTGGATGAAAGGATCGTGGGAGGGATCGCGAAAGGCGCGCATATATTGCGAAGCCACCCGCTGATCGCGGCTTTCGACGAGCGTGCGCTGGAAGATGAAGGGATGCGGCGCATTGGCGATGATCAGCCGGTCGACTCGGCCCGACAGGGTGAGCGCGCCGCCCCAGGCGATGGCGCCGCCCCAATCATGTCCGGCCAGCGAGAAACTGCCGATGCCGAGCGCATCGGCCAGCGCGGCAAGATCGCCGATGATCCTGTCGGGCGCGTAATTCTCGACGCCTTCGGGCTTGTCCGACTTGGCGAAGCCGCGCTGATCGGGCGCGATGCAATAATAGCGGCCGGACAGCGCCTCGATCTGGTTGCGCCAGGTGCGGTGCGATTCGGGAAAGCCGTGCAGGAAGATGATCGGTTCGCCGTCTTTCGGCCCGGCGGTCGCGACGTTGAGCGTGACCCCCGTCGCAAGCGCAATCCGCTGTTGCTCGAACGCGGTCATCCTCATTCTCCGAATCGCTATTGGTTTTTCTTTGCAACCTAGCGCCGGAGCCGACGCGCACAAGCTTAAGGGTAGCTCACCGTCTTGGGCCTGCCGGCGGGGAAGGGAATGCGCTCGTCATGGTCGGTCGGGATGATCGGAAAGCGTTCTTCCTTCCAGTCGGCGATCGCCTGGTCGATCCGTTCGGGCCGCGAGGAGACGAAATTCCAGTAGACATGGCGGGGGGAGGCGAAGGCCTCGCCGCCGCATAGCATGATTTGCGCGCCATTTTCGCTGCGCACGGTCGTCGCCTGGCCGGGGCGCAACACCGCCAGCGTTTCGGGCGTCAGCGCCTCGCCGTCGAGGCTGGCCTCGCCTTCGAGCAGGTAGAGCGCGCGCTCGTCGGCCTCGGCATCGATCGGGATGCTGCCGCCCGGCGACAGGTGGATATCGGCGTAGATCGTTCCGGCATAGGTGGTGACCGGCGCAGTCTGGCCCCAAAGGCTGCCCATGATGATCCGCGCTTCGGCGCCCGCGCCGCTGCAGATCGGGAGATCGGCCTTGGGCACATGTTCGAAGGCGGGGTCCATCTCTTCGGCCGCTTCGGGCAGCGCAAGCCAGGTTTGCACGGCGTAGATGTCCGATCCGCCGGGCCGGTCTTCCGGCGGCGTGCGCTCGGAATGGACGATGCCCTTGCCCGCGGTCATCAGGTTCACCGCGCCCGGCTCGATCACCTGCACGGTGCCGAGCGAATCGCGATGTTCGAAGCGGCCCTTCAGCATATAGGTGACGGTGGCGAGGTTGATATGGGGGTGGGGGCGGACGTCTATGCCGGTCCCCGCGTCGAGCGTCGCCGGGCCAGCCTGGTCGAAAAACACGAATGGGCCGACCATCGTCCGCTCGCGCGAAGGCAGCGAGCGATAGACTTTGAAGTCGCCGAGATTGTGGCCCACCGGGCGCAGCGTCTGGAGGATCGGGCCGGTCATTGCGTCGTCTCCCTGAGCATGTCGAGCAGAGCGGGCAAGTCGGCAGGATAATAATGTTCGGCCGTCGCCGCCAGTTCTTCGGCGTACCACCAGCGATGCTCGCGCATCACGTCGCGCTCCAGCGCGGTATGGCCGCTGGTGTCGATGCTCGGCGCCTCGACGCGAATCGCGAAATATCGCTCGACCGCGCGCACAGCGATGCCGTCGAAGGTGGTGAACTCCGACGTCCGGGAATCGATGCTTTCGCCCGGTTCCGCGAGGATGCCGGTTTCCTCGGCCAGCTCGCGCCGCGCCCCGTCTTCATAGCTTTCGCCGGGATCGAGCGCGCCGCCCGGCGTTGCCCAGAAGGGCGGCCGGTCTCCCGGCGTGAAGCGGAACAGCAGCAGGCGATTGTCCCGGTCGATCACCAGCAGCCGTGCCGCCTTGCGATCGGGGCGGCTGTTCATACCGCGTCGAGTTCGGGATAGTGGCGGAAGATGCCGTCGCCATAGGGCTGGCGCCGTCCGCTTTCGAAATAGGCCTGGAGAGCGGGGAGGGCGCGGACGCGGCCATGCAGCGCCATGACCTTGGGAACATTGACTGCCAGCGCCGTCATGCGCAGCGGGAAGGCGTAGAGCAGCCCGTCAACGAGCTGGAACAGCGAAAGATCGGCATGGCACCAGCTATCGCCGAGCAGCCATTCGCCATCGCTCCGCGCCAGCACCGCCTCGAAATGGCCGAGAAAGCGAGGCAGCCGCTCCGTGCGCAGGAAATGCGCGCGGCGTGCGGCCTCGTCCTTCTGGTCCTCATAATAAAGGCTGCCGGCGATCGGATGGTGGACCTCGTGAACCTCGTCGAGCGCGTCGAGGATCGTCAGCTGGTGCTGGAGCGCGCGGCTGCGCCCGGCTTCGCCCGGCGGCGCCAGGCCGTCATGGGCGCGGGCCAGCCAGTCGAGGATCGCCGCGGTCTGCGCGATCACGCTGTCTCCGGTATCGAGAAACGGCGGCGCGAGCGGCGGGCCCTCGGCCGCTTCCAGTGCCTCGAGGATCGCGTCCCTGCCGCCTTCGGCAGCGCCGTCGCGATAGGCAATGCCGCTTGCCTCCAGCGCCAGCCTGATAAACTCGCCGCGCCCGGGGATGCCCGGCCAGTACCAGAGCGTATAACTCACTCGGCGATCTCGCTGGGCGCGCGGGCGTTGATCGCGAGCGCATGGACGCGCGCTTCCATCAGATCGCCCAGCGCCTTGTTCACCGCGCGCTGGCGCTCCAGCCGGTTCATATCCTCGAACTGCAGGGCGACGATCTCCACGGTAAAGTGCGATTCGCCGCTGCCATCGTCGCCGGCATGGCCGCGATGCTGCGCGCTGTCGTTGATTACCCGCAAATGCGTCGGGCCGATGGCTTCGATCAGCCGTTTCTCTATTTCGGCCGCTACCGGCCCTTTCGAATCCTCTGTCATGCGTCCTATATAGGCTGATTGAACGGAAGGAGCACCCTTGGCCTCACGCCCGCATCATGATCGTTTTCACGGCCGCATCGACGGCAGTGAACGCGCATGCGACCATCCGGCCTGCGATGCACCCGGCGAATTCCGGGCACCGAGGACCGGGCACAAGCGCGGCGGGTTCGACGGGCCGGGCGAATATCACTGGCTGTGCCTCGATCATATCCGCGAATTCAACGCCGGCTATGATTATTTCGAAGGCATGAGCAGCGAGGAGCTTCACGAGGCGCAGCGCCCCTGGTCGGGCTGGGAGCGCGAGACGCGGGCCTTTTCGACCGCGGGCGCGAGCCCGACGCCGCGATGGGCCGATTATACAGATCCGCTGGACGCGATCGGCGCGCGCTTCCGCACCCGGGTTCGCGCGCCGCGCAAGGACGGCAGGCCGCTTACCGACCTCGACCGGAAAAATCTGCAGATATTGGGGCTGACGACCGATGCCGACCGCAGGACGCTACGGCGCCGCTATGCCGAGCTCGTCCGCCAATATCATCCGGACAGGAATGGCGGCGATCGCAGCCATGAGAAAATGTTGCAGCGCGTAATAGAGGCCTATACGCAGTTGAAAAGCGCTCGGGCCTTCGCCTGAGCGCCCAGAACAGCAAGACTTTCAGGAATTCCCATGGCGACGATATCCAACACCCAGCCCGATAGCCGCGGCGACACGATCATGGCCGAACCCGACAGGATGGTGAAGGTCCGCGAGGCCTTCGGCATCGATTCCGACATGGAAGTGCCGGCGTTCAGCGAGGCCGATGAACGCGTGCCGGATCGCGACGAAAGCTATGTCTTCGATCCCGATACGACGATCGCCATTGCGGCGGGCTTCGCCTTCAATCGCCGGGTGATGATCCAGGGCTATCACGGCACTGGCAAGTCCACCCATATCGAGCAGGTCGCCGCGCGCCTCAACTGGCCATGCATCCGCATCAACCTCGACTCGCATATCAGTCGGATCGATCTGATCGGCCGCGACGCGATCGTGCTGCGTGACGGGCAGCAGGTCACCGAGTTCCGCGAGGGCCTACTGCCCTGGGCGCTGCAGACGCCGACCGCGCTCGTGTTCGACGAATATGACGCCGGCCGGCCGGACGTGATGTTCGTGATCCAGCGCGTGCTGGAAACCGACGGCAAGCTCACCCTGCTCGATCAGAACCGCGTCATACGCCCGAATAAATGGTTCCGCCTGTTCGCGACCTCGAACACGATCGGGCTCGGCGATACGACCGGGCTTTATCACGGCACCCAGCAGATAAACCAGGGCCAGATGGATCGCTGGAACATCGTCGTGACGCTCAACTATCTGCCGGCCGCGACCGAGGCGAAGATCGTCCTTTCGAAGAATGACGAGTTTGACGACGAAACCGGCCACAAGACGGTCGAGGACATGGTCAAGGTTGCCGATCTCACCCGCCAGGGCTTCATGGCCGGCGATATCTCGACGGTGATGAGCCCGCGTACGGTGATCACCTGGGCGCAGAATACGACGATCTTCGGCGATATCGGTTTCGCCTTCCGGCTCTCTTTCCTCAACAAGTGCGACGAGGCCGAACGGCCGCTAGTGGCGGAATATTATCAGCGCGTGTTCGGGCAGGATTTGCCCGAAAGCGTGGTTGGTCAGGTTGAGTAGTGATCGGGAATAATCCTTTCTTCCCCTCGCCCTGTGAGGGGAGATGGGGGTTTTAAGGTGTCCGAGAAAAATCCCCTCGACGATTTGAAGGCGGCGCTCGCCGGCGCCGCCCGGGCGATGGCGCACGAGCCCGAGATCGAGCTCGCCTATACCGCCGATGCGCCGGTTTCCAGCGGCCGCCATATCAAGGTGCCGATGCCGGGGCGTGCGTTACCCGCCGACCAGGTGGCCGAGGCGCGGGGCTTCGCCGATGCTGCGGCTCTGATGATCCGCCACCATAATGACGCGCTCCACGATGCCGCCCGGCCGACCGAGGCGATCGCCCGCTCGGCCTATGATGCGGTCGAAAAGGCGCGGGTCGAGGCGCTCGGCGCGCGCCGCTATGCCGGGGTGAAGGACAATCTCGCCCACGCGCTGGATATGCGGTTGAAAGCCGATCCGATTTCCAAGGCCCGCAGCCGCGACGAAGTGCCGCTGGCTTCGGCGATCTCGCTGATGGTCCGCGAGCGGCTGACCGGCGATCCGGTCCCCGAGCGCGCCCGGGCCGGGGTCGACCTGGTTCGCGAATGGATCGAGGAAAAGGGCGGTGCCGATCTCGATGCACTCGAAATGCTGCTCGACAACCAGAAGGCATTCGGCGAACTGACGACGCAACTGCTTGAGGATCTCGAACTGATCGACGGCGATATGCAGCCTGACGATGCCGAGGAGCCCGGCGACGAGGAGGATGGCGACGACGATAATGACGGCGAGGACGAGGATGGCGACGAGGATCGTGAGGGCCAGGGCGACGCCGACGCCGAAAGCCGCGCCGAACAGTCGGACGACGAGACCGGCGAGGATGGCGACGGCGAATTCATGGACGATGACGAACTCGGCGACAGCGATGCCGAGCCCGGCGACGGCGATGACGGGATGCTCCCGGTACGCCCGAACCGTCCGTTCAGCGATCTGACGCCCGAATTCTCCTATCACGCCTTCACGACGAGCCATGACGAGATCATCGCCGCGACCGAACTGTGCGACGAGGAGGAGCTGACCCGGCTGCGCGCCTATCTCGACCAGCAGCTCGTCCATTTGCAGGGCGCGGTGACCAAGCTCGCCAACCGCCTCCAGCGCCGGCTGATGGCGCAGCAATTGCGCAGTTGGGATTTCGATCAGGAAGAAGGCACGCTGGATGCCGCGCGGCTTTCACGCGTGATCGTCAATCCGGCCCATTCGCTCTCCTACAAGATCGAACGCGATACCGAATTTCGCGATACCGTGGTTACCCTTCTCCTGGACAATTCGGGCTCGATGCGCGGGCGGCCGATCTCGATCGCCGCGATCTCGGCCGATATCCTCGCCCGCACCCTGGAGCGCGTCGGTGTGAAAACCGAGGTTCTCGGTTTCACCACGCGGGCCTGGAAGGGTGGGCAGGCGCGCGAGGCATGGCTTGCCGAAGGGCGTCCGGCCAATCCGGGACGGCTCAACGATCTGCGCCATATCGTTTACAAACAGGCCGACGAGCCCTGGCGCCGGGCGCGCAAGAATCTCGGCCTGATGATGCGCGAAGGACTGCTGAAAGAAAATATCGATGGCGAGGCGCTGCTTTGGGCGCATAATCGCCTGATCGCGCGGCCCGAGGAACGGCGCATATTGATGGTGATTTCGGACGGAGCACCGGTCGACGATTCGACGCTATCGGTCAACAGCGGCTCCTATCTCGAAAAACATCTACGGCAGGTAATCGCCTGGATCGAGGGGCGTTCGCCGGTCGAGCTTTCCGCCATTGGGATCGGCCATGACGTGACCCGCTATTATCAGCGTGCCGTGACGATCATGGATGCCGAACAACTGGGCGGGACGATGATCGAACAGCTTGCCAGCCTGTTCGACGAGCCGCCGAAATAGATCCCGGCAATCCAATCCACTTGAATGTTGGAAAATGTCTGGCCGATTGGCCGGAGCGGTTTCGCCGCGCCCGGGCCCCAATAATTCGGGGGCCGGCGCAGATACGCGCGCCGGCCCCCTCGTCCCCGCTAAGCCACCGGGGGACTAGTCACTGATGGGCGTCTGCTAGCAGTCGCGGTCGATCGCGCGGCCGGCCAGCGCACCGGCGATGCCGCCAATGATGGCACCGGCCGTGCCGTCGCCGCGGCCGCGCCGGCCTTCGCCGATTTCATGGCCGAGCAGCGCGCCGGCGATGCCGCCGATCACGGTACCACCATCGCCATCGTCGCGGCAGCGGCCCCTATAGTCGCGGCGATAGTCGCGGCGCGCATGGCGGCGATCGTAGCGGTCCTGATAGCCGCGGCCCTGGTAATAATCGCCGGGCCGATAGCGGCGGTCGCCGCGATAGCCGCGATTGTCATGACGGACTTGGTAATATCCGTCGTTATAGTGGCCGTCATTATAGCCATGGCCTGCCTGCGCGGCGGCCGGGACGAGCATCGTGCCCGCAAGGGCGGCGGATGCGGCAAGGGCGATTTTCTTCAGTGCCATCGTTCAAACTCCGTGTTCCAAAAAAGCCGTTTCAAAGTCGCGTGTCGGGCGCCCCTTTGGTTTCGGCTCCCTCTGACAGATGCCGCTATGGCAGGGCCTGGCAGAACCATGTCTGAACGGGGATGTTGCCTCGCGTTAATCTTCGCCTGTGCCGCGCCGCGACGGGGTGATAGGGCGGGCGCCTGATGCGCAGGATAGTCGCCGCCTTGCTGGTTCTCGCCCTAGCGGGCTCCACGGTCGTGCTGACGGGCCGGGGCAGCGGCGCGCCCGACGGGCCGTTCGCGATCCGCGCCGAGCCGGTGATGCTCGATGCCGCCGATCCGGCCCATGTCGCTGTCGGCAATCTCCGCTTCGTACGCGGCTGGACCCTGACCAGCGATGATCCCAATTTCGGCGGCCTTTCGGCGATAGCGCGAGACGGGGACGGGTTCGTCGCGGTCGGCGATGCTGGCGGCGTGTTCCGCTTCACTTTCGACGCGGCGGGTGCGATCCGCCGCGCGGAGATCGGCGCATTGCCCGCAGGGCCGCTACCCGAAGGCGGCGGCGCCGTTGAGAAGCGCGATCGCGATGCCGAGGCGATGGCTCTCGATCCGGCGAGCGGCCGGATCTGGGTGGGATTCGAGCGCGCCAACGGGATATGGCGCTACGATCGCGCCTTTGCCGGGTCGGACGCGCATCGCCGCCCGGCCGAAATGCGGCGCTGGCCGAGCAACGGCGGGCCGGAGGCGATGGTGCGGTTGCCGGACGGGCGTTTCCTTGTCTTTTCCGAAGCCGGGCGTGGCGCGCAGGGGGCGAACGCGGTGCTTTTGTTCGCTGGCGATCCGAGCGAAGAGGGGCCGGAGCCCGTGCAGCTCGGCTATCGTCCGCCCGGCGACCACCGGATCACCGACGCGGCGCTGCTGCCCGATGGCCGGCTGATGGTGCTCAACCGGGCGTTCAGCCTGGTGGACGGGGTATCGGTGATCGTTACTCTGGTCGATCTTGGCGGCGATCTCTCGCCGGGCCGGATTCTCGAGGGGCGGCAGATCGCGCGCATCGATCCGCCGCTGACGATCGACAATATGGAAGCGCTCGCCATTGGCGAGCGCGGGGGGCGGACCATCGTCTGGATGGCCTCGGACGACAATTTCAATCCCCTCCAGCGGACCTTGCTGCTGGAGTTCGAACTGCAAGACTAGATCGAAAAGACTAGGCGGCGGCCTTTTTGGCGGCCGTGATGTCCTTCTTAACCTTGCGCGCATTGGCGCTCAGCTTGTCGTCGGAGGTTTTCAGTAGCCAGTTGTCGAGGCCGCCGACATGTTCCACCGAACGCAGGCCGTTCGTCGAGACGCGGAACTTGAAGCTCCGGTCCAGCGATTCGGACATAAGGGTCACGTTCTGCAGATTCGGCAGAAACGTTTTCTTGGTCCTGTTATTGGCGTGGGAGACATTCATTCCCACCAGCCGGCCCTTGCCGGTCAGTTCGCAAATACGCGACATGGTTCTCGTCCTGAAATCTTCGGTTTCCCGGAAAGCGGCGCAGATAGCGCTGGTGGGCGCTTTCGTCAACCGCGAAGGGCGCATTGCGACGCGGATGCAACCCAATAGGCCGATCAATCGTTTGAGCCGCGTAACCAAAGGGAGAATCACTATGCGTGCGCTTTTGACGCTGCTCGTCCTGGCCGCGATCGTTATTGTCGTCCTTGTGATGACCGACGTCATCAATATCCGGCAGACCAATGACGGCAGAATGCCAGAAATCGCCGTCGATGAGGGCGAAATGCCCGAATTCGAGGTCGATACGGCCGATATCGACGTCGCCACCGAGCGCCGCTCGGTAGAAGTCGATGTGCCGACCGTGTCGGTTCGCGGCGCCGACGAGGTTGGCGAAGACCGGACAGACCGGCCGGAAATGGCAGAAGAAGAGGCGCAATAGGGCGCCGCGTTACAGCTTTCCCGGCGGGCGCTGCTGGTTTAGGAGCACCCGCCATGGCCTTTCCGCTTCCCCATCCCATGCGCCGCGCGCTCGAACTCGCCGAAATGGCGGCCCGGGCGGGCGAAGTGCCGGTCGGCGCAGTGATTACGCGCGGCGACGGGATAATCGCGGAGGCCGCCAATGCGATGCGTGCGAGCGGCGATCCGACCGATCATGCCGAAATGCGCGCGATCCGGCTGGCGAGCACGGCGCTCGGCACCGGCCGGCTCGACGGATGCGATCTGTGGGTGACACTGGAGCCTTGCGCGATGTGCGCCGGGGCGATTGCCCATGCGCGGCTTGAACGCCTCTATTATGGCACCGCAGACCCCAAGGGCGGCGCGGTCGCACATGGTCCGCACTTTTTCGGCCAGCCGACCTGCCATCACCGGCCCGAACTCTATTCGGGCATCGGTGAGGAACGAGCGGGGGCACTCCTCCGCGCCTTTTTCGAGGCGCGGAGGGATTAGGCGTTGACGCGGCGGCCTAGCCGCCGACCGCGTTCACATCCTGCTGGGTGATCGGGACGATCCGGATTTCGACACGCCGGTTCTGCTGCTTGCCTTCCGCGGTCGCGTTGCTGGCGATCGGCTGGCTTTCGCCGAAACCTTCGGTCGCAATCCGCGCACGCTGGACATTGCGGCTCACCAGATAGTCGGAAACCGAACTGGCCCGGCGCTGCGAGAGCGACAGGTTATAGGCATCCGATCCGTCCGAATCGGTATGGCCATAAATATCGATATAGGTTTCCGGATAGCTCGACAGCGTCTGTGCGATGTCGTTCAGCGTTTCGCGGAATTGCGGCCGAATCGAACTTGAATCGACGTCGAACTCGGCGACCGATCCCGGCATCTGCAGATAGAGATTGTCGCCGTCGCGAATCACTTCGGTGTCGGTGCCCGCCGTGGCGCGCTCCAGATCACGCTGTTGCCGGTCCATATAGGTGCCGATGGCCACACCTGCGACCGCGCCGAGGCCTGCGCCGACGATCCGTTCGGTGCGATCGTTACGGCCGCCGAGAAGGTCGCCCAGCAGATAACCACCAACGGCGCCGGCCACGCCGCCGATTGCGGCACGGGAAACGCGCTGATTCCCGGTTTCCGGGTTGGTAACGCAAGCGGTGGTTCCCAGCAGCGAAATCGCCGCCGTACCGGCAAGAATTGCGGATCTGACCCTCATTATTGTCTCCTCTGTTTGTCGTTTTTCACAAGCTAAACGGTTCAATCGTCGCGCTTGTTCCCGGTTGTGGGTGAACGCAAGCTGATCGGGAGGTTGTGGTCGCCCGCGAAAGCGGGCAAGGATCGGATACCGTTTCCGCCATGCCACCAGCGCTCGCTCCCTTTCCCTGGACGGATCTTTTCATCATCCTTGCGTTGGTGCTGCTCAATGGCGTCTTCGCGATGTCGGAACTCGCCATCGTATCGTCCCGCCGCGGGCGGCTTCAGGCGATGGCGAAAGATGGCAAGGCCGGCGCGCAGACGGCGATCGATCTAGCCTCCGAGCCCGGTCGCTTCCTCTCGACCGTCCAGATCGGCATCACGCTCATCGGCATTTTGGCGGGCGCCTATTCAGGTTCGAGCCTGGGCGGGCCGGTCGGCGACCGGCTGGTTCGTTTCGGCATCGAACCCGAACTTTCTCAAACCCTGGGTTTCGCGCTTGTCATTATCGTCACGACCTATGCGTCGCTAGTCGTCGGCGAATTGGTGCCCAAGCAGTTCGCGCTTCGCAATCCCGAGCGGATCGCGGTGCTGGTCGCGATACCGATGCGCTGGCTGGCGGTGGCGACGGCGCCTTTGGTCTGGCTGCTCGACAAGACGAGCGCCCTGATCTTCCGCCTGCTCCGCATGAGCCGCGAATCGCAATCGCGCGTGACCGCGGAGGAACTGCATATTCTGGTCAGCGAAGCGACCCGATCCGGCGTGATCGAGGAAAGCGAGCGCGCGATCATCTCCGGCGTGGTGCGGCTTGCCGATCGGCCGGTGCGCGAAGTGATGACGCCGCGGACCGAGGTCGATTGGGTGGAAGCCTCGGCGAGCCCGAACGAAATTCGCGAGAAACTGCTCGAATCGCCGCACACCCGCCTGCCGGTCGCCGAAGAGTCGATCGACAATATCATCGGCGTCGTCCAGGCGCGCGACATCGTATCCGCGCTGTTCGAGGGGCGTTCGCTGGACCTGACGACGCTGATGCGCGAGGCGCCTGTCATACCCGACCAGCTCGATGCGATGGACGCGCTCGAGGCACTCCGCGAATCGGATGTGCCGATGGCGCTGGTTCATGACGAATATGGGCATTTCGAGGGGATCATGACGCCGCTCGACCTGTTGATCGCCGTGGCTGGCGAGTTCGTGTCCGATCAAGACGAGGGCACCGATCCGGCCTTTGTCCAGCGCGAAGATGGCAGCTGGCTTTTCTCCGGATCCCATTCGGCCGATAATATGGCGGAAAAGCTGGGTTTCGACCTGTCCGACGATCGCGATTATGCGACCGTTGCCGGCTTCTCGCTGTCGGTGCTCAAGCATCTGCCGACGGTGGGCGAATATTTCGAGCAGGATGGCTGGCGTTTCGAGATCGTCGATATGGACGGCCGCAAGATCGACAAGCTGCTGGTAACGCGGCTCGAAGACGAGGAAGACTGAGCGGCCTTGCAAACGCCCGCTGCTGTCTTATATCTATAAGACACTAGGGAGATACGTCATGGGCCAATTGGTCAAGAATCTGCTTCTTCTCGTCGTCGCGCTCGTGCTGATCTGGGTGGCGATCAAATTCTTCGTGTCGATCGTGGCATTGTTGTTCTACGTCGCGGCGCTCGTCCTCATCGGCTATGTCGTTCTGCGACTCGTCAAGGGATCGAAGACCTAGCCCGCGCGGAACCTCCTAGGCGGCGCGGTTTTTGAGTTTGCGCTGCCGTCGCCGTTCGACCGAGGATCCGATCCCCATCGCTTCGCGATATTTGGCGACCGTGCGGCGTGCGATATCGAACCCCTTGTCTTTCAGCAGCGCGACGAGCTTGTCGTCGGAGAGGATCTTCTCCTCATTGTCGATCAGCGCGCGGATATGGCTCTTCACCGCTTCGGATGAAGCCTCCTCGCCATCTTCGCCGGCCTTGATTCCGCTCGTGAAGAAATATTTGAGTTCGAACACGCCGCGATCGCAGGACAGATATTTGTTGGAGGTCGCCCGGCTGACCGTTGATTCATGCATCTCGATCGCTTCGGCGATTTCGCGCAGGGTCAGCGGCTTGAGATGCGCCACGCCCTTGCGGAAGAATTCTTCCTGCCGCCTCACCAGCTCGCTCGCGACCTTGACGATCGTCCGGGCCCGTTGGTCGAGCGCGCGGACCAGCCAGTTGGCGTTCGACAGGCACTCGTTGAGCCAGGCACCGTCCTTGTCGCCATTCTTGCCGCCGCCATTGCCCGCCGATAGCTCGTTATAATAGCTGCGGTTGACGATCAGCCGGGGCAGGGTCGCGTTGTTGAGTTCGATCGCCCATCCGATCTTGCCCGGCGCGACGAAGATATCGGGGACGACCGCCTGCACGGCTTCGCCCCCGAAGCGGCAGCCGGGCTTGGGATCATAGTCGCGAAGCTCGGCGATCATGTCGGCCAGGTCCTCGTCGTCGACATTGCACAGCCGCTTCAGCCGCCCAAGCTCCCCGCGGGCGAGGAGATCAAGATTGTCGATCAGCCGCGCCATTGCGGGATCATAGCGGTCCGCCTCATGCGCTTGCAGGGCTAGGCATTCGGAAAGGTCGCGCGCGCCCACGCCGGTCGGCTCGAACGACTGGATGGCGAGCAGCACCTCCTCGATTTCGGCCATCGGTACGCCCAGCTGGTGCGAGAGGTGCAGCAGATCGGCGCGCAGATAGCCGGTTTCGTCGATCCGCTCGATCAACTGTCCGGCGATCATTTCGCGATGGCCCGAGAATATTGCTCCGGCCTGGGCGAAAAGGTGATCGTGGAGCGAGATATCGGCGGCGGCGAAGCTGTCGAAATCGGGGCCGTCCTCCCCCATAGACGAAGCAATGCCCGACAGGCCGAGCGATCCGTCAAGGCCACCGGCATCCGAGCCGCTATCGTCCGAAAGGGCGCTTTCTTCGATATCCAGCCGGGCTTCGTTCTCGCCCGCCCCGCCGCTGAGCAGGCTATCGGCGGTTTGCGGCCCGGGCGTGTCGGCAAAACCGTCCTCTTCGCTCGGCTGGGCCGGTTCGCGTTCTTCGTCGCGGGCGGCCTCGAGCAGCGGATTGCGTTCCAGCTCTTCGGCGATGAAGCCTTCGATTTCGAGATTGGACAATGCCAGCAGCTTGATCGCCTGCTGCAGTTGCGGCGTCATGACCAGAGACTGGCTCTGCCTTAGGTCGAGGCGCGGTCCTAGTGCCATACCGGCACCCTAGCGTTGGAAGCCTTCGCCGAGGTAAAGGCGTCTTACCTCGGGATTGGCGACGAGATCGTCGGGGGCACCGGAAAACAGCACTTTTCCGTCATAGATGATGCAGGCCTGATCGACGATGCCGAGCGTTTCGCGAACATTGTGATCGGTAATCAGCACGCCGATATTGCGGTTCTTGAGGTCGGCAACGAGTTCGCGAATATCGGATATAGAGATCGGATCGATGCCCGCGAACGGTTCGTCGAGCAACATGATCGAAGGGTTGGCCGCCAGCGCCCGGGCGATCTCGCAGCGCCGCCGTTCGCCGCCCGACAAAGACATTGCAGCGCTGTCGCGCAGATGCTCGATCGAGAATTCGTCGAGCAGCCGTTCCAGCCGTTCGGCGCGCGCATCGGCGTCTGGTTCGGACATTTCGAGCACGGCCGCGATATTCTGTTCGACGGTCATCCCGCGAAAGATCGACGTTTCCTGCGGCAGATAGCCGAGACCTAAGATCGCGCGGCGATACATGGGCAGGCCGGTAATATCCTCGCCATCGAGCATGATGCGCCCGGAATCCGGCCGCACAAGCCCCATTACCGAATAGAAGCAGGTCGTCTTGCCGGCGCCGTTCGGCCCGAGCAGGCCGAGGACCTGGCCCCGCCCGACATGCAGGGAGACGTCGGACAGCACCTGCTTCTTGTCATAGGATTTGGCGATCGACACGATCGACAGCCCCTCGGCTTCCGAATCGAGGCCGGGTTTCTGTTCAGCAGGTTCTACAAGTCGGACGTCGTTCATCGCTCACGGCTTTTGGCATTATTGATGCATGTTGGAAAGGATCGGCGCCCTTTCAATGCCCCTATGGCGCGGAATACCTAATGTTTTGGTTGGGGGTGTCTAATTGTTGCGCTGGGGCACGGTGAACCGGCCGGTGACGCGACCCGAGGCATTGCCCTGGGTGGTAATGCCGTCGCCGCCCTGCGAACGCCCGTCGATTACCGCCCGGCCGCTGTTGAGATCGATCACCAGCCGGCCGCCGCGGATGACATTGCCGCCCTGATTCAGTTCGACGCCGCCGATCAAGGTGATCAACCGGCGGTTGAGATCGTAAACGGCAAACTGGCCGCGCGCCGATTCGCTGGGACTCTGGATATGGACGCCGCCCGAAGCGTCGAGCCGCTGGACCTGCGGGCCGCTGCCCGCGATCCCGCCCGAATAGGCGACCGTAATGCGCGCCGCATCGAGCGAGAGATTGCCCTGCCGAACCTGCACATTGCCCGAGAAGATCGCACGGTCTGCGCGGTCCTGCACCTCGATCCTGTCTGCCGCGACATCCACGGGCGCATTGGAATCAAGGCTCTGCAGCGCTGACTGGCTGGAGGCCGGGACGGCGGCGAAAAGGCCGAGCGCAAAGCTGGTCGCGAAGGGAAGGAGGAAGCGTCGCATGGCGGCTATCTGCCTTGGCTCTGTTCGATGCGCAAGCGCGCACGGCCCTCAAGATAGATTGTGCGGGTCGGAATATCGACGCGCATGCGCTGCGCGCTGAACGCGCCGAGCGGGATACGGCCGGTGACGTCTCCGGCGCTGCGCATTTCGCGGTCGTGCAGGCTGACGAATACGTTGCTGGTGTCGAGCCGATAGCCGTCGGCCGCGCGGAAGGCGAGCGGACCGTTGATGCGCACGGCCTCCTCGTCGAGATTGTATCGGCCGCGGTTTGCCGTGATCGTCGCCGGGCCGTCTTCGAGCTGCAGTTGGGCGGCAAGCTCGGCAAGTTCGACAAACGGCGTCGTCGAGCTGCGCTGGACTGCCGATGCGGCACGCAGCTGGAAGGGGCGGCCCGTCGCGTCCGTACCGCTATAGCGCGCTGCCTCGACGCGTAGCCTTTCCCCGGCAATTTCGACATTGTCGCGCGAGAGCAGGAAGCTCAGCTCGTTGCTCTTCTGGAGGGGTGCCATTGCCAGAAATGCGGCGAGCACGCCCACCGCAGAGGGCAGCGCGATCTGCAGGAAACCGACGACGCGGTCATGCCTGCCGCCGGGCGTCGCCCAGGCCTGGCGTTCGCCGAGCTTCTTGCGGGCGGCTTCAGACATGGTTCTGCTTGGGCATGATGCGGATCAGATATGGGCGAAGATATCGATCTCGGGCCAGCCGGCGAGATCGAGCCGCGCGCGATGCGGCAGAAAATCGAAACAGGCCTGGGCGAGCTCCATGCGCCCCTCGCGCTCCAGCCGCGCGTCGAGTTCATCCTTCAGGCGATGGAGATACCGCACGTCCGAGGCCGCATAGTCGCGCTGCGCGTCGGAAAGTTCCGGGGCGCCCCAGTCCGATGATTGCTGCTGCTTGGAAATGTCGGTGTTCAGCAGCTCGCGGCAAAGCTCCTTCAGGCCGTGCCGATCGGTATAGGTGCGCACGAGCCGTGAAGCGGTTTTCGTGCAATAGGCGGGGGCCGCGGTCACGCCGAGATAATGCTCGATCGCCGCAAGGTCGAACCGCGCGAAGTGATACAGTTTCAGCCGGCTTTCGTCGGCGAGCACCGCCTTCAGATTGGGCGCGGCATAGTCGCTACCTGGCGAAAAGCGCACGAGATGTTCGTCGCCGCTGCCGTCGGATAGCTGGACGACGCAAAGCCGGTCGCGGGGCGTGATAAGCCCCATGGTTTCGGTATCGACGGCGATCGAGCCGCAGGTGAGCACGCCCTCGGCCAAGTCTTCTTCGTGAAAATGAACTGTCATGCCCCGGCACATAGGCGCATTGCGCCGGGCGCTCAATGGTTGGCGGTCTGGCTTTCCTCGCCGGTCGCGAGCGCCGCGCGCTTCTGCCGGGCGCGGCGCGCAAGGATGTTGAGCGTCTCGACCCCGGCCGAGAAAGCCATCGCCATGTAGATATAGCCCTTGGGCACATGGACACCGAATCCGTCCGCAATCAGCACCGCGCCAATCATCAGCAGGAAGCCGAGAGCCAGCATCACCACGGTCGGATTGCGATCGATGAAGTTCGCCAGTGGGTCGGCCGCGAGCAGCATGACCCCGATCGCCACGATAACAGCGACGATCATGATCGGCAGTGCGTCGGTCATGCCGACGGCGGTCAGGATCGAATCGACGGAAAAGACCATGTCCAGAAGCAAAATCTGTACGATGACGGCCGTGAACGTCATCGTCGCCTTGCCCTTCTTGTCGAGCATGGTTCCGGAGGGTTCGGTGTCCATCGCATGATGGATTTCCTTGGTCGCTTTCCACAGCAGGAAGAGCCCGCCAGCGATCAGTATGAGGTCGCGGAACGAAAATGCGGTCTCGAAGCTGGGTGCGCCATGGGTATCCAAAGGCCCTGCCCACCCCAGATCGAAGATCGGCTGCGTCGCCTGGACGATCCAGGCAATCATGGAAAGCAGGGCGAGGCGCAATATGAGCGCCAGGGAAATACCGATCCTTCGTGCGCGCTGGCGTTGATTTTCAGGCAGCTTGTTTGAGAGAATCGAGATGAAAATCAGATTGTCGATGCCGAGTACGACCTCGAGCACGATCAGTGAGAAGAGGGCGGCGAGGTTGCCGGGGTCGGTGAAGATCGCAAGCAGGCTTTCCATGGCCGTTTCATTGCCTTTACGCCGGTCCCGGTGCAAGCTTCTTGCTAGGAATAACGGTGATCGAAGGGGGCGAAATGGGCGACGACGACAAGCTGGAAGTGAATGCGCCCAACACCGAAGAGCCGCCGCGCGAGACCGTGCGCCCCCGTGGCCGTTACGAATATGACGATCGTCGCGGCGGTGCGCAGTCCGATGCCGCCCGCGATGCGGGGCGCGAAAGTGCTTACCGGCCGTCGCCTTCAGGCGACACTAGCAAGCCGATCATCGTCGCCGCTCTCTATATCTCGAGCTTCCTCGTCGGGCTGACCGGGCTGGTCGCGTTCGTTCTGGCACTGATCTGGAAGTCCGAGCCGCACCAGGAATGGGAAAGTTCGCATTATGATTATCATGTCCTGACGTTCGTCGTCTGGCTGGTCGAAACGATGGTCGCGATTGCGCTCATTTTCACGATCATCGGCGCCTTGATCGGGATTCCGCTGCTGCTTGTCGCCTATGTTCAGGTGCTCGTGCGCGGTATCGTTTCGCTGTCCCGGGCGACCAATCGCGAGCCGATGCCGAACCCCGGGACATGGCTCGTTTGACGCCGCCGCTAAAATGCTCGCGAAAGCAGGGTTTTTCGTCTATATTGATTCGCGATACGAGAGATTCGTTTCGTGAGGTTGGCGCGCACCGCCCGGCGTGAACACTTCGAATGCAAGGGTGGGCGACTGGGAAGAATTGAAGACATATGAGTTTCGACAGGGACCGGCGAGGACGCCGGCGAGACAAGCGCGACAGCTTCGGCGACGAAAACTATCAAGGCTATAGCGAACCGAGCGGCTTCGGCGCGCCTCGGGAATCCGGGGGCTATGAAGACCGTGGCAGCGGAGGCGGCGGCGGTGGATATCGCGGCGGTGGCGGCGGTGGGGACCGGATGCCGGCGCAGATAGTTGGCGAAGGTAAGGGCATCGTCAAATTTTTCAATGCACAGAAGGGCTTCGGCTTCATCGTCCGCGACGATGGCGGCGAAGATGTCTTCGTGCATATCAGCGCCGTCGAACGCGCCGGGCTTACCGGTCTTGCCGAAGGCCAGCCGCTGAGCTTCAGCCTCGTCGATCGCAACGGCAAGGTTTCGGCCGCCGATATCACCATTGAAGGGGAGCCTTTGCCGCTTCCCGAGCGCGAAGAGCGTGGGCCCCAGCGGCAGCTGACCGGCGAAAAGGCGAGCGGTACCGTGAAGTTCTTCAATTCGATGAAGGGCTTCGGCTTCATCCAGCGCGATGACGGACAGCCGGACGCTTTCGTTCATATTAGCGCGGTCGAAAAGGCAGGCATGCCGACCCTCAACGAGGGCGACCGGCTCGATTTCGAACTCGAGGTCGATCGTCGCGGCAAGCATGCGGCGGTGAATCTCCAGCCCAAGCAGGACTGATCTTCCGCACGCCGGGCGGCCTTTAGGGCCATCGGCGATCGCGATAAAAAGGGCCCGGGAAGCGTAACGCCTCCCGGGCCCCTTTTTATTGGGCGTTACGCTTCCTTCAGAAGCGGAACGAAAGCTCCGCGACCGCCCGGTCGTCCCGCTGGTCGGAACGGGCGATGTCGGTTTCGAACGCGGTCGTCAGTGAAAGATTGCCGTGTTCGATGCTGATGCCGCCGCGCATTTCGGCCCAGGCCGTGTCGTAGCCGAGACCCGGCAGCACGATCGGCACGCCGGAGGCTTCGGCGAAGCGCACCGTCATGTTGCCGTCGCTCTGACCGAGTGCATGGACATAGTCGGCGGAAAGCTGGGGCCGTATCGTCCAGCTCCCGCCGATCGCCCGTTCGCCCTCGAAGGCAAAACCGACGCGGCCCTCGATTCGCTGTTCGCGGATGTCTTCCACGCGCAACGCGATTTCGGAGCCCGCTTCGTTGTAACCCTCCACTTCCGACCGCGTGTAACGGACCGCGGCCCGCGGGGTCAGCGTGAAGTCGCTGGCGATACCGATATTCATGCCGGCCTCGGCGCCCAGAGTATAATTCGATGCCTGGGTGCCGTTATCGAAACGTGCCGATTCGAAGCCGCCGCTGACATAGCGTTCGGTTTCGATATTGCTCACCGATGCCGAACCGACGCCTGCCACGTAGGCGCCGCCGCCAAGGCGGTAGGACGCATAGGCAAGTGCCTGATTCGTCCGGACGCGCGCCTGGGAGCCGGACAGGTTGGAGCGGCCGTTGATGAAGGCCGTCGCGCCGCCCAAAGTGAGCGAATCCGTCATTTCGACTTCCATGCCCATCGCCATATGCCAGTTGGCCTGGGCGTCGTTGCGGCTGCCAAAGCGGCTCGCGGTACGGCTGTTTTCATAGCCGCCCGAGATGAATCCGCTCATATTTTCCGGCAGAGTACCGAGCGTGCGGCCGTCCGATACAACGCGGCCCGTAAAGCTCCTCTGGCTTGCTGCGCCGTCCGAAATCGAAGCTTCGGTAGCGGCAAGGCGGAGCGTTTCGGGTGAGCCGACAACGTTGAACGTGCCGGTACGGTGCCGGCCGGTGCCGAGCATGGACAGGCGATCGGTGACGATACCCAACATCATGTCGTTCTGCATCGTTCCCATTTCCATCGCTTCGTTGACGATGGTCGGGGCGAGACCGGACAATGTTGCCGTCAGGGTGTCGGGATCCATCACGTCGATGGCGCCGTAAAGGCCGTAGAGCGAATTGTAGCTCGTCAGCCGCATCGTATCGAGCGCATCGGCGAAGGATGCCGCAGCGGGGGAGGACCGGCGAATGAAACCGCCGAGCCGGCCGGCACGGAGCGTCACCGTCACATCGTTGGGTCCGTAATCCAGTTCCGGCCGCAGCACGCCGACACGGCCCAGGACATGGTCGAACGTCCCGTCGACGCCGCCTTCTGCGGTGACGATCTGGAACGACTGGCCATGGCGCGGGGTTCGTCCGGGGCCGCGCGAAAAGACCGCGACGCCGCCGAGCGACGCGATGCCGCTATTGTCGGCATCGCCGGTCACGGCCAGCAGGTCGTTATCGTCCCGCGACAGGTCGAACGCCGTGATGGCACCGGACGTCAGGATCAGATCGCCCTGCACCGTCAGCGTGCCCGTCCTGTTGCCGTCCGGCGTGATCGCGCCGAGCATGACCGTCAGATAGGTCGGATCGATGGTGCCGCGTCCGGTCAGATGTCCGGCGACGATCAGGGCTTCGCCCGTATGAAGCGTGCCATTGACGATCGTCCGTCCGCCGAACTGCGTATAGTCCGACACGACCGTGAGGTCGGCGCCGGGCCGGATGTTGAGCCGCGCCAGGCCGGCAACCGTCAGCCGGTCGACCTCGACCGTCGAGCGCAGGGTCGTCTGGCCGGGGGCGGAGAGGGTAACGTCGAAATAGCGCGCCCGGAGCCCGGTTTGCGGATCGGGATCGATATTGTCCGGTACGAAACCGGTCGCGCCGGGCAAGCCGTTCTCGATGGTTGCCGTCGGCAAGCCGCTCGAAGGGCCGGCCACGGACGGCGCCGATACCGCCGCCGCCGGATCAAGCGATCCGCCGGCCGCCTGGTTGGCAACCGTTCCGGGCAGGGTCACGGCTTCCGGCATCGCGATATTGCCCGTCCCGATGCCCGAGGCGACGGCGTCGCCTATATCGCGCGAGGGCGGGGTGAATTCGCCCGTGGCCAGGTCGAAACATTCATCGCCAGGATCGCTGCCTACGGGATCGAAGCAGACCTCGCCGAAATCGGGAGTGCCGCCGTCGACGCCGCCGCCGGGTGCATCCGGCGTACCGACCACGACATCGCCGTTCGCATCGATGATCCGATAGGCCGGATCCTGGAGCGAAACCCAGTGATTGGGATTTTCCCAGCGACCGCTGCCGTTCTTGGCGCTCACATAGCGGTACGGATTCACCTCGGCGATATAGTCCCAGAACAGATAGAGCGGCTGGTAAAAGCTCTCGGTGCCGTAGCTCGAAAAGACCTGAGGCCCGAAGAAGCGGCTGCCGCCCGAAAGGACGCCGAGTACCAGATCCTCCGAAGAAAGCGTGTTGTTTGCGGCGTCGAGGATCAGCGGTCCGCCGGAATCGCCCCCCGCGGTCGTCCCTTCGCGTTCGAGCGGTTCATCCCGGTAGAGGTTGAAGTCGAACTCGTTGGCGCCGTTCGGGTCGTCGAAATCGAGACGATAGAGGCTTTGCGGCAGATCGCCGAAGGGTTCGCCGAACAGGAAGGTGTTGCGCTCGTCGAACGAGGTCAACGCGCCGATCATATTCTCGGCAGCGCGACGGCGCCAGTCGATGCCCTGTATGTCGCCCGGGGTGCCGTTGCCCGAACGGCCATAGCCGGTGATGTTGACGTGATAGCCCGTACCCGTGACCGGATCGATCGAGTCGGGAACCGGGAGGGCCGAAAAAAGCAGCGCCCAGGTGGGGATGTCGGCCGCCGGCGTACTCAGGCTCGCGACGGCGATATCGCCCTCAAGAAAGCCGAACGCTTCGGGATCGACGAGCGAATCCGGATTATAGAGGATCTGGTTGATATTGTAGACGAACAGCTCGGGGTTGCTGGCAAAGCTGTTGGCAAGCCAGTCTTGGAAGCCGGGAAGCGCGTTCACGGCGAACGAAAAGGCGGATTGGATTGTGCCATTCGTATCATAATCGCTTTCCGGCCGGTCGTTCACGCAGTGCGCGGCGAACAGCACGGTGCGCGGATTGATCAGCGTGCCGGTGCAGACGAAGCCGTCATTGCGGTAAAACATGCCGACACCGTTCACGCCGCCGTCATTGTCGACGACGTCTTCGGGCGTGAAATTGTCGTTGGGCACGATTGCTTCGGCCGGCGCGGCAAGCGCCAGAGAAAGTGCGATCGCACCAGCGGCAGTGCCGGTGTTGAAAATGGAAGTGCGGATTTTTGTGTGCATCATGACTGACGAAGCCCCCTTGGTCAGATTTGCGGATGCAACAGGTATGACTCATCATGGGCAACGGACAAGATGAATCTTGTCTTAATGGCGCTATTTTATTGTTCGCAACACAAAGAAAATAAACACTAAATTTCACCAATGCCTTGGATTCCGGGCCTTAGCTGTGTTTACCCGGGTTAATAGCGGGGTCCCCGTTTGAGACAGAGCCGCGCAAATAAGAAGGGCCCCGGAGCGCAAATACTTCGCTCCGGGGCCCTGACGCGCAAGGCGTGCTCCGAGTCGCTATTCGACGGCGAGAGAATATTCGCCTGTCGCGCCGCCGCCGAGCGTCGTCGCCCGGATCGTCAGCGTGCCCGATTGGACGAAGGTGAGGGTCAGCCGGGAATCCAGACCCAGCGGGTCTTCGCCTTCACCCGCCAGTCCGTCATCATTGCTTTCAACGGCCGCGAAACCCAGCGGCGTCATCGCGCCGGCCTCGAGATAGGCGTCGAAATCGTCGGAGCGCAGGGTGACGGTGACGGTCTGTCCAGCGCGCCCACGCAGATTGTATAGCGCATAATGCCGGGTCGAAGCGCCATAGCTATCGTCCATATAAACGGGACTAGCGTCGGTCAGCGTGCCGCTCACCGTCTGCCCGAGGCGGATACGGCCGGGCGGCGGCGGCGGCGCGGGCGGCGCGACCTCGGACATCTCGATGCTGTAGCTGCCGGTCGCATTGGCACCGAATGTGCGCGCCCGGACAATATAGGTGCCGGTTTCGGGGAAGGTGAAGAGAAGCCGTGAGTTGAGGCCCTCGCCGCCATCGTCATCGACAGCGATCTGCTGGAATTCGCCATCGACCATCCGGCCGATCTCGATCAGCGTATCGAAATCTTCGGCCTGCATGGCGATGGCGATGCGCTGGCCGGCCTCGCCGGAAACCGAGTAGAGATCGAGATAATAGTCATTCTCGTACATCCGCGTGCTCTGGTTGGTCAGCTCCCCGGTCATGGGTTCGCCGGGCGTCAGCATATTTTGTGCCATGGTTGCCGGAGCGGCGAACAGCGCAAGCGCCGTCGCCATCGCAACGCGCGAAAGATGGGTGTTCATCGGAGATTCTCCCTGTGATTCGAAAGCCATGCGGCTTCCTTTCTCGCTTTCGCGACCCCGGGGATCTATCGACCAGCCGTTCTTTATGTGCGATGAACGGAGTGACGAAATGTTTTGCCTGAGAATCGCTAGTCGATGCGCGTGAAGGTAAACGTCTCGATCCGGGTTTCGCCGTTGCTGCTCAGTCGAAGATGGATATGCATCTCGTCGTCGCCGATCCGGCTATAGGTTATGCCCGAAAAATAGGCCGTATCGCCGTCGATCGCGACGAGCGGGAATTCGACGGCGGTCTCGGCGCTATTGTCTTCCCATCCCGAAAGATCTGCGTTGAAATGCTTGAGGCGAAGGACCAGCGATCCGTCTCGCGGCACGAATTGAAGCAACTCGTAGAACCTCAATTCCCCGTCGTTGCTCTGGTGAAAGATGCCGGCCATCTGCCCGTTAACCGGCGGTAGCCAGCTCTCGTGGCTTTCGCCGCCAAAGCCCGTGCCCTGCCAGCTTCCCGCGAGCCAGGCGATTTGATCGATACTGGCGGGCGGCGATTCTCCTTCTCCGAGCGAACGCACCTCCTGAGCGGCGACCGGTAGCGGCAGTAGCAAGAGCGATAGAATGGCGATCAGTCTGCGCATCACATCTTCCCCCGAAATTCCCATAGGCATTTCTGCCACGAACACCGGGGAACGCAAAATAAAAAGGGACTGGCTTTTCGGCCAGTCCCTTTCCGTGCGGCGAGGGTTGCAGCTCGCCGCAAATCAGCGGGGGCTGCTAAACGCGTCGCGCGCCGAGCAGATGCAGCACCAGGAACAGCAGGAATACGGCGATAGCGACGACGAACAGGATCTTGGCGATACCGACAAAGGCGCCGCCGATGCCGCCGAAGCCGAGCAGCGCGAGCACAAGCCCCACAACGAGGAATATAATGGCCCAACGTAACATGATGAATCTCCCTTTGTTATGATCCATCAACCGATGAAGCGCGTGGTCTGTTCCGGCGAAATTGCCGACTATGAAAGAAAAACGGGCCAGCCCAAAGGCCAGCCCGTGCTTTTCCCGGTCCGTTGAACGCTTGCTACCTAGCCGTTGCGTCCCGCTTCGAAGAGGAACCAGGCGCGTTCTTCGGCCTGGTCGGTGAAATCGTCGAGCAGGCCGTCGGTAGCGTTGTCGCCCGCTTCGCCGGCCAATTCCTTGGCCTCGCGATAGGCTTCGACGAGCTTGAGGTTGTCGTCGCGAAGTTCGTTCAGCATGTCGGCGGCGCTGACGAAATCGGCGTCGTTGTCTGCAATCGTCTGGTGACGGGCGATATCGCCGATGGAACGCAATGTCGTACCGCCGGTCTTGCGCACGCGTTCGGCCAGGGCGTCGGTCGTTGCCAAGATTTGCGCCGCCTGCTCGTCGAGCATCAGATGATAATCGCGAAAATGCGGACCCGATACGTGCCAATGAAAGTTCTTGGTCTTGAGATAGAGCGCATAGCTGTCGGCGAGGATGCCGTTGAGCGCTTCGGCGACGCTGTGAAGCTTGTTGTCGTTGAGGTCGGTCGGGGTTGCGAGTTGGCTGTTGGCCATGATGGAATTCCTCCTTTTTCTAACGTTTTTCGTCATTCACACCATCAACGCGTGATAGGGAGGTTTGTGCCCGAAAATCGCGGAAAAGCGGGGAAATAGTCTCAATCTTTGTGATCGACAAACTAGATCAACGAGAGCGCATTGATCGCCAAAATAGATGAAACGATCAAGAACAGCCCGCCCGCAATCCGGCGGATGAGCTGCAAGGGCACCGCTTCACGCAGTGCCGTTCCCATCATGATCGCCGGCGCCGCGCCGAGCAGCACGCCCAGCGTGGCCCCTATCGCGGCGAACGCCCAATTGGCGCCCGAAGCGCCGAAGCCGGCGGCGATGAACTGCGTCTTGTCGCCGATTTCGACCGCCAGGAAGGCGACGAAAGCGGTCGCGAACGTGCCGATCTTCCAGTTGAGCCCGGTGGTGGGATCGCGGAATGGCACAAAAGCTCCGACGCCGGCGAACAGGAAGCCGAGCGCAAGGAACAGCATCGCCGCGTTGGGATCGATCATCGTTGTCAGCAGGCGCCCGCCGAAGGAGGCGATCCCCATGTTGATCGCCGCCGCCGCGCCGATGCCCAGGAACAGCGGCAGCGGTTTTGCAAAGCGCGCGGCAAGCAGCATCGCCAGGATCTGGGTCTTGTCTCCCCATTCGGCGATCGCCGCCGCAACCAGGGGCAGGAAGAAGGAGTCCATCCGGTGGGCGGGGTTACCCCGCCATCCGTACCGAGATGGCGGCGAGCATCGCGTCGCGCGCATCGGCTTCATCAATCTCAGCGCAGCCGGTGGCGAGTTTCAGCTGGTCGAAATAGAGGCCGAAAGCCGTCCCTTGGCGGTTGCGGGCGATGGAGCGTTCGAACGCATGGGCGATGCCCTCCAGCGCGAGAAGCCGGTGCGTCATCGCCGCGGTGCGAATGGATTCGACGGCTTCATGGAGGGCCGGCAGCGTCATCGCGCGCCAATCGCGTTCCAGTTGCTCGATCCGCGTGTAGAGATCGGCACAGACCGGCAGAACGGCGTCGTTGCGAAGCTGCATTATCCTTGCTCCTCGGCAGTCGGGATGCCGTTGTGCGCGCTTATGGTTAGCAAAGGGTTAAAAGCGCCCAGAAACTGGGCCCGGGCATCGACCACCCCAGACAGAACTATCCCCGAGAGAGAGTGTCCCGGATTTCGGCCAGTTCGGCATTTATGCGGTCGCGCATCGCGAGCAATTGCGGATCGCTTTCGACCAGCTGTGTGAAAACGCCGTTCTTGCGTCGGATGCGATAGAAGGACTGCATGAGGGCACGGTGTCCCTCGACAAGTTTCTTCTTGTTTCCGATCAGGCGCCGGGCAGCGATATTCGCGTTGAGGGCGACAACGGCGGCGTCGATGCTCATCGCGACATTATATGCCTTTTCTGGCGGCTGGATTGCGCCTGCCGGCAATGATAGCATCGCCGAAATCCGGTCGTAAAAGGTGGTCGGGGAATCTCTCATCTCAGAAAAATCGAGAAACTCCACCCGGCCACGGAGAAGCGACGATATTTTTTCGCGCGAGGATGTCCTCAGGAAGCTGCGGGTTCTCGCTGTATAAAAGTCGTTCGGATACTGCGCCAGTCCTGCCCTGGTGACCGCCATTTTATAGTGGGATTCGAAGCGTTCAACGGCCGGTCGCCAGACCACCAGGACGGTGGCCTCCGGATATTCTGCAAGAGCGGTGATCAGTTTCGGCGCCCGCACGGTAACAAGGGCCTCGTGGCTAACAAATAGCGGGAGCAAGGGTGCTGCGGGCATTGTCCGCGACAACGCCTTCGAGATTGCGGTCACGCTGCGCAGCGAGGTTGCCTTTACCTCCTTTGCCGAGATGAATTGGACTTGCGAAGCGGATTTCACTGCTTTTTGCAGACTTGTCGAACCGGATTTCATCAATCCGACATGAAAGACCAGTGGCACCATCGGCGAACGTTTACCGTCAACGTGCGCGGTATCAAGGTTAGCATTCGGATCGCGCTCGCCCTCGACGGCCTTGAAACCATGTCCTCCTTGACATTTGGGCGGTTCATGGGCATTTGGCCGCGCTTCGGGCGGGCGGCCGCGATGCCGCCTTCAACAGCCCTCGTCAGTCAATTTAAAGTGAGAAGGTTAGGGCCATGGCCAAACCGGCGACCGTGAAAGTCAAACTCGTCAGCTCGGAAGGCACGGGCTTCTTCTATGTAACCAAGAAGAATCCGCGGAACCTGACCGAAAAGATGGTCTTCCGCAAATATGATCCGGTTGCGAAGAAGCATGTCGAGTTCAAGGAATCGAAGATCAAGTAAGCGCGCCGCGCTTGCCGGACGCTATATCAGCGTCCGCACTTCCTCGATAAACTTTACCACCGATATCGGTTTCGAGACGTAGCTCTCCGCGCCCGCGGTGCGGATACGCTCTTCGTCGCCCTTGGCGGCATAGGCGGTCACGGCCATGATCGGGATGGATTTCAGGCCCGCATCGCCCTTCAGCTCGCCGATCAGGTCCAGCCCAGAAACGTGCGGCATCTGGATATCCATGATGATCAGGTCGGGCGTATGATTCTTCGCCGCGGCCAGTGCCTCGCGCCCATCGCTCACCGGCTCGGCGGTGTAGTCATGCGCGCGCAGCAGGTCGCAAAAAAGTTTCCGGTTGAGTTCGTTGTCCTCGACAACGAGCACCTTTTTCGCCACGTCCCACCCCGGTTCTATACGCAAGCAATCTAGGCGATCATCGTGACGGATACAAATGCCGAAATCGAAGACGATGCGACGACTCTGGCGCTGCGTGCGCTGATCTGGACGTTGAGCGACGAGCGGCGTGCGGACCGTTTGCTGGCGCTGACCGGACTGACGGCCGAACGCTTGCGCGAGGGTATCGCCGAACCTTCCATGCAATCCGCGATCCTGGCCTTCCTCGAAAACCATGAGCCCGATCTCATCGCCTGCGCCGACGCGATCGGCGCTGCACCGGGGGCGCTCATCGAGGCGCGGCGGGCACTCGACGCATGAGCCGGCCGCTCGTCATCTGCGATTGCGACGAGGTGCTGCTCCACATGGTCAGCCATTTCAGCGACTGGCTGGGCGAGGCGCACGACCTTGATCTGAGGATCGAGAGCGGCAGCTTCGCCGATGCCGTGCGGCCGCGCGACGGCAGTCCGCCGCTTAAGGGCGAAGACGTGTGGCCGCTGCTCAATGCCTTTTTCGATACCGAGATGGACCGGCAGACGATCGTGCCCGGCGCGAGCGAGGCCCTGATCGAAATATCCGAATATGCCGAGATCGTGATCCTCACCAATTTGCAGGACGAGTTCCGCGACGCGCGCGCGGCGCAGCTGGCGCGGTTCGGTATCGAATTCCCGGTGCACACCAACCAGGGCGGCAAGGGCGAGCGGGTCGAGACGCTGCTCGCCGATCATGCGCCGCCGCTCGCCTTCTTCGTCGACGATCTCGGCCAGCATCACGAATCGGTGGCCCGCCGCGTGCCGCATGTCTGGCGGCTGCACATGATCGCCGAACCCTCACTCGCGGTGCATATTCCGCAGGCCGAACATGCCCATGCCCGCATCGATGACTGGCATGAGGCGCGCCGGTGGATTATTGACCATATTACCGAGGGAGATTCGGCATGAGCGGGACGGTTGCTGAAACGCTGGAAAAATTGGGTATCACGCTGCCCGATGCAGCGCCCCCGGTCGCATCCTATGTCCCGGCCGTCGTGCAGAATGGCATGATGCATATTTCCGGTCAGCTGCCGTTCGAAAATGGAGAGCTGATGCAGGGCCGGCTCGGCGAGAATCGGGACATCGCCTATGGCATGCGCGCGGCGCGGGGCTGCGGCGTCATGCTGCTTGCCCAGATGCAGGCGGTGCTTGGCGATCTCGATCGCGTCGAACGGATCGTGAAGCTCGGCGTGTTCGTGAACTCCGCCCCGCATTTCGTCGATCAGGCGCAGGTCGCCAATGGCGCGTCGGAACTGATGCAGGACGTGTTCGGAGAGGCCGGGCGTCATGCGCGCGCCGCCGTCGGCGTCGCCGTGCTGCCGCTCGGCGCCGCCGTCGAGGTCGACGCGATCGTCGCCGTCGCGGATGGCTGACCTCGCCTTCCTGGCGCGCGTGCCCTTCACGCATCGCGGCCTTCATGGCGGCGGCATCGTCGAGAATAGCCGCGCCGCTTTCGAGGCCGCCATCGCCAAGGGCCATGGCATCGAAACCGATGTGCAGGTTTCATCCGACGGCGTCGCGATGGCGTTTCACGACTATGAGCTCGACCGGCTGACCGCGAAGAGCGGCCCGGTGATCGAGCGCACCGCGAAAAAACTCGGCAAGATCAAGCTGGCGGGTACCGAAGAAACCATTCCCACGCTTGCCGAGATGCTGGCGCTGATCGACGGGCGCGCGCCGCTGCTCATCGAGATCAAGACCAGGGGCCGCAAGCTCAAGAAACTTTGCCGTTCGGTCGCCGAAGCGCTCAAGGACTATCGCGGCGAGGCGGCGGTGATGTCCTTTCATCCCGAGGTCGGCCGCTGGTTCGCGAAAAAGGCACCGGGGGTCGTGCGCGGCCTCGTCGTAAGCGAACAGGGCGAAACGAGCCTGGCCGAGCGTTTGAAGGGGCCGGTCCAGCGTTCCTTTTCGGTGATGCGGGCGACGCCGCAATTCCTCGCCTATGATGTGCGCGACTTGCCCTCGTCCTTCGCCCGCTCGCTGCGGCTCGAAGGCCTGCCGGTGCTGACCTGGACGGTGATCATGGGTGCCGACAACAGCATCGCCGCCGAAGAGGCGGATCAGATCATCTACGAGCAACGGTGAGCGAGGGCGATCCCGAGCCGCTCGTCGCCCGGATAGCGGGCAGTGTCGGATCGCTCGACGCCGGAGAATGGGACGCCTGTGCCGGGACAGGCAATCCGTTCCTCAGCCACAATTTTCTTTCGATCCTGGAAGATTCGGGCAGCGTGTCCGCCCGTACCGGCTGGCAGCCCCTGCCGATCACGATATCGGGCGCGGACGGGCGGCTCGATGCGGCTGTGCCCGCCTATGTAAAGGGCCACAGCCAGGGCGAATATGTCTTCGACCATAATTGGGCCGATGCATGGGAGCGCGCGGGTGGGCGTTATTATCCCAAGCTCCAGATCGCCGTGCCTTTCACCCCGGTGCCCGGGCCCCGTCTGCTGGCGCGGGATAGCGCGCGAATTCCGGCGCTGATCGCGGCGCTGGAAACCGTGACCGCCGACAACGGCATGTCCTCCGCCCATGCGACCTTCATTTCGAAGGAGGATCTGCCCTGGTTCGAACATGCCGGCTGGCTGATCCGCGAGGGCAGCCAGTTCCACTGGCAGAATGACGGCTATGAAACATTCGACGATTTCCTTGCCGCGCTTGCCTCGCGCAAGCGCAAGGCGATCCGCAAGGAACGCGCGCGGGCGGTCGAGGGGCTCACGATAGAGCATGTGACGGGCGCCGCGCTGACCGAAGATCATTGGGACGTCTTCTGGGAATTCTATCAGGATACCGGCGCGCGCAAATGGGGGCAGCCCTATCTTACGCGCAATTTCTTCTCGCTGCTGGGCGAGCGGATGGCGGAGCAGACGCTGCTGATCCTCGCCAAGCGCGACGGGCGGACGATAGCGGGCGCGCTCAACCTGATCGGGGCGGACACGCTCTATGGCCGCTATTGGGGCTGTATCGAGGACGTGCCCTTCCTCCATTTCGAACTTTGCTATTATCAGGCGATCGATGCCGCGCTGGAGCGCGGGCTCGACAGGGTGGAGGCGGGGGCGCAGGGATCGCACAAGCTTGCGCGCGGCTATCGCCCGGTGCCGACCTGGTCGGCGCATTTCTTCCCTGACCGCAATTTCCGCAGCGCCGTTGCCGACTATCTGGCTGCGGAGCGCCAGGCCGTCGAACGGGAAATCGAGTTTCTCGGCGATATGATGCCGTTCAGGAAGGCCTGAGACAGCCGCGCGAAATAGCCCCCTGAGAAAACCGATCGCGCGGCGGCGGCTGGCTAGCCCCGTACCGATATGCTTTAGGGGAAGGCACAAGCGCATCAGGGGGTCGTCATGCTGAAACGGATCGTCGCCGTCATTGTCCTTGCCATCGCCGCCACCGCTGCCGCCGAACCGGCGGCGGGGCCGGAACGGGTGCTCACCGGCAGCGATCTCTTCTCGCTCGAAGTCGCGGCCGATCCGCAGATCAGCCCGGACGGGCGCTGGATCGCCTATGTCCGCCGGTCGGGCGATATCATGACCGACCGGTTCCGGCCGACCATCTGGCTCGTCGATACGCGGTCGGGCGAACAGGTGCCGATCGCCGCCGGGCCGGGCTCGCATATGAGCCCGCGCTGGTCGCCCGACGGCCGCCGGCTCGCCTATATATCCTCGGCCGAGGGCGAAGCCTCGCAGCTTTTCGTGCGCTGGATGGCGAGCGGGGAGGCGGTGCGGCTTACCGGCCTGCCGAATGCCCCGGGCAGCATTGCCTGGTCGCCCGATGGCCGGAATATAGCCTATGCGATGCTCGTCCCCGGCGAGGCGGCGCGGCTGGGCAGCCGCCCCGACGCGCCCGAGGGCGCCGAATGGGCGGACCCGCTCGACGTGACCACGGCGATTTCCTACCGCGCCGACGGGGCCGGCTATCTGCGGCCCGGTTTCAGCCAGATCTTCGTCGTCCCTGCCGATGGCGGCGCGGCGCGGCAGTTGAGCTTCGGCAATTATCAACATGACGGCCCGCTCTCCTGGAGCGCCGATGGCCGCACGATCCTGTTCAGCGGCAATCTGACGCCCGATTGGGAGCTCGATCCGATCGAGAGCGAGGTCTATGCGCTCGACGTCGCGACGAGCGCAATCACGCCGCTTACGGATCGCGACGGGCCCGATGCGAGCCCCGCCGCCTCCCCCGACGGCCGCCACATCGCCTGGCTCGGCTTCGACGATCAGCGGCTTGGCTATCAGAATGTCGAGCTCTATGTCGCGAACCCGGACGGCAGCGGGCGGCGCAGCCTGACCTCCACGCTCGATCGCAGCATCGGCGCGGTCGATTGGGCGGCGGACAGCCGCGCGCTCTATATCGCCTATGACGATCATGGCCGCACGCGGGTGGCGCGGGTTTCGCTCTCGGGCGATATCCGCACGGTTGCCGAAGGACTGACCGGCGCCTCGCTCGACCGGCCCTATTCCGGCGGCGGCTTCAGCGTGGCGCGGGACGGCACGGTCGCGATCACCGGTGGCCCGGCGACGCGCCCGGCCGATGTCGTGCTGGTGCGCGGCGGCAACCGCCGGCAGCTGACCCATCTCAATGACGGGCTGCTGGCAGGAAAGACGATGGGCGAGGTGCGTCATATCGAAACCGCCTCGTCTTTCGACGGGCGGACGATCGAAGGCTGGCTCACCCTGCCGCCACACCATGTCGAGGGCCAGCGCCATCCGCTGATTCTCGAAATCCATGGCGGGCCGTTCGCCGCTTACGGCCCGCATTTCTCGACCGACAACCAGCTATATGCCGCCGCCGGCTATGCCGTGCTGTCGGTAAATCCGCGCGGATCGACCTCCTACGGCGCCGAGTTCGCGAACCTTATCCACCATGCCTATCCGGGGCATGATTATGACGACCTGATGAGCGCCGTCGATGCGGCTATCGCCCAAGGCTATGCCGATCCGGACCAGCTGTTCGTGACCGGCGGATCGGGCGGCGGCGTACTGACATCCTGGATCGTCGGCAACACCAACCGGTTCCGCGCGGCCGCCACCCAGAAGCCGGTGATCAACTGGACGACCCAGGCGCTGGTTTCCGACATACCGGTGTTCGTCGCCCAATATTGGTTCGGCGCGCTACCCTGGGAGGACCAGCAATCCTATTGGGCGCGCTCGCCGCTATCGCTGGTCGGCAATGTGGAGACACCGACCCTGGTCGTGGTGGGCAGCGAGGACGAACGCACGCCGGTGAGCGAGGCCGAGCAATATTATATGGCGCTGCGGATGGAAGGCGTGCCGACGACGCTCGTGCGCGTGCCGGGTGCCAGCCATGGCGGCATCGCCGCGCGGCCCTCGCAAAGCGCGGCCAAGGCATCGGCGATTCTCGCCTGGTTCGACCGGTACCGGACGGCAGCGCCGAGCGCGCCCTAGGAGCCGGGCGCGGACACAAAAAAGGCCGCTCGAAAGCGGCCCTTTTCGGTTCGATTGTTCGGCTTTTCTAGCGCGTACCGTCACGCTCCATGCGCTTGCGCTCCAGCTTGCGGGCGCGGCGAATGGCGGCGGCGCGCTCGCGCGCGCGCTTTTCAGACGGCTTTTCGTAATGACGACGCAGCTTCATCTCGCGATACACGCCTTCGCGCTGCAGCTTCTTCTTGAGCGCGCGGAGCGCCTGATCGACATTGTTGTCGCGGACCGAAACTTGCATAAACCCGTCTGTCTCCAATCGAACCGTCTGGCGTGCCGCAGGCTCTATCGCCGGCGGTTTCCAGTCATATGCTACAAAAGCGATTATGCCGCGGAACCTGTTCCGCAGCGATCAAGGTGGGCGAGCTAGCAACGTAGCAGCCCGATTTCAAGCAAAAAGCACATATCACCGCTCTCGACATCCGGCGTGCTTTGGGCGACACTTCCGGCAAAACAGACCATCGGCTGCCCGCTATCAAGGCAGAAAAGATGGCCGAAATGATGGAGAATTCCGATGGCCACCAAGATCGACCCCTCGAACGACCGGATGACCGACGAAGAATGGAAGGCGCGGCAGGATCTCGCCGCCTGCTACCGCGTCTTTGCGATGATGGGCTGGGACGAATCGATCTATAACCACATCACCCTGAAGGTGCCGGGCGAGGAGGGAGCCTTCCTGATCAATCCGTTCAGCCTGCACTTCTCCGAAGTGACGGCGTCGAGCCTGATCAAGATCGATATCGACGGCAACAAGCTCAGCGACAGTCCCTATCCGGTCAACAAGGCGGGTTTCGTCCAGCATTCGATGTTCCACCGCCACCTTCATGACGCGCATTGCATCATCCACACCCATACCACCGAGACGATGGCGGTCTGCTCGGTTGAGGGCGGGCTGCAGCCGACCAATTTCTACGCCTGCAACTTTATCGGCCGGATCGGCTATCACACCTTCGAAGGGGTGACGGTGCGCGAGGAGGAGGGGCAGCGGCTGCTCGAAAATCTCGGCAGCCACCGCATCCTGATGCTCCGCAACCACGGCCCGGTTGTGATGGGGCCGACCCTCCCGATCGCCTTCGTCCAATATTGGGCGCTGCAGCGCGCCTGCGAGATCCAGCTCGCGACGATGTCGATGGGCAAGCCGATCCTCGTTCCCGACGAGGTGATCGCCGTCCATCAGCGCGACATCTTCCAGACCCAGGCGTCGGCCGAACCCGGTCGAGCCGATTTCGACGCGATGGTTCGCAGGGCCGACAAGATCGATTCGAGCTGGCGAGAATAGGGAAAGGGGGGGCATGATGATCGTCTCCCTTGCCCTGATGCTCCAGTCCGCCGGGCCGGTCGCCGCGCGCGGCAACACGGGATGCGAGAGCGGCGACGGCGAGATCGTGGTCTGCGCGCAGGGCGATTCGGCGGATCAGTTCCGTATTCCAAGGGAACTTCGGGAAGAGCGTGATGCGCCGCCCGAAACCGGGCTCGTCATTCCGATCACGGATGACATCAACGCCAATCTCCATGTCGAATCGGTGGGCGTGGGCGGCTTCACCAGCGAACGGGCGATGGTGACGTTCACCTTGCCATTCTGAACCCGCGGTCATGACGCCGGGTGTGTGCAAACCGCTTGTGGGGCTGCGCCGAGAGGCGCTAGACGAAACGCCATGACCCGGATGACCGTCAACGGCCAGCCCGTCCACTACCGGATGGATCCGCGCACGCCGCTGCTCTGGGCGTTGCGCGACGCATCGAACCTTACGGGCACCAAATATGGCTGCGGGATCGGTATGTGTGGCGCGTGCACCGTGCATCTCGATGGCCGCGCGGTGCGTTCCTGCCAGATTACGATCGCCGATGCCGAGGGCGCGGTCGTCACGACGATCGAGGAGCTTTCGCGATCGCGCGACCATGCCGTCCAGCAGGCATGGATCGAAAACATGGTGCCGCAATGCGGCTATTGCCAGTCGGGCGTGATCATGGCCGTCGCCGCGCTGCTCGATAGCAATGCCAATCCGACCGACGAGGAAATCGACGTAGCGATCACCAATATCTGCCGCTGCGGAACCTATCCCAGGATGCGCGAGGCGATCCGGCTGGCGGCCCGCGTCGCGCGCGGCGAGGAGCGGCTGGCCTCGGCGCCGCCGCCGGGAATCGATCCCGGCGATGCCGCGCGCAGCGTGGAAGCGCTGACCCCGCCGGAAGAGGGCGCAGAGGCCGATCCCGGCCGTATCGTCAACGAATAGCGCTCTCCCAGGCGTCATTAAGGAAATCTTGCTGTTTCCTGACTCGCGGGTTCAGGCTCGTCTCATGGCAGCGCTGCTAGTCCGGCTACACAGGTGGCCGAACCGTGCCGCCGCAAGATGAGGAGTAGTAACATATGCGTATCAGGACGATCGCACTGTTGCTGGCGGCGAGCGCGGGCATTCCAGCGCTGATGGCGCCGGCACAGGCGCAAAATGTTCGCGGGCTGGGCGTTGAGACCAACGCCAGGACCGAAGTCGCCATGCTGCAGCGGAACGACCGCCGCGCGGATCGCGGTGAACGCCGCGGAAATCGCAACGGGCAGGCCCAGCAACGCGGTCGCAACCAGCAGGCTGTCCAGCGGAGCAACGGCAATCGCGCCCAGCGCCAGGAACGCCGGGGCGACAATCGCCAGGTTCAACAGCAACGCCGGCAGAATGTGGGGCAGCAACAGCAGCGCCGCGCCGACCGTACCCAGAACCGTCAGCAGAGCCGCTTCGACAATCGCCAGAACCAGCGTCAGGCCCAGCGTAACGTAAATCGTCGCGATGCGCGCCAGGATAACCGGCAGGACCGTCGTTGGGATCGCCGCGACAACCGCCGCGATGCCCGGCAGGACAACCGGCAGGATCGTCGTTGGGACCGCCGCGACAATCGCCGCGATGCCCGGCAGGATAACCGGCAGGACCGCCGTTGGGACCGGCGCGACAACCGCCGCGATGCCCGGCAGGACAACCGGCAGGATCGTCGTTGGGACCGCCGCGACAATCGCCGCGACGCCCGGCGCGACAACCGGCAGTGGAACCGCGGATGGCGCAACGATCGCCGCTACAACTGGCGGGACTATCGGCAGCACAACCGCAATGCCTACCGGCTCGGACGCTATTATGCGCCCTATAACGGCTATCGGTATCGCCGGTTCAACGTCGGCCTGTATCTCGGCTCGGCCTTTTACGGCTCGCGCTACTGGATCAACGATCCCTGGGCCTATCGGCTTCCGGCAGCTCACGGACCCTATCGCTGGATCCGCTATTACGACGATGTGCTGCTGATCGATGTCCGCAACGGCTATGTCGTCGACGTGATCTACGATTTCTTCTGGTAGATCGGCTGCACGGCTGACGTCCAAGACGGCCCGGAGCGCATCGACGTTCCGGGCCGTTTCCTTTCGCCCTTTGCACGAATCGTCCCATTTGATACCGGATCGGCCATGAGCATCACCGACAAAGCCGTGCTTGCGGAACGCAACGAGGCGATCATCGCGCATATCGCCAGCCAGCCGGACGTCCGGAAGGTGCCGGTCAAGCAGATCGACATCTTCACCTGCCCCGATTTTCTCGATGACGAGGAGTGCCGGCTGCTGGTGGAGAAGATCGACCGCGATGCGCGCCCCTCGACTTTGCTGTCGACCACCGACGATACCGAGTTTCGCACCAGCTCCTCGACCGATTTCGACCGCCAGGCACCGGAGATCGATCGCATCGAGGAAAAGATCGTCCGTTTCATGGGGATCGCCAAGGATAATGGCGAAACGATCCAGGGCCAGCGCTACGAGGTCGGCCAGCAATTCAAGCCGCATAACGACTGGTTCTACGAAACCCAGGACTATTGGAAGGAAGAGCGCAACCATGGCGGCCAGCGCATCTGGACGGCGATGGTATTCCTCAACGATACCCAGACCGGCGGCGCGACGCGCTTCAAGCGGCTCGGCAAGATGTTCCATCCGGAAAAGGGAAAGCTGCTCTGCTGGAACAACCTGACCGCAGAGGGCGAACCCAATGAATGGGCGCTTCATCAGGGCATGAAGGTGCGCCAGGGCGCCAAATATATCATCACCAAATGGTTCCGAGAATTGCCCTGGGTTAGCGGGGGCACGAGCGCCTATTGAGCGCCGCCTGCGGGCTGCATTCCCGCTGGTTTTGCCATTTGGCGAAGGATGTCGTGCGCCGGTCAAAGACCGGTTGACGGATGACGGTGCCACCGTTGCCATGCCGCAATCACTGATTTATACGACTAATACACTCGTTCTTCCGGAGATCCGATCCATGAGTCGCAAACTTCTTTTCCTTGCCTCGGCGGCCGCGCTGTCCGTCTTTTCCGTACCGGCTTTCGCCGATCACCACGAAGGCGGCGAGGTCGCGGCCGAAGCGGCGGCAACCGCCGACGAGCAACTGCGCGCGCTTTTCGCCGAAAGCGACGAGGATGATCTGCGCCGCAATCCGATCGGCGCGATCTTTCGCGGCGATATGCGCTATGCCGATCATCTCGGCATCTATCTGTCCGACGAATATTATGACGGCGAGCGCGCGGCCGCCCAGTCCCAGCTCGACGGGCTCCACGCGATAGACCGCGAGGCGCTCTCCCCGGTCAACCGGATCGCCTACCGCATTTTCGAACTCGATCAGGAAGAGGCGCTGCGCGATCTGACGCCGGAGATGATGGCGCTTACCGTCGTGCGTCCGGTCAACCATTTCTCGGGCTTCCACACCTTTTACCCGACCTTCGCTTCGGGGCAGGGCGCGGCGCCGTTCGACACGGTCGAGGATTATGAGAACAACCTTGCCCGCCACCGCGAATTCCTGATCAATCTCGATCTCGCGATCGACAGGTTCCGCGAAGGCATGGCCTCGGGCGTCGTCGAAACCCGGCTGACGGTCTCCAACGTCATCGACCAGCTCGACACGCAGCTTGCCATGGATATCGAGGAATCGCCCTATTTTGCGCCGGTCAACGCCTTTCCGGAGGATTTTTCGGACGCGGACAAGGCGCGGCTGACCGAGGCCTATCGCGTGGCGACCGAGGAAATCTACGCCGCCTATACGCGGTTCCGGGATTTCATGCGCGACGAATATCTGCCCGTGGCGCGCGAGGGAGTCGGCCTGACCCATATGCAGGGCGGCGACATGCTGTACGCGCAGATGGTGCGCGACACGACGACGCTGGACGTAACCCCGCAATATATCCACGATCTCGGCCTGGCCGAAGTCGCGCGCATCACGCGCGGGATGGAGGGCGTGCGCGACGAGGTCGGCTTCGATGGCACCTTGTCCGAATTTTTCGAATTCATCCGCACCGATCCGCAATTCAAGCCCGAAAGCCGCGAGGCTCTGACCGAAGGCTATTATGCCATAGGCCGGGAGGTGGACGGCCATATTGCCGACTATTTCTCGGTGCTCCCGCAAAGCCCGCTCGAAATCCGGCCCTATGAGCCGTTCCGCGAACAGCATGAGGCGGGCGGTTCCTACCAGTCCGGTACCCCGGACGGGTCACGCCCCGGCGTCTTCTATTTCAACGCCTATAATCTGCCCGAACGGCTGACGCCGGGCATGACGACGCTCTATCTCCACGAAGGCGCGCCGGGCCATCACTTCCAGATCAGCCTTGCCCGCGAAAATGAGGAGCTGCCGGCCTTCATGCGCTTCGGCGGCAATACCGCCTTTGTCGAAGGCTGGGGGCTCTACGCCGAGACGCTCGGCTATGAGATGGGCTTCTACGAGGATCCCTATCAGCGCTTCGGCACGCTCAACGACGAGATGCTGCGCGCGATGCGGCTGGTCGTCGATACCGGCATCCATGCGCTCGGCTGGACCCGCGAACAGGCGATCGATTACATGCTCGAAAATTCGGGCATGACGCGGACCGAGGTCGTTTCCGAAGTCGAGCGCTACATCGCCATTCCCAGCCAGGCCGTCGCCTACAAGGTCGGCGCGCTGACCATCCAGGCGCTGCGCCAGCAGGCCGAGGAAGCGCTGGGCGAGAATTTCGACATCCGCGAGTTCCATAACCAGGTGCTCAACACCGGCGCCCTGCCGATGGCCGTGCTTCAGGAGAAGATCTACGACTGGATCGAGGCCGAGGGCGGCGTGCGGCCCATGGGTGTCGACCTGATGGCGGTGCACGCCGGAGAGTAGCAAGGGCCGCTTCTATCGGACTTTCGCCGAAGATCGGGGGTCAGGGAAGATCCGGCCCCAGATCTTCGGCGAGATCGCGCGGACGGACGAAACGGAGCAGCGTTCCGGCGGCGGGGCGGATATCGGCCCAGCTATCGGCATCGAATTCCATCTCGGCGAGGCTGCAGGTCGGGAATTTTTCCTCGACCGCCTCGCGCAGCGTATCTCCCTTGGTGTCGGGCACCAGCAGCAGCACCAGATCCTCGAGCCCCGAATTATGGCCCGAGAGCAGCAGCGCATCGCCGTCGTCCGATGCCTCGTGGACGATATCGAGCAAGGTCACGTTGGAGGCGAGATAGGCGCGCCGGTCCCATAACGGATCGATCGGTTTGCCATAGCCCTTGCCGACATATTGCAGCGTTTCGACGACGCGGATGGCAGGCGAGGCGATGGCCGCGTCGAAGGTGACGCCTTCCTCGCGCATGTGCCGCCCCATGGTTTCGGCCGCGCGCTTGCCCTTGGCGTTGAGCGGGCGATCGAAATCGCGCTCGACCGGATCGTCCCAGCTCGACTTGGCATGGCGCAAGAGGATCAGGCGCTTCATTCGCTCTCCAAGGAAATGTCCCCCGCCGCCTGTTGCCCGATTTCCGTTACCGAGGAAAGACGGTGCGCAACACGCGCCACCGCCTCGTCGAGCGGCACCCGCGCTACCGGCGTGCCTTCGGGAAAGGCGGTGAGCAGGCGAGAGGGCGTGGCCGCGGTCAGCAGCACGAACATGCCGACATCGTCCTTGCGCCGGATCAGCCGGCCAAAGGCCTGGGCCAGCCGGGCGCGGACAAGGCGGTCGACATAGGCGTTGCCGCCATTGGCGAGCTTGCGGGCGGCGTGGAGGACGGTCGGCCGCGGCCAGGGCACGGTTTCGAGGACGACCAGGCGCAGCGATTCGCCCGGAACATCGACGCCGTCGCGCAGCGCATCGGTACCGAGTAGCGAAGCGCGCGGATCGTCGCGGAAGATGTCGACAAGCGTGCCGGTATCGATCGGATCGACATGCTGGGAATAGAGCGGCAGCCCTTCGCGCGCGAGCCGGTCGGCGATCCGGGCATGGACGGCTTTCAGTCGCGCGATCGCCGTGAACAGGCCCAGAGTCCCGCCGCCCGCCGCTTCTATCAGCTTCGCATAGGCACCGGCGAGCGCGGGCATATCCCCCTTCTTGATGTCCGTGACGATCAGCACTTCGCTGTTCGCTTCATAGTCGAAGGGTGACGGCGCTTCGAACCGGTCGGGCGCGAAATCGAGATGCGGCGCCCCGGCGCGCGCGTCCGCCGCGTCCCAGTCCTCGCCGCCCTTCAGGGTCGCCGAGGTGACGATCAACCCGTGCGCGGGCTTGATCACGGTTTCCGCCAGCGGTTTCGTCGGATCGAGCCAGTGGCGGTGGAGGCCGATATCATATTCGCGCCCCTCAATCCGGTCGACGGCGAGCCAGTCCACGAAATCGGGGTCGGCAGGCCCGCCGAGACGCGAGAGCAAGGCGATCCAGGCGGCGATCATCTGGTTGCGCAGGGTCAGCCCCATCATCGCGCCTTCGATCCGCGCCCGTGCCTGGCTGTCCAGCCAGTCGGGCGCATCTTCGAACACCGCTTCGAGGCGTCCCCGTAAAGTCGCGAGCGGCCGGTGCAGCGCTTCGAGCGCGGCGATTGCGGTCGCCGCGGCAGCGACAAGATGGCCATCGAGCTCGGCCGCTTCGGTTTCGAGGCCATAGCCCGCATCCTGCGCGTCGGCGCGGGCATAGACCGTGCCGCGCACGGCGGCGAGCAGCTTTTCTATCGGCCCGAGCGGCACGCCCTCACCGATCCGTCCTAGCCAATTGTCGCTCGGCAGTTCGGAGGCCGCCGCGTTCGCCGTCTCGATCGCCTGGCCGCCCGCCTCGTCATAGGAGGCGACATCCATAAGCCGCGCGGAAAGCCCGCGCCGCCGTCCGCGATGGCGGCCCTCGGGGCCGACGATCCAGCGGCGCAGCTCGATCGTCTCCTGTCCGGTCAGAGCTGCCGAGAAGGTAGAGTCGGCGGAATCGAACAGGTGGTGGCCCTCGTCGAATATGATGCGGGAGAGCGCGCCGCCATTGTCGTTATTCTCGGCGCGCCGCCGCTCGGCAAGGATCATGACGAGCGCATGATTGCCGATGACGATCTCGGCATTTTCCGCGGCCCGCGCCGAGCGTTCGATGAAGCATTTGCGGTAATGCGGGCAGCCCGCATAGACGCACTCGCCGCGCCGGTCGGTCAGCGCGGTCGCGCCCGCCCGGCGAAACAGGGTGGTCAGCCAGCCGGGCAGGTCGCCGCCGACCATGTCGCCATCCTTGCTGTAGGCCGCCCAGCGCGCGACGAGCTGCGCAAGCACCGCCGCCCGCCCGGCGAAGCCGCCCTGCAGCGCGTCTTCGAGGTTGAGCAGGCAGAGATAATTTTCCCGGCCCTTGCGCACGACGACCTTTTCGCGCCGGATTTTCGGATCGGGGTAAATCCGCTCGGTCTCGCGGTCCAGTTGCCGCTGCAAGGCCTTGGTGAAGGTCGACACCCAGACGGCGCCGTCGGCCTCGGCCGCCCAGAGCGAGGCGGGCGCGAGATAGCCCAATGTCTTGCCGATCCCGGTTCCGGCCTCGGCGAGCAGCATATGCGGCTTGCCGGCGGTGCGGCGCGGCTCGAAGATGTGGGAGGCGGCGCGCGCATAGTCGCGCTGACCCTCGCGGCGTTCGGCATCTTCGCCGATCAGCGCATCGAGTCGGTCGAGCGCGGCCTGCTCGTCGACCGTCACGGTGAGCGGCGCGGGGCGGGGAGCCTGGTCCTCCCATTCGGGCAGGCGCGAAAACAGCCAGCGTTCGGCCTTGGCGGGCCTGGCGATCCGTTCGGTCACGGGCCCGGCCCAAGGCCAGCGCAGGCGGAACAGGCTTTGCGCGGCGCTCCACGCGCCCTCGCGCTCGCCCCAGCCATCCCATTCCAGCGTGTCGAACAGATGGCGCGCCGCCTCCAGCAGCAGCATCGCGGCGTCTTCGTCCTGCTGGGGCACCGGCAGCCCCAGCGTGCGCGCGATCCCCGCCGGCGTCGGCACTGTGAAGCGCGCGGGATGGACGAAGGCGAACAGCTCCAGCAGGTCCAATCCGGAAAGCTCGGCATAGCCGAGCCGCTGGCCGGTCATCGGCGCATTCAGCAGGATCATCGGTGTGTCGGCCGCCGCGGCGATGGCTTCGCCGCGCCCGACTTCGCGGATCTCGCCGTCGGGCGTGGCTATCCAAATGCCGCCATGGGTGGCATGGAGCGCGCGATAGGGTAGAGGGGCGGCTTGATCTGACACCGAATCCACCCATCGCCCAACCGGAACGAAAGAGCAACATGAACGCCCTGCGCGAAGCCGCCCTCGAATCGAAAGCCTGGCCCTATGAGGAAGCGCGCAAGCTGTTGAAGCGCTATCCGGATGGCAAGCCGGCCAAGGATGGAAAACCCGCGCCGATCATCTTCCAGACCGGCTATGGGCCGAGCGGATTGCCGCATCTCGGCACTTTCCAGGAAGTCGCGCGGACCGAGATGGTCCGCCATGCGCTGGAGGAGATGACCGGCTGGCCGACCAAGCTGATTTCGTTCAGCGACGATATGGACGGGATGCGCAAGGTTGCCGAGAACCTGCCCAATCGCGACATGCTGGCGGAGCATCTGGACGAGCCGCTGTGCAAGGTGCCCAATCCGTTCGACGACAGCGAGCATGAAAGTTTCGCCGCGCATAACAACGCGATCCTGCGAACTTTCCTCGATCGCTACGGTTTCGATTACGAATTTCTCGCTTCGTCGGACTGCTACCAGTCGGGCCGGTTCGACGAGACCCTGAAGCTGGTACTCGAGCGTTACGACAAGATCATGGACGTGATGCTGCCGACCCTGGGCGAGGAACGGCGCGCGACCTATTCGCCCGTGCTGCCGATCTCGCCGAAAAGCGGCAAGGTGCTGCAGGTGCCCGTCGAGATACTCGATGCGCAGGCCGGCATGGTCCGCTTCGTCGAAGAGGGCGAACCGATCGAGCATTGCATTCTCTCGGGCGGCGCCAAGCTGCAGTGGAAGGTGGACTGGGCGCTGCGCTGGGTGGCGCTCGGCATCGACTATGAAATGGCGGGCAAGGACCTGATCGATTCGGTCACGCAAAGCTCCAAGATCACCCGCGTGCTCGGCACGAAGCCCCCCGAGGGGTTCAATTTCGAGCTGTTCCTCGACGAGAATGGGCAGAAGATATCGAAGACCCGGGGCAACGGCGTCACCATTGATGAATGGCTAACCTATGCGCCCGAGGAATCGCTGCATTTCTATATTTATCGCGAGCCGAAAAAGGCCAAGCAGCTGAGCTTCGGGATCATTCCCAAGGCGGTCGACGAATATTACCGCTTCCTCGCCGCCTATCCGGATCAGGAATGGAAGGAGAGGCTCGGCAACCCCGTGCATCACGTGCATCGCGGCAATCCGCCCGCGGCGAACATGCCGATCAGCTTCGCGCTGCTGCTCAATCTCGTCAGCGTTGCGCATACGGACGACAAGGATCTGCTCTGGGGTTTCGTGCAACGCTATGCGCCGGAAGCGACGCCCGAAACGCATCCCGCGCTCGACGCGCTGATCGGCCATGCGCTCGCCTATTTCCGCGATTTCGTCGCCGATTCGCTGGAGCGCCGCGCGCCCGACGCGCGCGAGGCGGCGGCGCTGCGCGATCTCGACGAAGCGCTGGCCGCGATGCCGGCGGATGCCGATGCCGAGATGCTGCAGAATGCGGTGTTCGAAATCGGCAAGAAACACGATTTCGATCCGCTGCGCGACTGGTTCAAGGCGCTTTACGAGACCTTGCTGGGATCGAGCCAGGGGCCGCGCATGGGCAGCTTCACCGCGCTTTACGGGATAGACAATGTGCGCAAGCTGATCGCCGAGGCGCTGGCGGCCTGAAGAGGCTTATTCGCCGAGCGCGTCGGCAAGGCCGTTGCGAATGGCCTTGAGCTTGAGGGCGATATTGGCCGGTATCGCATCGGCCCGCGCCGCGGAGGATTCCGGTTCCTCGACCTTGCCGGCGAGCACTTTCTGGACGCCCTTGATCGTGAAGCCGTCCTCGTTGAGCAGCCGGTCTATGCGCTTGACCAGCGCGACGTCGTCGGGCCGGTAATAGCGGCGATTGCCTGCGCGCTTCAGCGGCTGGAGCTGCGGAAATCGGGTTTCCCAATAGCGCAGGATATGCTGGGCGACGCCCAGTTCGTCCGAAAGTTCGCCAATGGTTCGAAAGGCTTCGGCGTCCTTCGCCATCGAATCTCCGTTTAGCCGACGTCTGCGATCGCGTCCCGCATGGTCTGGCTGGCACGGAAGGTCAACACCCGGCGCGGTGCGATGGGCACTTCGATGCCGGTCTTCGGATTGCGGCCGATGCGCTGGCCCTTGTCGCGGAGTACGAAGCTGCCGAAACCGGAAATCTTCACATTCTCGCCCTCGGCCAGGGCGTCGCACATATGGCCGAGCAGGGACTCGACCAACTGGGCGGAATCGGCGCGCGATAGGCCCAGCGAGCTATGTACGGAATCCGCGAGATCAGCTCGCGTCAAGGTGCCTGCTTCGCTCATTTAAAACCCCCTAATCGTATTAGTCGATTACTTCTTATCGCAGGACCACACTATGGGCAAATCCTGCCTTTTAGTATCGAACCACCGCCGCGCCCCAGGTGAAACCGCCGCCCATTGCCTCCAATACGATCAGATCGCCACGCTTGATCCGCCCGTCGCGAATGGCGGTGTCGAGCGCCAGCGGGACGGAGGCAGCCGAGGTGTTGGCGTGCTGATCGACGGTGATGACGACCTTTTCGGGGGGGAGGCCCAGTTTCTTCGCGGTCGCATCGAGGATGCGGCGATTGGCCTGATGGGGCACGATCCAGTCGATATCCGCGGCGGTCAGCCCGGCGGCGTCCAGCGTTTCGTTGAGCACGTCCGCCAGATTGACGACCGCATGGCGGAACACCTCGCGGCCCTTCATGCGCAGCTTGCCGACCGTCCCCGTCGTCGAGGGGCCTCCATCGACATAGAGCAGGCCATTGTGCCGCCCATCGGCATGAAGCTTGGTCGCGAGAACGCCGCGCCCGTCTGCTTCCGCGCCCAGCACGATGGCGCCGGCACCGTCGCCGAACAGCACGCAGGTGCCCCGGTCTTCCCAGTCGAGGATACGGCTGAAGGTTTCCGAGCCGATGACGATCGCCTTTTTTGCCATGCCGCCTCGGATCATCGAGTCGGCGACGCCAAGCGCATAGAGAAAGCCCGAGCATACGGCCTGAACGTCGAAAGCGATGCAATCGTCGATCTCGAGCGCGGTCTGGATGATCGTCGCCGACGCCGGAAAGGTCTGGTTGGGGGTCGAGGTTGCAAGAACGATCAGGTCGATCTCGCTGGCGTCGAGCGCGGCGGCTTCCAGTGCCCTGCGCGCCGCATCGGTGCCGAGCGAAGCCGTGGTTTCGTCTTCATCCGCGATATGGCGGAAATGGATGCCGGTACGCTCGACGATCCATTCGTCGGAGGTGTCGACGGTCTCGGCCAGTTCCGCGTTACTGACGCGCTTGCGGGGCAGGGCGGAGCCCGTCCCTAAAATCACCGATTGCAAGGTCATTCGGCTGCGTCCTCGATCGCCTGTTTCGGGAAGTTTTCGAGGTCGCTCGCTATCTTCCGGGTGATGTCGGCTATCGCCATTTTGGCGGCGACGCCGATCGCGTTGCGAACGCCATTGGCATCCGCGCCGCCATGGCTCTTCACGACGAGGCCGTTGAGACCCAGGAACACACCGCCATTGTGGAAATTGGGGTCCAGCGTGTTTTTCAACAGCTTGGCTGCCGGCCGCGAAAGCATGAAGCCGGCCTTGGAGCGCAGCGAACTGGTAAAGGCCTGGCGGATGAGGTCGGCGACGAAGCGAGCCGTGCCTTCCACGGCCTTGATCGCGATATTGCCGGAAAATCCGTCGGTCGCGACGACATCGACATGCCCGCGCGAGAGGCGGTCCGCCTCGATAAAGCCGGTGAAATCGAGCGGCAGCGTATCGGCGGCGCGCAGCCTTGCCGCGGCGTCTTTCAGCATGCCGGTGCCTTTTTCGTCTTCGCTGCCGATATTGAGAAGCGCCGTTCGCGGGCGTTCGATGTCGAGCACGACGCGCGCATAGGCGGCGCCCATCACCGCGAACTGGACGAGATTTTCAGCGTCGCATTCGGTGTTGGCGCCGAGATCGAGCATGACAACGTCATTGTCCCCGAGGGTGGGCATCAGCGCGGACAGGGCGGGGCGATCGATGCCTTCCATGGTCCGCAAGGCGACCTTGGCGATGGCCATCAGCGCGCCGGTATTACCGCCGGACAGCGCGGCATCGGCCTCGCCGGCCTTCACGGCGGCGATGGCCAGTCCCATCGAACTGTCCTTGGAACGGCGAAGCGCCTGGCTTGGCTTGGCTTCGCCCGAAATCACCTCGTCGGAGTGGATGATCTCCACGTTCCGGGCCAGCGCCTTGTGCTTGGACAGCTCGGAACGAATCCGGGCTTCGTCGCCGAAAAAGGTGAAACGAATCTCGGGGAAGGCTGCGCGCGAAAGCGCTGCGCCCGCCACCATCACTTCCGGCCCTACATCGCCGCCCATCGCATCGATGGCGATCCGCGGCGATTGTGTCATAGGGTTTTCTCCGCGGACCCGTTAGACCTTGGGCTGCATGATCTCGCGGCCGTTATAATGGCCACACGCCGCACACATATGGTGCGGGCGCTTGAGTTCGCCGCAATTCGGGCATTCGCTGAAGGCTTCAACCTTCAGCGCATCATGTGCGCGGCGATTGCCACGGCGGGAGGGCGATGTTTTTCTCTTCGGAACGGCCATGTCGGCACCTTAATTACTAGCAATTGCCAAAAAATCTCTCTCGCAACGGCATTAGAAGCTTCCCCGACGGCCATCAAGGCTGCCGTACGAACATCGGCCGATACGCGAATGAAGTGGCGGGGATATAGCGATTTCGCGCCTGCTTGCAACCTTTATGAACGCATGCGAGGGCAGGCCATAACGATAAAGGGGAGCGCCATGAAACTGGAAATCACGCTGATCATCGCGGCTGCCGCTGCGCTCATCAATATCTGGCTTGCCATGCGGGTCGGCAGGGTCCGGGTTTCTGAGAAAATTTCGGTCGGCGACGGGGGCAACGAATTGCTCTCCCGGCGAATGCGCGCTCACGCCAATTTCGTCGAATATACGCCCTTTGTGTTGATCCTGCTGGCGCTGGTCGAACTGGCATGGGGCACTAATGTCTGGCTCTGGGCGGTGGCGATCATCTACATATTGGGCCGTATCGCGCACGCCTTTGGAATGGATGGCAAGGAAAAGTTGCGGGCGGCGGGCACGATCGTCACCATGCTCACGCTTCTCGGCCTCGCAATCTATGCGCTCGTCATCGCCTATTCGGGAACCGTCTTCGAAGGCTGGCCGGCCGAACCGGGCATCAGCGCCTAACCGGCGAGTATCCGGTCGGCGACGAAGCCGTTCGTCTGCCGCTCATGGCCGAAGGTCGACATCGGCCCATGACCGGGGACGAAGGCTGTTTCGTTGCCGAGCGGCCAGAGCTTTCCGGTGATCGAATCGATGAGGTCCTGGTGATTGCCCATCGGGAAATCGGTGCGGCCGATCGAGCCCTGGAACAGCACGTCGCCGACGATCGCGAAGTTCGACGGGGCGTGATGAAAGACGATATGGCCGGGCGTGTGACCGGGACAGTGATAGACGTCGAGGGTCACCTCGCCGACCGTAACCTCGTCGCCATCCTCCAACCAGCGGTCGGGTTCGAACACCTCGCCGCGAAAACCCCATTTATGGCCGTCATCCTCAAGCCGTGAGATCCAGAAGCGATCGGCTTCCTGCGGCCCTTCGATGGGTACTCCGAGTTCTTTCGCCAATATGCCGGTCTGGCCGCAATGATCGAGATGGCCATGGGTGACGAGCAGCTTCTCGATCGTCACGCCCATCTTTTCGGCTGCGGCCTTGAGCTTGTCGAGATCGCCGCCGGGATCGGTGAACGCGCCGCGCATCGTCTTGGTGCACCAGATCAGGCAACTATTCTGCTGGAGCGGTGTCACCGGGATAATCGCGGCCTTGAGCGGGGCAGTGTCGGTCATGCCGGAGACATGGCGTTTCGGGCGCGCGCTTGCAACTGGCGAAACCCGTCAGGTCTTGGCATGGAGCGCGGGTGACCCGATCGATTTCCGCCGAAACGCCTTTCGTGCTGCTCGACGACGCCCGCCCGGGCGGCGCGGCCGCGCGGCTGTTCCGCGCCCCGGTCGAAACGATAGAGGTGCGCGATCATGCCGAGGTTGCCGCAGCGCTCGACCGGGTGGAACAGGCACGGGGCGAAGGACGCCATGCGGCAGGCTTCCTCTCCTATGAAGCGGGGCTTGCGCTTGAAAACCGGTTGGCGCCCTTGCGCCGCCCGCTGGAGCAAGGCGCGCCGCCGCTGCTCTGGTTCGGACTGTTCGAGGAGATGGAGCGCATCCCCGCGGACGAAGTCCTCGGCCTGCTGCCCGATCCCGCGGGCGGCTATGCGGCCGCGCCGGTGCCGCGTATCTCGCAGCGCGCCTATGAGAGCGCTTTCGCAAAGGCGCAGGATTTCATCACCGCCGGCGATATCTACCAGACCAACCTCACTTTCGGGTGCGACGTGCCGGTCGCCGGCGATCCGCTGGCGATCTATGCGCGGCTGCGGGCGGGATCGCTGGCCGGTTATGGTGGCGCGCTGTGGACCGGCGCGCACTGGCTGCTCTCGCTCTCGCCCGAGCTGTTCTTCTCTCTCAAGCATGGCACGATCACCGCGCGGCCGATGAAGGGGACGGCGGTCCGCCATGCCGATCCCGAGGCCGATCGCTTGGCAAGCGAGGAGTTGCAATCGGATCCCAAGCAGCGCGCGGAAAACCTGATGATCTGCGATCTGCTGCGCAACGACCTGTCGCGCGTCGCGGCGGACGGCAGCGTGCAGGTGCCCTCGCTCTTCCATGTCGAGAGCTATCCGACCGTTCATCAGATGACCTCGACTGTGACGGCGCGGCTGGCCGAGGGGATGGGCGCCGCCGATATCCTGCGCGCCATCTATCCCTGCGGCTCGATTACCGGCGCGCCCAAGATCCGCGCGATGGAGATCATCCATGCCTTGGAAACCGATCCGCGGGGGCCTTATACGGGGTCGATCGGCTGGCTGGGTCCTGACGGAGACGCCGCCTTCAATGTTGCGATCCGCACCCTGGTGCTGGAAGATGGCGCGACAATGGCGACGCTGGGTCTCGGCTCGGGGATCGTGGCGGACAGCCGCGCGGGCGAGGAATGGCGCGAATGTTTGGCCAAGGGGGCATTTGTGACTGAGGGGCAGGCCGAGTTCGACCTCATCGAGACGATGCGCTTCGATCCGGTGGACGGCGTCTGGGAACTCGAACGCCATCTGGAACGAGCCAAGGCGGCGGCCGTCGATCTCGGCTTCGCCTTCGATCGCCATGCCGCCCGCAACGAATTGCAGGCGGCGACCTTCCGGCTGACGGACGCCGCGAAGATCCGGTTGCTCGTTTCGCGGCGCGGGCGGTTAGCGATTGAGATTCGCAAGCTCGGCGAAGCGTCCGAGGAAGCCGTGCCGGTCGCAATCGTGAAGCGCGATGCGCCGGCCTCGGATTTCCGGCTGCGCTACAAGACGAGCGCGCGGAGCATTTACGAGGATGCGCTGGCCGAGGGCGGCACCTGGGACGTGCTGCTGGAGGACGGCGAGGGCTATCTTTCCGAAGGCTGCTTTACCAACATCTTCGTTGAGCGGGACGGCGCGCTGCTGACTCCGCCGCTATCGCGCGGGTTGCTGGACGGGATCCTTCGCCAGACGCTGATCGCGGAGAGCAAGGCGGTGGAGCGGGACCTGACCCGCGCCGATCTCGAAGACGGATTCTTTCTCGGCAATGCCGTGCGCGGCATGATACCCGCCCGGCTCGCCTGAGCGAGATCCCCGGCTAGACGCCGAGTCGGTAGAAATCGAGCGCGAGGATACGCTCGATATGGGCCAGCCATTGGCCGATACCTTCGCTGGCGCGCGTGCAATCGAGCTCGATAACGACATTCTGGCCCTTGCGGCCGGTGCGGACCTTCACTCCGTCGGCGAGGAACACGCTCTTGAGCGCTACCGTTGCCGCGCCATGCGCGCCGACGATCCGCGGCGCATAGATGTTCGCATCCTCGAACTGGAATTGCGCGCCCGCACTGTCGGTCGCCGGCACGCCTTCGATGCCGGTATAGACGGTCGCGCGGTGCGCCGAGGTCGCCGAATCCGAAATCCCGGCATGGCGGAAGAAATCGACCGCCTTCTGCGTGTCTTCGAGCGCGCCGACATCGATATGCTGGCGGGCTTCGAGAAAATCGTGCCAGCGCCCGACATTTTCGAGGCTCGAAAACTCCGAAGCGAAAAGCGCACGAAAATTGTTCGCATAGCTGTAGCGCAGATTCTCGTCCTCTACGCCCAGGGTAATCAGTTTGACGATCGGGCGGCGCGAACGGGCCATCAGGATGGCGTTGGTCAGCAGAAAGGCCGCGGCGATGGTTTCGGCAAGATCGGCGCTCGGCCGCAAGTTACGGCAACGCAGCGCGAAAACGCTGGCCTCACCCGATGCGATATCGGCGATCGCCTCGCCAAAAGCCGCCTTCTCGCCGTCGAGAAACAGATTGGGAATATTGGGAAGGCTGGCCATAATCGGCTCCTTACAGCACGCTCACCAGCTTGGCGGCGATCTCGTCGACCTTGCTGGTATCGATGCCGGCGATATTCATCCGGCCATCGGGAATGACATAGACGCCCTGGTCCTCGCGCAGGGTCTTGGCGTCCTCGGGCGTGACGTCGAGCAGCGAGAACATACCGAAGCCCTTGTCGATATAGGTCCAGTCGCGATCCTGCTTGGCGCGGGCGAGAGCAAGCGCCAGCGCGGAGCGGTTGACGCGGATGCGGTTGCGGATTTCCTCCAGCTCCGCCAGCCAGTCGGCCTTCAGCGCGTCATCTTCGAAGATCGTACGGACGATCGAGGCGCCGTGATCGGGCGGCATCGAATAGCTCTGGCGCGCGATGGCCAGCAGTTGCGAATTCGCCACCGCGAGCTGGGGATTGCCCTTTGAGACGAGCAACGCCGCGCCGGTGCGCTCGCGATAGATGCCGAAATTCTTGGAACAGCTGAGTGCGAGCAACATTTCCGGCGCGCGTTCGGCGATCAGGCTGATACGCGCCGCATCGTCGGCCCAGCCATGGCCGAAGCCGACATAGGCCGCGTCCACAAAGGGCATGAGCTCGCGCTCGACGATGCCATCGACGAGCCTGGCGAGCGCTTCGGGTTCGGGATCTATGCCGGTCGGGTTGTGGCAGCTGCCGTGCAGGATGACGACATCGCCCGGGTTCGCGGCATCGAGCGCGGAAAGAATTGCGTCGACATCCACCTCGGCCTTGTATTTGGGATAGGGATAGCTCTCCATCGTCGCGCCAACCGCGCCGAGGATTGCGCCATGGTTCGGCCAGGTCGGTTCGGGCAGCCAGAAACGCGCATCGGGGTTGAGCGTGCGGGCGAGTTCGGCGAGCAGCCGCACCGCGCCCGAACCGCCGATCGCCTGTACGCCGATCATATCGGTGCCATAGCCATAGCCGGGCAGAACGGCGCCGGAGAGCAGATCGACGAATTTCTGGTCGCCGCCGACGCCGACATAAGTCTTGGTCTTCTGGCCCTCGACCAGCCGGCGCTCGGCTTCCTTCACCGCGCGCATGACCGGCGTGTTGCCCATCTCGTCCTTGTAGACGCCGATGCCGAAATCAACCTTGTCGGTCCGCGGGTCCTCCGCATAGGCGCGGGTGACGGCGATGATCTGGTCTATCGGGCGGGGCTGCGCATTCTCGAACATCGAAACGGTCTTTCCTACGGGTTGATCGACTTGACGGGGAGGAAGCCGGAATTGGCATTGCGGACGTCGCTGGCGACATAGCTGCCGAGCAGCTTTACGTAGCGTGCCTTTGCCTCAAGCGCGCCCAGCGCTTCCTGCACCGCTGCGTCCTCCAGCCCGCCGCCGATATCGATATAGAAGGTCGGCAGCGCCGTTTCTTCGGAGATGGTATAGGTTTCCAGGGTCGTGATGTTGATCCCGGCGTCGCGGAACACCGCCAGCGCCTCGATCAGAGAGCCCGGCTGGTGATCGATCTGGAAGATCAGGGTGGTAATGTCGCAGCCCGCATAATCGGGATCGAGAGCCGGCTTTTCGAGCGCGAGGAAACGCGTGTAATTATTCTTCTGGTCGGCGATGTCGCGTTCGACGACAACGCCGCCGAAAACTTGCGCCGCGACCGAGGAACCAATGGCGGCGACCCCCGGATCTTCCATCCCGACGATCACCCGCACCGCGTCGGCGGTGTCGACCGTTTCGATCTGTTCGGCGTCGCGGCAATGCGCCTCGATGAAGCCCGAGCATTGCAGGAAGCCCTGGCGGTGGCTGTAGATCCGCGTGATCGCCGAAAGCTCGGTCACCGGGCGCGGGCCCGAATGCGCCTGGACCAGGCAATGCTCGACCCGCTGCATATGTTCGCTGGTGATCGCCATCTCGGTCGAAAGCATCAGCCGGTGGACGTCGGGGATGCGGCCGCTCGTCGAATTTTCGATCGGGATGACGGCGGTCTTGTGGGCGCCTGCCTCCACCGATTCCATGATCTCGCCGAAGGTGCGCAACCCGACATGCTCGGCTTCGGGAAACATCGTCGCTGCCGCCTGGTAGCTATAGGTGCCGGGCGAACCCAGATAGGCGATGGTATCGGCGGTCATGCGTCATTCTCCAGGGCGTCGATCCGGGCCTTTGCCGTTTCCAGCGTTTCCAGCAAATTCCCGGGGGTCGGCTCGTCGGCCATGGCGGCGATCAGATCAAGCCGTTTTTTGAAAGTTTCGAGAGCCTCGGCAAGGCCCTCGCGGTTGGCGCGGAAAATGTCCGCCCACATCCGGGGGTCGGATGCGGCATAGCTGGATATGCCCCTAAACGAGGCGGGTAGCAGGTCGCGGACTTCTTCTTCGGCGAATTCGGCGAGCGCGAAGGCGATCAGGTGCGGCAGGTGCGATCCGCGGGCGAGCAACTGGTCATGTGCCTCGGCGTCCATCTCGACGACATGTGCGCCGAGCGTTTCGAGCAGCGCGCGCGCCTTGGTCAGCGCGGCGGGCGCGGTCGCCTCCGACGGCGTCAGCACGAAGGGGCGGGCGGTTATGATGTCCGGCGTCGAATGGCCGGGACCCGTCGAAATTCCGCCGGCGAGCGGGTGGCCGGGCACGAAGCGCGCGGCGTCCACGCCGGAGGCGGCGATGGCCGACACGATTTCAGCCTTGGCCGAACCGGTATCGATGACGAGCGTATCGCCGCCAAGCGCGAGCAGGGCTTCGACCTGTCCGGGGATGGAAGCGACCGGCGTTGCGACGAAAATCGCGTCGCAATCGGCCATATCCGCGAATTGTCCGGTCGATCCGTTCGGATGGCGCTCGGCGACATAGGCGGCGTTGCCCGGGCTCGCATCGTGGACGATCAGGGCCGCATCGGCTATTCTGCGGCCGAGCGCGGCGGCGATCGATCCTCCGATCAATCCCGCCCCGACAAGGCCGATCCGCTGGAATATGCGCTTTTCCATTGCGGCGCTCCTAAAGCGGCTCCCGGCAATAAATGCAAATGCAATGGCGAAAATCTGTAACTTTCGCGCGTGTCGCACCGAACCATATGGCGTGCCGGGCGATGTGACGGGCTTCACAGCCCTTTCGCGCGGCACGGGGCAAAACAGGGCGATGACGAGGAAGGACGACATGACCCTAGATCGACGAACCCTGATGGCCGGCGGCGCTTTCGGCGCGCTGATGACGCTGATCGGCTGCAACAGCCGCGCCGAAGCGACGAGCGGCGGCAATTTCCGCGTGTCGCTGAGCGATGCGCAATGGCGCGCGCGGCTGACGCCCGCCGAATACCGGGTGCTGCGCGGCCACGGCACCGAGCGGCCCCATTCGAGCCCGCTCGACAATGAGCATCGTAGCGGTGTCTTTGTGTGCGCCGGCTGCGCCAACCGCCTGTTCAGCTCGCGCACCAAATTCGACAGCGGGACGGGCTGGCCGAGCTTCTACCGGCCGATAGACAGCGGCGCGATCGGCACGAGCACCGACCGTACGCTCGGTATGACGCGCACCGAGGTGCATTGCGCCGATTGCGGCGGGCATCTCGGCCATGTGTTTCGCGATGGTCCGCGCCCGACGGGCCTGAGATACTGCATGAACGGCGTGGCGATGGATTTTCGCCCGGCGGGGAGTTGAGGCGATGACCGGCAAAATTATCACGACGCTCGCCATCGGGGGTGCGGCTGCGCTCGCCGCCACTGCGGCGGTCTTGCTGCCCGGCGCGCCGCAAGCCGCCGAAGCCGCGGTTTCGATTCCTGCGCCTTCGGTCAATGTTCCGGCCACCGGTTCTCGCCAGGTGGCGGTGCTCGCGGGCGGCTGTTTCTGGGGCATGGAAGGCGTGTTCGAACGGATCGACGGCGTCGTCAGCGTCACCTCCGGCTATGCCGGCGGCACCCGCGCGGACGCGACCTATGCCCGGGTAACGACCGAACGCACGGGCCATGCCGAGGCCGTCCGCATCGTCTATGATCCAAGCGAGATCAGTTACGGCCAGCTGTTGCAGGTCTATTTCTCGGTCGCGCACGATCCGACGCAGGTGAACCGGCAGGGGCCGGATCACGGCCCCAGCTATCGGTCGGCGATCTTCCCGCAAGACGCGGCGCAGCGCCGGGCGGCCGAAACCTATATCGCGCAGCTCAACCGTTCGGGCCGTTTCCCCCGGCGGCTGGCGACGCGGATCGAGACGGGGCGCTTTTACCGGGCCGAAGACTATCACCAGAATTTCATGCGCCGTAACCCGCGCCATCCCTATATTCTGGCCCATGACGTGGAGAAGGTGCGGGATCTTCGCGCGACCTTCCCCAACCTTTACCGGCAGCGCCCGGCGACCTGAGCTTTACCGGTCTTTTCCTGGCCCGGCTCTGGACGCGCCTCGCGGCGGACGGCAGACTCGCCTTGAATAAGGGGAGAGTTGCCGTGAAGCGCCTTTTTGCCGTTTTTTCGATCTGCCTGACAGGAGTCGCCGGGCCCGCCGGCGGGCAGGGCATGCCGCAGCTCTCGCCCGTCGTCGAAACCGAATATGGCCGTGTCCAGGGTCTGAGCGAAAACGGCATCCACGCCTTTCGCGGTATCCGCTACGCCGCACCGCCTATAGGCGATCTGCGGTTCATGCCGCCCGCTGATCCCGAATCCTGGCAAGACATCGCCGATGCCGCCCATCTGGGCGCGCCTTGCATGCAGGATTATGCGCCCTCGGGACCCAATATCACCGATTTCATGCGCGAGCTGAACACGCTCTTCCCGACCTTGTCCGAAGACAAGATCGACAATGAGGATTGTCTGTTCCTCAACGTATGGACGCCCGGGACGGATGATGGCGTGCGGCCGGTGATGGTCTGGATCCATGGCGGCGGCTATGCCTATGGCTCGGGCGGCTGGCCGGCTTATGACGGCGCCAATCTCGCGCGGCGCGGCGATGTCGTCGTCGTCACCGTCAACCACCGGCTTCATCTGTTCGGCTATATCAACCTCGCGCCGATCTTCGGCGAGGAATTCGCCGGTTCGGGCAATGCCGGGAACGCCGATCTCGTCCAGAGCCTCCAATGGGTGCGCGACAACATCGCCAATTTCGGCGGCGATCCGGACAATGTGACGATCATGGGGGAATCGGGCGGCGGATCGAAGGTCAGCCATTTGATGGCCACGCCTGCGGCCGACGGCCTGTTTCACCGCGCGATCATCCAGTCGGGCGCGGGTGTGACCAGCGGCGATGCCGGTCAGGCCGCCGATCTGGCGCGCCAGCTGCTCGACGAGGCCGGGATCGAAACGGTGGAGCAGTTGCGCGCCGCGCATCCCAACGCCTTGCTCGAGGCAATGGATGCGCTGCTCGGCCGGCTGGGGCGCGGTTTCGGCAGTCCGCATTTCCGCCCCATCGTCGACAGCGATTTCCTGCCGCGGCATCCTTTCCGGGAGGGCGCGCCGGAGCAGTCGCACGACGTGCCGGTGCTGATCGGCTGGAATACGGACGAGATGACCTTCTTCACCCTTTCCCATCCCTGGTTCGGTAATCTCACCGACGACGCGCTCGATGCGATGGCCCCCGGCTTCGGCGAAGCGGGGCCGGCGCTGGTGGCCAATTTCCGGCAGAAATATCCCGAGTTCAGCCCCACCTATATCGCCACGCGCGCGCGGCAGGCGGGATTCGTGCAGCGGACCTTTACGCTTGCCGATGCCCAGGCGCGGACGGGCGCACCTGTCTATATGTACCAGCTGGCCTGGGAGACGCCGGTCGATGGCGGGCAATTGCGCGCGCCGCATATGCTCGATATCCCGCTGATGTTCGATAATGTCGAACGCTCGCGCGTCTTTGTGGGCCTCGGCGAAGAGCCGCAGCGCATGGCGGATATGATGAGCGATGCGTGGATCAGCTTTGCCCGCACCGGCGTGCCGTCGAGCGATACCTTGCCCGATTGGCCGCGCTATATGCCCGATAGCCGCATGGTGATGCAGCTGGACCTCGAACCCGGGATTGTCGCGGACCCCGAGCGCGGAGCCCGGGAGATCCTGTCGGCGGGGCGGGACTAGGCCGCGAGCGGAAAGCGCAGCAGCCTGTCACTGACCGGCACGAGCGCTTCGGCACCCGGCCCGGCGGCGCGGACGATTTCCGGGTGCGCGGCGTCGAGCCCGCCGGTCAGCGCGCCGAAGGCCGGCAGGATCAGCTTGGTTTCCGAGGCGACGAAGCAGCGCCGCGCGACATTCTGGCCGCGCACGCGGACACGCAGCTTGGGATGGAAATGGCCTGAAAGTTCAGGGCGCGGGTCTGATGGGTCCGCCTCGTGGCGCAGGACGAGGCCGTCGACCTCGGCTTCGTGTACGATCCGCCCGCCATGGGTATCCTCCATCGCGAGATCGTGATTGCCGGCGATCCAGGTCCATTTCAGCGTCGAAGTCAGGCCCCTGAGCTGCGCTGTCGCGCGCACGGAAAGGCGCTTGCTGCCATCGCTATCGTGAAAGCTGTCGCCAAGGCACCATAGCTCCCGCGCATTTGTTGCCGCCGCCAGCGCCTCAAGATCGGCGAGCGTCGCCTCGCTGTCATAGGGCGGCAGCATCTGGCCGAAGCGCGCATACCAGCTCGCCTTCTCGAAATGCAGATCGGCAACGAGCAGCGCATGGCGCGCAGGCCAGAACAAGGCGGCCTGGGGTAGGGCGATCAGCTCATGGCCGGAGAACGAAAAGCGAACCATTGCATTGCCATAAGGCGGGTCTAGAGAAAGCGGCAAGACTTTTGTCCGGGAGCGATCACCCAATGAAGAAGTTTTTCGCGATTGGCGCTGCGTCGGCGGCGCTTGCCATGTCGAGTTCGGCGTCCACCCAGGTTGCGACCGACGAAGCGTCGGACGTCGAATGTCTCGCCGCGACGCTGATCATTTCGCAAAATGCCGAACAGCCGGTCGCCGATCAGGCGATGTCGGCGGTCATGTATTTCATCGGCAAGATCCAGGCACGCGGACTCGATTATACCTTGGCGCTGGAGACGGCGCTGCGGGAGATGACCAATATCGGCCTCGACCGCGCGACCGCACGATGCGAGGCGGAGCTCCAGTTCGTCGCCACCGACATGCAGCGACGCGGGGACGAGATCGAGGCGCGTGAACAGCTGGAGCTTCGCGAAGGCATGCCTGCCGAATAGCTCAGCTCTTTACCGCGGCTCCGGACTGTTCCGCCCTTGCCAAGGCGACAAGGCGCATCGCCGCCAGCGCGCCGATCAGGCCGAAAGGCACGCCGATAGCGCACACCCAGAAGCCGGCTGCGGCGACCGACTGCGCGTTCGGGCCATCGGCAAATCCCGTCACATTGGCCGCGATGCCGACGATCGCGGCCCCGGCCGCCCCCCCGGCGTTGCGCATCGCCGCGATGCCGCCCGATCCGGTCGCGCCCTCATGCTCGTCCAGATTGGCCATGACGAGCCGGTTGGCAAAACTCGAATAGAGCCCGAAACCCCCGCCCATCATGGCGCCCCCCAACAGCACCAGAGGAAGGTCGCCGCTCGCGAGGAAAAATGCGAGCAGCAGGAGGCCCATCGGGATCAGCAGCGTTCCGATGACGATCCAGCGCCGCCGCCACTGCGGTCCCGAACCGGCAACGAGCAGCGCCGCAACCGTCCAGACGGCCGCTTCGATAGCGACGACATATCCCGCTTCGAGGGCGGAAAGCCCGTTGGTGAATTGCAGAATGGCCGGCGCGTAGATGCTGAAACCGATCGCTCCGGCCATGGTCGCGAAATAGGTGGCATAGGCGGCACCGATCAATGAACCGAAATTGCCGGCCTGGCGCGGAAAAAGGCGGGATTCGGCTTTGCGGTCGACAATGAGGGCGAGCGTCAGAAGGACCACGCCGGCGGGAACTAATGTCCATTGCAGCCAGGCGGCAGTGACGACGCCCGCGCTCGAAAGCAGGACGATGCCCAGGGTGATTATTATCAGTTGGAAAAAGGGTACGCGCCCGCCCTGTTCGCCGCCATGGGCAGGGACGAGGTGGATCGTGGCCCAGGCGAAGAGCAGAGCCTGCACCGCGAACAGCCAGAAAACGCCGCGCCAGGCGCCGCCATCGGCGAACAGCCCGCCGATCAGCGGCCCGATAAAGGTCGCGACGCCCCAGATGGCGGTCGCCGCCGCGAAGATGCGGACGAGAAAGCGCTCGGGAAAGACGACGTGGATGGTGACGAAGCAGAAGCCGAGTACCCAACCGGCGCCGATCCCCTGGATAACGCGCCCGGCGATGAAGAAGCCGATGCCCGGCCCTGCCGCGCTCATCGCGCACCCCGCAGCGAGCAACAGGCCCGACCCGACCATCGCCCGGCGCAGGCCGATCCGGTCGGCCAGCCATCCCGCGCAGGCGCCCGCGACGACGACGCCGACCAGATAGCCGGAGGTTGCCCAGCCGAACCAGGCATAGCCGTCGAGATCGGCACCGACGCTGGGCATGATGGTAGTCGTGACCAGCGCATCGGCCGCCTGCAGCCAGACGCCGAGCATGATCAACGCAAAGGCGGGCAAGCGGTCAGCCGAGAGGAGTTCGCGCCAGCGTGCCGTATCTTCGGGCGTTCCCGTCATGGACATCGCAACGCTGATCCGGGCCGCGTCAGCAGCGGATCATCTCGTGATGGCTGCCATCGGCGAACACGGCCGCCCCGGCATTCTGGCCCATCCAATAGACGGTCCAGCGGCGTTCGGACGGAGTTTCAAGCGGCTGGAGGTCGCCTCCTTCGCCTTCCGCATCGGTAACCGTTATCACGAGCTGTTCGCCGTCCAGCGTCCAGCGACCCGCTTCGCCCATCGCCCAATAGCGGCCATCCGCTTCGAGCATGAAGCCGCCGTCATTCTCGCAATTGCCCTCAAAATTCCATGTGCCTGACAGCCAATATTCGCTTGTTTCCATCATCATCGGCGAGGACGGGTCGAGCGGGATGCGCGGAGCGCGGTCTTCGGGCGAGCGTATGTCGAGCGCGAGCCAGCCATTGTCGCCGCCGACAAAGATTGCGCGTTCGGTGACGCCCGGATTGTCGCATGGCCCGGCGACGCCCTCCGCGACGCACAGGTTGATGCTCCACCGGCAATCATAGCCGGGCTGGCCGGGAACGGTTTCGCAGCCCTCCGGCTCGATCGCCTCGACGGGAACGCCGTCGCCGCCGAGCGCGTTGTGGAGCGCCTGGGCGATCGCACGGGCATCGGGTTCGGCGCTCGCGGGAACGGCGAGCGCCAATATCAGCGGTAGGGAAAGGGCGAAACGGGTCATGATCATCTCCTGCGGGGCGGCCCATTTATGTCAATCGGCGAGCGACGCGCTATAGGCCTCGGCCTCGCGCAGCAGGCGCAGCACATTGCCGCTCCACATTTTTGCCAGATCGTCTTCGCCATAGCCCGCGGCGATCAGCCGTTCCGTGATCTGCGGCAACGCCGTGATATCGCGCATGCCGACAACGCCGCCGCCGCCATCCCAGTCAGCCCCGAACGCGACATGGTCGACCCCGGCGACCTCGATCAGGTGCAGCACGCTCGCCATGAAGGTCTCGAAATCGGCCTCGGTGCGCGGATGTTCCGCGTCGTAGGCGCGCAGCGCGGTGATGGCTGCCGCCTGCTCTTCGGCCGACATCGCGGCCAGGCTTTCGAGCCGTTCGGTCAACTCGTCGCGCACCGTGTCCTCATCGCCGCCGCCCGAGAGATAGACGCTGTTGACCGCGATCACCCCGCCCGATTCCGCGAGCCGCCGGATGCGTTCGTCGGTCAGGTTGCGGGGGTGATCGAAAATCGCCTGCGGGCCGGAGTGGGAAAGAATGATCGGCGTCGCGCTGAGCTCGATCATCTGGTCGACGACATCGTCCGAAGCGTGCGAGCCGTCCGGGACAATGCCCAGCCGGTTCATCTCGACGATCAGCTCGCGCCCCAGCGGACTGAGGCCATTCCATCGTGGTTCGGGATCGGTCGAGCTGTCGGCGAACTGGTTGTTACGGAAATGAACGGGCCCCGCCATCCGCACACCGCGATCGTAAAAGCCCTGCAGCGCCGAAATATCCTCGCCCAGCGGATAGCTGTTCTCGATGCTCTGGAAGACGAAGCCGCGGCCCCGGGCAACGATCCGTTCGGCATCGTCGGCGGTCCAGGCGGCCTCGAGAGTGCCGGCGTTGGTCGCGAGCATCAGCAGGATTTCGAGCTGGCGCTGGGCTGCGGAGGCACCCGCTTCGGCAAAGCCTTGCTCGGTCAGTTCTCCTTGCGATGTGTAAATAACGAAGAAGCCGCCATCGAGCCCGCCTTCGACCATGCGTGGTTGATCGACCTGGGCGATGTCCGTTTCCAGGCCGTGACGGTCGCCCATGCGCCAGCCGGGGCGCGCGAAATGGATCGGCGTATCGAGATGGGTGTCGAGCGTCAGCAGGTTTTGATGAACCGCGGCGGGATCCTGTATGGCGAGCGCGGGCACCGCCGCAATCGACGCGGCCAGTGCCGCCATAGCTGTCCTAACCGAATTGCGCATTGCCGATCCCCTTGCTGATGCCATGGGCAGACTAGCGCGGCTTTTTCTTGCTGTCTCGGTCGGCTGTGGAACTAACTGCTGGGAAAAAGCCGGCATCCGCCCAAGGGGCCGGGCGGATGCCGGAGACCGAAATGGGTATTTCCGGGGAGGGCTTAGAGGCCGCGCATCCCGATGCCGACGATCTTCGGCGGATCGCGGTCGTTCATGACGAGGCTGATCGCTTCGGTCCGGCTGGTGCCGTTGCTGACCTGCACGATGATTCCGTTCGACGCTTCCTGCACGCCGACGAGCGAAAGATCGCCATGCCGTCGCGCGATGCGATTCAGCTGCTGCAATTGCATGCGGAAGCTGGAATTTTCGACATGTTGCTGCGCCCAGCGCGTCCGATCGCCGCTGCCGCCGTTCAGCGCAGCGACCAGCGATTCGCCGATCTGCTGCGCCGAATGACCGGCCTCGGATTGGGCGAGCGCGGGGCTCGTGGCCACCGTCAGCCCGGCGAAGGGAAGGGCGAAGGCGGCAAGCGCGAGCCGTAGTCGCGCGGCTTTTGTTTTCGTCATCATGACTCTCCTGAACCTTGGTACGCATGCACGAATCATTACGAAACGAGCTATTACTGTTGTAGGTGGATAGGACAGTCGATGCGCCCCGGATTCGACGAGTTGCAGCCTGCGCTCGACGGGTGCCGATCAAATAACGACAAATGTCTTAGGCTGCCGTCGGAGCGTGCCTCGTGCGCGTCAGTCAGTGCGCATCGCGATTTCCGCCAGCGCTTCAGCCTCGATCAGCAGCGCATCGTCGACGGTTCCTTGGGCGACATGTTCGCGGCCAATGAGAACCAGCACCGGCACGGCGAGTGGCGAGACACGGGGGAGGTCGACATGGACCATCGTGTCTTGCGCGCGATCCAGCAGCGAGGCGAGACGGCCGACATCGGTGAGCTTGGTCCGCGCATCGGCCCAAGCCGCCTGCAGCAACAGATGATCGGGTTCGTACCGGCGAAGCACGTCGTAGATCAGGTCGGTCGAAAAGGTAACCTGCTTGCCGGTCTTGCGTTTGCCCGGGTGCTGGCGCTCGACGAGGCCGCCGATCACCGCCACTTCGCGAAAGGCGCGCTTGAGCAAGTGCGAGCCCTCGACCCAGTCGACAAATTCATGTTCCAGGATATCGGGAGAGAAAAGCGGCGCGGGATCGCGCACCCGTTCCAGCGAATAGCAGGCGAGACTGTAATCGTTGGCGACAAAGCCGATGGGTTTCAGCCCGGCCGTTTCCATTCGCCGGGTCAGCAGCATGCCAAGCGACTGGTGCGCGTTCCAGCCTTCGAAACTATAGGCAACCATATAGTGGCGATGTTCGTGCGGGAATGTCTCGACCAGCAGTTCGTTCGCCTTGGGCAGGCGGGATCGGAGCGCCTGGATCGTCAGCCATTCCTCGACATCCTCGGGAAAGGCCGCCCATTCGCTGCGATCGGCCAGGAAGCCGCGCACCCGGTTGGCAAGATGCGTAGTCAGCGGCATCCGCGCGCCCATATAGGAAGGAATGCGCGCGGCCTTGGCCGAAGCGCGGACGAGGAGGTCGGGATCCTTGATCGAAAGAACTTCGAGACTCATGCCCGCGAAGAAGAAGGTGTCGCCGGTTGATAGCGAAGCGGCAAATATCTCCTCCACCCTGCCGACCTTGCGGCCGTTCCGGAACCGGATGTCGAGCATCGGCGCCTCGACGATGATCCCCGCGTTGAGCCTGTGCTGCTTGACGAATTTGGGATGGCTGACACGCCAGATGGTCTGCCCGTGTTCGTCGATTTCCGACGTCAGCCGCTTGAACTTGTCATAGGCTTTGAGCGCATATCCGCCGTTGGCGATATAATCGAGTTCGCGCGCGAATTCCGCCGATGTGAGCTCGCGATAGGGCGCGGCCGAGCGGATCTCGGCCAGCATCGCGGCTTCCTCGAACGGCTGAGCGCAGGCGCAGGCCATCAGATGCTGCGCGAGGACGTCCAGGCCGCCGGGCCGGAAAGCATCCGCGTCGAGTTCCTTTTCCGCCACCGCGTCGAGCGCCGCGCGGGCTTCCAAATATTCGAAGCGATTGCCGGGGACGAGGATCGCCTCGGACGGTTCGTCGAGCCGATGGTTGGAACGGCCGATACGCTGGAGCAGCCGTGAAGCGCCCTTGGGCGCGCCCATCTGAACGACGCAATCGACATCGCCCCAATCGACGCCGAGATCGAGGCTGGCGGTCGCCACCAGCCCGCGAAGCTCGCCGCGCGCCATCGCGCTTTCCACCTTACGCCGTGCCTCGCGGGAGAGCGAACCATGATGAATGCCGATCGGCAGCTGCGCCTCATTCGCCTTCCACAGTTTCTGGAAAGTCAGTTCGGCGAGGCTGCGGGTGTTGCAGAAAATAAGCGTCGTCTTGTGAGCGGCGATGATTTCCATCACCTGTTCGGTCGCATACATGCCCGAATGGCCGGACCAGGGGACGCGATCCTCGGGCAGCAGGATGCGGATATCCGCCTCGGCGCCGGGATCGCCGCGCACGATCGAGACATTGTCCGTCTTACCGCCGGGCGCCAGCCATTGGGCATAGGCATGCGGGTCTGCGACCGTCGCCGAAAGCGCGACCCGGCGCACATTCGGTGCGAGCGCCTGCAGCCGCGACAGGCCGAGATTCAGCAGGTCGCCGCGCTTCTGGGGAGCAAAAGCGTGGACCTCGTCAATGATGACGGTCTTCAACTCCGCGAACAGCGTTGCGCTGTCGGAATAGGACAGCAGCAGGCTCAAGGATTCGGGTGTGGTCAACAACATCTGCGGCGGGCGCCGGCGCTGGCGGACCTTGCGGTTATGCGGCGTATCACCGGTGCGGGTTTCGACTCGGATATCGAGCGCCATTTCCTCGATGGGTGCGAGCAGATTCCGCTGGACATCGACCGCGAGCGCCTTGAGCGGCGATATATAGAGCGTGTGCAGTCCGCCAGATGGCGTCTCGATCAGATCGGCGATGCTCGGCAGGAAGCCGGCCAGCGTCTTGCCCGCCCCGGTCGGCGCGACGAGCAGCGCATGTTTTGCCGCTCGCGCCGCCTCCAGCATTTCCCGCTGGTGCCGTCTTACGTTCCAGCCGCGACTTGCGAACCAGTCATCGATTGCGTTCGGCAAAAGGGATTGTGTCGCCATCGCGGCCATATAGGCACGATGCCGCGCCGCGGATACTGGATCGACCCGTTCGATCGGCGTCATGCCTTGTCGGTCGGGAAATGAGGCGAATGGCAGTTAGAAGCTGCGCCGCGCCTAACAGGTTGTTATTGCGACGCACAAAATCCGGACAAAAAAAGGGCCGCCCCGAGGGGCAGCCCTGAAGTTTAGGAGAGGATGCCTGAAAGGCACGATCTTTGTATGTCTTACTGCATTTTGCTGCAACTGCGAAAAACACAGATACGGTTGCAAATGCTGCAACGCACAAAAATCCCGCGCAAATGTGCGATTCCATGCCTCAGATCGTTATTTCGGGGGGATCGATTGCAGCCTTGGGCGGGATTCTAGCGCCCTCAATGCCCGGTTTGCGCTCCGCGTTCGAGACCCGACGCGGCAAGTTGCGCGTCGATTTGCCCGACAAGCCGCTCGAGTCCGCCCTGACTTGAGGCTTCGGCGCGGGCGACGAGCACGTCCTGCGTGTTGGATGCGCGCAGCAGCCACCAGCCGTCTTCGGTGTTGACCCGCGCGCCATCGGTATCGTTGACCTCGGCGCCTTCCGCCTTCAGCCGTGCGAGCACTTCCTCGATCACCGGGAATTTGCGGCTTTCGTCGACCTGGAAGCGCATTTCCGGGGTGTTGATCATCTCGGGAAGTTGGCCGCGCAACTCGGTCACGCTCTTGCCGAGTATGTGCGCGGCCGAGATCAGCCGTATCGCGGCGAACAGCGCGTCGTCGAAGCCGTAATAGTCCTGCGCAAAGAAGATGTGCCCGCTCATCTCGCCGGCAAGCGGCGCGCCGGTTTCCTTCATTTTCGACTTGATCAGAGAGTGGCCGGTTTTCCACATCAGCGGCTCGCCGCCCAGTTCCGCGATCCGGTCGTATAGCGCCTGTGACGCCTTCACATCGGCGATAATCGTGGCGCCGGGAGCCTTGCGGAGCACCGGTTCGGCAAGGATCGCGAGCAATTGATCGCCCCAGATCACCCGGCCCGTGCCGTCGATCGCGCCGATCCGGTCTCCGTCGCCGTCGAAAGCCAGTCCGAAATCGAGCTTGTTGTCGGCGACGAGCTTTTTCAGGTCTGCGAGATTCGACTCGTCCGTGGGATCGGGATGATGATTGGGAAAAGACCCGTCGATATCGGTGAAGAGCGTGAAATGTTCGCCGGGCAGCCGTTCGGCGAGCCGTTCGACGATCGGCCCCGCGGCACCGTTGCCCGCGTCCCAACCGATGCGGAAGGTGCCGCCTTCATAGCCGGCCATCAGTCGGTCAAGATAGATATCGGCGATGTCGAGCGTTTCGTTGGTGCCCGTTCCGTCTTCCCAGTCGGCGGCTGCGGCCATCTCCCCGAGCCCGAGGATGTCGGTGCCGAAAAACGGCCTATGCTGAAACACCATCTTGAAGCCGTTATAGTTGGCGGGATTATGGCTGCCGGTTATCTCTATGCCGCCATCCACCTCTAGGGTCGCCTCGGCGAAATAGAGCATCGGCGTTGGCCCGCAGCCAATTCGCACGGCATTGCATCCCGATGCGTTGAGCCCCTCGACGAGCGCCGCTTCGAGTATCGGCGAGCTTTCGCGGCCGTCATAGCCGACCGCTACCCGGCTGCCGCCTGCGCGGCGGATAAGCGTGCCGAAGCTGCGCCCGATCGCACGCGCGTCGTTTTCGCCCAAGGTTTCGCCGACGATCCCGCGGATATCATATTCGCGAAGGCTGGTCGGGTGAAAGGTGTGGGACATGGGGCAATCGCTTTCGGTTCGTTTGTCGGGCCAGCGCATACCCAGTCCGGCTGGCAAGGGCAAAGGCCGCGTGATAGCCAGTGCCATGGGCTATCTGCTTCTCAAGGCCGCGCTGTCGGGGATCATCATAGCGATCGTTTCGGAGATTGCGCGGCGTAGCCCCGGCTTCGGCGCGCTCGTCGCTTCGCTGCCGCTCATATCGGTGCTGGGCATGATCTGGTTGTGGCGCGACACCCATGATCCGGTCCGCATGGCCGATCACGCAATGGCGACGTTCTGGTTCGTGTTGCCATCGCTTCCGATGTTCGTGGCGATCCCGGTGATGCTTCGGCAGGGCCTGCCGTTCTGGGTGTCGCTTGCCGTCGGCTGCCTGCTGACGATCCTGCTCTATTTGCTGATGACCTGGATCGGCCCGCGCTTCGGCCTGAGGCTCTAGTCGTGCCGTTCGGGCACGTGATTGCGCGCTTCGGACAGCAATATCTCGCGCGCGGCGTTTACGCGGCGAGCAAGTTCAACCGATCCGCCGGCGTCGGGATGGACCTTGGCGATCAGCCTCCGGTGCGCCGCGCGGATTGTTTCCTGATCGGCATCGTCGGGCACGCCCAGCAATTCGCGCGCCTCGGCGACCGGCATCCTCGCCCGGCGAAATTGCTGCGAGCGATAGGCGGCCCATAGCGCGACGCCTGAAAAGCAGACCAGCGCGAAAATCCCGTTGCCGGTCGAGAACCAGCGCAAGCCGAGAACGACCGCTGCGACCGCTGCAAAATCCCCGGTGTCCGCGCGCTTGAGACGACCGGTTTTCCAAGCCCAGAGCGTCAGGAGGACAATCGCGATCAGGATCGGGTACATGGCCCCTTATACCGCTTCGAACATATCCTGGGTAACCCCCGTTTGCGGAAGTTGTAGCGCGCCGATCATCTCGCGCAGCTCCTGCCGTGCCGCGACATGGCTGAGACCGACACTCTCGAAATGATCGATATCGAGCAGGGTGAGGCCGCTGGGGAAGAGTTCGCGGTAGACGACACGTTCGGAAAGCCCGGGAATGACGCGGAAGCCAACACGCCGCGACAATTCTTTCAGCGCGTCGGCGACACGAAGCATGTTCTTCGCGCCGATATGCTGGAGGCGGTTGCGCAGCACGACCCAGTCGACCTCTCCGCCGCTCTGCGCCTTGTTCTTGCGGGCTTCCCAGACGATTTCGGCATAGAAGCTCGGCCGGCGGACCTTGTAGGTTTCGGGATCGACCTCGCCGATCAGGTCAAGATCGACGAAACTGTCGTTGATCGGCGTCACCAGCGTGTCGGCGCGCGCGGCCGCTATGCGCGCAAGCGGATCGTCGCGGCCGGGCGTGTCGATGACGAGGATTTCGTTGTCGGCGGTGAGCGCGTCGATATTGCGTTCGAAGCCCGCAAGGCTGCCGGCTTCGTTTACCCGAAAAGCCGGCATTGGCAGCGCATCGCCCAATCGCTCGACACTGGCCGCGCGGTTTTCGAGATAGCGGGTGGTCGTGCGTTGGCGATCGTCGAGATCGAGCACGCCGACCTTGCGGCCGCTCGCCGTCAGCGCCACGGCCGTGTGAACGGCGGTGGTCGACTTGCCGGTGCCGCCCTTCTCGTTGGCGAATACTATATAATGGCTTGCCGCCAATGGCTTTCCCCCGAAATGCTGGCCGTCCCTTGATTCGGACATCGCGTCCGCGCAAAGGCGACGGACCGGAACTATCGGAGGCGGCACAGCGGTGCAATTGGCGCGAACTCTCGAAACGTTGAGAAAAACGGTCGCGACGTTGAAAAGCGATGGCGGCACCCTGGCGCTGGTGCCGACCATGGGCGCGCTCCATGAAGGCCATATGGCGCTTGTCGCGCGGGCGCACGAGGTCGCCGATCATGTCGCGGCCTCGATCTTCGTCAATCCGACTCAATTCGGCGAAGGCGAGGATCTGGACGCCTATCCCCGCCCCGAAGCGGAAGATTGCGCGAAGCTGGATGCGGCGGGATGCGACCTCCTCTGGATGCCGCTGCCGTCGGAGGTCTATCCGCAGGGCTTTTCGACAACGGTGCGTGTGGAAGGCGTTTCGGGCGGACTGTGCGGCGATGCGCGCCCCGGCCATTTCGACGGGGTGGCGACGGTTGTCGCCAAGCTCTTCAACCAGGTCATGCCCGATGTCGCGTTGTTCGGCGAAAAGGATTATCAGCAGCTGGCGGTGATCCGGCGCATGGCGTGCGATCTCGATTTCTCGCTCGATATCGTGGGCGTTCCGACCGTGCGCGAGGCGGATGGCCTCGCCCTGTCTTCGCGCAACGCCTATCTTTCCGATGACCAGCGGCAGCGCGCGGCGGCTCTGCCCAAGGCGCTGAGCGAGGCTGCCGATACGATAATTGCCGGCGGCGATGTCGGCGTGACGCTCGATACGGCGATCGCGAAACTCGAAGCCGCCGGCTTTACGCCCGTCGATTATGTCGAGCTGCGGGATGCCGACAGCCTCGTCCCGGTCACCCGGCTTGAGCGACCGGCCCGGCTGCTGGCGGCGGCCAGGATCGGCCGCACACGCTTGATCGACAATATTGCCGTCGTCCCGGTCTGACGTCACACGCCTTATGGCCAATGAAAAAAGTAAGCGCTGCGTTAACCATTTGTTATCCACGGCAAGCCAAACCTTGTCCGACAGAAGGGTTAATACAGGGGATTGGGGTAATGGCTTTCAGTGCTGACACGGCAAACTTCCTGATCGAGAGTCGGCTGCGCGATGCTGCCGGCGGCGATATGGACGCCTATTTCGATCTGGGCATCGCATATTCTTCGGGCAGCGATGGACTCGAAGTCGATCTCATCGAAGCGCATAAATGGTTCAACCTCGCGGCGGTCAACGGCCATGAGCGGGCCCAGCAATGCCGCGCGGAGATTTCGGACGAAATGACGGCGCGAGAGATCGCCGAGGCGCAGAAGGAGGCCCGCGCCTGGCTCTCCGAAACGGTGCGCCGCGCGGCCTGAAAAGGGTTTTCCGGCTACGGCCGGACATGACCGACATTCGCCACCCGTTGCGACGGGACTGGATTTTTTCGGGGCTGCTCCATAGGGGTGGCCCTTGTTCTTTTGCGCGCGCCGCGCAGCCATAAGGAAGTCGCCATGTCGGTTACCGCCGTTCCGCTCCGCCCCATCGAAAAGAGCGCGCTCGTCAAATTATGGGCTGGCGTGCTCATATTGCTGGCAGCGGCCGCGGTCGGGGCCTGGTGCCTGACGGGGCGGGTGGTGGCGCTCCACGGTTCTGCGGAAGAATTTCTCGCCTGGAATGCAGGCCAGTCCGGTGTCGAGACGACCGAGTCAGGTTTGCAGTATCAGGTAATCGAGGAGGGCGACGGGGGCGGCCGGCCGGGGCCGGGCGCGGGGGTGATCGTCAATTATCAAGGCCGTCTCGTGGACGGCACCGTTTTCGATGCCGCCGACGAACGAGGCCTCCCGCTCGACATGGTGGTTCCCGGCTGGGCCGAGGGCCTCCAGTTGATGGATCGCGGCTCCAGCTATCGTTTCTGGATACCGCCGGATCTCGGATATGGCGAAAGCGGCCAGCCGGGAACGCCGATCGGCCCCGATGCCGTGCTGGTTTTCGATGTCGACCTGCTCCACTTCATCTCGCGCGAAGAAATGATGCAAATGCAGATGCAGCAGATGGGAATGGCGCCCGGCGGCGAGGGCGGCCCGCCTCCGCCCGGCCAATAGCGCGGACGATGCGTGATGACGATCATCGGCGGCGCGGATCGCTGCTCGAAGTTTCCGAACCCAATACCAGCATCCCGCCGCCTGGAAGCGCCCGACGCGCGCGCGCGGTACGTGGTAAGCGCCCTGCCGGTTCGGGCCGGGGGATAATAGTGATGGCGGTGGCGTTGACTGTATTGAGTGCGGCAGGCGGCATTTTCTTCATCGCCCAGCAGGCCGGGACTGCCGATGATTTGTCGGTGGAATCGGCCTTGTCGGCGCCCAGCGCGTCAGGGGAATTTCTCGCGACCAACGGCGCGCGGTCCGATGTCGAAACGACAAGCTCGGGTCTCCAGTATCAGATACTCGGTGCCGGCGACGAAGCCGGCAGCCCCGGGCCTACCGACTATGTGCTCATCAACTATACGGGCCGCATTGCAGGCGGCGAGACGTTCGATTCCGGTGAGAGCGTACCGATGCCGCTGGACGGCGTCGTGCCCGGCTTTTCCGAAGGCATCCAACTGATGAGCAAGGGCGCCCGCTATCGCTTCTGGCTGCCGCCGGCTCTGGGTTATGGCGAGAGCCCGCCGCCCGGCAGTCCGATCACCGCCGAAACCGTGATGGAGTTCGATGTGGATCTGATCGATTTCATTACCCGCGCGCAATATCAAGCGCTTCGGAGCCAGGCGCAGGACTAGCCCGACAAAAGGCTCTAGCCCGGATCGGTGACGAAGCCGCCTTCCGCTTCGGTTCGGCGGGCTTCGTCCTCTTCCTCGTCATTATGCTCCGAGCGCCGTTCCAGTGCGGCCTTGGCCATCGCAACGATCGGATCGGCGAGCGCGAGACCGACGATGCCGAACAGCGCGGCGAAAAGGATCTGGGTCGACAGCGTCAGTGCGGGCGGTAAATCCACGGTTTGCTGCGCGACCATCGGCACGACGACATAACCGTCGAAGGTTTGGACCACGAGATAGATGACGAACGCCCACATGCCCGATTCGGGACTGTCGCTCAGGCCCACGGCCACCATCAGCACGCCGGTGATGAATGCGCCGACATTGGGAATGAAGGCGAGCAGGCCCGCGATGATCCCGAGCAGGAGCGCCATGGGCACGCCGGCGATGGACAGGAGCAGCCAGGTCAGAAAGCCCTCGACCACCATGCCGAGGATGCGTCCCGCGAGCAGCCGTTGCAGCGTCTTCAGCATACGTGTCGTCGTTTTGCGGAATTCGGGGCGCGACCCCTTGGGCAGCATCCACTGGATGCCGCGATCGTAGATATTGGGATCGATGGCGACGAACAGGCCGATTACCATGATCAGGAAGATCGTCGCGACGCCGCCGAGCGCAGAACCGATGGCGGAGGTCAGGCTGCCGACCGATCCCAAAACCTGGCGCAGTAGGTCGTTGAGGTCGATTCCTTCGGGGGTCAGCCCGAAATCGTTCAACCAGTCGAGCAACAGGGCGAACTGCAGCGTCAGCGTTTCCCTGAGCTCGCCCGCTTGCGCGGCGATTTCGAGCCCGGCGATGAATATCGTGCCGGCCAGCCCGGCAACGATCAGCAATACGGTAATCAACAAGCGCCAGCCGCGGGCGATCGGAAGGACCCGACCGAGAGCCCGGGTGCCGAGATCGAGCAGCGCGGCGAAGACGAGCCCGGCGACGATCAGCAGGATTGGCTGGGCGAGCTGCCACACGAGGATCGCGGCGACCGCCACCATCGCCCAGGCGCTGGCGCGTTTCAGTTCCTGGCGGATGATCGGGTCGTGGACCTCGGCGGGGCCTGCGCGCCCGTCATAGGGGCCGGGAGTGTCGTCCCGTTTGCTCATTCGTCCTCAATGCGTCCTGGGTGAAGCCCGCTGCCCGCGCGACCCGACCGCATCGCCGTGAACCAGCTGATCGGATTGTACCAGGCCGATGTGCCGTCGAGCGAGAAGGTGATGAATTCGGCCCGGCCGCCGATAGATTCCACGGGCACGGGACCACCAAGACCTGCGGATTCGAGCGATGCGCGGCTATCGGCGGACTGGTCGCGATTGTCCCCCATCAGGAAGACATGGCCCTCGGGAATAGTGATCTCGTCGTAGAAATCGGCGCCGGTGATGGCGAGATCGACAGTATCGTAATAGCGCCCTTCGGGCGTATATTCGCGATAGATCGGAAGGCGGCAATATTCGCGCCCGTCCTCGCCGGTCGTGCGCCGACCGATCAGCAGGTCTTCGTTGCACGGCATATTCGCGTCGACCGGGATCATCGCCGGTTCGCGCAGTTCGCGGCGTAACGGTTCGCCGTTCAGGATGACGGCGCCCTCACGCACCTCGATCGTATCTCCGGGCAGACCGATGACGCGCTTGATATAGTCGGTGCCGGCATTGGGCCCGCCACGCGGCACGACGATCACGATGTCGCCGCGCTCGGGATAACGGCCGAACAGCCGGCCCTCGATGAACGGCAGGACATGGAAGGAGGGCGAGACATAGGACCAGCCATAGGGATACTTGGTGACGACCAGGCGGTCGCCCTCGATCAGGCCCGGCATCATCGATTCCGAGGGGATATAGAAAGGTTTGGCGACGAGGCTGTGAAAAGCGAGCACGGCGACGACGAGCCAGAAAATGCCCTTGATCTCGCCCCACCAGTCGGTCTTCTTGTCGCCGTCATCGGCGTCGCCGGGCACGGCTTCTTCCTGCGCCGCCAGCTCCGCCGCCAGGGCTTCGTCGTTGTCCGTCAGATTTTCCTGGTCCAAATCACTCACTCTTTTATCTTTATCGGTCTTCCCGACCCCGGCCATCTTCAAGGATCCGGGCATAGAGAATGACAAAGGCCTGCGCCCAGGGATGGTCGTCGGTCATCGTCAAATGCACCTCCAGCCGGTGGCCGGACGGGGTCAGTGCGTCAAGCCGTTTCTTGGCCCCGCCGGTGAGCGCCAAAGTCGGCGCTCCCGATCTGGCGTTCACTACACCAATATCGCGCATGAACACACCCTGACGAAAGCCGGTGCCCACCGCCTTGGAAAAGGCCTCTTTCGCGGCGAAGCGCTTGGCATAGGTTCCGGCGATCGTATGGGGCCGCCGCGCCGCCTTGGCACGCTCGATCTCGGTAAAGACACGCCGTTCGAACCGCTCGCCGAATCGCTCCAGCGATTTCTGGATACGCTCGATATTGCAAAGATCGGAGCCGATCCCGACGATCATCTTGCCAAGTCCATCAATTCGCGCATCTTCTTCACGCTCGCTTCGAGCCCCGTGAAGATCGCCTCGCCGATCAGGAAATGCCCGATATTGAGTTCGGCCAGCTGCGGGATCGCGGCAATGGGCGAAACATTGTCGAAAGTCAGTCCATGGCCGGCATGGGGTTCGATGCCGTTCTTGGCGGCGAGCGCGGCGGCGTCGGCGATGCGGCGCAGTTCCACGGCTTGGGCTTCGCCCTCGAGATGCGCAAAACGGCCGGTATGAAATTCGACGACCGGCGCGCCGAGGTGAATCGCCGCCTCGACCTGCGCGGGATCGGGCTCGATGAAAAGGCTCACCCGGATATTGGCGTTCCTGAGTTCCGCGACGAACGGCGCGAGATGGTTGTGGCCGCCCGCCGCATCCAGCCCGCCTTCGGTGGTCCGTTCCTCGCGCTTCTCCGGAACGATGCAGGCGGCGTGCGGCGTGTGGCGCAATGCGATGGAAAGCATCTCGTCGGTTGCCGCCATTTCGAGGTTGAGCGGAATATCGAGGCCTTCGGCAAGCCGGCGGATATCTTCGTCGGTAATGTGCCGCCGGTCCTCGCGGAGATGCGCGGTGATGCCGTCGGCGCCGGCGGCCGCTGCGAGTTCCGCCGCGCGCACGGGGTCGGGATAGTCGCCGCCGCGTGCGTTCCGTACGGTCGCGACATGATCGATATTCACACCGAGGCGGAGGGGGGTAACGCTCATTCGGGCGTGGCCGGGCAGGCGGCAACGGAGAGCAGGGCGTGGGCGAAACCCTCGCCGCGCCAGACCTGGCCGAAAGCGAATTCGGCTTCGGTCCGGTTGATGAAGGCGATCACGGCGATGTCGAGCTCCGGCAGGATAAAGTTGCGCGCCTGGACGCCGCCGATCCCGCCATGCCGTTCGACGAGCCGTACAGGTTCGGCGCATCCGGCAAGCGAAACGGGCAGTACCCATTGGCCGAGCGCGGCATAGCCGATTGCCGGGTCGCCGGTCCACATCGTCGCGCGCGCGTCCTCGTCGATCAACGCGCCGGTCATCAACGCGCGATCGAAGAGCCACAGATCGCGAAGCGTTCCGTTCATTCCGCCGGCGCCGCCATAGGCGGCTAAGCGGATTGGGGGTTCGCTCTCGCCGTAATGATAGCCGGGCACGGTTTCGCCGCCGGCCGGGAAGAGCATGGGCGTGCCGGGGATGTGCCCAGCGACGAGCGCGTCGAGCCGTTCGCCCGATACGCGTTCCAGGATCTGCCCCAACACTATGAAATCGCAATTATTATAGTGATAGCCGGCGCCCGGTTCGGCGCGGAGCGGGCCCGCGCAGTAGTTTTCCATCGCCGTGCCTGCGCCTTCGAAGCCGTAAAAAACTGGCAGGCCGCTGGGCAGGCGCGGCGTATCGTCCGGGTCCGGAAGCCCCGAAACATGCCGCATGAGCTGACGTATCGTGACCGTCCGCGCCACAGGATTGGGAAAATCCGGCCAATAGCGGCCGATCGGCGCATCGAGTTCGAGATTGCCTTGCGCGACCTGCTGCATTGCGAGCACCGCCAGAACCTGCTTGGTGATCGAGGCCCAGCGCCACCGTTCGTCGAGCCGGTGCGCTTCGCCGCTGCCCGGCCGCACCTCGCCGAAGGCGCGCTCGAAGAGAATATCGTCGCCGCGCGAAATCAGGATCAATCCGGCAAAGCCGCTCTCGGTCGCCAGGCTCGCCGCCCGCGCCGGATCGAATGCCGGGGATGGAATATCTTCGGCTCGGGCGGGTCCCGCCGCGATAAGGCCGGCAAATGCCAGCAGCGCGGCGAGCCGCTGGATCATTTTTTCCGGCTGCCGGGCTTTTCGGCAGGAATATCGGCCAGTTCGGGTGGCAGATCGTCCGGTTCGTATACCGGGAAATCGAGCGACAGCAGCGGCACGAACGGTACGCCGAGATCAACCTCGCCGCCTGACCGGTCGACCAGCGCCGCTTCGCCGACGACCTTGCCGCCGGCTTTCTTCACCGCCTTGATCGCCTCGCGCGAGGAAAGGCCGGTGGTTACGACGTCTTCGACCATCAGCACCTTCTGACCCTTGGAGAGTTCGAAACCGCGCCGCAGCTCGAATTTGCCTTCGGGCCTTTCGAGAAACATCGCTTCCACGCCCAGCGCGCGGCCCATTTCATGGCCGATGATGACGCCCCCCATGGCCGGCGAAACCACGACCTCGATCTCACCGCGAAGATCTCGCGGGAGGCGTGCGGCCAGCGAAGAAGCAAGGCGCGAGGCGCGCATCGGATCCATCAGAACACGCGCGCATTGCAGGTAGCGGGCACTGCGTTTCCCTGAGGAAAGAATGAAATGCCCTTCCAGCAACGCCTGCGCTGCGCGGAACTCGGCAAGAATGTCGTCTTCGTTCATAAACCCCTGTAGCTCCCTTTTGCCGGGGGGCACATAGGCTGGGCGGCGCCGGGCTTCAAGCCGGGCAATTTCCTGTAAAGGCTGCTTGAGGCATCGGAATCTCGCGCCTATAAGCGCGCGCGAGACTCAACTGCTTCTAGGTGTTTGCCGCTTTTCGTCGGCGGCAAGAATGGGGACGCAATGCGTATTGTCACGAATTTGTTGCTGGCTGCAGGTCTCGCTGCAGCTTCGCTTTCCGTAACGTCGTCTGTCGGAGCCATGGCGCCGCAGACCGAACTTGCTCCGGCTCCCGAGGCCGAGCTGGCTCCCGCGCCGGATGTCGAATCCGACGCAGCGGCGGCCGCTGCGACTGCCGAAGAAGCACCGGCATTCGAATATGCCGAGCCCACCGAAGGCATCGGAACGCCGGTCGATGGCGGCATGACGCTTCCCGAACAGGTCACCGAAGTCGGTCAGGACGCGCTGTGGTTTCACAATGCGTTGCTCCTTCCGATCATTACCGTGATCTCGCTGCTCGTCCTGTTTCTGCTGCTCTGGGTGATCGCGCGTTTCAATCGCCGGTCCAACCCGACGCCTTCCAAGACGACGCACAACACCTTCCTTGAAGTGCTCTGGACGCTGGTTCCCGTCCTCATCCTCGTCGGGATCGCGATCCCCTCGATCAATCTCTTGCAGGCGCAATATAACCTGCCCGAGGGCGAAACGGTTACCGTGAAGGTGACGGGCAATCAGTGGTACTGGACCTATGAATATCCCGATCATGGCGAGATCATGCTGATCTCCAACATGTTGCCCGAAGAAGCCGACGCGCAAGAAGGCCAGCGTTTCCGTACGGATGCAGATGGCCCGCGCCTGCTCGGTGTCGACGAGCGCATGGTGATTCCGGCGGGCACCAATGTTCGCTTCCTGGTGACCGCGGCCGACGTGATTCACAGCTTTGCCGTTCCGGCCTTCTGGACGAAAATCGATGCAGTTCCGGGCCGCCTCAACGAACGCTGGGTCCGTGTCGACCGGCCCGGTGTCTATTTCGGCCAATGTTCGGAACTGTGCGGCGCGCGCCACGCTTTCATGCCGATCGCTGTTGAAGTCGTCTCGCCGGAAGATTTCGAACGCTGGGTGCTCGCCCAGGGCGGATCGATGCCCGGCGCCGAAGCCGAAACATCCGATGACGCCGCCGAAGACACGGCCACCGATACATCCGCCGCCGAGGCGGCCGAGACCGCAAGCTAAAGGTTCGCAACCATGACCGACACCGCCGCCACTCCCGCTCATTTCGAAGCGCATGCCGATAACGCGCATCACGATGCGGACCACAAGCCGGGCTTTTTCGTCCGCTGGTTCATGTCGACGAACCACAAGGATATCGGCACGCTCTACCTGATCTTCGCGATCATCGCCGGCATCGTCGGCGGGATGATTTCGGGCATGATGCGGATGGAACTGGCCGAGCCGGGCATCCAGTATCTTGCGGACTGGTCGGGCGAGGAGGGCGACGCGGCCCTTCATTTCTGGAATGTGCTGATTACCGCGCATGGCCTGATCATGGTCTTCTTCATGGTGATGCCGGCGATGATCGGCGGCTTCGGCAACTGGTTCGTGCCGCTGATGATCGGCGCGCCGGACATGGCCTTTCCGCGGATGAACAATATCAGCTTCTGGCTGCTGGTTCCCGCTTTCCTGCTGCTCATGGGTTCGGCCTTTTTCGGGGCGGGTGCGGGCACCGGCTGGACCGTCTATGCGCCGCTATCGACCTATGGCGAGCCCGGGCCCTCGGTGGATATGGCGATCCTGTCGCTCCACCTTGCCGGCGCCTCGTCGATCCTCGGTGCGATCAACTTCATCACGACCATTTTCAACATGCGTGCGCCGGGCATGACCCTGCACAAAATGCCGCTGTTCGTGTGGTCGGTGCTGGTCACCGCCTTCCTGCTGCTGCTCGCGCTGCCGGTGCTTGCCGCGGCGATCACGATGCTGCTGACCGATCGCAATTTCGGCACGACCTTCTATGATCCGCAGGGCGGCGGCGATCCGCTGCTCTACCAGCATCTGTTCTGGTTCTTCGGACATCCCGAGGTCTACATCATGATCCTGCCGGGCTTCGGCATGGTTTCGCAGGTCGTCGCCACCTTCAGCCGCAAACCGGTCTTCGGCTATCTCGGCATGGCCTATGCCATGGTCGCGATCGGCGTGGTCGGTTTCGTCGTTTGGGCGCACCACATGTTCACCGTGGGGCTGAGCCTCAATACGAAGCTCTATTTCACGGCCGCGACGATGGTTATCGCGGTGCCGACCGGCATCAAGATCTTCAGCTGGATCGCCACCATGTGGGGCGGTTCGGTGACCTTCAAGACGCCGATGCTCTGGGCGATGGGCTTCATCTTCATGTTCACCGTCGGCGGCGTCACCGGCGTCGTGCTGGCCAATGGCGGCTTCGACGACATCGTTCACGACACCTATTATGTGGTGGCGCATTTCCATTATGTGCTGTCGCTGGGCGCCGTGTTCGGCCTCTTCTCGGGCTGGTATTACTGGTTCGGGAAGATGAGCGGGAGGATGTACAACGAATTTCTCGGCCAGCTGCATTTCTGGCTGTTCTTCATCGGCGTGAACGTGCTGTTCTTCCCGATGCATTTCCTCGGGCTCGATTCCATGCCGCGCCGCTATCCGGACTATCCGGATGCCTATGCGCATTGGAACGAGATCGCGACCTATGGCTATTGGATCATGCTGGCCGGCATGGCCGTGTTCTTCGTTAACACGATCTGGTCGCTGGTTGCCGGCAAGAAGGCCGCCGACAATTATTGGGGTGAAGGCGCAACGACTCTCGAATGGACGCTGTCGAGCCCGCCGCCCTATCATCAGTTCAACACGTTGCCGAAAATCGACTAGGCCTCGTGCGCTGAAATCAACCGTCCGGTCCCGTGCTGCGGGTCCGGGCGGAGAAATTGCAAACGGTTATGACCACCACGACCGCCTCATCCCAAGCCCATCGCGGGGCTCAAGCCGCGGCTTCGGCTGTGCCCATCGTCGCCGACTGGCGCGATTTCTATGCGTTGACCAAGCCCGGCGTGATGAAGCTCGTCGTGTTCACGGGCCTGTGCGGGATGCTGGCGGCGCCGACACAGCTTCATCCGATACTTGCCTTTGCCGCGATCCTCGCCATCGCACTCGGCCATGGCGCGGCCGCCGCGCTCAACCAATGGTATGAAGCCGATATCGATGCACTGATGAAGCGTACCGCCGCGCGCCCGCTACCGGCCGGGCGGATGGACCGCGAGACTGCACTGCATTTCGGCGTCGGTCTCGGCTTCTTCTCGGTGATCCTGATGGGCATGGCGACCAACTGGCTCGCCGCTGCCACCTTGGCTGCCGCGATCCTCTTCTACGTAGTCGTCTATACGATCCTCCTGAAACGCCGCACGCCACAGAACATCGTCATCGGCGGCGCAGCCGGCGCCTTCCCGCCGCTGATCGGCTGGGCCGCCGCGACCGGAGAGATCTCGGCGCTGCCGCTGCTCCTCTTTGCGCTGATCTTCCTTTGGACGCCGCCGCATTTCTGGGCCCTCTCGCTCTGGGTGAATTCCGATTATGCGCGCGCCGGGGTGCCGATGATGACGGTAGTTGCCGGACCTCAATCGACGCGGCGGCAAATCGCGTTCTACACCCTGCCGATGGCGCTCGTCGCTATCGCGCCATGGGCGCTGGGCCTGACCGGGCCGGTTTATGGGCTGACGGCGATCGTTCTGAGCCTCGCTTTTGCCGCTCTAGCGCTCGCCGTCGCGGCCAATCGCGCGACCGATCCGGCGGCGATGAAACCTGAAAAGCGGCTCTTCGCCTTTTCGATTGTCTATCTGTTCGCGCTGTTCGGGGCGCTCGTTATCGATGCTTGGGCACCGAGGATTTTTGCATGACGCCCGAGGAAGAAGAGATTATCCGCCGCCGCCAGAAGAGTCGGGCCGTAATGACGGCGTTGCTTCTCGTGGCGATGTGCATCCTGTTCTACCTGATCACCATCGTGCGCATCGGGACGGCGGGATGAACGGGATGACCGATTCTCGGCTGACGACGAAGAACCGGCGCAGCGCGTTCGCGGCCGCGATGCTGGTGGCGGGCATGGTAGCCCTCGGTTTCGCTTCGGTGCCGCTCTACCGCATCTTTTGCCAGGTTACCGGCTATGGCGGTACGACCCAGCGCGCCGAGGCGATAGCGGCCAATATCGTGCCCACCGGCCGCGTGATCACGGTCCGCTTCGATTCCAACGTGTCGCGCGAACTGCCCTGGAATTTCGTGCCGGAACGCCATACCGACCGGGTCGCGATCGGCGCGCGCGAAATGGCCTTTTATCGCGCCGAAAACCTGTCGAACCATGCGATTACCGGATCTGCCAGCTTCAACGTGACGCCGCTCGCGGCGGGCCAGTATTTCACCAAGATCCAGTGCTTCTGTTTTACGCAGCAAACGTTGCAGCCGGGCGAGAATGTCCGCATGCCGGTGACCTATTATGTCGATCCGGCGATCCTCGAAGATCCCGATGTCGGCGATGTCGAGGAAATCACCCTTTCCTACACCTTCTACCCCGTGGACGAACCATCGTCCGATGGCTAGAGACCTGATTCGAACGCTTCAACAAGGGAATTGAGCGCAATGGCTGGAGCCGCCCCGCAACACGACTATCATCTGGTGAACCCCAGCATCTGGCCGCTGGTCGGCGCCTTTTCGGCGCTCGCCATGGCGGCGGGCGCGATCATGTGGATGCACGAAGCGGCCTATGGCGGCTGGCTTTTCTTCGCCGGGCTGATCGGCGTGCTTTTCACGATGTTCAGCTGGTGGAGCGATGTGATCCGCGAAGCCCATGCTGGCGATCACAAGCCGGTGGTGCAGCTGCACATGCGCTACGGCATGATCCTGTTCATTGCCTCGGAAGTGATGTTCTTCGTCGGCTGGTTCTGGGCATTTTTCGATGCCTCGCTCTTTCCGCGCGCCTTTGGCGATGCCACGGCCGCGACCTGGCCGCCCGAGGGCGTCCATGTCTTCAATCCGTTCAGCTTCCCGCTGCTCAACACGCTGATCCTGCTCTGCTCGGGCACCACGGTTACCTGGGCGCACCATTCGCTGCTCAACGGCGATCGGCAGGGCCTGAAAACCGGCCTGTGGCTGACGATCCTGCTCGGAATCCTGTTCAGCTGCATCCAGGCCTATGAATATGCGCATGCCGCGTTCGATTTCTCGGGCAATATCTACGGCGCGACCTTCTTCATGGCGACAGGCTTTCACGGCTTCCACGTCATCGTCGGCACGATTTTCCTGATCGTGTGCCTGATCCGCGCCTATCAGGGGGATTTCACGCCGAAGCAGCATTTCGGCTTCGAAGCGGCCGCCTGGTACTGGCATTTTGTCGACGTCGTGTGGCTGTTCCTCTTCGTATCGATCTATGTCTGGGGCGGCGCCGGAGCCGAAATCCACTAGGATTTGCGTCGATGATCCCGTCACGCCAGCGTGCGCCGGAATGACACAGGATCGACCGATGGACCAAGTGACGCCTCTGGCGACCGGGTTGACGGGCGCCTGCCCCCGGTGCGGCGCCAGAACGCTGTTTGCGGCGCCGACACGGTTCGCCGACAGCTGCGGCGCCTGCGGGCTTGCCTATTCGAGTTTCAACGTCGGCGATGGCCCTGCGGCTTTTCTGACACTTGTCATCGGCGCGCTGGTGGTGGTTCTGGCGCTTACGGTCGAGCTCAGCCTGGGGCCGCCCTTCTGGGTTCATATCCTGCTCTGGGTGCCGTTTACGGTGGCGGCTGTCGTCTTTGGCCTGCGCATCGGCAAGGGGATGCTGCTCGCGCTGGAATATCGCAACGCCGCGCGCGAAGGCCGGATCGCTGCGCACGACGATAGCGAGGAATGAGACTCCCGTTCATCCCAACGATCATCGTCGTTGCCGCGATGGCGACGATGATCGGACTTGGCGTCTGGCAGCTCCAGCGCAAGGCGGAGAAGGAGGCATTGCTCGTCCAATATGGCGCAGCGGCGGAAATGCTGCCGGTCGCCTGGCCCGAAACGCCGGACACCGCCTATCTCTATCGGCGCGCCACCGGCTATTGCCTCGCGCCCGTCAGTTGGCGCGCGATTGCCGGGCAGAATATCGAGGGCGAGGCCGGCTGGCGGCATATCGCCTCCTGCCGCACGGGCGGCGGCGAAGGGCCGGGGATGCAGGCGGTGATGGGCTGGTCGCAGAATTTCGACGATCCGGAGGGCTGGGAAGGCGGCGAAGTGACCGGCACGATCACGCTCGATCCCGAATATGGCCTGCGGCTCGTGTCCGACGAGCCGGTCGCGGGGCTCGAGCCGGTCGCGCGGCCAACGCCGGAGGAGATTCCCAATAACCATCTGCTCTATGCGATCCAGTGGTTCTTCTTCGCTGCGGCGGCCGGCATCGTCTACCTCTTGGCGCTCAGACGGCGATTGCGCGCCTGAGTGCGCCCGGCGAGCGTTCCGGCGCTATGCGAGGTTGAGTTGCCAGGGCACGCCGAAACGGTCTGCGACCCATGCGTAGAGCCGCGAGAAGCCGTAATTGCCCGTCGGCATCATCACCTTTCCGTCGTGCGATAGCGTCTCGCTCAATCCGCGCAGCTCCTCCTCGCTCGAGCATTCGACGAAAAAGGATTGGGAGGGTGTGAAAGTGAAACCGTGTACCGGCGGGCTGTCGAAGACGCGGATTTGCTGTCCGGCAACACTGAAGACCGCCATCTTGACCGCGCTCGGCGGCATTCGCTCGCCCTCGCCATACTGTTCGATCGCTTCGAGCTTCGCGCCGGCGAAGGTCGCCAGATAGAAATCGAGCGCCGCCTTGGCCTCGCCGGTAAACATCAGGAACGGGATGCAGCTTTTCGGCATGATGCGCCCTTCTGCTTCTATTTGTACATGCCCTCGCGCAGGTTGAGGCCGTGTTCGACCCAGGCCTTGAGCGCGCAGAGCATCTGCGCCCAGCCCTGGCAGTTGCCATAAGAGGCGTCGAGCGCGCCCTGGTTCTCGCGCCAGCCTTCCTCCTTGATCTCCAACAGCGTGCGGCCGTCATCGAGGGCGGTGAAGCTCATCGTTACCGTCGTCTTGTAGTCGACCTCCTTCATGTCGCCGCCATCGAGATTGGGCGCTTCGCCCTCGGTCGCCTGCCATTGCAGCACGATCTTTTCGTTCTTCACGACCTCGACGACGTCGACCGGGAAGGCGCCGGGGTAGTCGTGGAAATCCCAGGTAACCGTCGCGCCGGTTTCGATCCGGCCCTTGGCGCCGCCCGTGGTGAAATAATGGGACAGCTTGTCGGGATCGGCGACCGCCTCGAATACCTCGTCGACCGGAGCGGCGATCCGCGCCGCCACCCTGAACTTCAGATCCATCGCATCCTCCCAGGGGACATTCGGCTTGAGTCGCGCCTATTTATGTTATAAATATATAACATGTCAATCTCGGACCACTTCGATACGATTTTCAAGGCGCTGGCTGCGCCCGTGCGACGGCAGATCCTAGACGATCTGCGCGATCAGCCGCTGACGACGGGTTCCCTATGCGCGCATTTTCCGGAGCTCGACCGCTGTACGGTGATGCAGCATATCAAGGTTCTGGAGGAGGCCGATCTCGTCCTTCCCGTGCGCAAGGGGCGCGAGCGCTGGAATCATCTGAACCCGCTGCCGATCCATGAAATCCATGAACGCTGGATCGGCCCCCATGCTGCGCTGGCCGTCGGCAAGTTGGCGACGCTCAAGGCCGATCTCGAAAGACAAAGCTGAACCGCGGCAGTCCTTGCCCCTCGCCGCGCACACGGCTAACCCCCGCCGGTCATGCGATACATCAGCACAAGAGGCAGCGCCCGGGCGCTCGATTTCGAAGGCGCGACCCTTGCGGGGCTGGCGTCGGACGGCGGGCTTTACGTGCCCGAGCGCTGGCCCGAATTTTCGCGCGATCAGATCGCTGCCATGGAAGGGCTGTCCTATGCCGAAACGGCGGTGCACGTGCTGCGTCCCTTTGTTGGCGATGCGTTGTCGGAAGAGGATCTGCGCGGGCTTTGCGAGGCTGCCTATGGCCGCTTTTCCCATGCCGCCGTCACGCCGCTGAAACAGCTCGATCATCGCCACTGGCTGCTCGAGCTGTTCCATGGTCCGACCCTAGCGTTCAAGGACGTCGCGCTCCAGCTGCTCGGACTGCTATTCGAGAAGTTCCTTGCGCAGCACGATACGCATTTGACGGTGATTGGCGCGACATCGGGCGATACCGGATCGGCGGCGATCGACGCGCTCGCCGGACGCGAAAAGGTCGACATCTTCATGCTCCACCCCAAGGGGCGGGTTTCCGAGGTCCAGCGCCGCCAGATGACGACCGTGCTCGCCCCCAACGTCCACAATATCGCGATCGAGGGCAATTTCGACGATGCCCAGCGGCTCGTGAAATCGATATTCGGCGATGCACAGTTCGCCGATCGCTTTCATCTTTCGGCGGTCAATTCTATCAACTGGGCGCGACTGGCGGCGCAGATCGTCTATTATTTCTATGCGGCCGTGCGCCTCGGCGCGCCGCATCGGCCGGTCGCCTTTTCGGTGCCGACGGGGAATTTCGGCGATGTATTCGCCGGCTATGCGGCGGCCAAAATGGGGCTGCCGGTCGCCAAACTGATCGTCGCGACCAACGTCAACGACATCCTCCACCGTGCGCTTTCCGAAGGCGATTATTCGGTCGGCGAGCTGGTGCCGACGGCCGCGCCCTCAATGGATATCCAGGTCAGTTCCAATTTCGAACGACTGCTGTTCGATCTTTACGATCGCGATGGCGACCAGATGGCGTCGCTGATGCGGCAATTCGATGCCGAGCGGCATATCGCGATTCCCGAAGCGACGCGTGACAAGATCGGCGCGCTTTTCACCTCCACCCGGATCGATGCCGACGCGATGGCGCTCGCCATGCGCAAGGCGGCCGAACATGCCGGCGAGATCATCGACCCGCACACCGCGATCGGCTTTGCCGCGGCGATGGAAACACAGCTTGATCCCCATATTCCGGTGGTCACCCTGGCGACCGCCCATCCGGCCAAGTTCCGCGAGGCCGTGGAGCGGGCGACCGGTCAGCGCCCGCTGCTCCCGCAACGCGTCGCCGGGCTGTTCGAGCGCGAGGAACGCTATGAGACGCTGCCCGCCGAGCTGCAGGCGATCGAGGGCTTCGTCGCCGAGCGGGCGCAGGCCCGCGCCTGAGCCGCGCCGTGACGCTCGATACCCTTATCGCCGAGCCCTGGGCCGATTACGGGCTCGTCGATTCCGGCCATGGCCGCAAGCTGGAACGCTATGGGCGGTTTCGGTTTATCCGTCCCGAACCGCAAGCCATGTGGGCGCCGGCTTCTGGCGACTGGAAGGCCGATGGCGAGTTCATTCCCGCATCCGATGACGATGGCGGCGGCCGCTGGCATCTCGACCGCAACGTGCCGGAAGAGGGCTGGCCGCTTGGCTGGGAAGATGTGAAATTCCAGGCGCAATGCACGCCCTTCCGTCATTTGGCTTTCTTCCCCGATATGGCGTCGCACTGGAGCTGGATGCGGGACCGTATCAGCGAAGGCAGCGAGGCGCTGAACCTGTTCGGCTATACCGGCGTCGGCAGCCTCGCGCTGGCGGCCAAGGGCGCCAAAGTCACCCATGTCGATGCGTCGAAAAAGTCGGTGGAGGCGGGCAAGGCCAATGCCGCGCTTTCGGGGATGAGCGACAAGCCGATCCGCTGGCTGGTCGACGATGCGGCCAAATTCGCGGCGCGCGAGGTGCGGCGCGAACGGCGCTATGACGGGATTATGCTCGATCCGCCAAAGTACGGCCGCGGCCCGAACCGGGAAATCTGGCATCTGGAGGAGGGGCTTCCGGGCCTGATCGCCGATTGCGCCAAGCTGTTGGACGACAAGAGCCGCTTCCTCGTGCTCACGGTTTATGCGGTGCGGATGTCGGCGCTCGCGATCGGCGAACTCGTCCGCCAGCAGCTTGGCGATCTTGGCGGTACGGTCAGCTGCGGCGAGATGGCAGTGCGCGAGGAAGCGCGCGGATTGGCGCTGCCGACCGCGATCTTCGCGCGCTGGGAGCGCTAGGACTCCACAAAAGCGCGTGTTCCGTTCATGGTTAACCGATGGTTATCCGAGTCGTTTTCGCCGCGAGCCTTGCCCTTTGTGCCGCCCCGTCGCTGGCCGAGCAGGCGCTGCCCTATGACACCACCGGTCTTGGCGGCGCAGCGGCGCCCGAGCCGCGCCTCGTCTATCGGCTCGGCGCGATCACAGGCGAACATGTTACCGGCCCGTCCTCGCTCGAATATGCGGGGCTCGCCCGGCTGATCAGCGCGACCAGTTTCACCGCGAGCGATGGCTGGCGGCTCGGTTACGATCTCGATCCGCTGCTCTATGTCATCGTCGCCGATGCGGGCGGAAGGCCCGCTGCCGCCGCGCCCTAGACAAGGTTATCAATCGCGCAGCGCGCGGATCGCTGCGCCCGCCGCGAACGGCCCGGCCGCCAGCAGCACCAGCGCCGAAGCCGCGAGCAGATAGAAGCCGCCATTCTGGATCGGATCGAGAGCGCCCGCGCCGAAGATCAGCACTGGCACCGCCAGCGGCAGCATCAACAGGCCGGCGAGCGCGCTGCCGCCGCGCAGGCCCGCGACCAGCGCGCTCACCGTCACTGCCAGCGAAGCTAGGCCCAGCGTGCCGAGCGCCAGCCCCGCTTCCAGCCGCCCGAGCATCTCCGGCGCCACGCCCAGCAGCGCAGATGCAGGCAGCGCGGCGAGCATCAGCGGCGGGCCGAAGCCCAGCCAGTGCGCGCCGATTTTGGCGACGGCCACCGCCTCCTCGCTGATTCCACGCACGGCATATTGATCGAGCACACCCGCTTCGGCATCGGGCGCGACCAGCCGGTCGATAGGGAGCAATGCGGCGAGCAGCGCCGCCGTCCACAACACGCCGCCGCCGACCCGGTCCAGGATCGTCGGATCGGGTCCGATGGCGAAGGGAAAGAGCGTGGCGACGAGCAGGAAGAAGATCACCGGCATCAGCCAGCCCCCGCCCGCAAAGGCGCGCCTCAGATCACGCGCCGCTATGGAAAGGAGAGCGCTCACGCCGCCCCACCGATCGCGATTTCGACCGCGCCGTCCATCGCGAGCGGCTGATGGGTCGCGGCGACGACGATACCGCCCGCCGCCCGGTGCGCCGCGATTGCCGCTTCGAGCCGCGCTTGCGCGTCCCGGTCCAGCCCGTTGCCAGGCTCGTCGAGCAGCCAGATTGCCGCCGGCCCGGCGATGGTGCGGGCGAGAGTCGCGCGTTTCAGCTGGCCTGCCGACAGCATCCGCACCGGAACTTCGGCAAGCTTTGTAAGCGCCATCGCGTCTAGCCCGCGCGCGATATCTCCAGCGCCGCCGCCGTCGATCCGCGCCCAATAGGCCAGCGCCTTCGCCAGCGCGACATCCCGGTCGAGCGCCGGTTCCATGCCGGCAAAAGCGATCGCGCCCTGATGCGTCACGCTGCCTGCGCCCGGCGTGAGCAGCCCGGCGATCAGCCGCAGCAGGCTCGTCTTGCCCGCTCCGTTCGGGCCTGTCGCCACCGCCGCGTCGCCTGCGTCCAAAGACAGATCGACGCCCTTGAACAGCACGCGCCCGCCGCGAATGCAGCCAAGGCCGTCGAGGATCAACGAAGACGCAGTCATGCAAGGCGCTTAGGGCGGGAAGGGGCGCAGGTGCAAGCCACGCCTTTGACGAGGAATGCGTCTCTCTCAAGGCAAGGAGAAAGCAAATGTCGAATACCGACCTCTTCGCTTCTCTCCTTGGGGTTTCCGGGTTGGCTGTCAGCGTTGCCGCGCTGGTAGTCAGCCTCTCCCGGAAGCCCTAGGTAGAGGGGTGGCCGGTTCCGAAAGGTTCCGGTCACTCCCCACCATTATGCGATGGAAAAGGTTATCGTGCAATGACCGGAGAAGAATTTACCGCCTGGCTGGCTCACATGAAACTGAGCAAGATCGCCGCCGCCGACCTGTTGGGGATCGGGCGCAATACCGTTGCTCACTATGAAAAAAAGGGCGCTCCGGCCTATATCGGCTATGCCTGCGCTGCCATCGCTTTTGGCCTGCCGAAATGGTCCGGGGTCTAGGCGTATTTCTAGTTATGGTTGCGCGAAATTGGATTGGTGCGCAATTGTCAAACGGAGGCGCTCTCCCCTTGTCGTCCGGCAATATTCAGGGGAGAACCGGGAAATGACCATCCTGCGCAAAGCCTTGGGCCTCGCGGCGGCGCTGATACTGTCGCTGACGCCCGCCCAAGGTGAGCCGATGGCGGCTCCCCATCCCGCCGCGCGCCAGGCACTTGCCGAAACGATGGCCGCCGATCATGTCCCGGCCTATGCCGTTGCCGTCTATCGCGGCGAGGACCTAGTCTGGAACGAGGCCTTCGGAACTGCCGATATCGAGAATGATCTTCCGGCGACCCCCGTCACTCTGTTCCGCACGGGCAGCATCGCCAAGCTGTTCACCGCGACCGTCGCCGCGCGCATGGCCGAGGCCGGGATCGTCGATCTCGACCGGCCTATCCGCGACTATCTTCCCGAATGGCCCGAGCGCCATCCGCCGATCACCCTGCGGCAATTGCTCGGCCATCTTGCCGGTATCCGCCATTACATCCCGCGCGACCGGGATTTCAGCCAGCCGGGTAGCGTGATCGATTTGCGGCCCTATGCCGACCGGGCCTCGATCCTCGCCGTCTTCGCGGGAGATGACCTACTCTCGGCACCTGGCCTCGAATATCACTACTCGACCTTCGGCTATGCCTTGGCGGGGCTCGTTCTCGAGGCCGCGGGCGGCAGTGACTATATCGACCTTCTGGAAAGCCATGTGCTGGAGCCGGGCGCGATCACCGGGGTCAAGCTCGATCATATGTTCGCGATCGTTCCGGGCCGCGCGGCGCCCTATGACGCCGTCGAGGACTATGCCGGCTATCTGCCGCAATCCATGGGGCCGGTCGTCAATTCGCTGCCGCTCAATTCGGCATACAAGGTCGCGGCGGGCGGGCTGGTTGCCGATGCCGAATCCGTCGCCTGGTTCGGCAAGCTGCATTTCGCGCCGGGCTTTCTCGGTGAGGATATGTTTCGCCAGATGATGACATCCCAGCGTAACGCGGCGGGGGAAGAAACGGGAACGGGGCTAGGTTGGCGCATCGTGACCGATGAAGCCGGGCGCACGCTCTATTATCATACCGGCTCGCAACAGGGTTCGCGCGCTTATCTCGGCGTATATCCCGAGCAAAGGCTGTCGATTGCGATCATGACCAACTTGGGTAGCCGTCCTGAGAACATTGCGGCCCTTGGCCGGGCCGTGGCGGCCGACTTTCTCGATTAATCCGGCTGGTCCTCCAGCGCGTGCATATCGGCATCCGACAGGCCGAAATGATGGCCGACCTCGTGGATCAGCACATGATGGACAAGCTGGTTCACGCTGATCCCGCGATCCTGCGCCTCGGCAAGGATCGGCTGGCGATAGAGATGGATAACGTCCGGGAGTGTGCCCGAATCCGATACGCTTTTGTCCCCGATCGGGCGGCCCGTATAGAGGCCCGAAAGTTCCATCGGATGGCTGAGGCCCACGGCTTTCAGCGAATCCGCGTCCGCATAGTCTTCGACGCGGATCACGACATTGCCCATTTCGGCGAGGAACTCCTGCGGTAGCGTATCGAGCGACCGCCGCGCCATCGCTTCCATCGTCTCGACGCTCGGCATCTGCCAGGCCATGGTTTCTCCATCGGGCATAATCGGGCAGATAGGGACCGAAACCGCCCAAGAAAAGGCTTAGGAGACGGGATAGATGATCGAGAAACTGAGCGATGAAGCGCGGAGCGCGGCCCTGTCGGGGCTTCCCGATTGGACGCATGATGCGGAGCGGGACGCGATTACGCGGCAATTCCGCTTCGCCGATTTCAGCGAGGCCTTCGCGTTCATGACGCGGGCGGCGCTGCTCGCGGAAAAGATGGATCACCATCCCGAATGGTTCAACGTCTACAACAAGGTCGAGGTGACCCTGATCACGCATGATTGCGACGGACTTTCCGAGCGCGACGTGGCAATGGCGAAGGCAATGGACGGGTTCGCGTAGTTTTCGCGCTGCAATAACAAATGCTTGTGTGATCACCGGATTAGCCTACCCCGGTCTCGGTTCAAAAGCCGGGGGGCTCCATGACACTGACAACGGACAGGCCGGCGGGCCATCTTCAAAAGACGCTCGGTTTCGCTTTTGCGATGGCGATCGGTATCGGCACGGTAATCGGTGCGGGCATTTTGCGCACGCCGGGTCCCGTTGCCGATCTGATCCCTTCGCTCTGGCTTATCCTCGGTCTGTGGGGGTTGGGCGGTGTCCATGCGTTGCTCGGTGCGAATGTGGCATCCGAACTGATTACCACAGTCCCCAAGGCCGGGGGCGCATATGTGCCGGTTCGCGCGGCTTTTGGCGAATCGATGGGCCTCTTGATCGGCTGGACCGACTGGCTGGCATTTGTCGCCGGCTGTGCTGCACTTTCGGTTGTGTGCGCCAACTTTCTTGCGTTGCTGGTGCCGACGCTGGCTATCCATACAGCCTGGGTCGCAACCGGTTTTGCGCTCAGCCTGACGGTTCTCAACTGGATCGGGGTGAAGGAAGGCGCCATCGCCCAAACGCTCGGCAGCACTTTCAAATTCCTGTTCATGAGCCTCATTATCGGGGTTATTTTCTTTGTGACGCCCGATGGCTCGGCCAGCACAGCGGTGGAAGCGACAGGGCCGACCGTTGGCGAGGTTGCTGCCCCGATTGGCTTTTTCGCCATGATCGTCGCCTACCAGATGGTCTACGGTGCCTATGCGGGCTGGTACGGATCGATCTATTTCGTCGAGGAAGATCCCAAGGCGCTATCCAACATTCCCAAGGCGATGGTGCTGACTATCCTGGCGATAACGCTCGTCTATGTGGCCCTTAATGCCAGCCTGTTGAAGGCGCTGCCGATAGACATGCTGCGGACGTCGGACCTGCCGATCGCGTTGGCGCTTGAGCAGATATTCGGCGTGATGGGCGGCAAGATTGTCGCGGCCATCGCGCTGGTGCTCGCCTCGACTTGTCTCAACGCCAACATTATGACCACGCCGCGCATCCTTTACGGCCTCGGGCGCGACGGCCTGTTTCTGCCGATCGCGACGCGGGTCAACAAGGGCGGGACGCCCGATGTCGCGCTCGGGCTGAGCGCTGCGCTGATGGTTGCGCTGATCTTTTCAGGTGGTTTCGAATTCCTGTTCCTGCTGATGGGCGCGTTGGCGATTTTCATCTTTGTTGCCTATGACGCATCGCTGTTTGCGCTGCGTATCCGCCAGCCCGATCTGCCGCGTCCATTTCGCGCCATTGGCTATCCCTGGCTGCCCGGCCTTGTTTTGCTACTTGATACCAGCTTGCTGATCGCGTTTCTGGCCGCCGATCCATGGAGCGGGCTCTACATGCTGGTGCTGATCGCGCTGTGTATCCCCGTCGGCCATCATCTGGCCAAACAACGCAAACTGGCGCTCGCCGCCTAGGCAAAGGCCGTCGGCAGGGCGATGGCGGTGCACACCGGCTATTTGATGCTCTCGCGCTGCCGCGCCAAACCCATATTGCGGCGTAGCTTGTTCGGCATCCAACGCGCGGCGAAGGCGAGGCGCTTGGCAGTCTTGCCGACGGTCGTGTGGATCTTCTCGCCATGTACGGCCTCCCAGGCACCCTGGGCGACTTCCTGTACCGGCGTGATCTCCAGCCCCGCCGCCTGTACAGTTTCGCGGGTCGAGGCGTTGCTCCCCGTTACCGGCCCATCGAGCAGCGGCGTGTCGATAAAGCTCGGCATCAGCGCGCGCGAGCGGATGCCATGGTCGCGGAACTCGATATCGAGCCCTTCGGTGAGCGCGCGGACGGCGAATTTGGTGCCCGAATAGACGACCAGTCCCGCCGATCCATAGATCCCGGCCGCCGAGCTGGTGTTGAGGATACAGCTATCCGGTGTGTCGCGCAGCATCGGGAAGGCGGCGCGGATACCGTTGACGACGCCGGTGAAGTTGATCGCGATCACCCGGTCGATATCCGCGTCGCTCATTTCTTCGAGCGGCCCACCGACGCCGATCCCGGCATTGTTGAAAAGGACGTCCATCGTGCCGCCGGTTTTCGTGGCGAAGGCGGCCAGCGCCTCCTTCCATTGCTGCCGGTCCGTCACGTCGAGATGGTGGATCGAGAACTGTCCCTCGGCCAAGCCTTTCGCGGTTTCCGCCATGCCGGCATCGTTGACGTCGGCCAGCCCGACAAACCAGCCGCGTTCCCCGAAATAATGCGCGACGGCGCGGCCGATCCCCGATGCGCCGCCGGTGATGAATATCGATTTGCCTGCCATGGGCGTCCCCCTCGTGCGATTTTTTCTGTTATCGGCTTTCCATAGACCGACCCGGACGGTCGCGCCAATCCCGTTGCAATCCACTACGCAAGGACGCGGATCGTGCAGGGCGGTTGACCGCGTCCTTCCGCGCCGCGATGCTCGCCGGCTATGGCAGCAGGGTCAGGTCCGTCCGTCCGTTTCGAGGGTCTAGCGAAGAGCTTTGACGGCGGCACGACCCATGCGGTCGCGCCGCTCGATCTCGATATTGCGGGCGGGACTTTCGTCGCGCTGGTCGGCGAAAGCGGGTCGGGCAAGTCGACCTTGCTGAAGACGATCAACCGGCTGGTCGATCCGAGCGCGGGCAGGGTGCTGCTGGGCGACGTCCCGGTCGGGGATCGCGACCCTGCCGACCTGCGCCGCCATATCGGCTATGTATTTCAGAATATCGGGTTATTCCCGCATATAACGGTCGCTGAGAATATCGGCATCATTCCCCGCCTGACAGGGGACGAAAGCGTCGCCCAGACCGCAGACCTGCTCGATCTCGTCGGCCTTTCTCCGGATATGGCCGATCGCCTGCCGGCCGAACTTTCCGGCGGCCAGCAGCAGCGCGTCGGCGTCGCCCGCGCGCTCGCCGGCGAGCCGGGGCTGATGCTGATGGACGAACCGTTCGGCGCGCTCGATCCGGTGACCCGGGACCAGCTCGGCGACAGCTATCGCGAACTCCATGATCGGCTCGGCCTCACCACGATCATGGTCACGCATGACATGGCCGAGGCGTTGCTGCTCGCCGATCGCATCCTGGTGATGCATGAAGGCGAGGTTGTTGCCGATGGCACGCCTCAGGCCCTGCTTGCTGGGGAGGGCGGCGAGACGGCGGACGCGCTGATCGCGGTTCCCAAGCGCCAGATCGCGCGGCTCCGCACGCTGGAGGGCGGCATATGACGGGCCGCTTTGTAGACGCCCTGGCGCAGGCTCCGCCGCTGCTCGCCGATCATGTGCTGCTCTCGGCCGCGGCGCTGGTGCTGGGGTTGGCGGTGGCGCTGCCGCTCGCCGTTGGCGCTTCGCGCAGTCCGGGGTTGCGGCGGGTCGCACTTGGCGCGGCAAGCTTCGTCCAGACGATACCGGGGCTGGCGCTGCTGGCGCTTTTCTATCCGCTTCTGCTCGCGCTCAACGGCTTGCTGGAGCCGGTCGGTGCGGCGGTTCCGGCGCTCGGCTTCCTGCCGGCCTTGCTGGCGCTCGGTCTCTATGCCGTGCTTCCGATTCTCCGCAATGCCGTAACCGGCCTGACAGGCATCGATCCGGCGATCATCGAGGCGGCCGATGGCGTCGGCATGACGCCGCGCCAGAAGCTCCGGCTGGTCGAAGCGCCGCTCGCCGCCCCCGTCGTCATGGCGGGTATCCGCACGGCAGCGGTGTGGACGATCGGCGCGGCGACGCTTTCAACTACCGTTGGCCAGCCGAGCCTTGGCGATATGATCTTTGCCGGGCTGCAGACGCAGAATTGGGCGTTGGTGCTCGCGGGCTGCCTTGCTGCTGCGGGACTTGCGCTTGCCGCCGATGCGCTGCTCGGCTTGATCGAGGCGGGCATTGCGGACCGCCGCCGCTGGAAGGTCTGGGCCGGGCTGGTGGCTTTGCTTGCCGGCGTCCTGCTCGCCCTTTCGCCGATCCTTTTTTCCGGCGCGCGCGGCGACGTCGTCACCGTCGGCGCCAAGGGATTCAGCGAGCAATATATCCTCGCCCGGATGATCGGCGGGCGGCTGCAGGCAGCCGGCTATGAAGTCCGTTATCGCGACGGGCTGGGGTCGACCGTAGCATTTGCGGCGCTGACTCGCGGCGATATCGACGTCTATGTCGACTATACCGGAACGCTCTGGACCAACGCCATGCGCCGCGAGGACAATCCCCCGCGCGACGAGATGCTGGACGAACTCGGCGCGTGGATCGATGCGAGCTATGGCGCGCAGGTGATGGGCCGGCTCGGTTTCGAGAACACCTATGCCTTTGCCGTGACCCAGGAAACGGCGCGGCGTTATGGCCTTGAAACCATCGACGAACTTGCCGGCGTTGCGCCCGATTTCACCATGGGCACCGATATCGAGTTCCTCAACCGCCCGGAATGGACGAGCATCCGCGATGCCTATGGGCTTGCATTCGCCTCGACCCAATCCTTCCAGCCGACCTTCATGTACCGCGCGGTGGAAAGCGGGCGGGCCGACGTCATCACCGCCTTTTCTTCCGATGGCCGGATCGCGGCGAGCAATCTTTTTGTACTTGGCGATCCGCGCGGCGCCATTCCCAACTATGATGCAGTGCTGCTGGTCGCGCCGGGTCGCGCGGGAGACCGGCGTTTTCGCGGCGCTCTCCAGCCGCTGATCGATGCGATTCCGGTCGAAGCGATGCGTGAGGCGAATTTCATGGTCGACCGCGATGCCGACAAGGCGACGCCCGCCGAGGCGGCGCGGTGGCTGGAATCGCGGATCGCGGCACACTGAAAATATAAAAGGCCATGAGAGAAAAGACGTCAGGCGACTTGATTGCTATGAAACAAAACAATATCGTCTTCCACCAACAAGGCGAAGACGATTAGGGGATGATGAATGGCTGAAGGTCGTACTGAAGAAGATACCGTAGCTTTCGAGGTGAAAGACGGCATCGCCTGGGTACAGTTCAATCGGCCCGAAAAGCGTAACTGCATGAATCCAAGGCTCAATCGGCAGATGCTGCGCGTGTTGGACGAACTGGAGTTTCGGGACGATGTTTCCGTGCTGGTGCTGACCGGCGAAGGCGAAGCCTGGTCGGCCGGCATGGATCTCAAGGAATATTTCCGCGAAAATGAAGAAAAGGGTCTCCGCGCGATCCGCACGGCGCAGCGCGAAGCCTATAGCTGGTGGGAACGTCTTCGCTGGTTCGAGAAGCCGACGATCGCGATGATCAACGGCTGGTGTTTCGGCGGCGCTTACGGCCCGCTCTTTGCCTGCGATCTGGCTTTCGCTGCCGAAAGCGCGCAGTTCGGCCTTTCAGAGATCAACTGGGGCATCCTGCCCGGCGGCGGGGCTTCGAAGGTGGCTTCCGAGTTGCTCAATTTCCGCAACGCCATGTATCATGCGATGATGGGCGAAAATCTCAGCGGTATCCAGGCGGCGGAACAGGGGCTCGTGAACGAGGCACTGCCCGCGGCGGCGCTCGAGGATCGCGTGATCGAGGTGTGCAAAACGCTACAGGAAAAAGACGCCACCGCATTGCGCGCGACCAAATGGGCGGTGCGGCGGATGCGCGAAATGACCTATGATAATGCCGAGGATTATCTGATCCGCGCGCAGGAAGCCGCCAACAGCTTTGGCTGGGACGCGCGCAAGGAAGCGACGAAACAATTCATCGACGAAAAGACCTTCAAGCCGGGTCTCGGCACGTTCGACAAGAGCAAGGTGAAGGCCTGACATAGATGAACACGGAACCCGTCGCCGATTTCCTGGCGCATTATGCCAAGTGGCGGCCCAAATATCCGGCATCGATAGACGCGGTTACGGGGGTAAGGACAAGCTATGCCGAGCTTGAAGACCGCGTGCGCTGCGTCGTCGGCCTGCTCGTCGCCGATTTCGGGATTGCCGAGGGGGACCGGGTCGCGATGCTCGCGACCAACCGGCTGGATATCGTCGTGCTGCATTTCGCCTGTTCGCGGATCGGCGCGATCTTCGTGCCGCTCAACTGGCGGCTGAGCCAAGGGGAAATCGCGAACCAGCTGGAGGATTCCGATCCCAAATTGCTGATCGGCGACGACCAGATCGACAAATTCTCCGCCGATGCTTTGCGAGGCATCGAGACGGTCGGATTCGCGGACCTCGCCAAACGCATCGACGCGGCGGAGCCCGTGGCCATGCTGGGCCGCGATGCGGACCTGCCGGTGCTGATGCTTTTCACCTCGGGAACGTCGGGACGCCCTAAGGGCGCGCTCCTTTCCGAACGAAACCTGACGACCAGCGGCCTCAACTTCATTGCCGTGGGCGGGGTCGGCCCGGATAGTGCCTTCCTGTGCGATGCGCCGATGTTCCATGTGCTGGGGCTCGTTTCCAACATCCGCCCGCCGCTGATCCTCGGCGGGACGATGGTGATGTCGCCGGGCTTCAACCCGCCCGATACGATGGCACGCTTCGCCAATCCCGATCTCGGCATCACCCATTATTTCTGCGTGCCGCAAATGGCCGAGATGATGCGCAATCACGAGGCGTTCGATCCGGAAAAATTTCGCGGGCTTGCCGCACTCTTCACCGGCGGCGCGCCGCATCCGGCGGGCAAGATCCGCGAATGGATTGCCGACGGGATCGCGATCGGCAACGGCTATGGGATGACGGAAACCGGCGCCGCGATGGGTATGCCGCTCGACCTGGAACTCGAAACCGAAAAGATCGAATCCTCCGGCCTTCCCGGCCCCTTCATGGAGATCGGTATCGCGGGCGCAGACGGAGCATTGCTGCCGACCGGCGAAGTCGGCGAAATTTGGATGCGCGGCCCGGGAGTCACGACCGGTTATTGGCGGCGGCCCGAGGCGAACGCGGAAAGCTTTACCGAAGATGGCTGGTTCAAGTCCGGCGATCTCGGCTATCGCGACGAAGACGGCTTTTTCTATCTCGTCGACCGCAAGAAGGACATGTTCATATCGGGCGGCGAAAATGTCTATCCGGCCGAGGTGGAGGCAGCACTGCTCGCCCATAGCTCGATTTCCGAAGCCGCCGTTATCGGTGTTGCCGACGAAAAATGGGGCGAAGTCGGTCACGCGGCGCTGGTGCTGCGGCGCGGAGCCAGCGAGAGCGATTTCGATCTCGCGGCCCATTGCAGCCCGCGGCTCGCCCGGTACAAGATCCCGAAATATGTTACATTCCTGCCCGAATTGCCGCGCGCGGGATCGGGCAAGCTTCAGAAAAAGGGGCTGAAGGATATTCTGGAAAAGCGGGGCAGCTAGCCCGCGAAAAGGAGAGGGCCATGAAAATCGCATTGATCGGAGCGACCGGAAATGTCGGCCAGCGGGTGATCGATGAGGCGCTGAGCCGAGGCCACGAAGTGACCGCGCTGGCACGGAGCGCCGACAAGCTCGACCCGCGCGAGGGCCTGAAACCCTTGGCGTTTGACCTCACCGAGGAGGAAAGCGCTCCCGCCGCGATCGCCGGGCATGATTGTGCTGTGCTTTCGGTGCGTTTCAACGGACTCGATTTCGAGCAGGTGCTGCGGGTGATCCGCAATTCCGGTGTGCCGCGCGTGCTGATCGTGGGCGGCGCGGCGTCGCTGGAGGCGGAACCGGGCAAGCAACTGATCGATCAGCCGGGGTTCCCGGATGAGATCAAGACCGAGGCCGAACCTGCGCGCCAAGCGCTCAACCGGCTGTACGAAGTGAAGGATATCGACTGGACCTTCCTGTCGCCTTCTGTCTTTTTCGGTCCCGGCGAACGGACCGGCAAATTTCGGCTCGGCAAGGACGCACTGCTGACCGCCGAGGACGGCAAGAGCCATATTTCATACGAGGACTATGCCGTGGCGCTGCTCGACGAGATCGAGAAACCCCAGCATAGTCGCGAGCGCTTCACTGTCGGTTATTAGTTCGCTGTCGTCCGCGCGTGACCGGAAAGGCGCTAGGCGCTCTCGGCTCTATTGCGCAACGAGCCACCGGGGCGCAGCATATTGTCCACATGCACCAGGAGCTCCGCGGGATCGAAGGGCTTGGTCAGGAAATCGTCGATACCCGTCAACATCGCCTTGAAGACATTATCCCGTTCCTTGCGGGCGGTCAGCATGATCAGCACGAGATCGGCATGAGCGGGGTTTGCGCGTAGTTTTTCCGCTACCTCGAACCCCGAGAGGACTGGCATCATCGCGTCGAGAACGGCTAGGTCGAAATCGCCGTTATCGGCGAGTTCGAGGGCGGCGGCGCCATCAAGGGCCAGTACGACGTCATGACCGCCGCTTTCGAGCTTTATACGTATGAATTCGCCCAGCAGCGGATCATCGTCCGCGACAAGAATCTTTGCCATAGTGACACCCGTTTCCAGTTATTGGTTGATGCGCGGCAAAAAAAAAGGGGGGGAGCCGCGCATTCTGGTGACACGAATAGTCTGAAAATCTTAATATTTCCGTGTCGGGTCGACCCGCCGTGACCCCGGCCTATTTCTTGCCGCCGGGGACGCCGCGTGCGACGCGCTTTTCATATTCGGGATCGTCTTCCGGCTTGGCGAGCGCCGCCATGACGTTGCCGTGAATGTCCTCCAGCATGTCGTGAAATTCCGGATAGGGGAGGATATAGAGCGCGTTCTCCTCGACGCCCTTCAGCACGTATCGCGCTAGCGTATCCGGTTCCATACCGACCGAGATAACGTCCTTCAGCCGTTTGAACACTTCGGGATCTGCGCCGTAATAGCCGGTGTTTTCGAGATGCTTGGGTCGAGTGAGCACGGCCTCGTGGATGTTCGAGTTGACTGCGCCGGGACACAGCATCGAGACGCCGACACTGCTATCCTTGAGGTCCATCGCCAGGCACTCGCAGAATCCGCGCACCGCCATCTTGGTCGTGCAGTAGATGCCTGTTCCGGGCAGCGCGACAAAGGCCGACATCGAGGCGGTCGTCACGATGTGGCAATCGTCGCCGCGTTCCAACATGCGCGGCAGGAAGGTGTGGACGCCGTTGATCACGCCGTAGAGGTTGACGTCGATCTGCCACTGCCAATCTTCGGGCGTGGCATCCTGCATCGGCCCGAAGATTGAAACCCCGGCCGTATTGAAGAGCAATTGTACCGGTCCAAGTTTCGCTTCAACCTCGTTCGCGGCTGCCGCATAGGCGTCGCGGTCCGTGATATCGAGTTGGACTGGCATCACCTCGACGCCCTTTTCCTCGAAATGCGCGATTGCCTGATCGAGATGGTCCTGCCGGATATCGGCGATCGCCACCTTGCAGCCGGCGTTCGCGAAAACCTGCGCCTGGCCGAAACCGACTCCCGATCCGCCGCCGGTGATGAAGGCGGTTTTACCCGCGACCTTGGTCATGCCTTCTCTCCCGTTTTTGCGATGAGTGTTTCGTCGAACACCGCGTTGGAAAGGAGGAAGGCGATCGCCTCGGCGCGCTCGGCGTTGATCGGTTCGTTCGGGATGGAGGCGAGGATCGCCTTGAAGCGCGTTTCCATGCCGGCGCGGAATTCCGGATGGGTGAGGATGTACAGATCGTTCGCGCGCATGCCGGCCAGAACGCGTTCGCCGACTTCCTCGATCGTCATCCAGAGGGGAGAATTGGGCCGCTTTTCAAGGTTTCGCTCGTGCTGCGCATAGCCGCTATTTTCGCGAAACTCTTCCGGGCGCAGTTCGCCGGATTGGGCGATCTTGGTCTGGACCGGGCCGGGAAGGAATGCCGAGACGCCGATATTATCGGCTTCCAGCTCACCGCGGATCGATTCCATCAGGCCGAGTGCCGCGGCCTTCGCGGTTGTGTAGATCGCCGCGCCGGGAATCGGGATCATTGCCGATTGCGAGGATGTGGCGACGATCTGTCCGCCCTCGCCGTGCGCCTTGATGCGCGGCAGGAAAGTAACGAGGCCGTTGATCACACCGCCGAGATTAACACCCAGCCCCCAGTCCCAATCGTCATAAGCGGCTTCGCTGACCGGTCCGCCGATGCCGATACCGGCATTGCCGATGAGCATATGAACCTTTCCGAACCGGACCTCGGCTGCGTCCGCCGCATCGTTGAACCCTTCGCGGTCGGTGACGTCCAGCAGCACCGTTTCGACCTGGCTATCGGCGTCGAGCCAGGCGGCGGCTTCGTCGAGCGAGTCGTCGCGAATATCGGCGATAACGACGTTGGCGCCCGCCGTGACAAGCGCGCGCGCGATGCCGAGCCCGATGCCGTTTGCGCCGCCGGTGATGAACGCGGTCTTGCCGTCCACTTCGGCCATAGGTGTGATCATGATGAGACTCCTCTCCTCGGCGGTCACGACTTTTTGCCGTTTTACCACAGACGATCCGCCATCCCCCTTTCTCGCAAATTGCTGTTGCCGCATGCAGTCCGGCGATTATTATAGTATCCAAAGTAACAGGGACAATAATGGCACGCCGAGAAGAACTCAGCCGATTTCTGAAATCCGTGCGGGCCAGGCTCGATCCCGGTGACCTGGGCCTTCCCGCGGGCGGGCGTCGCCGCGTTGCCGGCCTCAGGCGTGAAGAGGTCGCACTGCTCTCAGGCATGAGTGTGACCTGGTATACCTGGTTCGAACAGGGGCGCGAGGTCAAGCCTTCGGCGCCGATGCTCGAACGGCTGTGCAAGGCGTTGAAGCTCACCCAGGAAGAGCGCGAATATCTGTTTGCGCTCGCTCAGCATCGTCCACCCCCGCTCGCTTTGGCACCGGACGAAATGATCCGTCCGGCGGCGCAGCAGATGCTCGACAGCCTCACACTGCCGGCCGTGATCATCACCGAATATTGGGCGGTGATCGGCTGGAACGATATCGTGACCCGCATATTCCGGGACTATGCGAGCTATTCGGAGGCCGATCGCAATCTCTTCAAGATTCTGGTGCTCGGCGATGCCTATCGCGAAGACGAGCAGACCTTTCGCGATATGGTGCGCCGGCTGACGGCGCGCCTCAAATGGGATTACAGCCGCGCGGCCAATGCGGAGTTTTTCGAAGGGCTGATCGAGGAAATGAGCGAGAAATCGGAAATGTTTCGCGAATATTGGGCGCTGCCGGATGTCGTTGCCCATTTTGAAGGCGTCCACTCGCTCGATGTCGAAGGTGTCGGCCCGATCGCCTTTCACCACACATCCTATGCACTTGAGGAAGTGCCGGGCCAGCGGCTGGTAATCTACACGCCGAACGATCCCGAAAGTGCCAAAAAGCTCAAAAAGCTGACCAAGTGATTGGCAGGTACTAATAATACCAGCATGTGTTGATCCCTTTCCCCTGTGGAGCGGCCACGGCATCACCGGGGCGGAGAGACTGAGAGGATATCATGGAAATCGCGACCACCCATGTCGGCAGCCTGCCGCGCGGCGTCGAACTGACCCCGTTGTTGCTCGCCCGCGACCACGGCGAGGACTATGATGCCGATGCGTTCGAGCGGGCCGTCCAGGCGGCCATCGACGATGCCGTGACCAGGCAATTGGAGGCCGGCGTGTCGATCCTATCCGACGGCGAACTCGGCAAGGTAGGCTATTCGACCTATGTCACCGAGCGGCTTTCCGGTTTCGGCGGTCATGCGGACCGCATGCCGGCAAAGGATCTCGCGCCGCTTCCCGAACTCCGCAAGAAACTCGCCGCGATCATGGGTAGCCAGGAATTCACGCGCGCCCAATGTATCGGTGAGGTGAAACTTGTAAATTCGGAACCGGCCCAAGACGATATCCGCCGGCTGACGGTGGCGCTCGACGAGGCCGAGGCGGCGGCGGGCACACGGCCCCGGGCTTTCATGAATGCAGCCTCTCCGGGGCTGATCACCGCCTTCCAGCTGAACAGATATTATCCCAGCCACGAGGCTTATCTGGCCGATCTCGTCGATGCGATGCGGCCCGAATATGAGGCGATCGTTGGGGCCGGGTTCGATCTGCAGCTCGATTGTCCCGATCTCGCGATGTCACGGCACACGGGATACCAGTCGGCGAGCGAGGAGGAATTCCTTGCGATCGCCGAGGCCAATGTCGAAGCGATGAACGCCGCGACCGCGAATATCCCGCCCGAAAAGCTGCGCATGCATATCTGCTGGGGCAATTATGAAGGACCGCACGATCACGACATCCCGCTCGAAAAGATCGTCCACATCGTCCTGAAGGCGCGGCCGACGACGATCCTGTTCGAAGCCGCCAATCCCCGGCACGAGCATGAATGGGTGGTCTGGAGCGATGCGAAGCTGCCCGAGGAGAAAATCCTTGCGCCCGGGCTGATCGATACCTGTTCGAACTATGTCGAACATCCCGAATTGATCGCCCAGCGGCTGGGACATTTTCTCGACATTGCCGGGCCGGATCGCGTGATCGCGAGCACCGATTGCGGCTTCGGCACCTTTGCGGGCTATGGCAAGATCGATCCCGCCGTCGCCTGGATGAAGCTGAAGGTACTGCGCGAAGGCACGGATATCGCCGCCGCGCGGCTTTAGCTATTTATTGCGCGCCGCCGGATCGCGAAGCGCTGCGGGCCAGATACCCTGCTTGCCGGGCGCGAGAATGCCGTTGGGATCGAGCGCGTCTTTCAGCGTTTCATGCACCCGCCGGGAGGCGTGGCCGCCGAAATCATATTGGTCGGCAACGAGGTCCATGAAATCGAGATGCGCGCGATACTCGCCGAAGCCGAGCTTGGCCGCGGGTTCGACGAGTGCCTTGCAGGCGTCATAGGCCGCCTGGGTCTGCTCCGCGTCCTTCATGTCGAACACAACCAGCGCGACGTGGATCAACGTCCGCCCGCTGGCGATGCAGGCGGCGCTGTAATCGAGGCCCTTCGCTTCGAGCTTGGCACGCACAAGGTCGCGCAAGGTCGCCATGTCGCGTCCGGTCACCGGCAGCACCGACGAAAAGCCGATATGGCCGCCTTCCTCGCCGCCATACCATTTGGTCATCTGGTTGAGGTCGTTGCTGGGGATACCAGCCTGAACCCGCTCGTGCGGATTCTCCAATTCGGGAAGGTTCGCCGCGTCATATTTGTTGAAGCTGATCGCGATGCTGGAAATGTGCGCGAACGCCTGTTCGACGATTTCGCGCTGCCGGTCGATGATGCCGTCGCGGCCGTAGAGTGCAAATCGCATGACCCAGCGGCCCAGCCCGGGCTGTTCGGCGATCCGGTCGATGACCGTATCGGGCATCGGGTCCTTGCCCTCATACCAGTCTTTGCGCTCGGTGACAGCAGAAGCCGCGCACACCGCGTTGTAGATCATCGGCTGGTTGGGAATGACGCCCTCGATGAGCAGCGGCCGCAGCGCGTCGATCATGGCCGGAAAATCCTCTTCCTTCCCGACCGTCAGCCAGCCCGGCATATAGCATTCGGGCCGGGGCATCAGCCAGACGCCCATCTTGGTGACGATGCCCAGGCTCGATTGCATGAAGATTCCGTCGAGGCTCGGACCGAAGCCGCGCTTGTGGACCTGCCAGGCTTTGTTGCCCTGCATCGCGCCCATGCCGGTGCGCAACAGCGAGCCGTCCGGCAGCACAACCTCCATGCCGCACTGGTGGGCGACATGATCGCCGGTCGGTGTATAGCCGACGCCATGGTCGCAGGTGTTGCCGATCACGCTCCCCCAACCAAGATCGGGAACCGACATCCACAGCTTCGCGCCTGAAGTCTGGATTGCATCGTAGAGATCGAAAAAACGTACGCCGGGCTCGATCAGCGCAAAGGCCGATTCCTCGTCTATATCGATGACGCGGTTCAATCGGCGCAAGTTAAGGACAACCGATCCGGCGATACGCGGGGCGGCTCCGCCATAGCCGTTATTGCGCCCCTGTGAACTCGTCCAGAGCGGGATCTTGTGTTCGTTGGCGAGACGGACGATTGCCTGCACCTGCTCCACCGAATTGGGTTGCAGTGCCGCTGAGGGAAGGAAGTCCTGCCAATCGGACGGCGCAAAGGGATCGCGAAACTCGGCCGCCGCCGTTGGTGTAGGATGGAATCCTTCGGCGTCCAACACGGCCTCAAACGCAGCAAGCCCGCGTTCGAACTGGGTGGCGCTCAGCCAAGCGGGCTTGCACTCTGCCATGTCATTCTCCCGATAGATTCGCGGTGAAGGCTATTCAGCGGCGATCCGGCTAGCGCCGCTGTCCTGCTGCTCTTCCTCGATCAGCCGGGCGAGCGTGCGGCGGGCGCGGACACCGCCGGAATCGCCGGTCAGCACGACCGGTTCGAGATCCCAGAGATCCTTGCCGGCCATCTGGCGATGGGCATTGCGGATGATCGGCATGTCCTCCTCTTCGAAGGCGGCGGTCAGGATGCCGTGCATCAGATCGCTGAACTCGGTGTCGCCGAGCCGATAGTCGCGCGCGACCGCCCACACATAGTGGGTGGTGTCCCGGGTTTCGGGGGTGAAGGCGTGGAGCGAGGGCAGGGCGATCATCGCTTCGCGCGGAGTGCCGACATCGCCGGCGCGATAATCCAGAAACAGCGTGGCCGGCGCGTCCCAGCGCACCCCGCACCAGAAATCCTGTTTGACGCCGACCCGGCCGAGCAGGCCGCCGATACCGTCTGAGAGATAATCGTCGGGCTGGTCATATTCGGCCCAGACGGTGTCGCTTTCGGTGCGGAAGCTGCGCTTGCCGGTGGTCCAGACATCGGCGGCCAGCGCCGGGTGGACGAAATTGGCGTGGCCGAGATCGAGAATATTGTCGCTGTACAGTTCGTAATGGCCCTCGGCATGGGCGGTGCCGCGCACGGCCTCCCATGCGGGATTCGCGAGCCAGGCGAAATCGGGGATAGCGCTTTCGTCGGCGAGCGCCGGATCGCCCATCCAGATCCACAGCAGATTGTATTTCTCGACAAACGGATAGCGGTGGACCGAAACGCGCGGCACGACGCCTTTCTCGTGCGGATTGAAGACGCAGGTGCCGGTGCCGTCGAAGCGCAGGCCATGATAGGGGCATTCGAGCTGGTCACCGACCATCTTGCCATGGCCGAGCGGAGCAAACCGGTGCGGGCAGCGGCCGCCGATGGCATGCGCCGTGCCGTCTTCGTCGCGGAACATTGCAACCGGTTCTTCAAGCAAGACCTTCTGCTGCGGTTCTTGGCCCAGCCCGTCGGCCCAGTCGGCGACGTACCAGCAGTTGCGCAAATAGGTGCCGCGCTCTTCATCGCTTTGCGGCAGCTTGCAGACTTCTCTCCCTGCGTCCGTCACGGCATCGCTCCCTTCCTCCGGAACTCTATCATATCGGCATTGTCGACAGGGGGGCTGGAATGTGGATAGGTTTCGCCTTGTGAAATCTCCTAAGTCCGCTTCCGCACCTTCGCGGGCGCCGTCTCTTTCAGTCCCGTGGCGATGAGGCCGGCGACGACAGCGAGGCCGATCATGACCCAGAGGAAGGTATCCATCCCGAAAGCGTCGTTGAGCGACCCAGCAATCGGTGGGCCCAAAACGCCGCCGAGTATCTCGCACGACCCCATCGCGAGCCCCAAGACTGTCGCGTGATGACGTGCATCGACGGATTCTGACGGAATGGTCGCCATGTAGAGGGGGAAGATGCCGACCACGCCCCAGCCGACAAAGAAGATCGCCGCGAGCGCCAATGCCGAGCCGTTGAAGAAGAGCGCGGCCAGGGGCAGCAAGACGGCGATAAACGGCATCGCGATCATTACCGGCTTACGGCCGATCTTGTCCGAAATTCCGGAAATGGCGAAACTGCCGATGGTAGCCGAAATGCCGAGCGTACCGATGATCCAGCTCATCGTCGTTTCGTCGAACCCGCGCGTCTGGGCGAGATAAAGCGGCAAGAAGGCCCAGGTGATCACGAAGAAGGCCACGAGCAGCACGCCCATCGCCACGCAGATCCAGATGTTGCGAACCTTGAGCGCATCGAGGATGGACATGCGGTCCGCATCGTCGGCGGGCTTGGGCGGGGCCGCCGGTTCGTCGAGCATGAACCAGATGACAAACGCGCTGATGATACCCGGGACGCCGGCGAGGAAGAAGGCGGAGCGCCAGCCAAAGGCTTCTGCGAACGCAATAAGGACGACCGGCGCGAGGAAGGACCCCAGCAGGTTGGAGCCGAGATTCTGGCCGATGCCCATCGCCATACCCCGCCGCTCGGGCGACACTTCGGTTGCGATCATCGCGTGGCTGATTGGCATGACCCCGCCCTCTGCAGCCCCCATAAGCAGGCGGGCGCCCAGCAGCAGGGCGAAAGAGGAAGCGATGCCTGTCAGGAAGGAGCAAAGCGAGAAGGCGAGCGTCGCGAGGACGAGGAGAAGCTTGCGGTTGCCCAGCGTGTCGGAAAGTTTGCCGATCCCGAAGGCTGCGAGCGCCCAGGTGAAGGAGAGGCCGCCCGCGATGATGCCGATCTGGGTGTTGGTCAGCGAGAGTTCGGGCTGTACGAACGGCATCAGCACGTTGAGCGCCTGCCGGTCGAAGAAGACGATGCCGAAATTCAGACTTAACAGCGATACCAGGACAATCTGGTAGCCGCTGGATCGCCGTGCAGGCGCTACGCCCGCCGCTTCGCTTGCCATGGACCTAGTCTCCTCTCGGGATGCTTCCGCTTTTCGAAATATTCATCTCGCCTGCCAATTCACATCTTCCTGAAACTGAGCTCGCCGCGCCGTTCCGTGAACCGCCAGCCCTTGTCCGTCAGCCGGAAGCGGTCGCTATAGGTGCCTACCAGCGGCGCGGCGTCGGGAACGGGCAGACCGCCATCTTCGGCCGCGCTGCCGGTAAACAGCAGGATGAGGCTTTGCGCGCTCGCTTCATCCGCATTCTCGGCCGTGACGACGATGTTCGCACAGACATGCCGGCTGATCCGGGGGGGGCGTGCCGTGAAGGCGGCGTACAGCGCGTCGTGGCCGACGATCGGATCGTCGGGCGCCGTGGGACGGGTCATCAGCCCGTCCTCCGCATAGAGTGCTACGATCTCGTCCCAGCGCGCCTCGTCGGTCAGCAGCGCATAGAGATTGATGAGCCGCGTACACTCCCATTCGATGGCGATCCGGTCGTCACGGTTCATGGCGGCTAGTCCTTATAGCCTTCGCGCGCCCGGCTGTTATCGGCTTCGATCGGCTTGCCGGTTACCGGGTGCGGATAATGGAAGGGAACGATGTCGGTCGCGGGCCAGAGCCGCGGCGCCGGATCGATCAGTTCATCGGGGCCGAGCGGGTCTTCGGGATAGGTCTCGGTCGACATCGGGATGAAATCGACCGGCGTTTTCGCCCAGCCATCCTCGAACGTGCCATGCCAGAAAGGGTAGTAAGCGAGGCGGGCGAGTTTCCAGACGCCGTCGTCGCGGACATAGCGGTTTTCGTACATGCCGCCTTCCCACCAGGCCATGCGCATATCGCCCTCGGCGCTTTCGTGGAGACCCGCCTGCATCATGGATCGCCCGCGCGCCTTGGCGGTCTTGCGATCATCGGCAACGTCGATGACCATCTGCAGCTGGGGGTGATCAAGCAGCCAGCCATAGCGCGGGCCATTGTGCCCCTGAGTGAAGCTATTCTGGAACTTCTCGATATAGAGGCGCTTCACGCCGGCCTTGCCCTTGTAGATGCCGCCCATGAACCAGACCTCGGCATCGTCGGCGAACAGGTCGACGCATTCGTTATACTGCGATTTATCGATGAAATAGCCATAGGTATATTGGAGGCGGCGGATCTGGTTCACATCCTGCTCGATGCCGAGCTGGTGCTCGAGATCGTCGATGCGTCTCGCAAGCTGTTCGATTGTCGGCTGGTCGGTCACGGGAGATGCTCCTGCTGTGAGATTGAGGGTTAGCGGCCGAGCGCTTCGAGCCTTTCCACTTCCAGGCGATAGGGCCGCATCGCGCGGAACATCAGGAAACAGGCGGTGGGAAGAAGGATCGCCGCGGTGATCACCAGGGTTTCGCGGAGTTTCTCCGGATCGCCGATCACATATTCCGAGACAAGGCCGATCACGAAGCTGCCCATCGCGCCGAAAAAGGTGAACATGAAAAGATAGAAGGCCGTCACCTGCCCGCGCATCGCATTCGGCGCAACGCGTTGGACTGCTGCGTTTTGCGGCACCGCACCGGCGAGCCCGAACATCGCGCCGAAGCCGAAGGCGATCATCGATCCCCATCCGGTCGGGGCAAGCAGCGCCACCATGGTGCTGATCGTGGTGCCGCAAAAAAAGATGAACGCGGCGCGGACATTGGCGTCCTTATACCGTTTGCCTAACCATTCGACGAGCGTGCCGCCGAGGACCAGTCCGGCCAGCGATCCGGTGAGCACTGTGATGGCGATGGCGCCGCCGATCTCCGCCTCGTTCCATCCGAACTCCCGGATCATGAACGGAATGCGCCAGAAGGCGAGGCCGAAACTTTCGGTCGCGCTGAGCGCCAGCGCCGCGAACAACGGATAATAGACCTTGCCATTGGCGTGGATCGCCTTGGCTGCGTCCAATCCCATAAAGGTCAGGACCTTGCGTCCGATGCTCGCATCCTTGGGTATCTGGATCGCATCGGCGGTCGGCGCGAAACGCGCGGGTTCCTTGACCGTCAGGAACAGCAGCGAGGCGAGGAAGGCGGGCGTGGCGATCCAGATCAATATCCACTGCCATCCGAATATTCGCAGCCCCATGAAGGTGGAGGGCTCCCAGGTCGAAACCATCACGATCAGATAACCGCCTACCAATGGCCCCAGCGTCGTGCCGCCGATAAAGCCGAATTGCAGCAGCGCGAAGGCGCGGGTGATGATCTTGGGCGGAAAGGCATCGGCGATCAGCGAATAGGAGGAGGGCGCATGAGCAGACCCTCCGGCGGCGAGAAACACCCTGCTGCCGACGAACTGGACGAAGGTCTGGGCAATGCCGCCGAGCGCGGTCACGATGCCGACCACGGCGACGCCGCCTGAGAGAACATATTTGCGCGGCCAGATATCGGCGAGGCGCGCTAGCGGTATGCCGACGAACAGATAGCAGATGATGCTCGCGGGGCCGGCGAGGAAGCCGAGCTGCGCATCGGTCAGGCCGAAATCCGTCTTGATGCGTTCGGCTAGCATTCCGAATACGACCTGGTCGAAAAAGGTGACGAAGGTTGCGAAGACGATGACGAACAGCGCCCAATATCGCGCCGGTGCCGACGGCCATTCCTTTTCAGGGGCAGTTTGCGCGACACCTTCGCGGCTCGCTTCGATTTTCGCGGCTTGGCCGCCTGGCGCTATTGCCATCCTACTCCTCCCACTGGCGCGGGTCTTTTGGCGACCCGTCATATTTCGATAGTATGCATAGCAAACAAAAAGGGCGGCGCAATCATGATTGCGCCGCCCTAGAGGGGATGGGGCCCTTTCGGGCAGCCGTTAGGCCCGCTTGCGCCAGCCTGTATCGGTGTAAACTTCGCGGACCGTGTCGACATAGGGAACCGGCGCGACGACGGCCTTGATCTCGGCCTGCTCATGGCGTTCGACCGCGGGCTTTGCGGTCCCGCCATCTTCCTCGCCCCAGACAAAGGTCACCTCCGTGCCGGGTTCTGCATATTCCGCATCAAGGATGGCCAAGGTCAGCATCTTGCGCTCGTTGGAGCTGTAGCCGACCCAGGTCGAAACGCCGACATTCTTGCCGTCGGCCATCACCGCATCATAGGGGTGCATCGAATAGACGGCCGAGGGGAATTCCATGAATTTGGCCCGGTCGCCGCGTTCGAGCTGCGATCCGATACAGTTGAGAACATCCTGATTGTCGAGCGCCAGGGTCACCTTCTTGCGGTGCGGGCCTTCGGCCATGGCTTCGAGGGCTTCCTTGCCGATGAAGTCGTGATCGAACTTCACGAACGGGCCGTATCCGATGTCCCAGGGCGTGAGATAATAGTCCTCGATATTGTCGGACGCGAAGCTGCCGCCGATCGAGGCGTTGGCTTCGTAGCAATCGGCGGGAAGCCATTCGCGATAGGCTTGCATGCCGGGGCTCGTATAGACGGCGGGCATCGGCGAGGGGATCCAACCCGATTCGAGGGTGTTCGAGGAATAAGCGCGGCCGCCGACCTGTTTGAGGCCGAATTCCTCGCCGGCTTCGACGAGCGCGGCCTTCACGGCTTCACCGTCGGCATAGGGGCCGTAAAGCTCGAAGCCAGGCTGGCCGGCCATGCCGTGGCGCAGCGCGCCGACCTGTTTGCCGGCGATCGTCATCGTCGTCATGTTGAAGAATTTGAGTTCCGGCGGCGTCTGCCCAAGCACCTTTTCCATGGTCTTCATCGCGTTGGGACCCTGGATCTGGTAGCGGTAGCTCTTGCGGTTGAACGGATCCGGGCGCGCGGCAGAGCGCTCGTCGAGCGTCACCTTGACGTCCCAGTCGCCGGTTTCGGCATGGAAGCGGACCCAGTTCAGGACGGGAATACGACCGACGAGGTTGAAGGTGTTCTCGGCCAGGTAGAAGAGGATGACGTCGCCGATCACATAGCCTTCGGGGCTGCACGGAACGAATTGCTTGGCCTTGTCGACCGTGAAATTCTTGAAGCTGTTGATGCCAAGATAGCTGAGCATTTCGAACGCGCCCGGCCCTTCGACCAGCAGGTCCGCCATATGGTAGGACTGGTCGAACAGGACGCAGGTTTCCTGCCAGCCCTTCTGCTCGTCGCGCCAGTTGGAAAATTCCGGAGGGACGCCCGGATAGACGTTCGGCCCGGCGGGCAGGTTGCGAAGCATATGCGCCGTACCGCCGGCGGCGTCGAGAACGGATTGAAGGCTGTCAGCCATGACGTTTCTTTCCTCTCCTGTGGCCCACCTTGGGGCGAGATGGTTGACCCCTGTTTCGGGGCTGATCGGATGCAAAATGTCCGTGGAAACAGGTGGGCGCCAGTTTCCGAAATACACTAGTATAAAAACCAATAGAAAGACGGTGTTCCGCCTGTAAACAGGGAGTTTTATGCTTTCCTGTTACTATCGATTTCGGTTCTCAGAGCGTGAAGCGAGGCTGAATCGCGAAGCCTGGCGAGATATTCGCGATTCTCGGCGCACCTCTTTGCCATCGGCCAGGCGCGCCGTTGGGGCGTCGGGAAGCAAAGTGCGCCCGGCTGGTGGCGCGTTGCCATGCGGATATCGTCGCGGCGCAGGAACTTTCGCCACATGTAAAGATCGGTCCAGATGTCTTCGGGCGCGGGCGACCAGCCGGGTTCGAGCCGGTCATAGGCGGACCGGCGATAGCCGCAGGTCGTGGGACCGAAGAAATTATACTTCTCCGTGAGCATCCGTTCCCGCGTTTCCGGCAAAGCCAAGTCGTCACGCAATGCTTCGAAACGGCCGCGCGTTCCGACTTGAACCTGGATCAGATTGCCGAAGTCCGCATTCGCAAGCAATTTGGCCATCTCTTCGAGATGATCGGGAAACCATAAATCGTCGTCGGCGATCTGGCAGATCATCGCGCCCCGGCTTTCTTCCCGGAGAATCGTATCGCGATGTGCTTCGCCGTGACGCGCCCCCTTGGGGAAGGCCCGCACACTTATCCGCCGATCTTGCCGGGCGAGGCGCCGTGCTTCCGCGACGGTTTCGTCCGGCGCGCCGTCGCACAGGATGAAGAGTTCGAAGCGTTGTTCGCTTTGCGTGCGCACGCTCTCCAACGCGAACGGTAGCAGATCGGGTGGGCGGTGGATCGGCAGCAGGATCGTGAAAAGCGGTGGCTCCCTGCGCCTGAGGAACCGCCCGAACATCAGAGTGCCGCCTCGATCTCCGCGATCCGCTCGACGATCTCGGCGCCCCGGGCGGCGGAGCCGAGCGGCGGTGGACCGCCGGCGATGAAGCCGAGAAAGCCTTCTATCTCGTCATAAAGCGGCATCGATTCGGTAAACGGAATGCCGAACACTTCTTGATCGGGTTGGCCGACCGGTCCGCGCCGCCAGAACAATTCTGTGTCATAGCCGCCGCGCAATTCCAGCATCCCGCTGTCGCCGATCGCGGTCACTTTCCGTGCATGCTCGGTGCTGGCGACGCCTATGTCGAGAATCGCCGAGATGCCGCTGGAGCTTGTCATCCGGGCGATCGCACCGAGTCTCTTGTCGGCAGGCACTACCGGCCATGCGGTGTCGAGCGCGGGCAGTTCGTCGATCAGCGTGTCGATAATCGCCAGATCATGCGGCGCGAGAATCCAGAGCGGATCGACATCGGCATAGCCATGGCCCTTGCTCCAGCGCTGTAGGCGCAACGTGCGAAGTGCGCCGATGGTGCCGGCATCGATCTGCCGGCGTAGTTCCTGGATGCCGTGGTGATAACGCCACTTGTCCATCACGAAGAGTTGCCCGTCGTCCATTGCCGCCAATCGGCGCGCGCTCTCGACATCGGCAGTCAGCGGCTTTTCGACGAAAATCGGCTTTCCGGTCGGCATCAGCGCCTCGACGATCCTGCCATGGGTCGTCGTCGGCGTGACGATGACATAGCCGTCCATATCCGGAAGGTTAGCGATATCCGGGATTACCGACGTCGCGCCCGTCTCCCGCGCGATCGCGCAATGGCCGGGATCGGCGCACACAACATGAACCTCCGCGCCGCAGGCGAGAAGATCGCGGAGGACGAATTTCCCCCAGCGGCCGCAGCCAATCTGTCCGATTTTTGGCGCGCTCATTCGCTTAGTCCGGCGACGTCCAGCAATTGTGCAAGGCTCCCCGCGTCGGTGTCGCGTTCGGACAGGATCGGATCGTCGGCTGGCCAGTCGATCCCGAGCCCGGGTTCGTTCCAACGGCAGCCCAGTTCGTCGGTCCGGTCGAAATCGAAATCGACGCCGTAAATATGGATCGATGGCACCGGAAAATAAAAGCCATGGGCGACCCCCACGGGAATGGCGATCATGGCAGGGCTGTCAGCGGGCATACGGACGATGGCACCGGTTCCGTGGGTCGGCGAGGAAGGGCGCAGGTCGGAAAGGCCGAGCAGCATCTCTCCCTGCAACACGGTGAGGATGTCCTCATGTTTCAGATGGAGATGAACGCCGCGCATGACATTGGCGGCGGAATGCACGACATTCCATTGAACAGGCGTGTTGCTGCCAATGCTCCAGCTTTTACGATAAATCTCGGTCAGGTCGCCGCGACTATCGGCATGGGTGATGAGCGACTTGGCGACGACGCCCGAAATCGGCGTCGCGGCGGCATCGGCGAAGGCCTCGATTTCCAGCATACGCGATCCTTAACCCGATGCCGGTTGCCTAGTCGAGACTCATTCTCAACCTGTTGCGGAAGGCCTATCGTCAGGATCGTGGCAGGACGACAAATCTCCCGCCATCTCTCCCGATGCCCGCTCTTCGCCGACAATTTCCGCCACTGACGTTCGTTTCTTTTTTTTGACCGCTTGGCCGATGAGGATGAGCGCGGGGCCGTCGCCAAGCGCCGTTCGTACGGCAAGCGGAAGCAGATCGAGCCGCGTGGCAAAGCGGCGTTCCTCGGGAAGGCTCACATTCTCCACGACAAGAGCTGGCGTGTCCCCGGAAAGCCCGGCATCGATCAGCCGCCGGGATACGGTCGGCGCGGCGGTCTTGCCCATATAGACGGCCAGCGTCGCCTGCGGGTCAGCAAGCGTATTCCAGTCGAGATCCAGTTCTTCACCGGCGCGGACGTGCGCCGTGACGAACGTCAACCGGCGAGCAAGACCGCGCAAGGTGAGCGACATGCCGGCGCTCGCCGCGGCGGCCGAGGCGGCGGTGATGCCGGGGCAAATCCGGACCGGGATGCCCAGCGCCGACAAGGCCTCCATCTCTTCGGCGGAGCGGCCGAAGATGGAGGGATCGCCGCCTTTCAGCCGCACAACGCGTTCGCCGGCTAGCGCTGCTTCGGCCAGAAGATCGTTAATCGCGCGCTGATCCTTCGAATGGCGGCCCGAACGCTTGCCCACAGGGACGCGGCGGACGCCGGCCGGAACGCGGTCGAGTACGCCCGGCCCGACCAGCGCGTCATGGAAGACGATGGTCGCCGCGCGAAGCAGCTTCTCCGCCTTAAGAGTCAGGAGATCGGGATCGCCGGGACCCGCGCCGACAAGCCAGACCTCTCCGGGATTGGAGATCGGGCCGGTCATTCTGCCGCCTCCAGCGAGGAGGAGGGGGGCTCGATCAACATCTTCGCGAGCGCGGGCCGGCAGCTGCCGCAATTGGTGCCCGCGCGCAGTGCCTTGCCGATCTCCTCGACCGAGGCGAGCGTCTGGTCGGCGATGGCGGTGAGGATCGTTTTCATGCCGACATCGAAACAGACGCAAACGATCGGTCCGGGGTCGGCCGCCGTGCCAGCCGGACGCGCGGCGAGGAGGGCAGAACCGCCCGAGGGGACGGTCGCATCGAGTTGCGCCGCAATCCAGCCTCGCGGCGGTAGCGTTCCCGAACGGGTGACAAACAGCGCCGCGGCGAGCCGCCCCTGCGCGTCGGCAACGACGATACGTCGCATGCCGCGCGCCATGTCGACCGCTTCGAGCCGAGTACCGCCCGGCAGCATCGAATCGATGTCGATCGCGCCTTCGCCTGCCAGTTCGACGAGCCAGCCGTGTTCGAGCCGGGACCGCGTCCAGTAGAGCAGGTCCGGTAACGCGGGCATCGTGCAGGCGACGAGAAAAGCGCGCCAGTCGGGCGAGACGCGTTCGATCTCTGCCGCGCAATCCTTGAACGCGGGCTGGCCCGATACGGCATCGACCCGGCTATCGGTCAGCCGCCCCGTGCGCCCGCCGCCGCTCATCTGGTCGGTCCAGTGCATCGGCGCGAAGATTTCGCCGGGCCGTTGGGAATCGGTAACAAGCACGCGAAAAATGCTTTCGCCATTAGGCGTCGCGATCCGCGCCAGATCTCCATCGGCGAGATCGCGCGCGGCGGCATCAGCGGGATGGATTTCTACCAGAGGCTCGCCGCGATGACGCGACAGGCGCGGAGAGAGACCGGTGCGGGTCATCGTGTGCCATTGATCGCGATAACGGCCGGTGTTGAGCCGCAGCGGATAGTCCTTGTCGGCCGCCGCTGTTTCCGGCGGCGCAACCGCGACCAGCCGCGCCTTGCTGTCCGGTGTCGAATAGCGGCCTGCGGCGAACGGCGATGCGCCGCCCCAGGATTGCGGCTGCCATTCCGCATAGTCCGCATCGGACATCGCCGCCCATTGGCCAAGATCGAGCAGGCGACGACCGTTGTTATGACAGGTGGTTTGCGCGCAATATTCGCGGAAAACATCGGCGGGACCTGCAAAATCGAAAGCCTCGCCATGGCCCATCGCCCAAGCGACATCGGCGACGATTTTCCAATCCGGCCGGGCCTCGCCGGGCGGCGCTAACAGGGCGCGCTGGCGGCTCATCACGCGTTCGCTGTTGGTGACCATGCCGTCCTTCTCGGCCCAGGCGAGCGCGGGAAGTTTCACATCGGCATAGGCGGCGGTATCCGTCTTCGCGATCACGTCGGACAAGACAACGAAATCGCAGCGATTCAGAGCCTCGCGCACGAAGCCGGCATCGGGCATCGAAACGGCGGGGTTGGTCGCCATGATCCACAGCGCCTTGATCCGGCCTTCATGGACGGCGCGGAACATGTCGACGGCCTTCAGGCCGGGACCGGGCGCGATTCCCGGCGATTTCCAGAAATCCTGCGCCACCGCGCGCTCCTCATCCGAAAAGCCCATATGGCAGGCGAGGGTCGAAGCGAGCCCGCCAACCTCGCGCCCGCCCATCGCATTGGGCTGGCCGGTAATGCTGAACGGCCCCGCGCCCGGCTTGCCGATCCGGCCGGTGGCGAGGTGGAGGTTGATGATCGCGTTGCCCTTGTCGGTGCCGCAGGCCGACTGGTTGGCGCCCTGGCTGAACAGGGTGACCATTTTTGGCACGGCGGAAGCGAGATCGGCAAGGGCGATAAATGCGTCCTCATCGATACCCGCGTCCGCCGGGCCGCCCGTGAGCCTCTCCCAAAAACTTTCAGGGCTCGTCACATGCGCGGCGAGATAGGTCTCGTCGATCTTGCCGCGCGCGCGCATCTCGGCAAGCAAGGCATTGAACAGGACAATATCGCCATCGGGCTTCAGCGCGATATGAAGGTCGGCGCATTCGGCGGTTTCGGTCCGCCGCGGATCGATGACGACGAGCTTGGTGCCGCGTTCCTGCCGCGCCTTTTCGATCCGCTGCCAGATCACCGGGTGGCACCAGGCGGTGTTGGACCCAACCAGCAGGATCAGATCCGCTTTTTCGAGGTCCGAATAGCTGCAGGGAACGATGTCCTCGCCGAACGCCCGGTTATGGGCGGCCACGGCGCTCGCCATGCAGAGCCGCGAATTGGTGTCGATATTCCCCGAGCCGATGAACCCTTTCATCAGCTTGTTGGCGACATAATAGTCTTCGGTCAGCAGCTGGCCCGAGACATAGAAAGCGACGCTATCCGGCCCGTATTCGGCGATCGTCGAGGAGAAGCGCTCGGCCACAAGGGCAATCGCCTCGTCCCAGTTCACGCGCTCATCGCTGATTTCCGGATAAAGCAGGCGCCCCTCGAGCCCGGTCGTCTCGCCGAGATGCGTACCCTTCGAACATAAGCGCCCAAAATTCGCCGGATGCGCCGTGTCGCCCTTGACGATGATGTTGCGCCGGCCGGTCGAGACCGCCGCAATCCCGCATCCGACCCCGCAATAGGGGCAGGTGGTGCGCTTCCTGCTCACCGCGCACCTGCGAGCGCTTCGGCGCGGGCGATGAAGATGCGTCCGCCGTCGACCTTCACCGGGATGGTCGGCACACAGCCCTTGTCCTCGCCCTGGGCTTCGCCGGTGAGGAGGCTGATCCGCCAATTGTGCAGCGGGCAGGTAACGGTCGTGTCGTGGACGATGCCCTGGCTCAGCGGGCCCTGTTTGTGCGGGCATTTATTGTGGAGCGCGAAGACTTTGCCGTTGGCGGTGCGGAAGAGGGCGATCTCCTGGCCGCCCTGCACGGGCAAGGTACGCGCACCGAGCGCGGGCAGTTGATCGACGGGGCCGATATCGAGCCAGTTTGCATCCATGGTCATTCTGCTCCCACGGCCGCAAAGGGCCGGATTTCGGCAAGATGCTGGTGGAGATGGGCTTCGGCGCCGGCGACGCGTTCGGCCCAGGGATCCTTTTGCAGGAATGTCTGGGCGTGGAGGAAGCGGTCGCGCAGCGCGCTTCGCCCCTCTGCGTCTTCCACGATACGCTGCTTGACATAGTCGAGCCCGACCCGCTCGATCCACGGCGCGGTGCGGTCGAGATAGCGCGCTTCCTCCCGGTAGAGCTGGATGAAGGCGGCGCAAAATTCGAGCGCCTCTCCCTCGGTCTCGACCTTGCACAGCAAGTCGGTGCCGCGCAGGTGGATGCCGCCATTGCCGCCGACCATCAGCTCATAGCCGCTATCGACGCAGACAATCCCGAAATCCTTGATCGTCGCCTCGGCGCAGTTGCGCGGGCAGCCCGATACCGCGATCTTGAACTTGTGGGGCATCCAGCTGCCCCAGCTCATCCGCTCCATCTTGATGCCGAGCCCGGTCGAATCCTGCGTTCCGAAGCGGCACCAGTCGGATCCGACACAGGTTTTCACCGTGCGCAGCGCCTTGCCATAGGCATGGCCCGAAACCATGCCCGCAGCGTTGAGATCGGCCCAGACCGCAGGAAGATCCTCCTTCTGGATGCCGAAAATGTCGAGCCGTTGCCCGCCGGTGACCTTGACCATGCCAGCATCGTATTTTTCGACGACGTCGGCAATCGCGCGTAGCTCGCGCGGATTGGTGATCCCGCCCCACATGCGCGGGACGACCGAGTAGCTGCCGTCCTTCTGGATGTTGGCGTGCAGGCGTTCGTTGACGAAGCGGCTCTGCGGGTCTTCCTTATGTTCGTCGGGCCAGGCGCAGAGCAGATAGTAATTGAGCGCGGGGCGGCAGGACGAACAGCCGTCGGGCGTCGTCCAATGCAGTTCCTGCATCACCGCGGGAATTTCCTTGAGCTCCTTTTCGAGGATCAGGCGCCGCGCGTCTTCATGGGTGAAGCTGGTACAACCGCACATCGGCTTGACTTCGCGCTCCCCGGAATAATCCTCGCCCAGGGTGATTGTGAGAAGCCCCTCGACCAGGTTGGTGCAAGAGCCGCAGCTGGCACTGGCCTTGGTGCAGCCGCGCACCGCGTCGAGCGTTCCCGATCCATCCAGGATCGCGGAAACGATCGAGCCTTTCGAAACGCCGTTGCAGCCGCAGATTTCGGCGTCGTCCGAAAGTGCTGCAACGGCGGCATTAGGGTCCGCGAGCGCGCCTCCTCCCGAGGCGAAGGCTTGGCCGAAGATGATCGCCTCGCGAATATCCGAGACGTCCTCCTCCTGGCGCATGAGGTCGAAATACCAGTTGCCGTCCGCTGTATCGCCATAGAGCACCGCGCCTACGATACGGTCCTGCTTGAGCACCACGCGCTTGTAGATGCCGCGCGCGGCATCGCGCATGACGACGTCTTCGCAGTCCTCGCCGCCCGAAAAATCCCCGGCCGAAAAAAGGTCGATGCCGGAAACCTTGAGCTTGGTCGACGTGACCGATCCCCGATAGCCGGTGGCGCCCGTCGTGCAGCCATCGGCCAGCGCCTTGCACATCTCCCAGAGCGGGGCGACCAGGCCGTAGACAAGGCCGCGATGCTCGACGCATTCGCCGACCGCGAAGATCGAAGGATCTCTGGTTCGCATATCGTCATCGACGACGATGCCGCGGCCGACTTCCAGCCCGGCCTCCAATGCAAGCCGGACATTGGGCCGGATACCGACGGCCATCACCACGATATCGGCGGGGATCTCCGTGCCGTCCTTGAGCTTCACCGCTTCGACATGGCTCTCGCCGACGATCTCGGCCGTGTCGGCGCCGGTCAGGATCGTCTGGCCGCGATTTTCGAGCTCTGTCTTGAGCAGGAAACCCGCCGCCTCGTCGAGCTGCCGTTCCATCAGGGTCGGCATCAGGTGAAGGACAGTTACCTCCATTCCGCGCAGAAACAGGCCGTGTGCGGCTTCAAGGCCCAGCAGGCCTCCGCCGATGACCACCGCTTCTCCGCCCCTTTCGGCCGCGGCCAGCATCTTCTCGACATCGTCGAGATCGCGAAAGGTGATGACGCCGGGCAGGTCGTGCCCGGGAACCGGGATGATGAACGGATCGGAACCGGTCGCGATCAGCAGCCGGTCATAGCTTTCGGTGCGCCCCGAACGCGAGCGTAGTTCCTTGCCTTCACGGTCAATCGCAATGACCGAATCGCCGGAAACGAGCTCGATGCCGTTATCGGCATACCAGGCTTCGTCGTTAATCACGATTTCGTCGAACGTCTTGTCGCCGGCCAGCACCGGCGAGAGCATGATGCGATTATAGTTCACCCGCGGTTCGGCACCGAAGATGACGATATCGTAGCGCTCGGGGTCGCGGGCAAGGATTTCTTCCACCGCGCGGCACCCGGCCATGCCGTTGCCGATAACGACCAGTTTTTCCTTTTGCTCTTTGACCATTGCCGTCTTTCCCCTGTCAGAAACTGTATTCGAGCTGGGCCCAAAGCCGCTCCACGTCCGCGCCGAAACTATCGGCGTCGTAATTGGCGTATTTGACGAGAGCCCCGAACGGGCCGATGCGGAATCCGATCAGCGCATCCCACTCGCTGCCGTAATCGATGCCGCCGTAATCGCTGTCGAACGCGTGGTAAGTGACCGCCGCGCGCAGGTCGGGCAGAAAGGGCACGCCCGGGATCGAACGCCCTATGGTGACGTAGTGGTCGCGCAGGCCCATGGGCGGCGTGATCAGAAAGATATCGGCCCAGCCGTTGAACTTGTGGAGCGTCGCGAGCGGCGTCTGGACGGCTTCGAGACCGTCGTCCGAGCCCAGCTCCTCATAGCCTAGGGTAAGGTTGAAGCCGGCGAGGCTCGTGGTTGCGGAAAGCAGGATATAGTCGGCCGAATAATCGGCGGTCAGCGGCCCCAGATAATCCTGATAGTCGGACTGGCGCGCATAGCTGGCCTCCAAATTGATCGAGAACCCTTCGGAGATCGGCAGCGCGGCGGTGGCGCGCAAACCATAGGTCTGGCTGTCGAACCGCGCGCGCGGTTCGCTGGCATCGTGATCGAGCAGATAGGCAAAGGCGGTGAGATCGACCGGGCCAAGATCGAGCCCGGCATGGAGCAGGATGAAATCGCCTTCAAAAGACTCGCGAATCCCGGAATCGAAGCCGAAGATGGTCCGTTCGGATATGGCATAGGCCGCATCGGCGGTGAACGGGCCGAGCTCGCGCAGCTGGATGCGCACGGCGTCGAAGGTCTGCTCGTTCTCTCGCCAGCCGACATTGCCGACGAAGCGGGAATCGCCGAGTAGAATCCGCTGCCGCCCGACCGTCGCCACGAAGGTCTCGCCTGCATAGCCGACCTGCAAACGGTTGAGTTCGATCGTCTCCGGATCGGCGACGACCGGAAACATCCCGCGCCCGTTGGTCGTGCTGTTGTAATGGTCATTGAGCGCCACCGTACCTTCGCCTTCGGCGAGGAAAGAGAAGCCGCTTTCATGGCCGACCTCGACACCGGCTCGGGCGCGCAGCGTGATCGCGTCTCCATCGCGCGCGAAACCGGCCTGATCGACATGCTCGTAGCGCAGCCGCGCATCGATGATCGGGGTGATCGAAAAGCCATCGCCCACCGGGACCGGGTTCGCCGCGAGGGTCGGGGCCGAAACCCCGGCCGCAAGGAGAAGCGCGACGCGGCGCATCAGATCTGCACGCCCTGCAGCGCCGCACCCCAGGTCGTCCGCCACCGCAGCTTGACCGACATCAGACCGCCGAGCGCGATGAGCGCGATTGCGGCGAAGATGATGAAACCGAATTGCGGGCTGCCGAACCACTGGGTCGCCAGACCCAGCGAGGAAGCGAGGAAGAAACCGCCGACCCCGCCCGCGCAGCCGACCAGGCCGGTCATCACGCCGATTTCCTTGCGGAAGCGCTGCGGGACGAGCTGGAAGACCGCGCCGTTGCCAAGGCCGAGGCTCATCATCGCTACGATGAACATGCCCAGTGCGATGGCGACCGAGGCCGGGCCGGTACTGACCGCAAACAGGGTCAGCGCGGCGACGGTGTAGACGGCGGTGAGCGTCTTGATGCCGCCGATCCGGTCGGCCAGCGCGCCGCCCATCGGGCGCACGAGCGAGCCGACGAAGACGCAGGCCGCCGTGCAATAACCGGCGGTGATCGCCGACAGACCGTACTGGTCGACGAAATAGATCGAGAGCGATGCGGCAAGGCCGACAAAGCCGCCGAAGGTGACGCTGTAGAACAGCATGAACCACCAGGCATCGACATCCTTGAGCGGCCTTAGGTAGGCAGCCAGCGGTTTGGGCGCGGGCTGATCGGGGGAATCCTTGGCAAGGAGCATGTAGACCACAAAGGTGATTGCCAGCGGGATGCAGGCGAGGCCGAGTACCGCATTCCATCCGAACATTGCCGAGAGTGTCGGCGCGAACAAAGCGGCGAGAACCGTGCCCGAATTGCCCATGCCGGCGATGCCGAGCGCGGTTCCCTGATGCTCGGGCGGATACCAGCGCGATGCCAGCGGTAGCGCCACCGCAAAGCTGGCGCCTGCAAAGCCGAGCACGATGCCGAGCGCGATCGTCCCCCAATAGCTGTCGACACCGAAGAACCAGCCGCTGAACAGGCCGATGATGACGATGACCTGGCCGATAGCCCCAGTGAGCTTGGGGCCGATGCGATCGACCATCAGGCCGTTCGAAATACGCAACAGTGCGCCGGCAAGCGTCGGTACGGCGACCATGAAGCCCTTCTGGGCCGGACTCAGCCCGAGATCGGCCGAGATGTCGGGTGCCAGCGGTCCGAGCAGCACCCAGACCATGAAGGCGAGATCGAAATAGAGAAAGGCGGCGATCAAGGTCGGTCGGTGACCGGCTTGCAGGAAACCCTTGTTCATGATGATGCTCCCCAATTGCTTGACTGGATGAAAAAGACGTCCACCCTCGCACGCGCACATGCGTGAAGGGGGGCGATGAAATGCGGTCTGAAGGTCGCCTGACGATTGCCGGCGGATTTGCGAGCGAGACGGGGCGCCGCGCGGCGAACGAGGATTTCTGCGCGCTGTACATCGGCACTGCGACCGAACAGGCGACGCATGGCATGCTCGCTGCGGTCGCCGATGGCGTCAGCGCCGGCGGCCATGGGCGGGAGGCGGCGGAACTGGCGGTGCGTTCGCTGGTCGACGGCTTTTACGCCTGCCCCGAAACCATCGGTCCGGCGCGGTCCGCCGAAAGGGTTCTGGGCGCCTATAACAGCTGGCTTTACGGGCAACGGCACACCGAATCGCTGCGCGATGCCGCGACCACGCTGACGGCCGCGATACTCAAGGGTCGCCGCGCCCATATTCTTCATATCGGCGATAGCCGGGCCTGGCTCCTGCGCGACGGTCGCTTCCGGCAGCTGACGCGCGATCATGTTCGAAGTGAACCCGATCTCCGCCACGTCCTCATTCGCGGCATCGGGATCGAGCCCGCGATGCGGCTCGATCATGTCGCCATCGACCTCGCCGAACATGATCGCCTTCTCCTGACCAGCGACGGTGTTCATGAGAGCCTTGCCGAAATGCGACTGGGCGAATTGCTGGGTGCCCGCAACGCAGCACAACGCGACAGCGAAGTGATCGTCGAGGCCGCTTTCAAAGCCGGATCGCGCGACAATGCGACCGCGGTGATCATAGATATCGTCGGCTTGCCGGCGCCCGACCATCAGGGCGTTGCCGAAGAGCTTGCCGCGCTGCCGATCCTGGCGGTCCCCGATGTCGGTGACAGCGTCGACGGCTACCAGCTGGAAGAACAGCTCGCCAGCGGTCGCTACACCGCGCTTTTCCGAGCCACGGACGGTGAGAACGGGGGCACTGTCGCCGTCAAGTTCCCGAAGCCCGCGATCCTCTCCGAACGCTCGGCGCGGCTCGCCTTCGCCCGCGAAATCCTGATCGGACAGCGCGTTCACAGTCCGTTCGTCGGCGAGGCGTTTCCCGTCTCGCCGGAGCGCCAGACCCGGCTTTACAGCATCCAGCCTTTCTACGCTGGCGAAACCATGATCGCCCGTCTCAAGCGCGGGCTGCAGCCCATGGCCGAATCCATCGAAGCGGCGGTCGGGCTGACCCGCGCCGTCGCGGCGCTGCACCGGCTCGATATCGTCCATCGCGACATCAAGCCGGATAACGTCATCCTCTCGGAAGGCGGTCTGAAACTCGTCGATCTCGGCGTTGCCAGACTGCCGCGTATCGAAGATTTCCATGGCGACGAAATTCCCGGCACGCCCGGCCACATGGCGCCCGAACAGTTTGCGGGGAATGCCGGCGACGTGCTGACCGACCAGTTCGCGCTTGGCGTGACCCTGTACCGCTGGTTCACCGGCAAATGGCCGTTCGGCGAACAGGAGGCCTTTTCGCGTCCGCGTTTCGCAGATCCGGCGCCGCCATCGCGCCACCGGCCCGAAATTCCGGCCTGGCTCGACGCCGCGATACTGCGCGCCATCGCCCGCAATTCCGAAGACCGGTTCGGCGACGTGATCGAGCTGCTGCGCGCGCTCGAAGGCGGCGGCAGCGTTGAGCGAATCCCGCCGCGCCGATTCGTGCCGCTGATCGAACGAAATCCGGTGCGCTTCTGGCAGGTAACGAGCGTCCTGCTCGCGATCGCGCTGATTGTCGCGATCGCTGCGCGCTGATCTGCCGTCGAGATTTTTCCTGGTCTTCATCCGTTGCGGTCTCCGGACGCAAAAAAAACCGCCTCGAGCGACGGTCATCAGACCTGCCCGGGCGGCGTCATTGCCTCATCGATTGTTTGTCGGCCGATTTCAGCGCCCTTCGTTGGACGGGGAACCGGCTATGTCGGCACGCAGATCGCGTGCTCCTCATCTAACTCTCAAAAACCCCATGGCACGGCAATTGATTTTTTTGCACTGCATCATTTTACGACCGGAAGCGCCTCTAAATATCCCGAAATATCATCAGGATCGAAGGTGCGGCCGTCGAAAAAAACATCGGGGCCGAGTGCCAACCGCCCTTGGGTGCCGCCGACCGCGATCATCGTTTCGAGACCGCCTTCGACCTTGGAGCTTGCGCCGGGCAGCGGTTCGTCATGCCCGCTGACAGCGCCGCGATAAAAGTCCGGCCGGAACACATGGCCGGCCCGTTCCGCGTCCTCCGCCGCATAAGTCAGCCCATCCCACCGTACCAGTTGCGAGTAGAGCCAGGCGGCTTGGCTCTTCCAGGGGAAGTTGGCCGCGTCGCGATGCTGAAACATGAAATCAGGAATATGGACGGGCGCCGTATCGCGGGCGAGCAGGATGCGATCCGATATCGCCCGCCGGATCAAGGCTGCTGAGCCATCGAGATATTCGGGCCGGGCCAGAAGCGCGGCATTGGCGTCCCAGCTATCGGGATCGATAAAGTTTCGGCCTGCAGAGAGTAGCGCCCGGATCAGCCGTTCGAACAGCGGCGCCTTGTCCTCTAGCACCGCTTCGGGAACCGCCAGCACCTTCTCGACGCCGCGCCGCCAGATTTGCGATGTGACGATCGCGATCCGCCCGGCGCCTTGCTCGACAGCGACGCTGTTCCACGGTTCGCCGACGCAGATGCCATCGACCTCGCCCGCTGCCAGCGCGTCGGCCGCGAAAGGCGGCGCGACGGTGACGATGTCGACGTCGCGGTCCGGCGCGATGCCGCTCGCCGCCAGCCAATAACGCAGCATGTAATTGTGGCTCGAATAGCGATGGACGACGCCAAAGCGCAGTCGTTGTCCGGTCTTGGCCAGCCGCATGATTTCCCGTGCCAGCGCGGAGCCGGTCGCGTTCGGATCGCCGAGTTTTCCGGTCTCTACGAGCCTTGCAGCCAGATCTTGCGAAAGCGTAACCGCATTGCCGTTGAGCCCCAGCACGAACGGCACGGCAAGCGGTTTGGCAGGCCGGCCCCGCCCCAACGTCGTCGCGATCGCCAGTGGCGCGAGCAGATGCGCAGCGTCGCTATGCCCGTAGAGCAGCCGGTCAAGCACCGTCGCCCAGCTCATGTCGCGAACGAAGGAAAGCTCCAGTCCTTCGGCCTCCGCAAAGCCGTGTTCCTGGGCCAGGATAGGTAGAGCCGCATCGACCAGCGGCAGGAATCCGATCGTCAACCGATCAAGCGCCATCCATGCCTCCCATAAGTTCGCTCGCAGTCACGATTGCGTCGGCGATATCGACGATCCGGCGATTGCTGTTCATGGCCTGACTGCGCAAAAGGCCGTGCGCTTCGGGTTCGGAAACATGGCGCTGCGCCATCAGGATATGCTTAGCCCGATCGATGACATCCTTGTCGGCGAGCGCCGTTCTTGCCTCGTGAAGCTCGCGCTGTAGCCGCGAAAAGGCGTTGAAGCGTCGCACGGCGAGGTCGAGTATCGGTTTGATCCGGTTCTTGGAAAGTCCGTCGACGATATAGGCGGAAACGCCGGCGTCGATGGCCGCTTCGGTCGTCTCCTCGTCGCTCTGGTCGACGAACATGGCGATCGGCCGCGCCGCCGCTCGCGAAATCGCGAACAGCTCTTCCAGTTCGTCGCGGGACGGATTTTCAATGTCGATCAGGATAACGTCCGGCGCCATCTCCTCGAGCTTGCCGGCCAGCCCCCGGCGCTCGACGATGGTTGTGATCTCGTCTTCTCCCGCCTCCTGGAGGCCTTCCTCGATAATCGCGGCCCGTGCCGGATTGTCGTCCACGATAACGATGCGCAGAACGCGACTCCTCTATGCTGCAGCGCAACATAGGGCGGGCGGCGCATTGCTTACAAGCTTCGAATTGGAAATCGGCCAAAGTCCCTATTATCGCTCGAAGCGGCATTTGGGGTTGCTGAAGGAATCTCTCGGTGTCGGTTCCTCCATCTTCCTGTCGGATTGCCGTAGTGGCGGTGCTGTCAGTCAAATCGCAACTCGTCTCCGATCGGCACACATCTCCCATAACCACGGCCAGCTGGCCAAGTTTGCCGGGTTAGCCAGTAGTGAGCAGTCAACAACGCACTTTCCGCAATAGCTGGCCGCTTCCGCCTCAAGCGTCTTCGTCGACGTGTCGAATATGTCGATGCCGGGATGATGGGCATGCGCCCCCGCCCCATATTTTACCGATCCGCACGGGGCGCCTCTCCTGCGCCCAATCGTCGCGGTTCGGTCGTAGGGGCCTGAACGCCCGCCGCTCGCTTTTGCTCGTTCATGATTGCCTGAAATCCAAGCACGCTTTCATCCATCCATATTTAGGTGGCGCAATTTGCCGACGCCGCCGAGGTTGTAGTGGTGCAGTGAATCGGCCGAGATCCCGGTGGGCCAGCATGGCCATTCCTTCTCCGCCGGATCAACGTCGCTGACCGCTTCCCGCTAGGGGTGGTGCCTCGCAGCGGAAGCTGCTCGCTGCCTGGGTCGAGCCGACACCGCGATAGACCGCGCGCAGCGGCCACGGGCAGAGTGGCCGCTGCATCTCGATACTGCCGGGATTCTCGACGGAGAATCTGGTCGCGGTGATGCGATCGGGAGCTTCTTCCCGCTCGGTCCACGCGATCAGCGCAGAAAACAGGTCGTGTTGCGGATCCGCAGAGGGGGGGCGCGGCGGAATGCCGAGCGTCGAGTTGAACGCGTCGGGCCCTGTGCCGCCGCCGCAATGCATCATGCCCGGAGCGAGGAACAGCCGCGCATTGTCCGCGAGTTGCCCGGCGCCTCCCATCTGCTCTGCCTGGCGCTCGAAAAAGGCCACCGACTGGCCCGGTGGGACCAGCGTGTCGGCCAAGCCGTGGAAAACGATCAGCTTGCCCCCACGCCGCGCATAGCCCGCCAGGCTGCCGCGCGTCGCGTCATTGACGATCGCGTCGAGCCGCGCATCGACGGTCGGCATGTCGCGGTCGAAGTCGAACCCGTTCCAGTCCCAGTCCGCCCCGAACACCCATTTGAACAGCCCGCCGAACGCCGGCTGGTTGTCGGTCTGGTTCTGCAGGAAGGACCAGCCGAAAGTGTCGGGCATTTCGCTGCCCGGGAGCCATCCGAAAAAGCTCGGCTCGCCTTCGCTGTCCGTCGGCCCGGTATAGAAGGCGCGCGCGGTCGCCACCTCAGCTTCGGTAAGGCAGGTGTCGGACGCGCCTCCCGTGCACTGCAGCACCTGCGGGTCGAATTGGCAGCTCATCGGATCCATGATGAAGCGGTCGCCCGCCAATGCGTGACCCTGGCGCCAGCAGGCGGCAAGGGCGGCCTGGTTGATTAGCCTGAGCTTTGGTTCGGAGAGAAGGTGTCCCGGTTGACGGTTCGCCGCTGCATAGTCCCACAGCACCGCGGCATGGCCCCAGGTACGGTCTATCACCGGCGCACCGACAAGAATGCCGTCGTAATCCTCGGGATAATACAGCGCCTCGATCAGGCCCATCTGGCCGCCTGTCGAACAGCCGGTGTAATAGGATCGCCGGACATCGGTGCCGTAGAAGGCGCTCGTCAGTACCTTGCCAGTGGTGGTCATGACATGGGTGGAGAGGCGGCCCCAGTCGCGCCACCTACGCGGCTGGCCGATCAGCGCATCGCCTTCCAGCGGGGTGGCCGGCGCGGTCCCCGCATCGGTTGTGGCGGTCGCGAAGCCGCGCCGCAGCCCTTCGGCCATGCCCGAATATCCGAGCGCGAAGGTCCCGCCGAAGCCGCCGCTGCCATTGCCGTGAAACACGCCGGTCCAGCCTTGTGCGGGCAGCCACAGCTCGATTCCGATGTCCGAGCCGGGGCTGGAACGCACGCGCGCGACCACGCGGCAGAAGCTGGGATAGCCGGGCACTTCGCCCGCGATCGTTTGCTGGGTCGGTCTTGCCGGAACCAGGATCGTGCTCTCGATCGTCGTGTCGGGCAGCACCAGGCGCGAAAGCGACGCGCAGCGTGCCGCAGCGCTCTCGCCAAGGTCCACGGGGCTGGCGAGCGCGAGGCCGGGAACCGTCCAGCCGATTGCGGAAGCGGCCACAATAGCGATGCGATGTTTGCGTCTCATGCTTGTCTCCGATGATACCGGCACTGTCCGTGATATTAAGCGGGCAGGTTATCGCTGCGCGGCGTTCGCCCGATAAGCCGGGCGAGCCACAGGAAAAGCAAGGCGCCGACGAGATACATCGGCGCGAGCGCATAATAAGCGGCCTGCAGCGCATGTTGACCGTAAGCCGGACGAAAGAAATCACTCATCATGCCGACATAGGTCGGCCCGAGGCCGAGCCCGATGAAGTTCATCACCAGCAGCAGCAACGCGCCCGAAATGACGCGCCGCTCTGGCGCGACCTCGCTCTGGACGAAGGTGACCGTCGCCGAAAGGAAGAAGGAGTTGAGGAACATCGGCACCGCCAGGAACGCCAGCGCGACTTCCCAGCTCGGTGCCCATGCGAAGCCAAGGAAGAAAGGCAAAGCCAGTACCAGCGAAGCGGCGGGCACGGTGGCATAGGCGGTCTTGCTGCTCCGCGCGAAGCGATCGACGATGCGGCCCGAGGCATAGATGCCCGCGCTCATCCCAACCCCGACGACCAGCGCGTACCAGATCGCGACCTCCTCCAGCGTCATGCCCTTTTCGCGCATCAGGAAAAGCACGGTGAAGTTGAGCAAGCCATAGGTGATGAAGTTGCCTGCGCCGCTCGCCAGCGATGCCATCAGCAGCAGGGGATTGCGGAAGAAGCGCAGGATTGTGGCGACAAATCCCTCCGGCCCCGCTTCCGGCGTGACCGCCACGGGCAGCACCTCGGTCTCGCCGCGCTTCGGCTCGCGGACGATGAAATAAACCGCCACCGCCGTCACCACGCCGATCACACCGATCACAAAGAAGGGCACGCGCCAGTTGAACGCGGCCGCCAGCGAAGCGCCGAAGGCAACGCCCAGCGCCGATCCGATCGGCGGGCCGAGGTTGAAGACCGCCATCGCGGTTGTCCGCCGCTCGCGCGGGAAGGTGTCGGAGATGATCGCGTAGGACGGCGGAACGCCGCCCGCCTCGCCCACTCCCACCATCATCCGGGCAACGACCAGCTGGCCATAGGTACCCGCCATGCCGCAGGCCACGGTCGCGGCGCTCCAGATCGCGCAGGCGGCAGAAAGCACTTTTACCCGGTTGGTGCGATCGGCCAGCCAGCCGATCGGGATCGCGATGAAGCAGTAGAACAGAGCGAAATAGAAGCCGGTGAGCAGGCCGAGCTCTCCGTCGGTGATGCCGAGCCCATCCTGGATAGGCTTGGCGAGAATCGAGATCAGCTGCCGGTCGAGAAAGTTGAGGACGTAGACGAAGGCCAGCATGGCCAGCGTGATCCGCGCGCGCTTAGTGGATTTGTTTCCGACGTGCGGTGTGGCTGCGGCGGTCATGCGCGATCCCTGCAAGCTGAGTTGGTGTCCGTCATTCTCGCTTCCTTTCCCGTGCGTTCTATTCCCGGCTCTCGGTCAGCCAGCCACGCCGGTCGCGGCCGCCGCCATATCCTGCCAGCGCGAAGACCAGCGCGATTTCGGCACCCATCAGACTCGCGCCGGCGACGTCTGCGCTCACGATACCTGCCCCGCGTGCCGATCGGCTTCGGGCGTCGCGTCGTGTTGCCAGCCTTGCGCCTGCTCGATGTACCAGGGCAACAGCTCGGGCGTGGCGCTCGCGTCGGCGTTTATCACTTCGGCAACCGGCCATCCGGCGAATAGTCGCTTGATCGGCAGTTCCTGCTTCTTGCCCGACAGGGTGCGCGGAATGCCGGGGGCCGTAATGAGCCGGTCCGGCACGAAGCGCGGCGAGAGGCTCGTGCGGATCGCATCTGCCACTGCAATTTCCAATGAATCACCGGCAAGCTCGTCCCCCGTCGGCACGACGAACATGATAAGTTCGCTCTCGCCCTCCTTATCCTCGACATCGATTATCATGGAGTCGGCGATCCCGGCCAGCTGCTCCACTGCGGCGTAAATCTCGGCAGTGCCCATGCGCACGCCGTGCCGATTAATAGTCGCGTCGCTGCGGCCTGAAATCTGGCAGCTTCCGTCACTGAAAACGGTCAGCCAGTCACCATGGCGCCAGACGCCCGGCCATTCGGCGAAGTAGGATTCGCGGTACCGCCTGCCATCGTCGTCGCCCCAGAAATACAATGGCATACTAGGAAATGGCCGGGTACAGACCATTTCGCCGACCTCGTCGATCACCGGCTTGCCATCCGCGTCCCACGCTTCGATTGCCGCGCCGAGATGGCGGCATTGCAGCCGACCGGGCGTATCGGACATCTCTGGATTGCCGGCCACGAAGGCGGCGGCGATTTCCGTCCCCCCGCTGACATTGCACCACCAGATGGCGGGTCGACCGGTGGTGGCGAACTGCGCCGTTCCCCAACGCTGCACGTCCGGCGAGAGCGGCGATCCGGTGCTGCCCAGCGCCCGGATGCGTTCGAGGCAGGAAATGCGCTCGAGTTTGATTCCGGCCTTGCGGCAATTGGCGTAAAAGGCTGCGCCCGCGCCGAACCACGTCACGCCGCTGCGGCTCGCGAAATTCCACAAGCGCGTCCAATCGGGATCGGCCTTGCTCCCGCTCGGCGATCCGTCGAACAGGCAGATGGTCGTGCCACTGAGCAGCCCGCCCACCTGGATGTTCCACATCACCCAGCCGCTGGCGCTGTACCAGTGGAAACGATCGCCAAGCGTGTTCGGCGCATAGCTGGGACCGAGATCAAAATGCAGGCGTCCGGCGGCGGTGGCCAGGATGACGCCGCCATGCCCGTGAACGATCGCCTTGGGCAGGCCGGTGGTGCCGCTCGAATAGAGAATCCACAGCGGATGATCGAAGGGTAGCCACTCGGGTTCGAATGCCGCAACCGCATCCTCGTCCCGAGCGGTCGCCAACGCGAAGTCGATGGCATCCGGCACCTCGGCTTCGCCGCAGCCGCTGGCCAACACGAACAGCGTTTCGATGCAGGGCAGCTGGTTCCGGATTTCGGCCACCGCAGCGGTGCGGTCTATCGCCTTGCCCGCGTAAAAAATTCCGTCGACGGCGATCAGCGCTTTGGGCTTGGTCTGCCGCCACCGGTCGAGCACTGCGGCGGTGCCCATGTCGGGCGAGCAAAGGGTCCACACCGCGCCGAGGCTGGCGCAGGCGAGCAGGCCCACCACCGCGGCCGGGATATTGGGCAGATAGGCGGCAACGCGATCCCCGCGCGCGATTCCCCGAGCGCGCAGCTCGAGCGCAAGCGAGGCCGCCCGACGCCGCAGCTCGGTCCAGCTCAGGGTCTCGCTCTCGCCGCGCTCGTTTATCGCGACGATCGCCGGCTGCCCGGCACCGTCAGCGGCCGCTGCATGGCGGAACACGTGCCGCGTGTAATTGACCTGCGCCCCGTCGAACCACCGCGCCCCGGGCAGCGCATCCTCACTCAGCGCGGCGGTAAAGGACGTTGGCGATTCGATTTCGTCCCATTCCCAGATGCTGCGCCAGAAGGCCTCCAGATCGTCCACCGACCAGCGGCGCAGGTCTTCGTAGGTGTCGAAATCCAGCCCCCGTGTCCCGTTCAGCCATTCGCGATAAAGGCGAATTTGCGGAATTGGGGCCGAGACAGCCGCTGTGCTGGTGGGACGGGCCATTAAGAAGCTAACCTTGGGTTTGCATGGCAATCGCGAAGGAGGATACGGTCGAACTTTGGCGGGCGGCGCTCCTTCGTTGAGAGCACCGCCCGTCTGGCTTTTAGAAAGTCGTCCGCAGGCTCATTGCGGCGTAGCGACCGATCGGATTGTATGCCCCGCCGATCCCATCCGTCCCCGGGAAGAAGGGCGGCGTTTCGTTGAACAGATCATTGATCTGAAAACTGAGTTCGGTGCCTTCGGTAAAACCGAGATCGGGCAGGCGCACTAACAGGCGCAAGTCCACCGTGGTGTACCCGCCCGCCGAGTAGAGAGCAGTCCCCGTAGGCGTCGCATAGGACGCGGTAACCCCAGCGCGATGATTGACGTAGTTTACGAGGGTTACAGGACCGGCGGTGACGCCGAGCGTGGTGCGCAAGGTGAGGCGCGGGATACCTGCTTCTAGCGAATTGCTCTCTGCTGACGTGGGCGACAGCTGGTTGCTGTAGTTCAGGATATAGTTGCCCGCGATCCCGCCGAAAACCGTGCCAAAACCTGTCGGCTGTCGGTAATTCACTTCGAAATCAATGCCATCGGTCTTGCGCACGCCGAAGTTGCCCTGCCGAAGATCAAGGATGTTGCCGATCGCGGGCACTGCGGAGAAGGTGTAGAAGAAGGGTACGGTATTATCGATCGCATCGGTCAGCTGCGCCGCACTAGGATTGCGGATGACGCGGGAAGAAAAGGTCGGATCGCTGAAGAGCAGCGCACCCAGCCCCGAAGGTGTGCCGATCACCTCGTCGTACTTGATGTTATAGTAGGTCACGCTAGCGCGCAGATTGGGTGCGAAGCTGGGGTGCAGATCGACGCCGACGGACCATGTGCGCGCCGTTTCGGGCTCCAGATTTTCGTTGCCGCCAAAGAGCAAAATGGTGTTGACCTGAGCCGCACCGCGCGAGGGATCGCGCGCGCCGAACGCATCCACGAGCGCGGCTGCCGAGTAGTAGGATCCGACCGTCGAGCCCAGATCCCGCAGGCCAGGTGCGCGGAAGGAGCGCCCGTAGCTCCCGCGCAAGTTCGCCCCATCGACCGGCTCCCAGGTAAGGCCGATCTTGGGATTGGTGGTCGATCCGAAGTCGCTGTAGTGGTCGTAGCGGCCCGAGAGCGACAGCGTGAGGCTTCGCGCTCCGGGCGCCGCATTTTCGATGCCGAACAGCGGTACGAAAAGCTCGCCATAGATCGACTGGACATTGCGCGAGAGATCTTCGGGGAAGCCGACGCCGCCGCTTTGCCCACGCTGCATGTAGGTCTCCCGCCGGTACTCGGCGCCCAGCGCGATCTTTATCTCGCCGCCGGGCAGTTGCGCGAGCGGTCCATCCACCCTGACCGCGCCGATGCGCGTGCGCTGGCGATTGGTGAAGTCGGTCGGGTTGTCGAGGATCTCCGCGACCACCGCCGGGTCGGTCCGGTAGCCGAACGGGTCGAGCGCGGTCGACGGCGTCGTCCCCGCTGCGGCAGCGGCCAGCGCGGTGGTATTGATGCCAGGCTGGAAAGTGTCGTTGCGCGACCAGTTGTAGGTGCCATAGACGCTCACCAGGAAATCGCCCGGGAGGTCGATGTCGAGCCCGGCCGTCGCGTTGCCCGCCCGCACCCGGAAGGTCTGATCGAAGTGATCGTCGCCTACCAGCCTGTCGGGCCGGAAGTCGAAATATCCGAACACCGAACCCGTACCAGGCGGGGCGCGGAAATAGGGGTTGGCGGCGGTGATCAGCACGAAGGTCTGCCCCGGAAGGGCCGCTTGCACGACGTCCCTGCGATCCGAATAGAGCACGTCGCCCCATAGGGTAATACCGTCCGACAGGTCCTGGCGCGCAGAAAGGAACCCGCTGTGCGTGCGGTTTTCGGGCAGCAGGTCGACCGCCCCCCGAGGATCGCAAGTGTTTACGCCCGGCTGAAGGGTGGGTGCGGCATAGATCGTTCCGGCAAACAGGTTGACGTTTGCGTCGGGGCAAACCGTTGATCGTGTGTCGATCCCCCCGACCGCGCGGAAGTCGAGTGAGCGATAGTCACGGTCGGCACCCGTAATGTTGCTGTTCTCCTGGTACTGGTATGCGAGAACGAGCGATCCGCTATCCCAGTCCTGACCGAAGATGGCGCCCGCGTTGAATGCTTCGTAATCGTCCGCAAAGCCGTAGCGGGCGATCGTCTCCAGCCCGGACACGCTCCTACGGGTAATGAAGTTGACCACGCCCGCGACCGCTTCCGACCCGTAAATCGCCGAGGCGCCATCGGCGACGATCTCGACCCTCTCGATCGCCAGTTCGGGAATCAGCGGATAATCGGGGTTGGTCTGCTGGGTGCTGCCGGAAATCAGGCGATGGCCGTTCATCAGCGGCAGGGTGGCGGCGGTAGGAAGCCCGCGAAGCCCCGGCGCGAACGAGCCGAGTCCGCCATTGCTCACGCGCGGGGCCGTATTGAAACTGTTGAGCTGCGGCACGGTCGCGAGGAGTTCAGGCGTACTCGCCGCACCGACCAGTGCCGCGTCTTCGCGCGTCACCGTGATCAGGTCCGATCCGGTCGGGGGAACCCCGCGAATGCTGGAGCCGGTCACCACGATCACCGTCTCCGGTTCGCCACTATCGGCTTCAATCTGCGCACGTTCGGACTGGTCGTCCGGGGCGTCCGCCTGGGCGCGAGCCGTGGTCGGCAGGCTGAGGATTGCCGCCGCAAGCGCGGACTGGTGAAGCAGGCGCGCACGGCGCCGCAAGGAAATCGGCCTCATCGACATAGTCTCTCTCCCATCGTGATCGCGGGCGTTGCCGCTGCCGGACTTTGCCGACTTGATGGCATGCTTATGGTCTGACAAAGCGTCGCGTAAGCGCACTAGCGGACATCTCTGTGTCTTTTGCGGACACGATTGAGGACAGAAAGGACATCATGGGCCTGCCGGACAACGAGGGGGACGAAGTCACAATACGGAATGACCGTTCCGGTTTTCCTTCCTTGAACCAGCGGATTTTCGCGCCCTTCAAGATCGCGACGGTGATCGACACGGTCGCGAGCCGCGGGATGTCGGCCGAGACTGTGTTGGAGCGCACCGGACTTTCGTCGAGCGACGTGCGCGATCCGCACACCCTCACCTCAATCGGCCAGTACCTGACGGCCTGCGAGAACATCATCGCGGCGGGTGCCGGCTTCGCTGATGCCTTTGCGATAGGGTCGCGCCTGCACCTGTCCGCTTACGGAATGTACGGCTATGCGTTGATGTGCTCGCCCACGATGCGGGACTTCTTTGATTTCGCCGTGCGTTACCAGCCGCTCGCCACGCCGACCGTCCGGCTCCATTGGCGGATGGAGGGCGACGTCGCGATTTGGCAATTCCGGGAGATCTATCGCGACAGGATGAGCGACGATGTTCGCACGTTTCTCGTTCGCCAGCAATTGAAGATGACCTTCACCCATATCCGCGACGCTGCCGGGACCGACAATCTGCCGCTCCGAGCCCTGTTCGCGCTGCCGGAGGACGACCACACGGCGCAGGATGCGCGCGAACTCGAGTGCCCGTGCCTTTACGACGAGGCGGCGAACGAGCTTCACTATCCGATCGGAATTCTCGACCGGACACCAGAACTGGGCAACCGCCTGACCAGAACGATGTTGGAAGAAACCTGCGAGCGCCTGATCGGGCAAACGCGCATCTCTTCCGGCCTTTCGGGGGAGGTGTACCAGCTCCTGCTGAGCGCGCCTGGCCAGTTTCCCTCGATGACGGCAGTTGCCGCGCAGCTTGGCCTGCAGGAACGAACACTGCGGCGCCGTCTCGCGGCCGAAGATGCAACCTATGGCGCGATCGTAGACGACGTCCGGCGCAAGCTCGCCATCGAATATCTGCACACGACGCGGATGAGCGTAGATGATGTCGCTTGGAAGGTGGGTTTCAGCGACAGTGCAAACCTGCGCCGCGCAGTGCGTCGCTGGACGAATAAGACGGTGAAGGAGATTCGAGCGGAGAAATAGGCAGGTTGTCCGCCCGAACGTCACGCCGGACGTCGCATGTTGGGGGTGGGTGGCGGAGCTGATAGTCAGATTGCAATTTATCTCTGCGTGGGGCTGCCATTCAACGCACGATTTTGCGGTCCCCTTAACGATTCTGAGCTGTCTCGGCCGCTTGCCAGCCGCCGCCCAGCGCTTTGTAGAGAGATGCCAGCTGTCGCAACTCGTTCGCGCGGGCCAGGATGTGATGCTGTTCAGCGGCGGTATACGCCAATTGTGCCTGCAGCAAAGCCGTCAGATCGTCTTCGCCAGCAAGGTGCCGCCGCCTGGCAAGGCCAACGACCTCAAGGGCTTGAGCCCGGGCTTCGTTGCGTGCGGAGCGCGACCGACTGGCAGCGTCAAGGCGATTGATGGCTGTTTCGCTGTCGGCGAGAGCGTTGAGGACTGCTTGTTCGTAGCGGATTCCCGCCGCGTCGGCGCGGGCATCGGCGGCGCGGATCTGCGCCCGGATACGGCCGCCTGAAAAGAGAGGCCAACTGAACGACGGGCCGACGCCGAGACGCAGGCTGTCGCTCGAGAGGAGGTCATCGGGTGACCGCGCCTGAAGACCGATCCCGCCACTGAGGGACAGATTGGGAAAAAGAGCGGCCGTCGCAACTCCGATTTCGGCGGTAGAGGCTGCAAGGTCCCGTTCCGCTTTTCGTACATCGGGCCTTCTGCGCAGGATTTCCGATCTTAGGCCGACGGCTACGTTTATTTCGCCTGCGGGCAAGGGGCGGGGTGCGTTGAGGCGATCGAACAGCGCTTCGGGTGGCTGGCCAACGAGCAGCGCCAGGCGGATGGCGGCCGCCGCCGCATCCGCCTCCAGCCCGGGAACCGCAGCAGCGGTGCTCCGTGCCTGGGATTGGGCGCGCGAGAGATCGAGCCGGGATGCTGCTCCCAGCCTGAGCCGATCGGCGATGATACGGACGATATCTTGTTGCATCTCGGCGTCCGCGACTGCGTTTGCGTGAAGGTTCTGTGCTTCGCGAAGGTCGATATAGGAACGAACGACTTCGGCGATAACTTGTAGAAGGATACCTCGCCGCGCCTCCTCCGCGGCCTCCAGCCGGGCCTGTGCGCTTTCGCCCGCCCTGCGCGTTCCTCCCCAGAGGTCGAGCTCCCACGAGGCGTCGAAGCCGATGTCGAACAGGGAGAAGCCCGGATTGAAGCCCGGAATGCTGGCAACGGGAAGCTGTCCATTTTCGCTCAGCCGGTTTTCCGCCGCGCCCACGGAAGTGCCGATATCGGGGAGGGCCCTCCCAAATGCCGCGTCGCGGTTGGCGCGCGCTTCGCGGATTCGTGCGCCGGCTTCGTCGATGTCCCTATTGCCGGTGATTGCCGCGTCGACGAGCTCGGTGAGCATGGGATCATCCAGGCGTTGCCACCATTCCCCGTCGACATCCCCGGTTTCGACCGGAGCGATCCAGGCATCCCCAACCGGCATGACCGGAGGCCGATAGTCGGGGCCTACCGTGCACCCGAACAGGACGAAAGCGATGACAATGACGGAAACCGTCTTGCGCAGGAGATGGGCTGTCCTAGAGTAACGCAAGCGGCGCTTCCAGTCATGAGGAGCGATCATGGCGAACGAACCTTCGAGAGTCGGGTGAGGCCGAGTTTGACGGCAACCAGCGCCGGCACGGCGACCACGAACAGGAGCGCGATCGCGTTGAAGGCCGTATCGAAGGCAATGACGGTCGACTGGCCGATCACCGCGCGATCGAGGAGCCCCGTTGCCGCTCTGGTTGCCGCTGCGGGATCCATCCCTCGGCCAGCGAGCAGGGCCGCGCTTTCCGCCAGTCGCTCGTTCGCGGTCAACGTTCCCGAGGTGATGTTCGCGCCGAGAACCGTCAGATTGACGGCGGTGTTGTGGCCGATGACTGTCTGAAGCGCGGCCACGCCCATCAGGCCGCCGAGCTGGCGGCCAGCATTGAACAGGCCGATACCGGCTGCCAAGCTTTGTCCGGGGAGATTGCTGAATGCAATGAGGGTAATCGACAGGAAGAGGAAGCCGAGCCCAAGGCCCCGCAGAAGGATTGCGGCCATCATGTCTTGCGCGCCGCTTTCACCTGTCGAGCCCGACAACATCCACATTGCGACCATGGTCATCAAGATTCCGAAAGGCACGGTGGCGATCGGGGGGATGCCATAAGCCTGAAAGAGAAGGGCGGCGAGAAGGAGCGCGCCAACGAACAATGCGCCGCTAGGGAGCAGCAATTGCCCGGCGTCGCTCGGCGTGAACGCGAGGATCGAAAGGGCGAATGCCGGAATAAGATACGCGCTTCCGAACAGCGCAGCACCGGCGACGAAACTGACGGCGAAGGCGAAAGAAAAGTCGTCCGAGCGGAACAGGCCGAAATCGAACAGGCTCTTCTTGCGGGTTTTTACCTGCCGGCCGAGAAAGGCGAGTAGCGTCGTCATGCCGAGGGCCGTCAGCCACGCGATGCGCGGAGCCTCGAACCAGTCCCACCGGTTGCCCTGGCTCAAGACATAAGTGAAGCAGCTGAAGGTAACCGCGATCAGCGAAAAACCGATCCAGTCGAACGGGCGGCGAGCGATCGTCGGTGCGAGGTCGGGCACGTCTGTGAGCAGCATCAACCCGGCGGCGAACAGGGCGACGGGAACGGCGCTCAAGAAAATCCAGGTCCAGTCATGCGTATCGATCAGCCAGCCCTGGAAGGCCGGGGCCAGCGTTGCCGGGGCAACGACCGCGCCCATGGCGAACACGGCTTGCAGCAGTGGCTGGTGCGCCTTCGGATAGGTTAGGAACAGTATCGCCTGACCGCCGACCAGCAGAATGCCGCCCGCAAAGCCCTGTATCACTCGGAGCGCGATAAGCAGGTCGAGGCGCGCCGTCAGCGCCGCGATGCCGCAGGCCGCGCCCATGACCAGCGTTGAGGCGACGACGAGGCGGCCCGGAACGAACCGGGTCATCAGCCAGGGAGCGGTCATGAAGCCGATGAATTTCAAGGCAGTGTAGCCGGTATCGAGCCAGGCAAATTCGTCGGGCGTCGCATGGATATCGCCCATAATGTCGGCGCGTCCGAACGCGAGGACGGTACCCGCCAACGCCTCGGTCAGCGTGGCGAGAACGATGCCCATGACAAGGAGCATCCCGGAAATCTGCACGCGGCGGCGTGGCGCGACACTCGTCGCCGTCATGAACCGCTGCTCCGTTCAACTTCGACCCGGACGGACAGGCCGGGCACGAGGCGGCCGGGCAGGGGGTTGCCGGTAAAGCGGATCTTCACGGGCACGCGCTGAACCACGCGAACGAAATTTCCTGTCGCATTGTCCGAAGGAAGCAGGCTGAAGGCGGAACCGCTGCCGGGCGCCAAGCTGTCCACGACGCCCTCGATTATTTCGTCGGGATAGCCATCCACGGTGATACGGGCACGCTGGCCGGGCCGGACGTGCGCGAGCTGGGTTTCCTTGAAATTCGCGATCACCCAAAGATCGTGAACCGGGACGATGTCGATGACGGAAGCGCCCGGTGCGACGAGACGGCCGATGCGTACCTGACGATTGCCGACGATCCCATTGACCGGCGCGCGCACGATGGTGCTGTCGAGATCGATTTGCGCCAGTTCCAGCGCGGCCCGCGCCTGCGCGATCGCGGCGACGGCGGCCCGGCGTTGCGCCGCGAGAACGGCGATCCGCTGCCGCTGCGCTTCGACAGTGGCCGAGGCGGCGGATACGCCAGCCTGGGCTTGGGAACGGGCGGCGCTGCTTTCATCGGCCTGTGCCTGACTTATCGCGTCGCTGCCGACCAGTTCCTGATGGCGGGACGAGGTTGTCGTGGCGAGATTGAATGCTGCGACGGAGGCGCGGCGTTGCGCGTCCGCCTGGCGGATGATCGAATGCTGCAGCTGGAGCTCGGCATCGACATTGGCGAGGCGCGCCTGGGCGGCCGCTACGTTCGCCGCGGCTTGCGCAACCCGCGCGCGAAAATCCCGGTCGTCGATGCGAAACAGGACATCGCCTTGCTGGACGGCCTGGTTGTCGGCAACCTCGACGGCCGTGACGTAACCCGCGATCCTCGGCGCGAGCGCAGTTACGTCCCCCCGAATATAGGCGTTGTCGGTGGCGGTTCCGTCGCCGGAATTTGCCCAGGCCCAGCCAGCGAAAAGGATCGCCAACGCGCCGATGCACAGCAGGAGGCCGACAATCCTGTTCTTTGGAATTTGTGGCACCGTTCGTTCCTTTGATCGGGTGTCAATGCACCCGGGTGATGGGAAGATCGCCCGACACTATGTCAGCCCTTCTTCGGCGAGCGACCGGCGCACGATCTCGCTCGCGGCAATGCGCTCGAAATAATCGACGAGATTCGCCGGAACCTGCACCCCGAAGGCCATCGCCCATCTCAGCATTGCGAACAGATAGGCATCGGCGACGGTAAACCGCCTGCCGAACAGATAATGGTCGTCTATCTGCTCCGCGAGAAATCGGAGCCGCCCGGCGATCGTTTCGCCGGCGGCGGCTTTCTCGGTTTCGCTTGCCTCGTGAAAATAGGGTTTGAAGGCGCCGTGCAATTCGGTCGAAAGATAGGTCAGGATCTCGATCAACCTGATGCGTGCGAGCGGGCCCTCGGGGGACAGCGCCGGTTCGCATTCCGCAATATAGGCGAGGACGGCCGTATTCTCGGTCACTGACTCCCCGTCGTCGAGCACAAGCATGGGCACATAACCCCTGGGATTGATCGCGGCATAGTCGTCGCCATTCTCGGTGACCTTCGTTGCGAGATCGACTTTCTCGAAATCGGCGAGAATTCCCGCTTCATGAAGAGAAATTCGGCCCGCCAGGCTGCAGGCGCCGGGCGCGTAGTAGAGTTTCATCGGTCTGACTCCCGTAAGGTTATGAGGGATGCGATTGTCCGCTCGTTTCCGGCAACGTGGGGGCACGCTGGCAAGCGCAGGAACACGGCCGTTCCAACGCCCACCCTGCTTTCGATCGCGATCGTGCCGCCCGCTTCGCGGACAAATCTTTCGACCATCGGCAGGCCGACGCCGCCGAGCCCGTCGCTTTTGGTTGTGAAATAGGGCTCGAACGCGCGTTCGATCGTGTCCGGCGACATGCCGATGCCTTGATCCGCGACGCATATCTCGATGGTCGCCGCGGAATGATCGGCGGGGATCGCACGCCCCTGTATGGCGACAAGGCCTCGGCCCGCCATCGCGTCCCGCGCGTTGAATACGAGATTCAGCACGGCACTGCGCAATGCGAGCGGATCGCATCGGGCCTGAGGCAATCCCGGCTCCACGTCGATCTTGAGACCGAGCCCGTCCATGCCATCTATGAGCATCGCGACGTCGGCCAGACAGGCGGTGACGCATGCGCTGGGGGCGGCCGGCGCGCGGTCGCGGGCGAGCCCGATGGATTGCCTGATGAGCGCGCCGGCTTGCTCCAGCCCCAGTTTGGCCTGCTCCAGCATCGAGCCGTAATGGCTTGCGGGCAATTCCGGCGTCCGGGAAATCAGATTGATCGCGGATGTGGCGACTTGGATGAAATTGCCGAGATCGTGAACGACGCCGGCATTTGCCAAGACCCGTGATGCGCCGGGGGCATTTTCGATTTCACAATCGACGGCGGTGTGCCGGGAAACGGCACGGCGGTGCAGAGTGCGGTCTTCGGTCTCAGACAAAAAATCCATTATCCGTCCTCCATCCTCCGGGTTGAGCTGCGCCGCTCAGGGGCGGCGCAGCTCGGGGGCGTTGTGGGTTCAGGCGGCAGCGGCCTTGCTTTCCTCGGCCGGATGAACGGCGCGGAGACCGATCTGAACGCGCGACCAGAGATTGATCGCGCCGATCAGCAGCGTGAGATACGCGATCTCGGTTTCGTCGAACGCGGCCTGCAGCATTTCATAATCGGCGTCGGGCGCTTGGGTTTCGGCAACGTTGGTGAGCGTTTCGGCCCAGTTCAGCGCAGCACGCTCGCGATCGGTGAACGCCGGCGAATGGCGCCAGCCGTCGAGCAGGTGGATCCGCATCTCGGATTCACCGTGTTTCACCGCATCCCGGGCATGCATATGGATGCAGAAGGCGCAGCCGTTCATCTGCGAAACGCGAAGCCGGACAAGTTCGAGCAGGCCGTGTTCGAGACCGCTTTTCTCGATGCTCGTTTCGACGGCGAGCATGGCTTGCGCGCCTTCCGCGGCGGTCTGGAAGATGTTCATACGGGGGGTCATGGATATTCTCCTTCGAAATCGGGGTTGGTTTAAGCTGCGGAATTTCAAAGTTTGGCTTTCCGTCCCGCCACGCCGTCCCTGGCTGCCCACAGGACGAGGGCGGTGCCGAGTAGGGCCGGCAGCGTGACCGCTGGAAAGTCCCGGGCGATCGCCGAGGGCCCGCAAATGCCGACGGCGACTTCCCAGAAATGAAAGAGGGCGTGGCCCCACAGCCAGAGCGTCGGCGCGGCCCAGGCGACCACCCGAAACCGGGGCCGGGCGACGCCCATGAGAAAGGCGATCCCCAGAAACAGGAAGATCAGGCCTATGTCGCGAATGAAATGCTGGTTGAACGGGCCCGTCGTCGTGACGCCGGGTACCGAGAAATACCAGTTCGCGGGTGATGCGAGCATGAAAAGCCCGTTCATCACGGCACCGAGGCCAAGCACAATGGCGGTTCCAAGAGCGGCATTCCGGATCATCTCTCGCCTCCTTTCCGATTCATAAGCGCTTCGGTGGAGGCGGCACGTGGGTCAGCCACCAGTCGAACCGGGTCGAACCTAGACGAGCGCCGGCACCGGGGACGAGCGTCTCTTCGCTAACCTGGATGCCGAAATAGGGAGCCTGCGGATCGGCGATCACGTCGCGGGAATCCCCGTCAAATTCGAGCACCTCGCGAACGGGTTCGTCGAGCGTGAATATCTCGGGACCGGCGATTTCGATCGTGTCGTTCAACGGCGCGCCAAGCGCCACTTCGACGACAGCGCTTGCGACGTCTTCGGCGGCCATCGGCTGGAATTTTACTGGCGGCAGATGCACGGTATCGCCCTTTGTCGAAGTTTGGGCGATCGCGCGCAGAAACTCGAAGAACTGGGTTGCGTGGAGCAGCGTGTAGGGAATGGGGGAGCTCTTGATCAGCTCCTCTTGGGCAAGCTTGGCGCGAAAATAGCCGCTGTCCTGCATGCGATCGGTGCCGACGACGGACAGCGCAATGTGGTGACCCACGCTGGCGGCCGTTTCTGCGGCGACGATGTTCTTCCCGGCGGTCTGGAAGAAATCCATTGCCGCCTGGTCTTCGAACGATGGCGAATTGGCCAGGTCGATGACGATTTCGGCACCGTCTAGCGCCTCTGCGAGACCTTCGCCGGTGATCGTGTCGACGCCGGTATTCGGTGCCGCCGCGATCGTATCATGGCCTTTCTGTTTGAGCTTCTCGACGACCTTCGAGCCGATCAGGCCGGTGCCGCCAATCACGACGATCTTCATGATAGAGTCCTTTCATAGTGGATCTGGGGGGAGGCAGGATGCGGCCCCGCCGGGATGAATGATCTGCGAAGCCAATCCTCGAAGCTGGTCGAGGCGAAGCGCGGATGATCCCCGCCGGTCAGCGGTTCATCGCCGACCCGCGCGCCGAAATAGGGTGCGGTGTCGTCGACGATGATCCTGCGGCTATCCTCGTTCGCGGTGAGGATCTGCTCCGCAAGCACCGGCAGCCGATAGGTGTCCGGACCGGCGATTTCGATAATCCCGTTCGTGGGGGCCCCCAGCGCAACGCGCTTGAGTGCCTTTGCGACATCATTCGCCGTGATCGGCTGGATGCGAACCGGGGGCAGGCGAATGAGATCGCCGTCTCCGCCGGCATCGACGATGTTGTAGACATATTCGGAAAGGGGCGTCGAACGAACGATCGTGAAGGGAAGGCCCGAATCCCCGACCAGTTTTTCCTGCGCGCCTTTTGCGACGAAATATCCGCTGTTCACGCGGCCGACACCGACTGCCGACAGGGTGACGTGATGGGCGATGCCGAACTCGCGCTCGACCGGGAGAAGATTGGCACCCGACACTTCGAAGAAGCGCAGCATATTCGCCGCATTTGAATAGCCCGGATTGGAAACGTCGATAACGACTTCAGCGCCCGGGAGGACTTGTCCGAGACCTTCGCCGGTCAGCGTATCGACACCCGTTGCGCGCGAGGCGGCAATGCCCTCATGGCCCGCCTCGTTCAGCTGTTGCACGAGTTTCGATCCGACGAGACCCGTTCCTCCGATTACGACGACCTTCATCTCTTCACCTCATGGCTGGACAGAGCGCTTGCGGCACCGTGTCGGATGGGGAACGAGATGCAGGATCGCGCAATTCGGGCGGTGGCGGCATCGTGCGGACGGATACGCGATGCTAGCCAATCGGCGACGCACCCTATCCTTTGGGTAGGTCCGGCACCCGATAATCGCCGGTGCATCTGAAGGTTCCGTGGAGCGGACTAAGCTCGCTTTGAGTTATCCTAACCGTAGCGCCAGCATGGCCTCGCCCTGGCGACGGGATTCACTCTGCCTCCGCCCGGTCGATGGGCCGCCCCGAATTTTCATAGGTCGAGCGTGCTGAACGACGGCTCGTGCCGGGCCGTTGAGCATTCCTATAAGGAGACCCTCCATGCCGACGATTCCCAGCAAGGACGGACATGCAATCTACTATAAGGACTGGGGCATGGGCCCGGTCGTGAGCTTTTCTCATGGTTGGCCGTTGAACGCTGACGCCTGGGACCCTCAGATGCTGTTCCTGGCGCAGAATGGCTTTCGCGTCATCGCTCACGATCGGCGCGGTCATGGCCGATCGGAGCAGGCGACTGCACGGAATACCATGGACGGCTATGCGGACGACCTCGCGGCCGTACTCGACAAACTCGACCTGCGCGATGTGACGCTGGTCGGCCATTCGACTGGCGGCGGCGAGGTCGCGCGCTATATCGGCAATCACGGGACGAGCCGCGTTGCCAAGGCAGTGCTGGTTTCAGCCGTGCCGCCGATAATGGTGCAGACCGAGGCCAATCCCGAAGGCATTCCGATCGAGGTTTTCGACGGCCTGCGTCGCGACGTCGCCAACGACCGTTCGCAATTCTACAAGAATTTCGCCCAGATGTTTTATGGAGCGAACCGTCCCGAGGCCGAGGTCTCCCAGGGCCTGCTCGACCAGTTCTGGCTGTGGAGCATGCAGGTGGGCCTGAAGAACGCCTATGACTGTATCGAAGCCTTTTCCGAAACCGATTTCACGGCGGATCTGAAGAAAATCGACGTGCCGACGCTCATTGTTCACGGCGAGGATGACCAGATCGTGCCGATCAAGGATACGGCGTACAAATCGGCCAAGCTGATCAAGGATGCGCAGGAACTCTACTATCCCGGCGCGCCGCACGGCCTGACCGCGACGCATGCCGACCGCTTTAACGCCGACCTGCTTGCCTTTTTGCGCAGCTGAATCGGCGGCCGCCCGGCCACTCTCCCTGCAAATGGCCGGGCGGCATCAATCCACGGAAGCGGCGGGAAGCGAGAAACGGAACAACGCGCCGCCTTCCGGGTGGTTATCGGCCGCGATTGCGCCGCCATGCGCAGTGATGATCGACTGGCAAATGGCAAGGCCAATGCCCATGCCGTCGTCCTTCGTCGTGAAGAAACTGTCGAAGATATGGTCCAGATCGTTGCCGGAAATGCCGGGGCCGCCGTCGTGAATGGCGAAGGTCACCATGCCTTCGGTGTCTTTGGCGGTATGAAGATCGATCGTACCGCGCGCCGCATCGCTATGGCCGAGCGCTTGCACGGCATTGAGAAGCAGGTTGACGATCACCTGCTGAAGCTGGACCCGGTCCCCGCATATGTCAGGCAGGGCCTCCCCGAGCCGGATCGACAATTCGATCGCCCGGGATTCGATTTCGTGGCGAACGAAGAGCAGGGCCTCGTCGACAATCTTGTTCAGATCCAGCCGTTCGCGTTCCGGCGCGTGCTGGACTGCCATCCCGCGGATGCGCTGCACGATTTCGCTCGCTTGCCGCGCGCTGCCTGCGATCCGCGACGTGAGCTGGCCGACCTTGGCGAAATTTGGATCGGGCCGCGATAGCCATCGCAGGCTCGTTTCCGCGTTGGTGACGATTGCGGAAAGCGGCTGGTTGACTTCATGGGCGATCGAGGTGGCGAGTTCGCCCAGCATCGAAATTCGCGCCGCCCTCGTATAGTCCGCCTGCAGTTCGCGTAGCTGCGCTTCGGTGCGCAGCCGATCGGTAATGTCCTCGATGCTGATCAGCGTCACATCGAGACGTTCCGGGGGGCGGGGATAGGTCACCGAAATTTCGACGTCGAGCAAACGGCCGTCGAAGGTCTGCAATTTCATGGTCTCGGCTAGGCTTCGCCTGCCTTCGAAACGGGCGGCCATCACGCGCCGTGCCGACTGGGGCGAGGCGGCGAAGACAAAGCTGACTGGTCCTATGAGGTCCGATGGATTCTCCACGCCGAACAGACGAGCGGCATGGTCGTTGGCTTCGGTCACCACGACCCCCGCATTTGCGGCATCGATCAGTTTCGGGTGCGCATCCATATAGGGCCCGAGTTCGGAGACACCTTCGCGTTTCAGCTTTTCATAGGTCGCGCCGATCTCTCTGGCATCCACTTGCAGAAGCGCGATCGGCAGGTGGCGGATGAGCTTTTGGTAGCGTTCCTCGCTTGCCCGCACGGCCCATAAGGAGCGGTCGTCGGTGACGGTGCCCCCAATCGATATGAAAACAAGGTCGGGCCGGTTCTTGTCGGCCGAGATGCTGAGCCGGGCATCGTCGAATGCGATCGATGTGATCTCGCGCGTCCGGGCTGCGCCCGGCGGGAAATCCGCCACCGCGGAAACGATGAGTTCTGCGATGGCCGGCCAGCTTTCGGCCGGCCAATAGGCCGTGATCGATTTGCCAATCATCTGCCGGCGACCCCCATAGGGCCCGACCAGATGGACGGTGTTCAGATCGATATCGACAATGCGGACCGCGGCGAGAAGCTCTGCCGCCATGGTGTGCGGTTCGGCGCCGCGCGCTATTGCGGCGATTGCAGAGCGCGCGTCTGACACGTCCAGCGCCCACCAGGCGGTCGTATCTTCGTCCAGGCCTGCGTGACCCGGCTCATGGAAGCGCGGCACGAGCGATTCCCTCGGCATGGCGCCGTTCGGTTTCGCGGCCTTGTCGAGGGTTGCCGCGGCCATCTCAGATTCCCGGCGGTTTCAGGGTATCGGCCGCCGCGCCTCCCTCCAGCGCCGCATTAAGCGCGGTCAACAACGCCTCGTCGGCGACCGGCTTGGTGAACCAGGCAAAAGCCCCGTCTCGGAGCGCGCGAACGCGGGTCTCATCCTCGACCGAAGAGGTGATGAAAATTACGGGAGTCGGGGAGCCCCGCATACGCAACCTGCGTTGCAGCTCCAGGCCATCGAGGCCGGGCATCCTGACGTCGGTAATGACGCAATCAAATCGATCGACGGCTCCGTCGGCGAGAAAATCGACGCCATTTTCGAAAGTGCGAGCTGAGAGACCTTCTACCTGCAGGAGGTCGAAAAGCGCCTCGCGTACAGGCCGATCGTCATCCACGATCGCGATAACCGGATTCTTGGACAAGCGAAAACACCTCACGAACACGGCCACAGCGGCCAATCCCCGATGTCGCTGGAATCGCGTGGGATTTAAACCATACCATGGTCTAGGTCGTGCGCTCGCGCAGCGCGGCGGGAAGTCTTTCCCACGCGCGAATGAGCTCGCCGATCGATGCGGCTTCCATTTTCTTCATCACGCTGCTGCGGTGGAGCTTCACCGTAACCTCGCTGATGCCGAGATCGAAGGCGATCTGCTTGTTGAGCCTGCCGCGTGCGACATGCCCCAGTACCTCGCGTTCTCGCCGCGTCAGCGTCTCGTAGCGATCGACATGCTGTTTGAGAATTTGGGAATCCGCCCGGCGGGCAACATCGCGCTCAATTCCGATGGTTACTGCGTCGAGCAGAGATTGATCGCGAAACGGTTTGGTCAGGAAATCGACGGCGCCGGCCTTCATCGCCTGGACGGTCATCGGAATGTCGCCATGGCCCGAAAGGAATACGATCGGCTTGGCGTTGCCGGTTGCGACCATATGGTGCTGGAGATCGAGGCCGCTCGATCCCGGCATGCGGACATCGAGCACGAGGCAGCCGGGCCGTTCCGGAAGGTCCGCTTCCAGCATCTCGCGCGTCGAAGCGAAGCTGGCGGCGTCGAGCCCGACCGACAACATGAGTTCCTCAAGCGAGGTGCGGACCTCGTCATCGTCGTCCACGATGACGACGAGCGGCTCTTCGGTCTGGACAGCAGCAATGCTCATGAGAGATCCTCCCCGTGCGATGAGAGACGTGCGGATGAAGATGATTTACCGGCGCGACGCAGGACGCGTTCGCCAAGCCAAGCCTTTACGTCGTTTGCGAATTCCGGAGGCGCCTTGCGGGAAACGGCCTGGGTCAGATCGCGGAGCGACGCCCCGGCGAGTGTTTCGCGCATCGCCTTTTCCGCGCGCAGCATAACCGCATGGACCGAGCAAACGCCGCGGGTCGCCCAAGTCGGCGGAAGTTCACCGAACGCCGCGCAACGCCCCCTGATCTCCTGACAATCGAACAGCGGCTTCCGACCTTCGATGGCGTCGACGATCTGGAGAAAGTTAATGTCTTCCGGTGCCCGCGCAAGTTCGTATCCGCCTCGCACGCCCTCGGACGCTTTCACGATGCCGGCCTTTTCGAGCTTCGGAAAGATCTTGGCGAGATAGCTGGGCGAGACGCCTTGGAAATCCGCAAGATCGCGGCTGCTCAAGGGGGCGGTTTCAGCATCGACGAGCCAGAGCAGGCTGTGGATCGCATATTCAACGCTGACCGTTAGATGAGCCATAACACGGATAATATCACTCCGCGTTTGATTCGCCAATCGAAAAACACGGATCGATAGTGTCCGCGATGGATATTCATGCCGCTCCTGGACGCAGGCAGGGCCCAAGCACGCCGTTCGTATTCGGAAGCATAGATCAAAGTACAATTTCGTCGGGACCGGCCGGATGCGAGGAAGAGGCGACGAGCCGTGTCAATCGGACGCGGCAGGGATGGTGAACGCACGGGTTTTTCCGATTTCCCCGCGCGGCCGACGAATTGGCAGACGAGCACCCAACCTGTCCGGCTCGCATCTACGCCCAGATGGCAGAGGAACAGACGATGAGCCGCGCCCCGACCAAGATCCTCCTGCAGACCACGATCATACCGACGAAGGACGACTGGTCGATCGCCCGGTTCAGCCAGCTTGCGGAACTGCTCGCATCCGAGGTCAATGACAATGGCGAACCTCTCTACGAAGTGACCGCGCGCGATCGCGATCCACTGGATGCACCGGATGCGGTATTGTCCATGTTGGACGCCAGCGACTTCGACCAACTCTGGCTTTTTGCCGTCGATAGCGGCCGGGGTCTGACGTCTTGGGATTGCGAGGCGATTTCGCGCTTTCGGCAAGGGGGAGGCGGGCTGATGGTGACGCGCGACCATATGGATCTGGGATCGTCGATCTGCACGCTGGGCGGCGTCGGCGCCGCGCATTTCTTTCACTCGCGCAACCCGCATCCCGATCCGGCCATGCATCGGCGCGACGATCCGTACACAAGGAAAATCTCGTGGCCGAACTTCCATTCCGGCGCGAACGGCGACTATCAGACGATCGACCCGGTCTTGCCGGTCCACCCTGTGTTAAGCGACCCGGGTTCGCCAACCGGCGCCATTCGCCATCTGCCCGCGCACCCGCATGAAGGCGGCGTCCGGGCGCCGGAGGGCAGTGACGCGCGCGTCATCGCAACCGGGCATAGCATCGCCACCGGTCGTACCTTCAACATCGCCGTGGCGTTTGCGGCTGGTTGGGAAGGGGGGCGTGCGATCGCCCAGAGTACCTTTCACCACTTTGCCGACTATAATTGGGATGTTCGTGCCGGCTGCCCCAGCTTCGTCACCGAAGCGCCGGGCGATGGTCTGATCCGTGACTCGCAGGCGATGGCGGACACCCGGCGATATGTGCTCAATTTGGCCGGATGGCTTGGCGCAAGGTCGTAAGAGCCTGCGTGCAGGATGGGCCGGTTCCTCCGGGCGCTCTCTAAGCCGGGGCAATTTCCTTTCGACCATCCGCGAGCACCGACGCGGTTATCGAACTCGGCAAAGGCAGGGGCTTTTCGATCTTCGCGACGAGCGGAAGGATGATCAGGAAGCGTGCAAAATAATAAGCGGCCGCGATTTGCGAGATCAGCAGATAGGGTTGCTCGGCAGGTGCTCCGCCACAATAGCCCAGAACCAGAACGCAGGGAGCCAGCCCGAACCAGTAGATTTTCCGGAATAGCGGCCGGAACCGGCCCGAACGAACCGGAGACTTGTCCAGCCAGGGCAGGAAGAACAGCAGCAGGATCGAGCCGAACATCGCCAGCACGCCCCACAGCTTCGCTGGCAGGATGAAGTCCACCGTGAAGGTGCGCAGGATCGCGTAGAACGGCCAGAAATAATTGAGGTTGCGCGGCACCGGGTATCCCGCGCCGGTGGCGCCGAAGACGAAGCGGGGCAGCGGCAGCTTGTCGTCGAGCCAGCGCGCGAGCGGATTTTTGGGCTCATACGGCGTGGCCCATGGAAAGCTCATGATTTCATCTTCCGCTCGCAAGCCATAACGCCAATTTGTCCGCACCGAGTCCGAGGGGCAGGCCAAGGGGCGACGCTCCCGCCGGAAATAAACCACCCGGACGATTGTTTGCGGAGATGCAGGTCGCATCGTACAGGATTGGCCTCGGCGCTCGTCCGGCGATAAAGTAGCGCCCTTGCTTCGGTGCCCTGCTGCTCGATCTTCAAGACACGATATTGCGGCGAAACAGGGGGATTTCCGGGCTGTCGTTCCGACCAAAGCGCTCCGGCCCCGCCGCCGCGCGACACCCATGAGACGCTGCCGTCCCCGTACAGCACAAGCACTGCCTGATCCGGGACATTGAGCGTATCCATGCCCTCGATGTCATATGCGCTACCCAGGTCGAAGGCCGCCGCGATGCAGTCTTCTATACCGGGATCGATGCACTGGTTCCGCATGACCAACCTCTTCGATTAGCAGGGGATCGGAATCCTTCAGAGAAGCACCATGCCGCCATCGACGCGCAGGTTGATCCCGTTGACGAAGCTGCCGGCATCGGACGCCAGAAAGAGCGCCGCGCGCGCGAGTTCGTCGGGCTGGCCCAACCGGCCGAGCGGAATCGCGGCGGCCATCGCTTCGGCGAAAGATCCGCGCTGCTCCGGCGGAACGCCGAGCTTGTCGAGGATCGCCGTGTCCGTCGGGCCCGGGCTGAGCATGTTGACCCGGATCCGGCGCTCGCGCAGCTCGATCGCCCAGCTGCGGGCGAACGCGCAGATCGCCGCCTTGGTGCCGGCATAGACGGCGTGGCCGTCGAGCACCTTTTCGCTTGCGATCGAGCCGGTAAGCACGATCGCGCCGCCGTCGCGCATGACCGGAACGATTTTCTGCACACCGAAAAATGTGCCGCGGGCATTTACTGAGAATTGGGCATCATATTCCGCCTCCGACACCTCTGCGGAGTGCCGGATGGTGTTGACGCCAGCATTGGCCATATAGATGTCGAGCCCGCCGAAGCGGCGCGCGATCTCGTCCGCAACCTCGGTGTGATGGCCGGGATCCGCCACGTTGCCGGTCAGGCCCAGGGCGCTGGCTCCGATCTCCCGGACGGCGTCGTCCACCAATTGGGCGCGCCGGCCCGAGATGACGATTTGTGCGCCCTCGGCGGCGAAAACCTTGGCCATAGACAGCCCGATCCCGCTGCTTCCGCCCGTGATCAGGGCGGTCTTGCCGATGAGAAGTCCCATTTTCAGATCCTTTCAATTTGAAATGATCTGAAAGATAGCGAAGCACAAAGGTCGGATAAGCTATGCCCTGGTAGAGATTAGCATGACGGAAAGGCTGAGGTCTCCTGCATCGTCAACGCATAGCTCTGCCGAACTTTTAATCAAAAATCCCAATTATCGGGATTCCACGGTGCATCGAACGTCGCAACTTGGGCCGATTGCGGACTGTCAGCTCATAGACGACGCGCTCGGTGAAGCTGACAGTCAGCTCACGACCCAGTTCCGGACGTTGTCGACTAACAGCATCACAGTTATTCTTGCTTTCCGGAATGTGGGAAGGATGATTGTAGTGAAAGAACTACCGCGTTACATAATACCGATTGGCATCGGTCTCCTGACTTTTGCAGCGTTGCGCTACTTGTTTCCATCACCGCCAGCGCCAGAAACCGCTCACTTAAATTGCTCCTTCGCAGTGCCCGAGCAGTCAGCGTCGGTTACTATTCCCTATTCGCAGGACAGAATTGGCAGGATCGACTATGAGGCCGATCTGACTGGCAAGTATGTCGATGGCGATGTAATCCTTTGGCACGCTGATGGTTTAGCGACCTATCAAGGTGGATCGCAAAATCTGGCAGGTGCGATTTTTTTAAGGCACACTAACGCTGTTCGCGGTCTTGGACTATATCGTGATCGTTATCCGCACCAGCCGGATGATTTGCGTATCTCAACGCTGAACGAAAATGGCAATCTAGACTGGGACGAAGATTCAGCATTCGTCTACTTCGAGAATGCACCGGACAAGATGGCTCACCAATTCGATTACAGTTGCACCGTCAGCCAAACTCAGAGCCACTAACTAAAAAGTTTCGATGTCTGCTTCCCACCCAGTAGCGGACGCCAGTCAGCTGCCGACCGGCGTCCGTGAGCAGTCAGATTTCAGTCTTCTCCGCCAAGGTGAGCGCGTCCTCGATATCGACGCCGAGATAGCGAACCGTGTTCTCGATCTTAGTGTGGCCGAGCAAAATTTGGATCGCTCGGATATTGCCAGTCGCCTTGTAGATGATCGAGGCTTTCGTTCTGCGAAGCGAATGCGTTCCATACTCTTCCGGACGCAGGCCGATAGCCTCAACCCACTCATCGACGAGCCGAGCATACTGCCTCGTGCTTAAGTGTCGTGAATGATCCACTCGGCTTGGAAACACATAGTCTTCCACTGAGCCGCCGCGCCGTTCTAACCAAGCAAATAGGCTAGCCCTCGCGTCTGATGCGATTTCGAATTGGACGGGGCGACCGGTTTTGCGCTGAGTGATAGCCGCACGCTTTCGAACTTCCGGTCCAGAAACAAGATCTCCGATTTTAAGTTCGACGAGATCGCAGCCGCGCAATTTGCTGTCGATGGCAAGATCGAACAATGCGCGATCTCGAATCCGCTTCTCACGATCGAGGAAGAACCGGATCGCCCAAATCTGTTTCTGATTGAACGGCCGTTTGGGGCCAATCTTCGCGCCGAAGTTCCAAGGCACACGGCTTTGGGCTGCCGGATCGAATTGTGAATAGGTCATCTTCATTCTCCTTGGCCGGAATGGCCAAGGAAAGTCTCGGTATCTTCAGTTAAAGAATTTTTGGGCCGCAAGGGGACGGTCCGAAATTCGCTGGACGAGGCCTTTTCCGGACATTCGGGGTCTGCGTTGAAGTTAGAAACGGAATGCGGGCTCCAACTTGACCGCCAGTGGTATTGAGGGAGGTCGAGTCCGAGATAGAGGGGCAAATAAAGATATCTAAGGCATCCAAACATTTCCGGTTATTGACTGGAGTTTTAACAGACCCGCTTTGTAGGTGCCGGCGCCTTCTGGCTTCTCAATCAGTATGATCGCCCGTTGTAGACTTGCTCGGTTGCAGGCCAGCCAGTGGCCGATCAGGCGAGCCTTGGGTGAGGCAACTTGCGGCAGCAGCGAGATGATACCTTTTCCAGGTCCGAAACCGTGCAATTTCATAGCACTCAATATTTCGCAAAGAGCGCCAGCGGCGACGTCGGCGATGGCAGCAAGGTCCTCAAGGGCGAGCGTCCCGTCATCGCTCTGGGTCGTGCCAACGCGAATATGCCCGAGGTTGTGGGCCAAACTGTTTCCTAGGACGCGCGAAAAGAGTTCCGTTAGCTGCGTTAGCTGCGTCGCGTTAGAGGCGACCTCGTCCTGATCGGTGATGATCATAACGTCTTGGCCCGGTCGGGACATGGCGGCTGCTAACATGCCGCCGAGATGCGTGACGCGAAGCAAATGCTCGTGGACAGTGGGCTTCCACAGTTGCAGTGCCTCTTCGGCTTCGTTCCCGATATCTTCGAGCATAGGCCCAAATCCGCAGGGTATGACGACTATAGTCAGCGCCCCAACGAGCTGGTCGGCCAATTGCAGAAATTCGGGCAAGGCTTGTTGTCGCATTCGGTCATTGAGATTCTTGTATGCCATACGCCGGCGGCGAAGAGAGGATCTGCGAAACTCGCGCTGCAAGGTCAGCCATAGCGGGTTCTGATCGATATCAACCGAAAGAAAAGCATAGCTGGTGAAAGCGGAGCCGGCATGCGTTCCGCTGAAATCCGAGACCACAAGTAGCTGTTGGCCTCTCGCACCACCGGGAAACCCTCCCGCGAACCGTTTCGCCAGAAGATCCCCTATCACCTGGGAGAGCGTTCGTCTCGTTTCTGGACGGCCAGGCAATTGCGGGCTCAGTTTTTTCTTGCCCCAGTCGATCGAAGAAAGGAGCTCTGGACAGGAACTCTAACAATGTCCTTGGGCGACAGGTTCACTGCACGCGGTCGAAGTTTGCCGTCCGGTGTGAATATCTCGACCTCGCGGAGATCGTCGCGCAATCGCGTCACCGCCTCCGCGACCAACCTCATAGTCAGGGGTGTCTCGTTACAGCGAGCTGTAAACAAGCTCTCTATCGTAACCGGTTCGCCCAGCCTGGTTGCATCGTCGTAGAACAGACCCGGGAGTTGTTCGATCGCGGTATTGAGGGAGTCCGTTCTCGCGTCCGATCCGAAATCAAACTCGAAGCGAGCCTGGTTGTGATCGATGGTTGGATCAAATCCGAGGGCGTTGAAACCTGACTTACCGGGATGAACGAACGTATTCTGCAGCGCCCAGTGAAGTTGCGCCATTTCGTCTCGCGCGCGGCTGTGCTTCGACAGATGCACCAGCCAGTACGAGCGGTGGCTGTCGGGAGAGCGGATAAAGAATGGAGTGTAATAATCACCACCGGTATTCTTGAGGATGTGCCTGTAGAGAAAGCCTTGAATGACGGCGCGCTGGCCCGCCTCCGTCTTCATGGCGGCCAAGGCCTCTCCCAGCGACGCATCCAGCTCGATCGCCTGACCGCTCTTCATTCGCGCTGTTTCTGCGGTGAGATAGTCGATTAGGCTATCTACCGAGAATGTGATGATCACCTCAGGGTTCTTGAGCTCTGAGAAAATGCGCCGGATTGTCTGGAATGAGATTGCGCTCCATCCGTACTGGTCCAGGAAGAAGAGCGCACGATGGCTGGAGCCTTTTGCACGGATAGCCGTGATGATTGCGTCGGCGCGATTTTCGAAGGCGTCAGTCGCAAGGTGGATAGAGCGCTCGATTTCATCGGCGAACTCTGATTGGGCAAGCTGATCGCGAAGAAATTCGATGTGCGCCCGCTTTCGATCGATGAAGAAATAGTCGGCGTGCACAGTGAAGCCGTGCTTGCGCGCCATCGCCAGCTTGGCTTCGGCTGCTCGTACGGCGCGCACGAGCAGGATAGGTGATCCCGGAACCATGCGATCTTCGAAACTGTAGAGGCCGCCACCGCAAAAACCGTCCACGATCGTCAGGTTCAATTCGCGCTTTGCTAGCGTCGGCGAAAGGATTTCGATGTATCGCTCGGTGTAGCGTTCGAACACGTGATGCTTGGCCAAGCTGTGCGCCCCCAACACCGGGGGTGTCGCGCCGAGCTCCCAACCATAGTGCTTTCTTGCCATGCATCCTCGTCAGACAATTCCGCTAGAAATACTCGCCAAACGTTCCTGGATATAATTGGACAATAGAGCGAGGCCGCCAGTGTTAGCAGATAGACCTTCGTAGCTTAAGATACGAGGGGTTCATACACTTGGTTGAACTTTCGGCATGTCGTCCCAAGTTTTCCCGCGGTATTTGCGCCCGTTCGCCTTTTTGGAGCGACGCTTATTGTCTTCCCCCCAAGTGCCCCACTGCTTGAAGAAAAATGCCGTTCCTGATGCTCTGCATTGACGGTGTATCTCGTCAATCCACGCTTCCTTGATCGGACGTGCCCACCGACCACTTTCGCCACCGACGATAGCCCAGTCGATACCGTCGAGATTTACCGGGCCCACAGATCCGATCAGCGGTTCAAAAGAAATAAAACGAACTGCTGCGGCAACTTCTCGCAAAGCGTCGATACGGCGTACGACGTCGACGTCTTCGACGCTTGTCCCAAGCCAGACGTTCGGCAAAATGTCCTCGCCGCGCGACTTGAGAAACAATGCCATACGATCGGGACGCTTCGTGAGGATCTGATAGTGGTGATGTGGAGTATCGCGCATCACCTGCCATACTTCACGAATGAACGCTTCGTTCACCTGCTGGTGGAAAAGATCGCTCATCGAATTGACGAAAATCTTGCGGGGCTTGCGCCAGCGGCGCGGTATGGCAAGCGCGCTTCGGTCCTCGCGCACGACGCTGTTCCACACGGTTCGGTTCCCGCTCTTGCGCGTGAGGCCTGCGTATTTGGAGACGCCCATCGCTTCAAGGCGGCGTGCCATTTCCATCGCGTAGCAATGAGTGCAGCCGGCCGACATGATCGTGCAACCGGCCACAGGGTTCCAGGTTGCGTCAGTCCATTCTATCTGGGTTTGCGCCATGCAGGGCTCCAACTCACGCTAGGCGTTGCCTGCTCGAACGGCGCTTGTCTCGTGCCACGAGGCCAAGCGCTCCAAGGCGATGTAGATCATGCGATCATTGAACAGCTGTAGCTTACGCTGCCCTGCGTCTCTGCCGCCACGCCAGTCCCGCAAACCCTTCTTGATGCCTTCGATGCTCGCTTCTGCGCCATGCGCGATCAGCCAATCGACAGTGGACAGGAGTTCCATACCAAGCGGAGTCTCGAACCCGTCGATGAGCTCGCTAGTAGACTCCAGAGCAGGAAGATAATCCTTCGCTTCCGAGCCCAGATAAGCGGCGACGCGGTCGCGCTTAGCATCTACGAAATCGACAACGTCCATCGGTCCTGCATCCCCTATGCGTTTGTCGCTACGCAGGTAGCTGCCGTCCAGCGCATTAAGAAGGTGGGTCAGCCGCGCAGCGAAGGGACCGAAGCGGTTGGCTTCGAACCGCAGATCGAGAGGGTTGTCGAGTTGGCAATGCTCAATGCTGCGCTCAGCGAAGTAAGTTAGTTTCTGGATTTCGAGAAACGAGCATTCAAAGCCGAGGACCGCATAGCGTCGCACGAGTTCGGCGACGAGCGCTCGTGCCGGTGTAAGTTTCTCGACACCGGTGCGCTTAGCGACATTTTGATAGGTTGCGGTAGGTTCGTAAACGATCACGCGCACGTCTTCGAGATCGTGCAATGCATGTTCGATCCGATCGCGGACGATTGGCCATTCAAGCCCGCCATTTCCGCTACCCAAAGGAGGCAGCGCAATGGAGCGAATCTCATGCTCAACGATAACGCGTTTTAGGTCGAGCAGCCCTTCGTCGATCCAGGTCAACTTGGAAGGATGACGCCAGTGCTTTTTGGTCGGAAAATTGATGATCCACTTCGGCCCCATGAGTTCGCGTCGTTCAGTTACGAACATATGGCCAACCTCGACCTCGTGGGCCTTACAAGCTGCCGCATAGGCGTTGAAATTGGCGGGGAAATTCTCCTTAAACATGAGCGCAATGCCCTTGCCCATGACGCCGACGGTGTTGACCGTGTTCACCAATGCTTCCGCATCGGCCTCGAGAAGATTGCCTTGCGTATATGTAATCATCAGAAATACCACCCGGGCATGACCGCTACGTCCAGTGCTACCTCGGCCGCCGCGAGTTGGGCGCGCACCCGACCGGCCGCGGCCTCGCTCGAACAGGCGATGCCGAACAGCGCGGCGATCGGCACATGCTGCTGCACAAGCGCCTCAGCCTGATAGCGTTCAAACTTACCCAAATCGTTATTGTCCCTCTTGAAGTCGCTTCTACACAGGATTTCCCAATCGATCACCGGCAATTGCGCAAGATCGTTGTGGAAGATCGCTGTCTGCACATAAGCATGGCGGTCGGTGAAAAGAAACGGCAGTGGATAATCTCTGACCTTGTAAAGGCTGCTGACAAGAATCAGAATCTCGTCGTTGGCGCGCTGCCGAATGCCGCCGTACCCGGTCTTGATGTTGAGCAACATCGGTGAGCGCGGCGTGAAATAAAACGGCACGTAGTCGCTGAGCGTCCCGCCTGGCTCGACCGGAACTGCCTTTCCACTGCGCCGATCGATCAGTTCCGGATTGCCGATGTCGACATAGTTCGGATCGACGAGCTGGCTGCTTCGGCAATGAATTCCGTTGTGTAGGATCCAAGGCAGATTGTCGCGATGCAGGATCCGAAAAATATGCGCCTTGTCCGGTCCAAGGTTCATCGCGCACACTCTGGCGGATGGACCTTGGCACAAACCTGCGTGATTTTACTCGACAGGGTGAGATCGAAGGCGTGAAAGATCCGCATTGGCCCTGCCTAACGGTTTGGCGGCACTTAATGAAGATCAAGAATTTCACGACGAGATGTTCCCTTTCATCGCTCGGCATCGGCACTTACCGGATTGGAGAACATATAGGGAACAATACGCCGGCTCGGAGAAAATTCAAGGCAATTGGCTATCTAGTCAGGATAGACCAAACGAGATGCATCACAACGCAGAACGTACAATGGACAGGCTCCGCGACGAAGATAACTGTTTCAGCATGAGAAAAGGCAGATGTTGGCAGCATTCATCGATCACCCGAACGGCCGAAATGAGGGCGCAAAGCTGCCCTAGCCGAAGAACTCCCACCATTCCGGCCACGCTACTTTATTTGGCGTACGCGTCGCAGACCATACTTCGCGCTGCTCCTTGAGCGCGAGCCGCCGGTCCCCAAACCGAGCGAGCGCAGCCTCGACGATCCACGGGTTAAGTTCCCATCGCACACGCTTCTCGTCGGTCGGAAATTTCTTCACCGCGAGACCGAGCGTGCCGATGATGGCGTCAGCGCCAGAACTGATGGATGAGACGACGATCTTCAGGGGCTTTTCGTTATCGCCTCTTTTCGCGCGCGCCGCTTCGATCGCCTCAAGCGACGAGCGGGCCGCAGCACTGTCGCCTGCGAGCCCCTTTTGGGTCAACTGGAGAAGAAATGCCTCGGCCGCGGTGACGCGACGTTCGCGACCGTCCTCGCGCACGGTGACCATCTGCCCGAGGACGCCATTGTACGGTATCTCGCGGTGTCGGTTCTTCGGCCGCCCCTTCGGATTGCCGGACTGACCCTTCCTGAACCTCGTCGTGGCCGGAGGATGGCCGTAGCCAACCGGATCGTCAGCACTCATTCAACCCTCCCGCGCGGCCAGCGCAGCGTATCGGCATCGAACGTGAAGAACTTGATGTTGTCGACTTGCCGTTGAGCGAACTTTCTTCGTCCCGGACGGCTCAGCGCCGCCTGCGTCGCCCAAGCGTGGACCTTCATTCGATGCCCTCCGAAGTCGGGATCGTCGTCCGCAATGCCGAGAAGCCGCATTGCCTGGTTCGCATTGTCGGCAGAATGATGACGCTCCATGCTGACGGGTGGCGAAACGACTTTGTTGGTTTTTGCCAGAGCTGCCTCGCGCTTCTCAATCATCTTGAGCACCTTCCGGATCGCCATGCGGCTGCCCTTGAGCGCCGCCTGGTAGGTCTGCAGTTGCAGCGCCTCGTCGACAGTCAGTTCGCGCTGCTTGCCATTCTGGGTGACCGTCAGCGTGCGATCGAAGATGATGTCGAATGCCGATACATTGGGTCGACGCTGCCTGGGCCTTCCTTTGGGATTGCCCGACTGCCCTGGCTTGAATCGCGTATCCCCGCTCACGCCGCGGCTTCACTATCGTCGCGGTGCACCAGCACCGGTTCCTTGCCGGTGATGTCGCTCCAACGTGCCATGGCAAGATCGACATAGGTCGGATCTATATCGAGGCCCCGGAAACGCCGTCCGACCCGCTCGGCAGCAATTAGGCTGGTGCCGGAGCCAAGAAAGATATCGAGCACCCGTTCTCCCTGGCGGGTAACGTCGCAGATGGCATCGGCAACCATCGCGACGGGCTTCACCGTCGGATGCAGCTTGAGATCCTCGCGGCGGCTCCCCTTCATCGAATTGACCGAAGCATAGTCCCAGACATTGGTGCGGTTGCGACCGTGCCTGCCAAGCTCGACCGTGTTGGTGTGCGGCGCATCGCCGACGCGATAGACGAACACCATCTCGTGTTTCGATCGATAGAGCGAACCCATGCCGGCATTGCTCTTGTTCCACACGCAGACGTTGAGCAGCTCCGAATAGACATCGGCGATCGATGCCGTGACATCGTCCATGTGCCGCCAGTCCATGCAGACGAAGTGCACCGCGCCGTCGCGCGAGACTTTCGCGCAGGCGCCCAGCGTATCGGTGAGGAAAGTACGGAACTCTTCGGTCGCCATCTCGCCCGAGGCCATCGCGAACTCGCGATGCCGACCCTTTGCGTTGGCATGACCATTGATCTTCACGTTATAGGGCGGATCGAGAAAAGCGCAGTCGATCGCATGATGGCCGACCAGCCGGCGCAGGAACGCAACGTCACGGCCATCGCCGCAGCCGACACGGTGCTCGCCAAGTTCCCAGATGTCGCCGGGTCGGATCCGCGGGTTCTCGGGTACGGCCGGAATCACCTCGTCATCCGGATCGGGACTGTCGGCCAGCACCACGTCGATCTCGCCCGAACTGAACCCGGTTAGCGAGAGGTCGATATCGACATCGGGCAGCGAGAGATCGGCCAGTTCGAGCTTTAGGATCTCGACATCCCATCCGGCATTGAGCGCGATCTTGTTGTCCGCGAGGCGCAGCGCCTTCTTCTGCGCCCCCGACAGTCCGGCAAGTTCGATGACCGGGACTTCGCCAAGCCCGAGTTCCTTCGCCGCTCGCAGGCGTCCATGTCCGGCGATCAAATTTCCGTCCGGATCGGCGAGGATCGGATTGGTGAACCCGAACTCGCGGATCGAGGCGACGATCTGGGCAATCTGCCGCTTGGGATGCGTTCGTGCATTGCGAGGGTCGGGAGTCAGGCTCTCGATCGGCTTGTAGCTGATTTCGAGCGGATGATGGGCGGACTTCTCTGCCTTCGATTCGGTTGAGATCATAGAATGAACATAGCATGATCGTTTGTTCTTTTGGAGTCCGTTGCCCCCCCTCTCTGTGAATGCAGAAAGGGGCGGAGGAGGACTGGACTACTGGCCCATTCCGAGCATTGCTGGTGCCACGCCCGGCAAGCCGGGCTCGCGCCGGTAGCGGCGGCCATTCCCGGCCCCCGCGCTAAACCGGAGAACAAACATGACCGATACGACCAAAGCTTCCGCAGGCCCGAGCAAGCTTGATCGGCTGGAGAAGCTGCTCACCCGCAAGAACGGCGCTACCATCGCCGAGATGATGAAGGCCACCGACTGGCAGCAGCATTCGGTGCGCGGCGCCATGGCCGGCGCGCTCAAGAAGCGCGGACTGAGCATCACGTCGGAAAAAGTCGATGGCGTCCGCCGCTACCGGGCGGAGAAAAAGGCATGAGCGACGATATCGACAAGGTCGTCGCCGGCATCGAGAGTATGGATCTCGACGAGCTTCGCGAGAAGTGGAGGCGGCGCTACGGCGCCCCTCCATCACTTCGCTCCGAACCGATCATGCGCATGCTGCTTGCCTGGCGCGTGCAGGCCGAGGTCCATGGTGGGCTCGATGCCGATACCCGCAAGGCGCTGGAGCGATCCGGCCCCGTCGTGCCTGAAGGCCGGCATTTGGGCATCGGCGCCACCCTCACGCGCAACTGGAAGGGCCGCGCGGTCACCGTCACGGTCGAGGAGGATGGATTCCGGTGGGAGGAGGATCTCTATTCCAGCCTCTCGGCAGCAGCCACCGCCATTGCCGGGACACGCTGGAACGGTCCGCGGTTTTTTGGGCTGCGGGATCAGCCATGAGTGGTAAAACGCTCCGCTGCGCGATCTATACGCGCAAGAGCTCAGAGGAAGGTCTCGACCAGTCGTTCAACAGCCTCGATGCGCAGCGTGAAGCGAGCGAGGCCTATGTCCTCAGCCAGGCCAGCGAAGGCTGGACGCTGACGCCGACACACTATGACGATGGCGGCTATTCCGGCGGAACGATGGAACGCCCCGGGCTGCAGAAGCTGCTTGCCGACATCGGCGCTGGACGCGTCGACATAGTCGTCGTGTATAAGATCGACCGCCTGACCCGCTCGCTCGCGGACTTTGCCCGGATTGTCGAGATCTTCGAGAAGGCCGACTGCAGTTTCGTATCGGTAACCCAGTCGTTCAACACCACGAACTCGATGGGCCGGCTGATGCTCAACGTCCTGCTGTCTTTCGCGCAGTTCGAGCGCGAAGTGACGGGAGAGCGCATTCGCGACAAGATCGCAGCCTCCAAGGCCAAGGGCATGTGGATGGGAGGTAACCTCCCGCTCGGTTACGATCTTCCCGAAGCGGGCACGCGGACGCTACAGGTCAACCAGGCCGAAGCCGGAACGGTGCGGCACATCTTTGCCCGCTATCTCGAGCTGGGCTCGGTCCATGCGCTCCAGCGCGAACTGGCCGAACAGGTTATCCAATCGAAACGTTGGCAGACTGCCAAGGGAAAGACGGTGGGCGGCGCGACTTTCAGCCGCGGCGCGCTGTTCCACCTGCTGCGCAATCGCATCTATCTCGGCCAGATCGTGCACAAGGGCAAAGCGTTCGACGGCGAACACATAGCAATCGTCGATCCCGACATATTCGATCGGGTGCAACACAGACTCGATGCCAATGCGCGAAGGCATCGCGGTGCTTCCGATCGCCGCATCGCCAAGGCGCCGCTGACCGGAAAACTGTTCGACGCCGCCGGCGAGCCCATGAGTCCGACTTTCTCGCGCGGCAAGTCGGGACGGGCATATCGCTATTATGTGTCTGCGTCCCTCCAGCAGGGCGCTCGGTCCGATGATGACGGCATTCGCCGCCTTCCCGCGCCTGCGATCGAGCGCGTAATCACCGAGGCGATCGGGCGATGGACGCCATCCGAGAAAAAGCCATTTCATCCTGTCCGTTCGGTTCGGCTTGCCGATGATGGCCTGTTGATCGAACTCGCCGGCATCAGGCCGGCCGATCTCACGGCTCGCCTCGCCGATGACGAGCGGATGCTGGCTCATGCCGGTTCGACGGCGACGACCCATCTACCGGTCGCGCTTCCGCTGCGTGGTGGACGGAGGCTTGTCTTGGCAAGCGGCAAGAGAACCGCCCGGCCCGATCCGGTCCTCATCGCGGCATTGCGAAAGGCCCATGCCATGCTCGATTGCGAGCGTGGTATGCCAGTAATTCAGGCCGCGCCAAAATCGCCCTATGATTGCGCCATCCTTCGGCTGGCATTTCTCTCGCCCGACATCCAGCGAGACATCATGCGAGGCCTGCAGCCTCCGACGCTCAATCTTGAGACACTGCGCCATATGATTATACCGCTGGCCTGGGGCGAGCAGCGAAAAGCGCTTGTCTGGGATCCGGCAAACACGCCCTGTTCCGGCGATTAGCAGGCCTGTTATCGGCGATTGAGGTCCCTGATACGGCCAATAAATACCCTGTTCCGTCGAATAACAGGGAAATGGTGTTTCGAGCCTGCAAATGCCGGAAATTGGCCAGCTCTTTCGATATGAGATCGAGAATTGGGTCAGATGGGCCTGTTTTAGGCCTCAAATGAAGGTTTTTCCCTGTTCTTTCCCGGCGAACAGGGAAACCCAACCGATGCAGGTACAGGTAGAGACGCGGCGCACAAAGCCCGGCCAATATCGCTCGAGAGACCGCGCGTATGATGTCGCCGATAGGGATTAGGCTGCTGAGATCGGCCTGTTCCGCGGCGTGCTGGAAACCCCAGGCGATTAGAGACTAGTGCTGGGGGTGGCTGGCGGAGCGGGTGGGATTCGAACCCACGATAGGGGGTTGCCCTATACACACTTTCCAGGCGTGCGCCTTCGACCACTCGGCCACCGCTCCGCATGCCCGGTTCGGGCGAGCGACTGGCCCTAGAGCGGACGCGGCGCTGGCGCAAGAGCGGGGATCATGGCACAAAGCGGGGCATGAAAAAGACCGCCGCATTCCTGAGTGCGCCGCTGGCCCTAGTCGCTGCGCCCGCGCTCCCGCAATCGCCCTATGAGATCGTCGAGGCCACGACCCAATCCGACTGGCGGCCGATAGCGCCTGACAATCTGCTGGTGATGACCTTGGGCGGCGGCGAGCAGGTGTTCATCGAGCTCGCGCCCGATTTCGCGCCCGTCCATGTCGAGAATATCCGGCGGCTGGCGCGGGCGCATTGGTTCGATGGCATCGCGGTGGTCCGCGTGCAGGACAATTATGTCGTGCAATGGGGCGATCCGACCGAGGAAAAAGCGCTGCCCGAGGGGATCGAGGCAGCGCCTCCAGCAGAATATGAACGCGATGCCGGGGAAGACTGGGACTTCGCGCCCGTTACCTCCGGTGGCTATGCGTTCAACAGCGGCTATGTGAACGGCTGGCCGGTTGGGCGGGGAACGCGGATCGGGGAAAATCCCGCCCCGCCGATGGAAACGGCCGGCTCGCTCGCCTGGCTCGTCCATTGCTATGGCATGGTCGGCGTCGGGAGGGGCGACAATCCTGATACGGGAACGGGCGCGGAGCTTTACACGGTGATCGGCCATGCGCCGCGCCATCTTGATCGCAATATCGCGCTGGCCGGGCGGATCGTGGAAGGGATCGAAAATCTGTCGAGCCTGCCGCGTGGTACGGGTCCGCTGGGTTTCTACGAGACGGAGGAGGAACGCACGCCGATCGCCAGCATCCGCCTTGCCAGCGAGCTTCCCGTAGCCGAACGCCCGCATTTCGAGGTGATGCGCACCGACACCGAAACCTTCCGCAGCTATGTGGATGCGCGCGCCAACCGCTCGGGCTGGTTCATCCGTCCAGCGGGCGCGGTCGACGTCTGCAACGTCAACCTGCCGATCCGCCGCGCGCAATAGCGTTCCTGCGCCGCGATTAAGGATCTTTCCGGCGCTAGTGGGACCAATTTAACCATCTATTATTGTTACTTTTCCCTGAATCCCGCCTAGCCACGGGCCTTGCGCTGTTCGGGAAATAAACAAGCGATGGCGAACGCCGAAGACAGTTTACCCCGCTGGATGCAGGGGAGTTGGAGCGATCCCGTGCGGTTGCGCGCGGAACCGTCCCACGAATCCGCTCCGCTGTGGCTCGACGAGCCCGAAGAGACGCCGGCCGCGCGTTCCCGCCCCGCATTGTCCGTCCTCGCCGCCATCTTTCTCGCCGTCGTCGGGTTGATGACGCTCACCGCCGCGAGCCTCGCGGTTCCGGGCGACGGGCTTACCGTACCGCTGCCCGAAGCCTTGCCCTGGGACGCGCCAGATGCCGGGGACGCCGAAGCGCTGCCGGTCACGCTGACGCCCGAAGAGACGGCAGTGATCCGCGCGGCGATCGAGAGCGATCTCGCCGCTGCGCAGGGCTATGAAGGCCCCCGGCCGCAGGGGATCGCGCTGCGCTTTGCCAGCGATGCGGATCGCGATCGTGCGCTGCTCTGCATGACGCAGGCGATTTACTATGAAGCGGGGATCGAGCCCGAGGCCGGGCAGCGCGCCGTGGCGCAGGTCGTGATCAATCGCATCCGCCATCCCGCCTATCCCAACAGCGTCTGCGGCGTCGTCTATCAGGGCGCCATGCGTGCCGGCGGCGGCTGCCAGTTCACCTTCACCTGTGACGGGGCGCTGGCGCGGCGCCCGGTCGCAACCGTGTGGGAACGCGCGCGGCGCTATGCGCGCGAAGCGATCGACGGGCGGGCGTTCGGCGAGGTCGGTTTCGCAACGCACTATCACACGCTCGAAGTCTGGCCCCATTGGGGGCGGCGGCTGACGATGACCAACATGATCGGCCGGCATCTGTTCCACCGGTTGCGCGGCAATGACGGCGGGCCAGGGGCGTTTACCGTCCGCTATACCGGCCATGAACCAGCGCCGCGCCCCTGGCAGCCGCGCGAAACCGATAACGCCGCCGCCGATATCGCGGCCGCGGTGCAGGAGGCGGACAACCGCCTGCCGCCAGCTCCGGCGATCCGGGAGGCGGCAGCTTCGGGCTCTCGCCTTCCCGCCGAACCCAACAATCTTCCACAAAGTCGGCCGATTGAGCGGTCTTTGCCAAACTCGCAGGTCCGTCCGGAATTTCAGGAAAGCGGTCGCTGGATCGGAAGTTAGGAAACGGAATTCAGATTGGGCTAGCGCAGCCGCAGTTCGTCGCCCGAAATCTCGACCGTGCCCACCCGTTCAAGAAAGCTCTGACCGAGCAAGGATACGGGCAGGTCCGCCTCGGCGACGAGCGCGGGCACGTTGCGGCTATCGACTGGGCCGAGCGCCAGCCGGTCGATGGTCACCGGTTTCAGCGCGATCTCTCCGCCCGCGGTTTGCGCGGTGGCCGTGAATTCACCGGGCCGCGCCTGGATCCCTGCACGCTGCGCATCGCTGCGCGTCAACACCACCTGGCTGGCTCCGGTATCGATCATCATCCGGCTCGTCGCGCCGTTGATCCGGACGTCCGCGTAGAAATGGCCGTCCGGTGCGCGGCGGGCCGAAAATTCGGCAGAGCCGTTGCCCGCCCGTTCGTCGGGTGCGTCTGCAGATGTCGTGTCGATGGTTTTCGTCGGGCTGGAGGTGACCGATTCCTCACCGCCGCTGCTCAGCAGCGCGATGGCGATCATCGAGACGCCGGCGATGAGGATCATTCGGTCCATGTCGCGCCTATAGCGCGCGCGGGTTAACAGCCCTTTTTATTTGGAAGGACTGAAATCAGGCGGCGAGCGGCGCGAAAGCGTCCGTCTTGCCGCGCGTGCGAAACAGCCCTGCGCCGAGGGTCAGCCCGGATTCGAGCGGGATGGCGGTGGCGCAATAGGCGCATTCCGCCGTCATGCGGCCGACGAACCAGTGCGTGCGGCCACAGCCGGGGCAATGGTTGGTCTCGTTCGCCCGATAGACGATGCGATACCCCGTTTGGCCGGCATTAAAGGCTTTAGGGTCGTGAAACATCGTAGTACTCCTTCTCGTTCCATCGATGGAACGTGGCCGAGTATCGATGAATGGAGATGAATTGGCTGTGACCGGAATCACCGGTTTACGTTCATCTTTATCTTTTCGCGGGCCTTTGGCTGTCGCGCTATTGCGGATCGTTGCGCGAGGGGTTCTGGCGCACCCGTTGCGTCTGCCGGGTCGTCGGCGAATTTTGGCGATTCCGGTTTGTGCGAGCCGGGGCCGGGGGCGGCGGCGGTGCCACTGTGGGCGCCGGAGGGGATGCCTGCCGGCCCGCATTGGCGTTGTTGCCGGTCGACCGGCCCCGTCCATTCGAGGCGCCTCGGGCTCCACGCATCTGACCGCGCACGCCTCGTGGATTGGTATCGGGTGCTACGGCGCGGCGTTCGCCATCTCGCCTGCGGTCGCCGCGGCGCCCGTCTCTGTCCCGGTCACGACCGGCGGTTGTGTCATCGCCGTGCCGGCCGTCGCGATCGCGCCGACCGTCCCAATGGCGTCCGTCTCGGTTTCCATCGCGCCTCGCATGGCGCCGGCCTTCCCAATGGCGGCGGTGATTGTCGGACCAGCGATGGCGATGCCCTTGGCGATCGAAAATATAGACCGAATAGCCGGGATAGTAGAAGCCGTCATACCAGCCATAGGGGCCGTAATTATTATACCAGCTGCGGCCGTAGCCATATCCGTTGCGGGCGACATAGGTCGCGTCTTCGCATTCGGGATAAAGATAGCCGTCCTTGTCGTAACACTCGTCGGGATAGGCGCTGTCGGCGTAATATCCGCTATTGTAGCCCGTGCCGTAACCGTCATAGATGGTGCAGCCCGAAAGGCCTGCCGCAGTGGCGAGCAGCGCGGCGATTCTGGCGGTGCTTCCGATAGCCATGAAAATTCTCCAACCGGCGCAATATACGCCTTAACGTTCGGAGATAGTCTAGTCTTTAGGGTTGAACCGGGTCTGAACCGTATCGGATGATACCGATCACGGTCTTTGGGGTGCTACTGGCCGCGCGAAGCGCTGCGCAAAAAGGCGTCCATACGTTGACGGCCCTGATCGGTCAGCAGGACGAGCTGACGATCTTCGCCCTGGTCCTGGAGCTCAACGAGGCCGGCAATGGTCAGCCGGTCGACGACGTCCCTGCAATCGTCGGCGGCGATTCGCGCGCTCGCGGCGAGCGTGTCGATCGCCATCTCTTCGTCCGAGAGTTCCTTCGCATATAGCGTCAGGAACGTGTCCCAGACGGGATTCCGGAACATGCTGCTGTCGATATAAATGTCGCGGAGCTTGTTGACGGTCTGCAGATAGGTGATGACGTCGCGGGCATCGGCCAGACGCGCCCGTTCGGACCGGTTGAAAGACACCGGGTCGCGTTCGGACTCGGTCTGATAAGCATGATTATCCATGTGTCAGCCTTTCCGCGGAATTCCGCGTTCGGCGTGCTCGATGGCATAGATCGGGCATCATACGTCCGAACGCGCCAGCTTTCGCCTAAGTTCCAAATTGTCGAAATCGGGTCGCCAACGGGCCCGGCCACGTTGTGACCGGACCCTGCGACCCGAATGTTGGGCCCGGCCACTTCGTGACCGAGCCCTGCGACCCGAATAGCAACTTTATTACATGGCTCGGACACATTGGGCATGTCCCGTAGGCACGTGACGGCCCGATGGACCGGGGGCATTTGCCTGTTGTCGGCTGTTTTGCGCGGCTAAGGGCGGATTATTCCGCATCCGATGCCGCGGATCGCGGCGGTTGTCCGGTCGGAAACCTCAAGCTTTTCGTAGATTCGCCGCAAATGCGTATCGACGGTATTGGCCGATATGCCGAGGATTTCGCCGATCACATTATTGCTCTTGCCCCGCGCGACCCAGGTCAGGATCTCGGTCTCGCGCGGAGACAGGGTAATCGGCTCTTGCACGCGATCTTCGAGCAATTCGCAAAACCGCTGATGAGCCATTTGCGAGACGGCCTGAAATTCGGCGATTTCCGGATCGGTAAGCCGGCGACCGTCATCGGCGATCGCGACGCTGACACAGCCATTGCGGCCATTCGGGCCGAACACCGGGATAGCCAGCCCGTTGCGGACCCCCAACGCGGCGAATTCGGCGATCGCGCCTTTCTGTTTTTCCGTGAGGGACATTTCCTTTTGAACATCGAACCAGAAAAAGGGCTTGGGGTGGCTCCGCGCGTAGCGGGGCACGGCGTCATTGTCCCACATGTCGGTCGATAAGTAGCGGAGGACGAGTTCTTCGGGATAGCCAGAGGAGATCGCTATCCGGTGTTCGCCGTCCGATGCGCCGGGTGGCGGAAAGTGGATGGCGTAGATCTTGTCAAAGCCTCGCCGGTCGAAATAGCCGACCAATGCATCCCAGACGGCATGCCTGTCTGTCGCAGCGCGAATCCGTTCGAAAAACCCCTGCATGGCTGTCTGTTCACTCCCTGGGCGCTAGGGAAGGATCATTCCGCATCCTATTCCCCTGAGCGCTGCCATCGTGCGATCCGAAACGTCCAGCTTGGTGTAGATGCGCCGTATATGCGTATCGACAGTGTTCGGCGATATTTCGAGAATTTCCCCGATCACCGTGTTGCTCTTGCCGCGGGCAACCCATTCCAAAATCTCGGTTTCGCGCCGCGATAGCGATACGGTTTCGATCAGCTCGGGCTCCAGCAATTCGCAAAAGCGCTGATGCGCCATCTGGGCGACAGCCTGAAATTCCCTGAGCACGGTATCGCTGAAATGCGAGCGATGGGGCTCGAGCGCGACGCCGATATAGCCATTGCGGCCATGAGGTCCGAAAACCGGGATCGCGATGCCCTCGCCTGCGCCATGGGCGACGAATTCGGCGAGAAAAGCCTGTTCGCCGTCGTCCAGTTTGCGCAACTCGCCAATTTCCGACCAAAAAAAGGGTGCGGGGTGGATTTGCACCTGTTTTCGGATCGGATCGCGTTCCCACAATCCATCGGAAATATAGGCCCGGATCAGGGGTTCGAGAAAACCGCAGGCATCGATGATACGGCGGTTGCCGTCGGGCGCTCCGGGGGGCGGGATGTGCATGGCGCACAGCGTGCGTACGCCGTGAGTACGGAAATAGTCGACAAAAACCTTCCAGAGCTCATGTCGATCTTGAGCAGCGCGCATCCGCTCGAATATCTCGCGCATTGGCGTGGTCCGTTCAATGACGGCCCTGCTGCACCCCCATAGCAGAGTCTTGAAAAAACAACGTAGCACCGCAACCGAAACGAAAAAAGGGGCGACCGAAGCCGCCCCTTTTCGCAATTTCCGGCAGGCTTCTAGTCCTTGGTGATGAACTCGGGCAGTTCGCCGCCTTCGGCTTCGCCCGCATCCTTGGATTCGCCGCGATCGCGCCGCGGGCCACGGCCACGGCCGCCTCCGCCGCCACCGCGTCCGCCGCGATCGCCACCACGGCCACCGCCGCCACCGCGCGGTTCGCGCGGGGGACGGGTATCTTCCAGCTCTTCGCCGGTTTCCTGGTCGACGACACGCATCGACAGGCGGACCTTGCCGCGACCGTCGATCTCGAGAACCTTGACCTTCACTTCCTGGCCTTCGGACAGGACGTCGGTCACCTTCTCGACACGCTCGTTATTGATCTCGGAAACATGAACCAGGCCGTCCTTCTGGCCCATGAAGTTCACGAAAGCGCCGAAATCGACGATATTGACGACCTTTCCGTCATAGATCGTGCCGACTTCGGGCTCGGCGACGATGCCGATGATCCAGTTCCTGGCGGCTTCGATCTCGTTCACGTCGGACGAGCTGAGCTTGATGATGCCCTCGTCGTCGATATCGACCTTGGCGCCGGTTTCCGCGACGATTTCGCGGATGACCTTGCCCCCTGTGCCGATAACGTCGCGGATCTTGTCCTTCGGAATTTCCATCGTTTCGATGCGCGGGGCATAGTCGGACATCTCGGTGTTCACCGAGCTGAGCGCTTTTGCCATTTCGCCGAGGATATGGGCACGGCCGCCATTGGCCTGGGCCAGGGCGGTCTTCATGATCTCCTCGGTGATGCCGGCGATCTTGATGTCCATCTGCAGCGAGGTGATACCCTCGCTCGTCCCGGCGACCTTGAAGTCCATATCGCCGAGATGATCCTCGTCGCCAAGGATGTCCGAAAGCACGGCGAAATCATCGCCTTCGAGGATCAGGCCCATCGCGATACCGGAAACCGGCCGCTTGATCGGCACGCCGGCATCCATCAGCGCGAGGCTGGAACCGCAGACCGTCGCCATCGACGAGGATCCGTTGGATTCGGTGATGTCGGAGAGCAGGCGGATCGTATACGGAAACTCTTCCGCACTCGGCAGCACGGGATGGATCGCCCGCCAGGCGAGCTTGCCATGGCCGGTCTCGCGGCGGCTGGTGAAGCCGAAGCGGCCCACTTCGCCGACCGAATAGGGCGGGAAGTTGTAGTGCAGCATGAAGGGCGAATAAGAGAGCCCGTCGAGCCCGTCGATCATCTGCTCGGCGTCTTTCGTGCCGAGCGTCGTGGTAACGATCGCCTGGGTTTCGCCGCGGGTGAACAGCGCCGAACCATGGGTGCGAGGCAGGAAGTGCACCATTGCCTCGATCGGGCGGACCTCGTCCAGCTTGCGGCCGTCGATACGGCTGCCGTCCTTGATGATCGCGCCGCGGACGATTTCGGCCTCGAGCTTCTTGACCATCTTGCCAGCGGTCATCTGCACCTGGCCGTCTTCGTCGGCAAAGGCTTCCTTCGCCTTGTCGCGGGCGGCGTTGAGCGCGTCCGAACGGGCCGATTTGTCGGTCAGCTTATATGCGGCGGCGATATCGTCGCCGACCAGCCCGCGAAGCTTTTCCTTGATCTCGTCATTGCCGTCGTTGGAAGCGAGCTCCCAAGGCTCCTTGGCGGCCTGTTCGGCGAGTTCGATGATCGCATCGATGACCTTCTTGGATTCCTCATGCGCGAACATCACGGCGCCGAGCATCACGTCTTCGGAAAGCTCCTTGGCTTCCGATTCGACCATCAGCACGGCGTTGTGGGTGCCGGCGACAACGAGGTCGAGCTCGCCCTCGGCCACTTCTTCGTGGCTGGGATTGAGCTGATATTCGCCGTCCTTGTAGCCGACGCGCGCGCCGCCGATCGGGCCCATGAAGGGAACGCCCGAAATGGTCAGCGCAGCGGATGCTGCGACCATGGCGAGGATGTCGGGCTCGTTCACGCCGTCATAGCTGAGCACCTGACAGATCACGTTGATCTCGTTGTAAAAGCCTTCCGGGAAAAGCGGGCGAACCGGGCGGTCGATCAGACGGCTGGTCAGCGTTTCCTTTTCCGTGGCGCGGCCTTCGCGCTTGAAGAAGCCGCCCGGAATACGTCCGGCGGCCGAGAATTTTTCCTGATAGTGCACGGTCAGCGGGAAGAAGTCCTGCCCCTCGCGCACCGATTTGGCAGCGGTCACTGCGCACAGCACCACCGTATCGCCGAGGCGCGCCATGACGGCGCCGTCGGCCTGGCGGGCCACCTGGCCCGTTTCGAGGCTCAGCGTTTCGCCGCCCCATTCGATTTCGACTTTTTTAACGTCAAACATTACGTTTCTTCTTTCTTCCAACCGGCCGCCCTATGCGGCCGATGGCCTAGGTGCGGGCAAAACCGGCCCGCTTCGGTGTTGGAGCATTCGCGCTCCGTTTCGATGGCCCCGCGCCGGATTGCACGAAGTCCAAATGCGAAAACGGCTCCGGTGAAGGAGCCGCTTCCTATGTTACTTGCGAAGTCCGAGCTTTTTGATGAGGTCCTGGTAGCGGCCTTCATCCTTGCCTCGCAGATAGGCGAGAAGGGTACGGCGCTTGTTGACCAGCATCAGCAGCCCACGGCGCGAATGATGGTCTTTGTGATGGCCTTTGAAATGCTCGGTCAGGTTGACGATCCGTTCGGTGAGGATCGCGACCTGAACTTCCGGCGAACCGGTATCGCCCTCTTCGCGGGCATGTTCCTTGATCAGCGCGGTTTTGCGCTCGGCTGTAATCGACATCGTGTCATTCCTTTCAATTTCGTGCGAGCAATCCCGTGAACGGGCAGCTCGGGAGTTGTTCCGCGAGCGTCCGGCTATCCGGAAGCTCGTCAGAGGTTGAAGCCGCGCACAACCTTCAGCTCGATCCCGTCGGATTCGACGAGAGCAACCGGAACAGACTGGTCGGTTGCTAGATAGAGCCCGGCAGTGGCGGAAACCCCGATCACCCGCTGCCCCTGCTGGAGCTGCCTTGCCTGATCGGGAGCGACGGTGAGAGCCGGGATGTCGTCCAGCCCTGCCGTCAATGGCAAGAGTGCCTGTTCAAGGCGCTGCTCCTTAGCGATTTCGGCAAGTTTGTCTAGCGAAATCGCGCCCTCCAGCGTGAAGGGGCCGGCCTTGATACGGTGCAACATGGTGACGGTTCCGCGGGTATCAAGCGCGCGCGCGATATCGCGCGCGAGCGATCGGATATAGGTGCCCTTGGATACATGCGCGGCCAGGGTGATTTCGTTGAGCCCGATCCCCGGTTTCGGCGGGCTTTCGATGGCTAGGTGGTGGATTGTCACCTGCCGCGTTTCGATGGTCACATCTTCGCCCGCGCGCGCGCGGGCATAAGCGGGCCTGCCGTCGATCTTGAGCGCCGAATATTTGGGTGGCACCTGATCGATGGCGCCGGTGAAGCTGGGCAGCGCCGTCTCGATCTCCGCGAGCGTCGGCCGGTTCTCCGAAGTCTCGGTAACGTCCCCCTCTGCATCGAGCGTTTCGGTTTCCTCGCCGAAACGAATCGTGAAGGCGTAGATCTTGTCGCTGTCGAGCATTCGCCCGGCCAGTTTGGTGGCCTCGCCGATGGCGATTGGAAGGACGCCGGACGCCAGCGGATCCAGCGTCCCGCCATGGCCGACCTTTGCCTTCGCATAGCGGCCCTCGCGCAGCGCGCGCTTTACCGCCGCCACGCAGGGCGTAGAACCGATGCCGACCGGCTTGTCGATCACGAGCCAGCCGTGCAGGGCGGGTTTTAGAGGTGCTTCGTCCATTCGTCCGCCAATAGACCGAAAACCGCGGTATCGCGAACATAGCCGGTCCAGGTGATACGGTTCTTGCGGAGCGTGCCTTCATGGGTCGCGCCGAGCTTCAGCACAGCGGCCATCGAACGCTTGTTGCGGGTATCGACGCGGAATTCGATTCGAGTGAAGCCGCAGGTGACCGCATGATCGATCATTAGCCGCTTCATGGTGTAGTTATAGCCGGTGCCGCGCAGCGCAGGCACGATATAGGTGCCGCCAATTTCGACCACGCCGTGGGTGCCGTCGGGGCCGATATAGCTCGACATGCCGACAACCTCGTCCTCGCGGCCAAGAGCGATCATCGGCACCCAGCTGTCGGTGCGATGAAAGGCGAGGACGCGCTCGAGCGCGGTATCGAAATGCTCGCCGGCCATGGAGAAGGGATAGATTTCCCAGATTTCCGTATCCGCCGCGCAGGCCGCGCGCAGCCCTTCGCGGTAGCGATCGTCGAAGGGGACGAGGCTTACCGGGCCATCATGCAATGCCGTTGCGAGTCGTGTCACATCCGCAGCCATGGGCATGGCCTATGGCTGCGGATTGTGGCCGAAACTAGTGGCTATCGTGGCCGTGTTCGGTCTCGGGTTCCGCCTCTGTTTCGGCGGGGGCGTCGGGATCGGGAATTTCGTACAGGCTGCGGACCTGGCAGCGGTCGTCGCGCGTGCGGACGACGCTGAACCGGTCGAAACTGCCCGCACCACGCGTTTCGAAACCGACCGCGTTCGAGAAATTGAGGCCCATGCAGCGGCGCATGAATTCGGCGCGATACCATTGGCCGCCCCGGCCTTCGATCAGAATCGCGTCCTCGCCGTCATCGGCCCGCCAGTTGCGGATGCCGCGGCTGTCGGCGAAGGGAATGCGCGCCTGTTCGGGCTCGGCGCCTTCATGGTGATCGGCGAGCGCGGGGGCGGAACCCAGCGCAAACCCGGCTATGGAAAATGTGATGAGTGCGTTTTTCATACGTCTTCTCCTGTATACGCTATAGATCGAACGGGCTGAACGGCTGCTGAAGCGACGGAGGACGGGCGATGGGCGATATCGGCTATCATCTCATCACGGCAGACAATGCCGCGCTGCTCGAGGCGGCGGACAAAGGCGTGTTCGACGGCAAGGTGAAGCCCGATTTCGTCGCGGCCTGCCTCGCCAATCCCAACCAGTTCCTGATCGTCGCCGAGGCCGATGGTCGCGCGATCGGCAAGGCGCTCGCCTATATGTTCTTCTTCCCAGACAAACCCGCCGAAATCTATGTCGAGGAAATCGACGTCGCCAAGCCATGGCGGCGGCAGGGCGTTGCCTCCGCTTTGCTCGACGCCGTCGGTGCGGAGGGCAAGCGCCGCGGCATCGCGGAATTCTGGCTGGTCACCGAAAAGGAGAACAAGGCGGCGCGCAGGCTCTACGAGCGTAAGGCGCACCGGACGGAAAAGAGCGTCTGGTACGAATTTTATTGCTGACCGCGCAGCACGGCATCGGACCGCCTATTCCGCTTCCTCATCCAGATCTTGCGCGACCTTTGGATCGCGAAGCAGCGTATCGATCTTGCCGCCTTCGTCGAAGCTTTCGTCGAGCAGGAATTTGAGGTTGGCCGCATATTTGGTGTTCACGCGCTTGGCGACTTCGCCGCGCAGATAGCGGACATTCTTCTTCAGCGCCGCCAGCACTTCCGCCTCGTCGCCGCCCAGAAGCGGTTTCACATAGACGGTAGCGTGGCGCAGGTCCGGCGACATGCGAACCTCGGTGACGCTGACCATATGGCTGGCGAGCACCTCGTCATGCACGTCGCCGCGCGCCAGGATTTCCGACAAGACGTGACGTACACGCTCGCCGACGCGCAACAGGCGGACGGATTGGGTCTCGTCGGTCTTCATCGGCGTATCTTTGCGTATCCCCGGTCAGGCCTGCGCCGCCGGGCGCCGGCTATTTCTTGCCGCCCTTATCGACGGGTTTCTTGTCGTAACCGCCCTTGTCGCTGGGCTTGCCGCCCTTGTCATAGCCTTTGTCCGGAACCTTTTTGTCACCCATCTCGACTCTCCCTTGATGTGGAGAATCGAGAATAGGTGCAATTGGTTACAGCTACAATGTGCGTTCGCGCAGTTCGACCTCGAAGACTTCAAGCGTATCGCCGGGCTTCACGTCGTTGGTATCCTCCAGCAGGACGCCGCATTCGAGGCCCGAACGGACTTCGTCGACATCGTCCTTGAAACGACGGAGCGAGGCGATGGTCGTCGCGCTGACGATCACGTCGTCCCGCATCAGGCGCGTATGGAGGCCCTTTTTGATGAAGCCGTCGGTGACGAGCAGGCCCGCCGCCTTGTCCTTCTTGCCGGCCGGGAAGACTTCCTTGACCTCGGCGCGGCCGACCACGGTCTCGACCTTTTCGGGGCCGAGCTCGCCTGCCATCTCGCCCCTGATCTCGTCGATAAGATCGTAGATCACGTCGAAATATTTGAACTTCACATTGTCGCGCTGGGCCACTTCGCGCGCCTTGGCGTTGGCGCGGACGTGGAAGCCGATGATCGGCACCTTCGACGCGGACGCCAGGGTCACATCGCTTTCGGTGATACCGCCGACGCCCGAATGGAGGACGCGGACGCGAATATCGTCGGTCGAGATATTTTCCAGGCTGCCGATAATCGCTTCGACCGAACCCTGGGTATCGGCCTTGATGACCACGGGAAATTCGATCGCCTGCTCTTCCGCCATTGCCGAGAACATGTTCTCGACGCTGGTCGGCGTCTGGGTCGTGCGGGCGCGCTGGAGCACGTCGGCGCGATATTCGGCGACCTCGCGGGCGCGGGCCTCGTCGGGCACCACCGTCAGCGGATCGCCGGCGCCGGGCACGCCGGACAGGCCGAGCACCTCGACGGGAACCGATGGGCCGGCTTCCTTCACCTGCTCGCCCTTGTCGTTGACCATCGCGCGCACCTTGCCGCTTTCCGCGCCGACGACGAAGATGTCGCCGGTCTTGAGCGTGCCGCGGCTGACGAGGATCGTCGCGACCGGGCCGCGGCCCTTGTCGAGTTTCGCCTCGATAACCGTGCCTTCGGCGGCGCGGTCGGGATTGGCCTTGAGTTCGAGCAGTTCCGCCTGGAGCGTGATCTTCTCCATCAGCTCGTCGAGGCCGGTGCGCTTGAGCGCCGATACCTCGACATCCTGCACGTCCCCGGACATTTCCTCGACCACCACTTCATGCTCGAGCAGGCGGGCCCGCACATTCTTTGCGTCGGCGCCTTCGGCGTCCATCTTGTTGATCGCGATGATCATCGGCACGCCGGCGGCCTTGGTATGATTGATGGCCTCGATCGTCTGCGGCATGATCCCGTCATTCGCCGCCACGACGATGATGACGATATCGGTGACATTGGCACCGCGCGCGCGCATTGCCGTAAAGGCTTCATGCCCGGGCGTGTCGAGGAAGGTTATCTCGGTCCCTTCCTTGGTCTTCACCTGATAGGCGCCGATATGCTGGGTGATGCCACCCGCTTCACCGGCAACGACATCGGTGCCGCGCAGCGCATCGAGCAGGCTCGTCTTGCCGTGATCGACATGGCCCATGATCGTGACGACCGGCGGACGCGGCTTCAGGTCCGCATCCTTGTCCTCGTCTCCCTCGATGCCGATCTCGACATCGCTTTCGGAGACGCGCTGGATATTGTGGCCGAATTCGGTGACCAGCAGCTCGGCGGTATCCTGATCGACCGTCTGGTTGACGGTAACCGCCATGCCCATCTTGAACAGCGATTTGACGAGATCCGCGCCCTTTTCATCCATCCGCTTGGCGAGTTCGCCAACGGTGATCGCTTCGGGAACGACGACGTCGCGGGCTTTCTTGACCTGCGGCCCGTCATCGGCATGGGCGCGTTTTTCCTTTTCCTTCTCGCGGGCGCGCTTGAGCGCGGCGAGCGAGCGCGAACGGACGCCGCCTTCGCCATCGCGCAGCGCGCGGTTGACGGTAAGCTTGGAGCGTTCCTTGCGGTCGTCGCGCTTGGACGGACGGCCGCCATCGTCTTTCTTCTTGTCGGGCCGTTTGGGCTTGGCGACGGGCGTGAAGCTGCGCGGGGCGGGCTTGTCCGGATCGAGCGCCGGGCCGCCAGAGGCATCGGCCTCGCCTTCCGCTACCGCTTCCGCTTCGACTTCCGCCTCGGAAACGGCTTCGGCGGCCTCTTCTTCCGCCTTGCTGGCTGTTTTCTCGGCCTTGCGATTGTCTTCGGCGCGCTTGGCTTCTTCTTCGGTCGCCTGCTTCTTCGCTTCGTCTTCGCGGCGGCGCGCGTCTTCGAGCTGGGCGAGGCGCGCCTCTTCGGCTTCGCGGAGAAGCTTTTCCTGCTTTTCCTTGCGGCTCAGCGTTTCATCGGCCTCGCTTGTCTTGGGCGTGCGCTTGGGCGCTTCCTTCGCGGCCGGTGGCGGCGGAGGCGGTGCCTTGGCTTCCTCTTCCACGGGCGCGGGGGCAGGGGTTTCACCGGGTTTGGTGAGTACACGGCGCTTCTTGCGCTCCACCACGACCGTGTTCTTGCGGCCATGGCTGAACTGCTGTTGCACCTTGCCCTCGACGGTGCGTTTCACGCCGAGTGTACGGGTGCCCAGTGTTTTCTTCGTGTCGTCGCTCATTACTGCCCTTTGTCTTTCATCTCACTACGGCTTCGGCCCTGCGGTTCGCGTCCGCAAGGATCGGTCCTGCCTGTCGGTCCCGAAAACTCCATCCAGCGCGAGATCGCGCCTGATACACGCTTTGCGGCCCGTTCGTCCACAACCGCGATATGCACCACATTTTCGCGGCCCAGCGCCTCCGACAATATGGTGCGCCCCGCCGGAAGTGCCAACCCCCGCAAATCGCTGCCTTCGGCCTCACGTCCGACGCGCCAGGCCTGATCCAGCTTCCTGCGGCCGTCTTCTGCCGCGTCTGCGGCGTGAAGCAGCAGCGAAACCTTGCCCGCCCGGGCCGCTTCGCGAATCTTCTCCGATCCGCTGAGCACGGCGCCGCCGCGCGTTTCCAGCCCCAGCCGGTCGAGCGCATTGCGCCTGAGCGCATCTTCGATCCTGTCGCCGAGATCGGGCGTGACGGTGAATTCACCGGTCTTGAATGCGCGCGCGAGCGCTCCTTTCAGCTTCCCCGTGGCAAGTGCGACGTCGAATGCCGCGCGGTCCGGCGATATCCATGCCCCGCGCCCCGGCGCCTTCGCCCGCACATCGGGCAGTATCTGCCCGTCCGGCGCGAGCGCAAGGCGGATCAGGGCATCGCGCGAAGCGACGCCTCCGGAAAGGATGCATTTCCTTTCCGGTTCCTGCGCCTTGCTATGTCTGGGGCGCTTTGTCGGCTTCAGGCCGTCGAGTTGCTCATTTGTCGCCATCCGCAGCCGCGTCCTCCTCGGAATTCGCGGCTTCGGCGGCGGGCGCCGGCTCGTCTTCGTCCTCGAACCAGTGGGCGCGCGCGGCCATGATGATCTCGTTGCCCTGTTCCTCGCTGAACCCGTACATCCCGAGTACGCCGCCCTTGGGCTGCGGACGGGCGGGTGCGGCCTGATCGCGGCGGCGCGGTTCGGCGCGCCGCTTTTCGATCAGTTCGTCGGTTGCAAGATCGGCGAGATCGTCGAGCGTCTTGATGCCGGCTTCGCCCAGGGTCACCAGCATCGCCTCGGTGAGATACGGCATGTCGACCAGCGCATCCTCGACGCCGAGTTCGCGGCGCCGTTCGCGGGCCGCTTCCTCGCGCTTTTCGAGCGCTTCGATGGCGCGCGTCTGAAGCTCGCCCGCGATATCCTCGTCAAGACCCTCGATGACGGCGATTTCCGACGGATCGACATAGGCGACTTCCTCAAGCTCGCTAAAGCCTTCGGCGACGAGCAGCTGCGAAAGCGTTTCGTCGACGTCGAGTTCGGTCTGGAACATGTCGGAGCGCTGCATGAATTCGTTCTGGCGCTTCTCGTTCGCTTCGTCCTCGGTCATGATGTCGATCGCGGAGCCCGTCAGCTGCGAGGCAAGGCGGACATTCTGGCCGCGGCGGCCGATGGCGAGCGACAGCTGGTCGTCGGGAACCACAACCTCGATCCGTTCCTCTTCCTCGTCGATGACGACGCGGGCGACCTGGGCCGGCTGCAGCGCATTGACGACGAAGGTCGCGAGATCTTCGGACCAAGGGATGATGTCGATTTTCTCGCCATGCATTTCCTGGACGACCGCCTGGACGCGGCTGCCTTTCATGCCGACGCACGCTCCGACCGGATCGATCGAACCGTCATGGCTGATCACGCCGATCTTGGCGCGGCTGCCCGGATCGCGGGCAGCGGCCTTGATCTCGATGATCCCGTCGTAGATTTCGGGAACTTCCTGCGCGAACAGCTTGCGCATGAAATCGGGATGGGCGCGCGACAGGAAGATTTGCGGGCCGCGATTTTCGCGCACGACTTTCAGGATCAACGAACGGATGCGATCGCCGACCCGGACGATTTCGCGCGGGATCTGTGCGTCGCGGCGGACAACGCCTTCCGCGCGGCCGAGATCGACGACGATATGGCCGAACTCGACGCGCTTGACGACGCCGGTGATGATCTCGCCGGCGCGATCCTTGAATTCCTCATATTGCCGCTCGCGCTCGGCTTCGCGGACCTTCTGGAAGATCACCTGCTTGGATGCCTGGGCGGCGATCCGACCGAACTCGATCGACGGCAGCGGATCGACGATGAAGTCGCCAACGCTCGCGCCGGCCTGCAGCTTTTCGGCCTGTTTCAGGTCGACCTGCTTGAAGTGATCTTCGACCTCCTCGACGACCTCGACCACCCTCCAAAGCCGAAGATCGCCGGTTTCGGTGTCGATCTTGGCGCGGATATCGTTTTCGGCGCCATAACGGGCACGGGCGGCGCGCTGGATTGCGTCCTCCATCGCCTCGATGACGATCGCCTTGTCGATGATCTTCTCGCGTGCCACCGCATCGGCGATGGCGAGCAGTTCGGCCTTGTTGGCGGAAATGGCTGTAGCCATGGTCCTATCCTTCTTCCGTAATGGTTTCCGCACCTTCCGTCGAAAGCGGCGCGGTTTCCCTGATGAGCCTGTCGGTCAAGACCAGCTTGGCCGAATGGATGTTCTTGAAATCGAAAATATGGTCATTCTCTTCGGCGTCGATCTTTTTCGCGCCCGGCTTGTCCGCAATCGTGGCATGGATCGCCTCGCCTTCGCGGCCCTTGAGCACGCATTTGAAATGCTTCTTGCCCAGCACCGGCTCGATCAGGTTGATGCGGGCGTCATGGCCGGCCCAATCGTCGAAATCCTTGAGCCGGGTCAGCGGACGATCGATTCCGGGCGAAGAAACCTCCAGCCGGTAGGCGCCGTCGATCGGGTCCGTTTCGTCGAGCATTTTTGAAAGCGCTCGCGATATCTCCGCGCAATCCTCGATCACCAGCTGGCGCGTGTCTTCCCGCTCCGCCATCACCTGCAGGATCGGGCCGTCCTCGCCGCTGGTCATCTTGACGCGCACGAGCGCGAAGCCGAGGGCTTCGACTTCGGGTTCGATCAGCTGCGTCAATGCGGCAATGTCCGCCATGCCTGTCCCTATAGCATAAATACGCCGCTTCCGCGCCGGCCCGGAGCGTCCGGGCCAGCCTCTGCACCAACAGCGATGGAGAGGAAAGCAAGGGCTATATAGGAGCGTGTTTGAAATCCGGCAAGTGAAACCATAGGGATACGCGACGCGTTCTCGCCAAACCGATATTCAACAGAGGATACCCGACATGCGCAGCCTATTTTCCAGTCTCGCCATTACCGCCCTGATTGCCTGCAGCAGCGGGCCGAACGGGGTCGCCGCCCAGACTGTGGATGCCGATACCGTGTTCGAAGTCGAGGAAGTGGCGGTGTTTTCGGAACCCTGGGCACTGGCCCCGCTGCCCGACGGCCGGTTGCTGGTGACCGAGAAGGCCGGGCGCATGCTGCTCTGGAGCGAAGGTGGCGAGCCGCTCGAGATCGCGGGCATTCCGCAGGTCGCCTATGGCGGGCAGGGTGGGCTCGGCGATGTCGTTCTCCATCCGGGCTATGCCGAAAACGGCCTTGTCTATTTCAGCTATGCCGAGCCGGTGCGCGACGAATTGCGCGGCGCCGTCGTAGCGCGCGGGCGTCTCCTGCTCGATGGCGAACCGCGACTCGAAAATGTCGAAATTATCTGGCGCCAGTCGCCCCGCATCGTCAGTCCCGGGCATTTCGGCCATCGCATCGCCTTCGGGCCCGACGGGCTGCTCTATATTTCCTCGGGCGAACGAATGCAGCAGGATCCGGCGCAGGACCTGTCGAACACGCTCGGAACCGTGGTGCGGCTCAACGATGACGGCACCACGCCCGAAGATAATCCCTTTGCCGGTCGCGGCGGGGTGACCACCCAGATATGGTCCTATGGCCATCGCAATCCGCTCGGCCTCGCCTTTGCGCCCGACGGCAGGCTGTGGGAGCTCGAGCACGGCCCGGCCGGCGGTGACGAACTCAATCTGATCGAAGCGGGCGCCAATTACGGTTGGCCGACCGTTTCGAACGGCGGCAATTATGACGGCCGCCCGATCCCCGGTCACGATACCCGCCCCGAATTCCGTGCGCCGGTGATCAGCTGGACCCCGGTTCTCGCGCCCGGCAACATGGCGTTCTATTCGGGCGCGATGTTCGCCGATTGGGAGGGGGATATCCTGATCTCCGGCCTGCGGACCGACGGGATTGTCCGGGTCGATGTCGAGGGAGATACGGCGCGCGAAGCGGCCCGTTACGATCTCGGCCAGCGTATCCGGGCGGTCATGCCGGGGGTCGACGGGGCGATCTGGGCGCTGGGCGACCAGCGCGACGAGAGCCGCGGCGTTCTGTTCAGGCTGACGCCCGCAAGCTAGCGGCGCGCGGGGCTAGAGACCCGCCGATAGCGAAAATACCAGACTTCGTGGCCCTTGCGGCGGGCCTTGGCCTCGTAGCGGGTCTCGGGCCAGTCGTCCGGGCGGACGAGGAAATCGGACGGGCGCTCGGCGAGCCAGTCGAAATCCGCGCGCTGGCCCATGACCATCATCGACCAGCGGCAATAGACCGGATGATCGGTGCCCAGACGGAATTCGCCGCCGGGCTTCAGCTTCGCCGCGATCATGTCGAGCGGGCCGTGATTGACCATGCGGCGCTTCTCGTGCCGCGCCTTGCGCCAGGGATCGGGGTGGAGGAGATAGACACGTTCCAGCGAGGCATCGGGCAGCCGTTCGAGCGCATCGAGCGCATCGCCCATATGCAGGCGGATATTCTTCAGGCCCTTGTCGCGGACATGGAGCAGCGCGCCGACCACGCCGTTCACGAAATGCTCGCAGCCGATAAAGCCGGCTTCGGGATGCGCCTGGGCCTGGCCGGCCAGATGTTCGCCGGAGCCGAAACCGATCTCGAAATGCAGCGGCCGCGCATCGCCGAACAGCGTTTCGGCATTGAGCGGGCCGTCTTCCGGCAGCGCGATCTTCGGGAGCAGGGTATCGAGCAGCGCCTGTTGCGAAGCGCGGAGCTTGTGGCCCTTGGAGCGGCCGTAGAGGCGGCGGATCGTGGCGGGGTCTTCGGTCATGCGAACAGATCGCCATAATCGTCGCGCAGCTTCGCCTTTTGCACCTTGCCCATGGCGTTGCGGGGCAGGGTGTCGACAAAGACGATCTTGCGCGGCTGTTTGAAGCGGGCGAGCTGGCCAGCGATGGCATCGAGGATCGCCGTTTCGTCCAGCGCGGGATCGGTGCGCGTCACCACAGCGACGACGCCCTCGCCAAGATCGGGATGCGGCACACCGACGACCGCGCTCTCGCCGACGCCCGGCACATCGTCGATCGCGAGTTCGATCTCCTTGGGATAGATGTTGAGCCCGCCCGCGATGATCAGGTCCTTCGCGCGCCCGACGATCGCGACGCGGCCCTCTGCGTCCATCGTCGAGATATCGCCGGTGACGAAAAAGCCGTCGGCGCGCATATCCTCGGCCGTCTTGTCGGGCTTCTTCCAATAGCCCTTGAAGAGGTTCGGCCCCTTGATTTCGAGCACGCCGGGCTCGCCGCGCGGCACTTCGGCGCCGCTCTCATCGGTGACGCGCGCCTCGACGCCGGGCAGCGGGAAGCCGACGGTTCCCGCGATCCGCTCCCCGTCATAGGGATTGGAGGTGATCATCCCGGCTTCGGTCATTCCGTATCGCTCGAGGATGCGCTGCCCGGTCTTTTCCGCGAACTCGGCGAAGGTCGCTTCGAGCAGCGGCGCCGAGCCGCTGATGAAAAGCCGCATATTCGCGCTCGTCTCGCGTGTCAGGCCCGGATGGGCGGCGAGCCGGACATAGAAGGTCGGCACGCCCATCAGCACGGTGCCCTGTGCCATGTCGGCCAGCACGGCATCGGCGTCGAACCCCTTGTGGAAAAGCATCGTCGATCCGCCGAGCAGCGCCAGGTGCAGCGCGACGAACAGCCCATGGACATGATAGATGGGCAGCGCGTGGATCAGCACATCGCTTTGCTGCCAGTGCCAATAGTCCTGCAGCACCAGCGCATTGGACGAAAGATTGCCATGGCTGAGCATCGCGCCCTTGGAACGGCCGGTGGTGCCCGAAGTGTAGAGGATCGCCGCGAGATCGTCGGTGTCGCGCGGCACGATGGCGCTGGTTTCGCCCGTGGCGGCAACGACATCGGGGAGGCTGCCCCCGCTATCGCCGTCCAGCGTCAGCAGCGCCGCGTCGCCCCTTAGCGGCGCGATGGCGGGTTCCTTCGCAGGATCGCAAACGATCACCGCGGGCTCGGCATCGCCGATGAAATAGCCGAGCTCGGCGGCCGTATAAGCCGTGTTGAGCGGCACATAGACCAGTCCTGCGCGCAGGCTTGCGAGATCGAGCAGCACATTCTCGACCGATTTTTCGACCTGGACGAGGATGCGGTCGCCCGGCTGCGCGCCCGCCGCCGTCAGCGCGGCGGCCCGGCGGCCGACTTCGCCGTCGAGTTCGCCATAGCGCAGCCGCACCGCGCCGCTTTCGACGAGCGCCGGCTTGTCGCCCGCTTCTGCCGCTGCGCTGGCGATCAGCGCGTAAAGATTGGAATCACCTGTCACGGCCGCCCCACTAACCGTTTGCCCCGAGCTTGTCGAAGGGCTGCCTTTATCTCCGGTGTCGGCAAGAAAAGGACAGCCTTTCGACAGGCTCAACCCCAGCGAATTGTGACGGCCGCTGGGGCTGGATGGCAGTCTAAAGCGCGGTTTTAAGGTCGCTGACGAGGTCGGTCTTTTCCCATGGGAAGGTGTCGCCATCGGGCTTGCGGCCGAAATGGCCATAGGCGGCGGAGGTGCGGTAGATCGGCTTGTTGAGCCCAAGA
>NZ_JACJVJ010000004.1 GCF_014237875.1 Parasphingopyxis marina
GATTACATAGTGACGGATCTTTCCTTGGCGGAATATGGCCGGCGAGAGCTGGACATTGCGGAGACGGAGATGCCGGGATTGATGGCGACGCGGGAGGAGTATGGGGAGGAGAAGCCGCTTGCGGGCGCGCGGATTGCGGGCTGTTTGCACATGACGATCCAGACGGCGGCTTTGATCGAGACGTTGACGGCGCTGGGGGCGGAAGTGCGCTGGGCGTCGTGCAACATCTATTCGACGCAGGACCATGCGGCTGCCGCGATCGCGGCGACCGGTGTTCCGGTGTTCGCCAAGAAGGGCGAGACGCTGGCGGAATATTGGGAATATGTCGATCACATCTTCCAGTGGGGCGATGCGCCCTGCAACATGATCCTCGACGATGGGGGCGATGCGACGATGTACATCATCTGGGGCGCGCGGATCGAGGATGGCGAGGAAATGCCCGCGCCGACCAACGAGGAAGAGGAAGAGATGCAGAAGGTGCTGAAGAAGCGCCTTGCCGAGAGCCCGGGCTTCTTCACCAAGACGCGCGATGCGATCAAGGGAGTATCGGAAGAGACCACCACCGGCGTTCACCGGCTCTACGAGCTGGCGCGCAAGGGCAAGCTTCCCTTCCCGGCGATCAACGTCAACGACAGCGTCACCAAGTCGAAGTTCGACAATAAATATGGCTGCAAGGAGAGCCTGGTCGATGGCATCCGCCGCGGCACCGATGTGATGATGGCGGGCAAGGTTGCCGTCGTCGCGGGCTATGGCGATGTCGGCAAGGGTTCGGCGGCGAGCCTTCGCGGCGCGGGTGCGCGGGTGATCGTGACGGAGATCGATCCGATCTGCGCGCTGCAGGCGGCGATGGACGGCTTTGGCGTGATGACGATGGAAGAAGCCGCGCCGATTGGCGATATCTTCGTGACGACGACCGGCAACAAGGACGTCATCACCATCGATCATATGCGAGCGATGAAGGACATGGCGATCGTCGGCAATATCGGCCATTTCGATAACGAGATCCAAGTCGGTGCGCTGCAGAATCTGGAGCATGTCGAGATCAAGCCGCAGGTGGACATGTACACCTTCCCCGATGGCAACCGCATGCTGCTGCTCTCGCAGGGCCGCCTCCTGAACCTGGGCAATGCGACCGGCCATCCCAGCTTCGTGATGTCGGCGAGCTTCACCAACCAGGTGCTGGCCCAGATCGAACTGTTCACCAATCACGGCGCCTATGGGCATGAGGTTTACGTGCTGCCCAAGCATCTCGACGAGAAGGTGGCGAAGCTCCATCTCGACAAGCTCGGCGTGCATCTCACCGAGCTCACCAAGGAGCAGGCCGCCTATATCGGGGTCGAACAGCAAGGTCCCTTCAAGACCGACGCCTATCGCTACTAGCTACACCCCAAACCCAACCAAAGGGCGCCCGCCAACAACGGCCGGCGCCCTTTCTTGTGCGC
>NZ_JACJVJ010000005.1 GCF_014237875.1 Parasphingopyxis marina
AGCGCGGTTTTAAGGTCGCTGACGAGGTCGGTCTTTTCCCATGGGAAGGTGTCGCCATCGGGCTTGCGGCCGAAATGGCCATAGGCGGCGGAGGTGCGGTAGATCGGCTTGTTGAGCCCAAGATGGGTGCGGATGCCGCGCGGGGTGAGCCCGCCCAGCTTGCCGATGCCCATGATCGCCTTTTCGATGGCCTCGTCCTCGACCGTGCCCGTGCCGTGCGTGTCGACATAGAGTGACAGCGGTTCGGACACGCCGATCGCATAGGCCAGCTGGATCGTGCAGCGCGTGGCGAGGCCCGCGGCAACGATGTTTTTCGCCAGGTAGCGGGTGATGTACGCCGCCGAACGGTCGACCTTGGTCGGGTCCTTGCCCGAGAACGCGCCGCCGCCATGGGGCGCCGCGCCGCCATAGGTGTCGACGATGATCTTGCGGCCGGTCAGCCCCGCATCGCCGTCCGGCCCGCCAATCTCGAAGCTGCCCGTCGGGTTGATATGATAGGCGGTGGCGTCGGTCAGCAGGTTCGCCGGGATGATCGCGGCGCACACGCCCTTGACGTAATCCTTGAGCTCGGCCTCCTTGTCGCCGGCATCATAGCCCGGCGCATGCTGGGTCGAGACCACGATCGCGGTACATTCCACCGGCTGGCCATTCTCGATCCGCAGGGTCACCTGGCTCTTGCTGTCCGGCTCCAGGAAGGGCGCCGCGCCCGAATGGCGGTCCTCGGCCATCTTCGCGAGGATCTTGTGGCTGAAGTCCAGCGTTGCCGGCATCAGGTCCGGCGTCTCGTTGCAGGCAAAGCCGAACATGATGCCCTGGTCGCCCGCGCCTTCGTCCTTGTTCGATCCGTCCGCGCCCGCGTCCACGCCTTGCGCGATATGCGCCGACTGGCCGTGCAGATGGTTGGCAAAGGTCAGCGTCTCCCAGTGAAAGCCGTCCTGCTCATAGCCGATATCCTTCACGACATTGCGGACAACCGTCTCGATCTCTTCCTTCGCCCCCGGCGCCCAGCCGTCATTCTCCGGCCAGGCTTCCAGATCGTAAGCCGGCTTGCAGCGAATCTCGCCCGCCAGAACCACACGCTGCGTCGTCGTCAGCGTCTCGCACGCCACACGGCTCTCCGGATCCTTCGACAGGAACAGGTCAACCACCGCATCCGATATCTGGTCCGATACCTTGTCCGGATGACCCTCCGAAACACTCTCCGATGTAAACAAATAACTCTCGCGCATAG